>NZ_SELQ01000010.1 GCF_004145405.1 Salipiger sp. IMCC34102
ACGGGACCCTCCCTTGGTGTCAGCCGGAGCTATCCGGGCCGCCGTGGCGCGCCGCGATCCGGTCGAGGAGGGCCTGCAGGACGGGCAGGGCGGTGGCGTGGTAGATCTCGCCTTGCGTGTTGATCGCGTCGCCGAAGACTGCCTTCGGCACGATCGCGCCGGGGTGTGCCTCGCGCATGTGGCGGTGGCACGCACTCTCGTCGCGCACCGCGAGATTGCCGGAGGCCATCTGCACCACCCGCAGGACCTCGGTGCGGACCGCCCGGTCGATCCCGAGCTGGTGCCGCAGCCGCTTCGCGGGCCGGGCGCTGTAGCCCAGCTTCACCACCGGCAGGCCGGCGAGGTCGATGCGGAAGAGGTAGACGAAGGACGGCTGCCCGGACCAGTCGGTGCCGCAGCCGCCGCAGGAGCAGTCCCCCCAGGCCATGTTGCCGATGCTGATGTCCTGCCCGTGCCCGCAGCCGTGCCGGTAGCGGCGGTAGCCGCTGCGGCCGCTGGTGGCCGGCCCGACAAGCGTCCACCCGAAAGCACGGGCCTCATCGGCATAGCGCACCTCGCGGCAGGTCTCGCAGTCGATGGCATGGCCACCCGCGGCAGCGGTGGTCATGCGATGAAACTGACGCCGCACGGTGTGGCCGCAGGACAGCCGGTAGTGCCCGTAGTGCCGGTCGCGGGGATCGGGCCCGAGCAACTCGGCGCCGAGGGTCGCGGCGTCAGCCTCCCGCCGGTCCCGGATGCAGGCACGGCACGGCGCGGTGTGGTCACGGAACACGTTGATGCGCGTGAGCGAGAGGGTCTCGCAGCTGCGGCAGCGCAGAACACCGTGGTAGCGGTCCCGGGCGCGGCCGAGCAGGTCGAAACCGTCGTCTGCGGCGCCCTCGATCCAAGACGGCTTGAGAGGCATGGGAAGGGCGGGGTGGACGAGCCCGTCGATGACAAAGTGGTTAGGAAGATCGTTCATGGGAACGCTCCTTTCGAAGAGAGATGAACCTGGACAAAGATCGACCGGGGACACCCGGAAAGGTTCGGGTGCCAATACGGTCAGGCAGAGAAGGAAGGAGAGGAAAGACCGGGCGGGTTCAGAGACCCCAGTCGGTCCAAGGCTCTTCCTGGCCGGTGCGCGCGGTGTGATCCGCAAGCGCGATCCATATCATCTCTTCGAGCAGGTCGGCCGCGGCATGCAGCGGCTCTGCCAGGATACGCTCACCCGGCAGCGGGCTGCGCGCGCAGACCTGCGCACGGTGGCGAATGCCGCCCCCGCGCTGTGACAGCCGCGCAAGATCGTCGCCGTCGTCCTCGAACAGGAGCAGGAACACCCAGGCGGCTTCGGAGAGGTCCGACGGCGCATTCCTACCAAAGCGGAACGCCCAGAAGGCCTCGTCCGCCCGGGCCCAGGCGTCCGCGGCCGCATCCGCGAACCGCATCACGGAAGGGTCGGACCCCAGCGTCTCGACGGCCGCCTCGGCTTCGATGGCAGCACGGGTGAGATGGAGGCAGGCAGCGAAAGCCGCGAATGCGCGGGCAAGCTCCGGCGACGGATGCGGGGAGGGGGCTCCCGGAGCACCGACAGGCGTGATGGAAGGGGTGTTGGACACGCCGACAGGCGTGTTAGAGGCAGTGTTAGACATCGAGATCTCCTTAGGATCTAGGTGTTCAGTATGGGTGCGAGAGCTGCAACTCTTGCATCCATACGTATGCCATGGTTAGATAGCGCTGTCAATCCATGGAGCAGAAAATGTCAAAAAAGGGCCGACCAGTTGTCGATACACTGGCTATAAACGTCCGTATGCTAAAAAAAACCGTCGATCGTATCGATGACGCCAGGAGAGAAATTGCAGACCTTCCGAACCGACCCGAAATGGTGCGCCGCATGGTGGAAGAGTGGCTAGACCAGAACGGGTTTCCTATAGAAGACGAGTAATCCTGGCAGCAGCGAAGGGGCGTTCTTTACGGTATCTACTATACGAAGATAGTCCCGAATTATTAGTAAAAACGTTCAACAAGTAAAAACTAAGACAGCGCGGACCTCGATTGATCGTCAAGCATGAAAGCTACGTCTCAATCTTGCCGTCCGAAGCCAAAATTCAAGTCTTCGCCTAGCCAGTGGTCAGTATCTCAAGCTCTTGCTCGGAACTCGCTATTGAATTTGGCACAAGCGCCACAAGCAGACATCTAGTAACCAAATCTTAAGATTTTACCGGGTAAAGTGTCTAAGAACCGGAGGACACTAAATGGCCGATGAACAGACGCGTATAGCTGACCTTGAAGTTGCTCTCGCCGAGTATGCTCAAAGGTATGGGCTGACAGAAAAGGCACGTGGACTGTTAATGGGCCCTGTTGCACAAAACAGGTGAAGAGTTCATCTTATGGATCCACCGTGGTAGCTGACAGGCGTGAGCAAACCCGCCCCCACGACCTAAAAAACGATGAATTGGCTGGCCTGTATCGAGGCACTTAAAACGCCGGAGTTCGCGGACAATTTGGCTCGACCCCAAGATGAAGTCGAAGGCTGCATCCACCGGCAAACGCAGCCGCCAGCAGACCTATAGCGATGCCGCCGTTCGGACCTATCTCACCATAAAGGTGTTGTTCGGCGTGGCGTTACGCCAGACCACGGCATTTGTGGAAAACCTGTTGAAGCTGGTCGGCCTGGAGTGGAAGGTGCCAGATTTCCGCAGCCTGTTACGTTGCCAGAAGGCTCTCGCCGTGAACATCCCGTATCGCGGCTCCAGAGGCGCGCTGCATCTTCTGGTCGATAGCACGGGTATAAAGGTCGAGGGCGAAGGCAAGTGGCACGCGCGAAAGGATAGCGGCTCGAAACGATACTTGTGGCGCAAGATCCACTTCGGAATTAACGAGCATACGCTGGAGATCCAGGCGGTCTAGTTCACCAGAAACCACATCGGCGATGCGCCAAAGCTGCCCGATTTGCTCAGTCAAATTTTACTTAAGCAGGAGATCGGCAGCGTGACCGCAGACGATGCCCACGACACGCGCAATTGCCGCGATGCTATTGCCAGGTTCCGTGACGAATTGCTGAACGCTGAGGTCTTCCATTCGCTCAGGGAGACCCGGATCCTGATTGAGCGATGGCGCCGCCATTACAACACAGTCAGGCCGCACAGCTCGCTGGGATACCGCCCGCCCTCACCAGAAACATTCGTTCCAATAAACCAAAGACCGACGATGCACTAACAATCAACCCGGACCACTCTATGGGGGCAGTCCACTAACTTTGCACTTACCCAAAATTACTTAGAATGAGGATTATGACAATTCCGACCATTTCGGGATTTTTCTGGCAATGGAGGTTACTTGGCACTGAGTTGGAGCAGCCCGCCGCATTCGAACGGAACGTGGCTCAAACCGGCAGTTCAGGCCGCGCAAGCGCGCGGCAAGATCAGATTCCCGCTCCTGCCCCCGTCTTGCTTACGCCACCGATAATTGGTTCTGACCCCAACTTGCCGTAGCTTCAGCACGATATCCTCGGGCTTCCCTCATTTGCCTGTCATCTCGTTGCCCTCCTGAAAACGGGACAAGTGTATTCAAAAGGTGAACCACTCCGGCGGGGGCATTCCATCAAGACACCTTCAAAAGTGCCGCTATGTAGCCGTAGCAGAATGCGAAAGCGAGGCCTTCAGGGTCTCGCCCGTCGATCGTTGGCGCATGATCAGGCATGATCATGTGCTCGTAGTTCGTATCCCTCAGAACTTTGATGACGGCCGGAAAATCGATATCGCCTTCGTCCGGAAAGACCTCCATGAACGACAATTTGCGTCCCCGAATGTTACGCAGATGGATGTTGTTGATTTTTCCGCGCTCGGCGAAGCGGCGGGTGATGTCGGGAACTTCACTCACATCGTCCAGCATTTCGGCCAAGGTTCCGATGCAAAAGTTCAACCCGTGGACCGGAC
This sequence comes from Salipiger sp. IMCC34102, assembly GCF_004145405.1. Lineage (GTDB taxonomy): Bacteria > Pseudomonadota > Alphaproteobacteria > Rhodobacterales > Rhodobacteraceae > Loktanella. The sequence goes on from NZ_SELQ01000010.1 coordinate 3,915, forward strand.
TTTCATGCATCGAGACGAATTTTTCCATCCCCGCGACCGTGCCCAAGATCCGGGTTACCCCCTTGTAGCCCGGTGGCGTGTAAGGGTCGTGTGGGTGGCAGGCTAGGCGGACGCCTGCGGCTTCGGCCACGGGAACGATACGCCCCAAGAAATGGTCAACCCGGTCCCAAATGTCGTCTTCCTCCAGTTCGCCCAAGGGACCGGGTTCGTTCTGATCCATCAAGTCCCAGCGGAAGGTCGAACAGCGCGCCCCGCCACGACCGAGCTCGACCGGACTGCGCGGGATTCCGATGTAGTTGAAGTTGTATTTGACCGCCGGGATGCCCGCTTCGGCGCAGGCGACGATCAACCTGCAGATCCCGTCGATCTGGCGGTCCCGGTCCGGTCCCGCCGACAGCACGTCCGGGCACAGTGCTTTCTCCAGCGGCACCGACGGCAGGGGCAGCTCAATCATGTCAAGCGTTAGGCCAAAGCTTTCGACGTGTTCGCGATGCCGGATCAGCGCGTCGCGTGACCAGTCCGTCCAGACCCCTTCGGGGTCGGCACAGATCGTTTCGACTCCAAGCTGTTTCATGACGCGAAAGTCGTCATCGTCGCGGGCGGGGAGTTGTGTTCCAAGCTTCATGGGCCGGTCCTATCATATCCTAATTCAAAAGATCCACGTTATTCATAGTATGATTTATCGGACACGTCCACCGAGAGGTCTTCTGCCTGGCGCGCTAGTTTGCGGTATCGCAGGCGCGAGCTTTCGAGGTGTTCTCGCATGGCGGCATGGGCTACCTGGGGGTCGCCTCGTCCGATTGCGTTTGAGATGATCTCGTGTTCGGCGAGGACCGAAGCGAGGTACTCTTTTGACTGCGCCTGTGGCTGGTTGGGAAGGTGCGAGCGTGGAATCACCTCCGGTCCGAAGTTCTTGATGGCCTGAACATATAGGGGGCTATGAGCGGCCTCTGCGATGGCCACATGAAATTTGAAATCCGCTTCCGCAGAGGGCTCTCCCTGCTCTACCAAAAAGCAAAGCTGACGATGTCTGACCGTTATTTCATGCTCGTCGGCAGGGCCATGACGCACGGCAGCCAAAGCCGCGGCTTCCGCTTCGAACCCGATACGGAACTCCAGAATCTCCAGCGCGCGAGGGATCGCTGACGCCTCGTCCGGGGTCAGCGTCAGGCGGAATCCATGTCGCCGCTCGGTGACGAAGGCGCCTGCCCCCTGGACGGTGCGCACCAGTCCTTCGGCGCGCAGTTCCGCCACCGCCTCCCGGATTACTGTACGCGAGACCGAGAACTGTTCCATCATCTGCGGCTCTGTCGGAAGTCGGTCGTCGGGCGACAGACGTCCAGAGGCGATGTCGTCGCGGATCTGCTCGACGATCGTGTCGGCAAGGCGCAATTTGCGCGGTCCCGATTTTTTCATTGGCTATCCCTTGCGATTGAGGTTTGACAAACGTCGTCATGTCATCCTATGAATTTACCTTATCGTAGCAGGTTTGCTGCACCCATGGGAGGAGAAACACGATGAATTCCGTAATACGTAACCGAATTGCCAGTGCTCTGGTCACAGCCACGGCCCTGACGGCCGTCGCCTACAGCCCCCCGGCCCTCGCAGACACACCGTCCGATACGCTGGTCTACGGCACATCGCTCGCGCAGGTCATTTCGCTGGATCCGCACCAGGGTCAGGAAGCCACCTCGCTGGAGATCATGGCCAACCTCTACGACCGGCTTGTGACCTCTTCGGCAGACGGCGAACTGAGCCCGCAGCTGGCCGAAAGCTGGGAGATCACGGACGACGCGATCACGTTTCAGCTGCGCGACGATGCCACTTTCGCATCCGGCCGGGCGGTCACCGCCGAGGACGTCGTCTGGTCGTTGACCCGACTCATGACGCTCAATCAGGCGCCGGCGGCGAAGCTTCAGTCGACCGGCTACACCGCCGAGAACATCGTCGACATGCTGCACGTCGTTGACGACACGACGTTCCGCATCGATCTGACGGGCGACGTGGCGGGCGATTTCCTGCTCTACCGTCTGGCAGAGGTGGCCGCCTCGGTCATGGACCGTGAGGTCGCAATGGAAAACGAGGTCGACGGCGACCAAGGCAATGCGTTTCTGCGCACGAACTCCGCCGGGTCCGGCCCCTTCACCTTGCAGCGCTGGTCCCCCAACGAGATCGTCATCATGCAGGCGCGCGAAGATTACTGGGACGGTGCGCCGGAACTGGCCCGCGTCGTTATGCAGCATGCCCCCGAAAGCCAAGTCGAACGCCTGATGCTAGAGCGGGGCGACATCGACATCGCGGGGTCGCTGACCCCCGGCGATATTGCTTACTTCACCGAACAGGACGGCGTCGAGATCGTCGAGGTTCCGACTGGTGGCTTCTATGTGCTGGCCATGAACATGGAGCGCGAGGAACTGGCCAATCCGCAGGTGCGGCAGGCTCTGTTCCGGGCGATAGACTATGCCGGCATCGAGCAGGCGATCCTTGGACCATACGGGACCACGCGCCACATTCCCGTGCCCAGTTCCTACGACAGCGCCATTCCGGATCCCGAAGGATGGACCTATGATCCCGAAGAGGCTCGTCGCCTGTTGGAAGAAGCGGGATATCCCGACGGGTTCGAGGTGACGATCAAGACCATCGCGCAGACCCCGAGGGTCGAGCTTGCGACCGCCGTGCAGGCTGCACTAGCCGACATCGGTATCAGCGCCAGCGTGATCCAGGGGTCAGGCGCGGATATCGTTCCGCAGCACCGGGCGCGCGACTTCGATCTGCTGATCCCGCAGACGGGGGCGTACATGCCGAACGCGATGGGTGCGATGGAGCAGTTCAGCTCCAACCCCGACAACTCGCGCGAGGCCAACAACGCGGGCAACTTCGTTTGGCGCTCCGCCTGGGACATTCCCGGTCTGACCGAGATCACGGCGCAGGCGATGAAGGAGAACGACCCCGAGGTGCGGGCCGAGCTGTTCCGGCAGATGCAGGAGCAGTTCGTGGAGGAGGTCCCCGCGGTCTTCCCGATGTTCGAACGGTTTCTGCCGCTTGCGATCAGCACGCGCGTTCAGGGCTACAAGCCGCACCCGCAACAGGTCGTGCGTCTTGAAGACGTGGCAAAGACCGACTGATCGACCCCAGGGAAGGAGGCACCGACATGCGAAGTTTCACCATGGCTAAGCTGGGAGGGCGACTCCTTCAGTTCGTCCTCAGCCTGCTGGTGCTGGTCACAATCACCTTCGTGATTGGCCGCCTTCTTCCCACCGATCCAGTCGGCGCCGTCGTAGGAGAGCTGGCAAGCCCGGAGGCCTACGCCGCAATGCGCGCTCGACTTGGACTAGACCAGCCGGTTCTGGTCCAGTTCTGGCGCTACCTTGGTCAGATGGTGCAGGGCGATCTGGGCATCGCCGCTCTTACGGGCAACCCGGTGACCGAGGATCTGCGCCGCGCCTTTCCCGCCACGATCGAGCTTGCGACGCTCGCCATCGTGATCTCGTTTATCGTGGGTGTGCCGCTTGGCCTGGCCGCAGCCATCAACCGCGACACGTGGATCGACCATACCGCACGGATCTTCAGCCTCGTGGGCAACTCGATCCCCGTGTTCTGGTTCGGCATCATCGGGCTTTTGATCTTCTACGCCTGGCTGGGCTGGGTCGGCGGCCCCGGGCGGGTCGATATCTACTACGAAGGCCTTGTCGAGACGCGGACCGGCATGATCCTGATCGACAGCCTGCTGGCCGGCGAACACGCGGTCTTCCGCAATGCCCTGTCGCACATCATCCTGCCCGCCGTCATGCTGGCCTATGCCGCCATGGCCTATATCACGCGGATGACGCGGTCCTTCACCCTTGAGCAACTGGGCCAGGACTACGTCATCGCGGCGCGCGCCAAGGGCGTCTCGCCTACGCGGACCCTTTTCTTTCACGTACTCCCCAACATCGCGGTCCAGCTCGTGACCATTCTCGCGATCTCCTACGGCTCGCTTCTTGAGGGGGCCGTTGTAACAGAAATCGTCTTCTCCTGGCCGGGGATCGGTCAGTACATGACGTCGGCGCTCCTGATCGGCGACATTAACGGCGTCCTTGCGGCGACCATCGCCATCGGGATTACGTTCATGGTGCTGAATTTCTTGTCCGACATTGCCTACACGTTTCTAGATCCGCGAACGCAGGAGGCCGATCGATGAGCCATTCGACCCCGACCAAAATGTCAGACGGCGGCGACGTGCCAGCGCGTGGTCTGTCCCGCTTCGCTCGACTGCGGGGGCTGGACAGGGTGCGCAGCTTCGGGTCCAAAATGGCGAAAGAGCCGCTGGGGGTCGTCGGCGTCGTCGTTCTAGCGCTGTTGCTCCTCGTCGCCCTTCTGGCGCCCTGGATCGCGCCCTTCGATCCGAACCGGCAGAACCTGGCCCAAGCGTTGCAGCCCCCGTCCTGGGGTCACATCATGGGGACCGATGAGTTCGGCCGCGACATACTCAGCCGTCTGATCTGGGGCGCGCGGATCACGATGCGCACGGTCCTTTCCGTTTCCGCTATCGTCGGCCCGGTGGGGCTGGTCATTGGCGTTGCCGCAGGCTTTTTCGGAGGCTGGACGGATTCGATCCTGATGCGCTTTACCGACATCGTCCTGTCTTTTCCCGCGCTGGTGCTGGCACTGGCCTTCGCCGCGGCGATGGGGGCGGGGCTCGGCACCGCCGTCATCGCGATCTCTCTGACATCCTGGCCGCCCGTCGCCCGATTGGCCCGTGCAGAAGCGCTGGTGGTGCGCAACACCGATTACGTCGCCGCTGCCCGTCTGTACGGGGCGTCACCGCTGCGGCTTTTGTTCTTCTACGTGACGCCGATGTGCATTCCTTCGGTGCTCGTTCGTCTGACGCTGAACATGGCGGTCATCACGTTGACCGCCGCCAGCTTGGGATTCCTTGGCTTGGGCGCACAGCCGCCGCTGGCGGAATGGGGGGCGATGATCTCATCGGGGCGCAGGTTCATGCTGGATTACTGGTGGGTGCCCGTCATGCCGGGCTTCGCGATCCTAATCACGAGCCTTGCCTTCAACATCACCGGCGATGCGCTGCGCGACATACTCGATCCACGTCACACGAGGGGCTGAACCATGCAGAACGATCAGATCTTGGACGTGTGCAACTTGACCGTCCGCTTTGCGAACGGCGCCGTGCGCGCGGTCGACGGGGTGGACCTTTCGCTGGGTCGCGGAAAGTTGGGCATCGTCGGGGAATCCGGTTCCGGCAAATCCACCGTGGGCCGCGCGTTGATGCGGCTGCTGCCGCCTTTCGCCAGCGTCACGGCCGACCGGCTGAGCTTCGACGGGCAGGACCTGCTGGATTTGTCCGAGCGGCGGATGCACAAGCTGCGCGGCGCGCGCATGTCGCTGATCATGCAGGACCCGCGCTATTCGCTGAATCCGGTCAAGACCATCGGCATTCAGGTCGCCGAAGCCGCACGTTTGCACCTTGGTCACAGGCGCAAAGAAGCGCGGGATGCGGCGGAAGCGATCCTTGAACGGGTCCGGATCCGCGAACCGCGTCGCGTACTCGACGCCTACCCGCATCAGATCTCGGGCGGGATGGGCCAGCGCGTGATGATCGGGATGATGCTGCTGGCTAAGCCCCGGCTGGTCATCGCGGACGAGCCGACGTCGGCGCTGGACGTCAGCGTCCGGGGCGAGGTGCTGGATCTGCTGGACGAGATGGTCGAGCAGGAAGGGGCGGCACTGATCCTAATCAGCCACGACATCCGCATGGTTTCGGCTTTCTGCGAGCGGATCGCGGTCATGTACAAAGGGCGGGTGGTCGAGGAACTGGCCCATCTGGGAGAGGCCGAGCACATCTACACCCGTGGCCTGATCTCGGCGATGCCTGATCCACGCCTTCCGGTCCGCCGTCTGAAGGTACCCGACCGGGCGGCCCTTGCGAAACTGGAATCGGAGGGCGGGATATGATCGAGATCCGCCAACTGGATATTACCTACGGGGAAGGCGAGACCGCCAATCATGTCGTGCGCGGTATCGACCTGTCCATCGGCGAAGGAGAAAGCGTCGGCATCGTGGGCGAGTCGGGCTGCGGCAAGTCCACCGTCCTGCGCTCTCTCGTCGGGCTGGAACGGGGCTGGCGCGGGTCGATCCAGATCGGCGGGCGCGACATGCCACAGGTCCGGCGCATCGCCGATCTTCGGCTGGCGCAGATGGTGTTTCAGGATCCCTTCGGCTCGCTTCACCCGCGCCACCGGATCGGGACGGCCCTGTCCGAGGCCGCGCGCTGCATGGGACTGCGCGCAGACCCCGACCGGATCGCCGCGGCCCTTGAGGAAGTCGGCTTGCCTGCCGGTTTCGCAGACCGCTTTCCTCACGAGTTGTCGGGTGGTCAGCGCCAGCGCGTGGCCATCGCCCGTGCCCTGATCGTCGAGCCTCCGGTAATTCTGCTGGACGAGCCGACCTCGGCACTGGACGTCAGCGTGCAGGCCGAGATCCTGAACCTACTCTCGGACCGCCGCGAAGAGCGCGGGCTGACCTATCTCTTCGTCACCCATGACCTGTCGGTGGTATCGCACATGTGCGACCGCATTCTGGTGATGGAGAAGGGCGTCTTTTCGGAGGAGCTGACGGCCGATGATATCGGGGCCGCCCGCGCCACCACCCCTTACGCCCAGCATCTGATCGACGCGAGCCTGCTCGGTCACGATACCAACCCCTGAAGGAGCCGATCATGGACCCGCAATATCTCAAGTCAGCGCTCGGAGCCGGGCTTCTTTCGTTTCCGGTGACCCCGTTCGACGCAGATCTGCGCTTTGCCGCCGAACCCTACCGCCGCCACATCTCTTGGCTCAATGACTACGACGCGAGCGTCCTCTTCGCCGCTGGCGGCACGGGAGAACTGTTTTCCCTGACCCCAGGCGAGGTTCCGCAGATTGTCGGTGCCGCGAAGGAGGCAGCGGGGACCACCCCGATCGTCGGAGGAACGGCTTGGGGAACCGCGACCGCGGTCGAGACCGCCAGACAGATCGAGGCCGCGGGCGGCGACGGCGTGCTGGTCCTGCCGCATTACCTAATTGAGGCGCCACAGGAGGGCCTGTTCGCGCATGCCAAGGCGATCTGCGACGCGGTGGGTATTGGTGTGATCATCTACAACCGCGACAATGCCATCTACCGTCCGGAAACCATCGCGCGCCTGGCCGAAGCCTGCCCGAACCTTGTTGGCTTCAAGGATGGCTCTGGCGACATCGGGCTCGTCCGGCAGATCACCTGCGAGTTGGGCGACCGGCTGACTTACGTGGGTGGAATGCCCACGGCCGAGTTGTTCGCACAGGCCTACCTGAGTGCGGGTTTCACGACTTATTCCTCGGCCACCTTCAACTTCGTGCCGGAGTTGGCGCAGCGCTTCTACAAGGCGTTGCGGAGCGGGGATTCAGCCCAGTGCGAAAAGCTTCTGACGAATTTCTACTATCCATTCATGCAGATCCGGGACCGGAAAACGGGATATGCCGTCTCGGCTATCAAGGCGGGCGTGCGGCTACGCGGGATCAAAGCCGGGGCCGTCCGGCCGCCCCTGACCGATCTGACCGCAGAGGAAGAGCGGATGCTGGAACGTCTCATGGCGCTCGACATGGCCAAGGCTGCATGAGGGTCGGTAAGTCGGCAGCGCCCGGGTTTTGGATGGACGACCCGAAGCACCGGGCATTCCTGAAGCACGACGCCCGGGCGCATTTCGAGTTTTTCCGCGCGAGTCTGTGTCCCGGTGGTCGGATTGCCGTTCTGGACGCGGCAGGCGTGCCGCTGAAGGATACCTTGCAGGAACTGCATACGGCCGCACGATTGGTTCATTCCTATGCTCTTGGCCAGCTTGCCGGGGTGGCCGGTGCCGACGGCATCGTGGACGCCGGACTCCGTGCCTTGTTCATGACCCACCGCGATACCGAATACGGTGGCTATCTGTGGGCCGTGCGCGACGGTTCTGTCATTGACGGAACCAAGTTGGCCTATGGTCATGTCTTCGTGCTTCTGGCCGCCTCCTCCGCCCGGATCGCGGGGCATGAGGCCGCAAAGGCGCTGTTCGACGACGTCGCAGATGTGATCGAAACCCGGTTCTGGGACGAGAGCGCGGGCTTGCTGCGTGACGAGTTCAACCGCGACTGGACGCCGTTTTCGACCTATCGCGGCATGAACGCGAACATGCACGGCGTCGAAGCGATGCTGACCGCCTATGAGGCCACTGGAGATACGCTTTGGCGCGACCGGGCGGGTCGAATTCTGGAATTCCTGACCGGTCGCATCGCTCCGATCCACGATTGGCGGCTTCCCGAACACTACCACGAGGACTGGAGTGTCGATGACAGCTACGATGGCAACCCAATGTTCCGACCGGCGGGAACGACACCGGGCCATTCGTTCGAACTTGCCCGCCTGGTGCTTCAGCATTGGGACTTGTGCGGTCGCCCCTCAGGCTCTGCCGTTGCAACCGCTCGTCACCTGGTGGACCGCGCGCTATCGGATGCCTGGCGCCCGGATGGCGGCTTCGTCTACACATTGAACCACGGAGGCGCCGTGGCGATCGCCGACCGTTACTGGTGGCCGGTGACGGAAGCGATCGGAGCCTTGGCGACGCTGCTCAAGATCGATCACACACTTGGTGACGAGGAATGGTATCGCCGTTTGTGGGTCTTTGCGGAAGCGCGATTTATCGACACCGAACGTGGGGGCTGGTTTCCCGAAATCGATTCAGAGGGAGAGAGAACCGAAACTCAGTTCACCGGTAAGCCGGACATCTATCACAGCCTGCAGGCCGATCTGATCCCGCTTGTCCCGAGTGTTTCGAAGATGTGGAACAAACTCGGCGGCTCGTTGAGCGACACGCAAGGTTCGAGGTCATGATTCAAGCGCCGCCCCAGATCAAGATCCGCTTCGGAATTTGCGAGACCCGAAGGCGGAAGAGTGGATGCGCCGGGGGTACTGTCGTCGCAATGCGGCGGACCTTCGACATCGCCCGCAACATGGTCGTGAACCGGGACTGACCTGTTCGGACCGGCACGTATCTTCCAGAAAGGACCACGATGACTGACTTGACAGGCAAACACCTCATCGCTGGGGACTGGGTCCCGGGCGAGGCGACATTCCGCACCGACCCCGCCACTGGCGGACCGGCAGAGATTCACGCAGGGTCCGCCGACCTTGTGGACCGCGCGGCCCAGGCGGCCGAGGAAGCCTTTCATGCCTATGCGGCAAGCGCGCGAGAGGTCCGAGCGGTGTTCCTGACCGCCATCGCCGAAGAACTTGAGGCCCGCGCCGACGAGATCGTGCCCATGGCCATGGCCGAAAGCGCGCTGCCCGAAGGTCGGATCCGCGATATCGAATTGCCGCGCACGGCCAACCAGATGCGGCTATTCGCGGGGCACATCCGCGATGACGCCCACCTCGACCTGCGCCGGGACGCAGGCGGGCCGGACCTGCGGATCGTTCAGCGTCCGATCGGACCAGTCGCGGTTTTCGGCGCTTCGAACTTTCCGCTCGCCTTCTCGACTGCCGGGGGCGACACCGCCGCAGCGCTTGCCGCGGGATGCCCGGTCGTGGTCAAGGCGCACGAGGCCCATGCGGGCACCTGCGAGTTAGTCGCGCGTGGGATCCAGGCCGCCGCTGACCGCAGTGGGATGCCGGCCGGTGTCTTCAACCAGGTGCAGGGCGGCAGTCTCGACGTCGGTCAGGCCTTGGTAGTCCATCCGCTGATCAAGGCGGTCGGTTTTACAGGGTCCTATCGCGGCGGGAAGGCGCTGTTCGACCTTGCCGCCAGCCGGTCGGAGCCGATCCCGGTCTTTGCCGAGATGGGATCGGTCAATCCGATGTTCCTGCTGCCGCGGGCTTTGGCCGGCAAGGGTGCCGATCTGGGGAACGGCTGGGCAGCATCGCTTACCATGGGGGTCGGCCAGTTCTGCACCAACCCCGGGATCGCGGTGCTTCTCAACGGCCCGGATGCGGACGCCTTTCGCGATGCCTGCGCCGCCGCGCTGAAAGCCACCGGCGCGCAGACCATGCTGACCGCCGGTATCGCGCAGGCCTATCGAGACGGGATCGCGACCCTGTCGGCACAGCAGGGTGTGACCGCCCATGTCACATCCGACCCCAAAGGCCGGGACGCGCAACCGGTCCTGTTCGAGACCGACGCCGCGACCTTTCTTGCTAACGACACGCTCTCGCACGAAATCTTCGGGCCGGCCGGCTTGATCGTGCGGGCCGCCTCCATCGACGAGATGGAGCGGATCGCTCGCGCGCTGGAGGGGCAGTTGACCGTTACGCTGCACATGACGCAAGAGGACGCCGACCATGTGCGCCAACTGCTGCCGATCCTAGAGCGCAAGGCGGGACGAATCCTTGCTAACGGATTCCCGACCGGGGTGAAGGTTTCGGACGCAATGGTACATGGCGGCCCCTGGCCGGCCTCGTCGAACTTCGGTGCGACAAGCGTGGGCACCCTGGCCATTCGCCGGTTCCTACGACCCGTGTGTTATCAGGACATTCCGGAGATGTTCTTGGCCGAGACGGCCTGAAGCCCGAACCGCCCCCGCCGTCCCTTCGAATAGGACCGAACCGCGGCAGGCCTCTCTTTCAAAATTCAGAGCGTTCTTAGTGATAGTTATTGTCCTGGCCCAGCAGGACCTAGCGCCGGTCTTGTGTAGAATTGAAAGTGGCTGTTGCACTCATGAGTGTGCAGGCTTCAGCCAGCTCCGGAAACGGTCGTTTTCGACAGCCCGGACGTCGCGACGCGAGATCAAGAATTTCGTGATGCCAGAAACCGCGTGCAAAACCGACGTGGTTTTGGCAGGTTTCAGACCATGTCGCGGGCCGTGATGGAGGGAACGCAAAGATGGATGATGAACCCGTTCTGGTCGACTCCGCCCTATCCCAAGAGATCGAGGTCGATGGTTACGTGTTCGAGATCAACATCTTCCGACTGGGGCACGAGACGTCCTGGACGCTCGAGGTCGTGGATGAAGACAATACGTCTCATGTCTGGGACGACACCTTCGCGTCTGATCTGTCAGCCTTGATGGAGGCACAGAAAGAGCTGCGGTCGATGGGTGCAAAGGCATTCATGGCCGGTGAGGCACCTCCGACCCTGCACTGAGGTAAATGCCTCGCCTTGGAACTACTCGTAGCCCTTCTTGGCCTTCGCCATATGTAGCGCGAAGCGAGCGTCCTTTGCGGCGGCCTCGGTATCGAACCAGTCGGTCCGCAGCTGCCCGGACCCTCCGATCCGTCCCCAGTTGCGCACGAGCCCCCAATCGCCGAAGAGCCCGCGTACGATCTCCAGGCGATAGAACCGGTGCAAGTTAGCGTTGGGTTCTGTCTTGGTGAGATGCATGGCCCCTACCCCCACATCCTCGCGGCAATGTCCTGCTCTTCACGACCGACCGCATCGGCATAGATCGCCGTGGTGCTGAGCTGGGCGTGCCCCATCCACTTCTGCACCATATGCAAGGGCACGCCGCTGATAGTCGCGTTGATCCCAAACCCATGGCGCAGACCCTTGGGACTGCGATGCGGCGCGTCCGGGATTTTGGCTTCGATCATGATGCGTTTGACGATCTGCCAGACCCGCACGCGGCCAATCGGCCAGATCGGGGTCGCAGCCCGCTTGCGGGAGGCTTGCGCCTCGCGGATGCTGTGGGCGGTGTTCAGGGTATCGAGAAACTCGGGTGGGACCGGCACGGTCCGGAATATGATCTTCTGCTGCCCTGCGCCGTCCCGCCGCTTCTTGAGGGAGCGGATTGCAATGGTGCCGCCGGAGAGGTCGATCCTGGCCGGGGTGATCTCCAGCAGCTCGGAGGGACGGCACCCGGTCCAGTGCAGCGTCTCGCACAGGGTTCGGTCGCGCGCGGGCTGGCGTCGGGCGGCGGCGAGGAAGGCGGCTCGCTCCTCGGCGTTCAGATAGAGCCGGTTTCCGGCGGGGTCATGGAGGCGCATTTCGGACATGTTGAACAGTTTACGTGAATACTGTTAAGCGCGGAAGCCTGAACAGGCTTCCTGCCCTGCCCATTTATAGACCTCATGCCGGTCCTGTGGCGCGGGCGCTTAACACTATTATTAATAGTGTTAAGTCCGCTTTCGGCCCATTCCGGACCTTCGACCAGAAGACGCTCGCTGCGCCGCGGCTTCGCCGCAGCGGTCGTTCGCGCAAACATGCAGCGTTGCTCAGCCTCTGGAGATCGACTGAGCGGACGGAGGAAGCTTTCGCAGTTGAAGATCGAAGCTGCCGGAGACGGGCGCGTAGCACTTGCCCTACCATTTTGAAAAGGTCACTATTTAGGAAGTCTTCAAGCAAGCCACAGAGCTTGCTCAATTTTCTGCCCGCCACAGTCCCACGGTGATCCCCGCATGGCCGCAACACTACCGAATGTCCTGCAATATTGGCGGACATCGCTGGCGGATGGTGCGCTTGGCGAAGGGACGTTCCGGACTGCGGATCGAAAGAGATTTCTGGTGCTCCCGAATGACGCGCTCAAGACGGGCAGCCTTCCCAAGCAACTGGTCCAGACCCTATTCTGGGGAAAGGATGCTTCTGGAACAGTATCGGTTCGCTTCTGGCCCCTGGTAACAGCCCGCAAAGCCTCGCATGCCGCGTCGCGCGCCGATGGGATGCCGGAGATTGTCGCCCCCGTGGTCACCGAGGGCTTCGTGGATCGAGCGGGGCAGATAGTTCCGACTCGCAATGCCATTGCGCGCGACTTGCTGACGCCATTGCCCCGGGGTGCCTTCGCCCTTGGATCGGTGGAGGCGCTTGACGATTTTTTGACGACGACGCCCCTTCCCGAGATAACGTCGGCCGAAGGCTGGCAGGACTATCGCCAGCATTGCCGTCAGATGGTCGACGCCTTGGCCCCGGGCTGGCCCTCTCAGGAGACGGAATACTTGCCGACTGGAAGCGGTTTCATCGAGGCATCGGAAGGCGCCGCTGCAACGGTGCGCGGGATGTTGGATCTTTACGACAACCTGCTGGCCAATGAACCGGATACGCCGCTTCTACGCCAAGTTGCGTCGCCTCACCGCGCTGGGAATGCGGTGGATCACAGCATTGAGAAGGAATTCTCTCGACGCCTTGGGCATTCGAACCCGCACTTCCCCTTGGCCGAACAACAACGGCAGGTCCTGGCTTGGCTGGACGTCGCCAAACCGGGCGAGGTTATCGCGGTGAACGGTCCGCCCGGAACCGGCAAGACGACCATGCTGCTCTCCGCTGTGGCAGGGCTATGGGTAAAGGCCGCACTCGAAGGGGGCGAGCCGCCTCTAATCGTCGCGGCCTCGTCTAACAACCAAGCGGTCACCAACATCATTGACGCTTTTGGCAAGGATTTCGCAGCGGGCGACGGTGTGTTTGCCGGGCGTTGGTTGCCGGACATCCAGAGCTTCGGGATGTTCCTGCCGTCGCATTCCCGACGCATGGAGGCCGCGCAGCGCTATCAGACAGAGGCCTTCCAGGCGAATTGTGAATCCGTGGCCTATGTCGATCGCGCGCGGACAGCCTGGCTGGAAGCTGCGTGTCGAGCATTCCCGGATGCAAAGGGCGAAGACGTCGCCGGATTTGTCATGAAGTTGCAAGACCGGATGACCGGGGAAGCCAGCAAGCTCCGAAAGCTCGACACGGCGCTTGACCGCCACAGAATTTGCGCTGCTGCCCTGCGGTCGGAACTGGGAGAAGACCCGGGCGTAGAGCAGGCCAGACGCGCGGATACTCTCCGTGCCGGTCAGGAAGAGGCGGATCGACTGGCCGCCGCACGCGCGGCGCTGGATCACTATCTTGCCTCTGAATCTTGGCTCACCGGTCTTTTCGGGTTCGTTTCTTCGGTCAAGCACAAGCGCGCTTTGAAGGCGCGGCTGGCTGTAGGAGATCGGCTAGACGGGTTGCAGGATATGAACCGTGTCGAGGATATCGAGAGGCGGGTCAGGGACGCCCTGAGACAAGGGCAGCAGAGCCTTGCCTCTGCTAAACGGCTCTTGGCCCGAGCAGAGGACCTGACACAACAGGCCAAGGCAAGCGACCTGGCTTGGCGCGAGGCGGCTGAGGCCTTCGGGGGCTCGGATGACCTCGACGCGCTCGAGCGGCAGGCTGATCTCGGAACCCGTTTTGAGTTGTTCCTTCTCGCGACCCACTACTGGGAAGGACGATGGTTGATGGCGATGGACGCCGATCTTGGCACCATCACCACGTCGCACGAAAAAACCGGGCGAAAGGCCGTCGAACCACGCTGGCAACGTCGCATGATGTTGACGCCCTGCGCCGTGGCCACCTTTGCCAGCCTGCCGGGGAAGCTGTCGTGCAGTCGCTACCACGGCGGCAAGTTCGCTTCCGAAAGCCTATACAATTTCATCGACCTGCTGATCGTCGATGAAGCTGGACAAGTCCTGCCGGAGGTCGCGGGCGCCTCTTTCGCCCTGGCCAAACGCGCGCTGGTTATCGGCGACACGCAGCAGATCGAGCCGATCTCTGCGGTGCCCGGCCCTGTCGATATCGGCAACCTCAAGGACAGCGGGTTGATCGACGGCGAGAAGGTGCCCCATTGCCTGGCCGCGAGCGGCATCCGGTCCACCGACGGCAGCGCCATGCGTCTTGCGCAGCAGGCCTGCAAGATCGCGCCCTGGCCCGAGCTGGATCGCGGGCTCTACCTGTTTGAACATCGCCGTTGCCATGACGAGATCATCGGCTTCAGCAATGCCCTATGCTACAAGGGTAAACTGCGCCCGATGCGCGGCCCCGCACTGGCGGATGCGGCTCTTCCCGCATTGGGTTACCTACATGTCGAAGGCCGCGCCTTCTCGAATGGTGGCAGCCGCGCCAACCCCGTCGAAGCCCGAACCATCGCCGCGTGGCTGGAGGAAAACCGTGCGCATCTGGAAGGGCATTACAGCGCCCCACTTGAGCATATTGTCGGGGTCGTCACGCCCTTTGGCCAGCAAGTGCGCGCCATTCGGGACGCCTGCACCGCGCGCGGCATCAAAGTGGCCGGTCGTGAAGGCATGACCATCGGCACCGTGCACGCGCTGCAAGGGGCCGAACGGCCGGTGGTGATCTTCTCGCCAGTCTATTCCAAACACGCGGATGGTGGTTTTATCGATGCCTCGCCCAGCATGTTGAACGTGACGGTGTCGCGCGCCAAGGATAGCTGCCTCGTCTTCGGCGATATGGACATCATGGCCACCGCCCGCAGCGGTTCTCCACGCGCATTGCTGTCCGAATTCCTTGCAGCCAAGGGCAAGGCGTTGGATTTTGCCATGGAGCCGCGCGAAGACCTGACCCGCGGCGAAGCGCAGATCGAGATGCTTCAGCACTCTGCCGGGCACGATACCTTCCTCTTGAGTGCACTCAAGGCCAAGGGGCGAAAATACATGATCGTCAGCCCGTGGGTCGTTGTCGGAACGATCGAGCGGTCTGGCCTGTTGGAAGCAATGACGTCCGCTCGCCAGCGCGGGGCAGATATCGACGTCTTTGCAGATCCGCTGCTGAACACCGGCCCAGCGGCAGGTGGGCAGAGCCAAATGGAAGCCGTGGAACGCCAGCTTTCCGCGATCGGTGTCGCAGTTCATCGGGTTCCGAAACTCCACAGCAAGATCGTAACTGTCGACAAGGCGCTTCTCTGTGCCGGATCATTCAACTGGCTTAGCGCGGATCGGAACGGTCAATACGCCCGGCACGAAACCTCGTTTGTCTATCGCGGCCCGCATCTCGAAGACGAAATCAAGACCATCCGGGACGGCCTCGCGCGACGCGCGAAGTAGCAGTCGGCTCACAGCGGTCGTTCGGCTACCCGAAAACGAACGTCCGGACACCGCTATTGGCGCCGACAAAATGGATTTCAATAAGTCGGGTAAGCACGGCACGCCCAAGGCTGAAGTAATCGCTCTACTGCGACAGGTCATTTGAGGGCAACCGCCCGAGCCGCGAGCCGCGAGCCTGTCGTGCATCCACGGATCGTGGCTGGCGAGCACGATGGCGATGCCCTGTTCGCGCAGGTCCGCGAAACCTTCGATGGTCATCGACAATACACTAGACCGGCAGTCTGAAGTGGCGACACCGGACAGCGTTTGGGTAACCGACATCACCTACATCCGCACGCAGGAAGGCTTTGCCTATCTCGCCGTGGTCATCGATCTGTTCTCGCGTCGTGTCGTCGGCTGGTCGATGCAGAGCCGACAGACGACGGATGTGGTGTTGCAAGCGCTGCTCATGGCGACTTGGCGAAGGAAGCCCAAGGGAAAGGTTCTGATCCATTCGGACCAGGGCAGCCAATTCACCAGCATGGATTGGGCGGCGTTCCTGCGGGCCCACAATCTGGAACACTCGATGAGCCGCCGCGGAAACTGCCATGACAACGCGGATGCGGAGAGCTTCTTCAACCTGCTGAAGCGTGAGCGGATCAGGCGACGGACCTACCGAACACGCGAAGAAGCCAGGCGGGATGTGTTCGACTACATCGAGATGTTCTACAACCCTAAGCGAAAGCACGCCCGGAACGGAATGCTGTCGCCCGTCGACTTCGAGCGGCAGCAGAAACTGAGACGCGAAGGCGTCTAAGAAACGCGGGGCTATTCAAACATCCGTGACACAGGGGGAGTGGAGCGGTATCTGAAAAGAGTACCGGCTAAACGAACAGGAGAAACGTCATGAAGTCTGGAAAGATGGGTACGCCGTCAATAATGGACAGTTGGCCCCCGGGCGGCCATGATCCCGCGTTACAATGTCTGCAAAGGCGATACCTACCAAATCTCCATAGTCAAAATATTCCGGGTCTGTTGATGGATCCGTTATTACGTCGGCTTGTCGTTGTATCTTCTTTTGGTGCAGAAAGTGCCGTGCTTCTCCACTATGTCTCAACCATACGACCGGGTATTAAAGTACTTTTCCTTGATACTGGGATGCACTTCTCCGAGACTATCACCTACAGACAGACTCTAGAAAAGAAGTTTGATATCGAGGTTATTGACGTAAAACCAGATACTAATTTGATTGAGAACCATGACCCAGAGGACAATCTATATCGGCGCGATCCGAATGCATGTTGTAACATTCGCAAGACGATCCCTTTGCATGGTGCGCTAGCAGAATTTGATAGTTGGATCACTGGTCGCAAACGATTTCAGAGTTCTACCCGCGCTGCGCTCCCAATAATTGAGCGGGATAGAAAACATATTAAAGTTAATCCGCTTGCACAATGGTCGCCTGAAGATATTCGAGACTATACGCATGCCCATGAACTTCCTGCCCATCCCCTCCAAGCGAAAGGATTTCCTTCGATAGGCTGCGAAACCTGCTCTCGCGCTGTCATCGAGGGTGAGGATCCTCGTGCAGGGAGATGGCCACAAATGCCCGACAAGGTCGAATGCGGCATTCATATCAGCCCTGACGGCAAAATATTGCGCCGCACTAATGGAAAGTGAGGGCGAGAATCGGCGGTGACACGATTGGTCTTCAAAGCGAGTTCTTAGACTGAACCCGTGGGGTAATTCTCTGCGGCTTGCAAATAAAAACTGCGAAGGTGCGCCCAGATATATATCATTAATCTTTGAGCTTGGTTGTTTGCCTGCCTCATTTCAGGCCAATACCACCCAAGACGCCCTGCGAGCGGTCTTCGCACGG
This sequence comes from Salipiger sp. IMCC34102, assembly GCF_004145405.1. Lineage (GTDB taxonomy): Bacteria > Pseudomonadota > Alphaproteobacteria > Rhodobacterales > Rhodobacteraceae > Loktanella. Next base: position 21,541 of record NZ_SELQ01000010.1, read on the forward strand.
TAGTCTTAACACGACGAGGAGATTTGCAGTGAGGTGCCCCTAGTTTCTTAGACACCTGCCTGGTTCAGTTTGAGCTGTCTGATTTCGAAGTCAACGGGCGACAGCATGCCGTTGTTCGTTTGCTTGCGCTTTGAGTTGTAGAACAGCTCGATGTATTCGAAGACGTCTCTCCGCGCGTCGTCGCGGGTCGGATAGGTGCGGCGCCGGATACGCTCCCGCTTCAGCAGCTGGAAGAAGCTTTCGGCGACGGTGTTATCGTGGCAGTTCCCGCGCCGGCTCATGCTGGGTTCAAGGCCGTGCTGGCGGAGAAAGGTCTGCCATTCGCGGCTGGTGAACTGGGAGCCTTGGTCTGAATGCACCGTGACCTTTCCATCGGGTTTGCGTCGCCATACCGCCATCAGCAGGGCCTACAAGGCCAGGTCCGTCGTCATGCGGGATTGGGCGGACCAGCCGACAACGCGCCGGGAGAACAGGTCGATGACCACGCAGAGATACAGCAAGCCTTCGTGGGTCTTGATGTAGGTGATGTTGGTCACCCAGACTTGGTCGGGTCGGGGCGCTTCGAACTTCTGTTCCAGCCTGTTCTCAGCCACAATGGCGGGCTTGCCGCGATATTGGCCGGGACGCCGCTTGTAGCCCACCTGGGCAACGATCCCGGCCAGCGACGCCAGCCGGGCGACCCGGTTCTCCGAGATGCTTTCGCCTTGGTCGCGCATATCGTCCGTCAGCTTGCGATAGCCATAGACCTTGCCGCTGTCAGCCCAAGCCTGCCGGATCAGCTCGGTCTGGCGCGCATCCTCCAGCGCGCGGTGGCTTAACGGTTCCTTAAGCCATGCATAGAAGCCCGAGAAATGCACGCGCAGCACTCGGCACATGGCCCGAACGCCGAACTCCTCGCGATGCGCCCGGATGAAGGCGTACTTCATTGGGACTCGCGCGCGAAGTACGCCGTTGCCTTTTTTAGGATGTCGCGCTCCTCGGTCACCCTGGCGAGCTCACGCTTCAAACGCCGGTTCTCGGCTTCATGGTCCACGCCCGGCTTTAGAACCGGCTCCCCGAACAGCTTCAACCATTTGTACAGAGAATACGTGCTCACGCCCAAACGCCGCGACACCTCCCGTACCGGGTACCCGCGCACCGTGATCTGATGCACCGCGTCCCGCTTGAACTCGTCGCTGTAGTTGCTTGTCCCCATGTCGGCCTCCTCGCCTCACAGTTAGGCGGCGAAGCGTCTACAAATCTAGGGGCACCTCATAACTTCGGACATGGATGCTCCTTCCTTTTGTGATGGCTTTAACACTCACCACAATGGCACATTGCGATGCCGTCGGGAGGGGCATCCACGCCATCAACAGAGTCCAATCCGCGCCGCCGCCATTCAGCACTGGGCTGGAAAAGCCCAGTCGCTTTCGGAAGGAAGGTGGCCTAAACGAGCACCGGGGGCGGCACGAAAGCGCGACAGGTCCACGCGCGTCGGCTCTCCTTACGTGATCGCCGGGATGCAGGCACTGGAGGGCACCCGCGTCGCGGGGTTCGAGGCCAACGGAGAGTTTCTACTGGGTTTCGACGCAGGCCCCCTGCCCGCCTTGCCGACCCGCGATGCGGTGCTGCCGCTCATAGCCCCGCTCGTGGCGGCCCGCGCCATGGACGTGTCGCTGTCGGTCTTGGTGGCAAGGCTGCCCACGCGCGTCACGCGGGCCGACCGCCTGCAGGGGATCGATCGCACCCGCGCCGAAGCCTGGATCTCGGCCCTGGCCCGGGACGCCACCGCCCGCGCAACTCTGTGGGATGGCAAGGACGTGACGCTCGACCTCACCGACGGAGTGCGGATGATCGACGCCCGCGGCGACATCCTGCACCTGCGCCTGTCCGGCAACGCGCCGGAACTGCGGGTCTACGTGGATGCGGGCGACACGGGCGCGGCACAGGACCTGCTGGACCGCGGCCTGGCGCATGCACGCACGTGGACGGGCGCATCGACGGACCCATCGTGATCGGGATGTCACTGTGCGACGACCTTTCGGCACATCCGCAATGGACATCACGGATCGCTTGCCGTGGATGGTCCCCAAAAGGTGCAGGTCCGTGGCGCAATGCGCGCTCGCGCGGACCGACCCGCCCGCCGGCCCAATGGATCGACCCATCATGATACATCCACAGAAGATCCTGCGCGGGATCTTTACCAACAAGCACATGACCGATCGCCATGGGCCGCTGGAGCGATACGGGTTTGCACTTGCGGCGGCGGCCGCCACCCTTGCCATCACGTTCGAGTCGCGTCTGGCGCGCGAACAGGTCCGCTGCATGGTTCAGGATCGTTTCGACACAGGGTTCCGGCGGTTGTCCTGGTACTTGCGGCGGGGGTGGCCCGGCCTCGATCTCTCGGCCGATCCGCTCTATCTTTTCTGCGACGGTCTGGATCGCCGGGAACTCGTCGCCATGCGGCGCTTCCTGAACCGGCGCAAAGCGCAACAGCCGCGCGGGGTCTTTTCGGGGGAAATGGCCCTGCTGTCGGCCATCGACCTGCTGGAGGCCTTCGGCTCCGACGAGTATGCTGCAGCCCTGTCGGTGTTCCACGCCGATGCCGAGGCCGCCCTGCAACACAGGCTCGCGCATCGCGGATCCCCGACCGGCCCCGCGAAAGGCGACACGCGCAAACCCCGGAACGCATCCACCGCGCGCGAAGAGTTCAGCCGCACCGCTGCCGAAGACGCGCTGCGCGAGACCGTGGCCCTGTTACGCGACAACGGCTTCGCGCCTTTCATCCTGTCCGGCACCCTGTTGGGCGCAGTGCGCGAAGGACAGATCCTCGATCACGACTACGACGTCGACCTAGGCCTCTTCGCCGACGAGATCGACCTGGATCGGCTCACGGCCCTGTTGCACGACAGCCCGCCCTTCCGGTGCATTGTCACCGCCGACCAGACAGTGCTGACCAGAACGCCATCGGGCGCGCTGCGGCTGGAGCGGCTGCCCATCATCTACAAGCTGCGCCACCCCACCGGCATCGTGACCGACATCTTCGTGCATTACCGCGAGGCCGGACAGGCCTGGCACGGGTCCTCGCAGTTCCGCTGGACCAATGCGGACTTCGGCCTGCAAGAGCGGACCCTGGCCGGAACGCAGGTGCTGGAGCCCGACGATCCCGCCCTGCACCTGACCGAGAACTACGGCGACTGGCAGACCCCGCAAAAGCAGTTCCAGGTCGCCATCGACACGCCCAACATGGTGCTGTTCGACAGCCCACTGTCGGCCGCGCTCGCGATCTGGCGGCTTGGCATGATGACGGACCGACCCGCGGCCCAGTTCGACCGCCTGCTCGACCAGATGAAGGACGCAGGGTTCATCACCCGGTCCGGGGAGGACGGCTGGACCATCGCACCGGATCTATTCGCAGAACAGGCCAGCCGGGACGGTGCGGGGTAAGCCCCGCAAAGTCACGGCGAGAACCCGGTCGCGCCCGTCCGGACAGACCATCTTCGTCAGAACCGTCAGCTTGCCTCGAACCGCATCGCGCTCACAGTCCCTGCCGGCTTGTCCTTCATCTCGTCCAGCCAGGCATCGCACATGCGATAGAACTCGAAGTCCTGCACGTACCACTTGCGCAGGTTCGCCTTCGCCAGATCCGACAGCGGAGGAACGTCGCTGTAATCGTTCGCATGGGCTTGCAGACTGTCGCGACTGACCGTCAGGGATGCGCCATGCGCAGCAAGCCCTGTCACCTGAAGAAACGTCTGCAAGTCTTCGTCGAACCGTTCCTGCCGGATGATCCATAGCGGCGGGCGGATATCGAGGAACGTGCCGCAGGGGCAGAACCAGTCTGACTGGTTCTGCCCTGTATGCCCCATCGATTTTATAGCAGCCCAGGCGCGGGGGCCCAGAGGCCCTTCGGCGAACAGGCTTTCAGCAAGATCATTCGCGTGGGGGAATTCCGCGAAAACGGGTTTTTCGTACTTCGACCATTTGTTGTAAAGACGCGGCGCTCCCTTGCGCTTACGCGAATAGAACCCGCTCCTGAAGCGCGAAATGGGGTCACGGATACTGAAGAAATAATCCGCCTGCGGCGGCAGATCCCTAAGAAAGATCGCATGACCGTGCTTTACGATCCTGCGATCCGCGCTTTGTTCCTTGAGCTGTCTGGATACGTTGCGGATTTGCGTGCCGGCGCATTTCCCAATGTGCAGGAAATGGATGTCAGTCTCGAGAAACTCCTCGGTCCCGGCAAGTCTGCTGCCTGGCCTGGCTTTCGTCTTGCCGACCTTTTCCGTCGCGTTTCCCGACATGAAAAATCCTTTGTGAAATCCATGATGCTTGATGCTTTGGCGTACACCGTCCCGATGACACGACCCTGTCGATAGACGATGCCACCTGCCCGGTCTACGCCAAACCCGGGCCGTACCTCTTCCGACAGATCGATTGTGACGCCAGGCCAAAGCCTGTAACAGATGCCCTCAGTCGGGCGGTCCGGGATCGGGTGGCACGGCACCGTGTCCCATCGGACAGAATTCGAGGGCGATCTGCATGAAAAGAGTGCTGACCTACGGCACGTTCGACACGCTGCATTACGGTCATATCAGGCTGTTGCAACGGGCACGGGCATTGGGCGACTACCTGATCGTCGGGCTGTCCACGGACGCCTTCAACAGCATCAAGAACAAGCAGGCCTTCCATTCCTGGGAAGAGCGCAAGGCCCACCTTGAAGCGCTGCGTTACGTCGACCTGGTGATCCCGGAGAACGACTGGGATCAGAAACGCGCCGACGTGACGCTCTATCATGTCGACGTCTTCACGATGGGAAGCGACTGGGAAGGCGAATTCGACTTCATATCCGACCTGTGCGAGGTCACTTACCTGCCGCGGACCGACAGCATTTCCAGCACCATGATCCGCGGCGGCTTGGATACCTCGAAATCCTGACGCCGCGCGGGAAGACATTTCCGGGGACACTGCCGACAGGGGCCTGCCCGGCTTCCCTCAATCAGCCCCGGACAGATCGCGGGTGAACACCTTGTCCGCCACGTCCGCCAGCTCGTCGACCCGGCGGTTGGCCACGATCAGGTCCGCCCGCGCCTTGAAGTCGGCCAGGTCCCGCACGACCTGCGAGCCGAAGAACGTGTCTTCTGCAAGCTCGGGCTCGTAGACGATCACCTCGATCCCCTTGGCCTTGATCCGCTTCATGATCCCCTGGACCGAGGACTGGCGGAAGTTGTCGGACCCCGCCTTCATCACCAGCCGGTGGATGCCCACGACGCGCGGGGCGCGCTCCACGATCCGCTCGGCCAGGAAGTCCTTGCGCGTGCGGTTGGCGTCCACGATCGCCTGCATCATGTTCTGCGGCACTGCGGCATAGTTCGCCAACAGCTGCTTGGTGTCCTTGGGCAGGCAATAGCCGCCGTAGCCGAAGGACGGGTTGTTGTAATGCTGCCCGATCCGCGGATCCAGGCAGACGCCCTCGATGATCTGGCGGCTGTCCATGCCGCCGGCCATCGCGTAGCTGTCGAGTTCGTTGAAATAGGCCACCCGCATCGCGAGGTAGGTATTGGCGAAAAGCTTGATCGCCTCGGCCTCGTCCGGGCCGGTGAACAGGACCGGCACGTCCCGCGACAGGGCGCCTTCGACCAGAAGGTCGGCGAAGCGGCGCGCGGCGGGGGTGCTGTCGCCCACCACGATCCGGCTGGGATGCAGGTTGTCGTGCAGCGCGCGGCCCTCGCGCAGGAACTCGGGGCTGAACAGAATCCGGTCGGTGCCCAAGGCGGCGCGGGCCTGGGACACGTAGCCCACGGGGATCGTCGATTTCACCACGATGTGGATGTCGGGGTTGGCTGCCAGAACCTGCCGCACCACGCCGTCGACCGAGCTGGTGTCGAAGAAGTTCTCGCGCGGGTCGTAGTCCGTGGGCGTCGCCACGATGGCATAGGCTGCGTCCGAAATTGCCTCGGACAGGTCCGTCGTGGCCCGCAGGTTCAGGTCACGGTCGGCCAGATACTCCGACAGTTCCGGATCCTCGATCGGGCTGCGCCCCACGTTCACCGCATCCACACGGTTCTGCGCCAGATCCACCGCCGCGACATCATTGTGCTGCGCCAGAAGAACCGCGTTCGACAGACCCACATAGCCCAGACCGATGACTGCAATCTTCATGTCTTGCCCTTGCGTGAACCAATGGCCTAGCTAGCCGCGAGGTTCCGGAATGTCTATCGCGGGCCTTGCAGAGGTCATCGTTCCCGGTGCCGCGGACCTGTCCCGTATCGCGCAGTCACGATCGGGCCGCGCAAGCCTTGTCTCAGTTATCGTCCTCGATCGCCGCGATATGGTTAGCCCGCATGAAGATCAGGCCCGACAAGACCAGAATAAGCCCTAATCCGTAGCCGTATGGCAGGGAAATATAGGTCGGATTGTAAGTCGCGTAGAAGGCCTCACGCCCCAAACCGGTGACATGTGCCAGCGGGTTCCACGTCATGAGTTCCCGTGCCCCTGGGGGGAGGTCCTCGACAATATACAGAACCGCCGAAGCCAGTAGCAATGGTCGGGTGATGATCCCCCAGATCGTCTTCCAGACCGGAAAGAGACCGAACAGCACCGCATTGTTCAGCCCTGCGCCAATCCCTAGAAGCGCCGCGATCGAGATCGCGTGCAGCATCGGCACCACGTCGATCGTTGGATGCAGGTCGTAGAACCAGATTATCGCTGTCAGCACGATGCACAGGACAGCCACCTGCGTCAGAATGGCAAGGATCGCGCGGCTCAGAACGGCATCGATCCAGGTCATCCGAGGATAGGCTAGCAAGGCACGTGAATAGCTCAGTGATTGCGCACTCTTCTGTGCCATTTCACCGTAGAACTGGAATGGCAGCATGCCGGTCGCGTAGAACATCATGAAGTTCGTCCCCAGCGCCGGCGAGCGCAGCAGCAGGGCAAAGCCGAACGACAGCACGACCAGCGTACCCAGCGGCTGCAGGATCGCCCAGACGTAGCCGCCGGGATTGTTGCCGTAGGTCGACGACATCTCGCGCAGGATCAGCGCCACAATGGTACGTAGCGTCTGAAAGCGCGGCGGCTTCAGACTGACGCTTTCGCGGTCATTTGGCAGGGTGACGTAGCTCATGGGATCCTTGTCCGACGATTGTGGCAAGGGCGCAAGGGGCAGCACCGGCGGCACGATGCGAGGGTCCGTTACGGATCGATCGCAGCCGATGCCGAACCGACAGGGAGATATTCGCCCGATGAAGGCGCCGGATAGGTTCACCCCTTTCCCCAAAACGAAGTTGCGAAAATCCGGAAGGCGGTTTGCGCATATCCGAAAACGAGCCTCCACGGAACCGTCGGTCGAACGCCTAGCTCAAAGAACCGCTCAGCACCTTGTCCAGAACCGTATCGGGCTTCGGGATCTGATGTTTATGCGTGAACTTGTGGACCGGAGCCTTGTCGAGCAGACTGCTGATCTTCTCCGGGCTCAGCTTCTTGTGAAATGAACGCTGTAGGAAATGCGGCAGAGACCTTTTCAATACGACTGCTTTCTGCGCCTCACGACCGAAGTCTTCGAAGGCGAAAGCAAGAGCTTCGAATATGCTGTGGAACATGAAATAGCCCAGATTGGGACGCTCTTCTTCCGCCCAGTAGACCAGCAACGCCGCGTACATCGTACTCATGATCACGTTGCCTGCCGGCGCGGACAGCGCCCAGTTGGATATCAGCGCCTTGGCCTTGGGTCTGGCGAAGTAGACGCATCGGTCGTCGGGAAAGGTATCCAGCAGGTTGGTGACGGGGTAGCATGTGGCGTCCAGCCAGACACCGCCGTATCTGTACAAGAGCCCGACGCGCAGGACATCGGAATACCATGCCTTGTTTGCCACGAGCTGGGGCGGTAAGCCTGTCGGCACATCCCAGAAATCCGCCAGATTGTGGTCATCGAGGAGCGTGAGGTCTGCGCCGTGCTGGGCGCGGGAGGCTTCGAAGCACCTGCGAACGATCTCGGGTGCATGCGCAGCTCCGGAATTCCAGAAGGAGTAAACCTTCCTCGGCCCACCGATTGGATCGGAAAGACGCGCGCGCATGGCCTGGATTTCGTCGGACCGAGATATCACCCAACTCGTTGCAGCCATACGGCTTGAGAACCGCCCTGGCCAATTCTGTGCGACATGTAGATGCGTTTCATTCAACTTGGGATCGAGCCTGACGGCCCTGCACCGGTACTCATGTTGAAGTTTCTTGTCACCTTTGGCCCCGGCGAGCTTAGCACGCCGATACCAATGCCGAGCCACTCTCGCCGTGAGGAAGTTTATCATGATTCCCGTGTAATTCGTATGTTTCCCTGTCTCCAATCCCAATCCGGATCTTGATGGCCAAGCCAGGAAATCGGCTTTTGTCATACGGCTCGACAAACCAGAAACTCAGGCGCAGGTCCGATGAGGGTCCGCAAAGCGGATCCCCTTTTAGACTTCGGGTATTTTCGCTGCCACCGGTCGCAGCACCTGATCGCCACCTTCGACCCAGCGAGCGACCAGCTGGCGCAGGGCGGTCTCGTCGTCGGTTTCGAGAGCCTTTCGCAGCGCCTTGAGGGCGGCCGCGACCTCGATCTCGGAAGGGTGCGCCTCGCGGGCCTGCAGGATCTTGGGGTGCGGCGTGGTCAGCTGGCCTTCGCCGATCAGCAGTTCCTCGTGAATCTTCTCTCCGGGGCGCAGGCCGGTGACCCGGATCTCGATGTCGCCTTCGGGGTTGGCGGCATCCTGCACGGTGTAGCCCGCACTTTCGATCATCTGCACCGCCAAGTCGTGGATCCGCACCGCGCGCCCCATGTCCAGCACGAAGACGTCGCCGCCTTGCGCGAACCCGCCCGCCACCAGCACCAATGCGGCGGCCTCGGGGATCGTCATGAAGAAGCGGGTCACGTCCTGATGCGTCAGCGTGACCGGCCCGCCCTTCTGAATCTGGTCCTGGAACAGCGGAATCACCGATCCCGACGACCCCATCACGTTGCCGAAGCGCACCATGGTGAAGATCGTCCCGCCGGGTTTCGCGCGGGAGGCCATGTCCTGCAGCACCATCTCGGCCAGCCTCTTGGAGGCCCCCATAATGTTGGTGGGCCGCACCGCCTTGTCGGACGAGATCAGGATGAACCGGTCGACCCCTGCCATCTGCGCCGCATGCGCTAGGGCCTGCGTGCCCAGCACGTTGTTGGACATGCCCACCAGCGGGTTCGATTCGACCAACGGCACATGCTTGTAGGCCGCCGCGTGCAACACGACCTGCACCCCGTGGGCGGTCATAGTGCGCAACACCGCTGCCTCGTCGGTGACCGACCCCAGCACCGGCACGATCTGCACGCGGGTGTCGCGCAAGAGCGCGCGCAATTCCATGTCGATGGTGTAGAGCGCCAGTTCGCTTACCTCGAACAGCACCAGCACCGCAGGCTTGCGGCTCAGGACCTGGCGGCACAGTTCCGACCCGATGGACCCGCCTGCCCCGGTGATCATCACCACCCGGCTCGCGTAGGTCGCACCCGCGCGCGGCAGATCCTCGTCGAGCGCCGCACGGCGCAGAAAGCGCCCCGGCACCACGGGCTGCAACTGCTCCAGCAGAGGCGCCTCGCGACCGGTCAGCTGGGCGAAAGAAGGGACGGTCTGCACTTCCAGCCCCATATCCTCCAGCCGGCGTGACAGCTGGGCCACACGCGCGCGCGGCGCGGACGGCATCGCCAGTAGTGCCCGATCGATGCGGTGATCCGCGATCAGCTTGGGGATCGCCATCGGTGGATAGACCTGCAGGCCCTGCACGATCATCCCTTGGGAATTGGGATTGTCGTCGATGAAGGCCACCGGCAGAACGGTTTCATCCCCGCGCAGGGCGGCGACCAGCTGGCGACCCGTGCGGCCTGCGCCGTAGATCAGCACACGGCTGACATTATGCCCACGCCGGTAGATCCGCATCAGCAGGTTCAGCATCGCGATCCGCGCCGCCACCGAGATCAGGAAGTAGACCAGCGCAAAGTTGATGAAGCTTGCCAAGGGGGCTGCGAACCCCGCCACGTCATAGATCACCGCCGCCGAGACGCCCATCAGCACCGCGTGCCCCGCCGTCAGCGCGATCGCGTGGCTCTCGTAAGCCTTTAGCTGCACGGACGGTAGGCCCAGCACGCTGGACAGCAGGCCACCGATCGCCATCAGTACCGGCAGCACCAGCCAGTGGTCGGCCACCGTTTCGATCTCGCCCACGGCGTTGCCTTGCAAGATCAGCGCCAACGCCATCGCCACGGGCACAAGGGCCACGTCCACGCACAGCAGCACACCGCGCTTCGCGCGCCGTGGCAAGAGACTGACCCATCTGTACATCATGTCGTGGTTCCGGTCGCGGGCCTGTCCCGCAAGGCTGCATCGGTCTTAGGCCTCGCCGGGGGCGGCTATCAAGCCCCACCCGGCGTTTGCCCGGTCCCTGTGACCTTTGGACGGCAGCGGCCGGATCGGTCGCATTTGATAGAGATACGAATTCAGTTCAACGGGGTTTCCCTAAAACCATTAGATAAATCACTGACAGATATTACTAAATTTAATCCCGCCCGCTTTGCACCGCCTTTTGGCGGTAAAGGCCAGCCACATCCCTCTGCGCCCCCCAAGGACCAGGCAGAGGATCCCACTGCAGAGAGCGTATTGCCGTAACGACCCAGTCCAAGCTGAGGTAGTTGTCTCGGATCACCGATCTGGAACTGGTGAACGACATCCTTTACGCGACCAGGCTTTACGACGGCGGGCTCTACCTGTCGGACGGCGCGATTGCTTGTGACGTCATCGTCTCCCGACACGGCCACGGCCACGGCCCCTCCCTTGATGGTGTCCCGTGTCGTGGTGTAGCTCACGATAGGCCTCGCACTTCTGGGCGGGCCGAGCTGGTCAGTTGCACTGTGCTGCAGGCAGGCTGACGGTGAGATCATCGCAGAGAGGGGCGAGCGTTTCCAGCGTCATGTATCGACCACGCTGCACAGTCCATTCTTCGGTCTGTTCCATCAGGATTGCGCCGACGAGACGGCGTATCGAGGCCTCGTTGGGAAAGATTCCGACGACATCGGTGCGCCGCTTGATCTCGCCGTTCAGGCGCTCGATGGGGTTTGTCGAGTGCAGCTTGGTCCGGTGTTGTTGCGGAAAGCTCATGTAGGCCAGGACGTCTTCCTCGGCTCCAGCCATAAGCGTTGCGAGCTTCGGCAGCTTGGGCCGCATCTGGTCGGCGACCAGGCGCCACTGCACTTTGGCCGCCGCGTGGTCCGGTTGAGCAAAGGCCGTAGCGATGAATGCTGAGACGACCCGTCGGCTGTTCTTGCCAGCGTGAGCCAGGGCATTGCGCTGGAAGTGAACGCGGCAGCGCTGCCAGGTCGTGGACAACACACGCGCCGTTGCGGCCTTGATGCCTTCATGTGCGTCCGAGATGACAAGCTTCACGCCGTTCAAGCCGCGACGGACAAGGTCGCGAAGGAACTCGGTCCAGAACGGTTCGGCTTCAGAAGCGCCAATTGCCATGCCCAGGACCTCTCGGCGACCGTCCGTGTTCACCCCGACCGCGATGGTGACGGCGACACTGACGATGCGGCCACCTTGGCGCACTTTGAGATATGTCGCGTCGATCCACAGGTAGGGCCACTCCCCTTCGATCGGCCGGGTCAAAAACGCATCGACCCGCTCGTCGATTTCTTCGCAGAGCCGGCTGACTTGGCTCTTGGAGATGCCTGTGCCGCCCATGGCCAACACCAGATCATCCATGGACCGTGTCGAGACACCGTGGACGTAGGCTTCTTGTATCACGGCTGTCAGCGCCTTCTCTGCGGCCCGCCGAGGCTCGAGGAAGGACGGGAAGTAGGAGCCCGTGCGCAGCCGGGGGATGCGAAGCTCGACGCTGCCTGCGCGGGTCTGCCAGTCCCGATCGCGGTAGCCATTACGTTGCGCCAAACGCTCGACGCTCTTCTCGCCATAGTCGGCGCCCGTCTTGGCGCCGACCTCAAGGTCCATCAGACGTTCGGCTGCAAAGCCGATCATCTCGCGGAGCAGGTCGGCATCGGCGCTCTTTTCCACGAGTGCGCGCAGGTCCATCATCTGTTTGGTCATCGGGTTCAATTCTCGGTTCAGGTTGGTGGTCACAACCCGACCCTACCGAGAAACCCGATGGCCACCGCAAGCTACACCACGCCCGGGGACGTCACCCCTCCCTTCAGCATCAGACGCCGCCAACGATACAGCAGGTTCGGTGCTACGCCATTTCGGCGTGCCACGATCGAGATGCTGGCGTTATCTTCCAGCGTCTCCTCGACGATCCGTAGCTTCTCAGATGAAGTCCAGCGGCGCCGGCGACCGCCATCGGTGATGATCTCTTAGTCAGACATAAGCACGTGCTTAGGTATATCCCTAAGCCTCCATGGTCATGCCTAAGTGTCCGGTCAAAAAGGGGCCAGTTCACCGGATAAGCTCAAGGGAGGGTTGGGCAACCTCGACGGCGGTGGGGGCAACAGCCTGCGGTTCGAGTATCTAACCGACACCGAGGCGCTGATTACGGCGATTTCCTTCGTCTAGCCCCGCTGGAACGGTTTTCGCGCCGTCCGCCAGATCAGCGCCAGATCCCAGCACAGGGTCCGGTTACGGGCATATATCAAATCCAGTCGCGCCTTGGCGGGGATGCAGCAGCGGCGATAGGTGGCCTCGGTCTGCTCTGCGGTGTCGCAAACGGCCAGCAGGCGTTCCTCGTGGCCGTGATAAATTAGGCTAGCCAGTCCCGTGATCCCGGGACGGCAGGCCAGCACGGCGCCGTAGATCTCCGGGTAGGCCTCAACGTAGCGGCGCAGGGGCGGGCGCGGACCGACGAGGCTCATGTCGCCGCGGATCACGTTCCACAGCTGCGGGATCTCGTCGGCGCGAGAGCGGCGCAGCAGGCGGTGCAACCGGCTCATCTGCCGCTGCTTGTCGCCGCCCGTGACACCGCCCACGCGGTCCGCGCCCACCGGCATGGTGCGCAGCTTGATCAGGCCGAAGGCGCGGTCGGGGCGGCACATCCGCTCGCTGACGTAAAAGAGCGGCCGGCCTTCGGTGATCCACATCACCGCCAGCAGGATCCCCAGCAGCGGCAGAAGCAGCAGCCCCAGGGCCACCGCCAACACCAGGTCCAGCGCTCGCTTGGAGGCCGTCATGCCGTCCCCTCCGGCCAGCCTTGCCGCGCCATCGCAGCGGCGTCGCCTTGCGGAACCGTCCAGAGCGCGCCCAGGCGGGACACGTCCAACTGCAGGTCGGGCAGTGCCGCGCGCGGCGCGGGCCGCCAGGCGAAAGGCACGTCCAGCGCCGCCAGCACCTCCGCCATGCCCACCGATCCCGCGCGCGCCACGTTCAGCACGCGCGGCAGCTCCGGCGCCTCCAGCAGGACCGGCAGGAGCGCGGCCAGGTCCGCGGCCCCGATCATCGCGCGCCGCGGCCCCTGCCCGTCCGCGAACCGGTCCAGCGTCACCGGATCGTCCGGCGTGGCCCCGGCGATCCCCGCCGCCAGCGCGTCGCAGCCCGCGACGTTGCCGATTCGCAGGCAGGTGACGTGATCCTCGCCCGCCATCGCCTGCTCCATCGCCAGCTTGGCGCGGCCGTAGGCATTGGCGGGGGCGCAGGGGCTGTCCTCGGACAAGGGATCGCGACCTGGCCCGTAGACCGCCTGGCTGGACGCCAGCAGCACCCGGCAGGACAGCGCCGCCCCCAGATCCGCCGCGGCCCGCGCCAGTTCCACCGTCTGCATTTCCAGATCGGACGCATCCCCGGTGGGGCCCGCCAGCATCACGATGCCGGCGATCCGGTCCCGGTCGGCGGCGCCCAATGGAGCTGATACCTTGGCGATGTCCCATTCGAGCGCGGGGGCTGCGGGGGCCGCGCGCCCCGGCCGGTGCTGCCAGAGCGCGGGCCGGCCCCGGGGCCAGGCGCGCGCCAACGCGCGGCCCAGCTTGCCGGTGCTGCCAAGGATCAGGATAGACGCGCGATCTGCCATGCGGACCCCTCCTCCGGGCCGTCCGCAGACCTACAGAAAAGAGATATCCTCCGCCAGCACCGTGACGTCCGTCAGGCTCTCGACAATCAGCCTGTCGCCATTTCCGAAGTCGAGCACCGTGTTTTCGTCGCGGACTTCCGCCAGCTTCAGCGCCTCCGCGACGCTGCCCACCAGGGACGCATCCAGCACGATCTCGTCGCGCCCGGCCTCGTAGTCGACGATCCGGTCGCGACCTTCGGTGTAGACGAAGGTGTCCGCCCCGGCACCGCCCATCAGCACGTCGTCGCCCGCGCCGCCCCAGAGCGTGTCCGCCCCGGCGCCGCCGATCAGCAGATCGTCACCGTCCCCCCCGTAGAGCCTGTCGTCGCCGTCACCGCCGTAGAGGATATCCTCGCCCGCACCGCCGTAGAGGACATCGTCCCCCGCCTCGCCCGCCAGCCGGTCGCGGCCCGCCTCCCCCCACAGCGTGTCATCGCCCGCGCCGCCCGACAGCCGGTCGGAGCCCTCCCCCCCCGACAGCAGGTTGTCGCCCCCGTTGCCGAAGAGCGTGTCGCGCCCGGACCCGCCGCCAAGCGCCAGGTCGTCCTGCCCCAGCAGGTGCACCGCGTCGAAGGCATGGGTGCCGAGCTGCGCCGACCCCGACAGCAACAGCGCGTGACCGCCATCGGCCTGCTCCACCACGTCGAGCTTCACGTTGCCGGGCCGCGTGTCGATCACGAGCTCCGCCAGCGTCGCATCGTCGACAAAGACCGAAACCTCCGTCTCCTTTTCGGGCGTCACCGCCAGGCCGTAGCCCCCCGCGGCGGCGGTCAGGGTGCGCGCGCCCGCGGCCTCGATGCCCAGGCCCGCGATCCCCTCGCCGATATCGTAGAACAGGTCGCCATCCGCATCCGCGAAGGCCACCCCGGTGACGAAGACCTCCGGCCCCGAGGCGGCGAAGTTCTGCGTCACCATCGAGGTGTGATAGTCGGTGCCGTCTTCGGTGAAGCGGCCCGACACCTGGGCGATGCCGACCTCGCGCAGCTGGGCGGTAAAGGTGTTCGCCCGGTGCGAGGGGCTGCGGAACAGCCCTTCGTGGTGCACGTCGATCGCGGCGTCCATGTCCAGCGTGCCGGTGCTCGACCCGCGCCAGGACAGGTTCTCGCGCCAGCTCCAGAGGCCGGTGAACTCGTAGCCCGCGGCCTGGATCCGATCCTGGCCGTCGGAGCCGTCCACCCCGTCGTGGCCGAAAGCGTTCGTATCCAGCATCCATTGGCTGTGGCCCAGGGCGGCCTCCTCCAGCCGGGTATCGGGGGCCAGCACCTGCAGCGTGTCGGGCGCGATGGTGCCGGGGGCCAGGCCCGCGTTCAGGTCCAGCGCGTGGCGGCGCGCCTCGGCCAGGGGATCGAGGCGGGCGCGGTTGATCAGTTCCAGCAGGTATTGTTCGGCGGCAGTCAGTGCCATGGGGCAGCCTTCGGGTCAGGTCGGGACCCACGGACCGCAGCAGTCCGGGATCGCCTTGCCTTATCCGAGCGCCCAAAGCCGCCCCGTCAGCGGCGGCGATCTGGCGCAAATCTGACAATCGCCCGTCCGTGCAGGACAGTCCGTTGCGCCATGGGCGACAATCTGACCGGGATCCAGGCCCCCTCCGCCCGCGCCCGAAGGCCGCGGTCTGCCCCCTACGGCCCCAGGGCCAGGGTCGAGGCCGCCAGCCGCAGCACGTTGTTGGCCGCCCCCAGCGGGCTTTCGGTGGCATAGACCAGATCGCCTTCGCGAATGTGGAACTTGCCCGCGCTGAACAGACCGTCGGCGGTGGTCAGGTCGATGGTGAAGACGACCCGCTCCTGCGGCGGCCCTTCGGCGGTGGGCAGCGCGCCCGGCACGACCTCAGAGGGGTCGTATTCGCGCAGGATCAATACCCCTTGCGGGTTGGCGCGAGAGGCCTCGACCCCGCCCATGATCGCCAGCGCGTCCAGTGCCGTGACCTCCGCCTTGGGAAAGAGATGCATTGCCTGCTGGGTCGCGGCGCCCAGCGAGAGGAAGTAGCGCTCCTCGCTTTCGACCAGCACCCGGTCGCCGCCCTGCACCACGGTATCCAGCGTCGGCGTCTCGTAGAGGCGCTCCAGCCCGATCCCGTAGGAGCTGCTGCCCCGGAACAGGCGCACCTGCGGGTTGGCCATGTCGTCCGGCACGCCGCCGCCCAGGGCCAGCAGCGTCAGCAGCGTCACGTTGCGATCGGGCAGCGGATAGACGCCCGGGGCCCGCACGCCCGAGACCAGGTTGGCGGTATTGCCGCGACCGGGGTCCACGCTCAGCTGCACCTGGGCCGATGGCACCGTGGGCACCAGCATCTCCTGGATCCGGGTGCGCGCGGTCTCGGGGGCCATGCCGCTCACCCGCATGTTGCCCACGAAGGGAATGAAGATCCGCCCGTCGGAGCCCACCTGCACCGCGTCGAGCTGCGCCACCCGCTGACCGGGCGAGGTCAGAAGCGAGTTCTCCTCGGCGTCCCAGATGGTGATCGCCAGCGTGTCGCCGGGGGTGATCAGCAGGCTTTGCGGCTGGGCCTGGTTGCCGATCCAGGGCAGCCGCGGGGTGCCGCCCGGCCAGTTCGCGATCAAGGGCAGGCTGTCGCGCGTCACGCTGTAGACGGAAAAGTCGTAGACCGGCTCGCCGTTGGCGTCGATGGCCACCTCGCGCGCGGCCAGGACCTCGGACTGGAACCCGGCGCCGCGCGGCAGGTTGCAGGCCGCGAGCGCCAGGCAGCCGAGCCCCAGAACCACAAGACGCAGTATGGCTTTCATCGCGATGGGATCCCCCGAAATGTCCCCGCCGACAGGCTTGGGTGGTGCCGATCCAGCCCCCAGCGGTCGAGGCGCAAGATACAAGGCCAAACCTCCGGGTCAATCGCGCATTGCCAAAGCCCGCCTTTGCCCCGGCGACAAGGTGCTGTAAAGCCGCGCAAACCGATCGAGAAGGGCTGCGGAATGGCGAACGGATACCTGATGGTCGGCGCGGGATTCTCCGGCGCCGTGGTCGCCCGCCACTTGGCGGATGCGGGCCTGCCCTGCACGGTCGTCGACAGCCGTTCGCATGTCGCGGGCAACTGCCACACCGCCCGCGACGCCGACACCGGGGTCATGGTCCATACCTACGGGCCGCATATCTTCCACACCGCGGACGACGAGGTCTGGGACTACGTCCGGCGCCACGCCACGTTTCACCCTTACAAGAACCGCGTGAAATCCACCCACGCGGGCCAGGTCTACACCCTGCCGGTCAACCTGCACACGATGAACCAGTTCTTCCGCACCGCCCTGCGCCCCGAAGAGATGCGCGCCCATGTCGCCACCCTCACCGCCGACATCCCCGAGCCGCGCTCCTTCGAGGACCAGGCGCTGGCCTTCGTCGGGCCCGAGCTCTACGCCGCCTTCTTCAAAGGCTACACCGAAAAGCAGTGGGGCACCTCGCCCGCGAACCTGCCCGCCTCGATCCTCAAGCGGCTGCCCTTACGGTTCAACTACGACGACAATTACTTCGCCCACCCGCACCAGGGGATGCCGCGCGACGGCTACACCGAATTGGTCGCCAACATCCTCGACCATCCGCTGATCACCGTGAAACTGGAGACGACTTTCGACCCTGCAGACACGGGGTCTTGGGATCATGTCTTTTGGTCCGGCCCGCTTGACGGGTTCTTCGGCTACGCGCTGGGGCGCCTCGGCTACCGCACGCTCGACTTCGAAGAATTCCGGGCGGTGGGCGACTGGCAGGGCTGTGCGGTGATGAACCATCCCGACCCTGACGTGACTTTCACCCGCATTACCGAACACAAGCATTTTGCCCCTTGGGAAACCCACGAGAAATCCGTGCTCTACCGTGAATACGCCCGCGCCTGCGGCCCAGAGGATACCCCCTACTACCCGATCCGCCTGGTCGAGGAGAAAGCCCTGCTCGCCGATTACGTCGCCCGCGCCCGGCAAACGGAGGGCGTCACCTTCATGGGCCGGTTGGGCACTTACCGCTACCTCGACATGGACGTCACCATCCGGGAGGCGCTCGACACCGCGCGCGCCTTCCTTGCCGCGCACCAGTCGGGCGACACGCCGCCGCTTTTCTCGCAGGCCCCGCTATGAAAATCTGTGCCATCGTCGTCACCTACAACCGGCTGGAGCAGTTGCGGATCACCCTGCCCCGCCTGCTGGACGAAGCGCTCGACCACGTGGTCGTCGTCGACAACGCCAGCACCGACGACACGGCCCGATGGCTCGCCACGCAAGGCGGCGACCGGGTCCGGGTGCTGACGCTCGACGACAACACCGGCGGCGCCGGCGGCTTCGAGGCGGGCATGGCCCATGCCCGTGACGCGCTCGATCCCGACTGGATGGTCCTGATGGACGACGACGCCCGCCCCCTGCCGCGCGCGATCGAGACGTTTCGCCGCGAAACACCCGTGTTGGAGACGCAATTTCCGAACCTCGGCTGCATCGCCGCCGCCGTCACCTTCCCCGACGGGGACGTGTGCGAGATGAACCGCCCGTCGCGCAACCCGTTCTGGCACGCGGGCCTGTTCCTCAAGACCCTCTTCGGCGACACCCGCTCCAGCTTCCACGTCCCCGACAGCGCGCTGGCCCCCGAGGCCGCCGCGACCGAGATCGATGTGGCTTCCTTCGTAGGCTACTTCGTGAACCGCCGCGCGGTGTCCAGGGTCGGCCTGCCCGAAGGCGGGCTCTTCATCTACGGCGACGACGTGCTTTATTCGCTGGCACTGCGCCGGGCGGGGCTCGACGTGGTGCTCGCCCCCGCGGTGCGCTTCGAGCACGACTGCCGGTCCCTGACCGAAGGGCTGATGGTGCGCCCGGTGTGGAAGGTCTACTACCTGACCCGCAACGGCGTCGCCGTCGCCCGCCAGGCCGCGGGCCGCCTGCTGTTCCCCGCCGCCCTGGCGTTCTACATCGTCCAGTGGACCCGCCGCGGCCGCCACGCGCCGAAGGGTCCGCAGCGCGACGCCTATTACACCCTCATGCGCCGCGGCATCCGCGATGGCCTTCTGGGCCGCCGCGGCCGTCACGATCCCGCACACGACCTTGCAAGAGCCGCTGACAAGGCCAGTATTTCAGCATAGACTGCGCCCGAGCAGAAAAGGCCCAACGCCGATGACCGACAAGACCCCACCGACCAAGAAGGAAAAGGCCGAACGCCGCGCCGAACGACTGGCCCTGGTCAGTTCGAATGCCCAGCAGGCCCCACAGGACCAAGACTCGAAGTCCACCTCGGACGAGGCATCCCCGCAACAGACAGCAGGCGTTGCCCTGCCCGGAACCCGCCCCGTGGCGCGTCCCGCCCGCGCCAAGGCGCGGCACTGGGGACTCTTGGTGGTCTTTTTCCTGATGGTCGTCGCCCCCGTCGCGTTTTCCGGCTGGTATCTCTGGACCCGCGCCGCAGACCAGTATGCCTCGACCCTGGGCTTCACGGTCCGAAGCGAGGACTCCGCCTCAGCCTCCGATCTGATCGGCGGGCTCAGCGCGGGCCTGGGCGGCGGGTCCGCCAGCAGCGAAACGGATATCCTCTACGAATACATCTCCAGCCAGGAAATGGTCCGGAAGGTCGATGTGGCCCTCGATCTCAGGCAGATATACTCGGTGCACGCGGACACCGACCCGCTGATGTCCTTCAATCCCGACGGCGCCACCATCGAGGACCTCGTGGACTTCTGGCAGCGTATGGTTCGCGTCTCCTACGACAGTGGCACCGGGCTGATGGAACTGATGGTGCTGGCCTACGACCCCGCCGACGCCACCCGCATCGCCGAGGCGATCTTCGCCGAAAGCTCCAACTTGGTGAACGAGCTTTCCTCGATCGCCCGCACCGATGCCACCCGCTATGCCCAGGAAGATCTCGACGTGGCGCTCGAACGGCTGAAGGAAGTCCGGGAGGCCTTCACCGCCTTCCGGCTGGAAAACCAGATCGTGGACCTCAACGCCGACATCCAAGGGCAGATGGGCCTTCTGAACACACTGCAGGCCCAGCAGGCTGCGGCGCTGATCGAATACGACCTGATCTCGGAAACCGCGGGGGCTTCCGACCCGCGGGTCGAACAGGCCCGCCGCCGGCTCGACGTGATTGAGGCGCGTATCGCAGAGGAACGCCGCAAGTTCGGATCGGGCGGCGGATCGACCGACCCCGAGGGTGTGAAATACGCCACCACCGTGGCCGAATTCGAAGGGCTGACCGTCGAACGCGAATACGTCGAGGCCGCCTATGCGCGGGCCCTGACGGCGCTGGACACTGCGCGCGCGGACGCCGCCCGCCAGTCGTTCTACTTGGCCCCCTACATCACGCCCACGCTGGCCGAGAGATCGCAGTACCCCCAGCGGTTTCTGATCCTGGGATTGATCGCGCTCTTCTGCTTTCTGATCTGGGCGATTGCCAGTCTCGTGTACTACGCCTTCCGCGACCGAAAATGATCCGCTTCGAAAACGTCTCGAAGGTCTTCCGCACCCCCGGCGGCGGGCGCAAGACCATCTTCGAGAACGCCAACATCACCTTTCCCACCGGACGCTCGGTGGGGCTTCTGGGCCGTAACGGTGCGGGCAAGACGACCTTGCTCAAGATGATCGGCGGTTCGGTCGCACCCGATGCAGGCGTGATCTCCAAAAGTGGTACAGTCAGCTGGACCGTAGGCTTTGCGGGCAGCTTCAACCGCGCCATGAGCGGTGCGCAGAACACCAAGTTCGTGGCGCGCATCTACGGCGTCGACACCGACGAGCTGATGGATTTCGTGCAGGACTTCGCGGAACTGGGCGGCCACTTCTATGCCCCCGTACGCAACTACTCGTCTGGAATGAAGTCGCGGCTCGCTTTCGGGCTATCGATCGGCATCCCCTTCGATACCTACCTCGTGGACGAGGTCACGGCCGTCGGCGATGCCGCCTTCAAGCGCAAAAGCCGCGAAGCCTTCCTTGCGCGCATGGAACGGTCCGGCGCCATCGTGGTCACCCACTCGATGCGGCAGCTGAAGAAATTGTGCCAGTCGGGTGTCGTTCTGGACGACGGCAAGATGACTTACTTCGAAGACATCAATGATGCCATCGACCAGCACCACCAGAACATGGGCTCTGACGAAGACGAATAGGTTTCACTGCGAAACAGGCTCTGATGGGCGTGTTAGTATCTGCCGCAAGGTTCTGAATGCGGCTCTATTCCACGTCCCGCATCACGGCCATCAACCGCTTCACGAAGGACGGGCTTTGCAGCGCGATCCCCGACAGGCGGATGTCACCGTTGGCCTCGATCCGGATGCTCAGACCCGACGGCAGCGTTTCGCGCTGACTGGGCAGCTTGGGGCGATCCTCACGCGCGTAAGGCGGCGGAGTGGCCGGTGGAGTGTTCATGGTCCGCAACAGGGCAGCTGTCTCTTCTCCGGGATCGCGGTTTGGCAAGGTCTCCAGCGCTGTCGCCAACCGATCACCCAGCCCGGGATCCACGCCTAAGGCCTGTGCCAGCGCCAGACCGGTGCGCTCGGTCAGATGGGTAGGGTGCCGCAGCACCCCGTCCAACGCCCGCACCAACCCCACGAAATTGCCGATCTTCGACCGCTTCGACCGCGACACTGCTGCAAACAATGTGGACAACGCTACACGGTCCGATGGGAATACCCCCCGATCCGTTGCCCGCGCCACGATCCGCGCGCGTTCGTAGAACGACAGGCCGACGCGGATTTCGTTCTCCTCGACCATCGCGACGTAGGAGTGCGCGGCATCGGCAGGTGTCCGTACCAACGCCAGTATTGTGTCGAACGCAAGGTCTTTCGTCTCTAACGTCAAATCCCGCATCGCGGCGAGACGCCGCCAGCCAGAGATCAGGCCAAAACGTCCGCCTTCGAGCGCGACCACCTCGATCGCCGTTTGCTGGCCACGCTCGCGCAAGCTGTCCTTCAACACTTGCAGCTCGTCCGCATCCGCCGCCATCCGGTCGCGTACAAGGTGATCTGCTTCGATCAGGTGCAGCGGCAACCGCTGGATCAGACGCCCTTCGTTGCGCGCATCCGTCAGGGTCTGTGCCACCTCCGCCAAGGCAGCCGAAGCCGAGGCATCCTGTGCCACATCCGCGATCGGCATCCGAGACGCTCCCATGCCGCGGGGCAGAGCGCTCTTGGTTTCCAATGCCGGGGCGGTGCGCCCCTGCGCCGGGTCCGGTGGTGTCAGACGTTTGCGTTTTGCCATGCCGGGTCCTCCTTTTGCGCCTCTTTGGGGCCGCAAAATAAATGCGTTCCGACCCCACCGTGCGGTGCGCGAAAATTATATCTCGAATCCATGATGTTTCGCATGCGAAACATATTATGTAATATAGAACTCATTCCGCGGCGTCCCGTTGCGCAATCTCGTCCCGCCGCCAGGCCCCCAACAACAGGGTCTTGAAGGCGGCATAGGTGGCATCGAAGGTCTCGCGTCCGCGGGCATAAGTCTCTCGGTTGAAATCGCGGTAATCCGCTTCGTAGATCCCCTGCACGTGCTCACCTGCCTGACCGATGAGTGCCGTAAAATCCTGTCGGTGCGGTGACAGCGTCTTGCCAAGATAGGCCTGCATCAGTCCGGCCATCTCTGTCTGTTGTCCCGCATCGAAACGGGTGACGATGGCGCGGACCGCATCCCACTGGAACGCCATCTCTTCCCGACCCAGCGCGCGCGCTGCGAGGTTTTCGCCCTCTTCGATGGACTGGAACGTCGTGTGCAGCATGTCAAAGAAGCGGCCGGTGGAATCGAACTCAAGGAACGACGCCCCCACCGGCACCAGCAGGATGTCCGCCGCCGCCAACCCATTGATGGTGAGGTAACCTAGGGCAGGGGGGGTATCGATAAAGACCAAATCGTATTCGTCAAGGATCCCGTCTGCTTCCAACGTGTGGGTCAGCGCGTCCCACAGCTTCCACCCACGGCCCTGCATCCGCCAGACAGGCACCTGGAATTCGGCCCAGTACAGGTTCAGCTGGGCGCCGATCAGGTCGATGTTGGGCCAGTGGGTCTTTTGCACGAGGCTCTGCGCGGTGATCCCAAGGCTTTCCGTCAACGTGTCGTCCAGCGGGGTTGGGGCGTCGCCCCGGTCCAGCCGTCGCTGGTTGTCGGATTGCAGATGTTTCGCATAGTGACGCGCCAGCAGCGGAAAGACCGTCTGCCACTCGTCCTCCACGCGGCCGCCGAAGACGGAGGTCATCGAGGCCTGGCTGTCGAGGTCCACCACCAGCACCCGGTAGCCGTCGAGGGCCGCCGACATCGCCAGATGCGCCGCCGTCGAGGTCTTGCCCACCCCGCCCTTGAAGTTCGCCACGGCGATCATCTTGGCGGGCAGACCCTCGGGCCGGTAGGGGATGTATTCCTTGGCCTTCGATCCCTCGCGTCCGAAGTGGGCCCGCAGGCGCAGCACTTCGTCGAGGGTGAACCACTTGGCCCCGCCGGCCGTCTCCGAAGTGCCCTGCGGCAGGTCGGGGTTCTGTTTCAGCACCCGCCGGAAATGCGCGGGCGCCACGGGGATCAGGTAGCGCGTGATCTCCCAGGTGGAAAAAAGCCGCAGGTGCCGCCGCCCGTCTTCGGCTAGACCGCGACCGGCCAGATCATCGCGTCCCGACCGGGCGGCGGCGGCGATCTGTGCGAAGCCTTCGGTCGTCACGGAGCCTTCGAGTTCGGCCATGGCGGCATCGGGGTTGATGCGGAAATAGGGGGGAAGCGTGCCTGTCATATGGACCTCTGGTTCACCCTTATGTGCGGGCTTTCGGTCAATATACGCGAAAACGCCGCACATGGAAGAAAAGGTTGCACATGGCAGTGCTTTTCTCAAGAAAACAAGGCGGATTACCATCCTACTACCACGGGGTGGGCAGACAGAAAAAAAAAACATGGGGTTAAATATGGTTAGAATGTCGTTATGGGTTTGGGCACTTTCTGCAACCCGCTGGATTCTCGTGGGTTTGGGCGTCACCGAAACACTGGTGCGACTCTGATCCCCCGATGGCGCGATTCCGATCCCCCGAGCCTGCGACTCCGATCCGCCGTCACGGGGCGTTTACAGATGCTTGTGGATAACTCTAGGGTGTCACTGAAACCCCGAAGCGGGAATCCAAGGCTGGCAACGATCGGCACGAGCGGCAGGCACATTCATGAGCACGGCACAGGACTTCTTCGTCTGCGATCTTTTCGATGCCGCCCCCAAGGGAGACTTGGGGTCGATGGAGCATCCGATGTTCTCGCTCTCGACCCGGCCTGACCGGACGATCCGGCATTACACCCGCGGCGACGTGACGGTCACGGTGACGCCTTCCGTCCGCGGGCGCGCCACGATCCACGACAAGGATATCGTGATCTACTGCATCAGCCAGCTGATGGCCGCGCTGAACGCGGGCCGCGCCATCGCGCGCACGCTGACGCTGACCGCGCACGATCTGCTGATCGCCACCCGGCGCGATACGGGCGGCGACAGCTACACACGCCTGCGCGACGCCTTCGAGCGGCTGGCGGGTACGCGCATCACCACCAATATCGCCACCGGCGACATCGAGACCACCAGCGGCTTCGGCCTCATCGACGCCTGGGAGATCGTGCGCCGCAACCGTGGCGGCCGGATGGTAAGCGTGCGGGTGACCCTGTCGGAGTGGCTGTTCCGCGCGGTACAGTCCAAGTCGGTGCTGACACTCAGCCGCGAGTACTTCGGATTGCGCAAACCGCTCGAGCGGCGGATCTACGAACTGGCCCGTAAGCATTGCGGCCACCAGCGGACCTGGGTGGCCAGCGTCGCCACGCTGCATGAAAAGGCAGGTTCGGACGCGCCCTTGCGGGTATTCCGTGCGGCCTTGCGCCGAATGATCGAGGCCGACGGTCTGCCGGATTACGCGCTGGCCGAAGAGCCGGGCGACCTGATCCGGGTGACCCGCCGCGGCGTGCCGGCCGAGGCGGGGGCGACGCTGTCATCGGATACGCTGGAACGGGCCCGGGCCCTGGCCCCCGGCGCGGACGTCTACGCGCTGGAGGCGGAGTGGCGAGGCTTCTGGGTGGCCTCCGGTCAGCCGCGCCTGCGCTCCGCGGACGCGGCCTTCCTGGGTTGGCTGAAAGGCCGTGTGGCGCGCTAGAAGGATCCGGCTGCCTGGACGTGGTGTTCCGTGACCAGAAGGCATTCGCCGTCGAGCATGACCAGCGGTCCGGGGTCGGTGGCGGCCTGCCGCGACTGAAGCGTGACGATGTCACCGGCAGCGACGGTCACCCAGCGGGTCACGTAACTGGTGCCGGTATAATGGCCGCTGTTGCCACGGGCATAGGACGACTGGCCAATTCCGGGATGCCGAACCCCGTTGATCGCCACCGCAAGGTCGAAGGCCGCACGGTCGATGCCGGTTCCCGAGCCGATGACCTGGCCGTGGACCCTGATCCGTCCGCCTGTCAGGCACCGGATCCCATCGCCCGCGCGTTCGAACGTCGCGGTATCGCGGAGGTCCTCGACTCCGTTCATCGGCACATCCGTGAAATTCGCCGACAGCAGGTTGGTCGTGGTGTCGCTGTTGCGCAGCTGGCAGATCGCGGGGCCGGTGGGCGTCGCGGGCAGGCTGACCTGTCCCGTGGCAGCGTCGATCCGCAAGGCTTCGGTGAAGGTGGATCCGTCGGCGCTGACCTTGACGCTGAAGTCGTTCGATCCCGCCAGACCCATCTCGGCGTGGCCGGCGAAATCGGACTGGAACAGCAAGCTCGCGGTCTGGGTCGTATCGGATTTGTTGATCTTGAGCTGATGCCCGCCGCCGTCGTGGTCGAGCAAGGTCGCATCCGCAGCCACCGCCAGACGGTTGGTCGCATCCGAGGTCGCGTTGACCCCAATCCCGTCGAGGTTCTGCAGATCGAGCGCACCGCCCAGGGACGTCCAGCCTTGCGCGGTGCGCAGCTTCAGCACGCCCGCCTCTGCGTCCCAGATACGCCAGCCGGTCTGTGGCGTGAGGAACAGCCAGCCGCCGCCCGCGAAGGCCGCGATGTCGCCTGCGTGCCCGGCCCAGGGGTCCGACGCCGCGTCCCCTACCAGAAAGCACTGGCCTTCGGGCGGGCTGGCGGGGGGCGTCGTGGCGTCCCACAACTGCACGCTGGCCTGCACGGCAATGTCGAGCCGTTCGAGGGCTTCGTTGTGGGTCACGTGTTTCTGGGCCTGTGTCCCTTCGATGAAAGGCAGATCGAGACGAGGGGAGAAGGTGGTCATGGGCATGCTCTCCGCTGGGGTGAGGATGCGCGAAGGTGTCGGTCGAAAGGGGATAACGGCAGATGAGGGTGCCGCGCGCTGCGGGCGCAACGCCAAGGGCGTTCTTGAAGGGAGGGTCTAGCCCATCCGAAGCAACCCGATGTACCCGGCTAGCCTGGCAAACGGGTCCGCCCACGGTTCCTTCCATCCGCATCCGAGGCGCACGGATGACGCTGCAACGGGGATTTGCTTGTGCCGAGTGAATGTCCGCGCACGTCCGCCTTGGCGGGATAGCAAATCGTTCTGTGCCACTATACAGACATATCACCGGGATCGGGTCTCGGGAGGTGATCGTCGTAAAGCCGGGAAGCGGGGGTATGAAATTCTCAAGTGCCAGGATCCGGAGCCGCGTTTTTTCGTCTGGCCCCGTCCAGGGAATATCCGGGGACGCGGTCTGAACGTGCCGGTGGAGTTCGACGTCCGACCTGGGGAAATCTATCAGCTCACCCTGCTGCTGCAGAAAGTCTCCGACATCGCCGGCGGTATCTGCGAGATGCCCGTGGTCTTTTCGGACGCGCAAGGCCGGCCGCTCGATCCGCGGTTGGGCTGCGGCGCACTCGCGCTGACCGATCCGGGCCCGCTCGACATCGAGGTCGCCCCGGCGGGGCCGCTTGAAGACAGCGCGAGAGTTGCGGCAACGGCGATCCGCTTTCTGGTCGCCCCGCCCGACGCGGCGCGGTTGACCATCGGGGATCCGCCCGAGGGCGTCGCGCTGCATCGCGTGAACCTGGATCCGCTGTCGGTGCTCTGGCACGCCGACGAGGGGCAGCGTCTGCTCGGGGACCTCAAGCGGCAGGTCGCGCTCAGGCTGGATCTGGCGGCGCGGGTCTGGCAGGACGCCGGCGATCTGCCTGCCCTCTGGGACGGTCCGATCCGGACCCCTGCGGATCAGGCCGAGGCCTTGATCGCAGCCCATACGCGGGGCGGGGATTGGTCCGCCGCGCTTGGTCTGGACGCGATGGAGACGGAACTGCGCGATCATGCGCTGCGCACGGCGCGCCAGCGGGCCGGGGCGGAAACACCGGTCAAGGTGGGGTTCATCGGGTCGCCGCGTGGATACGACAGGCTCGGGGCCATCGCCGAGACGATCTGGATCCGCGAGTCCGAGGTCCACGATCAGCTCGACATGTTCGTGCCGGACGTGGTGGTCGTGGAGGCGGGGGCAGATACGCCGGCGCCGCGCGACGACTGGCAGATGGCGTTCTCGGCGGGTTTCGGGGGCGATCTGCCGGCGCGTGGCGCGGCCCTGTTCGAGGCCGCCGGCGCGCGCGGCATCCCGGTTCATTTGTGGGTCACGGGTCTGCCGGACGTGGCGCCGCTCTGGCGCGGGGCGGCAGACCGCGCGGATCGGGTGATCGCGGAAGGGCAGGGGCAGGACTGGTCGGACCTCGCCCCCGACGCCATCGTCGCGCGCGGGGTGGAGCCCGCCTCTGTTTCCATGGCACATCCCGGTGACCGGCCGGATGATCTGATGCTGGTGCCCGCCGCGACCGATATATCGCAGTCGCCCACCTTTTTCGATCTTGTCGACGGGGGGGCGCTTTACGACACGCTGCTGTGCGATTTCACCTACGGTTTCAAAAGCTCGACCCTGTCCAAGCGCCTGACCAACCCGGACCTCGAGATCGTAGCCGAACATATCCCGGCCCGTGCGCGCGCGCTGCTTCAGGCCGCGCGCCTGGTGCTCTTGCCGGGGCGGTCGGTGCGCAGTGACGCAGCCCTCGCCCAGATTGCCATCGACGCCATCGCATCCGGGGCGATCCCGGTGCTCTTCGGCGCCTACGAGGGGAACGAACCGATCCTCTCCGGACTCGATACCGTCGCCTCCGCCCCCGACCTGCTTCGCCTGCAGACCCTGATGCGGGTGTCCTGGGTCCGCCAGAGACGCTGGCGCACACTCTGGCGGCAGGTAACGCGGGACTGTGTCTGGACGAGCGCCGACCGAACGGCACTGCTTGGGCGCGACCCTTTCCCGAAAAGCTTCGACCGCCCGCGTGTCAGCGTGGTGCTGCCCACGCGCCGACCGCATCTTTTCCCGGCCTGTCTGGAAAACTTTCGCCGACAAAGCTGGCCGGACGCCGAGCTGATCGTCGTCTTCAATACCGGCGGGATCCCCCGGGACCTGCCCGCGCTGCGTGACAACGAACACGTTCACGCCCTGCCGATCACCGCGACGGTCGGCGAATGCCTCAACCGCGGGATCACCGACGCGACCGGGCGCTACTGGGTCAAGATGGACGACGACGATTTCTACGCCGATACCTACCTCGAAGAGACGGCGGGCTACTTTCGCGCGAGCCAGGCGGATGCAACTGGCCGACAGGCGGCAGCCTTCTATTTCGAGGGGCCTGACGAGACGGTCTGGCGCGAACGCGTGACTGCGCGCTGCAGTTCCCTGCTTGCCGGTCCGGTGCCGGTTTCGGGCGCAAGTCTTTCAGGCGATGCCGAAGCGGGTCTGCCGCCGTTCTCGATGGCGATGAAGAATACCGCCGATGGCGACTGGCAGGAGCGACTGCGCGCGGGCGGCTTTCGGATGTTCAGTGGTGACGGGATCTCGATGGTCGTCCAGCGGGGCGCCGACGAGGCGTCGCATACCTGGAAGCTGAGCGCGGCGCGGATCATCATGGACGATCTGCGGCCCGTCACGACCGGCCGCCTGAGCGACAGGCTGAACGCATGAGCTTGGTGCCGATCACGATCCACGGGCGGGTAGGCACCATGGCCACATGTCCCGACCGCTTCGATCTGCCGGGGGCGTATGGCGGCGTGGTACGCGGTCCGGTCCCCTGTCAGAATACCGGGAGAACCCAATGACGATAAAAGAGACGGACGCCATCGCGCACGATCATGATGCCACTTTGCCATCTGCGGATCCCGATCCTGTCACGAGCCCGGCGGATCTACGCACGGCTTATGCAAGGCTGGCCCGCGAGCGCGATGCGCTGGAGGAACGGGTCGAGGCCGGGCTGCGCTACCGTCTAGACACGGCTGAAACAACTTTGTTAAAGGTCCGGCAACGTGTCGAGGGCCTCAAGGACAAGCTGAAGGACGAAAAGACCGCCAGGATAGCCGCCGAGAGACGGCTCAAGGCGCTGACGACCAGTACGTCGTGGCGGATCACCGCTCCGCTCCGGAATCTCTCAAGGATCCTCAAACGCTGATAATAGCCCTAACATGAAAAAGTCGACCCGCCAGATGATTGATAAGAAAAGCTATTTCAAAGGCAAATGCGTTGTCGTGACCGGCGGCGTGGGCTCCGTAGGGCGCGAGATCGTGGAGCAGCTGCTGCAGCTCGACGTGGCCATGGTCCGTGTTATCGACAACAACGAAAGCGCACTCTTCGACATGGAGATGGAATACTCAGGTCGCAATGACCTCGAGTTCTACCTTGCCGACATTACCGACGAAGCCGAAATCGGCCGGACCTTCACGGGGATGGACGTCTGCTTTCATTCCGCGGCGCTCAAGCACGTCCCGTCGTGCGAGCGCAGCCCGTTCTCGGCGCTCAACGTCAACATCCGCGGCTGCGAGGTCGTGGGCCGGGCGGCCATCGCCAATGGCCTCGAGAAGGTGATCTTCACCTCCTCCGACAAGGCCGTGAACCCTACCAACGTCATGGGCACGACCAAGCTCATGGGCGAGCGGCTGTTTACCGCGATGAACTTCCTCAAGGCCAAGTCGAACCGGACAAAGTTCGCCTGCACGCGCTTCGGCAATGTTCTGGGGTCACGCGGATCGGTTGTGCCGCTTTTCACGCGCCAGATCGCCGAAGGCGGGCCGGTTACGATTACCGACGAGCGCATGACCCGCTTCGTGATGACCATGGAAGAAGCCGCCGATCTGGTGATCGAAAGCATGGTATTGGCCAAGGGCGGCGAGGTCTTCATCACCAAAATGCCGGTGCTGCGCATCGTCGATCTGGCAACCACGATGATCGCCGATCTGGCACCACTGCATGACGTCGATCCCGAAACGGTGGAGACCAAGGTCACCGGCGCGCGCCCGGGCGAGAAATTGTGGGAGGAGCTGTCGACCGACGAGGAGGCCGGACGGCTTCTTGAAGGAGAGAAGTTCCTCATCGTGCTGCCCGCAGGCCATACCCAGTCCCAGCGCGCGCAGACCTATTCCTATGACGACATCGAAATGGCAGCCTCGGAGGTGGTCTATCATTCGGACCGTCAGCCGTTGATGGATGCAAACGAGATCCGCGACATGCTGAACCGCGATGGCGTCCTGCCCGCCGCGACGGCGCGGCTTCTGGCCCAAAAGACAACATAAAGCGAAAGACGACATGAAAGTTCTGATCTTAGGCGGCGATGGCTACATCGGCTGGCCCACCACCATGAAGCTTTCGGCCGCGGGCCACGAGGTCCTGGCCGTCGACAACTACATGCGCCGTCGCCTGATGCGCGAAGTGGACTGTGAGGCCTTGCTCGAGGTGCCCAACCTGGACGCCCGCGCGCGGCTCTGGAAAGAGCGGTCCGGCAACGATGTGGCAGTCCGCATCGGCGACCTGAACGACTGGAGCTTCATCTCGTCGGTCTTCGAGGATTTCCGCCCCGACGCGATCATCCACTACGCCGAACAGCCCTCTGCGCCCTATTCGATGATGGACCGCACCGCCGCACGGCTGACGCTCGACAACAACCTGGGCGTCACCTTCAACGTGATCCAGGCGATGGCCGAATACACCCCCGACGCGCACCTGGTGAAGCTGGGCACGATGGGTGAATACGGCACCCCCAACATCGACATTGAGGAAGGCTGGATCGACATCGAGCACAAGGGCCGCTCGGGCCGGTTCCTGTTCCCGCGCGCCGCCGGATCGCTCTATCACACGACCAAGGTGCTCGATACCGACCTGCTGTGGTTCTACGTCCGGGTCTGGGGCCTGCGCGTGACCGACCTGATGCAGGGCCCGGTCTATGGCCTGTCCACCGACGAGACCGGCGAGGACGACCAGCTGTTCCCGTTCCTCAACTACGACGAGATCTTCGGCACGGTGCTCAACCGGTTCATGGTGCAGGCGGCGGCCGGCTATCCGCTGACCGTCTACGGCAAGGGCGGTCAGACCCGCGGCTACCTGCATATCAAGGATGCGCTGCAATGCGTGCAGCTGGCCGTCGAGAACCCTGTCGAAAAAGGCGAGCTGCGCGTGCTCAACCAGTTCGTCGAAACCTTCTCTGTCAACGACCTTGCCGAACGGGTCCGCGCCTCCGGCGAGCGGCTGGGACTCGACGTCACGGTCAAGAGCCTGCCCAACCCGCGCAAGGAGATGGAGGACCACTACTACAATCCCGTACATACCGGTCTTCTCGATCTGGGTCTGCAGCCCAACAAGCTGACCGATGCGACCATGGACGAGATGATGCAGCTGGTGCTGTGCTACCGCGAACAGATCGTGCAGGAACGGATCTTCCGCGGGGTGGCGTGGAAGAAGTGACCGTCGGCCTGTCTTACTGACACCGGCGGCCCGCGGCCCCGTTCGCATCCGGTCCTAAGCCCGGAGCTGGAACAGATAGGTCACATCGACAAAACGCACACAGCTGACCCGGAGACTTTAGTCCCCGGGTCTTTCTCAAAGAGCCTCAGAAAGTACGGTCCATCGATTTACACCGTGCACGGCCACGGCACCGACCTGTCCAATCCATGGGTGTGCAGCCTGTTGACCTGCTGAGCATTCGACCGGTTACGAAGCCGCTCGATCAATAGGTTCTGTCGGTTTACCGGCCCGGTGCCGATCGCCGGGTCAGCTGCGCTGGCGCAGAACGCTCGAGAGCTTGGTGACCACTTCAAGCTCGTCTGGGGTTTTGGCAAGAAGTTCGGGGCGCAGGGTTTCGGGTCTGAGGCCATGCAGAAGTTCTGGAAGCCAGATCATATATCCCTCACGGATCGCGAAACAGGGGAGATGGATATCTTCAGGAATGTGTCCATCCATGATTGAGCCAAACGACATGTCGGCCATCCGGTCCCGCAGCTGCCCTAGGAAATTGAAATCCAGCGGTACCGTCAGAGTGTTCGCAATCACTGTACGCTTGAGGTTCGCGCGCCTGACGAATGCCTCCCAGACCATCGCTACGATGCGGGTCTGGCGATGCGCCTCGAGAGCATGCAGGCCTTGGCGGGTGTAGAACTCCCGCGTGATATCCGCGAGCCGTAGTGCCGACGCGAACCGGGCGTCGTTCATCTGCTTGCTGCCCGAGCTTTTGATGCGCCGGTATTCGCCCAGAATGGCGGGCGTCATCGTGATCCGCTCGGCCAGTGGAAAGGCGCAGAGGTTGAAGGCCGTATCCTGCATGAAGAGGCCCGGCTCGAAGCGCAAGTCGTTGTCGATCAGGAAAGCGCGGCGGTAGACCTTGAAGCAGGACGAAGCGGTGGCGAAACACTCGGGCTGACGCGCGTAGGTCACGCAGGCCACGTCGCGCCGGGAGGAGACATAACCCGGTATGACCTCACCGTCGCGCGTGGCGAGCCCGGTGCCAATGTCGGCGGCGTTGTTGTGCATTTTGCGCAACAGCTGTTCGATCCCGTCCGGTGCGTAGATGTCATCGGCGTCCCAGAAATGGACGTAGTCCCCGCGCGCGGCCTCGAGCCCTGTATTGCGTGATACCGAGAGGCCCTGGTTATGCGCGTGCCGGATCAGCGACCAGCCATGTCTGTCGCAATAGTCGGCCGCGATTTCCAAGGAGGTATCGGTCGAGCAGTCATCGACCACGATCACGTCCTTGGCGGGGTAGGGGCAGGCGGCGATCGAAGACAGGGTTTCGCCGATGTAGTCCCCTTTGTTGAAGAGTGGCACGATGATGCTGACGAGAGGAGGATCGGAATCGAAATCCGACGTCTGCGGCGCGGGCCAGGGTTCGGCTTCGAAGGAGGCGCGCTGGATCGCGCGCAGCCGGCGCCAGGCATCCGCCTCACCGAACCGGCTGCGCATCCGCTCCTCGGGGGTCGCACGATCTGCAGCCGCAGCCGCGATCACCGCGTCCCATTCGGTGAACACCGTCTCGGGATCGTAGATATGGCTTTCTTCCAAGGCTGTGCGTCCCCAACGTTCCCTCGCGTCCTGATCGAGGGCGGCGTGGCGCATGGCCTGGGCCAGGCGGTCGATCTCGCCCTCCCCGCAGTCGACCAGCAAGCCGTTGTGATCGTCCACGATCATCGCGTTCGTGCCTGCGCAACAGGCAAAGCCGATCGAGGGCAGGGCATGGCGGGCTGCCTCGGCCACGCAGTCAGGCAGGCCTTCTTCCTTGCAGGCGATCACATGAACATGGGACCGGCCGTATTCGCGACCGATCTCGGAGGTGGGTTCGAAAAGCTTTACCCGATCCACCAGATCATGGCGCGCGATGAAATCCTCGACCTCGGAGCCAATGGAATCGCTCCGGGTACTGGCCGAGAAAACGTGAAAATCCCAGTCCGGCACATCCTGCGCGATCGCCGCGAAGGCCCGAATGGCGACCATGACGTTCTTGATCTTTTCCAGCCCCCCGATGTTAAGGAAGATCCGCCGCCCGGTGTCCGACCGCCGTGCGATGTCTGCGGGGTTAGCCGGGGCGAAAGCGTCGGGAAAGGCAACCGATGCCTCGCGCAGTTCTTCCGGCAGGCTGTCGCGATACTGCGGCAGGGTGAAACAGATCCGCGCGCAGCCGGCCATCATGGCCAGCCGCTCCAGACGGGCCTGTTCCGGTGTGATGCCTTTCACCCCGGCCCAGTTCGTATTGACGACCCGATCAGGGTTGGAGCCTTCGCGGAGGACGACCGGTATACCGGTCTGGCAAATGGAGACTATGATAGGCGCTTCAGTGGCTGACGCATAGAGAGCGACAACGACATCGGGGCGGAACTGCTCGATCTCCTGGACATAGTCGGGTGGTGTCCCGGCGACGGGACAGCGGATCACGTCTTCTCGGATGGAATAAGACGGTTGGAAGGCTGTGTCCCCTTTGAATACGATTCCTGTCACGTGCCCCTGCGCGGCCAGGTGATTGGCCAGGTTCGCCGCCGTGCGCTCCATGCCACCGGCCCCTATCGCCAGATTACGGGCGACAATAGCAATGCGGAGCCGCGTCGCGGGCGCGTGTTCGGATGGCATAGGTTCTAACATCATTTCGATCCTTGATTTCGACGGAGCCGTGCCAGACGCAGTGGCATGGCCAGGGTGCGCAGACCCGGACGTCGGATAGAATCAGCCAGGATCTGACCAGCTCGAAAGCTTGTCGAATTGGCGATGTTCTTCGCCTTGGCCTGCGAGGCTTTCGAGCGCTCCACGGCCTTGTCGCGGGCGGCGCGGGCTTTGACGAGTTTCATGCGAAGCCGCCTTACGATGTGCGCAGCTTGATCCTTATCTACCGAAAGAGGGCCTTCACCGGAGCGGATGCGTGAAATCGCGCTGTTACGCTCTTCGTTGAGTTGCGCATTTTCGGCCTGCAGATGTGACAACTCCACAGTCAAGACAGCCGTTGCCGCCTTGTGACGTTCTTCTTGCTGGACGAGGTCTTTTTTCAGCTCTTCGACGCGGCCTTCGTTTTTTTGCAGCTCTGCGGCATGGTCCTTTTGCAGTTCTTTGACGCGGTCTTTGTTTTTCTGCAACTCTGCGGTGTGGTCTTGGTCTTTTTGTTCGGATTTTCCGATTTCGATGAATCTGTCCAGACATGATTGATAGACCGAATGAATTCCATCTATTTCCCGTAATTCGGACATAACCATATCACGATCGAAATCGGTGCCGTTCATGGTGTCGAGAAGGGCCTCGATCCGCAGGGCCATCGGATTGGTGACCGGCACGGCGCGAAGCTGAGAGCGGTTGAGCCTTTCGTCCACCAGGTCCGCCCTGTCCGCCTCGCTCAGGGGGCAGGGCTTGCC
This sequence comes from Salipiger sp. IMCC34102, assembly GCF_004145405.1. Taxonomy (GTDB): domain Bacteria; phylum Pseudomonadota; class Alphaproteobacteria; order Rhodobacterales; family Rhodobacteraceae; genus Loktanella. The sequence goes on from NZ_SELQ01000010.1 coordinate 56,638, forward strand.
AGGCTCTCCGACATGCTGCCACAGCGCGTCGATCTCGCCCACGGGATCTGACAGAAGTTTTTCGTAATGGACGACATGGGCATTCGCCGCGCAGTCCCGCAGGGCCAGAAAACTGCGAATGAAATATATCTGCTCCGAGACGTCCCGTTTGCCGTTGCCGGCTTGCCGAATTGATTCCACGACTGCGTCGGCAGATCTTGCACAGAACACGTAAACCGGAACGATCCCAAGGGATTGGAATACCTGGCGGTAAATCGGAAGAAACTGGGAAACCCGAGGGTCCTTGAAGCCCCAGACCCTGTCATCATCGGAAATCCGATCGGAAAAATGCTGTTTCAATTCCTCCACCTCGGCCGAGATCAATGAAGCGGGGTAGGTCTCGCGGGGGCCCATTCTGGGAACGGGCAGAAGTTTGGATATCAGGCTCTTGTTGATTTCCACCAGCTTGGCGTCCTCGAAGTATCCTTCGGGGTTCATCTCGTTGGCGCGGTTCAGCGTATCCTCCATGTCGATACCGAGCCGGCCCAGGATCTTGGCGCAAAGCGATGTCCCGCTGCGACCGGAGCCGATGACGACGACCACCCGCTGTCCGTCCGCAGTGCCGCTGCGCGCGCTCTTAGGTACCTGTGACATCTGTTTCCCCGCTCTTGGTTATGGCGACATTTGCAATTGGCGTGTTCTCAGGTGAGCGACCCCGTATTGCAAGATATAGTTGGTCTCTCGATACGGATTGCTCTAACATTCGCTGCGAACTATTCATGAGTGTCTTCTACATGCCTTACCAGCACTTGACGATGGGATCGACCAACAGGCCGTTCAGGCCGGGACAGATCGAGGCCAGCGCCAAGTTCGAAGTTCCGGCCTGGCCGGCATCCAAGCGCGCGCCTTGGTTGCCGGTACGCTTCGGTTTCATCGGATCGCGGGCCGGATTCGACCTGCTACGCTTCGAGGCCCCGACTTTCGCACTGACGCCTCGGAACGCCCGCCAGATGATCGAGGGCGGCCTGATAGACGCGTTGGTGATCGAGGCGGCACCGGACGATCTTATGCAAGAATGGGGCCTGTCCTTTCTGGACTGGACCAGCGCGGGTGTCGAGGCGCGGGATCTTATGCACCGGGCGGCCGATGCGGGAATGCCCCGTATCGCTGTTCTTCGCGGCGGCGGTGGCGAGGCCACGCTTTTCGCCCCGCTGGCAACCGAGGCGGACCACGCCTTCGTCATGGAAGACGCCGCGCAGAACGCGCTGCGTGTGATGGGTATCAAGGCCGAGCTGATCGCACCGGCCATGCAACCGGCGCTCTTTAACGGCTTTGCCGCTGAACTGCGCACGGCCAGCGCTCCATCGCGTTTTCTGTCGCTCGATTTGGCACGGGCCATCGAAGATCCTTCCGTGGCTTCGGTTCTGGACGGGATCATGCCGTTCGGACCAACCCTTTGTTCGGCTGATCTGGTCGTGCGAAAGGAACGGGTCGGAACATTGACCGCCACGCTTTTGGGCGCCTCGATCGGCACCGTCACCTCGGAGCAACTTCGTCACCTTTTTGCCACGTCCGATGTTCTGGTTCAGGTCGCAAGACCGGATAGAGAACCTGGTCGGGACATCCAGCACGCCCTGAACGCGGTGGCCAGCAGATGCGCCGTCGCAATCGTGGGAGAAATCGATGCCCAGGATCCCCGGCGTGCCTTCGCACATGTCTTCCCGGACCCCTCTGAGCTGAGAACATTCCTGAGCCGCTTCACCCTAGACCAAGTCAGTGCCCACAGCCACACGCGCACGCTTTGGCGCAAGGTACACTCTAGCTATGCCGCCGATGCCTTCGCCTTGCGGCTGGCACGTTGCGTCGACCCGGATATTGCCGCGCGGCCAGGCCCCCGCGCCACCGTCGTGACGCCGACCTATCGCCCCGACCGGCTGGGTCAGGTCCTGGAAACCTTCCGCAGCCAGTCCTGGGGAGATCGGGAACTGGTCGTGGTCGCCAATACCGACATCCCTGCAGAGTGGAATACGGAACATCTGGAACTTGTAGAGAACGAGCAGATCGTTTTTCTGCCACGCCGTTACGGACCCGGCGCGGCACTCAACCTGGGTGCTGCCCGCGGGACCGGGGACTACGTCCTGCGGATGGACGATGACGACTACTACGGATGCCATTACGTCGAGGACGCGATGCTCGGCGCGCGCGCGATGGGGGCCGATCTTGTAGGGCAGCATGCCTGCTTCTACTATTATCTTGATGATGACCGTCTTGTCTGGAGACCAAATCTGTTTCACCGCCCCACCGCATACGAAAGCTCCAACATCGGCAACGGTGGCCATGTTGCGGGCTTTTCACACTGCGTCCGCCGCTCGCTGCTGCTGGAAGACGGCTATCACGATCATCTGCACGGGGGGGCCGACGTGGCCTTTCTCGACAAGCTTGCCGACCGGGGCGATCTGGTCTGTGTCCGCAACGATGGGCTCAACGCTGTCGTCGGGCGTCGGAGCGATATCCGTAGCCACACTTGGCAGACAGCACTGGGCGCCGACGATGCGCGCTACAAGGCCCTCAGCGCGCCATTGGACGCGCTGCTCGACGAAGATCTCTTGATGCGGTGATCCGCGAAGGGGCGTCTTTTCAGGTTTTGACGTAGTTCAGGAACCAGTCGAGGGTCTCGTCGAGCCCCGCCGCCAAGTCCTTCTGTGCGCGCCACCCAAGATCCTGGGCCGCCTTCGACGCATCGGCGAAGTTGCGCAGAACATCGGCCGGAGCCCGGACCCCGCTGCGCCGTTCGATACTCGGCAGACCGGCAGCCGCGAAACGCTCTTCGAGGAGGGCCAGAAGCTCGTTCACGCTGGTCTCCCGACCGGTCGAGATCTGGTAAAGTTCCCCCGACGCCGCCCCGTGCGTTGCGGCAAGCCGGATCGCACGGGTCAGGTCGTTCACATGGATGAAATCTCGGGTCTGGCTGCCGTCCCCGTTCACGGTGATCGGCTCGCCCGCCAGCGCCTGTCGGATGAAGGCCGCGACAACCGATCCCTTTCGCCAGGACCGGGGACCGTAGATGTTCGAAAAGCGCAAGGCCACGGTCGGCACGCCAAAGGACGTGGCATAGGCACAGCAATAGGCCTCTCCGGCCAGTTTGCTTGCGCCGTAAGGCGAGATCGGGCGCGGCGATATATCCTCGGTGATCGGCGGCTCGCAGATCCCGGCCGGGGCGCCCGAGGACGCAAAGACGAAACGCGACACACCCGCCGCCCGGGCACCTTCGAGCATGTTGAGCGTGCCGCCGACGTTCATTTCATTGTCGAGCCTCGGGTTCTCGACCGATGGGGCGACCCCGGTGTTGGCGGCCAGATGCACGATGATGTCGGCGCCCTGCGTGACCCTTGAGACGGCATCCATGTCACGGATATCGCCCTCGACGATCCCCAGTGTCCGCGACGACCCCCAGACCGGCGCGTCGGCTTCGATACGTTCGACCCGGTCGAGCGGCGCGGTCGCCGAAAATTCCTCGAACGAGCTCGCGGAGAAATTGTCCAGAACGACGACATGTTGCGGATCTTCATCCGAAAGAAGTTCAGAAATCAGGTTCGATCCTACAAACCCGGCTCCGCCCGTAACAAGCCATTTCATCTGTGTGTATCCTTCGTCGTGGCATTTGCACCCGTCGGCATTCCAGGAGGGTAAGAACCCAAACCTCAGGAGTGCGGCAAGTAACTGAAAATCAGACTCTGCGATGTTTCCCGAGGACTGAAGACTGCCGCAATACGGATTTTCGCAGACATTGACCCTCGATAGCTTTGCAACTGCTGATCATTCGGTCAATGAAGGCTTTTTCGCAGCTCGTCAACAACAGGGCTGTCACGTTACGCGAGCAGGCAGGCACGACGCACGGCCATGAGTATTCCACGCCGCAGTGCTCTGCTGCACAAGTCCACTAAGGCGAACGATACCGTCGACCTACAAGGCCAAGAGCTGGCCAGCCTACAACGAAGCGCTCAAATGTGGGAGATCGCTGACGAGCTGATTTGACCCCAAGATGACTTAGGATGCCGCCGGATACCACCTCCGAAGTCACGTAAAGATATTGTTAATCTTAATTCAGAATTTCTTTTATATAAAGATCAGGTACACGGAGACCGTTCTGCGAAAGATTAGGAAGCTGCGTCGCAAGCTCGATATCCAAAGGGTAGCCAAGAACTCGGAAGTCTTCCGCGTATAACCTTCTAACAATATCAATGCATTCATCGGTGTAATGATTTTCAATATTGTTCGAAGAATTTGTTCTTACACCCTTACGCGGAACATTTACATCGAAATCGAAGTAGCTTTTTGCCATTTCCTTGACGTCGTTCTCAAAACTTTCGAATCTTATTACGTAGTCGTAATCAGCCTCACCTAACAAGGACTTAGTGGAAATAGGAAAAGTGTGGCCGTCTATATTATCAATCCCTACCGAAGATAGTAGGTTCAAAAATTTTTCAAAGGAAATAATCCCTTCACCATGGTTGAGCTTCTTCTGCCAGTTTGGAGAAAGTCCGGTGCTTCCACTGTGAGTCACGTGCAGATATAAAGACAAAACTCTTGTATATGGGTTTCTAATACTAATAATGAATTTATTGTCGAAATTCGAAAAAACCTCTGGCGAATTTGAGTTTTCGAACCTGTGAACATTTTGATACTTAGACCTATTCAAGGTAGCATGAACAGTCTTTTCTTTGTTCACAAGGTGCCATTTTTCTTTCAAGGCCTCTATTATGACGGCAAGGAACGCTGTATTACTTGTCTTTCCAAAGCTCTGATGCATATTCCCAAGTCAGGGAAGCTTCTAAAGCTTTTGATGTTCCTTGCCATTTTTGGTTTATCCCTTGATAACTTTGAAAAGAAGCGAAGGCGGAAGGTCCTTGGCGTGGGCGCAAATGCGGTCATCGGGTTTGTTGAAAAGACTCCGCCGCCCGCGTCTAGCTTTGTTGAGCGGTTGCATATCGGGCTTCCAGCCGACTGTCTATTCACCGCCCTACTCGATCGCGGAGCGTTTGAGCAGTGTCGGATGCGCGGCGATCAAGTCGGCTTCAGAGCCGGTACGCGCGTCCTCGGGCAGTTGGCGCCAGGTGGTCGAGGCGCGGTTGACGGCGGCCTCACCGTTTTGAGGGAAAAGTGTTTCAAGGTCCTGTGGTACGATGCCGGCTTCGCAGATATCCATGATTTTCGAGTCAGGCCCCACGGCGCGCAACTACTACAGACCGCACCTATCGGTGGTAGACCAGACGTCGCTCGAAGCGTGCCGGACGCTTGAGCAAAATGAAGGCTTCGCGCCCGGCGCGCTTGCCCAGAAAGACGGACCCGACTACCAATCTCAAACCCGCAGACTCTCGTTGTGAACGAGGGACCCGTGGGGGGCAGGTCAGCGCAACTTGCAACTTCAGCAACGTCGGCATATTTGTCGTGGCCAAATAACCGAACTAAGCCGTTGAAATTTCTACCAACATAAACGCAGATTTGACCTCGCCATTCATTCGGATCTGTCACGACCTCCAGAGGATGCCATGCCGCTTTTTCGTTCCAGCTTTGCATTGATCTATTTCGTTCATATTCCCAAAGCTGGAGGGTCTAGCGTCGAAAAAGCATTGAATACCAAGGGTGTAAAATCAGCCATGATGATCTCGAAGGCAAGAAACACCGAAACAAATTACAGTAAATGTACTCCGCAACATATTCATGCCGATGTATACGGGGCCTACTTCCCCGATAACTTTATCGACTATGCTTTCACGGTCTGCCGGAATCCTTTTGGTCGGATGGCATCGGAATACAAGATGAAGGTCATAAATGGGAAAGAGGACGCCACACCTTCTGACTGGATTACCACGTCGATCGACCGGTGTCGCGAATTTCCCTACACTCGGGACAACCACATTCGACCGCAAAAATATTTCTTAGCGCCTCACGTTCAAAAATTCAAACTTGAAGATGGATTGCAGAAACCTATCGCGGCGGCATTCAAGGCGCTGGGTCTTTCTGCACCTTCGAAAGTGCCGCATTCGCGCAAAGGACCCGAAGAGAAGCTTATCATTACGAAACGCACTTTGGATCTTATCCGTGATTTTTATCATGATGATTTCGAAACGCTGGGTTACGACAAAACGGACTACAGTGCTCATTTCGAAATCCGCTAGTATGCTCAGAAACAGAATTAAGGGCGTTGCGTCCACTTTTCGTCGCCGTGCTCGCCTTGGCTTTCAGCAGGTGACGGGTACAGCTCCCGCCGTCGCGCGATCGGTCATCACGAAAACGCAGTTACGTGATGGCAAGCTGGTGGTCTCTGGCTGGATCGTGCTGAACCATACGCCGACTGAGGTATCGTTCATCGTCCGCAAGTTTCGCGAAGAGACGATTTCCGAAAAGTTCCCGATTGAAATCTCGAAACCCCTCAAGCGCGGGTTTAGCAACAAGATTGCACGTCTACTGCGCCTGACCCGCCATGACTTCGAGGTGGTCCTCGATTTTCCCTGGGCGGACGTTCCTTCGTCCATTTACGGAACCGGCATCAGCGTCGACGATCGCGTGACCACAATAAACACCATGTCCAATGCCTTGGGGATTTTCAGCGACGATACGGCAGGGCGCACATATTGCGTCTTTATCGAGTCATCCGTTCGTGTGCTGAGAATTGAGATGTATCACTTCGGCAGCCATGTTGTAGAGGATCTGCGTGCCAGATCCTTAGCGCCACGATCCGATCGTATCGGCGTGGTCCTTGGAGAATATACCAATATCGCCCGCGACAACGGGCGGGCGCTTTTCGAATATTTGCATTCTCATGCGGACGCAGATGTCGACGCATCCTATATCGTCGAGCCCAACAACCTGGACGATTACGATGTCAATCAACCCGGCGTGCTTCCGTTCGGCAGTCGCGAACACCTTGAACGTTGCCTGGATGCCCACGTCTGCGCGTTCACCCACCATCGCAACTATGTCTATCCCGCGATCATCGAGATGATCTCCCCGGAACGGTACAATTCCACCCGCACGTTGTTTTTACAGCACGGCATTACGGCGATGAAGAAAAGTGTCGCCAGACACTACAGCAAGAATCGGGTCGATTACTCGGCCATCTCGGTGTGTTCGCAGTTGGAGCGCGAGATATTTCGCAATCACTTCTCATACGATTCGAGTTCGGTATTTGTGACGGGTTTCCCACGTTACGATACCTTGTTCCGTAAAGCCAAAAGCGCTGAAGCAGACCCCGATCAGGTCCTGTTCTTCCCCACTTGGCGCGCTGGCCTGGAGAAGATGACGACCGAAGAAGTCTTCGACAACGAATTCTTCGTGCGCTGGCAGCAGGCAATGAAAGGCGTGTCGGACATGGGGCTTCGCAGCGTCCTTATCCTGCACCCGATGTTGCACCGGCACAGGGCCCTTTTCGAAGACCACGTGGACGAGATCCGAAGCACCACCACGTTCCAGGACACTCTGCTGCAGTCGTCGTGTTTGATCACGGATTACTCGTCGGTCAGCTTCGACGCTCTCTTCGTGAAGAAACCGGTTTTCCTGTTCCAGTTCGATCAGGAAAGCTACGGTCTGCGCGAAGAAGCCTTCATCGACGTGGAGTCCCAACTTCCCGGACACGTCAGCTTGTCGCTCGACCCGCTCTTGCAAGATGTGAGCGCCTCGAGGGCAGGCAACTGGCGCTTCAAGCTTCAAAGACAACGCGACACGTATTTCGACGCCGAGGATGACCAGAACTCGGCGCGCACGCTTGATCTGATCAAGGCGCTGGCAATGACCAATTGAGCACATGGCCCTAAGGAGCTGTGTCGTGACTGGCTGATCCATCGGGCCGTCCAATCCGACCATTGATGCTCGATGGGGCTTGCTTCGAAGCGAGATGTCAAAGGGCGCTGATGATTAGGGGAAAAGGTCGCTCGATCCCTCGAAGAACGCCAAGTCCTCCACGCTGTCGATCTCTCCCCACGGATCGGTCGTCGCGATGGCCTGGATCTGGGCATCGCGGGCGATCAGCAGATCGAACAGGGCCGTCATGCTGAACGTGTCGCGGGCGGGGGGGGAGAGGCTTGCGCGGGCCGACTGGACCTGTGCCCAGCCCTGGGGCGTGAAGCGCGAAAGACCCATGTACTGGCCCTGGACCGCGTCGATGCGCTGCGGTTTGCGACCGATCTCGGTCAGGATGCTGCGGCCTTGGGCATCGGTGCGGATCCGGAACGTCTCGGCATCGTCGAGCGGGTCCTCGAAGCGGCCGGACCATTGACGCTCCCAACCGGGATCGAAGGTGATGGCCACGTCGGTGGTGGCCTTCGACAGGGCGCGCACGGGGCCGGCCGGGTAGAAGATGTCGGAATAGCTGACGATGACCGGACCGGATGCGAGCCAGTCGGACCCGGCCTCGAGGGAGGTCACCATCTGGGTCTCGGCCCAGCGGGGATTGTGAAAGACCGTGTCCGCGTAAGGTTCCAGCCGCTCGGCCATGTAGCCCGTGACGATGCCGATCTCGCTCACGCCGGCGGCGCGCAGGGCCGTGCATTGCCGTTCGATCAAGGGCACGCCCCGCAGCGGTGTCAGCCCCTTGGGGCGGTCGTCGGTCAGGTGGCGCATGCGCGATCCGCGCCCCGCGGCAAGAATGATCGCCCTCATGACAGGATCCTTTCGAACCGGGCCACGTCCCGGGGGTCGAGCCCGCTTTCGCGTTCGGGATGCCACATCCACCCTTCCCAAGGCAGGGTGTCGTGGGCGATCGCCTCGATCGTGCCATCCGGGGCGCGGGCCAGGGGGCGGTAGCCTCGGGGCGTTTCCGAGAGGCCCCGGGCGTGGAAGGAATTGACCTCTCTCGCGATTTCCCCGGTCAAGAGATGGCGACGGGCGACGTGCCCCGCGACCGGGACGAGGGGCGTTCCCGCGGCATGGGCCAGCACCTGCATCCCGCGGCACAGGGCGAGAAGCGGCAGGCGGGACCTGCGCGCGTGATCGACGAGGCCCAGGTCGAGCGCGTCGCGCACCGGGTCGCGCCCGATGTCGGCCCCGCCCGACAGCAGCACGGCGTCGGGGGCGAGCGCCGCGAGCCAGGTCGACAACTCGGCCCCCGCCAGCGCCGAGGGCACCGGAACGGGCAGGGCGCCCACGGCGATCACGAACCCCGCCAGACGGTGATCGAGCGCATCGCGGATCTCGTCGTGCGGCGGGCCGGTCGGATCGCGGCGCTGGGATATGGCGATGCGCGGCGCGGTCACGAGATACGCTCGATCCGGCGCCCGGCGCAGTCGATATGCAGGCGCTGTGCCTTTGCCCAGCGTTCGAAGATGACCTCTCCGGCGCCGATGACGGCCGGCAGCTGCAACTCGCCCGCCCGGATCGCCATGTGCGAATTGGCGCCGCCGAAGGCCGTCACCAGGCCGCCGATCGCGTGCGAGAACAGCCAGTCGTAGCCCGGATCGGCGCTTGGAATGAACACGATGGCGCCTTCAAGCCCGGTCGTCCGGGTCTCTCCGGGGCGCAGTTGGACGACCGGACCGGTGACCTCGCGCTGGGTGACGAAGTTGGGTTCGCTTTCGGAGACCTGGAAGCCGTAGACCTGCCGCGGATCGGTGATCACGGGCGGAAGCCAGACCCGCAGGGTCTCGGCGTAGCGCCTGCGGCCCTGCTCTATGGAATGGCCGATGACCTCGGACGGATCGTCGGTGCAGGCGTTCAGCTCGGTCACGACGCCGATGTTGGCGTAGGACAGGTCCTCGGCTGAGAACCCCAGCGATTTTCCCCAATCGGCGAAGATCGCCATGGCGTCGGACAGGTTCCGGCTGAAGACGAACTTGGCGTATTCGCGCATCTCGATCCCCGCGTGCAGGAATTCCATCAGCTCGACCACGTCGACCGACAGCTTGTGCCGGGCCAGCAGGCTGCGCAGCGCGCGCATCTGCGCCAGGCTCAGCCCGAAGTCGCCGCCATGCTCCGGTCCGATCCCGCGGTCCCGGTCGCCCAGGTAGAGATCGGGCCGTTCGTCGTAGCGGGGCGAGCGGATATCGTAGGTGCCGGGCCGCAGGTGCCCGTAGCGGCTCAGGAAGCTGGACCGGTCGAGCCGGACCAGATCGCGCGAAAACTGGCCCGAGACCGTGTCGACGCTGCGCATGAACCCGTCGTAGTCGGCCTGGGAGAAGACTCCGGTGGCGACGAGCGAACGCAGCATCTGCACCGCGATGAACCCCGCCCGCGCCAGTCCCGCGAAGGGAAGCGTGCCGTAGCGCTTGCAGTCCTCAAGCAGCCAGTAGATCCGTTCCAGCGGGGTCAGGTCCGAGGCCGCGACCGTGTCGTGACGCTGGCCCAGGATATCAATCTTTTGCGCATCGAGCCGCCAGAGGCCGCGCTTTTGCTCGATCACGCGGTTGGTCAGGGTGCGCAGGCTGCGTTGCAGCGCCTTACGTTCGCGGCCGCTGAACCCCGCCTGCTCGAGGACCTTGATCCGCTCCGGCAAATCGAGCGTGTAGCACGAGAACACGATCTCGAACTCGATCTTGTCGTGCAGCCTAGGGGCCTGCACCAGCCGGTCGATGTAGTGATCGACCAGGCGATCGGCGATCCCCTCGTCCAGATCGCCCGGGATGAAGGAATTGAACGACAGCCGGACGTCCACGTAGGGCTGTCCCGCGAAGGACTGCAGCAGGGGAAAGCTGCGCAGGTTGCGGTAGCCGTAGTTGTGGCGTTGGTAGGCCCAGGTCCTGTCCGTCAGCAGATCGCGGTAGAGCGACAGGGCCAGCGGGCGGGGACGCGTGCCGATGATCTCGGCCGGGTTCCAGTCGGGCATCACGCCGTAGACGGTCGACCGGCCACGCAGATAGGGATGGGCCCGCTGCCCGTCCGCGATGCGCGTGGCAATTTTGTCCAGGATCTTCGCGTGGTCGTCCCGCGGCATGGCCGCGTTCGTTATCGACAGGACGAGGGGACGTGCCTGCAGAAGGTAGAGATGCGGGGCCCCTTCGTCCCCGCAGACGGCGAATTCGATGTCGAGCGGCTGGTCGGGGATCAGCCGTTCGAGTTCCTCCAGCAGGTCGAGGATCGGCAGGAGATCTTCCGGCGCCTCGCGCCGACCGGCCGCGACGACGAAGGTCTCGCCCGCGTCCGTGCCGGCCGTCACGGCCGTGGTGTCGGAGCCGCGCTGCAGGCTGAGCACGCGGTAGGGCGCGCCCGTGGTCGGGTCGTGGGTGAAGGCCACCCCTGAGAAGGCGACGTCCTGCAGCATCGGCTGGATCAGCACCGCGTCGTCGTCGTCGGGGTCCGGCCCGTAGGAGGCGATGACCTCGCGGGTGGCGTCCCGCACCGCCGCCGCCCCGCGCACGTCGAGGATCGAGGCGAAGGCCCCCGCCATGGAGACCGCGGGACCGTCCTCGTTCCGGGCCGACGAACGGACGATGAGCGGTCCGTCGCAGCCGAGCGTGGTCTCCACCAGGGCGATCGCGGCGTCGGTGTCGGCCCGCCACTGCGCGACCGTGAAGCTTGCCTGGGGCAGGATCCGGGCGCGGGTGACATGCGGTTCCAGCGCCCGCAGCGTTCCCGCCTTGCTCGACAGAAGCGGGGCCGTCATCGGGGATCTCCTGTCGTCGGGCCGAAGATGGCCAGGTGCTTCAGAACCGGGTGGATGACGTAATAGGTGCGCCCCCGCCCTGCGGGGTCGATCGGCGCGCGGGGCCAGTCGCCTGTCGCCGCGAAACCGGCCAGCACGTCGCACAGCACGCGCGCGCGTGCGGCGGAATCGTGCAGGTGATCGATCCCTGTCCGGTCGGGGGGGGCCGTGAACCGGCGTCGCGCGAGGATCGGCCCGGCATCGATCTCCTCGGTCAGGAAAATCGCCGAGGCGCCCAGCGTGTCTTCCTCGATCATGCTGTAGTAGTTCGTCGTGCTGCCACGGAAATCGGGCAGGTAGCCTCCGTGGACATGCAGGAACCGCTTGCCGGTCGACAGCACCGGGCGGCGCAGGATCTGCCCGCCGTAGCCCGAGTAGATCACCGTGTGCCCCGGCAGGTCCGACACGGCCGCGATCGTGTCGGGGTCGTTGATGTTGGTGCTCGGGATCCGCCCGAGCGGCGCGCCGAGGACCGCGATGTCGTCCTCGAGCACGCTGTTGGGGTCGAAATGTCCCGCCGTCCAGAGCGGATCCCGCTCCGCCGCGTCGGGCCGGTCGGGCAGGGGAGCGCGGCTTTGCCCGGGAAGATCCGACCCCGTCTGCGACAAGAGCAGGACCCGTTCGGGCCGCAGATCCGCCCGTGCGAGGTTCTGCACGTAGGCCCGGCTGCGGGTCGTGTCGGTGCAGATCATGCTCACGCCGGTCAATTCAGCCATGCGCCCGGTCCTCGAAGGCCCCAAGCGCCGCAAGGGCGTCCAGCTCCGCCGCAAGGCTGCGGGCCAGGGCGCCCGCGATGTCGCCGCGGCGCCCGGCCGGGCGAGAGCACAGCAGGTCGTTGAGCTTGAGCAGGGCGTTGAGCCATTTCAGGTCCTGGGTGCGCGCGACCTTATGCGCCAGCACCACCGCCAGGCGGGCATAGAGCGCCAGGTCGTCGAAAGAACCCGAAGGCTTGCGCAGCCGCCCGTCGTAGCGGGCATGAAGACGTTTCGTGACCTCGAACCGCTGCACCAGCCGGTCCAGCCAATCCGCCCGCGGATCCGCCTCGAGCGCCGCAAGCAGGTCCGCCGTCACGATCTCGGCCGCGTCGTCCACGGGAAAGGACGCCGCACCTGCCGGGGCCGCGGGCGGGTCCGCGGGCGGTAGCGCATCGAGAACCGCCAGCCGCGACGCCCGGTAGGCGGCCAGGAACCCAGGCCCTTCGACGGCGCTGTAGAAATAGTGCTCGCGCTCTTCCAGAAGGTCCCGGTCGGTGTAGCGGTAGCGGCTCATGCGGCTGCGATCCGCCGCGCAAGCGGGGCCGCATGCCGAAGCAGCCCCTCGATCCCGGCGTCGTTGCGAATGACGAGATCGGGGCGGGCCGGGGCGTGGAACGGCAGATCAAGACCCGCGACATCCGTCGTCTCGCCCCGGTCGAAACGGGCGTAGAGGCCCTTGCCGTCCCGCGCCTTCAACTGCGCAAGCGGCGCATCGACGAAGACCTCGTGGTAATCTTCCACGGTCTCGCGCATCCAAACTCGGTGTTCCTCGAAGAGCGACAGGATCGCGCAGACCACGTGGATTCCCTGGCCATCCAGCCATCTGCATAGCCGCATAATGCGTTCCGCGTTGCGACGGCGGTCCTCGATCGAATGGCCAAGATCGTTGCCGAAGGTGTCACGAATGACATCGCCGTCGACCAGCGTCACGTTGGGCACGCTCGTCCGCGTCAAACGGACGATCTCTTCGGCCAAGGTGGATTTTCCGGCACCCGACAGCCCGATGATCCAGATTACCATGCGCTCTCGCTTTTTGTGTCGCCCGAGGATGCGGTAACGTAGACGAAGCGCGGCGAAAACATCAAACTGATCTACCCGACGCGGCCTCTTTCGACGCCCGTCCCCTGAATCAGCGGCTGCAGCCGGCCCGCGTCGAGCAGGTCTCGGACGTGATCGGCGTCGGAGACCATGTGCGCGCGGAACCTGTCGGATATCTCCCCCGGAAGGGCCTCAAAAGTGTTTTCCCTGTAGTGACCGTAGAGGGCTGCGAAATCCGCGTCGAAGGCACGCAAAATCGGTTTCACCGGCGCGTCGTCTGGGGACATGTCCTTCAAGATAGATTGGAACTCGGGCGACAAGGCGTTCCAAGCCTTCTGCCCGATGCACAAGCCCAAGGCCGCGCCTAGCTTTTCACGCACGACCGGAAGGTAGCCTGTCAGGTCCATGTCGAGCGCGACCATCCGGTCCATGTCCTGCGTGTGAGGAATGACCGCAGCCATCTCAACAAACAGCTGGACCTGCTCGTCGCGGTAATTGAGCCTGATCGGGTTTTTCCGAGCCAGGCGGTTGGCCAATCCGTTCAACCGCAGATGAAACGGAGCGCGATCTTTGATCTCAAACGCGCTGCGCCCGGCGATCTGTTCATAAATGCGGTCAGGGTCGCGGACGAATGCCTCGTAAGGGACCATGCAGCTTTCGGGAAACACCTCCACGAAGGTATCGAAGATGCGCCTGATCGTTCCGGGCCAGTAGTTCATGCGTTTCAAAATACGCGCGTGGCCGAAATCGATGAAACGTCCCGAAAAGGTCCGATCCCTGTTGATGTGACGCGACGAGACATCGAAACCCTCCGCCCAGAACCCGTCCGGATCGGAGAACCTCCAGTTGCCCATAAGCGACGCCCTAGCGCGATTGAACTCGGACAGGACCGCATCTTCGGGATCCCGATAGGGGATATAGACGGTTTGAAGGTCGAGGCAGTCACGCACCGTCCCGAGACCGCGCAGCACTTGCTGCTCCGTGAAGCCCGACTTCAGCAGGATCGGTCTGACTGCGTGAAGCACGAGTGCGATGTCTTCAGGCCAGGCCTTGCCGAATTTCAGAAGATCGGTCCGGTCGGGGGCCTCGATCACCGCCTTCGCTCTCTTGTCCACCTTCAGCCTGGCCGGGACCTTGAATCCCTGCGCCCGCAGGCCGACGTCGAACGCGCGGCTCGCTGTCCTCATTGAATTGATAAGCATAAAGTTACGCATAACTTTCATTGCCTTGGACTTGCCCGGCTTTGGTGGAGAGCGTTTAGCTCACTTCCCGGGCCTTTCGCTCGAACGCGATGGGGCTCTAGAAGCCGAGCGATGAATGACACCTGACGGGGTTATAGAACTCGTCGATGTATCTGGCGACAGCGTTTTCGGCCTGCTGACGGGATTGCCATGCGACAGGCCAGATCAGCTCCGACTTGATGGTCTTGAAGAAGGTTTCCACCATAGCGTTATCGTAGGCTCAGGACCCATTAGGCTCTGGACTCATTGAGTTTCACAGCCAGTAGATGACGATTGCAGCGAGAGCGATGGCAGAGAAGAACGCCTTTGGGCATCTGTCGTACCTGGTTGCCACACGCCTCCAGTCCTTGAGCCTGCCGAACATGATCTCAATGCGGTTGCGCCGTTTGTAGCGCCGCTTGTCGTATTTGACCGGGGTCTTGCGTTGTTTCCGGCCTGGGATGCAGGCGCGGATCCCCTTGTCTTGCAGGGCTTCTCGGAACCAATCAGCGTCGTAGCCCGATCCCCGAGCAGCCTATCGACTACGAGCGGCAGCAGAAATTGAAGCACCAAGGCGTCTAAGAAACGCGGGGCTATTCATTGCGGGGGGTAGCTCACCAATCAAAAAAGACTAAAACTTGAACAGAGCTGACTCATGAATGAGGACTCTGAGGGGAGCAGGTCATCGGCAATTCTTATCGCGTAGATCGAGCAAGGGTTCGCTTTGGTTAACTGAGTATGTAGACATGCTAGGGCAAGGCCCAGATCCCGTGACCATGCCGATTTTCGATAGGGGGCCGGATTGCCGATCAAGACCGTCGTATTGCATGTCGGGATGCACAAGACCGGGACCACCTCGATCCAGCAGTCCCTCGGCGGGTTCGACGACGGACGCACCGCCTATGCCGATCTGCGTCACCTGCGCGGTCGACAAGTCAATCACGGCTATGGGCTGACGGCAATGTTCCGCGCCGATCCGCGCCCTTTCGGCATCCATCAACGCATGGGGCGCAGCGCGGCTGCGATGGCGTCGATCCGCAGGGCCTGGCTGCGCAAGCTCGACGCCGCCCTGGCGCTGGAGCGCGAGCAGCTGATCCTGAGCGGCGAGGCGATCGCCATGCTGAAGGAGCCAGAGTTGCAGGCGCTGCGCGATCACTTGCTGCGCCATGCCGAACGGGTGCGGGTGATCGCCTACGTGCGCGAGCCGGTCGGCTATATCTCGAGCATGTATCAGCAGCACATCAAGATGGGTCAGCGGCGGATGCTGACGGCGCTTCCCGCGCCGGAATACCGGATGAAGCTGAAGAAGTTCCAGCGTCTGTTCGGCGCCGAGAACGTGACCTTCCGGCCCTTCGATCGGGACCGGATGGTCGGCGGATCGACCCTGACCGATTTTGCCAATCAGATCGGGATCACCGCCCCGGCCGACCACGTGCTGGCCAACGAGAGCTATTCGCTCGACGCGATCCGCCTTTTGTGGCGGATGCTGCGTGACCATGGCGACCTGCTGGACGCCGTCGGGCATCCGCGCCCTTACGGCTTGCTGGTGGCGCATCTGGGGGCGCAGATCGGCGGTCCGAAATTCAAGCTTCCCGCCGCTCTCGCCGCACGGCGCATCGACCGGGCGGATGTGAAATGGATGCAGGAACAGATGCCGGACTGGTCGCTCGGCACGCCCGAGGCCGCGCAAGGGGAGCCTCCCGCGCTGGCGGACTTCATGGCCGACCTGGGCGCCGAGGGGACCGAGGGGCTGCGGGCGCTCGCCCCGCGGGGGGCGGCGGACGACGACGTGGGCGCACAGCTTGCCGCCCTCTACGCCCATCAGGTCCGGCTGGCACGTCCCTCAATCCTGCGCCAGAGCGCGCTTGATCGTATTGTCGAACTGACATTCGGGTGCATACGAAAGTGACCTGAGCCCTTACACTTCTACGAATTGAAGGAGAGTCGCGGGTTGACTTCTGGGCCTATGCAGCAGGTATTTCCAGTCCCTTCTTTGCCGCGAGTTCGGATGTTGGGATGTTCCTCAAGTCAGAGTGAGGACCTTGGTGATTGTAGTCGTGCTGACCTCCCACGAAAGTTCATTTATCTTAGTCGGGTTGGTTGCGCTTGTAGTGCTTTCGAGTAACGATTGGGCGCATCACGGTTATTCAGTTTCACTCCAATCTGACCGACTTCTTCGGTAGCAGGGTATGCGAACGGTAAACCGTATCGCGCCCTGCTGCGCGCGGCGGCGGCCTTGGGGGCCTTCCTGGCGTGCAGAAGGGCATCGCGGCGACCTGATGGTCTTCTTGATGTCCTGGCAAAAGCGGGGCTCTTCGGGAGCACCTGAAGGTGTCCTAATACTGCATTTTAAGAAGATTCTTTCCGTTTGAGCACAAAAAGTGCCGTGGGTCGTGGGACTCGAACGGGCCGCATCGCGTATTCTGCGGTCATCACCCGATATTGGAGATACGTGATGACGCAGAAACAGCGTTCGAAGAAACTTGTCCTCGTCAACATCGAGACCCTAAAGGCGGGGATCGCAAAGATGGAGGCAATGGAGCCGAAACAGCCCAAGGAGATTCCGCTTAAGGACGCCATTGGCATGGCGGCCGAAGTCGCACAGGGCATGCTCTCGAAAGGCTTCACGCTTGCGGAAGTGCATGAGGAACTGAAAGAGGTGGTCGGCATCGATGTAGCGACATCGACGATCGCGCTCTACTTCCGCGAGGCTCTGAGTAAGTTGCCGGAGAAGCCGCGAAAGAGCCGGCGCCGGCGGGCCGCGGCATCATCGACGGACCAGCAGGACACGGCCGCGCCCTCGACAGATATGCCGGTGGAAAATGCGGTGAAGACCTCGGCGAAGGAACAGCCGAACGCGATCGCACCTTACGATGGTGATGCTGCGAAGACCGCTGTGGAAACCGGTGCAGACGAACACGAAGTCTGGACGGATGATCCGCGTATCGAAGAGTACACGGATGCCGGAGCAGTAGGCGAAACGCCGACTGACCCCGCGGATACCGAAACGGAACCTGCAGATCACATCGACGATGCGCTTGGCGGAGCGGTAAAGGATGCAGCGTTCGGTGACATCGCCGCGTCCGAGGAGGACTCCGGCCTCGTGCCGCCCGATGTGTCCGACACATCCGATGACCAGCTCGGCGCGCCGATGACCGAGGTGCCGCATGTCACTGACGGCGAACAGAACGACGATATGAACGAAGGTTCGGAAGAGGACGTGCTGGAAGATCGCGGCGACACTGATGCAGCACCGGGAGACGCGCCTGGCAAGCTTGCCGAATACATGCCGATGTCCGTCACCTCCCCTGGCCGGAGGGGAGGGTAATGCCAAAGGGTACCAAGAGTGCTTCACATTCGGAGCGGCGCCAGAAGACGCATACGGTGATCTACCGACTGACGCCGGGTGAGGTTGCCGTGCTGAGGAAAGCCGCCGCAGACACGGGACGTGCGGGTCTGAACGACTGGGCGCGGGCGGTAGCGCTGGAAGCGGCGGGGCGGCCGGAGATGAGCCGTCCCGTCCTCGTGCGCATCGTGGGGGAGCTTGGCCGCATCGGTGTGAACATCAACCAGATCGCACGGCACGCGAACACGCATCGCAAGGTTGGTCTGGAAGAGGAATTGAAGCGCAACCTGCACTTGATGGAAGACGCCATGGCGCAGATTACGGACGCGCTCGGGTGATCCCAAAGGTCATCGCGCGCGCGCCGGGCGCGCCGCGCACGACGCGCAGCGATGTGGAACGGTTGGTGCATTACGTCTGTGCGAAGGCGCGGGCGGTAGAGATGTGCAACCTTCTGGGCGACTGGCGTATGGCGGCCGCACAGATGTGGGCGGTGGCGCAGGGCAACCGGCGTTGCAAGACCACGATATACCATGTCGCGATCTCATGGCCAGAAACGGAACAGCCGACGGATGACCAGGCGATCGAGGCCGGACGCATGGCACTGGCCGAGCTGGGTCTCACCGAGCACCAGGCGGTGATTGCGGTGCACAGGGACCGGACGAACACCCATGTTCATGTCGTGGTGAACCGGATCCATCCGGGCACATTGCGGACGATGTCGACGTCTCACGACTACGCAAAGCTGGAGCGGGCGTGTCGGAGAATCGAGGCGGAGCAGGGGTGGTCAGCGGACCGGGGTCGGTTCGATGTCGAGGTGACGGAAGAGGTGGACGGTCCGGTCATGACGCTCGTGCCGAAGCCGCAAGACCGTTGGGATACCGTGCAGGCCGATCGGGCGGCAGGACGCAGAGCGCCCTCACGGAACGTGCACCACGAGCGGCAGACCGGTGTCGTGCCCTTGGGGGAGGCGCTCTCGCAGGCGTGGAAGACCCGGATCGTGGCGGCGATGGACGAAGCGGCGACATGGGCTGAGCTCTACATGGCGCTGGCGGACCTCGGGCTGCGCTACGCGCCGTTCGGGTCGGGCGCACGGATCACGCAGCTCGGATCGGACGCCGTGCTGAAGCCATCGGACTTCGGCAAGCGCTTTGCGCTGAAGCAGATGCAACAACGGCTGGGTCCATGGTGCGCGGCGGATGTTGAGCCGGAGAACGACTGCCCCGCATGCCCGACGGATCGGCCGCGCATCCTGCGTGCCGCGCCCGGCCAGGTCGAGACCACACTCACGCGGTCGCAGACCTTCAAGCGCACCTTGATGGAACGGACCTATGTCGCAATCACGCTCTCGGACGATCTGGTGCGTGCGGTCAGGCGCGTCGATCTCGACGGAGTGCCGCCGGTCGTGACCTTGCACGACGCCAGCGTAATCGTGGACGAGGGCAGCAGGATCACCGCAAGTGCGAGCGACGACGACGAGGTGCAGGCTCGTCTGATGGTGGCCATGGCCGTGGCGAAGGGGTGGACGGAATGTGACGTTGCGGGTGAGCCCGCATTCCTGCGCGCGGTGGCGCAGGCCGCGGCGGAGGCGGGCCTGCTGTTGCCGGACCTGCCCGAGGAGATTGCGGCATCGGTCGGCAAAGAACGCGCGGCACGTGAGACCAGGCCTGCGTCTCCGGTCGCACCGGTGCCTCCGCGTCCGGTCCATGCGGCTGTGGACGCAGTTCGGACAGAGGCAGAAGCTGCGCGTGCTGCCGAACATGCGGCGCGGGTGGAATTGGCGGCGCGCCAGGCCGCGGACCGTGAAGATCTGGCCGAGCTTGTGGGAGACGCGCGCGATCCCGTCGCACAGGCATTGCGGATAGGGTTGAACCGGCATCACGCCGATGAGCGGCGGCAGCAACGCGAAAAGCGCCCGCAGAGACCGACCGTGCCGATAGTTCCTTTGTCCGCTCAGGACCGCCGCCGCCGGGCTGCGCAGCGGGCCGAGGATGAGTTCGCCGCGAGCGATGCGCTCATCGCGATGCCGCACCTGCCGGACGCTGCTCGATCACCGTTCGATCATACCGCTTGCCGAAGGCTCTGGCTGGCATGGGATGTGCGCACGGAAATGGCGACAGGCCGGACCCGGAGCGAGATCGAGGTTTTGGGAGCCGATGATCCTGCCCGTGATCTGCGCGTGTTGAAGGGCGGGACGCTGCTGTTCGCGCATCGCGACGGGGCGGGCAACATCGTGGGGTTCGAGCGCGCGGGGATGGCGGACGACGGGACATTCGAGAGCGACTTTGCCGCGGGTGGCCAGCGGACGGTCCTCGTTTTGGGCAATGCGGCGACCGCCGCCCGTGTGGTGGTGACCCTCTGGGCCATCGACGCACAGATGCTGATGCAAGCGGAAAATCGAGAGGACACGCTTTATGTCTCTGTCGGCGGGGAGATCGGTCGCCACGGGGGCGACCGCCTGAACGCGCTTTTGAAGGACCGGGACATTCTCGTGGGTGGACGTCCGCAGGACGCCGCCAGCCTGGCGGTGGCACTCAGGGATCTCCTGCAGGATGCGGCTTTGATCGGACGGATCGATGAAGGCACCCATGAACCGTGGCCCGCTGACGAAACACCAGGGCGAGAGGGCGCGGACGTCGACGTGACCTCGAAGGCCGGGAAGGCCGATGGCCGTGCCGACCGAAATCAGGACGAGGACGGTGTGGCGGTCGATCCGGAGGAAGATCTCGAGACTACGGATGGTGTGGAAGATCCCTTCGAGGCTAAGGCAGACAGGACCGCAAAGGTGCTGGTCGATCCCGGGCCGGACGATGCGGAGACGAGCGCGGACCCTCTGCCGGACGAGAGACCGGAAAGCCTTGATCCGTGAGGGCCGGGACCGACCTACTCCAACGTTCGGAGATCTGGTTCGCGACCTC
Source organism: Salipiger sp. IMCC34102 (assembly GCF_004145405.1). Taxonomy (GTDB): domain Bacteria; phylum Pseudomonadota; class Alphaproteobacteria; order Rhodobacterales; family Rhodobacteraceae; genus Loktanella. The sequence goes on from NZ_SELQ01000010.1 coordinate 77,523, forward strand.
GGCCCGAGCGGCCCAGGACCGCCCGGACCGCTTGGTCACGCCCGCGACCAGTCGAAGCCGTCGATCCCGCCATCCCCGGGCCCGTCGTCCTCGGCCCCGCTATCCCGCACATGGCAGCACGCCAGCGCCTCGTTGAGCGCCTCACCCTCCAACACACCGTCGATCACAAG
>NZ_SELQ01000011.1 GCF_004145405.1 Salipiger sp. IMCC34102
GACCCTGACCACCGCAATCGCCCGCCCCGCTGCGCGAGATGAAAGCTCCGCGCGCCGGGCGATTGCTCAACCTGCGCCAACCGGCGTAAACACTAACCGGGCTCCGGTCGTGGCTGGATGAAAGTTCAGTGGCAGGTCAGTTCGGATCTTGTCCGGTTCGCTTCTGAATGCCGTGACCGGCGTGGCCGAACTTCGCGCTCACATCGAACGCCTGTTTCGCACCTTCGAATTGAAATGGGCGCGGCATTTGCCGGGCTGGACAGCCGGTGCGCCCCATTTGAGAAATGATCGGAATCCTGGGCGCGAGGCCTGCCTCACGGATGATGATCTGCATCGTCTCTTCGTCACATTCGTGGCGGATTACAACGCATCGCCTCACCGCGGTCTCGGCGGAGCGACCCCGTGCGGCACATGGGCGAAGCTGTCGAAACATGAACAGTTTGACCCCTTCGCGCTGCCTGGGTCTCAAGCACTGCGCGAAGCTTGTGGCAGTTCCCATGCTGCTGGCGTCTCGGAAGCCGGCATCCGATTTGAGGGGCTGGTCTATTCGAATGAGTTCATCCGCAACCAGCGCAAGGCTCCGGGCGTGGACAGGATCGCCCAATCGGGGGAAAAGCTGGAAATCATCGTCGACCCGATGAACCTCGGGGCCATCTCGGTCGCCGCCAATGGTGATCTGATTTCCGTTCCCTGCCTCGACGAGACCATGCGTGGAAAGTCACTCACCTGGTGGAAGGCGGAAAAGACCCGGCGCAAGGCTGAAGCCGCACTTGATGTCGCCGATCATTCCAAAGCCCAGTCTGAAGCCCGTGAGAGTTGGCGCGGGGAGGCAAAAGCCATCGCAGACTCGGCCGGCGTCACCATGGAAGGTCGCAGCGACGAGGAGGCGGCGCGTCTTCGCAAGGAACTGGAGTTCGGCAAGGGCGCACATGAAAAGCCCTTTGTCGGCCGCGACGAGTTCATCGATCCTCTTCAGACCGGCTACGTGACCGGTCCCAGTGGCAATCACACCGCATCAGCGCCCACGTCACCATCTGAGACCGAGGCCGCCGAACGCCCCGATGGAGCAAATCCCCTCGATCGCTTCCGCTCCAATGGCGCCCGACGCCGCCCAAGATCCTGATCAGGAGATAATCCATGACCACAAATGAAGCCCTGGCCGTGATGGAGAAAACGCGTACCAAAGCGGCCGCGACCGCCGCGCTGGATGACTTCTTCTTTGAAACCGAGACCCACCGCTTGATCCGCGAGCGGGTGTTCAGTGTCCTCGAAGCGCGGGAAACTCGCCTGGCGCGTGGGCTGTATGAGCAGAAGGGGGCTGCCTTGATCGGCCCAGCCGGTAGCGGGAAGTCGACGATGATGGCGCGGGTGATCCGTGAGTATGAGGAGGCGGCGGTCGCCACTGGCGGTCGGGAGTTCGGCCACAGGATCGTCAGTGCCATCGTGCCGGGAAAGGCGAGCGTGAAGGACACGTGCTGTGCCGTCCTCAGAGAAATTGGTTATCCGACCAAGGGCAACCGGACCGAGGACTACCTGATCGACTGTCTGCGCAGGCAGCTCCAGCATCATCATATCGCGGCCATTCACCTCGATGAGATCTAGGACGCAGGGCGTTACGCGACCGAAGAGGCGATGTCCGCCTTCGCGAAGCGGTTCCGCAACCTGATGCAGGTCGGGCCCTGGCCTGTTTCGCTTATCCTAACCGGGACCTCGGAAGGACGCGAGTTCATCAACCACGATCCCACCCTGACGCGGCGACTGCGTCCTGTCGAGATTTTGGCCATGACGCCCGAAGCCGATGGTCCCACCCTCCGAAATGCCATGACCAAGCTATTGAAGGGATCTGGCCTGACCGATGAAGGCCTGTTCCGACTCGCGGAATTCATGCCGCTCATGATGCATGCTGCAGCCTATCGGTTCGGTTTGGCCGTCGAGATCACGATCGAAGCGCTCTCAGAGGCCCTAGAGATGGGGGATGCCCGGGTCACCCTCGATCATTTCGCCGAGGCTCACTATGTCCGCACCAACTCTGATGACGAACTCAACCCCTTCCTGTCTGAGCATTGGCGCGGGATCGACACCTCCCGCGCCATGGATCGTTCTTACGAGGTCACGAATGAGGCGAAGAAGCCGCGCAAACGGAAGTAGCCAGAAATCTTCTCCCCGCTAATCCACGTTAGGGTCGCCCGTTGGGCGGCCTTTTTCTTTGTCTGCGCGCCGCAGGGCCCAGGGACAGGTCGGGAAAGCGATGTCGAAAGACGGGTTTTTGATGTCGGCAGGACGGTATTCGAAATGTCGTGTGAACGCATAAATTTATGATATTAATTGTTAAAATTCCAGAGCAGGACGGTCTTTGAGTGTCGGGCGATAGTCGCAGCGCGCCTGCACAGAAGTTCCCTTCGCTGTGATGTGCGGGGGATCGGGCGGATCGCCGATGGCGCAGGTCGTGTTTGCCGAACCGCCGATTTGACGGATCCCGTGGTCGGATCGGCAAGTCCCCGGGCCGACGGCATCTCACCGCGCGCCGAACCGGTTCGACCGCTTTTCAGCCGCCGAAGGTGCGACCGGCGGCGGTCCCGCCGAAACCGCCTGTGGAGCGGACGGTCGCGCGGGTCATCGGTGCGGCGGTTTTCGTCGAAGGCGCCGAACGGAAGGACGTCGAACGCAGGTTGCCCGCGCCGCGGTTCGTGTTGATGACGGTGCCCGCCGGTGTGGCGAAGCTGCCGGATTTGGTATTGACCAACGGTTGGGCCGCGATGCCGCGGTTCTGCGCCATCATGTTGCCGATCAGGTAGCCTGTCATCAACGGCAGGAAGACCGATCCGCCACCGGCCCGTTCCTCGACGATGCAGTCGCCGTTGTGTTCTTCCTCGCACAGCGCCTGGCTGTCGTAACGCGGGGCCTGCTCGTCGTGGGCGGCAGTCGCCTCGGCGAAAGCGCTCTCGCACTCCGCTTGCGTGTACCAGCTGCCTTGCTGCTCGGCCGCGCTGACGCAGGATTCCAGGTCGGGGAAAACGCTGGTTTCGACGGCGTCATCCTCGCAGGCGGCCAAGGCGAAAGCGGCGGCCCCCATGAGGGCCACGTTTGCGGCACGGGATCGTTTGCGTCGAGTGTCGGTTCGGGTGATGGTCATGAGTGTTATGTGAGGGCTTGCGGCGTCGCACACAAGCCCCGCCGGTCCGCGCGGTCAGGCGCGGATGTAATGGGGTTTGAACCGGCTGAGATCCTGCGTGATCCGCGCGCGATCCTCTCGCAGGCCCATGCCGACGCAGCTTCGCCCCACGATCCATGATCCGATCACCGGCCGAAATCCGTCGAACACCGGCATCGGGGCATAGGCCTGTGCGATCATCGGGTGATCGGCGTAGGCGCGGTCCTTGGCCTCCTCCGTCGTCCGGCCGCCTTCCTGGATCGTGATCGATGAGCCTTCGCGGCTGAAGAGCGGCTTGAACACGGTGCCCCGGTGCAGCGCCTCTTGCGCCCGGGATAAGGCAGGTGTCGCGGCCTCCAGATCATCCGCGAAGAAGGCTGGAAGCAGGTTCGGGTGCCCTTCGAACAGCTGCCACAGGACGGGCAGGATGCCCTTGTTCGACACCACGGCCTTCCACGCGGGCTCCAGAAACTGGCAGCGGGCCCCGGCGAGGTGGTCGGCGAAGTCGTCGCGTAGCATGTCCTCCCATGGATAAAGCTTGAACAGCGCGCCGATCACCCGAGAGTCCGCGTCGGCGAACTGGCCCGTCTCCGTCAGACCGATCTGGGCGACATCGACGAAATGGGCCCCCATGTCGGCGGCCCGGGCGGCGTAGGCCAGCATCTCGACGGTGGAATAATCCTCCAGGAGCGACTCGAAGGCGGTAAAGTGAATGTCCGTGCTGGGGGGAAATATCTCGGCGAAGCGAGCGGTCAGCGCCTCGAAAGTGCCGTTGAACTGGTCGGTATCGGCGGGCAAACGGCCACGGTCGAGCATATCTTCGAGCCAGCTCCACTGGAAGGAGGCCGATTCGAAGAGCGAGGTCGGCGTATCGGCGTTGTACTCGATCATCTTCGCGGGACCGGTGCCGTCGTAAACCAGATCGAAGCGGCCATAGAGCTCGGGCTCATCGTCGGACCAGGAGCGTGCAACGAGGTCCCAGTGCGCCCGCGGGATCGCAAGACGTTCCATCAACTCTTCCGAGGCGATCACGTGGGCCGCCGCCTCGCGACACATGGCGTGCAGCTCGGTGGAGGGGTCCTCAATATCGTTCTCGACCTGTTCGAGGCTGAACTCGTAGACGGTCTCCTCGTCCCAGTAGGGTTCGCCATACATGGTGTGGAACTTGAAGCCAGCCGTCTCGGCCTTTTGCTGCCAGTCGTGGCGGGCGCCGATGTGGATACGTTTCATGATGGTCCTCCGCTCGCTGCATGGATCCTTGATCGGGCAGCCGTGCAGGGCGTCGATACGGCCGGGCGACGCCGCAGGAGGCAGACCTTCGGGCGCGACGCAGGATGATCGTTTTGGTGTCGCACGCAGGCAGTCCTCGCACGGGTCTCTTGGGTCCTGACAGAGCTAGAACGATCGCCCCTTCCGTCTGCCCCGCATCCCAGGACATCAGGTATCTTTCCTTGCGCGTCGGGCGGTGACCGACGGGACGTAGGCGAATGATTGACGCCGATCCTCCCCTACCCCGTGCGTAACGTCGTGACCTCGAACCTCAAACCAGGTTTGCCTGTATGATGAAAACACGCCACCTTCGGCTAAAGTATCCTATCGAAGTGCGAAGACGCTTTGTGACCCGGCGCGAGGTCCATAAGGTCGATTCGATTGTTACGAGCGCACGTCTGAGTTGAGTGATGAATTTTTCGATGCGTCAGCTGGTGATCCCGCTGTCCCTGATTTTTACCGCCGTGACGGTCTGGATCACCTACGACCTGACGCGCAGCAGCGCAGATGACGCCTTCGAGGCACTGGTCGACGACAGTCGGCTCCAGCTGAAGCAGCGGGTCCAGAACATCTCGCTCGCGCTCAACGGACTGGCCGGGTTTCTCGATGCGTCCGAAAACATCACCCAAGCCGAGTGGGAGCGCTACGTCGATGCCCTTGATCTTGATGAGACCTTTCCGAGGATCGACGGGTTCGGCCTGATCGTACCCGGCGAAGCAAGCAACCCTACGGAAGGGGCAGACGGGACGCTTGATGCCTCCACGTCCGAGTTCGCCGCCCCATCGGAGTCGCCTTCGACACAAGACACGATCTCGCGCGTCTTTGCTCCATCCGGACGGCCCACATCGTTCTTAGCTGACAATACCGACTTGACGGCATCAATCATGGACGCCGCCAACGCGGCCCGCGACACCGGCGAGATCCGATTGACCGACCCCATGCCCGTGGCGCAAGGCCAGGCCGACAACGACATGGCCTACCTGCTGCACCCCCGCTACCGGAATGATTTGCCGTTGGACACCGTTGAAGAGCGCCGCGCGGCCTTCCTCGACTGGATCTACGCCCCCGTGATCGTGAACGAGGTCATGGCCGGGATGAGCCCGAACCAGAGGGAGTTCTACACGATCTCCATCTTCGACACCGAACGCCCCGATGATGCGATCTTCGGTCAGAGCGATCCGGAGCCGGGGTCGTTCCAGATCATCCACACAAATGAATTCCTTGGCCGAACCTGGGAGATGCACTGGAACAGCACGCCGGCGTTCGAGGCGACGCGCGGCATGTCGATGTTCGTCTTCGTGGTGATTGGCGGTGCCCTGATCTGCGTGCTGCTGTCGGAATACCAGCGCGCGATCGCCCAGCGCGACCAGACCAAGTCGCGGCAACTCGTGTCGAACGAAGATCGCAACCGGGCCGTCTTCGACAATGCGGTGTTCGGGTTGCTCGAACTGGATGGCAAGAACTTCATCCTCAGCGCCAATGCGGCGGCGCACCACTTGTTCGAGACGGAGGATCTTCGGGGCGTCCACCTGCGGGAATTGGTCAGCTCGCCCGAGATGTCGGATGGCTGGACCTTCGCCACCGCGACGACCCAGACTGCGACGGGCCGCAAGATCCACCTGGAACTCCAGCGCAACAGCTGGACACACGCCGACGGCGCGCCCCGGCATACCGTGATCCTGCGCGACGTGACGCAGGCCACCGAGAACGCGCGCGCCTCGCGCAAGAGCGAGGAACGCTGGAACCTCGCGTTGAAGAACGCGGATATCGGCGTCTTCGACATCGACTTGCGCACCATGACTTCGGTGGTGTCCGACACCTGGCTGCGCCTGATGAGGATCGACCCCGATACGTTCACGGAAGACCCGCGGGACGTCTTCCACGCGCGGCTTCACCCGGACGATCTGCCCGCAATTTTGAAGGCCGACCGCGACTGCCTGACCGGACGGACGAACCGATCGGTGAGCGAGTTTCGGATCAAGTTCGACGACGGGACTTGGCGCTACATGCGATCCGACGCCGCCGTGGCAGAGCGGGACGAAAGTGGCCGCGCCGTGCGGATGGTCGGCGCGCAGACCGATATACACGAATTGCGCACCACCCAGGACGCGCTGCACGCCAGCGAGGAACGCCTGCGCCTGGCCCAGTCCCATGCACCCGTCGGCATGACGATCCTCGACGGGAACGGTGCGCTGACCGATCCGAACGCCGCGTTGGCTTCGCTGACCGGCCAGGATCTCGACACCTTGTCCCGGATGCAGCTCAGCGATCTCTTTGCCCCCGACGACAGCGCGGAAATCGTGGCCTCGGTCATCGATCTGCAGGGCGATCCCGATCGCATGTTCCGCAAGCAGGTCCGCATCCGCAACACCGAGGGGGTCGAGCGCTGGGGCATGGTCAAGGTGACCTGGGCCTCCGGCCCGCATGGCGGCGGCGAGATCTTCGTCATGCAGATCAGCGACATCACTCAGGAGATCGAGGCTCAGCGGCTCAAGTCACAGTTCGTGGCCACCGTCAGTCACGAACTGCGCACCCCGCTGACCTCGATCAAGGGCGCGCTGGGCCTGATCCACAAGGCCGCCGATGCGCCCGGGGCAAAGTTTCCCACTCGACTGCTGGATATCGCGCAGGCCAACGTCGATCGACTGATCTATCTCGTGAACGATATTCTGGACTTCGAGAAAAGCTCGTCCGGCAGGCTGGAATTCCGCCCGTCCGAGCAGAATGCGGCGTCTTTGGTGCAACAGGCGATCGAGGACAACACGCCTTACGCCGACCGGTTCGGCGTCACCCTTGCGGCGGACGATACCACCCAGGGCGCCAAGGTGCTGGCGGACCCCGACCGGCTGGCGCAGGTCTTGTCGAACCTCATGTCGAATGCCAGCAAGAACGCGCCCGAGGGCTCGGAAGTGACGGTACGGATCGAGCGAAAAGGCGCGCGATTGCGCTTCGGCGTGATCGACCGCGGCCCCGGCGTCCCGAAGGAATTCCGCGACCGCATCTTTCAGCCGTTCAGCCAAGCCGACAGTTCGGATACCCGCGCAAAGGGAGGAACCGGCCTGGGGCTCAACATTTCGCGCCAGATCGTCGAGGCGATGGGCGGCGAGATGGGCTTCGAAAGCGAACCGGGGCTGACCGAGTTCTGGTTCACCTGCCCCGAAGCGGCGGCATCCAAACCTCGGCAAGCGGCAACGGCACCTTCTGCACCGCCCCCAAGCGACGCGCCGGGCCCCCTGAAGCGAGTCCTCTATCTTGAAGACGACGAGGCTTTCGCGACGACCCTTCGCACCCGGCTCAAGGATCTCGCGACAGTCACGACGGCCCGGACGGTGGCACAGGCACGCGAGGTGATCGGTGATCAGTCGTTCGACATGATCCTGCTTGATTGGGCACTGAACGACAGCGAATCCGAGAACCTTCTGGACGATCTTCTGGACACCTATCCAGACGCCAAGTTCATGGCGTTTTCCGTCGCCGGATCTGCCAAGCCCGGTGCGGCCATCAAGGTCAGACTTGCCAAGACTCGCCAAACGCTCGAAGTCGTGGCAAGTCAGTTGCACCAACCCCAAGGGGGGATCGCGGCACAATAGGAACAAAGCCGACTCAAAGACATTGTTTCGGCGCAATGACTTGATAACGATCAGGCAGATTTACGAGACACTGCACCGGGGACCGTGCCCCGGAGGCGGGGGGATTTTACACATGTCCAGTTTTCTGAAGGATAAGACTTCCTTCACGACTGATGCGCCGAACGCGTCAGATACGTCGACACGCTCGGGCGCCCTGCTCGATGCGGTCCCGGACCCGGTGCTTGCGATCGCGGCGGATACCTTCGACGTTGTTTACGCCAATCCCGCGGCCCTGCGCCTTTTCGAATGGAACCGATCCGCAAACCGCAGCCTCGCCGACCTCGGCCTGGGGCCGGAAGAGATTCGTTTGCGTACCGTTCTGTCGAGCAGCGACCATACCCGTCGCGAGATACAGGTCGCGCGTGACGCCAAACTTTACCGCATCGACTGTCAATTGCTCTCGACGGCGGGGACCGCCGACGACGACCAGGTAATCCTGACGATCTGGAGCCCGGCCGCGGACATCGATCGAAACCGCCGCGACCACGAGTTCGTGGCGACCGTCAGCCATGAATTGCGCACGCCGGTGACGTCGATCAAGGGTGCTTTGGGACTGGTGCTTTCCGGTGCCTCCGGCCCGGTGGCGGACAAGACCCGCGCCTTGCTGGACATTGCGCATCGCAACGCCGGACGGCTGCTGTTGCTCGTCAACGATATCCTCGACATCGAGAAGCTGACCTCGGGCAACATGAGCTTCGACAAGGACTTGCTCGATCTCGTCGCCGTGCTCGATGCCGCCCACGACGCCACCGCGAGCTTCGCGCATCAATTCGAGGTCCGTATCGAGGTCGAGGCGCCGAAAGGTCCCGTCATGGCAACCATAGATGGGGCGCGCATCCACCAGGTGCTGACCAACCTCATCTCGAACGCCTGCAAGTTCTCTCACCCGGGCGGCGTGGTGACCCTGTCGCTGGATGACAGCGACCCCGAAAAGGTGAGGATCTGCGTCGACGACACCGGCGTCGGCATTCCGCAAAGTGCGTTGCATACGATCTTCGATCGCTTCAACCAGGCGCAATCGGGCCATCGCAATCGGACCGGCAGCACGGGCCTTGGCCTGGCCATCGTCAAGACCATCGTCGAGGCGCACGGCGGCACGATCTCCCTCGACAGTGTCGAGGGTCAAGGCACCCGCGCCTGTTTCACCCTATCCCGCCCCGCGCCTGAATGAGGAAAGTGCGTCCATGACGATCCGCCTGCTGCATGCCGAAGACGATCCCGATATCCGCGAAATCGCCCTTCTGTCGCTGGAAATGTCCGGCGCATTCACCATCCGCCAGTGCGAGGACGGCCAAAGCGCGCTTGACTGCGCCGAGGCCTTCGCGCCCGATGTCCTGCTCTTGGATGTGATGATGCCTGGGATGACCGGGCTCCAACTTCTGGAACGGCTGCGGGACATTCCGGCGCTGGCCGAGACGCCGGCGATCTTCATGACCGCCCGCGCTCAGGAATCCGAACGGAAGGCCCTCCTGGACAGCGGTGCGGTTGCCGTGATTGCCAAGCCCTTCGACCCCATCGCCCTGTCCGACGAGATCCGGGCGGTGGTCGGACGCTAGCTCGACTCTACCGGATTCGCCTTACCCACCCGGGTCGCCTCGACCGGGCGGTGCTGAACCGGGTCCTGCCCGCGATCGAACGCGCGCAGCGCCCCGGACGATCAGGGCCCGGTCGCGTGATTTGCAGAGATGGTCATGAACCCGCACAGCAGATCGGCCAAGGCCGGATCCACCGGGCCGTTCGGGGGCAGTGCATCGAGGTGGCGAAGCAAACGGGCCTCTCCCTCCTGTGCCGCCTTGCCAAGAGCGGACAGACCGATCGTTCCGGCCGTCCCGCCGATCCGGTGGAGGATACGCGTGAACTCGACGAGACATGCTCGATCGCCCTGCCCCGCCCGTATCAGCCGGAACAGCCGCTCCAGTTCGGCATGCTGTGCGGGATAGGCGTCGAGGAACCGTGCCCGAAGACGATCAAGCGCACCCGACATGTTCAGCGCCGGTGCTGTCTTCGAGCCGGGGGTCATGTGGCGCTTTCACCCAGCGTCCAGAACTTGTCGAGGTTCTCTTCCATCCGCTGCGCCTCGCTCTCGGCGTTGGCATGCGCCTGGGAAAGGCATTCGATCGCCTGGTGTCCCGGACGCCAGAACAGGCGCACCGGCTGACCCGCACAGACGCGCAGATGCAGGGGTTGGCCGTTGCTGTCGTGCAGATCCATGCGATGAATGGCAAGGTTCAGCGCATCCGTCATCCGCTCGCGGTCCAGGCAGGCGCCGTCTTCCAGAACGCAGACGAAGCTTCCGCCGCCGACGTAGGTGATCAGCGACTGGGTGCTCATCAACTGGTCGCTGATCGCCTCTGCAATATCGGCGATGAGGCTCTTGAAGTCGAATTCGCTCAGCCCATCGAACAGATGCGGCGCGCGGCGCAGGGTCACGCCGAAGACGCTCGACCCGAACAGCGCACTGCGCGACAGGCGGGTCACGTAATTTTCCAGGGCGGTCAGGGTCACCACGTTGTCGATGTCGTGGACGTCAAAGGGCTGGTACAGCGAAAACGGGGCCGAGGATTGGGACACACTGTGTCCGGAGGCGGTCTGCGTCAGGCGCTCGTCCTGCTGGCGCCGCTCCTCGACGCGACGCTTTTCGAGTTCGAGTTGGTCGCTGAGTTCGCTGATGTCGAAGGGCTTGTTGATGTAATCCGTCGCCCCCGCGGCAAAGGCGCGGTCGATGTAGACCTTGTCGGCCATCGCCGTCAGCATCAGGACGGGTGCGCGCTCGAATCTCTTGTCGGCCCGGATATCGCGGACAAGGCTGATACCGTCGCGCTCAGGCATCTGGATGTCGACGAGGAAACACTCGATATCCCCATGATCGGCCATCACCTCCAGCGCCTGGGACACGCCTTCGGCCGTCAAGAGATCGAACCCGTCCATCAGTTCCACCAGAGATGTCAGCACCTCAAGGATGAACGGATCATCATCCACGGCTAGAATTTTCATCTCGGAACACCTTTGTCTGTCGTCAGCTCGACGTGGCTGGATAGACCCGACAAGACCGTAGAATTTGGTCAACAAAGTGTTTAAGGCGCGAAAATTTCTGACGACGTTGGTTCTTTTTGCAGGCTTAAAGCCCTTAAAACCTAGTGTTTCGCGTCGTTAAGTCCTGTGGCGCGATGTTTGCGGAGAATTGGCGACTGACCCCGCCCCTGCCGCGCCCGTCCTGGCCGAGCTTCGCAAAATGCCGGGGTCACCCACTTGCACGCATGGGGTGAACAGATCGATTCCGTGCAGGCCAGGCCCGGTCGGTTCAGAACCCGGCCTGCCCGGGACTACAGCATCCCGGCAACCCGCGGCAGCCAAAGAGACAAAGCCGGCACGAAGGTAAGCACGAGCAAAATTACGATCAGAATCGCAAGGAAGATCCAGGTCTCGCGGATCATTTCCGCCACGGGGATGCCGGTCAGCGCCTTGATGATGAAGAGCAGGATCCCGTAAGGCGGCGTGATCAGGCCGATCATCATGTTGAACACCAGCACGATCCCCAGATGGTGCAGATCGATCCCCAGGGCCGAGGCGGTCGGGATGAAGAGCGGTGTCACGACCAGCAGGATCGTCGAGACGTCGAGCACGCAGCCCATCAGCAGGTAGAGCACGTTGAGCAGCAGCAGGAAGCCGATGACGCTCAGATCCATGCTGTCGAAGATGCCGAAGACGGCCTGCGGAACCCGTTCGACGGTAATGATGTAGTTGAAGATGAAGGCGCCGCACAGGATCAGGGTCACGATAGCGGTCGTCTTCACCGTGGAAAGGACCACGCCGTAGAATTCCCTCGGCCCGAGGACGCGGTAGGCGAAGCTGGCCAGCAGCAGCGCGTAGAAGGCGGAAACGGCGGCGGCCTCGGTCGGGGTGAAGGCGCCCGAATAGATGCCGCCCAACAGGATCACCGGCATCAGGAGCGCGGGGAAGGCACGGATGAAGACCATGGGGAAGGACCGCCATGGGATCGCCTCTTCCACCGGGAAACCGCGGATCTTGGCCATGATCATCACGGCGATGGCCAGCACGATGCAGACCAGAAGCGCCGGAACCACGCCGCCAAGGAACAGCGCACCTACCGACGTCGAGGAGATCAGCGCGTAGAACACCATCGGGATCGACGGCGGAAAGATCGGCCCCACGACCGAGGAGGTCGCCGTCATCGCGCCCGCGAAACCGCGCGGGTAGCGTCCGTCCTTCATCATCATGCCCGTGATGACCTTGCCCACGCCCGCGGCGTCCGAGATGGCGGAGCCGCTCATGCCCGAAAAGATCAGCGAGGTCATGATATTCACCTGCGCCAGCCCGCCGGGCATCCGCCCGACGACCGCAAGCGCAAAGGTCAGCAACCGGTCCGAGACCTTGCCCGCGTTCATGATGTTCGCCGCGAAGATGAAGAGCGGCACGGCGAGGGCCACGAAATTCCCGAAGACGCCGTTGAGCACGTTCTCGGCCGCGAGACCCACGTCGCGGCCCGCAAGCATCAGGTAGAAGATGCTCGAGGTGATCATGGAAATCGCCAGCGGCATGCCCGCGATGGTGGTGGTCACCAGGATCACAAGCATGATCCACAGCGCGTTGTCGGCAAGGAATTCCATCGGTGGGGGCCTTCAGATCTGGTCGGTCCAGCGCGGCCCGAAGAGGGCGGCCAGCCGCGCGACGGCCTGGATCGTGAAGCCGACGAGGAACAGGATGTAACAGCCGTAAATCAGGTGCATCGGCAGGCGCAGCACCGGGCTTTTCTTGCGAGTCAGGAAGTCGAGGTAATCCCATGTCGCCGGGATCAGCACGACGAAGGCCACGATGATCAGCACCATCGAGAAGATGTTGAAGACGCGCCTGACCTTGGGCGAGACGACGTCGTAGACCACCTCGAACGAGACATGCTCACGGATCGGCACGAGGAACGCCGCCGCCCAGAAGACCGTCCAGATGAAGGCGATCATCGTGAACTCCTCGGTCCAGCGCAGCGGATTGTTCAGGACGTAACGATAGTAGATCTGCACCATGAAACCGCAGAACGCGGTCAGGAACAGCGCCACCCCGATCCAGTCGGCCGCCCGCTTGAGCAGGCGACCGACGGTGGTCAGGGACGACCGGGTCAGGACACCGGCCATCCTGGATCACTCCGCCAAGGCGTTGATCTGCTCGACCCAGCCTTCCGGCCAGTCCTGCGAGCGATCGCTGTCGAAGTAGACCTGCTGGACGTGGGACCGGAACGCGTCGACATCCGGGGTCGAGATGGTCAGACCTTCCTCCTCGAAGAAGGAGACCAGGCGCTCCTCCTCGGCGATGCGCTCTTCGTTGTTGAAGTCGCAGGAGGCCTGGGCGGCTTCGGTCATCGCGGCCTTCTCCTCGTCGGAGAGCTGGTCCCAGGTCTCGTTGTTGACGGCCACGTTGATGGCGTCGACGAGGTGGCTGGTCATGATGATCTGGTCGGTGACCTCGTAGAACTTGGCCGCCTCGACGGTGGGGAGCGGATTGTCCTGCGCGTCGATCGTGCCGGTCTGCAGCCCGAGGTAGACCTCGCCGAAGGGCAGAGGCGTGGGGCTGGCACCAAGCGCCTCGCCGAGGAACAGCCAGGCGTCCGACCCCGGCATCCGCAGCTTCACGCCGCTCAGATCCTCGGGGGTGTTCACCTCCTGGTCGCCGCGCAGGTTCAACTGACGCGTGCCCAGGTAGCAGGCCGCCAGCAACTGGATGTCCATCTCGTCCGAGACGCGCTGCTTGAATTCGCCGCCGAGGTCGCTGTCCAGGAAGGCATCGTAGTGCTCGGGGCTTTGAAACAGGTAGCCCGCGGTCAACAGGCCGAAGGCCGGGATCGCATCGGCGATGAGCTGGTAGGAGACGTAGGTCATCTCGGCGTTGCCGCGCTGGAGCGCGTCGAGATCCGCACCCTGCCCGAACAGCGAGCCCGAGTCGTAAAGCTGGATGTCGAACCGATCGGGCTGCGATTCCTCGAGCGTGTCCTTGAACACCTGCATGGCGCGGGTGTGGATGTCGCTGGGCACCGACGGCACGGTGTACTTCAGCTCGATCTGGTCCTGGGCGAAGGCCGGGGCCGACAGCAAGGTGCTGCAGGCCAGGGCGGTAAGAATGGTGCGTGTCATGACGTCCTCCCGTTTGGTTCTTCAGCCTCGATACATCACTGCGCCAAGGCTCTCGACGGATATTTACATTACGGGCTGACTGATGCAAACACTTATTGTATCAGTTATGGGATCAAGACATCGTCAAGATGTCGGTCCAGCGCAAACGGGAAGTCCAAATGGCCATCAGCGAAGATCTCAAGGGTGTCATCGGCGCCGCCGTCACCCCGGTGACTACCAGCTTCGACATCGACACGGGCCGCTTGCGTGCCCATTGCGAGACGATGCTGGACCAGGGCTGCCACATGGTCTCGACCTTCGGGACGACGGGCGAAGGGGCCTCCTTCTCGGTCGAGCAGAAGCTTTCGGCCATGGCGGAAATGAAGGCCGCGGGTCTCGACATGTCCCGCCAGGTGCCTGGCGTGATCGCGGCCTCTCTGGATGACGCGGCACGGCTCGTGCGTGGGTATGCCGACCTGGGCTGCCGCGCGGCCCTGATCCTGCCGCCCTTCTATTATGCCTACGACGCGCCGGGCGGATTGGGTGATTTCTTCGCCGCCGTGATCACGCGGGCCGGAGGGCCGGACATCGACGTGCTGCTCTACAACTTTCCCGCATTCAGCGGCCTTCTGTTCACGCCGGAGCGTGTGCAGGAAGTCCTCGACCGGCTGGGCGATCGCGTGGTCGGCCTGAAGGATTCGACCGGCGACCTCGACGCGGGCCGCGCGCTGGTCCAGGCCTTCCCGGATCTCGCGATCTATACCGGTGACGACCGCATCCTCAGCCGGATGGTGCAGGCGGGTGGCGCCGGCATGATCGGCGGCCTTCCGAATGTCTTCCCCGCCGATTGCGCCCGGCTGGCAGGCGCATCGCAGGACGATCCGCTTCAGCAGATCGCCTCGGCCCGGATCACGGCGGTCGATGCCCACGGCGGACTTTCGGTTCTGAAGGGCCTGCTGGCGCGGCTTTACGACGACCCAGCCTTCGCCCGCATGGTTCCGCCCCTGCGCCCGGTGCCGGCCGGGACGATCGACGCCATTGCGGCAGAGCTTTACAGTCCCGAGAAAGAAAGCGCCTGAACCGATCGTCGGGCCGGGCTGGCCGGGTAAGGGAGAGCGCCATGCAGAACCGTTCAAGTCGAGCCTCCACACCGCACCACAGCGTGCGCCAGACGGCGTACGAACTGTTCCAGGATGCGCTGCTGGACGGGCGGCTGCGGCCCGGGCAACTGGTCAGCCAGCGTGACCTGGTCGACCTGCTGCACCTGTCCATCGGTGCCTTGCGCGAACTCTTGCCCCGGCTTCAGGCCGAGGGCCTGATCGTCGTGCTGCCCCAGCGCGGCATCCAGATCCTGTCGATCGACTTGCCGATGATCCGCGCCGCCTTCCAGATGCGCGCGGCGCTGGAACGCGAAGCGGTGTTGCACGCGGTCCGCAAGATGCCCGACGAGACGCTGCGGCAACAGCGCAGCCGTCACGAGGCGATCCTGGAGGAATTGAAGACCGATGCAACGGACGAGGTTCTCGACCGCGGACAGGAGATCGACACCGGCTTTCATCAGCTTTTGATCCAGTCCATGGGCAACGACCTGATCAAGCAGGCCTACGACATCAACTTCATCCGGATCCGCCTGATCAATCTCGATCGGATCCGGCTGTCCTCGCAGATCCTGCCGGATGCCTTTGCCGAGCACTTCGTCGTCATCGACGCGATCCTGTCGCGCGACCCGGCCCGGGCCGCCGTCGCCATGGACGACCATATCACACACGCACGCGATCGGGCGCTCGAACTTTGAACGATGCGTCACGCGACACCTCGACCGACCTGCGCCCCGTGCGCCTGCGGTGCGAACATCTCGCCGCGCCGCGCGGGCTGAATACCGATCGGCCCCGGATGGGCTGGGCGCTGGACGGCGCCGGGGGACGCATGATCGCCTGGCGCATCGTGGCAGGGCGCGACCGGGCCGCGGTCCGCACCGGCAGGGGTGATCTTTGGGACAGCGGCAAATGCCCTGCCCGCGACGATCGCCTGGTGGATTGGGGCGGTGCCCCCCTCCCCTCCGACCTGCGGCTGTGGTGGAGCGTGCAGGTCTGGGACGAGGCCGGCCGCGTCTCGGACCTTGCGGAACCGGCAGAGATCTTCACCGGGCTTACCCCGGACGACTGGCGAGCCGAGTGGATCGCCCGCTACTTCGTCCTGCCCGCGGGGCGCGAGGTGCCGCAGGACAACACCTACGACAACCGGTTCCAGGCCCGTCCCGCGGATTACCTGCGGTGCGAGGCCGACCTGCCAGCGGCCCCCGTCCGCGCCACGGCCTACGTCTCGGCGCTTGGCCTTTACGAGCTTCACGTCAACGGGACCCGCATCGGCGAGGACGTTATGGCCCCAGGCTGGACGGACTACCACACCCGGGTCGAATACCAGGTCCACGACGTGACGACAGCCCTTCACGCCGGGCCGAACTGCATCGGCGCAATCCTGGGCGAGGGCTGGTATTCGGGACGTATCGGCCACAATCAGCGCCGCGCGGGCAACCACTACGGCGGACGCCCGGCCTTCCTTTGCCAGATCCACCTGGACTTCGCCGACGGCACCACTCGGATCCTGCGCACCGATCAGACCTGGCAGACCCGCCAGGGACCGATCTGCTATTCCGACTTCCTCGTTGGAGAGCACTACGACGCACGGCTGGAACTGGGCGACTGGTCCCGCCCCGGTCACGGCACGCGCGGATGGCAACCGGTGGAATGCATCGTTCCCGAACCGGGCCTGCCCGGACTGGACGCCGCCAGGATCCAGCCTACGCGAGAGGTCGCGCGTTTCGCCCCGAAACGGATCACGGCGGCGCCCGACGGGACGCGGATCATCGACTTCGGTCAGAACCTGGCAGGCTACTGCGAGATGACCGTCGAGGCCCCCGCAGGCACCGTCTTCCGGCTGCGTCACGGCGAACGCCTGACCGAGGATGGGGCGCTCTACACCGAAAACCTGCGGTTCGCCGTTTCGGAGGATATCTACGTCGCGAAAGGCGGCGGACCCGAGACGTTCAAGCCGCGCTTCACTTTCCACGGGTTCCAGTACGTCAGCCTTACGGTCGAGGGCGACGCGGCCGATCCGCAGCTCACCGCCATCGCGATCCAGACGGATCTGCCCATGGCGAGCGGCCTGCAGACCGGCCACCCGATGGTGAACCAGCTTCTGAGCAATATCGAATGGGGTCAGCGCGGCAATTTCCTGGCGGTGCCGACCGATTGCCCGCAACGGGACGAACGCTACGGCTGGACCGCCGACGCCCAGGTCTTCTGGCGAACGGCGGGCTTCTTCGGCGACGTCTCGGCGATGTTGACGAAATGGATGGAAGACCTGATCGACGGTCAGTCCCCGGACGGTGCATTTCCCGATGTCGCCCCCACGAAGCCGCTAAATCCCTACCGTCTGACACCCCAGCCCGGCGCGCCCGCCTGGGGCGATGGCCCGATCATCATGGCCTGGCACCACTGGCTGCGTTACGGGGACCGGGACCTGCTGGAGCGGTGTTGGGCCCCCTTCACCGCGTGGATGGATTACATCGCGCGTCATAACCCCGGTCGTATCCGCCGCCACGCCGTGAACAACAACTACGGCGACTGGCTCAGCGTCGGGCCCGAGACGGATCGCGCCTTGCTCGCCACCGCCTATTGGGCGAATCTCGCGGACCTCATGGCGCGGATCGCGGGGGTAACGAACAGGGACCCTGCGCCGTGGCAGACCTTGGCGGCAGAACTACGGCAGGCATTCCGGGCCGCGTTCTGGGACAAGGGCCGCCTCGCCGGCGACACGCAGACCGCGTATCTTCTGGCGCTCGATTTCGATCTGCTGGACCCGGGCGATCGCGCGGCGGCGGCGGCCCGGCTTGTTGCGCTGATCGACGACGCGGGCGGGCATTTGCAGACGGGCTTCATCGGCGTGCGCCATCTTTGCCCGGTGCTGGCCGACAACGGCTATCCCGAGAAGGCGGTCAGCCTTCTTCTGAAGGACAGCTACCCAAGCTGGGGCTTTTCGATCCGCCACGGTGCGACGACGATCTGGGAACGCTGGGACGGCTGGACCCCCGAGCGCGGGTTCCAATCGACGGCGATGAACTCGTTCAATCATTACTCCTACGGTGCGGTGGGCGAATTCATCTGGTCCCGGCTCGCGGGGATCGACTGGGACCCGGACGCGCCCGGCTTTGCCCGCGTCGTCATGCGCCCGATCTTCGATCCGCGCATCGCGGAGGTCACCGCCACCCACGCCGCCCACAGCGGCGACATCTTCAGCGCGTGGAAAATCGACGGGGAGGAGGTGCGCTGGACCGTCGCCCTGCCGCCGGGCGTGACCGCGCGGGTGACCCTGCCCACCGGGATGGCACTGAATGCGAAGGCCCCTGCCGAAACTTTCGACCTGACGCCCGGACGCCACGAGATGACGATCCGCACGGACTGCGGGATCACAGCAATCAAGGACAAGACATGACCTATTACCTAGGCGTCGATGTCGGCACCGGCAGCGCACGCGCCGGAGTCTTCGACGCGACGGGACAGCTTCTGGGCACCCATGCCGAGGCCATCGCGACCTACCGGCCCGCGCCGGGCTACGCCCAGCAAGCCACCGCCGAGATCTGGGCGGCGGTCGGAACGGCCTGCCGCGCCGCCATCGCCGCGGCCGGCATCTACAAGGACGGTATTCGCGGAATCGGCTTCGACGCCACCTGCTCCCTGGTGGTCTCGGACGACGAGGGCGGACCGGTACCGGTCGGCCGCGACGGCGTACCGGACCAGGACGTGATGCTCTGGATGGATCACCGGGCCATCTCGGACGCTGAAGAGATCAACGCCATCGGCGGCGCGCCGCTGAAGTATGTCGGCGGCACGATCTCGCCAGAGATGGAACTGCCGAAACTGCGCTGGATGAAGCGGGAACTCCCCGAAGCCTGGGCACGGACCGCCCGGTTCTGGGACCTGCCCGACTGGCTGGTGCACCGTGCGACCAATGGCGAGACGCGCTCGCTTTGCTCGACGGTCTGCAAGTGGACCTACCTCGGCCACAAGGGACAGACCGGCGAAGGCTGGGACGATGAATTCCTGGCGAAGATCGGCCTTGGCGACCTTGCCACCGCGAACCACGACGCCCTCGGGGCCGAACTGGTCGCACCGGGCACCCCCTGCGGTGGCGTGACGGAGCAGGCGGCGGCGGAACTTGGCGTCGCGCCCGGCACACCGGTCGCCGCCAGCCTGATCGACGCCTACGCGGGTGCCCTGGGAACCCTCGCGGTCGACCGGGGCGCGGACCCGCTGTCCACGCGGCTTGCCCTGATCGCGGGCACGTCCTCGTGCCATATCGCCGTGTCGCCCGATCCGGTTTTCGTGCCCGGGGTCTGGGGCCCCTACTTCGGTGTCCTGCTGCCCGACCTCTGGGCGCTGGAAGGCGGTCAATCCGCCGCCGGGGCGCTGATCGACGCGGTCATCGCCCGGCACGGTGCCTCGGCCGCGTTGATGGAACAAGCCGAGGCCGAGGACTGCCGGATCACCGACCTTCTCGACCGGACCCTCGCCGGAATGGCCGAGGAGACGGCGACGCTGAGCGCGGACCGCCACGTCCAGCCGGATTTCCACGGCAACCGCTCTCCCCTGGCCCAGCCGTGGCGCAAGGGCGGGATCAGCGGGCTGACGTTGGACGCGGGCGTCGAGGATCTCGCGCTCGATTATCTCGCGACGGTACAGGCGTTGGCCTACGGCACCCGCCATATCATCACTGAAATGAGCGCCGCGGGGGCGGATGTGGACACGCTTGTCGTCAGTGGCGGTCTTGCGCGCAATGCGCTCTTCCTGCGCGAGAATGCCGATGCCACCGGCTGCCGCGTCGTCGTGCCCGATCAGAAGGAACCGGTCCTTCTGGGCTGCGCCATGCTGGGTGCCGTGACCGCGGGCGATCAGCCCGACGTCGAGACGGCCATGTCCTCGATGTGCGGCACCGGCACCGTGGTGGCCCCGCGCGGCGGCGCCATCGCCGCTTATCACGACCGCAAGTACGAGGTGTTCCGCAGCATGCAGGAAGACTTCGCCAAATACACCAAGATCATGGGAATGACGAAATGACCGACATCGTCCTCGTCGCCAGCGGCGACCTGCGCGAAAGCGCTAACGTGCAGTGCTGGCCGGCCCAGGCGGCCATGGAGGCGCGGCTGACCGACGTCCTGGCCGGTATGGGCCATACGCTGACACGCGCGCACCCCGTAAAAGAGGACAAGGGCCACGGTTTCATCGCCAGCCAGCGTGAAGGGATGGATATCTTCGCCGGGATCGACCGCGACGCCAAGCTGATCGTGGCCGAGGCCGTCTGGCAATATTCCCATCACGTCCTGCCCGGTCTCAGCACCCACCGCGGGCCGATCCTCACGGTCGCAAACTGGTCCGGCGAATGGCCCGGCCTCGTGGGCCTTCTGAACCTCAACGGCTCGCTCACCAAGGCGGGGATTCCCTATGCCTCTCTCTGGTCTGAAGACTTCGACGACGATTTCTTCCGCGCGGGCCTGTCCGAGTGGCTTGAGACGGGAACGGTCACGCAGGACACCACCCACGTGCATTCCTCCGGCGGCGACGCCGGCGAGGATGCAGAGCTGGTCGCCTCGATCGCCGACGACCTGCGCCGGAGGAAGGCGATCCTCGGCGTCTTCGACGAAGGCTGCATGGGAATGTACAATGCCATCGTCCCCGACGATATGTTGATGGCACTGGGGCTCTTCAAGGAACGGCTGTCCCAGTCGGCGCTCTACCACGCGACCAACCAGGTGCCGAAAGAAGAGGCGCGCGCGGTCTACGACTGGATGGTCACGAAAGACATGACCTTCCATCTCGGCACCGACCCCGCCACCGAACTGACCGAGGATCAGGTCATCGGCCAGTGCGCCATGTATATCGCCGCGGTCCGCATGGCCGACGACTTCGGCTGCGAGGCGATCGGCATCCAGTACCAACAGGGCCTGAAGGACCTTCTGCCCGCCTCTGACCTGGTCGAGGGCATGCTGAACAACGACGACCGCCCCGACGTGACCCGCGCCGACGGCAGCGTGATCCGGCAAGGTCAGGCGATCGTGCATTTCAACGAGGTGGACGAATGCGCCGCCATCGACGGCGTGCTGACGAACCGCCTGCACCGTGCCTTGGGCCAACCGGTCGAGACGACGCTCCACGACCTGCGCTGGGGGGGACCGGACGAATCCGGGACCCACGAGGGCTTCGTCTGGGTGTTCGAGATCTCGGGCGCGGCCCCGCCGGCCCATCACGCCGGCGGCTGGGCCGGGTCGGAGAGTTTTCGTCAACCGGCGATGTTCTTCCCCTCGGGCGGTGGATCCCTGAAAGGTTATGCCAAGCCCGGAGAGATTATCTGGTCGCGCATCTTCATAGAGGACGACCGCCTGAAAATGGACATCGGGCGGGGACAATCCGTCGAACTGCCCGAAGAAGAGCAGCTTCGCCGCTCGAACGGGACGACGCCCGAGTGGCCGATCATGAATGCCATCCTGACCGGCGTCAGCCGCGATCAGATGATGGCCCGGCACAAGGCCAACCATATCCAGGTGGCTTACGCCGACACCGCTGAAGCGGCCGACCGTGCCATGCGTGCCAAGGCCGCCCTCGCCGCCGACCTGGGAATAGAGGTCAGCTACTGCGGCGTGACCGGTTGAACGACGACGGGGCGCTTCACCGGAAGCGCCCCCTCCCCGACGGCATTGTCCGATTGCTCTCCGCCGCGTCCTTTCACGCCCCGATGGTAGCCCGACACTCAACCGGGCAAGGACGTGACCTGAAATCGACCGGCCGTCCGGACCGATCCAGCTTTCAGAACAGGATATCCCCGTGGTCCGCTTGCCCTGTCTCGGGAGCGGCCCCCGACAGGGCGTCGCGAAGACGTCGAAGCTTCAGCATCGCGATACCTGTCGTGGCATCGACACTGGTGTCCGGGACGCTTCGGGACAAAGCCTGGGTAAAACTCGCCAGGTCTCGCAGCGACTGCACCAGCAGATCGAGGTCCTGCAGGTCAGTCGGCACCGCCCGCCCACTCTGCCCGACGAGGTCGCCCACCAGCACCTCCACCCGGCCCCCGATCGCCTCGAGCGTGCCGAGTTCCGCCGAAAGGCGGCCCATGAGCCGGTCGAGCGGGATCGCCCCGCCGGTCAAAACGGCCCCGTCACGGTCTGCAGGCAGGACTTCAACTGGGCGGTGTTGAACGGCTTCGGCATGAAGTTGTTCAACTCCCACTTGCGCGCTTCCTCCAGGAGCGGCTTGGTCAATGATCCGCTGATCAGGATGAATCCCACGCGCGAGGTCGATTTCTGCATGCGCAGCTTCTTCAGCAGGTCCAGTCCGCTCATCCCCGGCATGTTCTGGTCACACAGGATGATGTGCACCCCCTGCCGGGTCGCGATATCGAAAGCTTGTTCGCCACTGCTGCAGAAGTCGACGTTCTTGAAGCCGATTTCGTCCAGCGACATGCAGACCAGCCCACGGCTGACACTGGTATCGTCGACGACGAGAAGTTTAAGAGAGGTCTTGATGGACATGCTGGCATTCCTTGAAAGACGGATGGGGTGGGATGGGGCTGACCCGCGGGCGGCGGAACGAGGTGGGCGCGAAAAGCTCCAGCCGATCCGACGAGGGCGGGCCGATATGTTCGGAGTGACCGATGAAGAGCAGACCTTCCTCGTCCAGCATGCGCGCCAGCCCGGCCCACAAGTTCTGTTGCGTCTCCGCGCCGAGGTAGATCGCGACATTGCGGCAGAAGATCACGTCGAACGGCCCCGAGATCGGCCAATCGCCTATGAGGTTCAGATAGCGGAAGGTGACGAGGTCGCGCAAAGCGCGGCGGACGACAAGACTTCCCCCCTGCCGCGCCGGCTCGAACAGCGCGGCCCGCGCCGCGGGGGACAGATCGCGTCCGGCGTCGATGTCGTAAAGCGCCTCTTCGGCACGCGACAGCATGTGCGAATTGATGTCCGTGGCGAGGATCCGTAGGTCGTACTCCGCCGCGTCGGGAAAGGTCCCCAGAACGGTCGCCGCGATGCTGTAGGCCTCTTCACCGCTGGAACAGCCGGCCGACCAGATCCGCACACGACCGCCCGCTTTCGCCTTGCGGGTCAACCGCGGCATGGCCTGCCGCGCAAGGCATTCGAAATGATCCGGCTCGCGGAAGAAGCGCGTGGTGTTCGTGGTCAGCGCATTGATCATCTGATCGCGCTCGGCGGCCCCCGCGGGGGTCGTGACCAATTCGAGGTAGGTGTCGAAGTCGCGATGGCCGAGGCGGCGAAGATGCCGTGCCAGGCGCGAGATCACGAGCCCCATCGACCCTTCGGCAAGAACGATGCCGGCCCGCTCTTTCAGGATCGCCGTGATCCGGGCGTACTGGGCCGCGGACAGATCGAGATCGAGCGCGGCGGAGGATGGGTTAGGCAGATCGGTCATGCCACCGTCGACACGGCCGTCATCGTGGCCGCCAGCGCATCGGTGCAGAGCACGCGGAGGGTGTGGTCATTGGAGGAAATGATCCCGCCGATGAAGTCGCAGGCCTCGGCGCAACTGATCGTCGGCATCGGCTGGATGTCCTCCGGGGCGACCTCGACGATGTCGACCACGGCCGTGACCAGGAAACCGACAGCCTGTTCGGAGATCATCGCGATGATGATGACATTGCGGTCCCGTCGTTCGCAGGGTCCGAGTCCCAGCCGGGCCGACAGATCGACGATCGGCACGATGGCCCCGCGCAGATTCATCACGCCCAGCACATCGGCAGGGGCGTGGGGCAGCGTGGTCACGCTGGTCCAGCTTCGGATCTCGCGGACCAGCATGATGTCCATGCAGAATTCCTGTTCACCGACGTAGAAGGTCAGGAACTCCCCCATCCGATGCGCGGGCGCAGGAACCTCGGCCGTCATGCTGGGACCTCTTTCGTGGCCGGGGTGCCCGGCTGAAGGGCCGGGGTGCCGGTGTTGGTGATCTCGTCGATATCGACGATCAAGGCGATGCGTCCGTCGCCGAGGATCGTCGCGGCGGCGATCCAGGGAACATGACCGTAATTGCTTTCGAGACTTTTGATGACGACCTGCCGCTGCTCGTAGATGCGATCCACGGCCAACGCGCGCTGCGCGCCCTGGTCGTCCTCCACCAGAAGCAGCACGCCTTCGCGGTCCAACGCGGGCGCGTCGGCATAGCCGAAGACCTGGCCCAGATCGATGATCGGCACGGTCGTGTTGCGTAGATAGATCGTCTGCGTCCCGCGATCGATCCGGCGTATTTGCGAGGACCTGGGGCGAATCGTTTCGGTGATCGCCGAGATCGGCACCACCAGCGTTTCCCCGGCCACGTCCACGATCATCCCGTCGAGGACGGCCAGCGTCAGCGGCAGGCTGATGGAGATCGTGCTTCCCTCCCCCGGGGTGGAGAGGATCGACACCCGCCCGCCCAACTTCTTGATCTCGCTGTTGACGACGTCCATCCCGACGCCGCGCCCGGACAGGTTCGTCACCGCGCTGGCGGTCGAGAACCCCGGAGTGAACAAGAGCCGGTCGATTTCGGAGGGGCTGAGTGTGGCGTTCTCGGCCACCAGCCCCTTGGAGACGGCGGAGGCCAGAACTTTCTCGCGATTGATACCGCCGCCATTGTCCGCGACTTCGATGACCACGCGGCCCGAACGATGCGCGGCCGAAAGCGTGACCGTCCCTTGCGTATCCTTGCCCGCGGCCGCACGGGTCTCGGCGGTTTCCAGGCCGTGGTCGATGGCGTTGCGCAGGATATGGGTCAGCGGATCGACCAACCGCTCGATCACCGTCCGGTCGACCTCCGTGTCGTCCCCTTCGGTCACGAACCGCACCTCTTTGCCGGCGATCTGTGCCGTCTCGCGCACGATCCGACCCATGCGCTGGAACAGGGGTTTCACCGACTGCGCGCGGATCGCCATGACGCTTTCCTGGATATGCCGCGTCAGGTTTTGAAATTCCTCCAGCGACACGGCCAGCCGCGTGCCCGGCTGCAGACCCGCCTCCTTGATCGATTGGGTCACGACGGACTGGGTGATGACCAACTCGCCCACCGTGTTGATGAGATCATCGACGACGTCCAGATCGACCCGAACCGTGGCCTTCGGACCCGCCTTGGCGGTGGACTTCTTTTCCTCTCGGGCGGGCTCGGGCACGGTAGGCTCGGCTTCGGCGAGCTGCGGTTCCGGCTCGGCGGATGTGGACGATGAAGAATCCGCGCTCTCCGCCGCGTTTTCCGGCCCCGCCGGCGGTGCAAATCCCTCGCCGTCCTCCGCAGGTGCTTCGAAGGCCGACAGGTCGAAGGCCGGAGCGGGCGGATCGAGCGGGACGATCGTCAGATCGGCATGAGGTTCTGCGAATTCGAAGATCTCGCGGATCGCGCTCTCGTCACTGTCCGTCGTCAGCGAGAGCGACCAGGCCAAATGCGGCACCTCCGGATCCGTCTCGTCCGTCAGCGCGTCGTCAGGGACGACCTCCACCGTCAAGCGCCCCAGGGTTTCCAACTCGCGAAAGAGATGCAGCGGCTCGTGGCCGTTCGCATATAACGCAGCCGTAGGCGCGAACCGGATCGAGAAGCCCGCGCTTTGGTCGTCCGCCTCGTCCCCTGCGGAAACGAAACCGAAATCCAGGGATACCGGCACGAAGGACTGCGAGAAATCGACCTCCCCATCGTCCTCCGCCGTCGACAAAGCGGCGATTGCGGCGATGCGCTCCTCGAGTGCTGCGTCCTCCGGTTCGTCCCCTTCGGCGCTTTGCGCGACGAGGCCGGCCAAGTAATCCGAGGCGCCGTAGAATTCCTGCAAGAGATCGGGCGTCAGCTCCTGCTGTTGACCGCGGACCTCGTCGAGGATCGTCTCGAAGATGTGGGCGAACCGCGTGATCGCGTCGAGCGAGAAAGACGCGGCGCCGCCCTTTATCGAATGCACCGCACGGAAGATCGTGTTGACCGTCTCGCCGTCCTGCGTGCCGTCGGACACCGCATCCTGCAGCGTGTCCAACCCGTCGGTCAACTGTTCAAGTTGTTCCTCGCATTCAACGAAGAACATCTGGCGAATTTCGTTCAAGCTCGACATAGGCTCAGACCCTCGCGACACGGCGGATGGCAGAAATCAGGCGGGCATCGTCGAAGGGTTTGACGATCCAACCGGTGGCGCCGCTGCGCCGCGCGCGGTCCTTCATCTCCACCCCGCTTTCGGTGCTGAGCACAAGGATCGGAACGCTCCGCCCTTCGTCCGATTTACGGACAGCTTCGATCACGCCGAACCCGTCAAGGCGCGGCATGTTGATATCGGTGATGATGACATCGGGCGCCACAGCTTCCAGACGCTCCATCCCGTCGATACCGTCCTCTGCGGTCGTCACGTCGAACCCCGCCTCTTCCAGCGAGGCGCGCAAAAGGCCCCGCATCGTGCGGGAATCATCGATGGCAAGAATGCGTAACGTCACGTCGCCGCCTCCTCTTCCGGTAGAAGGTCCTGGAGGCCAAGAAGGCGCAGATCGTCGGCGCACTCGGACGAAGCGGTGATCTCGACCCGCGTGTTCGCGGCCTCCGCCGTCCGGACGAACCGCAAAAGCTGTTCGGCGGCAAGCGCCCCCATGATGCGAACACCGCTGGCGTCGATCCGGATCGGCGTATCACCCAGGCTGGCATCGGCCAGCAGGCGGGACAGTTCGCCGACCGCCGAAGAGGGCATCTTGTCGGGAAGCACGATTGCGTCGTTCACAAGTATCAAACCTCGAAGAATAGGGGTGGTCGTCCGGTACGGCTGGGCGGGAAAGCGGGCGGGATCTTAGTAGCTCCGCCGTGGCGCCCTTGCGGTTGGGCAGACCCGGGAACCTTTCGCCTGATGGCATTCGGATGCGCCTGCCCCGAGAGACGGATCCAGCGGATCCCGCATCGGTCGAAAATGTGTCGTGTGATCGGTCACGAGTCTTGTCTCCGTTGGGGTTGTCCGGTCAGCGTGTCGGGTCGGTCAGAAGTCCGCCCACCCACCTGCCGCGGCTGTCGGTCCCTCCGCCTGCGGCGCGCTGGAAGTTGTGTCCCCTCCTTGGTTCGCCGATGGGTTCGACGGTTTGTCACCCTTCGGCGTGAAGGCATGGACATTCCCGCCCCGGAAGCCGCTCACCAGTTTCCGCAGCCGCGTGCCGCGCTGCGCGAGTTGCATCGCCGCCGCGGCACTTTCCTCGGCGATCGCGGCGTTCCGTTGCGTGGTGATGTCGATCTCCGAGATCGCCTGTCGCACCGAGGAAATTCCCTGCGCCTGTTCGGACGTGGCGTTGGATACGTCGCGCATGTTGTCGGCGAAGGCGGAAACCGAGGTGACGATCTCGGACAGCGCCTCTCCGCTGCGGGTGACCAGGTCCGAGCCATGGGTCACCGCCTTGTGGCTCTTCTGCACGAGTTCGTTGATGTCATGCGCCGCATCGGTCGCCCGTTGCGCCAGCGCCCGCACTTCCGAAGCGACCACCCCGAAGCCGCGCCCCGCCTCCCCCGCCCGCGCGGCCTCCACGCCGGCGTTCAGCGCAAGCAGGTTCGTCTGGAACGCGATGGCATCGATCATCTCGTTGACCTTGCTGATGTTCCTGGCGCTTTCCTCGATCTCCTTCATGGAGGTGATCGCTTCGCTGACGATATCGTGGCCGGTTTCGGCGACGCAGACCGCCTTGGCGGCGCGGTCGGTGGCGGTCTGGGTATTCTCCGCGTTCGACTGGATCGTGCCTTCCATCTCGGTCATCGCGGCAGAGGTCTCTTCGACCCGTGCGGCTTGCTGCTCGTTCCGGGCAGAGAGGTTCTGCACGCTGCCGGCGATGACGTCGGTCTCTTCGGCGATCCGATCGGTCGAGTCGCGGATATCGCTCACGAGGCGGCCCAGCGCCACGATGGCCGCGTCGACCGCGTCGCGCAGCCCGGCGAAGCGCCCCCCCACCGTTTCGGGAATACGGATACCGAGGTCGCCACCGGCGAGCGCCTTCAGTCCATCCGAGAGATATTCGATCGCTGCGATCTCCTGCGAGATATCGCGGGCCAGGCCGACCACCTTGTAGGGAACGCCATCGGCATCGAGCACCGGCGCATACTTCAGTTCGATGCGAACCTCGCCCTTGGCGCCGCGGCAAGCGATCTCTTCCAACAAGCTTTCCCCGGCAGAAAGCCTGTCCCAAAGATCTTTCGCTTCCGTTTCGCCCATGCGCTCGCCGTGCGGCCGCCCTTCGAGTTCGGACAGGGCGCACCCCGTCATCGTCAGGAAGTTACCGTTGGCAGTCAGGATCCGGCCGGTAAGGTCGAACTCCACGAAGGCTTCCGCCGCAGACAAGGCGTCGAGTTGCAACGCCGCTTCGGCAGAGCGCAGGCGCGCCGCGCCGACTTCGGAACTGAAAGCGACGACCCGGGTCACGACGTCGCCCGCACCGGTCACCGGGATGTAGTCGGTCTCCACCCAGATGCGGCTGCCGTCCTTGGCCAGGCGGCCGAACAGGCCGCGCTGCGGATCGCCCTTCGACAGCGCATGCCAGAATGCGGTGTAGCCGGGATCCTGCGCTTCCTCGGAGGAGACGAGGAGGCTGTGCTTGTATCCGGTCAAATCGCTCGCATCATAGCCGAACAAGGACAGGAACCGCGCGTTCGCCTCCAGGATCGTGCCGTCGATGTCGAACCAGATCACCGCATGGCTCGCGTCGACCGCCCGACCCATCTGCGACACCAGGCTCGGGCTTTCGGAAACCGCAGTGCTTGGCCTTTTCGCGCGCAACCAGTTCATCGTTCAACCTCCATGGCTCTGGGTGGTCGTACCGATGGAGCGTTAAACCGCGCTTAAAACC
Organism: Salipiger sp. IMCC34102; assembly: GCF_004145405.1. Classification (GTDB taxonomy): domain Bacteria; phylum Pseudomonadota; class Alphaproteobacteria; order Rhodobacterales; family Rhodobacteraceae; genus Loktanella. Next base: position 29,038 of record NZ_SELQ01000011.1, read on the forward strand.
ACCGTACGAAACTGCAACGAAGAGAGTTTTTCAAAAGGGCCGGAGGCGTTCTGATGACCGATCGGGTCGCGGGACCCGCGCAGAGGCGCAGTTTCAGCTTCTGGCCTGCACCGACTTTGAGGAATTGCCCAGCTTCATGACGAGCGCCGGAATTTCGGCAAGACCCGCCTGCACTTCCACCGCGCCGCACCTCATCGCCTCGGCCGGCATGCCGTAGACCACAGAGCTTGCTTCGTCCTGCCCCACGGTCCGCGCCCCCTGGTCACGCATCTCCTTGAGGCCACGTGCCCCATCATCGCCCATACCAGTCATGATCACGCCCAGCGCATTGGCCCCTGCCACCCGGCTGACCGAACGAAAGAGCACGTCGACGGAGGGCCTGTGCCGATTCACGAGCGCGCCGTCCTTGATCTCGACCCGGTAGTTCGCCCCGCTGCGGGTCAGCAGCATGTGCCGTCCGCCCGGTGCGATCAGGGCCTGCCCCGGCAGCACGCTGTCGCCGTCCCGCGCTTCCTTCACCGTGATCTGGCACAGCTCGTCCAGGCGTCGGGCGAAGTTCGCGGTAAAGGCTTCCGGCATGTGCTGGACCACCACCACCGGGGGGGCCGTGCGCGGCAGCGCTTCCAGCACGACCCGCAGCGCCTCGGTTCCACCGGTGGAGGCGCCGATCGCCACCACCTTGTGCGTGGTCTGCACCATCGCGCTGCGGGTGGCCGGGGCAAGGATCGCGTCCGCGCTCAGCTTAGCGGCGGGGGGTATCTCGCGCCGACGGCCGAGGCGAGCGTGGGACGCCGCGAGGACCGCGTCCTGTATGCGGATCGAGGACTCCTGCAGGAACTGGCGGGTGGACAGGTTCGGCTTCTGGATGATCTCCACCGCGCCGGCTTCGAGCGCGGCCAGGAAGGTGCTGCTGCCCTTCCCCACGAGGGTCGAGCAGATCACCACCGGGATCGGCTTTTGCGCCATCAGGCGGCGCAGGAAGGTGATACCGTCCATGCGCGGCATCTCGACATCGAGGACGATGACATCCGGCAAGCCCCGTCGCAGCCGTTCCGCGGCCTGGAACGGATCGTTGGCGGTCGCCATCACCTCCAGCCGAGGATGCGCCCCGATGATGTCGGACAGGGTCTGGCGGACGACGGCACTGTCGTCGACGATCAACACCCGCTTCCTGGAGGACGGTTCGCTCATCAGGTCACCTTGCGGTAGATCGAGGGACGTACGAGGTCGAGTCCGTCGCGGCGCGCGTGGGAGGCTTCGGTATGCCCCGTCATCAGGATGCCGCCGGGCTTGAGGCGTCGGAAGACGTTGTCGATGACGCGCGTCCGGATCTCTTCGTCGAAGTAAATCAGAATGTTGCGCAGGAACACGATATCCGCGGAGATCCCGTCGAGACCGTCGCCACTGGCAAGGTTCGCCGGCCGCCAGGTCGTCTGTTCGCGCAGTTCGGGAACGATCCGGTAGACGTCGTCGGCGGATTTCGACGACAGCAGAAAGCGCCGCCGCAACTCGAGCGAAATTCCTTCCACTTCCGGCTTCGAATAGACCGCCGTCTTGGCCCTCTGGACCACGGGTCGCGAGATGTCGGTCCCGATCAGGCGCGGCGCGATCCCCCGATGACCGCGGTCGCGGGCCTGCTGCATCACCATCAAGGCGGAATACCCCTCCTGGCCCGTCGAGCAGGCCGCACTCCAGATCACGACCTCGCGCTGCGGCTGGTCTTCGACCAACGCGGGAATTCCTTCTTCCAGAAGCCAGTCGTACTGGGCCTTCTCGCGAAAGAAGCTTGTCGTATGGGTGGTCAGGGCCTCTCCGAAGGCCGTCCGTTCAGCGGCGTTCGACTGCAACAGCCGGCAATACTCGGCGTAGTCCTTCGCGCCCGTGGCCACGAGCCTGCGTCCCAACCGGCCACTCAGAAAATCCGTCTTGTGCGTGTCGATGGTGATGCCGACCACGGTGCGCGCCATTGCCACGAGCTGTCTGACCTCTTCTGGCCGAAGCGGCGACGGGTTGATGGGACGGTGCAGCATGAAGGATACTCCCGCGGAGTTTCAGGGTTCGCTCCGGGTAAAGCCGTCCCGGGTGCCGGCTCGCCCCCCATCGGGAGCGAAGGAATGAAAGGATCGCCGGCCGCCGGATCACGGCCCCGGAGGCGCGGCCTTGACGGGCCCGATACCGTGTCCGGTCCGGCAAGATAGGCTGGGACCAAACTCTGGCTCGCCGGGCGACCATGCATTCTGCATCAGAACAAACCAAAACCGTCGGAGAGGTCGATCTCGGCCGCGGCCTCTCCCATCAGGGCGTCGACGTCGATCAAGACCACGAGATCCTTGTCGGTCCGACACAGGCCCTTGAGCGCGCGCGCATCCCAGCCCCCCAGGCCCCGGCGCGGCACCGGCTCGATCGTGTCCGCCGCGATCTGCTCGACCTTGTGGACCCGGTCGGCCTGGATCCCAATGGGATAGGGTTCTTCGGCCCGTCCGAGTTCCAGGACGACGATACGCCCCTCCGTCCCGGACATCTCTGCCACCATTCCGAGCCGCGCCCGAATATCGAGGATCGGCACGCTCGTGCCGCGTACATCGACCACCCCCAGCACATCGCCCGGCGCATTCGGCAGCGGCGTAATCGCCTGGGCATCCAGCACCTCGCGCACGTGCCGCACGTCGAGCCCGAGCCTCTGTCCGCCAAGTTCCAGGGTGAGATAGGTGGAGGACACCTCGTCCTCCGCCTCCTCCTCCACGGCCCCGGCCTCCGCGACGTTCGCATCCAGCATGTTCACCCCGCGTAGCGCTGGAAATCGGCGTCCGAGACCTCTTCGGAGCCAAGATCGAGATCGAAGGCTTCCTCGCGCGTCTCCGGCGCATTCCGATCGGACTTGCCACCGGGAACGACCGACATTCTCGGCCCGGCGGAGGTGACGCGCTCAGTGCGTGCGGGTGCCCTCACGTTCGAGGGCTCGACCTCGAAGTAGGAGATCACGCCGGTCAACTGCTGGGATTGCGCCGCGAGCTCTTCGCTCGTCGCGGCGGATTTCTCGGCGGCGTCGGCGTTTTGCTGGATGACCGCGTTCAGATCCCGGATCGCCTGGTTGATCTGCTCGGCGCCCACGTTCTGCTCGCGGGTCGAGGCGGAAATCTCGGAAACCAGGTCCGCGGTGCGCTGGATGTTGGGGACCAGCGCCTCCAGCATGCGGCCCGCTTCGCCGGAGACGTCGACCGTCTCGACCGAAAGCTGGCTGATCTCGGCCGCCGCTTGCTGGGACCGCTCGGCCAGCTTGCGCACCTCGGAGGCCACCACCGCGAACCCTTTGCCGTGGGATCCGGCGCGTGCCGCTTCCACGGCGGCGTTCAGGGCCAAAAGGTCGGTCTGGCGGGCGATCTCTTGGATGATGGTGATGCGCTCGGCGATGGTCTTCATGGCACGGACCGCGTTGCCCACGGCCTCGCCGGACCGGCGGGCGTCATCGGCGGACTGGCCGGCGATCTTCTCGGTCTGGGCGGCGTTGTCGGCGTTCTGGCTGATGTTCGCCGTCATTTCCTCGACGGAGGCCGAGGCCTCTTCCACCGCAGAGGCCTGCTGCGTGGACCCCGTGGACAGTTGCGTGGCGGTCGTGGACATGTTCGACGCACCCTGCGCCACGTGGCTTGCGCTGACGGATGCGTTGGAAATCACCTCGCGCAGTTTCAGCACCATGTCGCGCAACGCGATCCCCAGACGGTCTTCGTCGGAGCGTGGCGTCACATCCGCCTTGAGATCCCCCTTGGCGATCGCCTCCGCCGACCGGCTCATGCCCTTCAGGTCGACGACCATCTTTTCCATGCTGGTCAAAAGCGTTCCGATCTCGTCGCGGTTGTCGGCCTTCGCATCGACGTCAAGATTGCCCCTGGACACTTCGCGCACCACGGATACGGCGCGATCGAGCCCGCGGCTGATCGTCGTCGACAGCCAGAAAGCCGCGGCCACGGCGATGAGCGCGGCGGCAATGCCCAGCCCAAGAAGAAGGTTGCGCGAAGTCTGATAGGCCGCCTGAGCCTCGACCTGAGCTTCCGCAAGGTTCTGACGCGCCTCCGCCCCGATGGCCTCCGCACCTGCCGAGCTTTCGGCGAAGGCGGGTTCCACGCGATTCATCAGGATTTCGTCCGCGACGAAGCCGGAGTTTTCGAGGGACAGGGCAAGACTTTCGTTCAAGGGAACCTGCCAGGCCTGCCAGGCCTCCCCGACCGAGGCGACGGCGCTGCTATCGGCGCCGCTGGCGAACCGCGTGGCGGCCGCGAGGTTCTCGGTCAGCGCCAGCTCCTGAGCGGTGATCAGCTCTCGCACGGCGGCGAGCGCCTCTGCATCGGTGAGCCACAACATGTCGCGCTCGTAGCTCTGGATCGCCCGGACGTTGTCGATCATCGCGTCGATGGACGCTTCCAGACTGACCAGCCCCGGAACACGCACGGTCGCACTCGCGATCCGCGCCCGCACGTCGGCAATCAGGGCCTCGGCCTCTGTGTAGAGGGCGCGGAAAGCCGGTTCACTCTGGGTGGCATAGATCCGGTTTGCCTTGAGGCCGGTATGCGCCAAACCCGGACCACGCAGCTCCGCTTCGACACTGACGAATTCCTGCCATTCCCGGTCGAAGGCCGCGAGCATCGTCTGAAGCTCAGGGTCGGTCACGATCGAGGCCAGGTGATCGTAGGCTTCGCTGACTTCGGCGATCTGGTGGTCGACCTCCTCGGCGATGTCCTCCGCGATCGCGGTATCGGGTTGCACCAGGTAACTCTTGATCAGGCTCATGGCACGGGCCGCGCCCGCCTCCATGATGAGACTCTCGTCGAGCCGGTAGGCGGTTTCGTTCACGATCTCGTTGAGCTTGGCCTGAAGCTGCGAGGTCGATCGCAGCGCCATGACGCTCGAGACGCCCAGCAGCACGATGAGCACCGCGAAAACGGCGATCAGTTTGGCTTTTATTGTGATGCGCATGAGGGGAGGCCTTTCTTTCAAGTTCGAAGCGGCGTTTACGAAGGCGTCGGAGCGAAGGCCGCGTCGACGTCAAGAAGTATGATCAGGGCATCGTCCTGTCGGGCGACGCCGCGGATGAGGTGGGTGGGCCAGCGGACGCCGAGTTCGGGGACCGCTTCCAGGTCGGAGGCGGCGGCATCGGTGATCTCGTCCACGTCGTCGGCGAGCATGGCGACTTTCGTGGGCTCCCCGTCGATGACCAGGTCGAGCACGAGGACGCGGCTCGTTTCGCCCAGGTCGGCGGGTGCCATGCCCAACCTGCGACGCAGGTCGACAAAGGGGGCGATCGCGCCGCGCACGTTGACCAGACCCGGCGCGAAGGGATCCGCGTTCGGCGCCCGGGTGATCGGCAGGGGATCGATGATCTCGTTCACATGGGCCACGGGGATGGCGAACCGCTCCCCATCCAGAGAGAAGGTCAGCGCCGTCTGCAAAGCGGCTGTTTCGTCCATCGCGGCTTCCTTCATGCTGCGGCCTTCTGCGCACCCTGAGCGCGCCTGACGACCGCCGCGGCATCGAGGATCAGCGCCACCGATCCGTCACCGAGGATGGTCGATCCCGCCAACCCTTCGATCCCGCGGTGATAAAGGCTCAGCGGCTTGATGACGGTCTGGTACTGGCCAATCACCTCGTCCACGACGAGGCCGGTCCGACGACCCTCCACGCTGGTGATAACGACCCGCCTGACGGGGCTCTCGACACGGTCGAACCCGAACAAGGCGTCGAGGCTCAGGAACGGCACCAGTTGGTCGCGGATGCGCAAAAGCGAGCGGCCGCTCTTTCGGGTATTCTCGTCGGGGGGAAGCTCCACGCATTCCTCTACGTTGGACAACGGCAGGACGAAGGGATTGTCGCCGACCTTGACGAGAAGCCCGTCGATGATCGCCAGCGTGAGCGGCAGGCGTAGCGTCACCTCCGTCCCGCTGCCCTTCTGCGATTTCACCTCGACGCTGCCGCGCAGATCGTCCAGCACCCGGCGTACCGCATCCATGCCGACCCCGCGCCCCGAAACGCTGGACAGGGACTGCGCGGTGGAAAAGCCGGGCTCGAAGATCAGGCCGAACAACTGGTCCTCCGAGATGTCCTGGTCGGCCATGATCAATCCGCGCTCGATCCCGCGGGTGCGGATCGCCTCCGCGTCCAGCCCCCTGCCGTCATCGGTGACCGAAATCAGCACCTCGCCCCCAGATTGCCGGGCGCGCATGATGACCCGCGACTGTTCGGGTTTGCCGGCGGCGCGCCGGCCCTCTGGCGTTTCGATCCCGTGGTCGATGGAATTGCGTATGATATGGACCATCGGTTCGGTCAGGCTGTCGATGACGTTCTTGTCGACCTCGGTCTCGCCGCCCCGGGTCTCCAGCGTGACGGTCTTGCCAAGCTCGGTGGAAAGATCGCGTACCACCCGGCGGAACTTGCCGAAGACCAGCTCGATCGGCAGCATCCGGATCGACAACGTGGTGTCGCGCAAGCCGGTCACGAGGCGCTCGATCTCCTCGGCGGTGCTATCAAGTCCGGTATCCCCGAGGTCGTCCGCGATCCGGTTGAGCCGTGCCTGGGCGATCACCAGCTCGCCCAGTTGGTCCATCAATTCGTCCAGCCGATGCGACTGCACCCGGACCGAATCCGTCTTTTGCGCCACGCGGCTGTCCTGCGGGGCCGCCTGTGCAGGCGTGGCCGCGTCGGAAGCCTGGCTGTCGTGCAAATCCCCGGCGGATTCGGTCGGCGCCCCGTCAGCCGCCGCCCCCGGCTGCTCGATCCGAAGTGTCCAGTCCGAGGCGAAGATGAAGACATCGTCGATCGCCTCCCGCCCGGCGGCGGTCTTCAGGTCCACCTGCCAGGAGAGGTGACAGACCGTGGGGTCCAGATCCCGCAGGCCCGGCACATCCTCGGCCTGCGTGAGAACCGTCGCCTCGCCCAGTTCGGCCAGTTCCTCGATGATGAGGTCCGGGCGCATGCCGTTCTTGAGCGCGGCGGCATCGGGCTGGAAGGTGATTACGAAGCGCTCGGTCTCGGGCGCAGTTCCGGTCGGGGCCGCCGCCCCCGTCTCCAGCGCCTCGATCCGGGCCACCAGCTCTTCGGTCGCCGGGTCACTTGCAGGCGCGCCGTCCGTGTCGGGGCCCGCATCGAGCATGCGTTCCAGGTGATCCCGCGACGCCAAAGAGAGCTGAATCAGTTCCGGCGTCACCATCGCCTGGCCGTCGCGGATACGGTCGTAGGCATTCTCGAAGTGATGGGTAAAGGCCGACAAGGTGGCGAAGCCGAACATCGCACCCGAACCCTTGAGCGTATGCAAGGCGCGAAACACCGCGTCGATCCGCTTCGGGTTGGCCGGATCGGCCTCCAACTCGAGCAGGATCCCTTCCAGGTCCTCCAGGATGTCCCGTGATTCCTGAACGAAGGACTGTGCGGCGGGATTCATCAGGCGCCCCCGATCATCTTGTTGACGACCGCGACCAGCTTTTCCTCGTCGAAGGGTTTCACGAGCCAGCCGGTGGCACCGGCCTCCTTGGCCTCCATCATCTTCTCTTTCTGCGCTTCGGTGGTGAGCATCACGATGGGAAGACCGTCGAAGCGCCGATCCTCGCGGGCCTTCCGGATCATCTCGATCCCGTTCATGTTCGGCATGTTCAGGTCGCAGACCACCAGGCTGACCTCGTTGGCGGCGAGCGCCTCCAGCCCCTCCACCCCGTCACCGGCGCCGATCACGTCGTAGCCCTTCGGCCGCAGCGTGAAGCCGATCATGTCGCGGATACTTTTGGAATCGTCGACGCTGAGAACGGTCTTCGGCATGGCTCAGATCTCCTTGGGTCGGTCGAGTACCGCCAGTGCGGCGGAGGCGGCGGGGCCCATCGTCAGACGATCGGCCGGAAAACTGCGTGCGGCACTGGCGAGAAGCTGCAGCGAAAGCGGACTGACAGCGGCATCGTCGGGCTCAAGGTCCAACGACACCTCCAATTCAGACCTTTCGGCTTCGTCCAGAAGCGATACGAGGTCAGCGTGGGCCGTCGTCACGGTGCCGGCGTCGAGGTCGGCTGGCAGACGCAGCGCGCCTGTTGCGCGAGTGTTGGGAGGGGGCATCGTCACCTCTGGGGTTAATGGTCCCACACCTCATCGGTCGAACCCCCAAAGATCCGGTAAACGCGCGCCCGAAAACTTGCGACGGAAGGTCCGGCAACATCCCCACGCGCCTTAAGACGGAGGTAACCGGTGCCCGCTAACAAGCGTCCGGTCCAGTATCGGAGGTCCCATGACATCGCCTCACGCCGCGCTCGAAAAGGCGCTTGAACGCCTGTCCGATGATATTTCCGGCGCCTTTTCGATCGCGTTCTTCGAACTCGAGACAATCCGCAGCACCGCCGCGGAGTTCGGGACGGATATCGGAAACCTCCTGACCGCCACCGCCCCGCAGGACACGCCGGACCAGCAGGACGGCACCTTCGAGCTTTTCCTGCAGAACGCCGCATCGGCCGCCGACGCCGCCGGGGGAGCCGCGGATTCGCTGACCGACCGGGCCTTCCAGGGCGCGCTGATCCGGATCTCGGCTTCGCTTCTGGAGATGAAGAAGCACACCATCGCGCTGACCAGCATCTCCTCGCTGACCAAGATCACGCAAAGCGAAACCCGTGACATGGACAACCGGCTGACGGCATTCACCGAATCCCTCGACGACCGGTGTCGCGACCTGAGGGAGGCGACGGGACGCTCTGCGAACCTGGTGGTCGAGACGCAGCAGCAAAGCGGCCTTGCGCGAGACAGGCTGACGGCCATCGGGCTCGAATTCCGCGCCCTGTCCGACAATGCCGGTGACGAGGCAACCCGCCTTGCCGACCTCGAACGCGTGCATCACGCCTACATGGCCGAAATCCGGGAAGACGCGAACCGTCTCGACGCCGAGGTCAGACGCGCCGTCGGCGATTTGATCGGCTGCCTGCAGTTCCCCGACAGCTTCGCCCAGCGGACGGAACACATGCGCACCGCCATTGCCGCTCTGAATACCGCGTCGGCGGAGGATCGCGCGCTCCTAGCCAAGGTCATCGCCGCCCAGCTCCAGGCGATGGCCGGGGCGCTCAAGCAGATCTCCGGCACCGCAAGCCGCGCGCTCGGGACCTTGCGGGAGGCTTTCGAACTCAGCCCGATCATCCACAACCGCAGCGATGCGGCGGACCCCTCGGACGCCTGGATGACCGCCACCGCCCAGGCCAACGACGTCATGCTCGAGTCCGTCGCCCGTGCGCGTGAGCAATTCGGCGCCGCCTTGGAACTTCTGGCGGGCCTCACCCGCCAGATCGATGCCACGCAGGAGAACCTGGAAACCTCTGTGGAATTGAACCGCGAGTTGGAGATTTCGGTTCACAACGCCTCATTGGTGGCGCACCGATCCGGTTCACAGACCTCGCCTTTGCGGTTCCTGGCGGGATCGGTCAAGGACGTGGTGGACCGGACCTCGAACCTGATCACGCCGATTTCAGAGGCGCTCGGTCATATCCGCTCCACCTCGGAGGCGCTTGCCGCCTCGAGCCTCGACCGCGACCTTCAGACCCTGCTCGGCTTGCAGGAATCCGCGGCGAAAGAAGCCGAGGCGCAAGGCCAGCGGCTCGACCGGGTCCGCGGCATGCGACGTGCCCTTCTGGACCACGCCGACCGGCTGGATGGAGCGGCGACAGCGGGCGGCAACGCTTTCGACGTAGCGGCGGAGCACGTCGGGGCCATTGCCGAGCTGGCCCGGGACGTGGGCGACATTGCCCTGGGTTCGGACAGCCCGGAAGGCGACCTTCATTGGCTTTACGCGCTCTACACGATGGAAGAGGAACGGGTCGTTCACCGAAAAGCTCTGGGATTGCCCGAGATCGCGGAAACGGCGGAAGACACCACCGAAGAGCTCGACGATTTCCTGCTGTAGGTTCGCTCGACCGTCTTCGATCAGTACGATTGCTGCATGGCGCCGTCGTAGTCGCGCATGCCCGGCCAACACGAAGCGCTGACCGTTGGCCTCTGGACCCGCGCTCTGCCTGGGCGCGGCGATGACCCGACCTCCCCTTGAACCGAGGTGATCCACCGCGCATAACGTCAGGGTCAGACTCTAAGAAGGAGGCACGGCGACAAATGGTCAAATCGTCCATTCGGCGCATTCAGGTTGTTAGCTTTTTTCTGTCTCATATTCCCCTTGCAGCACTCGCCACCGTCCTTCTTCAGGATGGCAGCGATGGCGACTGGGGGCTGATCGGGCTTTGTTTCGTGGCCACCGCGATCGCAGCCGCGCTGCTCTTGTTCTACCTCGACCGCGCGATCAAGACCGTCGTGGCGCGCGCCGATCCCACCGTGCCATAAACGTCCGAAAGGGCGCGCCGGCCATGCTTGGCGGCCTCAACGCAAGGCGAGGACCCAGACCAGCGCCGCGATCAGCACGACTTTCACCGCAACGATCGCGATCACCGCCCCCCTACTTTCGAAGTCGGGCAGGAAATCTCGCCAGGATCGTTTCGTTCGGGAGAAGATCTGTGCCTCTACCCCGCGCAGGACACTCGCGGGCGGTGTCACCGGATCGGTATCGAAGAGATTGGCGAAAGAGCCTTGCCAATGGTCGACTTCGGCCCGGAACGCCCCGTCCCGCGCGGCCAGTTCCTGAGCCTGCCGAAGATCCTCGCCCTCCAACAGATCGAGAGCGTATTCTCCGGCCAGCATGATTCTCTCATCGCGACCCATGGAGCCCTCCGATGGTCCGGTGTGGCGTGTTCCCAGTCTAGACGGGGAACGGCCCCAAGCAAAACCCCGATCCAGAAGGCTTTTCCATCATGTTTCGCGCCGCGATCCGATCCGCGCATGGGGTGCCCGCGGCAATCGGCTCCGCTTCACCAAAACGGGAAGGCTCGTAACGCGCTCACAATGTTCAGGTTTTGATCTCTCGCCGCCGGGTCTCACGGTGCATGCAGCGCACGGTTCGCAAGACGAGACCCCGGGGGGCCATGAGCAAGAAAAAGCCCGTCAATTCCGCGTTCCAAACAGGCCGACCCGCCAGATCCACGGGTTTTCCCGCTCGATCGATGGACGTCGATCGCGCTTTCAAGATGTTTCACGCCCGATTGGGCCCAAGTCTATCCCCGCTCACGCCTTTCGAAACGCGGCAGCATGGCCGAGAAATCGCGACCCGCGCCGTCCTCCTCCTCCACGAAGATGCGATAGAGTTCTGCCGCCGCGCGCCCCAGCGGCGTGTCCGCATCGGCGGCTTCGGCAGCCTGTTGCGACAGGCGAAGGTCTTTCAACATCAGGTCCGCCGCGAAGCCCGGGGCATAGCCGTTGTCGGCAGGTGATGCCGGGCCGACACCGGGGGCCGGGCAATAGGTGTTCATCGACCACGACGACCCCGACGAGGTCGAGACGGCATCGAACATCGCCTGCCGGTCCAGCCCCAGCTTGTCGGCCAATGCGAAGGCCTCGCAGGTGCCGATCATCGTGATCCCGAGGATCATGTTGTTGCAGATCTTTGCCGCCTGTCCGTTGCCGGACGGACCGCAATGCACCGTTTTCTGCCCCATCACCTCAAAAAGCGGTGTCGCCGTTTCGAAGGCTGCCGGATCACCGCCCACCATGAAGGTCAGGGTCCCCGCCTCGGCCCCGCCGATCCCGCCGGACACCGGCGCGTCGAGCGCCCCCAGCCCGGCGGCCTGCGCCTGGTCCGCAACGGCGCGGGCGCTTGCCACGTCGACGGTCGAACAATCGAGAAGCACGGCCCCTTCGGGCAGTGCGGGGATGACCTCGTCGGCCACGCTGCGCAGGATATCCCCGTTTGGCAGCATGGTGATCGCGATCTCGGCGGAATCGCAGGCCGCGGCAGCGCTTTTCGCCAGCGTCAGGCCCTGCGGGCGCGCCGCCACGTCGTAGCAAAGGACGTCATGACCGGCGGCGACGAGGTTCCGGGCCATGGGCGCGCCCATGTTGCCCAAACCGATGAAGGCGATCTTCATGGACGGTCTCCCAGGACAAGTGCGTCATCGCCCAACGGGTCCAGCATCGCATCGACGTCCGCTTGCGTCACATCGGCGACACCCAGATGGGTCCATTTCGGTCGGCGATCCCGGTCGATGATCGCGGCCCGTATCCCTTCGAGAAAATCGCCCTGCTGCTGCGCGCGAAAGGTGTAGCGGAACTCGTGCCGCAGGGCCCGCTCGACCGATCCGTCGCGCGCGTCGCGGATCAGGCGCAACGCGCAGGCCATGGCGAGCGGGGCATTGCGCGACATCCCTTCGGTCGCGGCCCGGGCGACGGCACCTTCGGCCGCGCCACAGGCGATGACGATGTCCTCCAGCCTGTCGTGCGCGAAGAGCATGTCGAGCTCCGGCGCGTCCCGCTTCAAGGGGCTGACGGGCGGATCCTGCGCAGCCTGGCCGAGTGTGCGCACGTCGCCTTCGGCTTCGAGCGTCGCGATCAACCCGGCCCAGTCCTGCCGCGGGACGAAGTGATCTGCAAAGCCCGCGTGGATCGCATCGCCCGCGCTCATCCGGGCCGAGGTCAGGCCGAGGTATTCCCCCACCCGACCCGGTGCGCGGCCAAGCAGGTAGCTGCCGCCCACGTCCGGCACCAACCCGATGGAGCATTCGGGCATCGCGATCTGGCTGTCCTCGCAGACAATACGGTGGCTGGCGTGGCAGCCCACGCCCACGCCTCCACCCATGGTGAACCCTTGCAGGAAACTGACGGCCGGCTTGCCGTAGCCCGCGATCAACGCGTTCATCCGGTATTCCTGCCGCCAGAAGTCCTGCCCGAAGCCGTAGCGCCCCGCCGTGCCGTTCTCGTAGAGCTTTGCGATATCGCCGCCCGCGCAGAACGCCTTGTCGCCGGCCGCGTCGAAGACGACCAACGCCACGGCGTCGTCCGCAGACCAATCGCGCAGAGCGCGCTCGATAGCGAGGCTCATGTCTTCGGTCAGGGCATTGAGCGCCTCGGGTCGATTCAGCGTGATCCGGCCCGCCCGCCCGGTGATGCGGATATCGATGTCGCTCATGCTTCTGCCAGCAAGTTGCGCGCCACGATGAGGCGCATGATTTCGTTCGTCCCTTCGAGGATCTGGTGCACCCGCAGGTCGCGGACGATCTTCTCGACCCCGTAGTCGGCGAGGTAGCCGTAGCCACCGTGCAACTGCAGGCACTGGTCGGCCACGCGGCTGGCGGCCTCGGTCACGTGCTTCTTTGCCATGGCACAGAACTTGGAGGCATCCGGCGCGCCGGTGTCCAGCTTCCACGCTGCCTGCCGCAGGAAGATGCGGGCGGCCTGCAACTCGATCTCCATGTCCGAGAGGCGGAATTGCAGCGCCTGGAAGTCGCTCAGCGCCTGCCCGAAGGCGGTCCGCTCGCGCATGTAGGCAAGCGTCGCGTCCATCGCGGCCTGTGCCCCACCCAGCGCACTGGCGGCGATGTTCAGCCGCCCCCCATCGAGCCCGGCCATCGCGTAGGAAAACCCGCGTCCCTCCTCGCCCAGAAGCGCGCCGGGGCAGCCGTCGAACTGGACCTGCCGGGTGGGTTGCGACCGCCAACCCATCTTGTCCTCTAGCCCGCCGAAGGACAGCCCGTCCGCCCCGTCCTCGACCAGGTAGGCGCTGATTCCCCTGGGCCCCGCGTCGCCAGAGCGGGCCATCACGACATAAAGATCGGAATATCCTCCACCCGAAATGAAGGCCTTGCTCCCCGTCAACGCCCAGCCGTTGCCGCCCTGCACGGCCTTGGTTTTCAGTGCCGCCGCATCCGACCCGCTGCCGGGTTCGGTCAGGCAGTAGCTGGCGAATTTCTCCATCCCGATGAGGCCGGGTAGAATCCGATCCTTGGTTGCGTCGTCACCGAACTTGTCGATCATCGCCGCGACCATGTTGTGAATCGACAGGAAAGACGCGACCGACGGGCAGGCCATCGAGAGCGCCTCGAACACCAGCGTCGCGTCGAGCCGCGTGAGGCCAGTTCCCCCCGCCCGTTCGCTGACGTAGAGCCCGCCGAAGCCCAGCTCGGCCACGTCTTGCCAAAGCGCCTTGGGGATCGTGCCCGCCGCCTCCCACTCCCGCGCGTGGGGCGCGATGCGGTCCTGGCCGAAGGCGTGGGCCATGTCGAAGATCGCGACCTGCTCGTCGCTCAGCGCAAAATCCATCGGTGTCCTCCCGATATCAGCCTACCCCTCGGACGCGTCACGGCAACCCCTGGCAGCGGTTCAGGGCGTCGCGGGCGATTCCGGTCAGAAGCGGATAGCTGCCCAGACGATCCCTTGCGCTGGCCGAGGCCGCGGAGCCCCGTGCCACCCGCCCCTTGATCCCGTGGAAGATCGCGGCGAGACGAAAGAAGTTGAACGCCTGATAGAAGTCCCAATGCGCCAGCGGATCGCGCCCGGTGCGGTCGGCGTAGGCCTCGATATACGCCCGCTCGGTCGGGATGTTCAGCGCCGCCAGATCGGCGCCCTTCAGCCCCGCCACGATGTCGGGCGGCATCCGGTACATCATCGCGTGATAGGCGAAATCGGCAAGCGGGTGGCCCAGCGTCGACAGCTCCCAGTCCAGCACGGCGACGATGCGCGGCTCGGTGGGGTGGAACACGAGGTTATCGCAGCGGAAATCGCCATGGACCAGCGTGGTCTCGTCGCCGGGCGGGATCAATTCCGGCAGGCGGGCGATCAGCGCGTCCATGTCGTCGTCGCGGCCCGCGTCGGTATCGGCGAGGTAGCTTTTCGTCCAGCGCCCGATCTGACGCTCGAAGTAATTGCCGGGGCGGCCGTAGTCGCCAAGCCCCGCGGCTTGGTAATCGACGCTGTGCAGTGCTGCGATCACGCGGTTCATCTCGTCGAAATAGGCGGGCCGTTCGGCGGCGGAGACATCGGGGAAGCGCGCGTCCCAGACGATGCGACCCTCTACGGGCGCCATGATGTAGAACTCGGAGCCGATGATCTCCGAGTCCTCGCATAGCGCATGGATCTTCGCCACCGGCACGTCCGTATTGGCCAGCGCGCGCTGAACCCGTGCCTCGCGGTCGACGGCATGGGCGCCCTTGGCCAACTTGCCAGAGGGCTTGCGGCGCAGGACATAGTCGCCGCCCGCTGTTTGAAGCAGGAACGTCGGGTTTGACTGCCCACCCCGGAACTGGCGCACGGTGAGCGGGCCGGTGAAGCCCGCGACGTGGTCCTCCAGCCAGCCCGCCAGCGCCGCCTCGTCGAAGGCGAAACCTTCGCGGACCGGCGTCGTGCCCTTGTTCTCGCCGGTCATTGCGCCCGCTCCCAGGCGCGCTTGATACCCTTGGCAAGTGACCAGCGGTGCACCTCCGACGGGCCGTCGTAGATGCGAAAGGCGCGGATTTCGCGAAAGACCTGCTCCACGATCGTGGCCTCCGACACGCCGGTGCCGCCCATGACCTGCACGCACCGGTCGGCCACGCGCATCAACGCCTCGGACACGGCGACCTTGGTCATGGAGCTTTCGCGCCCCGCCCGTTCCCCCCGGTCGAGCGCGTCGGCCGTCCAGTCGATCATCAGCCGCGCCTGTTGCAGGTCGATGAGGTTGTCGGCCAGCATGAAGCCCACGCCCTCGTGGTCGATGAGCCGCTTGCCGAAGGCCTCGCGCCGGTTGGCGTAATCGCTGGCGATCTCGTGACAGCGGATGCAGGCGCCCAGCCAGCGCATGCAGTGCGTCAGCCGCGCGGGGGCAAGGCGGACTTGCGCGTATTTGAACCCTTCGCCCGGGTCACCCAGCATCTGATCGGCGGGAATGCGCAAGTCCTCGATCTCGACGGTGCAATGACCGCCGGGCAGGGAACTGTCGATGGTGCGCGGCTGATCCATGATGCGGATCGCGGGGTCCGGCAGGTCGACGAGGAACATGCACGCACCCTCCTCGGCTTTCGCCATGACGATGCCGATCTGCGCCTGAGAGGCCCCGGTGATCCAGCATTTGCGCCCGTTCACCACCCAGTGGTTGCCGTCCGGCCGACAGCTCGTCTGCATCATTGACGGGTCGGATCCCGCGCCGCCGTCCTCCCAGGGCTCCGACATGAAGAAAGCCGAGCGCGCTTCGCCTTTCACCAGCGGGGTCAGGAACCTCTCTTTCAGCGCGTCGGAGCCGACCTTTCCCAACAGGAAGATGTTGCCCTCGTCGGGGGCCGCGGTGTTACAGGCCAGCGGCCCAAGCGGTGACAGGCCCGATGCGATCAGCACCTCCGCCGTTTCGCAGTGGGTTAGATGGCTTCCGTCGGCGCGCAGGTGTGGGGTCATCACCCCGGCCTCGCGGGCCAGCGCGCGCAGATCGGCGATGACCTCCGGCGTCGGGCAGTTATGGGCGTCGCGGCGGGGGTCGCGCTCGAAGGGGGCGACCCGTTCGCGCACGAATGTCTCGACGCGCGTGGCGATGCTCCGAGCAGTTTCTTCCGTCATCTGGGCCTCCCTTACAGGCCCCACCCTAGCAGTCCCGGGACATCGCACCAGCCCCGGTCGATGCCGGTTCTGGACAGCAGAACGGCGATATGAGGACATGACCCGCCCTGCGCGCGTGCGACAAGCGGGGCAGCGCGAAAGGACCCCTCATGTTTTTGTCGATCACGGATGTCTTCAAGATCGGCGTCGGTCCGTCGTCCTCGCACACCATGGGCCCGATGACCGCCGCGGCGCATTTCCTGGCCGACCTGCGCAGAGGCGTCGAACGGATCCCCGGCGCGGGCGACCTGGGCGGCGTGTCGGCCACCCTGCACGGCAGCCTCGCCTTCACCGGGCGCGGGCATGCGACCGACCGCGCCGTCCGACTGGGCCTGCTGGACATGGTGCCCGCCACCTTCGACGCCGATCGGGCCGAGACGCTGGACACCGCCCTCGCGCGCGAAAAGGTGCTGCACCTTGACGGTCTGCCACCCCTGGCCTTCAACCCCGAAACCGACGTGATCTTCGACTACGGCCCCGCGCTGGACCTGCATCCCAACGGGCTGACCCTGCGGGCCTTCGACACGGCCGGACGGCCTTACTATACCCAGGTCTACTACAGCGTCGGCGGCGGCTTCGTGCAGACCGAGGCCGAATTGCGCGCCGAACGCGACAGCGACAAGAGCGCCGTCGCGACCGCCGAGTACGAGACCCCCTACCCGTTCCGCACCGCGCGGGAGATGCTGGCGATGGGCGAAGCCTCCGGCAAGACCGTGGCCCAGATGAAGCGTGCGAACGAACAGGCCGTCCATGGGGGCGACGTAAACGCCCGGATCGACGCGATCTGGTCGGCGATGGACAGTTGCATCGAACGGGGCCTCAACACCGACGGTATCCTGCCGGGTGGTCTCGGCGTGCGGCGCCGAGCGCGGGCGATCCACGACAAGCTCATGGCAGAACGCGGCACCAACCGCGCGCAGCCTCATGTGGCGAACGACTGGATGAGTGTCTATGCCATGGCCGTAAACGAGGAGAACGCCGCCGGCGGCAAGGTCGTCACCTCCCCCACCAACGGGGCGGCGGGCGTGGTGCCCGCCGTCGGGCGCTACTACCGCGACCATTGCATCGGCGCGACGAAGGAGGGGCTGCGCGATCTTCTGCTGACCGCCGCCGCGATCGGGGGGCTGATCAAGCACAACGCCAGCATCTCGGGGGCCGAGGTCGGATGCCAGGGCGAAGTCGGCTCCGCCGCCGCCATGGCCGCCGCCGGGCTTTGCGCGGCGCTTGGCGGCACCAACGAGCAGATCGAGAACGCCGCCGAGATCGCGCTCGAACATCACCTCGGCATGACCTGCGACCCCGCGGCTGGCCTGGTTCAGGTGCCTTGCATCGAAAGGAACGCGCTGGGGGCGATCAAGGCCGTCTCCGCCGCCAGCCTGTCGCTGCGCGGAGACGGCGCGCATTTCATGCCGCTCGACAATTGCGTTCAGGTCATGCTCGAGACCGGGCGCGAGATGGACGAGAAATACAAGGAAACCTCGCGCGGGGGCATCGCCGTCAACCTGCCCGAGTGCTGAACCTCCCGCGCACTCAGTCCCCCAGAACCGCCGAGAGAAGCGCGCTGTCCGGGTCGCACAGCCCGTCGATCACGTCGAAGTGGTGGCGGTTCGGCTCGACTTCCAGCCGGATACGCGCGCCCAGCGCGCCCCACATCGCCGCTAGCTGCCGGGCCTGCAGCACGAAGGCGGGACGTTCGTCCGCGCCGACCCAGGCGGTGACGGGAATGTCGCGGGCGGGACGCTGAAGGACGGGGCTTTCGGCTGTGGCCTCCGCCTCGGTCAGGCCCAGCGTGTCGTTCATGTCGGTCCACAGCAGCGGCCGCAGATCGTGCAGCCCGCTGATCGAGGTCACCCCCGCGATCCGGTCCAGCACACGCGCGGGCACCAGCGAGTCGGCGCAGACCATCCGCAGCGCAAGGTGTCCGCCGGCGGAATGGCCGACAAGGCGCACGGGGCCCGCGACCTCGTCCGCGGCGCGTCGGACGGCGCGGGCGATCTGCGCGTTGATCTCGTGGATACGGTTTTCAGGGGCCAGCGTATATCCCGGCTGCGCGACCGCCCAGCCGCGGGCCAGCGCGCCGCGCGACAGGTGCGACCACATCGACGGGTCGGTGTCGCGCCAGTAGCCGCCGTGAATGAAGATCATCAGCCCCTTTGGCGTGCCTTCAGGACAGAACAGGTCGAGCGTCTCGCGCGGGGCGGCACCATAGGCGATCTTGCTCCACGACACCTCGTCCCGGAACGCCTGCGCGGCCTTGGGCCAGCGGGCGCTATAGGATTCGGCGTCGGGGATGTGCGCCGCGTTGGCGTAGGCGTCGTTCCAGTCGGTCATGGCAGGACGTTTGCCCGATCCGGCGGGGATTGCAAAGTCCGGTCAACCGTCCGAACCTGCCTTTGCGACGGAGGACTTGAGGAGGACACCATGCCGGACATCTACATCCTGGGCGCCGCCCGCACCCCCATGGGCGCCTTCATGGGGGAGCTCTCCTCCATCCCCGCCCCGCGACTGGGTGCGACGGCGATCGCGGCCGCCGTCGACCGGGCCGGAGTGGCGCCCGATGCGGTGGACGAGGTCTTCATGGGCAACGTGCTTCCCGCGGGACTGGGGCAGGCCCCCGCCCGCCAGGCGGCGATCCATGCGGGCCTGCCGCAGCGGACGCCCTGCACGACCGTCTCGAAGGTTTGCGGGTCGGGCATGCGTGCCGCGATGTTCGGCTGCGATGCGATAGCACTTGGCCATGCCTCTGTCGTCGTGGCCGGTGGGATGGAGAGCATGTCCAACGCCCCCTACCTCTTGCCCAAGGCGCGCGGCGGCTACCGGATCGGCCACGGTCAGACGATGGATCACATGATGCTCGACGGGTTGGAGGATGCCTACGATATCGCCCCCGACGGCACCCGCCGGGCCATGGGCACCTTCGGCGAGGATTGTGCCGCGCATTACGATTTCACCCGCGCGGCGCAGGACGACTTCGCAATCGCCAGCGTCGAACGCGCCCGCTCCGCCGATTTCGGATGGGAGATCGCCCCTGTCACCGTGACCGGCCGCAAGGGAGAGACGGTGATCGACAGAGACGAAGGTCCCCGCCGCATCGATCCCGCCAAGATCCCTGGCCTGCGCGCGGCCTTCGCCAAGGACGGCACAATCACCGCGGCCTCCGCCTCGTCGATCAACGACGGCGCGGCGGCCTTGGTGCTGGGCGGGGCAGAGATCGCGAAGGACCACGCTTTGCTGGCCCGGATCGTCGGGCATGCCGCCTTCGCCGCGGCGCCCGGCTGGTTCACCACCGCACCGATCCACGCGATGGACCGCCTGTTCAAGCGCATCGGCTGGAGCTACGAGGACGTCGACCTCTTCGAGATCAACGAGGCCTTCGCCGTCGTTCCCATGGCCGCGATGAAGGAACGCGGCATTCCGCACGACCGCGTGAACGTCCACGGCGGCGCCTGCGCCCTGGGGCATCCCATCGGTGCATCCGGTGCGCGGATCGTGGTGACGCTGCTCGGGGCGATGCGCGCGCGCGGCGCGCGGCGTGGCGTCGCCGCGATCTGCATCGGCGGTGGCGAAGGCACGGCATTGGCGCTCGAACTGCCTTGACGGGTAAACCATCCGCCGGAGTCCGGATCGGCCCCGCACGCGGCACGGCTCACCGTCCGCCAACCTGAAAGGACCCTCATGGAAATCATCTACATCCTGCTGCGTGCCATAGTCGCCGTGGCAACCGTCGTCGCGCTGACCCGGCTCAACGGGTTGCGCAGCTTCTCCAAGATGTCGGGTTTCGACTTCGCGATCACCGTCGCCGTCGGATCGGTGCTGGCCAGCACCGTGATCGCCGCCACGCCGCGGGACTTCTGGACCAACGTCGGCGTTCTCGTGGCCTTCTTCCTCGTCCAGGGCGTGCTCGCCCGTATCCGTACCGCAAGCCGGACCGTCAGGGACGTGATCGGGAACGATCCCCTTCTGCTGATGCGCGACGGCAGGTTCCTGAAGGACAACATGACGAAGGGCCAGATCTCGCGGGGGGATCTGATTGCAAAGCTGCGCGAGGCGAACGCGCTGCGCCTCGACGAAGTGCACGCGGTCGTGCTGGAGGCCACCGGCGACATCAGCGTCCTGCACGGTGGGACGGAGTTCGACGAGACGATCCTCGAAGGCGTGCGAACCTGATGCGCAGGGCGAAGACCGGGGTCGAGGGGCGTGGCGCCTCGACCCCCCAAGGATCTGGAACGCCGCCCCGCGTCAGCTCTTGCGGAACGGTTTGAAGCCCACCTTCTGGCTGGTGGCCAGGTCTTCCAGAAGGCCCTTGCGGCTGTCGTCGTCGAAAGGTGCCCAGCGCTCCTCGCCCGAGATGAACCCGCCGGCCTTTAGCCGATCGTAGAGCACGCCGAAGTCGACCTCGCCGAAGCTCACGCGGCTGGGGCGGTTGTCGGTTTCGGGGATCCAGTCCTGAACCAGTGCGCTGACCGTGGTCACCTCGACGTTCTTGAAAGCCTTGAACTGGCGCGCGAAGATCTCGTCCAGGTCGCCCTTGCGGCGCGCGATGCAGGCGATCTTCTGCTGCTGGTTGCCGACCAGCGCCGTCATGTGCAAGGGCGAGCCATCGACCGAGATCACGTAGCGGGCGGCCTTGTAGGTCGCCATCTGTTTCTCGAAGCTGTCCTTCTGGGGGTGGTAGATCGTGTAGCCTTCGGCCTCCAGCAGGGCTTCCAGGCGTGCCTCGCCCAGAAGGCTGCCGCGCGCGGGCGGCAGGGCCGAGCGCGAGATGTAGATCTTCTCGGGCCCGTCCGGCTCCACGCCATGGCCTGCGTGCTTGTTGATGAAGTCGCGGAACTCCGGCGCGCCTTCGATCATCTGGAACATGCCGAAGCCCTGCTGGGGCACGTAGAGCTTCTCCACCCGCGTGGGATCCTCGAGGTTCAGGATCTTCACATCGACGCCTAGGCCTTCCAGCATCGGCTGGAACACCGACAGGGTGTGCTGCGGCCGGTTCTGGAACTTCGGCACGAAGACGATGCCGTCGATCTTGCCCTTCAGCGTCTCGACCGCCCAGAGCCGGGCGATGGATTCTACCAGGAAATGCCCGAAATGCCCGAAGAGCGGCCCCGCGAACATCCAGGTGCCGGGCAGCGACTGGATGTCTGCGTCTTCCGGCATCGGCGGCTCGGTGTTGACCTGCGTGGTGTTGCGCCAGGTGATCGAGCGTTCCTCGAAAGCGCCGTCGGCGGTCAGCACGCCGGATTTCTGCACCGACCGGTTCTGGTCACCCTTCGGCGGCGGGACGACCATCGCATTCTCGAGGTACGTGATTTCTTCCGCGATCGACGGGCCGAGGACCGGTTGTGACGGCATGATGCCTCCTGCAGGGGTGGGACCGCGACGGGCCGATGCCTTGCAATAGCCTTGGCCTCTTCACAAAGCAATCTTGCACGGGGGATAGGGGAAACCTATCACCGATGCACAGGAGGTGACCGTGACCGACCGCTACGCCTTGATCGCGGCCACGCGCAACGAGGGGCCGTTCCTGCTGGAATGGATCGCCTACCATCGCGTCATCGGCTTCACCGACCTGATCGTCTTCGCCGACGAGAGTGCCGATGGAAGCCAGGCCCTGCTGCGTGCGCTGTCGCAAGGCGGGGCGATCCAGCTTGAACAGAACGATGGCAGCGGCGGCCCGCGGGCCCGCGCCTACGAACGCGCGATGCGCATGCCGCAGGTCCAGTCCGCGACCTACGCGATGGCGCTCGACGTAGACGAGTTCGTGAACATCCACGCAGGCGACGGCCTCCTGGCCGACCTCGTCGAGGCCACCAAGTCGCCCGACGCGATCAGCCTGTGCTGGCGACTTTTCGGCCAGTCGGACATGGTCGACTTCGAGGATGCGCCGATCCTCGATCGCCTGACCTGGGCGGCCCCGCTTACCGCGCCGGTCAGCGATCGTCAGTTCGGCATCAAGACCCTGTTCAAGCCGACGTTCGCCACCGGCACCGGACCGCACCGCCCCACCCCCGTGGCCACGCGCACCGAGCGCAACACCCGTTGGGTCAACGGCTCGGGCCGGTCGGTCTCCGGCACGCTGCTGGACGGCGGCTGGAAACTTCCCGCGGCGCAAGCTGGCTACGCGCTGGCGCAGGTGAACCATTACCCGATCCGATCGGGCGCGATCTTCGCGCTGCACAACCTGCACGGCCCGGCCCTTGGGCCCGATCCGATACCCCACACAATGTCGGACTACTTCGCGCTGAACCTGAACCACCAGCGCGACACCACGATCCAACGCCACGCCGAGGCGCTGGCGGCCGAGATCGCACGCCTGCGCGACCTGCCGGGCGTGGCCGAGGCGCACGACGACAGCGTGACCCTGACACGGCGGCTGCTGCGCGATGTGCTTCCCGCCGCCACGCCCGGCGGGCAAGGTCCCATCGCGCAGGTCATGGACGCGGCCACGGCGCAAGAAGTGATGAAGACCCAGCAGGCGGACGCGGACACGCAGACCGGGACCGCGTCGCCCACTGCGCCCACGCCGCCCGCCGAGGGCCAAATCACCGTCGACCGGACCGAGCTTGCCCCCGCCTGGCTTGCCGATCTGCGCCGGACCGAGTTCCGCCGCGGCTGGTATGCCTCGGAGGAAAAATTCGCCGCGCAATTCACCTTGCGCAGCCGCGACACGCTGATCGTCTCCTTCGACAACCTCTCCACCACCCGCGACCCGTCGCTCGCCCGCGAAACCTGGGGCTATCCGTTCTACGCCAAGCAGGCCTATTCGCATATGGGCGTCATGGCCTTCGACCGGAACTGGTACCGCGACGAAGCCTTGTTCGACTTCATGGAAAGCAAGCGCGGGCTTTTCGACCGGTTCGAGACCGTCGTCATGACCGGCACCTCGATGGGGGCCTATGCCGCGACCGCCTTCGCCGACCTCGCCCCCGGCTGTACGGTGCTGGCCTATTCCCCGCAGGCGACGCTCGACACCCGCCGGGTCCCCTGGGAGGAGCGCTTCGGCTCCGGCCGCAAGCAGGACTGGTCGGGCCGCTACGCTTTTGCCCCCGATCACTGCCGCAAGGCCCGGGCCGTCTACCTGATCTACGATCCCTACTTCGAACCCGATCGCAGACACGCGGAATTCTACCAGGGCGACAACATCCTACATTTGAAGTCCTGGTACGCCAGCCACAAGTCCGCGCTTTTCCTGCGCCGGGCCGAGGTTCTAAAGGACATCACCCTGGAGGCCATCGCCGGAACGCTGACGGCGGAGCGCTACTACGAACTCTACCGCGCGCGGCGCAACCTGCCCTGGTATCTCAACGGATTGGCCGACCACGTGATCGCGCGCGACCACCCGCGCCTGGCCGAAGGCCTTGCCCGTCACCTGGCAAAGGCGCAATGGCCCAGCGTCGCCCAGGGGATCCGCAAACGGCTCGACAAGGATCAGGCACAGGCGTGGTGATGCAAGCCGCGCGGAATAACCGGATTTCCGCCTCGATTTCGCGGCAAATCCGGCCTACCCATCATTCACGCCCAAACCGGAGACGGAGAAACATAGCATGGACCTCTCCCCCACGGATCTCGACTCTGTCGTTGTCCTGACCCCGCGCGTCTTCGGCGACAACCGCGGCAGCTTCTTCGAAAGCTACAACGCCGCGACCCTCGCAGCCCTGGGGATCGACACGCGCTTCGTTCAGGACAACCAATCCCACAGCGCCGAGGCAGGCACCGTCCGCGGATTGCACTTCCAGTCCCCGCCGCACGCCCAGGCCAAGCTGGTCCGCGTTCTGGCGGGAGAGATCTTCGACGTGGCCGTCGACATCCGCCGCGGCTCTCCGACCTATGGCCAGTGGACCGGGGCCACGCTGTCGGCCGAGAACCGGGCGCAATTGCTGGTGCCCGCGGGCTTCCTGCACGGGTTCGTCACGCGGGTGCCCGATTGCGTCGTGGCCTACAAATGCTCCGACGTCTATGCGCCCGACTGCGAAGGGGCGGTGCGCTTCGACGATTCCGACCTCGGCATCGACTGGGGTATCGCCGCCCGCGACGCGGTTCTGTCCGACAAGGATGCGAAGGCCCCGTCCTTCGCCGACCTCGACACGCCCTTCACCTACGAGGCCCGCCCATGAAGATCCTCGTCACCGGGGGTACCGGTTTCATCGGCTCCGCGGTCGTCCTACAGGCGCTCGAAGATGGCCACGAGGTCGTGAACCTCGACAGCCTGACCTACGCCGCGGCGAAGGCGTCACTGGCGGCGGTCGAAGATCACGACGCCTACGCTTTCGAGCACGCCGACATCCGCGACCGCGAAGCACTCGACCGGATTTTCACAGAACACGCGCCCGACGCGGTGATGCACCTCGCCGCGGAAAGTCATGTCGATCGTTCCATCGACGGCCCCGCGGCCTTCGTGGAAACCAACGTGCTGGGCACCTTCCACTTGCTGGAAGCCTCCCGCGCCCATTGGGTGCGCCACGGCAAGCCCGCGGCGTTCCGCTTTCACCACGTCTCTACCGACGAGGTCTTCGGGTCACTGGGCGAGACCGGCCTGTTCGACGAGGACACCCGCTACGATCCCCGCTCGCCATACTCTGCAAGCAAGGCGGGCTCCGACCACCTCGTTCGCGCCTGGGGGGAAACCTACGGCCTGCCGATCCTGCTGACGAACTGCTCGAACAATTACGGACCGCGGCAGTTCCCCGAAAAGCTGATCCCCGTGACGATCCTGAACGCGCTGGCGGGCAAGCCGCTGCCGATCTACGGCAAGGGAGAGAACGTGCGCGACTGGCTCTACGTCGAGGACCACGCGACGGCGCTTCTGAAGGTCCTGACCGAAGCCGCCCCGGGCGACACCTACGCCATCGGCGGCGAGAACGAGGCGCGCAACATCGACCTCGTGCGGACGCTTTGCGAGATCCTCGATGCCCGCCGCCCCGGCGGCGCGCCGCACGCCGATCTGATCACCCATGTCACCGACCGCCCCGGCCATGACCAGCGCTACGCCATCGACCCCAGCCGCATCCGCGAAAAGCTGGGCTGGCGGCCCTCGCTGGAGTTGCGCGAAGGACTGGAGCGGACGGTCGACTGGTATCTCGCCAACGAAGACTGGTGGCGCCCGCTGCAATCCCGCGCCGGCGTGGGTGAACGGTTGGGCAATGATAGGGTGACCCCATGAAGGTCCTCGTCTTCGGCCGCACCGGTCAGGTCGCCCGCGCGCTGATCGACGCGGCCCCCGGGCACGGCTGCACGATAGAGGCCCTGAACCGCGAGGCCGCCGACCTGAGCGATCCGCAGGCCTGTGCCGCGGCCATCGCGGCCACGGATGCGCAGGCCGTGATCAACGCCGCCGCCTGGACGGGCGTCGATGCCGCCGAAGACCACGAGGCCGAGGCGCATGTCATCAACGCGGAGGCCCCCGGCGCCATGGCCCGCGCCTGCGCACAGGCGAACCTGCCCTTCGTCCATCTCTCGACCGATTACGTCTTCGACGGCAGCCCGGGCGCCGCCTGGGCGCCCGACGCCCCCACCGGTCCGCTATCGGCCTACGGTCGCACGAAGCTTGCGGGCGAACGCGCCGTGATGGACGGCGATGCGAAAGCCGTCGTCCTGCGCACCGCCTGGGTCTTCGACGGGCGGGGCAAGAACTTCGTCACCACCATGCTGCGGCTGTCGGAAACCCGGGACACGCTTACGGTCGTCGGCGACCAGGTCGGCGGACCGACCCCCGCCGCCGCCATCGCCGATGCCTGCCTGCAACTGGTCGAACAACTGCGCTCCGGCGCGCCGGGCGGGCTTTATCATTTCAGCGGGGCCCCGGACGTCAGCTGGGCCGACTTCGCCCGCGCGATCTTCGAAGAGGCCGGAGCCGACGTCACCGTTACCGATATCACGACCGCCGACTATCCGACCCCCGCACGGCGTCCCGCGAACTCTGCACTCGATTGCACCTCGCTGAGGGAGACCTACGGCATCGCCCGCCCGGACTGGCGCCTAGCCCTCAAGGACATCATCGGAGAGATCGTATGACCCAGCGCAAGGGCCTCATCCTCGCCGGCGGAACCGGCAGCCGCCTCTGGCCGATCACGCAAGGCCTGTCGAAGCAACTGATGCCGATCTACGACAAGCCGATGATCTACTACCCGCTGTCGGTGCTCATGCTGGCCGGCATCCGAGAGATCGGGATCATCACCACGCCGGAGGATCAGGCACAGTTCCGCAACCTCATGGGCGATGGGTCGCAATGGGGGCTTGCGATCGAATGGCTGGTCCAGCCCAGCCCCGACGGCCTGGCGCAGGCCTACCTGATCGCCGAGGATTTTCTCGACGGCGCCCCCAGCGCGATGGTCCTGGGCGACAACATCTTCTTCGGGCACGGCCTGCCGGAACTGCTGGCAAGCGCCGATCAGGGCAGCGGCGGCACGGTCTTCGGCTACCGCGTCTCCGACCCCGAGCGCTACGGCGTCGTCGGCATGGATACCGACGGCGCCGTAACGCAGATCGTGGAAAAACCCGCGCAGCCGCCGTCGAACTACGCCGTGACGGGTCTCTACTTCCTGGACGGCAGCGCGCCGAACCGCGCACGCGGGATCACCCCCTCGGCGCGCGGCGAGCTCGAGATCACGGCCCTGCTGGAGACCTACCTCGCCGACGGTACCCTCAATGTCGAGCGCATGGGTAGAGGCTACGCCTGGCTCGACACCGGCACCCATGCCTCCCTGCTGGAGGCGGGCAACTTCGTGCGCACCCTGCAATCGCGGCAAGGCATGCAGACCGGCTGCCCCGAGGAGATCGCCTACCAGAGCGGCTGGATCGATCAGGCCGCCCTGCTCACGCTTGCGGACCGCTATGCCAAGACCGAATACGGGGCCTACCTTCGGGGCCTGATCTAGCCGCGTTCCGCCGGCGATCGGATTGCTCGCCCCCGCCTTCCGGCCGCGCGGCCGCCAAGGTCATCCATCTGCGCAACCGATGGTCGATTACGCGTCGCCCCCCTTCATCTGGCCAGATAAACTCCCGCCGGAGGCTCCCGCACCCTCGGCACGCGCCGACGGTTCGATCCCTCCCGACCGAGAGGTCATCCAGCACTCACCGATCCAGGACGGCGAAACCGGGCGCATAGGGCTCACTCGGCCTGAACCGCCCCCATGAAGCGGTCGCGGATCGTGACGGGGTCCATCGTGATGACGGGCATCTTCGCGTTGCCGCTGTCGCATTTCACGACGATCACCGTCTTCTCGCCCGCCTCCAGCGCGCGCTGGAGCGCCTGGCCCGCGTCTTCGCCGCGGCATTCGACGACCCGCTCGGTTCCGCAGGCGCGTGCCACCTCGGCGAGCGAGGTGCGCTGGCCCGCGTAGGTCGGCTGATCGCCGGTAGATCCGTAGGAGCCGTTGTCGATGATCAGAAGGATGAAGTTCGGCGCATGGGTATTGCCGATCGTCGCGAGCGTGCCGAGGTTCGTCAGCACCGACCCGTCGCCGTCGATCACGATCACCGGTTTCTTCTGCGCCACGGCGAGGCCCAGCCCAATCGAGGAGGCAAGCCCCATGGTCCCCAGCATGTAAAAGTTCGACGGCTCGTCCTGGATGGCGTGCAGTTCCTGGCTGGGGATGCCAATGT
This sequence comes from Salipiger sp. IMCC34102, assembly GCF_004145405.1. GTDB lineage: Bacteria > Pseudomonadota > Alphaproteobacteria > Rhodobacterales > Rhodobacteraceae > Loktanella. The sequence continues at coordinate 57,076 of NZ_SELQ01000011.1, forward strand.
TGCAGACCACCAGGCGGTCTTTCAGGACGGGTGCCATGTCACGCAGAATCTCGGAACGGATCATTGGTCGCCATAGCCTCCCCAGAAGGTCGCGTCGGTCAGGATCGCGACAGGCTTGTTGCACATGAAGGTGTATTTCAGGATCGGGTCCAGCTCATCGGCGTCCGACTGACGGTGGAAATGGTAGGTCGGGATGTTCATCTGCGACAGGATCGCCTTGGTATGGACCGCCATCTCCACCTGGCAAGCGACCGGCTCGCGCAGCTCTCCGCGGTAGGAAATCAGCATCGGCAACGGCAGGCGGTAATACTGGATCAGCGTGGCAAGCGTGTTCACCGTCACGCCCAGCGCGGTGTTCTGCATGATGATCGCGGGCCGCTTGCCGCCCATAAAGGCACCCGCACAAAGCCCCATGCCCTCGTCTTCCTTGGTGCAGGGAACGTGTCGGATCGCGTCGCGGGTATCGATCTCGGCGATGACGCCGGCCAGTTGCTTGCACGGGACGGTGGTCACGAAGGAGATGTCGTTGGCGATCAGATCGTCCACGATCCGGGCGTCGATGCTCATGGGTGGGCCTCTCGGTTGTCGGCGGTCAGATCGAAGGTCTCGCCCGGGAAGTAACGGGCCAGTCGTGCGTCGGCGGCACGGGCGTGGCCTTCCATTCCTTCGAGGCGGGAGATGCGGGCCGTCGCCTCCGCCACCCGGCGAGCCCCCTGCGGTGTGGCGCGCTGCCAGGTGACGATGCGCAAGAACTTGTGGACCGAGAGGCCGCCCGTGTAACTCGCCGCGGCAGAGGTCGGCAGCACGTGGTTCGTTCCCGTCGCCTTGTCGCCGTAGGCCACGGTGACCTCCTCGCCCAGAAAGAGAGAGCCGTAGCTGTGCAGTCGGTCGAGCCACCAGTCCAGGTCCGCCGCCATGACGGTCAGATGTTCCGGGGCGTAGCTTTCCGAGCAGGCCACCATGCCCTCCCGGTCGGCGCAGAGGACGACCTCGGCGTAGTCGCGCCAGGCGCCCGCGGCGGCGCTGCGATTGGGTTCCGGCAGATCGTCGATCAGCGCGGGCACCTGGGCGATGACGGCATAGGCCAGGGCTTCGTCGTCGGTGACCAGCCAGACGGGGGAATTCGCCCCGTGCTCGGCCTGGCTTACGAGGTCGATGGCGATGAGCCGCGGGTCGGCGGTCGCGTCCGCCAGCACGAGGCTGTCGGTCGGGCCCGCGACCATGTCGATCCCCACCCTTCCGAAAAGCTGTCGCTTGGCTTCCGCGACATAGGCGTTGCCGGGGCCCACGAGGATCTTCGCGGGCGGCAGGTCGAACAGCCCGAAGGCCATCGCCGCGACCCCCTGCACCCCTCCCATGGCGAGGATCCTGTCGGCCCCGCCAAGGTCTGCGGCATGAACGATCGCGGGGTTCACCCCGATCCCCGGCCGCGGCGGAGAGCAGGCGACGACATGACCGCACCCCGCCACCTTGGCCGTCGTCACGGTCATGATGGCGCTGGCGACATGGGCGTAGCGGCCGCCGGGCACGTAGGCCCCCGCGGCGTCGACGGGGATGATCCTTTGCCCCACGGTCAGGCCGGGCTGCACGTCGATGCGCGCATCCTTCAGCGTGTCGCGCTGGGTCTGCGCCACGCGGGCGACGTTGTCCTGGGCGAAGGCGATATCCTCTCGCAGGCGCGCGGGGACCTGCGCGCTGGCCGCCGCGATATCGGCCGAGGCAAGGATTAGGGGGCCGTCGTAGCCATCGAACTGCGCGGCGTATCGCAAGGCGGCGTCCTCGCCCTCCCTCTCGATGGTGGCCAGGATCTCCTGCACGGTCGCGGCGATGTCCGGCGCATCGGTGCGCGCGGTCCGCGTGGCCCTTTTGAGGTAGATCCGCTCGCGCATGATCGGGGTCCGAAGCTGTGTCGGGATCACGTTACGGCAAGGGCGAGGCAATGCAAGCGCGGGCTTCGCGGCGCAATGCTCGAACCGGGCGCACCCGCACGCCCCTTTTGCAGGACGACCACGCGGCGCACGGGCCGAGAAATAGACCTCTTCACACTCCATCAGGGGACCGTAAGCGGTTTCCCATTGCCGCCTGGACCCCTACATAAGGCAAAACGCCCTGCGATCGAAAGGACCGCCCCATGACCAGTGAACTCGACCAACTGCGAGAGATGACCACCGTGGTCGCCGACACCGGAGAGGTGGCCGCCGTCAAGCGGCTGGAGCCCGTGGATTGCACGACCAACCCCTCCCTCGTGCTCAAGGCCGCCTCTGACGAGGCGTCCAAGGACATGATCGACGCCGAGATCAAGAAAGGCCGCGCGGCGGACCTGTCGCCCGAGGAGATCACCGCCACGCTGACCGTCGCCGTCGGCGCGGAACTGACGAAGCTGGTGCCGGGGCGGGTGTCAACGGAAGTCGACGCGCGGCTGTCCTTCGACACCGATGCCTCCGTCGAGCGCGCGCGCGCCATCGTGGCCGACTACAAGGCGCGCAGCGTCGACAAGGACCGCATCCTGATCAAGCTCGCCTCGACCTGGGAAGGGATCCGCGCCGCCGAGATCCTTCAGAAGGACGGCATCGACTGCAACCTGACGCTGCTCTTCTCCATGGCCCAAGCCATCGCCTGCGCCGAGGCGGGCGCCTTCCTGATCTCGCCCTTCGTGGGGCGCATCACCGATTGGTACAAGGCGCGCGACGGCGTGAAGGGATACCTGCCCGACGACGATCCGGGCGTGAAATCGGTCCGCAAGATCTACGATTACTACAAGTGCAACGGGATCGAGACGGTGGTCATGGGGGCCTCGTTCCGCAACATCCACCAGATCGAGGCGCTGGCGGGCTGCGACCGGCTCACGATCTCTCCCGATCTGCTGGACGAACTGGCGAAGAAACAGGCGGACCTGCCACGCAAGCTGTCGCCCACCAAGGCCGAACGGTCCGAGCGTCGTACGATGGACGAGGCCGCCTTCCGCTGGGAGATGAACGCCGATCCGATGGCGACCGAGAAATTGGCCGAAGGTATCCGCAAGTTCGACGCGGACCACCAGAAGCTGATCGAACTCGTCACCAACTGGTGAGCGCGCAGGCGGCGCGCCGCATGCCAGGTGCGCCGCCCTTTTCCGTCGTAACAACATGCCGGCGGGACCTTGCGGTGGCCTCGCGGTGGCCCCTAAGGGCGGGTGAAGGTCGACGTTGCAAGGCGGCGGCCTCAAAACTTTAAGAAATGGGGGCCCATTTCCGAGCCATACTCGCGGGGGATCAAGATGCGATGCCCTGCAACCGGACCAGACCGGTCGACGATGTCTGACTTGTGAAACGCTAATCTACTTTAGGATCAGGCGAGGTCCTGCCTATGGGCATTGCGACGCCCCTGTGAAATTACGTAGATCATGCAAGAAAGTGTTTCACCGCCGGGTGACTTGGAAGGTAAGACCGCCCAGATGAACGCCGATTTTCGTCATGATCTGAAGGCCCGCACGCAGGCAGAGCATGACCGCGTGGACGCTGCGCTGTCCGCCCTCAACCTGGCGGTGGCCCCCGACTTCATCCGCTTTCTGAGCCTGCATCGCGCCTGTTTCGGGGCAATGGTGCAGGCCTGCACGCACGGCAGCGCGATGCAGGACACGTTAAATGACATTTGCACGCGCATCGACGACGATCTTCATACGCTGGGGGCCCCCCCGGTGGCGAGCCTTCCCGTCGATCTCGGCCGGGTCGATCCACTTGCACTGGATTACATGCTGGAAGGGTCGCGCCTGGGCTCCAAGGTGCTGCGCCGCGCCTGGGTGCAGTCCGATGACGTCGTGGTGCGAAAAGCCGGGCGTTACTTCGCGACCCCCGCCCCGGTAGAGCGTTGGCGCGCCGTCTGCGCGAAGCTCTCCGACATCGATGCCGACAGCCCCCGCGCGGCCTGTATCGTGGCGGACGCCAAGCGGCTTTTCGGGCTCTTCACCTTCGCGCCCGTCGTGCGCGACGACCGTCCCGTGCGGCAGGCGGTCTGACGCATGGATCAGGCCGATAGAAACGCCTCGAACGGGCAAACCGTCGATTTGACGAATTGCGACCGGGAGCCGATCCACCTTCTGGGACGGGTTCAGTCCTACGGGTGCCTCGTGTCGACCTCGACCGATCTGCTCGTCAATCACATGTCCCTCAACTGCCTCGAAATCCTGGGCCTCGACCCGGCGGAGGTCGTGGGGGAACGGCTGATCGGCCTTCTGCCGGAAAAGACGGTCCACGATCTGCGCTCGAAAGTGCAGGTCAGCGCGTCGGGCGGCGGTGTCGCGCGGCTGTTCGGCTACGACGTCCTGAAGGATGGGCGCCTGTTCGACGTCTCGATCCACGTCTCCGGCGGATCGTCCTACGTCTTCGAGTTCGAACCCAAGCCCGCGACGGAACCCCGCGACGACCTGGCGCTTGTGCAACCGCTGATGGCCCGCATCAAGCGTCGGGCCACCATCGAGGAGGCGGCAAAGGAAGCCGCCATGAGCATGCAGGTCCTGTCAGGCTTCGACCGGATCATGGTCTACCGTTTTTCCCCCGATGGCTCTGGCGAGGTCATCGCGGAGCGCTGTGCGCCGGACATGGCGTCCTATTTCGGGCTGCGCTACCCGGCCAGCGACATCCCCAAGCAGGCCCGGGCACTCTACACCCGCAACCTGCTGCGCCTGATATCGGACGTCGACGACGAAACCTCCGAACTGGTGCCGCAGACAAACACCAAGGGCGTGCCGCTCGACCTGTCGCTGGCGGTCACGCGGGCGGTCTCCCCGATCCACCTGGAATATCTGCGCAACATTGGGGTCAAGGCCTCCATGTCGGTCTCGATCCTGAAGGGCGACTCCCTCTGGGGCCTGATCGCCTGCCACCATTCCGAACCGCATTACGTCGATTACGAACGCCGCACCGCGATCGAGTTGTTCGCCCAGTTCCTCTCCTACGAACTCGAGCGCAAGATCGACCTGGAAGTGCGCGACGGCGAGCGCCGATCGCGGGAGTTGCATGATCGGTTGATGGTGCGCCTGTCGTCCGGCGGCAAGCTCTACGAGAATTTCGACGTCGTGGCCGAGGAGCTGTCGCAGATCATTCCCAGCGACGGAATCGCGATCTATTCCGAAGGCCGCTACCTGTCGCAGGGCGCCGCCCCCACGGCCGATGAATTCCGCGCATTGTCGCGTTTCCTGAACACGTCACCGGGCAGCGAGATCTTTCACACGTCGAGCATCCAATCGGCCTTCCCCAAGGCGGACGTCCTGGCCGACCGGATCGCGGGCGTGCTGGCCGTGCCGATCTCGCGCGCGCCGCGGGACTACATCGTCTTTTTCCGTCGCGAGATTGCGCACAGTATCCGCTGGGCCGGCAATCCCGAAAAATCGGTCGAACTTGGCCCCAACGGCGTCCGCCTGACCCCGCGCAAGAGCTTCGAGGCCTACACCGAAGAGGTTCGCAACACGTCGACGCCTTGGCTCCCGGCCGAGGTCCGCGCGGCCGAAGTGTTACGGGTCTCCTTGATCGAGATCGTTCTGAAACTGACCGACGAGGCCGACCTCGAACGCCGGACCGCGGCCGAGAAGCAGGAGCTGCTGATCGCGGAACTGAACCACCGGGTCCGCAACATCCTCAATCTGATCCAGGGACTGGTCAGTCAGGGCAAGAGTGCCGCGACCGACTTTGCCAGCTACACCCGCGTGCTCGACGGGCGGATCCAGTCGCTGGCCCGGGCCCACGACCAGCTGACCCGGCAGGAATGGGGACCGACCTCGCTGCGCGAACTGGTCTCGGTGGAGGCGAACGCCTTCCTGGGCGGCGAGAAGGACCGCCTGATCCAGACCGGCGACCGCCCGATGCTGGCGGCGGAGGCATTCTCGACCATGGCGCTGGTGATCCACGAGCTGGTGACCAATTCGGCCAAGTACGGCGCGCTGACCGACAGTTCGGGCACCGTCAATCTGAACTACGACATCCGGCCCGACGGCGATCTTCAGATCACCTGGCGCGAGCGCGGCGGCCCGCCGGTGAAGGCGCCGACGCGGCGGGGCTTCGGCTCCACGATCATCGACCGCACCGTGCCCTTCGAGCTGGGCGGTGCCGTGCGCACGCGCTACAAGCTGGCCGGCTTCGAGGCCGACATCACGATCCCCGCGGACTACATCAGCCACCCGCTCGATGACGCGCCGGACGAATCAGAGACGACGGGTCCGTCGCGCAACGACATGGCAAAGTTGTCCGGTGTCGGATTGGTGGTCGAGGACAACCTGATCATCGCCATGGATGCGACCGATTTCATGATGCTGCACGGCGCGACGCGGGTCCACCAGGCCAGCTCGGTCGAGGAGGCCCTGACGGTCCTGTCGAACGAAACCATCGACTTCGCGCTTCTGGACGTGAACCTCGGGCGGCAGACCTCCCTCCCGGTGGCCGAACGGATGCGCGAGCTTGGCATCCCCTTCGTCCTTGCGACGGGATACGGCGACGTGAAGAGCATCCTGGGCGAATACCCCGAGGCCCCGGTCGTCAAGAAACCCTACACGGGCGAGTCGATCCTGCAGTTCCTGCTGGAAGCGACCGAGGCGGAAGCCGACGACGACACCGCCTGAGGTGCCGCCGCCGGATGATCCAAGCGGATCAGGCGTTGACGATCATGCCGCCGTTGGGATGCAGGGTCTGACCAGTGAAGTAGCTGCCGTCGCTGGAGGCGAGGAACAGGTAGGCCGTCGCGATTTCCCACGGCTGGCCGGCACGGCCCATCGGCGCGCCGGAGCCGAAGTCCTCGACCATCTCGGCGGGCATGGAGCCTGGGATGAACGGCGTCCAGACCGGGCCGGGCGCCACGGCGTTCACGCGGATGCCGCGCTCCAGCAGGTTCGACGCCATCGAGCGGCTGAAGGCCAACGTCGCCCCGCGCGAGGTGGAATAGGCGATCAGTGTGTCGTTGCCCTTGAAGGCGTTGACGGAAGTCGTGTTCACGATCGCGTCCCCCTCCTTGAGGTGCGGCAGGGCGGCTTGCGTGACGAAGAACTGCGCCAGGATGTTGCTGTCCATCATGCGGCGCAGACGCTCTTCGGACAGCTCCGGCAGGTCTTCGTCGATCCACTGCATCGCGGCATTGTTGATCAGGATGTCAAGCTGACCGAAATGCGAAACGGTCTTCTCGACCGCGTCGGTGGCGTGGGACTTGACACCCAGATCACCGGGGATCAGCAGCGCCTCGGAGCCTTCTTCCTCGACCAGCTTACGGGTGTCCTCGGCGTCCTTGTCCTCGTCGAAATAGGCGATGGCCACGCGTGCGCCTTCACGGGCGAACAGCACCGCCACGGCGCGGCCGATGCCGCTGTCGCCACCGGTGATGAGGGCGACCTTGCCCTTCAGCTTGCCGACGCCGGGATGGCGCGGCGCGTAATCGGGTGCGGGATCCATCTTGTGTTCGTCGGCCGGCATCGAGTTCTGATGCTGCGGGGGGATCTTCGGGGCGTCGGTCATGGGTCTGGTATCCGGGTCGGGTCAGGGATGCAGGACAACACCCGGCCCCTTCACCTGTTCCACGCCCACCTCAGGTTGTATCCCGCGCCCGGAAGAAGCCCGGCATGGCGTGGTCTCAATCGAGCGCATGCCAGCCGTCCGCATCCCGGCGGTAGCGCGCCTGGCTTCTGGCGCCGTAGGTCTTGGTGTCGGGATCGGCGACCATGCGGCAGGCGCTGAAGGTGTCGCCTTCGATATCGAGGATCGCGAATTCGTTCGGATCGCCCCGCAGACGCGTCGACAGCCCGGTCCCGCAGTGAACCTGCAGGGTCATGGAGCGCATTTTCTCGGCCAGGAACGGCTCGACCGTCCACTGGTGCAGATGGCCCGACAGGATGACGTGCGGGCCGCAGTCGGCCCATTCGCGCAGGGCGCGGGCGGCGTGCTTCATCACCTTCTTCTCGACATCGGGCGACTGGTGGAAAGGGTGATGCGCCATGACCACAATCTGCTTGTCATGACCCTTCTCGCGGATCGTCTCGCACACGCGGGCGATCTGTCTCGGGCGGATCAACCCGCGCTGATGGCTCCACCGATGGGTCGTGTCGAGACCTATGATCACGGCGGCGTCGGTCTCGTAGACCGGGGCCGTCTCTTGCGCGATCCATTTGCGGTAGGCCCGGCGCGGATTCAACGCCCGCCCCACGAGGTTGTAGAGCGGGATGTCGTGGTTGCCCGGCACCGCGATCCACGGGTGCGTCAGCCGGTCGACGAAATCGCGCGCCATCCGGAACTGGTCGGCATTCGCGCGCTGGACGAAATCCCCCGCGATGGTCACGAGGTCCGGATCGGCCTCGGCCACGCTGGCCAGCAGCGGGTCCACGAGGTCGGGGCTGGCCCGGCCGAAATGCAGATCGGTCAGCAGGACGAGGCGCATTATTGCGTGTCCCCGCGCTGGTGCGGTTTGGGCACCTTCACCCGTATGGCATCGGGTACGACCGAGAAACGGTAAGGCCCGGGCATCGATTCGCGTTCGCCGTCGCGGGCGACGAGTCGATTGCCGCGACGGGTCTCGATCAGGATCTCCCGCCCGGTGTGCAGGGTGTAATCCTCGCCCCGGTGGATGCCGCCGATCAGGATCTTGATCGCGCGCCAGAGCAGTTGCAGCCGGTTGCTGTCGGGGGCGAGGATCAGCGCAAGGTTGCCCTCCCGCACGGCATCGGCACCTTCGAAGGCGTATTGTTCGAGTTGGTAGGCACTGCTGGCCACGAAGGCCATGGGCGAACGGACACGCCAGCTTTCGCCATCCACCGTGATCTTCATCCGCAGCGGACGGTAGATCGTCAGCATCGCCACGATCACCGACCAGTAGGCCGCCAGGCGGCTGCGCCCCCAACGGCGATAGGTGCCCTCCCGGACGTCGAGGACGGCGGCATAGGCACCAAGGCTCGAATTGTTGACGAAGACACGGTCGTTCACCGTGCCGACCGTCATCGTGCCGGTGTCACCGTCCAGGATGACGTCGAGTGCTGCATCGAAGTCCTGGGGAATGCCCAGTGAACGCGCCATGAAGTTGAACGTCCCCATGGGCAACATGCCAAGGGTGACGTCGTGGCCAAGGAGGCCGGACGTCACGCCCGCGATGGTCCCGTCGCCACCTGCCGCGACGATGGTCTCGAAACCGTCCTTCAGCGCCTTTTCGACGACGCGATCCAGCGCCCCGGGATCGTCGAGCGCCCGCAGTTCCATCCGTTCGTCGGCGCGGATGCGGGCGATGAGCGCCTCGGTCTCGGGGTCCTCGGACTTCCGCCCCGAGGCGGGGTTGAAAACGACGCAGATCTTCGGCGCGGCCATCGGGTATCCTCTTCGACGCGATGGACTAAAATGCGCGAGGCTGACCTATGTTCCGCGCAGGCTCAAGCTCATGGCGTATCATCGCCGGGGCGCGCGCAGTAGAGCTTGTGCAGGGTGTGCAGGACTTCTTCGATCTCGGTCCCGTGGATCGAGTAATAGATCGTCTGACCGTCCCGGCGGCCGGTCACGAGGTCCGCTTCCTTCAACCGTTTGAGCTGTTGCGACATCGCAGGCTGCGGAAGATCGCAGGCCCGAGCCAGGTCACCGACCGAGCGTTCGCCCGCCAGCAAGCGGCACAGGATCTGCAGCCGCGCCTCGGACGCCAACATGCCCATGAGCGCCGCAGCCCCCGCGATATCGCCGTCGAGCAGATCGTCGATTTCCGCCATATTCTACCTGTTGAATATTCCGTATTTCTTATATATAGAATTTTGCATGTATCACAAGCCCGCCGGTCGGGCCGGTCACGAAGGAAGATGGCTTGGAAACCGAATTCACGCCCTGGGCCTCGCTCGCAGGCGGTTTGATGATCGGCGCGGCGGCGGTTTTGCTGATGGCCAGCAACGGGCGGATCGCAGGCATCAGCGGCCTGACCTCGCGCGTCTTCGCCCGCGGTACGGATGGTGAGGCGCGGGGCGTCTCGGCGCTTTTCGTGCTGGGCCTCGTGCTGGCGATGCCGCTCTGGGCGCTGGTGGCGGGCGGCTTCCCGCAGCAGTGGGTGCCCTCCAACCTGGCGCAGATGGCCGTGGCAGGGGGTCTGGTAGGGTTCGGCGCGGTACTCGGGAACGGGTGCACGTCCGGCCACGGCGTCTGCGGGATCAGCCGCGGGTCGGGGCGATCGATCGTGGCGACGGCGACCTTCATGGCGGCAGCCTTCGTGACCGTCTACTTGCTCCGCCACGGGATTGGAGGATAACTCAGTGAAACAGCTTTTCGCCCTTCTGTCGGGCATCCTCTTCGGGCTGGGCCTCATCCTGTCGGGGATGTCGGATCCCGCCAAGGTGCTCAATTTCCTGGATGTCTTCGGTCGATGGGATCCAAGCCTCGCGCTGGTCATGGGCGGTGCGATCGCGGTCACCGCGCCGGGCCTCGCTCTGCTGCGGCGCGGGAGGGTGCGGCCCTGGTTCGACACCACGTTCCGCATTCCCACCCGCCGGGACATCGATGCACGCCTTCTGTCGGGGGCCACCCTTTTCGGCGTGGGCTGGGGGCTTGGCGGCTTCTGCCCCGGTCCCGCATTGACCGCCCTCCCAATGGCGGCCGCCGGCACGCTCGTTTTCCTGCCGTTCATGCTGGGCGGCATGTGGTTGGCGCGCCACGTTCCGGATGACCTGACCCGATCCGCGAAAGGAGCCGCGTGATGACCGACCCCCTGAACACTCCCGTGGTGCGCAAATCGGCCTCGACCGGGCCCGGCAGCCCCGACGTGTGGGGCATCTACGAGCCGGACACCGGATCGATCCAGTACATCTGCGCCGATCCCGCGACGAAACAGGCGGCGTTGATCGACGTGGTCTGGAACTTCGACCCCAAGAACTACCGCTTCTCGGCCGAGAGCATGGACCAGGTGCTGGATCTCGTCCGGACCGAGGGGCTGAGCGTCCAGTGGGTGCTGGACACCCATCCCCATGCGGACCACGTCATGGCCTCGGCACAGCTGAAGGCCCGGACCGGGGCGCCCAATGCCATCGGCGCCCGCGTGCCAGAGATCGCGCGGATCTGGGCGGATCTCTACAACACCCCGTACGCCTTCGATCCCGGTCGCGATTTCGACCACCTGTTCGAAGAAGGTGCGACTTTCCAGATCGGTGAATTGAGCGTGCAGGTCATGCTGTCGCCCGGGCATACCCTGGGCTCGATCACCTACATCTGCGGCGACGCGGCCTTCACCCATGATACCCTGATGCAGCCGGATGCCGGCACATCGCGCTCGGACTTCCCGGGCGGCGACACCGCGGAGTTGTGGGACAGCATCCAGGCCATCCTGGCCTTGCCCGGCGATACGCGGCTGTTCGTGGGCCACGATTACGGCACGAAAAACCGCCGGGAGCCTGCCTGGGAAGCGACCGTCGACGCTCATCTCGCACAGAACATCCACGTGGCAAGAGGGGCGGATCGCGCGGACTACATCGACCGCCGCCAGACCAGGGACGCGACGCTGGCCTTGCCGATGCGCATCATGGCCGCCTTGCAGATCAACCTGCGCGGCGGCCGCCTGCCCCCGGCAGAGGACGACGGTCATCACTACCTGAAGGTCCCGGTGAACAGGTTCGACTGAAGCGGATCGCCGCCACGTTCCCCGGTCCGGCGGAGGGGGCCGCGTACCACCCGCCCCCTGCCCCGGTCACTGCATCGGGCGGTCGGGGTCGGACTGGCCTGCGCGAGTCTCGTGACGGCGCTTGATGATCTCCTCGATCATGTCGGCATCCTCATGCACGGCCGCCGCGCGACGTTCGAGGAAGCCGGAGCCCTTCGTGTCGCTGCGGTTGTCGGCCATCTTCTGGATCAGGGCGGCGCGGCCCCGATGGGCGCGCAGCGCGTCGAACAGGCCGCGGTCCATGGCATCCTCCTGCGCCTCGCCCAGGGCGTCGATGGTATAGGCATGGCCCGTGTGGCAGCGGTACCGAATCAGCGGCCCATCCTCGATCTCCCACAGGACACCGTTGCAGTGCGGGCAGTTGTAGGGCGAGAGTTCGCCCAGGCGGTCCTCGTTCTTCATGCTCGCGGCCTCCAGGCTGGAAATCTTCAACTCGACCCCGATGTCCCAAGGCACCTTGCCCGGCGCCTCGGCCTTCGCGCCCGCGAGGTCGATCAGGCGCGCCGCGATCCGGTCGAGCGGCACCGGCTCGGCCGCGGGGACGGCCAGTTTCGCCGCATTGGGCATGTCTGGGAACTCTGCCTCCAACGGCTCCTGCACGAGGATACGCCCTCCGGTGCGATAGAGCGCCCGCGCCCCCGCCGCGCCGTCATCCATCAGGCCCGACAGGATCAGACCCACCGCGCGGGAGCCGCGATAGACGGCCACGGAGCGAAACAGCGGATCGATGGCCGGGCGAAAGTTGTTCTCGTGCGGACCGCGCCTGAGGTGCAGGTGCCCCGCACCCAGCATCATGTGCCGGTCAGGCGGGGCAAAGATCGCGCAGCCCGGCTCTACCGACATGCCGTCGAAGGCTTGTCGCAACGGCAGATCCGTCAGGTTCTGAAGAAGGTCGATGGCCCGCGTCTCTCCATGGCCGCCAATGTGCTGGCAGATCAGGATGGTCGCCGGAAAGCTTCGATCCAGATCGGGAAGAATCGTCTTCAGCGCGGTGAAACTGCCGGCCGATCCTCCGATGACGATCGTGTCCAATGTTGCGCTCATGTCCGGATTTCCCGCATTTGACCGACCCGATTCTTGAAAAGTGTTTCCCGTCGAATAGGTCATGTTACCATAATGTTAGAAATTCGCCTGCGGATTGCGGGGGAATGACGTCGGGAAGTTTGCGTTACTATGACAGGTGATTTTGCCGCACCTACCCAACCCGTCGTCGGAATAGGTGCCTCCGCGGGCGGGCTGCAGGCGCTGACGGAATTCGTGTCCCGTCTCTCGCCCGACACCGGCGCGTGCTACGTGATCGTCCAGCACCTCTCCCCGGATCAGAACTCCATCATGGATCAGTTGCTGCAGCCGAACGCGCGGTTGCCGGTTTCGCAGATCAAGTCCGGCGAAGAAGTCACGGCGAACCACATCTACATCGTGCCGCCGGGCCACTTGCTGGAGCTGCAGGACGATCATTTCCACCTGACCGAGCGCGACACCTCCGAACACCTGCACCGGCCCATCGACCACTTCTTTTCCTCGCTCGCCCAGACCAAGGGGCGGGACGCCTATTGCGTCGTCCTGTCGGGCACCGGGTCCGACGGCGCCGACGGGGTGAAGCGGGTGAAGGCCGGCGGTGGCTTCGCGCTGGTGCAGGAAAGCCAGGGCGCACGTTTTCCGGGCATGCCCGACAGCGCCGTCGCCACCGGGCTGGTCGATTTCGTGCTGCCCGTGGGGGATATTCCGGGGCGGTTGCAGGACATCATGGCCCACCGCGGCAATCTTCGAAACGAGAGATTGCGCGAAAGGCTGCGCCACGACGTCGAGGCCAGCCTCGAGACCATCGCCGAACGCCTGTCCGAGGTCTCGGGCAACGACTTTTCCAGCTACAAGCCGGGCACGCTGGTGCGCAGGATCGAACGGCGCATGTCGTTGTTGCGGGTCGAATCGGTCAAACGTTTCCTGAGCATTCTGAAGGACGACCAGCAGCAGGCCGAGCTTCTGGCGCAGGAATTTCTGATCGGCGTGACGCAATTCTTTCGCGACGCGGAGGCCTTCGAGCAGCTGCGCGAACGGGTGATCGCGCCGCTCGTCGCCCGCGACCAGCGCAATATCCGCATCTGGGTTCCGGGCTGTTCCACCGGCGAGGAGGTCTATTCCATCGCCATGCTCTTCATGGAAGAGATGGATCGCCAGGATCGCCATCATGTCCTGCAGGTCTTCGGCACCGACATCGACATGCCGGCCCTGGTCAACGCGCGCCACGGCAACTTCTCGACTCCCGCGGTCGAAGCCCTGGGCAAGGAACGTCGGGAACGGTTCTTCACCGCCAGCAACGGACGCTACCGGGCGATTTCCACCTTGCGCGAATCCTGCGTTTTCGCCCCACATAACCTGGTTCAGGACCCGCCCTTCTCGCGGCTCGATCTGATTTCGTGCCGCAACCTGATGATCTACCTCTCCGCCCAGCTGCAGTCACAGGTGATCCCGCGGTTCCACTTCTCGCTGCGCGACGGGGGGCACCTGTTCCTCGGCCCGTCCGAGAACATCGCGGGGGAGGACAAGCTCTTCGACGTGGTGGACAAGAAGAACAAGATCTTCAAACGCAATTCCGACGCACAGACCCGCTATTCCGCCTTGCGCGACCCCGTCCCCAAGGTGCGCAGTTCCAGCCCGTCCCGACTGGCCGAGGCGGGCTTTTCGCCCTCTCACGCCTCCGAGGTCGCGCTGGACGTGCTGGCCGAGCGTGAGTTCCTGCGCCAGCACGCCGCCCCCTTCGCGCTGATCAGCGAAGACGGCAACATCGAGTTCCTATCCCAGCGCATGGCCGATTTCGTCCGCCCGGCCCCCGGGACGCCATCGAATGCCATAGACGCCTACCTCGTTCGCGAATTGCGCGTACCGGTGCGTTCGGCCCTTGCCGAGGCGGTGGAGAGCGGCCGGATCGCGAGGATGCAGGACGTCCTCGTCGAACGCGATGACAAGCTGACATCCTACGATATCAGCGTGAGCCCCCTGCAGGACGAATCGCAGCATTACCTTCTGTCGCTCGACACGGTCAGGCGCATCGAGACGGGGTCGTTGAGCCAGGCCGTCGAACGCCGCGAGCAGGCAGACCGCGACATGCTCGAGACCGAGAATTTTAGTCTCCGCCGCCAGTTGAGCGCGGCCCTGCAGGAGTACGAGACCTCCGGGCAGGAACTGAAAAGCTCGAACGAAGAGCTCTTGTCGATGAACGAGGAGTTGCAAAGCTCCAACGAGGAACTTGAGACCTCGCGCGAGGAATTGCAGTCGATCAACGAGGAGCTCGAAACGGTCAACGCCGAGCTGCAGGAGAACAATCGCCAGCTGACGCGCGCGAACAGCGACCTCAAGAACCTGTTCGAAAGCACCGACATCGCGGTGCTGTTCCTCGACCGGAACTTCTGCGTGCGCAACTTCACCCCTGCCACGTCGGACCTCTTCGGTATCCGGGCCCGCGACATCGGGCGACCGATCCTGGATCTGTCCTGGCGGGTGGATTACCCGTCGCTTCACGACGACGCGCGGCAGGTCGACGAGACGTTGCAGCCTCTCGAACGCGAGGTCCAGGTGAAGGCCTCGGGCGAGACGTTCCTGCTTCGGGTCAAGCCCTACCGCACCACGGAAAACCTGATCGACGGCTACGTCCTGTCCTTCGTCGACATCACCAGCCGCAAGAATTTCGAGGAAACCCTGCGCCGCAACGAAGAGGATCTGGCCCGGCAGTACGGCGAGCTCGAGAACCTCTACGACACCACCCCGGTCGGCTTGGCGCTGGTCAATCGCTCCTACGAATGGCTTCGGATCAACGAGACGCTGGCCGCGATCAACGGCTACTCGGTCCAGGAACACCAGGGCAAGAACCACGATCAGCTTTTGCCAGACATCGCCGAGATCGTGGAAGGCATCTTCGACCGGGTCTTCGAGACGGGAGAGCCCGTCCTGGGCATCGAGATTTCTGGCCAGACCCCGGCCAGCCCCGGCGCAACGCGCTACTGGATCGGCGATTTCTATCCCGTGCGGTCCAACGGCGAAGTCTTCGCCGTCGGCGTCTGTGTGCGCGAAGTCACCGAACAGGCCAAGATGGTCGAGGAGATTCGCCAGCAGAACAGCCGCCAGAAGATCCTGCTGGGCGAATTGCAGCACCGGGTGAAGAACACGCTGGCCACCATCTCGGCGGTGGCCAAGATGCTGTCTCGCCCCGGCGACAGCCCGCAGGAATTCCGTCGACGCTTCCTGGAACGCTTGGCCGCCATATCGCGCACCCACGACCTTCTGACCGACGCCGACTGGCGCGAGGTCAGCCTGTTCGACGTCCTGCGCAAGGACTTGCGACCCTACGAAGGCAAGGATGGCGACCTGCTGAACCTGACCGGACCGGACCTTCTGTTGAGCCCGCAGCAGGCCATGGCCCTTGGCATGGCCACGCATGAGCTGACGACGAATTCCGCCAAGTACGGCGCGATCTCGGCCGATGGCGGCCGGATCGACGTGCAGACCCGGGTGGATGATCGCGACGATACCCGCCATGTGACGATCCGCTGGGTCGAACGAGGCGGCCCCAAGATCAGCGCCCCGCCGAAGACCAAGGGTTTCGGCAGCGTGATGATCGAAGATGTCCTTGCCAGCGATCTAGGTGGCCAGGTGGCGGTGGAATACGCCCCGGACGGCCTGGTGGTCGAAATCAAGTTCAGCGACCCTCGGTTGGAGACCGCATGAAACGCATTCTCGTTCTCGAAGACGAGCGCCTGATCGCGCTCGACATCGCAGCCACGCTCGAAGAGGCCGGGTACGATGTCATCGGCCCACACGGTAGCGTCGAGGGTGCCTTGACTGCGCTGGAGGACGTCCCGCCGGACTTCGCCCTTCTGGATGTGAACCTCGGGCGGCACGGCACCAGCCTGCCGGTGGCCGAGGAACTGGCGCGGCGGTCCCTGCCCTTCATGTTCCTGACCGGCTACACCACCTTGTCCGAAAGCTTCCCCGAGACGTTCGGCGACTATCGCCGTGTGCAAAAGCCCTTCGTGTCCAATGAATTGATCACGGCTCTCGAAGAGGAACTGCCCTCGGAATGACCTTGCGGCGGCTGCGTTCTCAAGCGGCCATCGCCAGGATCGGCCCGTCGAGAAGGTCCATCAGCTGACCGAAATATCCTTGGGACCGCGCAGGCAGGTTGGGATCCGACGTGATCGCGACAGCGAGGTCCGCCTCGCGGTGCGCCGCGATGATCTGCCCGCCGTAGCCGCGCCCAAGCGCATAGCCCGAGGGCGACAGGAACCAGCCGTATCCGTAGGACAGACCCGAGTAGGGCGAGCGCGCCCGCGGCGTTGTCGAGGCCTCGATCCAGGACTGCGAAATCACCTGCTCCCCCTCGAAGCGCCCGCGGTCGCGCAGCAGGGTGGCGACCTTCAGCATCGCGGTCGGACGCAAGGCCATCTCGTTCCCGCCCAGGTAATTGCCTTGCGGATCGCGGGTCCAGGGCGGAATCTCGATGTCCAGTGGCGCGCCGAGGCGGTCGCGCGCCTGTGTCAGAAGGCTTTGCCCGGTGGCGACGCTCAACGCGGCCCCGAGGACATGGGTGGAGCCGGTGGAATAGAGCATCCGTCCACCCGGCTCTGCCACCAGCGGACGCGACAGCGCGTCGGCCACCCAGTTGGACGAACTGACCCAGGCGCCGTAATTGCCACCGGAGGTCCGCTCCAGCCCCGCGCGCAGGCTCACGAGGTCCTCCATCGTGATACCCGCGACCGCCGGGGCGGCGGAGGCGGGCACGAGTTGCGGGGCGACATCGCCAAGCCGGGCCTCGACACCGGACACGTCGCCGCGGTCGATCGCCGCGCCCAAGAGCAGCGCCACGATGCTTTTCGAACAGGACTTGATGTTGGCAAGCCGGTCCAGCCCCGGCCCGCGCGGGGCTTCGGCAAAGATCGTCTCGCCCCCCCGACGCACCGACACGGAGTGAAGCTGCGACATCGGAGCAATGGCGGAGCGCAATGCGTCGGCCGGTTGCGCCCGCAGGATAGAGGGCGTGGCCAAGGCGGCGGAAGCGGACAGGAGCAGGGTTCTACGTTCGATCATGTCCCTGAACTGGAGCCACCACCGCCGGAGACCAGCGTCGGGGCTTCACAACTTGCGGAGGTGGCGGTGCCGTCGCCGCAATCGGTGACCGCCTTTGGTCCGCAACGCCAATTGCCCTAAACCGAAGCCATGCCTGCAGGCCGGTTCGGGATCGATCCCGCGACCTTGGCCAGGGGTGCATTGAGGTTTGCGGCGCATCAACCGTCGTCGGGATCCCTGTAGTTGTCGGGATCGAACAGGATGAAGAACTCGACGGTGCAGAACGCCGCCGCGGCACCGGTGATCACGGCCCAGCCAAGGTTTCCCGCCGCAAGCTCGAACAGCGTCCAGCCCCATAGCACCGCGCAGATCGCAAGCCGCCGCCCCACGGGGGCCAGAGCGGGCGCGCGGACGTTGAAAAGATCCTTCAGTGCCACCGGGGGCCTCCTGTCGCTGCCAAGAGCGTCGACGCCGTTTCGAACGCCAGGCGACGGTATGGACGAAAAGCGGCCTCGTCCATCGACCTAAGCCCAAACCGGGGCCTTGAGACGCCTTCGCGCTCCCTTGGAGGAACGCCGCCCGCACCTGTGCCCCCGAAACTGGCACAGGTGCCGCGGTCGGTCCAGCAAGGAGCGCGCGTGATCAGCCCATCCGTTCCGACGCGTAGGAACCCGGCGAGGCCGGGAAGACGACCGTCTTGTTGCCGTTGAGGAAGACCCGCCCGTGGATATGCGCGTGGATCGCGCGGGCCAGGACCTGCGCCTCGACGTCAC
>NZ_SELQ01000012.1 GCF_004145405.1 Salipiger sp. IMCC34102
TGCGCTTCATGGCCATGGGAGAGCAATACGCCCCCATCGACTTCATGACCGCCCCCGAGGACACCCCCGCCAACCCGCTGGCCGAGAAGCTCACCCCCCGCGAACTGCAGGTCCTCAAGGGCCTCACTGAAGGCAAGTCCAACAAGGAAATCGCCCGAGACCTCGACATCACCGAGCCCACCGTCAAGCTCCACGTCAAGACCCTCTACCGAAAGGTCGGCGCCGCAAACCGAACCCAAGCCGCCATCATCGCAAGAGAAGCAGGACTCTATTGAGTTGACCCGATCCACCCGGCGGGCCCCGCCGGCGCGCCGTCGCCTGGACGGCGCGCGTCATGCCGCAAGGGCCCCGCAACGGATGCGCCCACGACCGCGCGAACGGCGGCAAGGGCAATGCGGGGCCGTCCCCGTCGTCAAGCCCCGTGTCCCCGGGCCGCGCTGAGATCTCCTGCCTGACGGTCTCCTCTCGCGGAGCGGCACCGGATCGCGCGAAAGCCGCCTTGCCGTGGCGGCTGCCGCGTTAGGTTCCTCTTCGCCACCGCACCGCGTAAGAGAACCGTCATGAGCGATCCCACCTTCGAGAGTCCCCCCGTCCAGGACGTCCGCGTCGTCATCGGAGCCTTGATGCTGGTCATGCTGCTGTCGTCGCTGTCGCAGACGATCGTGTCGACCGCGCTGCCGACCATCGTGGGGGAACTCGGCGGGGTGCAGTATCTGGCCTGGATCGTCACCGCCTACATGCTCGCGATGACGGTGGTGACGCCGATCTTCGGCAAGCTGGGCGACATGCTGGGACGGAAATACGTGTTGCAGGCGGCGATCGTGCTGTTCCTGGCGGGATCGGCCTTGTGCGGCATCGCCCAGACGACGACGCACCTGATCGTGTTCCGGGCGATCCAGGGGCTGGGCGGCGGCGGTCTGATCGTCAGCACCATGGCGGCCGTCGGCGACGTGGTCAGCCCGCGCGAGAGGGGCCGCTACCAGGGGTATTTCGGCGCGGTCTTCGGCGTCTCCACCGTGACCGGCCCGCTGATCGGCGGCTACATCGTCGAGCATCTGAGCTGGCGCTGGATCTTCTACGTCAACCTGCCCATCGGGCTCGTGGGGCTTGCGGTGATCGCCTGGGCCTTCGCCCCGCCGCCCAAGCGCGCCCCGCGGCCGATGGACTGGACGGGGGCGACCCTGCTGGCCACGGGGCTGACCGCGCTGGTGCTGTCGACCAGCCTGGGCGGCAGCACGCTGCCCTGGACCTCTCCCGTCATCCTTGGCCTCGCCGCCTTGGCGGTCGTGGCGCTGGCGGCACTTGCCTGGGCCGAGACCCGCGCCGCCGAGCCGATTCTGCCGCCGGAGCTGTTTCGCAACCGGACGTTCCTTGTTTCCTCCGCCGTGGGGTTCATCGTCGGTCTCGCGATGTTCGCGGCGGTGACCTACATGCCGGTCTACCTGCAGATCGTTCAGGGGATCAGCCCGTCGCGCGCGGGACTGGCGCTGACACCGCTGATGGGCGGGCTGTTCCTGACCTCCATCGTGGCAGGCCGGATCATTACCCGCGTCGGCCGCTACCGGGCCTTTCCGATCGCGGGCACGGCCTTGATGGCCGTGGGGCTGGGGCTGATGTCGATGCTGGGGCCGGAAACCTCGCTGTGGCTGGCGCTCGGCGCGATGGCGGTGCTGGGTCTTGGCCTGGGCCTGGTGATGCAGGTGCTCGTGCTGGCGGTGCAGAACGCGGTCGACTACCGCAACCTGGGCGTCGCGACCTCCGGTGCGACGCTGTTTCGTTCCATCGGCGGCGCGCTCGGCGTCTCCGGCGCGGGCGCGATCTTCTCGGCGGGGCTGGCGCCGCGGCTGACGGCCGCCTTGCCCGAAGGCGCGCCGGTGGAGACGACGCCGGTGGCGATCAACGCCCTGCCGGAAGCGATCCAGGCGCTCTACCACGCCGCCTACGCGGCCGCGTTGCATCCCGTCTTCGTGGCCGCCACGTCCCTTGCGGTGCTGGCCTTCGCCCTGTCCTGGGCGATGGAGGAGATCCCGCTGCGCGAAACCGTCGGCTCGGCCCCCGCCGCCCCGGACCTTGCAGACAGCTTCGCGATGCCCCGCAACGCAAGCTCGCTCGAGGAACTGCGCCGCATCGTGGCCATCGCCGCAAGCGAGACGAACCGGCGGGAGGCGTTGCGCCGGATCCTTTCGACCCTCGACGTGGAACTCACGCCCGAGGAGGCCTGGATCCTGCTGCGCATCGCCCGCGCCGACGAGAATGTGGCGCTCGACCGTCTGGACGGCGCGGCCTTGTCGGAGGCGCGCCCGGTGGCCGAAGATCTGCTGACGCGCGGCCTACTGCGGCGCGATTCCGCGCGGGCCTACTGCACCACGCCGGAGGGGCGCGCGCTGTTCGAGCGGATGACGGAGCGCTACCGCACGCGGCTCGCCGAGCTGGTGGCGCGCTGGAACCCCGAAAATCACGCGGAGGTCCGCAACATGCTGACCGAGTTCGCCCGCGAGTTGGTCGAGACGATGCCCAACGGGACGGCCACGCGCGCGACCTCGGCGCCCGCGTGATGGGCGCCCGAACGCATCGGCCTTGATGACCGTGCGCCCGATCCTGCGGTCGGGCTTTGCAGGATCGCGCGACGTGTCACCCCGCGGTCCGGGTGGTGATCCAGGCAGGCGGTGCGACGGCTGTCGCCGCGCGGAGCGTGCCGCGACGGGTCTTCTGGCTGCGGAAGATCCGCGCCACGATCGCGACCGTCACGGCAAAGGCGCCTGCGGGGCGGGTCGAGTTGTCGATCCCTTCCGAGAACAGCATGAGGATCAGCCGGTCGCGGCGGTCCTCGTCGAGACCATGGAAAGAGACCTCGATCTCGTCTTCGTCGCGACTTTCGACGAAGGCCGCAACGGGACCGAGGCCGGGCACGTCGAGCTGCAGCCAGCGGACGTTGTGGCCCACGTCGGGCGCACTTTCGATCCGCAGACCCGCGCCGGAGACGGACAGCCAGTCGAGCTGCGCGTCGAGCCGCTGGCCGGGTCGCGTGTGAAACGTGCAGGGCTGCTCCACGGGGAAGCGTTCATCCCCGGTCTCGGCCGGCGTGGCCACCGCGACCACCTGGACCACCGACAGGATGAGCATGGTGACGACCCCCCAGAAGGTGAGCAGCGGCATCTGGTCGGCGGACAGCACGATCCGCGTGCTGAAGTCGGCATTCACCACGAAGCCCAGCGCCGTGACGATGATGAGCATCAAGGGCGCGTAGATCATGAGCCGGTCGACGCCCTGCGCCTGCGCCGCCTTGCCCTTCGGCGTGACCTTGAACGCGTGACCGTGCGGGCGGATCAGCGTCGCGATGACGGTCGGCAGGATCCGCGGGGCCTGCAACGTGGCCAGGACGGTCGACGCGAGGGGAAAGAAGCCCTTCGAGTCGAGCATAACCAGCGCCCAAGGAACGGCGATCAGCGTCGGCACTTGGTATTCGAGCAGCTCGTGGATGGGCGTCTGCGGCAGCGGCGACCATCCCGTCCAGAGACAGATCGCCGGCGTGAGGAACGAGGCGATCATCATGATCGGCTGGATGATCCAGTGCAGCGGCAGGAAGAGGAAACGGTGATACCAGCTGAGGTTCGGCCCGAAAGGACCGTCGCGCAGATAGAGGATCTGGATGGCGCCGCGGGCCCAGCGCGCGCGCTGGACATACATCGCCGACAGCGATTCCGGTGCCAGCCCGACGGCCAGGCGTTCGTTGAGATAACGGGTGATGTAGCCCTTGCGCAGCATCACGAGGGTCAGGAGCATGTCCTCCGTGATCGACTCGGTGGGCAGCGCGCCGCCGACGGCCTCGATCGCGGTGCGCCGCGTGACGGAATTCGATCCGCAGCAAAAGGCCGCGTCCCAGCCGTCGCGCCCTTCCATGATCGACCCGAAGAAGATCCGCTGGTCGTCGGGCAAGGCCTTGCGCAGGTTCAGGTTGGTCTGCATCGGATCGGCGTTGTAGAAGTTGTGCGGAATCTGGACGATGCCGACCTTCGGGTCCTCGAAGAGGCCCATCGCGCGGTAGAGGAAATTCCGGTGCGGGACGAAATCCGCGTCGAGCACCATGAAGTAGTCGCCGTCCGTCCGGGCGATGGCCGCGTTGATGTTCCCGGCTTTCGCATGGGCATTGCCCTCGCGCGCGAAGTAGTCTGCCCCCTTGCGTGCGCAGTAGTCCTTCAGCCAGCCTCGCGCGCCGTCGTCCAGGACGCAGACCCGCAACCGATCCCGCGGCCAGTCGAGTGCCAGCGCGCCGAGGATCGTCTTTTCGAGCACGTCGAGGTCTTCATTGTAGGTGGCGATGAAGACGTCGACGGTGGGCAGGTCAGCGGCGGCTGTCGCCCGCAGGCGGGCTTCGCCCTCGTCGGCCAGGGCGGAATTGTTGCGGCGGCGGCCCTGGTTCGTGAAGAGCAGGATCGTGTCGACCCAGATGACCATCTCGATCACGAAGAGGGTCAAGGCGAACAGCGTCTCGCCCAATCCCGAGGACGGACCCGGCAGCGTCGCCGTCACGCGCCAGTGGAGATAGCGGGCGAGCAAGGCTGCAAGCGCGGCGAGCAGGGTCCAGATCGCCCCCCTGCGGGCGGTCGGTCCCGCCAGCCAGGCGCGCGGAATGAGCATGCCGATCGCCAGGACCAGCGCCACGGGAACCAGGTGCGAGGCCATCTTAGTTGACGGCCGTATCGGTGTTGGAAGCTTCGAGTTCCGCGGTCATCACCGGCGCGAACCCGGCCAGCTTGCGCAGGGAGGCGAAGGCGTTCGACAGGGCCGAGATCGACTTCATCGTGAAGTGCACTTCGGCGGCCCGACCGACGTCGCAGAACGACCGTCCCACGTCCGGGTCCGTCAGATCCACCGGACCGATGCCCACGATCACGCGCAGACCGTCCGGCGTCTCGATCCGGGGGCGCGCGGCTTCCATCTGGCGGTTCGGTCGCGCGCCGCTGCCGTAGACGGCAAAGACCGTCCCTTCCGAGCGCGCCTTGTCGCCTTTGAGCTGGACCGAGACGCTGTCGCCCGGGGTGATGCTTTCGATGTAGGACGCCCCGATCATCACCTCGAGGAACCGGCGCGAGCAATCGAGCACCTGCGCGATCTGCTCCCCTTCCCCGACGTTGGTGCCGACTTGTCCGGAGGTTTCCCAGATGATGCCGCCGTGGGACGATTTCGGCGCGAAGGTATCGTTCCGGGCCTTTTCCACTTCGAGGCCCGAAATCTCGGTCTGGAGCGCTGCCCGGCTGGTCTGCAAGGTCAGCAGGCGGGTGTAGAGGTCCGCATCCCGCAAGGCAATCTCGTCCAGCCGGGAGTTGATCTGGTCGAGGGTGCTGGACCCAAGATCGACGGTGTCCTCGGCCTCCAGGAAATCGCGTTCGACCTGCAGCCGACGGCGCACCGCGATCTCGCGGTCGAGACCGGCCCTCGCCGCGGCAAGATCGGCTTCCGCCGCGGATACGTCGCGTTGCGTGACGTTGCCCGTGCCCTGCAAGCGGTTCAGGCGGTCTGCGACATCCTCGGCCTGCGTGACCGCGGCCCGGGCGGCCGCGATGTTGGCGTCGGCCTCGTCGAGCCTGTGGTCGAACCAGTCGATCCGCGCCGCGATCCAACCGGTGCGCCGGGCGCGCAGGTCTTCCTCGACCGCCTCGAGCCGGCGACGCTGGCTCGAGATGCCGGAAATCTCGCCCGAGGTGCGCGCGACTTCGCTGCGCAGGGCCCGCAGGTGCGCGCTTTCGCTTCTGAGATCCCGGACCACCGCGATCGTGTCGCCCGGCTCGAGAACCGATGAGGCCCATTCGCTGGCGGTCACGATCGTTCCGTCGAAGGGAGAGTAGACGGACACCAGGGGGGCGTTGACGACCGCGGCAGAAGAGACGTGATTGGTCAGGCGCGGTGCGATCGCCGTCCCGGCGGCGCCGAGCAGGACGATGGCGGCGGGGATACGTAGGACGGAGGCGCGCATCTTATTGCCCCCCGCGGTTTGCATGATGCGGTGTGTGCGCGTCGGATGGGTAGACCGCGTATTTCACCGAAAAGATCTGATGCATGTGAACCAGCCCCGTTTAACTGCAACCTCTTACAAACATTAATAATTCGTAAAAAAGAGGCGTAATTTGGGCGTTTATAGCTTTTACGGAAATTCTATGTTCCGGTCCTGGGAACGGTGAGGAAGCGGCACTGCGGCACCGTCACGGCGGCGGTCACACGCCACCGCAGTTCCAGCGTATCAAGAGGTCGAGGCCGTCGCGCGGTCTTGCGCGGGCGCCCGTGCAGCGGATGCGACGAAGGCCCCCGCCAGGATCAGCGGTGCGGCCAGCAGGAACGCCCAGCCGGGAATTTCGGCGAAAATGAGGACGCCGATCACCACCGCCCAGAGAATCGACAGATATTCGAACGGGGCTAGGGCCGCGGCATCCGCATGGCTGAACGACAGCGTCATGAGGATATGGGCCACGCCGCCCGACAGGCCGGTGCCGACCAGCAGCCAGATCGCAGCCTGCCCCGGCCAGACCCACCCCCAGGGAAGCGTCGCCAGTCCCGCAAGTGCCGAGACGACCGCGAACCAGAACGCGATCGCCCCGGCCCCCTCTCCCATCCGCGTGAGCCTGCGGACCTGGATCAGCGCGCCGGCCGTGAGGACGGCCGTCACCAGTCCAAGGGCCACGCCGATGCCAGCGGTCTGAGGCAGCGTGCCCGTCAGTGCGGGCACACAGAACGCGATGCCGCCCGCCAGCCCCAGTGCCACGCCACCGACCCGGCGTGCGGTCAGGTGCTCCTTCAGCAGCGCCCAGCCCAGTAGCGCCAGGATCACCGGCGCGAGGTAGGACAGCATCGTCGCTTCGGCCAGGGGCAGCAGGCGGATCGTGGCAAAGGAGGTGAACATCGCAAGCGCGCCCATCAGGCAGCGCAGGACGTGGCCGACCGGGTTGCGGGTCGCCAGCCCCCGGGGCCACTCCCCGCGCCACCAAAGGAAACCCACCAGCGGCAGCAGCGCGAAGGCGGACCGGAAGAAGACGACCTGCCCCAGCGGCACGGCGTCGCCCAACGCCTTGACGAAAGCCGCCATGACGGCAAAGGCCAGCGTCGAGGCGACCCGAAGTGCTATGCCCAGGCGCTCGTTCACGCAGGCTTCCGCGTCGCACCAAAGGCCGTGCGCGCGCTTGGGTCGCTTGATCTCATTCGACCCGGTACCGGATGTGGGGACGGTCCGCGTCCTCCGAGGCGCTCACCTGCGCCGAGACGCGGAACACGTCGCGCAGCAGCGTCTGGGTCAGGACCTCGGTCGGGGTTCCGCAGGCGCGGACGGCCCCGGCCTCCAGCACGACGATCCGGTCGCAGAACATGGCGGCAAGGTTAAGGTCGTGCAGGGCGATCACGCTGGTGAGGTCGAGGTCGCGCACCATGCGCAGGATCTCGATCTGGTGGTGGATGTCGAGGTGGTTGGTCGGCTCGTCGAGGAACATGACCTGCGGCGTCTGCGCCAGGGCCCGCGCGATATGCACGCGCTGCCGCTCGCCCCCGGACAGCGTCTGCCAAGGTTGCGCCCGGCGCGAGGTCATGTCGACACGCATGAGCGCCGAGGCGACGGCGGCCTCGTCGGTTTCGGACCAGCCGGCCAGCGCGGAGCGATGCGGCATCCGGCCCAGGCGCACCACGTCGTGGACGGTGATGTTGGTGTCCGTCGCGGCACTTTGCTGCACGAAGGCCACCTGCCGCGACAGGGCCTTGCGCGACACCTGCGCGATGTCCTGCCCGTTGATCCGGACCCCGCCGGACTGCGGGCGCTTGAGCCCGGCGAGCAGGCGCAGCAGCGACGACTTGCCCGATCCGTTCGGACCGATCAGGCCCAGCGTCTCGCCCGGGGCCACCGAGAGGGACACGTCGCGCACGATGGGCTTGCGCCGCACTCCCCATTCCAGGCTCTCGGCCACCACACTCATGATTGCGGCCTTGCCCGGTAGAGGATGATCGCGAAGAACGGCACACCGACCAGCGCCGTGACGACCCCGATTGGCACCGTCTGCTGCGTCGCCACCACGCGGGAGACGATATCCGCGATCACCATGAAGACCGCGCCCACCACGGCGCAGGCCGGCAGAAGGCGCAGGTGCAAGGGCCCCACGACGTAGCGCGCCGCATGCGGCACCACCAACCCCACGAAGCCGATGGCCCCCACCATGCTGACGATGGTCGCGGTCAGAAGGGCAGTGACGCCGAACAGGATCAGGCGGACCCGGCCCACCGGCACGCCCAGGGCGGCGGCATCCTCGTCCCCGAAGGCGAAGGCGTCGAGCGCGCGGCCCATCCAGATGCAGACGGCAAAACTTACGATCACGACCGCCAGAAGAAGCTGGAAGTCCGGCCAGCGCACACCGCCGAAGCTGCCCAGCAGCCAGAACATCACGTCGCGCGCCTGCTGCGCGTTGCCGGAGGTCGTGACGATATAAGACGTCAGCGCATTGAAAAGCTGCGAGGCCGCGACCCCTGCGAGGATCGTGTGATTGGGCCCGCTCGTCGCGCCGTTCGACAGGAGCGCCACGAGCGCGAAGGCCGCGAAGGCCCCCGCAAAGGCGCCCAACGACAGCGACAGGCTGCCCGCCCCGATACCCAGGACGATCACGCAGACCGCCCCCGTCGACGCCCCCGCAGAGACGCCCAGCACGAAAGGCTCGGCCAGCGCGTTGCGCAAAAGCGCCTGCAGGATCGCCCCGCAGAGCGCCAGCCCCGCCCCGGCCAGGGCCGCCACCAGCGCGCGGCTCAGGCGCAGGTTCCAGATCACGCTTTGCTCGATCGGCGCGATTTCGGCCCCGGTCAGGCCAAGCTCGTTGGTGACCGACAGGAAGACGGTGCCGAGGCCGATGTTGTAATCGCCGATCGCCGTCGCGGTGGCGACGGCGAAGACGAGCACGATGACTGTCAGGGCAAGAAAGGCGGCGAGGCCCTTCGGCCCGCCGCCCGCATCGTCGGACGCCATCACGGCAGGTCGAGCGCCTTCATCTGCTCGGCCACCTGTTCCGCCCCGTAGAGCGTGCGGATGCTGGGGTTCATCGCGGCCCCGCTCATGGTGACGATCCGGCCCTGCTGGACGGCTTCCATCTGGCTGACGGTCGGATCACTCTCGAGGAACTCGATCTTGTTTTCCGCGGTATCCAGGTCCCAGCGGTTGCGGTCGACCTGGGCTGCCACGAAGATGGTCGGATCGGCGGCCATGATGCCTTCCCAGCCGACGGCCGGCCAGTCCGCATCCGTGGTGATCGCATTCGACCCGCCGAGGATGTCCGCGATGTACCCCGAGGGTCCGTTTCCGCCACCCAGATAGGCGTCATCGGCGGGCGACGGGCTGGAGAACCAGAACAGGAACGTCCTGTCCTCGGTGTCCGAGAACTCCTCGCGCAGGGCCGCCTCGCGCGCCTTGAAATCCGCGATGAGCGCGTCGCCCCGATCGGTCACGTCGAAGATCCGCGCAAGATCGTCGATCTCCTGGTAAAGCAGGTCCATGCTCCACAGGGCGTCGCGCGAGCCGTAGGCGTCGCCGGAGTCCATCGTCGTCGCGCAGGCGCTCGGCGACAGGTAGCTCGGGATGCCGAGCGTTTCGAAATCCGTCCGCTGCGCGACCTTGCTGTCGGGGCCCATCAGCGTCGTCAGCATGGCGGCCACGAAATCGGGCTGCGTCGACAGGACCGATTCAAGCGTCGGGAATTCGACGGTCAGCAACTGGACGCCGTCGTTGGCCTCTTCCAGTTCGGGAAGGACGGAGTTCGGCCAGAAGGCCGTCGCCGCCATGCGGTCCTCGAGCCCCAGCAGCAGCATGATCTCGGCGCTGTTCTGACCGAGGGCAACGGCGTTCTGAGGGGCTTCGTCGAAGGTTATGGACTGCCCACAGTTCTCGATCGTGAGCGGGTAGCTCGTCTCGGCGTGGAGGATGGTTCCGGAGGCGGCAAGGGCGATGCTCGCGATGGCCGGGGCGGTCTTGAAGGTCATGGCGCTACTCTCATTTCCGAGTGATTCAGTCGGAAATCCTCTAGAATCGGCATCCGCGACGATCAAGAGCGATTCTGTCGCGAACACGGCGTCGTTCCTGAAAGCTCGCAGGCTGGGAAAATGCCACGGGTCGGTCATGTCGAGACACCGGTCAGATACCCCTTTTCAAGGCGCATGATTCCAGACTATATTTGTCGGAAATAACCCGGATATGGAGGCGAGATGGCCGTCCCCCTTCTCAAAGCCGACGACGCCCCGCAAGCGGAACCCCCGCTGCTTGGCCTTGTCCGCATGTCCGCGCTCGATTGCCGGGCCGCGGCACGGGCCGAGGCCACGGCCTGTGCCGCCATCGATCCGGCGGCCCGTCCCGACGTGCTGGCCACGCAACTGGTGAAGATGCTGCCGCAGTTCCTGAAGCGTCGGCCCGTCCTTTGGCGTCCCGGGACCCGCGGCATGTCCTTCGACGAAGCCTGGCTTCTCGCGCTCGACCGCGCCGTGCGGCGCGGCGACCGGGACAGCGAGCGTTTCCTTCTGTCCAGCCGGATCGATGCCGCCTCGCTTCATTCCGCAAGGACGCTGGTTCGGGGGTTGATCCGCCGGACGCAAACCACGATCTGAAGACAAACACCCGGTCAGCCGACCGACCACAACAAAGGACCCCATCATGGCCGAAACCGCATCCGATCTCAGCCCCGACGCCACCGCCGAAATCGCGACCGCCCTGAACCAAAGCGTCGCCGAGACCGTGGTCGCGACCATGCTTGCCCAGAACTTCCACTGGAACGTGACCGGCATGGCCTTCGGCCCGCTGCACGAGCTTTTCCAGGCGATCTACGAGGATCACTTCACGGGCCAGGACGATCTGGCGGAACGCATCCGCGCCATCGGTGAGATCGCGGAAGGCAAGCTGGCCACGCATCTCGAACGCTCCAAGGTCACCGAAGGCGACGAGCAGGCCTCCGACAAGGAGATGATCCGTCACCTTGCCGAAGCGCAGGAAACGATCGGCGCCACCCTCGCCGGCCTGTCGGAGATCGCAGCCCGCCACGGTGATATCCGCACCGAGGACCTGGCCATCGAACGCGGCCGCATCCACGACAAGTTTGCCTGGATGCTGCGCGCGCACCTGAAGTAAACACTCAGACGGCCCGGCGCACATCACGCCGGGCCGTTTTCTTCGGTCAGGTGGCGCGGACCGAAGATGAGTTGGCGCAAACCTGTCACGCCGACCTGACAGTGCACAGCGGCTTTCGGTACGAATTCGGCAAGGCCTGCAAAACGGCCCTTGTTCGTTGGGTGGCGATCCGTTCCTGCGTCAGGCTCAGGACCCATTGTCTGAATCGAAGGGCAAGGTTCATCGCACGAAAACAGAGCGGTGATATGCTTGGCCTCTTCTGGCTGAACGATGCGCAGATGGCGCGCCTTGAGCCCTTCTTTCCGAAGTCCCATGGCAAGCCGCGCGTTGATGGTCGGCGCGTGTTGAGTGGGATCATCTTCCTAAATCGTAACGGCTTGCGGTGGCGCGATGTGAGCTACCCCCGAAATTCGGACACTGACATAAGCTATGGTTTGCAGTCTGCTGATCTTCGGTGAGAAAGAGGTCGAAGATGTCGAGACGCAGGCAGCATGCCCCTGCGTTCAAACCGAAGGTGGCGCTGGAAGCGGGGAGCCGTTCAGCCTGTCACTGTAAAATTTCCTACACACCCAAGTTCTGATTTTGGGTGAGGACCGAAACACGGCACCGTAAAATCTTTTAAAAACCGCTCCGGCGAGCATTGCGTGTTTTGCATGGCGGGTATTCCCGAGGTTAATCGCGATCCGATGGCGGCGTGCATTCTGCCCGCCCCGTCGAAATCGGAGGAGTTAAGATGAATACGCATGTTTCGATCTTTGCCGGCTGCGCGCTTGCACTGACCATCGCCGTCCCGGCCGGAGCGCAGGAGGCCGACCGTTCGGATTGGCCGTCGAGCTTCACGGTCGGCACCGCAAGCCAGGGTGGCACCTATTTCGCCTATGGCTCCGGCTGGGCCAACCTCGTGGGCGAGGAACTGGGCATCTCCGGCGGTGCGGAAGTCACCGGTGGCCCGATGCAGAACATGGCGCTGGTGCATACCGGCGATCTGGCCTTTGGCATGACCACGCTTGGTCCGGCGCGCGAAAGCATGGACGGGGCGAACCCGATCGCGCCGGGGCTGGAGATGACCAATGCCTGCGCGATGTTCCCGATGTATCAGACGCCCTTTTCGGTGACGGCGCTGTCATCATCGGGCATCACGAGCGTGTCGGACATTCCCGATGGGGCACGGATCGGCTTCGGACCGGCTGGATCCACCTCGGACACCTACTTTCCGCGCATGATGGATACACTGGGCGTGAACTACGACCGCCGCAACGGTGGCTGGTCCGACCTGGGCGGCCAGCTGCAGGACGGGCTGCTCGACGTGATCGCCTTCGCCGCAGGCATTCCGGTTCCAGCCGTCAGCCAGCTCGAGGTGCAGACCGACGTGAACATCATCGAGTTCACCGAGGAAGAGCAGCAGCAGCTTCTGGACGCCTTCCCGGTGTCCCAGTTCGAGATCCCGGCCGATACCTACTCCACGCTTACCGACCCCGCCCGGTCGGTTTCGATGTGGAACTTCGCGGTCGCCAACTGCGACCTGCCGGCGAGCTTCGTGAAGGCGGTCGTCGACGTGGTGATGTCGGATAACGAGCGGATGGTCAGCATTCACCGGGCCGCGGGGTCCACCCTGCCGGAGAACGCATCCCGGAACACGGTCCTGCCCTGGCACCCCGGTGCGGCAGAGTGGTTCGCAGAGAACTCCGACGTCGAGATCTCCGACGACATGATCTACAGCGCGAACTGATCCGCGCGGCATGAATGTCGGGCCCCGGGCGACCGGGGCCCGCATCTTGGTTTTCGGGAGGGGACGGCATGGCGCGCAGCGACATGGAAGACGACATCATCATAGCGGAAGGCGTTGACGAGGATATCGCGGAGGGCAACCGGCGCATCTTTACCGATTGGCGCTACATGGTCGTCGCCTGGGCCGCCGGGCTCTATGCCGCGTTCCATATGGCGGCGCTGACGGGTCTGTCGATCTCGTCCGCGACCGGCATCGACATTCCCTTCCTGCCCCAGTTCCCGATGGAGACCTGGAATTTCCGCATCGTCCACGTGGCGGGTGCGCTGATCCTGGGCTTTCTGTTCTACGCGCCCAACGCATTTCCCGAAGACCCCCGCGGCGAGACACCGATGCTGGGCTACCTTGGCCTGGCACTCGGCATCCCCGCGATCCTGTCTCTGGTGGTGGCGATCTGGTTCGCGCTCCAGATCAACTCGGGCGTGATGTGGAACGGCATGGACGCGACCATCCGCTTCCGTGAAGTCTGGCTTTTCGGCATCCCGCTGTGCGTTGCTAGCTTCGGGGCCATCGCGTTGAGCTGGTTTCACCGTCGGGTGCGATCGGGCTTCGCAATCCCCGACCTGGTGATGTGCATCTGTTCGGTCGCGGTCGCGGTCTATCTCATCACAATCTACGCGACGCTCATGCGCAACTCGACCGGCACGCCCTTTGCGCCCATCGGCATCTCTCTGGCTGCCGTTGCGGGCAGCGCGCTGATCCTCGAGATGACGCGCCGCGTGGCGGGTCTGGCGCTGGTGGTGATTTCGGCGGTCTTCCTCGCCTATGTCTTCACCGGGCAGTATCTGCCCGGCTTCCTGAACTCGCCCCCCATCGGATGGGAGCGGTTCTTCAGCCAGCTTTACACGGACGCCGGAATTCTCGGGCCGACGACGGCGGTGTCGTCGACCTACATCATCCTGTTCATCATCTTCGCGGCCTTCCTGCAGGCCTCCAAGGTTGGCGATTACTTCGTGAACTTCGCCTTCGCCCTGGCGGGACGTGCGCGCGGCGGTCCGGCGAAGGTGGCGATCTTTGCGAGCGGATTGATGGGCATGATCAACGGCACCTCGGCGGGCAACGTGGTGGCGACGGGTTCGCTCACGATTCCGCTGATGAAGAAAGTCGGCTACAAGCCCAAGACTGCCGGAGCGATCGAGGCCGCGGCCTCCACCGGCGGGCAGATCGTGCCGCCGATCATGGGTGCAGGTGCCTTCATCATGGCCGAGATCACCGGCATCCCCTACACCGAGATCGCCTTCGCCGCCGTGATCCCCGCGATCCTTTACTTTGTGTCCGTCTACTTCATGGTCGACTTCGAGGCGGCCAAGCTGGGCATGAAGGGCATGACCAAGGACGAGATCCCGGTTCTGTCGAAACTGATCCGCAAGATCTTCCTCTTCATTCCCATCGTGATCCTGATCATCGCGCTCTTCGTGGGCTATTCGGTGATCCGCGCGGGCGTCTACGCCACGGTGGCGGCGGTCGTCGTCAGCTGGCTGACCGAGCACAGGATGGGTCCCAGGCGTATCGCCAAGGCCTTCGAGATGGGCGGGATCATGTCGATCCAGATCATCGCGGTCTGCGCCTGCGCGGGCATCATCGTGGGCGTCATCAGCCTGACGGGGGTGGGCGCGCGGTTCTCTTCGGTCCTGTTGGGACTGGCTTCGGCCTCGCAGCTGCTGGCCTTGTTCTTCGCCATGTGCATCTCGATCCTGCTGGGCATGGGGATGCCGACGACGGCGGCTTATGCGGTGGCGGCCTCGGTCGTGGCTCCGGGCCTCATTCAGCTCGGGATCGGACCGCTGACGGCGCATTTCTTCGTGTTCTACTTCGCGGTGCTCTCGGCGATCACGCCGCCCGTGGCGCTCGCCAGCTATGCGGCTGCCGGAATCTCCGGGTCGAACCCGATGGAGACGTCGATGGCCTCGTTCAAGATCGGCATCGCCGCCTTCGTCGTGCCCTTCATGTTCTTCTACAACCAGGCCCTCCTGATGGACGGCACCACGCTCGAGATCATCCGGGCCGCGGTGACGGCGATCATCGGTGTCTTCCTGCTTTCGGGCGGGGTGCAGGGTTGGTTTGTTGGTCGAGCGGTCGGCTGGATCACCCGGGCGGCGCTGGTCTTCGCGGCGCTTGCGCTGATCGAGGGGGGCCTGCTGAGCGATCTGGCGGGCCTTGCACTGGTGGCCTTTGCCTACGCCAGTGCCCGGTTCACGGGCCCCGGCGACGGAAGCAAGGCGCAAGCTGCCTGAGCCGTCGTGCCTCGGGACACGAAGGCGCGCGACGCCAGCTTCACAAGGTCGGCGTTCGCCGTTCCGAGGTGCTCTCGGATGCCGCGCGGCCTGCGGGTCCAAGGGTTGCGCGGCCCGTCCATTGCGCATGGGGCGATTCCATTCGACACTGCAGGGATGGCACAGCCCGGTAACAAGCGATGACTGAGGAAACGGCCACCGGGGCCTTCAGCCCGAAGGCAGGCAGCGCCCGGTCCGAAGGCCTTGCGCACAGGCATACGAAGCTGGCGCGACAGCGCGGGCCAGCCGCCTGGCGCACCTTCACCGTCATTGCGGGAATCGCGGCGGCCTTGGGCCTTCTTGCGCTGATGTTCCTCCTTGGGGTCTTCCGGGACCAGGCAACGGAGCGGGCCCGCGTCGCGACGACCGGCATGGCCGAGATGGTGGACGGCTGGTTTTCGCACTATGCGCCGTTGCCCGATCTGCTGGCCCGGGATCCGCGCGTGATTTCCGCGCTGTCGAACGAAATCGCGTCCGCAGATCTGGGCTGGCTGAACCGGGAACTGGCCGTCTGGAAAGAC
This sequence comes from Salipiger sp. IMCC34102, assembly GCF_004145405.1. Classification (GTDB taxonomy): domain Bacteria; phylum Pseudomonadota; class Alphaproteobacteria; order Rhodobacterales; family Rhodobacteraceae; genus Loktanella. The sequence continues at coordinate 15,709 of NZ_SELQ01000012.1, forward strand.
GCCACGCTGACCTCCGACATCTATCTCATGGCGACCGACGGGACCACCGTGGCGGCGTCCAACGCCGGGACAGAGGTCAGCTTCGTTGGACAGAACTTCTCTTTCCGGCCCTATTTTCAGCAGGCGATGAAAGGCGAGACCGGGCGCCTCTTTGCCCTTGGCACGACATCTGGCCTGCGCGGCTACTATCTGTCTGCGCCGGTGCGGGATGACGGAAGGATCGTCGGCGTCGCCGTGATCAAGATCTCCATCGATGGGCTCGAACTGGCCATGGGCAACGTGCCGTACGGCGCTTTTGTCACCGACGAGACCGGCGTTGTCATCATCTCGAACATCGAGGCGCTGCGGCTGTCTTCCCTCGGTGCCCTTTCACCCCAGGACCGCGCGGAGATCACCCGGACCCGCCGCTTCGATCTCGACCGCGTGGAACCTGCGACGATCACGTCTACGGGAAGCTGGGGCCCCGAAAGACCTCTGGTGCGGGCCCCCGCGAAGGAGGACGGCCAGGACCGTACCTACCTGCACCTTACAGAGCCGCTGACTCAAAACCCTTGGACGCTGCACCTGCTCTACGACGCGGCGGCGGCGAGGGCGGCGGCACTGACCTGGAGCCTGGTTGCATTCTCCACCGGGCTGGCGACGCTTGCCATGACTGCCCTCGCGCTCGGGCGCAGGCGACGACTGATCGAACGGCTGAGCGAGCGCGAACGCACGGCGCGCGAGCTGGAGCGTCGCGTTGCAGTGCGGACCGCGGCGCTCGAGACCGAGGTGAAGGAACGCCGCACGGCCGAGACGACCCTTCGCCAGACCCAGCACGAACTCGTTCAGGCAGGCAAGCTCGCGGCTCTCGGGCAGATGTCGGCCGCGCTGAGCCACGAGTTCAACCAGCCGCTGACGGCGATCCGGACCTACGTCGAAAACGCCGTCGCCTTCCAGCAGGCCGGCAAGCAGGAGCGCGCGAGCGACAACCTCGAGCGGGTCCTGCGGTTGACCGAGCGGATGGCGCAATTGTCGAAGCATCTCAACCGGTTCGCCCGGAAGTCGGACAACGATCTGCACGAGATCGAGATCGACAACGTGATCGACGAAGCGCTCGCCCTTCTGTCCGGCCGGGTCCAGCGCTCCGAAACCGAGGTTGCCCGCGAGGGAGAGCGGGGCATCGTCGTCCTGGGCGGCGCGGTGCGGCTTCAGCACGTGGCGATGAACCTGATCGGCAACGCGATCGACGCCGTGCCGGATGATCGCACACCGTGTATCACCATCCGCACAACCGCGGACGAAGATCGCGCGCAGCTCATCGTCGAAGACAACGGCACGGGGATTCCCGATGATCTTGCGGACCGGATCTTCGACCCTTTCTTCACCACCAAGGAGGTCGGGCGCGGCCTGGGGCTGGGCCTGTCGATCTGCTACAATATCGTCCACGACTTCGGTGGCACCATGGCGGCCGAAACCCGCGGCGAGGGCGGTGCGCGGGTAACCGTCACGCTGCGCCTGGCCAAGCCGAAAGGGTTCCCTTCGTGAGCGATCCCGATGTCATTTTGGTGGACGACGACGAGGACATCCGGCTTTCGCTCGGCCAGACGCTGGAACTGGCCGGGCACGACGTTCTCGCTTTCGCCCGCGCGGACCGGGCGGTCGAGCGGATCGGTCCGGATTTCGCCGGTCTCGTCGTGTCCGACATCAAGATGCCCGGGATGGACGGGTTGCAGTTCCTGGACGCGGTTCTGGAGCTCGACATGACGATCCCCGTCGTCATGATCACCGGCCATGGCGATGTGCCCCTCGCCGTCGAGGCGCTTCGGAAGGGCGCCTTCGATTTCATCGAAAAACCTTTTGCCAAGGACCGGTTGCTCAGTGCCGTCGAGCGCGGTCTTGCGCACCGCCGGATGATTCTCGAACTGCGTGAACTGCGCGAGACGACGCCGCAGGCCGGCCCACTCGAAGGTCTGATCCTGGGACAATCCCCTCCGATCGTCGAGCTGCGCCGCAAGGTCGAGACGATCGCACAGAGCGATATCGACGTCTTGATCGTCGGCGAGACCGGGACCGGCAAGGATCATGTCGCGCGTGCGATCCACCGCCTGGGCGAACAGCGGCAAGGGGGACCTTTCGTCACGATCAATCTGAATGCGCTGCCGGAAGCGCAGATCGAGACGGAGCTCTTCGGATATGTCTCCGGTGCCTTCCCCGGCGCGGCGCGGTCGCGCATCGGACGGCTCGAACATGGCCGCGGCGGCACGATCTTCCTCGACGAGATCGGATCGGTGCCCCCGCCGCTGCAGGCCAAGCTTTTGCGCGTCATCGAAGACCGTGCGGTCGTGCCATTGGGCGCATCGGACCCCGTGCCGCTGGACGCGCGCTTCATCGCCTCCAGTCGCGCGCCGCTGGAGCCGCTCGTCGCCAGCGGTGATTTCAGGGACGATCTGCTCTACCGAATCGCGCCGGTGACGATCCGCCTGCCTGCACTGTCGGATCGGCCCGAAGATCTGCCGCGGCTGTTCCAGAGGTTCGTGTCCGACGCCGCCCGGCGGTTCAAGAAAACCGAACCCGCGATTACGCCTGCGCAGCTTATCAGACTGGGCGATCGGACCTGGGGCGGCAACATGAGAGAGTTGCGCAGCGCGGCGGAACTCTTCGTCCTGGGGCTGGAGAACGACGGACTGGCCGAGACGGCAAGCGGCCAGTCGCTTCCCGAGCGCATGGACCGGATCGAGCGCGATATCATCGCGGCCACGTTGGCGGCACAGAATGGAAGCGTGAAGAAGACCTACGAGGCCCTCGGTCTGTCGCGCAAGACGCTCTACGACAAAATGCAAAAGTACGGCCTGCGCCGCGAGAGGTTTTCCAACTGATCGCAAGAAAGTCAGATGCTCGGAGCTGCCTCCTGAATATCGGACCTGAGATCAACGAATTGCAGTCTGCCGATCTTCGACGACAAGGGATTCAGAGATGTCCGAACGCAAGCAGCACGCACCTGAATTCATCGCGAAGGTCGCGCTGCAAGCCCTGAAAGGTGAAGAGTCGGCGGCCCGGCTGGCGAGCCGGTTCAGGGTGCATCTGACCATGATTTATCAATGAGGTTGAAGGGATCTCGCGGGGGGCAGGTCGTTCACTGCGTCGACTTTGGCCGTGTCACGCCGTCGTGGATATATGTTTCCCTGCCGTTCCAACGGGGATTTGATCGACGGAAGACCAGGGGCTGACCTCTTGAGACAGTGCGAATGTGACGAGGATCATGGCGCACCCGACGATACCCGAGGCGGCAATACTTCGGGTCATCTCAGACAGGGTCGTATTCAAGATGAGCTCTTGCGATTTGGACGCATCGGCGATCACGTCGACGGGGGCGTCCGGGGGGATGCCGCGGTCCAGCAGACGGTTTGCGATGTCCCCCGCCGCCGCGACGCCCATGTAGATCGCCAAGGTCGTTCCGGGTTGGACATGGCGTTCCAGATCGGGAAGCGCGCCATCGGCCTGGGACCGCGCGGTTGCCAGAACCACGGTATCGGTCTCTCCCCGGACCGTCAGAGGACGCTGGATGCGGGATGCGGCGGCGCAGGCGGCGGTGACGCCGGGTACGATTTCTGTCTCGATCCCGGCAGCCCGGGCAGCGCGCAACTCTTCGTCGAGCCGTCCGAAGATGCCGGGATCGCCGGATTTCAGGCGCACGACACGGCGACCCTTGCGGGCCTCGGCCACCACGGCGGCGTCGATCCGGTGCTGCGGCCAGACGTGGGCGCCGACGACCTTGCCGACGAAGACGCGCTCCGCGTCGCGGCGGGCCAGTTCCAGCACGTCCGGATCCACCAGGCGATCATAGAACACGACGTCCGCCTCTTGCAGGCGCTGGACCGCACGCAGGGTCAACAGGTCGCGCGCGCCGGGACCCGCGCCGACATAGGCGACCGAGCCTGCGGAGAGCGTCCCGGGCGCGCCGCCAGCCGCGATGGCATCCTTGATCTGGTGGGCGGCGTCCCGTTCGGCGCCCCGAGTCCAAGCGTCGCGCGGGGCGTCGGCAAAGACCCAGCGCCAGAAGGCGCGGCGGTCGTCTCGCGGGACCCGGCCCGCGACGCTGGCGCGCAGACGACCGGCGAGGGCGGCAAGTCCGCCAAGGTTGGGCACCAGCATCTGCTCGATCTGGGTCTTGATCTGCCGTCCCAGAACGGGTGCAGTGCCTTCGGTGCCGATAGCCACCACCACCGGGTCGCGGTCCACGATGGAGGGCGTGGTCAGATCGCACAGATCGGGTCGGTCGACGACGTTCACCGGGCAGCGGGCCGCCGTCACCAGCGCGTGGATCGACGCATCGAGGCCCGGACACCCCGTCGCGACGAAGGCCATCGCGGCCCCTTCGAACAGGGCAGAAGTGACGGCGCCGTCCACCTGCTCGACGCGTCCGGTTCTGACCAGTTCGGCCAGTTCCGGTTCCAGCGCCGGGGCGATCAGGGTGATCCGCGCGTCCGTTTTGAGGATTAGCCGCGCCTTCTGGGCGGCCTGCTCGCCACCGCCGACGATCAGGACCCGGCGGCCGGTGGTGCGGATGAACATCGGAAAGCTTTTCACGGGCAGGCTCCTGTCAGGCGGCGAGGGCGCGGTTGCGGGACTGCCACAGGTCCCGGGCGACAACCTCAGGATCGGCGATCCCGACGGTGTCGAGCGCGAGGGCGGCGGTGGACAGCACGATGGCCTCCGCAAAGGGATCCTGGATCTGGCCGGACCAGACCTGCCGCAGCACGGCAGGATCGCGGGGGCCGTCGGACAGGCGTCGGCGGTCGTCGGTGATCTGCCCGGTCAGGCCGGTCCAGCTGGTCCCGTCGCGCAGGCCGAAGGTCTCGATGGTCTTGGCCGGGTGATGCTCGAACTCTCCGCCGCCGCCTTTCAGGACGGTCAGGCGGTCAAGACCCAGACGCGCGCCCGCATCGGCCTGCAGCTCTCGGTAGGTGGGGTGAAAGACGCCCTGGACGGCGGCGGGGGCCCGTCCGGGGTTCAGCATCCGGCAGACGGTGTTGACGCAGGACCGCAGGCCGAGGGTATCGCGCAAGGACAGCAGCGCCATCAGCGGGGGCGACAGGATTTCCAGCGGCAGATAGGCGATGCCGTCGCGGGCCAACGCGGCGCCTGCGTCGGCCATGCTGTCGGAGGGCCGCAGGCCGATGACCGGAAGCGCCGCGCGCAGCGATGCGCCGTCGGCTTGATGGCTGTTCCAGCCATGCAGCAGCACCGGGACGCCCGCGTCCGCCACAAGGCGGGCCGCCAGCAAAAACCACGGCAGACCGCGCGTGCGCCCGGCGGCGTAGCTGGGCCAGTCGAGCGCGGGGCGCGCGCCGGTCCAGCCAGGCAATGCGCCTTGGGCCGCGGCGGCGAACCCGGCGATCTCGTCCGCGGTTTCGCCCTTCATGCGCAGCAGCATCAGGATCGCACCGACCGCTTCGGGGGCGGCCTCCGGCGCCAGCATCGCCGTCATCGCCTCCGACGCTTCTTCCTGGGTGAAACCGCGCGCACGGCCTTGCCCCGGGGCCAGGATGCGGACGAAGGGGGCGAGCGTCATTGCGCCGCCTCGTTCACGCGGGCGCTGGTCAGAAGCGTCGCGATCTCGGACCGGCACGAGCCGCAGTTGGTTCCGGCGGACAAAGCCGCGCCGACGGCCTCTACCGTCATCAGCCCATCGCTTTCGATCGCCGACAGGATGGTGTTCACTCCCACGCCAAAGCACGAGCACAAGGTCGGGCCGGGATCGGGTCGGCCCAGCGGGGCGCGGCCCGACAGCACGTCCTCGTCGGGAAGGCCCGCAAGGTAGTCGCGCATGACGCCCACCGGCTGCGGGCTGACGAAGAGAGCGGCGACCAGCTTGCCCCCCTCTCTGAAAGCAAGGCGGGCGATGCCCCGTGCGGGGTCGGTCAGGACCTGCGCCTGCGCGGTTGGCAGATCGAACAATGCGCGGGCCTCGGCTTCCCAATCCTGCGACGCGGCGCGGCCCGCCAGTTCGGCCCGCCAGCCTGCGCCGCTGGGAGCCATGGCCCAGTAGGCGCTGGTCGGGGTCATGGGGCGCGAGGACACCGCGAACCCATACCACGCGGCGGCAAAGGCTCGGGCGGCGCAGACGCTGGCCTTGCTTTCGGGCTGGCCGGACACCGGATCGGTGGCACCTGCGACCACCGCGTCGATCCGGCCCGTGGGGGCCGTCTCTGCGGTCCAGTGCATCGGCGCAAAGAGCGTTCCGGGCTGCACCGCATCCGTGATCGTCGCGCGCAGAACGGCGTGGCCCTTGGGCGCGGTCAGCTCCACGAGCGTGTCAGGCGCGATCTGCAAGGCTGTGGCGTCGTCGGGATGAATTTCGACGAAGGGTTCGGCCAGATGGGCCGACAGGCGTGGGGTCAGGCCGGTGCGGGTCATCGTGTGCCAGTGGTCGCGGACGCGTCCCGTGTTCAGGCGGAACGGAAAACGCGGGGCCTGTCTGGCGGCGGGCGCGCGCCATCGAACCGGGATCATGCACATCCGCCCGCTGTCGTGGAAGGACCGACCGTCCGCAAAGAACCGACCGCCTCGCTTTGCCGCGATCGGCCAGCGCGTGGGGGTCATCTCGTCGTAGGCGCGGTTCGTCAGATCCGACAGCTCGGAGATGTCGAAATCGCGCCCCAAGGCGCCCGCGATACCAGAGAGGGCCGCGTGTTCGCGGAAGATTTCCGCAGGCTCGGTGTAGTCGAACGCGGTCGCAAACCCCATCTTCCGCGCGACCTGCGCGATGTGCCACCAGTCGGGGCGCGCGTCGCCGGGCGCGGGCAGCGCGGACCGCTGCCGGGAAATCGTGCGGTCCGAATTGGTGACGGTTCCGTCCTTTTCCGCCCAGGCGCTCGCGGGGAGCAGGACGTCGGCCAGTCGCGCGGTGTCGGTCCGGGCGGTGATGTCAGAGACGACGGTGAAGGGACAGGCGGCAATCGCGTCGCGCACGGCATCCGCCTCGGGCAGCGTGACGGCAGGGTTGGTGTGCATGATCCACAGCGCCTTGATCCGCCCGTCGGCCACCGCGCGGAACATATCGACCGCCTTCAGGCCGGGGGCGTCCGGGATCCGGGGCGCCTCCCAGAAATCGCGCACGGCCGTGCGGTGGGCCGGGTTCTCGATGTCCAGATGACAGGCGAGCGTGTTCGACAGGCCGCCGACCTCTCGTCCGCCCATGGCGTTGGGCTGGCCGGTGACGCTGAACGGGCCCATCCCGGGCTTGCCGATCCGCCCGGTGGCGATATGGCAGTTCAGGATCGCGTTGACCTTGTCGGTGCCGCTGGAGGATTGGTTGACGCCCTGGCTGAAGATCGTGACGACCCGCTCTGTCCGTATCCACAGCCGGAAGAAGGACGCCGCAAGGTCGGGGTCGAGCCCGGTCGGGCCAAGGTCCGAGGCCATGGCGCTCATGAGGCTCGCGTCGAAGCCATCAACCTGGGCCAAATAGCCCGCGTCGAGCGCGCCGCCTTCGTAGATCGCGGCCAGAAGACCGTTGAACAGCGCCACATCCGACCCGATGCGCAGCGGCAGATGCAGGTCCGCGCCGTCGCAGGTCGCGGTGCGACGGGGATCGATCACGACGGTCCGGGTGCCGCGCCTGGCCTTGGCGGCCAGAACGCGCTGGTGAAGGATCGGATGGCACCAGGCCAGATTGGAGCCGACGATGACGACAAGGTCCGCCTCGTCAAGATCCTCGTAGGTGCCCGGGACGGTGTCGGTGCCGAAGGCGCGCTTATGCCCCGCGACGGTGGACGCCATGCACAGGCGCGAATTGGTGTCGATGTTCGCGGTGCCGACGAAGCCTTTCATGAACTTGTTGGCGAGGTAGTAATCCTCGGTCAGCATCTGGCCAGAGGCGTAGAAGGCGACACTGTCCGGGCCGTGTTCTGCGATGGTCCGTTCGAAGCGGTGAGCCACGGTCTGCAGCGCGGTATCCCAGTCGGTGTCGTGGCCGTCCACGCGCGGAGCCAGCAGGCGGTTTTGCAACCCGGCCGTCTCGGCCAGCGCCGACCCCTTGGAGCAAAGCTTGCCCCGGTTGGCCGGGTGATCGGGGTCACCGGTGACGGTCAGCGCGCCGGTATCGTCCCGGTCCAGACGCACGCCGCAGCCGACGCCGCAATAGGGGCAGGTCGACCGGATGGGCGCGCAAGGGCGCGTACCGGCCCCCCGATCCGAAATCTGCCCGGCGCCGGTCTGAGCAGGCGCGGCCATTACGCGGCGGTCCGTTTGCCGATGGCCGCGCCGTCGATCAGGATGCGACCGCCTTCGATCCGGGTGGGATAGGTGGCGATCCGACCGTCGTCCGCGCCTTGCGCCTCGCCGGTTTCCAGCGACCAGACCCAGTTGTGCAGGGGGCAGGTCACGTGCCGGCCGTGGACGATCCCCTCGCTCAGTGGCCCGCCCTTGTGGGCGCAGGTGTTGGAGGTGGCAAAGACCTCTGCCGTTTCGGTGCGGAACAGAGCCACGCAGCCGGCCGGCGTCTTGACCACCCGCGCGCCGCGCAGGGGGATGTCGGTGACGGCGCCTACGTCGATCCAGCTCATTCTGCGGCCTCCAGTGTCAGGTCTGCGATGGGGGCGAAGGCGCGGGCCTTCTCGCGCACGGCCAGTTCGGCCCAGGGGTCGGTCTGATAGATCGTCTGGCTAAGGTCGAAGCGGTCGACCAAGGCCTTACGCTCTGCGGCGTCGGTCAGCGTCTGCTGCACCCAGTCGAGACCCACCTTCGACAGCCACTTGTAGGGCCGGTCCAGATACTTGGCGTGCTCCCGGTAAAGCTGGACGAAGGCGACGGTCCATTCCACCGCCTCGTCCTCGGTCGCGACCTTCACCAGCGGTTCGACCTCTTTCACGTCCATGCCCGCCGCGCCGCCCACGCCGATCTCGAACCCGGACTCCACGCAGACGATGCCGACATCCTTGCAGGTCGCCTCGGCGCAGTTGCGCGGGCAGCCGGAGACGGCCAGTTTCACCTTGTGCGGCGTCCAGGACCCCCAAAGGCGCTTTTCCAGACGGATGCCCAGACCGGTGCTGTCCTGCGTGCCAAAGCGGCAGTGGTCCGTTCCAACGCAGGTCTTCACCGTGCGCAGGCCCTTGGAATAAGCGTGGCCAGAGACGAGACCCGCGGCGTTCAGGTCCGCCCACATGGCGGGCAGGTCCTCGCCCTTCACGCCGAGCAGGTCGATGCGCTGGCCTCCGGTGACCTTGACCGTGGGCACGTCGTATTTGTCGGCGGCATCCGCGATGGCGCGCAACTCGTCCGCCGTGGTGATGCCACCCCACATGCGCGGGACGACGCTGAAGGTGCCGTCCTTCTGAATGTTGGCATGCTTGCGTTCGTTGACGAAGCGGCTTTGCGGGTCGTCCTGATACTCCAGCGGCCAGTCGGCCAGCAGGTAGAAATTCACTGCCGGGCGGCAGATATGGCAGCCGTTGGGGGTGGACCAGCCCAGTTCCTGCCAGACGGCGGGCTGGGATTTCAACGCCTGCGATTTGATCAGGCGGCGCACGTCCTCGTGGCTAAGGTCGGTGCAGCCGCAGACGGGTTGTGCGGCGGGCATCTGAAACGCGTCGCCCAGCGTGGCAGCCAGCACCTGTTCCACCAGCCCGGTGCAGGTGCCGCAGGACGCGCTGGCCTTGGTGGTCGCGCGGACGGCCCCCAGATCCGTCGCACCCCCGTCGATGGCGGCAACGATCTGACCCTTGCATACGCCGTTGCAGCCGCAGATTTCTGCGTCAGCCGGCAAGGCTGCAACGGCGGCCAAAGGGTCCACGGCGGCCCCCCCCTGATAAGCGGGACCAAAGATCAGCGTCTCTCGCATTTCCGCGATATCGGTGCCGTCCTTGATGAGGCCGAAGAACCAGTTGGCATCCGCCGTGTCGCCGTACATCACCGCGCCGACAAGCTGGTCGTCCTCGATCACCAGACGCTTGTAGATGCCGCGCGCGGGGTCGCGGAAGACCACATCCTCGCGCCCCGGACCTTCGGCGAAATCGCCTGCGCTGAACAGATCGCAGCCGGTGACCTTCAACTTGGTGGACAGCTGCTTGGGCGCAAAGACCGCGTCCTGCCCCAGCAGCGTCGCCGCCAGCACCTTGGCCTGATCGTAAAGCGGGGCGACAAGCCCGAATAGCTGGCCCGCGAATTCGATGCACTCGCCCACGGCGAAGATGTCCGGGTCGGAGGTGCGCATCTGGGCGTCGACCTCGATCGCCTTGTTGACGATCAGGCCGTTGTCCTTTGCAAGCCGGGCGGCGGGGCGGATGCCGACGGCCATGACCACCAGATCGGCGGGCAGGACAGTGCCGTCCTGCAGTTCGACCGCCTCCACGCAGGTCTCTCCCCGAATGCACTTGGTAGAGGCCTCGGTCATCACGGTGATCCCGCGGCGTTCCAGATCGGCGCGCAACAGGTAGCCCGCCGCCGGGTCCAACTGGCGTTCCATGAGATGGCCCGCCAAGTGCAGCACGGTCACGTCGAGGCCTCTCATCCGCAGGCCCGCCGCGGCCTCCAGCCCCAGAAGGCCGCCACCGATGACCACGGCGCGCTGGCCGGGGGCGGTGTCGATCATGCGGTTGGTGTCATCCAGATCGCGATAGGCGATGACGCCGTCCAGATCGTGACCGTCGCAGGGAATGATGAACGGGTCCGATCCGGTGGCAATGACCAGCTTGTCGTAGGCCACTTCGCCCTGCGCGCCGACGACCATTTTGCGGTCGCGGTCGATCCGCTCGACCCGCTCGCCAAAGCGGCAGGTGACGTTGTTCTGCGCGTACCACGCGTCGTCGTGGGTGACGATCTCGGCGTAGCTTTTTTCGCCCGAAAGCACCGGCGAGAGCATGATGCGGTTGTAGTTGCCGCGCGGTTCCGCGTTGAACAGCGTGACGTCGTAGGCGGTGGGATCGGCCTCGAACAAATGCTCCAACAAGCGGCCAGAGGCCATGCCGGCACCGATGACGACAAGTTTTTCCATCATATGTTCCTCAGCAATACCAGGCGACGATGTGCGCAAGCTCACCGTCCTTGTGAATCGGCAGAGCGACCATCATGGCGTAGCCCAAGGCCGCGGCACCCGTTTCCGCGACTGGCACGCCAGTGCCCAGGACGCGGCCGATGGGTCCTTCCCAAATGGTTGCGGTGCGTTCGTTGCCCGCGTTGTCGGGGTCCCACAGGGGGCCGTCGCGGTCGCAGATTCCGTCGATCAGGCGGGCGGTTTCGCGCGCCCCCGTGCGGGCGGAGCGGGCGTCCCAGACTTCGAACCGGCGGGCGATCGGGGTGGCCTGGGCAGAGAGCAGCGTGACCACGAAGACCCGGCCACCCGGCACGGGGACCGGCAGGCCAAGACCGCGTTTCAAGCCCGCCGGGCTTGCGGTTTCCGCCCGCAGGAAACCGTAGCGCGCGCCAAGGTCGCGCATCAGGATCGGGCGTCTTGCGGCCCACACCCCGCCCGGCAGGCCAGACCCCGCCTGGAAGGTCGTCGTCTGGCTGACCGCCTCGAAGTCGGTCGCCGCCCCGAAGTAACCATCGCAAAGCGACAGGGTGCCGGCGTCCTCGCTCCAGACCTCTATCGCGCCGTTGCGCGTGGCATCATCGGCGCACAGGACGACGAGGACCGCCTTCAAAGTGGCCCCGGCGAAGACCGGGATGGCGACGGCCGATGTCAGCCCCGCTTCCTTCGCGGCATCCGTACGCTTGAAATAAGAGCCGTCGAACCCTTTCAGCACGACCGGACAGGCATCGGACCAAGCCTTGCCGGGCAGGCCCTCGCCCTTCGCAAAGCTCTCGCGTTGCGAGGCTTCCCCGAAGGTCTCGTGGTCGCCGTAGGCACCGCTGGCCAGCACCAGTCGGTCGCCTTCGGGCACCCAGACTTCGGCGACCTCGATAAAGGTGCGGGAGATCGTGACGGGGTCCATCAAGGTCATGCCGCGTCCGCCGTCTTTGGTTTGGGTTTTGCGCCGTGCTCGTATTCCTCGAGGAAATCGAGCACCTCCTGCCGGTAGCGATAGTAGTCAGGGTGTTCGAGAAGCGCCTTGCGCGAGCGCGGGCGCGGCAGGCCCACATCGACGATCTTGCCGATAGTGGCTTGCGGGCCATTGGTCATCATCACCACGCGGTCCGCCAGCAGGATCGCCTCGTCGACATCGTGCGTGACGCAGATCGCGGTGACCTTCGTGCGGTCCCAGACCTCCATCAGCACTTCCTGCAATTCCCAGCGGGTCAGGCTGTCGAGCATTCCGAAGGGCTCGTCCAGCAACAGCAGCTTCGGCGACAGGGCAAAGGCGCGGGCGATACCGACGCGCTGCTTCATCCCGTTCGACAGATCGGCGGCGGAGCGGTCCATGGCATCGCTCAGCCCGACCTTCTCAAGGTAGTATTCGACCACCTCCTGCCGTTCGGCGCGGGTGGCATTGGGGTAGACCTTGTCGACCCCCACCGCGACGTTTTCCTTGGCGCTCAGCCACGGGAACAGCGACGGCGACTGAAAGACCACGGCGCGTTCGGGATCGGCTCCGACGATGTGGCGACCGTCCAGCTTGATCGCGCCCTTGGAAATGTCGTTCAACCCGGCGGCCATGGTCAGCACCGTGGACTTCCCGCAGCCCGAGTGACCGATCAGAGAGATGAATTCGCCTCGGTTCACCTTCAGGTCGAAATCCTCGACCACCGTCAGGGGACCTTTCGGTGTCGGATAGACCTTGTGCAACTGGCTGAAGTCCAGGAAACGCTCGTCGATCAAGCCTTCGTTCGCAGTCTTTTGCGCGCGCGGCATATCGTGGATCGGCGTGACATTGGGCAGGTCGCGCCTGCCTGGCGCGGCCGCCGTGATCCCTGCGTCCATCAGATAGCCGGTCACGTCGGCGCGCAGGCGTTTGAACTGGGCGTCGTTGTTCATCGCGGTGCGGTCGCGGGGGCGCGGGATGCTGACCCGGAACGCGCGGCCCAGGGTGCCGTCGGGGTTCAGCGCGATGATGCGGTCGGCCAGCACGATGGCTTCGTCCACGTCATTGGTGATCAGCACGCAGGTCTGTTTCTCGGCCTGCCAGATCGCCTCGATCTCGTCGGCGAGGTTGGCGCGGGTCAGGGCATCGAGCGCGGAGAGCGGCTCGTCCAGCAGCAGCACCTCCGGCTTCATGGCCAGCGCGCGGGCGACGTTGACCCGCTGGCGCATGCCCCCCGACAGCTCTGCCGGGCGCCGCTGTGCGGCGTGGGACAGGCCGACCATGTCGACGTAATGCGCGACCTTCGCGGCCCGCTCGGCGGCGGACATCCTGGGAAAGACCGTGTCCACGGCCAGCCGCACGTTGCCGGTGACGGTCAACCAGGGCATCAAGGAGTAGCTTTGAAAGATCACGCCCCGCTCTGGCCCCGGCCCGGTGACGGGGCGGTCCCGGAAACGGATTTCGCCGGTGGTCGGCGTCTGCAACCCCGCCATCAGGTTGATCAGCGTGGTCTTGCCGGTGCCGGAAAAGCCCAGCAGGACAAGGAACTCGCCCTGCTCGACCGACAGGTCGATGTCCTTCAGCACGGCGCTGTCGCCGAAGCTTTTGGAGACGTTCTCGAAAGTCAGAATTGCCATGGTCACTCCTTGGAGGCGCTACCGCTTCGCTGCTCGGGCGAGGGTCACCGCTGGTTCGTGAAGGTAAAGGCGGCCTGGATCGCGAACATCAGCCGGTCCAGAAGGAAGCCGATGATGCCGATGGTCAGCACGGCGACCATGATCCGGGCGAGGCTGGACGAGCTGCCGTTCTGGAACTCGTCCCAGACGAATTTGCCCAGACCTGGGTTCTGCGCCAGCATCTCTGCCGCGATCAGAACCATCCAGCCAACCCCCAGCGACAGGCGCAGCCCGGTGAAGATCAGCGGCAGGGCCGAGGGCAGCACCAGCTTGGTGATCTTGGTGTAGGTGTTCATTTTCAGCACCTTGGAGACATTCACCAGATCCTTGTCGATCGAGGCCACGCCAAGGGCGGTGTTGATCAGCGTGGGCCAGAGCGAGCACAGCGTCACGGTGATCGCCGAGACCAGAAAGGACTTCTGGAACAGCCCGTCGTTGGTGGCATAGACCGCCGAGACGACCATGGTGACGATGGGCAGCCAGGCCAGCGGGCTGACCGGCTTGAAAATCTGGATGATCGGGTTCAGCGCCGCGTTGGCGGTGGGCGACAGGCCCGCCATGATCCCCAGCGGCACGGCCACGGCGGTGGCGACGAGGAAGCCGAAGAAGACCGTGCCGATGGACGTCCGGATCTGCTGATAGAAGGACGGGGCGCCGGTATAGGCGCGCTCGGTCGGTTCTTGCCCGTTGGCGGCGCGGCGTTCGTTCAACGCGGCGACCTGTTCCTGGAAGCGGGCGCGGCTTTCGCCGGTGCGCACGGCGTCTGCGTGCAAGCCGCGCGCCTCGGTCCAGACCTGCGCGGGTCCCGGCACCGCCCCCAGAGAGGTCTGCACCTGCGGCGCCAGCACGGCCCAGAGCGAGAGGAACGCCGCGATCGCCAGCAATGGCACCCCCAGAAGGCGCCAGATCTCCTTGACTTGTGCGCGGGGATTGTCGCCCGCGACCGCTCTCAGAAGCGGCGTCACGAAGGAAAGGCCCAGCACGTTGAACCAGGCATCGGCCTTGTTGATACGGGTGAACCAGACGGCGCGGCGGGCTTCGCGGTGGTTGGCTTCGATGCTGTTGGGATCGACGGCGGTCATGAAAGGCTCCGTTTATCGAAGGAAGGTGGTCGAAGGCCCCGGCACAAGGCCGGGGCGTCGTGGGTCAGCCCTGAATGCCGGCCCCGGTGACGGTCTGGCCGTCCTTCAGTCCGATCGTCAGGCTCTCGAGGTATGCGGTGGGCGCGCGCCCGTCATAGGCCAGCCCGTCGATGATATCCTCGGCGGGTGTCGGCGCCTTGTAGCCGTCGGTGTCCCAGGGAAAGCCGTCTTCGGGGGCCAGGCCCTCGTCCACCAGCATCCGTGCGGCGTCGAGGTAGATGTCCGGGCGGTAAACGGATTCAGCGGTGTCGAAGTACCACTGGTCGTCCTTCGCCTCGGGGATCTGGCCCCAACGGCGCATCTGCGTCAGGTACCACACCGCGTCCGAGTAGAACGGGTAGGTCGCGTTGTAACGGAAGAACACGTTGAAGTCGGGGACGTCGCGCACGTCGCCTTCTTCGTATTCGAACGTGCCGGTCATCGAGGCGGCGATGACCTCTTCGTCGGCACCGACGTATTCGGGGCGCGACAGGATCTCGACCGCCTCTTCGCGGTTCGCGTTGTCGTTCTCGTCCAGCCAGATCGCGGCGCGGATCAGCGCCTTGGTCAGCGCGAGGGTGGTGTTGGGGTTCTCTTCGGCAAAACCGGCGGTGAGGCCAAAGACCTTTTCGGGATTGTTCTTCCAGATCTCGTAGTCGGTGATGACCGGAACGCCGATCCCCTTGAAGACTGCCTGCTGGTTCCATGGCTCGCCCACGCAGTAGCCGTTGATCGTCCCGGCCTCCAGCGTGGCGGGCATCTGCGGCGGGGGGGTCACGGACAGCAGCACGTCGGCCCCGATCTGCCCGGTGGCGTCGCCGTCGGCGTAGAACCCGGGGTTCAGACCACCGGCGGCCAGCCAGTAGCGCAGCTCGTAGTTGTGGGTCGACACCGGGAAGACCATGCCCATCTTGAACGCTTCGCCGGTGGCGTTGAACTCTTCGACCACGGGCACCAGCGCGGAGGCCGAGATCGGGTGCTGTGGCAGGCCGTCGGCGTTTTCGGGGATGTTGGGCTTCATCATGTCCCAGACCTCGTTCGACACGGTGATGCCGTTGCCGTTCAGATCCATCGAGAAGGGCGTGATGATATGCGCCTCGGTGCCGTAGCCGATGGTGGCGGCCAGCGGCTGACCGGCCAGCATGTGCGCCCCGTCGAGCGTGCCGTCGATGACACCGTCCAGCAGCACCTTCCAGTTAGCCTGCGCTTCGAGCGTGACGAAGAGGCCTTCGTCCAGGAAATAGCCTTGCTCATAGGCCACCGCGAGGGGGGCCATGTCCGTCAGCTTGATGAAGCCGAAGGTCAGCTCGTCCTTTTCCAGATCCAGCATCTGCGCCCCGGCGGGGCTGGCAAGGAAGGTGGTGGCCGCAAGGCCGATCAGTATCTTGTGCATTCTGTCGTCCCACTTCTGGACCGGCACGGGGCCGGCCAAACACGAAAAAAGCCGCTGACGCACCTCGCCTGTCTGGGCGAAGGGTCGAGCGGCTTTGCTCATACTCCCGGTCGTTCGGGTGTTCGGTCGTGGCGGGCCCCGTTGCCTGCCGACAGGTTGATCCTGCGCGCTTGGGTTGCAGAACGGAAGGATTACTTCATCCATGTTGTCCGTTTGCGCTGCATTGCAGCACCAGAGTGCCGCGCCGCCTCAAACCTGGGCGCTATAAAAACCCGGGATCGAAGGTTCCGCCATCGAAGAAGGCGTCGCGGACCAGCGTCATCTGGGGACCTCGCTGAGAGGTGACGACGGTATCGCGCTGCAATGCGCCCTCGATTCGCGCCGAGGCGGGTGGCAGATCGACCCCCGCCTGCGTCAGCGCCGCACGGTGAATGTCGCTGCGAAACACGGCGGCGGCGGCCTGGATCGCGTGGGCCCGGTCCAGACCCGTCCGCGCGGCGATCCGACTGCCGATCCAGGCCGCCTGGCTGCGCCAGGGCAGGCTGACCGCCCCATCGTGAAAGCCGATGAAGCGGTGCACCGTGCGCACCTCGCCCGCGTGTCCGATGGTCAGCCGCCCCGACAGGGCGCGTTCGATCAGCTCCGGCGCGATCCCCAGATAGGCCGAGCGCGCCATCAGATCGGCGGCGAGGGATCGACCGTCCACCGTGTCGAGCCACTGACCCGCGCGCCAAACAGCCCGGATCAACCGGGCCGAGCGCTCCGGTTCGGCTTCTGCCCAGCCTTGGCGCGTTGCAAGCACCTTTTCCGGCGCAAAGGCCCAGATCGCAGCGCCCGGCAGCAAGAGATGGCCCACGCCGCTTTCGACCACCTTCGATCCCCAGGGCTCTCCGACGCAAAAGGCGTCGATCTCACCCGCGCCGATGGCGTCGGGCATCAAGGACGGCGGAACGGTGCGCACGATCAGGCTTTGCGGGCTGGGAAGCCCAAGGGCCGACAGCCAGTAGTAAACCAACTCGGCGTGCATCGAGAACGGGAACGGCACACCGATACGAAGCGGCCCGTCCGTCGCCGCGATCAGGGCGCGTCCCGCCGTGGTCGCATCGGTGAAATCGAAGGGGTGACCCGCCCCGCGCATCCGGTCCGCAATGCGCTCGCTGACGCCGACGACCGTTCCGTTGGCGGACAGGACAGAGACGGCCTCCAGCCCCGCACCGCCACCGGCCAGCCCCAGCGCCATCGCGACCGGCACGGGTGACAGCATGTGGGCTGCATCCACCTGCCCGAACGACAGCGCGTCGCGGGCACTGGCCCAGGACGGTGCGGCGTGCAAACGCAGATCCAGACCTTCCGCCGCCGCGAACCCCATTTCCTGCGCGACGATCACGGGGGCCGCATCCACCAGCGGGACGAACCCGATGTTCAGGGTCGCGACCCTCATCCCAGCAGATCCGCCGCGGTCACCAGCGCCGCCGCCACCTCCGGCAGGCGACGGCCCTGGTCCATCGCGGTCTTGCGAAGCAGGGAATAGGCCTCGTCCTCGGTGATGCCGCGCGCGCGCATCAGCAGGCCCTTGGCCCGGTCGATGACCTTGCGGTCCTCCAGGGCACGCTTCGTTTCGGCCAGTTCCGCCCGCATCCGCTGCATCAGGCGAAAACGCGCGATGGCGGCATCCAGCACCGGCTTGACGCGCGCCTGCGTCAGCCCGTCGACGACATAGGCCGACAGACCTGCCTCGATCGCGGCGGTAGACAGGCCGGTATCGGTCCGGTCGACGAAAAGGGCGACAGGCCGCTCCAGCGGGCCGCTGGCCAGGGTCAACTCCTCGATGATGTCGCGCGAAGGGTCCGCCAGATCCACGAGGACCAGATCGGGTTCGATCTGCACGATCCGACGCGCCAGAGAGGCGCGGTCGGCCACGACGTGAATTTCGTAGTTGGTGTCGTCCCTCAGCGCGTCGATGATCAGACGCGCCCGATCGGGATCGGGTTCTACGACGACGATGGAAAGGGGCGCGACCATGAGTTCTAAACCCATTCTTTCCCCCGAAGCGCCACCCGACGGGATGACGTTCAGTGCGAATTCCATCATCCTGCTGACCGTTTGAGCGGTCAATGAAGCCCTTGCCCGCTAAGCGACCGAAATTGGGATAATGAAGGCTTTGCGGACCGAACCTGGCTCATCCTTCATGTAGCACCGCTCGCAAACTTCGCCTTGCTACGACCGAAGGAAAGCATCCTCTTCGAAAGAGACTGCCCTCGGCTTCGTGACAGGCAGCAGGTGTTTTGACAGGAAAGCTGTCCCCCTTCTCGAAGAAGCTTGCCGGGTCAGACGCTTCGGTTGTCGATTTTCCGCACTCTTTGTCGGCAAAACGGCCGTCGCGCAGGGTACCGGTCAAACGGAAGCGCCCGGTCCGTCACATCCGGATCGGTATGGAGTGCGGGTCAGACCCTGTCGAACCAGCTACCGTCGATGCGGACGCGCTCGACCATCTGTGTCGTGACGCCCAGGCCGTTCTCCTTGGGCAGGTCGCACAGACGGTCGCCGTCGATCTCCTGGATACCGCCAGAGCCGCCGAGCTGTCGCAGCGCGTCGAGCGTGGCGAGCATGGCGAGCATCATGCCGGCGAGATCCGGCAATCCCTCGGGTTCGATCGTGAAGCGGCGGTCAGATGGCATAGCGGCCCTCCTCGGTCATCTCGGCCATGCCGAGACCCGCGAGCGTTTCGAGCAGCGGAGCGACGGTGGTGGCGCGGCCGCGGGTAAAAGTGCGGGCGACCGCTTCGGCGTCGGCCTCGCCAAGGTCCTCCAGCGCCTCGCGGACTGCGGCGATCTGGGCGGGAAGCGTCTTGGGCCATTGGGCTTTGCCGGTCCTGGCGGCGGCGGCGATCTCGAGCTTGCCTTGCTTCGCTTCCGCCGCGCGGCCGTCGGGGTTCTGGTAGTCGGGGCGCAGCCAGCGGACGTGGCCGCGGGCCTCTTCCGCGGCGCGTTCGTGGTTGAGGGCCACGAGGTTCATCAGGATGTCGTTCTCGGAGAGGCCCTCGGGCCAGCCATAGGCCGCGGCCACGGCGGCGTCGATCCGGTCGTGGATGTCCTTGAGCAGACCGATCAGACCGTCCTCGTAGACCTGCCTGTCCTTGCCCTCGATCCCTTCACCGGCGCGAAGCTTTTCGAGGGTGTTGTACATCTGGGTCAGCGTCAGCTTCGGATGCCGCGCCTGCCGCTCCTTGCGGTGGGCGTCGAGCTCCTCGCCAAGCTGGCGCAGGGTGGTGCGCTGCGCGGGGGTGAGCTCGGGGAAGGGGAAGGGGTCGAAGCAGCGCGACTTCGTATACCTCTGGTCGTTTCCAACCCCAAGCCAAGATCCAGTTTCTCGAGCCCATGCCGTATGCACACCTGAGTTCAGAATTGTAAAGACGGCGGCATCGTCTGATCCGATTACTACAAGTGTCTGGTCTGGCAAGAATTGTCCATCAAGGAATTGGAAAATTCTATGCCGCGAAGTCAAAACAGTAACAATGAATCGATCAAGGTTAGCTATAAAGCCCCTAAGATCATGATTTGCTCGTCTGTGAAGCCACCATTTCTCCCTAAGGTCCGGATCGCGATTTGTTGCTCGGAATGGTCTGACGCGATCCGTAAGCCACTGATAAATAGCCGGAGCGTCCTTCCGAAGTTCCTCTTCGTTTCTCGGATAGGCATCAATGACATATCTTGATATATCGCCAGCGAGTATTTCTCGCCCATTGCAATATTGACGAAGGATTTGTGCTGCGGAATCGTCCTCAGTCTTTAGCTTCTCTGCGACAGCACCTGAAACGACCATCCCCTCACCATGAGGAATTACTCCAGGAGATACCAAACGAAGATTTGCGCGAAGTGGCCTCGCCTTACTCAAATCGGGCCCTATGCGCATATCTGGCATTATCAACCCAAATTTTGTGAATAGCGCGACATCCCTCCCTTCTGCCTCGTTTCGCTCCCCGCTCTCGGACACGACCGTCACCAGCCGCCCAGCCCGACTGCCCGCTGCTGCGACGGTCATGCCGATCCGCACCGCAGCACCGTCCACGGTATCCACCCAAGGGTGATCCGGGATCGCGAAGAGCAGCGACAGGGGACGCTTCGCATCGCCCAGATGCGGCTCCAGCACTCGGCGGTTGAAGGTCTGGCGCAGGGAGTTCGTTGTGATCAGGCCGAACCGACGCAGGCCAGTCTCGCCATCGTAGGCGCGGGCCTTCAGCGCTGCCTTCTCCCACCAGAACATCACAAGGTCGGCACTCTGCGGCATCTTCGGATAGGCGGTCCACAGGGCCTCGACATAGCCGTCGCCGAGGGCCTCGCGCATCTTGAGCTTGCCGATGAACGGCGGGTTGCCGACGATGAAGGTCGCCTCGGGCCAGACCGCCGGGCGGGGATCGGCGTAGTCGTAGATCTGCACGCGCGCCGCGGGGTCCGGCACCTCTTCCCCCGTCGCCGGATGGCGCATGGTGGTCGTCCCGTCCCAGCGGGTCACAGGCGCGCCGTCCTTGTCCAGCCGGGGCGTGCGGTCCGTCCATGTTAGGACGGCGTCGCGATGTTCGATGTTTTCGAAGTCGCGCAGGATCGGCTCTGACGGCGCCGCCTTGCCGTGGGTGCGGTAGTGCCATTGCAGGTAGCCGATCCACAGCACCAGCTCGGCCACGTTCGCGGCCCAGGGGTTCAGCTCGATCCCAAGGAACTGGTGCGGATCGACGGTATATCCCGCAAGGCCAAGGTTGGCCTGTGTCTCGCCCAGCTCCTCCATGGTGGCAACCACCTCGCCCTCAAGCCGCTTCATCAGCTCGAGCGCGACGTAGAGGAAATTTCCGCTGCCACAGGCCGGGTCCAGCACGGTGACCTCGCAGAGGGTGCGGTGGAAGTCCTGAACTGCGCGCAGCGCCTCCTTTTCCTTGCCCTGACTGCGCAGCAGGTCGGCGGCGGCCTGTACGCTGCGCAAGTCGGCGCGCAGGGGCTCGATGATCGTCGGCATCACCAGCCGCTCGACATAGGCCCGCGGCGTGTAGTGGGCGCCCAATTTGTGCCGGCTCTTCTTGTCAAGGGCGCGCTCCAGAAGCGTGCCGAAGATCGCCGGCTCGACCTGTTTCCAGTCAGCCTCCGCCGCCTCGATCAACAGGCTCAGCTGAACCTCGGACAGGGGCAGCGCCATGGCATCGCGGAACAGGCCGCCGTTGAAGCGCAGAAGCTTCGCCATCAGCACGGGCGAGTTGCCGCCGGTGTTCATGGTGTCCCACAGCGATTGCAGCACGAATTCGGCCTGGTCCGGCTTGCCCCGCAACTCGCGCAGCTTGTCGCGGAAACTGTCCTTCGGCAAAAGCTCCACGTCCTCGGCGAACATCGTGAAGAGGCATCGCATGGGGAAGCGCGCGACGGTTTCGCCGTCGTGTCCCTGCCCCTCGAAACTCTTGCCCAGTTCGGCCAGGTGGCCGGCGATCTCCCGCGTGACCTCCGCCGACCTTCGCGCGGGGTCGAGTGCTGCGGGATCGGTCCAGATGGTGCGCAGCCGCGCGCGGATCCCTTCGTCGCGCAGGTCGTCGAGGTGGATGCGAAACCGGTTTCCGTCCGGGAATTGCGTGTAGCCCTGCCCCTGCCCCGAGAAATCGGCGAAGACCTCGATGACGTGGCCCACGTCCACGATCAGCAGAAACGGCGGCCATCCGTCGCTGCGGGACACGGCCCGCGCATAGTTGTCCGCCTGGTTGCGGGCCCGCAGCATGGTGTCCTCGAAGGACCGCGTGCCGCGACGCCCGTGGCCGACCTTCTCGGACCCGCCGCCCTGCCGAAGGTCCAGTTGATCCTGCTCCGCCTTCGGTCCGGCCCCCTGCTTGGCCTCCATCACGAAGCACCCGCTGCGGTACAGGTCGATCCGCCTTGGGCTGCGTCGCACCCGATGGGTTTCCGTGACGGGACGTTCGAACCGGTAGTCATCCGTCTGGCCGTCGCTTTGCGCCGGTTTCGGGCGATCGACCTCCAGCACGTTACACAACTCTGCTGCGAACTGCTGAAAGTTCGCCATTTCGCTGCCGCCGGACCTGCTCCAGCGCTAAACGAATTCTTCAATCGACAAAACGGTTTTTCCCTCGGCCGGGAGGATTACACGCAATCGAAAGCACGGCAACGGCTCTCGAACCGACCTTGAAGCAGACTCCACGAGAGCTCTTCGGACCCATTTGTTGACTTCATGATCCGGTACCTCGGCTTTACCTGTCGCCCGACCACGGATCGACGATCGCAATGCCCGTCGCTTCGAAATCCCGGACGTTGCGCGTCACGACACTCATGCCATGCACGAGGGCCGTCGCCGCGAGAGGCGCTCCGCATTCTCTGGACAGGATGTGGCGCTTTTTAAGCCTTGATCTGCTCCTGCTGATCGGGTTGCGCTACTTCGATTTGCAGCGAGTAGATCACTGCCGGTGGTTGTGACCTGCCACGGGTCTTTCATCCAGCCGTGACTGGAGCCCGGTTGGAGTTTACGCCGATCGGCGCAGGGTGAGTAATCGCCCGACGCGCAGAGCTTTCCTCTCGCGCAGCGGGGCGGGCGATTGCGGTGGTCAGGGCCCGCGCGTAGTCAGCCGGGGTTTGGTAATTCAAGGCCGAGTGCGGGCGTTCAGTATTGTAGTCGGCAGCCCAGGCGGCGATTACGACCCGGGCGTGGGCCAGGTTGCGGAACATGGTATCGTTGAGCAGCTCGTCCCGCATCCGCCCGTTGAAGCTTTCTACGAAGCCGTTCTGCATCGGCTTGCCCGGCGCAATGTAGTGCCACTCGATCCTGTGGGCGGCCGCGAAGGTTAAGATCGCGTTACTGGTCAGTTCGGTGCCATTGTCGCTGACAATCATTCCGGGTTTGCCGCGGCGTTCGATCAGCGCCGTCAGCTCACGCGCCACACGGCGCCCCGAGATCGAGGCGTCCGGGATCGCAGCGAGGCATTCCCGGGTGACGTCGTCGACCACGTTGAGAACCCGGAAGTGTTAACCGTTGGCGTACTGGTCATGGACGAAATCCAGCGACCAGCGCGCATTGGGCCTCACCTCGACTAGGTTCGGGGCTCGTGTCCCGACAGCCTTGCGCCGGGCCTTTCGCTTACGGACCGTAAGACCTTCTTCGCGGTAGAGCCGATAGATCCGGTTGATCCCCGAAGGCTCGCCCCCGCGGCGCAACAGCACGAAGAGGCGCCGATAGCCGAACCGCCGACGTTCGTTGACCAGCTCCCGCAACCGCCCGCGTAGCACCGTGTCCGACGCGCGCTGCGCTTGGTAGCGGATCATCTTGCGATCCGCCCCGGCAATCCGGCACGCCCGCCGTTCCGAGAGTCCGAACCGGGCCTTCAGATGCGCGACCGCCTCGCGCTTCACGCATTCGCCATTGTCACTCGGACCAATGGCGTGACATGGCTCATCGTCACCACTTTTTTGAAACAAGCTCTTTCATCGCGGCGAGATCGAGCATCTGCTCGGCAAGTAGCTTCTTCAGCTTGGCGTTCTCATCCTCGAGTGCCTTCAGCCGCTTCGCTTCCGATACTGTCAGGACGCCGAACTTGGCCTTCCAGTTGTAGAAGGTGCCTTCCGACATGCCGTTCGGCGCTACAAACGATCCCGCGGATCGTTTGCTTGACGCTTGAACTGCGGCGCAGGTCCGCGCACTTCGCACCTGCCTTGTGCTCGGTCATGATGCCGATGATATACTCGTCCGTGAATCTCGTTCGCTTCTTTGTCCGCCTTCAAGTTGGGCCGGACTCTAATCGACGGTGGGGGAAAAATCCCGTAGCAGGTCAGGACCGGCATGATGCAGGACGGACCCTACGAGACCTTCCGCCGGGAGTTCGAGGCGCGCCTTCGCGCCGAGCAATCAACGATCGGCGATGACCTGAAGCTGCGAGACAAGATGATCGCCGAGCAGCAGGCCAAGGTCGACAATATCTTCGGGGCCATCGAGACTGGTGAGTTCTCCCCACCGCTCGTCGCACGCCTGAACACCCTCCAGGCCGAGCTCGAGCAGATGAAGAGCCAGCGGGAGGCGGCGACGCCGGCACCGGTGGAGCTACCCGACGACCTGCCGACGCTCTACCGCACCCATGTGGAAGATCTGGTAGGATCGCTGTCGGACCCGACGGTGCGCGACCGCGGGTCGGATGCGCTGCGGGAGCTGATTTCCGCGGTCATCGTGCGTCCGCGCCCCGGCGGTGGGCACGAGGTCGAGTTGGCAGGTACGATGCTGGGATTGCTGGGCTTTGGGGACAGCAAAAACGCCGCGGGCCTTTCGGCAGCGGCGTGTTCGTTTGAGTTGGTTGCGGGAGGGCGCATTGGCTTGAACCGAACTACCGGGAATTTCGGTTAACAGCGTTGGTGATGCCAGAAGGTATTTCTGACCTCTAAGATCTGAGTGTTGTTCAGAAAGGGCGGAAAGCAGACTTTCGCTGCGGGCGCATTGGCACGACATGGACTTACAAAAGCGGACGCTTATCCCCAGTTTCTCGTGCCATCTCAGCTTGAAAAGATGTAGTTCTTTCCCGAAGGAAGAATTCCACATCATACCCGTGCGCGACCGCGTGGTTCACAATCCCTTGCCTCCGTCAGTTTGACGTTGGTCCTTCGCGTGCGGTGCCCATATGAGGGATAGGAGCGGGTCTTCAATTGTCTCGCGCACTTCACGCAAGGATGCATCCATGACCGACCATCTCCGCCCAGCGGCAACCTTCGCCGCACTCGTCGCCACCGTCTTCATGTCCGCCGCGCCCGCCATCGCGCAATCGACGGACCATGGCACCATGCACGGCACCATGACCACGGACGAGGGCAGCATGGGTGCCATGGACACCATGATGGAGGCCATGGCACCCATCGAGCCGACCGGCGATGCGGATGCCGACTTCCTTCTCATGATGATCCCGCACCACCAGAGCGCCGTCGACATGTCGCGCGCCTCGCTGGCGGAGATGGACGACCCGGAAACCGTCGCCTTGGCCGAGACCATCATCGAGGCGCAGGAAGCCGAGATCGACATGATGAAGGCGATGCTGACCCGGCTGGGTCATCCCGTCGAATAGGGGATGTCGTGTGGTGGACGAGTCAGCCGTCTGCCACTGCCCCAGAATATTACACCCCATCCATTCACGAGGTTCACAATGACGTTTCATCCCTCGCTCAACCGCCGCTCTGCACTCGGGGCGATCGGCTGTGGCGTGACGTCCTTGGCGCTTCCCGCCGTCGTGAGAGCAGAGGCACCGGCGACCCCGCTCGCGCTGCACGTCGCCAAGAGCCCGACCTGCGGTTGTTGCGAGGCCTGGGTGAATTTGGCCGTCGCCGAAGGCTTCGACGTCGCAACGACGGAGATGGATGACGTGACCCCCGCCAAGGTGCAGGCTGGCGTGCCGCAGCCCCTGTGGTCTTGCCATACCGCGTCGGTCGCGGGCTACGTCATCGAGGGCCATGTGCCGTTCGCGGCCATCGCCATGCTGCTGCGTGACAGGCCAGCGATCACTGGGCTCGCCGTGCCGGGCATGCCCATAGGCTCCCCCGGCATGGGCGACGATCCGACGGCGCGCTTCGATGTGATCGCCTTTGGCGGCGATGCGGCGGACGGGCAGGTCTACTTCAAGGCCGGTGCATGAGGCGCAGCCTGATTGCCGGGGCGAGCGTCCTGGCCGCCGGGGTGGCCTGGTTCGTCGTGGCCGACCGCATGGCAGAGGCCGAGACCATCCGGCTGCGGCCCGACTCGCCGGACGTGGTGACGCAGGGGGCAGAGATCTACGCCGCGGCCTGCGCCAGTTGTCACGGGGTTGATCTGGAGGGCCAGCCGAACTGGCGCTCCCGCAATGCCGACGGGCGGTTGCCAGCTCCGCCACACGATGAGACCGGCCACACCTGGCACCATGACGCCACTGCCCTGTTTCAACTGACCAAGGTCGGGGTGGCCGAGATGATCGGCGACCCCGGATATGCATCCGACATGCCGGCTTTCGCCGACACCCTGAGTGATGCGGAGATCGTGGCGGTCCTGAGTTACATCAAGTCGACCTGGCCCGCCGACATCCGCGCGCGCCACGACGGGCTCTGAGGCTCACCGCATTTCTCGTGGCGGGGGCTGCCTGTCACTGCCGTCAAACTTGCGTCTTTTGCAACAGCGCGATCAGCTCCTGGAACTTTGCCTGCTGTTCCGCCGGGTCACCGCTGTCGATGGCGGCTTGCACGCAGTGGTGGGCGTGGTCTTCGAGGATCAGGCGCTCGACCCCCTTGAGCGCCGAGCGGACGGCCGCCGTCTGCGCCAGAATGTCGACGCAGTAGCGGTCCTCGGACACCATCTTGGCGATGCCGCGCACCTGGCCTTCGAGCCGGGCGAGCCGATCCAGCGTCTTCTGCCTGTTTTCCCTCATCCGTCGTCTTTCCACTTGTCCGGTTGGAACTCTTCACGGCACCCTCGCGTTCCATACCCACTGGGGGTATACGACTGCCGATATCGGGCTGACCGCCCTCTTCCTTCAAAATAGGACGGATCTGACCGTGGACCACGACAAGCAGAGCAGCAGCTACGGACGGTTCTTCGCGATGATCGCGACCTCGACGATCGTGATGTTCGGGCTGATGTATCTCAACACCTACGCGCTGGAGCATGTCTATTTCTCACAGACGCGGATGTGGATGGCGCTCTACATGGGGGCGGTCATGGCCATCATCATGCTGGCCTTCATGCTGGGGATGTATCGCAACACGATGCTGAACGCCGCGATCTTCGGCGGTGCGGCGGTGGCCTTCGCGCTGTGCCTCTGGCTGGTGCGGTCGCAGTCGACCGTGGACGACGTGGCCTGGATGAAGGCGATGATTCCGCACCATTCCATCGCGATCATGACCTCATCCCGCGCCCACATCACCGACCCGCGCGTGCGCAAGCTGGCGGACGAGATCGTGCTGGCCCAGAACCGCGAGATCTCGGAGATGCGCTGGATGGTTGCCGACATCGAGGCCAACGGCAAGCAGACCGCCTTCCCTCTGGGCGAGGCCGAGGGGCCCGCGCAGATCGCGACACTGGCCGACGCACTGGCGTCACCGGTGATCGCCGCCGTGGATCTGGCACCGCTGACGGCGGAAGATGTGGCCCTCGCGGTGCCCGTCGGGGCGGCCTGCACCTTTCGGCGCGGCACCGACACCGATCCCGTCCTGGTCGTGGCCGCCGACGGCAGCGCGGCGACCAAGGTGTCCGGACAGCCGATCCAGCTGACCAGCGAGGCCGCGCCCACGGTGGACGGTGTCGTGAGCTCGACTGACGGATTGCGCATCACCGTAACGCCGAACGCCGCCGCAGGCGAGGCGACGCTGCTGTTCGACCTCGCAACCACCCCATCCCTTACCGTCGGCTACGACGGCTATTGGACCTGTGCCGCCTGACCGCAGGTCACTCAGACAAGGAGAACATGATGCCAAAGGATACCGCCACTGCCAAGACGGCCGTCCTCTACCGGATGGTCATGCCGGAACACACCTGCCCCTACGGCCTGAAATCCAAGGACCTGCTGGAGCGTGAAGGCTACACGATCGAGGATCACCACCTGAAGACGCGTGAGGAGACCGACGCCTTCAAGGCAAAGCATGACGTCAAGACCACGCCGCAGACCTTCATCGACGGCGAGCCCGTCGGCGGCTACGACGACCTTGCCGTGCATTTCGGCAAGAAGGACCCGGAGGACGACGGCCTGTCCTACACGCCGGTCATCGCCCTCTTCTCGGTCGCGGCGCTGACGGCGGTGGCGTTCACCTGGTATGCCTTCGGCACGCTGCTGACCTGGCAGACGCTGGGCTGGTTCGTCTCGATCTCGATGATCCTGCTGGGCTTGCAGAAGCTCAAGGACATCGAGAGCTTCTCGACCATGTTCCTAAACTACGACCTGCTGGCGAAACGCTGGGTGCGCTACGGCTACGTCTACCCGTTCATCGAGACGGGAGCAGGCATCCTGATGACGGCGATGGTCGCGACCTGGCTGTCGGCGCCGCTGGCATTGGTGATCGGCACGATCGGTGCCATCAGCGTGTTAAAGGCGGTCTACATCGACAAGCGCGAGCTGAAGTGCGCCTGCGTCGGCGGCGACAGCAATGTCCCGCTCGGCTTCGTGTCGCTGACCGAGAACCTGGGCATGGTCGCCATGTCGATCACAATGCTGGTGCTGTTGCTGACGTGAGGCCATCGGATGGTCCAACACCGCTGGACGTCAGCTTCGTAATGCCGCATGTCGTCACGAATGTCTCCTTCGGCACTATTGCACGGCTGCGAGCGAGCGGAGATTGAAAGTCTGCTATGGGCTTTGAGCGACGGCGCACTTGGGGCAACCACGCGTGTGCCTCGTGCTGCGCCGCCGCAGGTCCGCCTCGAGCCCGCCGCCGTCTTGCGTTAAATTCCTTATCCGCGGCTTCCGGGGCGGAAGCCAGACCTGCGCGCACCGAATGTGACAACGAAGCCCACAACAGCCAGGAAGAAGACCGCCCATGGAAACGCGCCCGGTCCCCCGGCATCGAGAAGAATACCGCCAACGATGCTTCCAGAGGCAATCGCGGAATTCCACACCACGACATTCATTGACAGAGCAACGTCCGCGCCTTTACCGGCGGTATCGGCAAGCGCCGTCTGAAGGAAGGTTGCAGCGCCACCAAAAGTCAGGCCCCAGACCACGGCGGCAATGAGGACCGTTTCAGGATGGTGCCCGAACAGCCCCAGGGCAAGCGCCATCAGAGCGAAAACCGACAGGCTGATCAGGACCGAACGGCGCAACGCGCGATCGACCAATTGTCCTGAAATCCAGATGCCCAGCAAGGATGCAACGCCAAAGATCAGCAGCACGAGATCGACGCGATCGCCCAAGTCGGCGCGTTCTGCGAATGGCGCGATGTAGGTATAGAGGATATTGTGGCCGAGCATCCAGAGCAAGACCACGGCGAGAACCGCGCGCACGCCTGGCACGGCAATGACGCTGCCAAGATGAATTCGGCTTTCCGCTTTCTGGCCCGGATGGTCCGGCACGGCAATCAGGATCCACGCGATCAGCAGGGCGGATAGCCCGGACATGACCGCGAAGGCCATCTGCCATCCGATGGCGGTTCCAAGCCATGTGCCAAGCGGAACGCCTACAGAGAGGGCAACAGGCGTGCCCACCATCGCAATGGCCATTGCGCGCCCTTGCTGCGCCGCCGAAACCATGCGCCGCGCGTATCCGCCAATCAGGCTCCACGCGAGCCCTGCTGCCGCCCCGGCCATGAACCGCGCGCCCATCGTCAGCCAATAGCTCTCCGACAGGGCTGTCGCCGAGTTGAAGATCAGAAAGCCGAAGACGGTCAGCAGCAGCACAGACCGGCGTGGCCATGTTTGCGTCAGGATCGTCAGGGGAATGGCCGCCAGGAGCGAGCCGAACGCATAGGCCGTCACGGTTTGTCCTGCCAGGGAGGGTGAGACACCGAGCCCATCGGACATCTGCGGCAACAGCCCCGCAGGCAAGGTCTCGGTCGCAATGCAGATGAAGCCTGTCATCGCCAGCGCCAGCAGGGCCGCGATGGGGAAGCGCTCTTCGGCGCCAAAATGTGTCGTGGTTGTCATTGAGTGTCCATTATGTATCGCTCGATACGGAATTAGGGGGCGGTTGCAGCCCTTGTCAATGACTTCTGTATCAACTAATTCATTAATCGTCAGGAGGACCAACATGGCAAGAACCGGAAGACCGCGCGGCTTCGACCGCGACGCGGCGCTCGACGCGGCGATGCACCTGTTCTGGGAACATGGCTTTGAGCCGACGACGCTCAACATGCTCAAGGAGGCCATGGGCGGCATCTCTCCCACCAGCTTCTACGCGGCCTTCGGATCTAAGGAGGCCCTGTTCCGGGAAGTCGTGGAACGGTATCGCGTCACGCATGGCAGCGTCACCGACATCCTGCGGGATGAGAGTCTTCCGCCGCGCGAGGTGGTCGAGACATGTCTGCGCCGCTCCGTCGCCATGCAGACGGATGCTTCTCATCCGATCGGCTGCCTTGTGACGCAAGCTGCGACGAATTGCGGCCCCGAAAACCAGTTTGCCGCCGAGGTTCTTTCGGCGGAGCGAAGGGCGAACTTCGACGCGATCTTCAAGCAAGTCGAGCGCGACATTGCATCAGGACACATGCCGCCGGACACCGACGCCCATGCGAACGCGACTCTTTTCAGCACCTTCATGGTCGGGATCGCCACGTCGGCACGCGACGGCGCAAGCCGAGAGGCGCTTGAAAGGGCTGTAAGTTTGGCCATGGCAAGCTGGAGTGTCTGCCAGCCCACCGAGAAATAGCGGCCTCGACCGGCAACACGCCTTTGCATCTCCAGTCATGCTATTCGGAGAAACCAATGTCGGCTCTGTCCGCGCTGCCGACCTTCATCCTCGGAAAATGCTGCGCGATGGACGGATGGCCGGTTTGGTGAAGCTGCACCGCGGCGATCGGTCAGGGACTGAACGGCAGCTTCGGGCCGGGAGCGGCGGCGCACTTGGGGAGCCACGGAGGTGCCTCATGCTGCGCCGCCGCAGGTCTGCTTCGAGCCCATACTGCTTTAACAATCGTTCAATCTTGATCTTTCCTGACAGCTCTGTCTCGCAGAAGCTTACCTCCGCCATAGCCTACAATTGTCGAAATGGTTGAGATCCCATAATAGGCAAAAAATCTGACTAACTCGGACTTTGCCATCGGATCAAAAAACGACAAAACTAGTGCAACCGGCCCTACTGAAACAATAAAATTAAACCAAAAGGAAACACTATAGTAACCCAAGAGGGCTCCGACTCCGAAAGGTAAGTACATAATAGTAGCTTTAAACAACACGAAAATCCCGTTTTAGACGTATTTTGGCTTTTGGAGAGATTAGGCAAAGAGCCGAGTTGTTCAAGGTCGTCTTTGTCCGCTCTGCCGACCTTGGGCACTTGGGCTATGCTGCGCGGTGCCATCAAGGTCCGCTATGGGGAAGCCACGCTGCGGCAAAGCCGAAGCTGGCCAATGGCCGCAGAGGGCCGAGACCGACGCTCTTACAGAGACGGGGGGCGGCCAGCATTTGTCATGCACCTCTTGGCGCACAAAACGATCCAAGTTCGACCGGCTACGATATTTGTCAGTCTGATTAAAAGCACCGCCTTGTTGCTGCTGCGGCGATGCTTCTCGGTTGATTACCCCCATGGGCTGACGAGGTACTTTTCACCGGTGCGCATCGTGCGGTAGTCTATGACGGCCTCCTTCGTTAGCATCTCGTCCAGTGTGACGTGCTTCTTGTAATGGCTGGCGAAGGTCGTTGTGAGGTTGTCGCGCACACGTTGGCGCATGCGCCCCATTGTCTCCTGCCCGGCCGATTGAAGGAAGGGGAACAGCAGCCAACCCGACAAGGTCCAGCCGAAGCCGTAGCTTGGCGTCAGCACAGTCGCGCCAGTGTCGAGGCGGCCGTAGATGAACATGCGTTTCTGCTGGTTCGAGCCGTAGCGAGAATATTCGCTCATCCGTTCGACCGCGACACGCTCCATTGCCCTGAACGCTGTATCGACGAGCTTTCCACCGCCCACGGGATCGAACCCGTAGAAGGCACCGGTGTCGCGGATGCCGGCAGTCAGCCGGTCCATGAAGTCGTCGTTGGAGGAATTGACCACATGCTCCGCGCCAATATTCTTCAGCAGGTCGACCTGTTCGTCCTTGCGAACGATGTTAACCAGGCCGATCCCGTCCTCCTTGCAGATGCGGGTGAGCATCTGGCCAAGGTTGGAGGCACCGACGGTGTGCAGTATGGCGTTCTGCCCGTCCGCCTTGGCGTTCTCGACAAAGCCCAGTGCGGTCATCGGGTTGACGAAGGCGCTCGCCCCCTCTTCCGCCGAATGCTCGCCGAGGGGCAGGCACATCCCGGCATTGGCGATACAATACTGGCTATAGGCATTGCCCGGAACACATGAGACGCGCTGCCCTATCAGGGCCTGCGCCGCGTCACTGTCGCCCGCGGCGATCACCGTGCCGGCGCCCTCATTGCCGGCAGGCAGCTTCAAACCGTGACGGGCCTTCGACGCTGCGTTTACGTTCTCCGGCATTTTCGCGACGAACTTGCCGGGCGTGTATGCGGCATTCTCCATGTCCGCGCCACCGACGAGGATCGCGAGGTCGGACGGGTTGATCGGGGCGGCTTCCATGCGCACCAGCACTTGGTCGCCGGTAGGATCGTCAAAGGTCACGTCCTCCAGCGCGACGGTCAGCGTTCCGTCCGCCTCCAGCGTGGTGAAAATTTGTTTTCCTGTAGTGGCCATGGCGGGGTCCTTTGCTTGATCCGTTTCGGGTATAACTAAGCCAAGTGGTTCAGATGTCATGGATCACGGTCGGAGCGCCACGAGTGGGTGGGAGACGTTCGCGTGGCGGAAGGTCGAATTGGCGCGATCGGAAAACAGGGACACCTGCGTTAAGATTTAATGCGCCTGGAAAGCAGAAAAGGCGGCGCTCTGCTTTCCGGTGACAAAAGGTGCGGTCATGCCGCTGCACTTATGGCAGGTTGTATCAGCTTATCCAATGTGCCGTCCTGCCCGAGGCGACCGGACAGGATGCCCCCGCCGATGTGCGCTCATCCGAGTTTGCAACGCGATGTTACGAAAGTCCGGTTCGAGCCCAAATTGACCAATGTTCAACGGCCACCTATGCAATCCGTATGGAAGGGCTGAGCAGATTTACAGCGTGGATGACGGTGTCCGGGCTCAGTGGCTGCGACAGCCCGGAGGGCACTGTGTTTCCCTACTGGAGCTTTTCGAAGACCGCGATCGCGATCTGCGCGCTCAAGCTGGTTGACGAGGACCTTCTGAGCCTGGACGCGCCGCACGAGGAACATCCCTTCACGCTACGCCAGCTCCTTGGCCACAGTTCCGGTCTGCCCGACTATGGGTCGCTGAAGGAGTATCACGCCGCAGTGGCACGGGGAGATCGGCCTTGGCCCCGCCAAAAACTGCTTGATGCGACCCTCGCCCAGGACATGCATTTTCCCCCGGGCGAAGGGTGGTCCTATTCCAATATCGAATATCTCTTTGTCCGCGACCTGATCGAGGAGGCGACGGGTAAGCCTCTTGGCGACTTCATTCACGACCTGATCTGCAAACCCCTTGGTCTGGCGAGCCTGGAGTTCTGGGACACCCTCGACCAGTCGGCGGCGCTGCATTGGGACGATGGCTCAGGGTATGATCCGCGATGGGTCTATCATGGGTGCCTGATCGGGTCGGCCCCGGACGCGGCACGTCTGCTGCACGCTCTTTTCGCCGGCAATCTGCTTGGCTCGGAGACGTTAAACGACATGCTGGTCAGAAGATCCTTGGGCGGTGCGATTCCCGGGCGTCCTTGGACCGAATGTGGATATGCGCTCGGTCTCGTGTCGGGTTCCATGGGCGATGCGGGACGCGCCATCGGCCACACCGGCGCCGGACCCTTCAGCGTGAATGCTGTCTATCATTTTCCCGATCTTCCCGATCCGACGACCATAGCCGCTTTCACCAATGCGACAGATCAAGGGGCGGCAGAGTTCGCCGCCGCAGGACTTGCACTCGACCACTGACGGTTTCGTCCGCACAGCGGTCCTCGGGCCGGTCCGCAGCGAAGGTCCGGAAAGAGCCCAGACTACAAATTTGCTGCGCCGCCGCGAAGGTCGGCTATGACCTTTTGGTATTTCCCATGGCCATGGCCCAGGGTTGGTCGAATACGCGGCGGGGAGTGTTGACCCGTGTCATTCGGAGTTCTTGACTATCTTAACCGACAGCACGTTATGCGCCATTTCCGGTATGCGCGTTCGCGGCGACGGAAGAGGGATGAGCGATCTCCTGCTTTCCGGCGGTCCGGCTTTCGTAGTCGGCTGCCAGATCTTCTACCCAGATTTCCGAGAACTGCGCGAGAAGTCGCACCTCTGCCTCGCGCAGTGAGGCCTTGA
The DNA here is from genome assembly GCF_004145405.1 of Salipiger sp. IMCC34102. GTDB lineage: Bacteria > Pseudomonadota > Alphaproteobacteria > Rhodobacterales > Rhodobacteraceae > Loktanella. The sequence goes on from NZ_SELQ01000012.1 coordinate 49,793, forward strand.
GTTGAGAATCTACGGCCTTCTCGACGAGGCAATCGGACGGGTCTGCGTTCGGACCGATGTTGAACAAAGGTGGCGCGCCGACGGCGTCATAGACGTCGCGCAGCGTGACCTCGGTCAACGAGCGCGCAAGTGTCCAGCCGCCGCCATGCCCTTTTTCAGACGTGACGATTCCTCGGTCGCGAAGCCCACCCATCATCCGGCGCACGACCACCGGGTTGGTCGATATCATTTTCGAGATCTGCTCGGAGGTCGCGAGGCTCACATGCCGGTCCATGTGGATCAACACGTGCAGCATCCGGGACATGCGAAGGTCGCGCGGCATTGGCAAGGTCCTTTTACGGTTGAGAGGTTTCTATCACCGCTAATGCAACATTCCAAGTTTCATGTCTTGCTATCGGGCCTGCGGGTATGTAACTCGTCGTGTTGCAAGATATTTTATGAACAGGAATGAACCGATGAGCCAAGACGTTATCATCATTGGCGGCAGCTTTGCTGGCCTCTCGGCGGCCATGCAGCTCGCGCGCGCCAGACGCGACGTACTCATCCTCGACACCAGCGCGCCGCGAAATCGCTATGCCGCCACGTCGCACGGGTTTCCCGGGCAGGACGGGCAGTCTCCGGATGCGATCACGGCGGCTTTGCGTGCCGAACTGAGCGCCTATGCGACCGTTCAGATCCGCGGGGCAGAAGCCACGGCGGCATCCCGGCGAGGGTACGGATTTGTCGTCTCACTCTCGAACGGAGAAGAGATCACCGGGCGCAGGCTCATTCTTGCCTACGGCGTCCGCGACACGCTGCCTTACCTGCCGGGACTGCGCGAACGGTGGGGCGCGAGCGTGCTGCATTGCCCCTATTGCCACGGCTATGAGCTAAACCGGCAACCGGTGGGTGTTCTGGCCCGGAACGAGATGGCGATGCATCAGGCCATGCTGCTGCCCGACTGGGGGCCGACCACGCTGTTTACCCAAGGCATCTTCGAGCCAACGCAAGACCAGCGTCAGACGCTGGCGAAACGAGGCGGTATTGTCGAAGAGGTGCCGATCACCGGCCTCGTCGGCCCCGCCCCGGCGCTCGAGGCCGTCCGACTGGCCGATGGCCGCGAGGTCCTTCTGGCCGGACTGTTCATTGCCCCGCAGACCGCGCCGTCGTCCGACCTCGGCGCCATGCTTGGCTGCGAGAAGAAGGACGGCCCCACCGGTCCCTACCTTGCCGTGGACGGGACGCAGGCGACCAGCGTTCCGGGCGTTTTCGCAGCGGGCGACCTCGCCAGCCCGATGCCCAACGCGACCCTTGCTGCGGCCGCGGGCGTGCTGGCGGGCGGCGCGGCGCATCGATCGCTGATCTTCGACCCTGATCTCACCGAATCTGCCTGAGGAGACGACAGATGCAGACCGAAACCATTTGGAACGACATATATGCGAAGGGCCCGCAGACGTCGTCGGGCAAACCCGGACTGGCCCTGACCCAGTTTGCGGGGCCGCTTCGCGCGGGCACGGCGCTGGAGCTCGGCTGTGCAAGAGGTGACGACGCCGTCTGGCTGGCTGGGCGGGGCTGGCAGATAACCGCGGTCGATGTCTCATCCGTGGCGCTCGACATCGCTGCCCGCAATGCTGAAGCCGCCGGTGTCGCGCACCTTATCTGGCTCGCGGTGCACGATCTCGCTTTGTCCTTTCCGGACGGCCAGTTCGACCTCGTCACCGCCAGCTTCCTCCATTCGCCGCAGGACTGGCCGCGCGGCGAGGTTCTGGCAAAGGGCGCGGCGGCCGTGGCTCCCGGCGGTCATCTGCTGATCATCGAGCATGCCTCGCGCGCGCCTTGGTCGTGGTCGCCCGAAAACACACGCTTTCCGACCGCGGAACAGACGCTGGCGTCGATGCAACTCGATTCGAAGGATTGGGCACATCGCTGCCTTTGCCCCATCGCCCGCAGCGCTTCGGGCCCGGGCGGACAGAGCGCCACGGTGACCGACAATATCCTCTTCCTGCAACGTCTGAGCTGAGGCCTTCCAAAATGAACCCTACATCGACTCCGCCGCGGGCGGGGAACCCCTTCGTCGTGCTTGCCGTCATTGCCTCGGCCACGCTCATGATCGTGCTCGATGCATCGATCATCAACATCGCCTTGCCACGCGCACAGGCCAGTCTCGGCCTGTCCGATACGGCCCGCCCTTGGGTGATCACGGCCTACGCGCTGAGCTTTGGTGGCCTGCTTCTTCTGGGCGGACGGCTCGGTGACCGGTTCGGTCATCGGAGGATGTTCCTGCTCGGATTGGCGGGCTTCGCGCTGGCCTCTGGCCTCGGTGGAGTGGCCGCGTCCGGCACGACCCTCATCCTTGCGCGCGCCCTGCAGGGCGTCTTCGGGGCGATCCTCGCTCCGGCGGCGCTGGCACTCCTGACCACGACATTCACATCCCCCGAGGATCGCGCGCGCGCTTTCGCGGTCTACGGCGCTGTTCAGGGGCTGGGCGGAGCGGTCGGGCTTCTCTTGGGTGGCGTGCTGACGGAATACCTCGGCTGGCGCTGGTGCTTGTATATCAACCTGCCAATCGCGCTGATCGTAGCACTCGTCGCGCTGCGCACACTTCCCCCCAGCCTTGAGCGGACCCGAGCCAAGCTGGACCTTCTCGGGGCCCTCCTCTCCGTCACGGGTCTTGCAGCCGTTGTTTATGGCCTAACCGTTGCCGGTGAAGGCGGGGCGGAAACGCATCCTGCCCTCGCTTCGGCCACGATCCTGACGGGCGTGGCGCTTCTCGCGCTCTTCCTCCTTCGCCAAAGCCGGGCCCGCAATCCGCTCCTGCCGCTTTCGATACCGGCGGACCGCAACCGCGCCACGGCCTTCCTGTCCATGGCCTTGATCGGGGCGGGGATGTTCGGGATGCTGATGTTCCTCGCGTTCTACCTCCAGTCGGTGCTGGCGTTCTCGCCCTTGGCGACAGGACTCGCGTTCCTTCCTTTCTCAGTCGGGATCGTGCTTGGCTCGTCACTCGCATCGAAGCTGATGCAGCGCCTCGGTAACAGCCGAACCATGTGGATCGGATTGCTCGGGGCTGCGGTCGGGATGATGTGGTTGGTGCCGGTCGGTGCGGGTCCCGGCTTCTGGACGCAAGTGCTGCCTGCGCTCTGCGTCATGAGCTTCGGCCTCGGTGTCTACTTCGTGCCCGCGTCAAGTTCGGCTCTGACCGGCGTGAGGGACGAGGAATCCGGCGTGGCGTCGGCCCTCGTCAACGTGACCCAGCAAGTCGGCGGCTCCATCGGCCCGGCTCTGCTCAACACGATCTTCCTCATGGCCACTGCGGCAACCCCTGGCATTGGCCTGCAAACACCAGAGGGCTACCGCGCGGCGTTCGGTGCCGCCGCCGTCCTCTTTCTCGTCGCTCTCATCGTCGTGCTGGTTCTGCCGCGACGTGCCTCCAGGCGCACGGCCGCCTGACAAACCAATCTCAAGGACACTCTCATGACTTCCAATATCAAATCAGGCCCCGACCTGTTCGCCCCGCTCAACCTCCGGCGCGGGCCGCAGATCCGCAATCGTTTCATCCTCGCCCCTTTGACCAATACTCAGAGCTTCGAGGACGGAACCCTGTCCGACGATGAATACCGCTGGCTCACAATGCGCGCAGAGGGCGGTTTTGGCCTCGTCACGACCTGCGCCAGCCACGTGTCGGCCGCCGGCAAGGCCTTCGCGGGTCAGCTGGGCTGTTTCGACGACCGGCATTTGCCAGGTCTGGAACGCCTCGCGGCCGGCCTGCGGGCGCAGGGTGCGATTTCGTCGCTGCAACTTCAGCATGGTGGCATGCGGTCGCTTCCTGAGGTCGGCGAATTGGCCGGACCCTCCGCCCACGCCGAAACCGGTGCCCGGGGTCTGACCGACGCCGAGATCGAACTCGTCATTGAAGAGTTCGTCGCCGCTGCCCGCCGTGCCGAGCTGGCCGGGTTCGATGGCGTCCAGATTCATGGCGGTCACGGCTACCTCATCGCCCAGTTCCTGTCGCCAGAGCTGAACAAGCGCACCGACCGGTGGGGCGGCTCACCCGAAAACCGGGCGCGGTTCCTATTCGAGATCCTCCACCGAATCCGCGCAGCATGCCGATCCGATTTCCAGATCGGCATCCGGATCTCGACGGAGCGTTTCGGACTGGTCCTGCCAGAGATGGTCGATTTGGCTTCACAGCTCTTTGCGGACGGGGCGATGGACTACCTCGATCTATCGCTGTGGGACGTCACCAAGGAACCAGAAGACCACGCCTTCAAGGGAGGCACCCTGATGTCGCTATTCACCGGCCTCGACCGGGGCCTCTGCGCGCTCGGCGTTGCCGGTGGGATCATGACCGCAACCCAGGCGGAATGGGCGCTGTCCGAGGGCGCGGATTACGTAGCAATCGGCAAGGCAGGCATACTGGCCCACGACCTTCCGATCCGTATCAGGAAGGAACCTCGCTACACTTCCCTCGCACTTCCGGTTTCGCCAGCGGAATTGCGACAGGAAGGGGTCGGTGCAGCTTTCATCGCCTACCTGCGTGGGCAACGGAGTTTCGTCGAGGGCTGAGCTACTACTGCGATTGCGTTCTCGATCGCGAGTTTGCTTGGAGCTTCGGTGAAAGAACGAGGGCAGCATCGCTTGAAGCACCAAAGCGGCCATTCACTGATGGCCGCTTTGTCCCGCAAAGCGGACAGTGACCGGCCCGCGCTCAAAGGTCTGTTCTGGGGCTTCTAGCACTCTCAAAAACCATGGTTTTGGGCACGCGCGGAAAGACCGCTTTGGCTTGCAAGCGGGCAATTCGCCACATCGATCCAAAGTCCTGGTTTCATCTCATCTGACTAGTTGCGTCGGCTCTGATCTGCGAAAACGGCACTGGTCCAGCCGTTGCACTGTTGGTTCAGGCCTTCGTTAAGTTGTTGGTCTCGGACAACATTCACAACGCCCGGCCAGTGGACCCACCCCTGCGAACCCGCGCACCACTTCACGCCTGATTTCAGCGCGGAATCAACTATCTTTCCCGCACTCTGCGGGCCTTCAGGTGCGGACCTTGATGTTGCTTGCGGCGAAGGTCTGGTTCTGGTCAGACTCGGTCAACGCTGCAGGCTTTCCCAATGTGGCATACCAGAAGCGCCAGTCTGGTCGTTAGGTTTGTCGCTCGCCGCCACCACTGGGGCGCAGTGCAGTCACTGGTTGGCTAAAGACCTCCTGCATGGTCTTCATGTTCGCGGCCATCCACTCAGCCATGTTTGCCCAGATCTCGCGATCGAACCCATCAAACGACTGAATTAAACAAACCTTGGACATTTTGCGATCGTCCATCCGCTGCCACTCGAGCGGAGCACCGAAAGCGGCATCCCATTGTGTGCGTTCAGACGCGATTAAGTCGAACATCTGCTTGTTCTTCTCTTGGCTACTGGTGTTGAAGACGAGCTCGACGCGCGCCTCTGACTGAGTAAATGCCAAGCCGTAGTGTACCGAGCTCAGACCTGTTCCGCAGGTAATCGAGTTGTCCCGGCTGGGTCCAACTGCGTCGAACCGCGAAACACCATGCTGGCGCAGATGATCCAGCGCGACAGCCCAGAACTCCTGACGGAGATCATGGCGACGTTTCTTTACGGTGTGAGCAGATTTGGCCTCGCTTTCCTTCTCAGCCATGCGGATCATAAAATCTGCGGCTTCGGGCGTCGGTATCACAGGCTGAATGTCGATCAGCAGCTCCTCGCCGAAAGCGTAAGGAATCACACGATAGCAGCGCACGTCGATCTGATATTCACGTAGCCAGAGGACGGTCGACGTTACTTCCTTGCGAAAATTGGCGGCGATGAGTGCGATGCGCTGACTACTACCTTCGTTCAGCGTCTCACCGTCAAGTGTATCAAGACCCAGGAATTCAGCGATGATCTGTGCTGCGTTTTGGCCGTCCGTGTGCCGAGCAAGATAATGCTGGAAAATCTCCACGATCTGAGTGGTTTTCAGGCTAGAAACATAGGCCGCATACTTGAGGGCCTGCCAAGCGACATCCCGGCCAGAGTCGTCAAGTTTGTTCTCGATCACTACCACCTGGCCATCTTTGTCGAGCGCCAGAAGGTCCAGCCGCTCGCGGGTGTCAGCGAAGCCGTCAAACTCCTTCTGGATAATCAGTAGATCCTCTCCCAGCGCATCAGGCTGATTGGCGAGCCATTCCTGAAGGTGATCCCGCTCACGCAGGGCGAGATCAGAGAAACGCTTCTCCTCTAGCTTATGCAGGCGATTTTCGGAGCGATTTACTTGGAACATCCACGTAGCCTAGTAAGTGGACACATTCTGTCCAAGAGCAAAATTTTACCAACAATCGCGCACCGCGGCGATGATGTCATCGGGTTTCCGATCAACCTTAGATCGATAGCGAATTCTCAATGACTGACGGCGCTGTCGACGCTAGGCGGGCCCAAACGACTTCCCTGTCCGCATAGCTGACACCCTGCCATCTCAGTTTGAGTATCCACTTGCAGCGTTTTATAGGGTGTCAGTCCAAATCGCTATCGGCAGCCGTTGGGAAGCCTCGGTAAACTCGACAGGATATGGCTTTTTCGGCTACGCGTTGGTTGCTCTTCTTCCAAACGAGGCCAAAAGATGCGCCGCCTTTTGAAGCCGATGAACTACCTCCCACCAGTTTTCGGTCCTGAACCGGAGGCTGAGTTTAAAACCAAGAAGCAAGCAATCTATCCCGCCATAACTGGTCTTGACGTTCAAAATCCGTGGCGCCTTTTGCGAGACAGCGAAGTTGACGCCTTGACGCCAGGACAGATCAGCGAGCTCGCTGAACGGTTCGATCTGACGCTTGACCTTGTACGTGACCTATCACGGGAACTGGCGGCAACCTTGCACGAGGGGTCGCTTTTGGGCGCCGTCGAAGTCGAGAAGGAAAAAGCGGCTGAGCGGGGTAGCAAAGGGCTGCTTGAAGCGTTGGAGCGAAGCAAGAAGGTCTCAGATCAGCTTAACAAATGCGGGAATGCTTTGCAGCCGCTCGGAGGCGAGTTCACATACGGCGCGCAGCCCGCGTCAGATCTGTTGGAGGTTAAAGAGTCTCAGCAAGTCATCCAACGCTTAGTCAATGCCTTGGTCGATGACCTGTCCAAACTATCTTCACAGGATCAGCCTGCGTTCGTGTTCGATGCCACAGATCTAAGAAAGGTGAGCGACCGTCGACGCATTGGGGTTGTGTATGATTGCTGCCTGACGTGGAGAGCGGCCGGCAAGCCCGTAACCTATACGACGACACCTGATGGCTCGAAGCGCAGCACGCGGGGTGGTCCTTTGATCGAGTTCGTTCAAACCATCGTTGCGCTGAACGTCACAAGCCCGAACTTCATCCTCAGCGCGGACACGATCCAGAAAGACATCGAAGCCTTCAAAAAGCTGCCGTCCGATGCCGAGTAGCCATCGTCTTCGCCAAGTGTATCGATCGTTTTGATTTAGATTGTTTGATACACTTGGTGTGTTTTGCAGCGCGCTTTCATGGTCAGGCCATGACACGCGTTCCCCATCCCAAGCAGCAAAAACCATCTGATCTCGATCGGATAGACCAGGCTATACTGTCCTTGGCTCGCCTCTTCGGAGAGGCAGAGGCGAACACGCGTCACCCTATTTCATCGGAAAAGGTGCGCACAGATGACCCGCAAGACGACTTCAGCGAACATTCAACTTAAAACGGTCAAGGAGGTCGCTTGTGAAGACAACGTGTCCGAGAAGACCGTTCGCCGAGCTATCGAGGCGGGCCTCTTGGAGGTGATCCGTGTCGGACCTTCGGGCCGACTTCTCCGGATCCATCCCGATGCGCATTCCGCCTACCGCTGGCGCCTTCATCGCTAGGGACGTACGGACACTAATGTCCATAAATGTCAAAGCGTTAGAGAGCATTCGGGAAGACCCCGGCCCCATTAGTTTCTGACTATACGTGCTACGGTGTTCCCGAATCAGACACCCTGACCGCGTGTGTCCACCCGAGACCGAACCTGTCCACGAGGAATTGACCCGATGACCAGATCGCACGACCCGACCCTTTATACGGCGTTGATACCTGCGACGACAATCATGTTCTCCGATCTCATCACCGTTCTGGAACAGGACCCGTCGCTGAGCGAGACCCGTCGACGTGATATGATCTCCGGTCTGCGCCGCGTTGCAAAGGCCATTCACCACGCTCCGCAGGATGTGCCCTGTCATGGCCGTTGGCTACAACCAAGGCTATCGAAGGTCGCTCCTGCTGCACTCAGGATTTCCCAAAAGGGCTGGCAAAATGTGGTCAGCGACGCCCGTAGCGCGATGGCTCACGTGGGCATCGTCGAACGTCGGCAGAACCGGCTGTCGGACCTCAGCCCAGCTTGGCAAACGCTCTGGAGCAGCCTTCTCGCCTCAGATCGAAGCAAGTCATTGCAGCCTGCCTTGTGTCGCTTCGTTCATTTCCTCAGCAATCGAGGCATTGACCCAGATGAGGTCAGCGCTGATCATGCAGCAATCTACAAAGACGCGCTGCTGCACAATGAGATTAGCAAGTCGCCGGACACCGCTCAACGCGCAGCTATGACGAGTTGGAACACGGCGGCTCGAAGCGTGCCAAACTGGCCCCGGGTCGAGCTTCCGATCGAGAACCGCCAAAGAAGGTTCAGTCTGCCGGTTTAGGATTTTCCGGTGTCGTTCTCAGCGGACCTCGAAGGTCTTCTACTGAAACTTTCGAATCCAGATCCGCTGGCAGAGGACGGTAGGTCGCGCGCATTGCGCGCGGCAACCATAGACCAGTATCGTCGTCAGATCGTCAGGTTCGCGTCAGAACTGGTTCACTCCGGCATTCCAGCCACCGATATCGTAAGTGTCGAGACCTTGTTCGCTCCCGATATTCTGGAGCGTGGTTTGAGACAAATGCTGTCTCGTACCGATCACCAGATAACAAAAACGATCAGTGAGACGGCCCGCCTTTTTAGGAACCTAGGCAAGGTTACTGGCCAGACAGTCGACGTGCTACAGCACCTCGACAAATTCGCACGGCGTTTATCTACGTCACCTCAGCGGGGCATGACCCGTAAAAACCGCGAGCGCCTCCGCGTGCTGCAAGACGAGCGCGCAATGCTGCGCCTTCTACGTCTGCCGGAACAGCTTTTCTCTCACCCACCGGAGGGTAAGGCGAACCATTTTACCGTCGGGTTATGCAAAGAGGATGCCATTGCCATCGCGATCCTTCTGGTCTGCCCCATTCGCATCAAGAACCTTGCGGACATCCATTTGGAACAGCACATCCAGCGCCCGGGAGATGGAAAGGCGTACCTTGTCCTGACCGAGGAAGACACGAAGAACGGGCGACCGATGGAGTTCGAACTGCCCGTCGAGGTGGTCCGAATGATTGACCGTCATGTCGCATCGCGCTGCCCGCACATGTGTCCACCTGGAACGCCCTGGCTCTTCCCGCGCCGCGATGGGAAGGGACCGTTGTTGTCGTCTCAACTCGCAGATCGCATCAAGAAAAGGGTCCGAACGGCCACCGGTTTCACAGTCAATGCGCACCTATTCCGGCATCTGGCGGTCATGAACTGGCTCGATGCCCATCCCGGCGCCTATGAGGTCGCACGTCGTTTGCTCGGGCACTCCGAGGTCAGCCATACGATCAACATGTATTCAGGTCTTGAGGTGAAGTCAGCCACGCGCGCTTTTGCGGATCTTATCGAGACCCGGAAAGGGCGCAGACCATGAGCCTTGTCCTGCCACCCATTGAGTGGCCCTGCGCCGATCAGACCATGTGGACCGCGCTCTGGAAGGTCGCCCACCCGTTGGACGATCCAGGCGCGTTTTCGCATCTGCGCAAAACCACCAAAATGTCACTGGAGCCCAAGTACGGCCGTTGGATCAAATGGCTCAGCGTCTATCAGCCCGACGCCCTTGCGCTGGCTCCGGCAGAGCGCGCCTCCCTGCCCCGCCTCAAAGCCTGGGTCGAAGCTCTTGGCTACACCCGTCCCATGACCCAGCTGGCGTTCGTCGATGGCGTTCTGCGTATCCTTCGCGCAGCTGCGCCGGACCACGATTGGACGCTGCAACTTCGGCTGCGGGCTACCCTCAAGCGCGCCGCCGGTCGGGGAGATCCAGCGCGCAAGCAGGGAAGGATTGTCGCGAGCAGCTTACTGCTTTCCGCTGGTCTCGCTTACGCCGACGGTGGCGCGACCCCGGCAACGAAACCTCTCGGACGCTTGATCCAGCATCGCGATGGCACGATGGTTGCCTTGATGGCCGTCCTCCCGATGCGCCTCCGCTCTTTCAGCGAACTGGCCCTCGGTCGATCCCTTCATGTTACGGACGACAGCATCTTCGTTTCACTCTCTGCGGAGATGACCAAGACAGGCGTCCCTTGGGAGGCGGAGGTCCCGCGACAGGTCGAGCCTGTTTTGCGATCCTACATCACAGAAACGCGTCCGGCGTTGCTCAGGCGCGGTCAGCGTAACCACACTCTGCTGTGGGTCGGCAGGAAAGGTGAGAGTATCGATACGAACAGCATTCGGCTTAGAATAAGCGAAGTGACCTTGAAGCAGACCGGCAAACGCGTCTCCCCACATCTTTTCCGGGATGCCGCAGCTACCAGTCTTGCGCGGATCTCTCCCGAAAGCGCACAGTTGATCCGACCGGTCTTGTCGCACGCAGGTTTTCGGACTGCGGAACGTCATTACATCCATGCCAGAACGATCGAGGCAGGGCGCGATTATGCCGCGCTCGTTGCCAGCAAGAAGGGGAAAGCCCGATGACCCGTGTCGCCATATATGCCCGGTACTCCTCCGCCATGCAAAAGGCCGCGTCGATCGAGGATCAGGTCAGGCTGTGCATGGAGCGGGCCGAGCGGAACGGTTGGACGGTTGGTCAAACCTATACCGACATGGCGATCTCCGGAGCCTCTCTGCACCGGCCGGGGCTTCAGAGCTTGATGGACGGAGCTGCGCGCGAAGGCCTTGATGTAGTGATATGCGAGGCGCTCGACCGGCTCAGCCGCGATCAGGCCGATGTCGCCACGCTCTACAAGCAGCTTTCGTTTCACGGTGTGCGCATCGAGACCCTGTCGGAAGGGGAGATCAGCGAACTGCACGTCGGCCTCAAGGGGACGATGAACCAATTGTTTTTGAAGGACCTGGCCGCCAAGACCCGTCGAGGTCTGCGTGGACGCGTGGAAGCTGGCAAATCTGGCGGCGGTAACGCGTATGGCTACGATGTGGTGCGCAGCCTCGGCCCGGATGGGCAACCCGTCACCGGAGAGCGGACGATCAATCCGACCGAGGCCAAGATCATTCTGCGCATATTTCGAGCCTTCGCTGACGGCACATCGCCACTCGCCATCGCGCAAGACTTGAACACCGACGGCATCCCCGGTCCGCGAGGCAAACTCTGGCGCGATACCGCGATCCGGGGACATCGTGCCCGCGGTACGGGTATCCTGAACAACGAACTGTATCTCGGCCAGCTGGTCTGGAACCGACTGCGTTACATCAAGGATCCAGCGACGGGCCGTCGGGTGTCCAGGATGAACCCCGAGGCCGACTGGATCCGTCAGGAGGTTCCAGATCTGCGTATCGTGCCCGACGACCTGTGGCACCGCGTCAAGCGTCGCCAAGGCGAGATCGACGCCACACCTGCGGTCCAAGGCATTCGAAAGAGCCGGTTCTGGGAGAAGCGACGCGCCGAGCACCTTCTGACTGGCAAACTGGTTTGCGGGACCTGCAGCGGGACACTCACCGCAGTGGGCCGCGACTATCTGGCCTGCTCGAACGCGCGCAAACTCAAGACCTGTGATCAGCGCCAATCTTACCGACGCGGCCATCTCGATACCGCTGTTCTGGACCTTCTGCGGGACCGGCTCATGCAGCCCGAGGCGGTAGCAGAGTTCGTCAAATCCTATGGCGCAGAGGTCAACGCGGAGAGAAACAAGGAAGTCGAAGCGCGTAAGCACAGCCACGCAGCACTTGAAGAGACCGACCGCAAACTTACGGGTCTTTATGATGCGATTGCGGATGGATTGCGGACCCCGGGCCTTCTCCAAAAGCTCGAAGAGACAGAGGCAAGGAAAGCGGATCTGCAGGCGCGCCTCGCGGCACCAGAGCCCTCGCCCGTCCGGCTGCATCCCGGGCTGTCGGACCTGTATCGCCGCAAGGTCGCGGACCTCGCGACGAGCTTGCAGGATCCCGCGATCCGCTCGAAGGCGCTCGAGACGCTTCGAGGCCTCATCGAGCGCGTCACCGTACGTACGGATGCGGTGTCGGGTGAGCCAGTTCTGGAATTGGAGGGGGCGATCACCGCCATGATCGAGGAAGCATCGCCGGGCGCGCTTCGTGGTATCGATCAGTGTTCGTTTGAGTTGGTTGCGGGAGTAGGATTTGAACCTACGACCTTCAGGTTATGAGCCTGACGAGCTACCGGGCTGCTCCATCCCGCGGTATTGATCGGTCTGGTATGACGGATCGGGTGTTTT
>NZ_SELQ01000013.1 GCF_004145405.1 Salipiger sp. IMCC34102
GCAATCGCCCGCCCCGCTGCGCGAGATGAAAGCTCCGCGCGCCGGGCGATTGCTCAACCTGCGCCAACCGGCGTAAACACTAACCGGGCTCCGGTCGTGGCTGGATGAAAGTTCAGTGGCAGGTCAGCAGGTCCAGAACGGACGTGTTTGGATCACAAGGGAGGGCACCATGTTGCAAGGGCGGGAAGCTGCCGTTCGCTGCGTCCCGTACGAACGGCAGCGATGCGCAGGAATGGATATACTATGAAATGCAGGTTCTAGCCGCGAATGTACTCAGACTTTCGCAACAGGCTCTCTACTGCATTCTTCATTTCCAATAGCCTTTCATCATGCCCTGTGAGAAAGATAGCATGAACGATCCGGCCATGAATATTTTGAAGGTATGCTATGGAGTTATTCCACCCAGAAACCCGAGATTGCTCCTCAATCCCATATTTGGATATGTAATAATATTCTTGCCGAAGCTTGCGAATAAAGTCACGACCAGGCCCAAGCTTTTCATTCACAACTACGCCCGTGACTTTTTGCCTCTGATGCGACCGGATTAATCGAGTTTTTCCAGAGTGCATTTTCAGATCGACACCTCTAAGCTCCCGATCCACAAACGCAGACAGCTCTGGAAAACTTATTCCATTCCCGGAAATTGAAATATCATCGGCGTAACGCGTAAAGCGAAACCTCCGCTCAATGCAGTATGAAAAAACCGCCTTATCAAAACTCATCATGTAAATATTGCTAAGATAGCCGCTAGTTGGCGCGCCTTGAGGAAGGGCGTTTTCCTTGCAGCAAATGGCAGTCAAGACCATAGAGACGGCTCGAGAATATCCCAGGCTCTGGAAGTGACTGTACACCCATCTACTACTTATTGATCCGAAGAAATCTCTGACATCACTCTTGAATAAATGACGCTGACCTCGATGGAACCGCGCGTTTTGCTTGATGGAGGACTTCTTTATATACGCCTTGGCTGCAGGATGGATGGCCTGAGGCTCAAGAATATTTTTTAGAACCCATCTTTGAATATAAAGAAGCAAGGGTAGTGGCGCGGATATCTTCCGCGTGCCCCCGCTATTTTTCTTTGCGCGGTATTCCCTGTAGAAATGCTGCGGAGCATTGGATATCGCGTATATGTCTTCCAGTCGAATTTGGAGAAGGTGACTTAAATGATCCGGAGATAGTATTGCTGTCAGGCCTTTGCTTTCAATCCTGGAAGCATACAGGTAAACTAACTCCTGGTGATTTTCATCTACACCGTCGTCAAATCTAATATTGAAGGCCGAGGGGGTCATTGAAGGAAGCTCTGGAGGTTACCGAAAATCATAGGAAATATTTGCATAAATTTTCCTAATGAGGACTTGTCCGAATTACCGTCACATTTTTCGCAGCTCCGCGAGAAAATTGTGACGGTAATGGCTTGTTGTACGTCCGGTCAATGGATGGCGACTCGCCATCCCGGCTTGCAGTATTAAACTACTCACCAGTACTAACCTCCCGAGCCAAAGAACTCGCGAGAGAGCTTCCTACAATGAACTCCTTGATGTCACCCTTGCCTGGCAGGCGCGCGTCTTGTTTGAAGTCGATCAAGGGGGGCTTGTTCGCTCCGTATGCCTTTCTTAGTGCTCGCACACCTTCGCTGGTAAGTCGAGGTCTTTCAGGTGTTTTTTCAAGCAAGCCAGCTAGCTCAAGCAAGTTCATTCGTCTTTCGATCGACAGGTGACCTTGCGCGAGCAAAGCGTTTGGAAGTGATTGCTTATAATACAAAGCTCTCAGAATCCACTTATACTCAACATCCAGCTTTTCATTCCGAAGTCGGAACAGATCATCCTCAAAGCCTGCAGACGTCTCGGATTGCGCCTCCCACCGAGAAACATACCTCGAATACAATAGGTCGAGCTCCTCGCTAGGAGAAGTCGTCACGCCAGCTCCAGGATCAAGCCAGCGAAGAGCACTGTCATCATCTGGTAGCAAATTTTTCGCAATCGCCGATGCGATCAACTCATGTTCGGGAATCAAACCTCGCTGAGCGCGGCTCGAAACTGATCGAATTCGAAATTCAATTGCCTTTAACAGATTTCGAACTTTAAATGCATCAACGCCGGGATAAGCCTTCACAATTCTTTCATCGGTGCCTGTGACTTTCATGCTCACAAACTTAACATCTTGAGCCGCTAGCAAAACACCCACATTCAGGGCTTCTCCAGACCACGCATCGTGGCGATATTGCAAAACGGTAAAGGTGTAGTGAATTTCGATCATGATCCTCGATTGACCTCGATCGCATCCCGAACCGTCTCAACATTTTCGATCGCCTCAAAAATGTATTCAGAAATTCTGTCGCTGGCGCTACGAGACCAAATGTTGAATTCGAATCCAGAGCCATAGGATTTAATCTGCTCTTGAGGAAGACGCTTGAACTTTCGAACTATTTCATCAAATGAAATGGCGCGACGGTTTTTTATTTTTTGCCAGAGCGGATGCTCTTCAAACTCTCCAGTTTGGTTGGCCACACCGTTCTCCATCCAAGGTTTGGGCAGATAGCTGCGTTCCTCTTCAAGCCCAGCTGCCTCGACGAAACTTTCTTCTTGGTCTATCATGCCATACAAGTCGTTTTTTATCAATAGGTTCGGATTGTGTATAACGCGATCCCAGTTCTGGACGAGGGTGTCGAAGAAGTATATTTCGGCGGCCATCTTGAGCTGACTAATTTGGGTGTGTGCTACTGGCGTCCACTCTGACCATCCAGTCCCTAGGGAAATGGATCCGATTAGTAAGTCCGGTCCATTTTGAAGTGATTTGGATATTGGAGTTGCTCCCTGCAACATGGCGCCATCGTCTTGGAAAACTTCCGCAGCCATCCTGATGAGTTCGCTGGTGACCTCGACAGGCACGATCTTTGCGCAAGGTAAACGCAGGTCACGCGCCAGATGAGAGGCGAACCACTCCCGCTCTAGGCATAGAGGCGATTTTTTCTCATGAAATGCTGGTGACTTGAGGTAAGCCTCAACAAGCGTTCCTGAACTGTTTCTAAGCGTTACCATTGGAGGGCGAGCTCTTCCGCTTGTGGCGCGCCTGTTAAATCTAACAACTTTCCAATTCATTTAGGCATCAGCTTCAGCACTATTCTTTGATTTTCGATCCACATCCACTGGGATTGAACAACGCCCTGGCTGGCTTCTTGTTGCCTGCCAACCTTATCGGCTTTCCGATTGTGACACAGTCCATTGCGTTGACCTATGCCAACTTCATGTTGGAACTCCGACATGCGATCTTTGGGACCATCCCGCGAGGGCGTCAGATTGTCAACGACGGGAGGGAGCCGTCTGAAAAAAATTCTGTAGTATCAGGGCGCTGTGACACGGCGATCGCGTTCTTGGCTGGGACCGATCATTCGCTGCAACTGGCTGGAAGGTCGGCTGAGGGCCGGGAGCGACGCGTGCTGCTGCCTGCTAGGTGTACGGATCGCTGCGGCACTTTGCGCAACAGGCCTGCGAATGTCCGGTCAGGGCTGGGTGGCTCGCCGTGCCTGGTACTCCAGCTGCGCCCGATCAAGCTTGCTTCTAACCCAAATCGATCAACGCTGCGCGTCGCGACGATTACTGCTCTGGACCGAGGTCAACCCGCGAAGCTTGCCGCCAGCGTTCGCCTCGAATGCCGCCATGCGGCTGAGGTCGGACCGGCTGCCTCACAAGTGTAAGCCTATCTCAGTTAGAAAGCGGGGGATACAAAGGGCTATGAAGCCCTCAAGACCATTATCGCCATGACTGAGAAGCCATCTCTATCGCAATCGGAGCGTTTTCTTCTGCCTGTCTCTCCTGTGCCAAAACTACGTGCCTTTCAGCCGTATTACAGAGAGCGTGTACTCTGCCGGATCGCGGCAGCCTTCGGGCTGGCTTCGACCGATGAGCTTCCGCCGTATTTCCTCGTCGAGTTCATCCTTCCTGCTAAAATCGGGCTGCGAAAGGACCTAGAAAACCGGTTTGGCCCTGCTCTTGGCCAAGAAGCCGAGAAGCGCCGCCGATTGGCAATGCGTGGATTTTTCGACAGTTTCCAATACCATCAGGCCGTTATCCAATGCGAAGATCGAATTTGCCTTGACCTTGCGCCTTCCGGCAGGGTGACGGCAGATGAGCGTGCATATTCTATGAGGTTCTTAGGTCATTTAAAGCGACGGCACTTGAGGCGCGGACAAGGTGGAGCACTATGAAAGTCTCGCCTGCAGAGGGATGAGGTTGAGTGCGAAGCAGCGTGCGCCAAGGTTATAACCCTGAGCGCACAATTATAATATTGATTTAAAATCAGTGACTTGACTCATTGAGATCCCTCCAATTGACTGCGAAAGGTGTCAATTGGAGCCAGACGGCATGTGCTCGTCGTATGAAAAAATCAAGCGTGATCTGAAACGTGCTGACAGCAGTCTACGAGCGATCGCCCGTGAACTTGGTGTGTCTCACACTGCGGTGGTCGATGTCGCCAAACGAGAGAGGCGTTCCGCCAAGATTGCCAACGCATTGGCCAAAAAGCTCCAGGTTTCTGTTGACCAATTATGGACAGATAAATCGCAGGAGAATGGGGAATGACTTGGCCTTGAAAGTTTAAGAAGGCGTACACTGGCCGGTGTACGCTCTCTGAAAATGCCTTCGGTGCCTGACCGATAAGGCAACCCTCTTACATCACCGCAACCACGTCAAGGCTGACACCGGACGATTTTCAATCGTTCCGAACAGGGCCGGCGTGCCTGGAGGATGCCAGAAATGGATTTCAAGAAAGTGCTACGCCTGATCGTCATCGGCGATCTCAGTGATGTTGCGATCAGTCAGGTGTGCGCCGCGCATCGCACGACTGTCGCCAAGTACAGGAGAAAGCTGCATGATCACCCGCTCGGGCTCGAACAGATAGACGAATTGACCGTCGACGCCCTGCGCGCCGTACTCGGCCTGAAACGCCAGCCTCCATCAAACCAATGGACAGAACCGGATTGGGACCTGATGGCCCGTCGCATGTCATCGGAGAAAGGCATGGTAATAACGGTTCTGCACGATGAGTACTTCCGGCAGGCCGAAAACCCCATGAGCTACACGCGGTTCAGGCGGCGGCTGAGCGCGCACCTCAAGAAGCGCGGGCCGATCATGCGTCAGATACGTGTTGCTGGGGAGGAGGCCTTTGTCGACTTCTCCGGCAAACGCCCAAAGATAACGGATCCTCTGACGGGCAAGACGCGACCGGTTGAACTTTTTGTCGGTGCTCTGGGCCACAGCCGCCTCATTTTCGCGACTGCAGTGCCAGATCAGAGCACACAAAGTTGGATCAAAGCCACTGTCGCCATGTTCGACTATTATGGCGGAACGCCGAAGTATCTTGTTCCCGATAACCTCAAGGCAGCAGTGCTTCACCCAAGGTCACACGCGCGTGGGCAAATTCTGAACCCTGGCTTTGATCGTGCAATGCAGCATTATGGCGTCACGCCGCTGCCAGCCCGAGTGCGCAGCCCGCAAGATAAGGGGCTGGTCGAACAATCGGTGCTACATGTCAAACGTTGGATCACGCTGCGATTGTCGGGGCAGACTTTTCATTCCATCGCCGAGCTCAACCGCGCCATCGCTATGGAGCTCGACCGGATCAACGAGAAGCCGATGAGGCGCCTGGCAGGGCGGTCTCGGAGAGACATATTCGAAAGCGAGGAACGCAGCCGCTTGCGAAAGCTGCCGCATCTGCCTTTCCGCAATCTGGAACACATACGATCCGTTCGGGTTCCAGATGACTATCATGTCGAACATCGCGGCAACTTCTATTCCGTACCGCATGAGCTGATTGGCGAGGCGATCGATCTCTTCGAGGATCAGGAGGTTGTGAGCCTTTTCCATAACCATCGCCGTGTCGCTATTCATCCGCGCCAAGATGGGACAGGGAAGGTCTCGACACTGCGGCCCCATCAGCCGGAAAACCATCGCTACCAAGGTGACCATCGGCATCGCTATTTCAACACTTGGGGCAGGTATCAGGCCAAGCCGATCGACAAGTACCTCAGACTGCACTTGACGGTCTGGAAGAACCCGAGTGCGACCGACAAATGCGCGCGAAAGCTCGCAGAACTGGTTGAAAATCACGGTGAAGAAATCGTCATCCAAGCTGCGGATTGGGTTCTGGCCCACTGCCCAGACGCACCTCACATCAAACGCATAGAACGGCTGATTGCTCAACCAGCGCGGATGGATGTCGCAGTTGAGGTGGATAGGGACGATGATCCTGCGATCAACAACAGGAATATCCGCGGGGCTAACTATTACGGGAGGACTGGAGCATGAGCATTGAGACGACACTTCGAAAACTTGATGATCTTAAGCTGAAAGGCATGCGGGAAGCTCTGCGCCAACAAGCAGAAACTCCTCGACAGGCGGACCTGGCCTTCGAAGACCGGCTGGCGATGCTGGTCGATGCCGAGGAGCTTCATCGTCAGAATGCGCGGAAGGACCGACTTCTTCGCGCCGCCAAGTTGCGGGTACAGGCCCATCCGGAGGAGTTGACCTATGGAAGCGACAGGAACCTGGACAAGTCGCTGACAACGCGCTTGTTGAGCTGTGACTGGATTGGCAGGCACCAGAATGTGTTGATCACTGGCAAAAGCGGAACGGGGAAAACCTGGCTTGGGTGTTGCTTGGGGATGCAGGCCGTGCGGAACGGCATCAGCGTATCGTACCGGATGGTGTCCCGGCTTCTGGAGGAATTCGAAATTGCGCACATTGAGGGCACGACGGCAAAGCTGCGCGCGCAGTATAAACGAGCTGACCTCCTCATCCTCGATGACTTTGGCGTTAGCAAGCTCAAGGCCATGGGCAAGCACGATCTTCTGGAGCTTCTGGATGATCGTATCGGTGAACGCGCGACCATCGTTTGCGGCCAGCTGCCAGTCGAAAACTGGCATGCCTTCATTGACAACCCGACGATCGCGGATGCGATCCTTGATCGACTGACCAGCGCCGCGCATCGCATTGAACTATCAGGCCCATCCTTGCGACGAAAGGCAATCTGACTCCTTTGTCGGTTAGTGTCAGTGCGGGTGAACAGGGCTGTCGCTTTTGATTGCCCGCATATGATGACACGCCCTGATCGCGCATGTCGGTTTAGGTGACCACCAGCACTCCATCCGATATCGATCTTTTTTCCACGAGAATTTGCGTGCCATCGGTCAGCGTCAGGTGCAGATCCACGGAGCCTCGTCCCATGGGGTGGCGATACTGTGTTTCAGTGCGCGATCTCGCCGCTCACTTTGGCAAGAGGCAGGAATGCGGCTGCGGACGCAGGATCGCCGAGATTGCGGGTGAACAAGTTGTCGATCCGGTCTTCGGTTATGCGGGGGTGGAGATGGGCCATGTGTAAAATTTCAGGGTTCGTTATTGAACGTGGCAAATAGCAAGGGCATCGTCGTGAGGGTCAGCCGAGGTGTGAAAGGCCCTGGCAATGAGGTCGCAACAAAACTCCGTTGGTCATGACCGTCTTCTCGCGGACAGCCCCATCGGGGCGGAGGCTCGTGACAGCCTCCGCGTGTGTTGAGTCGGTTTGGCGGTTTTCAGGCGGTCAGATTACGCCGCCAGAAGGTTCGCCGTGCCAGCGATTAAGAAGACGCTGCGCACCGGCCGCCCTTGCTTCAATGAACGCGGATTGCAGGTCATGGGCACTGTCCCTCAAGCGCAGGATCTCCCCCTCGAGTGCCTGTTCGATCAGACTGTTGTGCAGGCATGCCTCGATGTCCGTGAATGCATCTCCCATCGGGAAGTGAAATTCGCGCGTCGGCGGCAGGTGAAAGACCAGCGTCAAACTGAGCTACTCAAGGAAGCCTGGGCCGCAAGCGGGAAGGTCTATGGCCTTCGTAAACTGCATGATGATATTTTGAACAGGGCGAAAGCGTCTGCCTGAACCGTGTGGCTCGCCTGACCAAACTGGCCGGGTTCAAGGCCCAGATCGGCTATAAGCGCCGCCCCGGTAAGGGCGGTTTCCGTACTTTCTCTGCACGTGCGAAATCAACCTTGCCAGATCAAGGAAGCGGACACTCCGCCAAGATCAAGCTGTGGAATCTTGGGTCACTTACAGGGAGGGCGGGAAGCTGACTTTCGCCGCGGGCGCGAGTTCAAGGCGCATCTGATCGGCAGACTGACTTAGGGGCATCCCTCAATAGGGGGCGGGTATTACACATCCCTCACCCTTGTCGCCGCCGTCCTCCTGGCTCTTCAACTTTGCGATCGCAACGTGCAGCTGATCCCTCATGCCGCGCATCTGCGTGATTTCGCGGCCGAGTTGGGCAGGATCGGCGGCACGATCAAGGATCGTCGCGGCCATCCCGCCCGGCGCTCGACCCGTCAAACGGCAGGATGCCGTAACGACAAGATCCCAAGGCCGTGCGATCCGCCCTCCCAAGGCTTCGATCCGCGTGATGATCTGGCGATCCTCGTGGCAGGGAATGGCGCTGAAGCCACCTGCGGACAGATAGGTCCCCGTGCGGAACGCAAGACTCGCCCCAGGCGTCTGCCCATGTCGCGGAAGGGGATCGTGAAGGCTTGGCGCTTGCAAGCCGTCGAGCTCCGCCTGTAGGGCGGAGACCGCATCTTCCAACAAGCCATGATGCTGCACCATGTCGGGCAGTCGCGCGAATTCGGCCGGATCCGGTATGACCCTGCCACAAACGACGTCCGCCACCTGCAGTCCCTTACGAACACATTGCGCCCAGCCGGGCATTACGGTGCAGTCGGCGTCAGTGGTGGCGAGGATCGAAGTCCTCGGGGCCGCCTTGAGCGCCACCTCCATTCCCAGCCGACGGGCTTCGCCGACGCCATTCGGAAGGTTGCCGGCATCCAGCACGGCGACCGGTAGGTCGGTGAAGGCATGTGCGATCCGGACCGTATCGTCCGTGCAGCCGTTGGCAATGACGATGACGTCCACACTTGTGCCGCGACACAGTGCAGACAGGGCGAACTGCAAGCGCGACGCTTCGTTCCGCGCCGGTATGGCGATGATCAGGCCGCTGGCGCCCCAACCGGGTGGCAGGTGCAGCGACGTCATGTCGTGGACCTTTCCAGCGGACTGAAAAGGTCGATCCGATGCCGAGGATCGCCAGGTTGCGCCGGGACCATGGGACGGAGCGTCGCGGCGGCGAAGCGCTGCAAGGCGTCACACCCCTCGAGAGGGTTTCCGGACGGCCCGAGCCATGTGACTGAAATCACCTCGGCGCAGGGCCAGCGCCGATCCAGCTGTTCGGCAAGGTGCGTCAGTCCGGCCGGATCGAGGAAGTAGAGAATTTCCGAAAGCACGATTAGATCAAACTGACCCGGCGGCAGATCGCAGGGCAGGAACGCCTCCAGGAAGGTGCCGTCTGGCACGGAGACGCGGGCGGTCTCCAGCGCGGCCTTCACGGCATCGATCCCGGTATAGGCCGCGCTGCGCTGGATGAGCCTGCGGGCCAGTTCCCCGTTGCCGCAACCGATCTCGAGGGTATGAGCGTAGCGGGCAAGTGGCAATGCGGCGAGCGTTGCCTCGAACCGGGCCTGTTCGTATGTCGACGAGCGGAAGTTCCACGGATCGTCCGATAGGGCATACAGATTTTCGAGATGCGAAAGGGTGACGGCCATGGCGCTATTCGCTTCGCTCATCGTAGATTTCGGGACCTTGGGCGAACATCTCGACAAAGCCGGCCGGCATCGTAAAACCCTCCGGATCATCGAAAATCACGTGGCCCTGCTGGCTGGCATGGGCTGCGATTGCGCGTGACTTCAAGGACGCGTTTACTGGGTAAGTGATGCGCCGGGTGCCCGGAACCCTGGGGGCCTGTCCGCGCCCGAGCCAGCGCGACCAGATTGGATAATACAGCAGATGCAGTTGCGGATGTCGTTCGAGGAGGGTCTCGGCGATGGAAGCTGTCGTGACATGGTCGCAATGGGGATCAAGGGGCGATGGAGCAACAAGAATGTGGCTGCCAAGCCGTCGGATCAGAACTTCCAACGCCCGGATGACAATGTGCCGGGGAACGTCGTGCAGGGCCGCATCGGGATAGCGCAGGCAGGTCAGATCCGTCCGTGGGTCGCCGCCAAGGATCGATACGGCATCGGCCAGCTCGCGAGCCCGGAGTTCGGTGAGATCAAGCGCGCTCCTTGGATGCGAGGCCGCCCCGTCGGTCAGGCAGACCACGTGGGCGGGTTTTCCGGCCTGCCAGCGATCGGCCAGCAGTGCACCGCATCCCAACACCTCGTCATCCGCGTGGGGGGCGAGGATCAAGCACGGCGTGTGACCCGACAGTTCGATCGCATCATCCATGCCAGACGTCCGAAAGCGGCCCCTTCCGCGCAAGAAGGATGCGCCCGGAACGTTGCTCCATCGCGTCTCGGGCGACCTGACGGCAATAGGTCGCCAGATCGCGCGCGATTCGCCCCGTATCCGAACCGCGCGCGAAATGCGCGAGCCCGACGCTCTTTTCCACTGTGGCAATGGTGTCCTGCGCAAGCTCTTCGGTCAGCAATCGGGCCTGGATCGACAATGCCACCGCGCGCTCCGGGTCCCTGGTGCCTGACGGCCCCTGAGCAACTTGCGCAGCTTTTTCGATCAATCCGAATGCGGCCAGCGATCTCCCCAAAAGTGGGGTCAGCCGGGAGATCTGAGCCTCCGTATCCAGCCGGTTCAAACCGGAGAGGTAATCCCGCGCGGCGTCAATCAGACCGAACGTGCCCCCCAGCTGAAGCGCGGCGATGCGCCAGACACCGCCCACGAAGCTCGGCTCGATATGATAAGCACCCGCATCGCCGATCCACGTTGGCGTCAGACCTGCAAGATCGACGTCGCCCGACACCGTCGCTCGCATGCCGAGCATGTCCCAGGTTTCGGTATGATGCCTGGCGGGATCGGTCACGTCGACCAGTGCCAAGCGGCATGCGCCATCGTGAAGCACTGTCACAAGCGCGTCCGTGACGATCCCAAGACCGGACGCGT
Source organism: Salipiger sp. IMCC34102 (assembly GCF_004145405.1). Lineage (GTDB taxonomy): Bacteria > Pseudomonadota > Alphaproteobacteria > Rhodobacterales > Rhodobacteraceae > Loktanella. The sequence continues at coordinate 10,969 of NZ_SELQ01000013.1, forward strand.
ATCGCTTGCGTCCGGACAGCACGGCATCGCTAAATGTCACCGGAGGATCGCCGTCCGCCCCCCATACACCGAGGATCGCCCCAGCCGGTGCGGAGCCGGGGGCATGAAGCTCGACCAGCTGCCGGGCGTTCACATGACCTTCGCACAAACGCGCAAGCGGTAGATTCGCTTCGGCAAGGGCAACGAGGAAACGGCCAAGATCGACGGGGTGGTCGTTATCCAGCATGCCGCTATTAAGGACCGCTCGCATCGTGCCGCCCAGCGACGCTCCGGAATCCTCGGCCGGGGCCGCGTCGCGACAAGTCGCCAGGATTGATGTTCTGAAATGCAAGGAAGGCCGGTTGCGCACAGTCTGATCCAGTCGCGATTAGCGGAGCACTACGACCTGCCCAAAAGTTACAACGTTCCTTGGACTTCTTGTGTTCCGCGAGCCAAACATTCGTCGCGCCTCCGTCTGTTCCCGTCACAATTCGCCACGTCGCGGAGGACGTAAGGCCAGACAACGCGAACCTGCCACCTTAGGCTCTGGACTAATTGAGTTTCACAGCCAGTAGATGACGACTGCTGCGAGAGCGATGGCGGAGAAGAATGCCTTGGGGCACCTGTCGTATCGGGTTGCTACGCGGCGCCAGTCCTTGAGCCTACCGAACATGATTTCGATACGGTTACGCCGTTTGTAGCGACGCTTGTCGTATTTCACGGTCGTCTTGCGTTGCTTTCGACCGGGGATACAGGCGCGTATGCCCTTGCTCTGCAACGCTTCCCTGAACCAATCAGCGTTGTAGCCTCGGTCGCCGAGCAACCAGTCGACATCCGGCAGGCTGCTGAGCAGCGCCCGCGCGCCGATGTAATCGCTGACTTGTCCTGCTGAGACGTAGAAATTGATCGGACGGCTTTTGCTGTCGCAGATGGCATGCAGCTTCGTGTTCATACCGCCCTTGGTGCGACCGATCAGGCGGCCACGCCCCCCTTGCCCAAGCTGCACGCCGTGCGATGAGCCTTCAAGTAAGTCGCATCAATCATAACAGTCTTCTCCTCGTGGTCCTCGCCCGCCAACCCCGCCAGCATCTGAGCAAAGATGCCCTTCTCACTCCACCGCTTCCAACGATTGTAGAGTGTCTTGTGGGGGCCGTATGCGGCAGGAGCATCGCGCCACCGCAAGCCGTTACGATTTATGAAGATAATCCCACTCAACACGCGCCGGTCAACGACGCGCGGCTTGCCATGCGACTTCGGGAAGTAGGGCTCCAGACGCGTCATCTGCGCATCGTCCAGCCAGAAGAGATCAGACATATCACCGCTCTGTTTTGGCGCGGTGAATCATCTTACGCAGCTCAAATCAATGGGTCCTGAGCCTAAGCTTATTTTTTCTTGTGCTCGCCAAGGCTGGTCAAGGCTTTACCCTTCGTGGAGTCCGCTGTCGCACTGACCTTTCCCTTCACCTTTTTCGGCTTCTTCACTTCTCGATTGCCACGTTGCTTGTCGCCCTTGGACATTTGAATCTCTCCTGGTCCTGAGAATTGTTTTCGTCGGAGATCTTGCATCCCGTGCCTCTCGGCGAAAGGATGCGGCCGTTCGTATCATTCCTTCCATGTCGGACATTGCGGCGCCGGCACCTACTTTCTCAGGCTTTTGCGCGACCATCGCTTCGGTCGTGATCAACAGCCCGGCGATCGACGCGGCGTCCTACAGTGCAATCCGGACGAGAAATCAGATGTGAACGTCTTTTCGAGAACTTGTGTCTTAGGTTGTCGGCTTGGGCTTTTTGGAAGTCTTCCGCACCTTTTTCTTCGGGGCTTCTTCAATCCGAGATTTTTCGGATATGTCCCTTTCGATACGCGACGCCCGGAGTTTCTCAGTCTTGGCCTGACGAGCAGATGTATCTGCTTCGGTCATCTCCTTGACGATCCTCGTGGTGTTATCGGCCTTGCTCTCGGATGCAGTTGGGCGGAAGACCGTGTTTTTATTTGACAAGCTATTCTCCATATTCGGGGGGGGCTAGAAAAGGGATGCTCACGCGTCCTGTGACTCCCTCGCTTTGGGTCGGTTTGATCGCGCAGACGGGGCTCTCAGACTTCTTTGCTTTGAGGCTGAAAATCTAATTCTAAGTTTTTTTCTAATGCCAAAGTGTCCGCCGAGGAAAAGACGAAGACTCTGGATCAGGTGATCTGGACTGTCGCTTCAGCCGCGCTCTTGCAACGTTTCTCGCGATAAACCATCTCACGGCGCCGTTGGTCACCCTGAGATCTGCGATAATTTTTCAACTCGCTCGCGAAATTACAGCAGCTGGCGCAGCGGCCAAAATCGAGTTCGCTGATGTCCGAGAATGGAAAGCAAAGGATCGACAGAGGAAACTTAGCCCTGTCTCCATGACACGTCGCAGGCCACTTGTCCAGAATGGTCTGCTCAAAGAACACACCGTTTTCACACGTAGTTGGATCTCGTGCTCAATTCGGGTAGCTGCCCTCTGTTGAAAACTTGGTAAAAGTCAGAATAGCCGCCCCTACAGTCGCTGGACGACCACGTCATGTCAGAGACATCCTTACTCGCACAACGGAACGCGCCGCCGGTATCGATTCTGCACTAACCCTCGAGAGTCCTCTACCGGAATGAACAGAGTTCGTTGCGAAGGTCCGCAAAGGGCCGTCCGTGAAGACGGCCCATACCTTTAGATTTCGATGGCTTCGGCGATAGCCAGCGCATCTTCAAGCTCAACGCCCAGGTATCTGACAGTGCTGTCCATCTTGGTATGACCCAACAATAGCTGGACTGCCCGAAGGTTGCCCGTCTTCTTATAGATTTGGGTCACCTTCGTTCGCCGCATCGAGTGCGTGCCATAGGCGCTGGCCTCCAGACCGATGGATGTCACCCACTCACGGACAATACGCGCGTACTGGCGGGTCGAGATGTGAAGCCGTTCGTGAAAACGCCCAGGCCAGAGGTATTCGGATCCGACCATCAGCGGCTCCCGCATCCACCTTGCGAGCGATGCACGTGTGCCTTCAGAGATTTCGAAGCGCACAGGTTTCTGGGTCTTGCTCTGCAGAACTGACGCGCGTTCCCTGATTTGACCTGACGCCATGACATCGACCACCTTCATCTTCACCAGATCGCAGCCGCGCAGTTTGCTGTCGATGGCAAGATTGAAAAGGGCCAGATCGCGGTGGTTCTCGGCCAGTTCCAGCCGCACCCTGACAGCCCAGACATGTTTGGGCTTAAGTGGTCTTTTCTGGCCGACGATCCGGCCTTTGTTCCAGGCTGGACGCAGTGCGCGGATGGCGGGTAAGTTTGGTGTTTCCATGATGGGTCCTCCGATCCACCACGCCCTCCCACATCGACAACCCGACGTTGACAAGGCATCATATCACATGATGCTGCATTGCATCCAAGGTCGGCATCGAGCCCAAAGTGACTACTGTGACCTACCAACTCTCATCTTTCGAATTCCGAGACTACCGCCTAACCGACCGGGAATGGGTCGCGACCGTGAGCGTCGATCACTACACGAGGATCGAAGGTTTCGATCCGAGCTTTGCGAAGGCGGTCTCGACCGCGCTCGATTTGCTCGAAGCAAGGAACGATGAGGAGGCCAGCAGGTTCCTGATCGTCGAGACTGTGGAGACGCGTCGTCCAGTCGGCTGCGTCTTCCTCTCCGCAGACGAACCGACGACCGGCAGGTTACGCTTGTTCTATCTAGATGCAGCGTATCGGGGCCTGGGGATTGGCAGGCGCATGATCGAAGAGGTCATTGCGCACGCTGAAGCACAGGGCTTCGAGAGGATCCGCGTTTCAACCTACGACCGCCACGAGGCAGCCTGCCGTCTCTACAGGAATTTGGGTTTCCGGGAGCAGGCAAGAAAGCCTGCACTCGCGTTCGGACAGCAGATGCACCAAATCGAGTTCGAGAAGACCCTGCCAGATTATTCCCGATAGCGGCGCAAACGCTCTTCCAGCATTCCGCTATGCAGCTTGAACATGTGGTTGTCGTGGTCGTAGAAGTAGATCGAATGGCCTTCCCCCTCGACCCTCGATCGCCCTTCCCGAACATCGAGCCCGAGAGAGCGAATGCGCTGCAGCCGGTCGTCGTATTCATCGGGGGCCATTTTGAAAGCAACGTGGTTGTAGGTTCGATCCGTTAGGCTCTCGCCTTCCATAGTCGCTACCCAGACGCCGCCAACATCGAAGAATCTCTCCTTCGAGAGGGAGAAGGTCTTGTCGCCACTGTCATAGATTTTCTTGGCGTTCAGGACGAACGTCAGCACCTCTTCCATCTTGTCGAGGTCGTTAACAATGAAGGTCATATGGCTTAACCCGTCAGACGTTCCAAACTCCGTGATTTCGTGCAGGCATCAAGATGTGATTTCGACCCGAGAGCCGTCCGGGGTGACGATCACGGCCTCGTAGAACCCGTCCCCCGTCCATCTCGGCTCGCTTGAGAGAATACCGATTTCCCTGCATCGCCGGGCCAACTCGTCCACCTCCCGCTCCGAGCATACCGAGATCGCGATGTGATCCCACCCCGTGACCTCTCTATCTGGCACGGCTTCGATCCAGGGGGCGGTCATCAACTCGATGGCTGCGCCGTCCTTCGGCAAGTGGACGAACCGAGACGTAAATCCCGGGCGACGAGCGCTTCGGTAAAGTTCTCCAACCTCGGCGCCGAACACGTTTTCCCAGAACGATGCTGCCGCATCGAGATCGACCGTCCAGAGGGCCACATGCGCCAGCTTCATGCCGCCTCGTCCTTGCGTTGCGCCGCGCTTTGCCGACCCTCCGCGCGCAGTCTTCCGTATAGAAGGACGATGGTGGCCGAGAGGACCGCAAGCAGCAGGAGCGCCGTGCGCAGCCCCGTGAACTCGGCCACGGCACCGATCAGGGGCGGACCGAGAAGCATCCCGCCATCGCCCAGCGTCGCGACGCTGGCGATGGCCTGGCCCTGACCGATACCTGGCTCGGCCGCCGCGCGGGAGAAGGCCAGCGGCATGATAGTCGCATAGCCGATGCCGAGAAGAACAAAGCCGATGAGGGCCGTCGCGACCCCCTGCGACAACACAAGCATGACGGCACCTACCGCCGCGATCGCACCAGACGCCCGCGCGGTCCCGATCGCTCCAAGCCTCGATATGATCACCGGTCCGGACAGACGGGTTGCCACCATTGCGACCGAAAACACTGCGTATCCGAGGGCCGCGCGGGCCTCGGTCGCCCCGATCACGTCTGCCAGGAGGACGGCGCTCCAATCGGCCATGGCTCCTTCCCCCACCGAAGCCGAGAACGCGATCGTGCCCACAAAGAGAAGCGCCCCGCGCGGAAGCGAGAACGACGGCCCGGTCCCGGACATCGTGCGGGGCGATTGCCAACGCACCCGCGCCAAGACGAGGGCGAGAACGGTGGCGAAAAGCCCCACGGTTGCGAAATGGATCTCCGGTGTGATCCCCGCGCGCGCCGCACCGTAGCCAGACGCCGCTCCCAGGCCCGCCCCGAGGCTGTACATGGCATGAAACATAGGCATCAGGGGGCGACGCCGCACCTTCTCGACGTCCGCGCCCCAGGAATTCATGGCCACATCCATCGCACCATGAGTGGCGCCGAACATTGCCAGGCACACGGCAAGAAACTCGAGGCTTGGGGCTACGGCCAAGAGGCACAGTGCGACGACGTAGAAAAGAGCGAGAGCGCGGGTCAAAGCCGAGGCGCCCATCCTGTCCGACACACGCCCCGCGATGGGGAAGGACAGGATTGCACCGCCAGCAAGGCACAGCAGGAGTAATCCGAGCGTGCCCGACGACACGTCGAAGCGCTCCACGAAGACGGGGATGCGCGACGCCCAGATTCCAAAGAGTGCACCATTCAACGCGAACATCGCGCAGACGGCCAGAGCGGGGGTGCGAGGATCACGCATGATGGATCTCAATTCCCGCATTGCGGAAAGCCATTACCTCTTCTGGCGGTGCGTCCGTCACGAGGTGACCGATTTCGGGCGGTTCTAGTGTTCTGTAACGCGCCCGCAGTCCGATCTTGCGGCGGTCGGCAAGCACGACGACCTCCCTTGCGGACCGGGCCATTGCCCGTTTCACGGCAGCCTCGAGCAGGTCGTCGGAACTCAGGCCGAACCCGTCATCAAGGCCGCATGCGCCGAGGATGGCCAGACCGCCGGCCACGGCGGCAAGCTGCGCCTCCGTGTCCATCCCGACGCAGATGCCGCCCCGGACGCTAAGCTGCCCACCAATAAGTGTCACATCGACGCCGTTCTCCCGGCAGGCCACGGCGATCCAAGGCGAGGGCGTGATGACCATCTGTCCATTCTCCGGTCCGAGCAGCCGCGCAAGCGCGAGAACCGTCGTTCCACCATCAAGGATCAGGGTTTTCTGTCCCTTACACAGTGAACGTGCGGTTCGTGCGATGCCGGGCAAAGCCGGTGAAGACTGCGCGACTCGCTCCTCCATAGGCGCGGCAGGAACCGCTGGCTTGATCGCGCCGCCGCGCACGCGCCTCGCGTCTCCGGCCTCTTCGAGAGCGATCAAATCGCGTCGGACTGTATCAAGTGACACATCGAACTCTTCAGCGATCCGGACCGCGACGAGCTGCTCACCGCCGGTCAATCTCTGCCGGAGCGCTTCCCGCCGAACATCGGGGTTATTCAGGTCCATCTGCAATACTCCGCATAGACATGCAGATAATTGCAATTTATTGCGAGTACTTGCAATGGGCGATGCTGGATCATCTCGCCGTGGCAAGCGAACAAACGGCAGCTCCGTCCGCTCACCGGACCTTGCTACTATGCGCGGCGATCGGCAGCGTCGAGCCCTTCCAAGCCTTTCGTTTTGACCACGGGCCTTGAGGTGGCCCAATCCATCTGTCCGCTCTACTGTCGTTCCGGCACTGCCCGGCGGAGAGCTGCGTCAGCTCTTAAATGCCGTACTATTCGTCCCGCCGTGCGCGCCGCCAAGTAGTGGGGGTTGCGTTGGTGGCGGCCTTGAACGCGCGAGTGAAATGGCTCTGGCTGGCGAAGCCGCACGCCAAGGCGACCTCGATGAGGGGATCGGGGCCGCCCAGAAGGGCTTTGGAACGGTCGATGCGGCGTTCGGTGATCCAGGCATGGAGGGCCATGCCGCGCGAGACGCGAAACATCCGATGTAGGTGGAACGGCGAGAGATCGGCAAGCACGGCGAGGTCCGAAAGGCTGATCGTTTCGTCCAGATGCGCGTCGATCCATTCATCGAGACGGCGCAGCACATGGGGAGCGAGGCCGCCCCTGAGCGCCACGGGACGCGATGCGAGCCGACCGACGAGCTCCGCGATCGCGGCATCGGCCAGCAGGATGTCGCCTGAGGATGCAGCGCCGGCGAGTACCCCCAGTGGCGCACCCAGCGCCGGCATCTCGGCGAAGGTCACCTCCGGAAGGTCCATCCGGCGCGCGTCGCACTCATGTGTCCGGGCGAAATCAGCGCGGAGCCGGTCGTCGGGCAGGTAGAGATGCACGAAGCGGAAGGGGGTCGTGATCTCCCATTCCGAGGTCTGTCCGTCGGGAAAGATGCAGACCGCGCCCGGCCAGCCCGAGACCGCCGTGCCGTCCACGCGCCGCGTCCCCGTCCCGCCCTTAAGGTAGAGGCTGAAGACATGGCCTCGCGCCGTATCGTAGGTGACACGGTCGTCGTGGTTCTCCCAGATCGTGACGCCGCGCCCCCGCCCGAGGTCGAGCGTGGCTGCCGCACGGGCGATCGGGGAACGGGAAAGAGAGTCACGAACCGATGGCATGGGGCCTTCTACGTCCGCGTCGATCGGGCAGGAATGGCCCCCGCGCATTCCACCGCAAGATCGTGCAAAAGCCCCAGTCCCGGGACGCCTAGATGGCGCGGCACAGGAGCCGCCCATGACCACGCCAGTCCTCTTCGTTCTCACCGTCCTCATCTGGGGCACGACCTGGATCGCCATTGCGGCGCAGGTCGGCGACGTGCCGGTCATGGTGTCGATCTTCTACCGCTTCGCGCTCGCCGGGCTGCTGATGCTCGCTGGACTCGCGGCCTTGGGGCGGCTGAGGCGACCTGCCGTTTGGCGCTTTGTGGTGGTGCAGGCGCTCTGCCTTTTCTGCCTGAACTTCGTGGGGCTCTACACCGCCACGTCGCTCGTGCCTTCGGGGCTTGTCTCGGTGATCTTCTCGCTGGCGTCGATCTTCAACGCGGTGAACGCGCGGGTATTCTTTGGAGACCCGATCAGCCGGCAAACGGTACTGGCTGGCACCCTCGGCGTTACGGGGCTCGCCTGCCTCTTCTGGCCCGACATCGACATCGCGGCGGGGGCCACCACGCTGCGCGGTATCGGCTGGGCGGTGATCGGGACCCTGTTTTTCTCCTGGGGGAACATGGCGTCGCGGCAGAACGCGCGGCTCGACGTGACGCCGGTGACGGCGAATGCCTGGGGAATGGGGATCGGGGCGCTGTGCCTCCTCGGCCTTCTCACGGTCACAGGGCAGCCCCTGGTCCTCCCCCAAGGCGGCCTCTACTGGACGTCGCTTGTCTACCTTGCGGTCGCGGGCTCCGCCATGGGTTTCACCACGTATCTGATGTTGGTCGGCCGCATTGGATCGGCGAAGGCAGGCTACGCCACAGTCCTTTTTCCCATCGTCGCGCTCACCGCATCGACCCTCTTCGAGGGATACGAATGGAGCATCATGTCTATCCTGGGCCTCGTGTTCGCAGTGCTCGGCAACGTCGTCATGTTCCGCAGACGTTAGCGCAGTCAGGTAGATGTCGGCTTGGTAACGTTTCACGGACGCTCGACCAAAGTGCTGCGAACGACCGGAACAAATTTATAGGTCCAACATCAACCCCTGCTTAAATATCGGCCCGCACGGTGTAGGAGCATGATCTAGGCGTCGATCTGATTTTGCCGGAAGCTTCTTCGATGCGCTCGCGGCAATCTCGGCCACCCGTGGGCCCTGAACCAGATTACGCACTTACCAGAGATCATCGCCACACGCATCGCGCACGGAGACCCGATGCTGCAAGATGGCGACCTCATGTTCTAGCTCGGCAATGCGCGCGTCGCGTTCGGCAAAAGCGGCCGTCACGTCCTCGGCCTCGAGACGATGCGGGATGTACTGGGGACAGTTCATGTCCCAGGCTTCCACGGCGACCAGCAGGGCGCGGTCCGCACGGGCGCGACCGCCTTCGGGCGTCAGCCGCGCGATCAGATCGGAATCGTCCTCGACCATCCGCCCGCGCCCCCAGATCTTCACGCGTTTTGCCTGTGCGTAGTCGATCAGGAAAAGCTGCACGCGATCGTTCTCGGACAGGTTGCCCAGGGTGACGTACTGCCGGTTACCGCGGACATCGGCCATGCCGATCGTGCGGCTGTCGAGGACGTGTAGGAAACCCGGCGGTCCGCCCCGGTGCTGGATATACGGCTGACCGTCGGCGCTGGCCGTGGCGAGGAACACGCTGCGCTGTTCGGTGATGAACCGTTCCAGATCGTCCGAGATGTCGATGGGCCACTCGACCGCTTCGTAGACACGCCGCGATCCGAGACGACGCTGAGCGTTTTGCACGGCCGGCGAGAAGACGAGGCCGTCGGGGGATCTGTCGAAGTCGGACATATCTTGTCTCCGGATAGTCCATAAATGGATGAATTTGAGATCGCCCAAACGTATCAGCGTGACAAGTACGCATGTTTCCTGCCCTTAGGCACATAGAGGATACCGCAATGGCCCACACCCCCAACCGTGCCGAAGGGGCCACCCGATCCCCGCGCCACGAAGACTACGAACGATCTGAAGGCTGCGGGATCGAGGCGGCGTTGGAGATGATCGGCGGCAAATGGAAGGGCGTCATCCTCTACCATCTGTTGAACGGCGCGTTGCGGTTCACGGAACTGCAGCGGGCGGTCGGGTCGATCACGCAGCGGACGCTCACCCGACAACTGCGCGAACTGGAAGCGGACGGCATCGTCTCGCGAACCGTTCATCCCGTCGTGCCGCCGAAGGTCGAGTACGCCTTAACGGAGAAGGGGAGCGCCCTTACTCCGATCCTCACCGCGCTGCGCGAATGGGGGTTACGTCATGCGCTGTCTACGGACGGACGGGATTAGGATAGAGCCGCGATTAACGGGGGCTTCGTCGGCCCTGCAGCCGTTCCGGCAAAACGCGGCGGATGTCGGGAACGAGCCCATTTTTGCCCCATGCTGCGGTAGCAATAAAGGTCGGCTAAGCGGAAATGGTTCGAAGCTCAATCCCAGGCGCGTGCAGGCCCGCAGGCGAGAGCGTAAAGATCTCGACACCATCTGCTGTCACACCGACCGAATGCTCGAATTGTGCCGAAAGTGACTTGTCCCGCGTAACGGCTGTCCAGTCGTCAGCCAGCATTTTTACGTCGGCGCGTCCCAGATTGATCATCGGTTCAACAGTAAAAATCATACCCTCCCGAAGCTCCGGGCCGGTTCCAGCTCTGCCGAAGTTCAGGATATTGGGGGAGTCGTGAAAGACCTGACCGATCCCGTGGCCGCAAAAGTCGCGAACGACAGAACAGCGCTTGGAGTGTGCGTATGTTTGGATTGCATGGCCGATATCCCCCAGTCGCGCGCCTGGACGTATAATCCTGATGCCTTGCATCATCGTCTCATGGGCGATCTGGATCAGTCGCTCAGCCGCGCGTTTCGGCTTACCTACCACGTACATCCGACTCGAATCACCATACCACCCGTCGTGTATCAGCGTGACATCGATATTCACGATATCGCCGTCGTGTAGTTTCTTCTCGTTTGGAAAGCCGTGGCAGACAACGTGGTTGACCGATGTGCAGCAGGCGTACTGATAGCCCTTGTAGCCCAGTGTCGCAGGCACTGCGTCATGGTCGGCCGCGAAGTCGAGGACGAAGGCATTGATCTGCGCAAGAGCGGTGCCATCGCGGACAAGTTCGGATACGCCGTCAAGACATCTGGCGGTTAGGGCACCTGCGCGGCGCATCCCATCGAAGGCATCAGGTCCATAAAGCTTGATGCTTTCGGTCCTGCGTACATCCTGCCCCCTCGGTGCGACAGGCACGTTGATATAGCTGTCCATCGTGCGTCCTCTCTACGTGATCTATGATGTACCAACAGAGGTCTGATTGACCGGTCGTCAGCTACGATATATACGAATCATATATGTTTCGTATATCGCTAAGTAGGAGATGCGTCGATGGGGATCGTGAAAATCGGGGACGACCTGCATGAGGAACTACGCAAGTCAAGTTCGGTTATGTGCCGCTCAATCAACGCGCAGGCCGAATTCTGGATGAAGGTTGGTATGCTTGCCGAGGCAAATCCAACATTGCCATTTACGGAAATTATGGCGCGGCAACTGCGGAACGCCGATGTGCAGGTGCAGCAGATCGAGGCAGCCTGAGACACAGCGCCGCCATCCGAACCGCAGTATCAAACGGCAACTTTGTCCGCGCTGCCGACCTTCATCCTCAGAAAATGGTGCGCGATGGACGGATGGCCGGTCTGGTGAAGCTGCACCGCGGCGATCGGTCAGGAACTGAACGGCAGGTTTGGGCCGAGAGCGCCGGGCGATGTGATCGTCTGCCCGCTTCGTTCCAGACTTAGCGACCTTGCCGAAAATTAGCTTCTTGAATTGCTGCCGTCATGCGGCAGCCAGTGCGATAGAAGCAGGCCCGACATCGCCTCCAGTCGCGGCCAGGCATCAGCGTACTGCATCGCGAGCGCCTTCCGAGTGCCGGGGGACAGTTTCGGAACCGGTCTTCCGCGACCCTCGATATAGGGGCGAATGCGCGCTCTCAGCCGCGTCGGCAGCGCAAGCTTCACCAAGGTCTGAAGCTTTCCGGGGTGACGTAGGCGACGCGTCAGCCCCGGCCGGCTCGAAACCTGCAAGAGGTCAGCCGTAGCGTTCACCCGCTCGTTTCGTATGAGCGGGCGATGCCCCAACATCAAGTGGTCGCAGATACGCTCCCAGCATGCTTCTGGCGCGTCCTGCAGATCCTGGTAATCCAGAAACAGGATCTGCTCACGCGCGAAGACCGCGAGATAGCGCTCGACCTGCTCAGTGTAGTGACCGTGGGTCGCATAGCCGTGCCCCCAGCTCCAGCCATCTCTCAGCCGCTCTTCCTCTGCGACGAGAGCCGCATCGAAGCTCTTACATGGCTCGATACCGTCTCGCGTGTGATGCATGAATTGTGAGAATGCCCTCTCCACAGGGTCGCGCAGCAGGATGATAATGCGCGCGTCTGGTCGCGCATCTGCGATCCGGACCGGGGCGGCTTCATCAAGCAAGTAGATCGGGGAAACGTCACCCGTCCGCCGAGGACCCGACGATTCGTAAAGCGCGGCATAGCTCGGGCCGTCGGTGACTACCTGGTCGACATAGGCAGGGTCGCAAGGGCCCTTGGCGGGCGCCGGAGGTCGCGTGGCGAATGCAAAGAATCCGGGTTCCTTTACCGAAGGCAGAAATACGTCAGGGTGGTCTGACAGCCAATGGTAAACAGCCGTTGCTCCAGCCTTGGCGGCGCCGACGACGAAGAAATCGGAGGCATATGGCGGCGGAGTATAGGTCATGGCGTAAATCTCGCATACCGGTGCCACGATTGCGCGCGGGCAGAAGTATTGAACCGTATCTCTATTGGCTGGCAGCTTACACCTTTAGGATATGCGCCCCCCCCCGATGCTGCGTCCGAATTTGAATGGCTGCTTAAGAAAGTCTGCGCCGCAGCGCTCGGCTAAGAAGCGAATGGCAGCTCCGGGCCGGAAGCGACGATGTCCAAGCTGCCGTCATCCGTCTGGCGCGCCGCACTGCCGCATGTTTGCTCCGAGCCCAGTTTCCGGGATGCTGCGGAGCGATTGAACGTCGGCCTCGACGGATCGCGCTGCGGATGTCGCATCGCTGTCTATATGAATTCAGACCCCGCCGCGGATGCGTTCTGAAAGTCAGTGTTGATGTAATTAAAACACCGAACCGTTCTATGCGGGTGATTCGACAGGGCGCGCTCTAGGGAGCGCCGAGATCGTGCAGCGCGATTACTAAATCAGAAAGTCTGGAGATCGAATGTCTCCTAACCTTCCATCACCCCGCCCGCCCGTCGACCATCACATCCAGTGCCAACTCGGCTGCGCCCCGGGTAAGGCGGATGTAGTGATCATCGCAGGCAGCAAACCGGATCTGCGAAGAAAGGGCGGGAGGCGTCCGAAGGGCCAGCGACTCGCGGATGCCGGTGATCACGTGATCGCCCAGCCGGGCGATACGCCCTCCCACTGCGATAACATCGGGAGCGAGCCCGGTCACGAGGCCAGTCATCGCCTCACCAAGGTTTCGCCCCGCTTCGCGGAGCGCCATGATGGCTTGGGTGTCGCCGTCTTGCACGAGACGTTCCATGTGCTCCACGGTACTGATCGGGCGCTCGGGTCGGGCGAACTGGCGCATGAGGGCCGGATTGGCGGCGATGCCGGCGACGCAGCCGCGGTTGCCGCAGATGCATGGGGTCTCGCCGGCGGCGGCCACCGGGATATGCCCGATCTCGCCCGCCCAGCCAGCGAGGCCGCGATGCAGGCCACCGGGCAGCGCCAGTCCTGCGCCAATCCCGGTTTGCACGAGGATAAAGAGTAGCGAAACGCAGGGGTCGAACTCCATGCGCATGCCGAGCGCCATAAGGTTGGCATCATTCTCGATAACCACGTTCATGCCAAAGCGTGCGCCGAGGTCGGCAGGCAGCACACCGACACGGGACCAGGGTACCGTGCGGGTCATGCCTGAAACGGGGCCGGGCACGGCAATCACGATGGTGCGTACGAGAACGCGAGGCACGCCGGAGGTTTCCGTCATTCGGCCGAGCATGTTGTCGAGTTCCGCCACCGTCTGCTCGGCGGTAAGATCTCCCTGCATCCGCCGCTCTTCAGAGATAGCGATGCGTCCGTCGAGCGTGCAGAGTGCGCAGCCGATGACATCTGCATCGAAGCGGGCGACGAGTACCAACGCCGCTTTCGGGTTGATGCGGTAAAGCACCTTGGGGCGGCCGCGATCACCCCGTGCTTCCTGCGCTTCCTGGATCCAACCTTCGTGGATCAAGTTGGCAAGTTTGGCGGCCACGGTGTTGCGCGACCAGCCGGTCAGGTCGGCCAAGTTCCCGCGGCTGCGCGGACCGTGACGGAGGCCCTGAACAAGCAGAGCCTCGTCTCGTCCCGAAAGCTCCGGAGGGCGCCCGGTCATCGCCTCTACCACATTCACATTCCATTTTTATCAAAATTGACATTATTTAATTCAATATTGACGGTTCCATGTCAACCGCTGCTAAGCTGAATGGGTCGAGATGAGCACTTGGACGGTTGATGAGGAGACCAGACCATGACGAAACATCCCACCCGCATTTTTTCCACCAGTATCATGCTGGCCGCACTCGGTACCGCAGCCAGCGCGCAAGATGGCACCGCCGCCTTCGATGCTGCCGTTGCCGAAGCGCAGCGCATCGCAGAGGGGAAAGGGCTGTCGGGCTACATCGAGTTCATCGGCCAGAACAGCGGCGCCGAGGGCGAGACGCTGCAGCAAGTCTATGAAGCGTTCACAGAGGGCACTGGCATCGAGGTGCGCTACACCGGTACGCCAGACTCTCCTGCGATCATTCAGTCGCGCATGCAGGCCGGCAATCCGCCAGACGTCGCCGACATGCAGCTTGGCATCGCACGCGACTACGCGGCGCACGGCGCCCTGCAGGACATCGGCGGCGCATTCGGCGATACGATGACCGAGAACTTCGGGCAGGCGTTGCTCGAAACGGCCACTTTCGACGGCACGCTTGTGGGAGTGTTCCAGGGGCTTAACCCCTTCATGGTTTGGTATAATCCGCAGGCTTACGGGGGCCCCGAAGCACCGACCGAGTGGCAGGCGCTCGTTGACTACACCATGGCCGAGGCCGAAGCTGGCAACACGGCTTGGTGCGCGGCGCAGGGCGCGGGGCCGTCGAGCGGCTTCCCCGGCGCGCAGATGGTCGATAACCTCTTCCTCAAGAAGTGGGGCCCCGAGCTATACCAGCAATGGGGCAATGGCGAGCTTGCCTGGACGAGCGACGAAGTCCGCTGGGCCTTCGAGGAATTCCTGACCGTCATTGCGGCGCAGGGCCATGTGCAGGGCGGGCCGATCGGTGCGCTCTCCAGCTCGATCGCCACCGGCTACAACGGCCTCGTGGCCGACCCGGCCAACTGCGATCTGGTGATGTGGGGCGCCTGGACGCCTGGTCTTCTGGGTGACGCCGCCCAGCCGGGCGAGAACGTCGACTTCTTCCGCGTGCCTGCCAGCGATGCGGCCTATGTCGATGCCGAGCTTTTCCAGTCGGCTCTCGCGGTGGCCTTCAACGACCGACCCGAGACGATGGCCTTCCTTGAATATATGGCCTCGACCCCGGCGCAGACCTATCTCGCCTCGCTCAACCGCTGGCCGGTGGCCAATCAGAACGTGCCGGCGGACACCTATCCAAGTGAGCTTCTGCAGCGGATCGCCGAGCAGTTCCTGGCTGAAGGCGCAGTCAACTTCACCGCCGGACCGAACCTTCTGGCCGATGCCGAGACGAGCGCCGCCTACAACAAGGGCATCGTGAGCGTCCTGCAATCGCCCGACAATCTGGACCAGGTCCTTCAGACCATCGAGGCGACGACGGCCGAGTAAGGCCGTCCGTATACCAGACCCGGGGGCCGCCAATGACTGATACCCTGACTTTCGTTCCGCTAATGATTGTGCTTGGCGCGATCGGGGTGCCGGCGGCCGTGTTTGCGGCCCTTGGCGCGGGCGAGCGTGCCCTGACCCTTTTTTCTGGGGGTGCAGGGCGGCGCGCCCGACCCTGGGTCTGGCTGTTTCTGCCGCTGATCCTCGTGATCCTGATCCTCATCTACCCGGTGATCGTGACGATCTTCACTTCGTTTCAGGACGCCCGCGCTGAAAACTGGATCGGTTGGCAGAACTACGCATGGGCCTTTTCGGGCCAGATGCTCGACATCGTCGGTAACAACATTCTGTGGCTCGTGGCTTTTCCCCTGATCACGCTGGTGCTGGCGCTGGCCAGTGCCACGCTTTTCGACAAGGTGCGCTATGAGCCACTGGCGATGACCATCGTCATCTTGCCGACGGCGATCTCCTTTACCGCAGGTTCGGTGATCTGGACGCAGATGTATTCTTTTCAGCCTTCCGGCAGTCCGCAGATCGGCACGCTCAACGCCATCCGCGCGCTTTTCGGGGCCGATCCGCTCCCTTGGCTTATCCAGCCGGTGGTCAACAACTTCGCACTGATCTTCGTGGCCGTCTGGCTGCAGCTCGGAATCGCGACGCTGATCCTCTCGTCGGCCATCAAGAACGTGGGCAGCGAGATGCTCGAGGCGGCGCGGCTGGACGGGGCGGGCGAGTGGCTGATCTTCCGCGCGATGATCCTGCCCAACATCCTGCCTTCGGTACTGGTCGTGCTGACGACGATGATCATCGCCGCGCTCAAGGTCTTCGACATCGTCTACGTGATGACCAACGGCAATTTCGGCACAGACGTGATCGCCAACCGGCTTTATTACGAGCTCTTCGCGGCCAACAATCTCGGTCATGCCAGCGCCATCGCGGTGATCCTGCTTTTCACGGCTCTGCCCGTTGCCCTCATCAACATCTTCCAATTCCGCTCGGAGGCCCGCTCGTGACCGGCGCCCCCGATCCCGCCATCACCCCCCGCACGTTCTCGTCCGGCGCCCGCAAAGGCCGCCGGAGGCGTCTGCCCGGAACGCTGGTGCATGTCGTGGTATTGCTCTTCATCGTCGGATGGGTCGTGCCGATCTTGGCGCTCTTCCTGTCGTCGATCCGGACGCAGGCCGACACGGCGAGCTCGGGCTGGTGGATGGCACTGGTGCGCCCCGATCTCAGCTTGCAGAACTACGCCCTCGCGCTTGACCAACTGAACATCGCCGGCAGCCTCGGGACTTCGCTGGCCATCGCCATCCCGACCACGGTGCTAACAGTGCTGCTCTCTGTCATCGGCGCCTATGCGTTGGTGCGGATGCGCTTTGCCGGACGCACGGCACTATCGCTACTGCTCGTCTCCCTGCTTGTGACACCACCGCAGATCACGCTGGTGCCGCTCTTACGCCTTTACAACCAAGTGGGTCTGTCGGGCAGCATTCCCGGTATTTGGCTCTATCAGGTCGGCTTCACGCTGCCGTTCGGGGTGTTCCTGCTGCGTGGCTTCATCGCCTCGATCCCCAAGGATCTTTACGAGAGCGCCAATCTCGACGGGGCCTCGGAGCTGCGGACCTTCTGGTCAATCGTGCTACCTCTGTCGCGCCCGATCATGGCCTCGCTGGGGATCATGGCCTTTCTCTGGTCGTGGAACGATCTGCTCATTCCGCTGCTGTTCCTCGGCGGCTCGGGCGTCTCGCCTCCCATCACGGTCAACCTCGCCGGCCTTGTCGCGCAGACGACTCAAGGACAGGGCCCGCTCATGGCCGCCACCTTCCTGTCGGTGATCGTGCCGCTGATGCTGATCATCTCGATGCAGCGCTACTTCGTGCGCGGCATCCTCGGCGGCGCGGTGAAGGGATGAGGGGCATGGGCCAGACCACAACAGTCGAAGGAGAGCTCTCGTGACGGGCGTGTCCATCCGCAAGGCAGAGAAGAGCTACGGCGAAATCGCCGTGATTCATGGGGTCTCGGTGGAGATCGAGGAGGGCGAATTCGTTGTGCTCGTTGGCCCCTCGGGCTGCGGCAAGTCGACCCTTTTACGCATGATCGCGGGGCTGGAGGAGATAAGCGGCGGTGAAATCGCCATCGGCGAGCGCGTGGTCAACGATGTCGAGGCAAAGCACCGCGACATCGCGATGGTCTTTCAAAGCTACGCGCTCTACCCGCACATGACGGTGCGCGACAACATGGCCTTCTCGCTGAAGCTGAAAGGCATGGACAAGGCCGAGCGCGAGACGCGCATCGGCCGCGCCGCCGATATCCTCGGACTGGAGCCGTTGCTGGGCCGCTATCCCCGCCAGCTCTCCGGCGGGCAGCGCCAGCGCGTCGCCATGGGGCGGGCCATCGTGCGCGACCCGCAGGTCTTTCTCTTCGACGAGCCGCTCTCGAACCTCGACGCCAAGCTGCGCGTCGAGATGCGCAGCGAGATCAAGCAGCTCCAGCACCGGCTGAAGACGACGACGATCTACGTCACCCACGACCAGGTCGAGGCGATGACGATGGCCGACAAGATCGTCGTGATGCGCGCCGGCCGGGTCGAGCAATGCGACACGCCGCTGGGGCTATACGATAACCCGGCCAATACCTTCGTCGCCGCCTTCATCGGCTCGCCGTCGATGAACTTCGTCGAGGGCAAGGTGGAGGGCGATGCCGTCGTCGCCGAAGATGGCATCCGCCTGCCGCTGCCGGCCGGCCAGGGCGCCGCCCTTGCCGGCCAGCGCGTCACCTACGGCTTTCGCCCTGAGCATATGGAGCTGGCGCCCAAGGGCGGCATCCCCTGCGAGATCGAGCTGATCGAGCCCACCGGCTCGGAGACGATGGTCTCGCTGCGGATGGGACAGGCGGCGGTCGCCGGCGTGTTCCGCGAGCGCATCGCCGGCCCCGAGGGCAGCACGCTCGGCATCCGCCCCGATGCCGCCCGCATCCATCTCTTCGATCCCCGGACGGGCCAGCGGCTCGCCTGAGCCCGCCCGCCCCATTCCCCCAGAAGGTGACCCCCATGATTCCGAACAACGACCTGTCGTTCCAGATGTTCTCCTCCCGCGAGGCGGAGACGATGGAGGAGCAGCTCTCGCTCCTTGCCGAGTTGGGCTATACCGACGTCCAGCCCTTCTTCTTCGGCCCGCCGGAGAGCATGGATGCGGTGCGCGACGACGCTGCGGAAATGAAGCGCCACGGGCTGACGGCCAAGAGCGGGCATTTCACCTTCGACATCTTCGAGAGACATCCCGATCTGGTGGAGGAGATCGCCAAAGCCTACGGCATGTGGCTGGTGGTGCTGCCCTACATCGATCCCGAGGATCGGCCGAGTGACGCGGATGGCTGGAAGGCCATCGGCGCCAAGCTGGCCCGGTTCACCGAGGAGATGACCGCCCGCGGCCTGACCTTCGCCTACCATAACCACGAGTTCGAGATGGTCCCGCTCGCGGACGGCTCCTACCCGATTGACCACCTCCTCGGCGAGAGGGTGCCCTTCGAGCCTGACCTTGCCTGGATGGTTGCCGGCGGGGCTGAACCGCTCGCCTGGCTGAAGAAATATGCCGGCCGCATCCCGGCGGTGCATGTGAAGGACAAGGCCGCCGAGGGCGAGAACGCCGACCAGATGGGCTTCGCCGACCTCGGCCACGGCGTGCTCGATTGGCAGACCCTCTGGGATGCCTCCATCGAAGCCGGCGCCGAATTGATGGTGGTGGAGCATGACATGCCCGGCGACTGGCGCCGTTTCGCCCGCCGCAGCATCGAGAGCCTGCGCCGCATCGGCGGCGCCGGCTGACCTTCCTCCAGACGAACTGAGACTGACATGAACGACCCCGCCTACGATGCCATCGTCATCGGCTCCGGCCCCTCGGGCTCCTTCGCGGCGAAGGAACTGACAGAGCAGGGACTAAAGGTGCTGATACTTGAAGCTGGCCCGAAGGTCGGCCCCGAGCATTTCGACCCCGCTCGCAAGCCCGCCAAGCCCGCCGCGATCAATATCGCCGAGCGGGCGATGGCGACGCTGAAGGGGCAGGGGGCGCAATCGCTCGCGCCCTTCTTTCGCGGCCTGTTCAGCCAGTTCTATGTCAACGACCGCGAGCATCCCTACACTACGCCGAAGGACGCGCCCTACATCTGGATCAGGGGCCGTCAGGCCGGGGGGCGCTCTCACACCTTCGGGCGCGTCCTCCTGCGTTGGAGCGATGACGACTTCCGCGCGCACAGCCTGACGGGCACGGGCGTGGACTGGCCGATCGGCTATGACGACCTCGCGCCTTATTACGACGAGGTCGAAGGCTTCCTCGGCCTCTACGGCAACGCCGATGGCGTGGAATCGTTGCCAGACCCCATGGCGAAGTACCCCGCCCATCTCTCCCCGGCGGAGGAGGCATTCAAGGCCAACCTCGAACGCCGTTTTCCTGCCCGCCACGCCGTCGCCTGGCGCGCTGTGGCGCCGACGCCGGACCGGATTTTCCCGCCCCTGCGCGCCGCGCTGGAAACAGGCAACCTCACCATCCGCTACGACAGCATCGCCGCTCGCATCCTGACCGACGGCGCGCGGGCGACCGGAGTAGAGGTAATCGACCGCGAGAGTCGGACGCGAGAGATCTTGCGGGCGGATCAGATCCTCTGCGCCGCCTCGCCGATCGAAACGATCCGCCTGCTTTTCAACTCGGGTTGCGAGGACCATCCCGACGGGCTGGGCAATTCCTCCGGCCTGCTTGGGCGCTATTTCATGGACCAGCTTCCCATGCTCGGCCTCGGCGCCTTTCCCGAGGTGCCGGGCTGGGCCGAGGTCGCGGGGTTCCCCGAAGACCCGTTCTACGACCCGTCGGGCGGCATCTTCATTCCGCGCTTCGATCGGGCCTCGCCGGATCGCGGCGAATTTTCCTTCCAGGGCGCCATTGGCCGCAGCCCGGTGCCCGACGGTGACCCCTCGGCACTGCTGTTCTTCGGCTTCGGTCAGATGCAGCCCAGTTTTGACAACCGTGTCACGCTCGCTCCCCGCAAAAAGGACCACTGGGGCCTACCCGCGCCGCATATCATCTGCAAGATCCGGGACGCCGACCACGCGCTGCTCGCCAAGCAGGAAGAGGCTTTTCTTTCCACCATCAACAGCGCCGGCGGTATAGTCGAATTCCTCGGCTCGCCTCATGGTATCCGTGAATGGGGTCGGGGCGCCTACCCGGGCGAGAAGAAGTTGATGCGTTTTCTCTTCAAGCGCTTCTTTCACCGCGTCATGGTTATGGGTGCCGGCATACACGAATGCGGCGGCGCCCGTATGGGGAGCGATCCGACGGCTAGCGTAACGGACGATCACGGCCGCCTTTGGGATGTGCCGAACATCTCCCTCGTCGATGCCAGCACCTTCGCCGGCAGCGGCGTTTCAGGCACGACGCTTACCATCATGGCACAGGCCGTCCGCTCCGCCCGATCCATAGCGCGTGGCTCCAATTGGCCGCAGTAAGCGGCGACGGGGTAGGCCCTGCCTGCGCAAGACGCGGCTTGGCACCACGAGGCCGATGAAGAGAATCCCCCCGTCCGGGCGAGGATCGTCACGCCGCGGCTGGCGGTGAAAGCGGTCTCTTGATGCCCCGGCACCACGGGGGGCCTAGCTCATGGCGCAGGCGCTCGGCCGCGCGGAGGGCCTGCGCCACGGCCATCCTGTAGGGCAGAACGGCGACCTCTCCCCCGCCGAAGCGGGAGGCGAAATTACTGCTCATCGAAGTCCAGGTTACCGTCTAACCAGCGATGCGCAGCCTGCGCGGTGGGCAAAAGTGTCGTCGATACGCTTGCCACTTGTGCCCGTTTCCCTTGGTGCGCATTGGAAAGGCTCTAGCCTCCGCCTCAGACGTTCCTCATCGGGTGACACCGGCCGAACCGACCCTCTCGGAACAGATCTTGGCCGTGACTGTGAGATCGCTTTCCGCGGCGGCCATTCGTCTAGAGTGCAGCGAAGGCCCGTTTCGTCCGCATAGCTGACCTTGGGCACCTGAAAATACTGCGTCATGCATGAATGACTGGTTTGGGGGAGCTGCGTTGCAACGTCGGGGCTGGTGATGAATGGCCGCTTAGGGCCAGCCGCTACAGCCGGCCCGTCCGGTTCAGATTTCCACCGCCTCGGCGATCGCAAGGGCATCTTCGAGCTCGACACCGAGGTAACGCACAGTGCTGTCCATCTTCGTGTGGCCAAGGAGGAGTTGCACCGCCCGCAGGTTGCCGGTCTTTCGGTATATCTGCGCGACCTTCGTCCTCGACAATCGGCCGACGCCAAATCATAGCACCGATCTGCGGCGAAAGTCAGCTTTGAGCCCAAACTACCCTCGCTGCTCATGGAAGCTTCGCAGTTGCAGCACGGACGGCTTCGACGTGACCGGCCCTTACCTGCCGTTCACGTGGAGAGGCTGCGCTGCGGTTCGTTTCCCCGAAGCGGACATTGATGCCCCCGCGCAGCGTTGTCTCGGCGCTTGTGTCAGCTTCGCGGACAGAGCGGTCCGTTTTTTTCGAGTTGGTGTTGCTTCGGCGTTCGATTAATTAGCGCAATGCGAATGATCCTGGCGCCATCGAACCTTGGCCTTCGGCCGCTCCATCCCGGCCATGAACCGGGCACCTGGCGCGCGCCCGCAGCTCTTATGGAAGCCGGTCTTCTCGATGCGCTCAGGCCTTCGGACGTGACGGAGCTTTCACGCCCGACCTACTCGCCGGAACCGCAACCCGGCACCCGGTTGCGCAACGGACCCGAACTTCGGCGGTTCAACCTTGAGCTGGCCGACGCAGTGGAACATGCTGTCCGGAGCGATGAATTTGCACTTGTTCTTGGCGGGGATTGCTCGATCATGCTCGGGGCTCTCGCCGGCGCGCGACGCCTCCGACCGCTTTCCCTTCTGCACATCGACGGCCACAGCGACTTTAGACACCCGGGCAACTACGATGTCGACGCGACACTCGGAGCCGTGGCCGGGATGGATCTCGCTTTGGCCACGGGCCGCGGCGAGGCCACGGCAACCGAGTGGCCAGGATGCCCGGTGCCGCTCGTAGAGGACCACCACGTCATCCAGCTTGGCGAGCGCGAAAATCGGGATGCGGACTTTGCGTGGCCCGACGTGAACGAGACCAAGATCACGCAGATCGACGTGTTCGAGGCCAATCGCTCGGGTCTCTCGGACATCATCGCAAGGATCGACAGGACGTTGGCGAAGCTGCCAAGCGGCGGCCTATGGATCCACCTCGACGTGGACGTTCTGGACCAATCCATCATGCCGGCAGTCGATTGCCCGGGGTCGCCGGGCCTCTCTCCGAACGATCTTCAGCAGATCCTGCAAAGGTATACCGCCGACCTCCGCTGCCTCGGTATGACAGTCACCGTCTTCGATCCGGACCTCGACCCCGAAGGAGTGCACGCGAAGACGATTGTAGAAATTCTCTCGTTCATTGCACTGCAGCGAGGTCCGGGAGCGGACATGCGGCAACGCGGCGTACTGGACGCCTAAGGACCTCGTCTGCCCGGCAGAGACGGCCCTCTGCGGCCATTGGCCAGCTTCGGCTTTGCCGCAGCGTGGCTTCCCCATAGCGGACCTTGATGGCACCGCGCAGCATAGCCCAGGTGCCCAAGGTCGGCAGAGCGGACAGAGCTGCCGTTCGCGCTTACACGTCGAATGGCAGCTTCCGCAGCAATTCTTCAAGGAATTGGGGTGCCCGGGCTACTCCCACCAAAGCCGAGGGCTACACATCCAGGCTTCCGCCGAATGATTTCGGGACAAGATCATCCTTTCCTTTGCCGGATCGGATCAGTCCCAGGATCTTCGCTGCGACGCGGTCCGGGGCGTGGATCGCTTGGCCTACGGCCTCAAGCTCCGCTTCGGCCGCGCTTTCCCCTGTCTGGACGGAGCCATAGAACTCGGTGTCGGTAACAAAGGGATACATCGTGGAAACGGTTATGCCCGCCTCGGCCAGTTCGATCCGCGCCACATCCGAAAGCATGTTCATCGCGGCCTTCGAACTTGTATAGCCACCAGCACTTGGAAGGGCACCGAAAGTCGCACCGGAGCTGACATTGACGATCGCCCCCCGCCCTTGCCGACGCATCTGCGGCAGCACGGCCTGCATCATTGCCAATGGCGCAATCGTGTTGAGTTCCAAAAGCTCCCGATATTCGGCGATTTCGATCTCGTCGATGTTGGCATAGAAGCCACGGCCGGCGTTGTTTACCAGGACGTCGACCCGGCCGAACGTATCGAGGACCGTTTGCACGCAGCGCGCGATCTGAGCGGGGTCGGTGACGTCGCATGCAACCGGCATGGCATCTGGACCAAGCCGTGTCGCGATCTCGCTCAGACGGTCCGCGCGCCGGGCGATCAGGGCAACTCGTGCGCCCAGTTCGATGGCCGCGGAGGCTGTTGCCAGGCCAATGCCGGACGACGCGCCGGTGATGAGGATGGTGGATTTTTCGATATCCATGGGAGAGGTCTCCTTGCTTTGTCAAGTTGAGGCACGGCCGCCCCTGCCGGGACTGCAGGACATGCCGGAACGCCTCCCTGATATGGAGCGCAAAGAATATCGAGACGCCTACGATACGATCGTAATCTTGCATAATTTTATCATTTTTTATACGGCAAGCTGATGACCAGCATGCAGTCCATGATTTCACTATTCCCGAAACTGGTGAGCCGCCTAGCCAACCGGCTGCCTAAGGGCGAGACGCATACGGCCCTCGGATCAGTGTCCTTTCTCAAGGTGATCACGCCCGGCGAACTCGTCCCAGAGGTCCAGGAACCCATTGTCAGCCTCATCCTTCAGGGCGAGAAGCGCCTTTCTATCGGACGTGATGCCCTGCATTATCGTGTCGGCAACACATATGCCGCCGCAATCGATCTGCCCACGCGGATCGAGATTCTGGGATGTTCGCGAACGCGCCCCTACCTCGCGATGACGCTCCGCCCTGATCCCGCGCTGATCGCCGATCTGGCACAGCGCTCAGAGCCCATGGTGCCCACATCCGGCACGCGGGCCTTCGCCGTCAATCCGGCAGATACGGAACTGCTCGATGCCTATCGAAGACTTCTGCAAACTCTCGAGAGGCCCAGAGATCTGGAAGTGATGGGTCCGCTGATCGAGAAGGAGATCCTGTTTCGGCTCCTTCAGGGTCCTCAAGGCCCAATCCTGCGAAAGTTGGTCGCAAATGGGGGGCGGCACGCGGGCATCGCAAAAGCAATCGCACGGATAAGGACAGAATACACAGGGCCTCTGCGGGCCGCGGACCTGGCCAGCGCGTCGGGGATGAGCGTGCCTACCTTCTACCGGCGCTTCAAGGCAGAGACGGGCATGTCGCCGCTCCAATACCGGACCCGTCTACGGCTCTACGAGGCGCGGCGCAGGCTGCATGCCACACCCACCCATGTCGCCCGCCTGGCGTTCGATCTCGGTTACGACAGCCCCTCGCAATTTTCCCGCGAATACGCCCGGGAGTTCGGCGTTCCGCCCGCCCGCGATGCTGACCTGATGCGCGCAAGGGTGCTCGACGGGTAGCGTAAGCGCCCGTCGCTCAATTCGGATCGCCACCAGGCGGCCTTCAGGCCTACAGAAATTTGCAGGGGGCGTCGAGTTTCTATCTCCATCGTCAGGCTCGTGGCGCCGGAACAACCGCACCGCGTGCGAAGCGTTCGTTCGTCGGCATCCGGCATTTAGCCCGGAGCAGCTGGCCCTCTGCTAGCTTGGCTTTCGGTCAAAAACATAATCAGTGCGCGTAACGCTGGAGGTGTCTGACGTCGGCTCGGATGATAGAGGAAGAACCCCGCGTATCGCTTGCTCCATGGTTCGAGAACCTCGACGAGTTCACCGCGCACGACATGCAGCGCCACCATCGGTTCGCTGAGGCAGGCCAGGCCCGTGCCGGAGAGCGCCGCCTCTTTCAAGAGGCCGGTATCGTTGACCGAAAATGGCCCCTCGACGTTGATTTCGAAGGGGCCGTCCGGGCCGCCGAACGGCCAGCGATATGGCTGACGGCTATCTGCCCAGCGGTAATTGATGCAGAGGTGGCGTTTCAGATCCTGCGGAGACTGCGGAACGCCATGTTTGGCGAGATAACCGGGCGTGCCGACAACGGTGTTGCGGAAAGGTGGGGTCAATCGGACGGCGATCATGTCTTTTTCCAGCATCTCCTGGGGACGAATGCCCGCGTCGGATCCGCTTCCGATGACATCGCTCAGCGCATCGTCCAGCACGATATCAAGGTGGATGCCAGGGTGGAGCGCCGCGAATTCCGCGAGCCGCGGCATCAACAGCACCTCTGCAGCGAGCCGCGGCAGATTGAGCCGTACTGTTCCCGTAGCATCGCCCCTCCGTGCAAGGGTGTCATCGACAGCCTCCTCAAGGCTGGCGACGGCGGGCAGCAGGCGGGCGTATAGCAACTGCCCCGCCTCGGTCGGCGAAACGCTTCGAGTCGTGCGGTTCAGCAGGCGATGACCGAGGCGCCCTTCGAGGCGCTTGATCGTCCGGCTGAGAGCAGAGGGTGTCACGCCCAACCGTCCGGCTGCTTCGCGAAAGCTGCGGGTCTCGGCGATCATCATGAACGCCCGCAATTCTGCAAATTCCCCACCGCCAATCATTCATTCTCTCAAGTCAATGATGTGATGATTATTATGCCCATTAATATTCATTCCGAAAAGGGCCATCTGAGACCTGTCAAACCGATGGAGACCGCGATGCATACCGAACCCACCCAAATGGCCGCCTGGCAGCACGAGAATGCGTCGGCGCTGCATATTTCCGCCGCCCCGATCACCGCGCCGCAAGGCAACGAGATCCTGATCAAGAACGCCGCCATCGGGATCAATCCACTGGACTGGCTGCTACAGAGCGGCATGAGCCTCCCCTGGTTGACCTTCCCGATGATCACCGGCAGCGATGTCGCGGGCACCGTGGCGGCAGTCGGGCCCGATGTCACCCGTTTTGCGATTGGTGACCGCGTAATTGGGCAGGCCGTAAGCACCACGGTCAACAAGTCCGCCGAAGGCGCATTCCAGGAATACACAATCGTGGCCGATCACATGGCCGCGCCGATTCCCGCGACATTATCCTTTGCCGAGGCCGCCGTGCTTCCACTGGGGCTCGGCACGGCTGCCGGAGGGCTTTATGGCGAGACGCAGCTTGCCCTGCTGCCGCCGTCTCTCTCGCCAAAGGCGCAGGACGACGTGGTTCTCGTCTGGGGAGGTTCCTCCAGCGTGGGCTGCAATGCCATCCAGCTGGCCGTCGCCTCCGGCTACACAGTCTTTGCTACCGCTTCGGCGTCCAATGCCGGGATGTTGCAGAAACTCGGCGCGGCGCAGGTCTTCGATTACACCGTCGAGACGTGCTCCGAGCGCCTGATCTCCGCACTGGAGGGACGCCGCCTTGCGGGGACGCTGCATGCCACCGGCAACCTGCATGACTGCGCCGAGGTCGTCAGCCGCGCGGAAGGCAGAAAGATGATCGCCGCGACACTCCCGGCACCCGAGGATTTCCGCAAAGACGTTGTCGTTGGCCACATCCACGGCACAGCGCTTAAGGACGATAATGTCGGACCAATGATATATCGAGATTTCCTGCCCGCCGCGCTGGTCCAAGGCCGCTACCAAGCCGCACCGAAACCGCGGGTCGCAGGCCACGGGCTTCACGCGCTTCAGGACGCATTGGCCCTCCAGAAGACCGGTGTCTCTGGCGAGAAAATCGTCGTTTCGCTTGTTTGAATAGCTTTCAGTTCCGGAATTGAAAGCCCAGTTTAGGCTCGAAGCAGACCTGCGGCGGCGCAGCATGAGGCACCTCCGTGGCTCCCCAAGTGCGCCGCCGCTCCCGGCCCAAACCAGACATTCTCCACGTAAGTCATTGCTGCGGCGCAGACATTCCGAACCG
This sequence comes from Salipiger sp. IMCC34102, assembly GCF_004145405.1. Classification (GTDB taxonomy): domain Bacteria; phylum Pseudomonadota; class Alphaproteobacteria; order Rhodobacterales; family Rhodobacteraceae; genus Loktanella. The sequence goes on from NZ_SELQ01000013.1 coordinate 38,519, forward strand.
ACCGTTTGTGACACTCCGCAGCACAATATGACGGTGAAGGTTGGCGACCAGACAGATGCCATAACGACCGTCTCGACATCCAATGATCGCCCGCTTCGCGTCATGGCAATGTGATTAATCCGCCAAACACCCGGACAGATTCTCGCTCCCACGCCCTGTTGAACCAAGTAACATGGCGTTTAACCTGCTGCCTAATCTCGGGACAGCCCATGACCTCTGACGCTTTGTAGGCATAGCGCAAGAAGTTGCGCCTCTTACCGAGGTGGGTATATCGCGCAAAGCTCTCGCGTTTGAACACTTCGAAAGACGGAATGTTTTTCGCTTTCGCGGCAACCATCTTGGCGTGAATACCGCGGCCCATCTTTCTCCGGTATGCATCGAGCGAAGATTCTCGGATGAGCGTTTTCACCCCGTCGTAGGTAAATCCAAGGTATTGAATTGGCGTGGCTGAGATCAGGACACCGCCCTTGAAATCGGCAGAATCTGTCTTCTCAACGGACATGGCGAGGCCGAAGTCCGATAGCATCTTCTCGACCACCGCAACTACATGTCGGACCTTCACACCCAGCGGCAGGATGACCGCAATGTCGTCCGAATATCGTCTGTAGGAACCTCCCAGCCGGGCGCACCAAGCAATCATCTCGCGGTCGAAGGTGCGAAGGTAGATGTTGGCATACAATCCGGACACTGGCGTTCCCTGAGGGATACCAAACGTCTGGTCATGGGTCCGAATGAGACCGCCTTTTCGACCTCTGACATGCTCTGAGAAGTCTTTTGGTGAGCAAATCCGCCCGTGGCCGTTACGCTTCCGCCCGAGCAGCTTGTCCAGATCGGATGTCTCGACCCAAGAATAGCGCGTTACGTTTTTCCACACGGTAGCGTGGTGACCATCAAGGCGGGTCTCGTCCAGCAACCCAGCTATCTCATCGCGCAGAAGCAGGTGGTCGAGACAGTCGAAGAACCCGGATATGTCCATCGCGACAACAGTGCAGTCACCTCGCGACTTGATCTCGTCGAACAGAGCCTTGGCGTGATGGATGTTAGTACCGCCACCTCGACGATACGCCAGAACAGAGCTAGAGCTGCCATCCTTCGCCAGCGCCCGCTCATAGAACCCATTGAGATGCCCGGCGTAGGCTTGCAGGTAAGCCGCGTCTTCATGACCCGCAAACCGAATGGGTCGCTTCTTGATCTTCTTTTTGCCGTTCCCCGATGCATCTCGAAGGTACATTCGCCGGATATCAGTGAATCCAAGCAGGGGAAGAAACCTATGCGGGTTATCTTGTCCCGAGAAGTCGATTGCCAACTCGCGGCCAGTCGGCGGCAGGTCGAAGTGCTTATACCTCCGCTCTTTCGATACGGCGCGCAGCATGAAGTCGTCAGTGGATGGATCGAACTCGTTTTCGGAAGGCATGTAAAACCCGGGCATAGCGACTCCGTTCGTCAAATGCCCGGGCTATTGAACCTAGCTCCCATCAACGGACACCGAGGTGCCCTCCGGTACGAGAAAACCTGGCGTGGTATGTTGTAACCACGATGTGCGAAGGATGCGCCATGATCGAAATCACGACCACCCGGTGCCCCTGGGCGCGGATCGCGCTTGCGGGCCTTAACACTGGTCATCCGGGTCCTGTGCCCCGGGGCACTGAACGATGTGGGTGCTCATTTCCACGATACAAGACCCGGTATGACCTTTTCTTGATCCCGAGTGTCTGCTTTTGACTGAACTCGATAGTTAGCTTGCTGCCGCAGCGAAGGTCCGCTTCCCGCCCCTGATGTCGATCGAGCGGGTTCCGGCCTTGGTTCTCGCTTGAATGGCCGCTTCCGCGGTGCGGCCGAGGTGCCTTCGCGACCGCGGCGAAAGTCCGGCATCCGCCCTAACTTCCCACGTCTTCGCGGTTGCGGCGGAAGGCGAGCGTCCGCAGCGAATGGCAGGAAGGTCCGCAAAGCTGATCCTCGGCGATGGACGTGCGCGCGTGGGACGTCTATCCCGTGGCGACGTCGTGGCGCTACGACGATGAGCGCGGCGAGTAGATAGAGCCTGAATAGGAGCGCCGCATGAACCGACTGATCCTCCCGTCCCTACTCGCTGCCGGGCCGGCCCTCGCCGAATGCCCCAAGCCGTCTGACCTCGCCACCGGCATCCGCGTTGAGTACAGTGACGGGATGGTCGAGGTCTTTCGCTCCGCCGGGCCGGGAATGGTAGAGGCCGTCGGCCTCTTCAGTGATGGCGAGCCGTTCTTTCTGATGGAAATGGCGCGGGGCCTCTACGTGACGTCCTATGCCGAGATCTGGGGCGATTTCATCGACGTAGAGAATGCCACGCTCCACAATTTCGGAGCGCCCGCCACCGAATTGCCTTTGCCCGTCCCGGGGAAGAGCTGGGACGCGCAGGCGCAGGTCATCTACCCGGGGGAGGCGCCCGGGGACGTGACCCAGCGCTTCGTCTCCGGCGCGTCTGAGACACTGACCGTCGGCGACTGCAGCTTCGAGTCGGTCGAGGTGATCACGGCCTATGAGAGGGACGACAATTATGTGGAGGGCATGAGCTATCTGCGCGATTTCGGCTTTGGCTGGCTCAGCTGGGCGGATGACGACACCGATGGCCGCTTGGACGTCACCGCCGTCTCCATCGCGCCGATCGCGCCGGGAAACTGGCCGCTCAACCACTAGGCCGGCACTGACCTGCAACGACTTCTTGGAGGTCCCGCAATCCCGCTGCTGTAGTCGGTGATGATTCAATAACCGGGCCGGCGAAACGGTAGTTTTCCTACGAATAACGATTGGCGGAAATGTCCGCTTAGCGGACCTTGGGCGGCGGGAAATGCTGGGCGACGTACGAACGACCCCTTCGATGAAGCTGCGCTTCGGCGTGGTTACCCGGTCCCAAAGTCGGCTTTGGGTGACCTGCCACTGAACTTTCATCCAGCCACGACCGGAGCCCGGTTAGTGTTTACGCCGGTTGGCGCAGGTTGAGCAATCGCCCGGCGCGCGGAGCTTTCATCTCGCGCAGCGGGGCGGGCGATTGCG
>NZ_SELQ01000014.1 GCF_004145405.1 Salipiger sp. IMCC34102
CGACTACATCGAGATGTTCTACAACCCGAAGCGCAAGCACGCGAGAAACGGAATGCTGTCGCCGCTCGAGTTCGAGCGGCAGCAGAAACTGAGGCACGAAGGCGTCTAAGAAACTCGGGGCTATTCAAACGGAGAACTGAGTGCGTTCACTCAAGCCGGTCAAATCGCGCCAAGCAAGACGCGGGCGGTCGCTTCTTGATTTAGAAGATGAAGATCGAAGCGCCGATCAAGCTTACTTTTCACTGCCCAATGCATCGACAAACACTGTCCTTGGCCTTGTGTTTTCGAGGTCGGCGCGCTGTCCATCCAACTTGGGTACATTCCGAGATCTTGGCCTCGACCACCCCGGCGAGGTTGGCAGGCGACCTTCGTAAGCTATCTTCCCTTCTGACCGGACGCCGAACGGCGTCGTGCCCTTATCCACCGGAAGGAAATTATCCGTGAAATCACTTCTCACCGCCGCGGGACTGCTCGCCGCCTTCACCGCAGCCGCTCAGGCGCAGACCGACATCACCGTCTCCTCCAAGATCGACACGGAGGGTGGGCTTTTGGGGAATATCATCGCCCTCGCCCTGGAAGATGCCGGGCTGCCCGTCGAGCGGCGGCTCCAGCTGGGCGGCACGCAGGTTGTCCGCGAGGCCCTTCTGGCCGGGCAGATCGACCTCTATCCCGAATACACCGGCAATGCGGCCTTCTTCTTCAACGAAGCCGACAGCGATGTCTGGAAGAACCCGCAAGAGGCCCACGACCGCGCGGCGGAGCTTGACGCCGAAGCCAACGACGTCACCTGGCTCGACAGCGCGCCGGCCAACAACACCTGGGCCATCGCCGTCACGGGGCCCCTGGCGGAAGAGAACGACCTGACCACCATGTCCGATTTCGGCGCCTGGGTTGCGAACGGGGGCGACGTGAAGCTGGCGGCCTCGACCGAGTTCGTCTCGTCCCCCGCTGTCTTGCCCGCCATGCAGGACACCTACGGTTTCGCGCTTTCGGAAGACCAGACCGTGATCCTGTCGGGCGGTGATACGGCGGCGACGATCCAGGCCGCGGCGCGCGGTACCTCGGGCGTGAACGCCGCGATGGTCTACGGCACCGACGGCGGCATCGGGGCGACCGGTCTCGTGGTGATGCAGGACGACGAGGGCGTGCAGCCGGTCTATGAGCCCACGCCCATCGTCCGCGCCGAGGTGCTGGAGGAATACCCGGAAATCCCGGAGGTGCTGAACCCGATCTTCAACGCCCTCGACATGGAGACGTTGCAGGAACTCAACGGCCGCATCCAGGTCGGCGGTGAACCGGCGGAGGCCGTGGCACGCGACTACCTCACACAGAGCGGCGTGCTGGACTGATCGCTTGATCGCCGCCGGACGATCCACATCGCAGGCCTGGCGGGGGTTTTCCCCGCCGGGCGTCTTTTTTGCCGTCCTCGGGATGGCGGCACTTCTGATCCCCTTCATGAGTATCGCCGCGAACCGCATCGTGGCGGGTGACAGCGTGTTGGCCTGGCGCGTCGCCAGCCCCGTCGAGACGCTGCCCGGTGTCGCCGCAATCGTGCTGGGCCTTGCGCTCGGCGTGCCGGCCGGGCGGCACTACCTGCGCCTCGGCGGCGCGCTCCTCGGGCTGGGAGGCCTTTTCTGGCTGCTGATGCAAGGCGCCCCGGCATTGCTGGAGGGGGCCGACAGCGCCTACGCCCGCGTCTCGCCCGCCATGGGCTTTTGCTGTTTGCTGTTGGTCTTGACCCTGATGATGACCGATGCGCTGACCCAAATGGCACCGGGGCCGCTGGCCCGAGCCGGACTGCTGGCCGCGGTGCTGTGCGCCTTGGCGGCGATCCTCTGGTCGGGCGCGTTGGCGCCGCTGTCGATCTTCCAGGAATACGCCAGTCGCCAGGCGCAATTCGCCGACGCGGTGCTGCGCCATCTCGCGCTGGCGTTCGGCTCGCTCGCCACGGCTGCCGTCATCGGCTTCCCGCTCGGTATTCTCTGTTATCGCCGCGCGCAGCTGCGAGGCAGCGTTCTTCCCGTGCTCAGCCTTCTGCAAACCATTCCGTCGCTTGCCATGTTCGGGCTGATGATCCCGCTTCTGGGCTGGGTCGGCGACAACCTGCCCGGGGCGCAGGCGATCGGCATCGCGGGGATCGGCTTCGCCCCCGCCTTCCTGGCGCTCGTTCTCTATTCTCTTCTACCGGTCGTCGGGAATACCGTCGCCGGTCTCGCCTCGGCCCCCGCCGCCGCGCGCGACGCCGCGCGGGGCATGGGCATGACGTCGACCCAGCGCCTCTTGCGGATCGAGCTGCCCCTCGGCTTGCCCGTCATCCTGACCGGTCTGCGCATCGTTCTGGTGCAGAACATCGGCCTTGCGGTGATCGCGGGTCTCATCGGGGGCGGCGGGCTCGGCACCTTCGTCTTCCAGGGGCTCAACCAGACGGCCACCGACCTGATCCTGCTGGGCGCGCTGCCGACGGTCGCGCTGGCGCTGACCTCGGCCATCGTCATGGACATCCTCGTCGAGTTGGCCAAACCGATCCCGAAGGACACCGCATGATCGAGATCGACAATCTGACCAAGACCTACGGCGACACGCAGGCCGTCGATGCCGTAACGATGACGGTCGAGACGGGCTCGATCACCGTCATCGTGGGCACGTCCGGATCGGGCAAGACGACGCTCTTGCGCATGATCAACCGGCTCGAGGAACCCACCTCCGGAGAGGTGCGGATCAACGGCAAACCGACCCATGCCGAGAAGCCGCACCTGCTGCGCCGCCGGATCGGCTACGCCATCCAGGGGCACGGGCTGTTTCCGCACCATACCGTGGCGCGCAACATCGCCGCCGTGCCGCGGCTGCTGGGTTGGAAGAAACCCAAGATCCGCGCGCGGGTGGACGAGCTGCTGACCCTCTTCTCGATGGATCCGGCGGCCTTCCGCGATCGCTACCCGGCAGAACTGTCCGGTGGCCAGCAGCAGCGCGTCGGCGTGGCGCGGGCGCTGGCCTCGCGGCCCGAGCTTCTGCTCATGGACGAGCCCTTCGGCGCGCTCGACCCGATCATCCGGGCGCGCGCGCAGGACGATCTTCGCCGCATCCAGCAGCATCTGGGATCGACCATCATGCTCGTTACCCACGACATGGAAGAGGCGATCCGCCTGGGCGACAAGGTCGCGGTGATGGACGGCGGCAAGCTCGTGCAATACGCCGCGCCGGCCGAGATCATCGCCAAGCCCGCCACGGATTTCGTCGGCGACATGGTGGGAGATGTCGACCGGCCGCTGCGTCTTCTGTCGCTGATCCCCCTGTCGGAACTCATCGAGGACGGCCCCGCCGAAGGGGAGGCCATGCCGGCGGACGCCAGCCTGCGCGAGGCACTGGCCGCCTGCCTCTGGACCGGGCGTACCGCCGTGCCCGTCACGCGCGAAGGCGTTCACGTCGGCCGCGTGACCTTCGAGGCGATCCGAAATCGCGCGGAACTGCACGCGTGAAGATTGGGCTGATCCTGCGCCCCCTGCTGGTGCTGTTGCTGCTGGCGCTCGTGCTGCGGCCGGAGTGGTTCCTGCCCCTCTTCGCACCGCTGGCACCACAGGGCGCGCCGGCGATCTACGCCCGCAGCTCTCTGCTGTCGCTGTCGCTCAGCCACCTCGGCCTCGTCGCAGCGGCGACCCTTGCGGCGACCCTTGTGGCCGTGTCGCTCGCCATCTTCGTCACCCGCCCCGCAGGTGCCGCCTTCCGGCCGCTTTCGCGCACCATCGCCAACATGGGGCAGACGTTTCCGCCCGTGGCCGTGCTGGCCCTTGCCGTGCCCATGCTGGGCTTCGGCGCCGGGCCGACACTGGTGGCGCTGTTCCTTTACGGCCTGCTGCCGATCTTCGAAAATTCCGTGACCGCCCTGACATCGCTGCCGCCTGCGGCGATGGAAGCGGCCCGTGGTATCGGCCTGAACCGCTGGCAGAGGCTCCTGCGGGTCGAACTGCCCTTGGCCTTTCCGGTGATGCTCACCGGCATACGGCTGTCGGTGGTGATCGCCCTCGGCACGGCGACCATTGGCTCCACCGTCGCGGCCCGAACCCTGGGCGAGGTGATCATCGCCGGGCTCTTGACCAACAACACCGCCTTCGTGCTGCAGGGCGGCCTGATCGTGGGCCTCTTCGCGGTCTTGATCTACGACGCCTTGATCCAGATCGAGGCGTTCCTCGCCAAGCGAACCGGTGCCGGGTGACGCCGAATTTCCAGCGCCCGAGCGATGGTGCATTCGAAGGATCCGAAAGGACAAACGGGCCTGCGACCCAATCTTGACCGAGTTGCAGGCTCGCTTGCCCGGACACCCGCCATCGGAAATTCGACATCAGCTACGCTCGCGGTCCAACCCACGGGAATGGTGAGGAACCCCATCCATGCGCCCGGTCGCGAGACGATCCGGCGAGTCGGGAATGCCCCAGACAAGACAACAGGCGATGATCGGCGGATCGACGCTCGCGGCGGAGGGGGCCACCTCTATCGGCTGTCCGCGGAGGCGGGTTCGGAGGACAAGGGCGCAGATTGCCTATGGTCCCCCGGATCGACCTGGCTACATTGATGACCGACAGGTAAGCCACAGGCAGAACCGAGGGCCAGGTGTTCGACGACGATCTGAACCGAGTATATTGCGGACCCGCCCCGGACCCCTCCGATCTGTGGGCAAGCTGGAACCTCGATCCCGTGCTGCTGGCCTGCCTGGGCGTGCTCGCCTTCGCCCTCGGCCGGCGTCGCGGCGGGGCCTGGGCCGTGGCGGTCCTGGTCGTGGCCTTCGTCTCACCGCTTTGCGCGCTCTCCGCGGCGCTGTTCTCTGCCCGGGTGGTGCATCACGTCCTGCTGGTCGCCGTGGCCGCCCCCCTGATCGCGAGCGCCTGGCCCGCGCGGCGGACGTGCCAGGCGGTGCCGGCCTTCGTGGTCGCGACGGCGGTGCTGTGGGGCTGGCACCTGCCGGTGGCCTACGATGCAGCGCTCGGTCACGTGGGGGTCTACTGGCTGATGCAGGTGTCGCTGTTAGCAAGCGCGATCTGGATGTGGCGCGCGATCCTCGCCCCCGGCCTCTCCGCGGTGGAGGCGCTGTCGCTCACCGTCGCCGCCTTCGCGCAGATGGGCATGCTGGGGGCGATCCTGACTTTCGCGCCGGACCCGCTCTATGCCGCGCACGTCATCGCCCCTTATGCCTGGGGGCTGACACCCCTGCAGGATCAGCAGCTTGGCGGGGTGCTGATGTGGGTGCCGGCGGGACTGCCCTACGCCGTGCTGGCGGTCTCGCTCGCGCGCCGGAACTGGTTGGCGCTGAAGGCGGGCCTGAGCGCATGAGCGACTGGCTTCCTTGGGCGATCGCGATCTTCAAGGGCGCGCATATCACCGCGCTCATCCTGTGGTGCGGCGGGCTGCTTGCGCTGCCCCTGATGCTGTCGCGCCACGACCCCGCCGTCACGCCGGATGACTACCAGCGGATCCGCCGCGCGACGCAGACGACCTACGCGGTCATCGTCACACCCGCGGCAGTCATTGCCGTGGTCGCCGGAACCTGGCTGATCTTCCTGCGCGAGGTCTTCGTGCCTTGGTTCTATGCCAAGCTCGTCTTCGTGGCGGCGCTCGCGGCGGCGCATGCCTGGATCGGGCATCTCGTCGTGCAGGTGGCCGAAAAGCCCGGCCGGGATTGTCCCGCACCCCCGGTCTGGCCGATCAGCGCGACCTTCGTCCCGGTGCTGGCGATCCTGTTCCTCGTGCTCGGCAAGCCGGACCTCGTGGGGCCGATCGACCTTCCCGAGTGGCTTCTCAGCCCGCGGAACGGTCAGCTGCCTTTCGACGTGCCCAGATGATAATCGAACACAAGCTTGCCGCCGTGCCACCCCGTGAAGGCCACCATCGCCACGCCCAAGGCCGAGAGCAGGATGCCGTAGGGCAGCACCGCGTCCTCGTAGCCGTAGAGCCTGTGGCCCCAGTTCGCCCCCAGCACCGAAAGCAGGGTCACGGCGATGATCGCATGGGTCCAGGCCGCGGGCCGGGCGCGGATGCCGCTGACCAGCAGCAACTCGGCGGTGCCGGAGAAGGCCGCGAGGACGCCGAACAGGAAACCGGTGCCCGCAGCCCAGAGTGCTGCGCGCGCCCAGAACGCGTCGCCGGTCCACCAGTAGATCATGTCGGCGCCAAGAAGGCAGAAGGACAGCGCCACCGGGAAGGCGACGCTCATGGCGTGGATCGGGTGACCGGCCACCGCGATGAGGGTTTCGGTCTCGTTGTAACCCGGATCCTCGGCAATCGGGTCGACCAGCTTCTCGTTGCTCTGGTTGACGTGTTCGTCGGTCATGTCGGCAGGGGCCTTCGATTCGGTTGCGGGGCACTAACGTGTAGCCTGCTGATTGGTTGCGGTGGAGAGCTTTCCGTCGTCGATCCGGCCGGTCCCGCCGCGCGGACCATCGCCACGCTGTGGTGGGTGATGCTGGCGGGCGCCGGAGGGATCCTTGGACTGGTGCTGCTGCTGCTCGGCGCGGCCTTCCGGACGCGGGGGCGCGCCCCCGACGAGGGAAGGGACGTCAAGGTCTGGATCGTCGGGCTCGGCCTGGGGTTCACGATGTCGGTCCTGGCCGCCTTGACGGTCTACGGCGTCTATTCCGGACAGCAACTGATGCCCCGCGACGGGACCGACGTGGTCAGCGTCCAAGCGGAGGCCCGACGCTGGAGCTGGAGCTTTGCCTACGCGGACCGGCCCGGTCACATAACCGACGGCATCATGCATATTCCGGCAGGCCGCCCCGTGGATGTCGCCATCACCAGCGCCGATGTCGTCCACAGTTTCTGGGTGCCGCGTCTTGCGGGCAAGCTGGATGCCATCCCGGGACACGTCAACACGATCAGGATAGAGGCCGATATGCCGGGCACCTACGAGGGCCTCACGGCCGAATACAACGGCCCCGGCTACAGCGACCACGGGTTCGCCGTGATCGCGCACGATCCGCAGGCCTGGGCCGATTTCGTCGCGGGAGGTGACCGATGACCGCGCTGCGCCGCCATCGCAGGCTGTCGGCCATCTGGGCCTCCGAGCCCGGCTGGAAAGGCTGGACCAGCAGCGTGAACCACACCGATCTGGGCCGGATGTTCCTCGCGACGTCCTTCTTCTTCTTCTTCGTGGGCGGCGTACTGGCGATGCTGGTCCGCGCGCAACTGGCCACGCCGCATTCGGCTTTCGCCGATGCCGGCGCCTTCAGCCAGTTCTTCACGATGCATGGCACCATCATGATGTTCCTCTTCGCCATTCCCACCTTCGAGGGGCTGGCGATCTACCTGCTGCCGAAGCTGCTGGGGACGCGCGATCTCGCCTTCCCGCGGCTCACGGCCTACGGCTACTGGTGCTACGTCTTCGGCGGGTCGATGCTGTTGGTGGCGATGGTGCTGGGGATCGCGCCGGACGGTGGCTGGTTCATGTATCCGCCCCTGACCGGCCCCTTGCATTCGCCGGGGATCAATACCGATTTCTGGCTGATCGGCATCACCTTCGTCGAGATCTCGGCGATCGCCGCCGCGGTCGAGCTGACCGTCTCGATCCTGAAATACCGCGCGCCGGGCATGTCGCTCGACAAGATGCCGATCTTCGCCTGGTATGCGCTGGTCACCGCGCTGATGATCCTCACGGGCTTTCCGCCGCTGATCCTGGGGTCGGTGCTGCTCGAGCTCGAGCGTGCCTTCGGTCTGCCGTTCTTCCAGGTCGAGCTGGGGGGCGACAGCCTGCTGTGGCAGCACCTCTTCTGGCTGTTCGGCCACCCGGAGGTCTACATCATCTTCCTGCCCGCCGCCGGCGTGATCTCGACCATCATCCCGGTGATGGCGCGGACCACGCTGCTGGGCTACGGCTGGATCGTCGCCTCGGCCGTGGCGCTGGCCTTCCTCAGTTTCGGGCTTTGGGTGCACCACATGTTCACCACCGGCATTCCCTTCATGGGGCTGGCGTTCTTCTCGGCCGCCTCGACGCTGGTGGCGGTGCCGACGGGGGTGCAGGTCTTCGCCTGGATCGGCACGCTGTGGAAGGGACGGCCCGAGCTGCACCTGCCAATGCTGCATATCCTGGGCTTCTTCGTCACCTTCTTGATCGGCGGACTGACCGGCGTCATGGTGGCCGTGGTCCCCTTCGACTGGCAGGTCCATGACACGGCCTTCGTCACCGCGCACCTGCACTACGTCCTGTTCGGCGGCTTCGTCTTCCCGATCCTGGCGGGCATCTATTACTGGTTGCCACTCTTCAGCGGCCGGCGGCGTTTCTTCCGGTTGGGAGAGCTGGCCTTCGCCTTGATCTTCCTGGGCTTTCACGGCACTTTCCTCGCGATGCACTGGGTCGGTCTTCTGGGCCAGCGCCGCCGGATCGAGACCTACGACGCCGAGACGGGCTGGGGCACGATCAACCTGATCTCCTCGATCAGCAGTTTCGTCATGGCGATCGGTCTGGCGATGGTACTGGTGGATCTGCTGATCCATGCCTTCGTCTCTGTGCGCGCCGCGCGCAATCCCTGGAAGGCCGGGTCATTGGAATGGGCCAGCATGTCCCCGCCGCCGCCCTACAATTTCGCAAGCCTTCCGCAAGTCGACACGCGCGATCCCCTGCACGGCGATCCGGATCTGCCCAACCGGCTCGCCCGGGGCGAAGGGTACCTGGGCGATCCGGCCACCGACCGGCGAGAGACGCTGACGGTCAGCATCGGCGCGGCGCGCCCGGACTTCATGGTGATCTACCCGGGCAATACCCGCTTGCCGATCGTCATGGCGGCGGTCACGGGACTGTTCTTCCTGTCGATCTTGCTGAAGCTCTACTGGGTGACGCCTTTGGCGCTGGCTGGGGTGGCCGCCCTGGCGGTGGTCTGGGTCTGGCGGCTGGGAACGCAGATGGATCAGGGCCCGCAGGAGGCGGGCAGGGGGGTCACGCTTCCGCTCGCGGGCGAGACCGAGAAATCGCCCGGCTGGTGGGGGTCGGTCTTCCTGCTGGTCGCGAATGCCACCTTCTTCGGCTCGTTGCTCTTCGGGTATGCCTTCCTCTGGACGGTCGCGCCGGGTTGGCCGCCGCAGGAATGGCTGGCCCCGTCGCTGCTGGAATTCGGCGCAGGCACGCTTGCCGCGGTGATCGCCATGCTGGCGCTTCGGTTCGCCATCCGCCGCAACCGCCGACACGGTGGCGCGCTGCCGAGGCTGGCACTGGCCCTTGGAGCCACCGCGGTCACCGCGCTTGTTTTCGCCACCCTGCTGGTCCGGCTGCCGCCGGCGGACGGTCATGCCTATGCTGCGACGCTCTTCGTATTGGGCGCCTACGGCTTGTTTCACGCGCTGCTCGTCGGCTTGATGCTGGCCTTTGTCATCGCGCGCGTCCGGCGGGGCTATGCCTCGGCGGTGCGGGTGGCGGAGTTTCACATCGTCCTGCTCTGGACCGATTACCTGGCCGGCATCACGGTCCTGAGCCTGCTTGCGGCGCACGTGCCGGGCGTTCTGGCGTGAAGGACGTGCTGCGTATATTGCTGCCGCTTCTGGTGTGGCTGGCGAGCTTCAGCGCCATCTATGGCCTGCATGGCATCGGCTGCGCGGCAGGCTGGCCAGACGTTGCGCTTGCGGGCAGCTCGCTTTTCCGCCTGGCCCTGCTTGCCGCCTGGATTGCCGCCATCGTCCTTCAGGTGGCCATCCTGATCGCCTTGCGGTCGACCCGGTTCCGGGCGGACGAGGGTTTCGCCTATCGGGTCAGCGTGGCGCTGGCCTGGGTCGGGGTGGTCGCGATCCTCTGGACGCTGTTCCCGCTGGCCACCGTCGCGGAGTGCCGGGTGATGGGCTGACCACCCCGCGTGAGGATCCGAACCGATGACCGGAAGGCCAATTTGGCGCGGGGGGCTGCGGCATCTGACGGGCACTGGATCTTCCGCCCCGCAGGGATAGGCCCGTCGCGGTGCACCATGTCTTCGGTTGCGCAGTCAGAGGGTGCGACCAAACAAGCTGACCTGCCAAGCGGTTTCCATGCCGTCGCGGCCTGAATCCCATCGGCGGTCACGTCGGTCCGGTCAAGCGGCCGCGCCTTCGGCCGCGCGCGTCGCGAGGGGGATCTCGATGTGGAACGTGGTGCCATGGCCAAGTTCGCTGCGGTAGAAGATGCGCCCCCCCATCTGTTCCATCATCAGCTTGGCGATGGTCATGCCCAGTCCCGTACCCTCCTTGCTTCGGGCGGATGAACTGTCGATCTGCGCGAAACGGCCGAAGACCTTCTCCTCCGACCCTGCGGGTATGCCCATTCCGGTATCGGTAACCCGGATATCCACGCATTCGCCCGCCAGGACGGTTTCCACGCGAACGGCGTCACCTGCGTTCGAGAACTTCACCGCGTTCGAGACGACGTTCGTGATGACCTGCTGCAGTCTGAGCGTGTCGGCACAAACCTGTACCTGCCGCCCCTCTGCAAGGACCAACCGCACGTCGCGCTGATGAGCGTAACTTTCGAGATCCTCCAAGGCCGCCGTCAGGACAACCCGCACTTCCAGCTCTTCGAGATCCAGGTTGAAGTGGCCGGCTTCCAGCTTGTGCAGGTTGAGCAGGTCATCCACGAGCTTGCCCAGCCGCTGGCTGTTCCGACGCGCGATACCCACACCCCGCCGGGCCGTCTTTGGGATATCTCCAAGCTTGCCTGCGTCCAGAAGATCGAGCGTTCCGCGGATCGAGGTGAGCGGCGTGCGCAACTCGTGACTGATGACGGAAACCAGCTCGGATTGCAGGCGTACCGTTTCCTCGGCACGTTCCTTGGCGACGAGAAGGCGTCGGGCCACTTCTTCTTCCTCGGTGACGTCGATCATGCCGATCGTCCAGCCCAGCAGGGGCCGTTCAGGGTGCACGGGATCGTCGACCACGAGGATGCTCGGGCGGTAGGCGCGACCGTCGATGATGTCGTGGCGGTGGGCGTCGATCTCCCGGCCGGCGGGCAAACTCGTCGCAAGTTCGTTTACTGTATTTTGCATCGTCGCGGAATCGGGCCCATCGAGCAGCTCCCTGGCGCGAGAATTGACGGAAACAATCTCGCCCTTTCGGTTCACGATAAGCTTGGGGTAATCCGCTTCTCGGAACAGGTGGCGTTCTCCGACGACCTCGACGCTCAGAAGGCGGCTGTTGATCAGGATCCAGCCATAGGCGACCAGCGACAAGACAAAGGCGTAGGGCGTGGGATCGACACCCCAGATGGTGTGGCCAAAAAGCAGGTAGGCCGCGTTGGTGATCACGGGCACCATCGTCATCATCAGCAGGTTGCCGAAAAGCGGACGGAAATAGGGGCTTGCCCGCCAGAAGCCGAGCACCGAAACGACGCTGGCGAAGACAATCCAGACGTAATTGTGAACCAGCATGGCATAGAAGGCCCATCCCCAATCCGGGACGATCGACGGTCGATTGTCCAGGATCGAGAGGGGCGTATCGGTATGGACCAAGGCTTCGTAAGCGCCGTTTGTCGCGGCCAGCAGGATCATCGTCAAAGTCGAGACCGCCAATCCGGGGTAGCCCCACCTTCTGACGCGCTTGACCTGAATCGGACCGAACTCCACCATGAAGAGCGACCAGCTGACCGTTCCGAATGTCAGGGCAGGCAGACTCAGCGTATACCACGTGATCTTGCAGGCCGCGGTGGGCGAGGCGACCTGCAGGACCGATGTTCCAAGCCAGACCGCCAGACCGATGTGCGTCAGGACGAAAAACTCATGCCCCGGACCGATGGGACGACGAGTGACCCAGGCAATGACGCCGAGGATGAGGACGAGAATCGCGACCCCGACTTCAGCCGCGCTATCGAAGACAAGATTCTCTAGACAGGCCAATAACCCGCTCCCGTTTTTACTCTTGAAACACAGGTTCGGACAGGATGGGCCGAACCAAACGAACTTCCGCGATCAGAACCGGAAATTCGTGGCATTTGAATGGCATTGGAACGGCCCTGTCGGGCCGGGAGAGATTGAATTTCGCGCAAGTGGCGTTGTTCGACCGGGCCCCTGGATCCGGCGCGTTTTTGCGCTGCAACAGCGTTATTGCCAGCGGCTTCCCCACGGCACGTTGAGTCGCAACCTCCACACCGCCAATCGCGCGGCCTGCTTTCAGGCTGCGACGTCGTGCGGACCTAAAGTACTTAAATGAATCTTTAAATTTCAAAATGTCGCAGGAACCGATCGCCGCAGGATCGGCTTTGTCCGTGAGCGCTCCCATGCGCGCTGCTACGGAACGAGACTTTGAGTGCTGTCTGAGGCGACCTCGCGCACCAAGCCCCTATGCTTAGATAAGAGGTGGAGTTAAGGTGACAGACGATCGTCTGCATGTATTGCATGTCGCTCTGGGTGGCTGCCTTTCGGCGCCTCCTGTGCCTTACGGGCTGACCGAGGACACCGGCGGCCATATCGCCTTCGTCCTGGGCGCCGCCGCGGAGCAGGCCGCGCTCGACACGGTAAGGCATGTGACGATCGTGACGCGCGGTTTCGAAGATCCGCGGCTCGGGCCAGGGTATGCACGGGACGAAGAGCCCTTCGGTCCCAAGTGCACGATCCGGCGCCTGTTCACCGAAAACCGCGCCTATCTCGCCAAGGAGGCGCTCGACGAAGAGCTTCCGCGTCTGGAACAGGCGTTTCTGCGGATGTTGGAAGAGGGTCCGCGCCCGGACCTGATCCACGCCCATTTCGCCGACGCGGCCCGGCTGGCCCGCGCGGCGCAAGAGCGGTTCGGTATACCTTGGGCCTATACGCCGCATTCCTTGGGGATCGACAAGGCCCGGACGGGCGCGGCAGGCCCCGAGCTTTCGAAACGGATCGACCAGGAGCGCGCGGCCATCCTCCACGCCGGCGCGGTCATTACCTCTTCGCGCGACGAGGCAGAACGACAGGTCGCCGCCTACGGGATCGAGGCGCAAGGACGCGTGCACCGGGTCGATCCGGGGGTCGACGCGATCCGCACCACCGATACCCGTGCCGCCCGGCGCCTGATCGCGCCGTTCCTGCGGGATCCGGACAAGCCGATCGTCCTCGGAATCGCCCGCCCGGTGCGCAAGAAGAACCTCGCGGGCGTCCTGCGGGGCTATGCGTCCGATCCCACGTTGCGCGAGCGGGCGAACCTCGTGATCCTGTCTGGCCTGCGCGACGGCCTGACGGACGGCTGCGCCGAGCAGCGCGCGGTGATCGCGGAGCTTTTCGACCTGGCGGACCGGAACGATCTGTGGGGCAGCATAGCCATGCCGCGACAGCATGCCCCGGAGGACGTCCATTCGCTCTATGCCCTCGCCGCGCAGGGGGGCGTCTTCGTCTCCCCCGCCTATCACGAACCCTTTGGGCTGACCGTCGTGGAAGCGGCACAGGCCGGTGTGCCGGTGGTCGCGACCCGTCACGGCGGACCGCCCAGCATCGTCGAGCAGATCGGCGCAGGGGCGCTGGTCGATCCCGGCGACGATGCAGAGATCGGCCGCGCCATCGCGCAAATGTTGCAGTCGGATGCCCGAGCAAATGAGCGGGCGCGCCTTCGCGCACGGGCCGTCTACAGCTGGCCGGGCTGGGTACGCCGGGTCGACGGGATCTACCGCGATCTTCTGGCCGCACCCGCACCCGTTTTTCGGGCCGATCTGCTGCTGGCCAGCGACATCGACGACACGCTGACCGGCGACCGTGACGGTGCCGCGGCGTTCGGGCGCTGGCTCTCGGCCCACCCCTCGGTCAGTTTCGCGGTCGTCACCGGCCGCTGCGTCTCCGAGGCGCGCCGGGTGTTGGCCGACTGGGCGCTGCCCGTGCCGCGAAGCTGGATCACCTCGGTCGGGACAGAGATCTGGCGTCCCGACGGCAAGGGCGGGCTGGCCATGTGCGACGACTATGCAACGGCCATCTCGGACGGATGGGACGTGGACGGAATCTCGGCGGCATTGTCGGACCTGGGGCTGACCGCACAGGACGGCTACGAGCAGCGGCCCTGGAAGCGCTCCTTCCTTGGCACGGTCGCGGATGCGCGCCGGATAGAGGTGCGCCTCGCGCAGGCCGGTTTCCCCGCCCGCGTGATCCCCTCGCACGACCGTTTCATCGACGTGATCCCGGCGCGGGCCGGAAAGGCCGCCGCCGTGCGGTTCGAGCTCGATCGCATCGGTCTGCCCGAGCGATCCTGTATCGTGGCCGGTGACAGCGGCAATGACGCGGACATGCTGGCGGAGCTGCCACTTGCCGTGGCCCCCTCGAACGCGCGGGCCGAGATCGACCATATCGCGCATCCAGGCCTCTATCGCGCCACCCGACCCCATGCCCACGGCGTGATCGAAGGGATCGAGGCGCATATGGCACGGCGGCCTATGCCGCTCGTGGCGGAGTAGGCGCATGAAGGATCTGGCCCACGCCCCTGCACGCCGCCCCATCGGGTATTTCTGCCACCACCAGGGGCGCGGCCATGCCGTTCGGGCGGCCTCCATCGTCAATGCGCTGGAGGCCACGCGTCCCGTGACGATTTTCTGCGCGCGCGACGACATCTTCCCGCCCTTGCGGCCCGGCGTGACGATCACGCGGATCCCCTCGCTGTTCGAGCGGACGGGCCAGGAAGACGACCGCTTCGCCCTTCTGCAGACTCCGCAGACGCTTCATTGCGCACCGGTGGGCTGGCCCGGCATCCGGCAGGCCATGACCCGGATCGCCGCCTGGTTCGCAGCGGCCGATCCCGCGCTGATGATCACCGACGTCTCTGCCGAGATCGCGCAGATGGCGCGGATCTGCTCGGTGCCGCACGTGGCCGTCTTGCAGCACGGCGACCGCGATGATCAGGGGCATATGGCGGCCTATGACGGCGCGCTGGGCCTTCTCGCGCCGTTTCACGCGGATCTTGCGCAGCCCGAATGGCCTGCGCGGCATGTCGTGAAGACCTGTTTTGCCGGTGGCCTGGGCGATGCCACCGACCTTCCCGACCGGGCCACCGCACGCCGGCGGCTGAAGCTGGGCGAAAGCGACGTTGTGCACCTCGTGGTGTCGGGCGGCGGCGGGTCCGGCGTGACATCGGCCCCGCTGGGCGTCGCCGCGCGCGCCATGCCGCAGGTCACCTGGCTGACCATCGGCGCGGTGCAGACCGACTGGCACGCCACCGAACCCGCCAACCTGCGGCATGCGGGGTGGGTCGACGATCCGGGCCTCTACATCGCGGCGGCAGACCTCGTCGTGTCCTCCACCGGAAACACGACCTGCGGGCAGGTCCTGCGCGCGGGCAAACCATGGATCGTCGTGCCGGAATGGCGGTACTTTGATGAACAGGTAAAGAAGGCCGAGGCCTTGTCCCGCGCGGGCGTCGCCGTCCACCTTCCGCACCTGCCGTCCTCGGCTCATCGCTGGACCGAAGCGGTGGACCGCGCCCATGCCGACCACGACCCGGCCGCGCAGGCGGGCCTTCTCGATCCGGTACCTGCCGACAAGGTCGCGCGTTGGATCGAGAGCCTGCTCGCAGAGCCGCATCCCGAACTCACCGAACTTCAAGGATCTTCCGCATGACCGTTTCCGTTCTCACCCTGGCCGCCGGACGCGCGGAGCATCTGGCGAATGTCGTGACCGGGCTTTGCCGGCAGACCCAACGTCCCGACGAGCTCGTGATCGGCGTCATGCAGGCCGATCCCTACGATCTACCGGACACGCCGTTCCCGGTCCGCCAGATCCACGTGACCGGCCCCGAACTGCCGCTTGCGGCGGCGCGCAACGCGGTGGCCAGGACGGCGACGGGCGACAAGCTGATCTTCGTGGATGTCGACTGCATCCCCGCGCCATCGCTCGTTGCGGATTATGCGGCCCGGCTCGAACCCGGCGCGGGCCTCTTCATGGGCGAGGTCGGCTACCTGCCGCAAGGCGCCACGCAAGGCGACTGGGACGAGGCCAGCTTCGAGGCGGTATCGGTCCGTCACGGCGACCGCCAAGGCCCCCCGCCCGAGGGCGTGCGCTTTTGCAACGACTACCGGTGTTTCTGGTCGCTGAACTTCGCGATGCACCGCGACGACTGGACCGCTTCCGGCGGCTTCGACGAGCGCTACGTGGGCTACGGCGGAGAGGATACCGACTTCGGCAAGACCATCGACGAGGCGGGCCTCAAGATCTGGTGGCTGAAGGGGGCGAAGGTCCATCACCAGTATCACCCGCATTTCATGCCGCCGATCCACCATGTCCCCTCGGTCGTGCGCAATGCCGAACTCTTCAAGGAAAAGTGGGGCTACCGGACGATGGAACACTGGCTGCATGCCTTCAAGATGATGGGCCTGATCGAGGACACCCCGGAGGGCATCCGCATCCTGCGCGAGCCGAACGAGGCGGATCTGGCGCTGTGCAGGCAGGAGGGGAACATGCCCTATGCCAGCACCCGGCGTGTGCTCGACTACCTGAACGGGCGCGCGGCGCGGTGCGAGATGGCCAAGCTCTCGCCACCGGTCGCGGCCGCCGGGTAACCCGGTGCGCGTCGCTGTCCTGGCCCACGTGCGCCACCCCATCGCCCCCCCCTTCATGGGCGGGATGGAGGCGCATTCCTATCACCTGGTGAAGGGCCTGCAGGCGCGCGGACACGAGGTGACGCTCATAGCCTCGGGCGACAGCGAGGCAGGTTGCCCGGTGATCCCGCTTATGGACAGGCATTACGACAGGGACTTTCCCTGGCACCGGTTCCACGGCACGCCCGCCCTGACGCGCCATCTGGATCTGGCACATGGGGATGTCCTGCCGATCTTGACGGACGGTCGGTTCGACGTGATCCACAACAACGGTCTGCATCGCTACCCACCACGGCTGGCCCGGCGGGACCGGGTGCCGATGGTTACGTCCTTGCATGTGCCGCCGTTCGACGTGCTGCGCCGCGCGGTCGCCCAGACCGCCGCGCCCTGGTCGCATTTCACGACCTGCTCGGCGCAGCAGCAGACCCGGTGGTGGCCGGACGGCGCCCCCGCACAGGCGCACGTGGTCCCCAACGGCATCGATCTTGCCGATTGGCCATTCGTCGAGAAGGGAGATGGCACCGCAGTCTGGGCCGGGCGCATCACGCCCACCAAGGGGGCGCACCTGGCGGTCGCGGCGGCGCAGGCGCGGGGGATGGAGTTGACCCTGTTCGGGGCGATCGAACATCGCGACTATTTCGAAGACGAGGTGCGTCCGCACTTGGGTGATCGGATCAGGTACGGCGGTCACCTGCAGGGGGCGGAGCTTGCGCGCCGGATCGGACAGGCCTCGGTCCTGATGTTCACGCCGCTCTGGGACGAACCTTTCGGCCTTGTGGCGATCGAGGCGATGAGTTGCGGCGTGCCGGTCGCCGCCATCGACAGCGGTGCCGTCCGCGAGGTGATCGGCACCGCCGGAGCCATCGCGAAGACCCCCGACGCAGGCGCGCTCGCGCAAGCGGTGGAGGAGGCACTCGCCATCCCGCGCCGGAGTGTCCGCGCGCGGGTGGAGGCGCATTTCACGACCCACCGCATGATCGAGGGCTACGAGACGCTCTATCGCGCGGCCATGGCCGGACGAGATGCCGCCTATCCCGAGGCCACGTTCGCGCCCTACGAGTTGCCGCCGCGCATGCCGATCCGCGAGGCGGGGGAATAGGATGTCCGACCCATCGACGGGCCCGAACGGGCGTGGGCCGCGCTATGTCTTCGTCGGCGGTTTGCACCGGTCCGGAACCAGCCTCCTGGCCGGTCTTCTGGCAAGCCATCCGCAAATCGACGCCATCGCGGGCACGGATGCGCCAGAGCAGGAAGGGGTCTATCTGCAAGGGGCGATCCCGCACACGGCGCGCCACGGCGTTCCCGGCCGCTTTGCCTTCGACCCCGAACAACATCTGACCGAAGCATCGCGCTACAACACGCTGGAGACATCCCTGCGGCTGGAGCGGGACTGGGACCGGGTCTATCCTGCGCAGTCGCCTTGGCGGGTCGAGAAATCGCCGGTGAACCTGCTGCGCCCACGTCTCTACCAGCAGCTTTTCCCGGTGGCGCATTTCGTCTTCGTCGTGCGGCACCCCGTCGCCGTCGCCCGGGCCACGGCGAAGTGGACGACAGTGTCCGAGCACGAACTGATCGCCCATTGGCAGCATGCCCACGCGTTGATGCTGGACGATCTGCCCTATCTGCATGCGGCCCTGATCCTGCGCTACGAGGACCTGACCGCCGATCCGGGGGGCTGCCTTTCGGCGCTGTCGGCTTTCCTCGACCTGCCGGGTTTCCCGCCGCCCGGGACCGGCATCGACAATCGAAATTCCGATTACCTGTCCGGGGACGAACCCGGTCTGCCCGGCCCGGCCGAGGCTCTGGGCTACGGATCCGGTGCCGCACTCGCCCCCTTGGGCGCATTGCGGTGCCGCCATCAGTTGCGATCGCGGCTGGAAGGGGTGTCGCAGCACCTCGCCTGACCGGGGGACCGGTCACGGCCCCGACGGGAGGGGGCCGCCTTTGGAACGGTCGCCGACGGGTTGCCGGCGACCGCAGTGTCGGGCTTAGAAGAAGCCCAGCTTGTTGGGATTGTAGCTGACCAGCATGTTCTTGGTCTGCTGGTAGTGGTCGAGCATCATCTTGTGGTTCTCGCGCCCGATCCCGGACTGCTTGTAGCCCCCGAAGGCGGCATGGGCGGGATAGGCGTGGTAGTTGTTGACCCAGACGCGGCCCGCCTCGATCCCGCGCCCCATGCGGTAGCAGCGGTTGGCATCCCGGCTCCAGATCCCGGCGCCCAGGCCGTACATGGTGTCGTTGGCGATCTGCAGCGCCTCGGCCTCGTCCTTGAAGGTCGTCACCGACACGACCGGTCCGAAGATCTCCTCCTGGAAGACGCGCATCTTGTTGTGGCCCTTCAGGATGGTCGGCTGGATGTAGAAGCCGTCGGCGATGTCTCCCTCCATCCGGGCCGCGCCGCCGCCGGTGAGCACTTCGGCGCCTTCCTCGACGCCGATGGTGAGATAGGACAGGATCTTGTCCTGCTGTTCCTGGCTGGCCTGCGCGCCCACCATGGTTTCGGGATCGCGCGGATCGCCTTGCTTGATCGCCTTCACGCGGGCAATGCACCGCTCGATGAAGGCCTCGTAGATGTCTTCCTGGATCAGCGCGCGGCTGGGGCAAGTGCAGACCTCGCCCTGGTTGAAGGCAAAGAGCACGAAACCTTCCACCGCCTTGTCGAGGAAGGCGTCGTCTTCGGCCATCACGTCCGAAAAGAAGACGTTGGGCGACTTGCCTCCCAGTTCCAGCGTGACCGGGATCAGGTTTTCGGTCGCGGCCTGCATGATCTTGCGTCCCGTGGCGGTCGAGCCGGTGAAGGCGATCTTGGCGATGCGCGAACTGCTGGCCAGCGCCGCGCCTACTTCCGATCCGTAGCCGTTGACCACGTTGAGCACACCCTCGGGCAGCAGGTCCGCGATCATCTCGGCCAGGACCATGATCGCGGCGGGGGTCTGCTCGGCCGGCTTCAGCACGACGCAGTTTCCGGCCGCCAGCGCGGGGGCCAGCTTCCAGGCCGCCATCAGGATCGAGAAGTTCCAGGGGATGATCTGGCCCACGACCCCCAGCGGTTCGTGGTAGTGGTAGGCGATCGTGTCGGCGTCGATCTCGCTGATCGACCCTTCCTGCCCCCGCAGGACCCCGGCGAAGTACCGGAAATGGTCGATCGCGAGCGGGATGTCGGCGGCCGTCGTCTCCCGGATCGGCTTGCCGTTGTCCCAGGTCTCCGCCCGGGCCAGAAGGTCGAGGTTCTGCTCCATCCGGTCGGCGATCTTCAAGAGCGCGTTCGCCCGTTCCGCCGCCGGGATAGCCCCCCATCCGGCCTTCGCGGCATAGGCTGCATCCAAGGCCAGCTCGACATCGGCGGCGCTGGACTGCGCGACTTCGCAGACCTTTCGCCCGGTGATCGGGGTCACATTGTCGAAGTAGCGCCCGTCAGACGGCGCGACGAAGGCGCCGCCGACGAAATTGTCGTAACGCGCCTTGAAGGGGGCGTCCTGCTGAGTGGTGGGGTGGTTCATCTCGTTCATGGTGCATCCTCCGCTTGGCGCCGGTGTCTCCTCCCGGCGATGCGTCATGATGCCATGGCCGGGGCGTCGCGGAACCTGGCCCCGGCGGATCCCGAACCGCCGGTGTCTCACTCCCGAGACAATCGGGAGGCCCTATCTGCGGATCCCGAACTGCCGCATTCGCCGGTAGAGCGTCGCCCGTCCGATCCCCAGCGCCCGGGCCGCCTGCGACGCGTTCCCATCGGCGCGGGCAAGCGCGCGGACCAGCGCGGACCGATTTGCGGCGTCGAACCCGCCCCCCGCGTCGTCGCCGCGCAACAGGTCCGCAGCGGGGCTCGGGACGATTGGTCCCGCAGGTTTCAACCCCAGGGCCCGGCGTGCGGCACGGGTCGCCCCCACCACGAGGTCGTCGCGGTCCACCGCCAGCAAGAGCCCTTCGCAGCTGTCGAGCGCGATGATCCGTGTCCCCGGAAAGCAGGCCCGGAAATGGGCCGCCTCGATCGTACCGGCAGATCGTGTCACTGCGGCGGCAAGAAGCCGGTTCAGCGGTTCGCTCTGGTCGCGCCGCGCGGATGAGACGTCGAGCGCCGCGATCACCTCTCCCTCCGCCCCGAAGATCGGCGCGTCCATACAGGTCAGCCCGGCGTTGCGCGCCAGGAAGTGATCCTGCCGGTGGATGATGACCTTGCGCATCTCGGCCAGGCAGGTCCCGATCCCGTTCGTCCCTTCGCGCGCCTCGCTCCAGTCGGCGCCGGGATGCAGGCCCCAGTCGGTGAAGGCGGTGGCCTCCCCATCGGTACAGCGGCGGTCGAGCACGATGCCGGACGCGTCTGTCAGCAGGACGCTGCAGCCGGAGGCATCCACGAGGTCGAAGAGGTGGTTCATTCTGGGTCCCGCCACCTCCATCAGCAGGCCCATCCGGTCGCGCCGCCGTGCAAGTTCCCGGTCCTCGATCCGATCGGGGGTGCCGTTCGACGTCGGGTCCAGCCCGTAATGCGTCATCGACCGTCGCCAGGAGGCCGTGAGCGGAGAGGTGCCGGCCTTCGACGTCGACCCGACCGCCCGGGCGATCCTGGCCACGTGCTGGGTGTCGTACCGCATCCTGTGTCCTCCCAGATCAGTACGGTGCCGAACGGCAATCTCCTGCGATTGCCAGGACAGGGTGGCACCCTTTCCGGCACGGGGCAAATCATTCCCCCTCGACACATTGCAATGTGAAGGACGGTGTGAGACCGGCTGATCTGCGACACTCCGCCAGAAAGTCTGCCTTGCTGGCGGGGCGCGCTCTGCGGGAGTGTCGGATGGGCAACCGCTTTCACAGGGGACGTGGTCCGCCGCCAGTCCCTCCAGGTCGGCAGGAAGGCAATCAGGCCCTGCGTCAGCCCTGAAAACGCAGCATCAGCGCGACACCGGCCCAGGCACAAAAGCCGGTCAGGACGGTCCCCCAGATCGTGTCGGTGACGACCATCTGCCACGACCAGTCCCGCATGATCGACATCGAGGTGAACTCGTATGTCCCGTAAGCCATCGCCCCGATGATCGCCCCGTGCAGGGCGGCGCGACCGGGGGCGGCATCGCGCAGGGCGGGAACCGAGACGAGAAAGACCAGCCCGGCCACGTAAGCCAGGTAGAACAGCCCGGCGGGGGCCAGCATCGGGCTGTCCCGCATGGCCTCTCCCAAGTGACGGGTGAAGATCGGTTTCATCACGAAGCTGAGGGCTATGGCGTCGATCGCGAGGAACATCGCGGCAGTCACGAGGTAGAGGATCATTTCGGGCTTCCGTTCGGTGGATGCGGTTCAGGTAGGCCGGTGGCGGGCGGAACACAGGACCGCCGCGGCGTTTCATCCGCGAGGGCTCGGAGGCGAAAGCGACGGCGCCGAACTTCCTGCGTCGGGCCGACGGTAGCCCGTTGAGCGAACCTCGGCGCGCGGACATGATCCTGCCGTGCGGCGCCGGATGACCCCCGCCCGTGGACCCCTGGTGCTGCGATGCCCGCCCCCGGCCGACGGAATACCGCCCGCCCCGCATATCGTCGCAGGGGCTTTCCCCGGGGCGGTCGATGCTATCTGCAGGGCCTGATCCGAACGCCAAAGGTCCAGACATGCCCCTTCGCCTTCTCGTGGTCTCCAGCGAGACCCCCGACCAGCAGGATGCCCGGCGCCGGCGCTCCGGCATGGCGTCGCACGAGACCTATGCCGAGACCCTGCGGGAGATGGCGGGCGAAATCTCGATCGAGACCACGTCCTGCGTGGATGGTCGTACCGACACCTCGGCGGATCGGCTGGGGCGGTTCGACGGGGTCGTCTTCGCGGGCTCCCCCATCCAGATGCACGAGGATACGCCGGAAGTTCGGCAGGCCGCGGCCTTCATGTCGGACGTCTTTCGGGCCGGTCCGAAAAGCTTCGGGTCCTGCGCGGGTCTGCAGATCGCCGCCGTCGCCGCGGGTGGCAGCGTCAGGCCCCGGGAAAGCGCGATGAACGCCGGGTTCTCCCGCGGGATCGTGGCCAGCGACGCCGGCCGCCGCCACGCCTTGCTCTCGGGACGCCCGGGGGCCTGGGACGCACCGACTATGCATTCGGCCATGGTCGACCGGATGCCGGACGGTGGCACCGTGCTGGCCCACTCCCAGGGCGTTCCGGTCGAGGCGGCCGAGATCCGCGCCGGCGAAGGCGTGTTCTGGGGGGTGCAGTACCACCCCGAACTTGCTCTCACCGAGATTTCCGACGCCTTGCAGGGCCAGTCGCAGACCCTTGTCGACCAGGGGTTGGCGCAGGATGTCGATGCGGTCAACCGCTATGCGGACAGTCTGGAGGCCTTGCAAGGCTCACCCGGGCGGCGCGATCTGGCCTGGCAGCTCGGTCTCGATGCCGAGGTACTCGAAGTCCGAAGGCGCAGGTTGGAAATCGCGAACTTCCTGAACTGGATCAGGTGAGGGGACGGCGTCTGCCGCGCAAGGCAAGGTCTGCAGCGGTGATCCGCTCAGGGTGCCGCAAGATGCGGTGAAGACAGCGCGCCGTCGTCCACCATCGCCGGATCGTTCAGGGCCATCTCTTCCGGGACATGCCCGGGCAGGTTGAATGATGCGCGATCGTCGGGGCGCTCCGATACCCGTGCGAGGACGTCAGCCCTCTCCCCCTTCGGGTACCGTTGCGGATATGAGGCGTGATGCAACCCCGCCGCGCCGCATGCCGCGTTTCGGCATTTGCACTTCACGCGCCGCGCGCGGGCTGGCAAAACGGTCGGACCCGGATCAAGGACCATACCATGCCTCGCTTTTACGCCATACTCTCTTCGATCATGCTGCTCCTCGCGGGATGCGCCGTGACGGGGGACCGCGCGGAAGTCTCCGGCGTGGGGCCGGACGATCTTCTGAAGCTGCGCGCCGGACCGGGCCTGGGATACGAGATCATCCTGGGGCTGCCCGAAGGCACGCAGGTGATCCGGCACGACTGCGTGACGGAGGTCGGCCAGCGGTGGTGCCGCGTCACGCCGGTCAAATCGCCGGAAGTGTCGGGCTTCGTGGCGAACACCTACCTTCTCGACCGCTGAGCGCCCGGGATCTGGAAATTATTGACATGACGACGGACGGAGCAGGGCGATGACGGTGGATTGGATCGCGGTCGATTGGGGCACGAGCGCCGTGCGGGTCTGGGTCGTGGGATCGGAGGGCGACGTGATCCGGCGCGCGCGCTCCGACCGGGGCATGGGGCAACTCGCACCCGACGCGTTCGAGCGTGCCCTCCTCGACCTGATCGAGGCGGACCTGGACACCGACCGGGTCACGCCGGTCATCTGCTGCGGCATGGTCGGCGCGCGGCAGGGTTGGGTGGAGGCGCCCTATGCCGCCGTTCCCTGCGCCCCGCCGGGCATGGCCGAAGCCGTCCGACCGCCCGTGTCCGACCCGCGGATCTCGGTTCATATCCTGCCGGGCCTGCGGCAGGACCAGCCCGCCGACGTCATGCGCGGAGAGGAGACGCAGATCGCTGGGTTTCTGAGCGCGCACGCCGACTTCGATGGGGTGCTCTGCCTGCCGGGCACCCACGCGAAATGGGCGCGCATCAGTGCCGGAGAGGTCGTCAGCTTCCGCACCGCCATGACGGGCGAGGTCTTCGCGCTGCTGTCCGGATCCTCCGTCCTGCGGCACGGGCTGGCGGGCGACGGTTGGGACGACGCGGCCTTCCGCGCGGCCATCGACGACGCGATGACCGCTCCTGCGCAATTGACGGCCCGGCTTTTCTCGCTGCGTGCCGAGGGGCTGCTGCACGGGCTGGAGGCGGGCACGGCGCGCGCGCGCCTGTCGGGGCTCTTGATCGGTCTGGAACTGGCGGCGATGCGCCCCTATTGGCTGGGGCAGAACGTGGCGCTGATCGGCGAAGGCGGTCTGACGGAGCGCTACGCCGCGGCGCTGACCGCGGTCGGGGCCGCGCCCGCGGTGACCGACGCCACGCGTGTGACACTGGCGGGCCTGACCCGGGCCCGTCGCCAGATGAAGGACAAGACATGAGCAGAGAGATCATCGCGATTCTGCGCGGCATCACACCGCCCGAGGCGGTGGAGATCGGCCAGGCCCTCTTCGAGGCCGGGATCACCCGGATCGAGGTGCCGCTGAACTCGCCCGATCCGCTGAAGTCTATCGCGGCCTTGTCCAACGCCCTGGCCGATGTGGCGCTGATCGGCGCCGGCACGGTGTTGACCCCCGAACAGGTGGGTCAGGTGCAGGACGCGGGCGGGACGCTCATCGTCTCCCCCGATTGCAATCCGGCCGTCATCGACGAGACCCGCGCCCGTGGCCTGCAATCCTATCCCGGTGTCGCCACGCCAAGCGAGTGCTTCACGGCGTTGCGCCATGGCGCGCACGGGCTGAAGATCTTTCCGTCGTTTCTTATCGGTACCGCGGGCCTGAAGGCGATCGGCGCCGTCCTGCCCGAAGGGACGCGCACCTACGCCGTGGGCGGCGTCGGGCCGCAGAACTTCGCGGACTGGATCGAGGCCGGGGCGACCGGTTTCGGCATCGGCACGGGGGTCTACACGCCGGGCCTGACGGCGGACGAGGTGAGCGACAAGGCCAGAACCCTCGTGGCGGCCTACGATGCGGCGATGGCGGGCTGACGAAGGCGCGAACGCGCCTGCCGCCGGTCGCGGTTTCGCATCGCGCCGACCCAGCACGATGGGACGGGTCTGCGGGAACGGTCCGGCTTGACAGGCGCCAAAGCTGCGAAACGGCGCTGACGTGCGGTCATGCCACGGCGAACGCGTTTGCTACAGGACTGACGCCGAACAGAAATTTTGCACGCTCTTCACGAAAGCTTGGTTGCGGGCGGCCCGGATCGTGGAAACCTTTTCCGGGTCATGCGTTGTGGCGGGAATGCAAGACACAAGATCGGATAGTTCCATGACCAGCCAGATCACCACGACGAACCCGGCCACCGAAGAGCAGATCGAATCCTACGATCTGATGACGAACGATCAGGCGACGGCCGCGGTGCAGGCCTGCCATGACGCCTTCCTGCAGTGGCGCACCAAGACCACCGACGAGCGCGCCGAAGTGATCCGCGCCATCGGCAAGCAGCTTCGCGCCGACAAGGACGAGTTCGCCAAGCTGATGACCACCGAGGTCGGCAAGCTGATCGGCGACAGCAAGCAGGAAATCGAACTCTGCGCCTCGATCTGTGATTTCACCGCCGAGAACGGACCCAAGGAACTGGCCGACGAAGAGCGGGACATCCCGGGCGGCAAGGGCGTGATCAGCTACGCGCCCGTCGGCGTGATCTACGGCATCCAGCCGTGGAACTTTCCCTGCTACCAGGCGGTCCGCTACACGATCGCGAACCTGATGGCCGGCAACGGCGTCCTCCTCAAGCACGCCGAGAATTGCACCGGCTCCGGTCTCTTCCTCAAGCGGGTCTTCGAAACCGCGGGCCTGCCGAAAGACCTCTTCACTGTTCTGGTGATCGACCACGACCAGTCCGACAAGGTCATCGAGAACAAGCTGGTGCGCGGTGTGACCATGACCGGCAGTGACGGTGCGGGCCGGATCATCGGCGCGAAAGCGGCCGAGAACCTCAAGAAGACCGTTCTCGAACTGGGCTCGAACGACGCCTACATCGTGCTCGACGACGCCGATCTGGACGTCGCGGTCGAGGCCTGTGTGCAGGGCCGGATCTACAACAACGGCCAGACTTGCGTGAACGCCAAGCGCTTCATCGTGACCGAGAAACACTACGACGCCTTCGTCGACGCCTACGTCGAGAAGATGGGCGGCATCGAAATGGGCGACCCCTCGGACGAGAATACCAAGCTCGGACCCATGGCGCGGGATGACCTGCGCGACAAGCTGGCCAAACAGGTGGATGAAAGCGTCGAGAAGGGGGCCCGCGCCCTCGTCGGTGGCAAGGTTCCCGATCGCACGGGCGCCTATTATCCCGCGACCGTGCTGGTGGACGTGAAGCCCGGGCAGCCCGCCTACGACGACGAACTCTTCGGCCCGGTCGCCTCGATCATCAAGGCCAAGGACGACGAGGACGCCATGCGGATCGCCAACGACAGCCGCTATGGTCTTGGCGGCGGGATCTTCTGCAAGGACGAGGCGCGCGCCCGCAAGCTGGCGTCCGAGCAGTTCGACACCGGCATGGTCTCGATCAACGGCTACAACATCGCGATCCCCAACATGCCGTTCGGCGGCGTCAAGGACTCGGGCTACGGGCGCGAGCACGGCGGCTTCGGCATGAAGGAATTCGTCAACGCCAAGTCCATCTACGTGATGGAATGAGAAAGGTCCGCGCATGACGCATCACGTCACGGACGTCGTCGTGATCGGGGCCGGCACCGCCGGCCTCGCCGCGGAACGCAGCGCGCGTGCGGAAGGGGCCCGGACCCTTCTTGTCGACGAGGCGTTCCGCGGCACCTTGTGTGCCAATACCGGGTGCATGCCGTCGAAACTGCTGATCGCGGCGGCGAACGCGGCCCATGCGGCACGGGGAACCGACACCTTCGGGATCACGACGACAGGGGTCACCGTCGACGGCCCCGCCGTCCTGTCACGGGTCAGGCGAGAGCGTGACAAGTTCGTGGAGGCGACGCGCGCCTCCTACGACGAGTTGCCCGACGGGACCTGCATCAAGGCGCTGGCCCGCTTCACCGGACCGACGACGCTCGCCCTCGACAACGGCGACACGGTCGAGGCGCGCGCGGTGGTGATCGCGACCGGCTCGAAAGCCAGCATTCCCGGCCCCTTCGAAGGGCTCGGCGATCTGGCCCTTACCAACGAGAGCATCTTCGAAATACCGGACCTGCCACGGTCGCTCGCCGTGATCGGCGGTGGCGCGATCGGGTTGGAGTTGGCGCAGGCCATGGTGCGTCTCGGCGTGCGGACGGAGCTTTTCGATCATGCCGAAACGCTCGGCGGGGCGCAGAACCCCGACGTCCAATCCGCCCTGTCAAAGATCATGGGGCAAGAGCTTCCCCTGCACCTCGGCGTGGATGTCGAAGCCGAACGCGAAGGGGACCAGGTCAGGCTCACCTGGTCCGGCCCTGCGGAAGGGTCGCGAACCTTCGACCGCGTGCTGGTCGCTACGGGGCGTCCGCCACGGCTCGACGGGCTCGATCTCGAGGCGACGGGCCTCGACCTCGACGATCACGGCGTCCCGGTCTTCGATCGCAACACGATGCAATGCGGCGACGCGCCGATCTTCATGGCGGGCGACGCCAACGCGGATGCGCCGGTCCTGCATGATGCCTCTAACGAGGGCAGCGTCGCGGGGCGCAACGCGGTCAAATATCCCGTGCAGAACGCGCCCGAGCGCACGCCCGCCTTCGCGATCACCTTCAGCGACCCGCCGCTCGCGATCATCGGCGACCCGGCCGAGGCGGAAAGCGTCGTCGGCTGCGCGTCCTATGCGGATCAGGGGCGCGCGAAGGTCGAGGATCGCGCGAAGGGCCTCGTGCGGATCTTCGCGGCCCCCGACGGACGCCTCACCGGGGCGGAGCTGTTCTGCCCCGGCGCGGACCACATGGCGCATCTGCTGATCTACGCGATCCAGCGCGGCGACACCGCCACCGACCTTCTGGGGATGCCCTTCTACCATCCCACCCTGGAGGAGGGCCTGAAATCCGCCTTGCGCGACATCTGCACCCGGACAAGCACCGCAATGCGCGCCGACCGCGACTTCGGCGATGCACCCGGCGCCTGACAGACTTTCCGAAAGGACGACACGATGCTGAAACTGCACTCCCTGGCCTATTCCCGCGCCATCCGCGTGGCCTGGCTGCTGGAAAACCTGGATACCCCCTACGAGGTGATCGGTTATGACCGGACCGAGGCGTTCCGCGCCCCCGATGCCCTCAAGGCGGTGCATCCGCTGGGCAAGTCCCCGGTGATCGAGGACGACGGGCTGACCCTTGCGGAATCCTCCGCCATCCTGCGCTACGTCGATATGACATATGGAGGTGGTCGCCACGAACCCGAACCCGGAACCCGCGCCTATTTCGAACATGCCGAATGGCTGGACTACGCGGAAAGCACGGCGGCGGGTCCGATCCTCGCGGCTGCGATGGACAAGGCCGCCGGCAAGGACACCGCGCCCGAGGATCCGCGCATGGCGGCGCAACTGGACACCAATCTCGACTACATGGCAGACCGGCTCGCGGACCGGGACTTCGTCATGGGCGATACCCTGATGCTGGCCGACATCCAGATGTCCTACCTGTTCTCCCTGCTGGAAATGGCCGGTCGCCTGGAAGACCGCCCCGTCCTTGCGGCCTATTGGCAGCGGTTGCAGGCGCACCCGGGCTTCAAGGCCGCCACGGAGAAATGCGGACCGATGTCCCCGCCGTCCAGCTAAGGCGATGCCAGATAGAGATGCAGGTCGGTCCGGGTGATAGCTGGTGAAGACTTGGCGATTGGTCGGTAACCCTGTCGGCTCGACACGCCCGTCGGGTGCGGGGCCGACGCCGCCGGGCTACGCCGACCACCCCCGCGCGTGGTTTTTCTTGTGTTACCCGGCGGTCCGGGTATCACCGCGGCATGAGATGGTCCGTCATATTTCTTTCCCTCGGCCTTGGTCAGGTGGTCTCTGCCGAACCCGCGGCGCTGGACCCGACCGGCTTTGCCCAGCATGGTGAGGCGGAGGTTCTGCTGGGGCAGGCGCTGTTCTACGATCCGATCCTGTCGGGCAATCGGCAGGTCAGTTGCGCCACTTGTCATCATCCGCGCTTCGCCACCGGCGACGGGCTGGCCCTGGGGCTGGGCGACGGCGGGAAAGGTCTCGGGCCGGAGCGCTTAGCCGATGCCGACAACCCACCCGAACAAAGGATCCCCCGCAACGCGCCCGCGCTTTTCAACCTGGGCCATCGCGACGTCACGGTGATGTTCGCCGACGGCCGGATCGAGGTCGACACCGCGCGCCCTTCCGGTCTGCGCACCCCGCTCGAGGACGACATGGTGCAGGGGTTCGCGAGCCTGCTTTCGGCGCAGACCATGTTTCCCGTGCTCTCGCCGGACGAGATGGCAGGGCACTACCAGGAGAACGAGGTCTCCCAGGCCGTGCGGCAGGGGCGGCTGACCGGCCCCGACGGTGCCTGGGACCGGATCGCGCGCCGGGTCGATGCGATCCCCGCCTACCGAGAGATGTTCGCCGCGGCCTACCCTAGCCAGGCGAAGGGGCCGATCGGCTTCGTCGATATCTCGGACGCGATCGCGGCCTTCGTCGCCGTGGAATGGCGGGCCGACGACACCGCCTTCGACCGGCACCTCGCGGGAGAAACCCCGCTCACCGGACCGGCGAAGGAGGGGATGGACCTGTTCTTCGGCGACGCAGGCTGCGCCGGTTGCCATTCCGGCCCGCTCTTGTCGGATCAGGCGTTCCACGCCATGGGCGCACCGCAGATCGGCCCGGGCAAGGCCGAACGGTTCGAGCGTCATCAGCGCGATCTCGGCCGGATGCGGGTGACCGGCGATACGGCGGATGCCTATGCCTTTCGCACTCCGATGCTGCGCAACGTGACCCGCACGGGGCCCTGGGGCCACGCCGGGGCGCATACCGACCTCGCCCAGTTCCTGCGCGACCACGCCGACCCGTCGACCGCGCCCGACCGGGACGCGCCCGCGCTGCCGGCACTGGCGGGGGCGGCCGATTTCGCCGTCCGGGACGATGCGACCGAGCGGGACGCGATCCTCGCCGCGGTCGCCGCTGATCCGGTTGCCCTCGACCCCGACCAGGTCGCGGCGCTGGTGGCGTTCCTGACCGCGCTCGAAGACGAGACCGCACTGGCCGGTCGGCTGGGCATCCCCGACAGCGTCCCGTCGGGCTTGCCGATCGACCGCTAGCGCGCGATCCGGACGGCGCGGCCGGCCGTCGCCCGTTGCCACTCCGTCCGTGTGCCGTCAGGCCAAGTCACGCGCACCTCGGCGGTCTCCGCCTCTCCCAGCCCGAAGTGCAGCGGGCCGCGCTGGCCCCCGGCGTGACCGCCGCCGACCGTGACCTCGCGGGACAGGGTCCGATCGCCGAGCCGCACTTCGATCCAGGCGCCGATGGCGTCCCGGTTCCGTCCGTCCTGCTGCGGCACCACGGACAGCCAGTTGCCTGCGTCGGCTGTCCGGTTCTGCCACAGGCGCAGCGGCGCGCGGCGGGCAGAGACCACAAGGTCCAGCAGCCCATCCCCGTCGAAATCCGCAAGCGCCGCCCCGCGCGAGCGCGCGTCGTCCGCGATACCGGCACTGGCGCCGGCCTCGGTGAAGGTGCCGTCGGGGGTCTGCATCAGCAGGTTGTTGGGGTCGCGCATCGCGTTCGAGGGCATCTGGTCGACGTTGCCCTTGGCGATGAACAAGTCGAGCCGCGCATCGTTGTCCACATCCGCGAATTCCGCGTGCCAACCGGTCGACGGGCGGCCGTCGTCGCCCTGGTAGGGGCGTTGCGCCGCCACGCCGACCGCGAAGGGCGCGTCGCGCATCTCGCCCGCATCGTTGTACTGCAGCAGTTGGTCACCCATCGAGGTCAGCATGACCTCGGGCAGGCCATCGTCGGTGATGTCGGCGCTGGCGATACCCATTCCCCAAAGGGACACGCGGCGCCAGCCGTCGGCCTCTGTCCGCGGGGCGAGGGGGGCGAGTCGCCACATCTCCTCGAAGCCGCCGCGCACGTAGTAGTGCCGGTCGTTGGAAATCCGCAGCTCCGGCGTGCCGTTGCGCTGCCAGTCCGAGATGAGCATCGAAAGCGCGCAATACCCCGGCGACAGGACCTGCGTTTTGCCGTAGCGGCCCCCCTCGGGGCGATAAAGCTGGTTGTCGTCGCAGGCCTCGAACGGGCCGTCGGGGTCGTCGCGGTCGACGTAGTTCCCGAAGGCGAGCGTGGGCAGGTCGGCATCGCCTTCCCAGGTCGCGCTGAAGGCGGTGGTCCAGCCGTCACCGCCGTCGAACCCCCAGTCCGCGCTGGCGTCCGTGAATCCGCAGGCGCCATCGCCTTTCAGCAGCAGGTTCGCCCCGACCCGCAGCACGGCCAGATCGACCGCACCGTCGCCGTCGATATCCAGCGGGTACATGCCGGTCACCCGGTCGAGTGTCGGGAACGTCGCGCTCTCGAAGCGGATCGGATCGCCGGGGCCACGCGTGTCGTTGCGGAACAGACGGGCAGGGGCCTCTCCGCCCGCCGCGGCCAGATCGGGGCGCGCGTCGCCGTCACAGTCGAAGACCGCGACGCCCCCGCCCACGAAATGCTCCCATCCGCCCGAGTAGACGTGTTCCACGTCGAAGGCCTGCGGTTGCAAGGTGAACATCGGCTGCGCCGCGAGCGTCCCGGGCAGGGCCGCGAGCACGAGAGCGAGGAGACGCGACTTGCTCATGCGGTCACCGCCGCGGGGCCAAGCCGCGCCTCGGTCACTGCCTCGAGGGCCAGGGCCGCGGCGCCGTGCGCCCACAGAAGATCGCCCCATTCGTGCACCTTCAGTTGCGGCAGGTCGCGGTCGGTGCCGATCACGAATTCCCGCATGTCACGTCGCAGGACCTCCGGATCCAGCCAGTCGTAGCGCATCTGCCCGCCCGAGAGGATCACGAGCGAGGGATCCATCAGGTTCACGACGTTGGCCACCCCGAAGGCCAGGTAGCGCTGGGCGCGGTTGAAAATGGACTGTGCGGCGGCGTTGCCCTGGGCGGCCGCCTGCTGCAACGCCTCGATCCGCTGCGCCCTGGGGGCCGAGCGGTCGATGCCATGGGGCAGGGCGGTCGCCCCTTCGCGCACGATGGCGTAGTCCGACAGGTAGGCTTCGAGGCAACCCCGCTGGCCGCACCGGCAGAGCGCCCCGTCGAGCGCGACCTTCAGGTGCCCCAGCTCTCCGCCTAGGTTGTTGGCGCCCCGAAACAGCCGATGGTTCAGCACGGTGCCCATGCCGACGCCTTCCTCCAGCGTGACGACGACGAAATCCGCGGTCCTGCGCCCCTTGCCGAACCAAAGTTCCGCCAAGGCGACCAGGTTGGCGTCGTTGTCGATCGCGACCGGCAGGCCCAGCCGGTCGGAGGCGCGGCGCGCGAACTGCGGATCGCCCTGCGTGAAAAGCGGCGACCAGTGGACGCTGCCGGTCTCGTTGTTGACGAAACCGGGCAGACCCAGTCCCACCGCCGCCAGATCGCAGCGGGACAGGCCCTGATCGGCCAGCATGGTGTCGACGATCATGCCGGTCGCGTCGATCTCGGAATCGGTGCTGCGGTCCCGCGTGGTGACCGGCATCCGGTAGGAGGCCAGCCGGTTCCCGGCCGAATCGATCAGCAATCCCGTGCGGTTGCCCGACGACAACTTGATCCCCGCCACCACGAAGGCATCCGCGCGCACCGAAAGCCCGACCGGGGGCCGTCCGCGCGTCATCTCGGCAGAGGCAGGCAGGGTCTGATCCTCGCACAGCAGGCGCGCCTCGATCAGATCGGCCGTCAGGACGGAAACGGTGCCGCGTGAGATCCGCAGCTCCTTCGCCACTTGCGCACGCGACACTGGCCCGCTGGCGCGCACCAGATCGAAGATCCGCTGCTTGAGCGGGCGCGCGTCCTCCGGAGCCTCGCCCATCAGCGGGCCGAAATTCCCGGCCGGCCGGCCCGATTCCATTTTTGTCATGCGCACTCCCCGATCGCCGTCGCTGTTTCCTCCGACGGACGTCGGGGCAAGCATGCTCACATTTAATTTGACAGGCAAACTAAAAAGCGGTTGCATGCGCGTCAATTCGGACCGCGGAAGCGGCCGGATCCAACCGTGGAGGAAAATCAATGCAAAGACGTACCCTGCTTGCCGCAGCCCTTTCGGCGACGGCTCTCGTGCCCACGGCCCTGCTTGCCCAGGACGGCCTGACCGTCGGCGTGAGCTGGTCCAACTTCCAGGAAGAGCGCTGGAAGACCGACGAAGCCGCGATCCAGTCGGCCCTGGAAGAGGCCGGTGCCACCTACATTTCGGCCGACGCCCAGTCGTCCTCGTCCAAGCAGCTCTCGGACATCGAATCGCTGATCAGCCAGGGCGCGGATGCGCTCATCATCCTGGCCCAGGACACGCAGGCCGTGATCCCGGCCGTCCAGCGCGCTGCCGACAACGGCATCCCCGTCATCGCCTACGACCGCCTGATCGAGGACGACCGCGCCTTCTACCTGACCTTCGACAACGTCGAAGTGGGCCGGATGCAGGCCCGCGCCGTGCTGGAACAGCAGCCGACCGGCAACTACGTGATGATCAAGGGCTCGCCCACCGACCCGAACGCGGATTTCCTGCGTGGCGGCCAGCAGGAAGTCCTGCAGGAGGCGATCGACGCCGGCGACATCACCATCATCGGTGAGGCCTACACCGACGGCTGGCTGCCCGCGAACGCGCAGCGCAACATGGAACAGATCCTGACGCAGAACGACAACAACGTCGACGCCGTGGTCGCCTCGAACGACGGCACCGCCGGTGGCGCCGTGGCCGCTCTCGCCTCGCAGGGCATGGACGGGATCCCGGTATCGGGTCAGGACGCAGACTTCGCCGCGCTGAACCGCGTGGCGCAAGGCACGCAGACCGTCTCCGTCTGGAAGGACAGCCGTGAACTAGGCCGCCAGGCCGGCGAGATCGCCGTGTCGCTGGCCGGTGGCGCGTCGCTGTCCGAGGTCGAGGGCGCGGAAGAGTGGACCTCCCCCGCCGGCACGACGCTCTGGGCAGAGTTCCTCTCCCCGGTGCCGGTCACCCAGGACAATCTGGACGTGGTCGTCGACGCGGGCTGGATCAGCCAGGAAGAGCTGTGCCAGGGCGTGACCGACGGTCCCGCCGTCTGCGCCGAGTAAGCCAGTTTCCGGCGCGGGATCGTCCCGCGCCGGACATTCACCAGGGGGGCCATCATGGCTGACACGACTACCGAGAGGGGATCCACCTCTCGCGGCAACATCTTCAAGACGCTCGAGATCGACACCCGCCTGCTGGGAATGGTCGGGGCCTTCGTCATCGTCTGCCTGATGTTCAACGTCCTGACCGACGGGCGTTTTCTGACCCCGCGCAACATCTTCAACCTGACGATCCAGACCGTCTCCGTCGCGATCATGGCGACCGGTATGGTCTTCGTGATCGTGACCCGCCACATCGACCTGAGCGTGGGGTCGCTGCTGGCGACCTGTTCGGCGATGATGGCGATGACCCAGACCGTCTGGTTGCCGCAATACCTCGGCATCGACCTCGGCAGCCCACTGATCGCACCGCTCGCGATCGTGGTGGGCCTGCTGACGGGGGCCATCATCGGGGGCTTCCAGGGATACCTGGTGGGCTATCTCGCGATCCCGTCGTTCATCGTGACGCTGGGCGGCCTGCTGGTCTGGCGCAACGTGGCCTGGTACCTGACCAACGGCCAGACGATCGGACCGCTCGACGACGTGTTCCAGCTTCTGGGCGGCATCGCCGGAACGCTTGGCACCGCCGGCAGCTGGGTCGTCGCCCTGATCGCCGTGGTCGCGGCCTGCTTCGCGATCTGGTCCGCCCGCCGCAGCCGCATCGCCCATGAATTCCCTGTCAAGCCGGTCTGGGCCGAACTGCTGATCATGGTCATCGCCGCCATCGTCATCCTGGGCTTCGTCTACACCCTGAACGCCTACGCCGTGCCAGAGCGCGTCCTGGCCCGCCAGTTCGAGGCCAGCGGCCAGACCATGCCCGAGGGGTTCACCCAAGGCTACGGCGTGCCCTTCTCCGTGCTGCTGCTGATCGCCGTCGCGGTCGCGATGACCGTGACCGCGCGCAAGACCCGCTTCGGACGCTACATCTTCGCCACCGGCGGCAATCCCGATGCGGCCGAACTGTCCGGCATCAACACCAAGTGGCTGACGGTGAAGGTCTTCGCGCTGATGGGCATCCTTTGTGCATTGGCCGCCACCGTCGCCTCGGCCCGTCTGTCGTTCCACTCCAACGACATCGGCACCCTGGACGAGTTGCGCGTGATCGCCGCCGCCGTGATCGGGGGCACGGCGCTCGCCGGCGGCCTCGGCACGATCTACGGCGCGATCCTGGGCGCGCTCATCATGCAGTCTCTGCAGTCGGGCATGGCCATGGTCGGCGTGGACGCGCCGTTCCAGAACATCGTCGTCGGTGCGGTGCTGGTGCTCGCGGTCCTCGTGGACATCATCTATCGCAAGAAAACGGGAGCCGCGTGATGGCCAAGACCCCAATCGACCGTTCCGGCACCCCCCTGGTGGAGATGCGCGACATCTCGATCGCTTTCGGCGGGATCAAGGCGGTGGACCACGTCAGCCTCGACCTCTACCCCGGCGAAGTCGTGGGCCTGCTGGGTCACAACGGTGCCGGCAAGTCGACGCTGATCAAGTGCCTCTCGGGCGCCTACAAGCAGGACAGCGGCGAGGTCTACGTCAACGGCGAACATGCCCAGATCGAGAACCCGCGCGACGCCCGCGACTACAACATCGAGACGATCTACCAGACGCTCGCGCTTGCGGACAACCTGGACGCGGCCTCGAACCTGTTCCTGGGCCGCGAGTTGACCAACGCGCTGGGCTTCGTGGACGATTCCGCGATGGAGGCCGAGACGCGGCGGATCTTCCAGCGCCTCAACCCCAACTTCCGCAAGTTCAACGCGCCGGTCAGCGCCCTGTCGGGCGGCCAGCGTCAGTCGGTCGCCATCGCACGCGCGGTCTACTTCCAGGCCAAGATCCTGATCATGGACGAGCCGACCGCCGCCCTCGGGCCGCAGGAAACCCAGATGGTCGCCGACCTGATCCAGGAGCTGAAGAAGCAGGGCTTGGGGATCTTCCTGATCGACCACGACGTGCATCAGGTCAAACGGCTGTGCGACCGCGCCGCCGTGATGAAAAACGGGGAATTGGTGGGCGTGGTGAACGTCGACGACGTGACCACCGATGATCTGCTGGGCATGATCATCGCCGGCAAGAAACCCGGCGTGGCAGCCGCCTGACGACGGGTCACGAAGGCGACCATTCGGCGGTTACCGATGGTCGCTCGCGGGCGATCGCCCAAGGATGAACGTAGAAACCCGCAGCATCGCCCACGCGATGCTGCGGGTTTTGCGTCAGGTGGCGGGCATCTCGACTGGGTTTTTCTGCATCTCTCGCGCGTGGATCCCGAAGAGCATGAGCGCGGGCCACAGAAGATAGGCCTCGATCTCCACGTTCTCGCCGAAGGTGAGCAGGATGATCGTCATCATCAGGCCCATCGGCAGGCGGCCCCGCGGGCCCAAGGCCGCGTCGCGCATGGTCAAAAGCGTCTGCCAGACCATCGGGACGAGCAGGGCCCCGAAGCCGACCAGGCCCTTCACGAACAACAGGCCGTACCACGTGTGATGGCTGCCGATGGGCATGTACTCGACCAGATGCGGCCCGGGCTGCACGGTGCCGTGGCCGAACCAGACCGCCTCGGTCCGCCAGCGCTCGAAGGCGATGCGCTGCAGCGTTTCGCGCACGCGCGTGCTGTCGGCCCGGGCGCCCTTGAAGGCTGCGACGGCGTCGTTTGCCGCCGCCGCCAGCGCCGCCCCGGTGATCGCGAGCGAGGCGGTCAGCCCCGCCAGCACGCGCCAGGCCCAGCCCTGCAGGACAAGCGGCATCATCCGCGGGGCCACCGTGCAGGCGGCCAGACCCACGAGCCCCATCCGGGATTTCGACGCGAAGATCATCAAAAGCCCCGCGGCGAGCCCGATCCGGCGCCAACGCTTGTTGTCTTCCTCCAGCGCGAAGAGCACTTGGACCACGCCCAGCAGTGCCGCAAACGGCGACCACGGCGCGTAGAACTGCCAGCGCGGTGTCCAGCTTCCCGGATCCCAGGTGAAGAAGTAGACCGTGAAATACTCGGGCCCCGGACCGCCGATCGCCTTCAGCGGCGAGGTGTAGATCCGTTCCGGCAAGCCGACGTGCGGGGCGGCCAGCATCACGGGGGCCAGGATCAACGTGCCCAGCCCGATGACGCATTGGCCGCGCACCAGCACGCTGCGCCGGATCGGCAGCACCGCGCCCACCAGGGGAAACAGCGCCAGCAGCGCCCAGCCCTTGGCCCACCCGATGGAGGACTTAATCGTCTGCTTGAGACCCAGCGACCAGTTCAGGTGGCCGACCCAGAGGGCCACCAGCATCACGGCCATGCCCAGGATCCACAGCCAGACCACGACCGGGATCGTCCCCGTGGCCCGCATGTCCTCGCGGACGGCCCGACCGAGGAAAAGGATGAGCACCGCCAGGCCGCCCAGCAGCCAGGCCAGCACAGGCCCGACCACGTAGAGCGCGCCAAGACCGTAAAGCGGCCAGGTCCAGACGAGCGTCTTGTAGACCATCCGCTCGACCGGGTTCATCCCGGTCATGCCGCGGCCGCGGGCTTGGCCAGCAGGCGGCTGATCAGCGCAAGACGGATCCAGCCCATCGCCAGCGCCATCAGCATCATCAGCGTGGCCGCGATGCCCGCGGCGATGGCGAGCTTGCGGTTGGGCGAAGACGGACGGTCGGCCAGCGACGGGTTCTCCAGCACCTGCACCAGCGGGTAGGAGGCGAAGACATCGGACTTGCTGGACTGGGTCCGGGCGATGGCCGAGGCGAACACCGCCTCCGCCACCTGGAAATCGCGCTCCAGATCCTGAAGTTGCGCGGCGGCAGCGGCCTTCCGGTCGAGATCCGCCTTTCCTTCGCTGTATTGCGCCTCAAGCGTGGTCAGCTCTTCCAGCAGCCCCCTGCGGTCGACATCCTTGCGCACCAGCTCCGACAGAAGGTCCGCGCGCACACCCTGCGGTGCAAGGTCGAGCGTGGCCACCGTGTCGATGTCCAGCCCGGTCGTGGCAGAGGCGATCTGCAAGGCGGAATTGCGGGCGGTGTCGCGCCCGTCGCGCGCCGCGACGACCTTCGGGTGCGCCTGGCCGAACTGGGCCGAGGCTTCCGCGTGCTCGGCCTCGAAACGGGCAATCTCGTCGAGCAAGGCAAGGTAGGTGTCGTCCGCGTAGAGTTTCAGCGTCTTCGCCGCCGTCTCGGGGTCGAGGCCCAGCTGCTCGGACAATGCGGACACGCCGGCTTCGGCTTCGGCAAGGGCCGCGGCGTGGCTGCGCACCTCGGTTTCCAGCGCCAGGCTCCGGTCGATCAGCACCTCGTACTGCTTGACCGAGATCAGGCCCGTGGATCCCTGCAGGGACGAGATCTGCGCGCGCGTCCCGCCGACCGAATCGCGGTAATCGGAGATCGCCTGCAGGCTGCTGTCCTGGCGGGTGTTGACCTCGTCCGTGCGCAACGCATCGAGTTCCTCGAAGAAGGCCGTCAGGATCGCGTTGCCCCGCGCCTGCGCCTCTTCCGGGGTGCCGCCGGTCATCTCGAAATGGATGAGGCTGGTCTGATCGACCAGTTCCACGCGCGGCCGGCCGAGCGCGGGCTGGTCGATCCCCAACGACTCCGCGGCGGCGGCCAGGATGCGGTCAGCGTTCAGGAGGCGCTTGTAGGTCTCCGTCGGGCTGACCGCGTTGCTCGAAAAGGCGGAGTTCGCCGAGGTCGAGGCCTGCCCGATCCCGTTCAGGTTCAACGACGCCGAGGCGCCCGAGCCGGGCAGGATCAGCGAGGTGGAGGATTTGTACTTCAGCGGCGCGGTCTTCAGATACCCCGTGATCGGTGCCCAGATCAGCGCACTGCCCAGGATGGCGAAGGCGGCGTAGCGGGGCAGTCGCCCAAGATCGCCGAGCCCGCCCCCGACGAGGGCCCGTTTCACTTTGCCCTTGCCGGTCCGTGGCCGGGGGGCGATCGGGTGCGTATCAAAGCGAGCGTAGGACATGGGTGTACTCCTCTTCATCCCAAGTCCTAAAGATTTAGATAAAACGGATCATCCGCGCGGACGGGCATCCGGTGATCGCATCCGGGCCGATCCCCTATCCACATGGATAGCTCAATAGAGTCCTGCTTCTCTTGCGATGATGG
Source organism: Salipiger sp. IMCC34102 (assembly GCF_004145405.1). Classification (GTDB taxonomy): domain Bacteria; phylum Pseudomonadota; class Alphaproteobacteria; order Rhodobacterales; family Rhodobacteraceae; genus Loktanella. The sequence continues at coordinate 39,346 of NZ_SELQ01000014.1, forward strand.
CGGCTTGGGTTCGGTTTGCGGCGCCGACCTTTCGGTAGAGTGTCTTGACGTGGAGCTTGACGGTGGGCTCGGTGATGTCGAGGTCTCGGGCGATTTCCTTGTTGGACTTGCCTTCGGTGAGGCCCTTGAGGACCTGCAGTTCGCGGGGGGTGAGCTTCTCGGCCAGCGGGTTGGCGGGGGTGTCCTCGGGGGCGGTCATGAAGTCGATGGGGGCGTATTGCTCTCCCATGGCCATGAAGCGCA
>NZ_SELQ01000015.1 GCF_004145405.1 Salipiger sp. IMCC34102
CTTGTGATCGACGGTGTGTTGGAGGGTGAGGCGCTCAACGAGGCGCTGGCGTGCTGCCATGTGCGGGATAGCGGGGCCGAGGACGACGGGCCCGGGGATGGCGGGATCGACGGCTTCGACTGGTCGCAGGCGTAACCGGGCGGTCTACGGACCGCTCGGATTCTCTCGATGGCCGTCAATCCGCCGAAGTCGGCTCGGGTGGAAAAGGGTCCCCATTTCTAGGTTCTACGTGGACCTCTACCCAACCGGCAATTCTGCCAAGCACCTGTCACCCGACCTGGCCCTTCGATCAGCGGTGGAAACAACGGCAGGGCGTGCGTGAAGTTTACACGATGGGCTGTGCGAACCGGATCCGGTCTTCCTGGCCAGGGTGTGCGTGAAGCGTCTGCATCGGTGTTCTTCCTTGTGCAGGTCTCGATGATCTGAGGCCGCTTCCGAGGTCCCCCTCATGACGTCTTGCGGACCGTTCCGGCGTTCGAACCGACATGCGTTTCGTGGGTCCGGCCTTACCCGCACGCGATTGGTCTGCACGATGCCTGCGGCGCGCGTGATCCGTTCGGACTTTCGTTCGAAGGGCCGTGCTGTTCCGGGGCAAGGTCGTTTTACAAGAGGCACGATTTGCGTCCCGTTCTGCGCTGACCGATATGCCACGCATTTGAGTTAGGCCCTTCGATACCAAGGCCGCCTCGTATCACGATCTCGCCGCTAATCCTTCACCTGGCCGTTCGTCCATCGGTCTCGATGATCTTCTCATTTGGTTGCGGACACCCCTTCGCGAACCGTTCACCGCTTTGTCTCACCGTGCTTCTATGATCGTTACCCGCATCTCCTTTCGCGGGATAGTCGGACTCGTCGGAAGTCCCGGATCCCTGTGCGAAGATTCAAGGCATGCCTGTGCACAGGACGTTCGGAAGAACTCGACGACGATGCGCGCCAATGATCCTTTCGGCGTCGGACCTCATACATCTATCTCGTTGGACGCTATACAACCGGGTGTCCCGGACCTCTCCCCCGTGGGTCCGAAGAAGCCATGGGGGAGCCTATCGCCCATGTCAGGATGCTTCCCTCTCCGTCCGTTCAGTAATGGCCTGTGTATCCTCACTCGATCCGCCGGCACCGCCATTCGGCGTAGCGCCTTCGCCGTCGGTCGATCCCTCGCTTCCCGTTCCGTCACTCTCCATCTCGCGCGTATCGAGGGTATCGATCCCTTCACGATCCGTCGGACGTGGATCCGCATTGGAGTGCTGGGTCGGTCCGGTGTCGGCACTGTCGCGAGGTTCGGCCTCGCCCTCGAGGCTTGCCGTGACCGTGTCGGTGGACATCTTCTCTTCGGTTGCCGTCGTGGGTGCCCTCGACGAGTTGTCGCCCTTCGACTGATCGGCATCCGGTTCACCGACGACCTCCTGAGCGGTCCCGATCGGCATCCGATCGATGGCATCCGCTCCGTCGATCTCAGGTGCACCCTTCGGCTCCGGCGTCGTTTCAGGCGTGTCGCTGTTCCGTGCGGCCTTACGCGACTTTGCCGGCCCTGTCGCTTTTCCGCCTTTCTTCGCGGCCTCGCGCCTTGCCTGCTGCAGGTAGCTACGCACCGTCGATAGTTCGCTCTTCAATCCAAGCTCATCGATCATGAACTGCGCGATCCACTCGGTGCTGAATCCCAGGTCGTGCAAATGCCTGTCGGTGTCACTCATCGCGGCCACCGCAGCTTTTGCCGAAAGTTCCGTCGGTGCGGCGGGCTCCATCTTCAAGGCCTTCGCCTTAGCAGCTTCGATCCTCTCGATCGGGATCTTCTGGAGGGTAGGCTTCTTAGTCTTGCTGTCGGTCATCGTCGTGCTCCTCGTGGTTTTGATGACCTTCAGAATAGGAACCTCCGTCCCTTCACGGAATGCAAACGAGGGCGGTTTCTGCCAAGTGGCTACGCAATGCTGTGGACGGAGGCAAAAATTTGGCCACCCCGTGCCGAGATACGCGGCTCCTGCCTCGAAGCGGATGTCCAGCCGCTGTCCCGGCCTACGATCGCGCCTCGCGCTCCGCCGGCAAGTCTTCACCGGGAAACGGGACTGTTCTTCCAGTCCCTCCGCCAAGCTTGGCAGGCCGGAATAACGCGGCGCTGGCGGCAGCAAGCGCCACCCGGTCGCCACCGGGACGAGAGACCGGATGCCGGAAGATCTGAGCCGTGACCGGTTCGTCCGTTTCGCTCTGACGGCCCGTAGAGTCGGGCGCAGATCTTTCCATTCGTCCTCGCGATGTCCGGGTCGCCGCGGCGAGCGGGCTCCGCGTCACGGCGGGTTCCCCGATGCGGGCGCCGGGTCTCGTAAGTCGGTTCTGCACGCTCAAAACCGGTTCCCGGAACATGACGAAGACCCCTACCGCGGCAGAGCCCCCCAAAAAAATGGGGGCCGAAGAGTATTACCTGTGGACGGAAAAGGACCGCGGCGCTCGGATCGTCTATCTTGTGCAAGACGGCGCCCCACAGGCTCCGACCTTCCCCCTGAATCATGAGGACACGACATGACCACTCCAGGTGGCTCTCGAGCCGCATCCCGCAGCGAAGACGTGAAGCTCCGGCTTTCCCCCAAAGAGCGCGCGCAGCTCGACGCCGCCCAGAAGCGAGCCGGCGCGCGCTCGCGTGCCGCCTACATCATGTCCCTGGTCGCACGCCCCGTGGATCACCCTGAAGATGCCCTCGCCATCCAGATCGGTGAGCTGAATGCCTGGATCTACCGGCTTGCGCGCAACGACCCCGCAACGGCCCTTTCCTCCCGTCAGCGGTCGGCGCTGCTGGCAGACCTCCGGCGCGCCGTGGACCGCCTGTGCGGCTGGGATGCGGACTGATGCGAGCGTATGTCGGGCCGCGCTCGGCGGCACAGATCTCGAACTACATCATCCGCAAGGGCGCACGCATCGTCGGTGGCACGCTCTACGCCGGAACGCTGCCCGAGCTGCGGGACCGGGCGATCGCACTTGCGGGCGACGAGGAGGTCATCACCTTGACGATCTCTTTGCCCGAGGATCGCGCGGCGAGCGATACGATGCTCACGCGTATCGTGACGACAGAACTCGCGAACCGCGGAATTCCGCACCGGGGGGTGATCTGGGCCGCGATCCGGCATGTCGATGCAAACTGCTGCCATGTGCATGTCATCGTATTCGAGCGGACCTGGAGCGACCGGAAGGTTCCGTTCCCGCGATCGCAATCCATCTCCGACCGGATGGACCGGGCTCTGCGCGACGCGACAGGGTTGCCGCGCCTGGCGGAGTTCGATCCCGGAGCCTTGCCCCGCCTCGTGCCGCACAGCCCCGCACGGCGCAGATCGAAAGGGTTGGCAAAGAAGATTCATACGGCGTTGACGGACATTTTCCGCGGGACGCAGCCCGCGACGCTCCCGGATTTCATCAAAGCGATCGCGATCCACCTGCCTGGCCACAGTTTGGTGCCCGGTCTCACGAAAAACAGCAAACATGCCAACCTGAATATCGCGACTCCGGACGGGCGAACGTTCGCCTTGGGGAGACTCGGTCCTGCCTGGACACCCCGACATCTCAGGGCGCGCCTGGCCTGGTGCAGCACTTTGCGAAAGGCGCGCCGGCGTCTTGCCCTGCGCCGTCTTGCCCGCCTTCTCGCCTCCCACGCCCCTCACATTCTGAAAGGAAACCTTCATGACACAGACCACCACGACCACGCCCGAGGACCTGATCCCGCTGGACAACGCCAGCCTGCGCGATCCGCTGATGCAAGAGATGAAGGAGACGCACCGGGACGTGACGGCCCTGCACCCGCTCCTCGACCTGGTGGAGCCGATGAATACTCCGGAGATGGATCTGATCGAACGATTGATCGACCTGTTGACGCAGACCTCGGAAGAACTCCGCCTGAGTTGCGAGGCCCGGATCTCCACCCAGCAGGAAACCGACACGCTCCGCCGACAGGTGGCCGAGATGCACGCCCTGCTGATCTCCCCGGTGACGAAACCGTAGGGGCATGGCTGGGTGATCTGTGTCGCCGGTTGGCAGCGGACGGTGAACACTTGGATGGCCTGAAGAAAATCGACGGCCACCTCGTGGCACGCGTGGCTGGACCCTACGCGGCACGAACGGTGCAGGCCCGTTCATGTCGCGGGATAATTGTCGATCTCGCGGTCGGACAGGATCCCTAGTAACGCCTCAGCGTTCGATTCCAAGGGTCTGGACTTCGGTAACGGGGACCTTTCCGTCAAAGCTTTTTGACACGCGTGTCCGGCCGCCTGTTTGCGGTTTGATACGACGTGTTTCTGAGCCGTCCTTTTATCACCGCGGCCTTCGTCTGAGATCACCCGGGTGCATGCCTCGGTCAGTGGTCAGCGCAGAGCTGCCAATATGATGCTGGTTCAATGCAATTCCGATGTGCCCATCTTATTGACGTCCTCGATGTGAAGCGGCAACAATTCAGACCACGGCATCATCGGAACCACGTCCCTAGGGGACCTCATAGGCCTGCAATCAGGTAGGGGACAGTAGAAAACGCAATCTTTTATACCGCATGGGGCACGGCAACGTCTAACCGGAAGTCGGCGTCATCAACCCACATCCTGTGCAGGATGACGCTCATACGTCTTGCCAAGGCAACCATCGCGCGCTTACCGCCACGGCGTCGCGCGACCTGCGTAGCCCCTTTAGCCACGTTGACCGCCCGCAATGCATCATGACAGTCGCTGCCTGACATAATACGCGGCGCAGATTGACGTCGCCAGTCTCCGTGATGCCGCCCGAGACGTCGCATTCGTCCGACTGGATGCGCGATGGCGTGATGCGTACCCATGCGCCAACTTTCTTGAAGGCTGTGAACTAGGAAGGATCATCGACAGCTGATCGGTAGGTGAGCGCGACCACCGCGCGCACACCAGGCATCGGCGTAAGCCGCCGGCAGACTGGGTCATCCTTAGCCATCTGGCGAACAAGGCGCTCCAACCCCGCCAGCTCCTGCCGTAAGGACGCCCGCGCGCGCAGCATCGGTCCCGTCGCAGCCTCGAGCATTGGATTGCCGTTTTTGAGTTCGCAAATGCGCTGTTCATAGCGACCACGAGAGATGGCACCAACCTTGAGACCGAAGTTCCGCAAGAGTCCACGCGTCGACATTTCCGAAGCGATCATGCCATGCTGGATGGCCTTTCGGGCCCTGAACACGGCACGGACCTCCTGCGACGAGACGGATCTACAGTGAACCGGCCTGAGCCAACCGAGATGAAGAAGCCGTGCAATGTCTTCGGCATCCCTGCGATCTGTCTTGATCGGCATGGCCTTCAGCGCACCTTTCACATGTAGAGTTTCCATCAGAACAGCATCCAGTCCGGCATCTGTTAGCCCACGATGCAGCCACTGCGACAGGGAACCAGCCTCCAGTCCGATAGCCGCAACAACGCCTTCCTGGCCTGCCCCCATCGGGTGGTCCGGTTTTAGTCTTAGTGCATGATGGGGCGCGGTGCCAAGGCTGGCGCCGACTGAGGTGGTGATCCGTTCCGCTTTGCCGACCAATGGATGGCCTCCGGCGCGGGCGGCCGATAGCCAAGGGATGAGTGGGGCCGCGCTGTATTGTAGTGGACGCGCCATGCCTCGATCACGACGCGTGCCTCTGCCAGCGAGTAGAAGATTTCACCGTTCAGCAACTCGTCGCGGAGCTTCGAGTTGAAGCTCTCGCAGTAGCCGTTCTCCCAAGGACTGCCCGGTTCGATGAATGCCGTCTTCGCTCCCACGGCATTGATTCAATCTCGAACGGCTTTGGCAATGAACTCCGGCCCGTTATCCGAGCGAACATGACCGGGCACACCTCGCAAGATGAAAAGGTCGGTCAGGACGTCGATCACGGCGGTCGAGTTCAACTTCCGGTCGATCCGGATGGCCAGGCATTCCCGGCTGAACTCGTCGATCACGTTGAGCATGCGGAACTTCCTTCCATCGTGGGTCCGGCTCTCGACGAAGTCGTAGGACCAGACGTGGTTCGGCCGCTCCGGCCGCAGACGGATGCATGACCCGTCGTTGAGCCAGAGCCGACCCTTCCCTGGTTGCTTCTGGGGAACCTTCAGCCCCTCCCGTCGCCAGATCCGCTCGACCCGCTTGGTGTTCACGACCCAGCCGGCATCACGCAGCAGCGCTGCAATCCGCCGATAGCCGTAGCGGCCGTATTGCGTGGCGAGCGCGACGATGTCCGCGGTCAGCGCGTCCTCGTCGGCTCGCCTGCGCGGCACCTTGCGCTGCGTCGAACGATGCTGCCCCAGAACACGGCAGGCGAAGCGTTCCGAGACTTGGAACTTCTGCCTGATGTAATCGATGCAGCGACGGCGGCGGGCGGGGCTCAGAAGTTTCCCGAGGCAGCCTCACGAAGGATCAGCTTCTCGAGCGTCAGCTCGGAAACGGCTTTCCGCAGCCGTTCATTCTCCTTCTCAAGCTCCTTCAGCCGCTTCACCTAGTCGGTCTTCAAGCCGCCCAACTCCTTGCGCCATCGGTAGTAGGTAAACTGCGTCACACCGATCGACCGCACCGCCTCGGCCACCGATCGGCCTTGCGATACAAGGACGTCGACCTGCCGAAGCTTCGCAACAATCTTTTCCGGCTTGTGTCTCTTCTGGGGCATTCCTGCATCCTCCAACTGGCTCGTAAGCCATACTTCAGGGAGGACCACTTTTCAGGGGGCAGACCACAGGGCGTATCCCCTTGTCTCTCGGCGCTTCTCTGAATCAGTCGGAATCATAGCCGCAGTCCCCGAGCAGCCAGTCCACGTCCGGCAGGCTGCTCAGCAATGCTCATTCGCCTATGTAATCGCTGACCTGACCCGCCGTGACGAACAGATCGAGGGGCCGGCCTTTACTGTTACAGATAGCGTGCAGCTTGGTGTTCTTGCCGGTATCGGCATGGTTCACGGAGATGATATCACCGTCCCGGATCCCCACATCCCATAGGCAGTCGCCTTCGACCCGCCACCAGAACGTCGAGGACGGATGCCGCACGACCCAAGCGATCGGATCGATCTTGTCCAAAGTGAAGCGGAGGTTATGATGACCACCCATTTGCGGAGCGGCGGAATGATACAGGACCCACCCGGTCAGGCGCGTGGCATCGAGCGCCTCTATCTCGATTTCGACAGCTTCTTCGCCTCGGCCGAACAGCACTTCAATTCCGACCTGCGCGGCCGTCCCGTCGGCGTGGTGCCGCTGGATGCGCTCCACACCGGATGCATCGCAATCAGCCGCGAGGCCAAGGCGCGTGGGGTCAAGTTCAACATGCCGATCGTGAAAGCCCGGGAAATCATTCCGGACATGATCTTTGTCGTGGCCAGGCACGATGTCTACGTGCGCCTTCACAAACGCATCCTCGACGTGATCGAGACAGTCGTGCCCGTCGCTCACGTCCGGTCGATCGACGAAGTCGTCTGCACCCTTCTGGCGGCGGAAGGCGCGCGTGGTGAGGACCTTGCGCTGCAACTGAAAGCCGCCCTTGCCGCGGCCTTCAGCGACGTGCTGACCTGCTCCATCGGGATGGCGCCAACGGAATTGCTGGCCAAGATCGCGGCCGAGCAGCACAAGCCGAACGGGTTCAAGCTGATCCGGGCGAATGATCTACCGCAAGCCCTTGCGACGGTGGACCTCGGTGACCTACCCGGAATCTCCAAGGGCATGCAGGCGAGATTGGAGGCCGCCGGCGTCCGGGACTTCACCGGACTTTGGGCGCTTGCCCCCAAACAGGCCCGTGCGATCTGGGGCAGTGTAGAGGGGGAGCGGTTCTGGAACGGCCTTCACGGCTACCACGCTGAACGACCGGCGACGAAGAAAAGCATGTTCGGACACAGTCGGATCCTGCCGCAAGACTGGCGCAATCCCCAGAAGGTCTCGATCTGTGCGCGCCTTCTGACGCAAAGCGCCGGACGGCGCGTGCGGCGGGCGAACGTGCGCGCAACGAAGCTGACCCTCGGTTTCAAGGCCGTCAAACCGCGCGGCGGGCCCAGCCCGCGGGCGGATGAAGGGGCCTGGACCTGGGAAGGGTCCTTCGCCCCTGCCCGCGACGATCACACGTTCCTGGGGGCGCTTGGCACAGGGCTGGCGGAAGCGGAGCGCCGGCTTGCGTTCACGCCCAAGTCGGTCAGCGTCATGATCCACGGGTTGATCGACGAGGCCGAGATCGTGACAGACCTGTTCTCGATGTCTCCGAGCGACAACGGTGGCTCATCGGAGACGGCGGACCGTGCGAAATGGGAGAAGGTCAGCGACCTGATGGACGGACTGCGCGCGAAGCTGGGGCCTCAGGCATTATCCATGGGTCCACAGGCTGAAGTTCCGGGAGGCTACGTCGGGGCCAAGATCGCCTTTGGCCGAATTCCCGACGAAGAGGACTTCAGCGGACCCCCTGTCGCCGATGCGGCTACGCATTTCGCAACGTTCTGAAAACAGGGCTGCATTGCAAAGGCATGAAGGTGCAAGTTATTCTTTCTCAAGACTTTCAAAAGATCGCATTAGCAACTGAAATTCGATCACACGTCCTTTGCAAATGTGATCCTGGGATATACTTCCACTTTAGACAGACAGATTAAATTACTGCAGCGTTGAACACCTTTAGACAAACGAACAAGGCAAGGAAAACAAGATGACCAATATCGATTTGGACAGCATGTCGCTGGAAGAGCTCAAAGCTCTTCAGAAAGACGTAAACAAGGCCGTCGACGGCTTTGAGGGCAAGCGCCGCAAGGAGGCGCTCGCTGCCGTTGAAGCTGCTGCTCGCGAGAATGGGTTCACCCTCGCCGAACTCACCGGGCAGCCTTCGAAAAAGTCGAAGTTGGTCTCGCCCCCGAAATACGTTCATCCGGAGAACCCCGAGATGACCTGGACTGGCCGCGGTCGGCAGCCGGAGTGGATGAAAGACGCGATCGAAAATGGTCGGTCAAAGGACGAATTCCTGATAAAGTAAGTGCATACTGGATTGGACGCAGGTCCTACTTTCTCTTTCGAGGGGGCCTGTGTTCGCGGTGGCGCATCTCTCATTATGTAGACGATCTCATGTCATGTAGCCCCGCAGCGGCCGCGCGCTCGGCATCGGGTGCTGTTTGATGTGACCAGGGCGTCCTTACCAGATTCACGTTCACAGCGCTGATCCGGTTACGAACCAGACCCTTCGAGCCCACCTCTGTCCGACTTCAGGCCTTCGCCTTGCTGGCGGATGACCATCCGTTCGGCTGGGTAGGGTTTGATCAGATCGAAGGCTTCCTCCGGGGATCCCGTCAGCCATTGCGCGTAATCCTCCGGCGCGAGGATCGCAGGCATCCGGTCAGGGTGGGTTTCCTTGGTCAGAGCATTCGGCGTCGTCGTGACCATCGACGAAGTGATCATCTCCCGGACGTCGCCGGCACCGTAGTTGCCTCTGTAGGCGCGCCAGATGCCTGCCAAAGCGAAGGGCGGGCGTGCCTCGTCGCCGGTTACGCCGAACCACACGTAGCTCGCCGGATTCTGTCTTTTGCCTCGCAGAAGCTGGTCGCGGGGATCAGGCAGCGCCGCTCCTCAAAGCTCTTTCTCCAGAACGACGACGACCGCAGCTTGTCGTCACGCGCGTTGTTGACCGCCCTTGGCTGGATCGGTTCGCCGGTCTTCTTCGACACCTGGGGCATGACGAAGCCCCAGTGGACGTTCTGAAGCCACCGCTTGCCATCGTCATTCATCCCGACGATCGGGGCCATGCCCTTTGGGAAGATGGCGGGAAGCGGTTCCGCGTTGCCGAGTGCGTCCTGGGCCGCGTCGACTGCGAAGAGCTGCCGCATCGCATCGACGGCCATCGTGTTGGAGTAAAGGTTGCACATAGGCGAACCTTACGCCCTCTTGTCGCGCCGACCAGTGGACTCCTGAAAATTAGGATACCGGAGGTTGCCGTCGGCGTTTTGATCATCAGCCTGAAGCGGACATTCGACGGATAAACGCGCGAGGTCAGCTATGCGGACAAAGCTGCCATCACTGAGTGCCCGATGACGTCTGCGGGCCCTTCGCATATATGTCGTTCCAGATGGTTTCGGCCTGCATCTATCGTCTCCCTTACGCAGCTTCGGTGAGATCAGGGTCGAAGATCAGCGATCGATGCGCCGCGCCGCCTGCCAGCACACCCGCAGCTGCAGCAAGAGTCGCGTTGGGCATCGGGCTGGCGAGGTCGCCCGCAGCGAAAACACCCGGAACGCTGGTCGCCTGCATCCCGTCCACGGCAAGATAGGGACCGGTGGGGCCGTTCTTCGTCTCGCAGCCAAGCATGGCGCCAAGGTCGTTCGACGGCGCGGTCTGCGGGGCAATGAACAGCCCGGCCAGAGGGACCTCGCGGCCATCGGCCAGCCGGACGGCTTCAAGCACCGGGGCGGGGCCGACGAGGCCGATGATCGGCACCTCTTCGACAATAGCGCCCCGTTTCGCCAGCGTCTGACGCTGGTCATGCGTTGGCTCAAAGGTGCCTTGGGTAAACAGCGTGGTCGGGCCCCAGTCGGGCAGCAGCATGGCCTGATGCATCGCCAGCTCGTTCCGGGCCAGAACGCCCATCGGTTGCCGGTTTAGCTCATAGCCGTGGCAATAGGGGCAATGCAGAACGCTCGCGCCCCAGCGCTCACGTAGCCCCGGCAGGTCAGGCAGCGTGTCGCGGACGCCGTAGGCAAGAACGAGCCTGCGCGTCGTGATCTCTTCACCATTCGAGAGCGAGACGACAAAGCCGTCCCCTTGCTGAGACGCAGCCTTGGCTTCTGCCCCGCGGATCTGAACGGTCGCATAGGCACTCAGTTCGGCACGCAAGGTTGCCGCGATCGCAGCGGGCTTCTGTCCGTCTTGCCCGGGAAACCCGTGCGACTTGACAGCATAGCGATTGCGCGGCGTGCTGGTGTCGAGGATGAGCACGTCGCGTCTGGCGCGGGCGAGCTGCATGGCCGCCGAGAGGCCGGCAAAGCTGCCTCCAATTATGATAACGTCGTAGCCCATCGGTCCATTCCTGTTCATTTGCTATCTCGCAACACGACGAGTTACATACCATTCAGCTCGATAGCAAGACATGAAACTTGGAATGTTGCATAACCGGTGATAAAAACCTTTCACACGTGAAAGGACCTTGCCAATGCCGCGCGACCTTCGCATGTCCCGCATGCTGCACGTGTTGATCCACATGGACCGACATGTGCGCCTCGCGACCTCCGAGCAGATCTCGAAAATGATCTCGACCAACCCGGTGGTCGTGCGCCGGATGATGGGTGGTCTGCGCGACCGAGGGATCGTCGCGTCTGAAAAAGGGCACGGCGGCGGCTGGACGCTCGCCCGCCCGCTGACCGAGATCATGTTGCGGGACGTCTATGAGGCCGTCGGCGCGCCACCTTTGTTCAACATCGGCCCGAATGCCGACCCGTCCGATTGCCTCGTCGAGAAGGCCGTGGATGCTCAACTCGATGCCTCACTGCGCGAGGCAGAGGCGCGGCTGCTCGCGCAGTTCTCGAAGATCCGGGTGGAAGATCTGGCAGCGGACTACGAAAGCCTAAGCGCCGAAGAGCAAGAGATCGCTCATCCCATTTCCGTTGCCGCGAATATGCATACCAGAGATGGCGCTTAATGCGTGGCCTGTTGAGATTAGTTACGAACTCAGAGTGATATGCGTCAACACTCCCGCCCTGTATTTGATCAATCGTCGGGCATGGCCATAAGGAACTACCAAAAGGTCATAACTGACCTTCGCAACGGCGCAGCGAATTTGCAGTTTGGGCTCTGTAGCGGACCTTCGCTGCGCCGCATGGCCAAGAGCCAAGCACCGAAACTTACTTGAATTTTAAGGCCATATTGGCTTTCGATCCAACCAAAAATTACTTGTTATGAATGCTATTTTGATAGTTTCTGCTACTATAGACCCGCGGACAATACAGTCCGCAGGAGAATTCCGCCGTATAGATTAATTATCTCGGTTTTGCCGAAGTCAGGAGAGGCACAAACATCCAACGTGAGCTTTTGCTTTCCTAAGGTCCAATCGTTAGTTCAACAACCGCTGTAGTTTTTGTTCCCGCCGCTCGTTATCGTGTAGGTTCCGCCCCGTGGCCCAGTATAGCAACGCGATGCCGATCTTACTGGAGTAGGTCGCGTAACAGCTGCGGCTCGTCGTTGCCTCTCTGCGGCTTGGCGGTTCAGAAGATCCTTTCCCCACTCGCAAGCATACCCGTCGCCATCTCGGTCCAAATCGTGCGGATCGCTAGAGGGGCCGCCGGCATTCAAGAAGAACTGGTGCGCCGCAGAAGAGGTCGCGAAGTCAGAGCAATTCCGGTCATTTGAAACCGCTCTCGAGTTGGATACACTTCGGGTGAATTGAACCCTGCCCACTCCCGACGGGCTATTTGGGTCATACGTTGACAGCGCAACCGACTGCATTGCTCCGGGCTGTGGCTGTGCTCCGCAGGCAGCGAGGCCTAGTAAGGCCGGGACAAAGAGTGCTCGAAAATTCATATTTTTCTCCGATATTGTGCGAGGCCATTCAAGCTGAGGTTGTCCGATAAAGGAAGAAGGTTTCGTTCTCGAAACCATAGGTAAGGATGCTTGCCAGCTGACCTGCCCCTGCTGACCCCTCGTTCACAATGAGTGTCTGCAAGTTGGTGGTTTGTTCCCCGACCTTGGACCACCGAAGGCTGGAGTTTCCCGGCTGGTTCATGATGACGGGCTGGTGTAAGAAACAAGTCCAACATGTTATAAAATTGCCCTCCTGTAAGCGGGCATCGGCACGCTGTCGCGGCCGTCAACGTCGTTTCTGCAAAGCAGACTTTAGTGCGAGACGCAGCGAAGGTCCGCATTCCGCCCGGTCCAACCGATATCCGCGATCGGTCCAAACCGGACCTTGGACAGGACGATCATTGCTGCGATGCAGTTTCCCCGAAGCGGTCGCCCATGACCTGGTGCAGCATCATGCTGGAACGCCAAGGTCCGCAGTGCGGGACGAAGCGACCGTTCAACGACAGTGTGCGAATGGCCACAATGAAAGTTGACCATTTTACTCTCAGGGCCTTAGCTAGCTGTCGCGCAACTGAAGGTATGCGATGATGGCAATGGAAACGTATTTGATTTATCTGGCAGCGGTTGCCGTTTTCTTCGCAACACCGCCGGACACCAGTCAGCTTCTCATCATTTCGAACAGCGTCAGATATGGGTTGAAACGAAGCGCCTATACCATGGCCGGAGACCTGACTGCCAACAGCTTGCAAATGACCGGTGCAGCTTTCGGTCTTGCTGCAATCATCGCGACGTCAGCGAGCGCGTTCGTTTGGATCAAATGGCTCGGGGTGGCGTATTTGGTGTGGATTGGCGTTCAGCTAATTCTCTCGAAAGATCAAACAGATGACGTCGCCGCCGCTGAGTCTGGCCAATCGTTTCGGTTATTTCGTCAGGGCTTTGTGACGTCGATGGCAAACCCTTTTGCTGTCGTTTTTTTTGGAGCGCTCTTTCCTCAGTTCATCGACCCGACATCGCCTGTGCTGCCCCAGCTTCTGATCTTAGGTGTCACTTACTTGGTCGTAGATGGAGCAATTTTACTGGTCTGGGGATGGCTCGGTGTCCGAGCGGCAGCGGCCTTAAGGCAGTCTTCCTTTGGCGCGGTGAATAAGATTTGCGGCACGCTTATGATCGGCGCAGCGGCTTTGCTGGCAAGCAAAGACTTTCAGCCTCAGCGTTACTAACTGGAAAGCCTTGCCGACATCCGTGCGTAGTGCAGCATCCAGTAAAATGGGCTCGAAGCGGACTTTCGCCGCGGATCGGTGCTATGATGGGTTGTCGGTCTGAAGCCGAGGACGTGGCGGGTCTGGCGGAATAGGAGGAACTGCCATGCCTACTGCCAACTTACCAGCAATCCGCGCCTGCCGTCCCACTTGGAACAAGGGGCGCATCGTCGGCCAGAAACGTCCGCTGCAACCGAAGCATGTCTGGTCGATCCGGGTCCGCCTCGAGATCGCGGAGCGGACTCGCGAGCTGGCGCTCTTCAATCTCGCCATCGACAGCAAATTGCGTGGCTGCGACTTGGTGCGCCTTAAGGTCGCCGACGTCTATGCAGCGGGCCAGGTAAAGCACCGCGCCTCGATCGTTCAGAGCAAGACACGGCAGCCGGTCAGCTTCGAGATCACCGATGGGACCCGGAAAGCAATCGGAGCATGGCTCGAAGCGCCGCTGATGGTCGGGTCGGAACATCTCTGGCCCGGACGGTTCCATGAGCGGCGGCATATCTCGACGCGACAGTATGCTCGCCTTGTCCGAGACTGGGTGACATCCATTGGCCTTGAGCCGAGCGCGTATGGCACCCATTCCATGCGGCGCACGAAAGTCGCGCAGATATACAGAAAGACCGGCAACCTGCGGGCAGTGCAACTCCTCCTTGGCCACACGAAGATGGACAGCACGGTGCGTTACCTCGGCGTCGAACTCGAAGATGCGCTCGCGATCGCCGAGGCCGTGGAAATCTGAACCGGACGGGCCGGCTGTCGCGGCCGGCCCAAACCGGTCGTTAAACGGGACGATCAGCGTTGCGATGCAGCTTTCCCGAAGTGGTCGTCTTTGGGGCGGACGAAGCTGCCGTTGGAGCTTACTAATTGGATAGCGACTTTTGAAAATTTACCCGAAACCTTGACATTTGATCTTCTCAATACAGCGTCTTCTGGTAGTCATCCTCCAATGCTTCGTTCAATCTATCCATTTCCCGATTATCGCTCGGAGCGGAGTTTGTGGCGTCCAAGGCGATTTTCATGAGGGATGGTAGCTCGCTTCGATCTTGGTAATAATCGGGATTCCACAGATTTGATCGGCGGAACGCTTTTGCGCAATGAATGAAGACAGTTCTAACCTCGACTACAATTGCTAACCTTGGCAGGCGACCTTCTACTGAAAGACTTTCGAGAAGAACAGGATCTGTCACTAGCTTTGCCTGCCCGTTTACGCGCATCGTATCGTCAAAACCGGGTATGACGAACAACAAACCGACGTGGGAATTCGCGACGATATTTGACAAGCTATCAAGTCGATTGTTCCCAGGCCTGTCGGGGATCGCAAGCGTGTTGTCATCGATAATTTTGACGAAACCTGCAGGGTCACCGCGTGGGCTGACATCCGCTTTGCCATCGGTGCCTTGCGTGCCAATGCAGAGAAACGGACTCCTTTCGATAAAAGCTCTTGCGTGTTTGTCAATGAAGCCCTGCACTTTCTTAATCGCCAAATCATGGGTAGGCGGGAACAAGGATCGCAATTCACTCTCATGCGATACGATATAGTCGGGCGCAGGTCTATAAGATGACATTCTTTCTCTCTCCTCTGTCTTAGTCGCATTTTGTAAAGGTAATCTACATGGCGTTTGTTTGTGAAGGGCGCTCCATCAGCAGATACGGGCTCTAAGCAGAGATGCGGCTACGCAACGGGTCAGGTGCCTAGCACACACCGGCGGCCGTCGCTCCCGTCCTATAGAAGCCGTTCGCCGGTCGGCTAGCCGCCGCAATCAGGCTTTGCCGAACTGGTCGTTCATGGATCAGGCATAATCTCCATCGCCCTCATGATTACTGTGTGGACGTTCCTGTCATTCACTAACGGGCCACCTTTATGCCGGTGCAAGCCGATCTTCGCTTGTCACACGGCAGGATCGACCATCGCGTCTCGATCCCAACCCGATCATTATCGCGCTGAGATTGCGAGATCCGCAGCGAGCATATCCACGAAGTGTCGCACCTTGGCCTCGAGCATGCGTCTATGCGGATAGAGTGCCATGATCTCGACTGATCCCGTGTCGCATTTGGGCAGAACCCTTTGCAGGCGCCCTTCCGCTAAGTCGCCTTTAACGAGGCTGTTGGGCAGCAAAGCCACACCAAGATCCGCCAACGCCGCCTCCCTCAGAGCTTCGCCGGAATCGAGCCGCAAGCGGGAGCGTCCGCTGGCCCGCACCCAAGTGCCGTCGGTTTCTTCCAAATGCCAACTTTGACGCATGTTCTGGCTGGTATGGAAGAGAAGATCGTGTTGGCTCAGATGCTCGACCCGCGTCGGGAGGGCGGTTTGAGAGAGGTAGGCCGGACTGGCACAAAGCACCAAAGGTTCCTGCCGGAGGGTCCGGCAGATCAAGCTAGGGTTCGGCGTTCGGACGCCGATGCGCACAGCGAGGTCGGCCCCTTCCGCGATGAGGTCGCTCACACCATCCGACAGGCTCATTTCCGCCTGAACTTCCGGCCATGCCGCAAGGAACCGTTTGACCACCGGCAGCACGAGGCGGCGACCTAAAGCGTCAGGAGCACTGATGCGGAGCTCGCCTCGCGGAGTGCCGCCGTCGCCTGCGAACTGAGAGCCGACGGCATCGAGCGTGCTGCGAAGGTTGACGCCTTGGGCGTAGAGCCGCTGGCCGTCCTCAGTGAGACTCATGGCGCGTGAAGTCCGGTTCAGCAGTCTTGCCCCGCAATGCGCCTCCAGCCGTGACAAAGCCTTGCCGGCAGCGGATCGCGACAGGCCCATGCTCCGACCGGCTGAAATGAAACTTCCAGTCTCGACGATCGCGAGGAAGATCAGGATTTCGTCCACGCGCGACCCATTCAGGGCAGCACGGGTCATCGGGGCGTTCTCATCGGCACAGCGGCGAACTCCATTCGTGAATCTCGCGCATAGATTAAGGCCCGCACGATGCTTGTCATACCGACAGCCTCTCCAAGGAAAGGACAAACAATGACCACCTCCCTCAACCGCATGAACCCTCCGACGCTGCCCGACGCAGGGCGCGTCGGCTATTCCCAGATCTCAGTGATCCCACCTGGCCCGCTTGCCTTTGTTTCGGGACAAGTCGCGTGGCGGCACGATGGTGACGCGTTGTCCGCTGACCTCGAAGAGCAGACCGGACTCGTGATCGAGAACCTTTCGCACTCCTTGGCAGCGCTCGACGCGGAGCCAGAGCAGATCGCACAGATGCGGATCTACATGACTGACCTGCGCCCGGAAACGCAGGAAGTCGTGATGACCCAGCTTGCCAAGTTTCTGGACGGAGCGCAGCCAAGTCTGACCGGCATCGGCGTGTCGGCGCTGGCTTCGCCGGAGCTACAGCTCGAAATCGAAATGGTCGTAAGCCTTGTCGCGTGATTGAAGCTGCCCCCCCAATAGGGGGGGGGCAGCTACTCGCTCGCAAATACGTATAGCCTTTATCGCCTTGGTGAGGCTGGACACTGAATACTACTGTAGGGTTGCGACTTACTTGCTGCCGTGCAGCGAGCCGAGCACATGACCGCCGTCGCTACCGGCCCGGAGCGGACCTCCACGGAACGCTAGCGAGGCGGTCGCTCCCGGCCCAGAGCCGACCTTGAGACTGGGTGACCACGCTGCGGCGCAGCTTCACCCGAGCAGTCGTTCGTGCGTCGTGCAGCATTTTCGAGCAGCCGACGTCGGCTGAGCGGACGAAGCGACCCTTCAAAATTGACCTGTCTGCCGGCGCGCCATAAGAAATCTTCATGAAGAAACCTTGTGAACAGTTGCTTTTGATCTCAGGCCCTGTTGGTGTTGGAAAAACCAGTGTCGCAGGGGCGGTCAGCTCACTTTTGCAGGAAGAGAATGTGCCTCACACATTCATAGACCTTGATGCACTGACCTACACCTATCCGCGAATTGAAACTGACCCGTTCAACAGTTCCCTTGCTCTCGAAATCCTGACAGCCATGTGGGCCAATTGCAGGAAGCGCGGTTCGAAAAACCTAGTAATTGCGAGGGTGATCGAAAAGCGTAGCGATGCAGAAGCGATCGCAGATGCAGTAAATATCTACAACCCAGTGCTGTGTCGATTGACCGCTTCAGCCTCTACTCTTAAAGAGCGCATCAGGATGCGCAAAGCTGGTTCAAATATATCTTGGCAGGAAAATCGCTCTATTCAACTTTCGACCGCTATGGAAAAATCCAAGATTGAAGATTTCTGTATTTCAACACAGGATCGTTCGATCACCGACATCGTGATGGAAATTAACCAATTTATGACTTGGTCTCGGTAAAATGGGCTCGCAGCGGTCATGCGGCGGCGCAGCGGCCAGTGCCGACCACGTCGGCCAAGTCCGACGTCGCTCTCAGCCCATTGCGGACATTCAAGCTGGATGACTACGCTGCGGTGCAGCTTCGCCGAAGCGGTCGTTCGTGCGTCGCGCAGCATCTTGAGGGCTTGTATGGTTGCTGTGCGGAGTTAGGGAGGTGGTCCGTCTTCGACAAATTTCGCTGTAGGGAACTCGGCCATTCATTCATTTTGCCAATTTTTTAAGTGAATTTAGACACCCTACGGCCTTGGCCAAATCACGTTTTTCGGAAAGTCTGCTTACCCCGCACGACCATACCCAAACCAAATTAGATAGGACCTCTCCGCAGCCATCCAATGAAAAAGTCGATGCAACACAGTCAGATTTCTGTGGTCAACGTTCGGATGCAGGGCTTTCTTGATATTCGGCGCGCGAAAGCCTCAACGCGGCGGTGGCGGCACTGATTACAATCCAAGATTACTGAGACCTGGATGGTCGTTTGGCCGGGGCCCTTGCGGCCAATGAAAGAGCCGATCGGCGGGCGTGATTGGCACGTGGTTGATCGAGGCATGGCGTTCGGCCATGTAGCCCTGCGCGTCAAAGGCCCAGTTCTCGTTACCATACGCGCGGAACCATTGCCCCGCCGCGTCGTGGTATTCATAGCAGAACCGCACGGCGATGCGGTTATCGCCGTGGGTCCAGATCTCCTTAATCAGCCGATACTGTTGTTCCGCCGCCCACTTGCGCGTCAGGAAATCCACCACGGCGGCGCGCCCGGTCAGGAACGTCGACCGGTTGCGCCAACGCGTGTCGAGCGTATACGCCATCGAAACCGCCTGCGGGTCCCGCCCGTTCCATGCGTTCTCGGCCATGCGCACCTTCAGCACCGCGTTGGCGTGACTGAAGGGCGGCAGGGGCATGCGAGTCATCCTGGCCTCCGCGTCGCGCCGGGCCTACCAGCTGTTGTAGCCGAGATACTTGCCTGACATCTCAACCTTCACGCGGTCGCCCTTGGGATTCTCCTCGCGGGTCACCGACATGTGGAAATCGATGGCCGACATGATGCCGTCGCCAAACTTTTCCTGGATCAGTGCCTTCAGGGTCGGGCCGTAGACGCCGACGATCTCGTAGAAGCGGTAGATACAGGGATCGGTCGGCACGGCCTGCGTCCAGATCTTGGTGGGGCTTTCGACCAGCAAGCTTTCGGCCTCTTGCGGCAGGCCCATGGCGCTGACCATCAGCTTAGCCTTGTCGGCCGGAAAAGCGTTCATGCCCATCGCGGCAGAGTGGGTCCAGACCGGGGACATGTCGATCTTGTCGGCGATCTGCTCCCACGTCATCCCGGCCTGCTTCTTGGCCGACAGGATCATGGCGGTCACGTCTTCACGGGTCATCGTTTCGGTCATGGCAGTGTCTTTCACGGAGGTGGTCCTTTTCGGGTTAGTCGTTGACGGCGCGCAGGGGCGGTCGCCGGCTTTCGGGTTCGTCCGCCGGCGCGGTGCGGTCGATGCGCATCGGTTCGGGTCGGTTGGTGTCGGTGCCGGTCCGGCTGCCGGCCATTTCCTTCGACCGGCGGCCGAGGAACTGCACCAGGTGGTTGCGGATCGCGTAGTAGTTCGGATGCTCGACGATCTCGGTCCGGCTGCGGGGCCGCGGGATCGTGATCTCGACGCTTTCGGCCACGCGGGCGAAGGGGCCGTTGGTCATCAGAAGGATGCGGTCGGCCAGAAGGATTGCCTCGTCGATGTCATGGGTGATCATGAAGACCGTCTGCTCGGTCCCGCCCCAGATCTTCAACAATTCGTCCTGGATCGTGCCGCGCGTCAGCGCATCGAGCGCGCCGAAGGGCTCGTCCAGCAGCAGCAGCTTGGGGTGGTTCGCGAAGGCCCGCGCGATGGAGACTCGCTGCCGCATGCCCCCCGACAGCTGGCTGGGCTTGCGGTGGATCACGTCCCCCTCCAGCCCGACCATGCCGAGGTACTTGACCGCATGTTCGGTGACCTGCGCCTTCGACCATTCCGGGTGGCGCGCGGCCACGCCGAAGGTCACGTTCTTCAGTGTCGATAGCCACGGCAGCAGCGAGTAGTTCTGGAACACCACACCGCGGTCGAGGCTTGGCCCCTTCACCTCTTGCCCGTCCATGATGACGCCGCCGCCGGTCGGGTCCGCGAGACCCGCGAGGATGTTCATGATCGTAGACTTGCCGCACCCGGAGTGCCCCAGGATCACGACGAATTCGCCTTTTTCGACGCCGAAGGTGGCATCCTCGAAGACGGTCAATTCGCCGCCCTTCCCGTCCGGGAAGCGCTGGGTCAGTTTCTCGATGCTCAGAAACGGTTTCATGGGATATTCCTTATTCGACGTAGGCGACGCGGCGCTGCAGCAGGCCGAACATCGTGTCCAGCAGCATGCCGACGACGCCGATCATGAGGATCGAGAAGATGACGGAGGTCAGGTCGAGGTTGTTCCACTCGTTCCAGACGTAGTAGCCGATGCCGGTCCCACCGACGAGCATCTCGGCCGCGACGATGACCAGCCAGGCGATCCCGATGGAGATCCGCATCCCCGTCACGATGGTGGGTGCCGCGGCGGGCAGGATCACGGTGAAGGCGGTCTTCAGCGGCCCAAGCTCGTGCGTCTTGGCCACGTTCACCCAGTCCGACCGCACGCCCGCCACGCCGAAGGCGGTGTTCAGCAGCATCGGCCAGATCGAGCAGATGAAGATGACGAAGATTGCCGAGGCCTCGCTGTCCTGGATGATGAAAAGCGCCAGCGGCATCCACGCCAGCGGAGAGATCGGCCGCAGCACCTGGATGAACGGGTTGAGCGCGCGGTAGGCGACCGGCGACATGCCGATCAGGAACCCCAGCGGGATCGCGATGAGTGCCGCCAGCGCGTAGCCCGTGAGCACGCGGTAGATCGAATAGCCGATCTGGATGCCGATGCCCTTGTCGTTGGGGCCTGCGTCGTAGAACGGGTTGCTGAGCTCTTCCCAGGCCTTGACGATGACCTGGCTGGGGGGCGGCACACCGGCGCGAGCCTCGCCGCCGCCGGTGAGCCGTTCGTATTCAGTCAGCTCACCGACCGTCTGCTGGGCGGGGATCGACAGCTCCCACACCAGCAGACCGCCGACCAGCAGCAGAACCGACATGATCGCCGCACGGGTGTTGAGTGAAAGGCCCTGCATCGCTCAGGCCTTCTTGATCGCGAAGCTGTCGACGTAGGCTTCGGGCTCGGCCGGATCGAAGGTCTTGCCCATGATCATGTGCGACTTGTAGTTCTCGGCCGGTGCGTCGTAGCCAAGGTCTTCCATCACCTTGCGGCAGTCGGCGGCGAGGTAGACCTGCTCGGCCACGCCCTTGTAGTCGACGTCGCCCTCGATATAGCCCCAGCGCTTCATCTGGGTCAGAATCCAGACGCCCATCGACTGCCAAGGGAACGGGTCGAAGTCGATCCGGTCGGGCACCTGCTTCACCTCGCCCAGGCCGTCGGCGTAGGTGCCGGTCAGCACCTGCTCGATCACGGTGACCGGCTGGTTGAGGTAGTTCGTCGGCGCGATCGCCTCCGAGATCTCGGCTCGGTTCTCGGCCTGCTGGGCGTATTGCGTCGCGTCCACGATGGACTTCAGCAGCGCGCCGTAGGTGTTCGGCAGCTCGGTCGCGAACGACAGGGGGGCAGCGAACGCGCAGCACGGATGCCCTTCCCAGATCTCCTTGGTCAGGATGTGGATGAAGCCGATGCCCTCATAGACCGCCCGCTGGTTGAACGGATCGGGCGAGAGATAGCCGTCGAGGTTTCCGGCGCGCAGGTTCGCCACCATCTCGGGCGGGGGGACGACGCGGATCTGGATGTCGACGTCCGGGTCCAGCCCGAACTCGGCCACGTAGTAGCGCAGCAGGAAGTTGTGCATCGAATATTCGAACGGCACGCCGAAGGTCATGCCTTTCCACTGGCTCGGATCGCGCTTGTCGAGGTGTTCGTTCGACAGCACGATCGCCTGGCCGTTGATATTCTCGACCGCGGGCATGATGTAGGGCTCGGCCACCGACCCGGCGCCCAGCGTCATCGCCAGCGGCATCGGCGTCAGCATGTGGCTGGCGTCGTATTCGCCCGCCAGCGACTTGTCGCGCGCCACGGCCCAGCCCGCCGTCTTGATGACCGAGGCGTTCAACCCGTAGCGGCTGTAGAAGCCCAGCGGCTCTGCCATGATGATCGGCGTGGCGCAGGTGATTGGCACAAAGCCGATGTTCAGGTCGGTCTTTTCGGGCGGCCCGAGGGTGTCGAGGATCGCGGCCTTCGCCTCGTTCAGCGGAAAGACCGACGCCAGCGCCGCAGCCATCGTCGATCCGCCCATCATTCCCATGAACGACCGGCGCCCGATGTCGCTTTGCCCGAAAACGGAGCGGACGATGGCGCTTTCGACCGCGCGCTCCAGAATGCCTTCGGAGGTGGTCACGTCGATCCGGTTGGGCTCGGCCACGGCGGCGGCGACGCAGCGACCGCACCCGCAGTCGGCGCCGTGCCGCAGATCGGTGCTGGCGGAAAACGGGTTTCCAAGGCTCTTGAAGGTCATCTGGCACTCCACTTGCTGATTTGAGACCATCGTGACCGCGCCCTCCGCCGATCAGAAGTGGTTTGCCGAAACTTTCCGCGGCGCCCTTTTTCGTTCTATTTCAATCTATTGGAGAAATTCTCGAGTGACTAAAAATTATGATACTTCGTAAATTACGATTTTTCGTATTGCGGTTGCGGCAAGGGCGCGCTCCAGTTCCGGCATGACCGTCGCGACATACACCCATGATTCCTGCCTTGCCGGCGCGTTCGGGCCGACCTTGCTGATCGACCTCGACACCGACCGGATCCTCGCGGCCACCCCCGACGCGGCCCGACTGTTCGAGGAGGCCACTCTGGTCGGTTCGCGCCTGTCCACCCGCGTCGCGCAGGATTTCACGCAGCTGCTCGTGTTTCTGGACGAGGTCTTTCACCGCACCGAGGCCTGGACCCGCCGTGTCGATCTTCGGACCGCGACCGGCCAGGCGCTGCGCTGCGAGCTGCGCGGCCGCACGATGCCGACGGCTGGCGCACGGGCGGTTCTGCTGAACCTCATCGACCTTGCCGCGCTGGAGGACCGCACCGAACGCGACGAGGCCGCCCGGATCCACGGCGGCGGCCTGCTGGAATGGCAGCGCGCGCAGGCCTTCTTTTCCGAGCTCGAACGGCAGAACCATCTGATCCTCGAAGCCGCGGGCGAGGGCATCTACGGCGTGAATGCCGACGGCAAGACCACCTTCGTGAACCGCGCCGCGCAAGAGATGCTGGGCTGGACGACCGAGGATCTGCTGGGCCGCGACATCCACACCATGATCCACCACCACCACCTGAACGGGGACGTCTACCCGTCGCAACACTGCCCGATCTATCGGTCCTTCCGGTTCGAGCAGGTCAACCGGATCGAGGACGAGGTCTTCTGGCGCAAGGACGGCAAGCCGATCCGCGTCGAATACGTCTCGACCCCGATCTACGAGGGGCAGGTGCTGGTCGGAGCCGTCGTGATCTTCCGCGACATCACCGAACGATGGGAGAACGAGCGGAAACTGCGCGAGGCCATGGCCGAGGTCGGCGCCCTGCGTGACCGCCTGATGCAGGAAAACGCCTATCTGCAGGAGGCGATCAACCTCGAGCGCGCGCACCACGACATCATCGGCCATTCGGCGGCGGTGCGGCAGATGATCGGGCAGATCGACCTTGTCGCGCGCACCGACACCACCGTGCTGATCACCGGAGAGAACGGGACCGGCAAGTCGCTCATCGCCTCGGCGGTGCACAACGAAAGCGCTCGCAGCCGACGGCCGATGATCCACTTCAAGGGCGGCGCCGTGCCGAGCGACGCAATCGAAAGCGAACTGTTCGGCCATGTCCGCGGCGCTTTCACCGGCGCTCTGCGCGACCGTCCGGGCAAGCTGGAACTGGCGCACGGCGGCACGCTGTTCATCGACGAGCTGTGCGATATCCCACTGGACCAGCAGGGCAAGCTGCTAGCGGCGCTGCAGCGGCAGTCCGTCGTGCGGCTGGGGGAGGACCGCGAGCGCGCGCTTGACCTGCGGATCATCGCCGCGACCGCGCGCAACCTCGATCGCGAGGTGCAGGCGGGGCGGCTGCGGCAGGATCTCGTCCTGTTCCTCAACGTCTTTCCGATCCACTGCACCCCGCTGCGCGACCGACCGGAGGACATCCCGCCCCTCGTCGCGCACCTGCTGAAGCTGGCCTGCAAGCGGCTTGGCCGCCGCGTGCCGGTCGTGACCCAGAACATCATGGGCCAACTTCAGCGTTACGACTGGCCGGGCAACGTCCGCGAGCTGGCCAACGTCATCGAACGCAGCGCCATCGTCTCGCACGGCGGCAAGCTGGTGGTGGACATCCGCACTCCGTCGCAGCCCAGCGTGCGCGGCGCGGCCTCTCTGCTGACTGACGCCGAAGTCGACCAGATCCGGATCGCGAACACGGTCGCCTGCCTAAAGGAAACCGGCGGCCGCGTCGCCGGCCCGGACGGTGCCGCCGCCCTACTCGGGATCAAGCCGACGACACTCTATTCGCGGATACGGTCTTTAGGAATCACGGCAAAGGATTGACCGGCTCAAGACTTTGAGCCGCGTCGTTGGCGCCAAGAAAATCGATTTGGGAAGAAGCCCGTCACCTCAAATCCCTCCTGCTACGAGGAATGCGAAGAACTCGGTCTTAGATCATCGGTTCACGGCCTTTGTTGCCCCCCTAACCACTGGCCAGACAAAGTAAGGGCCAGGGCTCAAGTTTTATGCATTCGCTCGGCTTGGCCAAGGAGCGGGGGCATAACTTTGCAAGTAGAGCGGCAGAGGTCGCACCCCGTTTCCGACCCACGCGCGCGCTCCCGGCCCTGACCTGCCGTTCGCCGGACTGGCCATCGCCGTAGCGCGGCACCCCCAAACCGGACCTTTATGGCTCTGCACAGCATTGTCCAAGGCCTTGAGGCCCGCAGGGCGGACCTCTGGTCCTGGCGGCTTGCAATGTAAAACGTTCGTTTTACATTTGCATCCAAGGACGCCAAAGGAGGTTCCCATGGACATGACAAGCAAACTCACCGCCGCCGCCGAGCGGCTCTTTGATCGGCACGGCTACATGGCCACCGGTATGGACCGGCTGACGGAGGCTGCGGGGATGTCGAGCCGCACGCTTTACAAGCATGCCGGCAGCAAGGCCGCGCTCATGGCGCGTGTCCTGACCGAGCGGGACCGGCGCTTCATGGCCCGGATCGACGTGCGGACCGTCGACGCCCTGTTTGCCGCGCTCGAGGACTGGGTCCGGGTCGAGGGATGTCGGGGCTGCCTGTTTCTTCGCTCGCGCGCGGAAACGGGTGGCGATACGCCGGCGATCGTCGAGGCGGTTGCGCTGCACAAGGAAGCGTTCCGCCGACGGGTCGGTGAGGTCGTCGCAATGGAACTCGGACGCGAGGACCCGGCACTCGCAGAGCAGGTTCTGGTTCTCTTCGAGGGCGCTACCCACGCGGCTGTCTATCGCGGAGCGGGGGCCGTCTCTGCGGCTCGGGCGGCGGCGGT
>NZ_SELQ01000016.1 GCF_004145405.1 Salipiger sp. IMCC34102
ATCCCCGCAGCCTCCGTCAGCCGGTCCATACCGGTGGCCATGTAGCCGTGCCGATCAAAGAGCCGCTCGGCGGCGGCGGTGAGTTTGCTTGTCATGTCCATGGGAACCTCCTTTGGCGTCCTTGGATACAAATGTAAAACGAACGTTTTACATTGCAAGCCGCCAGGACCAGAGGTCCGCCCTGCGGGCCTCAAGGCCTTAGACAATGCTGCGCAGAGCCATAAAGGTCCGGTTTGGGGGTGCCGCGCTACGGCGATGGCCAGCCCGGCGAACGGCAGGTCAGGGCCGTTTTGCGAGCCGCCAACGGCAGTCTTTGTGAGCGCGCTGGCCGTTTCTTCCGCAAGTTAAAGATTGACCTGCTTTATAGGCCTGCTTGGTCTCATGCGTTAAACCAACGCGCCCTCCGGTGGCCGTCGAAGCCGTTCTTGAACGTCTTTCCGGCAATGGATGGCGGATGGTAAATGGCTTGAAGTGACGCTCCTGTCAGGAAGTCGAGTTCAGCATAGCTGACACGACCATCGCCATACTCGACGATGCACGTGCCGGTCCCAGTGTTCTGTTCCGCTTCAGCGCCTTCGAGTTTCGCGAGGATCGCTGTTGAAACGCTTCGCGCAGCACTTTCCGCGAACGTCCCGGACTTCGGCAGTCCCGTCGCCGCCATGTCACCGATCGCGTAGACGTCGGGAAACCTGGTTTCAAGGGTCGCGAGGTGGATGGGCACCCATCCGTCCTCGGTCAGTCCGCTGTCGATGACCACCTGTGGCGGCGTGTGCTTGGGCACGCCGAGGAACAGATCGAAGGGTAGTTCCATGCCATCGTCCAGAACAGCCAGCCCCGGTTCGAGCCGAATGACCTTGCGCTGGCGCAAAAGGCGTATCCCGAAATCTTCGAACGAGTCCATCAACGCCTGTGCCATTTCTGCCGAGGCGGGCATGGGCGTGGATAGCGGGGAGACAAAGGTGATGTCGCATTTGTCGCGGATTCCGCGTTCCGTAAGATAATGGTGCAATGTCAGGGCACATTCGCTGGGACCAGGTGGGCATTTGTAGGGAAAGCCACATACACCGATGAGTACAGAACCTCCCGAAAAGCCCGGAAGAACCGATCGCAGCCGGTCCGCCCCCATGTTGGAGTAAAACTCGTTTCCGTACTCTGCGAGGCCCGGGGTCGCAGGGATGTCGTAATCCGCTCCCAAGGCGATCACGAGAAAGTCGGCCTCATAGATGCCTTCAGTGGTGGTCACGCGCCGCGCATCGGCGTCAATTGCGGTAATTGTATCGCGCACCAGCCGGATACCGGGCTTTGCAAAATCGTCGTAGGGCAAGCGGACAGCATCCAGGGTCGTTTTGCCAAACATCACGTCGATACGGCTGTATCCGAAAACGAAACTATCGCTCTTGTCGATGAGGACAACATCGGCCGCCTCGCCCAATGCCTCGGAAAGCAGGGTTGCCAGTTCCAGGCCGCCAAACCCAGCCCCCAGGATGAGAACACGAGATTTCATAGTGTTACCCTTTAAATCAGACCGATCCCGGAGCCACCCGAAGAGCTGTCCGGTCAACTGAAGAAGGGTCGTATGATGCTCGGAATAACACCAGTTACGCCAAGTTGAATGCAACTCTACGCACGGCAGCGATCGCAAAGTCAAGCGACCGGACGATAGCAAGCCCATGTTCGTGGCTCAAAACGCCGCGCGGGTGGAAAGGCCGATCATGTCGAGCCCACCCATGCTGCAAACGCGAAGCAGTCCGCCATCAGCGCGGACAGTGTGGGGCTCGAAGACGGCCTTCGCGACTGGTCGGCGCTCCGGAGGCCCAGGTGAGACGGTCAGCCCGGCCGAGACCCGGCCCTCTCCGGACATTCGCCAGGCTGGCTCCGCTGCAGCGCAGCTTCCCCAAACCGGGCAGCCGTGGCATCGTGCATCAAGGTCTGGCACACCAAGGTCAGCTCCGCAGACTTGTTGCCATTCGCTGCCGCGGCTCGATTGGTGCCGCGATTGCAAGGCATTTTGCTGGAGGGGTGGGTTGCAGTCGTTCGAGGCATGAGCACAGAGCCATCAAGGCAGGCACAGAGCGTACATTGGCGCGGTTCAAACTTGGGGCCGTCTTCAACGATGGTTTGCAGACCCCTGCAACCTCCGGATATAGTAAAGGTTTCTGACTGCATGATGCGGGATAATTTGAATATTGCGCGCCCGTTGCAGGAAGCATTGGGTCTGGCGGCACAGAGCAGGGTGTTCGGATGGTGATGAGCGAGCGGCAGTTCTTCAACGTGGAGCCCGAGGTTGCGGGCGGGCTTGCCGAGGGTACGGTCATTGATCGGTCGAGCCATCCGCCCGTGGTGTCCAAAGTGCATTACCGGGTCGAGGGCTGGCTTGGCGACGGGCTGATCGAGAGTTTCCCGGTCTTTCTGCTGCGCGAAGAGGCTTGGAATGCGGTCGCTTCAGAGGGACTGACCGGCGCGCGCATCGATCATGCCGAGATCTCCGTTGCGCCGGACTTGCCCGACCTCGTTCTTCCGGCTTTCCTCTGGTTTCAGCCGACGGGCCTCGCGGGGACGGACGACTTCGGGACAGCCGCCGACGGACGGCTGATCATATCGCAACGCGCGCAGGATGTGCTGGCCGGGTTCGGGCTTGCTCATGCCGAGATAACGCCGATCTGACCGGTAGACCCTCAATACTGGGTGTTCATGTCCATCATGTCGAACAGCAGCCCCATCGAGGCCATCGAGTTTCCCATGTAGGTCATCGTGTCGATGGCCATGCGGTAGCTGTCGGCCAGCGTGCTGTAATAGCTGCCGCCGAAGTACCCCGCTTTCGCAAGCGACGTGACGCCCTCGAAGCGCGCCAGATCCGCGTGCCCCGACAAGAAGTAACGTCCGCCGATCCAGCTGCCGAGGTCATCGTGGCCAAGGATTATTTCGAGGTCTTCCGCGTCCGGAAGCAACGTGTCGAAGGCGACGCGCGTCGAAAGCACCCGCGCATCGGCATCCAGGTCCTCCCAAGCTTCTTCGACCGCAGGCGCCCAGGCGTTGAGCCGCGTCAGCCACAGGAGGACCACCTGATCGTCCTCCGGATCGAAACTGTCCCAGAGGGCCAAGAGCCGGCTCCGCGCCGTCGTGGTGGGAGCATTGTCCCACAGGGGGCGCCCCAGGGCTTCCAGCCGTTCGGTTGCCTCGATGTCCGCCTGCGACAGACCGATCCCCGCCTCGGGCAACATCCGCAGCCAAGGGTCCTTCCTGTCCCACAGATCGGCAAGGGCCGTGCAACCACTGCCGACGGCGAGTTGGCTTACGATCTGACGCGTGAAATCTGCCAGGAGTTCGCGGGTGCCGGGCAGCGTCTCTCCCGCCGCGAAGGCAGCGGCCTCGTCTATCAGGCCGCGGAACGCCGTTGCCCCGGCGCCTGGCTGTCTGTCTGCGCATCTGTCGATGTCCGCGACCGCCTGACTGACCTTCTCGATCGGTGCGTCAAGCAGCGTTGCCAGATCCCGGGCGGTGTCCGAGCGTGCCGGCCCCGGCATCAGCATGACCACCGAGATGAGTGCAACGGCTCTACGCATCTCTTCACCTTTCGGGCGGAACGTCACTGCTGGCAAGTCAATATCCAAGTCGATCAGTATCGGAATGGTGAGCAAGACACCAGATATCCGGTTGGCCTCAATAGGCAGGGAGCTCCGGAAACGCAGGCCTTTGGCGGGCTTTGTCAGGTTCGGACTTCCTGCCCTCCCGTCACAACGGCTATGGATGCGTCACAGATACTTCTAAGGGGGTGCGATGTCATATCTTGCGTGGAAACGGCTCCTGCCGGCACTGATCGCCATTGTGATGCTCAATACAGGACCGAGCATGGCAGAGGAATTCGATCCCAAGGCATGGCGCAGCGCCGGCGGGACGAAAGCGAGCATTCGCGCCCGCCGCGACATGGTACCTGCCGTCGTCGAAAGAGTGACCGGGCTGTCTCGTAGCGAGGTCCACGAGATCCTCGGAGAGCCGGACGAGGTACTTGGCGAAGACGATATTTGGTATGTGACGCGGGACGTGATGTTCTCGGAGCATCGTGTCCTGCTCATCGAATACGACGAGACAGGAGCCGTTGCCCGCGCCAGAGATGTCAGCACCGAGACCTGGCGCTGAACGTCGCAAGGCTGACCCGGCACGCGGCTCCCGAAGGGAGGCACTCCTGAAGCTGGAGGACGTGCCTCGAGCAGGGCGGTGAAGTTTGATACCTACTCTTGCCGCCGGACACGCGAAATCGCTGACAGAGCTTGAGCGAGGCATGTCCGGTTGCTCGCATCCGTCTTTCGCCAACACGACCGAAGCTCATCTCGAAAGCGATGGAACCTTCGCCCTTCTATCGCATGGCAGAAGGTCCCGCAGTGTGACCTCAAGCTGTCGCACGCTTTGAAGCGTCCCGTCTGGGGAAGCCGCGCTGCAGCGTTAGGCCGAGAGGCCAAAGGCAGCTTTGGGCCGCCCGCGAAACGGGCGGCCCTGACGATCAAATCTCGACCGCTTCCGAGATGGCAAGGGCATCCTCCAGCTCGACTCCGAGGTAGCGGACGGTGCTGTCCATCTTCGTGTGCCCGAGCAGGAGCTGCACGGCGCGGAGGTTACCGGTCTTGCGGTAGATTTGCGCAACCTTGGTCCGGCGCATCGAGTGGGTACCGAAAGAGCTCGGCTCCAATCCGATTGAGGTTACCCAACCTCGGACGAGGCGGGCATACTGGCGGGTTGAGATGTGGAGCCTCTCGTGGAACCGCCCCGGCCAGAGAAACTCCGAGCCGACCAGATCGGGATCGTCAAGCCAGGCCAAGAGAGATTTGCGCGTGCCATCGGTGATCTCGAAGCGGACCGGTTGCCTGGTCTTGCTCTGAAGGACCGAGGTCCGCTCTTTCACCTGGCCCGCCGCGTAGACGTCGGCGACACGGAGGCGGACGAGGTCGCAGCCGCGCAGTTTGCTGTCGATCGCTAGGTTGAAAAGGGCAAGATCACGGGCGCGATCGGCGAGCTCGAGCCGCACACGGATCGCCCAGACATGTTTCGGCAGGAGCGGGAGCTTCTGGCCCACGAGGCGGCCCTTGTTCCAGGCTGGCCGGCACGCACGGATGGCGGGAAGGTTCGAAGGAGGCATAGCAGTTCCTCCGGTCCGCCGCGCTCCTCCCATCACCGGCACCGTGTCGGCGCCAAAGGATAGCACGCCGCGCCGCCGCAAGTCCGCTTCGAGCCCAGACGCGCAGATTCTGCGGGGCGGATGAACGGTCGCTTCGGGTGTTCTATCAGGGTCAGATTTCGCATCTAATCCGTTCCGAACTGCAATAGCCAACCTGTCGAAACGGGCTATGTGTTTCATGGCGACATGCCGTAAAGGCGCACCTGTCCGCACCTCAGTGCTCGTGTTCGCACGCCCCGTGGTCTGCGAGGGCGTTCAGCACCCGACAGGGCTGTCCGTCGGGATGGCCATCGCAAGCGGATACGATCCGTGAGAGTTCGCCCTCCAGCCGCCGTAGCCGCTCGATGCGGTCCCGAACCTCCGCTAGGCGGCTCGTGGCGATCAGGTGCGCCTCTCCGTGAGCGTCAAATGGTGTCTCTTGCAACGCGATCAGCTCTGCGACGGCATCAAGGTCGAAGCCGAGTTGCCGGGCGTGGGCGATAAAGGACAGTCGATCCATCTCTGCGTCCCCGTAGCGGCGCTGCCCTCCGTCCGTGCGGCCGGGGTCGGGGAGTAGGCCGCGTCCCTCGTAGTAGCGGATCGTCGTTACTTTGACACCTGTGCGCTTCGACAGCGCGCCGATGGAATGGCCCTGCACAGCGATTTACCCCCTTGAAGCTACAGTCACTGTAGATCGTATGCCCGATGGCAACGAGACGAATCAAGAGGCCCGCCATGACCCGCCGACATCTCCGCCGCACCCATCTTCTGAATTTCGACGATCCCGCGATCCGCTGCCTGATTGCTTCGCGAGGTTGGGGCACACTGCTTCCCTTCGAGCGCATCGGCGCTGCCTACGATTTCGTACGGAACGAGATCGCATTCGGCTACAACCGCGACGACGCGATATCGGCGTCAGAAGTGCTGCGCGACGGCTACGGTCAGTGCAACACCAAGGCGACGCTGCTCATGACGCTGCTGCGTGCCCTGGCCATTCCCTGCCGCCTGCACGGGTTCACGATCCACAAGGCGCTACAGCGGGGCGTGGTGCCCGAGATTGCCTTTCGCATCGCACCTCAGAACATCCTGCATTCCTGGGTGGAGGTCGAACGGGACGGGGCGTGGGTGAACCTCGAAGGGTTCATCCTTGATGCGCCCTTCCTTTCCGCGCTCCAGACCGCGTTCGAGGGCCGTACGTCTCTCTGCGCCTTTGGGGCGGGGACCGACTGCCTGTCCGATCCGCCTATCGCGTGGAACGGAAGCGACACTTACATCCAGCGCACCGGAATCAACGGCGACCTCGGGCGCTATGACGATCCGGACGCCTTCTACGCCGCGCACGCCCAGGCGTTCGGCCTTGTGCGCGGGTTTCTCTATCGTCATGCCATCCGCCAC
Organism: Salipiger sp. IMCC34102; assembly: GCF_004145405.1. GTDB lineage: Bacteria > Pseudomonadota > Alphaproteobacteria > Rhodobacterales > Rhodobacteraceae > Loktanella. The sequence goes on from NZ_SELQ01000016.1 coordinate 6,545, forward strand.
TGGATGAACGCCCGCGTCGCCGGCATCCGCCGGGGGCGGGTGCCGGCCATCCCCGGCGGCGTGCGAGCCGCACCACAGCCGGACGCAGGTCTTCGGGCGGGAGCGCACTGATGGGGGCCGGGCACGATCACGCACACGACCACGCGGGCCATTCGCACGGCCCGAAGCTGACGGCGGGCGACACCCCCGAGGCGCGCAGATCCAAGGAACGCGCCATTCTCACCGCCGCCGTCCTGACGGGCGGCTTCATGGGAGCGGAGGTCATCGGCGGCCTTGTGTCGAACTCGCTCGCGCTCTTGGCCGATGCGGGTCACATGCTGACCGACTTCGCCTCGCTGATGCTGGCCTGGTTCGCCTTCCGGCTTGCGCGCCGACCGGCGGATTGGAAACGGACCTACGGGTTCGACCGCTTTTCAGTGCTCGCCGCCTTCGTGAACGGGCTCGCACTCTTCGCGATCGCGGTGTGGGTCCTCCTTGAGGCCCTCCAAAGGCTGCGCGATCCGCACGAGGTAATGGGCGGGCTGATGCTCTGGGTCGCCATCGGTGGGCTCGTGGTGAACATCCTGGCGTTCTGGGTTCTGAGCCGGGCGGAAGGCGATAACCTCAACGTCCGCGCCGCCGCGCTGCACGTGATGGGCGACCTGTTGGGGTCGGTCGCCGCCATTGTGGCCTCACTGGTCATCATCTGGACCGGATGGATGCTCATAGACCCGATCTTGTCTGTGTTGGTCGTTCTGCTGATCCTGCGCTCGGCCTGGGCCGTGGTGCGCGAAAGTGTGCATATCCTGCTGGAGGGCGCACCCGCGGGTTTCGACGCTCGCGCCGTCGCGGCCGACTTGGAGGCGAATGTGACTGGCGTCACGCGCGCCCACCACGTCCACGCCTGGTCGATCACGCAGGAACGGCCGATGGCCACGCTGGAAATAGATATCGCCCCCGATGCGGTGGCCGACGACGTGCGCCCCGCCGTGAAGGAGCGCGTCCGCGAGACAACCGGGATAGAGCATGTGACCGTCGAAGTGGCGAAAAGCTCGACGCGCAGAGGATAAAGCGCGTTGCATGCCGGAGGTGGGAATGGCCGTTAGGGTATGCCATCTGGAACGTAGGTCCAAAGCAGACTGTCGACTGGTTCGCGGCTGCTGCAGCTTTGTCCCGCACTGCTGGCCTTGGGACCCTGAGCTATGCTGCGCGGTGCCATGTAAGTCCAGTATGGGAAGCCGCGCTGCAGCAAAGCCGAACTTGGCCAATGGCCGGTGTGGGCCGTCAGCGACCGCAGGCCTGTCGCGCCAGGGCGAGGGGCCTGTCGCGCCGCCGCATGTCTGCTTCGAGCTCTTCGTGGTCGTTCAGAGCCGTTCCAGCGTGGTCGTAACTGTCTCAGCCAACACTTCAGTCTTCTCTGTGCCGTCAAGCTTCAGCACCGGAGCGGATTGTGCTTTGAGCCAGCCTTCATGCTGCGCGAGATTGCGTCCTGTGAACGAGGAGTCATCATAGCGAGATGCCCAGTCACGGAAGGCCAGATGGCCTTCATGCATGTCGCCGCCCGGCAGGATACGATCACCATATTTTTGTGCCTCTCGGCTATCCAGGCGCTGCAGCCGTATCGCGGTTGGTGCATATAGGAAGGCGATGATCTCGACATGCTCAATCAGGATATCCCCCCAACCCATAAAGGAGCCTGACAGAACCCAGCCAGCCGTCTGGGATTGCCGCTGTTGGATCAGACGGACCCGATCATCTGGCGGGCGCTTTGTTGTGAACGGTGGGTCTGTTGGCATCCAATAGAAGTCATCTACGTCCAGCAGGGGAATGCCCATCTGCGCTGACAATGCCGCGCCAAGCGTTGAGACGCCCGAGCATGATGCTCCGATCAAGTATATTCTTGGCACATCAGTCCTCCCGTCAGCATTCAAAACACAAGGTCAATAGCGGTACGCTTCGCCTTCTACAATGTCCGCTCCGTCCGCATAGCGGTCATCTGGGCGGTGGAAAAGCTGCGCGCTTTGCGAACGTCCGGTTCGGTGAAGCCGCGCTGCGGCGATGAGCCGACCGGCGAACGGCAGCTTCGGGCCGGGAGAGACGGTCGCAGCTGCCTAGAAGGCGCGCGCCCCGCTGCGCCGCCGCATGTCAGCTTGGGCCTTCCACGACATTCACTAGCGCTAAGCGCCGACACTATTTCGGCTCATCTGTAGACTGCGGCCGGACCGCGCTTCATCAGATCAGAAGCGGGTCGGCGCGCTGCCCCTCCGAGGCTATCCGCACGGGCGCAAGTGCCGGAGTTTTTCGGGGTTCCTCACGATCCAGATCGCCCCGATCCGGCCGTTCCGGATCGAGAGCGCGGTGGTCTGCAAGACGCCGTTTTCGGTGGAGAGGAAGCCCGGCGAGCCGTTGATCCACCGAAGCGGGGGGCAAGGTTCGGCCGGACGTGTTCGCTTTCTGGCGAGGCCAACGAACAAGCGGGCAGCCTTGCGAGGTCCATGCAGTACGTTGATTGCCGCCGGGACCTTGCCGCCACCGTCGGTGTGGACCTCAATCTCATCGGCGAACAAGGTGAGCAGGCGGTCCATGTCGCCCTGTCTACTCGCTTCCCAGAAGGCGGAGACGAGCGGATGGGTCCTCGCTTTCGATGGTGAACCGGCAGGTTCGGCGCCTGCCAGTTTCCGCCGCGCGCGTGAGACAAGTTGCCGACACGCGCCATCGGTCTTGCCCAGGAGCGTGGCGATCTCGTCGAACGAGTAGTCGAAGGCATCGCGGAGAATAAAAGCGGCACGCATCTCCGGGGTGAGCGTCTCGAGCGTCAGGATCAGCGCGATACCGACATCCTCCGTTTCCATCCAATCACTTTCCGCGCCGGGGGACGGATCGGCTATCAACGGATCGGGAAGCCACGCCCCGACATAGGTTTCCCGGCGTGAGCGCGCGGAGCGCAGGTGGTCGAGGCACAAGCGCATGACGACCGTCGACAACCACCGGTCCGGGCGGTCGATGCGGGACAACTCGGTGACATGGAACTTGAGCGCGGCCTCTTGCAGGATATCATCCGTCTCAGCCACCGACCCGGTCATGCGGTAGGCGAGCCCCGCCAGACGCCGGCGCTCGCTCTCGAAAATCTCACTGTGTGGATCAAGCGGTCGCATCTTGATCCGTATGCACGGGGTGGACCGCGCGGAAGCCAACGGCAAAGCGGTTCCAGGCATTGATCATGGTGACCACGAAGGTCAGCTCGACCCTTTCGCGCTCATCGAAGGCTGCCGCCAAACACTGGTAGTCGGCATCGGGTACGCCAGTTTGCTCGATGCGCGTCAAGGCCTCAGCCCACGCCAGCGCCGCACGTTCGCGATCATCGAAGACCGGGCTTTCCCACCACGCTGCAAGGACGTCCAGCTTTTGCTGCGCCACGCCAGCTTGCCGCGCCGCCAGGGCGTGCATGTCCAGGCAAAAGGCGCAGCCGTTGATCTGCGTTACGCGCATCTTGACCAGTTCACGCAGGGCTTCGGGGATAGATACATTCTTGGCCACCTCTTCGGCCGCAATCATCGCCTTTATCGTATCGGGTGCGGCCGTGTAGTAGTTCATACGAGGGGTCATTGCTGTCTCCGTTTCTCTTACCATGCCTACAAGACGGGACAGGATCGAGATTTGTGACACGCGGAACCGGCGTTGTGCCGCTGCGACCCTTCGCTTCCCCCCGCGCGGCAGCCGTCAGCGTGGAGCGGGCAGGCAACAGCTCTAGGGCCTGAAGCAGCATTGATCGATCTGGTCATGGCCGATATACGCGACAAGAACGAAAGGTGAATATATGCGCAGACACAGCTTCGAGCACGATGGCGTCGTTCTGTCCTTCCTTGACGCGGGCGGCGACGGCAAGCCCTTGCTGGCGCTTCATGGCCACTGGATGGGGGCGTCCGATTTCGCGGGCGTTGCGAACGATCTTGCTTCCGAGTGGCGCGTGATCGCGCTCGATCAGCGAGGTTTTGGCGAAACCGACCATGGGGCGGCGCATCGTATGTCCGCTTATATCGGCGACGTGGTCGCGCTACTGGACCACCTGTCCCTCACCGCTCCGATACCGGTCCTGGGCCATTCGTTCGGCGGCGTCGTTGCATATCATCTCGCCGCAGCGCACCCGGATCGGATCGCGGTTATGGTCATCGAGGATATCGGCGTGAGTATTCAAGACGATTCCTCACCCTTCGTCACAGAGTGGAGTGGTACATTCCGATTGCGGGAGGCATTGGAGGACCGGCTTGGCCCGCGCCTTTCGCCATATCTCCAGAACTCCATCCGAAGGGTGAAGGACGGATGGACGCTCAATTTTGATCCGGCTGAATTTCTGGAGTTGGAACGAGCGACCAACGGCGATCACTGGAGCGTCTGGCTCGGCAGCCGCTGCCCTGCCCTGGTCGTGTCTGGCACGGAAAGCCGAGTCTGCGACGCAACAGAACTGCAAGAAATGGCGGAGAAGCGGGAAAGCACATCCTTCGTGTCGCTCAAAGCCGGTCACTCCGTCCACATCGACGCTCGACAAGAATTCGCAGAACTCCTGCGGAAGTTTCTGAAAGAACGGAAGCTGTAAAGGGCAGCTTCGTCCTCCCTGCCGACCTTCAGCCTCTGAAAATGCTGCGCAATGGACGAATGGCCGTATGGGGAAGCTGCGCTGCGGCTAAGGTGATCCTGGCCAAGGTCGGCAATGGGGCCGAGAGCGCCATGCGGCCCGCCACGCTGGGCACGCGGCGCGCTGCACCGCCGCATGACTGCTCCGAGCCCATCCACGACAATCGCGCGAGCTACAGCACATGGCGTCAAGGGCGCAGACCGGACCTTCGCCGCTTGCTTAACGAACGTCCGGTCTGCGCCTCCTCGGCGGGGCATCAGCAGACGGGGTCACCCCGACAAAGTCCTGGCCTACGCCTTCCGTCCGGAGTTTCCCCCGGATCAGATCCTTACCCTCGGATGAAGTGGAGCCGGTCAAACCCCCCGCGCCACGCGGCGACATCCGGTGCCAGCGTTTCGGGCTGCGATGATCGCAGGGCCCGGGCGATGAAGTTTGCCAGCTGCGCCATGTCATGGTCCGTCATGCCCCAGCGGCAGAGTTCTGGCGTGCCCAGGCGCAGGCCATTAAGGTCTCCGTCGACGGGCGCGATCGGCAGGCCGATGCCACAGGCAAGGAGGTTGGCTTTGCGCAGGTGTTTCGACGCGGCTTGCCCGCCCCCGAAGGCCGCGGCCTCGAGCGCAAACTGGTGCGAGCCGGTGTAGCCCTGCGAGGTTGCGAAGACCGGCATGCCCTCGGCCGCGAGAGCCTCGGCCAATGCCCGGGAGGTCGAGACCATCGCCTCGGCATAGGCGACACCGAACTCCCGCCAGTCCAGCAGCCCGATCGCGAGCGCGGCGGATTTCGCGACGTCGAAGTTCGCGGTCAGCCCGGGGAAGGCGATCTGCTCGAGCCGCTGCGCCAGGTCATCGTCGTTGGTCACGATGAGGCCGCCTGCCGGACCACCGAGGCTCTTGTAGGTGCTCATGGTCATCAAGTGGGCGCCCTCAGCCAGCGGGTCCGCGAAGACGCCGCCCGCGATCATGCCGCATTGGTGGGCGGCGTCGAACAGGACCTTCGCGCCGACCTCGTCCGCGATGGCGCGGATCTCGCGGATCGGATGCGGGAAGAGGTTCAGGCTCATCCCGATGGTGATGAGCTTGGGCCGGACCTCAAGGGCAAGGTCGCGCAGCCGGTCGAGGTCGACGGTGTAGCCGTCGGCATTCACCGGCGCGGCATGCGTCTTGAGGTGGTAAAGGCCGGCGCAGCCGGCGCCGTGATGCGTCACGTGCCCGCCGATGCTGGCCGGCGGCGCGATGATCGCATCGCCCGGCGCGCAGGTGGCCATGAAGGCGTAGAGGTTGGCGAGCGCACCGGAGGCCACACGGATCTCGGCGTGCCGGGCGTGGAAGATCTCGGCCGCGAGCTGTGCGGCGATCACCTCGATTTCCTCGATCGCCTCGAGCCCCATCTCGTACTTGTCTCCGGGGTAACCGAGCGATGGTCGCGATCCGAGCCCACTGGCGAGGATCGCCTCGGCCCGGGGGTTCATGACGTTGGTCGCGGGATTGAGGTTGAAGCATTCGCGCTCGTGGATGGCGCGGTTGCGTTCTGCGAGCGCAACGACACGCGCTTCGAGCCGATCCGACGGGGCGCGCCCGGTCTCTGCACTGATCTCGGCAATGCGGTTGGCAACGGTTTCGGGCAGCCAGGGGCGAAGGTCTTGAATGGTCATCTGAGGTCTCCAATCCGGTTGACGCAATCCTCGGCAGATCCTGGCTTTCCGGCAACGCAGATTTCAGGAATAATAGGCTTAGAAAAAATGAGCATGATATGTCTGTTGCGCCGCCCTTTCCCCGCCTCCCGTCGCTCAATGCCCTGAGGGCCTTCGAGGCGTCCGCCAGGCTCGGTGGCTTCGCCCTCGCCGCTGAGGAACTGCGGGTCACGCCCGGCGCCGTGGCGGCGCAGATCAAAAACCTCGAGAGCGAGGTCGGAGCCCCGCTCTTCAAGCGGAATGCCCAGGGCGTGCAGCTGACCGAGATCGGGGCGCGGGCGCTGCCGGGCTTCGTCGAGGCATTCGACCGACTGGGGGAGGCCGTGCAGGCGCTGCGGCAGGACGCGGCGCCGAAGCGCATTCACATTGCCACCCTGCCGGCGCTCGCGCAGCTGTGGCTGGCGCCACGCCTCCCTGCCCTGCGCACGGCGATGCCGGGTGTCGAGCTCTCCGTCACCGCCGTCGAAACGCCACCGAACCTGAAGCGCGTCCCCTTCGACATTTCCCTGTTCTACGTCGATGATCGTCGTGACATGAGCGGACGCATCACCGACGACGAGATCCTTCCGGTATGCGCCCCCGACCTGGCCCCGATGATGCGGACGCCCGATGATCTGCGGACGATGACCTGCCTGACAGACGCCATATGGGCCGACGACTGGACAACGTGGGCGGCCTCGGCGCTGTCCGGGCAGGCCTTCGCCCCTCGCGGACCGGTCTTTTCTCTCTACGCGGTCGCTGTCGAGGAGGCGCTGAACGGCGCGGGTGTCCTGATTGCGCGGCGGGCGCTGGTGGCCAGGCACCTCGAGGCCGGGACCCTTGTCGCCCCGCTCGGGGCAGGCGTCAGGGCCCCCGAGGCGATCAGCGCCTGGGCCTTGCCGGGCCTGGATTTGACCCGCCACCGGGAGCTGCTGAAAACGCTGCGCGATCTGCGTTGAACGGAAGTGGGCCAGGCGAGTAAGAAGCGGTCAATCGTTTGGCCGGCTTGGAATGTCGGCTATGGGCCTTTCGGGCGGCTATTACCTCGAGTGCGAATGTCAGGATCGTCCGCCCTGCCGACCTTCATCCTCCGATGATGCTGCGCGATGGACGAATGGCCGGTCTAGTGAAGCTGCACCGCGGCGATCAGCAAGGGACTGAACGGCAGGTCAGGGCCGGTCGCGACGGAGCCGGTGGTCAGGGGAATGCAGACAATTGCTGCATACGCAACAACCGAAGCTTGTATCAGTCTAAGCAGACGTTGGCATACAGCTCGACTTCAAATACAAGCTTTTCCCACAAGGACCAGCCGACGAACCGGCTTGGCTCTCCTCGACCGTGTCCGCCGAAAAAGGAGTGCATAAAATGGGCGCCCGCGTCTTCATCTCCTACAGCCACGCCGACGAGGGCCTCCGGGATGAACTCGAAGTTCACCTTGCCATGCTGAAGCGCCAAGGACTTGTCGATGTTTGGCACGACAGGCGCCTGCTTGCCGGGGATCATCTGGATTGGACGATCTCGAAGGAGCTCGATGAGGCAGATGTCATCCTCCTCCTTGTCAGCCCGAACTTCCTGGCCTCGGACTACTGCTACAAGATCGAGAAGGGCCGGGCTCTTGAACGGCACCGGGAGGGAACGGCCCGCCTGATCTCCGTCATCCTCCGGCCATGCGACTGGACGCATACTGATCTGGCGCAGTTCCTTGTCACACCCAGTGACGGAAAGCCGATTACCCAATGGCCAGACCGTGATGAGGCATTCCTGGATGTCACACGGCAGATCCGTCGTGCCATTGAGGGACTGGAAATCGCGGGAGACCCCTCGGTCGAACACAACTTCATAGAGGCAGCAGAAATCGAAGTCGCGGAAGAAGGCCCAGAACCACAGGCAATGCCCAGATCGTCGAACCTCCGCCTCAAGAAAGAGTTCTCGCAGGCCGACCGCGACACCTTCCTGTTCGAGACATTTGATTTCTTGGCGAAGTTCTTCCAGGGTTCTCTAGAGGAACTCCAAGCCCGCAACGAAGGCATAGAAACGCGCTTCCGTCGCCTTGATGGAGATTGCTTCACGGCTACGATTTATCGAGGTGGGACCAAGGTCGCCGGGGGAACGGTTCGGGGCGGCAGCGTAACCGGCACTGAGATCACCTGGCTGGCCGAGGATAACCCATCTTCGGGTGGCTGACCTGCCACGGGATTTTTCCTCCACCGTCGATTAGAGTCCGGCCCAACCTGAGGACGGACAATGAAGCGAACGAGATTCACGGACGATCAGATCATCGGCATCCTGGCCGAGCATGAGGCCGGCG
>NZ_SELQ01000017.1 GCF_004145405.1 Salipiger sp. IMCC34102
TAACCCCGTTCGGTGATCTGCGCGACCGCGTCCCGCTTGAAATCGTCACTGTAAATGTTGCTGCCCATCATGGCCTCCTTGCTTCAGATTTAGCTAAGAAGGCGTCCACGATACACGGGGCTATTCAGGGCTCTTGGCTGACTGTCCGCTTCCCAAAAGTGGGCGCGGTGCGTTCGCTACCGCAGCGAAGGTCTGCTCCCTGCCCAACCGCCGAACATGCTGCGCAACGCGAACGACCGCCTCGGTGAGGCTGCGCCACAGCTTTGCGATCTCAACGGATTCATTGCAGCGTTCGAGCACTGGATACTGTAGATGGGAGGGGCGACGGACAAGATCTGGCTGCAATTGCGGATGGCGGAGGCGATCGCGCACCGGAGGGGAAAGGCGAAGGTCGTGCAGAAGTCCACTTTAACAAACTGAAACGAGCTGATCGACTACTGCCAAAGGACTATGGCCCACTTCGACAGCGAGATGTTCCGTGTCCTGTTCCTGGGTGCTCGCAACGTCGTCATCGCGGGCGAGGAGCAGGCACGTGGGACGATCGAACACGTTCCGGTCTACCCGCGTGAGGTTGCCAAATGCGCTTCGGCGCTATTTGCTTCCTCCATGATCTTCGTTCACAATCATCACTAAGGAAGCATGACACCTAGCCAAGCCGCCATTGCGATGACCACAGCCATCGCGCGCGCGTGCGAGACCGTCGATTTCGGTCTCCATGACCATGTCATCCCCGGAAAGGGCGAGGAATTACCGTTCTGCAGTAAAGGCCTGATTTGCGCGAAAATCAATCGCTGTTTCACGGACTTCGGACTCGTCTTCGGGATCACGATCGGCATGCTTTGCTCCCCGGTCATCGCACAGGATGTCAGTCCCGCATTGATCACCGGGACTGCAAAAGTGACCGACGGCGACGGGCTCACGATCGGCCCTGTCCGAATCCGGCTTCACGGCATTGATGCCCCTGAGGATGGTCAGACCTGCGCGGCAGCTAATGGTTCCGATTGGTCCTGCGGTGCGAACGCAACACGGGCGTTGATGGATCTCGCTTCTGGCAAAGCGGTGACCTGCGAAGCGCGTGAGCAAGATGGCTACGGCCGGATCATCTCGATCTGTTCGATCGATGGACAAGATCTTTCGGAATACATGATGCGCAACGGTCTAGCCTGGGCCTACCGAGAATACAGTTTGGACTACGTCGATCTGGAAGAAGTGGTTCGCGGAACACAGGCCGGAGTATGGCAAGCGCCCACTCAGACACCCTGGGAGTTCCGGGGAGATCGCTGGCAGCGTGCGGTCGATGCTTCACCGGGCGGCTGCCCTATCAAGGGCAACATCGCGCGGGACGGTGAACGGATCTACCATACACCGTGGTCGAAGTATTATGGTCGCACTCAGATCAACGTCGCGGCTGGAGAGCGGTGGTTCTGCGACGAAGCGGAAGCGACCGCTGCGGGATGGCGCGAAGCGCGTGGCGGCTGATCGCGAGGTGATAGCTGACACAACCCTCAACATTGACACCCTCGTCTAAATCGACATCGATGCCTGAGGGCTGGGCCTAGGCTCGTGGCCGATCGAAATCGGTCTGATCTGGATCAGTGGACATTCGGTGCTTCGCTGGTCGAGCTTCACCCGATTGGAGCATGATCATGGGTGGGCCCGGATCCTCACTTGGACTACCGACGACCCGCGCATGCGTTCACCGAGTACGAGGCCGTCGCCGGCGCCATCAGTGCAGGTAGAGCGGACATCACCGATGCCATCTACACCGCACTCGAGACATCGCCTGAGCGGCACCGGGCCAGACATGACGCTACATGCCTGTGATTCAAAATCTTCGGAGGAGTGAAGCGGTCGTTCGACGCGTAGAGTGCAGGTCAAAGACCGCGGTGCTGACTAGAAACGCCCTGCATCCGGGCGCGCTACCGCCAAGCGTATCTGACATAACTTGCAAATGTTCCTGTTATATTCTATATATAACTTCTAGTCGCCGTTGGAGGTCTAACATGGACACGTCAACTTCTGTCTTGCCTGCCAACTCCCGTCAGCTTGCTTATGCCCGATCCTTGGCGCGGAGAAACCGAACTCTTCTACCGGTCGAGATACAGCAGGATCGCCGTTCGCTGAGCGCCTGGATCGATGCGCAGGCTCGAATGACACCGGCATCGGAGTATGACCCGCGGCCGACGTCCCGGCAGGTTGCCTTCATTAAGAAGCTCGCGCGGATTAAGCGCCGTGCGGTCCCGGACGAGTGCCATCGGGACAAGGATCTGATGAGCCGTTGGATTGATGCCAACAAGTAGCGAGCTGCGGAATCCGGGCTCACCTATTGTCGTAAGCAGACAGCACTTTGCTTCTTATCTGGGCCACCCCTCCATGTCGGCACCTGCAAAGATACGATGCTTTGCAAACAATCATCTATCCATGACCTGAGACGTCCTATCTGTGTAGGACGTCTGTGGATGCACGACGACAGCTGCCGGTAGATCGATCGATAAAGATGCAGACCGTTTCCCTAGGCGCGCGCCCGCTGCCCGGATCACCGAGACCGAACCGCGAGATCTTTGCGATCGGCGATGTCCACGGCCAGGCTGATGTCCTGCGGGCGGTTCTGACCGAGATCGCAAACACCCCGGTGCCCCCGGGCACAAAAAGGATCCTGATCTTTCTTGGTGACCTGATCGATCGCGGCCCTGACAGTATCGGCGCCGTGTCGACCGCATTGAAGACTCAGGAGGCCATCGGAGCCGATCGGATGGTCCTGCTTCCCGGCAACCACGAGCTGTTCCTGCTTGACGTCCTGAAGGGCGAGGACCCCGCGCTGTGGGTCTCGAATGGTGGCCGCGCCGTGATGGAGGAGGTCGATCCGTCATGGGCGGAGCTGCCATGGCCTGTGGCGCGGGACAAGCTTGTTGCGGCACTCCCGCACGCGTGGATCCAGAGCATCAAGGCGGCACCCTCGCATGTGACAATGGGCGATCTGCTCTTCGTCCACGCCGGGCTCGATCCACAGGCGGATCGCGAGACGTTCCTCGAACGGCACAGGCCCACGGACGACTTGCATTGGGCGTGGATCCGCAACGAGTTCCTGATGTGGGACAAAGGCTGGGACCGCACCGCTGACGGAGAGCCCGTGCTGGGCCCCACCGTGGTCGTCCATGGGCACACACCGGCGATCCGGACGCTCCTGTCAAAGACGCAAGCCGAGTTGCCCCTGATGGATGCCGTCGACACCCACCGGGCAATCTGTCTCGATGCGGGCGCGGCCTCCCGCCCGCAGATTGGCTGGGCCCGGTTCTGGACCGAGGGTGACCGCGGCGTGGTCGATATCAAAGCGACTTTCGAGGAAGGGTAGCGTCTGCACGCGGCCCAACGGCTATCACTTTCGTGCTGACTAAAGGCCTGTCCGAAAGCTCGGCGCAGTCGTCGGTCGTCAAACTGCAGCAGCGCTAACGGATCGAAGGACGGACGGGAACACGCAACTTCTTCGATGCTACAGAGGTTGTGTCACCCTTTAGAGAACCTTTTCGGAAGAGTGATCGTCGCCGTGGCGGACTCCGGTTTTCAACGATAAAGCTGAAATTACGTATCACCGGGATCTACCTAAAGCGTTCTCAATGTTTTGGCGAATATGCTGTATCGTAAGGCCTATGATGCCGAGCTTCATAATAGGGCGAGGACTTCAGGATGGCGCTTCACGACATCATCTACAGGGTATTTAGGGTATGCCCTTGCAAAGCTTAGAGACGGTGCTTTTCGAATTTCCGGACAGGCCCATGGGGCCTACACCAGCACATCGACGCGGCGCGTGGAGACGCCGCCAATCCACGCCTCTTGCATGACGGCCACCAGCGCCTGTTCCAAGCTTTTCCGCGCCTCGAGAATACCAAGGAAGTAGCTGCCTTAACGCAGCCTCGGCACGTGCAGGTTCAAAGTGCCCGAACGGGTGTCGAGCGATCGGTCGCGGTAGCCGTTTCTCCATGTGGTCCGTTCGCCGCTGTGTTCGTGCCGCCCAGCACCAATAAGGCCGTCCACGTCGGCCTCCATGATCATCTGCAGCACCGCCTCGGAAATGCTGCACAGTAAATCGCCCTGCTCGTGTTTGGCCATAAGCTCGGAAAAGTCCATGTTGGTCTTGGTCATCGGGGGCTCCGTATGGTTCAGGTTTAAGCGTTGAAACTCCACCTCAATCCTACACCTCGATGGCCACCCGGGATCACACCGTCAGCGGCGTCGAAATAAAACAGCACCCCGAACACCGTCGGCCATATTTCCGACGTGGAGGGCAGTCTCGACTGCGAGAAGATATATTAGAAGAGCACCTAATCGTTCACATTGGCAAGCTGCTCACTTGCCTCATGCGAGTTCTTGAACTTTAGACAATATACCCTTTACCTTAGCAAAGTTTTGTCACACTCTATTGTGACACTGCGACGTCAACGTGGTCAAATAAACGAGCAGTATCAGACAGTTAAATTTTTTGGGTATGGCGCTTCGATCCCTACCGCCGGAGCCAAGAAAATCAAGGACTTAGCGCTCGCCCGCTAGGTCCTTTTTCTTTCCGAGTACAGCATTAGCACAGGAAACAGTGCTTGGTTCTTGATCCGTCTTGGTTGACATCTCTTGTCGTCATTGTGCTGACCCGTTCGACTTGAACTCATACACCTTTGTTCTTCCGACACCTTTGGAGAAATTCTCTGCGTCAAACTCAGCTGGACGGACGTAAACCACCCTGTTTACCGGTAGAACCGCGGCTGCTATTCCAGAAACCATCGTCTCGAGCTTGCCACCCGTAAGTGCGATCTCGTAGTTTGATCTGAGCGCCTGATAGGCTTCGAGATGGTTTTCGAACACAGCAGCAAGGAGGGCACTTGGATCATCGGCCGAAAACAATATGGCGGAACCAAGCTCTCCACTTCTCGTGGCAATGCTAGCAGATTTCTGGGCTACTTTGTGCCGATAACTATCCCCAGAGGGGACAAAAACATCGATCTCATCATATGTAACTTCTTCGACCAAGTGCAAAAGCCGACCATGCTTTGCTGAAGAGAACGCACAGAGTTTTCGGTTTCTTGATGGGTCAGAGTGAAGTTCCTCAACGACAACGACGCCATAGGGGAGCTTGTCTCCGCTCAAAATCTCAGAAAGAGTTTCGACTCCCGCGTCTCCCCAGAAATCTACGCCATCCCCAATTGCCGCGCTAAGATCAGTCTCAGTCGGCTGATATTCGTTTGGTTCAGTAATTGCAGCCCATACTTCACCGTTCTTTGTGAACGACTCTTTGATCAACTTAAAAATCGCGGGCTTCGTAAGACCCGACGCGTCGATAAGCACTTTTCCATGAAGTGCTATATCCACGCCTGAATTCAACTCATCACTTCTTACTTTCTGAAAGCTCGCCCCCACTTCCTTCGCCAGCTGTTGCGTTTCGGTCAGTTTTCCTGGAATACCATATTCAATTGCAACGATATTTTTTGGACGAACATGGTGAGCCAACCGTTTAGCAGAAGGAAGGCATCTTTCCTCAAAACCCAATGATACCACTAGATTTTGAATGCAAGGGGCCTCTTCGAGTTCTATCGTTCTTACTCTAGGAATTCCGTGAGCGTTAACTACATCACGAATACTGGTGGATTTCTTGAATTCAGGAAAGGGAAGCTCAGGCTCTTTCGCCGCATCCTCAGGTACGTTGGTCGGGCTTTCAGCATGTAACTCCAGCTTGGTTGCCTCACCTTCTTCTGCAGCTCCGAACCTGCGTGTGTGTGCCCTCAGGTTTTTCGCCCCATCTTCAGTCTTAAGCCACTCCAAAAGCTGCTGCCCGTTTAGTTCAAACCGATCACGGTCCGACAGTCCAATGAGCTTCGATATGCCCAGGATTTTCCGATATGATAGCTGGAACTGTTGAACTGGATCTGAGCCACTTGACTTTGAACGAGATGCAAATTTGCGGGGATGAAGAGCAAAGACACCAGCATCCACAAGTTCAAGAAGTTTCTTAGTCTGCTCGGTATCATTGCCAACAAGCGTGACATTCATCGAAGTAATTTGCCGCAGCCGATCCTTCTCGGAACGATTGGATGCCAAAAGCTCTTGATGTGAGGCATCCGCAAAGTCCAAGGCGACCTTTTTTAGGCTGAAGTCCGTCTTTAGCCGTTGGTCACGACTATTAAGCTGAAACAGCTGATTTGAGCAAAACGTTTGATATACCCTGTGTTGATCGTTGCTAGGCACCGGCAGTCTATCTGGCCTTGCACTACGCAAGATCTCCTGATAGAGCGCGATGATTGTGCCCAGATCACCAATGCAGACACCTCTGAGCGCAGAGAAGCCGTGATAGATCCCCTCCGGCGGCGCTGAGAAATTAGATACCAAGCTTATCTTTCGCGCAATACTGACCAAAGACGCGTTACCTAGAATTTGCTTTGGAGATAGGTTTGCCAATTCACCACCCAGCGCTTTCATCCTGCGTGACAAAATGCTCTCCAAGAAGCTCTCGCCAGACTTCGGGTCCTTCAGCTGTTCTAAAACCTTACTTCCTAGGTCGAATGGCAAATAGTCTCTCTCCCCCGACGCGAGGTTTATCTGTCCGGGTGACTTTATTGAAAGAAAGAAAGTTTGCGTTTCAGACGTGATTTTGAAAGAACATGCGGGCTCCTGCACAAGAAGGGTCGAAACGACCAACTCGATTTCTTCTTGATCGAGGTACCTTGTCGAAACGTCATCTAGTAAAAATGCAATTTGCATTTCTCGCGAGCCAATAAGCACATTTTGAACAGCCTTGGCCAACAAAACAAATGATTGCCAAGGTTCAGTTTTGAGCACAGGGGAGGAATGGTTTGACGACCAAAGCTCCGCATCTACGAGCAACTGCGTTTGCAGATCGTCAAGTGAGTCTGTGCGCTCGATAGGGTTGTCACGATTAACCTGACCAAATATCACACCCGCGAGTCGGTGAGCAGCTTCGGTATCAACTGTGCCCTGAAACTCTTCCTCTAAGTGATTCAGAGCGTCGCATATTCGGCTTGAATATACCAAAAACAACTTAGCAAAAAACTGCGCAACTCGATCCTCTTTCACCTCCCCCTTTTCATTCGTATCTGAGCTGACACCAAGGTGACGAGCCGATGCATACACTCCAAGGTATCCATCTCCAAAGAGAGCGGCTTTTCTGGCTTCCTGCGTTAGTTGCTCCTCCTTGGTTGCAACAATTCGCGCATGTAATTCCAACGACCTCAGTAACATCGTCTTACCGCAACCGCGCATACCTGTAATGATGACTGGCCCACCTGAATTCAATTCAGCATGCCACTTTTGCTCTGGGTCCACCATCAACGTAGGAACATGCCAAGACTCCAGTGTTTGGGCGTTGCGGTGCTGGGAAAGACTGCTCAAGTTCAATGGAGACGCCCACGCACGATGGTAACGCTTGCGTGCATTCGAGTAGGCCTCGCGAATTCTCTCTACAAAGTCCTGATGATCTTGATCTGCTTGGTTTGCCTGCGGAGCACTCAATTCTAGCGCCAGATGCCTCAGATAAAACGCCAAACGAGCGCGCAGGTCAGATTTTTCCAGATTATTGCTTGACAGTATTTCTGAGAACCCAAGCATATGCTTCGATACCCATTGTATGTCACTCAAGTACGATTGACCCTCTCGCCTTTGTGAGTCAGCCGACCCTAGGTCGATGGCGACGGCTCTAACACCTTTTTCAATCGCATCAGCGCGGTATGAACCAGGCGGCAACCGCTGGACGATTACATTCCCGGCATGCAAGTCGTTGTGATTTAATCTTTTCTGATGAAGTTCACGAAGGAGGTTGAGTAGGTCACAAGTGAGCTGGATCGCAATCTCTGGAGTGAGTTCTACGCTGCGGTCGTATAACTTATCCAAAACGTACCCATCAATGTATTCCATTTCGATGCAGTAACATTCGACCTTCTCTGATCCAAAAAACACTGTTTCTTCGAACGGCTCCTCCGTTATCTGAACAACAAACTCGGCGTTTTCTGCGGCTTGAAAGTGATTATCGACCTCGGCGGAAAATTTCGCCTCTTGTCCCGTGTAGAATGATTTTGGAACGAGTTTCAGAACTCGCTTCAAACCGCGTCGACCCTTTGCAACCACGTACGTCGCACCGTAAAACCCGCGTGAAAGAGACTGCTCAATCTTATATTCACGCACTGCAAGAGGCGGGTTTTCCAGTACGTAGTTGAAGGCCTTTCCACATACGCACGCATCCCCTAAAGTTGTGGGAGCTTCTGTAGGAGTGTTGCAAAAAAAGCAGCAATAATTGCTCTTAGAAGTCAATTTAGCACCAACTGGTAGAGGTAAGGCATGAGGCGATCTCCATATCTGGTAGCCGATGATAGACTGGGGGACGTGCTCTCGGCAATCCAAACTCTTGGAACCTACAGGTTTTACAAGTTTTCACCCGAGAAATGGTCGGCACGCATAAGCGGCGATAGTACCACAGCTAAGCACTGGGAGCAGGTGTTCCGCGAGCATCCAGAGTTTTTTCGGTTCAGTTCGGATGATGCTAAGGTTTCCTTGGTGCTGCGCCGACAGAAACCTAAACTGTTCGACGTCGACACGCTTCAGATGGTGACCCGTGCGGAACGAGATGGGCGCGATACCGACGGACAAGCTCGCATTACAAGGGCACCTCTTGAGGCGGGGGAGCTGCAGATGCTGATAAATGTAGCTAACGGCCTCCATTCGAAGGCTCTTCAAGATAGGCAGGATGGCCGCTGGTGGTTACCGTTGGTAGCGACAGTGTTTTCTGCAGTTATCGGACTGGCGGGTGTTTGGCTGGGTGCAACACTCAAATCTGCGCCTCAGGACTTGGACCAGCCTTCTCTTGAAGCAGGACCAACACCTACTGACTAGCCGAGACAACTTACGGCGGAAAGCTGCTGTTAATCCAATCAGAACAATAATAGAACAAGGAAATTGGGCTGACAAGAACGACGGCATGTCCTACACAAGGTAATGAGACGGCAGGAAGGAACATATCAAGATGTTGACCTCAGTGGAACTTTGTGCGGGAGCGGGCGGACAGGCCCTCGGACTTGAGCAAGCGGGCTTTGGTCACGAGGCTTTGGTCGAGATCGACGCCCACTGCTGCGCGACCTTGAGGCACAACCGGCCCGAGTGGAAGGTGATCGAGGAAGACCTTCGTCTGTTCAAGCAGCGGGCCGCCGACTTCTCGGGAGTTGACCTCGTCGCGGGTGGTCTTCCCTGTCCGCCGTTCTCCGTGGCAGGCAAACAGCTAGGCGAGAAGGACGAGCGCAACCTGTTCCCGGATGCCGTAGAGATCGTCGACGCCATCCGCCCAAAGGCCGTGATGATCGAGAACGTCCGTGGCTTCCTGGACGCCGTCTTCCACGATTACCGCGAGGGTCTCAAGCGCCAGCTTGGCCGTCTGGGCTATGAGACGGACTGGCGACTGCTAAACGCTTCCCACTTCGGCGTCCCCCAGCTTCGGCCCCGCGTCCTCATCATTGCGTTGCAGAAGGACCTGTCGGACGGCTTCGAATGGCCCGAGGAGGAACACCGCAACCCGCCCACCGTCGGCGAGACGCTCTACGACATGATGGCGGCGAGGGGTTGGCCCGGCGCCGAGGCATGGCGGGACCGTGCGGACGAGATCGCCCCGACCATTGTCGGAGGCTCGAAAAAGCACGGCGGACCTGACCTCGGGCCGACTAGAGCGCGCCGTGCCTGGGAAACTCTTGGGGTCAACGGCAAGACATTAGCCGAGGAGGCTCCCGGTTCCGACTTCGTCGGTATGCCAAGGCTGACGGTCCCAATGGTCGCCCGGATACAGGGCTTCCCGGACGATTGGCACTTCACCGGTCGAAAGACTAACGCGTACCGGCAGGTGGGCAACGCATTCCCACCGCCCGTCGCACGCGCGGTAGCAGAGCGAGTTTCTGCTGCGGTCCATACCCGACCGCTGCTGAGGGCAGTCTAGACTCCCGCGTCTCCCCCTGCGAAAGTCACCGCGATTGAATATCGTGGTGCAAGTCGTTGAAGAAAAAGATTCCCGCTAGTGCCGTCACGCCCGGTCATCCAGATCATAACATACTGTCGAGCATCGCCGCTGACCTAAATCGGCGGGCAATGACACGAAAACCGAAGGACAGGGCCGGCCCGCTCCATGACATTTTGCCGCCTCTCTACCGCGTAGAGATTGATGGTGTGATCCGGACACCGCTCACCGGAAGACGCAGCTACGCCCAGCTTGAAAAGGTGGAGCGCACCTATATAGGGATGCTTGTGGAGATGATGCTCCGGGCGGAACTAGAACTACCGCGCGGGAGAAAGCTCGATACCCGTCTTTGCGGCCACGAAGTGGACATAAAGCATACGATGGGCACGAGCTGGATGATCCCCGGTGAGGCTGTTGGGCACCCGCTGATTCTGAGTGCCGCAGACGAAAAGACCTCGCTCTGTTACCTCGGGCTGGTAGTCGCCCGACCGCAATACTTGAGGGGCGGGCAGAACCAGGACAAGAAGACAAGCCTCCGTGCAGACGCTTGGGAAAACATCCTTTGGCTCTACCGCGAACGCGCATATCCGCCGAACTTCTGGCGCAGCTTAAGCGACGCACAGGCGGATTTCATTATGGACGGCAACTCGGGCAACGAAAGGATGAAGCGGTTGTTTCGTACCGTGCAGGGCGTCCCGATCATGCGAGAAACCATCGTGGACGTTGCGAAGCAGAAAGACCCGACACGGCGGATTAGAGCGGACGGCCCGCGCGGCACCCGCAACACCTTGCTCGCAGAGGGCATCTTGCTTCTGTCCAGCAACTATGATGGCCCATTGATGCGTGAACTTGGGTTGCCGGTTGGCGACTTCGTATCGTTTACACCAAAGACGGCCGACGAGTTGGATACCGCTCGAAAGGCGGGCTGGCCAGTCTAGTGGCGGACAAGATCACCCCGGCTCGCCGCAGCGAAAACATGCGGCGCATCAAAAGTACGGGCATGAAACCCGAGATGGTCGTACGCCGTCTGGTTCACGGCTTAGGCTACCGGTACAGGCTGCACCGCAAGGACCTGCCAAGCAAGCCTGACCTCGTCTTCGGGTCCCGACGCTCGGTGGTCTTCGTTCACGGATGCTTTTGGCACCAGCACGACTGCCGGGACGGCCGGGTGCCGTCTTCCAATCGGCAATACTGGGAGTCAAAGCTCGCCCGCAATGTCGAACGTGACAGGAAGACCCAGCAAGAGCTCGAATCCGCGGGCTGGCGGGTGCTGGTGGTCTGGGAGTGCGAGATAAAAGACGAGGCAACCCTGGCGGATCGCCTCGTCGCCTTTCTGGGGGGAAGGTCGCCATCGCCCTACGCTGACGGCGTCAGCCTTGGTCGGAAGACTTGACCTTCCTGCGGATCGGGATGTTCACGCCCTTCTTGCGCAGAACGGCGGCGACCGAGGCCACCGAGCGAACGGAGGTCTTGGCGTCGGGGAAGTCGGTCATGACCCGATCCACAATGGCAGTGTAGCCGAGGTCTGGGTCAATCAGCAATTCTTGGACCATCGAGCCGATGGTTTGCTTTGGCTCGGCGCCCTCGGGCATGTGGACCTTGGTTTCGCGTATCTTCTGATCGACCGTCTTCTCCTCGCCCGCGGGCGTTGCGGCCGGTTTGGTGTCGGCCGCCTCAGGCATGTCAGCCGCACGGTCACCGAGGACGCCGCACTCGACTACGATCGAGCCGGGGTGCTCTCCGCACTTCTTCTCGGCCAAGTCGGGACGACCGCAGAAGCCGACCGCGCCCCATCCCTCCTTGCCTTCGACAAGGACGGCGTGGGTATAGGTCCGCTCGCTCTTGCGGACGTGCTCCGAGCCATCGGGAGCCGTCGCGACGTAGGTGGTCTTGGTCATGGCTGTTCTCCTTCTCAGCGTTAATGGGTCCACATTGTCGTGATGTGGGAAACCCGCGAGCCCCGCTGAGCGCTCACATATTGCTTCGGAAATGGGCTGGAACCTCCGGCGCTAGGAGCGCCGGAGGCATCGGTAGGGGATTAGGCCGCGTGGCGCTTCGATGGCTTGTTGCCGCCCCCTGCCACCCACAGCAGCTCTTTGAGCAGTCGTTCAGCCACGGCAAGCTTGACGAACAGCTCCATGTCCATCTGCCCGGCGCGCCGCGCAAGTTCTCGCTTCTCTAATAATAGGTCGTAAAGGGGCCCGTAGAGGCTCCAGGGGTGCTCACGTCCAACCAGTTCGACGAGTGCCGGGATCGCGCCCCCGATAAGGACGTGCTCGCCGTCAGGACCGTCGCGCCGCATCTCATCCATAGTCGCATGGGCCATCCGGTCCCAAGGGACGGTAAGGGTGAGGCGGTCCTCCGCGTCCGTAGCAGATCCAATTCGTTCGATCTTCAGTTTGGTCTTGGCTATGTAGTCTCTCCTTCACAGAACGGAGCCCCTGCTGAGGCGCCTGCGAGGGAGAGTCTCACAGTGTCAACCCTGCGGCATACCCTCGTTTGAGAGCGCGCGGTCGGTTAACCCTCTAATAGTAATTACGTAATGGAGGTGAGAAGGCTCGCGTCTCGGGTGGAGACACGGGCCATTTCAGTTGACGGCCAAGAAAGCCGTCAGCGAACGAGATTCTTGCGAGCTTCGTCGAGCTCCATGGATGTCACCCCGCCGCGTTCCAGCTCCTGCGCGTCGTCGCGGGTGAGCATGAGCGACCGGCCCATGTCGGTGTCGAGCGCCTGCGAGTAGGCCCTCTCGAAGGTCTCGCCGGGCTGCTGGATGCTCTTGGCCAGCTCGTCGAGCTGCCGCTCGGCTTCCTCGCGGTTTGCTGCGGCGGCCTTTTGCACGTCTGTAAACTTGGTCATAACGTTATCCTGTGATTGTGCGGCCGCGTGGGCTGTCGCGACCTGTTCCTCCAGGAGCTCTACCTCTTTGGCGAGCTCCATCACTTCCTCGGCGTCGGCCTCGTCGCGCGGCAGGCGGGCGAGGGCGTTCTCCAGTTCAGTCTTGCGGTCCTCCAGCCGCTTGAGTTCCGCGGCGTGGCGCTGGCCATCCTTGGGTCTCATCTCGCTTTCTCCATCTGTTCCAGTTCCTGTCTTGCCTCGCGGGCCACGTTCGGTTGTGGGCTGTCGGCGCGCACACGGAGCAGCTCCGTCCGCAGGCTCTCGGCGACGCGTTCCTCCGCGTCAGCCAGTGTGATCGCGTGGCGCTCGCGAATTGCGGTCTCGACGCCCAGGGCACGGGCCAGTCCCATGCCGCCTGCGCTCACCAGCGTACGGACCAGGACCTCGTTCTGCCGGTTGGCGACCAACCCGCGTTCGATCGGGGTCACATCGCCATTCGCGGCGGACGTGGCTCCAAGGTCCCTACGGACAGCCTCCTGATAGGCGGGCCACGCTTTCGAGAGGGCCGTCAGCGCGTCGTCCACGGCTCGGGCCAGCTTCGCCCGCTCGGCGGTGGCCTCGAGCGCCTTCTCAGCGCGCACCGTCCGCTGTCTGCGTTCGGCACTCGCGGCGGCAGCGCCCAGGCGTTCCTGGAGCTCGGCGAGGGCCTCGTCCACGATGCCGATACGGGTTGCGATGGCGGCCGAGGTGTTGCCAGGCTTACTGCCCTCGATCAGGGCGTCCCGTTCCTCGGCGCGCGCCTTGTCAAGTTCTCCGGTCAGGCGCTCGCGGACTGCCCGCAGTTCGCCGACCCTCTTTTCCAGTTCGTCTCTCTTCATGTGCAATCCTCGGCCTCCGAATGTCGGGAGTGGCGGACGGCCTTGACCCCGTCGTAAAAGGCCAGCCGTCCGCCGTGCGTACCCGGTTCGAGAAGGAGGCTCTGACGGAGCGACCGGGCACATTCGAACGATGCCGCGTCGGCTCGGTGCGGGGGACCAGCGTATGAATGTCGGGCGTCAAATGCTGGCGGATCACGCGCCCATGAGGTCCAGCTCCATCTGCCGCAGCAGCTCGACCGGTGTGCCCTCGGTCGAGAGGAAGCCGCCGGGGTTCTCCTGGACGTCGGAGCGGTAGGAGCGCCAGCACCGGGCGTTCGGGCAGTCCACCCCCGCTGCGATGAACGCCTGCATGGCTGGGCGGACCCATCCGCGCGGGAAGTGCGTCGAGCCGTGGACGTGATACATGGAGGCCAGCAGGCGGATGGCATTGGCGCGCATCGATAGACCGGGGAGCGGCGGCAAGTCGGCCACGGCCTCCTCGACCAGGGCCTCGGCCTCCTTCTGGGTGGCGGCGTACCGGATCACCGGCAGCGGCGGGACCGGCCTCGCCTCGCCCGGTTCAGTCATCATGCACTACGCCCATAGACGCGAGGCGTCGGCGCTTTCCCTCGATCATTTCGAAGCGCTCGTCCTGCTGCCTCTCCACCTCGGCGAACTCGCGTTCCATCTCGGCCAGCTGTTGCTGCTCGCGCGTGATGATCCTCTTCGGCGTCTGGTCCATCGTCGGTCTCCTGGTGAGAGTTTACGACGCACGATGCCGCGCGGGCGGTTCCGCGTAAGCCAGTTGACCTGCCACGGGATTTTTCCTCCACCGTCGATTAGAGTCCGGCCCAACCTGAGGACGGACAATGAAGCGAACGAGATTCACGGACGATCAGATCATCGGCATCCTGGCCGAGCATGAGGCCGGCG
>NZ_SELQ01000018.1:0-2500 GCF_004145405.1 Salipiger sp. IMCC34102
GTGTTCGTTTGAGTTGGTTGCGGGAGTAGGATTTGAACCTACGACCTTCAGGTTATGAGCCTGACGAGCTACCGGGCTGCTCCATCCCGCGGTATTGATCGGTCTGGTATGACGGATCGGGTGTTTTTCATCGGTAGAGAGATACGAGGGCCGTGCTTGTTAGGTGTGGCGATGACTTACTCTCCCACGTCTTGAGACGCAGTACCATCAGCGCTGTGGCACTTAACGGCCGAGTTCGGGATGGGATCGGGTGTTTTGCTCACGCTATGATCACCACACCAAAAAAGCACGGTGGAAACACGAAGGTGTTTCGACCGGGTGGCAAGGCAAACATGCAGCCACTCAGTCGAACACTTTCGCGCTCCGACATCAGCGGTTTTCTTGCACTCGTATGATCGACGGGGTGGCTGTGGATTTGCGATGCAAACCCACATTGCCACCCGGCCGATCGCCGAGGCGCGATCGTCCGTTGTTCCAGGTCAAGCGCATGACGCTTGTGTGTGTATGTATTTCGATCTGAGCCAGGCTTCTACTGGATCAAATCAAGCCTATCGGACCATTAGTACCGGTCAACTGAACGCATTGCTGCGCTTACATCTCCGGCCTATCGACGAGGTGGTCTACCTCGGTCCTCAGGGATACCTTGTTTTGAGGGGGGCTTCCCGCTTAGATGCCTTCAGCGGTTATCCTGTCCGATCATAGCTACCCTGCACTGCCGTTGGCACGACAACAGGTCCACCAGTGGATCGTTCACCCCGGTCCTCTCGTACTAGGGGCAACTCCTCTCAAGTATCCTACACCCACGGAAGATAGGGACCGAACTGTCTCACGACGTTCTAAACCCAGCTCACGTACCTCTTTAAACGGCGAACAGCCGTACCCTTGGGACCTGCTCCAGCCCCAGGATGAGATGAGCCGACATCGAGGTGCCAAACGGTGCCGTCGATATGGACTCTTGGGCACCATCAGCCTGTTATCCCCAGCGTACCTTTTATCCGTTGAGCGATGGCCCTTCCACTCGGGACCACCGGATCACTATGGCCGTCTTTCGACTCTGCTCGACTTGTCAGTCTCGCAGTCAGGCTGGCTTCTGCCATTGCACTCAACGAGCGATTTCCGACCGCTCTGAGCCAACCTTCGCGCGCCTCCGTTACAATTTAGGAGGCGACCGCCCCAGTCAAACTACCCACCACACAGGGTCCCGGATCCGGATGACGGACCGCGGTTAGACATCAAGCAATGCAAGGGTGGTATCTCAAGGGAGGCTCCACGAGGACTGGCGTCCCCGCTTCAAAGCCTACCACCTATCCTGCACATGCATGGCCTGATGCCAGTGTGAAGCTGTAGTAAAGGTGCATGGGGTCTTTCCGTCTAACCGCGGGTATCCTGCATCTTGACAGGAAATTCAATTTCGCTGAGTCCACATTCGAGACAGCGGGGAAGTCGTTACGCCATTCGTGCAGGTCGGAACTTACCCGACAAGGAATTTCGCTACCTTAGGACCGTTATAGTTACGGCCGCCGTTTACCTGGGCTTCAATTCGGAGCTTGCACTCCTCCTTTTAACCTTCAGGCACCGGGCAGGCGTCAGACCCTATACGTCGTCTTGCGACTTCGCAGAGCCCTGTGTTTTTAGTAAACAGTCGCCACCCCCTGGTTTGTGCCCCCGGCCTCTACTTGCGTAAAAACCGGGCCTCCTTCTCGCGAACTTACGGAGGTATTTTGCCGAGTTCCTTAAATGTGGTTCTCTCAAGCGCCTTGGTATTCTCTACCAGTCCACCTGTGTCGGTTTAGGGTACGATCTTGAAGGAGGGCTATTTCCAGGGACCTGTTGGCAGCCCATTCAATCCGATAAGGATGAACTACGTCTCAGATCCGTCACCACTCCACGGCCCAGGAATATTAACCTGGTTCCCATCGACTACGCCTTTCGGCCTCGCCTTAGGGGTCGGCTTACCCTGCTCAGATTAGCTTTAAGCAGGAACCCTTGGACTTTCGGCGAGAGGGTCTCTCACCCTCTTTGTCGCTACTCATGTCATCATTCTCACTAGTGATCTCTCCACCCGATGGCTCACGCCCGGGCTTCATCGAAAGCTTCGCGTCTCCAATACGGGCGAACCCGCGAAGGAGACAGGAAACTATGTCACACTACGCTCTGCTACCGCGTGTATTGCTACACACCCTAGACTTCGGCTCATGGCTTGAGCCCCGTTACATCTTCGCCGCAGGACAGCTTGTTTAGACCAGTGAGCTGTTACGCTATCTTTAAAGGATGGCTGCTTCTAAGCCAACCTCCTGGTTGTTTTGGCCGTCCCACCTGCTTTCCCACTTAGCCATGAATTAGGGGCCTTAGTCGTAGGTCAGGGTTGTTTCCCTCTTCACGACGGACGTTAGCACCCGCCGTGTGTCTGCCATCTAGTACTCCTCGGTATTCGGAGTTTGGTTAGGATCAGTAAGCCTGTGGGGCCCCATTACCCATCCAGTGCTCTACCCCCGAGGGT
>NZ_SELQ01000001.1 GCF_004145405.1 Salipiger sp. IMCC34102
GGTCTCCAGGTCGTCGAACTGCGAGGCATCGGTGATGTTGCAGCCCTGGTCGGCCAGGAACACGGCGATGGCGGCGACGATCCCGCGACGGGAGGGGCATTGGACGCGAATGGCGAATTTGCTCATGGGTGAGGGCCTTGCTGGGGTGGAAATGGATTTGGACGTCGGACGCGTGAAGCGGATCCCCGCGACGGGAGGGGAGAGCGATCGCTTCGGCCAAAAGAGCAGCCTTCAAAGCGGGGAATTAGGAATCGAAGCGGCAGTGGAAACCGACCGACACGGGCCGACCGCTGGGGACCAGACGCTCCGGGCGCGTAGCGTAATCCTCGAGCGCGCCGCACGGAACCGTATTCCATCAGCGCACTCAGCAGGATTCCCGGGCGGCCAGCAGTCGCCGCCGCGTACGCCGCGCCGTTGCCACCCGTGACAAGATGTCCCGTATCAGGCATGCGATCCTCTCCCAGACCCGCGCGACCATTGCGCGTTTTCGCACCGTTCCATGCGCGATTTTGGTCACGCCGTCGAGCCGCACGGTAGCACGCCCAGATTTTCGGGCGCACGACAGGCGACACAGACCCTCGCAGAAACGACATGTAGCGGCCCGGCGGCCCGGAAAACCCCTTCCTGTGGGTGGGATTCGAAGGACACCTTGCGTCGCAAGACGTGAACGCGAACGGCCGGGCTTTACCTTCTCATTCGCTGCTCGAAGCTGTAGCTATCCGCCTCCGCCGGCCCCTCAGACGTGCAAAAGCCGCGCGCACGTACGGTTATTGCGCGTCACAGGGTTGAATAATCCCCGCGCATCGGCATCTAGGCTAAGTCCCCGCGGCTGCATCTTGCCCGCGCAGAAGTCTCAAAAGGTCCCGAAATGACTGACACGAAGGATGCGGCACCGGGTGCTCTGACGTTCGAAACCGACCGCGGGGCGTCGCGATCGGTCTGGATCGCCGCCGCCATCCTCGTGGGTATCGTGGGCTGGATGGGCAGCGGTTTCGTGGCCCCCGCCGAGACGGAGGCGGAACCGGAAGCGACCGAAACCGCCGAGGCACTGCCTGCCTCCGTCGTGGTCCAGACCGTGACGGCCGAGGACGTCACCCTCACCTTCCAGGCCGAAGGCCAGGCCCAACCCGACCGCGACACGTCGCTGCGCGCCTCGGCCACCGGGGATGTCGCCGAAGTCCTGATCGAGAAAGGTGCTATCGTCGAAACCGGCGATGTCCTGGCCCGCCTGTCCGACACCCGCGCCCGGGCCGACATCGCCCGCGCCGAAGAGGATCAGGCCCGCGCCCAACGCGAGATCGACAGCGCGCAGGCCCTGCTCGACCGCGGCGTGGGCACCGCCGATCGGGTGGCCGACGCGCGTGCGACGCTGGCCACGGCACAGGCACAGGTCGCCAACGCACGCGAGGCGCTGGCCGACCTCAACATCGTCGCGCCCTTCGGCGGGCGCGTGGAAACCCTGTCGCTCGACGAAGGCGGCTTCGTCTCTGCCGGTGAGGAGGTCGGGCGCATCGTCGACAACCGTCCGCTGACCGTGGCCATCCAGGTGCCGCAGCAGGTTCTCAACCGGATCGAGACCGGCCAGAGTGCCGAGGTCCAGTTCATCACCGGCGAAACCCGTGAAGGCACCGTGACCTTCGTCGGCACCTCCGCTGCCGCCGAGACGCGGACCTTCCTGGCCGAGATCGAGGTCGCCAACGAAGACGGCGCGATTCCCGCCGGTATCTCCGCCGAGGTGGTGATTCCGACCGGCACCGCGCAGGCTCAGTTCCTCTCGCCCTCGATCGTGTCGCTCGACCCGCAAGGCGAGATCGGCGTGAAGACGGTCGAGGACGAGATCGTGCGCTTCTATCCCATCGAGATCGTCAAGGCAGAGCTGAGCGGCGTCTGGGCCACCGGCCTGCCCGAGACGGCCCCGATCATCACGATCGGCCAGGGGTTCGTGCAAGAGGGTGAGCGCGTGCGCGTTCAGACCGCCTCCGAATCCGAACCCGAGCTGGCGGAAGTCGCCTCTGACGCGGCATCGGAGCTGGCCGGGGACGACGACCAATGAACGGGTTGATCGACGCCGCCTTCTCGCGCAGCCGGGTGATGGTGCTGGCGCTGTCGATGATCCTGGCGCTGGGAGCCATCGCCTACATCTCGATCCCGAAGGAAGCCAACCCGGAAGTTCCCCTGCCGCTGGTCTACGTCTCGACCGGGATCGACGGCATCAGTCCCGCCGACGCCGAACGCCTGCTGCTGGAGCCGATGGAGGCCGAGTTCGGCACCATCGAGGGGCTGGAAAAGATGTCGAGCGAATCGGCGGAGGGCTTTGCCAGCGTCCAGCTTGAATTCGCCGCCGGCGGTGACATCGACGAAGCGCTCGACAAGGTGCGCGAGGCCGTCGACAACGTCGAGGGCGACCTGCCGGACGACGCCTACGATCTGACCGTCACGGAGATCAACACGGCCCTCTTTCCCATCATTACCGCGATCCTCTCGGGCCCCGTGCCGGAACGCACGCTCAACGATCTAGCCGACGACGTGCAGGAAGCGGTCGAAGGCCTCCAGGGCGTTCTGGAGGTCGATATCGGCGGCGCGCGGGACGAGTTCCTCGAAGTTCTGATTGACCCCACGGTCTTCCAGACCTACAACCTGTCCTTCGACGAGCTGACCAACCAGTTGCAGCGCAACAACCGCCTGATCGCGGCCGGCGCCATCGAGACCGGCGGCGGGCGCATCTCGCTCAAGGTGCCGGGCCTGATCGAGGACATCGACGACGTGATGGCGATGCCGGTCAAGGTCAACGGCTCAACCGTCGTGACCTTCGGGGACGTGGCCACCGTCCGCCGCTCGTTCGAGGATCCCACGGGCTTCGCGCGCATCGACGGCCAACCTGCCCTCGCGCTCGAGGTCAAGAAGCGTTCTGGCGCGAACATCATCGACACGGTGGCCGAGACCCAGGCGACCATCGAGGCGATGCGGGCGGACTGGCCGGAAACGGTCAACGTGACTTACCTGCAGGACCAGAGCGAGCAGGTGAAGACGCTGCTGTCGGACCTTGAATCCAACGTCATTGCGGCGATCATGCTCGTGATGATCGTCATCATCTTCGCACTCGGCACGCGGTCGGCGATCCTCGTCGGCCTGTCGATCCCCGGGGCCTTCCTGGCCGGGGTCACGGCGATCTGGATGATGGGGTTCACGATGAACATCGTGGTGCTCTTCTCGTTGATCCTGGTGGTGGGCATGCTGGTCGACGGCGCGATCGTCACGGTCGAACTGGCCGACCGCAGGCTCGAGGAAGGCGACGATCCCAAGACCGCCTACGCGCACGCCGCCAAGCGCATGGCCTGGCCGATTATCGCCTCGACCGCGACGACGCTCAGCGTGTTCTTCCCGTTGCTGTTCTGGACCGGCCTGATCGGCGAGTTCATGAAATACCTGCCGATCACCGTGATCCTGACGCTCTTCGCCTCGCTTTTCATGGCGCTCATCTTCATCCCCGTGATCGGTGGGTTGATCGGCAAGCGGCAACCGCAGACGGCGCGCGCAAAAAAGGCCCTTCACGCGGCCGAAGCCGGCGATCCGCGTCGCATCGGCGGCTTCACGGGGGTCTATGTCCGTCTGCTCGAGAAGGCCATTCTGCGCCCCGCCACGACCGTCATCCTCGCGGTGGCGCTGCTGTTCGGCGGGTTTGCGGTCTACGGCGAATTCGGTCGCGGCATTTCCTTCTTCCCCGAGATCGAGCCCGAATTCATGCAGGTCGAGGTGCGCGCCCGTGACAACCTCTCGATCTTCGAGCGCGACGCGCTGGTCCGCCGGGTCGAGGAGCGTCTGCTGGACCAGGAGGGTGTCGCGAGCGTCTATGCGCGCTCTTCCATCGGCGGTGGCCAGGGCGACGAAGAGGTCATCGGCACCATCCAGCTGGACCTCGTGGACTGGGATCGGCGGCCGACCGCCGCCAGCATCGGCGAGGACATCCGCGAGACGATGGCCGATATCGGCGGGATCGACGTGCAGGTGCAGACCGAAAGCGGTGGGCCGACCTCCGGCAAGCCGCTGAACCTGCAGGTCACGGGCCGCACGCCGGAGTTGCAGACCCAGGCGGTCGAACAGGTGCTCGAAGAGATGGAGCGCATCGGCGGCTTCACCGACGTCACCGACACGCGCCCCCTGCCCGGAGTCGAGGTCGCGATCACCGTCGACCGCGCCGAAGCCGCGCGCTTCGGCGCCGACGTCAGCCTTCTGGGCCAGGCGATCCAGCTTCTGACGCAAGGGATCACCGTTACCGACTACCGCCCCTCGGACGCCGACGGGGAGCTGGACGTGCGCGTGCGTTTCCCGTCCGACGACCGGTCGTTGGCGCAGCTCAACAACCTGCGGGTGCCGACCTCCAGCGGCCTGGTGCCGATTTCGAACTTCGTGTCCTTCTCGCCGGTGGAACGGGTCGGTGTGATCCGCCGCATCGACGAGCAGCGCGTCACCACGATCGAGGCGAACGTGGCCCCCGGCCTGCTGGTCAACGACCTGATCGCGGAGCTGAATACGGCCCTGTCGAACGCCGACCTGCCGGAGGATTCCACCTATACCTTCGCCGGGGAGGCGGAGGATCAGCAGGAATCCATGGTCTTCCTGGCCAGCGCCTTCGCCGCGGCCATCGTACTGATGTTCGTGATCCTGCTCATCCAGTTCAACAGCTTCTACCAGTCGCTGGTGGTGATGAGCGCGATCGTCTTTTCGGTCGCGGGCGTGCTGCTGGGGCTTGTGGTCACGGGCCGTCCCTTCGGCGTTGTCATGGGGGGCGTGGGCGTGATCGCGCTGGCGGGGATCGTCGTGAACAACAACATCGTTCTGATCGACACCTACAACGATCTGCGCAAGACCGGCCAATCGCCCTTGGAAGCCGCCCTGCGCACCGGCGCGCAGCGCCTGCGGCCCGTCGTTCTGACCTCGGTCACGACCGCACTGGGGCTTTTGCCGATGGTGATCGGGCTGAACATCGACTTCTTCAACCGCAACATCGTCTACGGCGCGCCCTCCACGCAGTACTGGACGGAACTGTCGAGCGCCATCGCGGGCGGGCTGATCGTGGCGACGATCCTGACCCTGATCGTCACCCCCGCGATGCTGCTCCTGCGCGAAAAGCGCACGACCCGGGGGCAGCCGACGGCGCCGGCCGTGTCGGAAGGATCGCAACCCGCCTGAGGCGACGGCCCGCCACACAGGCTGCGGTTTCGGGAATGGCAAAAGGGCCGACACTTGCGTGTCGGCCCTTCTTTCGTGGTGCCGTGCGCGGCGGGATCTACTGCAGCAGGACCGGAATCTCGATCGGGCCGCGGAAACCGAAGCCGCGCCAGATCACGGCGTCGGTGTCTGGGATCGTCATGTTCGGGAACCGGTCGAACAGGGCGGGCAACA
The DNA here is from genome assembly GCF_004145405.1 of Salipiger sp. IMCC34102. Taxonomy (GTDB): domain Bacteria; phylum Pseudomonadota; class Alphaproteobacteria; order Rhodobacterales; family Rhodobacteraceae; genus Loktanella. Next base: position 5,404 of record NZ_SELQ01000001.1, read on the forward strand.
TGATGTGCCCCACCGCACGGCGCGCCACATGGGTCCCCTGGCAGAAGTGCGGCCCGTTGCCGAAGGACTGGTGATTGCAGTCGTCACGGTAGACGTCGAAGACCTCGCCGTTCTTCACGACATCCTCGTCGCGGTTCGAACTGGCCTGGATCGTCATCACCGTATCGCCCTTGGGAATGGCGAAGCCGCCGATCTCGGTGTCCTCGGTCACGAGCCGCGAGGAGGCCGAGATCGGCGCGACCCAGCGCACCCCTTCCTCGAAGGCCTTCACCCAGTCGTCGTTGCGTTTGACCTCCTCCAGCTGATCGGGGTTCGTGAGCAAGCCGTAGAGCGTGGTGTTGAGCGCGTCGCGCGGTTCGTTGATGCCGCCCCCGATCGCGATCTTGATGTTGGAGTAGATCTGTTCGTCGGGGATGGGATCCTCCGCATTCAGCATGACCGAGAAGGCAGACGGATTCGGGTCGGCCCGATGGCGGTCGCGGATCCGGTCCAGCAGGGCGTGAATGCCTTCGTTGGCCCTGTCGGCCCGCTCGAAGGGCGCGTCGCGCCAGCCGAAGTTGCCTGCCCCTTCGATCAGGGCCTGGGACCATTCCATCATGTCCTCGTCAGAGGCCTCTTCCATCCCCAGAAGGATCGCCAGCCCGCGTGAGGCATAGGCGCCCGACAGAATGTGAAAGAGGTCGACCACCTCGCCCTTCGGAAGGCGCGCCACGTATTCCTCGGCGATCTTGGCGTAGCGCGGCATCCATTCGTTCGTGATGACCTTGGGGGCGAAGGCGGGCGCCATCGCCATGCGCTCACGCTTGTGCGCCTCGCCGTCCTTGCGCATGAGCGTATGCGCCCAGAAGGCACGCTTCATCGGCGTATTGGGATCGTCCGAGCTGAAAAGCTCTGGGTTGTCCTTCACGTACTTCGTGTCCGCCGCTTTCGTCAGCAGCGTGCGGCCGACGGAGGTGACGCGGACAACGGGGCTTTCGGCCCGCAGCCGGCGGTAGATCGGGAAGGGATCCACATCCAGCTGGTCGAGGGTGATGTGGTCGTTGATCGGGGCGAGGTCTGCCATGGGATCTCCTGGGTATCGAAAGGGGGGCCGGGCGGCCCCCCGCGACGTAGGTGTCATTCGCAGGTGAAGCTGTCCGCCGATTGCGGGTCTTCCCCGGTGTAGCGTGCCACCGTGGGGGCGGGGCAAAGCGGTCGCGTGGCCCCTGCAAGCTCGGCTGGCGTTTCGTCGTTGCCGGGCCGTGCGGCCACGGTCACCGCTTCGGGCGCACTGTCGTTCTCGACCCAGTCCACCAGTTCGGCAAAGAGGTCATAGCCGTCGAGCGTCGGACCGCCGGAACAATGCGCCATCCCGGGCACGGGATAGTATAGCGCGAAATCCTCGGCGTTGTCGCCATTGTTGGCGTCGAGTTTCTGATACCAGTCCGCGGTGTCGCGAGCGGAGAAAACCGGGTCGGACGTGCCATGCGCGACGATCAGCTTGCCGCCCGCGTCCCGCAGTCCGGCCAACTGGGGGTCATCCCAACCGGGCGGTGTCATGACTTCCATCGCGCTTTCGGGAAAGTCCTCCGTGGTGGCGTCGATCGCGTCGGCCCGCGCGGACAAATCGAAGTCGGACACGAAGGCCAGCAGGCTGTCGGGGTCGCCTGCCACTTGCGTCGGCGGCGTCGTGAAGACCTGCGCGAGCGAGGCCGAACCCATCACCGCGATCAGCGGCAAGTTGCCCCAGGGCGGGATCTGGCTTTCGAGCTTCCAGAAGCGCCAGTTGCCGCTTTCGATCCCGGTGTCCCAGTACCAGTCGCTGTAGACCGGATCGCTGCCGTCGAGCGATCCCGCGACGCTCTGGCTCAGCGCCGTGACCTGCGCCTCCGACAGGCAGTCGTCGTTCTGACCATCCGTGCACTGCAGCGCGCCGATGTCGAAGGCGGACTGACAGGCTTCGACGTCCTGCACCATCCCGTCTTCGAGCCCGTCGAGCGCGTCACAGGCCGCGCGAACGCCCGTCGCCACCAGGGCCAGATCCTCGGCCGGGAACGAGGATGCCAGATCGCCGGTGGGTGCCGACAGGGCCTGCACGTCGACCGCGTGCTGGAGGGCCGCTTTCGGCAGCAGGTATCCCGGGGCCGTGGCGAGGATGCCGTCGAAGGCCTCGGGCATGCGCGAAGCGGCGACCATCGCGTGCCGCCCTCCGTTGGAGCAGCCGACGCCGTAGGCGTATTCGATCGGTGCAGCGTAGAATGCCTCGATCATGTCGCGGGCCACCGGATCCAGTGTCTCCACCGCGCCGTAGCCGTACATGCGCCGCGCCTCGAAATCGAAACCGAAGCGGGTACCGCCCGCAAGGCCCGCGTCATCGACCGCCGCGCCGTCGTGGCCCGCGTCGGAGGAAACCACCGCATAGCCACGCTCCAGCGGCGTCGTCTCACCGGTGCCCGATCCCATGGCGCCGGTGGGGGCCTTCACCTCGCCGTCGCTGCCGCCGTTGAACTGGTGGACGAAGCGTCCGTTCCAATCGTCGGGCAAGGCCAGCGCAAAGCGCAGTGCGTAATCGCGCCCGTCCATGCCGGTCCGTTCCGCCATCACCCCGTTCACGAGGCAATGGGCCGGCGACCCTTCACCCGCCGGAACCGCCTCGGCAGAGGTAACCCGTGCGTCCGACAGCCCCAGGGCTTCGGTCGTTGCATCCTCGCAGGCCATCTGCGCCTGAGCGGCGGTGCCCAGCAGGCAGGCCGTCAGGCCCAATGTGATCGGTCTCATGTCATGTCCTCCCGGTTTTCATGGTCGACCCCTCTTCGGGTCGTGGTGTCAGGCCTCGCCCAGCAGCCGCAGGGCGTTCTCCTTCAGGATGAGCGGTCGCACCTCGTCCTTGAACGGGGCGTTTTCGAAGTCCGCCAGCCAGCGGTCCGGCGTGATCGCGGGCCAGTCCGACCCGAACAGCATCTTCTTCTTCAGAATCGAGTTGGCGTACTTGATGAAGATCTCGGGGAAGTACTTCGGCGACCAGCCGGACATGTCGAAATAGACGTTGGGCTTGTGCTGGGCCACGGCAAGACCTTCCTCGGTCCAGGGAAAGCTGGGGTGTGCAAGGATGATCGGCATGTCCGGGAAATCGACGGCCACGTCGTCGAGATGCATCGGGTTCGAATACTTCAGCCGCATGCCCATGCCGCCACGCATCCCCGAGCCGACCCCGGTCTGCCCGGTGTGGAACAGGGTGATGACGCCCTCCTCGGCGCAGGCTTCCAGCACTGCGTAGGCCGTCTCGCGGTCGTTGGGATAGAAGCCCTGCATCGTGGGGTGGAACTTGAATCCGCGCACGCCGAAGTCGCGCACCAGGCGCCGGACCTCGCGCGCGCCCGCGCGGCCCTTGTGCGGGTCGATCGAGGCGAAGGGGATCAGGATGTCGTCGTTTTCCGCGCACAGCTTGGCCACGTCCTCGTTGGAGTAGCGGCGAAAGCCCGTGTTGCGCTCCGCATCGACGGGAAAGATCACGGCGGCAATGTTGCGCTCGCGGTAGTAGGCAGCCGTCTCTTGCACGGTGGGCAGCATGCCGTCGGCGCCGGCGGGGTTCTTGAAGTAGGCCGCCATGCCTTCCTGGAACTCGTCGTAACCGTCGTCGCGCGGGTGCTGGCACGGCTCTTCCGCGTGGGTGTGGAAATCGATGGCTTTGACCTTTGCGAAGTCGACCATGACATGTGCTCCTTTTCGCGCCACACCGGGTCCCTGATGCGACGCACGTATTCAAGTGTCGGTGCCGCCGGCCAGAACCGGCGGCGGGGCCCGGGGCCGAGACGCTCAAACGGTCCGGCCCCGGCGTGAATGGGTCCGCCCCTAGCGGGCGGGCGTCAGGACGCTGCCGCGCCCGGCGTAGAGATCCGCGATCGCCTCGGCCCGGTTGGCCCGCAGCGCGCGCTGGTTCAGCGAGCCTTTCTCGGTCACCTCTCCCTTGTCGAAGACGGGATCGTCGTGAAGCACGGCCGCCCGGCGGATCCGCGTGGCCGACCCCGTGGCCCGGCCAGCCGCCTCGCCCAGCGCGGCCCGCAAGGCCGCATCGCGCGCCGCGTCGTCCATCGCCGCCGCCGTGTCGGAGAGCAGAAGCAAGGCGCCCAGCTCGGCCTCGTTCTCGCCCACGATCACGGCGTCGCGGACGAGCCCGCCCATGGCGTCCACCAGGGACGCGCGGACCGATCCAACGGCGACCCACGTGCCGGTGTTCAACTTGAAGTTCTCGGCCACCCGCCCGTCGAAGAAGAACCCCTTGGAGAAATCCTCCGGGTCCGCGGGCCGCAGGGCATCGCCCATGCAGTAGAAGCCTTCCTCGTCGAAGGCCTCGGCGGTCTTTGCCGGATCGCCATAGTAGCCCGGCGTGATCGTGGGCCCCTTCAGGCGCAGTTCCAGCTTGCCGCCGTTGGGGACCAGCTTCATCGTCAATCCCTTGGCGGGCACGCCCACGTTGCCGGATTTCTCCTGGTGGTCGGTGCAGGCGAGCGCAAAGGGCGCGGTCTCGGTCGCGCCGAGGCTGGAGGACAGCAGCACCTCGCGCCCCGTGGTCCGCCGCGCGATGGTCCGCAGCCGGTCCCAGGTGTGCTGCGCCATCCCCGCCCCCGCGTAGAACATCATCGACAGGCGCGCGAAGAAGGTTTCCGCCAACGCGGGGTCGTCTTCGAGCGCATCGACCAGCAGGTCCCAGCCTACGGGCACATTGAAATACCACGTGCACGAGATCTCGGACAGGTTGCGCAGCGTCTCCTCCATCTTGCCGCGCGCGGGCTTGCCGTCGTCGATGTAGTAGGTGCCGCCGTTGGTCATCACCAGGAAGAACACCTTGTTGCCCGCCGCCGTATGGTTCCACGGCGCCCAGTCCAGCACCACGGGCGGCGTGTCCTCAAGGAAGCGGTAACAGTCGCGGACCATCGCCTGCATCGTGCAGATCATGCGGTTGGTGTTGATCACCGCCTTGGGCGCGCCGGTCGAGCCGGAGGTGAAGAGATACTTGACCACCGTATCGGGGGAGACATCGGCGCGGGCGGCGTCGGCGAGGGCAGGATCGGTGTCGAGCAAGGCGTCGTAGCGCAGGGCGTCGGTGCCCGCGGGATCGAGCGCGATGACCTGCCGTTCCGCGTCGGCGATGGCGGCAAGCGCGGGGGCGAAGTCATCCGCGTTCTCGACGAAGAGCGCGCCGGGCTGCAACGTCGCCGCGATATCGCGCAGCTTGGCATGATCCTGCGAGACCAGCGAATAGGCCGGCGACACCGGGGCGTAGGGAATGCCGGTGTAGAAGCAGGCGGCCCCCAGCAGCGCGTGCTCCAGCGAGTTGCCGGACAGCACCAGCAAGGGACGCTCCGCCCCCAGCCCCATGCCCAGCAGGGCCGCCCCGAGCCGTCGGGCACTGTCGCGGCCTTGCGCGTAGGTGATACGCTGCCATGCGCCGTCATCGCCCCGGCGCGCCAGCCAGATCCGGTCGAGCGCGCACTCCGCCCAGTGGTCGAGCGAGTCGGCCAGCGTCGGCAGATGATCCGGCAGATCGCCGGTCTGCCGCATCAGGACGGTGCCGTCCGCGCGGTGCTCGTAGTCGAATGTGGGTTCCCAAAACGCGGGCGCCTCGGTGCGCCTTGGTGTATTCGCGATCGTCGTCATTACGTCTCCTCCCCCGTGGTGCCCTAGCGCGGCGCCATGCGGATGGCACCGTCCAGCCGGATCACCTCGCCATTGAGCATCGCGTTGCGCGTGATGTGCAGGACGGTGTCGGCGTACTCCTGCGGCGCGCCGAGGCGGGACGGGAACGGCACCTGCGCGCCAAGCGCGGTCTGCACGTCATCGGGCAGTTCATCCATCAGCGGCGTCAGGAACAGCCCCGGGGCCAGGGTGCAGACCCGGATCCCCTTGTCCGCCAAGTCGCGTGCCATCGGCAAGGTCATCCCCACGATCCCGCCCTTCGAGGCGGAATAGGCCACCTGCCCGATCTGGCCGTCGAAGGCCGCGACCGAGGCGGTGTTCACGATCACGCCCCGCGCGCCGTCATCGTCCACGGGATCGGCGGCCACCATCCGGGCCGCCACTTGGGAGGCGCAGTTGAACGTGCCCATCAGGTTGACCCGCAGCACCCGCTCGAAGGCCGCCGCATCGTGGGGCGCACCGCGAGAGACGGTCTTCGCCGCCCCACCGATGCCCGCACAGTTCACCAGAACGCGGGGCGCGCCGTTCAGGGCCTCCGCCAATTCGATTCCCGCGGTGACCGAGGCCGGGTCGGAGACGTCCACCTCGACGAAGGTCGCACCGATCCTGCTCGCCTGTGCTTCGCCCGCTGCGGTGTTGCGGTCGAAAATGGTCACCTTCAGCCCCGCCTGGGCCAAGGCTTCGGCGGTTGCCGCCCCAAGGCCAGAAGCCCCGCCCGTGACGATCGCGCCGTATCCGGTCCAGTCCTGCATAGCTGCTCCTTGGTGTTTCAGTCGGCGTTCCGGAGGACCGACGGACGGCGCAGGCACACCCGGCCCGTCCCGCGACACACGAGGCCAGACGGACGAGGGGTCCGTAATTCGCCCTTCGCGGAATCGATCGGGAATGTCATGCGGTCCTCCCCCATGTTCGGAGTACCTATACGCGAAACTGTTAACTTCGTAAACGATTATCGACGGCAGCGGCGAAGGAGCGCGCATGACGCGGCCTCGGGAACAGCGCCGTCTTCGGGTAGCGGCGGCGCCAATGGCCGGGCGACGCGACGGACGGGCGGCTTTTGCAAATCGAAGGCCGCCCGAATGAGCCAACCCGGCAGACCCGGTCGCGCGGCAGATTGTCCGCGCGGGGATGGTTGTGGTCAGGCCGCCGCTTCACCGGCCGCTCCTTTCTTTCGTTCACCACTTGGTCGCGTCCCTGCGAAACGCTTTTCCCAACGACTCCTGCCGCGCGGGAGATACCGTCGCGTGAGAGCAACACTCTCGCCCCGTTGACCCACTGCGTGAGGAAAAGACTTTGGAGCGCTCGAGGGGCTGGCGTAAGCCTCCGCCCATGTCTTCGGACTAGTGGCCTTCGGGCGATTCGAAAGGAAATGTCATGCACTCAGGATTCAACCTCACCAACTGGTGACCGTGCATGACGCGCGGTCCGACCGCGCACCCCCTTCTTTTCGTTCGACACGCCATAGGCCATTCCATGCATCCCCCGTTCTATATCGTCGACCATCGCGTCGGCGCGCCCAGCCACGCCCCCACCCCGCCCCGCCGCAGCGCTCCCGCGCGGCTGGACCTGCGTCCCGTGTCGGCCAACTGGCCACCCGTACCGTTCGCGGCCGCCGTGCCGACCCTCCGGCCCGATCCCGCGCGGATCGTCTGGCTCGTGCCGCCGCCGCGCGGGGTGCGGGCCCGGCTGGGATTGCTTCTGATCCGTGCAGGACGGCGCATGATCGCACCTCACCCGCCTCGCCAGGACCTCGCGTGATCGCTAGTCCGTGCCCCAGTCGGCCAAGGCGCGGCGTCCTTCGGGGGTGAGGTCGTAGATCCCGCGTGACAGGCGCGTGAACCAGCCGTAGTGGTTCGCGGCCATGATGGCGGTCGCGTCCGGCACCTCCGCCCAGGCCTTGATTCGCGCACCGCTCGCCGCGCCGTGCACCGCCAGGAACCGCGCACAGGTCAGTGCGTCCTGGCGGTAGCCCGTGACCAGCCCGTGCCGCGTCGCACCGCCCGCATTCGGATCGCCGCGCAACCGGTCGAAGGCTTTCGCCAGTCGCTTGATCTTCCTGGGACTCTTGCGGGGCACGTAGCCGCCCGGGTCGGCGTGCACCTCAATGAAACCGTCGCGCGTCCGGACCGAGATCACGCCCAGCCCCAGCCTGCGCGCCAGTTTCACGTTGGCGGCGAAGGCCTTTGCGCGCCCGCCGGCCGGAACGGCGACATAGACGTCGTCCGTCAAGGCCAACCGGTCCATCGCCTGGTGAAACAGGGTGAGCGAGAACCCCAGCTTCAACTCGACGACCACGACCTCCTCCCCGCGCCAGGCGACCAGGTCCGCCGGGCCGACCTCGCCCTTCACCTCGAAGCCCAAACCTTCGAAATAGGATTTCAGCGGCGGATAGAGATCGCTTTCCTTTGCCAACCGGCCCCCCGTGACACCATGGCACTGCACGCCTATAAGGCCGCGACATCACCGTTGCGCGAGGCACCCACCATGACCACCCTGATATTCGGCCACAAGTCCCCCGACACCGATTCCACCGGATCGCCCCTGATCTGGGAATGGTTCCTCAAGGATGCGGGCGTCGATGCCAAGGCGGTCCTGCTCGGCACCCCCAACTCCGAGGCGGCCTTCGTCATCGATCGCTGGGGCTTTGCCCAGCCCGACGTCATCAAGGACGTGACCGAAGGCCAGCCCTGCATCATCGTCGACACGAACAACCCCGCAGAGCTGCCGGACTCGATCAACGACGCCGAGGTTCAAGGCATCATCGACCACCACCTGCTGGTCGGCGGAATCAAGACCCGGGCGCCCATCGACATCACCATCCGCCCGCTTGCCTGCACCGCCACCATCATGCACCAGCTGATGGGCGACAAGGCCGCCGACATGCCCGAGGGGGTGAAGGGCCTGACTCTGTCCTGCATCCTGTCCGACACGCTGCACTTCCGCTCGCCGACGACCACCGACGCCGACCGGGCCTTGGCGGAGAGCCTTGCCGCGGACCTGGGCATCGACATGGCGGACTACGCCGACGAGATGTTCGCCGCCAAGTCCGATGTCAGCGAATTCACGGACGCCGAGCTGCTGCGGCTGGATTCCAAGGAATACGAGCTCGACGGCACCAAGTTCCGCGTCAGCGTGCTCGAGACGACGTCGCCCAAGGCCGTGCTGGACCGCAAGGACGCGCTCATGGCCGCGATGCCCGCGGTCGCCAAGGAAGACGGCGTCGATCAGGTGTTGCTTTTCGTCGTGGACATCCTGCGCGAAGAGGCGACGATGCTTCTGCCCAACGACCTCAGCAAGACCATCGCCCGCGCCAGCTTCGGCGCCGCGCCCACGGGCGACACCGTCGTCCTGCCCGGCGTGATGAGCCGCAAGAAGCAGATCATCCCGAACCTCAAGACGGCCTGATCCGGCCCCGATCGGTGCACGACGGCCCTGCCCCCGCGGCGGGGCCTTTTCGTTTCAGCCCTGGCCTCGGGATCGCGTTAACGATTTGATAGGACGGCGCCCGTTAGAAGGGCGCATGCCGAACAGAATGGCCTTGATGCGCGAGAAGCAGTCCCCGATCGCCCTGCGTGATCTGTTCGGGACGTCGATCCGGCGCAAGATCGCCTATCTCCTGCTGGTCAGCGCCTACGCCACGGGCGCGTCCTCTCTCGCGCTGGGCCTCTTCAGCGGCTGGGACAAGCTATTGCAACTCTTGCCCCTGCTGGTCCTGGTCCCCCTCGTCGTGGCGATCCCGGTCTGTTTCCTGACCGTCCACCGCGAGATCGCGAACGAGGATCTGACGCGCCGCCTGCGCGAGGCCTTGGCGCACGACCCCCTGACACGGGCGAAGACGCGCCAGATACTGTACGAGCGGTTCAACAGCAACACGGACCGCCGTGCCATCGTCATGATCGATGTGGATCACTTCAAGCGGATCAACGACACCCACGGGCACCTGGTCGGCGATCAGGTCCTGCGCGGTGTCGCGGACAGTGCCAGGCTGCAGATCCGCGGCGAAGATCTGCTCTGCCGCTTCGGCGGAGAGGAGTTCGCGGTTCTTCTGGTCGATGCCGCACCGGAGGAGGCCCTGCAGATCAGCAACCGCATTTGCACCTCGCTGAGCGAGACGCCCATCGTGACCTCCGCCGGGCCGGTCAAGGTCACGGTCAGCATCGGTCTGACCGCCGTCGACCCGTTCGAGGATATCGGAACCGCCCTGAGCCGGGCCGACGAAGCGCTCTACCGCGCGAAGGAACGGGGGAGGAACCGGACCGAACTCGCCTGCCGGACCCTCGCGCCGAGGCTCGGTTTCGCCTGATCGCCCCCGCCTTTCCATTCCGCCCGCGAACCTGCATATCGGGACGACCCTGACGCGGAGTGCACCATGACCCAGATCATCGACAGTTTCCTGGATATCGCCGGCGACTACGATGCCGCCTTCGTCGACCTGTGGGGCTGCGTGCACGATGGGCTTCACGCCCACGAGGCCGCGGTAGGGGCCCTGCAGCAGTACCGCCGTGCGGGCGGGCGCGTCGTGCTTGTGACCAACTCGCCACGCCCCTGGGGCTCGGTGCAGACGCAGATCGCCGGCATGGGCGTTCCGGACGACGCCTGGGACGCCATCGCGACCTCCGGCGATTCTGCGCGGGCGGCGATGTTCCGCGGCGTGGTCGGCCAGCGCGTCTGGTTCATCGGAGAGGACCGCGACCACACCTTCTTCGAGCCGATGGAACTGCTGGACGATCCGCTCACGATCGAGCGGGTCCCGCTGGACGCCGCCGAGGGTATCGTCTGCTGCGGCCCCACCGACCCGATGGCCCACCCCGACACCTACCGCCCGCAGTTCCTGGCCGCCAAACAGCGCGGGCTGAAACTGCTGTGCGCCAACCCCGACATCGTCGTCGACCGCGGAGAGGTGCGCGAATGGTGCGCGGGCGCCCTCGCCCAGCTCTATACCGCGATGGGGGGAGAAAGCCTTTACTTCGGCAAGCCCCATCCGCCGATCTACGACCTCGCCCGGCGGCGTCTGACGAAGGTCGACGACGGCGCGGACCAGGGGCGCATCCTGTGCATCGGCGACGGGATCCAGACCGATATCCTGGGCGCGCAACAGGAGGATCTGGACTCGCTCTTCATCTCCGGCGGTCTTGCCGCGCAGGAAACGCAGACCCGCGACGGCACACCGGACGCGCAGGCGTTGGAACGCTACCTGCAGGCCGAGATGGCGGCCCCCACCTTCACGATCGGTTCCCTGCGTTGATTTCCGACGGTTGACACGCGACGCCGGGCAAGCAATGAAGTTTCGCGTGAAATCCGTATATCGGACATTTATTACCTGACGAATGACAGACATGCTCGACAACATGCCCCGCGGCACCATCGTGATCGAGGATCTGGAAATCGGGATGACGCGATCCCTGTCGAAAGTCGTGACCGATGCGGATATCGAGATGTTCGCGCAGGTCAGCACCGATCGGAACCCCGTGCATCTGGATGACGCCTACGCGCGCGACACGATCTTCGCGGGGCGCATCGCGCACGGGATGCTGACCGCAGGCCTCGTCTCGGCGGTGATTGGCGAGCAACTGCCCGGCCACGGAACGGTCTACCTGGGCCAAAGCCTGAAGTTCCTCGGCCCCGTGCGTCCCGGCGACCGCGTCACGGCAGAGGTCGAGGTCCTGGCCATCGACTACGCCAAGCGGCGCGTCACGCTGGACACCCGTTGCCTCGTCGACGGCAAGCGGGTACTCGCCGGCGAGGCCACGGTGCTCGCCCCGTCGGGCAAGTTCGACTAGCTTGCGCAAGGGGCGGGCGCAGGCTACGCCACGCCCATGCGTATCGTCAGAGATCCCCGCTACATCGACCCCGACGACCGCGGCGCCTCTGCCGCGATCGGTAACTTCGATGGGGTGCACCTGGGCCACCAGGCGGTCATCGACCTTGCCCGTAAGGCGGGCCGCGACATCGGCGCGCCGCTGGGCGTCATGACCTTCGAGCCGCATCCCCGCCAGCACTTCGCCCCCGACGCCCCCGCCTTCCGCCTGATGAACGCCGAGGCCCGGGCCGAGGCCTTGCAGAAGATCGGTGTCGATATCCTCTACGAGGTGCCTTTTACCGACGGACTTACGCAACTTGCGCCAGAGGCCTTCGCGCGCGAGATCATCCGTGACGCGCTTGGCCTGCGCCATGTCGTGGTGGGTTCGGATTTCTGCTTCGGCAAGGATCGCGCGGGCAACGCGGAAGACCTGCGTGGCTTCGGGCAGCGGCTGGGGTTCGGCGTCACCGTGGCCGAGATGGTGCAGGCGGAGGACGGGCGCATCAGCTCGACCGCGATCCGCGCCGCACTGAGCGAAGGCCGCCCCCGCGATGCCGCCGCGATGCTGGGCCACCGTCACCGGCTCGTAGGTCGGGTGATCCGCGGCGACCAGCGCGGCCGCGACCTGGGCTATCCCACCGCGAACATGAGCATCGACGGATTGCACCCGCCCCGCTTCGGGGTCTACGCTGTGGCGGTCGACGTCCACGACGGACCGCACGCAGGGCGCTATGGCGGCGCCGCCTCGATCGGGGTGCGCCCGATGTTCGGCGCGGAAAACCACGCCAATTGCGAGACCTTCCTCTTCGACTTCAAGGGCGATCTCTACGGGGCCGAAATCTCGGTCGCGCTGATCGACTACCTGCGCGGTGAGGAGAAGTTCGACAGCCTCGATGCGCTCATCGCCCAGATGGACGCCGATTGCGACCGCGCGCGAAAGATCCTCTCCGATGTCTGAAATCGACCGCTCCGGGCTGCGTCCCCGTTTCTGGGAACGCGTGCCCATGGATCGTATGACCCGCGCGGAATGGGAGGCGCTTTGCGACGGCTGCGGCAAGTGTTGCCTGAACAAGCTGGAAGACGAAGACAGCGGCGAGGTCGCCCTGACGCGCGTGGCTTGCCGGCTGTTGGACAACGATACCTGCCTGTGCAGCCAGTACCCGATCCGCCACCAATTCGTGCCGGAATGCATCGTGCTCACGCCGAAGACGATCCAGGACAACATGTACTGGCTCCCCCAGACCTGCGCCTACCGCCTGCTCGCCAAGGGAGAGGCACTTTACGACTGGCATCCGCTCATCTCGGGCGATGCCGAGGGGCCGCATGCGGCCGGCGTCACCCTGCGCGGCCAGACCGTTTCCGAATACGAAGTCGCGGACGACGACTGGGAAGACCACATCATCGAGGAGCCCACCTGATGTTCTTTGCCTCCGACAACGGCGGACCGGCCCATTCCCAGGTGATGCAGGCGCTGTTGGACGCCAACGCCGGCTACGCGAGCGCCTACGGCGCCGATCCGATCATGGAAACTGTGCGCCGCCGGATCCGCGACGTCTTCGAGGCCCCGCAGGCAGAAGTCTTCCTCGTGGCGACCGGCACGGCGGCGAATGTGCTGATCCTGGGAACCCTGTGCCAGCCGTGGCAGACGGTGTTCTGCTCGACCATGTCCCACATCCAGGAAGACGAGTGCAACGCGCCCGAGTTCTTCACCGGCGGCGCGAAGCTGACCCTGGTGGAAACAGAGCAGGCCCGGATGACGCCCGACACCCTGCGCCGCGCGATCGAGGCCGAGGAGACGCGCGGCGTCCACGGCCCCCAACGCGGCCCCGTCAGCATCACGCAGGCGACCGAGAAGGGCACCGTCCATAGGGTCGAGGATATCCGGGCGCTGTCGGCGGTGGCTCGCGACTACGGCCTGAAGGTGCACCTCGACGGCGCGCGCTTTGCCAATGCGCTGGTTGCCCTCGATTGCACCCCGGCAGAGATGACATGGAAGGCCGGAGTAGACGCGGTCAGCTTCGGCGGCACCAAGAACGGCGCCCTGGGGGTCGAGGCCTGCGTCTTCTTCAACCCGGAGGACGCGGCCTCCTTCCCGTTCCGGCGCAAGCGCGGGGCGCATCTCTTCTCCAAGCACCGTTATCTCTCCGCCCAGATGAACGCCTACCTGACCGACGATCTGTGGCTGGACATGGCACGAAGCGCCAATGCTGCGGGCCAACGCCTCTTGCGCGGATTGCAGCAGATGCCGGACGTGACGGTCCTGCACGAACCGCCCGCGAACCTTCTGTTCTTCGACGCGCCCCGTTCCATGCACCGCCGGGCGCTGGACGGCGGCGCCCTTTACTACGTGATGGGCGGTGATCCTCACGATGGCCCCGACGACGAAATGCTGACCGGGCGGCTCGTCTGCGACTGGTCATGCGAGGACGCCGCCGTCGACGAGTTGTTGGGCCTGTTGCGCGGCTAGATAAGCCCGGCCGTCTCTCTGACATGGGTCAAGGGCACCATGTGACCCGCCCCGGTTATGGCGTGATCGACCGCCTGCGGAATGACGCGTTGCAGGCGGGCGTGAATCTCTACCACCACCGGCTGGCTCTTCGCGCCGCGGATCAGGGTCACCGGAACGGTGATCCGGTCCAGTCGCGGCAGGAGGTCATGGACATCCTCCTGGATCGCGGGGGCCGATGCGGTGACCAGGGGCATCCGCGCCGCGAATTCGCCTTGCGCACGCGGCTTCAGGTCCGACCAGCGCCCCGCTCCGTAGGCTGCGTGGAAAAGCTGTGCCGCCTGCATCAGATCCCCCGCCTCGGTCGCGTCATAGATCGGCGCGAAGAGGGAGAGATGATCCTCGAATGCGGGGGTGCCGCGCGCGGCGGCGAAGAAGACCGGCTCGATCAGCGTCAGGCGGCTGACGCGCTCGGGGTGCTCCACTGCCAGCCGCAGCGCCAGAGTTCCGCCGAAGGAATGGCCTAGGACGTGCATCGGGCGGTCGATCAGCGGCAGAAGTGCGGCGATGTTCGCGCTGTGGTAATCATCCTGCCCGTCCCAGTCGGGACTGCGCCCATGGCCCAACAGATCGGGCAAGAGCGCTTCCAATTCCGCGGCGCGGGCCAGCGGCAACAGCGCCTCGTGCCGGGCGAGGCTGCAGTGCAGCATCAGCGTGTCGGGGGCCTCCGACGTGCGGCCTGCATGCATCAGATGCGACCGGCGAGATGGGCGTCGAGGTCGGCCAGCCGATCCTCTCCCCAGAAACGCTGGTCGGTGTCGGTGATGAAGAAGGGGGCGCCGAAGACGCCAGCGCGCACCGCCTCTTCGGTATTGCGGTGGTAGGCCTCGGCGCCCGCCAGAAGGCCCTTGTCCGCCAACCCCGCATCGAAGCCCGCCGCGGATAGGCAGTCGCGGATCACGTCGTCATCGGCGATGTCGCGCTGCTCGGCCCAGCAGGCGCGAGCCAGGGCGAAGACCAGCCCCGCCATATCACCGCCACCGGCATCCTGGGCGGCGAGGATCGCGTAGGAAGAGGGCGCGGGGTTGGTCGGGAAATGCGCGGGCTTCGCCACCAAGGGCAAGCCCGCGACCATGGCGCGGCGCGGAAGATCCTGCGCGCGGTAATCCTGTCGGCTGGGGTGTCGCTCGGCCAAGGGCAGCCCGCCCGTGCGGGCAAAGATCGCGATCATGTCGGCCGGGCGGTAGGTCAGCGTCGCCCCGTGAGAGGCGGCGATTTCCGCCGGACGGACGCCGCAAAGATAGGTGTAGGGGCTGATCGGGGTAAAATAGTAGTCGATATGGGGCATGCCCGTCACCTTTGCCGGCCTGAGTATTCCCGCGACCCTACCCCTGTGCTACCGCAAGTCAACGCGGCGAATCTCGCCCAGCCCCGCGCGAAGGACCCACCCCCCATGCCGACCTCCCACGAACCCAAGCTGATCTCCGGCAATGCCAACCAACCGTTGGCCGAGGCGATCGCAAGCCGCATGAGCATGCACCGCGGCATGGACGTCGGGCTGGTGGACGCCCGGGTCGAACGCTTCAACGACGGCGAGATCTTCGTCGAGGTCTTCGAGAACGTCCGCGGCGAGGACATGTTCGTCATCCAGCCGACCTCCAATCCCGCCAACGACAACCTGATGGAGCTTCTGATCATCGCCGACGCGCTGCGACGCTCCTCGGCGCAGCGGATCACGGCCGTCATGCCCTACTTCGGCTACGCCCGTCAGGATCGCCGCAGCAAGGCGCGCACGCCGATCACCGCCAAGCTGGTGGCGAACCTGCTTGTCGAGGCGGGGATCGAGCGGATCCTGACCTTGGACTTGCACGCGACCCAGATCCAGGGATTCTTCGACATTCCCGTCGACAACCTCTACGCCAGCCCGATCTGGGCGCTCGACGCGATGCACCACTTCAAGGACCGCATGGACGAGTTGATGGTCGTCAGCCCCGACGTCGGCGGCGTCGCACGGGCCCGTGACCTCGCCCAGCGGTTGGGCGCGCCACTCTCCATCGTCGACAAGCGGCGCGGCAAGCCGGGCGAAGTGGCCGAGATGACGGTCATCGGCGAGGTGAAGGACCGCGTCTGCCTGATCGTGGACGACATCGTCGATACCGCGGGCACGCTCTGCAAGGCAGCGCAGGTGCTGATGGACAACGGGGCGAAGGAAGTGCACAGCTACATCACCCACGGCGTGCTCTCGGGTCCGGCGGTCGAGCGGGTGAGCAAGTCGGTGATGAAGAACCTCGTCATCACCAACACCATCCAGCCAAGCCAGGCCGTGCAGGCCTGCCCGCAGATCCGCATCGTCAACTCCGCCCCGATGTTCGCGCAGGCAATCCTGAACACCTGGAACGGGACCAGCGTCTCGTCCCTGTTCAATCACAAGACGCTGAAACCGATCTACGAAGGCGTCTACGCGGGCTAAGCCAAAGGTCGGACGCGGTCACACGTCCCAGACGTCGTCGCCGCGCACCGGCCCCATGGCGATCCAGCCCGCCCGAACACGCGCGACGCGGGTGTCGCCCCAGGTCCGGAAGACGAGGTTGAACCCGTCCGGCGTTATCTGCTCGGCCGAGATATCCGCACGGTTGTTCGCATCCGCCGCGATGTCCCACATGGTCAGGCTGACCTGCACGACCGGTTCCTGAAGGAAGGTCGTATCGAACCGGATCGCCTGCCGGATCAGGCGCGGACCGTGACCGGACCACATGTCACCGTCATCCTCGAAATCCGAAAAGAGAACCTTGTTCCCTTGTTGAATCCCGATTGTCGTCGCCTCGAATTTGCGCATCTGTAAATGTCGTCCGATCTTATTACGAAGGCATTAATCCGACGGTTGTATCGCGCCTGAAGCGTTCGCGCAGCAAAAAGGGGGCCAACCACGTTGACCCCCTTCAAGTTTTTCGGTGTTGGCCCGCAATCAGCCGAAGTTCGACTGCTTCGGGTCGAGCCCGATCTTGCTGCCGACCGCAACCATGTCCGCCATGAGGCGCACCGCGTCATCCACGGGGCCTGGCTCGTTCTGGACGTCGGACTTGGCCTTCTCCAGCTCGCGCCGGGCGTCTTCCATCATCCGGTCGAAGGTCTCTTGCGTCATCTCGGACCGGGGCAGCGCGCTTTCGGCCAGAACCGACACCGATTTGGCGGTGATCTCGGCGAAGCCGCCGATCACCACGTAGTCGTCCTCGGACCCGCCTGCCACCACGGTCATGATACCGGGGCGCAGGGTCGTGATCGTCGGCGCATGGCCCGGCATCGCGGTCAGGTCACCGTCGGCACCGGGGATACGCACCTCGGTCGCCTCGACCGACGCCAGACGGCGTTCGGGCGAGACGAGGTCGAATTGCACTGTGTTTGCCATAAGGGCTCCTTACGCGGCGCTCGCCTGCATTTTCTCGGCCTTGGCTTTCACTTCCTCGATGCCGCCGACCATGTAGAAGGCGCCCTCGGGCAAGTGATCGTATTCGCCGTTCACCACCGCCTTGAAGGACGCGATCGTGTCCTCCAGAGCGACCTGGACGCCCGGCGAGCCGGTGAAGACCTGAGCCACGTCGAAGGGCTGGCTGAGGAAGCGCTCGATCTTGCGGGCGCGGGCCACGGCCAGCTTGTCGTCCTCGGACAGTTCGTCCATCCCGAGGATGGCGATGATGTCCTGAAGCGACTTGTAGCGCTGCAGCGTCTGCTGCACGTCAGAGGCGACCTTGTAGTGCTCTTCACCCACGATGCCCGGATCGAGCAGACGCGAGGTGGAATCGAGCGGGTCGACGGCCGGGTAGATGCCCTTTTCCGAGATCGCACGGTTGAGAACCGTGGTCGCGTCGAGGTGCGCGAAGGACGTGGCCGGCGCGGGGTCGGTCAGGTCGTCCGCGGGCACGTAGATGGCCTGCACGGAGGTGATCGAGCCGTTCTTGGTCGAGGTGATCCGTTCCTGCATGGCGCCCATGTCGGTGGCCAGCGTCGGCTGGTAGCCCACGGCGGAGGGGATGCGGCCCAGAAGCGCCGACACCTCGGAACCCGCCTGCGTGAAGCGGAAGATGTTGTCCACGAAGAACAGAACGTCGGTGCCGGACTGGTCGCGGAACTGCTCGGCCATGGTCAGACCGGACAGGGCGACGCGCATGCGGGCACCCGGCGGCTCGTTCATCTGGCCGTAGACGAGAGCCACCTTGGACTTCGTCAGATCCTCGGCGTTGATGACGCCCGATTCGATGAATTCGTAGTAGAGGTCGTTACCCTCGCGGGTCCGTTCGCCCACGCCGGCGAAGACCGAGTAGCCCGAGTGCACCTTGGCGATGTTGTTGATCAGCTCCTGGATCAGAACCGTCTTGCCCACGCCGGCACCGCCGAACAGGCCGATCTTGCCGCCCTTGGCGTAGGGTGCGAGCAGGTCGATGACCTTGATGCCGGTCACCAGCACCTCGGAGGTGGTGGACTGTGCTTCGAACGTGGGCGCCGCGTTGTGGATCGAGCGACGCTCGGTCGTCTCGATCGGGCCCTTCTCGTCGACGGGGGCGCCGACGACGTTCATGATCCGACCCAGGGTCGCGTCGCCCACGGGCACGGTGATCGTGGTGTCCTGATCGACGACCTGCTGACCGCGCACGAGACCTTCGGTGCTGTCCATCGCGATGCAGCGGACGGTGTTTTCACCCAGGTGCTGGGCCACTTCCAGCACCAGTTCCTGCCCGTTGTTGTCGGTCGTCAGGGCGTTGAGGATCTCTGGCAGGTGATCCTCGAACTGCACGTCGACGACGGCGCCGATGACCTGCGTGATCTTGCCTTTAGCGTTAGCCATATCGGTACTCCGGTTCGTTACAGCGCTTCGGCGCCGGAAATGATTTCAATCAGCTCGTTGGTGATGACGGCCTGGCGCGAGCGGTTGTACTCGATCGTGAGGTCATCGATCATCTCGCCCGCGTTGCGGGTCGCGTTGTCCATCGCGGACATCCGCGCACCCTGCTCGGAGGCCGCGTTTTCCAGCAGCGCCGAGAAGATCTGCACCGCCACGCCGCGCGGCAGAAGGTCGGCAAGGATCGCCTCTTCGTCCGGCTCGTAGTCGTAGAGCGTGTTGGTGCTCTCGGACGCGCCGTCCACCGCGTCGAACTTGGCGGGGATGATTTGCTGCGCCGTCGGGTGCTGCGCCACGACATTCTCGAACCGCGCGAAGAAGATCGTCGCGATGTCGAATTCGCCGGCCTCGAACCGGTTCAGCACGTCACGCGCGATACCTTGGGCGTCGACGTAGCCGACCCGCTTGATGTCCGACAGATCGACGTGACCGACGAACATGTCGCCCAGGTCGCGCTTCATGCTGTCGCGGCCCTTCTTGCCGACGGTGAGGATCTTCACCGTCTTGCCTTCGCCCTTCAGGCGCATCGCGTGCTGACGTGCAAGCTTGGCGATGTTCGCGTTGAACCCGCCGCACAACCCGCGCTCCGCGGTCATGACGATCAGCAGATGCGTGTCGTCCGACCCGGTGCCGGCCAGCAGTTTCGGCGCGGAGGGGGACCCCTCCGCCGCCGCGGAAAGCCCCGACATCACGGCGTTGAACCGTTCCGTATAGGGGCGCGCCGCTTCCGCCGCGTCCTGCGCCCGGCGCAGTTTCGCGGCGGCGACCATCTGCATGGCCTTGGTGATCTTGCGGGTCGACTTGACCGACGCGATCCGGTTCTTGAGGTCCTTGAGACTAGGCAAAACCTGGTTCTCCTCTAACGGGCTCTGATTACGCGAAGTCCTTGGCGAAAGACGCGATCGCATCCTTCAGACGGGTTTCCGCGTCGCCCTTGATCTTGGGATCCTCGTTGGTCAGCCAGTCCAGCACTTCGCGCTGGTTGGTGCGCATGTGGTTCAGCAGACCGGCTTCGAACTTGCCCACCTGGTCGACGGACAGATCGTCGAGGAAGCCGTTGGTGCCCGCGTAGATCACGGTCACGATCTCGGCGTTGGTCAGCGGCGAGTACTGCGGCTGCTTCATCAGTTCCGTCAGGCGCGCACCGCGGTTCAGCAGCTTCTGCGTCGCGGCGTCGAGGTCGGAGCCGAACTGCGCGAAGGCCGCCATCTCGCGGTACTGGGCAAGCTCCAACTTCACGGGACCAGCGACGGATTTCATCGCGTTGGTCTGCGCGGCGGACCCCACGCGGCTGACCGACAGACCGGTGTTCACGGCCGGGCGGATACCCTGGAAGAACAGTTCCGTCTCGAGGAAGATCTGGCCGTCGGTGATCGAGATCACGTTGGTCGGAATGAACGCCGACACGTCGCCGCCCTGGGTCTCGATGATCGGCAGCGCCGTCAGCGAGCCTGCACCATTGTCCTCGTTCAACTTGGCCGAACGCTCCAGCAGGCGGGAGTGGAGGTAGAACACGTCGCCCGGGTAGGCTTCACGCCCCGGCGGACGGCGCAGCAGCAGCGACATCTGGCGGTAGGACACGGCCTGCTTGGAGAGGTCGTCGTAGATGATAAGCGCGTGCTTGCCGTTGTCGCGGAAGTATTCCGCCATGGCGGTCGCCGAATAGGGGGCGAGGTACTGCATCGGCGCGGGCTCGGAGGCGGTCGCGGCGACGATCGTGGTGTACTCGATGGCACCCGTCTCTTCGAGCTTCTTGACCAGCTGGGCCACGGTCGAGCGTTTCTGACCGACGGCGACGTAGATGCAGTAGAGCTTTTCCGAGTCGTCCTTGGCGGCGTCGTTGTAGGACTTCTGGTTCAGGATCGTGTCGAGCGCCACGGCGGTCTTGCCGGTCTGGCGGTCGCCGATGATCAGCTCGCGCTGGCCGCGGCCGATCGGGATCATGGCGTCGATGGACTTCAGGCCCGTGGGCATGGGCTCATGCACCGACTTGCGCGGGATGATGCCGGGGGCCTTGACGTCGGCCACGCGACGCTCGGCGGCCTCGATCTCTCCCTTGCCGTCGATCGGGTTGCCCAGACCGTCCACAATGCGGCCCAGCAGGCCGGGGCCTGCGGGCACGTCCACGATGGAATTCGTGCGCTTGACGGTGTCGCCTTCCTTGATGTCGCGGTCGGAGCCGAAGATCACGACGCCGACGTTGTCGGATTCGAGGTTCAGCGCCATGCCGCGGATGCCGCCGGGGAATTCGACCATCTCGCCGGCCTGGACCTTGTCCAGACCATGCACGCGGGCGATCCCGTCGCCGACGGAGAGCACGCGGCCGACTTCGGCGACTTCGGCATCCTGGCCGAAGTTCTTGATCTGATCCTTGAGGATCGCAGAGATTTCAGATGCTTGGATCGCCATTTATCCGGCCTCTTTCATGCTGTTCTGGAGAGCGTTGAGCTTGGAGCGGATCGAGGTGTCGATCATCTTCGAGCCAACTTTGACAATAAGACCGCCAAGGATGGCAGGGTCCACGGTTTCTTCGATGCTGACCTCGCGGCCGACCTGGTCGGTGAGGGTCTGCGAAAGCTTCTTGCGCTGCGTTTCGGTCAGCGCCTTGGCCGAGGTGACCTCCGCCGTGACTTCGCCGCGGGCGTCCGCCGACATTTCCTTGAGCTGCGCAAGCAGGCTGGGCAGCACGAAGAGGCGACGCTTGTCGGCCAGCAGGCGCAGGGTGTTGCCCATGGTGGCGGACAGGCCCATCTTCTGCGCAAGGGCGTTCATCGCGGCGGACTGGCTGTCACGGCCGTAGACCGGCGAATGGATCAGATCGCGCAGATCGTCGCTTTCCGCCAGGGCAGCACGCAGGGCGTCGACGTCACGCTCCATCGTTTCAAGTTCGTTGCCGTCTTTGGCCAGTTCAAACACCGCCAGCGCATAGCGCCCGGCGATCCCATGTGAAATCGAAGCTGGTTCGGACACGTCCACCCTTCCGACCTGTGGCCCACGCGAGGAGGTGGGCATTGCAAAAAGTCCCGCAACCGGCGCGGGACGTCAAATTCGACGCGGATGTAACAGAGCCGTGCGAAACCCGCAACTGCGCAAGCGTGGCGAAAGTGCCGCGGTGACCCGGGAAATGGCCGGTGCGCGACACTTACGCCGGAACCGTCTGCGGCACGGGGCTGCGCACGGGCTGGCGTTCGCGCACCATCGTGCCGCCGCCGGGCGCAGGCGCATTGGCCTTGGCCGCCTCCACGATCAGGACCCCGCCGCCCGCCAGCATGGGGATCTTGTGTCCCGCGCGTTCGAGGAAGGCCGAAAGCTTGCGCCAAGCAGGCTGGCTCGACGGTGGTTGATAGAGCGCCGCGCGCGCCTGTTTCACGCAGAACCCGTGGGCCGCGAGTTGATCCTCCAACTGGCCGGGCAGGTAAGGCCGTCCGAAGCCGAAGGGCGTGGCATCCGACCGCGCCCAAAGCCCGGCCCGGTTCGGCACGATGAAGACGGCGCGACCGCCCGGACCCAGCACCCGGTGGCACTCCGCAAGCACATCCGAAGGGCGCTCGGAGGTCTCCAGCCCGTGCAACACGACCAGCTTGTCGACCAGCCCCGTTGGCACCGGCCAGGCCGCGTCCTCGCACAGGACGCTTACGTTCCGCTCGCCCGCGGGCCAGGGCATCACGCCCTGCGGTGCCGGCATCAGCCCGATGACCCGACGCGCATCTCCCAGGTAGGGCCGCAGCAAGGGCACCGCGAAGCCGAAACCCGCGACCGTCTGGCCCTTTGCCTCGGGCCAGATCCGCACCAGTTCGGACCGTATGACCTTCTGCGCCGCACGCCCGAGCGCGCTTCGGTAATAGAAACGGCGCAGGTCCAGAACGTCGAGATGCATGGGGTGCGGTCCGATTGGGTCGCCTCCCCTATACCAAGAACGAAAGGCTCTGCGCCAATGCCCCTGGAACTGCTGACGATCCCGTGTCTTTCCGACAACTACGCCTTCCTGATCCACGACGACGAAAGCGGCGACACCGCCCTGGTCGACGCCCCCGAGGCCGCCCCGATCCAGGCGGTCCTGGACGAGCGCGGCTGGACGCTGTCCGACATCCTGCTCACCCATCACCACGACGATCACGTGGCGGGCGTGTCGGAGCTGCGCGGCGATGCCCGCGTCATAGGGGCGCAGGCCGATGCGCACCGGATGCCGCCGCTGGACGATGCCGTGGTCGAGGGCGACGCGCTCACGGTGCTGGGGTGCGACGTCGAGATCTACGATGTTTCGGGCCACACCAACGGGCATATCGCCTTCCACATCCCGCACGAACGCCTGTTGTTCACGGGCGACAGCCTCATGGCGCAGGGCTGCGGGCGGCTATTCGAGGGCAAGCCCGCGCAGATGTGGGACAGCCTGCGCAAGCTGCGGGACTTCCATGCCGAAACGCAGGTCTGTTCGGGTCACGAGTACACCTTGACGAACGCCCGCTTCGCCGCCTCACTTGAACCGGGAAATCCAGCGCTTATCTCGAGGCTCGAAGCGACGGAAAAGGCGCGTGAAAACGGCCGCGCGACCGTGCCGTCGCTTCTGGGCCTGGAACGGGAAACCAACCCCTTCCTGCGCGCCGATGACCCCGCCCTCGCAACGGCGCTTGGGATGGAGGATGCAGATCCCGCCGATATTTTCAGCGAAGTCCGATCGCGACGCGACCGGGTCTGAGCGATCCGCGAAAGAATTGGTGCGTCTTCACGCCGCGTCAGCACTTTTGTGACCAACGTGACCAATAAAATCCTTGAAGGTCGGACAGATCCGACTGACCTTGAAGGAAAGGCAAAGCGGGGGCGACCCGCGCGATCCAGAGAAAAGGAGCACGTCCGTGCCATCATTTTCCACCACGCTAGAGCAGTCCATCCACGGCGCGCTTGCACTCGCCAACGCCCGTCGCCACGAACTTGCCACGCTGGAACACCTGCTTCTGGCGCTGATCGACGAGCCTGACGCCGTGCGCGTGATGAAGGCCTGTTCGGTCGACCTCGACGAGCTGCGCAAGGATCTGGAAGACTTCATCTCCGACGACCTGTCGACGCTCGAGACGGATGTCGAAGGCTCCGAGGCGGTGCCGACCGCCGCCTTCCAGCGCGTAATCCAGCGCGCCGCGATCCACGTGCAATCCTCCGGCCGGTCCGAGGTGACGGGCGCCAACGTGCTCGTCGCGATCTTCGCGGAGCGCGAGAGCAACGCCGCCTACTTCCTGCAGGAGCAGGACATGACGCGTTATGACGCGGTGAACTTCATCGCCCACGGCGTGGCCAAGGATCCCGCTTTCGGCGAATCCCGCCCCGTGACCGGGTCCGTCGAATCCGAAGACGAAAGCGTCACCGACGGTGACGGCAAGGAATCGGCGCTCGACAAGTATTGCGTGGATCTCAATGCCAAGGCGTCCAAGGGCGACACCGATCCGCTGATCGGGCGCAACCACGAGGTCGAGCGTTGCATCCAGGTGCTGTGCCGCCGCCGCAAGAACAACCCGCTGCTGGTGGGCGACCCGGGCGTGGGCAAGACCGCGATTGCAGAGGGTCTGGCCTTCAAGATCGTCCAGGACGACGTGCCAGAGGTTCTGTCGGGCGCCACGATCTACAGCCTCGACATGGGCGCGCTGCTGGCCGGCACCCGCTACCGTGGCGACTTCGAAGAGCGTCTGAAGGCCGTCATGACCGAAATGGAAGAGCACAAGGACGCGGTGCTTTTCATCGACGAGATCCACACCGTGATCGGTGCGGGTGCCACGAGCGGCGGGGCGATGGACGCCTCCAACCTGCTCAAGCCCGCGCTGCAGGGGGGCAAGCTGCGCTGCATGGGCTCCACCACCTACAAGGAGTTCCGCCAGCACTTCGAGAAGGACCGCGCCCTGTCCCGCCGGTTCCAGAAGATCGACGTGAACGAGCCCTCGGTCGACGATGCGGTCAAGATCCTGCGCGGCATCAAGCCCTACTTCGAAGAGCACCACTCGGTGAAGTACACCGCCGATGCGATCCGCACCGCGGTGGAGCTGTCGGCGCGCTACATCAACGACCGCAAGCTGCCCGACAAGGCGATCGACGTGATCGACGAGGCCGGGGCCAGCCAGCAGTTGCTGCCCGATTCCAAGCGCCGCAAGACCATCGGCGTGAAGGAGATCGAGGGCGTGGTGGCCAAGATCGCCCGCATCCCGCCGAAGAACGTGACCAAGGACGACGCGGAAGTGCTCAAGGATCTGGAAGGCTCGCTCAAGCGCGTGGTCTTCGGCCAGGATACCGCCATCACGGCGCTGTCCTCGGCGATCAAGTTGGCGCGGGCAGGCCTGCGGGAGCCCGAAAAGCCGATCGGCAACTACCTCTTCGCGGGGCCGACCGGCGTCGGCAAGACCGAGGTCGCCAAGCAGCTGGCCGACACGCTGGGGGTCGAGCTGATCCGCTTCGACATGTCCGAATACATGGAGAAGCACGCGGTCAGCCGTCTGATCGGTGCCCCTCCGGGCTATGTTGGCTTCGACCAGGGCGGCATGCTGACCGACGGTGTCGATCAGAACCCGCATTGCGTGCTGCTGCTCGACGAGATGGAAAAGGCGCACCCGGATGTCTACAACATCCTGCTGCAGGTGATGGACCACGGGAAACTGACCGATCACAACGGTCGGACCACCGACTTCCGTAACGTGATCCTGATCATGACCAGCAACGCCGGAGCCGCCGAGATGGGCAAGAATGCCATGGGCTTCGGACGGGAGTCCCGAGAGGGTGAGGATACCGCCGCCATCGAGCGGATCTTCACGCCCGAGTTCCGCAACCGTCTGGACGCGATCATCAGCTTCGGCGCGCTGCCGAAAGAGGTGATCATGAAGGTGGTCGACAAGTTCGTGCTGCAACTCGAAGCGCAGCTCATCGATCGCAACGTCCATATCGAGCTGACGCCGAAAGCCGCCGAATGGCTGGCCGACAAAGGCTATGACGCCAAGATGGGCGCCCGCCCCCTGGGTCGCGTGATTCAGGAGAACATCAAGAAACCGCTGGCGGAGGAACTGCTCTTCGGCAAGCTGGTGAAGGGCGGTCTCGTCAAGGTCGGCGTCAAGGACGGAGAACTGGATCTGCGGTTCGAGGAACCCGGTCCCGGCAAGATCTCTGGCAAGAAGCCCCCGCTTCTGACGGCGGAGTAAACATCCGCCAGATGGTGCCATCGTCCCCCGCAGCCTGCCCGGCTGCGGGGGATTTTTCTTGCGTAGCCTTATTAATTGCCTGCTTGCCAAACTGCACCCGCGGTCTCGGCCTGTATCGGACGGTGCAGGCCGCCTAGCGTTCGGTCAGTTTCAGTTCGATCCGGCGGTTCTGGGCGCGCGCTTCCGGCGTATCGGCCGGGTCGAGCGGCTGGTATTCGCCAAAGCCGTTGGCCGCCAGCCGGGTCGGCGGGATCCCCAGCGAATCCTCCATGTAGCGCACGACCGACAGGGCGCGCGCCTGGCTGAGCTCCCAGTTGTCGGCAAATTCACCCGTGCCGGACAACGGAATGTCGTCGGTGTGGCCGTCCACCCGGATGATCCAGTCGATGCCGTCCGGGATCTCGGAAGAGATCTGGCGCAACAGGCCCGCCACGTTGGCGATCTCGTTACGGCCCTGAGGCGACAGGGTGGCCGAGCCGGGATTGAACAGCACCTCCGAGGAGAAGACGAAACGGTCGCCCTCGATCCGCACGCCGTCCAGCCCTTCGACGGCGGCACGCACCTCTCCGAAGAAGTCGGACCGGAAGCGTTCGAGGTTCTGCGCCTCGGCCGCCAGTCGCGCGGCCTCTTCTTCGAGGCGGATTCGTTCGGCTTCTTCCAGCGCGCTGGCGCGACGGGCCTCCTGCGCGACGCGGGCCAGCGCGGTGTTCAGTCGCGCGCCCAGGTTCTCGATCTGCACGTCGGCATCGGCATTCTCGTCCTCTGCGACCTGCAAAAGCGACTGCAACGATCCCACCTGCGCGCGCAGTTGCGCCACCTGTTCGTTGAGCAGGACGGTTTGGCGCTGCGCCTCTTCGGACTGCGCCTCCTCTTCGCTAAGGGCGCGCCGTGCCTCGGCCAGCAGGGCCTCCTGACGCTCGGTCTCAAATTGCGTGTCGCTCGCCGCCTCCTCGGCCTCTTCGCGCGCGGCCAGTGCGGCGGAAAGCTGTGCGGTCAGCTCCTGCGTGGTGGCCCGGGCTTCGGCCAGTTGTTCGCTGCTGCCGTCCTGTGCGGCAAGCACGGCGGAAAGTTCCTGGTCCAGCTCTTCGCGGGCGGCACGGGCGGCGGCGAGCAAGGTCAGCGTGTCCTCGGCCTCCTGCCGTTGCTCTTCCAAGGCGAGCGTCATCGCGGTGAGTTCCGCATCCGCGTCCTCGAGACGTGCACGCAGGGCTTCGGCCGCCGCGGCCTCGGCCAGTTGTGCGGCCTCCAGATCGGTCAGCTCCGCGTCCTGCTCCGCAATGAGGTCGGCCTGCGCCTCGGCGTCACGTTCGAGGTCCGCCACAAGCGCCTGCAACGCCTCGCGCCGGGCGGCGGCCAGGCGCGCGGCTTCGGTCTGAGCATCCACCTCGTCGCGCGCGGTGGCGAGTGCGAGGTTCAACTGTTCCTGTTCGCTCAGCAATTCGGCCTCGCGCGCCTCCAGCCCCTCGACTTGGCCGGTCAGCTCCGCCCGCTGCGACAGAAGCCCCGCCACCTGCGCCTCGAACCCGGTGATCCGGTTTTGCGCGGCGACCAGCGCGTCGGTGGCGGTATCGCGCTCCGAGATCAGGGTGGCGATCCGGGCCGCCTGCGCGTCGGTCGTCTCGGCGGCGGCATCCAGATCGGCAGTCAGCGACGCCGTAAGATTTTGTTCCAACCCAAGCGCATCGGTCAGCGAGGCGACCTGCCCCGCCAGTTCGTCCAACTGCGTCGCTTGCCCGCTGATCGTCTCGCGCAGGACGAACTGGATCACCATGAAGATCGTCAGCACGAACATCAGCACCAGAAGAAGGCCCGTCATCGCGTCCACGAAGCCGGGCCAGATGGTCGAGTTCATCCGCTGTGGCCGCCGCGACAAGGCCATGGATCAGCCCCCCTGCCGGGCGCGCAGGGCCCGGATCAGGTTCGCCATTTCCGAGCGCAATTCCCCGATCAGCTCCTGCCGGCCGGAGGCGATCTCCTCGGTGACGCGCAGCATCTGCGTATCGAGAGACCGCAACCGCATCCGGCTTTCCGCGTCCAACCCGTCGATACCGCCCTCTTCGAGCTTCTCGATCAGGCGCTCCTGCCCTTCGGCGATGCGGGTCAAGGCGGCCTCGTCCGAGGATTGCCCGCGCTGGCTGTCGACCAGCCGGTCGATGGTGCGGGCCAGCTGCGCCAAATGCTCGTCCGTTTCGCGACCGGCGGCGTCCGAGCGGGAGAACATCTCGGCCATGGCATCAAGCTGGTGACCCATGTGTTCGGCGAAGGCGGTAAGCATGGCGCTGTCCTCGCGCCCGCCGTCGTCACCGGTTGCAAAGCCCAGCCGGGTGATGGTGGACAACCACTCTTCCAGCTCACGGTAGAAACGGTTCTGCCCGTGGCCCGCGAAAAGCTCCAACAGGCCCACGATCAACGATCCCGCAAGCCCCAGCAGCGAGGATGAGAACGCCGTGCCCATGCCGCCCAACTGGCTTTCGAGACCCTGCTGCAACCGTGTGAAGATCTGGTCACCGCTCTCGCCCTCCCCGGGGGAGAGTGACCGGATCGTGTCCACCAGCGCGGGGACCGTCGTGGCGAGCCCGTAGAACGTGCCCAGAAGACCGAGAAAGATCAACGTGTTGCCGATATAGCGCGTGATCTCGCGGTCTTCGTCGATCCGTTCGGCCACACTGTCCTGAATCGACCGCGCCGAGGTCGAGTTGATCTGCATCCGCTTGCCCACCGACCGCAGCAGCGTGGCCAGCGGTGCAAGCAGCGACGGTGCCGCGGTCAGGTGATGCCCCGACCGTCCGGCGGCGAAGCCTTCGATCCATTCCACCGACTTCATCAGCTGGTAGACCTGAGCGAAGGTCGAATAGACGCCGATCAGGAAGACGACCAGAATGGCCCCGTTGAGCCAGGGGTTCGACAGGAAGATCGAGCGCAGCGGCGTGAAGCCGAGGTAAAGCCCCGCCGCCACCAGCGCCAGCACCACCAGCATCGAGGTGATCTGCCGAACGGGCTGGGAAAACTGCGGTCTGGCCTCTGAGGCCCCGGGATCCGGCACGGATGCTGTCCTTTATCGTTTTGCGCACCCTAGCGGGCGCGGCGGTGGCTGCAAACGCCTAATCCCCTGCCCTGTCGGGTTCGGGTCACACCGTCTCGATCAGCGCCTGCACCCGGTCCGCGAGCCAGCGCATGTCGTCATCGCGGATCCCCATCTCGTCGAGGTGCCGGGCGGTATTGAACAGATACTCCGGGTTCGGCCCCATGCCACCCGTGGAGCGCGCGATCATCCCCGCCTGTGTTTCGAGGTCGAGGTGAACGTATTGCGCGTGGTCGGGGTCGATGACGTAGGCCAGGGACGTCAACGGCCCCGCCTCGGTCTGCAGGTGCACCTCGTGCTCGACGTAGGCCGAGGAGATCAGTTCGCGCGCGCGCAACATTTCCAGCACGGCGTCGGACTCCGCGTCTTCGGCGCGAAAGGCGATGCCGGTGCAGGTCTCGCCGGGGGCTTCCTCCAATGCCAGCACGAGGCCGGGTTCTTCGGGCGTGCCGCGGTGATGGATCGAGAGCATGCAGAAGCTGCGGGAGTAATCGTGCAGGACCGCGCGACGTGTCTCGGCCGGGGTGAACCCGGTTTTCCAAAGAAGCGATCCGTAGCCGAAGACCCAAAGGCTCATGAATGCTGGTCCTTTCCTTTGCGCCGCTATAGACCGGCCGGCATCCAATGGCGAGGGCGGGCAATGCGGGTATTACTGTGGATCGTCGTGGTGCTGGCAGTCCTCTACGCGGGCTTCTGGGCGATCACGGTGCGGGGACTCGATGCCGGCATCGACCGCGCGGTCGAAATGGCCCGGGATCGAGGCTGGCAGGTGGAGATCGCGGAGCGCGACACCTCGGGCTTTCCGTCACGCTTCGACGTGACCGCGCGGGAGGTTTCGGTCGCCAGCCCGGCGGGCGGTTTCGGCTGGCAGGCGCCGGTGGTGCAGACCGCGGCCCTGTCCTACCGGCCCAACCGGATCATCGCCACGCTGCCGCCGGAACAGGCCCTGACCTTGGGCGGACGTGCCGTGGCATTGGAGTCGCAGGCCATGCGGGCCAGCCTGCACGTGGCGCCGTCGACGGCGCTCGGCCTGGAGACGCTGACCGTGGAAGCCGCCGCGCTGGACCTCGCCGCAGACCGGGGGTGGCAGATCTCGACCGGTCCCGCGCTCGCGGCGGTGCGCCGCGACGGGCCGGCCGCGAACGCCTACGATGTCTACGCTTCGGTGGAAGGGCTGCGCCTCATGGAGCCGGACCTTCCCGGAGCGCCGGAGGGGGACGGCACCTTCACGCTGGACGCGGAAGCGACCTTCGACCGACCGCTCGACCGGGCCGCGCTCGCCGCTCCCGCGCTGCTGGAGGGGGTGCGCGTGCAGTCGCTGGACCTTGGCTGGGGTGCGCTTGCCTTGCGCGCAACGGGCGAGGTGCAGGTCGACCCCCAGGGCATTCCCGAAGGTCAGATCGATCTGGAAATCGTCCAATGGCGCGATGTCCTGGCCGTCGCGCAAGCCGGCGGTTGGGTGCCGGAGGACCTTGCGACGACGATCGCACGCGGTGTGGCATTCTTCTCGGGCGGGCAGGAGACGTTGCGCCTGCCGCTGGTCTTCACGGACGGGCGCATGGCGCTGGGACCGATCCCGCTGGGTCCGGCCCCCATCCTGCGCTGAGGCAAAAGGTGACGGCGGCCTAGCCCGCGCGACGGGCTTCGATCGCCTCCCAGATCTTCGCGGTGACATTGGTGCCGTCGAAGCGTTCGAGTTCCTGCAGACCGGTAGGCGAGGTCACGTTGATCTCGGTCAGCCAATCGCCGATCACGTCGATGCCCACGAAGACCTGGCCCTTTTCGCGCAGAAGCGGGCCGATCCGTTCGCAGATCTCGCGGTCGCGGTCGGTCAGGGCGACCTTCTCGGGGCGTCCGCCGACGTGCATGTTCGACCGGGTCTCGCCCTCGGCGGGGACACGGTTGATCGCGCCGACCGGCTCTCCGTCGACCAGGATCACCCGCTTGTCCCCCTTGGAGACGGCGGGCAGGAACTTCTGCATGATCAGCGGTTCGCGGTTGATGCCCGAAAAGAGCTCGTGCAGCGATGCAAGATTGCTGTCCGAGTGGCCAAGCTTGAAGACCCCGGCCCCGCCATTGCCGTAGAGCGGCTTGAGAATGACCTCGCCGTGCTCCTTGCGGAACTCCCTGAGCGCTTGCAGGTCGCGGGCGATCATCGTGGGCGGTGTGAGATCGGGGAACTTCAGGACCAGCAGCTTCTCGGGGTAGTTGCGCACCCAGAAGGGGTCGTTGACCACCAGCG
This sequence comes from Salipiger sp. IMCC34102, assembly GCF_004145405.1. Classification (GTDB taxonomy): domain Bacteria; phylum Pseudomonadota; class Alphaproteobacteria; order Rhodobacterales; family Rhodobacteraceae; genus Loktanella. The sequence goes on from NZ_SELQ01000001.1 coordinate 36,713, forward strand.
TGCCCGGGTGGATCATGTCCAGCAGGTGCGTCGTCGTGATATAGGACATGTCAAAGGGCGGGTCCTGCCGCAGCCAGACCACATCCATCGTCGACAGATCGACCTCCGCCTCTTCGCCCAGCGTGAAGTGATTGCCCCGCTCTCGCCGCAGGGTCAGCGGCCATCCCCGCGCCATGACGCGGCCGGCGTGGTAGGACAGCTTGTCGGGCGTGTAGTAGAACAGCCGATGCCCCCGCGCCTGCGCTTCCTCGGCGATGCGGAACGTGCTGTCGGCATCGATGTTGATCGGACCGATCGGGTCCATCTGGAAGGCGACGTTCAGCGACATGGGGCAGGCTCCGGTAAGGCGGTTTGCACCGATATGGCCCAGCGGACCCCTGCCCGCAATGGGGCGCTACCAGCCGCCGAGTACCCCTTCGCGGATTTCCACGTCGCCCGCACCGTCGACCAGACCGACGTCGAAACGCATCGGCGTCAACTGCCCCCGCGGTTCGCTGCCGACGAATTCGGTGGCGGCCCGACAGATACGGTCGACCTGGACCTGCGTGATCCGCCCCATGGCCTGATCGAAGGTGCGGCTTTTCTTGACTTCGACAAAGACGACCGTGTCCCCGTCCTTCAGGATCAGGTCGACCTCACCGCTTTGGCCGCGCCAGCGTTGGGCTGCCAGCACATAGCCACGGCGGGCATAGGCCCGGGCGACGATCTCCTCCGCCGCGACGCCCGCGTGATAGTTGCTTCGTCCCCTATGTTGCCGTGCCGTCGTCACTTGTTGCGTCGTCATCTGCGGTCCTCTTCAGGTCGAGGGCGGTCTGGTAGACCTGCCGCCGTGGCAGCCCCAACGCCCCCGCGACCGCCGTTGCCGCATCCTTGACACGCATCGTCTGCATCGCCTGCAGCAAGGCCTGCTCGATATCGTCCTCGTCCAATGTATCGGCACCGCCGCGCCCGACGAGCACGACGATTTCGCCTTTCACCGACCGTCCGTCGAATTCCCGGGCCAGTTCGGCGAGCGTCCCGGCCGACACTTCTTCGAACTTCTTGGTCAACTCGCGGCAGACCCGCGCCTGCCGTTCTTGTCCCAAGATATCGCGCGCGTCGGTTAACAAACCATGAACGCGTTTCGGGGATTCGTAGAACACGAGGGTGAAGGGGATATCGCGCAGTTCTGCCAGCGCTGCCGTCCGGGCGGCCCGGGCCGCGGGCAAGAACCCGCAGAAGGCGAAGCGATCGGTAGCCAGGTCCGCGACGCTCAATGCCGTCACAACGGCCGAAGGCCCCGGGACCGCGATCACGGGCAGGCCTTCGGCGCGGACCGCCCGCGCGAGCTCGAAGCCGGGGTCGGCGATCAGCGGGCTGCCGGCCTCCGACACGCAGGCCACCGAACCGCCTTCGGCAATCACCTTCACCAGCCCCGCCACCGCGGCTGGCCCGCTGTGGTCGTGAAACGCCACGAGGCGGCGTCCGTCCAGGGGCACGCCGTGAATATCCATCAGCTTGCGCGCGGTACGCGTGTCCTCGGCCGCGATCATCGTGCAACTGGCGAGCGTGTCCAGCGCCCGCAGCGTGATGTCCCGCGCGGTCCCGATCGGCGTGGCCACGAGGTACAACCCCGGCGGAAGTGCGACTTTCAGATGATTCATCCCTAGACCCGTCCCTTCTCGGCCTTATGATAGGTCGTGATCCGGGACCATGCGGTGGATCGGGGGGAAGGACAACGCCCCCTGGCCGCGGACGCCCCTCCCCTCGACCTCCCGCCTGTCACGGACAAGGACCCTCAGCATGACCGCCACCGCCCTCGCCCGCCCCCTTGCAAGGCCCGCCGCCTGGCTGACCGCCCTCATCGGATTGATGTGGATGTCCGCCTGCGCGCCCGTGGGTTCGGTCGGAATGACCCAGGATACCGGCCAGATGATCGATGCCAACGCGCCCGTGCAGGTGGCCTTGCTGGTCCCGGGCGGTTCGACCGCAGGCAGCGACCAGGCGATTGCCTCCAGCCTCGAGAACGCGGCCCGGCTTGCCATCGGCGATCTTCAGGGCGTGGACATCGACCTGCGGGTCTACAACAGCGGGTCCGATTCCGCACAGGCCGCGACGGTCGCCACGCAAGCGGTCGACGAGGGCGCGCAGATCCTGCTCGGGCCGCTCTTCGCCGATTCGGCGAATGCCGCGGGCGTGGCCGTCGCCCCGCGCAACGTGAACGTCCTGGCGTTCTCCAACAACCCGACCATCGCGGGCGGCAACGTCTTCGTGCTGGGCTCGACCTTCGACAACACCGCGACGCGGCTGGTGCAATACGCGGGGCGCCAGGGGATCAGCCGGTTCGGCATCGTCCACGCCGACGACACCCAGGGGGCCGTCGGTCGCGACGCGATCACACGCGCGGTGCAGGCCAACGGTGCACAGGTCGCGGGCGTCGCCAGCTACCCGCTCAGCCAGCAGGGCATCACCGAATCCGCAAGCCGCATCGCGCAGACCGTGAAAGCCGCGGGGGCCGAGGCGATCTTCACCACCGCCGGCGTCAACGCCGATCTGCCGATCCTGGCCACGGCCCTGCCCGAGGCGGGCGTGAATCCCGCCGACACGCGGTTCATCGGTCTGACCCGCTGGGATGCCGCCCCCCAGGCGCTGGAGCTTCCGGGTCTGCAAGGTGGCCTTTTCGCGGTGCCCGACCAATCCACCGTGCGCGCCTTCGAATCGCGCTACGCCAGCGTCTATGGCAACGACCCGCACCCGCTGGCCGGGCTTGCCTACGACGGGATCGCGGCGATCGGCGCGCTGGTGGCCCAAGGCCGCAACGACGCGCTGACCAAGAACGCCCTGACCCAGCGGCAGGGGTTCAACGGCACCTCCGGCGTGTTCCGCCTGCAGCCGGACGGGTTGAGCCAGCGCGCACTGGCCGTGGCCACCGTGCGTGACGGATCCGTCGTCATCCTCGACCCAGCACCGCGCAGCTTCGGCCGTGCAGGCAGCTAAACCCGCCCCGATGCCCATCGAACCTGCGCCGGACGACCTGTGTCGTCCGGCGCAGGACATTTTCGACGTGGTCAGCGTCCTCCGCGCGATCGACGCGGCAGCCTTGAATGCACAGAACGACCGCGCGCTGCGCACCGCCGTGGTCGAGATCCTCCGCCAGGTCCAGGAAAAGGGACGGAGCGCGATCCGCGCCGCCTTAGAGGCGCGGCCCTTCGATGCCAATCCCGTTACCCGCAGCTACAGTTGGCTGACCGACCGGCTGGTGGAAACGGTCCTCGACGTGGCCCGCACGCGCCTGCACCCCTTGCCGAACCCGACCGAGGGCGAACGCCTTTCGGTCATCGCCGTCGGCGGCTACGGGCGCGGAGAGATGGCGCCCCATTCCGACGTCGACCTGCTGTTCCTCACCCCCTACAAGATCACCCCCTGGGCCGAGGCGGTCATCGAATCCTCGCTCTACATGCTGTGGGACCTCAAGCTGAAGGTCGGCCACGCCAGCCGGACGATCAAGGAATGCATCCGGCTCGCATCGGAGGATTACACAATCCGCACGAGCCTCGTGGAATGTCGCTACCTGACCGGCGATCCCGACCTCGCGGACCGGCTCGGCAAACGGCTCTGGACGGATCTGTTCAAATCCTCCGCCCCGCAATTCATCGAGGCCAAGCTGGAGGAACGCACCCGCCGCCACGAAAAACAGGGCGGCCAGCGGTACATGGTCGAACCCAACGTGAAGGAAGGCAAGGGCGGGCTGCGAGACCTGCAGTCGCTCTACTGGATCGGCAAGTACATCCACGGGGTGCACGACGCGTCGGAACTGGTCAAGCACAAGGTCTTCACCGCCGAGGAATACGGTACCTTCCGCACCGCGCACGAATTCCTCTGGGCCGTCCGCTGTCACCTGCACCTGATCGCGGGCCGGGCGCAGGACCAACTGACCTTCGACATGCAGGTCGCCGTGGCCGAGGCCATGGGCTACACCGACCGGGGCGGACGTCGCGCGGTGGAGCACTTCATGCAGGACTACTTCCGCCAGGCCACCGTGGTCGGCGATTTGACCCGCATCTTCCTGACCGCGCAGGAACGCAGCCATGCCAAGGCCGCGCCGATGCTGGAACGCCTGCTCAAGCGCAAGCCGAAGACGAAGCCGCCGTTCTCGGTCAAGAACAACCGACTGGTGGTCGACAGTGCGAAGGCGTTCCTGAACGACCCCCTGAACATGCTGCGCATCTTCGACGAGGCGATGCGCACCGGCACCTTGCTGCATCCCGACGCCATGCGCCTGGTGGCCGCGAACCTTGCGTTGATCGACGACGAGATGCGCCGCGACCGCGAGGCCAACAAGATCTTCCTGCGGATCATGCTGAACCACGCCTCCCCCGAGCGCGGGTTGCGCCGGATGAACGAGCTGGGCGTCATCGCGGCCTTCATGCCGGAATTCGCCCCCATCGTGGCGATGATGCAGTTCAACATGTACCACCATTACACGGTGGACGAACACACGATCCAGGTGCTGGGCCACCTTGCCCGGATCGAGCGTGGGGAACTGGTCGAGGAACTGCCCTACGCCTCGCACATCATCGAGAAAGGCGTGAACCGTAAGGCGCTTTACGTCGCGCTGCTGTTGCACGACATCGGCAAGGGACGGCCCGAGGATCACTCGGTTCTGGGCGCGCAGATCGCCCGCAAGGTGGCGCCCCGCCTGGGCCTGTCGAAGAAGGACTGCGAGACGGTCGAGTGGCTGGTGCGCCATCACCTTCTGATGTCCGACACGGCGCAGAAGCGCGACATCTCGGAACCGCGCACCGTGCAGGGCTTTGCGAAGGCGGTCAGATCCAAGGAACGCCTCGACCTGCTGCTCCTGGTGACCGTCTGCGACATCCGCGGCGTGGGTCCCGGCACCTGGAACAACTGGAAGGCGGTGCTGCTGCGCAACCTCTATTCCGCCACCCGCGACGCGCTGGAGAACGGGCTGGAGGATCTCAACCGCGAGACCCAGGAGCGCGACGCCAAGCGCGCGCTGCGCGAGGCGCTGGACGGGTGGGACGCCGCGGATCACAAGCGCGAACTCGGCCGGCACTACGGGCCCTACTGGCAAGGGATGCCGCTGTCTTCCCACGTGGTTTTCGCACGGCTCTTGCGGGATCTCGACGACGACCAGATTGCCGTGGACCTCACGCTGGACCACGACCGTGACGCCACCCGGGCCTGTTTTGCCATGGTCGACCATCCCGGGCTCTTCAGCCGGATGAACGGCGCGCTGGCCTTGGTGGGGGCCAATATCGTCGACGCGCGGACCTATACCTCCAAGGACGGCTACGCCACGGCCGCCTTCTGGATCCAGGACGCCGATGGCCACCCTTACGAAGAGGACCGCCTGCCCCGCCTGCGCCGCATGATCGAGCGCACCCTGAAAGGGGAGGTCGTGGCCCGCGACGCGCTGGCCGACCGCGACAAGCTGCCGAAGCGGATGCGCGCCTTCCGGGTGCCCACGGTCATCACCTTCGACAACGACGGCTCGGAGATCTACACGATCATCGAGGTCGACACCCGCGACCGCCCCGGCCTTCTGCACGACCTGACCCGCACGCTGGCCAATGCCAATGTCAACATCGCCTCCGCCGTGATCGCGACCTACGGCGAACAGGCGGTGGACACCTTCTACGTCAAGGATCTGACCGGGCTGAAACTCTACTCCGAGAGCAAGCGCGCCAGTCTCGCCGCCCGCCTGCGCGAGGCCATTGACCAGGGCGCGGAACGGGCGCAAGGGTAGCGCCGCCTGTCAGGAGCCCGCCCCATGCAACCGATCCGTCTGATGTCCGGCTTCTTCACCGTGGGCATCTGGACCCTTCTGTCCCGCGTGATGGGCTTCGCCCGGGACATCCTGATCGCGGGCTACCTCGGCACGGGGATCGCGGCACAGGCCTTCATCGTGGCCTTCTCGCTGCCCAACCTCTTCCGCCGGTTCTTCGCCGAAGGAGCCTTCAACATGGCCTTCGTGCCGATGTTCTCGAAGAAGGTCGAAGGGGGGGAAGACGCCCGAGCCTTCGCGCAGGATGCCTTCATCGCGATGGCGGCCCTGCTGACCGGCATCACGGTGCTAGGGATCGTGGCGATGCCCTGGCTCGTGACCGCCATGGCCAGCGGATTTCGCGAGGACGCGCGCTTCGATCTGGCCGTCCAGTACGGTCGGCTGGCCTTTCCCTACATCCTGTTCATTTCGCTCGCGGCGCTGCTGTCCGGCGTGCTGAACGCCACGGGCCGGTTTCTTGCCGCCGCCGCCGCGCCGGTGATCCTGAATGTGGTCTTCATCGTGGCGATGCTGATCACCGCGGCCTTCGGCGGTGACCTGTCCGAGACCCTGATGGGCACCGGGCTCGACCGGGCGCTGGGTTTGCGGATCGGCGACAGCCTTGCCCTGTCGGTGCCCATCGCGGGGGCGCTGCAGATGGCCATCGTCTGGTGGGCGGCGGCGCGGGCGGGCTATCCCCTGCGGCTGCGCCTGCCCCGCTGGACGCCTGAGTTGAGCCGTCTCGCACGGATCGCGGCCCCCGCGGCGCTGGCCGGCGGCGTCGTGCAGATCAACCTGCTGGTGGGACGCCAGGTCGCCAGCTTCTTCGACGGCGCCGTGGCCTGGCTGTCCTACGCCGACCGGCTTTACCAACTGCCGCTGGGGGTCGTCGGCATCGCCATCGGCGTGGTCCTGCTGCCCGACCTCTCCCGCCGTCTGCGCGCCGGGGACGAGGCCGGGGGGCGTGACGCCTTCAACCGCGCCGCGGAGCTGAGCCTCGCGCTGACGATCCCCGCCGCCGTGGCGCTGCTGGTGATCCCGATCCCCCTGGTCTCGGTCCTGTTCGAGCGCGGCGCCTTTACCGCCGACGACACCGCGTCCACAGCCATCGCCGTCGCGATCTACGGGTTGGGCCTGCCCGCCTTCGTGCTGCAAAAGGCGCTGCAACCGCTCTACTTCGCGCGCGAGGACACACGGCGCCCGTTCAACTACGCGGTCGTGGCGATGGTGCTGAACGTCGTCATCGCGATCGGGCTTGCGCCGGTGATCGGCTTCGCGGCCGCCGCCTTCGGCACGACGGCGGTCGGCTGGATCATGGTCCTGCAGCTCTGGCGCGGCTCGCGCGAGATGGGCGCCGCGGCCACGCTCGATGACCGCTTCAAGCGCAGGCTTTGGCGCATCGTGCTGGCCTCCGTCGTGATGGGGGCGATCCTCTGGGGCGCCGGTGCCGTCCTCGGCCCGCTGCTTGCGACCGCGGGCCTGCGCTACGCGGCCCTGGCGGTCCTGGTGGGCCTGGGCATCGTCACCTATTTCGCCACCGGCCAGGTGCTGGGCGCCTTCCGCCTGCAGGAGTTCCGCCGCGCCCTGCGCCGCTGAGCTGTCCGCTCCACGGCACCGGTGCCCATTGCACCACGACCTGGCTTTTTCCAGAATACTCCCGCCGGAGGCTCCCGCCCGCGCAGCCCGCGCGGCCACCGGCCCGTGGGCGCACCCTCGTTCATCTGGCCCGATAAACTCCCGCCGGAGGCTCCTGCCCTCACCGCTGCCGCAACCGTCCCAGCAGGGCGCGCCACCCGCCCGGGGCCACGACGATCGACAGCGCGAAGCCGAAGCTGAAAGCCGCCAGTTCCGCGACCCAGGTCAACCCGCCGCCGAAGAGCACGCCGAAGACAAGCTGCAGCGCCAGCAGGAAACCGATCAGCCGGAACGCCGCCAACTGGTTCTGCCCCGAGGCCCCCAACCGCCCCCAGAGGATATAGGTAAACGCACCGATCAGCCCGTAGACCGGCGGAAACAGCCCGATGAGCGGCTGCGATCCTTGCGCGACCAACCCGAAGGCCAGCGCGCCGAAGATTCCAGATCCGACGAAGACCGCCCCCGTTGCCAGCGGATGAAAGACCTCTCCCACGAATTTGCCCAGCGCAAGAAGCAGGGCGGCCCCGAAGAGCGCCTGCGTGAAGCTCGCGCTGACGAACGGGTAGGTCACGAAGCGCTTTAGAAGGTCCGGCGCAAGATCCCCCCGTCCCAGCACGTAATCGACCACCGCCGGAGAGATCGCGTAATCCTGGATCGCCGACAGACGCCAGCCGATGGCCGTTGGACCGCCTACCAGCCCGGCCTGTCCGGCGGACAGCACCAGTTCCACCGCCACGGCGATCAGGCACAGGGCCGTGACGACGGGCGGAAGGGCATTGATGACGTGGCGATCGTCGGACATGGCGGTCCCCTTGTTGCGCAGACGGGCGGGCTCTGGCATGGGTATGCGCAATTCCCGCAGCCCACCAGCCCCCGGATCGCCCATGACCGACACGACCTTCACGCCCCGCGTCTTCTCCGGCATCAAGCCTTCCGGCGGGTTGCAGCTGGGCAACTACCTGGGCGCCATCAAGCGGTTCGTCGGCATGCAGGGCGAGATGGAGGCGCTCTACTGCGTCGTCGACCTGCACGCGATCACCGTCTGGCAGGACCCGGTCGAGCTGGCCCATGGCACGCGGGAAGTTGCCGCGGGCTACCTCGCCGCCGGTCTCGATCCCACGAAATCCATCCTGTTCAACCAAAGCCGCGTCTCGGCCCACGCAGAGCTGGGCTGGATCTTCAACTGCGTGGCCCGCGTCGGCTGGATGAACCGGATGACCCAGTTCAAGGACAAGGCCGGGTCCAACGCCGAGAAGGTGTCGCTCGGCCTTTACGCCTACCCTTCGCTGATGGCCGCCGACATCCTGCTCTATCATGCGACCCACGTCCCCGTGGGCGACGACCAGAAGCAGCACGTGGAACTGACCCGCGACATCGCGGCGAAGTTCAACCACGACTACGGCGTCGACTTCTTCCCGCTGACGGAGCCCGTCATCGGCACCCATGCCGCGCGCGTGATGAACCTGCGCGACGGCACGAAGAAGATGTCCAAATCCGGCGAAAGCGACATGGAGCGCATCAACATGCGCGACACCGCCGATCAGATCGCCAAGAAGTTCCGCAAGGCCCGGACCGATCCGGAGCCGTTGCCCGAGGCGGTCGAGAGCCTGAAGGACCGCCCCGAGGCGCGCAACCTCGTGGAGATCTACGCCTCCCTGTCCGATACGACCCCCGAGGCAGTCATCGCCGAACACGGTGGCGCGGGCTGGGGTACCTTCAAGCCTGCCCTGGCGGACCTCGCCGTGGCGAAACTCGCGCCGATTTCCGATGAGATGACACGGTTGATGGACGACCCCGCCGAAATCGACCGCATCCTCGCCGAAGGGGCCGACCGGGCTGCCGCCCTTGCCGCACCGATCCTGCAGCGCACCTACGAAATCGTGGGCCTGCGCGGCTGATCGGATATCCTGTCCCGCACTGCTCTCGGTCGGGATCAATCGTTGGCGTTACCGGCACGAGGAGGACGGGGGCTCGGCCCCCGGTGCTGCGCACCTCCCCCGGGATATTTCTGGCCAGAAGAAGACCTCGCGAAAGGTTGGGCCTCGCGGCGGGCAGTCCATGACGTGAGGGCGTCTTGCTCTTCACGGCGTGCTGGACCGGGCCTAAGCACCAGGCGGGGACTTGCAGGACCGCGCAGGCGGGTCTAGGCCGGATTCGCACGCAGGAGGATCCCATGGCGACCGGCAGCGACATTCGCACCTATTTCGACGGCCAGTGGCACGATGCGGACCTGGCCGTCATGCGGGCCGCGGACCATGGCTCCTGGCTGGGCACGACCGTGTTCGACGGGGCGCGACTGGTGAACGGATTGGTCCCCGACCTCGAAGCGCATTGCGCGCGGATCAACCGCTCGGCGCGGGCGCTGATGATCACGCCCACGGTTTCGACCGAGGACATGGTCGCCCTGATCCGGGAAGGGTTGCGCGCCTATGCGCCCGGTGCGGCTGTCTATATCCGTCCCATGTACTGGGCGATCGACGGGGGAGACCTGGGCATCGTCCCGCGCGCGGATGCCACCGGCTTCGCCGTCAGCCTCGAAGCGATCCCGATGGCGCCCGAGGGGGCCACCACCACGCTGACCACCACCCGCTTTCGCCGCCCCGTGATCGAGGACGCGGTGGTCGATGCCAAGGCGGGCTGTCTCTACCCCAACAACGCGCGCATGCTGGCGGAGGCGCGCGCCAAGGGGTTCGGCAATGCGCTGGTGGCGGACGCCATGGGAAACGTGGCCGAATCCGCGACCGCCAACGTCTTCATGGTCAAGGACGGCACCATCTTCACACCGATCCCCAACGGCACGTTCCTGTCGGGCATCACGCGGGCCCGTCATATCGCCAACCTGCGCGCCGACGGGGTCGAGGTTATCGAGAAGGTCCTGACCTTTGCCGATTTCCATGCCGCGGACGAGGTCTTCTTGTCTGGCAACATGATGAAGGTCACGCCCGTCAGCGCCTTCGACAATACGACCTATGCCGTCGGCCCGGTCACCCGGCGGACACGGGATCTCTACTGGGACTGGGCGGCCGGCCAGCCGCTCTAATACGTTGCGTATGACCGGGCGCGGGGGCAGGATGGTCCCGATTGGAGGGTCCCGATGCGCAAATTCATGGTCGTGCTGGACGACAGCCGCGAATGCCTCAACGCGATGCGCTATGCCGCGATGCGCGCCTCGCGCACCGGCGGCGGCGTGGTCGTCCTGTCGATCATTCCACCCGACGAGTTCAACCACTGGATCGGCGTGGGCGAGATCATGCGCGACGAGGCCCGCGAGCGGATCGAGGTCCATTTCGAGGTCTTCGCCAAATGGATGCGCGATCGCCAGCGGGTGGATCCGGTCCTCGTGATCCGCGAAGGCGAAGCCGTGGGCGAGATCATCGCCCAGATCGCGGAAGACCCCGAGATCGGCGTGCTTGTCCTGGGCGCGGGGACCGACAAGAAGGGGCCCGGCCCGCTCGTCAGCGCCCTGTCGCGGCAGGCAGGCACGTTCCACATTCCGATCACGGTCGTGCCGGGCGATCTGTCGAAGGAAAAGCTGGAAGCCATTACCTGACTTAGAATCGTTCCAAACCTTGACGCACCGTGGTCGCGAGCGCATATCGGTAGTCTGACCCGAAAGGACATCGCATGTTCATCCAGACCGAATCGACGCCGAACCCCGCCACGCTGAAGTTCCTGCCCGGCCAATCCGTGCTCGACATGGGAACTGCAGACTTCCCGTCGTCCGACGCCGCGGGCTCTTCCCCGCTGGCGCAGCGGCTCTTTGCGGTGAACGGCGTGACGGGCGTGTTCTTCGGCATGGATTTCGTCACGATCACCAAGGACGACGCGGTCGAGTGGGACCACGTGAAGCCCGCCCTTCTGGGCGCCATCATGGAGCACTACCAGTCCGGCCAGCCCGTCATGGGTGCCGACCACCAACCGGCCTCCGGTCACGCGACGCACGACGGTGAAGACGGTGCGATCGTCGACCAGATCAAGGAACTCCTCGACACCCGTGTCCGCCCCGCCGTAGCGCAGGATGGTGGCGACATCACCTTCCACGGATTCGAGCGCGGCATCGTCTACCTGCACATGCAAGGCGCCTGTGCGGGCTGCCCGTCCTCGACGCTGACGCTCAAGATGGGGATCGAGAACCTGCTGCGGCACTACATCCCCGAAGTGACCGAAGTTCGCCCCGTGGCCGCCTGATGGCCGAGGACGACAAGGTCGAAGTCCGCAACGTCAACGCGCCGGACCACGTCAGCCGCGTGGACCGCGCGAAGTACGAGACGATGAAGACCGCGATGCTGTCCATCATGTCTTCCGACCCGATGACGGCGGCGCAAATCAAGGAAGGTGTCCTGCCACGCCTGCCCGCAGCGCTGTTTCCCGAAGGCAAGACCGCAGGATGGTGGCTGAAGTGCGTGCAGCTCGACCTTGAGGCGCGGGGCATCCTCCAGCGGCACAAGACGAAACCGCTGACCTTCTCCACCACGTGAACCTGTTGGCATTCGACACCTCCGTCGGCCATTGCGCCGCCGGTCTGATCCTGGGCGACAGGATCGTCACCCGCGTCGACGACATGGCCAAGGGCCAGGCGGAACATCTGGTCGGGATGCTGGAGGGGATCCTGTCAGGCGAAGGCCTGACGTGGCGCGACCTCGACCGGATCGGTGTCGGCACCGGGCCGGGCAATTTCACCGGTATCCGCATTTCCGTAGCGACCGCGCGTGGGTTGGCGCTGGGGCTCGACCGTCCGGCGATCGGTGTCAGCAGCTTCGCGGCCTACGCGCACGGCCAGCCGGCCTGCGCCGTGGCGCTGGAAGCACCGCGCGGTCAGCTTTACGTGCAGGCCTTCGCGGCAGACGCCGATCCCGCGCCCCGGCTGGTAAGTGCTGACCTGGCGGACATGCCGCGCCTGCCTAAGGGCTGCGTGATCTTCGGCCCCGGTGCCGCCCGGCTGGTGGAAGCGGGCTTCGGACATCGGGGCACCGCCCTGCCCTTCGCAGAGGGGCTGGCGCGCGCCGCCGCAGCCGCCCCCGCCGAGGCGCCACGGCCCGCGCCGCTCTACCTGCGCCCCGCCGATGCCGCCCCGCCACGCGATGCACCGCCCGTCGTCGTCCCGTGACGCCCGAGACGCTGGCGCAAACCCACGCGGCCGCCAATTCGACCGATCGCGCCTGGAGCGCGGAGGAATTCACGGCCCTTCTCTCTAGTCCCGGGGCTCTGTTGGCCGGAGACGAACGGGCCTTCGCCCTGGGCCGGTGCATCGCCGGCGAGCTGGAGGTGCTGACCGTCGCCTGCCACCCGGACCACCGCCGCCAAGGCCTTTCCCGCGCTGCCGTCGCAGCCCTGATCGAGCGTGCAGGAGCGGAGCGCTGCTTTCTCGAAGTGGCCGAGGACAACGTCGCCGCACGCGCGCTGTACCACGCCCTCGGTTTCACTCAGATCGGCCGCCGTCGCGCCTACTACCGCCGCGAGACCGGCGCGGCGATCGACGCGCTTGTGCTAAGCTGCCCGTGATCGTTCCGCAGGGCGCCCGTTTTTTGACCATATGGCAAAAAATGCATCGTTGACCCAAAGAAGCGGTTGACCCTTGTCCGTGTGCGTTGCCTTATCTTCGGTGCAGCGCGGTCCGTGATCCGGTCCCGCGCCTACGTGTACCCGGCGCACCAGACGCCCCACGTCAACCAACGGGAGACTTCCATGTCCATCATGCACAAACTCTTCGGCGCGACCGCCGCACTGGCTCTGACCGCCGGTGCCGCCGCGGCCGACCCCGCCATCGTGTTCGACCTTGGCGGCAAGTTCGACAAGTCCTTCAACGAATCCGCCTTCAACGGCGCGACCCGCTGGGCGGAAGAAACCGGCGGCACCTTCGCCGAGGTCGAGCTCCAGTCCGACGCCCAGCGCGAGCAGGCCCTGCGCCGCTTCGCCGAATCGGGCGCGAACCCCATCGTCATGGCTGGCTTCTCCTTCGCCACCCCGCTGGGTGACATCGCCGGAGACTACCCTGACACCAAGTTCGTCATCATCGACGCCGTGGTCGAGGCGCCGAACGTGAAATCCGTGGTCTTCAACGAAGAGCAGGGCAGCTACCTCGTCGGAATGATGGCTGCCATGGCCTCCGAGACCGGCACGGTCAGCTTCGTGGGCGGCATGGACATCCCCCTGATCCGCAAGTTCGGGTGTGGCTACGCCCAAGGCGCGATGGCCGCCGACCCCGAGGTCGAGGTCATCGCCAACATGACCGGCACCACCCCCGCCGCCTGGAACGACCCGGTGAAAGGGACGGAGCTCGTGCTCGCGCAGAAGTCCCAGGGGTCCGACGTGGTCTTCCACGCCGCTGGCGGCACCGGCGTGGGCGTGCTGCAGGCGGCAGCCGACAACGACATGCTGGGGATCGGCGTGGATGCCAACCAGAACTACACGCACCCCGGTTCGGTGCTGACCTCGATGGTCAAGCGCGTGGACAACGTCGTCTACGACGCCTTCACCGCCGGTGAGGCCGTCGAGCCCGGCATCGCCTCGCTGGGCCTTGCGGATGACGGCGTGAGCGCCGCGATGGACGAGTACAACGAAGAACTCGTCACCGCCGAGATGATGACCGCCATCGAGGAGGCGACCCAGCAGATCATCGACGGCGAAATCGAAGTCCACGACTACATGTCCGACGAATCCTGTCCGTCGCTGTCGTTCTAAAGAGCGGCCCAAGACGACATTCGGGGCCGCGCCGATCCGATCGGCGCGGCCCCGCGCGATACAGGGGGACGCCTTGACCGAACGCATTACCGATTTCTTCGCCAGCTGGGGGCAGGCCGACGCCGACGTGCGCCGCGCCACGCTGCAGGGGTGCATGGCCGAAAGCTTCACCTATTCCGATCCGATGACCGACGGTCCGATCACCGACCTGGACGCGCTGACCACCTACGTCGGCAAGCTGTCGGAGATGGCCCCCGGCTGGAGCGCCAAGGCTCTGACCATCGACGAGAAGGACGGCTTTGCCCGCATCCTCGTGGGCTTCGGCCCCGATCCCGACTGGCAGCAGCACGGCACCTATTTCGCGCTCGAACGCAGCGGGGGGATCGAGACGATGACCGGCTTCAAAGGCGCAGGAGAACTTCCCGCATGACTGCCCCCCAGACGACCCCCGATACCGCCCCGGCCATCGAGCTCAAGGGGATCTCCAAGGCGTTCGGCCCGGTGCAGGCCAACAAGGACATCAGCATCCGCGTCATGCCCGGCACGATCCACGGGATCATCGGCGAGAACGGCGCAGGCAAGTCCACGCTGATGTCGATCCTCTACGGGTTCTACAAAGCCGACCGGGGAGAGATCTTCATCGGCGGCACCAAGACGGAGATCCCCGACAGCCAGGCGGCCATCTCGGCGGGGATCGGCATGGTCTTCCAGCACTTCAAGCTGGTGGAGAACTTCACGGTCCTCGAGAACATCGTCCTGGGCGCAGAGGACAGCGGCCTGCTGCGGCCCTCGCTCGCCCGCGCGCGGCGCGAGCTGAAGGCGCTGGCCGAGGAATACGAGCTGAACGTCGATCCCGACGCGATCATCGAGGATATCGGCGTCGGCATGCAGCAACGGGTGGAGATCCTGAAAGCGCTCTACCGGCAGGCCGATATCCTGATCCTGGATGAACCCACCGGCGTGCTGACGCCCGCCGAGGCCGACCACCTGTTCCGGATCCTCGAAAACCTGCGGCGCGAAGGCAAGACGATCATCCTGATCACCCACAAGCTGCGCGAGATCATGGAGATCACCGACACCGTCAGCGTCATGCGCCGCGGCGAGATGACGGCCACGGTGAAAACGGCAGAGACCTCCCCCGCCGAACTGGCCGAGCTGATGGTGGGTCGCAAGGTCCTGCTCCGGGTGAACAAGGAGCCCGCCACGCCCGGGGCCGTGATCCTCGACGTCAAGGACCTGCACGTGACCGACGCCAAGGGCGTGCACCGTGTGAAGGGCGTGAGCTTCGAGGTCCGCGCGGGCGAAGTGCTCGGCATCGCGGGCGTGGCCGGCAACGGGCAAAGCGAACTGCTGGAGGTCCTCGGTGGCTACGAGACGGCGACCGGCACCGTCACGATGAACGGCACGCCCATCGATTTGACCGGCACCAAGTCCGATGGCCAGAGCCGTCGCAGACGCGGAATCGCCCACGTCCCGGAAGACCGGCAGGCCGAGGGCCTGATCATGGATTATTCGGCGTGGGAAAACACCGCATTCGGGTATCACCACGACGACAAGTACCGCTCGGGCCTGTTCATGAACAACGCCGCGATCCTGTCGGACACCACCGACAAGATGCAACGCTTCGACGTGCGCCCGCCCGACCCCAAGCTTGCCGCCAAGAACTTCTCCGGCGGCAACCAGCAGAAGATCGTCCTGGCCCGCGAGATCGAGCGCAATCCCGACCTGCTGCTGATCGGCCAGCCGACCCGTGGCGTGGACATCGGCGCGATCGAGTTCATCCACGAGCAGATCATCGCCCTGCGCGACCAGGGCAAGGCGATCCTGCTCGTCTCGGTCGAGCTGGAAGAGATCATGGCCCTGTCGGACCGCATCGCCGTGATGTTCGACGGTCGCATCATGGGCACCCGCGACCCGTCGCAGACCGACGAGCGTGAGCTGGGCCTGCTGATGGCCGGGATCACAGATACCGATCACGACCACTCGGTCGAAGAGATCGAAGACAACCTTGCAAAGGCGGGGCACTGACATGGACGCGATGCCGAAATGGGCCGAGGTGGTCCTCGTTCCGCTGATCTCGCTGCTGCTGGCGGCGATCCTGTCGGCGTTGGTGATCCTCGCCATCGGGGAAAGCCCGTGGGAGGCGCTGAAGCTGATGGTCGACGGCGCGCTGGGGTCGACCTACGGCTGGGGATATACGCTTTATTACGCGACGAACTTCATCTTCACCGGGCTTGCCGTCGCGATCGCCTTTCACGCACGGATGTTCAACATCGGCGGCGAAGGACAGGCGGTGCTGGGGGGCCTCGGCGTGGCGCTGGTCTGCCTCTTCATACCCTTCCCGCATTGGTCGCTGGCACTCATCGCCTCGGCCTGCGGCGCGGCGCTCTTCGGGGCGGCCTGGGCCTTCATCCCCGCGATCCTGCAGGCCAAGCGCGGCAGCCACATCGTCATCACGACGATCATGTTCAACTTCATCGCCGCGGCCTTGCTGAACTACCTGCTGGTCGGCGCGCTGAAGCCCGCGGGCAGCATGGAACCCGCCACGGGGCGTTTCCCCGAGACCACGCATCTGCCGAGCTTCCAGGACATGTTCTCCTTCGGGGAGGCGACGCTGTTCCGCGGCGCACCGGCCAACATCAGCTTCTTCGTCGCATTGGCCGCCTGCGTCGCACTCTGGGCGCTGATCTGGCGCACCCGGCTGGGGTATGAGCTGCGCGCCTTCGGACACTCGGAATCGGCCGCGCGATATGCCGGCATCAGCCCGACGAAGATCATCGTGATCTCGATGCTGATCTCGGGCGGGCTTGCAGGCATGATGGCGATCAACAACGTGCAGGGCGAGGCAGAGCGGCTGGTGCTCAACGCCGTCGAGGGCGCGGGCTTCATCGGCATCGCCGTGGCGCTGATGGGCCGCAGCCACCCGTTCGGCGTCTTGCTGGCGGCCCTTCTGTTCGGGTTCCTCTACCAGGGCGGGGCGGAGCTTGCGCTCTGGACCTCGATCCCGCGCGAGCTGATCGTGGTCATCCAGGCCCTCGTGATCCTGTTCACCGGCGCGCTCGACAACATGGTGCGGATGCCGCTCGAGAACCTTTTCCTGATGCGCCGCCGTCCCCCCGGACCCGACCGCAAATCGACCAGCGCCGAGGGAGCACGCTGATGGACCTGATCACGCTGCTGCAATTGCTTGATTCGACCCTGCGACTGGCCACGCCGCTGCTCTTGGCCTGCCTTGCGGGCCTCTATTCCGAGCGTGCCGGGATTTTCGACATCGGCCTGGAAGGCAAGATGCTCGCCGCGGCCTTCCTCTCGGCCGGTGTCGCCTACGTGACCGGCAACGTCTGGCTGGGGCTACTGGCCGGCATCGGGGCGTCGCTCCTGCTTTCGGCCATTCACGGGCTGGCCTCGATCACCTTCCGCGGCAACCAGCTGATCTCCGGCGTGGCGATCAACTTCCTGGCCGCGGGCCTGACGGTCGTGATCGCGCAAAGCTGGTTCGCGCAAGGGGGACGGACGCCGCAACTGTCGGGCGGCGCCCGCTTCAACCCCGTCACCCTGCCAGGCGCGGAGGCGCTGCGGGACGTGCCCGTGCTTGGCCCCATCTACTACGAGCTGATTTCGGGCCACACGATCATCGTCTACCTTGGCCTGATCGTCGTGCCGATCACGGCCTGGGTCCTGTTCTCCACCCGCTTCGGCCTGCGCCTGCGCGCCGTGGGCGAGAATCCGGCGGCCGTCGACACCGCGGGCGTCAGCGTCGTGGGCATGCGCTTTGCCGCCGTGGCGATCTGCGGCGTGCTTTGCGGCATCGCGGGCGCTTACCTTGCGACGGCGCTTCAGGCGGGCTTTACCAAGGACATGAGCGCGGGCCGCGGCTATATCGCGCTGGCCGCACTGATCTTCGCCAAGTGGCGTCCGGTCTACTGCCTGTGGGCCTGCCTGCTGTTCGGCTTCCTGCAGGCCATCGCCCTGCGGTCGGACCTGATCGAGCGGGTGTTGCAGTTCAACATCCAGTCCCAGCTTCTGGACGCGCTGCCCTACATCCTGACGGTCGTGATCCTGGCCGGTTTCGTCGGTCGCGCCGTCCCGCCCCGCGCAGGCGGAGAACCCTACGTCAAGGAACGCTAGGGCCTGTTTGACACCCCGGCGGATAAGGCGTTTGTTAGGTTAAACGTCTGCCGCCGGGCCCGCGATTCATGCAAATCTACCTCCCCATCGCCGAGGTCTCCGTCGACGCGTTCCTGCTCTTCGGGTTGGGCGGGCTCGTGGGCGTCCTGTCGGGCATGTTCGGCGTGGGCGGCGGCTTCCTGATCACGCCGCTCTTGTTCTTCGTGGGCATCCCGCCCGCCGTCGCGGTGGCGACCTCGACCAACCAGATCGTGGCCTCAAGCTTCTCCGGCTTGCTGGCGCACCTCAAGCGCAAGACGGTGGACTTGCGCATGGGCACCGTGCTGCTGGTGGGCGGCCTGGTGGGGTCGTCCCTTGGATTGATCCTGTTCAACTACCTGCGCAGCCTGGGCCAGGTCGATCTGCTCGTCAGCCTGTTCTACGTGGTCTTCCTGGGCGTCATCGGGGCGCTGATGTTCGTGGAAAGCCTGAACGCCATGCGCCGCGCGAAGTTGCCGCCCGGCAAGCGCAAGCCCCGGCGGCACCACAACTGGGTCCACAACCTGCCCTTCAAGATGAAATTCCGGGTCTCGGGCCTCTACATCTCGGTCGTGCCGCCGTTCCTGGTCGGGGTGCTGGTGGGCGTGCTGTCGGCGATCATGGGCGTCGGCGGCGGGTTCATCATGGTGCCCGCCATGATCTACCTGCTGGGCATGCCGACCAAGGTCGTCGTCGGCACGTCGCTCTTTCAGATCATCTTCGTCACCGCCTATACGACGATGCTGCACGCCACGACAAACCAGACCGTGGATATCGTCCTGGCCCTGCTGCTGATCGTGGGCGGGGTCATCGGTGCGCAACTGGGCACGGTCATCGGGCTGAAACTGAAGGCAGAGCAGTTGCGCATCCTGTTGGCAGGACTCGTGCTGCTGGTCTGCGGCAAGCTCGCACTCGATCTGCTGCTCACCCCGTCGGAGCTTTACTCGATCTCGGGGCCGGGACATTGAGGGCGCTCTTGATCTTCCTTTTGCTGCTGGCCGCGGGCACGGCGCGCGCCGAATCCATCGTGCTCGGCCTCAGCCAGAACCAGGTCTCGATCACCGCGACTTTCGACGGGCAGGACATCCTGATCTTCGGCGCCGTCAGCCGCGAGGCACCGGCCCCTGCTGAGGAAGGCGAGCTGGGCGTGATCGTCACCGTCGAGGGCCCCGATCTGCCGGTCACCGTCTACCGCAAGGCCCGCCGCATGGGTATCTGGGTCAACGTGGACGAGGTCGAGGTCGACACCGCCCCCGCCTTCTACGCCGTCGCCACCTCCGCCCCCCTGCGGGAGGTCCTGCGCGACGTCGAGGATCTGCGCAATTCGATCACCCTACCCCGCGCGATCCGCTCGGTCGGGGCGCGGGTGGAGGACAGCACCGCCTTCACCGAGGCGCTGATCCGCATCAAAGAGCGGCAGGACCTGTATCAGTCGCGCATCGGAGCCGTCGATCTGCAGGAAGAGACTCTCTTCCGCGTCTCCTTCGAACTGCCTGCCAACTTACCCGAGGGCGATTACACGGCCCGGATCTTCCTTACGCGCGACGGGCGGCCCATCGACGAGGCGAGCGCCAAGATCCCCGTCCAGAAGGTCGGGATCGAACAATGGCTCTACGAGATGTCGCAGACGCAATCGGTGTTCTACGGCCTGCTCAGCTTGGCGCTCGCCATTGCGGCGGGATGGGGCGCCTCTGCCGCCTTTGCCGTCTTCCGGCGCTAGATCCGGGTCAGGATCACCCCGGCCACGATCAGGACGGCGGCCGACAGCTTTGCGCGGGTCAGGCGTTCCTTGAAGACGACGATGCCCAGGCCCACTGCAAACAGGATCGAGGTTTCCCGCAAGGCCGCCACCAGCGCGATGGGGGCCTGCCCCAGCGCCCAGACGACGATCCCGTAGGCCGCGAAGGAAAACGCCCCCGCGATCAACCCGGTCCCCCAGACCCGCGCTCCGCGCGGAATCACCTGCCGACCTCGCAGGCCGAGGGCCACGGGCACGTAGAACACCGCCGCCGCGATCAGCAGCCAGCCCGTATAGGCCAGCGCATCACCCGAGACCCGCACGCCCACGCCGTCCACCAGCGTATATCCCGCGGTCGCGCAGGCGGATCCCGCCGCGAAGGGGATCATCCGGCGGGATTCGGCGTCGGTGAAGATGCCCCGCGTCATGACCGCCAAGCCCGCGCCCAGCAGCAGGATCCCCGCCACCTCCACCCCCGTGACGGGATCGAGCGCCAGGGCAAGGCTGACCGCCAGCACGATCATCGGCGCCCCACCGCGGGCCAGCGGGTAGACCCGGCTCAGATCGCCCTGCGCGTATGCATAGGCCAAGAACATCTGGTAGGCCGCATGGATCGCACCCGACGCCAGGATCCAGACCCAGACCTCCGCCGCGGGCCAGGGCCGGAAGCAGACCACCAGCAGCCCCGTCAGCGCGTTGCCGAGCGAGAGCACCATCATCGCCGTCTGCTTGTCCGCGCCGGTCTTGATCAGCGCATTCCAAAGCGCATGCAAAAGCGCGGCGCAGAGAACAGCGAAGAAGACGGTCAGGCTCAAAGGCTCACGACCGCACCGAGGGCCGGTCCCGCACCGCCATCATCGTAGCGGTGAGCGTGGCGAACAGCACCTCTCGCTCGCCCAGCGTGTAGGCTCGCGCTTCGCAGAAGGTGAGGGTGCGACCGGGCTTGATGACCTCGCCCACCATCCGAAAGCGCGTGCCCCGCGCGGGGGCCAGGAAGCTGGCCTTGAACTCCGCCGTCAGCACCTCGGCGTCGGCCTCCATCAGCGTGAAGGCCGCGAAGCCCGCGGCGCTGTCCATCACGGTGGTCACGATGCCCGCGTGCAGGAACCCGTGATGCTGGGTGAAATCCGCGTCGAACGGCAGCAGAAGCGATACACGCCCGGGCGAGACCTCCTCGATCTCGACCCCGAGCGTGCGCATCACCCCCTGCCGGTCGAACCCCGCGCGCATCCGCTCGATGCCCTCGGGGTTGCGCGGGGTCACGAAAGGGCTTCCTCGCAACGCCCGCAAACGCCCGGATGATCGTAGGCACCGACGTCGGGCTTGATCTTCCAGCACCGCTCGCATTTGGCGCCTTCGGCACGCACCACGCGCACCGCAACACCCGGCGCTTCGTCCGAGCGATAGGCGTCCTGCGGGGCGGGGTCCGTCGACAGTTCGATGTCCGAGGTGATGCACAGCGTGGCGAAACTCGCCGCCTCGCTGACCAGATCCGCAAGTTCCGGCGAGAGGTAGACGATCGGCTTGGCCTCCAGCGAGGATCCGATCTCCTTCGCGGTGCGCTTCACCTCGATCGCGCCGGTGACGACGCGGCGCAGGGCGCGCAGCCGTTCCATGCGTTCGGCCAGGGGCGCGTCCTTCCAGACGACGGGCGTCTGCGGGAAGTCCTGCAGGTGGACCGAGGACTCGTCCCCCGGGTGCACCTCCAGCCAGACCTCCTCCATCGTGAAGGTCAGGATCGGCGCGAGCCACGTGGTCAGTCGCTCGAAGAGCACCCCCAGCACCTGCCGCGCGGCCCGCCGTTCGGGCGTGTCGCCGTCGCAGTAGAGCGCGTCCTTGCGCACGTCGAAGTAGAAGGCCGACAGATCCAGCGTGGCGAAATCGAAGATCGCCCGAAGCACGCCCTGGAAATCGTAGGCGGCGTAGCCGGTGCGGACCCGCTCATCGAGGACGGCGACCTTGTGCAAGATCAGCCGTTCCAGGTCGGGCAGCTCGGTATGGTCGATCTGCTCGGCGGGGGTGATCTCCGTCAGGCTGCCCAGCATGAAGCGCAGCGTGTTCCGCAACCGGCGGTAGCTGTCGGCCACGCCCTTGAGGATCTCGTCCCCGATGCGCTGGTCGTTGGTGTAATCGACCTGCGCCACCCAAAGCCTCAGGATGTCGGCGCCGTACTGGTCGGTCACTTGGGCGGGCGGGATGATGTTGCCCAGGGACTTGGACATCTTCATGCCCTTGGCGTCCAGCGTGAAGCCGCAGGTCATCACACCGCGATAGGGCGCGCGCCCGATGGTGCCACAGCCTTGCAGCAACGAGGACTGGAACCAGCCGCGATGCTGGTCGGTCCCTTCGAGGTACAGATCCGCCAGACCGTCCTCGGACCCGTCGGGCCGGTCGCGCAGCACGAAGGCATGGGTCGAGCCGCTGTCGAACCACACGTCCAGCACGTCGAAGACCTGGGCGTAGTCGTCGGGGTTCACGTCGTCGCCGAGGAAGCGTTCCTTTGCGCCCTCCTCGTACCAGGCGTCGGCCCCTTCGGTCTCGAAAGCCTCGAGGATGCGGGCGTTGACCGCCTCGTTGCGCAGCAGGAAATCGGGATCGGTCGGCAGGGCGCCGACCTTCACGAAGCAGGTGAGCGGCACGCCCCAGGCGCGCTGGCGCGACAGCACCCAGTCGGGCCGCTGCGTCACCATGGCGTGCAGCCGGTTGCGACCGCGCGGGGGCGTCCAGGTCACCAGCGCGTCGATCGACTGCAGCGCCCGTTCACGGATCGTCACGCCATACTCGTCCAGCCCGTCGGGAACCGGCTTGTCGATGGCCGCGAACCATTGCGGCGTGTTGCGATAGATGATCGGTGCCTTGGAGCGCCAGGAATGGGGGTAGGAATGCGTGATCTTGCCCCGCGCGAAAAGCCCGCCGACCTCTGCCAGCTTGTCGATCACGGCGGCGTTGGCGTTGCCTTCCTTGCCGTTGGGCTTGAGAATCGCCTTGCCGCCGAAGAACGGCAGGTCGTCGCGAAAACGCCCGTCCTCGTTCACGTTGTAGGTGATGACCTCTTCCAGCATGCCCAGATCGCGGTAGAGTTCGAATTCCTCCATCCCGTGGCTGGGCGCGCAATGGACAAACCCCGTCCCCTCGTCGTCGGTGACGAAGTCCGCCGCCCGGAAATCGCGCGGCTGGTCCCATTCGCCGTTGCCACCTTCGGCGTCTTTCAGGGGATGCGACAGGGTGGTGCCCGAAAGATCGCCCGCGTCGCCGATCCGCTCGAAGGCCTCCACGCGGGCTTGCCCGAAGACCGGGCCGGCCAGCTTGTCGGCCAGCAGGTAGCGTTCGCCCGGCTTGACCCAGTTGTCCTCCGGCGCCTCCGTGACCTCGTAGATCCCGTAGGAGATGTCCTTGGAATAGACGACGGCCTTGTTGGACGGCATGGTCCAGGGCGTGGTGGTCCAGATCACCACGTGGGCGCCCCTGATCGCCTCGTTGTCGGTCTCGCGCACCGCGAACTTGACCCAGACGGTTAAGCTTTCCTTGTCGTGGTATTCGACCTCGGCCTCGGCCAGGGCCGTCTTCTCGACCGGGGACCACATCACGGGCTTGCTGCCTTGATAGAGCGTCCCGTTCATGAGGAACTTCTGGAACTCCTCCGCGATCACCCGCTCGGCGTGGAAATCCATGGTCAGATAGGGATCGGCCCAGTTGCCGGTGACGCCCAGCCGCTTGAACTGCGCGCGCTGGATGTCGACCCATTCGGCGGCGAAGTCACGGCATTCGCCCCGGAACTCGTTGACTGGCACGTCGTCCTTGTCGCGGCCCTTCTTTCGATACTGCTCCTCGATCTTCCACTCGATGGGCAGACCGTGGCAGTCCCAGCCGGGAATGTAGCGCGCGTCGTGACCCATCATCTGCTGGCTGCGCACCACGAAATCCTTGAGGATCTTGTTGAGCGCGTGCCCGATGTGCAGGTTCCCGTTCGCGTAGGGCGGCCCATCGTGCAGGGTGAAGGGCGGTCGCCCCGCCTTTTCGCGCAGACGGTCGTAGACGCCGATCCGTTCCCACCGGGCCAGCCAGTCGGGTTCACGCTTGGGCAGGCCCGCGCGCATGGGAAAGTCGGTCTGCGGCAGGTTCAGGGTGGATTTGTAGTCCGGGGTGTCGGTGGTGTCGGCGCACATGGAGGCGTCCTCTCGGTCGATCGGTGTGAAACAGGCGTGACCCGGCAGCGCCGAACCGTCAGCGCGCCGGGAGGCTAATTCGTATGATCCGAAATCCCGTCATCGCAGCGCTTATAGGACCCTGCCTTCGGAGCGACAAGCGGTGCGAACCGATTGAGGCCCGGGCCACCCATCCTCCGAACCAACGGCTCGTCACGCCGATCCTTCATCTGGCGGAATAAACTCCGGGGGAGGTGGGCAGCACCGGGGGCAGAGCCCCCAACCCGGGCAGCGGCCGGGCCGCCGGCCGGCGCAGAGCGCACCATCCCATGGGCCCTGCGTCCCCGCCTCACCTCCGACCGGCACGGCTACCGGCAGTAGGCGCCCGAGCGATAGCGCGCCGTATCCACGTGGAAGTGGTCGCGGTGGGCGGCGTTGGCGTTGGGGCCAAGGACGGTTCCGAACGGACCGCAGGCCGATTGCCAGACCCGACGCAGGATCGCGCCATCGGACCGGCTGTTCCAGTCTGTCAGCACCGTGATCTCGCGCCCCGACTTCAGACCGATCCCGGCGATATCCACCGCGTGCCCCAGCGCGTGCTCCGACAGGCGCCGGTTGCCGGAACTGCCGCCGACCCGGTTGCGGCAGACGTAATGTCCCACGACGCGCAGGCGCGCCACGCCGCCACCGGTGCCCCCCACCGCGGGGATGATCCCGTTCGTGATCCAGGTCTTCATCGCCTGTGCGGTTCGGCAATCGACGGTCGGGTTGGTCTGCAAGTTGACCCCGGCGATGGAGCGCACCTTCACGGCCCCCTCGACACCGCAACCGCCGGGTCCGTCGATGGTCCCGATCGGTTCGCCCTGGATCTCGGGATCGCCGCAGATCGCCCCGCGTTGACGCTCTACCGCTTGCGTGATCGCCGCTTGCACGATCGCCGCGGGACGCGCGTCGGGCCGTTCCACGGAGCGGGGCGCGAAGGGGCTGAAAGCGAAAAGATCCCGCTCGGCCCGGCGCTGCGGACCGGTGTCGTAGCCGATCGAGAGCGCGGGTTCTTCCCGAGGCCGCATTTCGGGCTGCGGCACGTCGGTCGCGGTATTGGGGGCCGTTCGCAAGCGCGGTCGGATCGGCAGGACTTGGCCGCGATCCGCGGCGCCACTGTCCATTTCGTCGGCCTCGTTGGCCGCTGCAGTCACGTCCGCCGAGGCGTCTGCGGATCGCGCCGGCGGTCGCGGGATCTCCTGCGCGGAAACGGACCCGGGTAGAACCAACACTGCACACAGAAGCGCGCTTGCGATGGCGAGCCTCACTTCGTACCGGCCTTGCGCCCGAAATCCGGCGCGTCGGTATCCTGGCCCGCCTCGATGATCCCCCGCCGAATCGCGCGGGTGCGGGTGAAATAATCGTGCAGCGCCGGACCGTCGGCGGTCCGGATCGCACGCTGCAACGCAAAGAGCTCCTCGGTGAACCGGCCCAGGATCTCCAGCGTGGCATCCTTGTTGGTCAGGAAGACATCGCGCCACATGGTGGGGTCCGAGGCCGCGATTCGCGTGAAGTCGCGAAAGCCCGCGGCCGAATACTTGATGACCTCGCTGTCAGTCACCCGGCTCAGGTCGTCGGCCACGCCGACCATGGTATAGGCGATGAGGTGCGGCGTGTGGCTGGTCACGGCCAGGACCAGATCGTGATGCTCGGCGTCCATCTGGTCGACGTTGGCCCCCATGCCGCGCCACAGGCGCGCCAGCCGGTCCACGGCCCCCTGATCGGTGTCCTCCACCGGCACCAGGATGCACCAGCGGTTGTCGTAAAGCTCCGCGAAGCCCGCGCGCGGGCCGGAGTGTTCGGTTCCGGCGAGCGGATGCGCGGGTACGAAATGCACGCCTGCAGGCACATGGGGTTGAACCGCCTCGATCACCGCCTTCTTGACCGATCCCACGTCCGACAGCGTTGCACCGGGTTTGAGCGCCGGCCCGATCTCCTCCATCACGGCGCCCATCGCGCCCACCGGCACGCAAAGCACGACCAGATCGGCCTCCGCCACGGCCTCGGCCGCGGTCTCGCAGACCTCGCACAGGTCGAGTTCCCGCGCGGTCTCTCGCGTCTCGACGCTGCGTGCATAGCCGGTGATCCGACCAGCGAGCCCCGCGCGCTTCATCGCCAAGGCCATGGACGATGCGATCAAGCCCAGGCCGATCAGCGCCACCTTGTCGTAGATCACGCTCATCGGCTGTCCTTGAACTGGCCTATGGCATGCGCCACCCGGCGGCAGGCGCTTTCGTCGCCGACGGTGATCCGCAGGCAATGCGGAAACCCGTAGGACTTGGGATGCCGCACCACGATCCCCTGACTTTCCAGGTAGACGTTGCAGGCCAGCGCCTCGTCTTCCGAGGCAAAGCGGGCCAGGATGAAATTCGCGGTCGATGTGTCCGAGGGCACGCCCCGCTCCGCAAGGGCCGTCGACAGCCAGTCGCGCCACCGGGCATTCTCGGCTCGGCATTTCTCGGTGTAGTCGGTGTCGCGCACCGCGGCCTCGGCGGCGGCAAGGGCGCCGCCCGAGAGGTTGAAAGGCCCCCGGATGCGGTTGAGCACGTCGATCACTGCGCGCGGTCCGTAACCCCAGCCGATGCGCAAGCCCCCCAGCCCGTAGATCTTGGAAAAGGTGCGCGTCATGAAGACGTTATCGCGCGCCTCGACCAGCGCGCGCCCCCCGTCGTAGCCTTCCGCGAACTCGGCGTAGGCGCCGTCCAGCACCAGCATCGCGCGCTCCGGCAACCCGGCGGCGAGGCGCGCGATCTCGGCCTGGCCGATCATCGTCGCGGTCGGATTGGCGGGGTTGGCGATATAGACCAGACGGGTCGCGTCCGTGCAGGCCGCGAGGATCGCATCCACGTCGATCACGCGCTCGCGCTCGGGCACCACGACCGGCGTGGCCCCGACAGCCAGCGCCACGATGCGGTAGATGGCAAAGCCGTGCTCGGTGTAGATCACCTCGTCGCCTGGGCCGGTGTAGGCCTGGGCCAGCAGGTGCAAAATTTCGTCCGAACCCACGCCGCAGATCACCCGGTCGGGGTCGACCGACCAGACATCCCCGATCGCGCGGCGCAGTCTTGCATGGTCGGTGACCGGATATCGGTGCAGGTCGTGGACCGCGCGGGCGTAGGCGTCCTTGGCCTTCGGCGAAGGCCCGTGGGGATTCTCGTTCGACGACAGCTTCAGGATATTCGTCATGCCCGCGACGGAACTCGCCCCGCCCTTATAGAGCGTGATGTCCATGATCGACGGCTTCGGAGAGATGGTCATGCGCGCGGTCCCTTGTGCCTGCACGTTCTAGCGAGGCGCGCGTGTCCTGACCAGTGACAAGCACGACATGATGCGGGCCTCGTGGGCGCCTTGCCGCCCTAGTTCGCCAGGGTGTTCTTGAGCGCCCAGGGCGTTTCGGGAAGCAGATCCTCCGGAAAATGCTCCGACCGGTTGTCGAGCGGCGTCCAACCCGTGTAATGCCCCTCGACCGGACCGAGGTAGGGCCGCTGCACCTCGAGGCAGCGGGCGTGGTCCATCTCGTCGGTCTCGACGATGCCCGCCTGGGGATTCTCGAGCGCCCAGACCATCCCGGCGAGCACGGCCGAGGTGACCTGCAGACCGGTCGCGTTCTGGTAGGGCGCCAGCTTGCGCGCCTCTGCGTTCGACAGGCGACTGCCGTACCACAGGGCGTTCTTGTCGTGCCCGTAGAGCAGCACGCCCAGCTCGTCGATGCCGTCGACGATCTCGTCCACGTCGAGGATCTCGTGCGTCTCCTGGACCTTGCCGCTGCCGAACATCTCGTGCAGCGACAGCACCGCATCGTCGCTGGGGTGATAGGCGTAGTGACAGGTGGGCCGGTAGTCCGGCGCATGGGCAGGACCCACGGTGTAGTAATCCGCGATGGACACGCTCTCGTTATGGGTCACGAGGTAGCCGAACTGCGGACCCGGCGTCGGGCACCAGGTCCGCACCCGCGTCGCGGCCCCCGGCCGGTCGAGCCAGATCGCCGACTGGCAGCCGGTGTCGTGCCGGTGGCCGTTCTCGGGGAACCAGGGCTCGAAGGTGCCCCACCCCAGCTCGGCGGGCTGGAACCCTTCCGAGATGAAGCCTTCCACCGACCAGGTGTTGACGAAGGTGCCGCGCGGACGCGGCAGGCGGCGCGCCTGGGTGTCGCGTTCGGCGATATGCACGCCCTGGACGCCCAGCGATTGCATCAACCTGGCCCAGCCGTCGCGGTCCGTCGGCGCGGGATCGTCACGGCCGAGGTCGGCGGCCAGTTTCATCAAGCCTTCCTTCACGAACCAGCTTACCATGCCGGGATTGGCCCCGCAGCAGGACACGGCCGTCGGCCCGCCGGGGTTCGCCGCGGCCTCTTCGCGCACCGTCTCGCGCAGGGCGTAGTTCGTGCGCGCGGCATTGTCGGCCGTGTCGAAATAGAACCCGGCCCAGGGTTCGACCACCGTGTCGATGTAGAGCGCGCCCAGCTCGCGACAGAGCCGCATGATCTCCAGCGAAGAGGTATCGACCGAAAGGTTCACGCAGAACCCGCCGCCCCCCAGCAGGTCCGACAGGACCTCGCGATAATTCTCCGGGGTCAGCGCGACTTGCAGGTGTCGATGCCCGTGTTGAGCCAGGAAGGTATGGGTCGCGGGATCGGGATCGATCACCACCAGCTTGTCCGCGTCGTACTCGAAATGGCGTTCGATCAACGGCAGCGTGCCCTTGCCGATGGATCCGAAGCCGATGAGCACGACGGCCCCTTCGATGCGACCGTAAACGGGATGAGACATGGCAACTTCCTCCTGCAACGGATCCTGTCTACCCCGGAGAGGCCGCGCGTCAACCCGCCGGCCCGCGCGGGCGCCCTGCTTCTTCTAGCGGGAAATACCTTCCCCGCAGGCGAGGCGTCCCGAACCCTCGTGCCGCACCGACGGGCGATCGAACGCGAAAGGGCCGCCCCGCGGGACGACCCTTTCCGAAACCAGCCTGATCCGAGGATCAGTTCTTGGCGTAGAATTCGACGACCAGGTTCGGCTCCATCGTGACCGGGTAGGGCACGTCGCCGAGCGCCGGGGTGCGCACGAAGGTGGCGGACATCTTGGAGTGATCGACTTCCATGTAGTCGGGGACGTCGCGCTCGGGCAGTTGGGCTGCGACCAGCACCATCTCGAGTTGCTTGGACTTGTCGCGGACGGCGATCACGTCGCCTTCCTTCACGCGGTAGGAAGGGATGTTCACGCGCTGGCCGTTCACGGTCACGTGGCCGTGGTTCACGAACTGGCGGGCGGCGAAGACGGTGGGGACGAACTTGGCGCGGTAGACGACGGCGTCGAGGCGGCGCTCCAGCAGGCCGATCAGGTTCTCACCGGTGTCGCCCTTGACGCGCTCGGCCTCGGCGAAGATGCGGCGGAACTGCTTTTCGGTGATGTCGCCGTAGTAGCCCTTCAGCTTCTGCTTGGCGCGCAGCTGCAGGCCGAAGTCGGACACCTTGCCCTTGCGGCGCTGGCCGTGCTGGCCGGGGCCGTATTCACGGCGGTTGACCGGGGACTTGGGGCGGCCCCAGATGTTTTCGCCCATGCGGCGGTCGATCTTGTACTTGGCAGACGTGCGTTTGGTCACGGCTGATCTCCTTCGTTTTGGTTTGCTTCGCAGCTTTCTTCGGATCTGCGATCCTCGGGATGCTACGCAGGTTGCGAAGGGCGTTGTCCTTTGCCCCGGAGGTGGTCCGGAACCGACAGGCGTCCCCTTGCGGGGGCCACCAACACCAGTGGTGCGGGCGCGCTTAAAGGGTCGGGCGGGGGGTGTCAATGGCGAAGGGCGGGAGCCTCCGGCGGGAGTTTATTCGGCCAGATGAAAAGCGAACGGCGCGCGCAGGGGTCAACCGTCGGCGAAGACCTGGGTCGCATTCACCGCACGCTGCCAGGCGGCATATTTTGCGGCGCGGGTGTCCTCGTCCATGTCGGGGGTGAAGCTTCGGTCGACAGCCCATTTCGCGGCGAAGCCCTCGCGGTCCGGATAGAGGCCCGCACGTTGGCCCGCGAGCCAGGCGGCGCCCATGGCGGTGGTCTCCAGCACCTCGGGGCGGTCGACCTGGGCGCCGATGATGTCGGACAGGAACTGCATCGCGTAGTCCGAGGCGCTCATGCCGCCGTCGACGCGCAGGGCGGCGTCGCCCGCCTGCCCTTCCCAGTCGGCGCGCATGGCGTCGAGCAGGTCGCGGGTCTGGTAGCCCACGGATTCGAGGGCGGCGCGCG
The DNA here is from genome assembly GCF_004145405.1 of Salipiger sp. IMCC34102. Taxonomy (GTDB): domain Bacteria; phylum Pseudomonadota; class Alphaproteobacteria; order Rhodobacterales; family Rhodobacteraceae; genus Loktanella. Next base: position 67,100 of record NZ_SELQ01000001.1, read on the forward strand.
CAAACTCCTCGGGGCCCGAATTGCGCGACAACCCGTAGACGGCCCCGCGGCAGTCGGCGTTCCAATAGGGTGCGCCGAGCCCGGTGAAGGCAGGAACCAGGATGACCGGCTGGTCCGGGTCGGAGGCCTCCGCCAGCGGCTGGGTCTCGCCCGCCTCCCGGATCAGCTTCAGACCATCGCGCAACCATTGCACAACCGCCCCCGCGATGAAGATCGAGCCTTCGAGCGCGTAGGTCGGCTTTCCGTCGAGTTGGTAGGCGATCGTGGTGAGCAGCCGCGAGGTGCTGGCGACGGGCGTATCCCCGGTATTCAGCAGCGCGAAGCACCCGGTTCCGTAAGTGGATTTCAACATCCCCGGTTCGAAACAGGCCTGCCCCAGTGTCGCCGCCTGCTGGTCACCCGCGACGCCGAGGATCGGGATCTCTGCCCCGAAGAGGTCGGGGCGCGTCATGCCGAAGTCGGCGGCGCAATCCTTGACCTCTGGCAGCATCTCCATCGGAACGTCGAGCAATTCGCAGATCGTGGTGGACCATTGCCCCTTGTGGATGTCGTACATCATCGTGCGGCAGGCATTGGTCGCATCGGTCGCGTGAACCGCCCCGCCGGTCAGCTTCCAGATCAGCCAGGTGTCGACGGTGCCGAAGAGAAGCTCCCCGGCCCGGGCCCGGTCGCGCGCGCCGTCGATGCGGTCGAGGATCCATTTGAGTTTCGTGCCCGAGAAATAGGGGTCGAGCAGCAGGCCGGTCTTTTGCGTCACCGTTTTGGCATGATCCCCCAGGTCACGGCAGATCCCGGCGGTCCGGCGGTCCTGCCAGACGATGGCGTTGTGGATCGGCTTGCCGGTCGTCCTGTCCCAGACGACCGTCGTCTCGCGCTGGTTGGTGATGCCGATGGCGGCGATGTCTGCGGGCCGCAGCCCCGCGCGTTCGATGACCGACCGGCAGGTGGCCGCGGTCGAGGTCCACAGGTCCGCAGGGTCGTGTTCGACCCAGCCGGACTGCGGGAAATGCTGGGGGAACTCCTCCTGCGCCGTGGCCACCGGCGCCATCTGCGCATCGAAGAGGATCGCGCGGGACGAGGTCGTGCCCTGGTCGATGGCGAGGATATGGGTCATGGCGGCCTCCCGGAGCGTTGCAGGGCGCGCGCGGGCGCCTGCTTCCATCGTGCCCGAGTTTGCCGCCATGGGAAAGTCGGGTGGCATGGCAAGGCGTCGGAAAGCCTCACGCCGCCTGCGCGACCGCCTTCCGCATCCAGGCGTCCAGCGCCGCGACCTGGTCGGCATCAAGACGCAGGCCAAGCTTGGACCGGCGCCAGACGACATCGGCTGCCGTGCGTGCGAATTCCCGAGCCACCAGCCAACGGACCTCGGCTTCGGTCAGCGTCGCGCCGAAATGGCGGCCCAGGTCCGCGGCCTCTCGCGCCGCGCCCAGCACCTGCCATGCGTCGGTGCCGTAGGCCCGGATCAGGCGCCGCGCCCAGTAGGGCGTGAGAAACGCGTAGTCGGCTTGCAGGCGCGCGATCAGCGCGTCGACCTCCGTCACGCCGAAGTCACCGCCCGGCAGCGGCACGCCTGCGGACCACTTGGGCGGCAGGTCCGAGAAATAGGGCGCAAGCTTGTCCATCGCGTCCTCGGACAGCTTGCGGAATGTGGTGATCTTGCCGCCGAAGATGTTCAGGATCGGCGCACCACCTTCGGCTTCGACCTTCAGCACGTAGTCGCGCGTCGCCGCCGTCGCGGACTTCGCCCCGTCGTCGTAGAGCGGGCGTACGCCGGAATAGGTCCAGACGATATCGTCCGTGCTGATGTCCTTCTTGAAGTAGCGGTTCGCGAAATCGACGAGGTAGTGCGCCTCCTCCGGCGTGCAGACCGGCGGGGTGTCGGGATCGTCATGGGCGGCATCGGTGGTGCCGATGAGGGTGAAATCGGTCTCGTAGGGGATGGCGAAGATGATCCGCCCGTCCTCGCCCTGGAAGAAGTAGCACTTGTCGTGATCGAAAAGCCGCCGGGTCACGATGTGGCTGCCGCGGACGAGGCGCACGCCCTCGGTGCTGGGGATGTGCACGGTATCGTGGATGATGTTCCCGACCCAGGGGCCGCCGGCATTGACCAGCGCGCGGGCGGTGATGCTGCGCGCGCCGCCCGGACCATCCAGATCGACCGTCCAGTGATCCCCCGTCCGCCGCGCCGCGACGACGCGGGTGCGCACCAAGATATCCGCCCCGCGCTCCTGCGCGTCGCGGGCGTTCAGGACGACAAGACGGCTGTCCTCGATCCAGCAGTCGGAGTATTCGTAAGCCGTTTTGAACCGATCCTCCAAGGGCGCCCCTTCCGGGCCTGCGGTCAGGTCCACTGTCGTCGTGCCCGGCAGGATCGTACGGCCGCCGAGGTGGTCGTAGAGGAAGAGGCCAAGCCGGATTAACCACATCGGACGCCGCCCCTTCATCCAGGGCATCACGGTGCTGAGGATCCGCGAGGTCGGCGTTTCGCTCTCGAAGCGCATGTCGGGGCTGTAGGGCAACACGAAACGCATCGGCCAGGCGATATGCGGCATGGCGCGCAGCAGCGTCTCGCGCTCGGCCAGGGCGTGGCGGACGAGGTTGATCTCGAAGTATTCGAGATAGCGCAGCCCGCCGTGAAAGAGCTTGGTCGAGGCGCTGGAGGTCGCCGAGGCGAGATCGTGCATTTCGGCCAGGCCAACGCGCAGGCCGCGGCCCGAGGCGTCGCGCGCGATGCCGGTGCCGTTGATGCCGCCGCCGATGATGAAGATGTCGTAGTCCATGCCCCGGACCTATCGCAAAACCAGCCGCAGGGAACCCGCCTATCCCAGAAGCTGCATGAGCCTGCGCAACGCCGCGGCGTAGCCTTCGGTGCCCAGCCCCGCGATCACCGCGTCGGCGCGGGCCGAGACATAGGAATGGTGGCGGAACGCTTCGCGCTTGTGGATGTTCGAGATATGGACCTCGATCACGGGTCCGTCGTAGGCATTCAGCGCATCGAGGATCGCGACGGAGGTGTGCGAATAGGCGCCCGGGTTGATGACGATGGCATCGGCATCATTGCGCCCGGCCTGGATCAGATCGACGAGCGTGCCCTCGTGGTTGGATTGCTCGAACTGCAAGTCCACGCCTTCCCCCACCGTGGCGCGGCAAAGGTCGGCCACGTCGTCCAGGGTCTGGGCGCCGTAGATCTCCGGCTGGCGCTGGCCGAGCAGGTTCAGGTTCGGTCCGTTGAGGATCAGGATCTTGGGCATGCGGGCCTCCTTGTGCGCGACCATGCCGGATCGGGCGGACCTGCGCCATGCAAAAAGGCGCGCCTTGCGTGACGCGCCTTTCGCGGCAGGTCGACGTCAGCGGTATTTCAGCGACCGGCCATCCTTGAAGATCTGCACCTTCTCGGGTGCCGCGGACATGCGCACGTCGCGCCCGCGCAGATCGGCGTGGATGCCCGGCAGCTTGCCGATCACCGCGTCGTTGTCGCCGATCCGCTCGAAGTAAAGGAGCGTGACCTCGCCCAGGGCCTCGGTGATGTTGACCGTTCCATGGAAGATGTAATCGCCGTCCGTCGCGACGAGGTCTTCGGGACGGACGCCCACGTTGACGCGCGCCCCCATGTCCGCATCGGTCGAGGCGACGTCCGCCAGCGCCGTGCCGCCGCCGTCCAGCCTCACCCGGGTCTGCGCACCGGTTTCGACGATCTCGCCCGAGAGCAGGTTCATGGCAGGAGAACCGATGAACTGCGCTACGAACTCGTTCTCCGGTCGCTCGTAAAGCTCCAGCGGGGTGCCGACCTGCGCGATGCCCTTGTTGGCCAGGACGACGATGCGGCTCGCGAGCGTCATCGCCTCGACCTGGTCGTGGGTGACGTAGATCATCGTGCTGTCGGGCATCGATTCCTTGAGCTGCGCGATCTCGATCCGGGTGGCGACCCGCAGCGCCGCGTCGAGGTTCGAGAGCGGCTCGTCGAAGAGATAAACCTTGGGATCGCGCACGATGGACCGCCCGATCGCGACCCGCTGGCGCTGCCCGCCCGAAAGCGCCTTGGGCAGACGGTCGAGGTAAGGTTCCAGCTGGAGGATCTTCGCGGCCTTCATGACGGCGGCGTCGATCTCTTCCTTGGACTTCTTGGCGAGTTTCAGCGCGAAGCTCATGTTGTCGCGCACGGTCATGTGCGGGTAGAGCGCGTAGCTTTGGAACACCATCGCGATGCCACGCTGCGCAGGGGGCGTGTCGTTCACGACCTGGCCGTCGATTTCGAGCGTGCCGGAGGTGATCTTCTCGAGCCCCGCGATCATCCGCAGCAAGGTCGACTTGCCGCAGCCGGAGGGACCGACGAAGACGATCAATTCGCCCGCCTTGATGTCGAGGTTGATGTCGTTGAGGACGTTGACCGTTCCACCGTAGGTCTTCTCGATGTCGGTCAGCTTGAGAGTGGCCATACCCGGTCTCCTTTATTTCACGGACCCGGCCAGCAGGCCGCGGACGAGGTAGCGTTGAAGGGTGAAGAACACCAGAAGCGGGATCGTGATCGACACGAAGGCGGCGGCGGCCAGGATCCCCCAGTCCCCCCCGCGAGAGCCGAGCAGATCGTCGGCGATCTTCACGGTCATGACTTTCGTCTCGTCCGACGAAGGCAGGAAGACCTTGGCGATCAGCAGGTCGTTCCAGGTCCACAGGAACTGGAAGATCGCGAAGGCGGCCAGCGCCGGGAAGGACAGCGGCAGGATGATCTTGGTGAAGATCTGGAAGTCGGTGCCGCCGTCGACGCGGGCGCTCTCGATGATGTCGCGCGGCAGTCCGATCATGTAGTTGCGCAACAGGTAGACCGCGAGCGGCTGCCCGAAGGCCGAGTGCGCGAGCCAGATTCCGAGGAACGACTGCCCGATCCCCACCTGGTTGTGCAAGGTCAGCATCGGCACCAGCGCCAACTGCAATGGGACGACCAGAAGACCGATGATCGCGGCAATCAGCCAGGTACGCCCCGCGAAATCCATCCAGGCCAGCGCGTAGGCGGCGAAGGCCGCCATCAGGATCGGGATGATCGTCGTCGGGATCGTCACCGTCAGCGTGTTCACGAAGGCCTGGCCCATCCCCCCGGCCGTCAGCACCGTGCGGTAGTTGTCGAGCGTGAAGCTGGGCGGTGCCTCTGCCACGATGTAGTAACGCGGACCGCTCCCCTCGGGATCTTCGGGCACGGTGAAGACGTAATCGCCGTTGCGTTCGACGATGAGCGTCTCTCCGTCGCCGAGGTCGGCGACCTCTCCCGCGGGATAGGCGCCCGGCGCTCTACCCGAATCACCGAAAGCCGCAATATTGCCTTGCCCGTCGGGGAAGCTGGGCGCGATTTCGGGATCCTCGAAGACGTTGCCGGTCAGCGCGAAGCCCCCGTCGACCGGGGTTGTGGTTTCGGTGTCCCCGCGCCCGCGGAAGGTCTGCTCGGTCGAGGACGCCGCCAGCCACCAGCCCGAGGCCGAGATGGCGTCGCGGTCCCTGAAGGACGACACGAACAGCCCCACGGTGGGGATCAGCCAGATCAGCACCAGCAGAAGCACGGTGATGTTGACCGCGATCGAGAGACTGGATTTCTTTCCTGCGATATTGTCCATGATCTCTCCCCTCTCAGCGCATCTCTGCGCGGGCTTGGCGGATGTTCTGCACCATCACCGGCGTCACGATCAGCATGATCACGATGGCCACGGCCGTCGCGCGCCCGTCGTCGCGGAACATGAACTGCATCATGTAGCTAGGCAGGATCTGCGTATTGAAGTTGCCGCCCGTCATCGCATAGACGATGTCGAAGACCTTCAGCACCAGGATCGTCGTCGTCGTGAAGACCACGATGATCGTATTGGTGACCTGCGGGATCTGGATCTTGAAGAAGATCTGGAACGGGTTCGCCCCGTCGATGATCGCGGCCTCGATCGTCTCTTCGGGGATGCCGCGCAGGGCCGCCGACAGGATCACCATGGCGAAACCGGTCTGCACCCAGATCAGGATGACCATCAGAAAGATGTTATTCCAAAAGGCCACCTGCAGCACGTCGAGCGGTTGCGCGCCGAACATGTTCACCCGGATCGCGTTGATGATCCCAAGCTCCGGGTCGATGGCGTAGACGAACTTCCAGATCAGCGAGGCGCCGACGAAGCTGATCGCCATCGGCATGAAGATCAGCGACTTGGCGATATTCCCCCAGCGCAGCTTGTCCGTGAGCTGCGCGATCAGGAGCCCCAGGAAGGTGGAGACGGACGGCACCACCAGCGCCCAGAGCACGTTGTTCAGGAAGGCGGTGCGGAATTCCGAGGACGCGAACATCGACGTGTAGTTCGCGAAGCCGATGAAGTCGTTGCCTGACCGGTTGTAGAGCGACCGGATGAACGAACCCACCACCGGATAGACGAGGTAGAGCGACAGCGCGATGATCGTCGGCGCCAGGAAGAGCCAGGGCCGGATCGTGTTCGCGCGGTTGATGTTGCGGGAGGCGTTCGGCCCCTTCGCCGGGAACAGGACCTTGTCCAGAAACGCGTTCGAGGCGATGAAGTACAGGAAGATCCCCCCCACGCCGATCGCGATGGTGATGAGCCCCTGGAATACCGGGTTCATGCGTTGCTCCTCCCTAAGCCGCAAGACGCCGGGCCGAAGCACCGGCTATGGGGTGACCGGGCCCCCCGTGGGGGACCCGGCAATGTCCGTGCTTACTGGATCTGGTCCCAGCGGCTCTGGATCTGGTCGGCCACGGCCTGCGCATCCGCGCCGGTGGTGTAATCGACCATGCCGGTCCAGAAGGCGTTGGTGCCGATCTCGCCCGGCATCAGGTCCGATCCGTCGAACCGGAAGGACGTGGCCGTGGTCAGGATCTCACCCAACGAACGCTGGACGTCCGAGGTGTAGATGTCGAGGTTCGCATCCTGGTGCGGCGACAGGAACTGGCCCTGCGTCATCATCAGCTCGTGCGCGATCGGCGTGCCGAGGAACTCCATGAAGCCGTTCGTCACGTCGCGGTCGTTGGTCTGCGACGCGAGGCCCCCGGAGCCCAGGACGGGCCGGCCCAGATCCTCGGACTCGAACGGCGGGAAGTAGAAGAACTCGACATCCGTGCCGGCTTCGACGCCTTCAGGGAAGAAGATCGGGATGAAGGACGCCTGCTTGTGCATGTAGCAGGCCGGCGGGAAATCGAACAAGCCATCGGGGCTGTCGCGGAAGTCGGTCGTGGCCGCCGCCTCCGGTCCGCCGTCGACGAAACCTTCGGTCAGGGCATACATGCCGTACTGCTCGATGGCGTTGACGACGATGGGATCGTTGAACGCCAGCTCGTTGTTCACCCAGCGGTCGTAATCCTCGAGGCTTGCTGTGCGCAGCATCATGTCCTCGACCCAGTCGGTCGCGGGCCAGCCGGTCGCCGCACCGGATCCCAGGCCCAGGCACCAGGGCGTGCCGCCGTCGTCGACGATCTGCTGGGAGAGCTCCATCAGCTCTTCCTGCGTCTCGGGGATCTCGTAACCGGCTTCCTCGAACTGCTCGGGCACGTACCAGACCAGCGACTTCACGTCCGTCCCGAAGAACAGGCCGAACACGTCCTCGTTGCCGTCGGAGCCTTCGAAGGTCGCCAGCTGCTTCCAGCTGTCGCCGGCCGCGTAATTCTCGACCATGAAGTCGGTCATGTCGTCCGCCACCGGCATCAGCGCGCCTTGCTGTGCCAGATCCTTGGCCAGACCCGGCTGCGGGAACAGGGCCACGTCGGGCAGACCGCCCGCCTGGGACGCGATGACGATGTCCTGCTCGAAACTCTCGGAGCCGGAGTATTCGACGGTCGCCCCGGTGGCGTCCTCGAAATAGGCGTAGAGGTTGCGATAGCGTTGCGCGTCATCGCCGGTGGTCGCACCGGTCACGTTCAGCGTCTCGCCGCTGTAGTCGTGATTCGCGGCGAATTCCTCCAGGGCGGACCAGCTGAAGTCGCCTTCGCCCTTCTCGACGATCAGGTCCTGCGCGCTCGCGGCACCGGCCGAGACGGCCAGCAGCGTGATAACGCTAACGGTATTCATTGTACGGTGCATCATTATCCTCCCAGATAAATCTCGATTGGCCCGACCGGATCGGGCGGCGTTCGAATTTCGCATGGTCATGATCCGAACCATGCGACATCGACTGATAAATAGCCTAGCGAGAAACGCACACGAGGCAACCGTCGTCTTCGGTGTTACGATCTGGAAACACGCGTATTTTTAAGGCAACCGCCGCGCTTCCATCCCCGAATTTCGGAAACCGTCGTCGATGCTGCACTGCGGCGCGGCCTGCGCAAGGATCCGCTGCCAACTGCGGGCGCAGGAACCGGAAACCGCATGCCGAGGCACTCCTGAACGCCCCACTCATGCCGCCGCTCGACAGCTTATCCTTGGCGCGCGATTTGACGCAGACCCTTGCCGGTCAACGCCTGCGAACATACCATGAACCTATGATGTCACTGAACCGAAAACTCGCGATTCTCTCGGATGCGGCACGCTACGATGCGTCCTGCGCCTCTTCCGGCACGACCCGTCGCGACAGCCGCGACGGCAAGGGGTTGGGCAGCACCGAAGGATCGGGCATCTGCCATGCCTATGCCCCGGACGGGCGCTGCATCAGTCTGCTGAAGATCCTGATGACGAACTTCTGCATCTACGACTGCGCCTATTGCGTGAACCGCGTGTCGTCCAACGTCGAACGCGCGCGCTTTTCCGTGGACGAGGTCGTGCAACTTACGCTCGAGTTCTATCGACGCAACTACATCGAGGGGCTGTTCCTGTCCTCCGGCGTGGTCCGGAACCCCGACGACACGATGGAGCAGATGGTCCGCATCGCGCGACGCCTGCGCGAAGAGGAACACTTTCGCGGTTACATCCACCTCAAGACGATACCCGACGCCTCTCCCGCCCTGATCGAAGAGGCGGGACTTCACGCCGATCGTCTATCGATCAACGTGGAACTGCCGACCGACAAGGCGGTGCAGGCCTTCGCGCCGGAAAAGAATCCCGAAACGATCCGCGGCGCCATGGGCAACGTGCGGACCCATCGCGCGGCCTCGAAGGAGCGCAGCCACACGGGCAAACGGCCCCCGAAGTTCGCGCCCGCCGGGCAATCGACGCAGATGATCGTGGGCGCGGACGGGGCAACGGATGCCACGATCCTGACCCGCTCCACCGGGCTTTACGAGGATTACAAGCTGCGGCGCGTCTACTACTCGGCCTTCTCGCCGATCCCCGACGCGACCGCGAAACTGCCGCTGGTGAAACCGCCCCTGATGCGCGAACACCGGCTCTACCAGGCCGATTGGCTGATGCGGTTCTATGGCTTCAACGTCGGGGAAATCACCTCGACCGCCGCGGACGGCAACCTTGATCTGGATATCGACCCCAAGCTCGCCTGGGCCTTGCGCAACCGCGATCAGTTTCCGGTGGACGTGAACCGCGCGCCGCGCGAGCTTCTGCTGCGCGTGCCCGGCTTCGGGACCAAGACGGTGGGGCGCATCCTGACCACGCGGCGTCATCGCAGCCTGCGCTACGACGACCTGCTGCGGCTCGGCGCCTCGCTGAAGAAGGCGCAGGCCTTCGTCACCTGCGCGGATTGGACACCCGGCGGCCTGACCGACAGCGCGAACCTGCGCGCGCGTTTCGCCCCGCCACCGGAACAACTGTCGCTTTTCTGATGCACACCATTCCCCTGCCCCGCATCGGAACGTGGGAGGCTTGGCGCACCGCCGCCCGCGCCTGCCTTGCCGCCCGCATCCCGCCGGAGGACATCCTGTGGGACTTCGCCGGCAGCGAAGCGGAGCTTTTCGCAACCGACCTGCCTGCCCCCACCGTCCGCGGCACGGTCAAGGTGCCCGCCGACTTCGTCGACATGGCGAAATGGGTCGTCTGGCACGCGGACCCGCAACGCTTCGCGCGGCTCTACGCGCTGTTGTGGCGGCTTCGGCTTGACAAGGGAGTGATGTCGGACCGCGCCGACCCTGACCTCGCCAAGCTGCGGCAGATGGAAAAGGCGGTGCACCGGTGCAAGCACAAGATGCGGGCCTTCGTGCGGTTCCGCGATCTGCGCACCGGGGGGCCGCGCCGCAGCTTTGCCGCCTGGTTCGAACCGACGCACCATACGGTCGAACCCAATGCCCCCTTCTTCGCCCGTCGCTTCGCGGACATGGACTGGATGATCGTCACCCCCGACATCACCGCGCGTTTCACGGACGGCACGCTGACGTTCCACGAAGGCCAGCCGAAGCCGGACCTGCCCGACGACGCGACCGAAGAGCTTTGGGGGACCTACTTCAAGAACATCTTCAACCCCGCCCGGCTGAAGGTGAAGGCGATGACCGCCGAGATGCCCAAGAAATACTGGAAGAACATGCCCGAAGCGCAGCACATCCCCGACCTCATCGCCCATGCGGAGGCCCGCGTGCGCGACATGGCGGAGGCGGGCCCCACCCTCGCCCCCGCGCGCGTGGCCAAGATCCGTGCCCAACTGGCCGAGACGCCGCAACCCGCGTCATGGAACCTGCTGGACGCCGATCTGCACAATTGCACCCGTTGCCCGCTTCATGGTCCCGCGACGCAGGTGGTGCCGGGCACCGGTCCGCGCGATGCGGCGCTGATGATCGTCGGCGAACAACCCGGCGATGCGGAGGACCTGGAAGGCCTGCCCTTCGTCGGTCCCGCCGGCCAGCTGTTCGACCGTCTCGCGGCGCAGGCGGGACTGGACCGCAAGACCGCCTTCGTCACCAACGCCGTCAAGCACTTCAAGTTCGAGCAGCGCGGCAAGCGGCGTATTCACCAGAACCCCAATACCTCGGAGATCGAGCATTGCCGCTTCTGGGTCGAGTCCGAGATCAAGCTGGTGAAACCGAAGCTGATCCTCGCCATGGGCGGGACCGCGGCGGAAAGTCTGACGGGGACGCGCAAGGGGATTCTGAAACGGCGCGGCCAGATCGAGGACACGCCCCACGGCCCAGTCTTTCTGACGGTCCACCCCTCCTACCTGCTACGCCTGCCCGACCACGCCCGCGAGGAAGCCGAGCAAGCCTTCCGCGCCGACCTCTCCGGCGCCGTGCAAGCCCTCACCCTCCTTTCGCACCCCGCTTGAGCGGCGCGCCGCGATCCCCTTCTTCTGGCTCTAAATATCCCGGGGGAGGCGCGGCCTGCCGCGACGGGGGCAGAGCCCCCAGACCTCGTCAGACACCCCGCGCGCGCTGGAAGACTTTTCGGCCGGAAAGTCTTCGCCACGGAAAACTATTCTAGAATAGTTTTTGCTCCCACGCTCAGGTGTTGAACAGGAAATGTAGAACATCGCCGTCCTTGACGGTGTAGCCCTTGCCTTCCGCGCGCATCTTGCCCGCTTCCTTCGCGGGCTGCTCGCCGCCCAGGGTCACGAAATCGTCGTAGGCGATGGTCTCGGCCCGGATGAACCCGCGCTCGAAATCACCGTGGATGACGCCGGCGGCCTTGGGCGCCGAGGTCCCTTCTGAGATCGTCCAGGCCCGCGCTTCCTTCGGCCCGACGGTGAAGTAGGTCTGCAACTTCAACAAGGCGTAGCCCGCGCGGATCAACCGGTCGAGACCGGGTTCTTCCAGCCCCATCTCGCCCAGGAACATCTCTGCTTCCTCGGCGTCGAGCTGGCTGATCTCCTCCTCGATCCGGGCCGAGATCACCACGTGGGAATTTCCTTCCGCCGCGGCCATTTCGGCGACGCGCGCGGACTGGCTGTTGCCCGCCCCCGCGCTTTCTTCCTCGACGTTGCAGACGTAGAGCACCGGCTTGGTCGTCAAAAGCTGCAGCATCCGCCAGGCCTTGGCGTCGTCGGCGTCCACCTCGACCATTCGGGCGGGTTTGCCGTCCTCCAGCGCCGCCTGTGCGGCCTTGAGCAGACGTTCCTGCTGCACTGCCTCCTTGTCGCCACCGCGCACCTTGCGCGTGAGACCGGCCAGGCGCTTCTCGATGCTTTCGAGGTCGGCCAGCATCAGCTCTGTCTCGATCACGCTGGCGTCCTCGACCGGATCGACCCGGCCTTCGACGTGAGTGATGTCGGGATCCTCGAAGCAGCGCAGCACATGGGCGATGGCATCGCATTCGCGGATGTTGGCCAGGAACTGGTTGCCCAGCCCCTCGCCTTTCGAGGCGCCTTTCACGAGGCCCGCGATATCGACGAAGGTCATGCGCGTCGGGATGATGTTCTGCGACTTCGCGATCCCCGCGAGGGTATTCAGCCGCGCGTCGGGCACGGCCACGTCGCCGACGTTCGGCTCGATGGTGCAGAACGGAAAGTTCGCGGCCTGGGCGGCCGCGGTACGCGTCAGCGCGTTGAACAGGGTGGACTTGCCGACGTTCGGCAGACCCACGATTCCCATCTTGAAGCCCATCGGATCACTCCCTTGAAAGACCCGCCGCGTCTAGTCCGCAAGCCTTCCGGAAACAAGGGTCAGGCGTTGCGCCGTTCGAAGATGATCAGCCACGCCAGCACGATGAACATCGGGTGGGTCAGACCGCCCGAGATGATGATCGCCGGGATCCAGATGAAAAAGGTGATGATCCCCACGAACGGACGGCCGGCGAGGAAGATCGACAAGGGCGGGAGCAATAGTGCGAGCAAGTAGTTCATGCCCCCGATATAGGGGGCCGTTCGCCTTTCACCAGTCCCGCGGGGCAGGCGGCCTTGTCAGACCCCCGCAAATCCGCCATTCCTGCGGCCACGACCGACCGCAGAGGCCTGCCCATGTCCCGTATCGACGCCCGTTTCGCCAAACTCAAGGCCGAAGGCCGCAAGGCCTTTGTCGCCTACGTCATGGCGGGCGATCCGACCTACGAGACCTCGCGCGACGTGATCCTTGGCCTGCCGGGGGCGGGCGTCGACATCATCGAGCTGGGGCTGCCCTTCACCGATCCGATGGCCGACGGCTCGACCATCCAGCTTGCCGGGCAGCGCGCGCTGGAAGGCGGCCAGACGCTGGCTCGGACCCTTGATCTTGCGCGCGAGTTGCGCAAGACCGACGACACCACGCCGATCGTGATGATGGGCTACTACAACCCGATCTATTCCCGTGGCGTCGATCGCTTCCTGGACGAGGCGAAGGAGGCCGGCATCGACGGGCTGATCGTCGTCGACCTGCCACCGGAGGAAGACGACGAGCTTTGCCTGCCCGCCCAGGCCAAGGGTCTGAACTTCATCCGCCTCGCCACGCCCACCACGGACGACAAGCGCCTGCCCAAGGTGCTGACCAACACCAGCGGGTTCCTCTACTACGTCTCGGTTACCGGGATCACCGGCACCGCCGCCGCCCAGGCCGGTGACGTCGGGCCGGAGGTCGCACGCATCAAGTCCCAGACCGACATCCCCGTCGTCGTCGGCTTCGGCATCCGTACGCCGGAGGCCGCGCAGGCCATCGCCTCGGTCGCCGATGGCGCGGTCGTGGGCTCCGCCATCGTGGAGCGGATCGGCGCGGGGCAATCGGCCTCTGACGTGCTGAGCTTCGTGGCCTCGCTGGCCGACGGCTGCCACGCGGCCAGGGCCTGACCCGCCCCTATCCAAGCCCCGACACCGAGAACCAGCGCGCCGCCCAGGGCCATCTGGAAGGCCGCGCGCAGGAACGGCGTCTGCACGGAGAGGTTTTGGATCCAGGCGATTGCCCAAAACTCTACGAAGACCACGGCCAATGAGCGGAGTTGTCTTACCGAACTGGCTGCGGTGCAGGGCGATGAGGCGCTTGCGGTGACCGTCCTCCCCGGAGGAAATGGCGCGCGCCAGCACCTTATGCCTGGACAGGTCCCGGAACCGGCGGCGGGTGGAAACTCCAAACAGCATGGCAGCCCCCAACTTGAGGACAAGTCTAAAGCAGGAGCGCCGGGCGCGTCAGTCCAGCCGGCGCACCTCGAGGTGGTTGCCCCCCCGTTGCTTGATCTCGAACCGGCCCGTCTTCCGCAGAAGGTCCGACAGCTTGGCGCTGCCGTAGGTGCGCGGGTCGAAGTCCGGCGTGGCGCTGACCAGATACTGGCCCAACTGGCCCAGCGTGTACCAGTCGGAATCGGGATCGATGGATTCCATCGCTGCCAGTACCAGCGGGATCGCGTCGTAGGCGGCATCCTTGGACGGCTCTCCAGCCGCGGAAGTGGGCTTCACCTCGACCTCGGGCGTGGCGCCCAGGTTCTCGACGAAGATGAACCGCTTGCAGGCGCGCCGGAAGGCGTCCGGGGTCTTCTTCTGGCCGATCCCGTAGACATCGGTGCCCTGCTCCCGGATCCGCGCGGCGAGCGACGTGAAATCGCTGTCGGAACTCACCAGAACGAAGCCCTGGAACCGCCCGGTGTGCAGAAGATCCATCGCGTCGATCACCAGCGCGATGTCGCTGCTGTTCTTGCCCGTGGTGTAGGCCGGTGATTGCTGCGGGTTCAGACCGTGCTCCAGCAGGACGCGGTTCCATCCCGCCAACTGGTTCGAGGCGAAGTCCCCGTAGATCCGCCGCACGCTGGCTTCACCGAAGCGGGCGACCTCCTCGAAGATCGCGCGGGCGTGCTTTGGAGAGGTATTGTCCGCGTCGATCAACACGGCGAGCAAGGGGCGGGTATCGGGCATCAAAATTCCTTTCGTGCGTTATCCCGTCCTACCGCGGCGCAAAGGCATGAGCCACCCCGTCCGGCCGGGGCCGCGCGGTCAAGGCTCTTGCCCCCCGCCGATCCGCCGGGCAAGGTGCGCTCATGAACAAGATTGCCCTTTCCACCCTTCTGCTGCTTTCCGCCTGCTTCGGGCCCGCCCCGGTGCCCGATGCCGACGGTTGCGGCGCGGCGGCCTTCGCGGACACGCTCGGCATGCCGATCGACGATGTCAGCGTCCCGACCGACCGCCCGGCCCGGGTCATCCGGCCCAACGACATGGTCACGGCCGACTACAACGAAAAGCGCATCAACTTCGATGTCGATACCCTGGGCCTCGTGACGGACATCACATGCGGCTGATCGCGACGTTGGGTCTAATCGCCCTGACCACCGCCTGCACTGGCCCCCGCAGCGACGGTCCCGTTCCGCAAGCGCCCGTGGTCGACAACCCGGTACCGACCGGAACGGACAACACCTGCGGCGGACGGCGTTACGGCAGCCTCGTGGGCAAGAACGCCGAAGTCCTGGAAACCGTGCTGATCATGGGGCCGATCCAGGTCATCCGGCCCGGCATGGTGACGGCGCAGGACTACAACCCAGAGCGGATCAACTTCCGCATCGGGGCCTCCGGGCTGATCGAAGGCATTACCTGCGGGTAGGCGCGGCACGCATGACACCGGCGTGCGGGGCTAAGGATCGTTTCGCGTGACAAGGCGGGCACCCTGCGGCGATCTCGACGGATGGGGTGAACTCGAAGCCTGCCGCCGGTCCGACCGTCACGGGTGGGGGCATCATGAGGCCGGTCCGGGGCAGAACTTCTTGACCCCATACATCCCTGACCCTTGTGGCGATCCAGGGTGGCCAAGGGGACCGTCGCAAGACCATTTCACGGCAAACCTGCGACAGGGTTGATTTGAGTTTAACAAGGTCCGATCTTGGTAGGATGACAGACCAGTCCCCCATACCTTTCCCCACCCGAAACGACGATCGGGTCTCGTTCCACCGGACCGAACTGGCGCCGATCCTGTCGCTCTACGGTCGCTTCGTCGCCGCCGGGGAGTGGCGCGATTACGGGATCAGCGCGCTGCGCGACCTGGCGGTGTTCAGCGTCTTTCGCCGCACCGCCGAGAACCCGATCTACCGGATCGAGAAACGTCCCAAGCTGCGCAACCGGCAAGGCCAGTATGCCGTCGTCGGTATCGACGGGCAGGTCCTCAAGCGCGGAAACGACCTGGGCCAGGTTCTGAAGGTGCTCGAACGCAAGCTGATCCGCATCGTCGAATGACCATGCAAAGGTGAACTGGCTCGCCGACGGCGCGCCGCCCGGCTTCGCGCCTTGCGTGGATCAGGTCAGGCGACGCCGTGCCGTCACGTCTCCTCCACCCTGCGCCTGGATCCGCAGGATCGCGGTTTCC
The DNA here is from genome assembly GCF_004145405.1 of Salipiger sp. IMCC34102. Classification (GTDB taxonomy): domain Bacteria; phylum Pseudomonadota; class Alphaproteobacteria; order Rhodobacterales; family Rhodobacteraceae; genus Loktanella. The sequence continues at coordinate 83,118 of NZ_SELQ01000001.1, forward strand.
AGCGGCTCGTAGGTGCAGGCCATCGCGTGGCCGTTGGCGTGGATCATCACGGCGTCGTCGACCATGATCCCGACGTGACCCGGCCAGAAGACGATGTCGCCGCGGCGAAGCCCCGCGTCGGGGGCGAGTGCCGCCCCGAGGGCTTGCTCCTGCAGGTCCGCATCCCCCGGACAGGCGATGTCGCAGGCGGTCAAAGCCGCGTGTATGAGACCCGAGCAATCGATCCCGCGCGTCGAGTTCCCACCCCACAGATAAGGCACGTTGAAATGCAGCTGCGCCACCGTGACCGGGTCCGTGAACGGCCGGTCGAGCGGGCGCAGATGCTTTTTCGGCACGTACCCCTGGGGCGTCTCGAACATCGTTCTGCGCTCGTCCAGTACCCGTAGACGAGCGCCGAACGGCAGCGCCATGCGCGGTTCCGACTTGAGATCGTCGGCGGCGTAGGCATGGGTGGCGAAGGTTCCGACGCGGTGGGTGGGCCAGTGAAGGTTGTCGAGCCGGGCCGTTTCGACATAGCCGCAGTACCCGTTCGCGGTCTGCACGAAGGACCAGCCGCCGCGGTCTTCCAGCACGGTGACCTCTTCGCCCAGCAGAAGCTGACGCTCCCGCCGACCGTCCGGCGCGGCACGAAGGTCCGTCACGGGCCGTGCCAGCCGTGCCGGCGTGCCATCGACGGGCGTGCGGTCGGGCAGGCCCAACCGGCGCAGGGCGACGCGGTCGTTCGCGGGCCAGAGCCTGCGGTCGGTCACAACGACAGGATCCGCGGCAGCGCGTCCAGAAGCGCACGCGCGCCCATGCCGACGCCGCCTTTCGGACGGGCAGGCTTGGCCGAGGGGTTCCAGCCGTAGATGTCGAAGTGCAGGTAAGGCGCCTCTACGAAGCGGCGCAGGAAGAGCGCTGCCGTCGTGGCCCCCGCCATGCCGCCCGAGGGCGCGTTGTCCAGATCCGCGACGCCGGGTTCGATCATCGTCTCGTAAGGGTCGTGGAACGGCAGCCGCCAGACCGGGTCGGCCACCCGCGCGGCCGCCTCGGTCAGCATCTGGGCGGTGGCATCGTCGTCGGTGAAGAAGGGCGACAGGTCCGGCCCCAGCGCCACCCGCGCCGCCCCCGTGAGCGTCGCCATCGACACGATGAGGTCGGGCGCGTCCTCTGACGCGAGCGCGAGCGCATCGGCCAGGACAAGGCGCCCTTCCGCGTCGGTGTTGTTGATCTCGACCGTCAGGCCCTTGCGGCTTACCAGGATGTCCTGCGGTCGGAAGGCGTTGCCGGAGATGCTGTTCTCGACCGCCGGGATCAGCAGGCGCAGGCGCACCGGCAGGTCCAGCGCCATGATCATATGCGCAAGGCCCAGCGTGGTCGCCGCCCCGCCCATGTCCTTCTTCATCAAGCCCATGGAGCTACCAGGCTTGATGTTGAGGCCCCCGGTGTCGAAGCAGACGCCCTTGCCGACGAGCGTCAGCGCTGGACCTTCGTCGCCCCAGCGCAGGTCGATCAGGCGCGGCGCCCGGTCACTGGCCCGGCCCACGGCGTGGATCATGGGAAAGTTCGCGGACAAGAGATCGTCCCCGGTGGTGACGGTGATCTTCGCGCCATGCGTGTCGGCAAGGCGGCGGGCCTCGGCCTCCAGTTCTTCCGGGCCCATGTCGGAGGCAGGGGTATTGATCAAATCGCGGGTCAGGTATTCGCCTGCGGCGATCGCCTCCACCCGCGCGGGGTCGATGCCGTCCGGCGCGATCAGCTGCGCCGCCGGACGGGCGGGCTTGCGGTAGCGGTTGTAACCGTAAGACGCCAGCAACCAGCCGAGGGCGGCCTCCTCCGCCGCGTCCGACGGCAGGTCGGTGGCAATGGCGTAGGTCCCCTGTGGCAGCTTGCGCGCGGCGGCACCGACGTGGAACCGGTCCCGCTTGCGCGCGGTCTCTCCGCCGATGCCGACAAGCGCCATCGCCAGCGCACCGTCGGGGCCCGGCACGCAAAGCGTGGATCCCGCCGCCCCGTCAAAGCCGTTGGCCTGCGCCCAGGCGCGGGCGGCTTCGGGGATGTCGTCGGCGGCGTCGGAGACGATGTGCAGCGCAATGGCGCTGTCGGTCGGGTCGGCGAAAGTCGCGGTCATGAAGGATGCCTGTGGATTGCTTTGGTCTGCCGCACCCTATGGCAGGCTCTGGGCAATGTCTAAACGCAAAGCCCGGGCATCACTGGACAACGAACTCCGCGTGCAGAGCACCGCTCGCCTTGATGCTCTTGAGGATGTCGATCATGTCGCGCGGCGCGACGCCCAGCGCGTTCAGGCCCGCCACCACCTCGCTCAGCGAGGTGCCGGTGGGCACCTCGGCCAGACCGATCCCCGGCTCGTCCGCGATGCCGACGTTGGTGCGCGGCACAACGACCGTCTCACCCGGCGAGAAGGGATTGGGCTGCGAGACGAGCGGCGCCTCCTGCACGCGCAAGGTCAGGTTGCCCTGGCTGACCGCGACGCGACTGATGCGCACGTCCTCGCCCATGACGATCGTGCCAGACGCCTGGTCCACCACGACCCGCGCCCGTCGTTCGGGTTCGACCGTCAGCGTCTCGATCCGGCCGAGGGCATGGGCCGGCGAGTGCATGCCGGCCGCGGCGATCTCGAACTGGACGGTGCCGGCGTCGATCATGGTGGCCACGTGGCGACCGAAGTTGTCGTTGATCACCCGCTCGATCCGCGCGGCCGTGGTGAAGTCGGGGGTGCGCAAGGCCAACCGGATCCGGTCGAGCCCGGCAAAGTCGAAATCGACCTCGCGCTCGACCGTGGCACCGGACGGAATCACCCCCGCGGTGGGCACGCCTTGGGTGATGGTCGCACCCTCGCCTTCGGCCACGACGCCGCCCGCGATGATCGTACCCTGCGCCACGGCGTAGATATCGCCGTCGGCCGCGTTCAGGGGCGTCATGATCAGCGTGCCGCCCAGCAGGCTTTTCGCATCACCGATGGCCGAGACGGTCGCGTCGATCGAGCTGCCCGCACGGCTGAACGGCGGCAGGCTGGCGGTGACCAGCACGGCGGCGACGTTCTTCGGGCGAAACTGCTCTCCGGTAACGTTCACACCGAGACGTTCGAGGATGTTGACCATGATCTCCTCGGTGAAGGGCGAATTGCGCAGGCCGTCGCCGGTCCCGTTGAGCCCCACGACCAGCCCGTACCCCACGAGGTCGTTGGACCGCACGCCGTCGAATTCGACGAGGTCCTTGAGCCGGATCTGGGTCGCCTGCGCCCCCGGGGCCGCGATGGTGAAGGTCAACGCGAGGAAAAGAAGAAGCAATCGCATCATAGGTAATTCGCCAGGCTCAGGCGCGACAGGCGCGCGGTTGCGGTGAAATGCAGTTCCAGGCTTTGCTGGGCCTCTTGCAGGCGGCTTGCGGACTCGAAGGGATCGAGGTTCACGCGGTCGTTGCGGGCGGAGGCAAACATCGTGCGCTGCGCCCCGAGGCGTACCCGTTCGTTCGCAATCAGCGCCTGGTCGTCACCGATGCGGGCGGCAAGACCATGCAAGCCCTGTGCCGCGGAAAAGGCATCCGTCCCCGCCCCTTTCAGCAGGTCCGCCCTTTCGGCATGACCGATGGTGCCGGAGAGACGTGCGCTGAGAGCCGCCGTGGCGCTGGCGGCCAGCGCGCTGCGGACTTCGGGCGCGTCCGCGCGTGCAGTGCCGTCGATGGAATGGATCTCGCTGATCCGGTGCTTTGCGGCATCGCCGGTGGCCCCCTGGTAGGCCACGGCAGAGAAGCCGCCCACGGGATCGGCGAACCAGTCCCGGACCGCGGTCGCGATATCCCCGGCCTCGGTCAGCCCCGCCACCTCGATCTCGAGCGCGTCGAGGATCGTCTGGGCCGAAGCGAGCGGCACGCGATCCGTCGCCACCCCCGAAAACAGCGAGCGCCCCGCGGAAAACCCGTTCAACCGCTCGATGGCGGAGCCGAAGGCATCCTCCCCCAGCTTTTCCGCGGTTTCGAGTTGGGACAGGGTCGTATCGCTGCGCACCACGATCATGCGCAGGCCCGAATCCTCGAGCGTTTCGGTGATGGAGGCCAAGGCCAGTTGCTGCCGATCAAGGGTCAGATCCAGCGCGGTGGCGCGGTCTAGAAAGCCGTCGATCCGCTCGATATCGCGGTCGAGCCCCGCGACTGCCGCCGTTCGGCCCGAAAGGTGCTTTGCCACGTCCGCAGGCTTGCCCGAGGACAATTCGTTGCTGTAACGGTTCAGGTCGGTCTTCAGTCTTGCACCCGTGTTGAGCGACTGGAACGCTTGGCTGCGATCTCCAACGGTGAGCATGGTCAAATCTCCATCAGGCGTTGCATCAACTGGTCGATCGTCTGGATCACCCGCGCGTTCGCGGCATAGGCCTGCTCGACCAGAAGCAGGCGTTGCAGTTCCGCGTCGGTGTCGACACCCTCGGCCAGTTCGGCGCTGCGCAGGCTGTCGCGGCGTGCGGAAGCGAAGATCAGCTCCTGCTCGGCGGCGAGCCGGTCGATCGACACTGTTTCGGAGGCGCGGGCGATGCGGTCGAAGGCCGAAAGTGCTGTGCTCCCCGGGCCGGTGGCGCGCTGCTCCGACAGGGCGGCGATCGTGCGGTTCAGCTGCGATGGATCCCCCACCTCGCCCGGCGCTGCGGCACCGAGCCCGTCGCGCAGGCGCCAGACCTCGCCCAGGCCTGCGGGATCGATGGCGGCGTTCACACGCAGGCGCTGCGCCAGGCCGACCTCGTCGCCCGCGGTGAAGGCAAGGCCATTGTCGGTCAGCAGCCCCGGCGCTCCGGGCGCGATGGTGGGATCGACGGCCGGGTCGGAGAACCGCGACAGAAGATCCAGCGCGATATCGTCGAGGGCTGCCTGCTGGCCGGTCAACGTCTCGTCCCGCAAGGTAAAATCCGCCTCGAGTGCACCGCCGGTCAGGCGGCCCACGCCCCCGTTGGCCTGCGGGATGCCGTTCACGGTCAGACCCGACAGCGCACCGCTCGCCTGCGTCATGTCGGGCGTGATGACGGCACGGGGCGTGAACGCGATGCGGGCGGCGCGACCGTCCAGAAGCTGCGCGCCACTCGCGGTCCAGAGCGCCACCTTGCCGTTCGGCTGGGCGATCTCGCGGACCGGCACCAGTTCCGAGATCCCGTCGATCACCACCTGCCGCTGATCCATGAGCGCCGAAGGGTCGCGCCCGGTGCCGTAGGCGCGCTCGATATCGGCATTCAGGGTCTCGACCTGGCCGAGCGCGGTGTTGAGCCGCCGCACCGCGTCGTGGATGCGGGTGTCGGCGCGTTGCCGTTCGGTCTGAATGGCATCGCCGGTTTGCGAAATGGCCCCGGCAAGATCCTTGAGCGCCTGAGCGCCGCCGCGCAGCAACCGGTCCGACGCCGGGTCCCCTGCGGCGGCCCCCAGAGCCAGCTCCAGATCCACCAGCCGGGCCGAAAGGCTCGCGGGATCGCCGACGCTGCCGAACGCGGTTTCCACCGTCCGCAAGGCCCGCGCCTGCGTGTCCGCCCCCGCCGCCGCCCCGTCCGAGCTGCGCCGGTCGGTCAGGATGACCATGTTCGACGCCCGCTGCACGCCGCCCTGTCCCCGCGCCCCGATCGCCGTGGGCGCCAGTTCCACCGACCGTCGGCCATATCCCTCGGTCAAAGCGTTCGCGATATTGGCCGACGCCACCTCGGCCCGGCGCGCATTCGCGGTCAGTCCGGACAGGGAATTGGCCAGGGCGGAAGAGATGGTCATCGGTCAGCCTTTCGGTTCGGTCCTAGCGCTTGATGTTCGTGGTTTCCTGGATCATCTCGTCCACGGTCTGGATGACCTTCGCGTTGGACGAATAGGCACGCTGGGTCTGGATCAGCTGGGTCAGCTCGCTTGCGACGTCGACGGTCGATTCTTCCCGTGCGAAGTTGGCGATGTCGCCGGTCGGACCGTCGCCTGCATCCCACATGAAGAAGGTGCCCGATTCAGGGGTCACGCGATAAGCCTGGCTGTCCAGCGCTTCCAACCCGTTGAGGTTGGGAACATCGACCAGCGGCACCTGGTAGAGGACCTGGCTGACGCCGGTGTCGAAGGACGCGCGCACGAACCCGTTCGCATCGATGTCGATGGATGTCAGGCTTCCGACCACGCTGCCGTTCTTGGAAATGTTCACCGGCGCGAAGCTGTCCGAGAGTTGGGTCATGCCCTGCGCGCTGCCGATCACCCCGATCTCGGCGGTGATGGGGCCGCCGGCGACATCGAGGACGAAGGTGCCTTCCGCCGGATCGTAGGCGTTGCCGGTCACGGTCGTCACCGAGGCAAGTGTCCCGCCGCCGCCGCGGGAATCGTCGAAGGTCAGTGTGTATTCCGCGATCGTCGCCCCGCCGGAGGCGCTGTCGGCGATCGTCATGGTCCATTCGTTGGACGACCCCGCCGCGGGAACGGTCGGCGTGAAGGTGACATTGAGGTTGGCCGATTTGCCCAGGTTGTCGAAGTATTCGATGGACAAGGGCTCCGCCGTTCCATCGGCCCCCGCCAGGGTTTCCGTCGCCGGCAGGTTTGCGACCAATTGCATCTCTGTCGTGGGATCGCCGGAGAACTGGTTGCCGTTGACCTGCACCGGCGAAAGCCCCGCGGCGGAATCGCGCGGATAGGCCGGGATCGCGCCATCGGCATCTGCCGGCCACCCCATCAGCACCAGCCCCGCGGGACTGCGAAGATAGCCTTCATCGTCGGCCCGGAACGACCCGGTGGTCTGCAGCTGCATCGGCAGATCGCCCGTGTTCGCGACGATCGACGCTTCGGTCGTGACGGGGAACATGCCGCGGCCGCGCACGGCAATATCGGTCGAGTTCGACGTCGACACGAGAGAGCCGCGTTGATCGATCAAACGCTGCGTCATCGCTCGGACGCCCCCCGCGGAATACTTTCCGCGGCTGTTCGCGGTGACGAGGGACTGAAAATCCGTCTCGGCCCGCTTGTAGCCGTGGGTGGAGGCATTCGCGATGTTGTCCGAGATCGTCGCGAGCCGCGTCGCGTTGGAGGCGAGGCCGGACACGCCGGCATTGAGCGAGGAGGAGATGGTCATCGAGGATGCACGCCTTTTCGGGTTCGGAGCGGTGTTGCCCTTGTGTAGCGCGAAGCCCTGAAAGACCGGTTAATCGCGGTAGAGGCTTTCGCGCAGGACGATCAGCTCGATCCGGTTGTTCCGCGGCGCCTCGGGCGAGACGGTGGCCGGATCTCGGTCCGACCGCCCGGATAACCGCGCGATGCGCTCCGGAGCGAGACCGCCGTCGCGCGTCAGTGCAGCGAAGGTCCGGGCCCGATCGAGCGACAGAGACCACATGGCGGCATCGTCCATTCCCTCGGTCCGGGCCAGATGCGCGCGCACGGCGATGCCGTTGTCGACCAGGCGCAGCACCCGCGCCAGCATGCGGGCCAGGTCGCGCGTGACCGGGTTCGGCGTGGCGGTGGGGCCGTCGAACAAGGACGCTTCGGGACGGTCGAACAGTTCGATCACGAGGCCTTCGTCGGTAAGCCGGCTCAACACGTGCTTGAGTGCGTTCTCCATTTCGAAGGATTCGCCCCCCAGTCCGAGGAGCGCCTGCTCGAGCTGGCGCAGTTCACGGGTTTCGACTGCTTCGGCCACGCCCGGACCGGCGCCGTTTTCGCGCTCGGCCAGCCCGCCGCTGCCGGTCTGTATCATGGTATCGGAGGCCTGCAGGCTGTCGCCTGCCATGATACCGTCCCCCCCGCCGGAATTCTGGCTTATCGGAATCGTCGGTGAGAAATAATCCGCGATCCCCGAGCGTTGCTGCTCGGTGGTGGCATTGAGCAGCCACATGAGCATGAAGAACGCCATCATCGCGGTGACGAAATCGGCGTAGGCGACCTTCCACGCGCCGCCGTGATGGCCGTCCCCGCCGGTGATCTTCTTGCGCTTGATGATGATCGGTCGGTTGTGCCCGGTGGCCATGGCGACGGTCCTGCTGTGATACGGGACCGTCATGCATGCGAAGGGATGAAACCGGAATTAAAGGCCGGATTCGTGCGATGTGGGATAAGGATCAGTTAAAGCCATGCGGACCGGCGGCGAGTTTCCCTCGCGCGGTGCGCCGCGTCAGTCGTCCGCCCCGAAAATCGCTCGGCGCAGACGACCTTGCAGGACAGGTTCAAGTCTCGAGGTCCTTGGCGATGTAGATGTCGTCCACGCCGCAGAACTCGGCCAGCTTGTAGCCATGCTCGTCCATGAACTTGACCATCTCGCGGCTGCCGGTGTTGTTCTCGATCGCCCAGACGCCGACCCGGTGTGCGTCGAAGTCGAAGGCACGCAGGGCAGTCATCTCTCCGCCCTCGATGTCGAGTGAGACGAAATCGACCTCTTTCGTGCCGATCTCTGCGAAGATCGCGTTCAGGGTGCGGGTTTCGACGGTGAGGCGATCCTCTGCGTGGCGCTTGTCGGACCGGACCCGCTTGAGCAGCGCCGCGTCATAGGTATCCTCCAGCCCGCTCATCTGGGTGTAGCCCTTGGTGACGGCGATGAAGGGCGCCTCTCCATCGGTGTCGGAGACGGCGTAGGGCAGGATCGGCGCGGTGCGCCACAGGGCCGCCGTTTCGCGGTTCTCGACCACGGGTTCGACGAGGTGCCCGGTCCAGCCGCGCCACTTCTCGAAATAGACGGTGTTGGACCCGGTGATCCCGTTGAAGGCGCCGATATCGAGGAAGGTGCCGCCGGTCTTGCCCTTGTAGATCGTGTCGACGACCTGATCCTGCCCCGCCTGCGAGGCATAGGGAAAGCCGGGCGTCATCATGCCCGCGATCTCGTGCAGCAGGCGGATGACCGGCCCCCGGCGGCGGCTCTTTTCCTTGGTCAGGATGTCGGACAGTTCCTTGCGGACCTCCGTCAGATCCTTGCGGGCGGCGGCGACGCGTTCGGCGGGGTTCATAGGGGCTGACCTTCCGGGCTGTAGTACGATTTTTCCTCGACGATGGCGGAGCCCAGCAGGAGGTTGATCCGTTTCTTGACCGCGGCGCGTTCGTCGTTGGTGACGTATACCGCACGCGCCAAGGCGATGAAACCGGGACCGAAGTCGGCGCGGGCCTCGCAGGCCCGGATATCGTCCTCGATCGCCCAGAGATCGCCGTTAATCGCGTAAAGGTCGTCCCATAGCGCGGAAAGCTCGTCGATCCCGGGCAGGTGGTGATCCGCGATCCCCTGCAGCACCTGCCGTTCGTATTGGACGTTCGCCAGCTTCGCGGGGTCGGTGATCTTCTCTTCCTTGAGCCGCAGTATGGTCAGCTTGTCGATCAGCTCTCCCGGGGCGGTTGGAACAAGGATGTCGGTCATGGGTGGTCCTCCGTTCGGGTGCGCACGGCCTGCGCGACACGGGCCATGACGCCGCTCCAGTCGAGGGGCGTCTCCTGTCGGAACAGGCGCAAGGTGGGATACCAGCCGGTCGTCTCGCCCGCGTGGCGGAACACCCAGAAGGGATCCCAATGCAGCACGACCCACGCCGGAATCCCGAGAGATCCGGCCAGGTGCGCGGTCGCGGTGTCGGTGGTGATGACGAGATCCAGCGCCTGCATCATCGCGGCGGTGTCGGCGAAATCACGCTCCGAGCCGCCGGTGTCGATGATGAAGGCATCGGTGCCGTCGGCATGGTAAGGCGCCAGTTCCGGTCCCTTGTAAAGCGAGAAGAGTTGCACGCCCGGCAGATCCGCCAGGGGGGCCACATCGCGATGCGACATCGAGCGGAAGGCGTTGCCCTTGTAGGTGACCGATCCGGTCCAGACGATCCCGACGTTGAAGGTTCCCGCATGCGGTGCGAGGATCTGGCGCGCGCGGGCGTGGCTGTCTTCGGGTATCGTCAGGGCCGCGGGCGGGGGAATTCTGCCCTCTTCGCGGAAATGCGACAGGGCCAGATCCATCATGTTGACGTAGAGATCCGCGCTGGGCTGCCTGTCGGTGACCTCGTCCACCCCGTCGACGCCCCCCAGAAGCCGCCGGAGGGGGGCCTTGAGCGGCATCACGACACGCCCGCCGCGGCCCTTCAGATGCGCGACGAAACGCGCGAAGAGGATCGCGTCGCCGAACCCCTGCTCCGGCAGGACGGCGATGGTCTTGCCCGCAAGATCGCCACCGCCCCATTCGGGCAGGTGGAGATCGCGCGGCGCTACCTCCCCGGCCCGCCAGCGATGGCGGTAACTTTCGAACCCGGCGGCGTAGTCACCAGCCCCCAGTTGCGCGAAGGCCAGTTGCATGTGCAGTTCGGGATCGTCGGGATGGGCGCCGAGCGCGTCGGTCAACCAACGGATCGCCCCGGCGTAATCCCCCTTGCCGCGCAGGCAGCGGCCGATCAAGGCCAATTGCTGCGGATCCCCCGGTCGGGCCGCGAGAAGGGTCTGCCGCAGCGCGATGGACCGGTCGTAAAGACCGATGTCCGAGTAGCAGTTCGCGGCGTTGTTCAGCACCGTCTCGTTCCAGGGGTCTGCCTGCACGGCCCGGTCGTGGGCCCGGCGGGCCTGCAGGTGGCGACCCTGCTTGCGGTGCAGCGCGCCGAGGTTCGACCAGATCACCGCATCCCCCGGCACGCGGGCCAGGTAGTCCGCATAGGCCCGCATGGCCGCGTCCGGTTCACCCGCCATATGGGCCCGAAGCCCCTTGTCCCGCAGGACCGCCGGCGAGAGGGCCGCCTCCGTCACGTCAGTCCCGCTCGCCGCGTTTGAGCGGCGTGACCAGCTTGGCGGGGCGGCGCGCCTCTGCCGCCTCGAAGAGCGAGAAGGTCTGGTTGACGTAGTTCACGGCCCCCGAGATCAGGTCCATGTAATCGGTAAGATCCTGCGTGACCTCGACCTCGGACACGGTGACGGATCGGTCCTGCGGTGTCGTCTCGAAAGTGACGTAGAACAGCGGATCGCCGCGGTTCACGACCAGCGGCTTTTCGTGATCGACCCACTCGAAGGCCCACATCAGCGGGCGCGGCCAGACGTTGATCGGAAAGCGCCCACCGAAGATCGTGCCGGGCAGCGGGGTGCGCGCGTAGTGCATGAAGGGCGCGACCTGGGACATGTAGACCGGCTCGTCCGCGATGAAGACGTAAGGCAGTTCCAGTTGCAGGGTGGGCACGCCGGGATAGCGCCATTCGTGCTCCGCGGCGAGGTGGACCCGCTCGCGCAGCTTGTTGGCGCGAATGCCCGACCGATCGCCGTTGAGGTTGCGCATCGCGGGCTTGCCGTCCTTGTCGCGCACGAACTGCAGGTTCAGATCGAAGGGGCAGCGGACGACGAAGTAACGGCTTTCCATATTCACGACAGCCGGACATCGGCTGGCGGACTTGGCATGCGACTTGTTCATGTCGACCGAGCGGACGCGTTCGGGCGGGAAGTAGACGATGCCGGCCTTGCGCTGGTTGAGGAACCAGCCGACCTGCACCGGCCCGCGACCCGGATCGCCACCTTGCGTATTCTCGAACTTCACCGATAGTTGCATCTTGACTGCCTCTCGTGGCTCAGGGGTCCGTTTCCGGGTCGGCGGCCCGATTGACCTGATGGCGGTCAATATCGGGTTAACCGTGGCGCCACTGTGTCGGGCCCGGGTTCAGTTTCGGGTAATCATACGTCGCAGGACACAAGACCGCACGTCGTGCGTTTTCGGTTGAATGGGAGCGAGTAGGAGGGTGTCGATGGCTTTTCACTCATCGGACCTTGGTCCGCAACGCCGATGGCACCGGATGCCCCCGGTGCGATCAGTCGGATCTACAGGGGCAGGTTCGACGCGTCGGGCCCGCGTCGCTGCAAGCTGGCAGCGGCAACCCGGCATCCCCGGCGGCTGTCTGACATAAGATGCTGGCAATCGCGGTGCGGCCATGACCGCACCGCCTTGCGGATGGGTTACTCCACCAGGACGTCCCGGCAGCCGTGGGCGTTGGAGGCGACGGCCGCATCCAGGGCCGCCTGCAGTTTCGCCCCGCGGGCGAAATCCGGCAGGACGAAAGACTCCGCACGGATCGCCTCGATGAAACGGGTGTAGTTGGTTTGCACGGCCGGCACGTCCAGATATTCCCAGGCCGCCGTGGTAAGATCGTCACCGGTGCAGGCCCGCAGGATCGACTGCTCGTCCTCCCAGCGGACGTCCAGGCCACCCTTCGTGCCGAAGATGCGCAGGCGCAGGTCGTTCAGGTGCCCGCTGGCGAAGCGCGAGGCATGGATCACGCCCACGGCCCCGTTGGTCAGCTGGACCTGCATCGTCGCGCTGTCGTTGGCGTCGAGCGTATAGGCGCCCACGCGCCCGCCCGGCGCCTTGTCGAAGGTCTGAAGCCGCGCGGACATGCGCGCGGTATCGGCGCCGGCCACGAAGGTCGCGAAGTCGAGCACGTGCACGCCCACATCGCCCAACACCCCCAGAGAGCCGTGCTCGGACGAAAGCCGCCAGAGCCATTGCTCTTCCTCGTTCCACTTGCCCCAGGCGGGCTGGGTCAGCCAGCTTTGCAGGTAGGAGGCCTCGAAGTGGCGGACCTCTCCGATCGCTCCGGCGGCCACCAGCCGGTGGGCTTCCATGATCGCGGGGATGTTGCGGTAAGTCAGGTTGACCATGTTCACGACACCCGCCTCCTGCGCGGCCTCGGCCATCTGGGCGGCTTCGGCATGGGTGACGGCGAGCGGCTTTTCGCAAAGCACGTGCTTGCCCGCACCCAGAAGCGGCAGGGTCGTCGGAAAGTGCACCGCGTCCGGTGTGACGTTCGACACGGCATCGAATTCGCCCCACTGCAGCGCCTCTATCACGGAATCGAACCCATGGGTAATCCCGTATTCGGCGTTGAAGCTATGCAGGTTCGCAGGATTGCGGTCGACACCGCCCACGAGGTGGACGGAATTCATCGCCTTGTAGGCATCGGCGTGGGCATGGGCCATCCCACCGGTGCCGACGATCAGGACGCGCAGAGGAGACTCGGTCACCGGAAGCCCTCCTCGCCCTCGGCGTGCAGGCTCGGACCGCGGGCCTCGATCGGCTCCAGCGCCTTTTGCACGGGCACGTTGGGCGCGTCGGTGACGCCCGTTACGCGGGCGGCGGGGTTATGCGCCCAGCGCGTCGCGTTGACGATGACCCGGCGGACATTGTCGTCGAAGTAGGTGGGATAGGTCTCGTGCCCGGGTCGGAAGTAGAACACGTGACCCGCGCCGCGCTTGTAGGTCAGGCCGGAGCGGAAGACCTCGCCCCCCTGGAACCAGCTCACGAAGACCGTCTCCAGCGGTTCGGGCACGCCGAAGGGTTCGCCGTACATCTCCTCGTTTTCCAACTCGAAGTGGTCCGGCAGGCCTGCCGCGATGGGGTGGTTGCGCGAGGTGACCCAAAGCCGCTCGCGCTCCCCCGCCTCGCGCCAGGTAAGGTTGCAGGCGCTGCCCATGAGCCGCTTGAACGGCTTGGCGAAATGCGAGGAGTGCAGGGCGATGAAACCCATGCCGGACCAGACCGCCTCGACCACGCGCTCCACCACCGCGTCGGAGACCTCGCCGTGGGCCGCATGGCCCCACCACAGCAACACGTCGGTGTTGTCCAGTCGGTCCTGCGTCAACCCGTGCTCCGGCTCCTGCAGGGTGGCGGTCGTAGCCTCGATCCCGTCGCTCGCGTTGAGGGCGGCGGCAATGGTGCCGTGGATCCCCTCGGGATAAAGATCCCCGACGATCTTGTTGTGCGTCTCGTGGACGTTCTCGTTCCAGACGGTGGCACGAATAGACATGAAGCTGCCCTTCCTCAATTTTTCACCCAAGGTGCAACGCGGTCCCCGCACATGCAAATCTGTTTGAGGTTTTGACCCGATTGCACCTGCGGACGTGCCGATCAGGTCACGGCGCTTGGGCTTGCGAGACCCCTTGTGGCGCAGTTTGTTTAAGAATTGCGACCCGGTTTCGCAGGTTTTCGCGGTCTTTTGATCCCGCACGGGGACTAGCCGCATCCGCCGAAATTGGGTCGGAACATCATGCGGGGGCGCGCCGTTGGGGGACCAGACACCTAAGGAGGGAAAGACATGAAACGCTTTACCGCACTCGCTCTCGTCGCAACGCTGGCCGGCGGTTCCGCCATGGCGCAGGACGCGATGAGCACCGACAACCTGATCCGGTCGCGCGACATCACCGGCGGTGACGTCTACACGACGAACACCGACATGGACGACACCAGCTGGGACAGCATGGACGTCGGCACGATGGACGACGGCTGGAACGACATCGGTGAGATCGAAGACCTCGTTCTCGACCAGAACGGTCAGATGGTCGGTGTCGTGGCCGAAATCGGCGGCTTCCTCGACATCGGCGACAAGCACGTGATGATCGAGATGAACGACATCAAGCTGGCGCCGGTCGATGACCGTTCCTACGCGCTGGTCGTGCGCCAGACCGAAGAGCAGCTGGAGCAATTGCCCAGCGTCGATGAAAGCTTCCTCGACTGACAGCTCAAGGACCGCCGGTCCTGACCACTTCGAGACGGGGCCCCTTCGGGGGCCCTTTTTCGTGCGGTCAGGCCAGACCCGGCTGGTCCAGAAGATGACGGCCCTCTCGATCTTCCACTTCGATCACCCAGAGGTCGGGGTCGAAGCCGCGTTGACGCGCGACAGACGCATCGACGTCCGTTTCGGCCCCTTCGACAAGGACGGCCCAGACACGGTCGCCGGTCATCAAATCGAAGCTGCGCTGGTAGGCGGTCGCTTCCCCGTCGAGGGTGTTGAGCTTGACCAGGACGGACCCGGCGGTCGCATCGCCGCGAGCCACCACGAAGGCGGGAATGTCGAAGCTGCGCAGCCGCGCGAGGTAGGCCGCCACCCAGAAATCGGCGGTCAGGCGTGGCTCAGCCATCGCCGTCCGTGAAATCGAGTCCCATCTCGGAATAGCGTTCCTTGTCGTCGAGCCAATTTGCACGGACCTTCACCTGCAGGAACAGATGCGCCTTTCGGCCGATCAAGTCCTCGATCTCGGCGCGGGCGGATTGTCCGACCGCCTTGATCGTCTCGCCCTTGTTGCCCAGCACGATACCCTTGTGACCGTCGCGCACGACATAGATCAACTGGTCGATCCGGGCGGAGCCGTCGGGGCGGTCCTCCCAGTTCTCGGTCTCGACGGTCAGCTGGTAGGGCAGCTCCTGGTGAAGGCGCAGCGTCAGCTTTTCGCGCGTGATCTCGGCCGCGATCTGGCGCAGGGGTGCATCGGCGATCTGGTCGTCGGGGTAGAGCCAGGCGCCCTCGGGGACCTGCCCCGCAAGCCAATCCTTCAGCGCATCGAGGCCGTGACCGCGTTCGGCGGAAATCATGAATGTTTCCGCGAAAGGATAGGCCGCATTCATCTTGGCGGTGAGTTCCAGCAGCCGTTCGGATTTCACCTTGTCGATTTTGTTGATGGCCAGCGCCACCTTCGCGCGGCCAACCCGCTCGGCCAGCACGTCGAGAATCGCCTGAACGCCCGGCGTCAGGCCCCGGTGCGCCTCGATCAGCAGGACAACGACGTCGGCGTCCCCGGCCCCGGTCCAGGCGGCGGCGACCATGGCGCGGTCGAGACGGCGGCGCGGCGCGAAGAGGCCGGGCGTGTCGACGAACACGAGTTGCGAGGCACCGTGCTGCATCACGCCGCGGATCCGGGCGCGGGTGGTCTGGACCTTGTGAGTCACGATGGACACCTTGGCCCCGACCATGCGGTTGAGAAGGGTGGATTTGCCGGCATTCGGCTCACCGATCAGGGCGACGAATCCGGCGCGGGTGTCGTCGGTCATGGGGCTACCTTCTTCAAGAGGGCGGTGGCGGCGGCCTGTTCGGCCTGCCGCTTCGCACGGGCGGTGGCGCGGGCGGTCTGGCCGGTGGTCAGCCGCGCCTCGATGGTGAAATCGGGCTGGTGATCGGGACCGGAACGGGCGACCTCGGTATAGGTGGGCGGCGGTTCCCCGCGGGCCTGCGCCCATTCCTGCAGCGCCGACTTCGGATCGCGCGCATCCTCGGCCACGTTGCGGACACGGTCGCCCCACAGGCCGCGCACGAGGCCGCGCGCCGTCTCGAAGCCCGCGTCGAGGTAGACGGCGGCGATCACCGCCTCCATCGCATCGGCGAGCAGGGCGTCCTTGCGGCGACCGCCCGATTTCATCTCTGACCGCCCCAGCTTCATCACCTCGCCCAGGTCGATCTGGCGGGCGACCTCGGCACAGGTCTCGCGCCGGACGAGGGCGTTGTAGCGCGGGGCCAGCAGTCCTTCGGCGGCCGCCTTGTCGGCCTCCAGCAAGGCCTCCGAGATCACGAGACCCAGAACGCGGTCGCCCAGGAATTCCAGCCGCTGGTTGTCATCGCGATGCGGGCTGGACATCGACGGATGCGTGACCGCGCGCAACAAGAGTTGCGGGTCCGAGAACCGATGGCCCAGCCGATCCTGGAAGGCCGTCAGTTGGGCCGAAAGCTTCACTCGATCGCCTTAAAGAAACGGTCGGACCGCCAGGTCCAGAAGGCCAGCATCGAGCTGCCCGCGGAGGAGAAGATCACCCGATCGGCGCGCCCCACCAGATCCTTGCGGTGCACGAAACCCACTCCGCCGGCGGACTGCGCGACCCGGCTGTCGGTGGAATTGTCGCGGTTGTCACCCATGAAGAAGAAATGATCGGCGGGCACCGTGAAGACGCCCGTGTTGTCCAGGCTGCGGGTGCCGATGTTCAGGACGGCGTGTTCGGTGCCGTTGGGCAGCGTTTCGGTATAGCGCTCCTTGATGCAGTCAGACCCTTGCCCCACCGCCCCGTTGGAGCATTGCGGCAGCTGACGGGCGGAGCCTTGCGGCGCGAAAGTCTCGACGAATTCGCCTGCGGGGACCTGTGGTGCCGCCTCGTCGTTGATGTAGAGCGTGCCGTCGCGGACCTGGATCCGGTCGCCGGGCATCCCAACGACCCGCTTGATGAAGTCCCGCCCGGTGACAGGGTGGCGGAAGACGACGACGTCGCCTAGTTCGGGATCGCTGCCGAAGAGACGGTCGTCGTAATCCTCGAAGACGCCGCAGAAGTCGTCGGCGCCGATGTCGACGCCCAGCCCCGGCAGATAGATCGACGGGCAGGAGGCGTAGGAATAGCCGTAGGCCATCTTGTTGACGAAGAGGAAATCGCCCACCAGCAGCGTGTCCTTCATCGACCCCGAGGGGATGAAGAAAGGCTGGAACAGCACCGTGCGGAAGATGCCCGCGATCAGAAGCGCGTAGACCACGGTCTTGACGGTCTCGATCACGCCCGCGAGGGCGCCCTTGTCTTCGGCCATTGCGATCTGTCCCGTCAGTCTGAATGCCCGGCTAGATGATCGTGCAGGCGCGTGCTGTCAAGCGATGGGTCGTGCCTCGATCAGGACGAAGGCCTGCGCCCAGGGGTGGTCGTCGGTCAAGGTGACGTGGATGATCGCTTCGTGTCCCGGCGGTGTCATCTGGGCCAGACGGTCGGCGGCCCAGCCGGTGACGGCCATCACGGGCTGCCCGGTGGAAAGGTTCGTCACCGCCATGTCTCGCCAGGCGATGCCCATGCGCAGTCCGGTGCCCAAGGCCTTGGAACAGGCCTCCTTCGCCGCCCAGCGCTTGGCGTAGGTCCCCGCGATATCGGCCCGCCGTTCGGCCTTGGCCTGCTCGACCTCGGTGAAGACGCGGTTGCGAAAGCGATCCCCGAAGCGGTCCAGCGTGCGCTGGATCCGCTCGATGTTCGCCAGATCCGTCCCGATGCCGAGGATCATGCGACGTGGTCCAGATCCGCGATGAAGAGGCCATTTATTCCATCCGCGCACAGATCGACGAGCGCCGCGCCCAAACGCTGGTGTTCGGGATCCGCGGCATAGGCGCCGAGCGCGTCACGATCCGCGAACGTGGCGCGGAACCCGTAGCCGAACCCGGGCGAGCGCGCTTCGAGATCGAGGTTGGGCCCATGGGCGAACGACAGGAACCCGGGCAAGGTGCCTACCAGTCCCGCGAGCCCCGCCATGACGGCCTGAAGCGCCTGCGGATCGTGGTCGGGGTCAAGGCGACACAGGACGATGTGGTCGATCATGACCCGCCCCCTTGCGTGTAGATCTTGCGAAGCCGGTCCTCCTCCACCCCGCCGAGGTAGCCGAAAACCCCCTCGCAGGCCGCGTGGTAATCGGCGATGGAAAGGCCGGGGAACTGGAAGAAGCCCGCCGCGCTGTCCTCCTGGCGCGCACCGAAGATCAGGCGGTCGACCCCGGCCCAGCGCATGGCCGACAGGCACATCTCGCAGGGCTGGCAGGAGGCGACGAGCGTGCAGCCCGACAGATCGCGGGTGCCCAGCTTCCGTGCGGCCCGCGCCAGCGCCACGATCTCGGCGTGGCGCGACGGATCGCCGGTTTCCGCCACCTCGTTGCGGGCCGTAACGATCGTCTTTGCGCCTTGGACCACGGCGGCGGTGAAGACGATACCGCCCTGCTCGGCGTGCAGCCGCAAGGCGTCGTCGGCGACGTCACGCATCGCGCGGAGTTCGGCGTCGACGGGCGTCATGCGCGACCCACATCCATGCAGCGGCGCATCTCAGCGATCGCGGGGCCCAGACCGCGAAAGATCGCCTCCCCGATGAGGAAATGGCCGATGTTGAGTTCGCGCACCTCGCTCAGAGCGGCGATGGGGCCGACGCTGTCGTAGGTCAGGCCGTGGCCCACGTGGACCTCGAGCCCAAGGTCATGGGCATAGGCGGCCATCTCCGTCAGCTTGCGCAGCTCTTCGTCGCGGTCGGCCCAGCGGCCCTCGGCCCAGGCGTCGGCATAGGCGCCGGCGTGCAGCTCGATCACGGGTGCGCCGGTGCGATGCGCCGCCTCGACCTGCGCGCGGTCCGCGGCGATGAAGAGCGAGATCCGCGCCCCGGCCTCCTGCAGGGGCCGCATGTAATAGGCAAGCTCGTTCGCCTGCCCCGCCACGTTCAGCCCGCCTTCGGTCGTGCGTTCCTCGCGCTTTTCCGGAACGAGGCAGACGGCGTGGGGCCGGGTGCGCAAGGCGATCTCGCGCATCTCCTCGGTGGCGGCCATCTCGAAGTTGAGCGGGATCGTCAGGTGCTCCTTCAGCGCCGCCATGTCGGCGTCGCGAATATGGCGCCGGTCCTCGCGCAGATGCGCCGTGATGCCGTCTGCCCCCGCCTCCTGCGCCATCAACGCGGCGCGCAGCGGGTCGGGATTGTCGCCGCCGCGGGCATTGCGGACGGTGGCGACGTGGTCGATGTTTACGCCAAGGCGCAGGCGATCGGTCATGGCGGGCTCCTGTCGGTCTGCGGCAAACCTAGCCGTCTTTCGGCCCGATGCCATCCCCCGGCGGCCTCGGGGTCGAGAGACGCTCGAGCTTGGAGCTCAGGATCTTGCGGCGGCGGTTCTGCTGGGCGGTCAGCACCGGCACGATCAGGTAGTAGGACAAGGTCGCGGCCAGCGCGCCCGGGATCAGCCCGCCGACCAGCCAGGGCAGGAAGATGTCGTCGTAGAACAGCGACAGCCCGTGCCAATCCGCCCGCTCTGGCGTGAACAGCGCGATCGTGTTGTGCCACAGGTCCTGGCCCGCATCCGCGAAACGGGTGCCCAGAGCGGCCGGGTCGTGGGCGCTTTCGTCGCGACCCAGGATCCAGTAACCGGTGGTCAGAGAGGCCGCGGCGATGGGAAGATAGGTCAGAGGATTGCCAAAGAAGGTCGCCATCAGCGCGGCCAGGATATTGCCCCGCCCGATCTTGGCCAGCAGCGCCGCGACGATGAAGTGCAGTCCGTAGAACGGCGTGAAGGTGGTGAAGACCCCGGCCCAAATACCGCGACCGATCTTCTCGGGCGTGTCAGGCAGGCGCTGCAGACGGGCCTGCACGTACCAGAATGCGCGCCGCCAGCCGCCGTAGGGCCGCACCGTGTGACGCACGATCTGCCAGGCCGGCCGTCTGTCCCTGCGCTTGAACACCACTTGGCCTTTCTGCGGTCACCCCGCGCCCGATTGCCCCGGATCGCGGTGTCGGCTGACGTGCGAAACGCTGCTGTCCGCCGAAATCGCGGTTCTGACCCGATGCAGGTGATCCACATCGCGCAGGTCCACATCCACCAGCAACCTGAAGTAATCGGGTTTTCGGTCAATGAACTTCAGGTCCGATATGTTGGCGCCCTGCTCACCGATCAAGGTGCAGATCCGGCCCAGGACGCCAGCGTCGTTGGTGATCGACAAATCCAGCGTGACGGTATGCACCGGCCGGTGCTGGCCGTCCTCCCAGCGCAGGTCGATCCAGCGTTCGGGCTGGTCTTCGTAATCGGCCAGGGCCGCGCAGTCGATGGCATGCACCCGCACCCCCTGCCCGCGGAAGGCGATGCCCACGATCCGCTCTCCCGGCACGGGCTGGCAGCAAAGCGCGCGCTGGTGCGTCTGATCCGAGGTCAGGCCCACGACCGCGTGCGCGGCCTCCACCTCGTCACCTTCGCGCGGGCGCAGATCGGGGTAGAGCGTCGCCACGATGTCGCGCGCGGACATCTCCGCCCCGCCGATCTGCGAAAGCATCTCGTCCACGCCCTCGATCGTCATGGCCCGAGCGGCGGTGCGCAGCGCCTGCTCGGTCATGCGCTTGCCCACGTTCTCGAAGGCGACCCGGGCCAGTTCGCGTCCCAGCCGGATGAAGCGTTCGCGGTTCTGGTCGCGCAGGACCTTGCGGATCGCCGTCTTGGCCCGCCCCGTCACGGCGATGTCGATCCAGGTGGATTGCGGCGTCTGACCCTGGGCCGTGATGATCTCGACCGATTGGCCGTTCTTCAGCCGGGTCCAGAGCGGCACCCGCAACCCGTCCACCCGGGCGCCCTGGCACATCGAGCCGATCCGGGTATGGATCGCGTAGGCGAAATCGATCGGCGTGGCCCCGCGCGGCAGCTTGATGACATCGCCCTTGGGCGTGAAGCAGAAGACCTGGTCGGTATACATCTCCAGCTTGACGGCTTCGAGGAAGGCGTTGTGATCCTCGTCGTCCTCCAACTGGTCGGTGAGCGCGTTGATCCATTTGACCGGATCCACCGCGAAGCGGTTCTCGACCCGTTCGCCGTTCTTGTAGGACCAGTGCGCTGCGACCCCGGTCTCGGCCACCTCGTGCATCTCGCGGGTGCGGATCTGGACCTCGACCCTCCGCCCGTCGCGGCCCGAGACGGTGGTGTGGATCGAACGGTACCCGTTGGTCTTGGGCTGGCTGATGTAATCCTTGAAGCGCCCCGGCACCGCCCGCCAGCGCTGGTGGATGGCGCCCAGGGCACGGTAGCAATCCGCTTCAGTCGCGGTGATCACCCGAAAGCCGTAGATGTCGGACAGGCGGCTGAAGCCCTGGTCCTTCTCCTGCATCTTGCGCCAGATCGAATAGGGCTTCTTGGCGCGCCCCATGACCTCGGCCGAGATACCGGCGCGATCGAGCTCGACCCGCATGTCGGTGGTGATCCGGCTGACGACGTCGCCGGCGTCCTGCCGCAGCTTGATGAAGCGCCGAAGGATGGAATTGCGCGCCTCGGAATTAAGGACGCGGAAGGCGAGGTCTTCGAGTTCCTCCCGCATCCACTGCATGCCCATCCGCCCCGCGAGCGGGGCATAGATGTCCATCGTTTCCCGCGCCTTCTGCGCCTGTTTCTCGGGCTTCATCGACCGGATCGTGCGCATGTTGTGCAGCCGGTCGGCAAGCTTGACCAGCGTGACCCGCAGATCGCGGCTGGTGGCCATGAAGAGCTTGCGGAAGTTCTCGGCTTCCTTGGTCTCCCGGCTGTTCAGCTGCAGGTTCGTGAGTTTGGTGACACCGTCGACCAGGTCTGCGATTTCCCGGCCGAAGATTTCCTCGACCTGGGCGAAGGTCGCGGGCGTATCCTCGATCGTGTCGTGCAGCAGGGCGGTGATGACGGTGGCATCGTCCATCTGCATCTTGGCTAGCGTCTCGGCCACGGCGACGGGATGGGTGATGTAAGGCTCGCCGGAGTGGCGGAACTGGCCCGCGTGCATCTCGTCTCCGAAGACGAAGGCGCGCCTGAGAAGCGTATCGTTGCAGCGGGGATTGTAGGTGCGGACCAGGTCGATCAGGTCATCGGCTGTCGTCATCCCGGTCCGGCACCTTATGTCGCGGCCGCGCGCGTCAGCGCTGACCCTGCGCTTCCATCAGGGCGCGCAGCAGTTTTTCCTCGGACATGTCGTCCTCGACAGGCTTGTCGGCCTCGGCCCCCATGAGAAGGGCCATCTGGTCCTCTTCGGGCTCGTCGACCTCGATCTGGGTCTGGTTTGCCTCGATCATGCGCTCGCGCAGATCGTCGGCCTGCTGCGTCTCGTCCGCGATCTCGCGGAGGGACACGACCGGGTTCTTGTCATTGTCGCGGTTGACCGTGACCGGAGAACCCGCCGTGATCTCGCGCGCACGATGGGCCGCCAGCATGACCAGTTCGAACCGGTTGGGAACCTTGTCGACGCAATCTTCGACGGTAACGCGGGCCATCGGCACACTCCTGTTTGTCAAGGACCTGAAATAGCAAGGCCTGCTGATGCCACGGGCGGTTGCGAATTACAAGCGGTCGATCTCAGCTATTCCGGCGCGCTGCGCCTGCGGCAAGGCATCGCGCATCTCCGTGACCGTCAGGCCGGTCACGGGATGGGTCCAGCCCGGCGCGATCTCGGCCAGGGGCACCAGCACGAAGCCGCGATCCTGCAGCCTCGGATGCGGCAGGACGAGCTCGGCGGGCGCCTCCCGGGCCTGCCGCTCCAGCGGCAGATCGCGCCACCGGACCTGTGACGCGACGTCAGGCCACACCTGCCCTCCCAGCGCCAACAGGTCGAGGTCGAGCGAACGCTCTCCCCACCGCTTCGAACGGGTCCGGCCGGCTTCTGCCTCGATGGCGTGGAGCGCCGCCAGCAGCTCAGGTGCGGCCCGCGTCGTCTCGAACGCGGCGCAGGCATTCACAAAATCAGCACCGATTCCAACGGGGTAGGCCGGAGTTTCGTAGAAGGCGCTAACGCGCAAGGTGTCGGGCAGGGCCAGATCGCGGGCGATCGCTTCGATCGCACGCGTGAGGGTGGCAATACGCCGGCTCCGCTCGATCGGCATGTTTGCGCCGAGGGCGACGAAAGCCGTTTCACGAACACCTGACATTTCGACACCTTGTTGCGAGCCGTGCGATTACCATATAGCGCAGTTCCGGTGCCTGATCACCTCGTCAAACCTCTTAAAGTGCGCCCGTTCGGCACCCAAGATCGACTGCGACCCCCAAGGACTTCTTAATGTTTTATCGCGACGAACGTCTTGCCCTCTTTATCGATGGATCGAACCTCTACGCTGCCGCCAAGGCGCTTGGGTTCGACATCGACTACAAGTTGCTGAGGCAGGAATTCATGCGGCGGGGCAAATTGCTGCGCGCCTTCTACTACACGGCCCTGCTCGAGAACGAGGAATACTCGCCGATTCGCCCTCTGGTCGACTGGCTGCACTACAACGGCTACACCATGGTCACGAAGCCCGCCAAGGAGTTCACCGATGCCGCGGGCCGGCGCAAGATCAAGGGCAACATGGATATCGAACTGACGGTGGACGCGATGGAGCTCGCCCCTCGGATCGATCACGTGGTGCTCTTCTCCGGCGACGGCGACTTCCGCCCGTTGGTCACATCGCTGCAACGGCAAGGCGTCCGGGTGTCCGTCGTCTCGACGGTCCGAAGCCAGCCGCCGATGATCGCAGACGAGCTGCGCCGCCAGTGCGACAATTTCATCGATCTCGAGGATCTTCGGGACGTGATCGGCCGCCCTCCGCGCGAACCGATGGACCGCGACCGGCAGGATACGGCCGACGCCTGACCCAGCGGGGGCCGACGGGCGTTGCGCCTGCCGTTCTGGTCCAAGCGCATCGGATGCGGCGCCCTTTCGGAGGGGCCCGACACTGGACCTTGCACGGCGGCACCCTTACCTTCAGGACAGCCTGATACCGGAGTTCCGATGACCCATTCCGCGCTCACCCTCTATCTTGCCGCGCCGCGCGGCTTCTGTGCGGGCGTCGATCGCGCGATCAAGATCGTCGAGATGGCACTCGACAAGTGGGGGGCGCCGGTCTTCGTGCGACATGAGATCGTGCACAACAAGTTCGTCGTGGACAGCCTGCGCGAGAAAGGTGCCGTTTTCGTCGAGACGCTGGACGACTGCCCCGACGACCGGCCCGTCATCTTCTCGGCCCACGGCGTCCCCAAGGCGGTGCCCGCGGCGGCGGCCAGGCGCGAGATGGTCTACGTCGACGCCACCTGCCCGCTCGTCAGCAAGGTCCATATCGAGGCCCAGCGCCACGCCGAGAACGGCCTGCAGATGATCATGATCGGCCATGCCGGCCACCCGGAGACGATCGGCACCATGGGTCAGCTTCCCGAAGGCGAGGTGCTTCTGGTGGAAACGCCCGATGACGTGGCCCGGGTCGAGGTGCGAGATCCCGAGCGCCTCGCCTTCGTGACCCAGACGACGCTCTCGGTCGACGACACCATCGACATCGTCGCCGCCCTCAAGGCCCGTTTCCCGGCCATCGTGGGGCCGCACAAGGAAGACATCTGCTACGCGACGACCAACCGGCAGGAGGCGGTCAAGGCGATGGCCCCCAAGTGCGACGCGATGCTGGTGGTGGGCGCGCCCAACTCGTCGAACTCCAAGCGCCTCGTCGAGGTCGGCGCGCGCGCAGGCTGCGCCTACAGCCAGCTCGTGCAGCGCGCCGCGGACATCGACTGGCGTGCGCTCGAGGGGATCTCGTCGATCGGGATCACCGCCGGCGCCTCGGCTCCCGAAGTGCTGATCGAAGAAGTCATCGACGCCTTCCGCGCGCGCTACGACGTCACGGTCGAACAGGTCGAAACCGCGGTCGAGACGGTCGAATTCAAGGTCCCCCGCGCCTTGCGCGAACCCGCCTGAGAGACCGCCCCGCGGCTTCTACCGGCTGCAGTCAACCGGGGTCCGGGGCAAAGCCCCGGGACATGCCCGATCCAGAACGGCCAGCTTGGCGGCAACCGCGCCAGGCAAGATGGAGGTGAAGACATGCACGGCATCCCCAAAGGTCCGCTTCTTCTTGGCCTCGCAGGTCTGCTGCCGTTCCTGTGGGGGGCCTTGACTGCCCTCCTTCCGGATCTGGGCGCATGGGCGAACGTCGCCCTCTCGGGGCGCTTCACCGCCCCCTTCGTGCAACTTTCCTACGGCTCCGTGATCCTGTCGTTCATGTCGGGTGTGCTCTGGGGCTTCGCCACGCGGCAGGGATCCTGGGTACCCTATGCTTTGTCCGTGATCCCCGCCCTGTGGGCCTTCTTCATGGTAGGCGGCGGGCCGACCTCGGCGGCGGTGAACCTCTGCGCGGGCTTCCTGGGCCTTCTGCTGCTCGACTGGCAGTTCGCGAAACAGGGCTGGGCCCCGGAGTGGTGGATGCGTCTTCGCGTGCTGCTCACGGGCGTGGTGGTCCTGTCCTACCTTCCGCTGATCCTCTGAAGGGTCCGGCTGGACAAATCCGCCCGCACGCCCGATGACCCTTCGCGAGCCCCCGACACGCGAAGGACCCATGCCATGCCAGACCTCTTTGCCTATACCGACGGCGCCTGTTCGGGGAACCCGGGGCCCGGCGGCTGGGGCTGCCTGCTCGTCGCCCGCAACGGCGACGCGGTGGTGAAGGAGAAAGAGCTCAAGGGCGGCCTGGCCAAGACCACGAACAACCAGATGGAGTTGATGGCCGCGATCTCGGCGCTGGAAAGCCTGTCGGGGCGCAGCACGATCACCATCGTGACCGACAGCTCGTACGTGAAGGACGGGATCACCTCCTGGATCCACGGCTGGAAGAAACGCGGCTGGAAGACGGCCGCCAAGAAGCCAGTCAAGAACGAGGATCTGTGGAAGCGCCTCGACGCCGCCACGCAGGCCCATGACGTGCGCTGGGAATGGGTCAAGGGACACGCGGGGCACCCCGAGAACGAGCGCGCCGACGAACTGGCCCGCGCCGGCATGGCGCCCTTCAAGCCGTGATCCCGGACGCCTTCGCGGACCTCTCCGTCCTGATGGCGGCCCTGGATTACGCCAGCGTCTTCGTCTTCGCGATCACCGGGGCGCTGGTCGCCAGTCGCGCGCAACTGGACATCGTGGGCTTCGTCTTCGTGGCCGCCCTTACCGCGGTGGGCGGGGGCACTCTGCGCGACGTGCTGCTGAACCGCGCGGCGGTCTTCTGGATCGCCGACCCCACCTACATCGCCGTCGCGGGCGCGGCTGCGATCCTGGTGTTCTTCACCGCGCACCGACTGGACAGTCGCAAGGCCGGGATCGTCTGGTTCGACGCGCTGGCCCTCGCCGTCGCAGTGCCCGCGGGAGTCGCCGTCGCCAGCGCGATGGACATGGACTGGCCCGTCGTGCTGGTCATGGGGGTCGCCACAGGTTGCTTTGGCGGCCTCGCCCGCGACGTGGTCTGCAACGAGGTGCCGCTGGTCCTGAAACAAGGCGAGCCCTACGTCACCTGCGCGCTGGCCGGGGCCATGGCCGCGGTGCTGACACAGGCCGCCGGGCTGTCGGGCGCCGTCCCGCTGGCCCTGTGCGGCACGGTGACCTTCGCCTTGCGCGCGAGCGGGATCGCGTGGCGCTGGCGGATACCGGTCTATCGCAGCCGCCCGCCGCGCGTATGAGGGGTGGCGGACAAGCCGCCATCGCGACGCAGCCGCGAGCAGAGTCGTCCCGTCAGACCCGCAAGACGATCTTGCCGATGTGATCGCCCGCTTCCATGCGGGCGTGGGCCTGCGCGGCATCCTCCAGGCTGAATTCCTGGTCCATCACGGGGCCGATCTTGCCTTCGGCCAACAAGGGCCAGGCGTGGCCCAGTAGCGCCTGCGCGATCTCGGCCTTGGCGGCATCGCTCTGCGGGCGCAGGGTGCTGCCGGTCAAAGTCAGCCGCTTGACCATCATCGGCGCGAAGTTCATCTCGGCCTTGGCGCCGCCCAGGAAGGCGATCTGTACCAGCCGTCCCTCGACGTTCAAGCAAGCCACGTTGCGCGGGATGTAATCCCCGCCCACCATGTCGAGAACGACGTCCGCCCCGCCTTCGGCCTTCACCACCTCCACGAAATCCTGTGTCTTGTAGTTGATGCAGACATCCGCGCCGAGGTCACGGCAGACCGAAAGCTTGTCTTCAGACCCCGCCGTCACGATGACCTTCGACCCGAAGGCCTTGGCCATCTGGATCGCCGTGGTCCCGATCCCGGAAGACCCGCCGTGGCACAGCAAGGTCTCTCCCTTGCGCAGGGCCCCGCGGTCGAAGACGTTGGTCCAGACGGTGAAGTAGGTCTCCGGCAGGCAGGCGGCTTCGCGCAGTCCCATGCCTTCGGGCACTGGCAGGCAATGGGCCGCGGGGGTTGCCACGTATTCCGCGTACCCGCCGCCCGGCAGCAGCGCGCAGACCGCGTCGCCCACGGCCAGATCCGTCACCCCCTCGCCCACCGCATGGACGGTGCCGGAGGCCTCCAGCCCCGGCAGGTCGGAGGCCTCTTTCGGCGGGTCGTAGGCCCCCGCGCGCTGCAGTGCGTCGGGACGGTTCACGCCGGCGTAGGCCACCTTGAGGACCACCTGTCCGGGCCCCGGTTCTGGCACCGGCCGGTCGCAGATCTTCAGGACCTCGGGACCGCCGGGCTTGCTGATCTCGACCGCCCTCATTTCGGCGCTCCGGGCCGCCACATGCCGGGGACGTCCATGTCGGGCGTTTGTCGGGGCGGCTTGATCATCTCGCCCAGCTTGCCCAGAGGCACAGTGAGGGGCTTGAGCAGCGGGTTGCCGCGCAGGGCGGATTTCGCCCACTCGATCTGCATCACCTCGTCGATCCGGCGGTCGATGAAGGCGGTGGTCTGGACCGTTCCTTCCGACTGATCGCCCAGCCAGTAGAGGATCACCGCGCTCCAGACGCCGGACAGCGTGGCGCGCTTGGTGTACCAGTTCACGTCCGCCGAGGTATCGCCCAACGCCGTCCAGATCGCATCCGCCGTGCCCCACATCAGCTTGGCCCCGTCGGCGGCCAGATGCGGCAGGGAGAACAGCGTCATACCGCGGCGCACGGCCTCGCGGTCCTCGATCACGTCGAGACGCAAGCGCAGGGCCCGTGCCACCTTGTCACGGAAGCGCAGCGTCGAGAGATCCTCGGCCCGCAACGCCTCGACCATCGCGCGGTCGCCCTGCTGGTGGAACAGGATCGCAAGATCCGTGGCACCCCGCGGACACAAGGACCGCGCCCGTACCTCGGGCACGTCTGTCGCGGCGACGGCGGCCTTGAACGACGTCTCGGACCAGCCGTCGAAGGCCACCTGCGGCACGATAGCGTCGAGCAGGGTCAGTTTGTCGGGGTCGGGGGTCATGGGGATGCCTTTCGTCGCGGGGCCTGGCTTTACAAGCTAGGCTGGAACGGCTATGGGACCACCTCCTGCAACTTATTGCAAATCCGACTAGAAAGGTGGTGAAAACCACATGCAGGTTAGTGTTCGTGACAACAACGTCGATCAGGCGCTTCGTGCTTTGAAGAAGAAGCTTCAGCGTGAAGGCGTGTTTCGGGAAATGAAGCTCAAGCAGCATTTCGAGAAGCCCTCCGTCAAGAAAGCGCGCGAGAAGGCCGAGGCGATCCGCCGTCAGCGCAAGCTGGCGCGCAAAAAGGCCCAACGCGAAGGGTTGCTTTAAACCGTTCTCGACACAGTGAAGAAACCCCTGCCCGGCCTCGGGCGGGGGTTTTTCGTGTCGAACTTCCGGTAGACAGGCGACCGGACATCCTTAGGCTGAACCAAGGAAAAAACGATCGAAAGGGCACGCAATGGCGACCAAATGCGCGCGATGCCCGCTGCGGCGGCTCGAGATGTTCGTGCCGATGTCCCCCGAAGAGGTCCGCGTCATGGACCGATTCAAGGTCGGGGAACTGACTGTGGATGCCGGAACGCCAATTCTTCAGGAAGGATCGAATGCCCTGCAGCTCTTTACCGTCCTGCGCGGCATCGGCATCCGCTACAAGACCACCGAAAGCGGCCGGCGACAGGTCATTAATTTCGTCTTTCCCGGTGATTTTCTGGGGCTCCAAGGCAGCGTCCGCGAGGAGATGACCCATTCCATCGAAGCGCGATCGAAAATGACGCTTTGCGTCTTCAACCGCTCCGAACTCTTCGGCTTCATCAAGAACAACCCGGAACGCGCCTATGATATCATCTGGGCCTGCGCGACCGAGGAGCACTTCCTGGGCGAGGCGCTGACGACCCTTGGGCAACGCACCGCCATGGAATCGGTCGCCTGGGCGGTGCTCCGTCTGTTCGAACGCGCCGAAGGACTGGGGCTGGTCGAGAACGCCACGGTGGAATTGCCCTTGCGCCAGCAGGATCTGGCCGATGCGCTGGGTTTGTCCCTGGTGCATACCAACAAGACCTTGAGCAAGCTGCGCGAGCGGCAGTTCATCGGCTGGACCGACGGGCACATCACCGTTCCCGACACCGCGAAATTGGCCGACGTTGCCGGGGTCGAGGTCGAAGCCGCACAACCCCGCCCGCTGATGTAGTCAGCCCGCCGCCAGGTAGGCGCCAAGCTCGGCCTCCCCGGCGCGCAGTCCCGCGACCGAGCCTGTCTTGTCCAACCGCTTGAACAGTCGGTTTCTTTCCGCGTCGGAGAGTTCCGCAAGCTCGATGACGGCGGGATGGATGTAGCTGTTGCGCGCCACGGTGGCAGTGTTGTTCAACCGTGCGGCGGCGGCTTCCGCCATGGTCTTGATCGTCAGCGTCTCTGCCTCGCGTGCGGCACGGTAGGCCGCAACGGTTCCGGTCCAGGTGCGCAAGGTCTTAGCCGTCACCTGCGGACCGCAGAGGTCTTTCAGAACATCGTTGATATGCTCAGAGCGGATCGCATGGGACGCGCCCGCGTCGTCCTGCCACGAGACGACCTCCGCCCCGGGCAGATCCTGGCAATCTTCCAATATCGCAGCCAGGCGCGGGGCGTAGATCTCGCGCTCTACCCGCTTGCCGCTCTTGCCGGTGAAATCCAGCGCGATCGACCCGCCCGTCACGGTGACATGCTCCTGCAGCAGGGTCGTCGCACCATAGCTTCCGTTGTCCTGCGTGTAGCTTTCATGGCCCACGCGCAGCGCCGCCCGGTCGATCAGCGCCAAGGTGGCGGCGAGGGCCACGTCGAAGCTTCCCGCCTCGCCGCGCAACCGGGTTTCGATCCAGCGGCGCAAGCGGGGCAAGGTCGCGACAAGGTCCGCAAGGCGGTCGAACTTCAACTGCGCATGCAATCGCGTCCAATCGTCGTGGTAGCGATATTGCTTGCGTTCGCGCTCATCCAGACCGGTGGCCTGCAGATGCCCCTGCACCATCGGAGAGATCCAGACATCCGCATAGGCCGGCGGAATTCCCAGCGCCTCGATCCGGTCGCGTTCGGGACCCCGCTCGATCCGGGTGCCATCGGGACCCGTGTACGAAAACCCCCGCCCCGCGCGCCTGCGAGCGATGCCCGGTTCGCTGTCGGGATAATAGACCAACCCGTGGCCCTTGGGGATGTCCGTAAAGCTCATCAGGCCTTTTCGACCTCGGTGCTGGACTTGAAGACCTCGTCACCGTCTTCCTGTTCGATACGCAGCGACGGCTCGTCCTCGGAGGCATCGCGTGTCACCTCGTTGCCGTCGATCTTGAGCGTGCGCTTCTGGGTATAGACCTTCTTGACGGTGCCGGTCCCGGTTCCGTT
This sequence comes from Salipiger sp. IMCC34102, assembly GCF_004145405.1. Classification (GTDB taxonomy): domain Bacteria; phylum Pseudomonadota; class Alphaproteobacteria; order Rhodobacterales; family Rhodobacteraceae; genus Loktanella. Next base: position 113,784 of record NZ_SELQ01000001.1, read on the forward strand.
GCCCCAGTTCCACTTGACCTTGTCGCCTTCGGAAAACTTCGCCATGTCGTTCGCTCCTGTTCAATGTGATCGAGGAACGCGAGCCGGATTTGTCCGGTTCCGGACACAGACTGCGACAAAGTGGGGAGGGGGGCGACCGGATCGAAGTTGCTCGGGGAGGGACCCGATCCGGCCGCTGGCAGAATGCGCGGGGACAAGCGCGTTCTTGCAATGCCAACGACGGCGACCGCCGGAGGTTCCCCCAAAAATTGCAAAAAGTACCATCATCGGACGGAAAAGCGATCTCGTCGCCTCACTCGGCGGAATTTGGCGCAAGACAGGGAACCCAAAAACCTTGGCCGCGTTCGAAATGTCATGGATTACGCTGAATTGACCGGGACGCTGTACGGCACGCTCGAGACCTACGCGACCGGATTTATCCGCGCCCTCCCCCGGATAGGGCTGGCGCTGCTGCTGATCCTGATGATCTGGGCAATCGTGCTGCTGGTGCGGGCCGGCATCCGCAAGGTCGGTCGCCGCGTGCATCTTCGGCAGAACCTGATCGACGTCTTCGTGCTCGTGGCCGTCACCGCGATCTGGCTGATCGGCACGCTGATCGCCCTGGCCGTCGTCTTTCCGTCGATCACGCCCGGCAAGGCGCTGACGACGCTGGGATTGGGATCGGTGGCGATCGGCTTTGCCTTCAAGGACACCTTCGAAAACTTCCTCGCCGGGATCCTGATCCTGCTGCGAGAGCCCTTCAGCATCGGCGACTACATCGAGGTCGATGGCCACGAAGGCCAGATCGAGGATATCACCATCCGCGACAGCCGCGTGCGGATGACGGATGGACAGCTGATCGTGATGCCGAACCACACGCTGTTCTCGAACCCCGTGACGGTGCGCACCAACCGCGGCCTGCGGCGCACGACCGTCATTTGCGGCGTCGCCTACGACGAGGACGTCGACGAGGCGCGCGACGTCATCACCGAGGCCGTCAAGGCCGTCGAATCGGTGCGCGACGACGTGAAGGACGTGCAGATCTTCGCGCAAGCCTTCGGTGCGTCCTCGATCGATTTCGAGGTGACGTGGTGGACCGGCTCGAAGCCCGTGGACATCCGCCGCAGCCGCGATCAGGTCGTGGGTGCGGTCAAGCGCGCGCTCGACGACGCAGGCATCGAGATCCCGTTCACCTACCAGACGCTCACGTTCAAGGAACCCCTGCAGATCGAGCGGGCGGGCCGGGACGACGACCAGGGCGCGGCAGGCCCGACCGAAGACGACACCTGACGTGGCTGTCTTCAACAGCCGCGCCTTCGTCAAGAAGATCATCCTGGACGTCAAGGCCAGCTACTGGTTCGTACCCTCGACCTTCGTCGTGACGGCACTGATCCTCGCCGAGCTCTTGATCTGGCTGGACCACAACCCCGACCTCATCCCCTTCCCCCTGCCCAAAAGCTGGGTCGACCAGCAAGGCGACGGGGCGCGCCAGACCCTGGCCACCATCGCATCGACCGTGATCGGGGTGGCGGGTGTCCTGTTTTCGATGACGCTCGTCGCGGTCAGTTTCGCGGCGGGCAACTTCGGGCCGCGGCTGATCGGGAACTTCATGCGCGACCGGTCCACGCAGGTCAGCTTCGGGATGCTTCTGGCGACCTTCACCTTCGCGATCTTCGTGCTGCGCGCGATGCAGGGGGCCGTGGACGAACAGGCCCCCTTCGTGCCGCAATACGCGCTTCTGATGGCGATGATCCTGACGGTCCTGTCGGTCTTCACCATGATCTACTACGTCCACCACGTGCCCGAAACGATCAACGTCTCGAACATCGCCTCAGACCTGGGCCACCGGTTCAGCCGGGACATACGCGGCCTGATCGAGATGCGCGAGACCATGGTGGTGGAACAGCCCGTCGCGCGCACCCGCGCGGTCACAACCGAAATCCGTCTCAACGACGCGGGCTACATCCAGCAGATGGATCTCGACACGCTCTTCGATCGCGCGCGTGAGAACGACTGGCTGATCGAGATCCACCACGCGCCCGGAACCTTCGTCAGCCCGCAGGTGGCGATGATGACCGTGCAATCCGACGCGGACCTGACCGACCGCCAGCGCGACACCCTGCGCGGGGCCGTCGCCACCGGCAACGCCCGGACCGAGGAGCAGGCGACGCCATTCCTGGGCGACCAGATGACCGAAATGGTGGCCCGTGCCCTGTCGCCCGGGTTCAACGATCCGTTCACGGCGATGAACTGCCTGAACTGGCTGCACGCGGGGCTTCTGGAAGCGATCGAATATCGCGGCGGGTTGAAACCGATGGAAACGCCGCGCGTGGCCATCCACTATACCGATTTCAACGATCTGCTGGACCCTTACGAGAACTGCATTCCCTACACGATCACCGACCGTATGACGCGGATCCGGCATCTGGACCTGACCCGATCCCTGATCCGTCACGCCGGGCCAGACCACCCCCAGGCGGAGCGGTTGCGGCGGCTGGCCAAGTCGCTCGACCAGCCGGAGGAAGAGGTCAGGCTGTTTTAAGCGCCGCCTGCGGATCCAGCGTCTCCAGTCCCAGCGCCTGACCCACCGCGGCATAGGTCACGCGGCCCGCGTGGACGTTGAGACCCGCCAGCAGATGCGGATCCTCGGCGCAGGCCTGTCGCCAGCCCTTGTCCGCCAGCGCCAGCATGAAAGGCATCGTGGCGTTGCCGAGCGCGATGGTGCTGGTGCGTGCAACGGCCCCCGGCATGTTAGCCACGCAGTAATGCATGATGCCGTCGACCTCGTAGATCGGATCCTGGTGGGTGGTCGCGCGCGACGTCTCGAAGCAGCCCCCCTGGTCGATGGCGACATCCACCAGCACCGCACCGGGCTTCAGCTCCGACAGTTGCGCGCGAGAGATCAGCTTGGGGGCCGCCGCTCCGGGGACCAGCACCGCGCCGATGATCATGTCGGCCTGGGCTGCCAGTTCCGCCGTGTTGCCCGCACTGGCGAAACCGGTCTTGAAGGCCCCGCCGAAGACATCGTCGAGGTAACGCAGCCGGGGCAGTGACCGGTCGAGGACAGTGACATCCGCTCCCATGCCGGCGGCGATCCGGGCCGCTTGCGTGCCCACCACGCCCCCGCCGATCACGGCGATGCGGGCGGGACTGACCCCGGGCACGCCCCCCATAAGCACGCCGCGGCCGCCGTTGGCCTTCTGCAGCGTCCAGGCCCCCACCTGCGGCGCCAACCGGCCCGCGACCTCGGACATCGGTGCCAGCAACGGCAGGCCGCCGACCCGGTCGGTGACGGTCTCGTAGGCGATGCAGGTCGCGCCCGAGTCGATCAGATCGCGCGTCTGCTCGGGATCGGGGGCAAGATGAAGGTAGGTGAAGAGGATCTGACCCTCCCGCAGCATCGCTCGCTCGACCGCTTGCGGTTCCTTGACCTTCACGATCATGTCGGCAGCGGCAAAGATTTCCGCCGCCGTCTCGGCGATCCGGGCCCCCGCGGCAACGTAGTCGGCATCGACGAAGCCTGCGCCGACGCCGGCACCCGCCTCGATCGTCACTTCGTGGCCGTGCAGAATCGCCTCGCGCGCGGCGTTGGGCGTCAGGCCGACGCGGAATTCCTGCGGTTTGATCTCTTTCGGGCAGCCGATATGCATGGTCAATCCTCCGGTATGCGTTTCACTCAGCTTGCCACGCGCCTTGCGGCGGATCTTGGATCACTTTACGACCGAGAGCGGAAACACCGGGAAATTTAACCGGTGTTATGCCAATTTTCGGGAGGATTTTGCGCATGTCCGAGATTGATGCAACAGACCGCAGGCTTCTGGCTGTCCTGCAACGCGCCGGACGGATGACGAATGGGGAGCTGGCGGAGGCGGTGAACCTGTCCGCCTCGGCCTGTCATCGCAGGGTGCAACGGATGGAGCGGGCGGGCGTCATTTCCGGCTACGTCGCGCGGTTGAACGCGAAGGCGCTGGGCCTGTCGACCGTGGTGTTCGTGGAGATCACCCTCTCCGGTCAGGCCGACGAGCTTCTGGATGCATTCGAACGGGCCGTGTCCCGCATTCCGGACGTTCTGGAATGTCACCTGATGGCCGGCACGGCGGATTATCTGTTGAAGGTCGTCGCGCGGGATACAGAGGATTTCGCGCGCATACACCGACAGCACCTGGCCCGCCTTCCAGGCGTGGCGCAGATGCAGTCGAGCTTCGCTTTGCGGACGGTCAGGGCGGGATCCGCCCTGCCCGTCTGAAGCTTACACCATCAAGGTGTCGGTCGAGGAGAAGAACATCGCCTGCGCCACGGCACTTCTGACCTGTTCTTCTGTGTAGGGCTTGGCGATGAGGAAGGCAGGTTCCGGTTTGTCACCGGTCAACAGCCGTTCGGGGAAGGCCGTGATGAAGATGACTGGAATGTCGCCGAAGGCTCCCAGCAGCTCGTTCACCGCGTCGATCCCTGACGAATTGTCGGCCAGCTGGATGTCCGCCAAGATAAGGTCCGGCTTTTCCGCCGTGCCCAGCTTGATGGCACCTTCATGGGTGCGCGCGATACCGGTGACCTTGTGGCCCATGTCCGAGACGAGCGCCTCGAGGTCCATGGCGATGATCGCCTCGTCCTCGATGATCAGGATCCGGCCGGAGACGCTGTCGGCCAATTCGCGGTGTGCCACGTCCACGAGGTGAGACACCTCGGTTTCCTCGATCGACATGATGTCGGCGATCTCGGGGTAGGAGAATTCCTCGATCGTGTGCAGCAGGAGCGCTTCGCGGGTGTTGGCGGTCAGCTTGGCGAGGTGTCGCTGCGCGGCCCCTTCGATGCCGATGGCGGATTCACCGGGTTCAGAGACATCGGTGCTCGACCACATCATGTGCAACGTCTTGAACAACGCCGATTTCGGAGAAATCTCCGTGTCGAAAATGGTACGGTCTTCCAGGATCGCTTCGAGCGTTGCGGCGGCATAGGCATCCCCGCTGGCCTGAGAGCCGGTGAGCGCACGCGCATATCGCCGCAGATAGGGAAGATATGTCCCGATTGCGGTCGTCATGTCTTGGTTGGCAGAAGTGCTTGCCATATGAGTTTGTCCCGTATTGTTCCCCATCTCGGGAACCCAACCCCGTATCACGCGTTTGGGTTCCTTAAAGATTGTGTCCAAACACAGGTAATGACAGGCCCCTGAATGTCCAACGATACCCCTAGCGAAAAGGCGCGTCAGCAGATCGACGCCAATCTTCGCCGCGTCTTCCAAGCTCAGGAGCAGGCCGAATTGCCGGACCGCCTGAAGGCGTTGCTGGACGATCTCAAGGCGCAGGACACCGCGGCCGACGGCACTCCGAACGATGGTGCCAACGAATGAACGGCGATCCGCGTGACGAATTGGTCGAACATCTGCCGGCGCTCCGGGCCTTCGCCATCTCGTTGACCCGCAACGGTGCGACGGCCGACGACATGGTGCAGGACACCGTGGTGAAGGCCTGGACCAACATCGAGAAGTTCGAGCCCGGCACCAACATGCGCGCCTGGCTCTTCACGATCCTGCGCAACACCTTCTATTCCAGCCGCCGGAAGGCCAAGCGCGAAGTGGCCGACGTCGACGGCATCTTCACCGAAAGCATGGCCGAAAAGCCCGCCCATGACGGGCATTTGCAGATGACCGACTTCAAGACCGCCTTCGCCAAGCTGCCCGACGAGCAGCGAGAGACCCTGATCCTCGTCGGCGCTTCCGGCTTCTCCTACGAGGAGGCCGCCGCGATGTGCAATGTCGCCGTGGGCACCATCAAGAGCCGCGCGAACCGCGGCCGCAAGAAGCTTGCGGAACTGATGAACCTCGATGCCGACGGCCCCGTTGAGTTGACCGACAAGGCGACGGTCGCCGTTGTCAGCAACAACGGCAATTCAGCATTTTAATGTCCGGCGCCGGTCCCGAGAGGCAGGAGTCGTTCGGGTTCCTCGAAGGACTTCCGTTCCGGGTCGTGGCCTTCTTGTCGCTGGCGCTTTTGCCTATCGGCCTTCTGGCCATGTGGCAGACCAAGAACCTCGACGACAACCTGCGCGCCCGCACCGAACTCAGCCTGGTGGCGCTCACCGAGCTGGCCGCCAGCGGTGAACGCCGGGCGCTCCAGAACGCCATAGGGTCCGCCCAGTCGGAAGCCGCCATGCTGCCGCGGGACCTCATGGACGAGGGGACCTGCAGGACCATGTTCACGAACCTGGTCGACATCAGTCCGAACTACAGTTTCGTCGGCTTCGTACCGCTCGAGGGCGATATCACCTGTTCATCGGCCGACCGCCCGATCGAGGTCGAAACGATAGATTCCCGCATTCTGGGCTTGCGCGACTCGTCGGAGCGATCCTTCCTGCGCGCGGACAGCCAATTGATGCCCGGCGTGGAAGTGGCGGTCCTGCTCTACCCCGTAATCCCGGACGAGGACGTCATCGGCCAGATCGCCGTGGCGATACCGCTTGCGGAACTGGAGGCCGAGCGGGACATGGACCTGGACCGGGCCCCCCTCTCGATGGTCATCTACAACCGTGACGGCGACCTCGTCATGAGCCAGGGCGAGGCGCTGTCGACCGCGACGCTGGACATGCTGGCGAGGCGGGTGACGCCCGAAACGACCTTCTCCAGCCAGCGGCGTGTCCTGCGGGGGACAAATGCGGACGGCCAAGAGCGCTTGCTCACCACCTCGACGGTCGTGCCCGGACTGGCCTATGCCGTGGCGAGCTGGCCCCCCCTGGGCGGCGCGCTCGGCGGGGACCGGACGGCCCTGCCTTCGACCTTCCTGCCGGTGCTGATGTGGTTCGCGAGCCTTTTCGTGGCTTACTTCGCCGTCCACAGACTGGTCGTCGGTCCGATCAAGGACCTTCGCCGACGCATGCGCGAGTTCGCGGCCGATCGGTCGCTGAAGGAAAGCAAATCTGCCGTCCAGTTACCGCGCGAGCTTTACGAGCTGGATCGCACCTTCGTCGACATGGCCTACGACCTGCTCGACGACGAAGCCCGCATGGAAGACGCCCTGCGCGAGAAGAATTTGCTTTTGAAGGAAATTCACCACCGGGTGAAGAACAACCTCCAGATGATCTCGTCGATCATCAACATGCAGATCCGCGCGACCGGCGAATCCACAGCAAAGGAAACCTTGATCCGGCTGCACGCACGCGTTCTGAACCTCGCGACGGTCCACCGTTTCCTTTACCAGGCCGACGACTTCGGACGGATCGATATCTGTTCGCTGGTCGAGGATCTGTGCGGCAGCCTCTTCGACAGCTTGCGCGCCGATTTTCCACAGGCCCAGACGCATGTCGCCTGCGACGACTTCGGCCTCGTGCCCGATCAGGCGATTCCGCTGGCACTTTTCATCGGGGAAGTCGTCTCGCAGGTCCACCGCAGTCAGCCCAAGGACAGCCACGACTTGTCCATGGCCGTCGATCTGCGGACGATCGAGGACGGCGTCGCAAGGCTGCAAATCGTCAGCCCCTACCGCAGCGAGGACGACGGTTCTGTCGATGCGGACATCAATCGCCAGCTCAAGCGCGCCTTCGCCCTGCAGCTTGGCAGCACGATCGAACGGTCCACGACTGACGACGGCCAGCGGCTCATCGGCCTGACGTTCGAGATCACATCCGCCTTGCCAGAGACCAAGGACTACTGAGCCGCATTTGGCAGGGCTGTGTCAAATTCGCAAAGTATGCGTAGTTTTATGAATTTAGGTCGGAACCTTCCCCTACTACCGCGGTTGGACTCGCGAAGTTCAAGAGGCTGAACAATGACTATTGATGTCCTGATCGTATCCATCTGCGCCGTCGCACTCACGGCTGCGTTGATCCATTTCCTGACCCGTCCGACCGAACGTCGGGTCCACCGGTTAAGCCGGCAGCACCCGACGGCGCGCACCGACCGCCGCGGCTGACGCCCCAAGACTGCCCGCTCTGAACCGGGTGACGTGATGTTCAGCCAATGCGAAAGGGTTCTCCGCACCGGGGAACCCTTTCGCGTTGGCGACATGAACCGATTCAGGGCTTCAGGCGATCGCGGATCTCGATCAGCACGTCCAGCTGCGACGGGCCGGTCTGGACCTCCGGGGCGACGTCGTCGGGTTTTTCTGCCGCGGCCTTCAAACGGTTGACGGTCTTGACCAGCAAGAAGACCACGACGGAGATGATCAGGAAGTTAATGCAAGCGGTCACGAAGGCACCGTAGGCGAAGATCGCGGCCCCGGCCTCCCGCGCGGCGTCGAGCCCCACGCCCTCCGGCACCTCGCCGGACAGGACCACGTACATCGAGGTGAAGTCGATCCCGCCCAGGATCAGCCCGATCACCGGATTGATCAGATCACCGACGAGCGAGTTCACGATCGCGGTGAAGGCCGCGCCGATGATGATCCCGACCGCCAGGTCCATGACGTTGCCCTTGGCGATGAAGTCCTTGAATTCCTGCAGCATCATTTCCTCCGCATTTCGATTGACGGGGGCTATAGCAAGCCCGCGCGAACGCGGTCAAAGCCGATTGCGACCCGGGGGGTCGATGATGGCCGCGTCGAAACTAGGTCGTGCACAAATATCACAACAGGAGCGCCCCATGGCCGACCTTTCCGCATTTCCGATCACCCAGCGTTGGGCCCCGAACAAGCCCGACGTCATCCAGCTTTACGCCTTTCCGACGCCCAATGGGGTCAAGGCCTCAATCGCGCTCGAGGAGATGGGACTGGATTACGAACCGCACCTCGTGAAGCTGTCGGATGACAACGTGAAATCGGACGCCTTCACCTCGCTCAACCCCAACGGCAAGATCCCGGCGATCATCGACCCCAACGGACCCGATGGTCCGATCGGCCTGTGGGAATCCGGCGCGATCCTGATCTACCTGGCCGAAAAGTCCGGCAAGCTGCAGGGCAGCACCGCGACCGAGCGGGCGCATGTGATCCAGTGGCTCATGTTCCAGATGGGCGGCGTCGGCCCCATGTTCGGGCAGCTTGGCTTCTTCTACAAATTCGCAGGCTCCGAGATCGAGGATCCCCGCCCCCGACAGCGTTACGTCGACGAAGCCAAACGCCTGCTGGGCGTGGTCGAAGGAGTGCTGGCCGATCGCGAATGGATCGCGGGCGATTTTTCCATCGCGGACATCGCTTTGGCGCCCTGGCTGAACGCGCTCGACTTCTACGGCGCGAAGGAGGTCACGGGCTATACAGACCTGACCCACGTTCCCGCCTACGTCGACCGGTTCTACGCCCGGCCCGCCGTGCAGAAGGCCAAGCGCATCCCCGATCCGGACGCCTAGCCGCGCAGACGGCCGCCGGTCGCCTTGGTGACCTTGGCCACGATCTGCTCCGAGACGGCCTCGATCTGTTTGTCGGTCAGGGTCGCCTCGGTCGGTTGCAGGCGCACGGTGATCGCGAGCGATTTCGCGTCCTCACCCAGCGCGCCGCCCAGGAACTCGTCGAAGAGGCGCACATCCGCGATCAGCGCCTTGTCGGCCCCCGCCGCGGCGTTCATCAGGGTCTGCGCATCAACGCCTGTGTCGACCACGAAGGCGAAGTCGCGCTCTACCGCCTGCAGGTCGGGCGCGACCAGCGCAGGCCGCGTGTTCGTCTTGGCGCGCGGCATCGGCACTTCCGCCGGGAACAGGGTGAACGCCACCGCAGGCCCCTTCACGTCCAGCGCCGACAGAATCTTCGGGTGCAGCTCTCCGAAAATGCCGAGGGTCTTCTTCGGGCCAAGGCAGATGCGGCCGTGGCGGCCCGGGTGAAACCAGTCGGGACCGTCGCGCAGGATCATCGTCTTAGCGGGGGCGCCGATGGCGGCCAACAGAGCCTCCGCATCGGCCTTGGCATCGAAGGTATCGACCGGGCGCGAAGCACCGTGCGTGTCTTTCGGACCGGTCCGCCCGATCAGGATGCCCGTGACGCTGGGGGCCTGGTCGCCGGGCTCGCCACCGTGGAAGACGTCGCCCACCTCGAACAGCGCCATGTCCATGATACCGCGCGCCTGGTTGCGTGCCGCAGCCTGCAGCAGGCCGGGCAGAAGCGCGGGCCGCATGTGCGACATCTCCGACGAGATCGGGTTTTCCAGCCGCGTCGCCTCGCCGCCGCCGCCGAACAGCGCGGCGGCGGCCGCATCGATGAAGCTGTAGGTCACGCATTCGTTGTAGCCCAGCGCCGCCGCCGTGCGGCGGGCCGCCTGCGCGCGCTGCTGACCGGGCGTCAGGACGGGCTTCGGCACGCCGGGCTGACTGCGCGGCAACGGCGTGCCCTGCAACTTGGTGAGCGATGCGATGCGGGCCACCTCTTCGACCAGATCGGCAGAGCCTTGCACGTCGGGCCGCCAGCTTGGCACGTGGGCTTGGTCGCCTTCCATCCGGAAGCCGAGATCGGTGAGCGTCTGGCGCTGGGTGTCCGCCGCGATCTCCATCCCGACGAGGCTGACGACACGATCGGTGTCCAGCGTGTAGCTGCGCGCCGTGTCGGGAACCTCCCCCGCCACCACCATGTCGGAGGCGCTCCCGCCCGCGACATCCGTAATCATCGCGCAGGCGTGGTCCAGCCCTTCGGGCGTGAGCGCAGGGTCGACGCCCCGCTCGAACCGGTAGCGCGCGTCCGAGTTGATCTTGAGCGCGCGTCCCGCGTAGGCGATCTGCACCGGATCCCAGTAGGCGCTTTCGACGAAGACACGGGTGGTCGTCTCGGTACAGCCGGTGGCCGCGCCGCCCATGATGCCGGCGATGCTGACCGGCCCGTTGTCGTCAGAGATTACGATCTGCCCTTCGCGCAAGGTGTAGGTCTTGTCGTCGAGAGCCACGATCTCTTCGCCGCCCGCGGCCCGGTGAACCCGCAGATCGCCCGCCACCTTGTCCGCGTCGAAGACATGCAGGGGGCGGTTCAGATCGTAGGTGAAGAAATTCGTAACATCGACCAGGAACGAGATCGGGCGCAGGCCCACGGATTTCAGCCGCTGCTGCAGCCATTCGGGGCTGAGGCCGTTGGTCACGCCTTCGATCAGGCGTCCGCAGAAGACGGGGCAGCCGTCGCGCGTGTCCTCGTCGATGCGCACTGTCATGGCGGGCGCACCGGTGCCGGCGACCTCTGGCGTCGCAAGGGGCTTGAGCGTTCCGATCCCGCGGGCGGCCAGGTCGCGGGCCACGCCGCGGACGCCCAGCGCGTCGGGGCGGTTGGGGGTGATCGCGATCTCGATCACCGGGTCGATGCGAGACGGTTCGTGTTCGGCGAGCCAGTCCGCGAAGCTTTGCCCGACCTCGCCCGAGGGCAGCTCGATGATCCCGTCGTGTTCCTCGGACAGCTCCAACTCACGCTCGGAGGCCATCATGCCGAAGCTTTCGATGCCGCGGATCTTGCCCACGCCGATGGTGGTGTCGATGCCGGGGACGTAGACGCCCGGATGGGCGACGACCACGGTGATCCCCTCCCGCGCGTTGGGCGCGCCGCAGATGATCTGCTGCAGACCATCCTTCGTGCGCACCTGGCAGACCCGCAGCTTGTCGGCGTCGGGATGCTTTTCGGCACTTTCGACGTGGCCGATGGTGAAGGGGCGAAGCGCCTCGGCGGGGTTCTCGATGCCTTCGACCTCGAGCCCGAGATCGGTCAGCGTCTCGGCGATCATGTCGACCGAGGCGTCGGTGTCGAGGTGCGTCTTCAGCCAGGACAGAGAGAATTTCACGGGCCGCGTCCCTTGGGTTCGTTCAAGCTGTCGCTGTCCTAGCGCAAAGCCGCGCGGGGCGAAAGCGGGGTTTAGGTCGCTGACCATTGGCTACGAGCCGGATGCCACGGACCCCTACGGATGCCGATCGTCTACTCCATCGCGGGCCTTTTGCCTTTTGCAATGATGATCCTGCCGACGCTGTTCCGGGTAGTGCGGCTGACGGGGAAATTGGGCAGGAACCCTGATCTTGTCGGCCTCGTTCGTGGCGCCGCTTCTACCCGCGCACGGGCAGATCGGTGTATCCCACCGCCTGTATAATGGCGTTGACCGCGGGCTGTGCGCTTTCTGGTGTGAGGACGCCTTGATCGGCATTGACCCTGGTCGTCGCCAAAAGGCGAAAGGGTCAGCGCGCTGCACATGGAGATGCGCTGAAACGGATCCCACGCGCTGGCCAGCGGCGCGATCCGGTCAGGCTGGCTGCTGGTCGTCATGCGGCTGTTCCAACGCGAAGGCTCAGTGCCGCACGGGGGTATTGGGCGGGCAACCGTGCGGGCGCCCGCCCGGCACGTCTTACAGCTTGTTCATGCTGGGCTCGGCCATCACCATCGTGGGCTGCTGGGTCGCCATCGGCGCCATCGGTTCGGGTTGGCTGCTGCAGGCCGCGAGAGCGGAAAGGGCAGCCAGGGTCAGTACGATCTTTTTCATGTCAGGTCCTTTTGGGCGGGTGCCGTCAGTTGACGACGGTGTTGCCCAGAGTTGCGGTTTCAGCGGAAGCGCCGCTGGGCGTCATCGTGGCGTTCGCGTTGCCGTTCATCGCCATGCCGCCATCGCAGGCAACGAGCGTCAGAAAAGCAAGGGCTGTCAGGATCGGTTTCATCTTGGTCCTCCGGTTGTGTGGCATTGAGGTATCGCGCAAAGGGCGTTCGTCACGCGTTTGCACGCAAAAAGGCCCCGGTGTCTCCACCGGGGCCTTCGTGTCGTGTCGGAAAGGTCGCGCTTATTCGGCGTCTTCCTTCTCGATCTCCTTGCCGGTCTCCTGGTCGACCATCTTCATGGCCAGGCGCACCTTGCCGCGATCGTCGAAGCCCAACAGCTTGACCCAGACCTCCTGTCCTTCTTTCAGGACGTCGGAGGGGTGGTTCAAACGGCGGTTCTCGATCTGGGAGACGTGGACCAGACCGTCGCGCTTGCCGAAGAAGTTCACGAAGGCGCCGAAGTCGACCAGTTTGACGACCGTCCCCTTGTAGACCTTGCCCTCTTCGGGTTCGGCCACGATCGAGTGGATCATGTCGTAGGCCTTCTTGATGGCCTCCTGATCGTTCGAGGCCAGCTTGATCACGCCGTCGTCGTTGATGTCGACCTTGGCACCCGAGACCTCGACGATCTCGCGGATGACCTTGCCGCCCGAGCCGATCACTTCACGGATCTTGTCGGTGGGGATCTGCATGGTTTCGATCTTCGGCGCGTGAACGCTGAATTCGGCGGCCCCGGTCAGGGCCTTGCCCATTTCGCCCAGGATGTGAAGACGGCCCTGCTTGGCCTGCTCCAGCGCGTTCTTCATGATCTCGGGCGTGATGCCGGCGATCTTGATGTCCATCTGCAGGGACGTGATCCCGTTCTCGGTACCAGCGACCTTGAAGTCCATGTCGCCCAGGTGATCCTCGTCGCCCAGGATGTCGGACAGGATGGCGTAGTCGCCGTCGTCTTCCATCACGAGGCCCATCGCCACACCGGCCACCGCGGATTTCAGCGGAACGCCTGCGTCCATCATCGACAGCGACCCACCGCACACCGAAGCCATCGACGACGAGCCGTTGGATTCGGTGATCTCGGACACGATGCGGATCGTGTAGGGGAAGTCGGTCGGCGCGGGCAGGACAGCCTGCAGCGCACGCCAAGCCAGTTTGCCGTGACCGATCTCACGACGGCCCGGAGGGCCAACGCGGCCCGCTTCACCGACCGAATAAGGCGGGAAGTTGTAGTGCAGCATGAAGTTCGACTTGTACATGCCGGTCAGCGCGTCGATCATCTGCTCGTCGTCGCCGGTGCCCAGCGTCGTGACCACGAGGCCCTGCGTCTCGCCCCGCGTGAACAGCGCGGACCCGTGGGTCCGGGGCAGGATGCCGACCTCGGAGACGATGTCGCGGATCTCGTCGAGCTTGCGACCGTCGATGCGGCGGCCGTTCTTGACCACGTCCCCGCGCAGCACGGTCGATTCCAGCTTCTTCAGCGCGGGGCCAAGGTTCGGATCTTCCTGCTGATCTTCGCTCAGCCCGTCGATGATCGACTGCTTGGCGGCGGCCACGGCCGAGGTCCGCTCCTGCTTGTCGGTGATCGCGTAGGCGTCGCGCATGGCGCTCTCGCCCGCGGATTTCACGGCAGCGTAAAGGTCGTCGTAGTTCGGCGGCGTGAAGTCGAAGGGCTCTTTCGCGCACTCTTCGGCAAGGTCGATGATCAAGTCGATCACCGGCTGGATCTGCTCGTGCGCGAAGGTCACGGCGCCCAGCATCTCGTCCTCGGTCAGCTCGTAGGCCTCGGATTCGACCATCATCACGGCGTCCTTGGTGCCCGCGACGACGAGGTCGAGCCGCTGCTCGGGATTCATGCGCAGGTTGTGCATGTCGTCGATTTCGGGGTTCAGGACGTAGTCACCGTCGACGAAGCCCACGCGGCAACCCGCGATCGGCCCCATGAAGGGCGCACCGGAGATCGTCAGCGCGGCAGAAGCCGCGATCATCGCGACCATGTCGGGGTCGTTGACCATGTCGTGGCTCAGGACGGTGCACATCACAAGCACTTCGTTCTTGAAGCCGGGCACGAAGAGCGGTCGGATCGGACGGTCGATCAGGCGCGCGGTCAGCGTCTCCTTCTCGGTCGGACGGGCCTCGCGCTTGAAGAAACCGCCGGGGACCTTGCCCGCGGCGTAGTATTTTTCCTGGTAGTGCACGGTCAGCGGGAAAAAGTCTTGGCCGGGCTTGGGCTTCTTGGCGAAGGTCACGTTGGCCATGACGGAGGTCTCGCCCAGCGTGGCGATCACCGATCCGTCGGCCTGGCGGGCGACCTTGCCGGTTTCCAGCGTGAGCGTCTCTTCGCCCCACTGCATGGATTTCTTGAATTCTTTGAACATCTTACGTCTTTCATATGGGCCAGTCTCGGCGGTCCGAGTGCCCGTTGATTGGCGGCCCCATTGCCGCCGACCCCTTGTCCTTTGCACAGCGCCGGGGTCGTCACGCTACGTCTCAGATGATGCGGCCTTATCCGAAAATACGGGCTTTGGAAAGGGTCGCACGCCTGGGGCGGATCGGCGCATCCGCCGTGCAGGGCACGGCTCCGAAGCCGCCTCGACCAGTCGCCGTCGCGGGCTTGCCGCTGTGACGTCAGGTGGACCCCATTGGGGTGTCTATGCCACGCAGGCTGCCGCCAATCGAGACGAGAGTCAGGCTCCGCAAACGGGCATGAGACTGAAACGGAAAAGGCCCGCCGGACGAGCCGGCGGGCCTTTTGAATTGAGCGAGATCTGGTCGATCAGATGTCGTTGCCCATCTTGCCCTTGACAGATCCCGCCACGTCCTGGGCGTCGCCCTTCGCTTGTTGGGCCTGGCCCTCTGCTTCGAGGTCGGGATCGTTGTTGTTCTTGCCGACGGCTTCCTTGACGGATCCTGCGGCCTTGTTGCCGGCAGCCTTGGCTTTGTCAGTCATTTCACCCATGGAGAACACTCCTTCGCTGTGTACCGCGGTTCCGGAAATCGGAAACCTGCGCGTCTGGATGAACAACTTGCGGACAGTGGGAATGTTCCGTCAGCCGAACGCGAAACGCCCGCCGGAGGACCGACGGGCGTTCACGAATTCGTAAGGCGGGCTGACTTAACGACGGATGCCCAGGCGCTTGATGAGGTCCTGGTAGCGGGCCTCTTCCTTGCCCTTGAGGTAGTCCAGCAGCTTGCGCCGCTGCGCGACCATCATCAAAAGGCCACGGCGACCGTGGTTGTCCTTCTTGTGGGTCTTGAAATGCTCGGTCAGGGTGCTGATTCGGCTGGTCAGGATCGCGACCTGGACCTCGGGCGAACCGGTGTCGCCTTCCTTGGTCGCGTATTCCTTCATGAGGCGGGCTTTTTCGTCTGGCGTGATCGACATCGGGGTCTCCTGTGAAAAAGGGTGAATGGCGCGATCCGGGATGTCGTCCAGAAAGGCCCGTGGAGGTAGAGAGCGCCCCCATAGCGGTGCGGCAGCAAAAAGGAAAGCCCCCCGGTGGCTGCGTCAGCCGGCGTGCAACTCGATCCGACCCACGTCCAACTCGGTCAGGCCGCGAAAGAACGCCAACCGTTCGTTGTCGGCGTAGAGTG
Source organism: Salipiger sp. IMCC34102 (assembly GCF_004145405.1). Taxonomy (GTDB): domain Bacteria; phylum Pseudomonadota; class Alphaproteobacteria; order Rhodobacterales; family Rhodobacteraceae; genus Loktanella. The sequence continues at coordinate 129,749 of NZ_SELQ01000001.1, forward strand.
TGACCCCCTCCGCACAGGTCTGCGTGGAAAGGGCCGGCGGCGTGTCGCCGGTGTAGGACAGCTGGATCCGGTCCTGCGGCTCCAGGTCGTCGATGGTGCCGTCGAAATCCCGCTCGATGTCGAAGAGGTCCGCCCCACCCCCGCCGTTGAGGTTATCCCCCGCGCCGCCGATCAACACGTCGTCACCCGCGCCGCCGTTGAGGTAGTCGAACCCTGCATCGGCGTCGCGGCCATGAAGCACGTCGTCGCCCCAGCCGCCCTGAAGCAGGTCCGCGCCGTCCCCACCAATCAGCAGATCGTCGCCCCAGCCACCTTCGAGCGTATCGGCCCCGCCATCGCCCAGAAGCACATCGTCGCCGTCCCCCGCGATCAACCGGTCGTCTCCCGTCCCGCCGATCAAGGTGTCGTCCCCCATGTAGCCCTTCAACTCGTCGCCCCCCGACCCGCCCAGAACGAGGTTCGGCCTGTCGCGCGGATCGTCGAACGCAGGGCCCGGATCGATGTCGGCGACGCTGTCGTCTCCCCCCGTCGGGGCGTCGGTGTCGGTCTCGTCGGTCCGTGCCGGTTCACCGGTGTTCGCCGGATCGGGCATCTCGTCAGGGTTTGCGGGACTGTCGATATCGGTCACCGCAGCAGGTCCGCTGGTCGGATCGTCCGCCGCGTCAGAAGTTGCCCCCGGTTCGGCATTACCCTCAGCATTGGTCTTGATCGACGCTTGATCCCGAACCTCTGTGCGGGTGTCGGTGACCAGATCGTAGACCGGCTCGCCCAGCACGCCCTCTTCATCCAGCAATCGGTTCAGCCCGTCCGGCGCTGGATCTCCCTCCGGGGAAGGTTCGACGGTGTCGTCGCCCTCGTTCGTCTCGATCATCATCAGCCCGCCCATGGCGGCGCCGAACAATCCCAAAAGCGCCAACATCGCCCCAACCTCGTACGTCAGTCGCCCCCGACCCGGTGTGCGATGGTCTTAACACTCCGTTAGGGATGACCGGAGTGAAAAGTTAAAATCAGGTTAACGCCGCCTCCGAGAGGGAATGATGTCGGCATATTTTGCCAAGCGCGGGGATCGGCTTCACAGCCAGCGCTCCGGCAGCCGGGAATACGCCACGTAGAGTGGATGACGCGGATGGCCGTGCTTGGTCAGGCCAAGCGCATGAAGCGCCGTCCCCGCGTCCTTCAAAAGTGCTCGCACGCGTTGGTCCCGGTCCAGATGCGCGCCATGCACACCCCAGCCTGCAATGACCAGTCCGGACGGCGCGCAGGCCAGGCCCAGCCAATGATCGGCGTCCGGCCCCACCGGATCGGCCGCGGCCTTGAGGTCGCGCGGATAGGTCGCGCGGAAAGCGAAGAGATTGGCGATCCGCAGGCCACCATAGCCCCAGGATCGCGCGCGGGCCTCGCAGCGGGCGATGGTCGGATCGTTCGCCGCTTCCGTCGCGGTAGAGGGGTTCAGCATGACGAAGGTCAATGCAGGCGCGTCGCACCAGTCGCGATACAGGGCATAGCGATAGGTCTCGCAGGCGGAATAGATGGCGGTGGAGCGGGTTCCGTCCGCTGCGGTGTGATGCCGGGTGATTTCAGTCCGCGGCATGGAGCGCGAAAACGCGGGAGGGATGCAGGTCCGCCCCCATCAGCCGGCCGACGGCCACGGCGCGTCCGTCGTGGGCGGCCCAGACCTCGGTGCCGTAGTCGATGCCGCTGGCTATGACCGGGGCGGCATTTCCGTTGCGCAAAGGCGTCAGGGAGCTGGCGGGACAAATCACCTGCGGCAAATCGTGCAGGCCGACCTCCAACGGCTGCAGATGTCCGTCCAGGTCTGGCGTTCGGGCAAGCGCATCGATCCGGTCGAGCGTCAGGCCCTCCTCGGCGCGGAAGGGCCCCGACCAGGTGCGGCGCAACTCGCGCACGTGGGCGTGGCATCCCAGCGCGGCGCCCAGATCGCGCGCGATCGAACGGACGTAGCCGCCCTTGCCGCAGACCAGTTCCAGCGTGACGTGGTCGGCGTCAGGGCGGTCGTCCATCAGCAGGCTTTCCACCCAGAGAGGGCGGGCCGCGATCTCCATCGTCTCGCCGTTGCGGGCGCGCTTGTAGGCGCGTTCGCCGTCGATCTTCACGGCGGAGAATTGCGGCGGAACCTGTTCGATGTCGCCGACGAAGGCGCCCAGTGCCGCCTTGATCTGATCGTCGGTGGGCCGATCGTCCGAGGTCGCGATGACCTCGCCCTCGGCGTCGTCGGTGTTCGTGGCCTGTCCCAGGCGGATGGTGAACGTGTAGCACTTCAGCGCGTCGGTGATGAAGGGCACCGTCTTCGTTGCCTCACCCAGCGCCACGGCCAGCACGCCGGTCGCATCGGGGTCGAGCGTGCCCGCATGGCCCGCCTTGTTGGCGTCCAGCACCCAGCGCACCTTGTTCACGACGGAGGTCGAGGTGATCCCCGCGGGCTTGTCCACGACCAGCCATCCGCTGATGTTGCGGCCCTTCTTGCGACGTGCCATCGGTTGCTCCTGCGATTGGGGCCTGCGGGCTAGCGCGGCCCGCGCGGGGCGTCAATCCGCGACGACACCCACCATCGGTCCCATCGGCAGGCCGAAATCATTGCGGCCCAGCTCGGGCGCGAACATCCGCGACACCCGCCCGTCGAAGTAGAGCGCATCGGGCAGCTCGAGGTAGTCACGGAAGAATCGCGCGAAATGATGGAAGTTCACCGGCTCGTCGGCGATGACGAAGACCGCCCGGGCACCATCGGCGCTGGTGCCCACGCCGTTGCGGATGTTCAGGCTATCGCTGTCCTCGAGGAAGCGGGGGTGCAATTCGCCGTCGATCACCAGCATCGGGCCGGACTGCGAGGCATCGCGGCAGGCGGGCTGCTCCGCCGCGTAGGCGAGCGTCTCGATCACCCGCGCACTGTCGTCGGCCAGGCAAAGCAGGCCGTTGGGCAGAAGGCCGAAGTTCCCTGGCCCGTCGGATGTCACCAGCGGCGCGGTCTCTTCCCCGTCCTCGATGTAGAGCCCCACCGCGCGGCGATCATCGTGGTACATGCCGGCGTTCATCGCGAAAGTCAGCTCATGCGGGATCTGGGCGAACGCCCCCAGGATTTCGCCACTGTCGTCGCGGTGGAACAGGCGCAGATCCTCGCGCGCGGCATCCACCGCACAGGCGGTGAAGGCCGCCCCGTCGAAACGCACCGTCTCGCAGGAGACGGCCCATGCGGGCGTGCCGAGCTGCAGCATCATGGCCGCGAGGGCGCCGCGCATCACTCGTCGTCCCGATCCAGGTCGCGCGCCACGTGTTCGTCGGCGAAGAGCGCACGGGTCGCATCCATCCGGTCGAAGGTGTCGTCGATCTCGAAGCGGATCTCGGGGGCGAACTTGATCGACAGCGCCTTGGAGACCTCGCGCCGGATCTCGTGGCGGGAATTGCGCAAGGCGGTGAGCATCTCCTCCTTCTGGCCGCCGCCCAAGGGGAGCACGTAGGCCGTCGCCACCTTGAGGTCTGGCGAGCAGCGCACCTCGCCCACGGTGATCGACATGCGCGCGAGGTCGGGGTCGTGGATCTCTCCACGCTGGAGGAGTTCCGACAGGCGACGGCGAATCAGTTCGCCGACACGCAATTGCCGCTGGTTCGGACCGGAGGGGGATTTCTTTGCCATGGCCCCCATCTAACCACGCGGGCGGACATTTCCAAGCGAGGGTTTTCGCGCCCCCGCGCGGCGGCTATCACGGGCGCCATCGGACAGGAGATCGCCATGGAAGACACACCCGGAATCGTCGTCACCGGAGCCGCGGGCCGGATGGGCCGGATGCTGATCCGCGCGATCGCCGAGGCGGACGCCTGCCGCCTGGTCGGGGCGCTGGTGCGCGAAGGTCACGACTGGGTCGGGCAGGACGTGGGCACGGCCATGGGCGGCGCGAAGCTGGGCGTCACGGTGACCGACGACGCGCTGGAGGCCTTCGCCCGCGCGCAGGCGGTGATCGACTTCACCACGCCCGCCGCCACGGTGCGCTTCGCGGGACTGGCGGCACAGGCGCGGGCGGTCCACGTGATCGGCACCACCGGCCTGGCCCCGGAGGACATCGCCGCCATCGACCGCGCGGCCCATCACGCGGTGATCGTGCGGGCCGGCAACATGTCGCTCGGCGTGAACCTGCTGACGCAGCTGACGCGCAAGGTCGCCGCCGCCCTGGATGCCGAGTTCGACATCGAGGTGATCGAGGCGCATCACCGCCACAAGGTCGACGCGCCGTCGGGCACCGCCCTCATGTTGGGGGAGGCGGCCGCCGAAGGCCGTGGCGTCGGCCTGGGCGAGGTCCGCGATTCAGGCCGGGACGGGATGACCGGCGCGCGCAAAAGCGGTGCCATCGGATTTCACGCGATCCGCGGCGGGGACATCGTGGGCGATCACGAGGTGCTCTTCGCCGCCGAAGGCGAGCAGATTGCCCTGCGTCACCGCGCCACCGACCGCGGCATCTTCGCCCGCGGCGCGCTGAAGGCCGCCCTTTGGGGGCAGGACAAGGCGCCGGGCCACTACGACATGCTGGACGTGTTGGGGCTTTGACCGACCTCACGCCCTGAGCCATCGCGGCTTGGGCAGCGCTCAGAAGTCGATCGCCAGGCCCTTGTTCTCCCAGTCGCCGTAGCGGACGGGTTCGGGTCCATCGCGGCCACCGCGCTCGGGCGGCAGGTCGAGGGCCTCGCGGTCCTTGCGACGGGCCTCGGCCTCGGCCAAAGCGCGCTGCGCCGCGGGGGGCAGATCGGGGGTCTGGATCTTCGGATCGGTCGGTTCGGTCATCTGGGGGCCTGTCCTTGCCGGGTCACGCCCCTTCATATACGTCGCCTGCGACACCGAACAAGGCAATCGTCATGGACACTTCCGGCCTCGCCCCGCGCCGTGCCGCGCATCACCTGCTGCAACAAGTCACTACCGAAGGCCGCCTGCTGTCGGAACTGATCGGCGGCGGCGCGCTGGATCACCTTGCCCCCGCCGATCGCGCCCGCGCGCAGCGGCTGGCCACCGACACGCTGCGGATGATCGACAGGGCGGATCGCGCGCTGAAACCGCATTTGCGGACCCCACCGCCGCCGCATGTGATGAACGCCCTGCGCCTGGGCACGGTAGAGCTTGGACAAGGCGAGGCGGCCCACGGCGTCGTCAACGCCTGCGTCGAGATCGTTGGCCGCAACCCGCATACCGCCCGCATGAAGGGGCTGACCAATGCCGTGCTGCGCAAGATGGCCGACCGCTCTCCCGGGGGCTGGGACAAGCTGCCCGTTCCGCTGCTGCCGGGCTGGCTGCGCCAACCTCTCGTCGCGGCCTGGGGCCGGGCCGCCGTGCAGGACATGGAAGCGGTGCAGGCGAAAGCCCCGCCGCTGGACCTGACGGCCAAGGGCGATCCGGCCGAGGCGGCACGCGCCACGGGCGGCACCGTTCTGCCCACCGGAACCCTGCGTGTCGCCGACGCGGGCCAGGTCAGCCAGATGCCGGGCTTCGAGGCCGGGGACTGGTGGGTGCAGGACGCCGCCGCGGCGATCCCCGTCAAGCTGCTGGGCGAGGTCTCGGGGCTCACGGCACTGGACCTTTGCGCGGCACCGGGCGGCAAGACGCTGCAACTGGCCGCGGGCGGGGCCGTGGTGACGGCGGTGGACGCCTCCGAGACACGGCTCGCACGGGTCGGCCAGAACCTCGCGCGGACCGGTCTGAAGGCGGAGGTTCTGACGCAGGATGCCTTCGATGTGACCGGCCAATGGGACGTGGTGCTTCTGGACGCGCCCTGTTCCGCCACCGGCACCCTGCGCCGCCACCCCGACCTTCCCTATGCCAAGGACGGCTCCGAGTTCGGCGCGCTCATCGACCAGCAGGCGGCGCTGATCGACCATGCGCTGACCCTGGTCAAACCGTGGGGGCGCTTGCTGTTCTGCACCTGCTCTCTGCTGCCCGACGAAGGCGAGGTGCAGATCGAGGAGGCGTTGGAGCGGCACCCGGACCTGAAGATCGACCGCGCGGCGTTGGACCTGCCCGGGCTGGACCCCGCCTGGATCACCGAGGAAGGCGGCCTGCGCCTGCGTCCCGACTACTGGGCCGACCGGGGCGGGATGGACGGGTTCTATGCCGCGGTGCTGACAAAGCCCGCGTGACAGGATGCCGCGAGGCGGCTAACCTCTCGCGCAATAACAAACGCGTCCCAAGACCGAAGGCAGCAGGTGGATTACACGCCGTCCTGGCGGGCGCGCCGCATGGCGCACCTAAACCGCACCCACGCCCGCCGCGCCGCCCGCGCGCGTGCCGCGACCGGATTCGCAGCCGCGCCGGAGCCGCGGGGAATCGGCCGATTCGCGCGTGGACGGCAGCTCTTGTCCGGCAATTTCCTCTTCGCGGGCGTGCTCACCACCTCGCCCGGGGGATCCGTCTGGGATGCCGAGGGCGATCCCGCGCTGATCGACCCCGACCTGCACGGCTTCGGCTGGCTGGACGACCTGGCCGCGGTCGGTGACGCCAGGGCGCGCCATGCCGCGCGGGACTGGATCGCCCAGTGGATCGAGACTTGCGAAGACGGCTCAGGTCCGGGCTGGACGCCGGAGCTTGCGGGACAGCGCCTGATCCGCTGGATCTCTCACGAAGGCTTCGTGCTGCGCGCGGCGCCGGAGGATTTTCGCGCCACCTATCTGCGCAGCCTGGGCCAGCAGACGCGGTTCTTGTCGAAACGCTGGTCGGCGGCACCGGCGGGGCTGCCACGGATGGAAGCGCTCTGCGGCTTGACCTACGCCAGCCTGATGCTGACCGGGGTGCGCGCCCTGCCGCCGCTCGCCGCCCTCGCAAAAGCCTGCCGCACCGACGTCGGGATGGACGGCAGCCTCACCACCCGCAATCCCGAGGAGCTGCTGACGGTCCTGACCCTGCTGCAATGGGCAATCCGCGCATTGACCGTGACGGACACGGACATCCCGTCCGATCTGACCGATTGCGCCGCCCGCGCGGCCGCGACCCTGCGCAGCTTGCGGCACAGCGACGGCGGGCTCGCGCGATTCCACGGCGGCGGGCGCGGGTTGGACGGCGCGCTGGACACCGCGTTGTCGCAGGCCGGACCGGCGGCCCCCCTGTCGCCCGAACCGCGCATGGGCTACGCGCGGCTCTCGGCGGGGCGCACCAGCGTGATCGCGGATGCCGGCCCTCCGCCGCAGGGAGCCGCGTCGCGCAACGGACATGCCTCGACCCTCGCGTTCGAGCTGACCAGCGGGCGGCGGGCGGTGATCGTCAACTGCGGCTCCGGGGTGACGTTCGGGCCGGACTGGCGCCGCGCGGGGCGGGCTACGCCCAGCCATTCGACCCTGTCGCTGGCGGGCTACTCGTCCTCGCGCCTCGGCCCGCCGGACCCCGCACCGCCGCACCGCGCAGCCCTCGTCGACCCGCCGGAGCGGGTCCAGGCGGTCCTGAGCCGACAACCCGACAGCCTGCGTGCCGAGATGTCCCACGACGGGTTCCGGTCGACCCACGGCCTGACCCATGCCCGCATCCTCGAGATGACGCTCGACGGGCGTGGCCTGATCGGTGAGGATCTGCTGACCACCCTGTCGGACGCCGACAAGGCGCGCTTCGATCGCGCGCAGCAGGCCGAGGATCTGCCCATCGCGATCCGTTTCCACCTGCACCCGGACGTGGACGCCCACGTCGACATGGGCGGGGCCGCGGTGTCGCTGACCTTGAAATCGGGGGAAATCTGGGTGTTCCGCCACGACGGCCATGCGGAGCTTTCGCTCAAACCCTCGGTCTACCTCGAAACCGGGCGATTGAAGCCGCGACCGGCGCAACAGGTGGTTTTATCCGACGCCGCGATGTCCTATGCGACGCGCATCCGCTGGTCCCTGACCAAGGCGCAGGACACGCCCGACGTGATCCGCGACCTCGGTCCGCTCCGGTCGGAGGACGATGACCACGAGGATGCCCCATGACCGACCTTTTCCCCCTGCGCCGCGCGCTGCTGAGCGTCTCCGACAAGACCGGCCTGATCGAGCTGGGCCAGGCCCTGGCCGCCCGCGGGGTCGAGCTGCTCTCGACCGGAGGATCGGCCAAGGCTCTGCGGGACGCAGGCCTCGACGTGCGTGACGTGGCAGAGGTCACCGGCTTCCCCGAGATGATGGACGGCCGCGTGAAGACGCTGCATCCGGTGGTCCACGGCGGGCTTCTGGCCGTGCGCGACAACGACGCCCACGCCGCCGCGATGGAAGAGCATGACATCGGCGGGATCGACCTGCTGGTCGTGAACCTCTACCCCTTCGAGGAGACGGTCGCGAAGGGTGCCGACACCGCCACCTGCATCGAGAACATCGACATCGGCGGCCCCGCCATGATCCGTTCGGCGGCCAAGAACCACGCCTTCGTGACGGTGGTGACGGATGTCACCGACTACGACGCCCTGCTGGCCGAGTTGGAGGCCAACGACGGCCAGACCACGCTCGCCTTCCGCAAGGGCCTCGCCCAGACCGCCTACGGGCGCACGGCGGCCTACGACACCGCCGTCAGCACCTGGATGGCGGGGGCCATCGAGCTGGACACGCCGCGCCGACGCAGCTTTGCGGGCACCCTGCGGCAAGAGTTGCGCTATGGCGAGAACCCGCATCAGTCCGCCAGCTTCTACGCCGATGGCAGCGCCCGCCCCGGCGTCGCCACCGCCGTCCAGCATCAGGGCAAGGAGCTGTCCTACAACAATATAAACGACACCGATGCCGCCTTCGAACTGGTGGCCGAGTTCGACCCCGCGGAAGGCCCTGCGGTGGCGATCATCAAGCACGCCAACCCCTGCGGCGTGGCCCGCGGCGACACGCTGGTGGAGGCCTACCACAAGGCCTTCGACTGCGACCGCACCTCCGCCTTCGGCGGGATCGTCGCGCTCAACATGCCGCTCGACGAGGAAACCGCGAAAGCCATCGCCGAGATCTTCACGGAAGTGGTGATTGCCCCCGGCGCCTCTGACGCGGCCCGCGCCGTCTTCGCCGCCAAGAAAAACCTGCGCCTGCTGACCACGGACGGACTGCCCGATCCGAAAGCGCCCGTGACGACATATCGCCAGGTCGCGGGCGGAATGCTGGTTCAGGACAAGGACACCGGCCACGTCGGCGCGGACGATCTGCGGGTCGTGACCAAAGCGCAACCCACCGAGGCTCAGATGGCAGACCTGCGTTTCGCCTGGACCGTGGCCAAGCACGTGAAATCCAACGCCATCGTCTACGTAAAGGATGGCGCCACCGTCGGCGTCGGCGCGGGCCAGATGAGCCGCCTCGACAGCGCGCTCATCGCCGCGAAAAAGGCCGAGCGCATGGCCGAGGCGATGGACCTAGCCGAGCCTCTGACCAAGGGCAGCGCCGTGGCCTCGGACGCGTTCTTTCCCTTCGCCGACGGTCTGATGGAGGCCGCGGCGGCAGGCGCCACCTGCGTGATCCAGCCCGGCGGGTCGATGCGCGACGACGAGGTCATCGCGGCCGCCGATCAGGCCGGCATCGCGATGGTCTTCACCGGCATGCGCCATTTCAAGCATTAGGAGAGGCGCGATGCGCATCGTATTCTGGGCGGGGTTCTGGACCTTCCTGATCGACCAGGCGACCAAGTATGCCGTGGTGCATTGGATGGGCCTGATGACCCGGCAGGAGATCGACATCCTCCCCCCGTTCATGGTGTTCCAGATGGCGTGGAACCGGGGCGTGAACTTCGGCCTCGGGGCCCAGGCCGACATGCGCTGGTGGCTGGTCGGCGTGGCGCTTGTCATCTCGGGCGTGGTGCTGTTCTGGCTCTGGCGCAGCGGCGGGACCAAGTGGATCCAGATCAGTGCGGGCCTTCTGGTGGGCGGGGCGCTCGGCAACGTGGTGGACCGGATCCTCTACGGGGCGGTCGCGGATTTCATCAACATGAGCTGTTGCGGGATCCGCAATCCCTTCGCCTTCAACGTGGCCGATGTCGCCATTTTCGCGGGCGCGCTGGGACTTGCGTTCCTGCCCAACCCCGCGACCAAGAAGGCCGGGTGACGCAGCCCACGGCTTGCGCTAGACAACCGACGGAAGCAGGAGAACAGGCATGCGGACACGGATTTTGGCACTGGCGGCGATTGCGGCCCTTGCAGGCTGCGGCGGATCGCCCGGATCCGTGGGGCCTGACGAATTCTCGATCGTGCCGAACCAGCCGCTGGTGATCCCGTCCACCAATGCCCTGCCCCCGCCCCGCCCGAACGGAACCAATCCCGCCGATCCCGCACCGCGCAGCATCGCCGCGCGCGCGATGGGCGGCTAACGGTTTGCTTACAACGTTGTAACTTTCGTTGTCCGGGCGGTTCATGCTCTTAGGTATGGGTCAGCATCCCAAACCGACAGGCGACCCATGATCCGAGCTCTTACCGCTGTCCTCATCGCCCTCGCCCCCGTGGCGGTCGCGCAGGAGGCCCCGGACGATGTCACCACCTTCACCCTGGACAACGGGATGGACGTCGTCGTGATCGAGGATCACCGCGCCCCGGTCGTGACCCACATGGTCTGGTATCGCGCCGGCTCCGCGGATGAACCCGTGGGGTCGTCCGGCGTCGCGCATTTCCTCGAACACCTGCTGTTCAAGGCGACGGACAACCTCGACTCCGGCGAGTTCAGCGCCACGGTCGCAGAGAACGGCGGATCGGACAACGCCTTCACAAGCTACGACTACACCGCCTATTTCCAGCGCATCGCCGCCGATCGCCTGCCGCTGATGATGGAGATGGAATCGGACCGGATGGCGAACCTGGCACTCGTCCAGGACGACATCGAAACCGAACGGGGCGTGATCCTCGAAGAGCGCAACCAGAGGACCGAGAACAACCCCGGCGCTCTCGCCCGGGAACAGTTCGTCGCCTCGCTCTACCAGAATCACCGCTACGGCGTGCCGATCATCGGCTGGAAGCACGAGATGGAGACGCTGGACCTCGAAGACGCGCAGGCGTTCTACGACCTTTACTACTCGCCCAACAACGCGATCCTGATCGTGGCCGGCGACGTCGATCCGGACGAGGTCCGCACCCTGGCGGAAACCTACTACGGCCCGATCCCGAACGAGCCCGACCTGCCCGAACGCCTGCGCGCGACCGAGCCGGAGCAGCGCGCGCCGCGCCGGATCACCTACACCGACGCGCGGGTGGCAGAGCCCTACCTGATGCGGCTGTACCTCGCGCCCGAACGCGACAGCGGCGCGCAGGAAGAGGCGGCGGCGCTGACCTTGCTGGCAGAGCTGCTGGGCGGATCGTCCTTCACCTCGGAACTGGGGCGGGCGCTGCAGTTCGAGGACCAGATCGCGACCTACGCCGGGGCGGGCTACAGCGGAACCAGCCTTGATTCGACGACCTTCGGACTGTCGGTCGTACCCGCCGACGGCGTGACCCTGTCGGAGGCGGAAGCGGCGATGGACGGTGTGATTGCCCGGTTCATGGAAGAGCCCATCGACGAGGCCGCGCTCGAGCGGATCAAGTCGAACCTGCGCGCCTCGGAGATCTACGAGCAGGACAGCGTGGTGTCGCGCGCGCAGAAATACGGCCGTGCCCTGACGCAGGGCCTGACTGTCGACGACGTGGCCGCCTGGCCCGACATCGTGCAATCCGTCACAGAGGAGGACATCAAGGCCGCCGCCGCCCGCGTGCTGGACCTTGACCAGTCCGTGACCGGCTGGGTCGTAGGCAAGGAGGAGCAAGCTCAATGATCCGTTACGTTCTCGCCTTTTGCGCGACCATCGCAGGCACCACCGCCTTTGCGGCCGTCGACATCCAGGAAGTGACCTCCGACGGGGGCATCACCGCCTGGCTGGTCGAGGATCACAACATTCCCTTCACGGCCCTCGAAATCCGCATCCGCGGCGGCGCATCGCTGGACGAGGAGGGCAAGCGCGGCGCCACCAACCTGATGATGGGCCTTCTCGAAGAGGGTGCGGGCGAGATGGACGCGCAGGCCTTCCAGACACGACGCGAAGAACTTTCCGCCTCCTACGGGTTCGACACCGGCGACGACATGATCAGTGTCTCGGCCCAGTTCCTGACCGAGAACCGCGACGAGGCCGTTGATCTTCTGAGACTGGCGCTCGTGGAACCCCGGTTCGACGAGACCGCGGTTGAGAGGGTGCGTGCGCAGGTGCTGGCCGGGATCTCCCGCGCCGAGAAATCGCCCAACGAAATCGCGAGCGAGGCATTCTTCGCATCCGCCTTCCCGGACGATCCCTACGGCACACCCTTGCGGGGCACGACCGACAGCGTCACCGCCCTGTCGCGCGCGGATATCGTGACAGCCTGGCAGAACGCCCTGGTGCAGGACCGTATTTACGTGGGCGCCGTGGGCGACATCACCCCCGAGGCGCTTGGCGATGTGCTCGACCGCCTTCTCGGGGACCTGCCGCAAAGCGGACCGCCCCTGCCGGGTCCCGTGGACGTGCAGATCGACGGCGGTATCTCGGTCGTAGATTTTCCCACCCCGCAGTCCGTGGCCCTCTTCGGCCATGAAGGGATGGACCGGGACGATCCCGATTACTTTGCCGCCACGATCCTGAACGAGGCGCTTGGCGCCGGCGGGTTCGAATCGCGCCTTATGGACGAGGTGCGCGAGAAGCGCGGGCTGACCTACGGCGTCTCCACCTACCTTGTGCCCAAGGATCGCGCGGCGCTGGTGCTGGGGTCCGTGGCGTCCGCCAACGGGTCCATCGCGGAAGCCGTCGACGTCATCCGCGACGAATGGGCCCGCATCGCCGAGGAGGGCATGACGCAGGAAGAACTCGACCGTGTGAAGCTGTTTCTGACCGGGGCCTATCCCTTGCGGTTCGACGGCAACGCCAACATCGCCAGCATCCTGGTGGGCATGCAGATGATCGATCTGCCGCGCGATTACGTGGCCAACCGCAACGATTACATCGAAGCCGTGACGCTGGACGACGTGAACCGCGTGGCAGCCGAGCTTTACAACCCCGAAGCGCTCCGGTTCACCGTCGTGGGAACTCCCGAAGGCCTGGCTGAGACCCCCTAGGTCGCAGGACCTCGCATCTTAACCTTTCACGAGGATTTTGGTGCGAGGTACCGGTCATGCCGGTGGACCCTCCCCTTCGCGGCGCCTTGCGTGCAAGGCGCCGTTCCCGCGAAACGAGGCCGGGATACGACCGGTTGCTGCGGTTCGATCCCATGGTCCAGCGCAACTACGACGCTGTGTTCGGCCCGGCGCGACTGCGTGATCTGACCCGTTCGATCATCGTCGGACTGATCCTGTACAACGGCTTCTTCTTCACGTCGTTCCTGCTGACGCCGGACCTGGCCTACGTCAGTTTCATCCTGCGGATCATCGTCGTGACGCTGCCGTCGCAGGGTCTGATCCTCTTGTTGCGCCGCGTCTCTCCCGGCACCCGGGAATGGCTGATCCTGGCCGGTATGGTGAACGCGCATTTCGCGATGGTCCTGACCGTCTGGATCTCCGACTCGCCGCTGGCGGGGTATGCCTTCGCCGAATTGAACCTGATCCTGGTCTTCGGTGCCTTCACCTTGGGTCTTCGATTGCTTCAGTCGATCCTGTTCCTGACGTCCTGCACCGCCGTGACGCTTTTGCTGATCGGCCGGATCGACACCTTTCCGGACAGCCTGCGCGCGGCCCTCTGGCTGCAATCCGTGACGGCCTACGTCTTCTGCCTCTACGGCAGCCTGCAGATCGAGCGCCGACGCTGCACGAACTTCATGGAAGCCTTCCGCGCGAGCGAACGCGCGAGCACCGCAGAGGAAACGAGCCAGGAACTGCAGGAACTGTCGCGAACCGATCCGCTGACGGGCCTTGCGAACCGACGCGCGCTCGAACTGGAGGTTGCGACCTGGTTCGACGATCCGGCCCCGATCGCGTTGGCCATGATCGATATCGACCACTTCAAGCTCTACAACGATTCGCTCGGCCATCCGGAGGGGGACGATTGCCTTCGCCGGGTGTCGGCTGCGCTGCGCGACGCGCTTGGCGATTTCGACACGTCCCTTCCGGCCCGAATCGGAGGGGAGGAGTTCGCCATCGCCCTCAAAGGCAGTGCCACGCAGGATGCCGACGCTTTGGCGGAACGTGTGCGACATGCGATCGAGACCCTCGCCTTGCCGCATCCGGGCCGCTTGGACGGCCTGAAGATCGTGACGATCAGCGTCGGCGTGGCACGCCCGTCGCCGGGGACAAAGACGTCCCTGTCCGATGTATTGAGACGGGCGGACGCGGCTCTTTACGCGGCCAAACGCAGGGGCCGGAACACGGTCTGCATCGAAAGCCGCGGGATCAGGGCCGCCTGACGGCGGCCCCGGGACGACGCGTCACCCCTTCTTGAGCACTTCGCGGCCGAGCAGTTCCGCAATCTGCACCGCGTTCAGGGCAGCCCCCTTGCGCAGGTTGTCCGAGACGCACCACAGGTTCAGGCCGTTCTCGATCGTGCTGTCCTGCCGGATGCGGCTGATGAAGGTAGCGAAATCGCCCACGCATTCGACCGGCGTGACGTAGCCGCCGTCCTCGCGCTTGTCGATCACCATGATGCCGGGTGCCTCGCGCAGGATGTCGCGGGCCTCGTCCTCGTCGAGGAAATCCTCGAACTCGATGTTGATCGCCTCCGAGTGGCCGACGAAGACCGGGACCCGGACGCAGGTCGCAGTCACCTTGATCGAGGTGTCCACGATCTTCTTGGTCTCGGCGACCATCTTCCACTCTTCCTTGGTGGACCCGTCGTCCATGAAGACGTCGATATGCGGGATCACGTTGAAGGCGATCTGCTTGGTGAACTTGTCGGCGGGCGTGTTGTCGGTGGGGTTGTAGACCGCCTTGGTCTCGTCCCAGAGCGCGTCCATACCGTCCTTGCCCGCGCCGGACACCGATTGATAGGTGCTGACCACGACCCGCTTGATGCGCGCCCGGTCGTGCAGCGGCTTGAGCGCCACCACCATCTGCGCGGTCGAGCAGTTGGGGTTCGCGATGATCATCTTGTTCTTATAGTCGTGGATCGCCTCGGGGTTCACCTCCGGCACGATCAGCGGGATCTGGCTGTCGTAGCGGTAGAGCGACGAGTTGTCGATCACGACGCACCCGGCCTTCGCGGCCTTGGGGGCATATGTCTTCGTGGCCTCCGACCCCACGGCGAAGAGCGCCATGTCCCAGCCGGCGAAATCGAAGGTGTCGAGGTCCTTGGTCTTGAGCGTCCGGTCACCGAAGCTGACCTCGGTCCCCAGCGATTTGCGGCTGGCGAGGGCTGCGATCTCGTCCACGGGGAAGGCCCGTTCGGCGAGGATGTTCAGCATTTCGTGGCCCACGTTGCCCGTGGCCCCGACGACGGCAATTCTGTAACCCATGTGACGCTCCTTCACTGTCGCGCGCCTGTTACGCGGATCAGCGCCGAAGGGAAAGGGCGGATGGGGCTCCGCCCCCGCGCGCGCCGCGACCCTTTGGGATATTTCCGGCCAGAAGAAGGTCGCCGATCGTGTCGCACCGTTGGCGTGGGAACAAATGGCGCGCAAGGGCGATTGAGGTGCGACGCTCAGCGAGGAGGCACATCATGTCATCGAAATCGAAAGACGAGATCTGGGACGAATGGGGCGACCTGGTCAACATGGCCCCCAAGGAGCTGGAAGACTGGCTGGAGACCGACGAATCGAAGGAGGTCGGGGACAGCGACAGCGGCGAGTCGACCGGTCACAAGTCGGGCCGCCGAATCGTGGAGATCAAGCGCACCAACAAGGACGATCTGACCGACGACCAGTGGGATCACATGGCGAAGGTCGTGGGATACATCAAACGCCACAAGTCCCAGGGCGGACCGGATGATGACGTCGAACATTCCGACTGGCGCTACAGCTTGATGAACTGGGGCCACGACCCGATGAAGGACTGAGCCGCCCCTGGCCCGGGTCGCGCGGAAACAATGTGTTCACGCGAATTGCGTTGTTCGTTTTTTGTCAGGGGGTTACTACCTGCTTAACCTGCACCGGAGAACGCCGTGTTGAGCCTGCTCGCGCTTATGCTGCCCATAGCCTTGGTCGGTTTCGTCATGACCGAGCGCGACGACGACGAGGATCTCGACGAACAGTTGCCGGATGATCAGGGCCCGCACACGGGCACAGGCGATCTTCTGGACGAGATCGACCGGATGCAACTGCCCACCGCATCCGGCGAGGAACCGCGCGAGGATCTTGGGGCGGCTGACGATCGCCGCCTCACCCTTGGCACCGGTGAGGATGAAAGCGCCATCGGCGAGGGGGACGATGCTGCCCTCTTCGCCGATGAACGTGACGATTTCGCTGCTGGCGACTTCGGGGACGAGGCAGACTCTCGCGGCTTAGGAACTGATAAGATCGATCCGGCCTATCGCGCCGAAGGTGAGGGTCCGACCGCGAACGCCGGCGATACCGTCACAGGCGAACCCGAGATGAACCCTTTCGAGGTCGCGAGTGCCGTGTCCGATGACGCGCCGGTCGTCATCACCGACTACGAACCGGGCGAGGTCCTTGCCGTCGAACTGGGCGATGCAGCCCCCGAGGACGTGACGACCGTGCAGTCGGACAACGGCGAGGAAGTCGAGATCCGCTTCAAGGACGAGGTGATCGCCCAGATCCAGGGCATTACCGATCCCGAGGATGTGAGCATCGTCTTCATGTCTGACTTCGACGAACCCTGAAAGGTCGCTTCATGCGTGGGTCCGGCAGGGGCCGGATCGTTCACGCCAAAGGATCAGACCGCGGCCTTGCGGCTTTCGTCGATGTAGATCTCCCGCAGGCGCTTCGCGACCGGGCCGGGGGTGCCTTCACCCACCGCTTCCCCGTCGATCTCGACCACCGGCATGACGAAGGTGCTGGCCGAGGTGATGAACGCCTCGTCCGCTTCCTGCGCTTCGGCAATGGTGAAGCTGCGTTCCTCGACCTTCATCTGCGCCTCGCGGGCGAAACGCAGCACCGCGGCACGGGTGATGCCGTGCAGGATCTCGTGGCCAAGGTGCCGGGTGACGATGGTGTTGCCCTTCACGATGTAGGCGTTGTTCGATGTGCCTTCGGTGACATGGCCGTCCTCCACCATCCAGGCGTCGTCGGCACCGGCGGCCTTGGCCATCATCTTGCCCATGCTGGGGTACAGCAGCTGCACCGTCTTGATGTCGCGCCGGCCCCACCGCTGATCCTCGATGCTGATGATCTTCATGCCGGTCTGCGCCATCGGGCTGTCGGCCATGCCGGGCTTCGATTGCGTGAAGAGCACGACGGTCGGCGCGGTCTCCTCGGGCGGAAAGGCGAAATCGCGGTCGCCCGGATTGCCACGCGTGACCTGCAGATAGATCATGCCGTCCGTGATCTCGTTGCGGCGTATCAGCTCGCGGTGCACCTCCAGAAGGTCGTCCTTGGAGGATGGATGCTTCATCTGCAGCTCATCCAGCGAACGCTGCAAACGGACCGCATGACCGTCGAAGTCGATCAGCTTGCCGTCCAGCACGGAGGTCACCTCGTAGACCCCGTCGGACATCAGGAACCCACGGTCGAAGATCGACACGGTCGCTTCGGTCTCCGGCAGGTAGGATCCGTTCACGTAGACGGTGCGCATCGGCTATCCCCAAAGTTCGGGCCGGGGGGGATGCACCCCGGCGGTGTCGTATCGCAGCGGATGCGGCCGGTCTTCCGCCAGAAGCAGCGGGCCGTCAAGGTCGGTGAAGGCAACGTCCTGCGCCAGCAGCGTCGCGGGGGCCATGGCCAGCGACGATCCGACCATGCAGCCGACCATGACCTGGAAGCCCATGGCCTGCGCCTGCGCCTTCAGGGCCAGCGCCTCGGTCAGGCCGCCGGTCTTGTCGAGCTTGATGTTGATCATGTCGTACTTGCCCGTCAGCGCCGGGAGCGACGCGCGGTCGTGACAGGATTCGTCGGCACAGACCGGCAAGGGCCGGGCGATTTCGGAAAGCAAATCGTCTTCGCCTGCGGGCAGGGGCTGCTCGACCATGGCCACGCCCAGCCGCAACAGGTGCGGGGCAAGCTCGGCATAGACCTCCGCCGTCCAGCCTTCGTTGGCATCCACGATGATCGTCGGATCGGGTGCGCCGCGCCGCACCGCCTCGAGCCTGGCCATGTCGTCGGGGGTCCCCAGCTTGATCTTCAGCAGGGGGCGATGGGCATTTTCCATCGCCTGACGCTCCATCGCCTCAGGCGTATCGAGCGACAGCGTGAAGGCTGTCACCGACGGTCCCGGCGCGGACTGGCCGATCAGGTCCCAGACCCGCTTGCCTGCGGCCTTTGCCTCGGCGTCCCAAAACGCGCAATCGACCGCGTTGCGCGCCGCGCCCGCCGGAAGGGCCTCCTGCAAGCTCTCGCGCGTGATTCCCGCGTCCAGCCCTTCGATCTGCGCCGTGACGCTGTCCAGGGTCTCGTCGTAGCGCGCGTAGGGCACGCATTCCCCCCAGCCCCCGCCTGCGCGCACGGTCAGCACCTGCGCCTCGCTCCGCGACCCGCGAGAGATGGTGAAGACCTGCGCCAGCCGAAAGGTATCTCGCCTTACCTCAAGCGACATGACGGGTTTCATCTGGCAAGGTAAACTCCCGCCGGAGGCATGGGGTTCGCGCAGCGAACCGCATCAGATCGCCTCCAGCGCGTCGACGAGCCGCCCGGCCCCGTGGCGATAGGGGTCGACCGCGGGCAGGCCCATGCGATCCTCGATCTCGCGCAGGCAGGCCTCGGCTTCGGCGTCGTCCAGCGCCTTGGTGTTGACCGACACCCCGATGACCTGCGCCCTGGGGTTGGCGATCCGGGCGAGCGGCAAGGCCATGTCGCGCAGGTCTTCGAGCTTGGGGATCGGGTAATCGGGCAACCCGCGCATGTGGGTCCGCGTCGGCTCGTGGGCCAGCACCAGCGCATCGGGCTGGCCGCCGTGGATCAGGGCCAGGGTGACGCCGGAATAGCTCACGTGAAAGAGGCTCCCCTGCCCTTCGATATGATCCCAGTGATCGGGATCGTTATCGGGGGTGAGGTATTCCACCGATCCGGCCATGAAATCCGCGATGACGGCATCGAGCGGCACGCCCCGCCCGGTGATCAGGATGCCTGTCTGACCCGTGGGGCGGAAGGTCGACTTCATCCCGCGCTTCTGCATTTCGGCATCCATGGCAAGGCCTGTGTACATCTTGCCCACGGAGCAATCCGTGCCGATGGCAAGGCAGCGCTTGCCGGTGCGCTTGACGCCGGTGGCGATTGGATAGGCAACCGTGGGGATGCGGACGTCGTGCAGGGTCTGGCCATGGACGCGGGCTGCGGATTGCAGGGCGTTCTCGTTGCGCAGCAGGGTGTGCAGACCGCTCGCGATGTCGAAACCCGCCTCTATCGCCGCGACGAGCACTTCCTTCCAGGCGTCCGAAATAACGCCACCGCGGTTCGCCACCCCGATGACCAGCGTCCCGGCGCCCGCTGCGCTTGCCTCTTCCAGGGTCATGTCTGGCAGGCCCACGTCGGCCTTGCAGCCCTCCATCCGGAACTGGCCTACGGCGGCATCGGGGTTCCAGTCGCGGATCCCCTGCGCCACCTTCGCGGCCAGGTTGTCGGGGGCATCACCGAGGAACAGCAAGTAAGGGGTCTGGATCATGGGTCACCTGTCTTGATTGCCGCGATCCTGACACGGGTCGCGGACGGGGGAAACGAAAAAACCCGGGCGCTGCTGAAGCGCCCGGGTCGGGTTGCAAAGGCCGGGGAGGAGGATCAGCCCTTGGCAAACTCCGGGTAGGCTTCCATGCCCAGCTCGGAGACGTCGAGACCCGCGATCTCTGCCTCTTCGCTGACGCGGATGCCCACGGTCGCCTTCAGGATCAGCCAGACCACGAGGCTCACGACGAAGACGAAGATGCCGATGGCCGCGAAACCAATGAACTGGGTGACGAAGCTGGTGTCCGGCGAGTTGAACGGCACCACCATCGTGCCCCAGAAGCCTGCGACCAAGTGGACCGGGATCGCGCCGACGACGTCGTCGATCTTCATCTTGTCGAGGATCGGCACGACGACCACGACGATGATACCGCCGATGGCACCGATCAGAAGCGAGCCGAAAAGCGACGGATCGAGCGGGCCCGCGGTGATCGATACCAGGCCGGCCAGCGCACCGTTCAGAACCATCGTGAGGTCGGGCTTGCGGTAGAGGATCTGCGTCAGGATCAGCGCCGCAACCGCACCGGCGGACGCCGCCATGTTGGTGTTGGCGAAGATCCGGCCCACGTCGGTGATATCGCCCACGGTGCCGGCCGCCAGCTGGGAGCCGCCGTTGAAGCCGAACCAGCCCAGCCACAGGATGAACGTGCCCAGCGTGGCGAGTGCGAGGTTGCTGCCCGGCATCGGGATGATGCGACCTTCACGGTACTTGCCGATCCGGCTGCCCAGGACGAGCGCACCGGCCAGGGCCGCGAAGCCACCCGCGGCATGCACCAGCGTGGAGCCCGCGAAGTCGTAGAAGCCCATCTCGGACAGCCAGCCGCCACCCCACTGCCAGGACGCCTCGATCGGGTAGATGAAGCCCGTGAGCACGACGACGAAGATCAGGAACGGCCACAGCTTGATGCGCTCGGCCAGGGTGCCAGAGACGATCGACGCGGTGGTGGCACAGAACATCAGCTGGAAGAAGAAGTCGGAGGCGACGGAGGCGTAGTCAAGCGAGGCATCCGCCGCCGCAAGGCCCACGGGCTCCAGCGAAGTGATGTCGAAGAAACCGCCGAGCCAGCCCGAGATCACCCAGTCGGCCGGGTACATCAGGTTGAAGCCGACGAGCCAGTACATGATCCCCGCGATCGAGAAGAGCGCGATGTTCTTGGTCAGCTGCGTGGTCACGTTCTTGGACCGCACGAGGCCCGCTTCGAGCATCGCGAAGCCCGCCGCCATCCACATGACCAGGAAGCCCCCGATCAGGAACAGCAGGGTCGTCATGATGTAGGGGCCGATCTCGTCGAAGGTCGGTGCCACGGCGGCCTCCTCGGCCACCTCCTGCGCGAAGGCGAGGCCGGGCAGCAGCGCGAGTGCCGCTCCGGCCCAGAGGGGTTTGTTGAGGTTCATAGTCATCTCTCCTTGGCGCTTCTTACAGGGCGTCGTCGTTCAGCTCGCCCGTGCGCACGCGCAAGGCGGACTCCACGTCGAGGGTGAAAATCTTGCCGTCGCCGATCTTGTCGGTCTTGGCGGTGGTGGCGATCGTCTCGACCACCTGCTCGGCCATGCCGGCGGGCACCACGATCTCGAGCTTGACCTTGGGCACGAAATTCACGGCGTATTCGGCCCCGCGGTAGATTTCGGTGTGGCCGGATTGAGAGCCGAAGCCCTTGATCTCCGAGACCATCATGCCTCGCACGCCGATGGTGGTCAGCGCCTCGCGGACCTCCTCCAGCTTGAACGGCTTGATCGTTGCGATGATGAGTTTCACGTGATCGTCCTCGTCTCCTAGGGGGTGCGGGACCGGGGCCACCGCGCAAAGATGGGCCGATCAAGGACCGTTGCGCTTGCGTATTGGAAGGTTCCGTTAATATGCTGCGTTGCAGAAAGACCCGAACCGCCATAGTTTTTGCACAAAATTGCATCTTTGATTATTATTTGGGCATAACGTGAAGGTGCACTTCGGCGAGACATCGCCGAGGTCGCGGGTTATGCTGGCGAAAACCAAGAAAACGACCAGACGGGGCCCATGAGCAAGAATCGTAACACCAGACGTCCCTTGGTGGCGGAGCGGCGCGAACGCACGCCCGATGCACCGAAGCGACGCGCCCGCAAGACACGGCGCAGCCCGGCCCGCCGTCCGCGTGGCCTCGTGGGCTGGCTGCTGTTTCCCTTCACCTGGGCGCTTCGGCTGATCTGGCGCATCAGCTGGCGGCTGGCCTTTGCCGGTGCGGTGGTCCTGGCGCTCGCGGTCTTCTACTTCGCGGCCCAGATGCCCCCGATCGAGGCAATGGTCGACGGTCGCACGCGCGGATCCGTGACGCTGCTGGACCGATCCGGCGATGTCTTCGCCTGGCGCGGCGACCAGTTCGGCGGGATGGTGACGGCGGAAGAGGTCTCTCCCTACCTGCACGACGCCGTCGTCGCGACGGAGGACCGCCGGTTCTACCGCCACATCGGCGTCGACCCGCGCGGGATCGCCAGCGCCGTGCGGATCAACCTGCGCGAAGGCCGCGGGCCGCTGTCGGGCAACGGCGGATCGACCATCACCCAGCAGACGGCCAAACTCCTGTGCCTCGGGGTGCCCTACGATCCCGAAACCTGGGACAGCGAGCGCGACTACGAGTCCGACTGCCGCCGCACGACGATCTGGCGCAAGGTCAAGGAAGCCATCTACGCGATGGGGATGGAAGCCGCTTACACCAAGGAAGAGATCCTCTCGATCTACCTCAACCGGGCCTACCTCGGCGAAGGGGCACGCGGGTTCGAGGCCGCGGCCCAGCGTTACTTCGGCAAGTCCGCCCGCAGCGTCGACCCCGCCGAGGCCGCGATGCTGGCGGGGCTGCTGAAGGCGCCGTCCTCCTACGCGCCCACCAACAACATGGGGCGCGCCGTGGACCGCGCCGCCGTCGTCGTGGGCCTGATGGAGGAGCAAGGCTACATCACGCCCGAACAGGCCGACGAGGCGCGCCGGAACCCCGCGCAGCTTTCCGAGGCCGCGCAGGCCCGCGCCGGCGGCTATTTCGCCGATTGGGTGATGGGACAGGGGCCGGATTTCTTCACGCGCAACACGACGGAAGACGTTGTTATCCGCACCACGCTCGACCAGCGCATCCAGAACGCCGCGGAGACGGCGCTGCTGACGGTGTTCGACCAGAAGCTGTCCAACGGCTCGGACGTGGAAGCCGCCGTTGTAGTCATGAGCGCCGACGGGGCCGTGCGCGGCATGGTCGGCGGGCGCGACGTGCGCGCGGTCAGCGCCTTCAACCGCGCCACCCAGGCGCGTCGGCAGACCGGATCGGCCTTCAAGCCCTTCATATATGCCACGGCCCTGGACCTGGGCTTCACGCCCAACGACCTCGTGGACGACGCGCCGCTCACGATCACCATTCCCGGCTCGGGCCCTTGGCGGCCCGAGAACTACGACCGCCAGTTCAAGGGCCCCGTGACACTGACGCAGGCGCTTTACGAATCGCGCAACATACCCGCCGTCATCCTCTCCGAGGAGGTCGGGCGCGAACTCGTCAGCCAGGTCGCCAACGGCTTCGGCATCGACAGCGAGCTTGCGGCGGGTCCGGCGCTGGCCCTGGGCGCCTCCGAAAGCACGCTGATCGAGATGACGGGCGCCTATGCCGGCATCCTGAACGGTGGCTCGGCGGTGGAACCCTACGGGTTGATCGACCTGCGACTGAAGGGCGACGACGCGCCGTTGATGGACAATGTCGGGACGGGCATGCAGGAGCGCGTGGTGCAGGAGCGCTCGGCGCGGCAGCTGACCTACATGATGAACCAGGTCACGGTGCGCGGTACGGGCACCCGCGCCGGAATCTCCGGCTGGGAGATCGCGGGCAAGTCGGGCACCACCAACAGCCAGCGGGACGCCTGGTTCATCGGATTCAACGCGGATTACGTGATCGGCGTCTGGATGGGTTTCGACGACAACGCCCCGATGCGCGGGGTCACGGGTGGCGGCATCCCGGCGGACATCTTCCGCGAGACCATGCAGCGCGTGGTGGCCGGACAGCAGCCCCGCCCCCTGCCGATGGAGGTCCCGGGTCCCAGCCAGAACGGCACCCTGGCCAGCAGCGGCATGGTGGCGGACAGCCAGATCCTGAACGTGCTGGACACCATCCTGGGCGGTCTGGAAAACTGAGCGGGATCATGCCCCGGGGGCCAATGCCGCCCCCGGGATGCGACGTTCTCGCACAAGGCGCCTCAGCCGAGCGAAAGGCCTGATGGCCGGTGCCCCGACTGCATGTTCTCGGCCAAAGGAAGCCGGGGAGCCGCCAGCCAGATCAGGCGTCGAGCGGTTGCAGATGCTGCTGCAACTGCTGGCGCAGGTGCTCATGCTGGGTCGGCAGCTTGAGCGCCTCGCCCAGGTGGGCCGTGTCTTCGTCGCGGTCGAAGCCGGGCTCGTTCGTGGCCACCTCGAACAGGACACCGCCGGGAGTGCGGAAGTAGATCGCCCAGAAATAGTCGCGGTCGATCACGGGCGTGACGGCATAGCCGGTATCGGTCAGCGCGCGGCGGACTTCGAGCTGCGCGGCCCGGTCCTCGACCGCGAAGGCGATGTGATGCACCGAACCGGCCCCTTGCCGGGCGGGCGCCGCGTCGGCCTGGCTCAGGTCGATGGCGTCGGCGGGATTGCCGCCTTCGATCAGGTAGCGGGTGACCCCGTCACGCGTCTCGGCCTTCTGGTAGCCCATGAACCCCAGAAGCTCCGCCATGGCGCCCGTGTCCGCCAGGCGCAAGGTGGCACCCCGGAAGCCGCGGATCGCGTGGTCTTCGTCCACCCCGTTCCCCGTCCAGGGGACCCGCGCGTCCTCGGATTCGACCAGCGCGAAGGCTTCGTTGTCGTTGCTGCGGAAGGTCAGACGCTGCTCGCCGAACCTCGTGTCGCGGTCAAGGTCCTTTGCCCGACCTGCGAGCCTGTCCGACCAGTTGTCGAGCGTGCCCGGCGGAACCGCGAACAGGGTTTCCCCCACTTCGCCGGTCCCCGTCCGGCCACGCGCGGCGCCGGGGAACGGGAAATGCGTCATCACCGTGCCGGGGGTTCCAACCTCGTCACCGTAGTAGAGGTGATAGACGTCGGGGGCGTCGAAGTTCACCGTTGTCTTGACCCGTCTCAGGCCAAGCGTATCGGTGAAGAAGGCATTGTTGCGCGCGGGGTCCGACGCGATGGAGGTGACGTGGTGCAGGCCCTTGATCTGGGTAAGCATGAGAGGTGTGCCTTTCTGAAAGCCGTTGGCCTGAAGTTAGGCCGCCCCCACCGTTCTGTCGTCGGGCACCGGCGATCAGAATTTGTGCGCAATCGCGCAAGGGCTCAACTCTCGGCCAATTCCTGTGCGGCCCGCGTGATGCGTGCCATGGCATCGAGGTAGGTCTGCGTCCACTTGGCCACGTCGTTGCGGAAGACGCCACGCGCAAGGATCTCGTGCCGTTCGCGCCGCTCTTCCAGGGGCATGGCAAAGGCCTGGTGCAGGGCCGCGGCCATTTCCCCAATGTCGTAGGGGTTCACGATCAGAGCGGCGGGCATCTGCTCCACCGCGCCGGCGAACTGGCTGAGGATCAGTACACCCGGGTTGTCGGGGTTCTGCGCGGCCACGTATTCCTTGGCCACCAGGTTCATCCCGTCGCAAAAGGGCGTGACCAATCCAACGTCGGCAGCCCGGTAGAGCCCGGCCAGCACCTCGCGCGGGACAGCCCGGTGGATGTAGCGGATCGGGGTCCAGTCCAGATCGGAGTGCTTCCCGTTCAGCGCGCCCGTGACCCGCTCCAGCTCGTCGCGGATGCGCGCGTAGGCGGGCACGTCTTCCCGCGTGGGCGGCGCGATCTGAAGCAGAGACGCCTTGGGGGCGTCCTCCACGCGCTTTTCGAGGAACTGACCGAAGGCACGCAGGCGGTTGTCCAGACCCTTGGAGTAATCCAGCCGGTCGACCCCGATCACCAAACGCTCGTCGGGGGAGACGTTCACCCGGGACCGGCCATCCGCCTCCACCGCGTCGCGGGCGAAGGCATGCGCGTCGATCCCGATGGGAAAGCTGCGGACCTGGAACCGGCGGTCGCGCAGCTTGATCGACCCGTCGCGCAGCTGCTCGGCCCCGTTGAGACTTCGGAACATCTCAAGCGCCGCGGCCACGTCACGTTGTGTTTGAAGACCGAAGAGATCGAAGGCCGCCATCCAGCCCGGCACCAGGTCGCGCTCCGGCAAGGCCATCAGGTCGTGGGTCGAGGGGAACGGGATGTGATGGAAATAACCGATCGTCGCCGTGACGCCTTCGGCCCGCAGGCAGGCGGCGAGCGGCAGGAAATGGTAGTCGTGGATCCAGATGCGGTCGTCGGCGCGCAATTCCGCCGCCATCATCTTCGCCAACCGGCGATTGACCCCGATGTAGGTGTCGTAATCGCCCGCGTGCAGATCCATGAGGTCCGCGCGCCGGTGACATAGCGGCCAGAGAACCGAGTTGGCGTAGCCGAGGTAATAGCCCGTCTGTTCCTGCGGCGTCAGGTCGAACGTCCGCATCGTGTAGCCGTCCCCCTCCACCGTGGCCAGGCGGTCGGGCGCGTCTTCCGTGATCTGGCCAGAGGTGCCGAACCACACGCCGCCGCTGTCGCGCAAGCAGTCGTGCAGCGCCACGACCAACCCGCCGGCGGGCGGTCCGTCGGAGGGAACCCGGTTCGAGACGACGACGAGACGTCCGGTCATGCGGCCTCTCCCAGCCAGGTGCGTATGAGCGAGATCATCTGCGACGGCCCATCCAACCGGTGCGCGGCGATCGTGTCACCGGGTCCGACCTTGATACAGATGCCATCCATGGTCTGCGCGACCTCCATCGCTTCTTCGTCCGTGACGTCATCGCCCGCGACCAGCGGGCGGATGCCCTCCGGCTGCTCTGCCATCGCCCGCTCGACCGCGCGCGCCTTCGAGGCGTCGATCGGGCGGACCTCGACCGCCATCTTGGAGGCGTGCAACTCCAGGTTGTCGATGCCACGCACGGCGTCTGCCAGTTTGCGTTCGACCTTGGATTTCAGGACCGGGGCGTTGCGATAGTGCACGACCACGCCCGTTTGCTTCGGTTCGACGATGAGCCCCGGTTCCGCGCTGACCAGCGCTTCGGCCTCTGACTGGACCGCCTCGACCTGTGGGCTGCCGACCGCCGGATGCGGATGCCGGACACCTGCAATCCGCGCCTCCGCGCCGTGGGCACCGTAGATGTCACCCGGGAAGTCGGGAAGAAAGCCTTCGAGCGTCGCGATTTCGCGTCCGGTCACGATAGCCAGGCGGCCGCCAAGCCGTTCGTGAAGATTCGCCAAGAGACGCGGAAGATCCTCCGGCACGTCGATCCCCAAAGGGGTATCTGCCAGCTCGACGAGGGTCCCGTCGAAGTCTAGGCACATGAACAAACGATCAAGGTCGAGCACATTCAGGTCCGTCATGGCGTCGCTTCTTGCACCTCTGTCCTGTGGTCGGGGGACCCGATCTTCTCTGTCGCTGCACAACCCACAGGTTTGCATGAAGGTTCCTGAGGGTCGACGGGCGAAATGTTGCCCACGGCCAGATTAGGGGAAAAAAACCATTTTGAGTTTAAACTGGTTTAAACCCTCACTGCTTCCGACGGCGGTAAGACACCGGGAAATCAAATCCGGTTCACAGGCGCGGTCCGAAAGGATCGCGCCGATGCCCATTCTATAAAGGACCCTCGATGAAACATGTCGCCAGCGCCTTCCTGACCCGGATGAGCGGGCTTGCCCAACTCTCGGAAGAGGATCGGAATGTGCTGTCGCGGTTCGAGCAGGGCTCCGAGCGTCGTGCCAAGAAGGAATCCGTCTTCGATGCTGCCAGGCCGGATTTGCGGATCGCCATCGTGCGCTCGGGCTGGGCCGTAACCCGCATCAAGTCCGAACCGGCGCAGACCACGATCGCCAACGTCTTCATGGCCGGCGACCTCATCGGCCTGAACGACCTGGGGTTCCCCGACCGACCGCACGAGACGACGATGCAGACCGACGGGACCGTCAGCCTGTTTTCACGCGCGGCGCTGATGGATCTCGCGCGGACCCATCCGCGCATCTTCGGAATGATCGCCGCAATGGCTAGCCTGAACCAGGTGGCGATGGCGGACCGGTTGCATGCGGTCACCCGCTTAACGGCCGAGGATCGGCTGATGCACTTTCTTCTGACGGTCAAGACCAAGACGGCGCAGGGCAGCGATCAGCCGTCCGACCGCTTTCCCCTGCCGATGTCCCAAAAGGAGATCGGAGACGTGCTGGGCTTGACGGATATCTATGTCAATCGCCTGCTCAGCGCGCTGCAGAAACGCGGGGAGCTGACGCTTTCCCGGCCGTACGTGCGGATCAACGACGTGCGCCGTTGGGAGGAGCGATTGAAGTTTCAAAACCGGTTCGAGCAGGTCCAGTTCGACTGGACGGCGTAACGCCTCCCCGATCACGCAAAACGGGCCGTCCCGGCGTGGGGCGGCCCGTTCTGGTCGATCGGTCAGACGCGTCGCGTCACGACTTCTTGATGTCGTCCTTGGCACCCTTGGCTTCGGACTTCGCAGTCGACTTCACGTCGCCCGCGTGCTCCTTGACGGCAGCCGCGCTTTCATCAGTCGCCTCGCGCGCCTTCTCGGCCACGGTGTCGGTGATGTCGGACACGGCGGAGCGGGCTTCGCTTTCGGCGGTGCGCAGGGTGGACTTGGCGCGCTCGGTCTCCTCGCGGAAGATCCGCTCGGCCTCGTCCATGAGCTGGTCGCGACGGGCGCCGAGGTAGCTGTTCTCGGTCCGGGTGCGCGGCAGCAGGGCGGCGACCGCGGCGCCGACCGCAAAGGCCAGGGCGCCGACCACGAGCGGTTGACGCTCGAACATGTCGACGGCGGCATCGCCGCTGTGGGATACGGCTTCACGGGCCTGACGCTGGGCGCGAACGGCCTGTTCACGCGCGGCGATCACACGTTCGCGGGCGGCATCGGTCAGATGCTCGGTGCCTTCGGCGAGGCGCGCACGAAAGTCCTCGTACCGGCCGGAAAAGCCCTCGGACTTCGAACCGGTGGAGCGTTCGTCTGGCAGGTCGCCGACCATGGCGGGGGTGGGTCTGGAATCTTGCATGATCTATCCTTTCACGGAGGCCCTCGCGGACCGTCTCGTCGTTAGTAGTCTTCGCGGGCCCAGGACGGGCGCGCGTGATAGGGAGGCACGGGGCTGGACTTGGCATCCACGACCTCGCGGGCCCAGGAGCCCGCCTCTTCCTCGAGTTGGGCGGCCGCCATGTCGGCGGGGCTGGCATCGTATTGCGCCTCCTCCCGGACCCATCCCCGTTGGACAGGGGCGTAGGCGGGTTTCGGCGCCGGGGGACGGCGCAAGGCGCTGGCGGTCAGCCAAGCCAGACCCAACCCGGTGACCAGCATCGGCCAGGGATTCTCGCGGGTCAGGCGCACGACGCCGGTAGAGGTACGTGTCAACTGCGTGCGCATCTCCGACCCCACGGTGCCGGTCACTTCGAGAAGCTGCCCGCGCAAGGCGCGCTGGATCTCGTTGATCTGGACGCGGACCTGGGCCTTCACGTCGTCGACCACGTTTTCGACCGTCAGTCGTTCCTGAAGCTCGTCGAGGTCGCGGCTCAAACGGCTACGCTCGGCCTCGATCTCGGCCTCGATTTCGGCGGGGCTGCGGTGGTCAGCGGTCATTGTAGGCGTCCTTCATCATGCTGGCGTCGCGCTTGATGTTCCTGGTGGCGCGCGTCGGGGCAAGGCTGGACAGCTTCAGGCGATTCATTCCGATCTTGGCAAAAATCACCGCGATCACCAGCGTGACGATGCCGACGGCCAGCGTGGCCCAGATCTCTCCCACGCCCGCAAGGACAAGGGCCGCGATCGCGGTGGTGGTCAGGATCATCAGACCGACCACGACCAGGATGATCGCCACGACCAGGAACCCGATCGCGCGCATCGCCTTGTGAAGGTTCTCGTCCACTTCCGCGCGGGCAAGGTCGACTTCCTGCCGAAGCAGGTTGCCGATACTGCCGAGCACGTCGTTGAAGAGCGTTCCGGTGCTGCGTTGCGAATTGGTGTGGGTCTGGGTCATGGATCACCCCCGACCGATATCGCCGGGACGGGTGACCGGCGTGGTGCCACCGACATTGCCGGGCTGGGCAACGGGCGTGGTCCGGGCCGCGGGGCTGGCAGCGCACGCGTTGCCGGAGCGGCCAAGATCGTCCGTGCGGGGGTAATCGTCGTCCCGCTCGGAGGCCTTCACGAACCGCGAAGCCGCGAAGCCCGCCAGAGCGGCCCCGGCGAGAAAGGTCATCGGGTTGCGACGGGCGAACTGGCTCACGTCGGAGACGACCGTCCCGAGATCCTTGTTGCTGATCGTCTCGGACACGTCGGCCAGGCCATCGGCGATCTGACCGAAAGTGCGCTCCTGCGCGCTGCCCTTGCGGCTTTCCTCCGCGGCGCGACGCAGGGCGGAGGCCACGTTGTTGACTTCGCCAGCAGCGGCATCGCGTGCGGCGGCGGTGCGCATCTCGACCTCGGTCTTGACGGTCTCGCGGGCGTCGGTGGCGACGGATTTCGCCTGGTTTTTAACCTCGTCGACCATGCCCTTGGCCCGGTTGGCGGCTTCGTCGGCGGCGTCCTTGATCTGTTTCTCGGTATCAGCCATTTGGCGGCTCCTTGGTGGTGGAGGGCCGGAAAGGTCGCCCCTTCGTCCTCACAGAAGTTTCATCGCGGGGACAATGCGGTATGCGACAATAAGTTCCATCCGCCCCGCCGTGCGATGCGGGGATCTCCGCGCATGGGCGCGCCTTGGAAACAAGAACCGGAGGTCGTGGATCAGCCGCCGTAGCCGTCGGGATTGCCGCTTTGCCAGGCCCAGGTGCTGGCGGCCATGTCGTCCAGCGTATGGGTCGCGCGCCAGCCCATCTCGGCCTCCGCGCGGCGGCTGTCGGCCTGCATCCGGGCCACGTCCCCGTCACGGCGCGGCGCGACGCGCAGCGGGATCGGGTGGCCGGAAGCGCGCCGGAACGCCTCGACCATCTGGTAGACGCTGTAGGGCTGCCCGGTGCCGATGTTGAAGGCGCGCGCACCGGTGTTGCTTTCGGCCCAGTCGACGGCGGCGACATGGGCGCGGGCCAGGTCGACCACGTGAATGTAGTCGCGCTCTCCCGTGCCGTCGTCGGTCGGGTAGTCGTCGCCGAAAACCTGCAATTCGTCCCGCTTGCCCACCGCGACCTGCGCGATGAAGGGCATCAGGTTGTTGGGGTAATCCGCCGGATCCTCTCCCAGCCGGGCCGAGGCATGGGCCCCCACGGGGTTGAAGTAGCGCAGCAGGACCGCCGTCGCCTCCGGCGTGGCGCGGGCCCAGTCGGTCAGCACCTCCTCGGCCATCAGCTTGGTGCGGCCATAGACCGACAGCGGGGCGGTCGGATGCGCCTCGTCGTAGGGCAGATAGACCGGCTCCCCATAGACCGTGGCGGAGCTGGAGAAGATGATGCGGCGGCACCCGATCCGGTCCATCGCGCGCAGAAGCGTCAGCGTGCCGGTGACGTTCACGTCGTAATAGTCGACCGGTTGCCGTTGGCTTTCGCCCACGGCCTTGAGGCCCGCAAAGTGGATCACCGCCTGAGGTGCGAAGTCGTCCATCAAGGCGTCTAGCGCGCCCCGGTCGCGGACATCGCCGGTGACACTGGTGACCTTGCCGTTGGTCAGGCTGCGCACCCGGTCCAGCACGACGGGGCGGGAGTTGTGGAAATTGTCCAGAACGCAGACCTCGTGCGCCTGGCCCAGAAGCTCGATCAAGGTGTGGCTGCCGATGTACCCCGCACCGCCGGTGACCAGAACGCGCATGAATGCCCCCTCTTTGATGTTGAGCGACCCTACCGCGTACCCCGCCCCCGGGAAAGCCTAGACGATGATTCGCCTTTGCCGTGCGTAGAGCGCGAGCATCAGCAGCACCGCAGCGACGGCCACGGTGAAGGCTATCGTCCAGAACCGCTGCGGTCCCATGACCTCGAACAATCCCACGGCAGCGTTGCCCGCCATCATCGCCACGAATCCCGCAAGCGAGGCCGCGAGGACCGGCACGCAAAGCGGTTTGCGCATCAAGACCAGGATGCACCCGACGGTGCCTGCGAGCACGCCCAGCGCGAAGGCCGCGTCGATCCAGGCGGGATAGGTCGCCATCGCCTCCGCCTGCGGGCTGGGCATGCCCTGCGCCACGTAGTCGTCCCGCGTGCGCCCGACGCCGCCCAGGAACTGGATCACCCCGAAGACGTTCCACAACAGCCCGCCCATGATGGTCACGCTGAACCAGAGCGGGGCTTTCGTCATCTGCGCCATGGGACCTCCGTCATATTGCAGCCCACCAGATAGACCGCGCGGCTTGAGGGCAATACCCCGTTTGCAGCGCTCTGCGTTTGCGGTAACAGCCGCGAAACCGCAGACCGGAGATCCCCATGACCAAGACCGCTTCGCCGCGCGAATGGTGGCGCGACGCCGTCATCTACCAGATTTATCCCCGCTCGTTCCAGGACAGCACCGGCAATGGCGTCGGGGACCTCAACGGCATCACAGAGCGTCTACCTTACGTCGCCTCCCTCGGCGTGGACTGCATCTGGCTGTCGCCGATCTTCACCTCCCCGATGGACGACATGGGCTATGACGTGTCGAACTACACCGACATCGACCCCTTGTTCGGAACGCTGGCGGATTTCGACCGGATGCTGGAAACCGCGCACGACATGGGACTGAAGGTCATCGTGGACCAGGTGCTGTCCCATACCTCGGACCACCACCCCTGGTTCATCGAATCGCGCAAGGATCGCACCAACCCCAAGGCCGATTGGTACGTCTGGGCCGATCCGGCGGAGGACGGCACGCCGCCCACCAACTGGCACAGCCACTTCGGCGGTCCGGCCTGGGAATACGACCCCGCGCGGGGCCAGTATTACCAGCACAACTTCCTGGCCAGCCAACCGGACCTGAACTTCCACAATCCGGACGTTCAGGACGCGATCCTGGAGACCGCCAAGTTCTGGCTCGATCGCGGACTCGACGGGTTCCGGCTCGACACGGTGAACTACTATGTCCACGACGCGAAGCTGCGCTCGAACCCGCCCGCGCCCCGCGCCGCCGGCACGGTGGTCATGGCGCACGACCTGTTTTCCATGCAGGACAACATCTACAACAAGAACCGGCCCGAGAACCTGGCCTTCCTCGAACGCCTGCGGAGCCTCACCGACCAATACGACGACATCATGATGGTGGGCGAGGTCGGCGATCACGGCCAGCGCAGCATCGACCTGATGGCCGAATACACCGCCGGGACCGATCGCCTGCACATGGCCTACAGTTTCGCGATGCTGGGCGATGCCTTCACGCCCGATCACTTCCGCAGCTGCATCGAGAGCTTCCGGCAAGGCGCGCCCGACGGCCAGCCGGAATGGTCCTTCTCGAACCACGACGTGGTGCGCCACGTCTCGCGCTGGGAGGAGCATGGGGTGGACCGCGAGCGCCTCGCGAAGCTCACCGCCGCGATGCTCTTCAGTTTCGAGGGCACCATCGGGATCTACCAGGGCGAGGAGTTGGGCCAGACCGAGACCCGCATGGAATACCACGAGCTGACCGATGCCCAGGCGATCCGCTACTGGCCGGGGATCAAGGGCCGCGACGGCTGCCGCACGCCCATGGTCTGGGAGGCCCAGGCCCCCGACGCCGGGTTCACCCGGGGCGACAAGGCCCCCTGGCTGCCGATCAAGGAGCCCCAGAAGGAACAGGCCGTCGACCTGATGGAAGCGCGGGCCGACAGCGTGCTGCACTTCTACCGCGCCGTGATGGCCTTCCGGAAGGAGCATCCCTGCATGACGCGCGGACGGACCGCGTTCCTCGAACTGCCCGACCCCGTGCTCGGGTTCCGTCGCACGCTGGACGACCGTGCCCTGCTTTGCCTCTTCAACATGGGGACGGAGCCGGTGTCCTTGACGCTCACGGGCAAGGCCACAACGGTCGGACCCTGCTCCGCGACGCGCGACGGCGACAAACTGACGTTGCCGGCCAACGGTTTCGCCTGGCTCGATCAGGACGGAGAGGTCACCGTCGCCTGACGGGACGGCGGGCGGGGCGCCTCGGACCATCAGGTCCGACAGCGCCGTCCGGCCGTCAGCAAGCCTCGCGGATCGCCGCCATGTTCCGGCCGTAGACATGCCGAGCATCGACCGATCCGCCGCGGAACACGGCGGACCCCGCGACCAGCACGTCGGCCCCCGCCGCCCGCACCAGCGGTGCCGTCGTGGGGTCGACGCCGCCGTCGATCTCGATATGCACCTCGCGATCGCCGATCATCTCCCGCAGGGCCCGCACCTTGGCTGTCATGTCGATGAAGCTTTGCCCGCCGAAGCCGGGGTTCACCGTCATCACGCAGACCAGATCGGCGATGTCGAGCACATGGGCCACTGCCTCCGCCGGGGTGCCGGGATTGAGCGCCACGCCCGCCTTCATCCCCGCCCCCCGGATCGCCTGCAGCGTGCGGTGGATATGCGGTCCCGCCTCGACATGGGCCGTCAGGATATCCGCCCCCGCGTCGGCGTAGGCGTCGATGTAGGCATCGACCGGAGAGATCATCAAATGCACGTCCATCACCGTCTTCACGTGGGGCCGAAACGCCTTTACCGCGGGCGGCCCGAAGGTGAGGTTCGGCACGAAGTGCCCGTCCATCACGTCGACATGGACCCAGTCGGCGCCCTGGTCCTCGATCGCCCGGATCTCGGCCCCGAAATTGGCGAAATCCGCCGAGAGGATCGAAGGCGCGATCTTGAGGCTGCGGTCGAAGGTCATGGCGGTGTCTCCCGATGTTGCGCACCTGCCTTAGCGCCGATGACGCCCGGCGTCACCCGCAAGACGTCACGGGCCCGACGTGACGTGAATTTCTGACCAATCGGTCAAACCTTGCACGAACCCGCGCGCCGTGCCACCAAAGCGGAACGCAACGCCGGAGCCTCTGCCGTGACCATCTCCCCCACCGCCTTGCCGCGCAATCCAGGCCTGCCGCTCGACCTCGACTGGGTCGCGCGGGCGCAGGCCAACCGTTCGGCGATCGAGCGGCGCGCGACCACGCTGCCCGGCCGGCGCAGCGTCAAGAAGGACCACCAGGCCGCCTGGCTGTGCAAGGCGATCAGCCTGATCGACCTGACGACGCTGGCGGGCGACGACACGCCCGCGCGTGTCCGTCGCTTGTGCGCCAAGGCGCGCCAACCGGTCTCTCCCGACTTGCTGGAGACGCTTGGGATGCAGGGGCTGACCACCGGTGCCGTCTGCGTCTACCACGACATGGTGCCCACCGCAGTCGAGGCGCTGAAGGGCACCGGCATCCCGGTGGCCGCCGTGTCGACCGGGTTCCCCGCGGGCCTGTCGCCCTTCCATCTTCGCATCGCCGAAATCGGCGAAAGTGTCGCCGCCGGCGCGGAAGAGATCGACATCGTCATCTCCCGCCGGCACGTGCTGACCGGCAACTGGCAGGCGCTCTACGACGAGATGCGCGAGATGCGCGCCGCCTGCGGCGAGGCCCACGTCAAGGCGATCCTCGCCACCGGAGAGCTGGGCACCCTGCGCAACGTCGCCAAGGCGTCGCTCGTCTGCATGATGGCGGGGGCGGATTTCATCAAGACCTCGACCGGCAAGGAAAGCGTCAACGCCACCTTGCCCGTCACGCTCACCATGATCCGTGCGATCCGCGATTATCACGCCGCGACGGGGCTTTACGTGGGCTACAAGCCGGCAGGCGGGATCTCGAAGGCGAAGGACGCGCTGGTGTACCTTTCGATGATCAAGGACGAGTTGGGCGACCGCTGGCTGCAGCCCGACCTGTTCCGTTTCGGGGCCTCCTCCCTGCTGGGGGATATCGAGCGCCAGCTGGAACACCACGTCACCGGCAGCTACTCCGCCTCCTGGCGGCACGCGATGTCGTGAGGTCGGGTTTGAGTTTATTTTGCCAGATGAAGACAGGGGCGGCGCTATGACCATCAAGGAGATCTTCGAGACCATGGACTACGGCCCCGCCCCCGAAAGCGACAAGGAAGCCATGGCGTGGCTGGCCGATCGCGGCGACTTCGGCCTGTTCATCGGCGGGAATTGGACCGAGCCGGGCACGCTCTTCGACACGGTGAACCCCGCCACGGGCGATACGCTGGCGCGGGTGACGCAGGCGACATCCGACGACATCGCCGCAGCGGTGAAGGCCGCGCGCGACGCGCAGCCCGGTTGGGCCCGCGATCACGGGCGGCGGGCGCGGGTGCTCTACGCGCTGGCGCGGCTCTTGCAGAAGCACGCCCGGATGTTCGCGGTGCTCGAAAGCCTCGACAGCGGCAAGCCTATCCGCGAATCGCGCGACATCGACGTGCCGCTGGCGCAGCGCCATTTCTACCACCACGCGGGCTACGCGCAGCTCATGCCCACCGAGATGCCCGACCGGGCGCCGCTGGGCGTCTGCGGTCAGGTGATCCCCTGGAACTTCCCGCTGCTGATGCTGGCGTGGAAGATCGCGCCCGCCCTGGCCATGGGCAACACCGTCGTGCTGAAGCCCGCCGAATGGACACCGTTGACCGCGATGCTGTTCGCGCAGATCTGCGGCGAGGCGGGGGTGCCGCCTGGCGTCGTGAACATCGTCACCGGCGACGGTGAGGTGGGCGAGATGATCGTGGGCGCGAAGGTCGACAAGATCGCCTTCACCGGCTCCACCGCCGTGGGCCGCCGCATCCGCGAGGCGACGGCGGGCACCGGCAAGGCGCTGAGCCTCGAGCTGGGCGGCAAGGGGCCCTACATCGTC
Organism: Salipiger sp. IMCC34102; assembly: GCF_004145405.1. Taxonomy (GTDB): domain Bacteria; phylum Pseudomonadota; class Alphaproteobacteria; order Rhodobacterales; family Rhodobacteraceae; genus Loktanella. Next base: position 166,192 of record NZ_SELQ01000001.1, read on the forward strand.
TTCGAGGACGCCGACATCGACAGCGCGGTCGAAGGCTTGGTCGATGCGATCTGGTTCAACGGCGGGCAGGTCTGCTGCGCGGGCTCGCGCCTTCTGGTGCAGGACGGCATCGCTGAGGTCTTCCACGCCAAGCTGCGCGCCCGCATGGCGCAACTGCGCATCGGCGATCCGCTGGACAAGTGCATCGACGTCGGCGCCATCGTCCACCCGGAACAACTCGCCCACGTGCGCGCGCTGGTCGAGGCCAATACGGACGGTACGATCTTCCAGACCGAGGCGCCGGAAGGCTGCTACTATCCCCCCACGCTGATCTCGGACCTCGATCCCGCATCGCCCCTGATGCAGCAGGAGATCTTCGGGCCGGTTCTGGTCTCGACCACCTTCCGCACGCCGGAGGAGGCCGTCGAGATCGCCAACAACTCGCGCTACGGGCTGGCCGCCTCGGTCTGGTCGGAGGACGTGAACCTCGCCCTCGACGTGGCCCCGAAGCTGGAGGCCGGAATCGTCTGGGTCAACGGGACCAACATGATGGATGCCGCGGCCCCCTTCGGCGGGATACGCGAAAGCGGCTTCGGGCGCGAAGGCGGCTGGGAAGGGCTGGGCGGCTATACCCGTGCCGCGACACGGCACAGCTCCCCCGCCGCGATCACGCCGCAGGAAGGCACCGGCACGGGGGACGGCATCGACCGGACGTCGAAGCTTTACATCGGTGGCAAGCAGGCCCGACCCGACGGGGGCTATTCCCGCGCGGTTCACGGGCCGGAGGGCGCGCTTCTGGGCCACGCCAGCCTTGCCAACCGCAAGGACCTGCGCAACGCGGTCGAGGCCATGAACGCGGCCCGGGGCTGGGGCGGAAGCAGCGGACACCTGCGCGCGCAGATCCTCTACTTCATCGCCGAGAACCTCTCGGCCCGTGCCCACGAATTCGCCTCCCGCCTCAAGGATCTGACCGGCAAGGACGGCACGGAAGAGGTCGCCGCGGCTGTCGACCGGCTGTTCAGCGCGGCGGCCTGGGCGGACAAGTACGACGGGCAGGTCAAGGGCGTGCCGGTGCGGGGCGTGGCGCTGGCGATGAAGGCGCCGGTGGGCAAGATCGGCATCCTCTGCCCGGACGCGGCCCCCCTGCTAGGCCTCGTGTCCCTGATGGCGCCCGCGATCGCGATGGGCAACCGGGTGACGCTGGTCGCCTCGGAGGCCTACCCGCTCGTCGCTACGGACTTCTTCCAGGTGCTCGACACCTCCGACGTGCCCGGGGGCGTGGTGAACATCCTGACCGGCGCCCATGCGGACCTGGCGGAGCCCATGGCCCGTCACCTCGACCTCGACGCGGTCTGGGGCCTGTCGGGCCACGCGCAACTGATCGAAGCGGCAAGTGCGCAGAACCTCAAGCGGACCTGGGTCGGCCCTTTCGACCCGCAGGTCGACACGACGAAGGACCTGTTGGCCCATGCGACCGAGGTGAAGACGATCTGGGTGCCCTACGGCGCGTGAGTGCCCGTGGGGCCGGGATCGGCGCCCGGGTTCGCGCTACCAGACGGCCCTGACCCATGTGCGGGGCAGGGCCGCGAGCGACAGCACCATGATCGGACCCCAGATTAGCGCGGTCGAGGCGCTGAGCCGTCCGAAGAAGACGGCATTGCCCCACAGGCCAAGGTCGACGATCCGGTCCAGCGGGATGCCCTCGCGCAGGTAGAGCGCGAGGAAGAACGCCGCGGCGAGGGCGGCCAGCGTGAAGGCGGACAGGACCGCGTTCAGCACCAGGGGCCAGGCCCCTTCCGGCAGGACCATCGAGTAGATCTTCGGCACCAGCCAGGCCAGGAACCCCAGCGCCATCGCGGGAAGGACCAGGCCGCCGAGCACGGTCGCCCGCCCCCTAGAAGTTGGAGGCGAGCTGGTCGCGTTGCGGCGCCCGGTCGTTTGCCAGCGCTTCGTCGCCCAGAAGCTCGTCGGAGCTGATGCGCCGTGCGGGCTGCTCGACGCCGCGACCGAAATACTCGGGATCGACCCGCAGCGATTCGGCCTCGGAACGGATGTTGATCGTCATCGGCACCGTGACGTTGTTGTAGAGGTGGATGATGTCGTGGTTGAACATCCGGATGCAGCCCGCGGAGCCGGAGTTGCCGATACTTTCCAGATCGTTGGTCCCGTGCACGCGGTAGTAGGTGTCGCGTCCGTTGCGATAGATATAGAGCGCACGCGCGCCCAGCGGGCTGCGCAGACCCCCCGGGATCCCGCCGCGGAAGTCGCCATAGACCTCCGGTTCGGTGTTCAGCATGTTCTGGGTCGGCGTCCAGCCCGGCCAGGCCTTCTTCTGCTGGATCGTCGCCAGTCCCGACAGGGTACGCCCCTGACGCCCCACGCCCACAGGATAGCGCGTGGCGGTGCCGTCCATCTTCACGTGGTAGAGGAACTTGGCATAGGGGTCGACGTCGATGGATCCCTGCGGCGCCTCACCGGTATAGATCCCCTCCATCCGGCGGTTGATGCCTTGTGTATATTCCAGCGGCACCGGCGGCAGGTCGTAGCCTGCGTCCTGCAGCGGCGGATACTCCGGCAGGAAGTTCGGCGCGGCGATCTGCGGTTCGCTGACCGGAACGGTGGGGGTGCAGCCGGCAGCGGCGGAGCCCAGCAGCAGGGCGCCGAAGCCACGACGGGAGAGGGTTTCGGTAAAGCTCATGGGTCATTCCGTGATGGTGGATCGGCTTACGTCTTAACACTGAAACGGCGATAGGCAAATCGCCGCGCAGGGTCGTGACCTTTGCATCGCTTGCGGAAGCGACCCGGGGCGGTCATTCTCCCCTCATGGGCGATCTTGCGGGACAAGCTGCTATCGTGACGGGCGCAGGTACGAGTTGCGGCGCCGTCATCGCGCGTGCGCTGGCCGCCGCGGGGGCGCGTGTCGTGGTGGCGGACCGCGATGTCGAACGCGCGGCGCGCCTCGCCTCCGAGATCGGGGGCGACGCGCTGGAGGTCGACCCTTGCAGCGACACCTCCGTCGGAGGCCTGGCCTACCATGCCGCCGACCTGCTGGACGAGGTCGATATCCTGGTCAACATCCTCGACGCCGCATGCAGACCCGCGATGGCGGCGCATCCGGGTGCGGCGGGGTTCGACCAAACCATGACCGGCAACGTCGAGGCGATCTCCCTCATGGGACGCCATTTCGGACCGGGAATGAAGGCCCGCGGTCGCGGCACGATCCTGAACGTGATCCCGAGCGGGGATAATGCCCGCACCGATGCCATGACCGCCGCGACCCAAGCCATGGCGGCGGACCTCTCGCCGCACGGCGTGCGCGTCTACGCCCTGCGGCTCATGGGCGACGACGCGCCTCGCCTGCCCCGAACGCGGGGTTTCGAGGTCGCGGTGCCCATGGATGCCGACGCCTCAGCACTGCCCCGGGAGCTTGGCGCCGCGGCGGCCTTCCTGTGCACCGAAGCCGCCTCGATCCCCACCGGCCGGGCGCTTCACGTGGACGGGGCCAGATTCACATGAGCCGGATCGCCGATCGCCTGATGCGTTACCTCAAGCGGCGCGGCCTGCGGGATGCAAGGAAGCTGATCCCGTCGGAGCCCACGCGCGAACCACGCCCGGAGCCACCCGCCCCGACCCCGCCCGGTACGCTGCGATTGCATCTTTTCGGTGCGAACTTCGACAGCGAAGCCCAGGCGCTCGCATTCTGCACTGGCACGGAGGACGCGCCCAGCGAGCTGACCCGCCAGCTGACCGGTGCCTACGTGGACCCCTCCGAGGTGGAGGTCATCCATAGCCCGATCACCCCGCGCCTGTCCGAGTTCCTGACCGAGCCGGAGATCGACGACGTCGAACTGCGCCTGGCCGGTGACACCACGCTGATCCTGCTGACCGAACACGCCTTCGGCGGGCTGCCCTACACGCTCGACGATACCCGCGACCTGACCTACCTGGGCGAGATCACGGTGCGGGTATGATGCGCAACCTGCTGACCGACGTGGCGGGCCTGCAGGTGGGGCACGCTCAGGACGCGGGCCTGAAGTCCGGCGTGACGGTGGTGACGGCCGGAACACCTTTCACCTGCGGCGTGCATGTCATGGGTGGCGCGCCGGGCACCCGCGAAACGGATCTTCTGGCCCCCGACAAGACGATCCAGGAGGTCGACGCGCTCGTTCTGTCCGGCGGATCGGCGCTGGGCCTTGACGCCGCGAGCGGGGTCGCCAATGCCCTGCGCGCCCGGGGCCGCGGGGTCGAGGTCGCAGGCCAGCGCGTGCCGATCGTGCCTGCCGCGATCCTCTTCGACCTGGCCAACGGGGGCGACAAGGGCTGGACGGTGAACCCCTACGCAGCCCTCGGCGCGGCCGCGCTGGAAGCGGCCGGTTCGACCCCGGCCCTTGGGTCGGTCGGTGCAGGCACCGGGGCCACGACGGCAACCTTGAAGGGCGGATTGGGGCAGGCTTCGATGCAACTGGCGGACGGGACGACGGTCGCCGCACTCGTGGCCGTCAACGCGCTGGGATCGGCGACGGTGGGACAGGGTCCGCACTTCTGGGCCGCCCCGTGGGAACGGAAGGACGAGTTTGGCGGCCATGGCCCTGCTCTGCGGATACCCGACGGTCCGCCGCCCACGAAGCTCGATGCGCGCAATACGACGCTGGGCATCGTCGCGACCGATGCGGCCCTGACCAAGGCCGACTGCACCCGGCTGGCCACCGTCGCCCACGACGGCTTCGCCCGCGCGCTGGTGCCGAGCCATACGCCGATGGACGGCGACCTGGTCTTCGCATTGTCCCACGGGGAGCGCAGCGCCGATCCCGTGGCCTTGTCCCATGCGGCGGCCACCGTCACCGCCCGGGCCATCGCCCGCGCAATCTACCACGCGACATCGGCCCCCGGCGACCTCTTGCCCACCTACACGGACCTGCACGGCGGCTGATCTTCCTCCGGGCCGAAGATATCTCTTGGAGCGCGAGAGACAGCGCCTCTCGGCGTGCACCGCAACGCAGAGCACGGTTTCCTAAAGCGCGCGTCCAGCTTATATCGAAATCAATTGCAATCGCGTCATGAAGGAGCGCCCCATGCTCGACCAGACCACCGACCTCGCCTCGATGCTGACCAACCCCGATCTGTTGTGCCAAAAGGCCTATGTCGCGGGGGAATGGGTCGATGCAGGCTCCGGCAAGACCATCGACGTGGTGAACCCCGCCCGGGGTGACGTGATCGCCACCGTCCCGGACCTTACGCGCGAGGAAGTGGCCCGCGCCATCGCCAGCGCCGAGGAAGCGCGCCACGCCTGGGCCGCGCGCACCGGCAAGGACCGCGCCGGGGTCATGCGCAAGTGGTTCGACCTGATGATGGCCAACCAGGAAGACCTCGCGATCATCATGACGGCGGAGCAGGGCAAGCCGCTGACCGAAAGCCGGGGAGAGGTCGCCTACGGTGCCGGCTTCGTGGAATGGTTCGGCGAAGAGGCCAAGCGCATCTACGGCGAAACGATTCCCGCCCACCAGCCGAACGCCCGCATCACGGTCATCAAGCAGCCCATCGGCGTCGCCGCCGCGATCACGCCCTGGAACTTTCCGAACGCCATGATCGCGCGCAAGGTCGCCCCGGCGCTGGCCGCCGGCTGCGGCTTCGTCGTGCGCCCCGCCTCGCTCACACCGCTGTCGGCGCTGGCGATGGCCAAGCTCGCGGAAGACGCAGGCGTGCCCAAAGGCCTCTTCAGCGTCGTGACCTCGAACGACAGCTCCGGCATCGGCAAGGAGTTCTGCGAGAACCACACCGTGCGCAAGCTGACCTTCACCGGCTCGACCGAAGTGGGTCGCATCCTGCTGCGCCAGGCCGCCGACCAGGTGATGAAATGCTCGATGGAGCTTGGCGGCAACGCGCCCTTCATCGTCTTCGACGACGCCGACATCGACGAGGCGGTCAAGGGCGCCATCGCCTGCAAGTTCCGCAACAACGGCCAGACCTGCGTCTGCGCGAACCGCATCTACGTCCAGAAGGGCGTCTACGACGAATTCGCCGAGAAACTGAAAAAGGCCGTCGAGGCGATGAAGGTCGGCGACGGTTTGGAAGAGGGCACCGAACTGGGCCCGCTGATCGAGCCCAAGGCCAAGGAGAAGGTCCGCGAGCACATGAAGGACGCCGTCGAGAAGGGCGGCACCGTGATCCTGGGCGGCGAGGAGCACGCGCTCGGAGGCCAGTTCTTCCAGCCCACAATCGTCACCGGGGCCACGCAGGACATGCTCGTCGCCACCGACGAGACCTTCGGACCCTTCGCCCCGCTTTTCGCCTTCGAGGACGAGGACGAGGTCATCAAGATGGCCAACGACACGATCTTCGGCCTCGCCAGCTACTTCTACGCCAAGGATCTCTCCCGCGTGGTGAAGGTGCAGGAGGCGTTGGAGTACGGCATCGTCGGCGTGAACACTGGCATCATCTCGACTGAGGTCGCCCCCTTCGGCGGCGTCAAACAGTCCGGCCTCGGCCGTGAAGGCAGCCGCCACGGGATCGAGGACTACATGGAGATGAAGTACATCTGCACCGCCATCTGACCGGGCGGGCTCGGCTCGGGCCCTGCCCTGGTACAAAATGATGCTTCAGGAATGCCCGGATCGCATGCAAGCGAATCGGGCATTCCTCGTTTTCACGCTTCCGTTCTTCGGTTCGCTGCACGAAACACCAAACACTCGAACGAAAGAATTCACAAACGCTTTATTTCCATTTTGGAAACAGCCTGTCCTGGCAACGACCAGACGTTTGAACAAGAAAAACACGCCAAGATTGAATTGATACCTGTCGCGCGTAAGCGCTTATAGATTGAGGCATTTTTGTGACCGCGCCGCTTGCCGACATAAATCGTTAAAAAAAGGTTAATGCGTGGGTGATCTTATCAGGACCCCGCCAGCTTCCGCCCTCCCCATAATTAGTAATTGATTCACTTTCGGCCTCAGCCAACGGTTGATGAGAGGTATCGATCTGCACGTTTTGCATGTTAACTTTTTGGAGGTGGCGTCATGCAACAGATTACGAATTTCGATCAAACCGTAACGCTCAACGCTGACTTGGAGGTCGTGAACACCAACGACCTCAGTCTGCTGAATTTCATCGGCCCATCGCGGGATGTCGAAAACATCTCGGCCGATGACAGCGATGGACTCTTGGAAAACGGGGACGGAGTGACCGTCACGTCCACTGACGGTGACGGTGATACCGTTTCCCGGGATGGCACCTACATCGGTGACGCGACGATCACGACCGCCTCGGTCGAACTGAATGCCCTGCTTGTTGGGCTCAATATCCAACTCAACCCGATCGAAGGAGAATTGATACAATACGACGACGGCAGCCTTGGCTTCATTTCCGAAGACCCCCTGACCGACGCGCGTCTTGGCGTAACCGCGGACCTGACAGTCGCGGGAATAACCACGACCTTCGAAGGAGACCTATCCGAGCTCGATGACTTTCTCGATGAACAAGGCGTTCTCGGCGCTCTTCTTGGTAATATCACCGACCTGACCCAATACGTCCTCGATACCGCAGTCGTCACGGTGGACGTCGATGCGACCGGGACATTGGTCGTCTGTTTCGCGTCCGGCAGCATGATCCTGACCCAGGCGGGAGAGACACCGGTCGAGGCGCTTGCGGTGGGCGATAAGGTCATCACCCGGGACCACGGCGCGCAAAGCGTCCGCTGGATCGGGCGGCGCAACCTGTCGGCAAGCGTGCTCGAAGCCAATCCCAACCTCAGGCCGATCCGGATCAGGGCCTGTGCTTTCGGCCCCGGCCAGCCCGCGCGGGACCTGATGGTTTCCCCCCAGCACCGCATACTGGTGACGTCACGGATCGCCGAGCGGATGTTCGGGTCCCGCGACATCCTCGTTGCCGCCAAGCAGCTTCTGGACCTCGACGGAGTGGAGATCGCGACCGATGTCGAAGAGGTGGAATACATCCATTTCCTCCTCGACCAACACGAGATCGTCTATTCGGAATGGCTCGCCACCGAGAGTCTCTTTACCGGTCCGCAGGCTCTGAAATCCCTGAGCTGCGAGGCGCGGTTTGAACTTCTCGCCCTCTTCCCCGAACTGATGCGACCGGATCACCTGCCCGCAAGTCCGGTGCCGCTTGCCCCCGGCAAGAAGGCGCGTCGGCTCGTGGAACGGCACCGCAAGAACCGCAAGCCGGTCCGCTCCACCGGGCCGGACCGAGAGGTGTCACCTCGACCCGACGTCTCCGCTCCCGTTCCGACCTGAAACGCCGCGTGATCCCGACAGGTCCATCGCCAGCACCGACGATGGACCGCCGCGGCCGCCCGGATTGCCCGATTGCGCGTGTCGCACCAGCCTTGTAGAAGCCGTACCGAATGCGACGATACGTCTCGATATGCGGCATCTGAAAGGCTTTCCATGCGCGCGCCATTTCCCGAGGGGGAACAGCAAAGACTGAAGGCCGTGGCCGACTACGATTATGCCGCCGAACCGGAGGATACCGATTTCGCCGACATCGTGGCCCTCGCCTCGGCCATCTGCGAAACCCGCGTGGCGCTGGTCTCTCTCGTCGACGAAGATCGCCAATGGTTCAAGGCGGGACACGGCACCGATCTGACCGACACCTCGCGCGACGAGGCGATCTGCGGCCACGCGCTGTTGCAGGACGACATCCTCGAGATCGAGGATACCATCGAGGACCCGCGTACCTCCGATAACCGGATGATCGTGCACGAGAACAAGTTGCGCTTCTACGCGGGTGCCCAGCTTCGGACGCCCAAGGGGCTGCCGATCGGCACGCTCTGCGTCCTCGACGACAAGCCGCGCCGCCTGACCGATCTGCAACGGCAGGCGCTTCGCACCCTGGCCGATCAGGTGATGACCCAGCTGGAACTGCGCCGCACCCTGCGCAACCAGGAAATCCTGCGCCAGGAGATGGACCACCGCGTCAAGAACTCGCTGCAGACCGTGCAATCGCTGATCCGGCTCTACAGCGGCAAGGTGAAGGACACCACCGCGCAAGAGGCATTCTCGGCCGTCGATCGCCGCCTGACCGCCGTGATCGCGCTGCACAAGGAACTGCACCAGTCCAGCTCCGTTGCCCAGATCCGCGTGCAGCCCTTCCTGCGCGGCATCCTCAGCCACCTGCGCGAGACCTGCCCCCCCGACGTCGTCATCGAAGCCGAAGTGGCCGATTTCGAACTTGCCTCCACCGAAGCCACGGCGCTGGCCGTCGTCCTGTCGGAATGCGTGGCCAACGCGATCAAGCATGCCTTTCCGCAAGGCCGCGCGGGCCGGATCTCGATCGAGTGCTGCTACCTGCCCGACGGCACCGTGCGGATGCGGTGCCGCGACGATGGCGTAGGCGAGGGTGCGGCGGAGCCTACCTCGATGACCAGCCTCGGCCAGCGGATCATGCGCGCCTCGGCCCAGCAGATCGCGGCACGGCTGACGCGCGACGAGATGGAGACCGGCTACAGCGTCACGATGACCTTCAAGCCGGTGACGCGTGCCTAGGGCAGTTCTGCCGCGGGAATGACCGGGAAGAACACCCCGCCCGAGCGCAGGCCGAACCACGCCTCACCCTCGTGCTGCGCCGTCTCGCCAAGATCGATCAGCCGGTAGAAGCTCTTGCGGTCGATGAGCGCCTCCAGGTTGCGGCGCACCAGCACGTAAGGCGCGGGCTCTCCCGTGTCGGGATCGCGTTCCACCCGGATCGGGGCATCGGGACCGGCCGTGGTCTTGTCCCCGACGTTGGTCTCGAACACCAGATCGTCGCCGCGCCGCTGGAAATCGATTGCGACGAAAGGCGCATCCTCGACCGTGATGCCGACCTTCTCGACCGGGGTCACGAGAAAGTAATCGTCCCCCTCGCGCTTGAGGATCGTCGAGAAGAGCCGCACCATTGCCGGCCGCCCGATGGGGGTGCCTTCGTAGAACCACGTCCCGTCGCGCTTGATCACCATGTCCAGATCGCCGCAGAAATCGGGGTTCCACTTGTCGACCGGCGGCAGTCCGCCGGCCTTCTGGGCCTTGCCGGCCGCATCGGCGAGGCTTTGCGCGCTGGGTGTCACGGAAGTTTGTGGGGTGTCGCGCTTTGTCATTGGGGTGCCCTGCGATAAGTGCTGTTATGACCCACGTAGCAGTGCGAAGGAAATTGTCATGGCGGAAAGCGGCGACCTGGTGGACCGGATCGAGGGTCTGGGCGAAAGGCTCGGACAGGCCCGGGCGTCGATCGCGGCGCGCTTCCTGGGCCAGGACCGTGTCGTCGACCTGACGCTGACGGCGCTGATCTGCGGCGGGCACGCGGTGCTGATCGGCCTGCCGGGCCTGGGCAAGACGCGGCTGGTCGACACGCTCTCGACCGTGATGGGCCTGGACGGCAACCGCATCCAGTTCACGCCGGATTTGATGCCCGCCGATATCTTGGGCTCCGAGGTGCTGGAAACGGCGGCCGACGGGGGCCGCGCCTTCCGCTTCATCGAAGGTCCGATCTTCTGCCAGCTTCTGATGGCCGACGAAATCAACCGCGCCAGCCCCCGCACACAATCCGCCCTGCTGCAGGCCATGCAGGAAAAGGAGGTCACGATCGCGGGCGCACACCGCAAGCTGGGCCTGCCGTTCCACGTGTTGGCCACCCAGAACCCCATCGAGCAGGAGGGCACCTACCCCCTGCCCGAGGCGCAGCTCGACCGGTTCCTCGTGCAGATCGACGTGCCCTACCCCGACCGCGCGACCGAGCGGGACATCCTGATCGCCACCACGGGCGCCACCGAGGCGCAGGCCAGCGCCATCTTCACCGCGCAGGAATTGTTGGACGCGCAGGCGCTGCTGCGCCGGATGCCGGTGGGCGACACCATCGTCGAGATGATCCTCGACCTCGTGCGCGCCTGCCGTCCCGGCCCCGAGGCCGCGCGAGAGGTCAACGACGCCGTCAGCTGGGGCCCCGGCCCGCGTGCGTCCCAGGCCCTGATGCTCTGCGTGCGCGCGCAGGCGCTTCTGTCGGGCCGCCTTGCCCCCAGCCCCGAGGACGTGCGCGCGATGGCGGGTCCCGTCTTGAAGCACCGGATGGCGCTGTCCTTCGCGGCCCGCGCCCGGGGCGTGGACCTCGACGCGTTGATCGACGGGGTGGCCGCCGACATCACCCGGACCGCCGCCGCCGCATGAGCGATCCGATCGCCCTTCGCGCGCGCGCCGAAGCGCAGGCCAGCGCCCTGCCGCCCCTGCTGGCCGCGGCAGAGCATCTGGCCTCGACCGTCATCCTGGGCGATCACGGACGGCGGCGTGCGGGCACGGGCGACACGTTCTGGCAATATCGCCCCGCGCAATCCCACGACACCGCGCGCAGCATCGACTGGCGCCGGTCCGCCCGGTCGGATTCCGCCTTCGTGCAGGACAAGGAATGGCAGATCGCGCAGTCGGTGGTCTTCTGGGTCGATCAGGGCGCCTCGATGCGTTTCGCCTCGACGGAGGCACTGCCGACCAAGGCCACGACTGCCCGCACGCTGGCCCTGGCCTGCGCCATCCTGCTCAACCGCGGGGGGGAGCGGATCGGCCTCACCGGTGCCGCCCTTCCGCCTCGCCGCGGCACGGCCCAGATCGCCCAGATGGCCGCCGCCCTGTCGGACGACGATCCGGCCGATTACGCCCATCCGGAGACCCGGGGCCTGATGCCCCACAGTCGCGCCGTCTTCGTCTCGGACTTCCTGTCGGACCTGGCGCCGATCGAAGCGGCGCTCACCCGCGCCGCCGATCGAGGCGTCCGTGGTGCGCTGGTGCAAATCCTCGACCCCCAGGAGGAGGGCTTCCCCTTCGATGGCCGCACCGTCTTCGAATCCATGACCGGTGCCCTGCGCCACGAGACCCTGAAGGCCCGAGACCTGCGCGACCGCTACCTGAACCGCCTCGCCGCCCGCAAGGATCGCCTCGCGTCCCTGGCCCGCACCACGGGCTGGCAGTTCACGACACAGCATACCGACGCACCCGCCACGCAGGCGCTCTTGTGGCTCTACGCCGCGTTGGAGCAGCCCGCATGACCGCCACCTCTTCGGCGCACCACAAAAATCGTCTTCCGCCACGCCGCCCCCTTCTTCTGGCTAGAAATATCCCGGGGGTCCGGGGGCAGCGCCCCCGGCGACTATCTCCATGACCGCCCTCGCCTTCACCGCCCCCTGGCTCCTCCTCGGCTTGATCGCCCTGCCGATCCTGTGGCTTCTGCTGCGCGCCGTGCCACCCGCCCCGGTCCGCCGCCGCTTCCCCGGCGTCGCCCTTCTGTTGGGCCTGACCGACCGCGACAGTCAGTCCGACCGCACGCCGTGGTGGCTGCTCTTGCTACGGCTGCTCGCGGTCGCAGCGATCATCATCGGCTTCGCCGGACCGATCCTGAACCCGCAGGAGGAGCGCACCGGCACCGGTCCCCTTCTGATCGTCCTCGACGGGACCTGGGCCGATGCCCGCGACTGGCCCACCCGGATCGACCGCGCACGCACCGCCCTGAACGATGCCGCGCGCGCGGGTCGGCCGGCCGCCGTCGTGACGCTGACCGATCCCCCGGCCGAGATGCCTGCGTTCCAGCCGGCGCAGGCGATGGCCCAGACCTTGCCAAACGTCACCCCGGCGCCCTTCGATCCCGCGCCCGAGGCCCTGAGCGATTTCGCGCAGGCCCTTGATGGCGCCTTCGAGACGCTGTGGATCAGCGACGGGCTGGCCCGTGACAGCCGCGATGCGCTGACCCGCGCCTTCGAGGCGCATGGCACGCTCCGCGTCGTCCAGACGCCGCGGACTACCGTGGCACTGCGCCCCGCGCGGTTCGAGGGCGACGAGATCGCCCTCTCGGTCGCCCGCACGCCCACGGGGCTGCCGCTCACGGTTCCGATCCAGGCCATCGGCCTTGATCCCGCGGGCACAGAGCGCGCATTGGCCGCCGTCGACCTCGATGTGCCGGCGGGGGAAGCGGTGGGTGAGACGCTCCTGTCCCTGCCGCCCGAGTTGCGCAATCGCGTGACGCGCTTCGCCGTGGCGGGCGTGCGTTCTGCCGGGGCCGTCAGCCTGACCGACGACGCGCTGCGCCGGCGCGAGGTCGCGCTGATCTCGGGCGGCGACGCCGACGAAAGGCTGGAGCTTCTGTCGCCGCTGACCTACCTGCGCGAGGCGCTGGAGCCGACCGCCGATCTGATCGACGGCACGCTGACCGATGTCCTGCTGGCGAACCCCGACGTGATCGTGCTGGCGGATGTCGCGAACCTGTCGGGCGGCGAGACCGACGATCTTGCCGCCTGGGTCGAATCGGGCGGCCTGCTCTTGCGCTTCGCCGGGCCGCGACTGGCCGCGTCCGACGTGGGCCGCACGTCCGAAAACCCGCTTTTGCCGGTGCGCCTGCGCGCGGGCGGGCGCAACATCGGCGGCGCCATGAGCTGGGGCGAACCCAAGCAGTTGGCGCCCTTCGGGGAGGACTCGCCCTTCGCGGGCCTCGCCGTCCCCGAGGATGTGACCGTGAGCGCCCAGGTCGTGGCACAACCCGACCCGACCCTGGCGGAGCGCGTGATTGCAGGTCTCGCGGACGGCACCCCGCTGGTGACGCGCAAGACGTTGGGCGAAGGCCAGATCGTGCTGTTCCACGTCACAGCCAACGCCGAATGGTCGTCCCTGCCGCTTTCCGGCCTTTTCGTCCAGATGCTCGAGCGGCTGGCCGTCTCCACCCGTCCCGAAACACCCGAGGCCGACGTGCTGGAAGGCACGACGTGGCTGCCCCAGGCGCGTCTTGATGCCTTCGGCGAACTGGTCGATGCCACCAGTGAAGCGGGCGTTTCAGGCGAGGTCCTGGCGGACAACACGGCCAGCGCGGATCTGCCGCCCGGCCTCTACGCCTTCGAGGACACCCGCGTCGCGGTGAATGTCGCCGATGCCGAGACCACCCTCTCCACCGCGCAATGGCCTGCGCGCATCGCCGTCGAGGGCCTCGATATCGCCCGAGAGATGCCCCTGAAGGGCTGGCTGCTGGCCGCGGCCCTCGCGCTTCTGGTGGTGGACGTCATCGCCTCGCTCGCCGTGGGCGGCCGGTTGCGTGGACCGCGCGCGGACGTGGCGGCGGCGATCCTGGCGCTCCTCCTTTTCGCACCACGGGACGCTGCGGCACAGGACGACGCAGCGCTCCTGCAGGCGACCGAGGCGGTCACCCTGGCCTATGTCGAGACCGGCGATCCGCGCGTTGACGAGGTGTCGGAGGCGGGCCTGCAAGGACTGTCGAACGTGCTCTTCCGCCGGACCTCGATCGAGCCCGCCCCGCCGATCGGCGTCGATCTCGAGAATGACGAGCTGTCGCTTTTCCCGTTCCTCTACTGGCCCGTGACGCCCGGCCAGCCGGTGCCGTCGCAGGACACCTACGCGAAGTTGAACCGCTATCTGCGCACCGGCGGGATGATCCTGTTCGACACCCGCGACGCGGACACCGCGCGGTTCGGTTCCTCCAGCCCCGAAGGCCAGACGCTGCAGGCGATTGCCGCGGGGCTTGACGTGCCGTCGCTGGAACCGATCCCGGAGGACCATGTGCTGACGCGGACCTTCTACCTGCTGCAGGACTTCCCTGGCCGCACCGCCAGTCGCGATGTCTGGGTCGAGGCGGCCCCGCCGGGGGCCGAACGCGCGGAAGGCATGCCGTTCCGCAATCTCAACGACGGCGTGACGCCGGTCGTGATCGGCGGCAACGACTGGGCCCGCGCCTGGGCGGTCGATGCCTACGGCGACCCGATGTTTCCCGTGGGCCGCGGTCAGGCCGGCAACATCCAGCGCGAATATGCCTATCGCTTCGGGGTGAACCTGATCATGCACGTGCTGACCGGCAACTATAAGTCGGACCAGGTGCACGTGCCGAACCTGCTGGAAAGGTTGGGTCAATGATCGGCTGTCGCACGCGTGGAGGGGTCCGGGTGCCTCCGGCGGAAGTATTTGCGATCCAAAGAAGCCGCAGGGAGCGCGCGTGATGCAAACGGTGGTCCTGGATCCGCTTTTGCCGATGGTGGCGATCTATGCGGTCGGCGCACTCGTCGTGCTGGCCGTGGGGCTGGCCGTATTGCGACGACTGCCGGGTTGGTGGCTGCGCGGGCTGGCCGGTGCTGCACTGCTGGCGGCCCTGCTGAACCCTGCGCTGAGCCGCGAGGAACGCGAGCCCTTGTCCGATATCGTCATGCTGGTGGTCGACGAAAGCGCCAGCCAGCGCATCTCGGAGAGGCCCACGCAGACGCAGTCCGCCGTCGATAACATCCGGGCCGAGGTCGCGACGCTCGAGAACACCGAGTTGCGCATCGTGACCGTGGCGGATGGCGAGGGCGACGCGGGCACGCAGGCGATGACCGCCCTGACCGAGGCCTTGGCCGAGGAGCCCCAGGGGCGCATCGCCGGTGCGCTGATCGTCACCGACGGGCGGATCCACGACCTTGAACGCACGCCCGCGCTCCCCGCCCCGCTGCACGCGCTCGTCACCGGGCAGCCGGAGGACTGGGACCGTCGGCTGGTCGTCGTCGGCGCCCCTGCCTTCGCGATCCTGGGCGAGCCGATCACGCTGACCGTTCG
The DNA here is from genome assembly GCF_004145405.1 of Salipiger sp. IMCC34102. Classification (GTDB taxonomy): domain Bacteria; phylum Pseudomonadota; class Alphaproteobacteria; order Rhodobacterales; family Rhodobacteraceae; genus Loktanella. The sequence continues at coordinate 181,722 of NZ_SELQ01000001.1, forward strand.
GGTCGAGGACCAGGGCGATGCCCCGACCGACGCGGCGCTCGCGCCCTTGCTGATCAGCATCGACGGCGAGGAGCCGCTTGCCTTCGAGGTGCCGCTGGGCCGAGATATCGAACTGCCCATCGAACTGCCGCACGGCGGCATGAACGTCTTGCAATTCGACACCCCGACGGTCGAGGGCGAATTGACGGATCGCAACAACACCGCGGTCGTCCAGATCAACGGGGTGCGCGACCGGCTGCGGGTGTTGCTGGTCTCGGGCGAGCCGCACGCGGGAGAGCGGACCTGGCGCAACCTGCTGAAGGCCGACGCCTCGGTCGACCTCGTACACTTCACCATCCTGCGCCCGCCCGAGAAGCAGGACGGCGTGCCGGTGGACGAGTTGTCGCTGATCGCCTTCCCCACGCGCGAACTCTTCATGGAGAAGATCGAGGATTTCGACCTGATCGTCTTCGACCGCTACCGTAGGCGGGGCATCCTGCCGACGCTCTACCTCGAGAACATCGCCGAATACGTGCGCACCGGGGGGGCGGTCCTGGTTTCCTCGGGCCCCGAGTACGGCAGCGCCGAGAGCATCTTCCGCTCGCCCTTGCAGACGATCCTGCCGGGTGCTCCGACCGCGCGGGTCTTCGAGGAAGGCTTCACGCCGCAGGTCACCGACCTAGGCGACCGCCACCCGGTGACCGCGGGGCTGGAGGCGATGTCGCCCGGCGAGGACGGTCCCGGTTGGGGACGCTGGCTGCGCCAGCTGGAAGTCGAGGTGCCGGACGGGGCCGATACGCTGATGACCGGCATCGACGACCTTCCCTTGCTGACGCTCGACCGCGTCGGCGAAGGCCGCGTCGCGCTGATCGCCAGCGACCAGAGCTGGCTGTGGGATCGCGGTTTCGAAGGCGGCGGCCCGCAGGCCGAGCTTCTGCGCCGCCTGGCCCACTGGATGATGAAGGAACCGGAACTCGAGGAAGAGGCGCTTTGGGTCGAACCCTCTGGCCTGACCATGCGCATCGTGCGCCGTACCCTGGACGACGCGCCGGGCGAAATCACGGTGACCACGCCCGACGGATCGGATGTCGCGGTGACCTTGGAAGAGGTCTCCCCCGGCCGGTTCGAGACCCTGTGGGAGGCGCCAGAGACCGGGTTCTACCGCCTGACCGACGGCGAGATCGAGACGGTCATCGCACTCGGCCCCGCGGCACCGCGCGAGTTCGAGCAGACCATCGCCACGGGCGCGGTGGTGGAGGAAGCGGTGGATGCGACCGGCGGCGGGATCGTCACCGTCTCGGACGGGGATGTCGATCTGCGCCGCGTGCGCGCCGGTCGGCCCGCGGCCGGGCGCGGCTGGCTGGGGATCACGCCGCGCGGGGCCTACCGCACGGCTGACATCCGGATCACGCCGATCCTGCCCGCCTGGGCCTTTCTGCTGATCGCGGGCCTCCTGGTCGTCGGCGCCTGGCTGCTGGAAGGGCGCGGAACACGGCGGCGCGGCTGACCTGCGACGCCCGTGTCGCTTGTCAGACCCGATCTTCCTGACCTACGCTCGGTCCTCGAGGAGGAGACCCATGCACATGCCCGCCCCCGATGCCCGCGTCATGGATCGCAAGGCCGAGCTTGCCCGTCGCCTGCGCGCTGTCCTGCCAGAGGCCGCCGTCATCGACGATATTGCCGAAACCCGCGCCTACGAATGCGACGGTTTGAGCGCTTACAAGTGTCCTCCCCTGCTCGCGGTGCTGCCGGGATCGACGCAGGAGGTCTCTGCCGTGCTGGCGATCTGCCATGAGATGGGCGTGCCGGTCGTGCCGCGCGGATCGGGGACCTCGCTCGCCGGCGGGGCGATGCCCACCGCCGACAGTGTCGTGCTGGGGGTGTCCCGCCTGACGCAGGTGTTGGAGGTGGATCTGGCCGATCGCCTGATCCGGGTACAGGCGGGCCGCACCAACCTGTCGGTGACCGCAGCGGTGGAGGGCGACGGCTTCTTCTACGCCCCTGACCCGTCGAGCCAGTTGGCCTGCGCCATCGCCGGGAACGTGGCGATGAACTCCGGCGGGGCGCATTGCCTGAAATATGGCGTGACCACGAACAACCTGCTGGGCGTCACCGTGGTCCTGATGGACGGAACCGTTGTGGAACTGGGCGGCGGGCACCTGGACGCCGCGGGGCTCGATCTTCTGGGCGTCGTCTGCGGCAGCGAAGGGCAACTCGGCGTCGTGACCGAGGCCACCTTGCGCATCCTCGCCAAGCCCGAAGGCGCGCGGCCCGTGCTGATCGGCTTCGACAGCAACGCCGTGGCCGGGGCCTGCGTGAGCGACATCATCAAGGCGGGCGTCCTGCCGGTCGCGATCGAGTTCATGGACCGCCCCTGCATCACCGCCTGCGAGGCCTTCGCCAAGGCGGGCTATCCAGACTGCGAGGCGCTGCTGATCATCGAGGTCGAAGGCGCCGAGGCCGAGATCGACCACCAGCTTGCGTTGATCGGCGAGATCGCCCGCCGGCACGACCCGGTAGAGCTGCGCGAGGCGCGCGATGCCGATCAGGCGGCGCGCATCTGGCTGGGGCGCAAGTCGGCCTTCGGGGCGATGGGGCAGATCAACGACTACATGTGCCTCGACGGGACGATCCCGGTCAGCGCGCTGCCTCATGTCCTCGACCGGATCGGCGAATTATCCGCCCGGTTCGGGTTGGAGGTGGCCAACGTCTTTCACGCGGGCGACGGCAACATGCATCCGCTGATCCTGTTCGACGCCAACACCCCTGGCCAGTTGGAGACCTGCGAGGCGATGGGGGACGAGATCCTCAAGCTCTGCGTCGAAGTGGGCGGCTGTCTGACCGGTGAACACGGCGTCGGCATGGAAAAGCGCGACCTGATGGGCGTTCAGTTCTCCCCCGTCGATCTGGAGGCGCAGATGGACGTGAAGGACATCTTCGATCCGCGGTGGCTGCTGAACCCGGCGAAGGTGTTTCCCCTGGAGGCCGCCGCGTCGCACCGGGCGGCCTGAAGCCGCCTCGGAAGCTCGGCATCCAAACCTCCGAGGTATTTTTGGCTGGAAGAAGATGATGACGCCACAAACGGAAGATCAGGTGGTCGAGGCCATTTCTGACGCGAGCGGGCCGCTGCGGGTGCGTGGGTGTGGCACCCGCGGAGTGGTCTCGGCGGGGGCGGACCTTTCGACCCGGGCGCTTTCGGGGATCACGCTTTACGAGCCCGGCGCGTTGACGCTGGTGGTGCGAGCGGGCACGCCGCTGGCGGAGGTCGAGACGGCCCTGGCGGACGAAGGACAGAGGTTGGCCTTCGAGCCTACGGATCACCGGCGTCTGTTGGGAACTTCGGGCACGCCCACCATCGGCGGCGTGGTGGCCGCCAACGTCTCGGGCCCGCGACGGATCTCTGCCGGTGCCTGCCGCGATCACCTGCTGGGGGTGCGTTTCGTCGATGGTGCGGGGCGGGTCGTGAAGAACGGCGGGCGGGTGATGAAGAATGTGACCGGGTACGATCTGGTCAAGCTGATGGCGGGCAGCTTCGGCACGCTGGGTGTGCTGACGGAGGTGTCGCTGAAGGTGCTGCCCAAGCCGGAGCGGGTAGCGACACTCTCGACGCAACGCGGCACGGTGGAAGACGCGGTCGAGGCCCTGTCCCAAGGGTTGGGATCGCCCTTCGACGTCACCGGTGCGGCGGCTTGGCCCGAAGCCGGCGGATGGCGGATGGCCCTGCGGGTCGAAGGCTTCGCCGACAGCGTCGCCTATCGCGCGGGCCGGTTGTCCGACGGGCTGGGCCTTGCGCCGATCGACGACCCCTGGGCCGATCTGCGCGATGTGGTGGCGCTGGCCGATTGCGCGGCGGTGGTCCGCGTCTCTGTCCGGCCCGGCCACGCGGCGCAGGTGCTGGCGGCGGTGGACGCCGAGGTGGTGCAACTCGATTGGGGGGGCGGGCTGATCTGGCTGGGGGGCCCGGACGGCGCAGCCTTGCTGCGGGCCGCGCAGGCCGCCTGTGCCAGGCTCGGCGGCCACGCCAGCGGCGTGAAGGGCGATTTCGGCGAGGTGCCGCGCCGCCAGCCGGAGGCACCCCCCATTGCTGCGATCACTCAAGGACTGCGCGCCAAGTTCGATCCACGCGGGATCCTCAATCCAGGGGCCATGGGCTGATGCAGACGAATTTCACGACGGCGCAGATGGAAGACCCCGCTACCGCAAGGTCCAACCAGATCCTGCGGGCTTGCGTGCATTGCGGGTTCTGTACCGCCACCTGCCCGACCTACCAGGTTCTGGGGGACGAGCTCGACAGTCCGCGCGGCCGGATCTACCTGATCAAGGACATGCTCGAGAACGACCGGGACCCGGACCCGGCGACGGTCAAGCACATCGACCGCTGCCTGTCGTGCCTGGCCTGCATGACGACCTGCCCGTCGGGCGTGCATTACATGCACCTGATCGACCACGCGCGCGCCTATATCGACGCGCGTTACAAACGTCCCTGGCCCGACCGCGCCTTGCGCTGGGTGTTGGGGCGGGTGCTGCCTTACCCCCGGCGGTTCCGGCTGGCCTTGGCGGCGGCGAAGCTGGGGCGACCCTTCGCCCGATTCCTGCCGGATGCGAGGTTGCGCGCCATGCTGTCGATGGCCCCCCGCGCGATCCCGCCGGTGTCGCGCAACGACGACCCGCAGACCTTTCCGGCCCCGCAGCGGCGGATGCGCGTGGCGCTCATGACCGGCTGCGCCCAGCGCGCGCTGAACACCGATATCAACGATGCCACCATCCGACTTCTGACGCGCCTGGGGGCCGAGGTCGTCATCGCCGAAGGCCAGGGATGCTGCGGTGCGCTCACCCATCACATGGGGCAGGAGACGTCCGCCCATGCCTTTGCCGCCGCCAACATCCGGGCCTGGACGGCGCTGGGGCCACTCGATGCGATCGTCGTGAACACCTCGGGCTGCGGGACGACCGTCAAGGACTACGGCCACATGCTGCGGAACGATCCGCTTGCCGAAGAGGCGGCAGGCGTCGCAGCCCTCGCCCGGGACGTGAGCGAAGTGCTGATGGACTTGCTGCCGGTGGATTGCCCGCAGATCGATCCCAGCGTGGCGAAGGGAGCCATCGCGGGCACCGATGCCGTGCATCTGCCTTCGGAGGCGCGGCAGGAGGGCGCGGGCCTGCGGGTCGCCTATCACGCGGCCTGCTCGCTGCAACACGGACAGCAGGTCAAGGCCGCCCCCAAGGAACTTCTCAAGCGTGCGGGGTTCACGGTGCTGGAGCCTGCGGACAGCCACCTGTGTTGCGGTTCTGCCGGAACCTACAACCTGATGCAGCCGAAGATCGCGGGGCAGTTGAAGGACCGCAAGGTGGCGACGCTGGCGGCGCTGACCCCCGACATCGTGGCGGCGGGAAACATCGGCTGCATGATGCAGATCGGCGATGCGGCGGGCGCCCCCATCGTGCACACGGTGGAACTGCTGGACTGGGCGACCGGAGGGCCACAACCGGCGGCACTATCGCGCGCGCCCGCGGCGCCAGCCGTGCCAATCCTGCGCTGATCGGTCATAGCTTGGCCACGTTCGGCCCGTATGGCGAGCGTCGACCGAAGGAGTCCCCGATGCCGCGCCTCGTCCTTGCGATACTCCTGTCCTTCTGCGCCACGCAGATCGTCGCGCAGGACAGCGACCTGCGGCAGTTGTCCACCGCGGATGCCGGGCGCGGCTGGGAATCGGTCGGACGGCTGGACGTGGATCGCGGCGGTTTCTGCACCGCCTCCCTGATCGAGGAGCGGCTGATCCTGACCGCGGCCCACTGCGTCTTCGACGACGACGGCACCCGCATCGCGCCCGAGCGCTTCAGTTTCGGGGCCGGGCTGCGCAACGGTCGGGCCGAGGCGACGCGAACCGTAACGCGGGTGACGGCCCATCCCGACTACGTCCACCGGGCCGACCAGCCGCTTTCGCTGTCGGTGGCGGTCGATATCGCCGTGCTGGAACTCGACCGCCCGATCCGTCAGGGGCGCATCGCACCGTTCACGCTGGCCTCCCAGCCCGCGAAGGGGGCACGGGTCGGCGTGGTGTCCTACGCCACGGGGCGCGCCAATGCGCCCAGCCTGCAGGAGGTCTGCGAGGTCCTGACCTTGCAGGACGGTGTCGTCGTGTTGAGCTGTACGGCCGATTTCGGCGCCAGCGGCGCTCCGGTCTTCTGGATGAACGGAAACCATCCGCGGATCGTCTCGGTGATCTCGGCCAAGGGCAGCGCGCTGGGGCAGCCGGTGTCGCTGGGCACCTCGCTGGCCGCGCCGCTGAGCCGGGTGCTCCAGGCCCATGCAGAAGGGGCCGTGCCGCAGGGCCTGTCGCGCGCCGGCACCGGGGCCAAGTTCGTGCGCCCCTGAGACGCCGATTTTTGGCGCCGGCCTCTCTTGAACGGGTCGCGCAATCTTCCCAGATATCTGTCGTGACGGTGCCGGATCCGGGCCGTCGCGCAACAGGCCGGGTCCGTGAACGGGACGGCCGGACATCGTTATCGCTTGAGCAAAAGGATGACCCAAGATGCGTAACTTCGACCTGACACCCCTCTACCGCGCCACCGTCGGTTTCGACCAGATCGCCGACCTGATGGACCGCGCGCTGGCCTCCGACGTCGGCAGTCAGACCTACCCCCCCTACAACATCGAAAAGACCGAGGATGACGCCTGGCGCATTTCCGTCGCCGTCGCGGGCTTTTCGGACACCGACCTGTCGATCGAGCTGAATGACCGCAGCCTGCTGGTCACCGGTCGCAAGGCGGACGACGACAAGGGCCGCACCTACCTGCACCGCGGGATCGCGACCCGTGCGTTCGAGCGCCGCTTTCACCTGGCAGACCACGTGAAGGTCACCGGGGCGAGCCATGTCGACGGCATGCTGCACATCGATCTGGTGCGCGAAGTGCCCGAAGCGTTGAAGCCACGTCAGATCGCGATCGAAAGCTCTTCCACCAACTCCGACCGGGATGTCGTAAATGCGAAATCGGTCAACTGAACACTGACCGTGGATGAGGGAAAGGCGGGCCGACACGGCCCGCCTTTTTCGTGATTGCCCGAGGGGAAAGGACCCTTCAGAACGTCAGATCGGCCTGGTAGCCTTGATCGGGCTTGGCGTCGGTCAGATTGGCCTTGGCGATCTCGTAGAAGAATTTCAGCCCGCTGTTGGTATTGAACCACGCGCCGGCCATCTTCGGATCGAAGCACAGCAGGCGGACGTCCGGGTCCTGCTCATCCCCGTCGAACCAGGCAGAGGCGACGGCGTTCCAGATCTCGTCCAGCACGGCCTTGTCGTCCGACAGGGAAAGCGTGCCTTCCACGTTGGCCCACAGGCCGGTCTTGGCGTCGCCGATGACGAAGCGCGCCTCCTGCGGGGCGCCGGTCGTGTTCGCGACGATCTCTTCACCGGCCTTGGCGATGAACCAGATCTTGCCGTCGCGCTCTTCGCGCAGCACGGGCGCCATGGGCACCAGTTTGCCGTTGCTGGTCAACCCCAGCATGCCCGCCTGCACATCGTCCACGCGGTCCCAGAAATCTTGCTTGGCGTCGCTCATGGCGGCCTCCTGTCTTGTTGCGGGGGGCAACGCGACGGTGGCGGCTCAGGTTCCTAGTGCGCCTCTGCCCAAGTGGTGCCCTTGCCGCCGTCGACCGCGAGTTTCACGTCGAGGTGCACGGCAGGTGCGGCGGCGCCTTCCATGACCTCGCGCGCCGCCTCGATCAGCCTGTCGGCCGCAGTCTCGTCGACCTCGAACAGCAGTTCGTCGTGGACCTGCAGCAGCATCTTCGCAGGCTGGCCTGCGATGGCGGCGGGCATGCGGATCATCGCGCGGCGGATCACGTCCGCGGCGGTGCCCTGGATCGGCGCGTTGATCGCCGCGCGCTTGGCAAAGCCCGCCTGCGGGCCCTTGGCATTGATTTCCGGCGTGTTGATCCGGCGCCCGAAGAGCGTCTCCACATAGCCGTGGTCCTTGGCGAATTTCACCGTCTCGTCCATGTAGGCGCGGATACCGGGGAAGCGTTCGAAATAGCGGTCGATGAAGCCCTGCGCCTCTTCGCGCGGGATACGCAGGTTGCGGGCAAGGCCGAAGCCACTGATCCCGTAGATCACGCCGAAGTTGATCGCCTTGGCCTGGCGGCGCACCTCCGGCGTCATCTCGTCCAGCGGTACGTTGAACATCTCGGATGCGGTCAGGGCATGGATGTCGACCCCGTCGCGGAAGGCCTGCTTCAGCTCTTCGATGCCGGCGACATGGGCCAGGATGCGCAGCTCGATCTGGCTGTAGTCGAGGCTGACCAGCAGCTTGCCTTCCTCCGCGATGAAGGCCTCTCGGATGCGGCGCCCTTCCTCCGAGCGGACGGGGATGTTCTGCAGGTTCGGATCCGTCGAAGCGAGCCGTCCGGTGTTCGCCCCCGCGATGGAATAGGATGTATGCACGCGCCCCGTCTCGGGGTGGATGTGGTCCTGCAGCGCGTCGGTATATGTCGATTTCAGCTTGCTGAGCTGGCGCCAGTCCAGCACCCGCCCGGGCAGTTCGTGTTCCGTCGCCAAGTCTTCGAGGATGTCGGCCCCGGTCGAATAGGCGCCCGTCTTGCCCTTCTTGCCGCCGGGCAGGCCCAACTCGTCGAACAGGATCTCCCCAAGCTGTTTAGGGCTTCCGACGTTGAACTTGCGGCCCGCGAGCGTCTGGATCTCGTCCTCCAACCCCGCCATCTTCTGGCTGAAGGCGTTGGACATGCGGCTGAGCGTGTCGCGATCGACCTTGATCCCCGCGCGCTCCATCTCCGCCAGCACCGGGATCAGGGGACGCTCCAGCGTCTCGTAGACCGTGGTCACGCGGTTCACGTGCAAATGCGGCTTGAGGTGTTCCCACAGGCGCAAGGTGATGTCGGCATCTTCCGCAGCGTAGGGCACGGCGTCGGCGATGGGCACGCGGTCGAAGGTGATGGCCTTCTTGCCGGTGCCCAGAAGCGGCTTGATGGGGATCGGATTATGGCCCAGGTAACGCTCCGAGAGCACGTCCATGCCGTGATTGTGCAGGCCCGCGAACATCGCGTAGGACAAGAGCATGGTGTCGTCGATGGGCGCCACCGCGATGCCCAGCGCGGCAAGGATCTTGGCGTCGTACTTCATGTTCTGGCCGATCTTCAGGATCGCGGGATCCTCCAGCACCGGCTTCAATGCGGCAAGGCAGGTATCGAAATCCATCTGCCCTTCGGCCAGCGCGTCGGACCCGAACAGATCCTCCGGCCCGGGATCCTTATGCATCAGCGGGATGTAGCAGGCCTGGCCCGCCTCCACGCAAAGGCTGATTCCCACCAGATCGGCGCGCATGTCGTCGAGGCTGGTGGTCTCGGTGTCCACGGCCACGTGACCACGCTCGTAGATCCGGTCGATCCAGACCTGCAGCGCGTCCATGTCGCGCACGCAGTCGTAGGCACCCGTGTCGAAGGGCACCTCGTCGGGCTGGGCTATCTCCTGCGGGGTTTCCGCCTCGATCGCCGGAGGCTCTTCGCCGAGGCTCGCGGCAATGCGCTTGCTGATCGTGCGGAACTCCATCTCGGCCAGGAACCCCAACAGGGTGTCGGGGTCCGGGTCGCGGATCTCCAGGTCGTCGAGGCTGAAGTCGAGCGTCATGTCCCGGTCGAGCTGCACCAGCCGCTTGGACAGCTCGATCTGCGCGCGATGCTCGATCAGGGTCTGGCGGCGCTTCGGCTGCTTGATTTCGTCGGCCCGATCCAGAAGCTCCTCGAGGCTCCCGTATTCGTTGATCAAGAGCGCCGCCGTCTTGATCCCGATCCCCGGCGCGCCGGGCACGTTGTCGACGGAATCGCCTGCCAGCGCCTGCACGTCGACCACCCGCTCGGGGCCGACGCCGAACTTCTCCTCGACGCCCTCGCGGTCGATGCGCTTGTTCTTCATCGGGTCGAGCATCTCGACCCCGTCGCCCACCAACTGCATCAGGTCCTTGTCCGACGACAGGATCGTCACGCGGCCACCGGCCTCGCGGGCCTGGCAGGACAGGGTGGCGATGATGTCGTCGGCCTCGAAACCTTCCATCTCCTCACAGGCGATGTTAAAGGCCCTCGTGGCCTGCCGCGTCAGCGGGATCTGGGGCCGCAGGTCCTGCGGCATCTCCTCGCGGTTGGCCTTGTAGAGGTCGTACATCTCGTTGCGGAAGGTGTGGGACCCCTTGTCGAAGATCACCGCCACGTGGGTCGCGGCATCCGCGCCGGAGTTCCCCTCGATGTAGCGTTGCAGCATGTTCACGAAACCGGACACCGCCCCCACCGGCAGGCCGTCCGACTTCCGCGTGAGCGGCGGCAGCGCGTGGTAGGCGCGAAAGATAAAGGCAGAGCCGTCGATCAGATGCAGATGACAGCCTTTTCCGAAACCGCTAGACATGAGGTATCCTCTCTCTATCGCGAAGGTTCTGCCATGTTCCGCCGTCTGCTGCCAGTCGCCTTTGGCGTTTGCGCGGGACCGATTGCCGCGCAGGACGCCTGCGAGAATATTCCCTATGACACCGCCAACTGCGTCCGCACCCTGGCCTGCGTCGGCGATGACGGCCTCTACTTCGACGGGAAAGCGCGGGGATGGGATCGCGGGACCGTGGCGGGCCGCCTATCGGACGGCATCGCCTGCGACGGCACCTGGGACAGCAGCCGCGGCGACGGGATCGGCACGGCGCGCCTGGCCTGCACCGACGGGACGGAGCTTGGCGTGACCTACCGTACGATCGACAACGAGACCGGCACGGTCATCGGCGACGGCGCCGACAGCACGGGCCGCGACATCCGCGCCTGGAGCGGTGCGCAGGTGCTGCGGTTCCTCACGCCCGAAGGCGGGGTCAGCGCCGAACTGCCCTGCTCGCCCGAGGAAGAAATCCTGATCTCTCAGGCCAGCTTGTCCTTGAACGATTCGTGGATGAACCGCGCGTCGCAATAGCCGCATTCGACGAAGCCGGTGTCGTGCGGGATCGCCAGCCAGACGCGGGGGTGGCCCAGGCCCGGACCGCTGCCGTCGCAGGAGATGCGCCACTGGTCGACGATCTTGGTTTCCGGTGCGGGACGTGTCATGGGATAGGCCTGTTCGTTGCCGCGGGTCACGCCCGCCGGGATCGGACGCCAGACTAGCCCAGCCCAGCGAGACGCGAAAGACCCATGACCGACAATGCCATCGAAATCGCCGGGCTGACGAAGACCTACGCCGCCACCGGCCGCTCGCCCGCGAAAGAGGCCCTGAAGGGCATCGACCTCACGATTCCGCGCGGCTCGATCTTCGGCCTGCTAGGCCCGAACGGCGCGGGCAAGTCGACCCTGATCAACATTCTCGCCGGTCTCGTGGTGAAGTCGGCGGGCAGCGTGAAGATCTGGGGGTTCGACCAGGACGTGAACCCGCGACAAAGCCGCGCCTCCATCGGGATCATGCCGCAGGAGCCGAACCTCGACCCGTTCTTCACCCCGCGCGGCTCTCTCGACGTGCAGGCAGGGCTTTACGGCGTGCCGCGCGCCCAGCGTCGCACCGAGGAGATCCTCGAGACGATCGGTCTCGCCGACAAGGGAGACGCCTACGCCCGCTCGCTCTCGGGCGGGATGCGGCGGCGGCTGCTGCTGGGCAAGGCGCTGGTCCACGATCCGCAGATCCTCGTGCTGGACGAACCCACCGCGGGCGTCGACATCGAGCTGCGCAACCAGCTGTGGCGCAACGTGCGCGAGCTCAACGATCGCGGCATGACGATCATCCTGACGACCCATTACCTCGAAGAGGCCGAGGCGATGTGCGACGAGATCGCCATCATCAACCACGGTGAGATGATCGTCCGTGACACCACGGCGAACCTGCTCGGCACGCTGGACCAGAAGACGCTGGTGATCACGCCGGACGCCGCGCATCCGGACCTGCCCGCCCTGCCCGGCGAGGTGACCGGAGAGAAGCGCGCCAACGGCACGCTTGCCTTCACCTACCAGTCCAGCAAGATTCCCGCGGGCCAGATCATCGAAACGGTGCGCAACGCAGGCATCACGATCCGCGACGTGACCTCCGAGCAGCCCGACCTCGAGGATGTGTTCCTGTCGCTCACCTCGGCGCGGTGACGGGGCAGCGGGCGGGGTTCCCTCTCGCCGCCGCGTGAACGGCGCCGCCCGGCGTCACTTCTGCAGCATCCGCCCCAGCTGCGTGCCACCGATGATGTGCATGTGGAAATGCGGCACGTCCTGCACCCCATGGGTGCGCGCGTTCGAGATGGCACGGAATCCGTCATCCACCTGCGTGATCCGGCATACCTCCGCCACGGCCTGCATGAAGCCCGCCTGCTCTTCGGGAGAGGCATCGCGGGCGAAGTGATCGAGGCTCACGTAAGACCCCTTGGGGATGACCAGCACGTGCACGGGCGCCTGCGGCTCGATATCCTCGAAGGCCAGCGCATGGGCGTTCTCGAAGACGGTCTTGTTGGGGATCTCCCCCCGCAGGATCTTGGCGAAGATGTTCTGGTCGTCGTAGGCGAATTCCATCGGTCGGTCCTTAGTCCACGAAAAGATGCGGGGTTTCGGCCAGACTACGCGCCGTATCGTCGTCCACCAGCAAAAAGCGGCGGAGCGCCCGGGCATTTTCCTCGACCGAGGCGCGCTCGTCGAGACGCTCGTGGTTCTCGAACTCCGCGTCCCGGATGCGGTCGCTCTCGAACAACACGTCCTGGCGGATCGTCGGCAAGAGCTGCCGCAGGGCAGCCTGCGACGTCCGTTCGCCGGCCAGCCCCACGCGCCTGGCGTGTCCGGCCAGGTACTCGTCCGAGAACTCGCATTCGATCTCGAGCAGGCGAACGGTCGAGCGGTCCGAGAAGAAATCCTCCATCAGGTCCAGCATCGCGGTGTCGAGGCAGATGACCAAACGATCGCTTGCGAAATACTCGAAAAGCATCCGCATCAAGGCGCGCCTGTGCCGGGTCCGCTTTTCCAGCGATGCCTGGATCCCGCCCAGATCGGGAAGCACCGTGTTCTCCTCGTTGAAGAGATACGCCACCGTCGGAATATCGGTCTGCGTCTCGATCGCCTCCAGCAGGCGCTTGGCCACGTGCCATTTCTTGCAAGCCACGATGAGAAGCTCGCGGTGGCGGCCCAGCGTGCTTTCCGTCTCCCAGAAGCGATCCGCGAAGCGCCGCCCGATCCGTCCCCGTCCGGTCAGGAACCGAAACAGGTTGCGCCCCTCGTTCGAGATCTGGAACTCCGTCTGGTCGGAGGCGTATAGCGCGCCAAGGCGTTCCTTCAGCACGCTCGCCTCGGGGCTGATCTTGCGGGCAAAGAGAGCGTCTTGGCTGATCAGCAGGTCGTAGTGGTCGTTGTAGAAGGTGATCGGCATTCCGTAATCCGAGAACATCAGGAACGTCAGCGTGCGCGTCTCGATCTGGTCCCGGGGAACGAGATGGCGCACGAGGGTCTGGAAGAAGGTCTCGTCCGGAATCCAGGTCGTGCGGAAGAAGCGGACCACGTCGGGCCGCTCCTGGATGAATTCCAGGATCGCCTCGATTGTCTCGCGGCGCAGGCACCACCACTGGCTGCCGATCATCACCTGCAGATCGGCCGGTACCGCGCGGGTCAGCCCCAACCTGCGCTGGGCCCAGAAACTCCAGTAGAAGCGGCGCTTCTGGGTGCGTTCGTTGAACCAGTGACGATAGATCAGGCGTTCTTCCTTGAAGCCCGTCCTGATCCAGTCGCTGGTGAAGAAATCGAAACTCTCGATGTAGTCGCAGTCCTTCCGGTCGAGAAACGCATGCGTGAATTGCGCCGACTTGATCGCCAGGCAATCGCCGGAGACCATGTAGAAATGCGTCACCTCGGCGAAGGCCTCGACCGCCGCCTCGACCGCCGCCAGCGTGGCATCCACGAGGCTCCATTCTCCCCAGCCGCATTTGACCCGGCGCTTGGCGAATGTGACGTTGCGGTTGCCCGCCAGGGCCGAGACGATCTGGTCGTAGGACGCGCGCGGCGCGCGCGCGTCGAAATGGATCGAGATGCAGTCGCCCACCGCCGTCAATTGCCGGGCCTGCTGGATGATCGCGTCGGGATCCTTGTGACACAGAAGGATGAAGGCGATGGTGGCCATGTCGGGCAGGGATATCCCAGAAAAACGGTATGTTGTAGAACAACCTCATAGCAAGGTCCGGTCGACAGGTTACAGTCTTTCTTTGACCATACCGCTCGATTAGAACGGGCAGGCCCGGTGCGCCCGTGGCCACCGCAGTTGGAAAAGGACGACGTTCATGGGATTTCCCGGCACCTGGATGACGACCAGCGAAAGCATGGTCTACCGCGTGGTCCCCAAGTGCGCCTGCTCCTCGATCGGTCAGATCATGTACTACTCCGACCACGGAACCTTCTTCGACGGCGACATCCACGACGCCCAGGACGGTTTGCACAAATGGGCAATGGACCACAGCCAGGCCCCGATCACCCGCAAAGTGAGATCCGGCGACACCTATGCCTTCACCTGTGTGCGCAATCCCTACACCCGGATCTTGTCGTCCTTCTTCGACAAGATCTGCGGCATCCAGCGCAACGGTCGGCGCTACCGCGGCAACCTCGTCCCGCTCCTGATCCAGAAATACGGGATCGAGGTGGGGTCGCCCGAGACCGGGTTCGAGTTCGACCAGGTCAAGAGCTTCCGTCGCTTCCTTCTGTTCGCGCGTGACACGATCCGCTGGCGCAAGCCGATGGACCCCGACATCCACTGGTCCGCCATGTCGGGCCACATCGGCACCTTCGTCCAGAACGGTGGGCGCTACGACAAGATCTTCTGGACCGAGCAGTTCAACGACGGCATGTCGCAGGTCCTGGATGCGGTTGAAACGCCCTACCCGCTGGATCTTCAGACGATCCCCCGTTTCAACGAAAGCGAAGGTCACGGGCCCAAGCGCGCCCACAAGGTGTCGGAATACTTCGACGATCTGTCGATGCACCTGATGATGGAGGTCTACAAGAAGGACTTCCAGCTCTTCGGCTACGACTTCGACGACCCCGACAACAAGATGCCGGTCCGGGAGATCGACCTGAACGAGGTGCACGCGAAACTGGGCGACTAGGGGGCTCTGCCCCCGGTCTGCTTCGCAGCCCTCCCCCGAAGTATTTGCGATCCAAAGAAGCCGCTTTACCATTTGTTAATCAGAGCGCGGCAGTCTGAGCTTGCGGGACAGGCGGAAGCGCCGATGACCGTATCCGAAGAAGCCCGCCGTCACTCGGCCTGCGCCTGGCGACAGCGTCGGTGGCGGCGTGCTCACCCGGGCTTCTTTGGATGAAAATACTTCCGCCGGAGGCACGGCCGCGCAGCGGCCGTTGAATTCACGTCCTGTTCACTGTGAAACGGCGCGCCATCAGCGGCGGGTGGGCGCGGACGACGGCGGGTCAGGCCGGCTCCGTCTTGTCCGGGTAGAGGCACAGGTCGCGGATCAGGCAGGCACCGCACTTCGGTTTGCGCGCGACGCAGATGTACCGCCCGTGCAGGATCAGCCAGTGATGCGCGTGGTGCTGGTAATCGGCGGGGACATGATCCTCGATCCGCCGTTCGACCGCATCGACGTCCTTGCCGGGCGCGATGCCCGTCCGGTTGCCCACGCGGAAGATATGGGTGTCGACCGCCTGTGCGGGGTGCTGCCACCACATGTTCAGCACCACGTTCGCGGTCTTGCGCCCCACGCCCGGCAGCGATTGCAGCGCCGCGCGGGAGTTCGGGACCTCGCCGCCGTAGTCTTCGACGAGGATGCGCGACAGCTTGATCACGTTGCGCGCCTTCTGGCGGTAAAGGCCGATGGTCTTGATATGCTCTGTGACGCCCTCCTCTCCCAGGTCCAGCATCGCCTGCGGCGTCTCGGCGACGCCGAACAGGCCGCGGGTTGCCTTGTTGACCCCCTTGTCGGTGGCCTGCGCCGACAACGCCACCGCCACCACCAGCGTGAAGGCATTGGTATGCTCCAGCTCACCCTTCGGTTCGGGGTTCGCCGCGTCAAAGCGGCGGAAGATCTCGCGGATCGTGGGATAGTCGAGTTGCCGGGTCATGCCCGCTTCATCGCCTGCCGCAGACGGTTGCGCAAGTTCCGGGTCGCGAGCGGGCACGACGCGGCGTAGGTTGGACATCATGGAACACAGCTACCACTACGCCGTCATGGCCCGCGCCATCGCCGAGATCGACGCCCACGCTGGCGCTCCGCTCACCCTGCCGCAGATCGCCGCGCGGCTCGGCATGAGTCCGGCGCATTTCCAGCGCCTCTTCTCGGCCTGGGTCGGGGTTTCGCCCAAACGCTACCACCAGTACCTGGCGCTCGACCACGCCCGCCACCTGCTGCGCGACCGGTTCACCACGCTGGACACCGCACAGGAGGTTGGGCTGTCCGGATCGGGCCGCCTGCACGACCTCTTCGTGCGGTGGGAGGCGATGACCCCCGGCCAGTTCGCAGCCGAAGGGAAAGGCGTCACGATCCGGTGGGGCTGGTTCGACAGCGTCTACGGTCCCACCTTGTCCATGGCGACCGACCGGGGCCTCTGCGGGCTGGCCTTCGCGGCCGAAACCACGGCCGAGGCGGCGATGGCCGACCTGACCGCCCGCTGGCCTGCCGCACGCTTTACCGAGGATCCCGCGGCGATCGAGGACTGGACCCGCGCGGCCCTGGACGCGCGTGGAGAGGTCGCGCTGCACATGATCGGCGCCCCTTTCCAGATCAAGGTCTGGGAGGCGCTCATGCGGATCCCCGAAGGCACCGTCACCACCTATTCCGAACTGGCCGGGGCGATCGGCCACCCCAGGGCCGTACGCGCCGTCGGCACTGCAGTCGGGCGCAACCCGGTCAGCCTGCTGATCCCCTGCCACCGGGCCCTGCGCAAGTCCGGTGCCCTGGGTGGTTACCATTGGGGCCTGCCGGTGAAGCGCGCGATCCTCGCCCGCGAGGGGGCCAGATTCGATGCGCAAGACGATACCTTGCAGCCCGCTATTTGATAGCGTGACAAATTGCGCCATATCCCGGTCATGAGAGGTCGGAGAATCGACCTCGGAAAGGATCTGAACCATGATGATTTCGAAACTGAACATGTCCGCCGCCACCGCGGCGCTGCTGCTGGCCACCGCCTGCGCCAACACCGGCGGGCCGAACGACAACCAGCAGGCCCGCAACGGCGCGCTGATCGGCGCGGGTGCCGGCGTTCTGGCCGGCCTCGCGTCCGGTGACGACGCGACCGAGCGTCGCCAGCGCGCGCTGCTCGGCGGCGCCATCGGCGCTGCGGGTGGTGCGGCCATCGGCAACGTCCTCGACCGCCAGGAACAGGAACTGCGCAACTCGCTGGGCAACGGCGTGGGCATCGTCAACGACGGTAGCAGCCTGACCGTGACCCTGCCGCAGGACGTGCTTTTCGCCACCGACAGCACCCAGGTCTCCGCCGCGTCGCGCAACAACCTGAGCGCGCTGGCCACCAACCTGCAGTCCTACCCGAACTCGACCGTGAACGTCATCGGGCATACCGACGATACGGGGGCCGCGGCCTACAACCAGGACCTGTCGCAGCGGCGCGCGACCGCAGTGTCGCAGGTGCTGATCAGCAACGGCGTCTCCGCCGGTCGGATCCGCGCCATCGGCCAGGGCGAGAGCCAGCCGGTCGCGACCAACCTGACGCCAGAAGGCCGTCAGCAGAACCGCCGGGTCGAGGTCGTGATCACCCCGAACTGATCGGACCCCATGGAATGCGAAAAGGCCCGAAGCAAGCGCTTCGGGCCTTTTCGTTTCTCGGGTCTCGACTTGGCCTAGTGCATCTTGGCTTTGACAGTCTCGATCGATTCGTCGATCAGCGCATCGGCGCGGCGACCGTCGATGTTGTTGGCCACGACTTCTTTCGCGGCGGCGGTGGCGACCATGATCGCCCGGTCCCGCACGTCGCGGATCGCCTCGGCGCGGGCGGCGGCCAGCTGCTCTTCCGCGCCGGAGAGACGACGGTCGATGCTGCGCTCGATCTCGGCCTTGGCGGTCTCGGCGGAACGTTGGGCGTCGGCGCGCGCGTTCTCGACGATGCGATCGGCCTGTTCCTGCACTTCCTTCTGCTTGCGCTCGTAGGAGGCCAAAAGCGTCTGGGCCTCCTCGCGCAGGGCCCGCGCCTCGTCGAGGTCGGACTGGATGCCCTCGGCCCGCTTGTCCAGCATCCGGGCGGCCTGGCTCGGTGCCTTGAAGTAGACGAGGATGCCGATGAACAGCAGGAAGGCCAGCAGCACGACAAAGTCGGTGTTGGCGAGCGAGAAGAACACGTCGCCCGCGGCCAGCGCGGGGCTGGCGGTCAAGGCGAAGAGGGGGATCAGCAAGTAGCGCATGATGTCAGCCTTTCATCCGGTCGTTGACGGCCGCATCGACCGCGTCATCGGAGGCCTCGACACCCACGGCATTGACCAGCGCGCGTGCGACGTCGCGGGCGACCTCGGCCACGTTGTCGGTGGCGTTGGCGCGGATCTCGGCGATGGCGGCCTCGGCTTCCGCGGTCTGGGCGGCGATCTGTTCGTCCGCCTTCGCGATGGCCGCGTCGAGGTCCTTCTGCGCATCGGCCCGGGCCGCGTCGCCGATGCGGTTGCTTTCGGCCCGTGCGTCGGCCAGCGCCTTGTCGTAGGCGGCTTCCGCTTCGTGGGCCTTGTTCTTTAGGTCCTCCGCGGCGGCCAGATCGTTGGAGATCGTGCCAGAGCGTTCGGCCAGGATGGCCGAGATGCGCGGCAAGGCGATCCGCGACAAGAGCAGGTAGATCACCACGAGCGTGACGATCAGCCAGAAGATCTGGTTGGGGAACGTCTCGAAGTTCAGCTGCGGCATGCCGGCGTCCGTGACCGCTTCTGCCATTTCCGTGGATTCAGTCGCCATCGGCTCCCCCGAAAGATCTTGGAACGTCACCGACCGGGGCGATCCTCGCCCCGGTCAGCCGTAAGGATGGGTTCAGATCCGATCCGTGAGGATCAGGTGAACATCAGCAGCAGCGCGATCAGGAACGAGAAGATCCCGAGCGCTTCGGCGAATGCCAGGCCGATGAAGAGGGTCGCGGTCTGCGACGCGGCCGCCGAGGGGTTGCGCAGCGCGCCGGCGAGGTAGTTGCCTGCCACGTTGCCGACACCCAGTGCTGCGAGGCCGGTACCGATGCCGGCAAGGCCGGCACCCAGAGTTGCGATATCGCCTTCCATGATCTTTTCTCCTTACAGATGGAATTTGCGGGTCTTGAGATATCCGACGTCAGTGTGCGGGATGCAGCGCATCCTTCAGGTACACACAGGTCAGAATTGCGAAAACGTAGGCCTGGATCCCGGCGACAAGCACCTCCAGCCCGTAGATCGCGGTGATCGCGAGCACGGAGACTGGGCTGATGACGGCCAGGGCGGCGAAGCCTGCGAACACCTTGATCACGGCGTGACCGGCGGTGATGTTCCCGGCCAGACGCACCGAGTGGCTGACGGGCCGGACGAAGTAGGAAATGACCTCGATCACGGCGATGATCGGACGCAGGAAAAGCGGCGCTTCCTTGATCCAGAACAGCCCGAGGAACTTGGTGCCGTGCAGCACGAAGCCCAAGATCGTCACCCCGAAGAACACCCCGAAGCCCAGGATCGCGGTCACCGCGATATGGCTGGTGGTCGAGAACGACATCGGGATGAGGCCGAGGAAGTTGGCGAAGAGGATGAAGACGAAAAGCGTCATTATGTAGGGAAAGTAACGCAGCGCGTCCTTGCCTGCGACGTCCTCAACCATTTTGTAGGTGAAGCCGTAGATCAGCTCTGCAATGGACTGCGAGCGCGAGGGGATCGTCGCCCGGCCGCGGGTCGCGAAGACGAAGAGCGCGGCGATGGCCAGCACGGCGATCGCCATCCACAGGGTGACGTTGGTGGGGGTGTACCAGTGGATCGGGCCGTCGCCGAACAGCGGGCGCACGATGAACTGGTCGAGCGGGTGGAATTCGAGGCCGCCGCCTTCCGTGTGACCGGACGGCACACTATGCGTGACTTCCGCGCCATCGGCAACGCTTTCGGCCACGGACGGAACTTCGGTTACGACATCGGTTTCATCGGCCACGGGCTTCGTCCTCGTCCTGCGCGGCACCTGCCGCCTCTTGTTTCGCCTGCATCTCCTTGGCCGAGCGCAGCATGGTGTTCACGCCCGCCGCGAGGCCGAAGAAGATGAAGATCACCAGAAAGATCGGCATCGTTCCGAAGAGCGAGTCCAACCCGTATCCAATGCCAAATCCGATCCCCAGCCCCGCCACCAGCTCGATCACCATGCGCCAGGCCAGCTGGGCCTGGGAATAGTGGCTTTCGCCGTGAGCCTGGACCTTCGGTGCCACCCGTCGCGCCGCCAGCTTCTCTTCCAGCGCCTTCAGGCGCTCTGCGGGATCCGGCGGAGTGGGAGCTGACACGTGATCGAACCCTTCCTGTCTCGCGCTAGGGTCTAGGCACAGGTCCGCGCAGAGTCAATAAGCGGCGGAACCGGTCCAAGCTGTTGAAATCGCTTGCATCTAGACCCGCCGAACCGATGGCGCGCACTTGCAAGCTGGACCGGCGCACGGTTTTGGTCATTCAACCGAACGGTTGACGTTTCGTCCCGTGCACGGGAAGGAAATGGCATGAGCGGTTCACTCGATACCACCTTCGCGGCCCTGGCCGACCCTACCCGGCGGGCGATCCTCACGCTTCTGCTGGAGGACGACATGGCCGTCACCGATGTCGCGGCGCCGTTCGAGATGTCGCTGGCCGCCATTTCCAAGCACTTGGGCGTGCTGACGGCGGCGGGGCTCATCAGCCAGGAAAAGCGGGGCCGGGTGAAATGGTGCAAGCTGGAACCCGATGCGCTGCGGGTGGCCTCGGTCTGGATGCAGGGGTTCGGGATGATGGGGCCGCTGGACCTCGATGCCTTCGAAGGATTCCTGCATCGCGAGCTTAGGCGGGACTGACCGCCCGCGCCGGGCCGTGCTCGTCGCGCAAGAGCAGTACAAGCGCGCACACGATCAAACCGATGCCCACCAGGATCAGCGGACGCGGCCCGCCTGCGCCAAGCGCCAACTCCCAGCCGATGACCCAGGTGGGGGTGAGGTAGGTATAGGCCATGACCTTGGCGCTCGGCAGGCGCGTGGCCGCGAACTGCAACAGCGCGAAGCTCGCCGCCGACGCGAAGAGAGAGATGTAGGCCAGCGTGATCCAGACGATGGCGGGCAACTCGCCCCAGGGCGTCGCCATGATCGCGGGCGCGGCCCAGATCGTCAGCAGGATCGCCCCCGCCAGCACGGTGCCGAAGGCAAAGGCAAAGACCCCCTCCCCCCGTTTGAAGCGCGCGACCAGCGGCGTGTAGACCGCGTGGGCCACGCAGCCGGCAAAGAAGATCGCCTCGCCCCGGCCGACGTCGAAGGCCGCGAAGGCCGCCCAGTCCGCGCGGAAGATCACCCAAAGCGCGCCGATGCCGCCCAGCGCCAGCGCAAGCCCCATCCGGGCCGAGAAGCGTTGTCGCATCAGCATCCACCCGAAGGCCGCCGACAGGATCGGCGTCAGCGTGAAGACCGCCGCCGTGCTGACCGGCGTGGCGGTCTTGAGACCTTCGAACATGGTGACGAAGTAGAAGCTCATCAAAGCGGCAAGGACGAAGTACCGCCAAGGCGCGCGGGCCGCCGACCTGCGGGCCTGTCCGCTGACGGACGACAACGCCAGAAGGACCAGCGCCGCGATCCAGAACCGCGCGGCCGTCATCACCGACGGGTCGATGAAGTTCGCCGCCCGGCTGCCCAGCGCGAAACTGCCCGCCACGGCGGCCGAGAATCCCAGCATCGCCAGGTGCCCCGCCAGGTGTGGAGGCATCAGGACGCCCCCTCCTTCACCCGGTCCTTAAGAAAGGTCGCAAAGGCCTGCACCTTGCTCGACCGGTGCAGGTCGACATGGGTGACGATCCACAGATCGACCGCCCAGGCGTCCTGCGCGGGATAGACCTCGACCAGGTCGGGCGCGCCGGCCCGTTCGTATTCCGACACGAAACCGATCCCGGCCCCGGCGACGATCGCCTCCCGCAGGACACGGGTCTCGGTCGAGCGGAACGGCCGCCGTGCATCGGGCGCGCGTTCTGCCAGCCAGCGGTAGAAAGGCGCGCGATGATCGGTGTCGGCATGGGTGACGAAGGCATGGCGCGCAAGGTCGGCCTCGTCCGCGACCTTGCCCATCCGGGCCACGTAATCGGATGAAGCGACCATCGCCATGCGCATCTTCGTCAGCGGCTGCACGACGTTGTCGGGCTCCGTCGGGCGGCTGCCGGCGCGGATCGCCACATGCGCCTCGCCGTATTCCAGGCGGAAGACCCGCGTGTCGGTCAGGATCTGGGCATCGACCTCCGGATGGAGCGCGCAGAACTCGGCGACGATGGGGGCAAGGAACGGACCGAATTCCCCCAGCGAGGTCACGATCAGCTCTCCGGTGACACCTTCGCCGAGGCCCTTGATGCGCCCGGCCAGCTGGGTGAACTGGTCGTCGGTCGCCTGCGCTACCCGCAACAGGTCCTGGCCTGCGTCGGTGGCGGTGTATCCACGGGCGTGGCGCTGGAACAGGCGGACGCCAAGGCGGCTTTCCAGCGCGTCGATGTGACGGATCACCGTGGCGTGGTGCACGCCCAGCCGGTCGGCGGCCCCGCTGACCGTGCCGGCCCGGGCCACGTGGAACGCGGTGCGGATCTCGTCCCAGCTGTCCATCGGCGGTGTTCCCTCGCAACCCATGATCGCCAAGGTCCGCGAAATCGCAGGCGGACGCAACCGCGCTTGAACTCCTTCGGCATCGGCGCACCTTATGGCCATGACCTCGTTTCGCCAGCGCCTGTTCCGCCTCTATGCCTGGAACGTACAGAAACCGGCCCTCGCCCTGATCCGCAACCGCCATATTGCGCGGCGGATGTTCACGGCCAGCTCGATGATCCTGGCGCGCACGCCAAAGGGCTTCCGGCAAGAGCAGATCACCCTTGGCACGCGCCCCGCGGCCGTTTGCGCCACCGGCCACCCGACGCCCAACGGCACGACGCTCTACCTGCACGGCGGCGGCTTCGTGCTGGGCGACCTGCGCGGCTATCGCCACCTCGTCGCCCGGATCGGCAAGGCCTCCGGCACGCGCGCGATCTTCCTCGACTACCGCCTGGCGCCCGAGCATCCCTTCCCCGCCGCCCTCGACGACGCCGAAGCCGCCTGGCGCGCGCTTGCCG
Organism: Salipiger sp. IMCC34102; assembly: GCF_004145405.1. Lineage (GTDB taxonomy): Bacteria > Pseudomonadota > Alphaproteobacteria > Rhodobacterales > Rhodobacteraceae > Loktanella. The sequence goes on from NZ_SELQ01000001.1 coordinate 204,921, forward strand.
CGGACCCAGGAGCCGGCCCCCTCACGCTGGCGGGCGACAGCGCAGGCGGCAACCTGACGCTGGCGCTGCTGCACCGGATCCTGCGCAAGGGGCTCGTCCGTCCCGCTGCCGTCGCCGCCATCTGCCCCGTGACGGACCTGCGCCTGACCAACCCCTCGCTCGAGGGCAACCGCCGCCGCGACGCGCTCGTCTCGACCCGCTGGGGGGCGCGTGCGATAGACGCCTACCTCGCTGACGCCGATCCCGCGCAGCCCGACGCCTCCCCCCTCATGGGCGACTTCACCGGCGCGCCGCCCGTCCTCATCCATACCGACCGGACCGAGGTGCTCTACGACGACGCGCGCCTCATGGCCGACCGGCTGCGCCGCCAGGGCGTCGACGTCACCCTGACCGAAACCGAAGGGCTGACCCACGTCTGGCACTTCAACGTGGGCCGCACCCGGGAGGCGGACACCGCCGTGGCGGAGATCGGGAAGTTCCTCGCGCGCGCAACGGCCCCTGACCCGCCCCCCGCTTGACTTCGAAGCCGCACGCGCGTAACCCGCGCGGCAACCCCGGAAGCATCGTCTTCCGGTCCCCACCTTGGGGATCGCCCTCCGTCAGCGCGTTGCGCCCACGGGGGCGCTACCGCATTGACGCGGGCCTTCCCATCTGAGGGGGACCGCAACCGCACACAGGACGAGCCCATGTTCGAGAATCTGTCCGATCGCCTCTCCAGCGTCTTCGAGCGCCTCACCAAGCAGGGCGCCTTGTCCGAGGACGACGTCAAGACCGCCCTGCGCGAAGTCCGCATCGCCCTGCTGGAGGCGGACGTCTCGCTTCCCGTGGCGCGCAATTTCGTCAAGGCGGTGCAGGACAAGGCCACGGGCCAGGCAGTGACCAAGTCCGTCACCCCGGGCCAGCAGGTCATCAAGATCGTCCACGACGAGCTGCAGCACGTCCTGACCGGCGACGAGGATCCCGGCAAACTCAAGATCGACAACCCGCCAGCACCGATCCTGATGGTCGGCCTGCAGGGCTCGGGCAAGACGACGACGACCGCGAAACTCGCCAAGCGCCTCAAGGACCGCGAGGGCAAGCGCGTGCTGATGGCCTCGCTCGACACCAACCGCCCCGCCGCGATGGAACAGCTGGCCATCCTCGGCGGCCAGATCGGCGTCGACACCCTGCCCATCGTCAAGGGAGAGACCCCCGTCCAGATCGCCAGGCGCGCCAAGACGCAGGCCAGCCTGGGCGGTTACGACGTCTACATGCTCGACACCGCCGGACGCCTCCACATCGACGCAGAGCTCATCGCACAGGCCGCAGAGGTCCGCGACGTCGCGAACCCGCGCGAGACGTTGCTGGTCGTCGACGGCCTTACCGGTCAGGATGCGGTCAACGTCGCGCAGGAATTCGACGACAAGATCGGCGTGACCGGCGTGGTCCTGACCCGGATGGACGGCGACGGCCGCGGCGGTGCGGCGCTCTCGATGCGCGCCATCACCGGCAAGCCCATCCGCTTCGTAGGCCTGGGCGAGAAGATGGACGCGATCGAGACCTTCGAGCCGCAGCGCATCGCGGGCCGCATCCTCGGGATGGGCGACATCGTGGCGCTGGTGGAAAAGGCGCAGGAAACGCTGGAGGCCGAACAGGCCGAGCGCATGATGAAACGGTTCCAGAAGGGCCGCTTCAACATGAACGACCTGAAGATGCAGCTCGAGCAGATGCTCAAGATGGGCGGCATGGAAGGCATGATGGGCATGATGCCCGGCATGAACAAGATGAAGGGCCAGATGGACAAGGCCGGGGTCGATGACGGCATCCTCAAGCGCCAGATCGCCCTGATCAACTCCATGACGAAGAAGGAACGCGCCAATCCCGACCTGCTGGCCGCCTCCCGCAAGAAACGCATCGCCAAGGGTGCTGGCCTCGAGGTGTCCGAGCTGAACAAGCTCGTCAAGCAGCACCGCCAGATGGCCGACATGATGAAGAAGATGGGCAAGGGCGGCATGCTCAAGCAGGCGATGAAGCAGATGATGGGCAAGGGCGGCGCCATGCCCGACATGAGCGATCCCGCCGCCATGCAGGAGGCTGCGAAGGCACTGCAAGGCAAGATGCCCGCGGGCGGCCTGCCGGGCCTCGGTGGCGGTGGCGCGGCCCTGCCCCCCGGCCTGTCGGGCTTCGGCAAGAAGAAGTGACCATGCATTCATCTGGCCAGATAAACTCCCGCCGGAGGCGTCCCCACGCCGCATCCCGCACCCCCCTCACGGGATGCGAGAACGCCACCGCGCGCGCCAGAAAAGGCGTTGCAGGCACAGCCTGCGTCTGCGTGACCGGACGATGACCACGACCCTGCAGACAGGACGCCTCAGGTTGCGCCGCCCAACCGCCGCCGACTGGCCCGCTTGGAGGGACTTCATGCTGTCGGACCGATCTGCGGCGATCAGCGACACGCGCGACGAGGGTCGTATCTGGCGCGCCTTCGCCGCCGAGATCGGCCATTGGGACATCTTCGGCTACGGCATGTGGGCCGTGACCCGCACCGGTGACGACACCGCCGTGGCCCTCGTCGGCCCCTGGACCCCGCCCGACTGGCCAGAGGCAGAGATCGGCTGGATGGTCCTCGACCCCGCCGCCGAAGGCACCGGCATCGCGTCAGAGGCCGCGCGCGCCGCCCTCGATCATGCCTTCGGCACGCTGGGCTGGACCACCGCCGTCAGCTACATCGCTCCGGGAAACGACCGCTCGGTGGCCCTGGCCGAACGGTTGGGTGCCCGCCTTGACCCGGATGCCACCGGCCCCAAGGCCGATACCCTCGTCTATCGTCACCCCCTGCCGGAGGACCGTCCGTGACCACTCACCCTTGGGAAACCCCGCCGCAAGGCCAGGCCGCCGTCGCGGTCGAGCGCATCGGCCAGTCGCTGCCCAAGATCGCGACAGAGCGCTGCACCATGCGCGGTCCCTACATGGAAGACTTCGACGTCTTCGCCGACCTCGTGATGTCCGACCGCGGCCGCTACGTATCCGGTCCGCTGACGCGTGAGGGCGCCTGGGACGATTTCATCCAGCTCACCGCAAGCTGGATCCTGCGCGGCGCGGGCCTGTGGACGGTCGAGCATCAGTACGACAAGCGCGTGCTAGGCTTCGTCCTGCTGGGCCATGAGACCGGCGATCCCGAGCCGGAGCTGGGGTTCCTCTTCACCGAGGAGGCCGAGGGCGAAGGCTACGCCTTCGAGACCGCGTCGCGCGCGCGCAACAACGCCTGGAACGCGCTCAGCTACGACAGCCTCGTCAGCTACATCGACCCCGACAACGCGCGAGCCATCGCGCTGGCCAAGCGTCTGGGCGCCGTCAAGGAAGACGGGATGCACGACGGCTGCGAGATCTGGCGTCACCCCCGCCCGGAATACGACTATGACTGACGACACCACCGCCCGCGCCGCCGAGGTCCTCAAGGATCACCGCGCCAGCATCGACCGGCTGGACGCGATCCTCGTCTACACGCTGGGCGAGCGGTTCAAGCACACCCAGGCCGTGGGCCGGCTGAAGGCCGAACACGACCTGCCCCCGTCCGATCCCGCGCGCGAAGAGGCGCAGATCGCACGGCTCACCGATCTTGCGAAACGGGCCGACCTGGACCCCGAGTTCGCCAAGAAATTCCTGAACTTCATCATTCAGGAAGTCATCCACCACCACGAACAACACAAAACCTGAGACCAAGAAGGACTATTCGTTATGGCCATGAAACTTCGCCTCGCCCGCGGCGGCTCCAAGAAACGCCCCTATTACTCCATCGTCGCCGCCGACAGCCGGATGCCGCGCGACGGCCGCTTCAAGGAGAAGCTGGGCACCTACCAGCCGATGCTCGCCAAGGACGACGAGAACCGCGTCAAGATGGACATGGAGCGCGTGCAGTACTGGCTCGACCAGGGCGCCGAGCCCACCGACCGCGTGAGCCGCATGCTCGAGGCCGCCGGCCACCTGCCCAAGAAGGACCGCGCGAACCTCAAGAAGGGTGAGCCCGGCAAGGCCGCCAAGGCGCGCGCCGAAGAGCGTGCCGCCAAGCAGGCCGCGATCGACGAGGCCGCCAATGCCCCCGCCGAAGAGGCCGCGACCGAGGAGTAAGCCCTCGCATCGCGACCGTGATGGCCCGCCCCGCAGGACGCGCGGCGGGCCTTTTTCTTGGCCGCTCGTCTTTCACGCGCACGCGGGCGGGACTAGAGTGCGCAGCGACAGGAGTGATCATGCAGCAGGACAGACCATGACCGAGACCGTCATCGTGGGCCGCATCGGCGGATCCTTCGGCGTGAAGGGCGAGGTGCGGATCAAGTCCTTCTGCGCCGACCCTCAGGACATCGCGGATTATGCGCCGCTAACCACACCGGACGGCCGGTCCTTCGCGCAGATGGTCCTGACCGGCCAGACCAGTGGCGGGTTCACCGCAAGGCTCGACGGCGTCGTGACCAAGGGAGACGCCGATGCCCTGCGGAATGTGGACCTGCTGGCCCCGCGCGATGCCCTGCCCGCCTTGCCCGATGATGAATACTACTACACGGACCTCGAAGGCCTGACCGTGGTGGACACTGGCGGTGCGATACTGGGCACGGTAGCGCGCGTGGTCGATCACGGGGCGGGCGATCTGCTGGAACTGTCCATCCCCGGACAGTCCGACACCGTGCTGCTGCCCTTCACCCAGGCGGCCGTTCCGACCGTCGACCTGACCGCTGGCCGCATCGTCGCCGACCCGCCAGAGGGTCTTTTCCCCGGATGACGCAGGTCATCGTCCACCCGGGCTTTCACAAGACCGGAACGTCGAGCCTGCAAAACTACCTGCACCAGAACCGCGCCGCCCTGGCCCCCTACCTTGCCTATTACGGCAAATCCGATTTCCTGCGCGCCGGCACCGCCGCCCGCCGATACGCCCTCAAGCCCTACCCGTGGCGTCTGCGTGCCTTCCGCCGCGCCTTCGACGCCTTCCTGGCCGGTATCCCCGATGCCCCGCTCATCGTGCTGAGCCGCGAGACGTTCTCGGGCGAGATGCCCGGCAACCGCCGCTCCTCCGGCCGGCTCATCCGCAGCTACGAGCGCACCGCCCAGCGGCTGGCCTGCCAGATCACCGCTGCCCTGCGCGCCCGGTTCGGGGAGGAGGTCGCGATCACCTTCCTCTACACGCTGCGGGCGCGTGACCCTTGGATCCGCTCCGTCTACGGTCACCTTTTGCGGTCGACCCGCCTCACCGACGATTTCGACACGTTCCGCGCGCGGTTTCCCGATCTGCCCGATCTTGCAGAGCAGGCCCGCCGGATCGCCTTGACCGTGGACCTGCGCGATTTGCATCTTTGCCCGCTGGAGGACTATGCCGACCGCCGCGAAGGCCCCGCCGCAGCAATCCTCGACCTGGTCCAGCTGCCAGCCACCCTGCGTGCTGACCTGCCACACGCGGACCGCGCCAACGTGCACCTAGGCGCCGAACTCGAAGCCGCGTTCCTGGCCGCGAACCGGGCCGGGGGCACGTCGGCAGAGGTCAGAACCCGCAAGGACGCACTGCTTGAGGCGGCCCGCGCGCATCGTCCTGACGCCGTGTGACTCTCCCGGTGGAACCTCACGGGCACGTGACGCGTTATCGCGGCAAGTTTACTGAAAGGACTTACCAATGATCGAATGGATCCTCATTCTCCTCGTCGTCGCGGCCATCGCGGCGTTCCTAGGCTTCGGCCGTATCTCCGGTGCGGCGATGACCGGCGCAAAGATCCTGATCGTGATCGTGCTGGTGCTCTTCCTGCTGGTCCTCTTCGGTGTAATCGCCATCGCCTAGCGTTCCGGCCCGCATCGCGCTAGATGCGGGCCATGAGCGACACACCACGATCCCTGGGCCGCAAGTCCATCCGCCCGACCCTGACCCCGCGCGATCTGATGACGGACACGCCGGACCTGGCAGGTCTCTGGACGGCCCAGGTGCTGACACTTCTGCCGGAGGCTTTCCCCGGCATGTTGGGCGAAAGCCTCATCGGCCGCGCGCTGCGCGACGAGCTTTGGCAACTTCAGGTCACCGACCTGCGCACATACGGCGAGGGCAAGCACCGCAACGTCGACGACACCCCGGCGGGCGGCGGCGCGGGCATGGTCCTGCGGGCCGATATCCTCGACCGGGCCTTGCGCGATGTGCGCGCCGGTGCGCGCGGTCGGATGCCGCTGATCTACCTCACCCCGCGCGGGCGCCCCATGACGCAAGCCCTGATGCACAAGCTCGCCGCCTCGGACGGCGTCACGCTACTGTGCGGTCGTTTCGAAGGCGTCGACGAGCGCGCGATCGAGGCCCACGACATGATCGAGGTGTCCCTGGGCGACTTCGTGATGACCGGCGGAGAGATCGCGGCAATGGCCTTGATCGATGCCACGGTCCGTCTTATACCCCGCGTGCTTGGGAATCAGGCGTCGGTGGAGGAGGAATCCTTCTCCCACGGGCTTCTGGAACATCCCCATTACACGAAACCTGCCGACTGGAACGGTCGCGCGATCCCCGAAGTGCTTCTGTCGGGCCATCACGCGAAGATCACCGACTGGCGGCGGGCGCAGGCCGAAAGGCTGACAAAGGAACGCAGACCTGACCTCTGGCGGGCTTATTGTGCGGCGCACAACAGGGACCCGGACGAAGACCAAGAGCTCTGAGGCACGCACAAACGTCGCGGGAACACCCGTGCTATCAAAGGAGCGCATGATATGGACATCATCGCACAGATCGAAGCGGAGCAGATCGCTGCGCTGGGGAAGACGATCCCCGACTTCAAGGCGGGCGACACCGTCCGCGTCGGTTACAAGGTGACCGAAGGCACCCGCACCCGGGTTCAGAATTACGAAGGCGTCTGCATCGCGCGCAAGAACGGATCGGGCATCGCCGGGTCGTTCACCGTGCGCAAGATCTCCTTCGGTGAAGGGGTGGAGCGTGTGTTCCCCCTGCATTCCACCAACATCGACGAGATCACCGTCGTGCGTCGCGGCAAGGTCCGCCGCTCGAAGCTGTATTACCTGCGCGCGCGCCGCGGCAAGTCGGCCCGCATCGCCGAGATGTCGAACTACAAGCCCCGCAACGACGCATAAGGACGGACGACATGAAAAAAGACATCCATCCCGATTACCACGTCATCGACGTCAAGATGACCGACGGCACCGTGGTTCAGATGAAATCCACCTGGGGCAAGGAAGGCGACACCATGTCGCTCGACATCGATCCTTCCGTGCACCCTGCCTGGACCGGCGGCAACACCCGCCTGATGGACCAGGGCGGCCGTGTCTCCAAGTTCAAGAGCAAATACGCCGGCCTGGGCTTCTAAGCCCTACCCCGGACCCGATCCGGGGCCCCGCGCGATACGACGAACGCCGCCCTTCGGGGCGGCGTTTTTGCATCTGGGGCGTTCGATCGGGATGGGGGGCGATCAGGCCCGCGACCAGGGAAAGCGGCGTTTGCGCTTGACTGGTGCAAAATCGACCCCGCAACTTTCGAAGAATGACCGGACCTCGGCAGTCAACAATCCGCGGCCACTGGCATATTGTGGCAAATCGAACCCGCCGCCGTAGTTCAGTTCGACCACGACCGGGCCTTCATCGGTGATGGCGATGTCGGTCGACTGATACCGGATCGGGCCGAAGAGCCGGGCGGCCCGTTCGTTCATTTCTCGCAACTCGGACCAGAACGGCAGTTCCATTCCCATCAGTCCGGTCGTTTCGGGGTGGTCCTGCAGGAACTGCGTTTCGATCCCGCGCAGCGCCACGGTGCGGATGCGCCCCGTCTCGACATCGATGTCGCAGGCCAGGTTGCCAGGCCGCCAGAACGCGTCGGAGATGTTATCCCCCTGTGGAAGCTTGATCACCGCTGCCGGACAATGCACCGCATCATCCCCCACGAGGTTGACCATCCGAACGGTCCCCAAGGCCGAGGCGAAGGGTTGCAGCGCCGCGTGGTTGTCCAGGACACGCTGGACGACATAGGCGTTGTCGGCGACGAAGTCGCGCAGGAAATCTTCGTAATCCATCGGAGGATGGCCCGCGCAAAGCACTTTCCCCGCCCCACCGCTTTCGATGCGGAAAGCCCCAAAACTGACCATTCCGCCAACGATCTTGCAAAAGAGCGGCTTGTCCGCATGACTGTTCAGAAGTTCAGACAGATCGTCGGTCGTTGAGACCTTGGTGACTCCCGGATAGGTCCGCCCGGACCGGTCCAGAACTGCAACGGTTTCGGGTGTACGAACGCCCCCGGCACTCAGGATCGTCGCAGCGACGATCTTGTCTTCGGCCGTGCCGACCCAGGTACGGTCGTTACAGGTATGCGTGATCGGCCAGTGCTGCTCGTTCGAGATGAAGGCCGACCGCTCGGCCTCGTCGTAGCGGTCCGCATGGTGCAGGCCGAGACGCACAAATTCGCTCATCGTCAGGCGCCCGACCGACTTTGATAGCCGCATGAAGTCCCGTTGGACTTGGATCGGCGATCGCCCTGATGACTTCGCAGCGTGAACAAGTAATTCCTTCGCGGAAAGATCGCGCAAGGAAAGGTAATCCGAATAATCCGTATCCTTTAGTCCCACAAAAGCCTGCCTGAATTTTCATTGATTACGTTACGGCAACAATTCGAACGCAACGGCGTGGCAGAATTAGGGCGGGACCGCGTTTTTGGTCGAACTCAAGAAAAATGGTGCAGCCCGGCCGGACCGCACCCTTCTGTCTTCGTCAAACGAAAGCTTACAGCGTCTCGAGCGCCGCCTTGCAGTCGCGGGCCGTCTCGCGGCACATCTTGGCGCAGCGCTTGCAGTGGGCGTCGTCGTGGCTTTCGCACATCTCGGCACAGGCTTCGCAGGACTGGATGCACAGCTCCAGCGTGGCCTTGATGATGGCGACATTCTCGCCGGTGCGGCGGGTGGCGACGCGGTAGGTGGCCGTGCAGATGTCCGAGCAATCCATGCACAACCGGATGCACTGGCTGCGGTCTTCGTCCTTCTCGGCCGAGCAGGCGTCCGCGCAGGAGTTGCAGATCGCGGCGCAATACATGGCGTAGCGCACGGCCTGGGTCAGCGGCTCGTTGTCGTGGCCGGCGACGTCGGGGTGTTCGGCGATCATTTCCTTGATGGACATGGGGTCTCTCCTGTTGGCGGTTCGGGGATCAACCCGCCCCGCACCAACCGGGTTCCAGCCCAAGAAAAAAGGCGCGCCCCGAAGGACGCGCCCCGATCCGTTACGCGGCAGAGGACCGCCCGCCGCCGCTCCGCCTGCGGCGCTGACCGCCGCCGGGCTTGGCGTTGGTGTGCCCGGGCTTGTTGTTCGCCTTGGGCTTGCCACCGCCGCCGCCACGGGGACCGCCGCGTCCGCGGTTGCCGCCACCGCCGTTGGGCCGCTTCTTCTGACCCGGCTGGACCTCCCAGCGGGTGCCGGTGGCGGTGGGGATCGTGTCCTTCATCGCCTTCTCGATATCCTGCAGCTCGATCATCTCGTCCGGGGCCACCAGCGCCACGGCGCGGCCATCGGCGCCAGCACGGGCGGTCCGGCCGATGCGATGAACGTAGTTCTCGGCCACGTTGGGAAGGTCGTAGTTGTAGACGAAGGCCACGTCGGGGATATCCAGCCCACGGGCCGCCACGTCCGTCGCCACCAACACGCGCACCTTGCCTTGCTTGAAGGCTTCCAGCGCGCGGTCCCGCTGACCCTGGCTCTTGTTGCCGTGGATCGAGGCGGCGGCGAAGCCCTTCTTTTCCAGCTGCTTGTAGATCTTCTCGCAGCCGTGCTTGGTGCGACCGAAGACGATCGCCAGCTCGTCGCGGTGATCGTCCAGAAGCTCGACCAGCAGGTCGAACTTGGCGGCCTGTGCGACGTAATGCACCGACTGGTCGATCTTCTTCACCGCCTGACCCGGGGGGTTCACCTGCACCCGGATCGGGTTGTTGAGGTAGGTGTCCGCAAGCTCGCTCATCAGCTTGGGCATGGTCGCGCTGAACATCATCGTCTGGCGGTCGGCGGCCAGCAACGGGGCGATCTGGCGCAGCGCGTGGATGAAGCCCATGTCGAGCATCTGGTCCGCCTCGTCGAGCACCAGATACACCGTCTCGTCCAGCCGCACCGCGCGGCGGTCCAGCAGGTCGATCAGGCGACCGGGTGTGGCGACCAGCAGGTCGACGCCGTTCTGCAAACGCTTGGTCTGCCCCACGATGCCAGCCCCGCCGACGACGAGGGCGACCTTCAGATGGCTGCCCTTGGTATAGGCGGTCAGGTTGTCCGCGATCTGCTTGGCGAGCTCCCGCGTCGGCGCCAGGATCAGACCGCGCACGGTCTTGGGCGCAGGCTTGGATCCAGCCTTCATCAGCGCGTCGATCATCGGCAGACCGAAGGCGGCGGTCTTGCCCGTGCCGGTCTGGGCCAGACCCATCACGTCGCGGCCCTGCATCGCGTGCGGGATCGCCTGCTTCTGGATCGGGGTGGGATCGGTGATCCCCTGTTCTTTTAAAATAGTCACAAGTCGGGGCGCGAGGCCCAGCATGTCGAAATCCATCGGTATCTTTCCGGGGCGCATGCCCCACGGCGGCGCGAGAACGCGCGGCGCAAAAAGGTTGCGCCCCGTCAGATGTCCACGCCGAATTGCCCGGACGCCGATCGCGGCGCTGGACCCCCCTGCGTGAGAGTTGGGAATCTGTGAAAACGGGGATCTCGCGGGGCACATTCGCCCGGCCCTGCTCACGCGGCAGGATCGTCCGTCTTGCATCCCACATGGGCCGTGCGGGCGGCACTGTCAACCGCAGAGAAAAACCCGGCCCCGGGTCCGCTTGCGCTTTGCAGCGCCGCGGCCACAAGATAAGGTGCCCCAAACAAGCGAAAGGGGCAGTCGCGTGGCGCATATCATCGTCGTGGGCAACGAAAAGGGCGGCGCGGGCAAATCGACCGTGGCCATGCATGTCGCCACGGCGCTGGCCCGGATGGGCCACCGGATCGGCTGCCTCGACCTGGATCTGCGGCAGAAATCGCTGGGCCGCTACATGCTCAACCGTCGCAGTTACCTGCAATCCGAAGGGCTGGATCTGCCCTCCCCCAGCTACGCCGACCTGCCGGAGATCGACCAGGCCAGTCTCGGCCCGGAGGAGAACATCCATGACCACCGCCTGTCCCAGGCCGTCGCCATGCTGGAGCCCGACAGCGATTTCATCCTGATCGATTGCCCCGGAAGCCATACCCGGCTCAGCCAGGTGGCGCACAGTCTGGCGGATACCTTGCTGACCCCGCTCAACGACAGCTTCGTCGACTTCGACCTGCTCGCCCATGTCGACACCGCCGGAGAGACGATCACCGGCCCGTCCGTCTATTCCGAGATGGTCTGGAACGCCCGCCAGCTGCGCGCGCAGGCGGGCCTCAGCCCGATCGACTGGATCGTGGCGCGCAACCGCGTCGGTGCGCAGCAGATGACCAACAAGGACAAGATGGAGCGGGTAATCGAAAAGCTCGCCCGTCGGATCGGGTTCCGCGTTGCCCCCGGCTTCAACGAGCGGGTGATCTTCCGAGAGCTCTTTCCCCGCGGCCTGACCCTGCTCGATCTGCGCGACATCGGGGTCAAGAGCCTGAACATCTCGAACATTTCCGCCCGGCAGGAACTGCGTGAACTCGTGAAGGCCCTCAACCTGCCGGGCGTGACCGCGGACTTCTAGTTTCGCAGGAACTCCGCCAGCCGGACCAGCAGCGCGCGGGCTTCCGTCAAGGGACCGGGCCAGAGGTGCCACATGTGGAACATGTCGGCTGTGGTGTGCAACTCGACCTTGCAACCGCAGAGCGCGGCCCGGCGGGCGAGCAGCAAGCCGTCGTCCAGCAGCACCTCGGACAGGCTGACCGAGATGAAAAGATGCTCGGCCCCGCTGAAATCCCCGCCGAGCAGCGACACTTCCGGACCGACCAGGGCATCTGCACCGAAGGTCATCTCCGCCAGCGCGTGATCCTGGGCATCGTCGTTCATCAGGTCACTGTCCGAATGCGCGGCGCGCGTCTCGCTCAGGCCCGTGTGGTCGGTGTTGGGCGACAGGACCGCCAGCCGCCGCATCGCGACGCCCTCCTGCACCAGTGCAAGCGCAAGATGCCCGCCGGCGCTGTCGCCGATGACAGCCGGCGCGTTCAGCGCGTCGATCACACCGCGGGCCGCGGCCTTGATCTCGGCGAAGCTGGCCTCCGGCGCCAGCGGCAGGTCCGGGACGTAGACCCGGGCGTTCATCTTCTCGGCAAGGTAGGTCACCGCGGCGGCGTGGGTGTCCGATCCGCCGAAGACGTAACCGCCACCGTGCAGCCAGACCGCCGCGTCACGGCCTTCGCCGAACCAGCGGCCCGGACAGCCGCCCAGGGTTTCCTGCTTCGGCATCGCGGGCAGATCCGGCCAGAGCGCCAGGCGCCGAAAGGCCTCCCGCATCTCTGCGGGTGACCCTTCGACCGGCGTGCGCGCGATGTGACGTTCGAGCGCCAGCCGCGGCATCAGACGTTGATGGAGCCCACGGCCCCGCCGTCCACGCGGTAGTTCGCGCCCGTGACGAAACTGGCCAGTTCCGAGCAAAGGAAGGCGATGACCGGGGCCACCTCCTCGGGCTTGCCGCGGCGATCCAGCACGAGGTAGGGGCGGTCTTCCTCGAGGAAGCTCTCGATCGCCTCGTCGAAGCTGACGTCGAGTTCCTTGGCACGCTTTTCCATCATGCCGTCGGTCATCGGCGTCTCGATGAAGGCGGGGGCCACGCAGTTGACCAGCAGCCCCTTGCCCGAATGCTGCATCGCGACCGACTTGGCAAAGCTCAGCAGCGCGGACTTGGCGGAGTTGTAGACCGTCTCGTCCGGGTAGGGCTGCGCCACGTTTTCCGAGGTGATGAAGACCACGCGACCCCAGCCGCGGTCGATCATCGGCGGGCAGAGGTGACGCGCCAGACGCACGCCGGACAGAAAGTCGATGTTGAGCGCGTGATCCCAGGCCTCCTCGGACATGTTCAGCGGATCGCCTTTCTCGCCGGTCACGCCGGCGGCGTGCACGACGATGTCGAATTCGGTTCCGACCTCCTTCACGAAGGCTTCGACCCCGTCCTTCGAGGACAGATCGCCCGCGACGCCGCGAATACCGTGTTCCTGGGCGACCTTTTCGACCTTTTCCTTGTCCAGATCGGTGGCCGTGATCTCGACGCCCGCGTCCTTCAGCAACTTGATCGTTTCGACACCGATACCGCCGGTGCCGCCCGTGACGAGCGCCTTGCGCCCCTTGATACCCAGATCCATCGTGATCTCCTGTTCATGGTTCGCGGCCTAACCGCCGGCAACGCCGCCGGTTCCAGAGACGATTTGTCCCACTGACGGGAACCGGCCGCGATGCGACCTAGCTTCGACGGCATAAAACCAAAACAAGGACAGCCCCGTGACGAAAACGAAGGCCCGCGCACCCGCGATCTACCAGATCTACCCCCGCTCGTTTCAGGACACGACCGGCAGCGGGATCGGGGATCTGCCGGGGATCACCTCCCGGCTGGACTACATCGCGGGGCTGGGCGTGGACGCGATCTGGCTGTCGCCGATCTACGTCTCGCCGATGATGGACGGCGGCTACGACATCATCGACCACACCGCCATCGACGACCGCTACGGGACGATGGAGGACTTCGACGCCATGGTGGCCCGCGCGCACGACCTGGGGCTGAAGGTCTACATGGACCAGGTGCTGAACCACACCTCGGACGAGTGTCCGTGGTTCCTGGAAGCCATTGCGGGCGACGAGGAGAAGGCCGATTACTACCTCTGGCGCGACCCCAAGCCCGACGGGACGGAGCCGAACAACTGGTTCGCGCAGTTCGGCACCCGCGCCTGGACCTACAACCACAAGCGTCGGCAGTATTACTACCACCAATTCACCAAGCACCAACCCGCGCTGAACCTGCGCAATCCGACAGTGCAGGACCACATCAGGACCCAGATCGAAGGCTGGCTCGACCACGGCGTCGACGGCTTCCGCTTCGACGTGGTGACGGCCTTCTTGTGGGACGAAAGCCTGAAGGACAATCCGGTGGCCTCCCAGGAGGTGCACGAGAAGGTCGCGGGCGAGACCTTCAACCCCTATACCTTCCAGGACCACACCTACGACATGCTTCCCGGCGACGGGGCGAGCTATGCGGCGAACCTGCGCAAATGGGCCGGTGAGCGCGCCTACCTGTTCGGAGAGAACACCTCCGGCAACAATTCCATCGAGCTCTGCATGGATTTCTCGCAGGAGGGACGTCTGGATTCGACCTATTCCACCGACATGCCCGAAGGACGGGGATCGCCCGCGACCTTCGGTGACATCCTGTCACGCGGTGCGGATTTCCAGAAGCTGCCGGGCTGGTTGTCGAGCCACGACCAGCCGCGGCACGGGCGCGGCGACGCCTCGGACGCGGTGCTGGCCTTGCAGATGGCGTTCCTGCCGGGCCCCTGGATCATCTACCAGGGCGAGGAAATGGGCCTTACCCAGCCCGACCTTGCCCATCACGAGGTGACGGACCCGCTCGACCTGCTCTGGTGGCCGGACGGGCCGGGGCGCGAAGGGGCGCGCGTGCCGATCCCGTGGGACGCCGACGGCGAATGGTACGGGTTTACCGACGGGTGCCCCTGGCTGCCGATGCGCTGGGACCGTGACGTCCTGCGCCGGGCGCAGGGAAAAGGTGGCATGGTCGATTTCTACCGCCGGATCATCGGCCTGCGGCGGGACCATGGCTGGGCCACGGCGAAAATAGAGGATTCCTCGACCCAGAACGACATCTTCGATCTGACCGTCGTGACCGAAGACGGCACCCGCTACCGTGGCGTCTTCTGCCACGGCAGCGGTGTCAGCGCGGACACGCCCGAAGCGCCGGCGCTTATTTGTTCAGACGGCGTTGCTCCCAGTGCGGAAGGCTGGTGGGGCGGCGTCTGGAAGCTGTGACCGCCGCAGAGGCGGCCAAAGCACCGATCCCGAAGGCCGCGGCCACGATGCCGCCCAGCAGGACCTTGCGCGCGCGGTCGCTGTCCACGGTCATCGCGGTTTCCGAGATTTCGCCGTCGAACGCGCCCGTCGCGGAACTTGGGTGGTCGACCGGGGCGAAGAGGTTGTCCTCTTCCGGTCGCGCCCAGGCCGGCACGTCGGACTTCTGCATCTCGATCCCGTTGCGGGAGAGCCTGCGGTCGATGTAGCCGGGCAGCGCCATGTCGCCGAACATCAGCTTCAGGACCGACTTTCCGACCAGCACTTCGCGCAGGTTGCCGTCGATCGCCTTCAAGACGGCCTCCGCCGCGACCTGGGGGTGATAGACGGGCGGGGCGGGCTGCGGCGCCATGTCCAGACGGTTGCGCGCCCAGCCGAACTGCGGCGTGTTCATCGCCGGAAGCTGGACGAGCGACAGGTGCAGGTCGGGCCGCGTCTGCATGATCTCCGACCGGACGGAGCCGACGAAACCGTTGATCGCGTGCTTGGAGGCGACATAGGCGCTCTGCCCCGGCACCGGACGATAGGCCAGGCCCGATCCGATATGCACGATGTTGCCGGACCCCATCAGCCGCAACGCCTCGCGCGTACCGTTGACCTGGCCGAGGAAGGTGGTGCGCACGATTTTCTCGAATTCCTCGACGGTCATCTGCTCGAACCGCGAGAAGGCGGTGATCATGGCGCAGTTGACCCAGACCCGCGGCGCGCCGGTGGGGCACAGGGTGTTGATCGCCTCCCGCAGAGCATCCGCATCACCCACATCGGCGGCGGCGGTGCGGATGCGCCCCTTGAGGTAGTCCGATTTCAACTGATCCAGCCGGTCCTGCCCGCGGGCCACGACACCCACGGTCATGCCGCGCGCCACGAGGGCATCCACGATGGCCCGGCCCACGCCGGCGGTGCCACCCAGTACGATTGCGTCCGTCATATCAAGTCTCTCCGTGCCCGGTGCGGGCTTCGGAGGCTCAATTCAGCACGCGGCCTTCGGGTTCCCGCCTAGGCCTTGCCCTTCCAGGGCACCATCAACCGCTCGGCCCAGCGCATCAGCATGTCGATGCCGAAGCCGATGATGCCGATCAGCACGATCCCCAGGATCACGATGTCGGTGTTCTGGAACTTCGAGGCGACCATGATCATCATCCCCGCGCCCTTTTCCGCGGCGACCAGTTCGGCCGCGACGACCGTGCCCCAGCAGACGCCCATCGCGACCCGGGCCGCGGTGAAGATCTCGGGCAGGGAGTTCGGGATGATCACGTGCCGAAGGACCTGCCACTTGCTCGCCCCCAATGAGTAGGCCGCGTGCACCTTGCTGATCGCCACGCCCGACACGCCGGAGCGCGCGCCGATGGCCATGATCCAGAGCGCGGCCAGGAACAGCAGGATGATCTTGCCGACCTCGCCGATGCCCGCCCAGATGATGACCAGCGGAATCAGGGCCAGCGGCGGCACGGGGCGCATGAACTCGACGATCGGGTCGAACCAGCCGCGGAACCAGTTCGACAGGCCCATGGCATAGCCCAGCGGGATGCCCACGATCGCACCGCAGATGAAACCGGTGACGACCCGGAACAGCGACCACCCCAGATGCCCGAACAGCGAGGTGCCCCGGAACCCTTCCGTCGCCACGTCGATGGTCCGGGTCACGACCTCCTCCGGTGCGGGCAGGTAGAGCGATTCCATCTGCCAGCCCGCGCTCGGCGTGAAGTTCGGCGTCCCCTTGTCGGAGATCGTCACGCGCCCCCCCGTGACCTGCACGGTGCTGCCCGGCTCCACCGGTTCGCCGTCGATGGCGATCACGCGCGATCCCTCGTCGCGCGAGATCTCGTCGTTGCTGTCGAAGGAAATCAGCGTGTTGCGGTAGACCGCGACAGTGTCGCTCATGTTCTTTGCAAAGCCCTCGCCCGGCGCGATGTCCGGCACGTCGGGGTTCTCCGAGCGCGGATGGACGAGGATCTGCACGGTGGCGTCATCGGTCTGGCCGTTCGCTTCCGCCGTGTAGGTGAAGGAGGCAAGGCCCGTGAACGGACCCGGCGCGTGCAGGAACCCCGGCAACAGGGCCGAGCCGGTGAAGGCCCCCCAGAGCAGGAAGATCGTCAGGACAGAGATCACGCCCGCCGCCCGGTTGGGCCGCACGGCGCTTTCGTCCCCGAAGGTCACGGTCTTGAGCGCGTTGATGTCCCGGGCCGCGCGGATCCCCACGACGCGGGTCACGATGAAGAAGGCGGCGACGAAGATGCCGACATAGATCGCCAGGATGATCATTCGTCGGGCCCCGCGGTGCCCATGATTTCCTCTTCCATGTCCCAGATCATGTTCAGGATCTCCTCGCGGCGCTGGGCGAACTCGGGGTGTTTCTTGACCTCGCGCAGGTCGGCGTTCACGCCCATCTCGGCAAAGGGCAGGTCGTATTCGGTATGGATGCGTCCCGGTCGCGGCGCCATGACGATCAGCCGCTCGCCCAGAAGCAGCGCCTCCTCGACCGAGTGGGTGATCAGGATGATCGTCTTGCCGGTCTCCTTCCACAGCTTCAGCACGAGGCTTTGCATCTTCTCGCGGGTCAGCGCGTCGAGCGCGCCCAGGGGTTCGTCCATCAAGATCACGTCGGGCTCGTTGGCCAGGCACCGGGCGAGCGCCACGCGCTGCTGCATGCCGCCGGACAACTCGTAGACCATCTTCTCCTTGAAGTCCTGCAGGCCCACCACGTCCAGCAGGTGATCCACCTCCGAGCGGTAGTCGGAGGCCTTGCGCCCCGCCATGCGCGGGCCGAAGCTGACGTTGTCGCGCACGCTCATCCACTCGAAGAGCGCGCCTTGCTGGAACACCATCCCGCGTTCCGCGTCCGGCCCGGTGATCCGGTGACCGTTCAGCTCCATCCGGCCGTCGGTGGGCGACAGGAATCCGGCGACGATGTTCAGCAAGGTCGTCTTGCCGCAGCCCGAGGGCCCGAGCACGCTCAACAGTTCGCCCGCTTTCAGATCAAGGCTCACGTCCTTGAGCGCCTGCACGTGACCGCCGTCCGGCAGGTCGAAGCGCATCGACAGATTCTCGATTTGAAGTCCCGACATGCGTCGCCCTGTCCCTTGCTCGACGGCGCACCGTCATTGGATAGGCCCGGGGATGCCCCCGGGCCTATCGTTCGCCTACATCTCTGCTGCGGCTTCCAGCGGACCGAGGTTCACGGTGCCTTCGTAGCTTTCGAGCGCGCTATCGATGGAGCCTGATTCGACGAAGACGTCGGCCACGCCTTTCATGAAGGTGGCGGCATTGCCACCCAGCCAGTCGTCGGACAGTTGCGTCTCGATATCCGGGAACGAGAAGGTCTCCAGCGAGGCCCGCGTCGCTTCGATGTCCATGCCAGATTCCATGGCGATGGTCTCCAGCATCTCGTCGCTCTGGGTCTCGGCCCATTCGGCGTTCGCGTCGGCCGTCACCTTGAGGAACTGGGCCACGATGTCGCCGTTCTCTGCCACGAAGGACGCGGGCGCCGAGGTCACGTCGAAGACCAGGATCCCCAGCTCTTCCTTTTCGGCGCCGGTCAGCAGCACGTTGCCGTATTCCTTCATGCGGGCAAGCGCGCCGCCCCAGCCGCAGGCCATGCCCACGTCACCCTGACTCAGCGCCGCGGCGCCTTCCGCCGGGGCCATGTCGACCACCGTCAGGCTGGAGAGGTCCACGCCGAAGTGATCCATCTGGCGCAGGAAGCCGTAGTGCGCCGCGGTTCCCAGCGGTACGGCGACGGTCTGGCCCGCCAGCTCGTCCGCGCTGTCCTTGTCGATCTCGAGGTTGGATTGCACGACGCAGTTGTCGTTGTCCGAGTAGCTGACCGCCACGTCGACGATCTGCAGATCCTGCCCGCCGGAGGCCGCGACCACGAAGGGCGGCACGCCCTGGCTGACCGACATCTGCACGTCGCCGGAGGCCATCGCCGCGGACATCGCGGTGCCGGTGTCGAAGGACACCCAGTTCACCGTCATACCCATCGCCTCCTCGTAGGCGCCGTCCGCTTTTGCGGCAAGGAACGGCATCGGCCATTCCAGGAAGTAGCCGACGGTGATCTCGCCGCTTTGTGCCACGGCCGCCTGGCCGGTCATCGCCATCACCGCGCCCGCGATGAAGCTGCAGGTCGTTTTCTTGAACATTGGACTCTCCCGGTTGGACGCCGAAGCCGCGCATCGCGGTCCCGGCCAGATTTGCAGACCTCCATTCTGTGACGCGGGGCCCGTGAAGGTTTCTGCACGCGGAGACGCTATTAGCGGCCCCGAGGTAGGGTCAACGGCTTTCTAGACCCCACCGGGATGCGAGGCGGAGCGGAAAGATCAAGTTTCCGGCAGAACTCGACCCGAATCCCGGGATCGGTGAATAATTCAGCGCTCGGCGCAATGGGCCGCCCGGCCGGTGCCACCGGTCACCACCCATCGGTCGCTTCTTGAACTCCTGACGCCTTGGCTATCCCGTTTTCGGGGCCCGGCCGTCAGACCATGCGGATCACATCCTTGTCGATCGCCAGCATGTAGCCCCTGCGCGCGATGTTCTTCACCAAAAGCTCGCTGATCATCTGGTTGCCCAGCGTGTCGCGTAGCCGCTTGATCCGCGTGGCCCCCGCCGCCTCTTCGCAATCCGACGGGTCGCGGCCCGAGATCACGCCCTCGATCTCGGCGCCCGAGAGCACCTCGTCGTCCATGCGCGCTTCGGCCAGGACCGAGAGGGTTTCGATCGCCGCCGCCGTCAGCTTGAACTCGAAGTTGTTGAGATAGACCGCCCCCTGATCGCGGCTGATCAGAAGCGAGTTCACCTCGATCCCCTTGCGCTCGATCCGGCCCATGCGGCGGGTAAGGAAGATCAGCATCACCAGGAATGCGATGGCCGCCACCAGAAGCGCCGTCGAGAAGACCAGCAGCACGAAGATCACGAAGCGATAGGACGAGAGCGTGTCGGAAAAGGCCGTTCCGGACTGGGCGATGATTTCCAGCAGCTTGATCTCGGCGTTGCCGGTCAAGGTGTCGTTCTCGATGAACAGCTGCTCGACCCGCGCGTTGAAGGCGTTGGCATCGGGCAGGTTCAGGAACAGCAACACGGCGGCACCCGCCAGAATCGCGACGATGGCGACGATGCCGCCGATCACGATTCGATTGCCGATCTCGCGCCCCTCAGAAGCGGAGGAAAAACTCACCGGCACTTTCCTTTCTGCTGTCCAGCCCATTCTCGTCGAAGGTGCCAAGGACCGTCAGAAGCGTCCATCCTCCTGCGTTCAGCCGCCCCGGCAGGACTTGCCGGGCGTTGCTGACGGTGCAGGGTCCGTCGATCTCGACCACACCGTAGTGCAGCCGCAGGGGACCGTCCTGCTTGGCCTTGTAATCGGCATAGCAGGCCGCCTGCGCGGCGGTGCCGGACAGCAGGACGAACAGGGTAAGAAGCGCGGAAAGTTTCATGCCGTCCATACAGCCCGGGGCCAGTCTGCTATGCAATATCGCGGGATGCTATCGGCTGACGCAGCCCGTGACCAGAGCGGTTATTGTGTGACTGAACGGCGCCGGGCGAGCCTTGTTCCACGATGTCGTCCCGCGACGGGGCGGCCCTTGCTCAAGGAGTCCCCGATGACACGTTTCCTGACCACCTGTACCCTTGTCCTGGCACTAACCCTGCCTGCCCCCGTCACCGCCGAAAGCTTCGACCAGGAGGATGTCGGCAAGGCGCTTTTCGCCGCCCTCGCCGCTGTCGTCGTCAGCAAGTTGATATCGGAGGCGCGGGACGACGAAGACCGCGACGACCGCGATGCTGCACGCGAGCCTGCCCGCGTGGCGCAGGCGCCCGGCCGGGGCGTTCACGAGCCGCCCGTCGTTCAGCGCGACCGCGGCGGTCTTCCCGAAGCGCGACGCGACCGCGGTGGTCTGCCCGAGGGTCGGACCGGTGAAGGGAACCGCCTGGCGTCCCCGCCGCGCGAGATCGGGTCCGGCACGCGCCTGGGGGCGACGCGCGATCGGGGCCGTAACGTGCCCGGCATAGGCTCCGTCTGGTCCGGCCATCCACTGCCCGCCGCGTGCCGGGTCGCGGGCGGCGTCTTCGGCGCGGCCTGCCTGATAGAGCGCATGCCCCTCGGCGCGCCCCTGCCGCAGACCTGCCGCGCGCGGCAACTGGTCGACGACAAGGTGCGGGACACCTACGACGCGGCCTGCCTGCGCGAGGCGGGCTACCGCACCCCCCGGCGCTGAGGCTTGCGCCCCGGCGGCGGGGCCGTCACATCTGTGGCCATGACCAGACCGATCCCCGACGACACGCTGGAACGGGCGACCCGTGCGAAAGGTTTTGCGCGGGTCGCAGGCGTGGACGAGGTCGGGCGCGGCCCCCTCGCCGGGCCCGTTTGCGCCGCGGCGGTGATCCTCGACCCCGCGAACATCCCGCCGGGCCTGGCCGATTCCAAGACCCTGTCGCGCAAGCGGCGCGAGGCGCTGGCCGAACTCATCCCGCAGGTCGCGACGGTCGGCTACGGAATCGCCTCGGTCGAGGAGATCGACCACCACAACATCCTGCGCGCCAGTCACATCGCGATGGTCCGCGCGCTCGAGGATCTTGCGCCCGGTCCCGACTTCGCCCTGGTCGACGGCAACATGATGCCCCGGGGCCTGCCCTGCCCGGCCATGGCGCTCGTGAAGGGCGACAGCCGGTCGGTTTCCATCGCTGCGGCCTCGATTGTGGCGAAAGTGTGGCGCGACGAATTGATGGTGGGTTTGGCGCAACAGCACCCCGAGTACGGATGGGGGAAAAACGCCGGCTACCCGACACCCGAACACAAAGCGGCACTGAAATGCCACGGTGTCACCCTACATCACCGGCGATCCTTCGCACCGATCCACAACATCTTGTGGCAAGAAAAAAACGGGTAAAGCCGGTCAACTTTAATCGTTGCGGTTCGAACCGCCCGAAGGCCATCTTTGTCTCAATTCACGAGCCGGAAAAAATCTGGCCGGGACAGAGGCAGAGCATGACAATAAAAACAAAGGGCCAAAGGGCCCTCACGCTACCGCTCAACCAAATTCTGGACGGCGATTGCATCCAACGGATGAATGCGCTGCCGGCAGAGAGCGTCGATTTGATCTTCGCGGATCCGCCCTACAACCTGCAACTGCGGGGCGAGTTGCATCGCCCCGACAACAGCCGCGTCGATGCCGTCGACAACGATTGGGACCAGTTCGACAGCTTCGCGCGCTACGACCGCTTCACCCGTGACTGGCTGAAGGCGGCGCGTCGTCTGCTGAAGCCCAACGGCGCGATCTGGGTGATAGGCAGCTACCACAACGTCTACCGCATGGGCGCCGAGTTGCAGAACCAGGGGTTCTGGATCCTCAACGACGTGGTCTGGCGCAAGTCAAATCCGATGCCCAACTTCCGCGGCAAACGCCTGACCAACGCCCATGAGACGCTGATCTGGGCCTCCAAGTCCGAGGGCGCGAAATACACCTTCAATTACGAGGCCCTGAAGGCGCTCAACGAAGGCACGCAGATGCGTTCGGACTGGGTGCTGCCCATCTGCACCGGCCACGAGCGGCTGAAGGACGGCGAGGGCAACAAGGCCCATCCGACGCAAAAGCCCGAGAGCCTGTTGCACCGCGTCCTGCTGGGGACCACCAATCCCGGCGACGTCGTCCTTGATCCGTTCTTCGGGACCGGCACGACCGGGGCCGTGGCCAAGATGCTGGGCCGGGACTTCATCGGGATCGAGCGCGAGGCCAGCTACCGCGCCCACGCCGAGAAGCGGCTCGCCCGCGTCCGCAAGTTCGACCGCGAAGCGCTTGAGGTCACCCAGTCCAAGCGCGCCGAACCGCGCGTCGCCTTCGGGGTCCTCGTCGAGCGGGGCATGCTGCGCCCGGGCGAGGAGCTGTGGTCGCTCAACGGGCGCCACAAGGTCAAGGTCCGCGCCGACGGCACGCTGATCGGGGACGACATCAAGGGGTCGATCCACCAGGTCGGCGCCCACCTCGAAGGGGCACCCAGCTGCAACGGCTGGACCTATTGGCAGTTCCGCCGCGACGGGCAGCGCGTGCCCATCGACATTCTGCGCCAGCAGATCCGCGCCGAGATGGCCGCCAGCGCCTAGAGGACACACACCAGTTACCGCCGGTGCCTGCACCGAGATCCCCCTGCGGGGGCGGTCTCGCAGGCACTAACTTGCCCCGGCTCTTGCTTCACGCAAGGTCGGGGTTTTTTTTGTGTGGGCTTCGGCTAGGTCGACGGGAAAGGAGATATCCCATGACCGAAGCCACCCGTATCGTGCTCGCCAGCCGCCCCGACGGCCAGCCCACCACCGACAACTTCCGACAGGAGACGGTCGACCTTCCCAGCCCCTCCGAGGGGGAGTTGCTCGTCCGCGTGATCTGGCTGTCGCTCGATCCCTACATGCGCGGTCGCATGGACGATGCGAAATCCTACGCCAAGCCCGTGGAGGTCGACGAGACGATGGAAGGCGGCGCCGTGGCCGAAGTCATGGAAAGCCGTCACCCCGACTTCAAGAAAGGCCAGATCGTCACGGGCCAGTTCGGCTGGTGCTCTCACGCGATCTCGGACGGGGAGGGGGTGCGGGTGATCGATCCCGACACCGCCCCGATCTCGACCGCGCTCGGCGTGCTGGGGATGCCCGGCATCACCGGCTGGGTCGGCCTGAACGACATCGGGCGCGCGCGCGATGGCGAGACGATCGTCGTCTCTGCCGCGACGGGTGCCGTGGGCGGTGTCGTGGGCCAGCTGGCCAAGGCCAAGAACATGCGCGTGATCGGCGTGGCGGGCGGGCCTGAAAAATGCGACTTCGCCGTGAAGGAGCTGGGCTACGACGTCTGCCTCGACCACCACGCCCATGACGCCAAGAGCCTGTCGGAGGCGATCAAGAAGGCCGCCCCCGACGGCGTCGACGTCTATTTTGAAAGCGTCGGCGGCAAGACGCTGGAGGCGGTCCTGAGCCGGATGAACGTCGGCGGCCGCATCGCGGTCTGCGGGATGATCGCCTGGTATTCGGGCGAAGGGGTGAAGGACGCGCAGCCCCTGCCCGCCGTCTGGCGCAACATCCTGACCCGGCGGCTGTTGGTGGAGGGGTTCATCATCTTCGATCATTTCCACAAGTTCCCGGACTTCATCGAGAACGTGGCCCCGATGGTTGGCGACGGCCGGGTGAAGTTCAAGGAAGACGTGGCCGAGGGTCTGGAGAACGCGCCACGGGCCTTCCTGGACATGCTGGACGGCGGCAACTTCGGCAAGCAGCTGGTGCGCGTCGGCGACGATCCGTGATCGCCTGCGCCGCCCCTTCCCCGCGGGGCAGGGGCGGCGTCATCAAAGGGCGTCAGGCAGGCAGGCTCAGCGCGGCAGGGGGTTCGTGCCGGCCTTGTAGGCGGACCAATCCGTGATCTCTGGGTAGTGCCGGCGTCGCCAGGCCCGCACGCGCGGGTTCATCATGCGCCGCCACCACGGCGGGATCATCGCGACGATCCCCATGACGGAATAGCCGTAGGGCAGCTGCGGCGCCTCATCCGCGTCGTAGGTCTGCAACAGCGGAAAGCGCCGATCGGGCTTGTAGTGGTGGTCCGAGTGGCGCTGCAGGTTGATCAGCAGCCAGTTCGACGCCTTGAACGAGGCATTCCAGCTATGATGCGGCTTGGTGTGCTCGTACTTGCCGTCGCCCAGGTGTTTGCGCGTCAGGCCGTAGTGTTCGATGTAGTTGACCAATTCCAGATGCCAGATCGCGATGAAGGCCTGCAGCACGAAAAGTCCGAGGCCCACCCAGCCGCCCGCCAGCACGGCGAGGGCCAGGAAGCCCAGTTGCAGCGCGGCGTAGCGCCAGTAGGGATTGGAGGCGTGATGCCAGGGCAACCCCTTGCGGGCGAGCATCGCGGCCTCTGCCCGGAAGCCAGAGCGGGCGCATTGCACGAAGACGCGGGGGAAATAGCGGTGAAATCCTTCGTTGTAGCGCGCCGTCACTGGATCGCGCGGCGTGCCCACGTAGCGATGGTGGACCAGAAGATGCTCGCTGCGGAAGTGGGAATAAAGCGCCATCGCCAGCAGGATGTCGGCCATCCAGCGCTCGACCTTGGGCCTCTGGTGCATCAGTTCGTGCGCGTAGTTGATGCCGATGGTGCCGGTGATGACGCCCATGCCGAAGAACATGCCCACCAGCTCCCAGCCGCCCAGGTGGTCGGCGCGCGTGGCGTAGGCGATCATGGCGAAGAGGTTCACCGCCTGCAGCGGCGCCCAGACAATGGTGATCAGCCGATACCACCAGAGCTGGTCGTCGGGGGTCGACGGATCCTCGTTCGCCTCGTTCAGGCCGGCGAAGACGTCGATGATCCCGAAGAGGTACCAGGTCGCGACCGGCAGCAGCAGAACGGCCCAGCCGCCGGCAATGGCGGACACCCAGCCGATGGGGATCAGCAGCACGGACAGCCAGAACGGAAGGGCGGCACTGAAGCGGGCGATACGGGGCGGGACAACGACGTCGGTCATGCTGTGTCCTTACGGGATGATCCTGACCAGAGTATGATCTTCGCCCCTTCCGTTCAATCGTGACCCGGCGATGCGGCGACCAGGGCCCAGACCTTGCGCATCACCGTGGGCATGGCCTTCGCGTCAAATTGCGCGGGCGGCACGAAGCTGCCCCGGTCCGGGGTCGCGCCTTGGGCGACCTCGGCCACCATGATGTCGAGTTCCAGGTGGAAATGGGTGAAAGTGTGCCGCGCGGTGGCCTCCAACCTACGCCAGCTGGCCTCCACCGGGGGCGCGGGGGTGGGGTCGTCCGACCAGTCGGTGCCGGGCCAGCCCAGCATTCCGCCAAGGAGGCCGCTATCGGGACGCGTCTCGACCAGCAAGGCGCCATCCGCGCGCCTGACGACGTAGGCGGTGCCGCGGCGCTGCGGCTTGGCCTTCTTCGGGGTCTTGCGCGGTAGTTCCGCCGCGGTGCCGTTTCGCCGCGCGAGACAAGGGTCGCGCCAGGGGCAGATCCCGCAGGCGGGAGACTTGGGCGTGCAGATCGTGGCGCCAAGGTCCATGACGGCCTGCGCGTAGTCCCCGGGCCGCTCGGTCGGCGTCAGGGCCTTGGCGGCCGCCATCATCGGGACCTTACCCGCAGGTAAGGGTGTGAAGATTTCGTAAAGGCGCGACATGACCCGTTCCACGTTGCCGTCGAGCACCGTCTCGGCCCGGTCGAAGGCGATCGCGGCCACGGCGGAGGCGGTATAGGGGCCGATCCCCGGCAGGCTCAGCAAGGTTTCGCGGTCGGAAGGGAACCGCCCGCCGTGATCCGAGACGACCGTGCGGGCGCATTTGAGCAGGTTGCGGGCGCGGGCGTAGTAGCCAAGGCCCGCCCAGGCCGCCATGACATCGGCATCCTCCGCCGCCGCGAGGTCGCCTACGGTGGGCCAGATTTCGGTGAACTTCAGCCAGTAGGCACGGACGGCGGCGACGGTGGTCTGCTGAAGCATGACCTCTGACAGCCAGACGCCGTAGGGGTCGGGCAGGACACCACGGACCCGCTCGGCAGGGGGCACGCGCCAAGGCATGGCACGGGCATGCCGGTCGTACCAGTCTAGCAAATGTTTCGTCTCTTCACGCATTCTTAACCTCGTGCGGCCCGCCCTGCTCTGGCTTGGCGTGCAGGTTTGCATAGATTAGACCGTGACCATGAAACAGCCCCGTCGCCAGTCCACCACCTACGGCTTCTCTCGCGCCGATACGCTGATGCAGTCGCGCATCCGCCGCGCGACGGAAGGACGCGGCTTTGCCGAATCGCGGCTTCTGACCCATTGGGCCGAGATCGTGGGCGAGGCCACCGCCGCCATCGCGCGGCCCGTGGAGGTGTCCTACAAACGCGGCGGCATGGGGGCCACGCTGACGGTGCTGACGACCGGGGCCAATGCGCCGATGCTGGAAATGCAGAAGGTGCAACTGCTGGAAAAGGTGAACGCCTGTTACGGCTACCGCGCCATCGCACGGCTGCGCATCACCCAGACCGCCCCGACCGGTTTCGCCGACGGGCGCGCCAGTTTCACCCCCGCGCCGAAGCCCGAGCGCCGGCCCGATCCCGCCGTGCAGGCGAAAGCCCGCGACAGCGCCAGTGGCGTGGGTGACGACAAGCTGCGACACGCGCTAGAAGCGCTCGTAACCAACTACCTGACCAAGACCACCTCCCCGGAAGGACAGACTAAATGAACCGCAGAACACTTCTCCTTGGCGGCGCTTCGCTGGCCGCACTCGGTGCGCTGGCCTTCACCACCGGCGGCCACGACGGCAATCTTCTGGTCGGCATGGCCGACGCGCAGGAGGCCGACCCCACGGCGATCGCCGACATGACCATTGGGGCCGAGGATGCGCCGGTCGAGATGATCGAATACGCCTCCTTCACCTGCCCGCATTGCGCCAATTTCCACGCGACCGTCTGGCCGCAGCTGAAGGCCGATTACATCGACACCGGCAAGGTGCGCTTCGTCTACCGCGAGGTCTATTTCGACCGTTTCGGCCTCTGGGCCTCGATGATCGCGCGCTGCGGCGGGGAGATGCGCTTCTTCGGCATTACCGAGGAGCTGTACGACCAACAGCGCAACTGGACCGCGTCCGGCGATCCCGCGACCATCGCGCAAGAGCTGCAAACCATCGGCAAGACGGCGGGCCTGTCCGAAGAGGACGTCACCGCCTGCATGTCGGATGCGCAGAACGCCCAGAACCTCGTCGCCTGGTTCGAGCAGAACGCAGAGGAGGATGGCATCCGGTCGACCCCCTCCTTCCTGATCGACGGCGAGTTGCACAGCAACATGAGCTACGAGGACCTCAAGGAGATCCTGGACGAGCGGATCGCGGCGGCCGGCTGATGCGCCCGCTGGAGGGGCTGCGCGTCATCGAGCTGGCGCGCATCCTCGCCGGTCCCTGGTGCGGTCAGGCGCTGGCCGACCTGGGCGCCGAGGTCATCAAGGTCGAAAGCCCCGACGGCGACGACACCCGTCGGTGGGGCCCGCCATTCGTCGAACGCGACGGCGCGCGGTCCGCGGCCTACTTTCACGCGACGAACCGGGGGAAGACCTCGGTCACCGTGGATTTCCGCACGGTCGAAGGACAGGCCCAGGTGCGCCGCCTGCTGGCGGAAGCGGACGTGGTGATCGAGAATTTCAAGGTCGGCGGGCTTGCGAAATACGGGCTGGATTACGACAGCCTGAAGGACGAATTCCCGGCGCTGATCTACTGCTCGATCACAGGGTTCGGGCAGGACGGCCCCTATGCGCCCCGCGCGGGCTACGATTACATCATCCAGGGCATGTCCGGCCTGATGAGCGTCACCGGCCCGCCCGACGGCGCACCGCACCGGGTCGGGGTCGCCGTGGTCGACCTCTTTTCGGGGATGTATGCGGCGACCTCGATCCTGGCGGCGGTGCACCAGCGGCAGACGACCGGCCTGGGGCAGCGGATCGACGTGGCGCTCATGGACGTGGGCGTCGCGGTGATGGCCAACCAGGCGATGAACTACCTTGCCACCGGATCGGCACCGGGCCGGATCGGCAACTTCCACCCCAACCTCGCCCCCTACCAGGTCTATGCCTGCGCGGACGGTTTCGCGATCGTGGCCGTGGGCAACGACGCGCAGTTCGCGCGGCTTTGCGACGTTCTGGGGCTGGACCACCTGCCCGCCGATCCGCGCTTCGCGACCAACGCGGCCAGGGTCGCGGGGATCGAGGCGCTCAACGAAGCGCTGGCCCCGGCCATCGCGCGGCTCACCAAGGCGGGGCTGCTTGCCGCCTGCGAGGCGCGCGGCGTGCCCGCGGGGCCGATCAACGACATGGCCGAGGTCTTTGCCGATCCTCAGGTCATCGCGCGCGGGCTGCGCATCGACCGCGGCGGCGTCCCGGGCGTGCGCTTCCCGGTGCGGTTCTCGGGCGCCGAGAGCGTGTCGGACCGCCCCGCTCCGAAGCTGGGTCAGGAGCCCGCGGACTGAACCTGCGCAAAGGCCCGGTCGAACGGCCCCCAGTCGGGGATCTGCAGGCGCACCGGCAGGGTCAGGACCTTGGCGCGGAACGCCTCCGGCAGGCGCACGGCGTCTTTCTCGGTGGTGACGAGCTGGGCCGTGGCGGCGCGCGCCTCGCTCTCCAGCCGGGTCATCAGCGCGGGCGTCAGCGGCTGGTGGTCGTCCAGCGCCTCCGTCCTGACGACCTCGGCCCCCATTGCGTTCAGGGTGTCGAAGAACTTCCGGGGGTGCCCGATCCCGGCGAAGGCCAGCAGCCGCAACTGCGTCCAGGGCATGCCGGTAACGAGCGGCACCAGCTCTCCGGTCAGGTCGGGCGACCGCCATCTTTGCGCGAAGCGGACCTGCGCCGCGTCGTCGCCGATGGCCAGCAGCAGGTCGGCGCGCGCGAGCCCCGTCTCGACCGGCTCCCGCAGGGGGCCCGCCGGGATGACGCGGCCGTTGCCGAAGCCCCGCGCGGCATCGACGACGACCACGCTCAGGTCCTTCACGACACCGGGGTTCTGGTGGCCGTCGTCCAGCAGGACGACGTCGGCCCCGGCGGCTTCCGCGGCCTGCACCCCCGCGGCCCGGTCGCGCGCGACCCAGGTCGGCGCGAAGGCGGCGAGCAGCAGCGGTTCGTCCCCCACCATGGTCGCATCGTGCCCGCGCGGATCGACCTGCAGCGGGCCGAGCAACTCTCCACCGTAGCCGCGGGAGACGATGTGCACCGCTTCGCCCGCATCGGCCAGACGCTGGGCCAGCGCCATCGCGGTGGGGGTCTTGCCGGTGCCGCCCGCGTTGAGGTTGCCGATGCAGATCACCGGCACGCCCGCGCGGTAGCCCGTCCGGCGAAGACGTCGGGCCGTCGCCGCCCCGTAGACCGCCCCCAGCGGGGCCAGGGCACGGGCGCGCCAGCCGGGGGCGTCCGGCGCATTGGACCAGAAGGCGGGCGGGCGCATCAGGCGACCCGGTCCAGGCGATCGAGCAGGAGGGCCGCGATCGCGTTCGCCGTCTGCGCCCCGCGAGAGGTCACGTCCCAGCCCGCCGTCACCATGCGCGCGACCGTGTCGGCGGCCAGAAGATCCTCGATCGCCCCGCCAAGTTCGGCCCAGTCCGCCACTTGCCGCGTCGCGCCCGCCGCCCCCAACCGCTCGTATCGCGCGGCATGGGGGGCCGTGCGCGGCCCATGCAGCAGGCCGGACCCCAGTGTCGCGATCTCGAAGGGATCCTGCGCCACGCCGCCCGCCATGGTCCCGCCCGCCAGCGTGACCGAGGCCAGCCTGAGCCAGAGCCCCAGGCTGCCGGGCGTGTCGGCGACATGCACCTGCTCGGCCTCTTGCGGGACAGGGTCGAGCCGCGCCCGGCCGGTCTGCAGGAAGCGTTCGCCGAAGCGGCGCGCGATCTCCTCCCCTTCATCGGGGTCCGCGGCCTCGACCACCAGCAGAAGGCGGTGCGACCGGCGGGTGGCCTGCTGGTGGGCCTCTGCCAGTTGCGGCACGTCCGCGGCACGTACGCCGCAGGCCATCCAGACCGAGCGCGAGTTGAGCGCCTCCGCCATCTCGACCCTGTCGGCCTCGGCGTAGGGAAGCACGGTGACGGAGGGTTCCAGCACGGCGGCGGGGTAGACATGGACCGCCCCCGCCTGGCGAAACGCCGCGGCGGCGGCGCTGTCGCGGGTATAGACGCCCGCCAGGGATGACAGGGCGGTGCGCACCCGGCCGCGCTGGAAGAAGCCGCCCAGGGGGGTCAGCGCGTCCTCTGCCATGTTCACCAGCACGGTCGGCAACGCGGTCTCCGCCGCGGCCTGTAGCGCGCCGAGGTCCAGGGGCCCGCCCAGCCAGACGAGCGCGCTGGGATGCTCCTGCGCGATGAACTGGCGCGTCTCGCGGCGGCCGGTGGGGTTGGCGGTGCCGCCATCCCCCGTCACGAGAAGGTCGATCTGGTCGCCCTCGTCGGTGAGCGCGTCGTGCAGCGTCACCGCAAGATCCCGGTCCCGGACCGCGTTGCAGCGGCACCAGAGACGCGTGGTCATGGATCAGCCGATCTCTTCGGTGGGCGAAGCGGGCTGTTCCTCATCGCGCAGCCGGTGGATGTGGGCGATATAGTAGCGCGTATGGGCGTCGTCGACGGTGCGCTGGGCGTTGGCCTTCCAAGCGTTGTAGGCGCTGTCGTAGTCGGGGAACATGCCGACGATGTCGATCTTGTCGACGTCCTTGAAGGCGTTGCGGGACGGGTCGATCAGCTCTCCGCCGAAGACGAGGTGCAGGCGTTGGGTCATGGGGGGCATCCTGTGCTGCGGGTTTTCCGCAAGGTATGCCGCGCGCGCGGGCGGCACAACCGCCCCTCAGGCAAGCGCGTCCAGAAGGGCCGGCACGACGGCGCCACCGGCGACCACCCCGTCGAGCAGGCGGTTTTCCGAGTTGAAACGCAAGGGCGCGCCGCGTCGGTCCGTGATCTGGCCGCCCGCCTCGGTCACGATCAGCGCGCCGGCTGCGATGTCCCATTCCCACGCGGGGCGCAGGGTCAGCATGGCGTCGAAACGGCCCTGTGCCACCAGCGACAGACGATAGGCCAGCGACGAGCGGAAGCTGCGCTGGAATGCGGGCGGCCCGGCGCGCCAGTGCTGTGCCGCCATGTTGGGCTTGGTCGCCAGCACGCAGGATTGCGCGGGATCGGCCTGCGCGCTGGCCGCGATGGGCTGGCCGTTGCAGGTGGCCCCCTGCCCCGATGCCGCGGCGAAGGTCAGATCGCGCGCGGGCATCAGGACGACCCCGGCGACCGGCACACCGTCTTCGACCACGGCAAGCGCATGCCCCCAGTCGCGGTCGCCGCGGATGAAGGACCGGGTTCCGTCGATCGGGTCGACCACGAAGACGCGGGAGGCTTGCAGCCGGGCCACATCGTCCTGCGTTTCCTCCGACAGCCAGCCGTAGTCGGGGCGCGCGGCCCGCAGGCGTGCGGAGAGATGCGCGTCGACCGCGAGGTCGGCTTCCGTCACCGGCCCTTCGTCGCCGGGCTTGTCCCAGACCTGCGGGTCGCGCTTGAAGTGCGACATGGCGATCTCGCCTGCCTCCCGTGCGGCCTCCAGCAGAAGGGCCAGGTCAGTCTCCGGCAAGGGTCATCCCTTCGACCAGCAGGGACGGCACGACCCGCGACAGGTGCAGCCGGGCGTCGTTCGCCGGGATCATGCCCGCCCACATCTCGCGCAGGTTGCCCGCGATGGTGATCTCGTTCACCGGGTGGGCGATCTCTCCGTTCTCGACCCAGAAGCCCGAGGCCCCGCGCGAATAATCCCCGGTGTTGGGGTTGATGGTCGATCCGATCATCGAGGTGACCAGCAGGCCCGTTCCCATCTGCGCCATGAGCTCGGCCCGCGTGGCAGCGCCCTGCGTCAGGGCAAGGTTGGTCAGCGCCGGACGCGGCGCGGCGGAGGTGCCGCGCGCGGCATTCGCGGTCGAGGGCATCCCCAGCTTGCGCCCGGTGGCAAGGTCCAGCGTCCAGCTTGTCAGGATCCCGTCCGAGACGATCTCGCGCGGCGCGGTCGGCAGCCCTTCGGCATCGAAGAGTTTCGAGGCGGAGGTGCGCCGCCGGTGCGGATCCTCCGTCAGCGACAGGCCCGCGGGCAGGATCCGCTCGCCCATGGCCCCCCGCAGGAACGAGGCCCCGCGGGCGATCGCCTGTCCGTTGATCGCCTGCACGAGGTGGCCGATCAGGCTGCTGGCGATCCGCTCGTCGAAGAGCACGGGATACTTGCCGGTCTTCGGACGCCGCGCACCCAGCCGCTCGACTGTGCGCAGGGCGGCGGTGCGGCCGATGTCCTGCGGGCTGCGCAGGTCGGACCGGAAGACGCGGCTGTCGTAGTCGTAGTCCCGCTCCATCCCCGTGCCGGAGCCTGCGATGGCCACGCAGGACAGCCCGATGTCGGACCGCGCGTAACCGGCGGAGAATCCGTTGCTTTGCGACAGGTGCAGGCGCCGGTGGCTGTAGCCCGCGCCCGCCTCCGAGACCTGGGCGATGCCCTCCACCGCCAGGGCCGCGGCCTCGGCCTCGAGCGCCATGTCCTGAAGCTGGGCGGGGTCGGGCTCGGGCCCGGTGTCGACGAGGTCCAGCCGGGTCATGTCGGTGTCGGTGGCCAGTTGCGAAGGGTCGGCCAGACCGCAATGGGGATCTTCCGGCGCCTCACGCGCCATGGCGACGGCGCGGGCCGCCATCTGGGCCAGGGCGTCGGGGCGAGTGTCGGAGGAGGCGACCGTCGCCTGCTTTCGCCCCAGAAGGACGCGCAGGCCGATATCGACGCCTTCGGCGCGCTCCGCCTTTTCGAGCTGACCCGCGCGGACACCGATCTCGACCGAGGTGCCGTCGACGGCCAGGACATCGGCATCGTCCGCTCCTGCGGCACGGGCGGCGTCCAGAAGGGCGTGGGTCAAATCGGCGAGATCGGTCATGGAAGGGTCCTGCATCAGATGCCTGTCACCTAGGCCGCGGGCCGCATTCCCGCAAGGTTTGCCGTCAGGTGGCAAGATCCGTCACTGCTTTGGCGAACGCGCGATACGCAGCCCGGCACGGGGCTGAGCCTGGCATCCGGCAAGGCGCGGATCGGTCCGCCGCACCTTGCCGTCGTCTTGTCCGGGACGGGGGTCGCCGCGCCGCTCAGCGGATCTGCTGGCCGTTGGCGGTGACGCGCCCGTCGGGGGTGACCTCGATGACGGAGCGCAGGGCGTCCTCGCCCACCGGCTCGGCGAACATGCCGACCATCATCCGCGCCATCATCGCCTGATCGGCGGGAAGCAGGCCCATCGCGATGGCCGTGTCGATCAGCTGGTTGCCGCCCGTCAAGTCGATCGTCGCCTTGCCCACCGGCGATCCGATGTCCGGCGTGGCCAGCGGCCCCTCGGGGTCGAAGGTGAACGCGCCCACGGCCTCCAGCATGGCCCCCGCCAGAGCAAGGCTCACGTCGTTCACGCTGACCGAGACCAGCTCGCCCAGCGGGCTGTCCTCCATTTCCTCGGTGTCGGCAAAGAGGCTCTGCTCCAGGCGCGCCTCGCCGGAGACGTCGACGTTCAGCGACGCGGGATCGCGCGGGATCATGTTCTGCGGGTCGATCATGGCCCAGATCTCGTCGCCCAGCGTAAGCTGCTGCAGGCGGGCGCGGATGCCGAAGGGCACCGGGGCCTCGGTCGGGACGACGGGCAGGGTCACGCCGGTTCCGTAGGAGGCCGCGCCGACGCGGATCGGGAACGGCAGTTCGGTGCCGCGCACCTCGACCATCACGTCGTTGAGATCGGTGTCGTAGGAGAATCCCGCCTCGGACATGTCGAAGGTCAGGCTGCCGGAACCGGTCGTGGCCGTGCCGTCGCCCGTGGTGCCCGTGCCGCCCATGTTGAAGATATAGGCCGCGCTGTCGTAGCTGTAGCCCATGTTCAGCGCGAACCCGGCCGAGACCATCGCCAGCATGTCGGCGGTGTCGACCTCTTCCGGCACCGATGCCGTCGCCTCGAATCCGAGCCCGTCGACCTTGCCGGAGATCGTGACCTCCTCCCCGGTATCGGGGTCGGTCATGTCGAGCAGCAGGTCCACGCTGTCCGACCGCACGTCGTAGTCGAACTCGGTCAATCCCGACGCCGCCTGATCGTAACCCCCGGAAACACCGTTCAGTGCCACCCGGGCCGAGACGTCGACAGGCTGGCCTTCGGGATCCATCACGCGGGTCGTCTCGACGGCGTAGCGATCGGCGGTCACCGCGTAGTTCATCGCCTCCGGCGTGCCGCTGACGAGGGTACGCAGGCCGGTCTGGATCACCGACAGTTCGATCAGGTTGCCTTCGTCGTCCTCGAGCTTGACGGGAATGGTTTCCGGCAGGACCAGTTCGACCGTGCCGTCGCCGGCGTCGGTCAGCTCGATCCGGTCGATGGTGACGACGGTCTCGCCGTCCTCCACCGGGTAGGTGTAGGTGGCCCCCTCGATCAGGACGCGGTCCGTCTCGATTGATTCGGATTGCGTCTCGAGGGTGACGGTGCCGCCGGTCGCCATCATCTGCTGCCAGCTGTCCCAGACCTCGCTGGCGGTGACATCGGCCAGCGCCGGCGCGCCGGTCAGGAGTGCCGTGGCACAGGTGGCAAGGGGCAACGAAAACTTGGTCATGGCGCGGTCCTTTCGCGAACGATTGCGGCCGGTCTGCCGCGACGGGCTGACTTCCGTCCGGGAAAACCTAGGTCGTTTGAAAGGAAATCGAAAGAGGGACGACCCATGAGCAACAGCGATCTTTCAGGCAAGACCGTCCTCGTCACCGGGGCAAGCCGTGGCATCGGGGCCGCCGCTGCGCGGGCTTTCGCCGATGCGGGCGCGCGGGTGGCGCTGGTTGCGCGCAGTCGGGAGGCGATCGCCGAACTGGCCGGCGAAATCGGGCGCGAGGCGCTGGCCATTCCCTGCGACGTGTCACGCTACTGGGAGGTGGATCAGGCCGTCCGCGCCACGGTCGAGACCTTCGGCAGCTTTGACGTCATCGTGAACAACGCGGGCGTCATCGAACCGATGGGCGCGCTTGGCACGACCGACCCCGAGGAGTGGTCCAAGGCGGTCGACATCAACCTCAAAGGCGCGATGCACGGGATGCGCGCGGCCCTGGGCCCGATGCTGCAGCAGGGGTCGGGGACGATCATCACCGTCTCTTCGGGCGCGGCGCACAATCCGCTGGAAGGCTGGTCGGCCTACTGCGCTTCCAAGGCCGCGGCCCACATGCTGACGCAGGTCACCGACCGCGAATATCGCGGCAAGGGGCTGCGGGTCCTGGGCCTGTCGCCCGGCACGGTGGCGACGCAGATGCAAAAGGACATCAAGGCCTCGGGCGTCGGGCCCGTGTCGCAGCTTGACTGGTCGGATCACATTCCGCCCGAATGGGCCGCCCGGGCGCTGGTCTGGATGTGCGGGCCGGAGGCGGACGCGCACCTCGGCCGGGACGTCTCGCTCCGGGACGAGGAGATCCGCCGCGCGGTCGGTGTCGCGTGATCGAGACCACTCGTGACGGCGGCCTCGTGGTCCTGAACTGAACCGGCCCGACAAGGCCAACGCCTTGACCGGCGCGATGCCGGGCACGCTGGTCGAGGCGGTTGCGGCGCGGACCGAGGCCGCGCTTTCGTCGGGGCCCGACCACGTTCGGCGGCTGAAGGGCAGGGTCTAGCGGCGGCGGCTCAACTGCTCCATCTCGACGGCGAGGCGGGTCTGCAGATCGGAGAGGATCTTCATCTGCGCGCGGCGCGCCTCGGGATCGACGAGTTCGGCCAGCCGTGCGGTCTCCGCCGTGATCTGGTCCTTCAGCGATACCGCCCGCGGCTTGGTCTTCGCGGCCTTGTGCATCCGGTCCATCATCGCGTCGAAGGGATCGCCCTTGAGGTCGAGCGGTTTACCGCTGCCCGGCAGGCGGTCGAGCGTCCCGTCTTCGCGGGCCGCTTCGATCCGGGCGTCGACGAGGGATTTAAGAAAGCTCGGCATGAGAGGAACATAAGCATGCCCGTTTGCCTTGCCTAGATGGCCGGCCGCAGGCCCCTGCTGCCTTGCGCCGCTGCGCCCCGCCTCAGCGCGGACGCTTGCGCTTGGGCACGCGGGACATGAACTCCGGCGGGCGTTTCGCGACCCATTTCGCGAATTTCTCCAGCCGCGGATGGCTGCGCAGCATCTCGGGCGTGTTGTAGACGCGGGCGAGTTCGGCCTCCGACAGGGTCGCGTGGATTTCCTTGTGACAGATGTGATGCACGAGCACGGTGGCGCCGCCCTTGCCGCCCTTGAGCTTGGGGATCAGGTGATGCTGGCTTTGCGGCACGCCGGGCGGGATCGGACGCAGGCAAAGCGCGCAAATCGGATCGGTGTCTTGTTCGTCGGGGCTCATCGGCGCACAAGGTAGCGCACGCAGCGAAAGGCGCCACGATGTCCCGGACAGCACTCGTGATCGGAGCGGGCCCCGCCGGGCTGATGGCCGCCGAGGTGCTGGGGGAGGCCGGGTTGGCCGTGACGGTGGCGGACCGGATGCCTTCGGTCGGGCGCAAGTTCCTGATGGCGGGCAAGTCGGGGCTCAACCTGACGATGGAGGAACCCGGCGCGGCCTTCGCCGCCCGCTATCCCGACGCCCATCCCACGCTGATCCGCGCTTTGGAGAGCTTCGGCCCGGCCCAGGTCAAGGGATGGGCAGAGGGTCTGGGACAGCCGCTTTTCACCGGCTCGACCGGGCGGGTGTTTCCGCGCGCGATGAAGGCCTCGCCGCTTTTGCGGGCCTGGCTGGCGCGGCTGGACGGCTTCGGCGTCGAACGCCGCACGCGCTGGCGCTGGACCGGCTGGGACGGAGAGGCCGCGACCTTCGAGACGCCGAAAGGTCCCCGCCGGGTCAAGGCCGACCTCACCGTGCTGGCCTTGGGCGGCGGCAGTTGGGCGCGGCTTGGGTCCGACGGGCTTTGGGTCGGGATTTTCGCAGATGCGGTAGCGCCGTTCCAGCCGTCGAACGGCGGGTTCCGCGTGGCCTGGTCGGATCACATGGAGCCCCACCTCGGCCAGCCCGTGAAGGCGACTGAACTGCACTCGGGCCACCTGTCGAGCCGTGGGGAATGGGTCCTGGGCCGCGGCCGTATCGAAGGCGGCGGGATCTACGCGCTGTCGCGGGCGCTGCGCCAAGGGGCCGCACTGACGGTGGATCTGCTGCCGGATCTGTCGCTGGAAGAGGTCTCGACCCGGTTGGCGCGCGCGTCGCGGAAAGCCACGGCAACGGCCCTGCTGCGCAAGACGCTCGCGCTGCCTCCGGTCAAACTCGCCCTGTTCAACGAGCTTGCGCGCGGCACCCCGCGGGCGAACCTTGCCGCGACGCTGAAGGCGCTGCCGGTGCCGGTCGCGGGGCCGCTGCCGCTGGACCAGGCGATCTCGACCGCGGGGGGGCTGCGGTGGCAGGCGCTCGACGGATTTGGCCTGCGCGCCCGGCCCGGCTGGTTCGCGGCCGGAGAGATGCTGGACTGGGACGCACCGACCGGCGGCTACCTTCTGACCGCAAGTCTCGCCACCGGTCGCGCGGCGGCACGCCAGGCGCTGGAGCGCCGCCGGTGACGACCCGCCACCGCGCTTTTTTGTCAGTTCCAATTCAAGCGGGCACCCGTTAGACCGGACGGGATTTCAAGCCTTGGGGGCCTGCCAGAATGCTGAAACGAAGCCCGCTGTCCATCTCCCGGATCGCGCTGTTCGCCGTCGTCTCTGCGATCGCCGGGTCGGTCGCGGCCCAGGACACCCGCCCGACCTATACCACCTTCGGGACCGTGGGCCTGCTGGAGATGCCCACCGCCGAAAGCGCCCCGGTGGGGGAACTTGCCGGCACGCTGGCCTATTCCAACCAATCCTTCACCAATGAGCCCGGATACCGCAGCACCTTGACGTTCCAGTTGCTCGACCGTCTGTCGGGCAGCTTCCGCTACGCCATCTTCGACATCTACGACCGGGATACGACCGAAACTTTCGATGATATCACGCGCACCTACGATCGCAGCTTCGATATCCAGTACCGCTTGCTGAACGAAAGCCGCTACCTGCCTACCGTCGCGGTCGGCCTGCGCGATTTCCTCGGCACCGGGCGCTACAGCTCGGAGTATTTCGTCGCCACCAAGACCTTCGCCGACAGCTTCAAGGTGACGGGTGGCTTGGGCTTCGGCCGGATGGGCCAGCGCAACGGCGTGGACAATCCCCTGGGCGGAAGCTTCGACACCCGCAACGAGCCCAACGTCTTCGACCGGGACGCCGGGGTGAACACAGGCGGGCAGCTTTCGGTCAAGCAATGGTTCCGCGGCGACATGGCCCCCTTCGGCGGCATCGAGTACGTCTATTCTCCGAACCTGTCGTTCAAGGCGGAATACTCCTCGATCGAGTACCCCCGCCGGATCGCGAACCCCGCGCAAGAGGTCGACAGCCCGCTGAACTTCGGCGTGACCTACCGCCCGCGCCCGGGCGTCGAGCTGGCCGCGGACTACCTTTACGGCAACGAGCTTGGCCTACGCGCCACCTTCGACGTGAACCCCAACGATCGGCCCACCTTCAGCGGCTTCGACCAGGCCCCTGCCCCGGTCAAGCCCCGCACCGCCGAGCAGATGGAAGCCGCGCGCAGCTGGAACCGCGCGGCGGAACCGCAGCTGCGCAGCACGCTGGCCGACCTGCTGGAGGTGGAGGGCATCGACCTTCTGGGCCTCGAGATGACGGATCGCCGCGCGCGCGTCCGCTACCAGAACAATCGCTACCGCTCGGAAACGCAGGCCGCGGGCCGCGTGTCGCGCATGATGACGCAGGTGATGCCCCCCGCGATCGAGACCTTCGTTCTGGAGCCCGAGCGCAACGGCCTGCCGCTGTCGGCGATCAACGTGCCGCGCTCCGCCCTCGAACAGCTGGAGAACACCGTCGGCAGCACCGACGCGATCTTCGAGGCGATTTCGGTGGCCCCCGCGGGATCCTCCACCGGGTTGACGCCGGTCGACGACCCGGAGCCCAGGTTCCGGTACGGCATCGGTCCTTATGCGGACTTCACGTTCTTCACGCCCGGCAAGCCGGTCGATCCGGACGTCGGGCTGCGGTTCAGGGCGGAATACGATTTCACGCGCAACTTCTCGATCGCCGGCAGCGCCTCGATCTCCGCCCTCGGCGCGCGCGATCCGCTCACCGCGTTCCGGGACGACAATTCCTACGTCAACGTCCGCACTGATCGGCCCTATTTCGGTCTGGACGGCGGTGTCCAACTGGACCGGCTCTACCTGTCCTACGCAGATCAACTCGCCCCGGAGGTCTACGGACGGATCGTCGGCGGCTACCTCGAGCAGATGTACGGCGGTGTCTCGACCGAGGTGCTCTACGCGCCGGTCGACAAGAAGTGGGCGCTGGGGGCCGAGGTCGCCTACGCCGCCTTGCGTGACCAGGACATGAACTTCGACTTCGCGCTTTACGAAACCCAGCCCGACGGCGAGCGGGTCGAGGTCGGCGACTACGACGTCGTGACCGGTTTCGTGTCGGGGTACTACGATTTCGACAACGGCTTCGTCGGGCGCATCGACGTGGGTCGTTACCTTGCGGGCGACGTCGGGGCGACCTTCGCATTGTCCCGCGAGTTCGAGAACGGCTGGGAGATCGGTGGATTCTTCAGCCTGACCGACATGCCGTTCAGCGAATTCGGTGAAGGGTCTTTCGACAAGGGAATCACGATCTCGATCCCGTCCGACTTCTTCACCGGGCAACCCAGCCGGACCAGTATCAGCACCGGCCTGCGGTCGCTGACGCGTGACGGCGGCGCGCGACTGTCGGTCCCGGGCTCGCTCTATGGCACGGTCCACCCCGGCCAGCGCCCCGAGTTGCTGGAAACCAAGGGACGCTTCTGGAGATGATTCGCATGAAAAGACTGACCCTCCTCCTTGCGGCGACCCTGGGACTGACCGCCTGCGGATCGTTGAACGAAGAGAACCCCTACCGCGACGTCTTCGTCGCCTTGCGCAATACCGTGAGCTCCGGTCAGGCCGATGCGGCCGAGTCCGGCAACCGGGTCGAGATCACCCGTGCGATGGTCGATCAATTGCCCGGCGACGTCCTGGTGGTGGAAGCCTACGAAGGTCTGAACCGGATCCTCATGGTTCCGGCCGTGGTCAACCTCAACCGGGTGACCTGGATTTCGGAGGACAACGTCTCGGTCGTGACCGAGAACGGATTGATCGTCGCGACTCGCGGATTGCCCCAGGACCTGATGGCCGCCGACGTCATCGAGTCCCGCCGGGCGATTCTGAATGGGGGTGGACAAGTCGTGCGCACCCGTGAAACCTTGTCGAGTCTGGATCAAATCACGACGGAACTGTTGCAGTGCAGCATCGCCTCCGACGGAGCGGAAACCATCACGATCGTCCAGCAAGCCGTCGCAACCGAGCGATTCACCGAACGGTGCGACGGAGAAATGACCAATTTTACAAATACTTACTGGGTCAACGCCGGCGGCGTCATCGTCCAGAGCGATC
This sequence comes from Salipiger sp. IMCC34102, assembly GCF_004145405.1. Classification (GTDB taxonomy): domain Bacteria; phylum Pseudomonadota; class Alphaproteobacteria; order Rhodobacterales; family Rhodobacteraceae; genus Loktanella. Next base: position 245,848 of record NZ_SELQ01000001.1, read on the forward strand.
AAAACGTCAGCCCGGAGGTCGGCGCCCTGCGATTGCAGCGGCCATAATCCGTCGTTTCATGGGCCAATTTTCCGAAGTGGCTTGTTTTGATGGGGAAACGTGAGTAGACAACTCATGATCATCCACACAGTGCATCTAATTGGAGTACCGACATGCGCATCATCACCACCCTCGCCGCCTCCACTGCCCTGGCAGTGACCGGCTTCGCCGCATCCGCTGGCGGTCTGGCCCCCGAAGTCATGGAAGCCCCGGTTGTCGTCGTCGACACCCCGATGGCCCCCACCGGCTCGATCAACTCCGGCTACGTCGTCCTCGGCCTGCTGGCCGCTCTGGTTGCCGCTTCGGCTTCCGACGATGACGACGACGATGTCGCTTCGACCACCACCACGGTTGTCGCCGACTAAATCCTTCCGGATTTGAAAAGATATGGGGTCGACCCTTCGGGTCGGCCCCTTTTTCGTTTGGAACGAGCGTCGTTTCACCCGTCGCGGGGATAAGCGCACCCGCGCGTTCCTTTCGAACGGACCGAAGAGGCGCACCCGTTCCCGCCCCGCATCGGTCGAACGGCCTCGCTTCAGGCCGTCGCTTCTCAGCGCCCCGCCATCATCGCCAACCGTATCAGCGTGCGTTCCATGACCGGCGCCTGCGGCGCGCGGCTGGCGGATCGCAAGGTCAGATCGGTGTCCGTCAGCACGGAAATCGCCTGCTCCAGCTTGGGCCGCCCCCATTGGCTGGCCTGCCGCATCATCCGGTCCCGCCGCGGACCAAAGACCGGCGGTCGCAGTTTCCCGATCCCCTGCCCCGCGCCGCCGGGGTCGGAGGCGATCGTGTGCAACTGCCGGAAGTGCCGCATCGCACCAATGCATAGGGTCGTAGGCACCGTGCCCTGCGCGTAGAGTTCGCGCAGCAGCCCCGCGATCCGGTCCGTCTGCCCGGCGCAGATCGCTTCGAGGATGTCGTCCGTGTCGATCTCCGCCGCGGCAGGGGCGCAGAGTTGCAGATCCGTGACCGTCGCCGGCGCGCTGCTGCCGCGCATGTAAAGCCCGAGCTTGTCGATCGTCTGCCGCAGATCGGAGGGTGAGAGGCTTTGCGCCATTGCCTGAACCGTGTCCATCACGTCGCGGGGCAGCTCCGTCAGACCTGCGGCAGCGACCATCGCCTCGATCTCGTCCCGTCCGGGTGGATCGTCGTAGAGCCCGATGGCCACGGCATTGCGGTGTCCTTCGAAAGCCTTTCGCAAGGCGGACTTCGCGTTCAACTGACCTGCGGTGGCGACGATCTGCGCATCCCCTGGCCGCCAGTCGGACAGGATCGAATCGAAAAGCTTCGACAACCCGTCGGTTGCGTCGTCCACGCAAGCCACGCGCGGTCCAGGAAAGAAACCCTGCGCCTTCACCGCGTCATCCAGCGCGGCGGGATCGCGGCGCAGATCGCCGGCAGGCAGGCGGGTGAGGCGCATTTCGGCCTCGGCCTGCGGCCCCACGAGAGCGGCCACAACTTGCGCCCGCGCATCCGCCACGCGCACGGCGTCGCTGCCGAAGATCAGGATACCCGCGCGTTCGGGGTCGGGCTTGCGCAGGAAGGCAGCGGCATCGCGGCCCGTCAGCTTCACGAGGAGACGTCCAGCAGCACCAATTGCGCGAAGATCCGGTCGGCCAGCAAGGTCATCAATCGCCCTTGCGCATCAGTGGCCGAGGTCTGGGTCGCCACGGTCGAGCCGGTTGCCCCGTAGCTGGTGAACCCGTCCACCTGGCCTTCGCCCAATGTCTGGCCATCCGGGCCCAGCAACTGCCAGCCGGCGGCCCCGATGACGTTGTAGCGCAAGGTGTCGCCACGGCGGGACCGGGCCGCGGCTTCGAGCGCTTCCTCGATGTCGACGATCAATTGCAGATCGCCCGGTCCGCGCCCCAGGCGTTCCTGCAGGCGCGCCCGCAAGGCGAACCCCTCGATCGTGTCGGGCGCCGTCACCGATACGCGCCCCTGCAGGCTGCGCGCCGCGCCCCCGGGGGCCAGGGCCGGCGAGAAACCGCAGGCCCCCAGCGCCAGCAGGGTCAGCACGGCCCCGCGGCGGGACAGCGTGCGGTCAGACGACAATGTTCACGATCCGGCCGGGGACGACGATGATCTTCTTGGGGCTTCCACCGTCGAGTGCGCGCTGCACCGCGTCCTGCTCCAACGCCAGCGCCTCGACATCCGCCTTGGAGGCATCGGCCGCGACGACGATCTCAGCCTTGCGCTTGCCGTTGATCTGGATCGGCAAGGTGACCTGCGTGTCGACCAGCATCGCCTCGTCCGCCTGCGGCCAGGAGGCGTTCACGACCATGCCGTCGCCACCCAGCATGCGCCACATCTCTTCCGCGAGGTGCGGCGTCATCGGCGACATGAGCTGGGCGAGCGTCCGTGCGGCGGTGCGCTTCGCCTCGGCCCCGGCCTGCGATTTCGACAGCGTGTTGGTGAACCCGTAAAGCTTGGCGATCGCCGCGTTGAAACCGAAGCTTTCCAGCCCCGCCGTCACGTCGCGGATCGTGCGGTGCATCTCGCGCATGAGGTCGTCGTCGCCCGTGCCAGAGCCTTCGGCTGCCGTGATCTCGTCCGTGAGACGGTAGACGCGTCCCAGGTGACGGTTTGCCGCTTCGGCACCGGCGGCGGTCCACTCCACGTCACGCTCCGGCGGGCTGTCCGACAGGACGAACCACCGGGCGGTGTCGGCCCCGTAGGTGTCCACGATCTTCAGCGGATCGACCACGTTGTTCTTGGACTTCGACATCTTGGCCGAGGGGATGACCGTCACCTCCGTGCCGGTGTCCTTGAGGAAGGCCTTGCCGTCGCGCAGCTCGACCTCCTCGGGGTAGTGGTAGACGGGGCGGCCGTCCATCGGGCGGTTCGTGGTGTAGATCGCATGGGTGACCATGCCTTGGGTAAAGAGCGCGTCGAAGGGCTCCGACGCGCTTTCGGGCAGGTGGCCGGTGATCTTCATCGCGCGGGCGAAGAAGCGCGAATAGAGCAGGTGCAGGATCGCGTGTTCGATCCCGCCCACGTACTGGTCGACGTTCATCCAGTAATCCGCATCCTCGGCCACGGTCGGCGTATCCGCCTTCGGGGCCGTGAACCGGGCGTAGTACCAGGACGAATCGACGAAGGTGTCCATCGTGTCGGTTTCGCGCCGGGCCGGTTGCCCGCAGGCGGGGCAGTCGCAGTCGCGCCAGGTCGCGTGCCGGTCGAGCGGGTTGCCGGGAACGTCGAAGGTGACGTCACGCGGCAGTTCGATGGGCAGGTTTTCCTTGCGCTCGGGGACGACCCCGCAGGCGTCGCAATGGACCACCGGGATCGGACAGCCCCAGTAGCGCTGGCGGCTGAGGCCCCAGTCGCGCAGGCGGTATTTCGTCACCGCGTGGCCGACGCCGTTGGCTTCGCAAAAGTCGATGGCCGCCTCGATCGCGGCCTCGCCGGTCTGCCAGTCGTCGCCGGAGAACCCCTTGCAGTAGAAGACCTTCTCGGACTTCAGGGGAACGTAAGCCTGAGAGAACTCGGTCGAGGCGTCCTCGTCCGGCAGGAAGGTCGGGATCACGGGCAGGTCGTATTTCTGCGCGAACTCGAAGTCGCGGGCGTCGTGGGCCGGACAGCCGAAGATCGCCCCGGTGCCGTAGTCCATGAGGATGAAGTTGGCGATGTAGACCGGCAGCTCGGCGGAGGTGTCGAAGGGATGACGCACGCGCAGGCCCGTGTCATGGCCCCGCTTCTCGGCGGTCTCGATCGCCTCCTCGCTGGTGCCGCCGCGGCGCACCTCGGCGCAGAAGGCGGCGACGGCGGGATCCTCGGCCTCGAGCGTCTTGGCCAGCGGGTGATCGGGCGAGATGCCCACGAAGGACGCGCCAAGAAGCGTGTCGGGCCGGGTGGTATAGACCTCGATCCGGTCGTGGCCTTCAGGACCGTCGACGAGGCCGAAACTGAACTGCAACCCGCGCGAGCGACCGATCCAGTTGGCCTGCATGAGCTTGACCTTCGACGGCCAGTTGTCGAGCGTGTCGAGCCCGTCGAGAAGCTCCTCGGCGTGGTCCGAGATCTTGAAGAACCATTGCGTCAGCTCTCGGCGCTCGACCTCGGCGCCGGAGCGCCAGCCTTTTCCGTCCTCCACCTGTTCGTTGGCAAGCACGGTCATCTCGACGGGGTCCCAGTTCACCACGGCGTTCTTGCGGTAGACGAGGCCCGCGTCCAGCATGTCGAGGAACAGCGCCTGTTGCTGGCCGTAGTAGTCGGGATCGCAGGTCGCGAACTCGCGGCTCCAGTCGAGCGACCAGCCCAGGGGACGCATCTGGGTCTTCATTTCCTCGATATTGGCGTAGGTATGATCGGCTGGATGGGTGCCGGTCGCGATGGCCGCGTTCTCGGCCGGCAGACCGAAGGCGTCCCAGCCCATCGGGTGCAGGACGTTGTGCCCGGTCGCCCGCTTGTAGCGCGCCACGACGTCGCCCAACGTGTAGTTGCGGACGTGCCCGATGTGCAGCCGGCCAGAGGGATAGGGAAACATCTCCAGCACGTAGTATTTCGGGCGTGCAGGATCGCGCCGGGCGGTGAAGGTTTCGGCCTCGGCCCAGGCGGCCTGCCACCGGGGTTCGATCTGCGACGGGGTGTAACTGGACATGACGGTCTTTCTGCGGGTCGGGGCCGGGCGCTGGGCCGGCGGTATTCGGCGGGCCGGGACCGGCCTTCAGGGCTGGGCTGCGGCGATGCGGATCTGGCGCGCCCGGGTCAGGATCGCGTCCCGAAGCCCGGCCTGCACGCCGGGGGCGGAGGCCCCGCCAGCGGTCCGGGCCAGGACCGACAAGGACCGCGCGTCCAGCACCGGCGAGGTCACGCGGACGCTGACCTGATAGGGTGTGGTCCCGCCGGGGGCCCGCGCCAGGCCGTAGTCGATCCGGCCCATGGTCGCGTCGGCGCCTTGCAGCGGCAGGAAGGACAGCGTGTCGAGGCTGGCTTGGTAGAGGATCGGGTTCGGCCCGGTGTCCTGCACCACGGGGGTCGGCCCGGTTCGGAACAGACCGCAGCCGCTCACGCCGACCACGAGGGCCCCGATCAGCGCCAAGCGCCCAAGACGAAATGCCTGCGTCACCGATCCGCACTCCCAGTCACTCGATTACTCGAACCTCTGTAGCGAAGCGGCCCGATCCTCACAAGACCGGGGGCCGCATGCGAAAGGGGGCGGCCCTTGCGGACCGCCCCCAACTCTCGATCGAGAGTGTGTCGCTTAGAATTCGAAGGACACACCGACGGTCACGCCGTCGTTGACTTCGTAGGCGTTACCCACTTCGTCCAGATCGTCGGAGTAGTCGTCACCCACGTCACCGTAGGAAGCGACCAGAGCCGCACCGCCGCCCAGGTCGTAGGCCGCAGCCACGTAGGCTTCGTAGTCGTCCAGGTCGTCGTTGCCTTCGACGTAGCCGGCGAAGAACTGCAGGCCGTTCATCAGGTCGTAGGAGCCTTCGATACCAAGCTCTTCGTCCTGACCGTCGTGGTAGTAGGCGGCCACGGCGATGCCGTTGGCTTCGTAGGCGACACCGACACCGTAGTTGTCGTCACCTTCGGATTCGAAGGAGTAGAACGCGGTCGCGGTGACCGGGCCGAAGGGGTAGCCGACCTGCAGGCCGGTGGAGTCTTCGTCCGTGTCGAGGTTGCGCGAGTAGGCGATCTTCACGTCGGCGCCGGAGAAGGTGGTGCCAGCGTAGAGGCCGACCAGCTCGTCGACGGTACCGTCGTTCTGATCGCCTTCACCGGCTTCGATGATGCCGTCGTCGTTCTCGTCGGAACCCGGGTTGAAGTCGACCAGGCCCTCATCGATGCCTTCCTGGTAGGCCATGCCGACCACGAAGTTGCCGAAGGTGCCCTCGACGCCCAGCGACAGGCCGTCCAGGCCGTCCAGTTCGGTGCCGGTGTCGATCAGGTCGTTTTCACCGTCGACCAGCAGGAACGACAGCGAGGCGGCGAAGTTGGCATATTCCAGATCGCCACGGATCACGCCGTCGATGAAGTCGCCGTTCTCCTGACCGTCGTCCACGTCACCGACTTCCAGGAAGCCGTCGGTTTCCATGTTGGTGGTGCCGGCCCAGCGGGTTTCCGCACCGGTTTCGGTGTCGCCGACGTAGAGGCCAGCGCCCTGACCTTCGACGAAGATCACGAAGTCGGAACCGTCGATGACGATGTCGTCGAACGCGCCCGAACCACCGGGGGAGCTGAACTGGCTGCGCTCCGCATCACCGAAGGAGATGTCGATGTCCAGCTCGATACCGGCGTTCAGGCCCATGTTCATGCCGGCGGAGGTGGTGACCATCAGGCCGCCTTCGAAGTAGAAGCCACCCTCGACTTCTTCGTTGTAGCCGAAGGAGCCGTCAGCGCCGATCTGGACGCCGGTGCTTGCCGGCATCGGATCCGTGCCAGCAGCGGACGCGTTCGGCGTGCCGTCGGCCATCGGCGCGGGCAGCATGTCCTGGGCCATCGCGGCGCCGGCGAAGGCGACCAGCGCGGTCGAAGTGAGAAGGATGCGTTTCATGAATAATTCCCTCGTGGTTTGCATTCCCGATATGCCAGTTGTCCGGCATTGCTTGGGTATTTGCGCCGTCGGAGGCTTTCACTCAAGTGAATTGCAGTCCCGTCCGGGGGTGCGGTCGGGATTGATGCACGAGGGACACACAATCGCGTCATGCCCGGGCCATGACACCGCCTCGCAAAGGCCTTAAAGGCAAGCCAGCCCCGACAGGAGACCGCCATGCCGCTTCCCGACATCACCCGCCGCATCGCGGCCGCCGCCGAAAAGGCGGGCCGGCCCGTGGAGGAGATCACCCTGATCGCCGTCTCCAAGGTGCAACCGCTGGAGCGGGTGCGCGCGGTCCTCGACGCGGGCCACCGCTGTTTCGGAGAGAACAAGGTCCAGGAAGCCTCGGGCAAGTGGCCCGACCTTCAGGCCGAATACGGACCCGTCGATCTGCACCTGATCGGACCGCTTCAAAGCAACAAGACCCGGGCCGCGATGCAATTGGCGGATGCGATCCACACGCTCGACCGGCCCAAGCTCGCGCGGACCATGGCGCGGATCGCGCAGGAGGAAGGGCGGTGCCCGGACCTGTTCGTGCAGGTCAACACCGGCGCGGAGCCGCAGAAATCCGGCGTCCTGCCCGACGAGACCGATAGCTTCATCAAGGAGGCCCGCGAGATGGATCTGCCCCTGCGCGGGCTGATGTGCATCCCCCCCGCGGACGAGGACCCCGGCCCGCACTTTACCCATCTGGCCCGGATTGCCGAACGCAACGGGCTGACGGGTCTTTCGATGGGGATGAGCGGCGATTTCGAGACGGCCATCGCCCTGGGGGCCACCCACGTGCGCGTGGGCTCCGCCATCTTCGGTGAGCGGGTGCCGTCATGAGCGACACCTACGATCCGCCGCAGGATCCTCTGGTCATCCTGCACGACGATCACGAGGTGGTGCTGGTCGACAAGCCCGCGGGCCTTCTGTCGGTGCCCGGCAAGGGAGAGCACCTGTGCGATTGCCTGATCGCCCGGGTGCAGGCCGCCTATCCGACGGCGCTGCTGGTGCATAGGCTCGATCGCGACACCTCCGGCGTGATGATCTTCGCGCTGACGCCACACGCCCAGCGCCACCTTGGGTTGCAATTCGAGAAACGCCAGACTTCCAAGACCTACGTCGCCCGCGTCTGGGGCCAAGTGGCGGAGGCGAAGGGCACCGTCGACCTGCCGCTCTGCGTCGACTGGCCCAACCGGCCGCGGCAGATGGTCGACCACGAGAATGGTCGCGCCGCGGTGACGGACTGGCGCAGGCTCAAGCGCGGTGAGACCGAGACGCGGATGCGGCTGACCCCCAAGACGGGGCGGTCGCACCAGTTGCGGGTTCACATGCTAGCGCTGGGGCATCCCATCCTGGGCGATCCGTTCTACGCCACGGGCGCCGCGCGGGACTACCCCCGGTTGATGCTGCACAGCGAAGCGCTGTCGTTCCGCCACCCCGACGGGGGGCTGCACACCAAGGTCACCTCCAAGGCACCGTTCTGATCCGGCCCCGCCGCCCTGCCCGGAAAAGTGTTCCAGCAACCGGGAGATCCGGTGAAAAGCGGTCCGGATCTGCCTTGCCCCCTTTTGCGCCCCCGGAACGACGTCCTATGTGATGCGTTGAACGACATATCAATGGAGGCTTCCATGGCTTTGCGCATCAACGACGAAATCCCCGACCTGACGGTCCAGACCGATCACGGCGAGGTCAAGCTGCACGACTGGGTCGGCGACAGCTGGGCGATCCTGTTCAGCCACCCCAAGGACTTCACCCCCGTCTGCACCACCGAGTTCGGTGCGGTGGCCCAGCTTGCCGACGAATGGAACAAGCGCGGCACCAAGGTGATGGGCATCAGCGTCGACGGCGTGGAAGAGCACAAGAAGTGGAAGGGCGACATCGAAACCGCCGGCGGCGCCAAGCCGGACTTCCCGATCGCCGCGGACCAGGATCTGGAAATCTCCAAGGCCTTCGACATGCTCCCCGCCGAGGCCTACCTGCCCGAGGGTCGCACGCCCAACGACACGGCCACGGTGCGGGCCGTCTTCATCATCGGGCCGGACAAGAAGCTGAAGCTGTCGATGACCTACCCGATGAACGTCGGCCGCAACTTCGCGGAAGTGCTGCGCGCGCTCGACGGTCTGCAGACCGCCGCCGGAAACGGCGTGGCGACGCCTGCCAACTGGAACGTGGGCGACGACGTGGTGATTCCCGCCCCCCTGTCGGACGAGGACGCCAAATCCAAGTTCGGCGATTTCCGCACCGTCCTGCCCTACCTGCGGATGACCAGCCTGAAAGGCTGACCGACACCGAAGCTCATGGGCCGCCCGCCGATGCCGGGCGGCCTTTTTCGTAGAGGCTCAGGATTTGACACTGCGGGCCTTGATCATCGCGACACCCGATTCGCCCAAGGGCACGATCGCGAAGGGTCCGCCGTGGCACATGTCCTCGGGGTTCTGCGGGTCCATGGGCGCGGCCTTGGCGAGCACCGCCTCTGCATAGGTTTCCGCGTTGTCTTGGGGCCGGTAGCCCAGAAAGGACGCCCGCCCGTTGCTGACCGGCGCGCGATCGTTGTCCGACACGCCCCAGACGATGCTGAACCCCGTGGTGGGAGAGGTGATCGCCGCCGTCACCATCCGGACGAGGTCATCGTGCGACAGCCAGGTGCTCAGCGCGCGCGCGTTCGTGGGCTCGGGATCGCAGGAGTAGATCCGCATGCAGACCGATTCGATTCCCCGCTTGTCCCAGTAGAGGCTTGCCAGATCCTCGGCAAAGCACTTGGCCAGGCCGTAGTAGGTGTCTGGCCGGTGCCGCTCCGTCCCGTCGAGGCAGTCAGTCTTGGGATGCATCCCCACCGCGTGGATCGAGGAGGCGTAGACCACCCGGCGCACACCCTGACGATAGGCCGCTTCCCAAACCGTGTAGGCGCCGACGATATTGGAGTTCAGGATCTGCTCCCAGGGAGCCTCGTCGCCGATGGCGCCGAAATGGACGACCATGTCCGCCCCTTCCAAAAGTGGTTCCACCTGGTCGAGCTGACCGAGCTCGGCCTTGACGTAGGTCTCGTTCGGCAGCGGATCGGGAAGATCCTCGGCGATGTCGGTGCTGACCAGAGTCTCACACATCGCACTCAACGGCTTTCGGAGGACGGAGCCGAGTTTTCCGGCGGCGCCGGTCAGGACGAGTTTCTTCAACATGGGTCTTTCCTTCAGATGACGGCCTGTTCGACGACCGGTGCGGCGTCGAACACGCGCTGGTAGCTTAAGGGCGACAGGTCGAGCGAGCGGTAGGCACCGTGGACGATCCGTTCCGCCACGCCCCGGCCCAGGGCGGGGGATTGCTGCAACCCGTGACCCGAGAACCCGTTGCACAGAACGAAATTGTCGACCTCCGGGTGCGGGCCCAGCAAGACGTTCTGATCGAAAGTGTTGTAATCGTAATGTCCGACCCATTGGTTGAGCACCTTGACCCGCTCGAAGGCGGGGATGCGGTGGGCGATGGCGGGCCAGACCTTGTCCTGCCACAGGGTGTGATCGAATTCGAAATCGTCCACCGCGACCGCGCGGTCGTCGTCTGGCGGACAGCCGGCCAGGTAATGGCGCCCCTCGGTGCGGACGTGCACGCCGGAGGGGTCGATGGTCAGCGGCAAGTCACGGTCCAGTGGTTCCGCCGCCTGGAAGACGAAGCTGTAACGCTTGCGCGGCTCGACCGGCAGGTCCAACCCGGCCATCGCGGCGACGTCCCGTCCCCGAGTGCCGGCGGCGTTCACCAGCCAGCCGCAGGGGATTTCGCCCGCATCGCGCAGGACGGCGGCGGTGATGCGGTTGCACGCGCGCTTGAGATCCACGACCTCGTCGGTGACGAAGACCACGCCCAGCCGCTTCGCCCCGCGCTTCCACCAGTCGAACAGCGTGCCGCCGTCGAAATAGCCTTCGTCGACGATGTTGTGATTGGCGGCCAGGATGTCGTCCAGGGAGTAGAAGGGATACGCCTGCGCGATCTCCTCCGGGGTCATGTGACGGGTGCCCGCCCCCAGCCCCGCCTGCAGGGCCTGCGCAGCCTTCAGGTGCGCCGCGAACTGTGGCGTATCGGCCAGGTACATGTAGCCGAAGGACTGCAGGGTCAGATGCGGCACCGCATCGCCCAGCCCCATCTGGGCGCGGAAGTCCTTTACGTAAGACGCGCCGAACTGGCTGATCTGCACGTTGAGCGCGCTGGTGAACTGCTGGCGGATGCACGAGTTGGTATGCGAAGTCGCGGCGAATTCGTAGGTGGGGTCGCGCTCGACCACCAGGATGCGCCCGTCGAAGTCCGGATCGGAGGCCAGGAACCACGCCACGGCGGAGCCGTAGATCGCCCCGCCCACGATCAGCACGTCCCAGGCGCCCTGCGGCGTCACGCCAGGATGACCCCTGCGTCCGCCATCCCCGCCAGAGCCGCCGTATGGGATCCGTCCGCGTCGATGGCGCGGCTGAGGTCCTGTCGCACGGTGACGTCGAAGCCCAGCTTCGCCGCGTCCACGGCCGAGAAGTTCACGCAAAAGTCGAGCGCCAGGCCCACAAGCGTCAGCCGCTCGATTCCGCGGGTCCGCAGGTAGCCTTCCAGGCCCGTGGGCGTCGCGTGATCGTTCTCGAAGAAGGCGGAGTAGCTGTCGATCGCCGGATTGAACCCCTTGCGGACGATGAGGTCTCCGTCGGTGCGCAGGTCCGGGTGGAACTCGGCCCCCTTGCTTCCCTGAATGCAGTGATCGGGCCAGAGGACCTGCGGGCCGTAGGGGAATTCGATCACCTCCATCGGGCTGCGGCCCGGGTGTGACGAGGCGAAGGAGGAATGCCCCGCCGGGTGCCAATCCTGCGTCAGGATGACGGTCGAGAACTCCTCCATCATCCGGTTGATCGGCGCGACCACGTCAGAGCCGCCGGGCACCGCGAGCGCGCCGCCTTCGCAAAAATCATTCTGGACGTCGATGACGATCAGGGCTTCTGTCATGGGACCCTCCGGGCGGTGTTTCCCCAAGGGTTAGGCCCGGGGTCGGGAGGCGTCAATCTTCGACAGCCAACCCGTCACCTGCCCGGGCCGGGTCAGGTGCACCACCTCTAGGGACGCGGGCGATGCCGCGACCAGGTCCGCGATCTTGCTTCGCTGGATCCGGCGGGTCGTGACGATCCAGTGCAGGAACGCGATGGTATGCGCGCCGAAGCTTTCGGTGCATCCTTCGGCCATGTCGGGCCGTCGCTGGCCGTAGTACCGCACCAGCCGCGCCAGCACGCGCCACAGGCGCAGCGGCATCGGCAGGTCGAGCCAGATCAGCGTATCCGCCCGCGCGGCACGGCTGGCGTAGGTCGAGGACATGCCGCCTTCGAAGATCCAGGCCTCCTGCCGTTCGATCGCATGGGCCATGCTGCGTTTCTCGGCCATGGGGCGCGGTTTCCAACCGGGCAGGTGATGGATGTGATCCATGTGGTGGACCGGCAGGCCCGTGTGCGCGCCCAACAGCCGGGCGAGCGTACTCTTGCCCGATCCGGGGCCGCCTACGATCATCACGCGCTGCATCTCGGGCCGCCTCCTTGCCAGGCGGGCAGCTATCGCCTATCCCGCGCCTCCCCGCAACAGGAGGCGACCATGCCCACCCTCGGCATAGACTTCGGCACGTCCAACACCGCCGCGGCCGTCATGGCGGGCGACCGCGTCTTCCGCATCCCCGTCGAGGGCGACCGGACCACTCTGCCCACGACCGTGTTCTTCGACATGGTGGACCACCGGATGCGCACCGGCTCGGCGGCCAACGCGGCGCTGATCTCGGGCCGCGAGGGACGGTTCATGCGGGCGCTGAAGTCCGTGCTCGGCACGCCATTGATGCGCGAGACGCGACAGATCGGCTATGTCCGCATGACCCTGCTGGGCGTGGTCGCGGACTTCCTGCGCCACGTGAAGGCCGAGGGGGAACGCGCCACGGGCCTTTCGTTCGACACCGCCCTCTCGGGCCGGCCGGTACGGTTCCACCCCGACCCCGACCGGCATGCCCGCGCGCTGGCGGACCTCGAAGAGGCCTACCACATGGCGGGCTTCGCGACCGTCGCGTTCCTGCCCGAACCGGAGGCGGCGGCCCTGACCGCCGATCCCCTGCCCTCCGGCGCGCTGGGACTGGTGGTGGACATCGGCGGCGGCACCTCGGATTTCACGCTGTTTCGGCAGAACGACGGCGTCGAGATCCTGTCGAGCCACGGCGTACGGGTCGGCGGAACGGACTTCGACCGGATGCTCAGCCTCGATCACGTGATGCCCTTGCTGGGTCGCGGGAAGGAGGTGCGCGATACCTTCGGGTCCGGCACCAGCGTCGCACCCAACGCGATCTTCAACGACCTCGCCACCTGGGAGAAGATCGCCTTTCTCTACGCGCCCGAAACCCGCCGTCTGACCGCCGACCTCGCCCGGCAAGGGGTGGACCGCGCCGCCTTCGCCCGGCTGGACGAGGTGATCGAGATGGAGCTTGGCCACGACATCGCCTTCGCGGTCGAGGCGGGCAAGATCGCGGCCAACGACAACGGCGAGGCCCGCATCGACCTTTCGACGGTCGAGAAGAACCTTGGCGTGCCGCTGACGGCTGCCGCGCTGGCCCGCACGCTGCACGATCCGATCGAGGAGATCCGCACCGCCGCCCGCACCGCCATCGGCGACCGCGACCCGGACCAGATCGCGGCGCTGGTCTTCGTCGGCGGCTCGTCGTTGATGCAGCGCGTGGTCGAGGCGTTGCGCCAGGACTTTCCCCGCGCGCGGCTGGACCGGGGGGCGGCCTTCACCGCCGTCTCGGACGGTCTGGCGCGGGCGGCGGCAAAGGCGTAAGGCACGGGGCATGTTCACGGTCGCCGCCCTCTACCACTTCACCCGGTTCGAAGATCCCGCGGCCCTTCGCGGCCCCCTGCTGGATCTGTGCCGCGTCGAGGGGTTGAGCGGCACGCTGCTGCTGGCGGGCGAAGGGATCAACGGCACCGTCGCCGGACCGCGCGCCGGGATCGACCGGGTGCTGGCACATATCCGCGCGCTGCCCGGCTGCTCCGACATGGTGCACAAGGAAAGCACCGCGACAGAGCAACCCTTCAACCGCATGAAGGTGCGCCTCAAGCGCGAGATCGTGACCATGGGCCAGCCCGACGTGAATCCCGCGCAAGGCACCGGCACCTACGTCGCACCCGCCGACTGGAACGACTTGATCCGGTCCGAGGACGTAGTCGTCATCGACACGCGCAACGCCTACGAGACGGCGATCGGCACCTTCGAAGGCGCCATCGATCCGCAGACCGAAAGCTTCGGTGACTTCCCCGGCTGGTGGGCGGCGAACAAGGACAGGTTGGCGGGCAAGCGCATCGCGATGTTCTGCACCGGCGGGATCCGCTGCGAGAAATCCACGAACTACCTGCGCCAGCAGGGGGTGGAGGAGGTTTATCACCTGCAGGGCGGCATCCTGAAATACCTCGAGGAGGTGCCGAGGGCCGAGAGTACCTGGCAGGGATCGTGTTTCGTCTTCGACGGTCGCGTCTCGGTCGGTCACGGGCTGGAGGAAGGCCCGCACATCCTGTGTCACGCCTGCCGCCGCCCGCTGGAGCCCGCCGATCGCGACCGGCCCGCCTTCGAGGAAGGCGTGTCGTGCCATCACTGCGTTGACGCGACCTCAAAGGCCGACAAGGCGCGGTTTCGCGAGCGCCAGCGCCAGATCGCCTTGGCCCGCGCGCGGGGCGAACGCCACATCGGGTCGGCATGAGGGATCACCGCGACACCGGCCTGGCGCTTATCATCGGTATCGTTTCGGGTTTCGTGGGCTGGGCGATCGCCCTGCCGCTGCCCTGGATGCTGGGGCCGATGATCGGGACGACGCTCGCGGCCCTCTTCGGTCTTCCGGTGCGCGGCCCGTCGCGGCTGAGGCCCTACACGATCCCGGTGCTGGGCGTGTTCCTGGGTTCCGCCATCACGCCCGACCTCTTCGACCGGGTGGGAAGCTGGACGCTGACGATCCTGTTCCTGCCGCTGTTCCTGATCCTCGCCGCAGGTCTGTCCTACCAGGTCTACCGCAGGATCGGCGGCTACGATCCGGTGACCTCGTTCTATTCCGCGATGCCGGGCGGTCTGAACGACATGCTGATCCTGGGCGAGGCCGCGGGCGGCGATGCGCGCCGGATCGCGCTGGCCCATGCCGCGCGCATCCTGATCGTCGTCTCGCTCGTGGTGCTGTTCTACGGGTTCGTGCTGGGCGTGCGCTCCGGCGCGGACGGGGCGGGGATCGTGCCCCTCGGCGCGCTCACCTGGCTCGACGCGGGCCTGCTGCTGGGCTGCGCCGTGGTGGGGAGCGTCCTTGGCCCGCGCCTGCGCCTGCCGGCCGCCCCGATCTTCGGCCCGATGATCCTCTCGGGCCTGGTTCATCTCATCGGCTGGGTCGAGACCGCCCCGCCCACCGTGCTGGTCATCGTGGCCCAGATCGTCATCGGAACGATCATCGGTGCGCGCTTCGTGGGCGTGGCCCCGCGGCAGGTCGCGCGCGACCTGGGGCTGTCGGCGCTGTCCTCGTCCTCGATGCTGATCGTGGCGATCAGCTTTGCAGGCCTCATCGCCCGGTGGCAGGGCATTCCGCTGACGCAGGCCTTCCTCGCCTACTCGCCCGGCGGCCTGGCCGAGATGGGGCTGCTCACCCTCGCGCTGGGTCAGGACATCGCCTACGTCTCGGTCATGCACATCGTGCGCATCACGCTGGTGATCGCGCTCGCCCCCGCGGTCTCGCGCGTTGTGATGCGTGGAAAATCGCCCTAAACCGGGGGTGATTCGTCTCGAAAGGCCCGCGATGCTCGACCGCCTGCTGTCCCTCTTCCACCCCGGCAAACCCGACACCACCCTGCCGGAGGCTGATGCTCGGCACGCGCTCGGCGCGCTTCTGGTCCGCGCCGCCAAGATCGACCGCGCCTACCTCTTCGAGGAGGTCGAGGAGATCGACCACGTGTTGCGCGACCTTTACGGTCTGAACGCCGTGGAGGCCGCCAAGATGCGCGCGCGCTGCGAGAAACTGGAAGCCGCGATGCCCGACACCGCCGAACTGGCCGAGGTGCTGCACCGGCACATCCCCGACGACCAGCTGGAAGGCGCCGTGCGCGCGCTCTGGGCCGTCGTCTTCTCCGACGGGGTCGAGGGGGAGGCGCAGGACGACCTTCTGCACCAGATCGAAGCGATCCTCGGCGTGCCCCCGGACCGGGCCCGCGCGCTTCATGACGAGGAAATGGCCCGGGCGCGGATCACCTGACCGCTTGCCCCCGGACCGGGCGCTTGGTCTAACCTGCCCAAACGGAGGTCCATCATGGTCGACATCGCCACCCGCGTCTGGAACCACAAGTGGAAGATCGACCCGATCGTCCGGTCGCTGATCGACACTGACTTCTACAAGCTGCTGATGTGCCAGTCGGTGTTCCGCAACCACCCGACCACGCAGGTCACCTTCAGCCTGATCAACCGCACCAAGTCGGTCCGCCTGGCCGACCTCGTCGACGAAGGCGAGCTGCGCGAACAGCTCGACCACATACGGTCCCTGTCGCTGTCGCGCGGAGAGAGCACCTGGATGCGCGGCAACACCTTCTACGGCAAGCGCCAGATGTTCACGCCAGAGTTCATGGACTGGTTCGAGGCCCTGCGCCTGCCGCCCTACCACCTGGAAAAGCGCGACGGGCAATACGAGCTGACCTTCGAAGGCAACTGGCCAGAGGTCATGCTGTGGGAAATCCCGGCCCTCGCCGTGCTGATGGAATTGCGCGGCCGCGCGGTGCTGGCGGAGATGGGCCGGTTCGAGCTGCAGGTCCTCTACGCCCGCGCCATGACCAAGACCTGGGAGAAGATCGAGCGCCTCCGCCGGATCGAGGGGCTGAAGATCGCCGACTTCGGCACCCGGCGGCGGCATTCGTTCCTCTGGCAGGACTGGTGCGTGCAGGCGATGCAGGAAGGGCTGGGCGACGCCTTCACCGGCACCTCGAACTGCCTGATCGCCAAGAGCCGCGACATGGAGGCGATCGGCACCAACGCGCACGAGCTGCCGATGGTCTATGCCGCCCTGGCCCCCGACGACACGGCCCTGGCCCGTGCCCCCTACGACGTGCTGCGCGACTGGCAGGCCGAGCACGACGGCAACCTGCGCATCATCCTGCCCGACACCTACGGCACGCCGGGGTTTTTAGACCGCGCGCCCGACTGGCTGGCGGGCTGGACCGGCATCCGCATCGATTCGGGAGACCCGGCGGAGGGGGCGGAGGCCGCCATCGCCTGGTGGCGCGCCCGCGGAGAGGATCCGGCGAGCAAGCTGATCATCTTCTCGGACGGGTTGACGGTCGACAAGATCGAGACCCTCGCCGCCCAGTTCGCCGGCCGCGTCCGCGTCAGCTTCGGCTGGGGCACGATGCTGACCAACGACTTCATCGGCCTGACGGAAGGCGACGCGCTGGCGCCGTTCTCTCTGGTCTGCAAGGCCGTCGCCGCCGAGGGCCGCCCGACGGTCAAGCTGAGCGACAATCCCAACAAGGCGATGGGTCCGGAGGGGGAAGTGGAGCGGTACAAGCGGGTGTTCGGGGTGGGGGAACAGGTGGAAAGGGAGGTTGTGGTTTGACGTTTAACAACGCGAGGCAGGTACGGCTTAATTTCAGCCTAAAAAGATTTCTAATCTCTCTTAATAGAGATTTGGAGAAAACAGTCTATCAAGTGAGAGATAACGCGACCTACAGAACAAACCTAGGAGCCGACTACTCTCTATTCGGGAATCTCGACAATAATATAAGCCGCGCTATCTTACTGTTAGAAGATAGAAGATAGAAGATACCTAAGACACAGCGGCTTTGAAGCAAGAGCCCCACTTCGCGTCCTCAAGCGACTGAGCAAAGGCAGCAGAGCCGGCGGAATAAGCACCATTGATCAGCAGCTTATCCGAATTTGTACAGGTCGGTTTGAAAGATCGTTACGAAGAAAGATACGCGAAATATTTCTTGCATATTCGCTCAATGCCCACTGTAGCAAGAGCGAGATATTTCACTCTTATTTAAAACAAAGCTACTTTGGCTACAAACTCTTCGGGTGCATTCACGCCGCAAACTTCTTATTTTCAAAGCCAGCAATTCACCTAACCGAAGAGGAGGCTGTTTTCGTTGCCGCACTTCTAGCACGACCACTCCCAAGACCAATATACTACAGCGTAATTATTCTAAAAGAGAAGTATGATATTACACCAGACCTCATCATTCATCTCGCCGAAACCATGCAACTTGACTGGGCCGATCCGATCAAACTCAGGTATCAATATGGCTTAAATAACTTTCCATCTACAGCGAAAAGCCTTCGGATTAAATAGCTTCTACTAATCAGCGAAAGATCATCAGAATTCAAATTGTTGATATTTCTCGTTCTCCCGATATCTGCACCCTCGATACGGTCATTTAGAGAGCGAAGAAATCCTGTGACTGCATGCTGCGCCAAAGACAGGTTAGCTTCAAGGTTTTCAAAATCCTCGCGATCCTCAGAACTAAGATTTCTCTTTCCGTACCGGCGACCAAGCGCAGCAACTGCGCTGAGCCGCTGCAAACGATCTTGAATATTCTTTTCAAAATTCAAAACTGCGCGATACCCGAAACTATGATGTATTCTTGACAGATTACTAGAGTAACCGCCCATCCACTCTGAGGTAGCCAATCTGTAAATTGCCACCTCAGCTTCACTTATCTCGTCTCTAATGACCTTTTCGGTGTAGGCTCTCTGCGCAGTAATTCTTCGATCAAGAGCATCTGAAAGCCTTTCGACAGTCTGCCTCGCTTCGCTGCGCTCTCGCTCTTTCATCTCGGCAAGATTTCGGTATCGCCAAGATCGATCCTGAAAAAGGGCACCTATGGCTGCAGCGATTAACCCGAGAAAGACGGTAGAAAAAAATGATGCCACTCTACGGATTCCACTGCCTCGTTGTCACCCCGACTTCATTACAAGGTGATACAGAAAATCTCAATTCTTGATGACAAACGTTACCCCTCCCCCTCCACAACATCCCCCACCGGACCATCGGTGGTTTCCTGCACGAAGACGCCTCCGGCGATCATGGCGGCGATGATGGCGACGAAGCCGAGGGGGATCAGGACGTAGATGAAGCGTTTGGGCATGGGTTAATCTCCTTTGGGGTTAAACACGGCAACGGGGTGGTCCGTTCCCTCAGTCGGGGTCGACAGATCCGCGCAGGGCCTTCACCTCGCCCCGGACCTTCTTGGCTTTCAGCCGCCGCTTGACCGATCCGTAGGTGGGCTTGGTGGCCACGCGGCGCTTGGGGCGGCGGGTGGCCTGCTCGACCAGTTCCGCCAGACGCTCGCGGGCGAGGTCGCGGTTGCGGGCTTGGCTGCGGGTGTCCTGCACGAAGATCACC
This sequence comes from Salipiger sp. IMCC34102, assembly GCF_004145405.1. Classification (GTDB taxonomy): domain Bacteria; phylum Pseudomonadota; class Alphaproteobacteria; order Rhodobacterales; family Rhodobacteraceae; genus Loktanella. The sequence goes on from NZ_SELQ01000001.1 coordinate 264,819, forward strand.
ACGGCTCCGTCAGAGGTCCAGCGGCGCCCGGCCAGTCGGCGCAGGCGGCTTTTCACCGGGTCGGGCAGGGACGGGGACCGCGCGGCCTCGAACCGCAGCTCGACGGCGGTGGAGACCTTGTTCACGTTCTGCCCGCCGGGACCGGAGGCGCGGGTGAATTGCTCGGTCAGCTCCCACCCCTGAAGGGTGATCTGGTCGGTGATGCGCAGGTCGTCGGACATGGGAGGGGATATAGCAGCCGGGGGCGCGATTGACAGCAGCGCTCAGGTGTTCGACTGGGTGCGCCCGCGATTTGCTTCGCAATTCGCTTTCGCGCACTCGTCGAATGCTTTGCATTCGACGTGAAAAAGGGCTGCTCCGGCGATGGAACAGCCCTTTCCTGAATATCGGAGGTGGGTCGGTTAGGAACCCGTAGGGTCACCCACCTGAAGGATCACAGATCCAGGGGCTGCCCTAGATCAGAACCCCCCAAGCTGTCCCGACACACTTCTCCAGAACTTCATGATGCACTGGATCACCTCCTTTCAAATGTTTCGCCTGTGATCAGGGTTGCCGCATATGTTGCGGCTGTCAAACCCTAATTCCACCATCCACGGTGGTCATGACATAGGTGTGACACGCGAAACGATCAGGCGGAACGGAATCAGCGCCAGAAGGGCCACGCCGATCTTCACGCCCCAGTCGGCCACGGCGAGCGAGACCCACAGCGGTGCCATCGGACCTGCGTTCAGGAAGGGGGCGGCGTCTTGCGCCCAGATGATCTGCTCGGCCGCGGCGGGCGACAGCGGGTTGAACACCGCGGCGAACCCGACGCCGAAGAAGATCGCCGTGTCGACGATGGACGACACCAGGGTGGATCCCAGCGGTGCCAGCCACCAGACGCCCATCCGCAGCTTGTTGAACACGGTGATGTCGAGCAGTTGCGCCACGCCGAACGCGGTGGCCGAGGCGATGGCGACGCGGATCGGCACGGCGGGCCCGAACTCCAGCTGGATCTGGCTGCCGATGAGCGAGCAGACGATGCCCGCGATCAGCCCCACCAGCACCACCCGGCGCGCGGCGGCGACGCCGTAGATGCGGTTCATCAGGTCGGTCACGAGGAAGGCCAGCGGGTAGGTGAAGGCGCCCCAGGTCAGCAGCCCGTCGAGGATCAGGAACTGCACGAGGATGTTGGAGGCCACCACGATGAGGGCCATGGCGATCACGCCGGGAAGAAGTCGCATGGGATATATCCGTTTTGGCAAGGGTGCGGCACTTGGCCCCCGGGTCCGGGGACGCCGCCGCTTAGCCGCAGCGGGACCCAGCGTCAATCGCGGACGCGATACTCCACGATCTCGGTCGTCTGGAAGAACTTGAAGTTGTCGTCGGACACCATCGTCAGCCGGATACCCTGATCGTCGCGCCAGACCGCCAGCCCTTCGAGGTTGTCATGGGTGCCGGTGCCGGTCTGGAACAAGGTCACCTCTTTGTCGCCGGTCATGTCGAAACGCCGGACGCGGGACCGGAAGCCCAGCCCGGTGAAGTCCCGCTCCAGCAGGTAGAACAAACCGTCCGGCCCGATATCGGCCCCCACCGGCAGGAAGGAATCGCGTCGCGGCACCGTGAAAGCCACGTCCCAATCCTGCCCGTCGAAGGAATAGACCGGAAAGGGCAGCGTCGCGCGGCCGGAGCGTTCCGGCAAGGTGTAGAGGATACCGTCCCGGTCGATGGCGAGCGCCTCGAGCGAGGCATTTTCCTGCATTTCCGCGAAGGCCGGGGCGCGCGGAACGTCCCTGGCCGGTCCGTCGATATCCGGATAGGCCGACACGCGGGCCCTGCCTTCGAAGGAGACGTAGAGCGTCCCGTCCGCGCCCAACGCCAGACCTTCGGCATCGGCGCCGCGGCCCCTCAGCGGATTGCCCTTGCCGTTCAGAAGGGCCCGCCGCCCTTCGATGGTCATTTCCGTAATCATACCCTGGTCGCGCGTCACGCGTCCGTCGAAAAGCGCGCCACCACGGTCGCTTTGCGCCCAGAAGCGGGTGCCGTCGTCGCTGAGTTCGAACCCCGACAGGCCGCCGAAATCCGTCCCGCCATCCTGCCAGACGTAGCGGCCCAGAAGTTCGGCCCGGGGCCCGGACTGACCCTGGGCTACGGAACTGCAGCCGGCGACCAGCGCCAGCGCGCACAGGACGCGATGCACGATCAGTCCGAGGCCGCGACGGTCGCGCATTGGCCCGGAAGCTGCGCCATCGTCAAATCGCGCTTCGGCGCCGGGGCCGGGGCATTGGGATCGGGCGGCGGCGCGGGCTTGGGATTGACGATATCGTCCACCCATTGGCGCGCGGCTTCGCAGCCGTCACCGGGGGGCGGCGGGGCCTGGTCCTCGCAGTCCTGCGCCCCACGGGGGCAGTTCAGCCGCACGTGGAAATGATAGTTGTGGCCGTACCAGGGACGGATCTTGCTCAGCCAGCTGCGATCGCCCGTCGCGGCATCGCACATCGCGACCTTTGCACCCGGAAAGATGAAGATTCGCGCCACCCGCGGGTCGGAGGCCGCGGCGCGCAGGATCTCGTGATGCTGCGGTGTCCATGCGGCGTTGATGTAAGCCCCGCTATTACGGTCCATCCGGTCGGAGGAGATGTTCTCCCGCTCGGCCCGGGTGAGGTCGAGTCGCGTCGCCGGCTTGAGCCAGATGTCGGCATCCAGACCGACCTGGTGGCTCGCGTGGCCGGAGGTCATCGGCCCGCCGCGCGGTTGGCTGAGGTCGCCCACGTAGATCCCGTTCCACCCCGGCTGCCGGGCGGCGGCGCGCGACAGGTCCTGCACGAAGTCGATCAGTTCGGGCTGGCCCCAGTTGCGATTGCGCGACAGGCGCATCGCCTGCCAGGTCGGCCCGGTCTCGGCCAGTTGCGCGGCCCCGGCCTGGCATCCGCGCGAATAGAAGCCAACCGGCTGCGCCTGTTGCGAGGACGCATCCGGAATCGGTCCGAACACCTGCTTGGCGATGCGGGTGTCGTTGGTGTTCTGGGTCGAGACCACGGGGGCGACGGTCGGTTCTTCGGGCTGGCAGGCGGCCAGGGCCGTCAGCGCGAGGGTCAGGGCAAGGGTGCGGATCATTCTGCTCGGTCTCCGTCTTTGTCGACCCACCTTAGCAGGGCGAGGCCGAGGAGGAAGAGAAAGATGACGGGCAGGAACCCCAATTGCACGTTGCCTGTCAGATACGTGAAGAGCGCGATGGCCGCCGGCGCGAGGAAGGCCGTGGCCTTGCCCGTCAGCGCGAAGAGGCCGAAGGCCTCGGCCGGGCGGTCGGGATCGGTATGCCGGACCATCAGCGACCGCGAGGCGCCGTAGGTTGCGCCACCGGCCCCGCCGATCACCACGCCCGCGACGAAGAACAGGATGTCCGGGATGCTGGACCCCGCGGGCAGGGGCACGCCGAAAAGCTGCGCGCGGCTCATGCCCACGATGACGATGCTGACCCCGATCAGCAGCCAGATGCAGGTGATGATGACGGGCTTCGGTCCGAATCGCTGGTCCGCCAGCCCTCCGGCCCAGGTGAAGATCGCCGCCGCGATGGCCGCGACGATCCCGAAGATGCCGATGTTGATGGTGCTCCAGTCCAGCACGATGGCGGCATAGACCCCGCCGAAGCCGTAGAGCGCGTTCAGCCCGTCGCGATAGAACATCGACCCCAGCAGGAACGACCGCAGGCTGCGCCGACGCATCACCCCGCGCAGCGTCTGCTTGAGCTCTCCCCAGACGGCGCCGATCCGGGTCGACTGGCCGCCCAGCCGGGGGTCATCCCGCACGTAGAGGAAGAAGGGGACCATGAAGATCGCGAACCAGATCGCGATGAAGGGCCCGACCGCACGGGTGCCCTCCATCGCCGCGGGGTCGAGGCCCAGCGCGGGGGCGAGACCGATGAGGGTGACACCGCTCTCGGGATCCTCGACGAACAGGAGGAGCATGATGAAGAGCGACGCGACACCGCCCCAGTAGCCGAAGGACGCCCCAGAGCCCGAGATCCGGCCGACCTCGTGCCGGTCTCCGAGGCTCGGCAGGATCGCGTTGACGAAGTTCAGCGCGGATTCCGAGGCGAAGAAGGCCACGTAGAAGACGACCAGCGCGGGCAGGATCCAGGTGCCGTCCGGCGTGAGGTTCCACAGCAGGGCCGTGGCGATCACGAAGACGACCGAGAATCCCGCGATCCAGGGCACCTTGCGTCCGGAGTTGTCGGCGAAGGCCCCCAGGAAAGGGGCCGTGATCGCGATGAGCAAGCCGGAGATCGCCTGCCCCGCGGACCACAGGCCCTGCGCCTCGGCCCCGGCGGCGGCACGGTCCAGCCCTTCGCCCATGAAGAAATCGGTAGCCACGGCCGCGAAATAAGGCCCGAAGACGAAGGTCAGCCCCAGCGTATAGAGCGGCTGGCTTGCCCAGTCGAAGGCCATCCAGCCCCAGATGCGTCGTTTCGCCACCGCCATGTGCCGTCCCCTGCCCGGTCCTGCGCCCGACTAAGCCCGGGCGCGCCAGCAGTGGCAAGCCCGGATCAGGGGGCCTCGGGCAATTCCGGGGGCCAGGGGCGCTCGGCTTCCGCTTCCGTCCAGTGCCTCACCCAGGCAGGCAAGGGCGGAGAGGTGCCGTCGCTGCCGATTGCCGCGAAGACCCGCGCGGGATCGACCATTCCGCCCCGATCCGTCACCGCCGCACGGTAGAGCCCCTGCGCCGCGCAGACCTCGCCCACCCAGATCGACTGGTCGAGATAGAAGAACCGGGCGTCCCAGCCCACGCAGCGGCTGACCACGCGGAACCGCTCGAAGCTGCGGATGCGTCGGCGCCACCGGACAGAGGCGCCGGCCATGGCGAGCCCCCACCGTTCCTGCCGCATCACGCGCAAAAGCCCCGTCCGCCGGGCCAGGATCGTGCGCCCGAGATCGAGGATCGTCAGGATGCGCCCGTTGTTCATCTCGAGGTAGACGTCGAGGTCGTGCGGCCAGCAGCGGTGATGGCTCACATGCGCCCCGGTGATGGGCAGATCGGCCGCCCGGTGGTGGACGACGAATTCCTTGGCAAGGCGGACGAAGGGATACACGGGCCGGACCCTTTCCAGCCGGATGCGGGCCGTCAACCCGTGCCCTTGCGGCAGGAAGGACTTGATCGCCTGGGCCCCTGCCCTTACCTGCGCGGGGACCTGACCGAAGGAAGATGCACCGATGACCTCATTGCTCCAGATCCTGTTGCTGCTGCTGGGCGTGGCGCGGTTCTTCATCTTCGCGCATTTCATCATGAGCTGGCTGATCAGCTTCGACGTGCTCAACGTCCGCCAGCCGCTCGTCGGGCAGATCTGGTACACGCTGCAGAGGATCCTGGACCCGATCTACCGGCCGATCCGCAACGTGCTGCCCAGCATGGGCGGGATCGACCTGTCGCCGATCGTGGCGCTGATCGCGATCGAGATCATCCGCATCGTGCTGATCAACAACGCCGCCGCCTTCTACTAGGCGATTTCGGGCGATCCCTGCAGGATCGCCCGAGCCTCCGGCGGGATGTATTTTCAAAAGAGCGAGGACGGGCCGCGCGCGACGATGGGACCCGTGCCTGCGTCAGATCCGTTCGATGGCCAGCGCGATGCCCTGGCCGCCGCCGATGCACATAGTGACGAGGGCACGTTTGCCCTGAATGCGGTCAAGCTCGTACATGGCCTTCACGGTGATGATGGCGCCAGTCGCGCCGACCGGGTGACCGAGTGCGATCGCGCCGCCGTTGGGGTTCACGCGGGCGGAGTCGAAGTCCAACTCCCGGCTGACGGCGAGGGCTTGGGCGGCGAAAGCCTCGTTCGATTCGATCACGTCGAAGTCCTGCACGGTGAGGCCTGTGCGCTCCAGCAGCTTCCTTACCGCGGGGACCGGGCCGATGCCCATCACCTCTGGCCGGACGCCGGCGTGGGCGTAGCCCAGCACGCGGAAGCGGGGGGTGAGGCCCGCCCGCTCGGCGGCGTCGGCGCGCGCCAGCGTGATCGCAGCCGCCCCGTCGTTCAGGCCCGAGGCATTGCCCGCCGTCACGCGGCCGTCCTTTGCGAAGGCGGGGCGCAGCTTGGCAAGACCTTCGGCGGTGGTGGGCTTGGGGTGTTCGTCGGTGTCGAAGGCCATTGTCTCGCGTTTGACCTTGATCTCGACCGGGACGATCTGCTCGGCGAAGCGGCCTTCCTCGATGGCTGTCGCGGCGCGGCGCTGGCTTTCCAGCGCGAAGGCGTCCTGATCTTCGCGGCTGATCGAGTGTTCCGCGCTGACATTCTCTGCGGTGACGCCCATGTGGCCCGTGCCGAAGGGGCAGTTCAGCGCACCCAGCATCATGTCGCGCGTCGTCACGTCGCCCATCTTGGCGCCCCAGCGCTGATCGGAGACGATGAAGGGCGAACGGGACATGGACTCGGCCCCGCCTGCGAGGCCGAACTCCGCATCGCCCAGTTGCAGCGATTGCACCACCGACACGATGGCCTCCACGCCGGACCCGCACAGGCGGTTCACGTTCATCGCGGGCGTGGTGTCGGGGACGCCCGCCTCCATCGCGGCGACGCGGGACAGGTACATGTCGCGCGGTTCGGTGTTGATGACATGGCCGAAGGCCACGTGGCCGACCTGTGCGGGGTCCAGCCCCGAGCGGTCGAGCGCCGCGCGGGACGCGGTGGCGGCAAGTTCGATCGGCGGGATGCCCGCGAGCGATCCGCCGAAGGTGCCGACGGCGGTGCGCGCGCCGCCGAGGATGACGATGTCTGACATGGGGACCTCCTGTGTATGGCCGCAAGGATGATCGGGTCAGCGCCGTTTGGCCAGCGCGACCCTGCGGCACAGAGGCGCGGTGGACAAGCGCCCCTCGGGCGTCATGTTGCCCGTCGAAGGAGAGCCCATGCTGCTGAGCGTCACCGATCTGCGAAAGACCTACACCACCGGCGACGGCGTCGTGACCGTGCTGGACGGCGTCGACCTGTCGCTGGGCGCGGGCGAGACGCTGGCGCTCACCGGCGAGAGCGGGTCCGGCAAGAGCACGCTGCTGCACCTCGTCGGCGGGCTTGATGAGGCGGATGCGGGCAGAATCCTGCTGGACGGGCAGGACCTGACGGCAATGGACGACGTCTCGCGCGCCGGAATGCGGCGCGGCACCGTGGGCGTGATCTTTCAGCAGTTCAACCTGATCCCCTCGTTGCGGGTGGAGGACAACATCAGCTTCCAGGCCCGGCTGGCGGGCCAGCACGACGCGGGCTGGTGCGCGGATCTGGCCGAACGCATGGGGCTGACCCCGCAGTTGCGCAAGTATCCCGAACAGCTTTCCGGCGGTCAGCAGCAGCGGGTCGCGATCGCGCGCACGCTGGCACCCCGCCCCCGGCTGGTGCTGGCGGACGAGCCGACGGGCAACCTCGACGAGGAGACCGCCGCACAGGTTCTGGCGCTGATGCTTGAACTGGTGACGGACACCGGGGCGGGGCTCTTGATGGTGACGCATTCGCATGATCTCGCCGCCCGGATGGAGCGGCAGGTGCACCTTGCCCGGGGCCGGATCGCGTGACGCGCGCGACGCTTCAGGCGCTGCTTTCGCATTGGATCCGCAACCCCTTGCAGCTGTTCACCCTGCTGGCAGGGCTGGCGCTGGCGACGGCGCTCTGGTCCGGGGTGCAGGCGATCAACGCGGAAGCCGCAGCCAGCTACGACGCGGCAGCGGCGACCTTGGGCGAAGGCACCTACGACCAGATCGTGGCGCGCGACGGCGGGTCGATCCCGCAGGAGACCTACGTCGCCCTGCGCCGCGCCGGGTGGCTTGTCTCGCCGGTGGTCGAGGGGCGGCTATCGGGCGTGCGGATCGTGGGACTGGACCCGCTCACGGCCCCCGGCGGCCTGGGCCCCGTCGACCCTGTGGACACGGACATCGCGGCTTTCCTGTCGGGGGCCGGTCAGATCTTCGGTCAGGCGGAGGTGCTGGCCGGGTTGGCCGAGCTCGACGCGCAGCGGATCGAGGCCCCCGATGTCGCGCCCGGCACGGCGATCACCGACATCGGGCTTGCGCAGGGCCTGCTTGGGCTCGACGGCCAGGTAACGCGGATGATCGTGAGCCCCGAACAGCCCCTCGGGCGACCCGATCTTGCGCAGGTCGCCCCCGACGTGACCGTGCAGGCGGCGCAGGCGGGATCCGACCTGGGGCGGTTGACCGACAGCTTCCACCTCAACCTGACCGCCTTCGGATTGCTCAGTTTCGCGGTCGGCATCTTCATCGTGAACGGCGCCATCGGCCTGGCCTTCGAACAGCGCCGCCCCGTCGTGCGGACCCTGCGTGCACTGGGTCTGCCGTTGCGGCGGCTGATGGCACTGATGGCATTGGAGCTGACCGCGATGGCCCTGATCGCGGGCACGCTGGGGGTCGCCTTGGGCTATGTCATCGCCTCGCTCTTGCTGCCGGACGTGGCGGCCACGCTGGGCGGGCTTTACGGGCAAAGCGTTTCGGGCACGTTGCAACTGCGGCCCGCGTGGTGGCTATCGGGGCTCGCGGTGGCGCTTCTGGGGACCGGGCTCGCGGCGGCGGCGGCCTTCTGGCGGCTGGCACGGATGCCGCTTCTGGCCAGCGGTCAACGGCGCGCCCTAACGGTTGTCGCCGGCCGCGCCGCCTGGGTCCAGGGGGCGGTCGCACTCGTCCTGCTGGCGGTCGCGGGCCTTCTTGCACTGACGGCGAACGGCCTGGTCGCGGGCTTCGCGCTGCTGGGCACGCTGCTGATCGGTGCGGCCTTGGCCTTGCCGCTGATCCTCGACCGGGTGCTGGCGCTGGCCGAGGGGGCCGCCCGGAGCCTGCGGGCGCAGTGGTTCTGGGCCGATACGCGCCAGCAACTTCCGGGCCTGTCGCTGGCGTTGGCCGCCCTGCTGCTTGCGATGGCGGCGAACGTGGGCGTCTCCACCATGGTCAGCAGCTTCAGGCTGACCTTCAGCGGCTTTCTCGACCAGCGGCTGGCGTCCGAGCTTTACGTCACCGCCGAGGACGAAGCCCAGGCCGAGGCCCTCGTCGCCTTCGCCGCCCCCCGCACCCGTGCGATCCTGCCGATCCAATCGGCAGAGGCGCAAGTCCGCGACCTGCCGACCGAGGTTCTGGGCGCCCGCATCGGTCCCACTTACGTGGACAACTGGACCTTCCTCGCTTCGGTGCCGGACCCCTGGGCGCGGATCGCTGAGGGCAGCGGCGTGGCGATCAACGAACAGCTTTCCCGGCGCACCGGGCTGGACCTTGGCGACGCGGTGCAACTGCAGGGCCGGTCCTTCACCGTGGCGGGCATCTACGGCGACTACGGCAATCCCATCGGCCAGGCGATCCTGACCGAGCCGGTCTTCGCCGGCCTCTATCCGCAGGTGACGCCCCTGCAATTCGGCCTGCGCCTTGATCTGGAAGACGTCGCGGCCCTGCGCGCGGCGCTCACGCGCGAGGTCGGCATCAGCGAGGGCAACCTGATCGACCAGGCGGGGATCAAGCAATTCTCCCTCGATGTCTTCGACCGGACTTTCATGGTGACGACCGCGCTGAACGTCCTGACGCTTGCCGTTGCGGGCTTCGCGATCCTGATGAGCCTGCTGACCCTCGCCGCCCTGCGCCTGCCGCAACTGGCGCCCGCCTGGGCGATGGGGATGACGCGGCGCAGCCTTGGGGTGGTGGAACTGGTGCGCGCGGTGATGCTGGCGGTCTTCACCGCCGTCGTGGCGCTTCCGCTGGGATTGGCCCTGGCCTGGGCGCTGCTGGCGGTTGTGAACGTGGCGGCGTTCGGGTGGAAACTGCCGATGTTCCTCTTCCCCGCCGATTACGCCCGATTGGGCCTCTTCGCGCTGGGGGCCGCGGCGCTCGCGGCGCTCTGGCCCGCCTGGCGGCTGGCCCGCACGCCCCCCGCCGATCTGCTAAAGGTGTTCTCCAATGAACGGTAAGGTCCTGATCCTCTGCCTGCTGCCCTTCACCGCGCAGGCGCAGGGGTTCGCGGGCCTCGGCGCGGAGGCGGGTGATTTCGCCGTGCCGCAGCCCGACCCGCAGTTCGACTTTCCCACCGACCACGGCGCGCATCCCGACTACCGGATCGAGTGGTGGTACGTGACCGCCAACCTCGAAGCGGCGGACGGCACGCCCTACGGATTGCAGTGGACCCTGTTCCGCAGCGCACTGGCGCCAGAGACGCAAGCGGGCTGGAATGACCCTCAACTGTGGATGGGCCATGCCGCCGTCACCACGCCGGAGGCGCATTTCGTCACCGAACGCATCGCGCGCGGCGGCATCGGGCAAGCGGGGGTTGTCGCCGATCCCTTTGAGGCCTGGATCGACGACTGGCGCATGAGCGGCATCGACACGGGCCAGTTGACGGCGAGCGGCCCCGATTTCGCCTACGACGTGACGCTGGAGGCCACCGGCCCACTGATCTTCCAGGGCGAGGACGGCTACTCGGTCAAATCCGCCGCCGGGCAGGCCAGCTACTACTATTCGCAGCCGTTCTACGAGGTCACGGGAACTCTGACCCTGCCCGAGGGAGAAATAGAAGTGACCGGCAATGCCTGGCTCGACCGCGAATGGTCCAGCCAGCCCTTGGCCGAGACGCAGACGGGTTGGGACTGGTTCTCGCTCTCCTTCGACGACGGGGCAAAGATGATGGGGTTCCGGCTGCGCCAGACGGACGGCGCGGATTTCACCTCTGCCACCTGGATCGCGCCCGACGGCACCGCGACGCCGTTCAACGATGCGCTGGCGGCCACGCCGCTCGAGACCTCCGACGTGGCGGGCCGCGCGGTGCCGACCGCTTGGCAGGTACAACTGCCCGAGCGGGGTGTCGACGTGACGGTGCAGGCGATCAACCCGCAGGCCTGGATGGACACCTCTGTCCCCTACTGGGAAGGTCCGGTCACGGTGACCGGCAGTCACGATGGCAGGGGCTATTTGGAGATGACCGGATATGAGTGAGTGGTTCGAAACGCTGGACGGTCTGCACGACCGCATGTGGCAGCGGCTGTCGCGCGGGGTCGCCGATGCGAAATCCCCCAGCCGCCAACCCACCTTCGCGACGATGCGCGACGGCTGGCCGGAGGCGCGCACCGTCGTGCTGCGCGCCGCCACGCGCGAAACCGCGACGCTGGAGGTCTATACCGACCTGCGCTCCGACAAGATCGAAAGCCTGCGCGCCACCCCCCGCGCCGCCCTGCACGTCTGGGAGGACAAGCAGCGTCTTCAGATCCGCCTGCAGGCGCAGGTCGAGATCCTGAGCGGCGACACGGTCGCCGACCGGTGGGAGAAGATCGGCGCGGGCGGACGGCAAAGCTACGGCAAGCGCCCCGACCCCGGGACCCAATTGGACAGCGCGCTCGACTACGAAATCACCGCCAGTTTCGATGCCTTCGCGGTGCTGTCGTGCCGGATCGAGGCGATCGACCTCACGCATCTGGGCGACGATCACCGGCGCGCGACCTACAGAAGGGACGCGGACTGGCGGGGGCAGTGGCGCTCTCCGTAGGCGGGGGGTAGAAAGCCTCATGCAGACACTTCCCCTGACCCGAGACCTCGTATTGATCGGCGGCGGTCATACCCATGCACTGGTGTTGCGCAAATGGGGCATGGACCCGCTGCCCGGGGTGCGGCTGACGGTGATCGACCCTTCCCCGGCGGCGGCCTATTCCGGCATGCTGCCGGGGTTCGTCGCGGGGCACTACGGCCGGGATGAGCTGGACATCGACCTGGTGCGCCTCGCCCGGTTCGCGGGCGCACGGTTCATCTGCGGCGCGGTCACGGGCATCGACACGACCGCCCGCCGGATCGCCGTTCCGGGACGCGCGGACGTCGTCTACGACGTGGCCAGTGTGGACATCGGCATCACCTCCGCCATGCCCGACCTCGAAGGTTTCGCGGATCACGGCGTGCCCGCGAAACCGCTGGGCCCCTTCGCCAGCCGCTGGGACACGTTTCGCCAGACGGCAACCGATCCGCATGTCGCGGTGCTGGGCGGCGGAGTCGCGGGGGCGGAGCTTGCGATGGCCATGGCCCACGCCCTGCGCGACCGCGACCCGACCGTGCAGGTCATCGACCGCAGCCGCGCGCTCGCCGGGTTGAACGACACCGCGCGGGACAGGGTGCTGGCCGGCTTGGCGGCCAACGGCGTCACGCTCATCGAAGGCGCCACGGTCGCGCGTCTGACCGACGGCGCCGTAGAGCTGGACGACGGCCGCCGGATCCGCTCGGACTTCACCGTGGGGGCGGCCGGGGCCAAGCCGCACGACTGGATGGCGCAGGTGGGGGTCGACTGCCACGAGGGGTTCCTGAGCGTCGGACCAAGCTTGCAGACCTCCGACCCCGCGCTCTTTGCGGTCGGCGATTGCGCGCACCTGACCCACGCGCCCCGTCCGAAGGCCGGTGTCTACGCCGTGCGCGAGGCGCCGGTGCTCTTCGACAATCTGCGCGCGGCGCTTTCCGGCGGGTCGATGCGGCGGTATCGGCCGCAGAAGGACTACCTCAAGCTGGTGTCGCTCGGGGCGAAGCGCGCGATGGCCGAGCGGTTCGGCACCGGCTTTTCGGGCGGGCTGCTGTGGCGGTGGAAGGATCGCATCGACCGCCGCTTCATGGCCAAGCTGGGCGATCTGCCCGCGATGGAGGCCCCCGCCGTGCCGAAGCACCACGCCCTGGGTCTGCGGGAGGCGCTGGGCGACAAGCCGATGTGCGGCGGCTGCGGCGCCAAGGTCGGGCGCGCGGCGCTGCGGGCGGCGCTGTCGGACCTGCCCCCTCCGGCGCGGGACGACATCCGGGTCCTGCCGGGGGACGATGCGGGCCTGATCGCATTGGGACAGGCCCGGCAGGTCGTCAGCACCGACCACCTGCGCAGCTTCTGGGAGGATCCCGTCGTGATGACCCGGATCGCCCTGACCCACGCGCTGGGCGATGTCTGGGCGATGGGCGCGCGCCCCCAGGCCGCGACGGTCAACCTGATCCTGCCGCGCCTGTCGGCGGAGTTGCAGGCGCGCACGCTGGCCGAGATCACCGCCACGGTCCATCGGCTGTTGTCCGGGGCCGGGGCCGAGATCTTGGGCGGTCATACGTCCCTCGGGGCGGAGATGACACTGGGCTTCACCGTCACCGGGCTGTGCGACCGTGACCCGATCACGCTGGCAGGCGCGCGGACCGGTGACGCGCTGATCCTCACCAAGCCGCTTGGCAGCGGCACGCTGATGGCCGCCGAGATGGCGGGTCTTGCGCGTGGACACGACGTCATGAGCGCCCTCGACGCGATGCAGATGGGCCAGGGGGCGGCCAGCGCGATCCTCTCTGAGGCCCATGCGATGACCGATGTCACCGGGTTCGGGTTGGCCGGGCATCTGCGGGGGATTTGCGACGCATCAGGCGTCGGGGCGGAGGTGACGCTCGACGTCCTGCCGCTCCTGCCCGGAGCGCTCGATCTGGCGCGAGGCGGCACGAGATCAAGCCTTTTCGCCGACAACGAGATCGGGGCGGGCGCCGTCGAAGGCCCCGTCGGTCCCCGCCGGGACTTGATGTTCGATCCCCAGACCGCCGGGGGGCTGCTCGCCGCCGTGGCACCGGAGGCGGCGGAGATCCTGCTGCGCAGGCTGCATGAAGCGGGCTATGGTCAGGCCGCCCGGATCGGCACCGTGACCGAAGGTGCGGTCTTGCGGCTGGTCTAGGAGGGGGCTCTGCCCCCGCCCGTGCCGGGCTCCCCCGGAGTTTATCTGGCCAGATGAAGAGGGGATGGGGCGCGGTGTTCGGAAAGGCTGATGTGTAACCTGCGGATGGGGCCGGGGCGGTCAGAGGTTTTCGATCACGTCGGCGATCGCGTCGGCGGCGCGGGCGCGGCCAGCGTCGTCCAGCGTTTCGGCGTGGACCTGACCCAGCCAGGTCCGGTTCTCCGCATCGCGCGAGCGGGCGTAGGCGGCGTCGTAGTGGTCCTGCATCAGACTTGCGGCCAGATCCGTGAACGCGCCGCCGGTCAGCAGGCCCTCCCAACGGTCGACGGTGGCGTGGCCGCGCAGGTTGCGCAGGGGTTGCAGGCGTGCGCGCAAGGCCGCGGGATCGGCGATGACGTCCGCGTAGGCCTGCGTCAGGAACGCCGCGCGCGCGGCGAGCGGGGCCGTGACCTCGATCCGCGGGGCGGTCGTCATGCGGGTCCAGAGCTGTTGTGGCAGCACGATCCGCCCGATCTTGCTGCTTTCCGCCTCGAGCACCGTGAGGCGGTCCGGGTCGACCGACTGGAGCGCCTGGGCCAGCGCGCTTTCGAAGCCCTTTTGCGCGGGCTGCCCTCCCGCGACGCCCCCCAGAAGAGAGCCCCGATGGGCGGCGAGGCCTTCGAGGTCGATGACCTGCACGCCGCGCTCGGCCAGCAGGGGCAGCAGCGCGGTCTTGGCGGTGCCAGTGTAGCCGTCGAGCAGGATCAACCGATGCGGCAGCGGGGTGTCGTAGAGCATCGCGTGCACCAGCCGCCGGTAGCTCTGGTAGCCGCCCTGAATCGTGTCGGCGCGCCAGCCGATCTGCGACAGGATCGTCGCGACGGACCCCGACCGCTGCCCGCCGCGCCAGCAATAGACCAGCGGACGCCAGCCGCCGTCGTAGCCATTGAGCGGCCCGTCCACGTGATCGGCCACGTTGCGCGCGACCATCGCCGCCCCCAGCTTGCGCGCGCGGAAAGGACTGACCTGCTTGTAGATCGTTCCGACCTCTGCCCGCTGGGCGTCGCTGAGGGCAGGCAGGTTGATGGCCCCCGGCACGTGATCCTCGGCGAACTCGGACGGGGAGCGCACGTCGATCAGCGTGTCGAACCCATGCGCCCGCAGCCCCGCCAGCGTGTCGAAGGCCTGACCCATCAGGCGGGCGTCAGCGGCACGCGTCCCGCGTCCGTCAGCGTGAACCACTTTCCATCGTCGAGCACGGCCGGAATGAGCGGCTTGCCGTAGCCTGCCCCCGCGTCGAGGTCGATGCGGTTGCCGAAATGCGTCGGCGCGTCGAGCGCCGTGTGCCCGTGGACCACGACCTGACCGTGGTCCACGGTGCTGTCGAGCCAGCCGTCGCGGATCCAGACCAGGTCGTCCTCGACCTGCTCGGCCAGGGCGACGCCGGGACGCAGGCCCGCGTGCACGAAGAGATGTTCTTCGGCCTGATGGGTCAGGGGGCAGGTGGCCAGGAACTGCCGGTGGGTTTCGGGCACCGCGTCGCGCGCGAGGGAGACCAGCTCCTGCAGGGTCACGTCGCCGCGGTCCGTGGGCATCGAGACCAAGGATTCGCGGTCCCGTTCGTCGCGAACGTAGCGGCCCGGCCCGGTCGTGTTCACCCCGTAGGAGGCGAGCGTCTGCGGCCCACCGAGCCGCGGGTTGAGCCAGGACAGGCCCGACTTGATGGCCGCGTCGTGGGTTTCGCCCTCCTCGACGAAGCGCAGGAACATGCGGTCGTGATTGCCCTTGATGAAGGTCCAGTCGCGGCCCGCGTCGCGACCTGCGATCAGCGCCTCGATCACGCCATGGCTGTCGGGGCCGCGATCGACGTAGTCGCCCAGGAAGACATGCGGCGCGTCCGCCCCGCCGTCGGCCGCGATGAGCGCGAAGGCCCGGTCGAGCATCGCCTTCTGGCCGTGAATGTCACCGAGGGCGTAGAGCATGAGGCGGGTCCTGTGGGTCTGGGCCCCGGCGGGGCGCCGGGACAGGTCCGGTATCGCGGGATGGCGGCCCCGGCGCAAGGCCGGGACCGCCCGAAGCTTACCCGATATCGAAGGCGAGCGTCTTGATCTGCTGGAACTTGGTGGTCTGTTCCAGCGCCGCGACGGCCTCCGCCGAGACTTCCTCGTCCACGTAGAGCAGCGCGATCGCCTCGCCCCGCGCGGCCGAGCGGCCCAGGGTGAAGTTCGCGATGTTCACGCCGTGATTGCCGAGGGTCTGACCCAGAACGCCGATGATGCCCGGCATGTCCTGGTTGGTGGTGTAGAGCATGTTCGCCCCGATCTCGGCATCGACGTTGATGCCCTTGATCTGGATGAAACGCGGCTTGCCGTCGCTGAACATCGTCCCCGCGACGGAGCGTTCGAACTTCGCGGTCTTCACGGTCACCTTGATGTAGCCTTCGAAGACGCCGGACTGGTCCTGCTTGGTGGTCGAAACCTTCATCCCGTTTTCCTTGGCGATCACGGGTGCACTGACCATGTTCACGTCCGGGTTCCGCCGCCGCATGATGCCCGCCACGGTCGAGGCGGTGAGCGCCTTGAGGTTCATCTCGGAGGCTTCGCCGTCGAAGAGGATGTTGATCGACTGGATCGGCTCGTCCGTCATCTGGCCCACGAAGTGACCCAGGTGTTTCGACAACTCGATCCAGGGGCCCATGATCTTGGATTCCTCGGCCGTGATCGAGGGCATGTTGATCGCGTTGGTCACGGCCCCCGTGAGCAGGTAATCGGACATCTGCTCGGCCACCTGCAAGGCGACGTTCTCCTGCGCCTCGGTCGTGGCGGCGCCGAGGTGCGGCGTCACCACCACGTTCTTGAGGTTGAAGAGCGGCGAGTTCGTCGCCGGTTCCTCGGCGAAAACGTCGAAGGCGGCGCCCGCGACGCGACCGTCCTTGATCGCCTCGGCCAGTGCGGCCTCGTCGACCAGTCCACCGCGGGCGCAATTCACGATCCGCACGCCGGGCTTGAGCTTGGCGATCGCTTCTTTCGACAGGATGTTGCGGGTCTGGTCGGTCAGCGGCACGTGGAAGGTGATGAAGTCGGACCGCTCGAGCAGCGCGTCGAATTCCAGCTTCTCGACGCCGATCTCGGTCGCGCGCTCTTCCGAGAGGAAGGGATCGTAGGCCACGACCTTCATCTTCAGACCCTTGGCGCGGTCGATCACGATCGAGCCGATGTTGCCCGCCCCCACGACGCCCAGCGTCTTGCCGGTCAGCTCCACGCCCATGAAGCGGGACTTCTCCCACTTGCCGGCGTGGGTGGAGGCGTTGGCCTCGGGAATCTGGCGGGCGACGGCCATCATCAGGCTGATGGCGTGCTCGGCGGTGGTGATCGAGTTGCCGAAGGGCGTGTTCATCACGATGATGCCCTTCCTGGAGGCTGCGGGAATGTCGACGTTGTCGACCCCGATGCCCGCCCGGCCGATGACCTTGAGATTGCCAGCCGCCTCGATCAGCTTCTCGGTGGCCTTGGTGGCGGACCGGATGGCAAGACCGTCGAACTGCGGGATCATCTCCAGCAGCTTGTCCTTGTCCTTGCCCAGCTTGGGCTCGAAGGTAACGTCGATCCCGCGGTCGCGGAAGATCTGAACGGCGGCTTCGGACAGCGCGTCCGAGATGAGAACTTTGGGGGCCATGGTGGCGCTCCTATCTGAAACTTCAAAAACCCGCCCCGGAGACAGGTCCGGGGCCTCTTGGGTCGGGGTCCCGGGGCACGCCCGGGACGGGGTTCATGCAGAGGCGAGCTCTTGGTGGAAGGCCCAGTCGATCCAAGGCAGCAGCGCCTCGATGTCGGAGGTTTCCACCGTGGCACCGCACCAGATCCGCAGACCGGCGGGGGCATCGCGATAGGCGCCCACGTCGAGCGCCACGCCCTCGGCCTCCAATCGCTTCGCGACCGCCTTGGCGAAGGCCGGACCGTCGGTGATGCGGTCGTCGGTGAACTTCACGCAGACGGAGGTGTTCGACCGCGTCGCGGGGTCGGAGGCCAGGTTCTCGATCCAGTCGTTGGCGTCGCAGAAGTCCCAGACCGCCTTCGCGTTGGCGTCGCAACGCGCGTGCAGTGCCTGCAGCCCGCCGATGGACTGGCCCCATTTCAACGCCTGCAGGTAATCCTCCACGCAAAGCATCGAAGGCGTGTTGATCGTCTCGCCCTTGAAGATGCCCTCGATCAGCTTGCCGCCCTTGGTCAGGCGAAAGATCTTCGGCAGCGGCCAGGCGGGGGTGTAGCTTTCCAGCCGTTCGACGGCGCGGGGGGACAGGATCAGCATCCCATGCGCGGCCTCGCCGCCCATGACCTTCTGCCAGGAGAAGGTGGTCACGTCGAGCTTGTCCCACGGCAGGTCCTGCGCGAAGGCAGCCGAGGTCGCGTCGCAGAGCGTCAGGCCCGCGCGATCCTCGGGGATCATCTCGCCGTGCGGCATCCGCACGCCGGAGGTGGTGCCGTTCCAGGTGAAGCAGACGTCGTGGTCGTAGTTCAGCGCGGCCATCTCCACGATCTCGCCGTAGGGGGCCTCGTGGACGGTCGCCTCGATCTTGAGCTGCTTGACCACGTCGGTGACCCAGCCTGCGCCGAAGCTTTCCCAGGCCACCATCTCGGCGGGGCGTTCGCCCAGCATGGTCCACATCGCCATCTCGAAGGCGCCGGTGTCGGAGGCCGGCACGATCCCGATGCGGTAATCCTCGGGCACGCCCAGGACGCTGCGCGTCAGTTCGATGGCCTCGGCCAGCTTGGCCTTGCCGATGGCGGCCCGGTGCGAACGGCCAAGCGGCGCGTCGGACAGGGTCTGCAGATCGAATGCGGGGGGTTTGGCACAGGGGCCGGACGAAAAACGCGGATTGGCAGGCCGCACGTCAGGTTTGCGCGCGTCGCCGCGCGATGCCGAATTGGTCGTAACCATTGCTGGTATCCTCTCAGATATGCGCCCTTCGTTGGGGAAGGGTGTCCCGCCGCCGGACATAGGCCGGGGCGGGAGAGAAGGCAACGACGCTTTTGTGAAGTTTTGCGACCCTCAGGTCCGGAGGATCCGCGCCTCACCGGGGACCAGCGGACCGGTGGCGTCGTGCGAGGACAGGACCGTGTCGCCATCTGGCGCCGGGCGGGGCGTGTCCGCGAAGTTCAGCGCGATCACAAGCCGCTCGCCCTCCGCCTCGCGGGCAAAGACGTAGAGGTCTTCCTCGGCGCCGAGGGTGCGGTAGGCCCCTTGCAACAAGGCGTCGGAGGATTGGCGCAACGCGATGAGACGGCGCACGTAGGCGAGCATCGAGCCCGCATCCTGCGCGCTGACCGGCCCGTCCGGCGGCACCTCGATCGGCAACCAGGGATCGCCGTCGGTAAAGCCCGCCCCCTCGCTGTCGTCCCAGGGCATCGGGGTGCGCGACGGGTCGCGGCCAAGCCCTTGCCCGGGGACCTGCTTTTCCCAGGGGTCCTGCACCTTGTCGGGGGGAATCTTGGCGGAGGGGATGCCCAGCTCGTCGCCTTGGTAGATCGTGGGCGTACCGCGCAGGCACAGCATCAGGGTCATCGCCAACCGCGCGCGCCTAGCCCCCACGCGGGACGCGATTCGGATGCAGTCGTGGTTGCCGATCACCCAAGTTGGCCAGGCCCCCTCCGGCAAGGCGGCCTCGTAGGCCTCCACCGTCTCGCGGATGTTGGGCACCGTCCATTCGATGTCCAGAAGTCGGAAGTTAAACGGCAGGTGAAACCCGTCGAGGTCGTCCCCGTAGTAGCTCATCACGTTATCCAGCGTGCCGTCGGTTTCCCCCAGAAGCAGGTTGCCCGGAGTCTCCTCTGTCACGCGGCGCATCATGCGCACGGTCTCATAGCCGAAGGGCTGGTTCTTGGAGTGGACCTTCGACAACCGTCCCGAGGGGTTCATGCCCTCCTGCCAGTCGGGATCGGGCGGATGATCGCCCTTGTCCACGTCGGGGGCGATATGGGTGATCGCGTCCACGCGAAAGCCGTCGACCCCGCGCGCATACCAAAGGCGCATCGTCTCCAGCATCTCGTCCTGCACCTGCGGGTTGCGCCAATTCAGGCTGGGCTGGCTGTCGAGGAAGATATGCAGGTAGTATTGCCCGGTGGCCTCGTCCCAGTTCCAGGTGGTGGGGCCGAACTCGCTGATCCAGTTGGTCGGCGGGCCATCCTCCATCGGGTCGCACCAGATGTACCAATCGCGCTTGGGGTTGTCGCGCGACGACCGGCTTTCGACGAACCACGGATGCTGATCCGAGGTATGGCTGGGCACGAAGTCCAGCAACACCTTCAGACCGCGCGCGTGGGCCGCCTCGATCAACGCGTCGAAGTCGTCGAGGTCGCCGAACATCGGCTCGATCCCGCGGTAATCGGTGATGTCGTAGCCGAAGTCCTTCATCGGCGACGGGAAGATGGGCGAGATCCAGACGACCCCCGCACCGAGGTCGCGGATGTAGTCCAGCCGCCGCGTAATCCCGGCCAGGTCGCCGATTCCGTCGCCGTCGCTGTCCTGGAAGCTGCGGGGATAGACCTGATAGATGATCTCTCGCTGCCACCATTGCAGATCGGTCATGGGCGTCTCCTTCTTTCCCTTTGCAGCCTAGCGCGGTAGATCGCGCCGCAAAGGAGACTGCCCATGTTCGTGACCACCCTCATCGCCCGACCCGGCGCGCTGGACGCCACCCTGGTCGAGAACCTGCGCAACGCCTGGGGTGGCACCGATGCGGTCTGGCTGTCGCGCGGGACGGCGGCGGAGTTCACGCAGCCCGCGGTGCCGGACAACCGATGGTCGGTCTGGGACGATCTTCAGGCCCAAGGCATCGACCTGGTCGTCCAGCCCGGCGAAGGTCGCCGCAAGCGCGTCCTGCTTGCCGACATGGACAGCACGATGATCCGGCAGGAATGCATCGACGAACTGGCCGCCGAGGCCGGCGTCGGCGCGCATGTGGCCCGGATCACCGCCCGCGCGATGAACGGAGAGCTCGATTTCGAGGCGGCCCTTCTGGAACGTGTCGGCCTGCTCAGGGGCCTGCCCGAGGAGATCATTCAGCGCGTGGTCGACACGCGGATCACGCTGATGCCGGGCGGGGCGGCGCTGGTCGCCACGATGCGGGCGAACGGGGCTTATGCCGCGCTCGTCTCGGGCGGGTTCACCGCCTTCACGGCGCGGATCGCCGCCACGCTCGGTTTCGACGAGAACCGCGCCAATACGCTGCTGGTCGAGGACGGCATGCTCTCGGGCGACGTCGCCCGCCCGATCCTGGGACGCGCGGCGAAGGTCGAGGCCCTGCGGGAGATCACCGCCCGGCTGGGCATCGCGCCCGGGGACGTGCTTGCGGTGGGCGACGGGGCCAATGATCTGGGCATGCTGGGACTGGCCGGCACCGGGGTCGCGTTGCATGCGAAACCGACCGTGCAAAAAGAATGCGCCGTCAGGGTCAACCACGGGGACCTGACGGCGCTGCTGTATCTGCAGGGATACCGGGACGAGGACTTCGTCGCGGGCTAGACCTCTTCGGTGGGGCCGCCCGCCTCTTTCCAGTCGGGCACGCCGCCGACGTTGGTCACGTCCTGGTAGCCCATGTCCTTGAGCGTCTTGCCTGCAAGCGCCGCCTGACCGCCCGCGCCGCAGACGAGGTAGTACTTGCCGTCGGGCTTCAGGAAATCCTTGTGGTGCGGAGAGTTCGGGTCGGCGGCGAATTCGATGAAGCCGCGGGCCACATGCTTGGCACCCTTGATCGTGCCGCTCTTCTTGATGTCCGCAGTGTCACGCACGTCGATCCAGATGCCGCCGTCGTCCGAATTGTAGGCCTCGATCGCCTGGGCGGTCGGGATGCGGGTCACGACGGCATTGGCGTCGTCCAGAAAGTCTTTGGCGGTTTTCATGGGGAAAGCTCCTTTCGTTCGGGATGGCACGGATCGGCCTTGGCAGCGCGATCCGTGGATGGCGCGGAACGGGCCGGTCAGGCGACCAGCCGGTAGCCGCCCTGTTCGGTGACCAGCAGGCGCGCGTTGGAAGGATCGGGTTCGATCTTCTGGCGCAGCCGGTAAATATGGGTTTCCAGCGTGTGCGTGGTTACGCCCGCGTTGTAGCCCCAGACCTCGTGCAGAAGCGTGTCGCGCGGCACCACGCCGGAGGTCGAGCGGTAGAGGAACTTGAGGATATTCGTCTCCTTCTCGGTCAGGCGCACCTTGCGGTCATCCTCGGTCACGAGGATCTTCTGCGCGGGCCGGAAGGAATAGGGTCCAAGCTGGAACACCGCATCCTCGGATTGCTCGTGGGTCCGCATCTGGCTGCGCAGGCGCGCCAGAAGGACCGGGAACTTGAACGGCTTGCTCACGTAATCGTTCGCCCCGGAATCAAGACCCAAGATCGTATCGGCATCGCTGTCCTGTGCCGTCAGCATGACGATGGGCGATTTCACGCCCTGCTTGCGCATCAGGCGGCACAACTCGCGGCCATCGGTGTCGGGCAGGCCGACATCCAGGATGATCAGGTCGTAGTGCTGCTCCTTGACCTTGGTCATCGCGTCCGCACCGTCCGCGGCCTCGAACACGTCGAAATCTTCGGTCATGACGAGCTGTTCGCCCAGCGCCTCGCGCAGGTCATCGTCGTCGTCGACAAGAAGGATCTTTTTTACCTGGGGCATCTTCAACCTCGCACTGTCTTGTGTCTCAATCTGTGACGCAGACACGGAACAACAACCAATGCTGCAAAATGTTCACACGGACGTGTGAATTGACGAGAATTTGTTTCACAAGGCAGACGAATGCCCGCATCATGCGGCCCCCGACGAAGGACACCGCATGGGACTTTCCCCCGACAACATCGAACGTCTGGCCCGCGCACGAGCGGACCTTGCCATGGGCGTGCCCGTCGCGGTGGCGGGCGAAGGACTGATCGTTCCCGCTGAGACCCTGACCCCCGACCGCCTGACGGTCCTGCAGGCAATGGGCGCCCAGCTTGCGCTGACCGACTGGCGGGCGCGCACGTTGAAACTGGCGGCCTACGACGGGGATCTGGCGCGCGTGGCGCTGCCGCGGGACGCGACGGTGGACTGGGTCCGCGCATTGGCGGACCCGGCGGGCGACCTCGACCACCCTCTCAAGGGTCCGCTGCGCGGCCTGCGCGACGGGTCGGCGAGCCTGGCCCGCCTCGCGATATCGCTGTGCAAATCCGCCCATCTTTTGCCCGCCGCCCTGATCGTGCCGACACCGGACGCCGCGGCCCTCGCGCAGGCGGAAGGGCTGACCCTGATCGAGCCGGGCGTGGGTCTTGCCCCGCTCGGGCTGCGCCGGGTTAGTTCGGCCCGGCTGCCGATGGCCGTCTCGTCGCAGGGTCGGGTTCATGTCTTTCGCCCCGACGACGGGTCCGAGGAACATTACGCGATCGAGATCGGCTATCCCGACCGGACCACGCCGGTCCTGACGCGCCTGCATTCGGCCTGTTTCACGGGCGATCTGCTGCATAGCCTCAAGTGCGACTGCGGACCGCAGCTCAGGGCGGCGCTGGCGCAGATGGGTGGCGAAGGGGCGGGCGTGCTGCTCTATCTCAACCAGGAAGGTCGCGGGATCGGCCTTGCCAACAAGATGCGGGCCTACGCCCTGCAGGATCAGGGTTTCGATACGGTCGAGGCGAACCACCGCCTTGGCTTCCAGGACGACGAGCGGGACTTCCGCGTGGGCGCCGCGATCCTCACCGCACTCGGGTTCGCGCGGGTGCGGCTCTTGACCAACAACCCCGCCAAGATCGCCCGGATGGAAGAACATGGCGTGCGCGTGACCGAACGCGTACCGCTCAAGGTCGGGCTGACGGAGGAGAACGCGGGCTACCTTGCGACCAAGGCCGCGAAATCGGGACACCTTCTGTGACCCCGGGCGGGCCGCCGGGCGGTCCGAGCCTCCGGGACACGGCGAAACCCGGTCCCTGGGATCTTGTCCTGACCCCGACCCACCTGCGGTTCGCGGGCCTTCGCTTTCCCTGCACCATCGGACGCGGTGGCCTGACCTCCACCAAGCGGGAAGGCGACGGCGCCACGCCGCGCGGCGTTCACGCCATCGTGGGGGCCTACTACCGGCCGGACCGGATGACCCGCCCCGTGGCCTGGGCGCAACCCATCGGGCCGCGGGACCTGTGGTCCGACGACCCGCGTGATCCGGCCTACAACACCCATGTGACCGCCCCGCATCCCTTTGGCCACGAATCGCTGCGGCGCGCCGATCCGATGTACGACCTCGTGCTGGTCGCCGATTGGAACTGGCCCGATGCGGTGCCCGGGAAAGGCTCCGCGATCTTCATCCATCAATGGCGCGGGCCGGGCCGCCCGACCGCGGGCTGCGTCGCGCTGCGCCGCGATCACCTCAGAGCGATTACGGCAAGGTTAAAGACTTACAGTCGGCTTGTTATCGCTTAACGCTGGACCTTTCGGGCAGAACTTGGCCAAACGAAAGGACACCCGATGAAACCCCAAGGCACCTTCATGACGGACGCACAGATCGACGATTTGCCCTACCGCCCCTGTGTCGGCGTGATGCTCGCGAACCCCCGCGGCCACGTCTGGGTCGGCAGCCGGATGGACCGCGACGGCGAAGCCTGGCAGATGCCGCAGGGCGGCGTCGATCCCGGCGAGGATTGCCTGACGGCCGCCAAGCGCGAACTTCTGGAAGAGACCGGGATAGGCGCGCAACTCATCTCGCTCGAGGCGGAATCGCGCGGATTGATCCGCTACGACCTGCCGCACGACCTGGTGGGGAAGGCCTGGGGCGGCAAGTATCGCGGACAGGAGCAGAAATGGTTCCTCTTCCGGTTCCATGGCACCGACGCGGACGTGAACATCGAGACCGAGCACCAGGAATTCGATGCGTGGAAGTGGATGCCGAAGGATCAGCTGGTCGACAATATCGTGCCCTTCAAGCGCTGCGTCTACCAGCAGGTCCTGGCCGAGCTCGGCGCCCGGCTATGAGGACGCTTCTCATCGCCGCGGCACTGCTGGCGGCGGGGCCCGCGACGGCCCTGTCGTGTCTGCGGCCCGATCCGCTGGCGTCCTTCGACATGGCCGCGCAAAGCGAGCTGCCATACCTCGTGCTGAGCGGTCGGATCACCCCCATCGGCGCGCCTCCGGCGGAAGATCAGGCGGGCGCCTATGCCGCCCGGCTGACCGGCGAGGGGCTGGCCTACGAAGGTCTTACGGTCCCATTCGACGAGACCGTCACCCTCGATCTGCAATGCAATGGCCCCTGGTGCGGCGTCCCACCGGGCGATGATCCGGTGCTGGTCTTCGCCCGCGTGGATGGCGAGCGCCCGCTGATCGAACTCGACCCCTGCAGCACCTGGGTATTTCCCGCCCCGGACAGGCAGACGGAAGAGGCGCTCGCGCAGTGCCTGACGGACGGCGCCTGTTCACCGTAGCCGCTCAAGCAACCCCAGCGAGGCGTAACCGTCCTGCGGCAGGCCGCGGCTTGCCTGGTACTGCCGGATCGCGCCGCGGGTGCCCGACCCGATCTGTCCGTCGACGCCGTTCGTGTCGAACCCGGCGGCGGTCAGGCGCTGCTGCAGCTCGACCCGCTCGGCGCGCTTGAGGTTGCGCTCACCGGCCTGGAACGGGACTTGCAGCGGCCCCTGCCCGTTGATGCGGTCGCCCAGGTGTCCGACGCCGATGATATAGGCCTCGGCGTTGTTGTAGCGGCTGATGACGTCGAAATTGTTGAACACCAGGAAAGCCGGTCCGCCCGCGCCCGTGGGCGTGATCAGGCTGGCCGTGCCGTAATCGGGCACCGGCTGTCCGTTGGTGCCGACGACGCCGCGGGCGGCCCAGGCGGCGGTCGACTGCTTCACGTTGCGCGACGACTGGCCGTAGTCGAAATTGGCGGGGAGGCGCACCTCGACCCCCCAGGGCTGGCCGCGGGTCCAGCCGAAGTTCGACAGATACGCCGCGGTGGAAGCCAGCGCGTCGGACGGGTCGTCCGCCCAGATGTCGCGCCGTCCGTCACCGGTGAAATCCACCGCATAGGCGGCGTAGCTGGTGGGGATGAACTGCGTGTGGCCCATCGCCCCCGCCCAGCTGCCGGTCATCCGGTCGGGCGTCACGTCGCCGTTCTGCAGGATCTTCAGCGCGGTCACCAACTGCTCTTCGAAGAACCGGCCCCGCCGCCCGTCGTAGGCCAGCGTCGCCAGGGTCGAGATCAGGGGCACGTCGCCGCGGCGCGCGCCGTAGTTGCTTTCCATCCCCCAGACCGCGACCACGATGTGTGGCGGAACGCCGTAGGTCGCCTCGATCCGCGACAGAAGGCCCGCATATTCCTGCACCCGGGCGCGCCCGTTCGACACCCGGTCGTCGGAGGCGGCGGTCGCCATGTAATCGGCCAGCGGCTTGACGAACTCGGCCTGGTTGCGGTCGCGCCGGATGCTGTCGGGCAGGTAGCCCGCCCGGGCGAAGGCCGCGTCGAAGGTCGCGCCGGAGACGCCCTGCGACAAGGCCCGTGGCCGAAAGTTGGCGATCCACTGGGTCAGGCCCGCGTTCGGAACCGGCACCGTTCCTTCGGTCGAAGGCCGCGCCTCGGGGCGCGCGGTCGACGTGGGACCGGCACAGGCGGCGGTGGCAAGAAACAGGGCGAGCAAGGCGAAGGTGCGCATCAGAGATCCGGTGGCTGGGGTCGGTCCCACCCTGCGGCCAGACGCCCGCGTGGGCAAGGGGATCGCGGCCTTCCGGCGGCTCTTCGCGCATGGTTGCATCCAGGTTTCGGCAAGGCGATGGTCCGCGCCATGAACACGCTTCTTTCCTTCGGTCACGGCTATTCCGCGCAGGCGCTCGAACGGCGTCTGCTGC
Organism: Salipiger sp. IMCC34102; assembly: GCF_004145405.1. Lineage (GTDB taxonomy): Bacteria > Pseudomonadota > Alphaproteobacteria > Rhodobacterales > Rhodobacteraceae > Loktanella. The sequence goes on from NZ_SELQ01000001.1 coordinate 291,297, forward strand.
CGCGCGGCTGGCGCGTCATCGGCACCACCCGCAACGCGGAGAAGGCCGCAGACTTCGGCGCCCGCGGCGTGGAGCCCCTGATCTGGCCGGGCGCGGAAGTGACGCCCGCGCTGGACACCGCGACGCATCTGCTGATCTCCGCCGCCCCCGGGGAGGACGGCGATCCGGTGCTGGCCCGCCTGCGGGACGAGATTGCGGCCCGCGCGGGTCAGTTCGCCTGGGTCGGGTATCTCTCGACCACCGGCGTCTACGGCGATCACGGGGGCGATTGGGTGGACGAGGATGCGCCGCTCACCCCCGCCACCACCCGCGGTCAGGCCCGGGTCGAGGCGGAGGCTGCCTGGCGTGCGATCCCGGGCCTGCCGCTGCACATCTTCCGGCTTGCAGGGATCTACGGTCCGGGCCGCGGCCCGTTCTCCAAGGTGCGCAACGGGACCGCGCGACGGATCATCAAGGACGGACAGGTCTTCAGCCGCACCCATGTCGACGACATCGCCCAGGTGCTCGACGCCTCGATCCAGCGACCCAACCCGGGTGCGGTCTACAACGTCTGCGACGACGACCCCGCCCCGCCGCAGGACGTGATCGCCCATGCCGCCCGGCTGCTGGGCCTGCCCGTGCCCGAGGCCGTGCCCTTCGCGGAGGCAGACATGTCGCCCATGGCCCGCAGCTTCTACGCCGAGAGCAAGAAGGTGCGGAACGAGCGGATCAAGGACGAGCTTGGCGTCGAGCTGCTCTATCCCGACTACCGTTCGGGGCTTCAGGCGCTGCTGACCGCCGAAGGGGGCGCTTGAACTTGAGCCCCGCGCTGGGCATATCTGGCCGAACCCCAAGAGGCTCACATGTCCCTGCGCCAGACCCTTGCCCGCCAGCTTGACCGCGCGCGCGTCAAGAACACCATCCTCGCCGTCATCGTCCTCAACGCCATCCTCCTGGGGTTGGAGACCTCCGCCCCGGTCATGGAAGCCGCGGGCCCGCTGATCAAGGCGCTGGACACCGCCTGCCTTGCGATCTTCGTGATCGAACTCGCCGCGAAGCTCTACGTCCAGCGCAGCGCGTTCTGGCAGAACGGTTGGAACATCTTCGACTTCATCGTGGTGGGCGTGGCGCTGATCCCGTCCAGCCAGGGCCTGTCGGTCCTGCGGGCGTTGAGGGTCCTGCGGGCGCTGCGCGTGATCTCTGTCGCGCCGTCGCTGCGCCGCGTGGTCGAGGGGCTGGTCACGGCGCTGCCCGGCATGGCCTCGGTGTTCCTGCTTATGGGCATCGTCTTCTACATCGGCGCGGTGATGGCCACGACACTCTTCGGGGCGGCCTTTCCCGAATGGTTCGGCACGCTGGGCCGGTCGCTCTACTCGCTGTTCCAGATCATGACGCTTGAATCGTGGTCCATGGGCATCGTCCGCCCGGTGATGGAGGTCTATCCCTTCGCCTGGGTGTTCTTCGTGCCCTTCATCCTCGTCACCACCTTCGCGGTGGTGAACCTGCTGGTGGGCCTGATCGTGAACTCGATGCAGGACGCCCACCACGAAGAGGCGGGTGCGGCCACCGATGCCTACCGCGACGACGTCATGGCCAAGCTGGACGCGATCGAGCGGCGGCTGGATCAGGTGTCGGATCGCCCCGGGCGGTAAATGACGCCGAACGCCGGGGCACTTCGCCAAGGCCTTGATCGTATTCAGTCAAACCGTTAGGGCGCCCCGATGCCGTGACCCGATCCGGGTCGCCGCCAGATTTCGGCCCATCGGAAATGAATGCCCCATGATCATCGTTGACACGCCCGCGACCCGCGGGCCCCTGGTTTCTGCCGCCTGTTTCGCCCTTGCCGCCCTCGCGATGGTGATGCTCGACTGGGCGATGCTGCCCACGAACCGCTCCCTGACCCGCGAAGGCGGTGCGATCGAGGTCATGTCGATGCTGGGCTACGTCTACGCGGCGGTGGTCTACCTGCGTCTCGCGCAGCCGGTCTTCTGGCCCGTGCCCGCCCTCCTCCTCTTCATGGCGGGTCGCGAGGCCGACGCCGACAAGCGGTTCACCAGCGAGGGGATCCTCAGCACCAAGATCCTTCTGCGCGACACGCCGCTTTGGGAGAAACTGCTGGCGGTGGGCGTCTGGGTCCTGATCGTCGCAAGCCTCATCCTGCTGATCCGGCACCGTGGCCCGGCGCTGCTGCGCGCCTTGCGTCACGGCGCGCCCTGGGCGCTGGCATTCGCGGCCGGCCTGTTCCTCGCCGCCTTCAGCAAGGCCATCGACGGGCTGGGCCGAAAGCTGCTGACCTTCGGGATCGAGGTGGCCCAGGGGGTGGAGCACAACGCGGGCCTGCTGGAGGAATTGCTGGAACTGCTGATCCCGCTTCTGTTCCTGATCGCGATCGGCCTGAAGGCTGACGAGCGCGAGGTCGGCCCGGACTGAGATCCCTCAGGCCCGCTTCTCCAACCGCGCGACACCCAGCACGTCCAGAACCTTCGCCTCGATGTCATCGGCGCTCAGCTTCGCCGTGGCATACATGTCCGCGGGACTGGCCTGGTCAATGAACGTGTCCGGCAACACCATCGAGCGGAACTTCAGGCCTTCGTCGAAGACCCCTTCGTCGGACAGCAACTGCGCCACGTGACTGCCGAAACCGCCCACGGCGCCTTCCTCGATGGTGATCAGCGCCTCGTGGTCGGCGGCGAGTTTCAGGATCATCTCGCGGTCGAGCGGCTTGGCGAAGCGCGCGTCGGCGACAGTGGGCGTGATGCCACGGGCGGCGAGCGCCTCGCAGGCACGCTCGACCTCGGACAGGCGGGTGCCGAAGGACAGGATCGCGACGCGCTTGCCTTCGCGGATCATCCGCCCGCGGCCGATCTCCAGCGGTTGCGCGTCGGTTGGGATTTCCACCCCGACGCCTTCGCCGCGCGGGAAGCGGAAGGCGATGGGACCGTCGTCGTGGGCCGCGGCGGTGACGACCATACGCACCAGTTCCGCCTCGTCCGCGGCGGCCATGACGACGAAACCGGGCAGGTTCGCCAGGAAGGCCACGTCGAAGCTGCCGGCGTGCGTGGCACCATCGGCGCCCACCAACCCGGCCCGGTCGATGGCGAAGCGCACCGGCAGACGCTGGATCGCCACGTCATGCACCACCTGGTCGTAGCCACGCTGCAGGAAGGTCGAATAGAGCGCCGCGAAGGGTCTCATCCCGCCGGCCGCCATGCCTGCGCAAAAGGTCACGGCGTGCTGCTCGGCGATGCCCACATCGAAACAGCGGGAGGCGTAGCGCTCCATGAACTTGTCCAGCCCGGTGCCGTCCGGCATCGCCGCCGTCACCGCGACGATGCGATCGTCCTTCGCCGCAAGGTCCATCAGCGTCCTGGAAAAGACCGAGGTATAGGAGGGCGCGTTGCTCTTGGACTTCTGCACCTCGCCGGTGCGCACGTCGAACTTGCCGCGCGCGTGACCACGGTCGGCAGAGGCTTCGGCGGGCGCGAACCCCTTGCCCTTGCGGGTGATCGCGTGGATCAGGATCGGCCCGGTCGCGCGCTCCTTCACGGTGCGCAGGACGGCAGTGAGCTGGTCCATGTCGTGGCCGTCGATGGGGCCGACGTAGGAAAAGCCCAACTGCTCGAACAGCGTCCCGCCCACGGTCATGTGCTTGAGCATGTCCTTGGCGCGCTTGGCCCCCTCGCGGAACGGCGGGGGCAGGAAGGATACCGCCCCCTTGGCGGCCGCCTTGAACTCCTGGAACGGGGCACCGGCGTAAAGCTGGCTCAGGTAGGACGACAGCGCGCCCACGGGCGGTGCGATCGACATCTCGTTGTCGTTGAGGATCACGATCAACCGCTTGCCCAGGTGGCCCGCGTTGTTCATCGCCTCGAAGGCCATGCCCGCCGACATCGCCCCGTCGCCGATGACCGCGATGGCATCGCCGCCGCCCGCGCCCAGATCCCGCGCCGTGGCAAAGCCCAGGGCCGCACTGATCGAGGTGCTGGAATGCGCCGCGCCGAATGGGTCGTAGGGCGATTCTGAGCGCTTGGTGAAGCCCGAGAGCCCCCCTTTCTGCCGCAGCGTCTGCATCCGGTCGCGCCGTCCGGTAAGGATCTTGTGCGGATAGCACTGGTGGCTGACGTCCCAGATGATCTTGTCGCGCGGCGTATCGAAGATCGCGTGCAGCGCCACGGTCAGCTCGACCACGCCCAGGCCCGCACCCAGGTGCCCGCCGGTGGTGGACACGGCGCTGATCGTCTCGGCCCGCAGCTCGTCGGCCAGTTGGCGCAACTGGCGGTCCGACAGGGTCTTCATGTCCGATGGCGACTGGATCGTGTCCAGCAGGGGCGTGGCGGGTCGGTCGGTCATGGGGTCCTCACTTGTCGCGCTCGATCACGAATCGCGCGGCGTCCTTGAGTGTATCAGCGGCTTCGCCGTAGGGGGTCAATGCGGCGCAGGCGGTCTCGACCAGTTCCCGCGCACGCGCGCGCGCGCCATCGAGGCCCAGCAGCGACACGAAGGTGGCCTTGCCCGCATCCGCGTCCTTGCCCACTGCCTTGCCCACGGTGGCGGCATCGCCGGACACGTCCAGCACGTCGTCCGCGATCTGGAACGCGAGGCCCAGCGCATCGCCGAAGACCTCGAGCGGCCCGATGTCGGCGCACGCGATCCGCGGTCCGGCACAGGCCGCCCAGGTGATGAGCGCACCGGTCTTGCCTGCCTGCAGCGTCGTGATCCCATCCAGATCGAGCGGCGGCCCGGTCTCCGCCGCGATGTCGAGCGCCTGCCCCAGCACCATGCCCCGCGCGCCCGCCGCCTGCGCCAGGGTATGCACCAGCTCCGCCCGGGCCGCGTCGGGGACATGGCTCGCCGGATCGCTGGCCAGCTCGAAGGCCAGGCTTTGCAGCGCGTCGCCTGCAAGGATCGCCGTCGCCTCGTCCCACTTGCGATGCACCGTGGGTTGCCCGCGCCGCAGGTCGTCGTCGTCCATCGACGGCAGGTCGTCGTGGATCAGGCTGTAGGCATGCAGCGCCTCGATCGCAGCCGCGGCACAGCCGGCACGATCGCCCACGCCGTGCAGCCGCGCCCCTTCGCGCACCAGGAAGGCCCGCAGCCCCTTGCCGCCATGCACCGCGTAGATCATCGCGTCGTGCAGCGGCTGCCGCGGACCGGAGGCGATGCGCGTCTCGATCAGCCGCACCGCGGCCGAGGCATCCAGCGTCAACCGGTCGGGAAAGCTCACGGATCGAGCGGTGCGGTGCCCGCGGCCTCGCCGTCCGGACCCACGGTGATCTTGGCGACCTTGGCCTCGGCCTCCGACAGCTTGGCCTCGCAGCGCTTCTTCAGCGCCGCGCCGCGCTCGTAGAGCGAGATGCTCTCCTCCAAGGCCACGTCGCCGCGCTCCAGCTTGCCCACGACGACCTCCAGCTCGCGGATCGCGTCCTCGAAGGTCATCTTCTCGACCGGTGTGTCAGCCATTGGCGTGCTCCATCAAAACCGTCACATGCGCGGCCGCACTCCGGCCCAGCGCTTCGAGGTCATACCCACCTTCCAGGCACGACACCACCCGGCCGTGGCACAGATCCGCCGCCAGATCGCAAAGCGCTTCGGTAATCCAGGCAAAATCCCCCTCCACCAGCGATAGTCCGGCCAGCGGATCGTCCGCATGGGCATCGAACCCGGCCGAAATCAGGATCAGCTCCGGCGCGAAGTCGGCCACGCGGGTCAGCACCTTGGCTTCGACCTCCGCGCGGAAGGCGGCTCCTTTTGTCCCCTCCGGCAGCGGCACGTTCACCACGTTGTCCGCGACGCCGGTCTCCGAGGCCGCCCCGGTGCCGGGATAGAGCGGGCTCTGGTGGGTCGAGCAGAACAGGATCCGGGGATCGCTTTCGACGAGGTCCTGCGTCCCGTTGCCGTGATGGACGTCGAAATCCACGATGGCGACGCGGGACAGCCCGTGATGCTCCAGCGCGTGCTTGGCGGCGATCGCCACGTTGCCCAGAAAGCAGAACCCCATCGCGGTCGCGGTTTCGGCATGGTGCCCCGGGGGCCGCATGGCGACGAAGGCATTGCGCGCCTCGCCCCCCAGCACCATGTCCACCGCGCGCACCGCCCCGCCGGCCCCGCGCCAGGCCGCGGCGAGCGAGCCCCGCGACATGTGCGTATCGGCGTCGAGCGACACCCACCCCTCCTCGGGCGCAGCTTTCTCCAGGGCGTCGAGGTAATCCACCGGATGACACCGCAGCACATCGTCGCGCGCGGCCATGGGCGCCGTGACGCGGGTCAGGTCCAACCCGTCCAGCGCGCGCCAGACCGCGTCCATCCGTGCCACCTGCTCCGGGTGCCCCGGCGGCGTCACGTGGTCGAGGCAGTCCTCGTGAGTGATCAAGACAGTCTTCATACCGTCGAACAAACCGCGCCCATCGCCAAAGCACAAGCCACCTGCACCTGAAAATCACGCGACCGGGCCCAGACGCGGCATCCCTCCATCTGGCAAGATAAACTCTCCCGCCGAAGGCGTCCCGCCCCCACCACATGTACACCGCCGGGCCCGGGGGGCTCAGCTACCAGCCGCCGGTTATTATAGACGCGCGCGACAGCGCGCTCCGCTGTTTCAGTCGGGCGAGAGCATGTAGCCCGCGCCGCGCACGGTCTGAAGGTAGCGGGGCTGCTTGGGGTCGGGTTCGATCTTGCGCCGCAGCCGCGTGATCTGCACGTCGACGGCCCGTTCCTGTGTCTGCCCGCCGGAGCGCGACAGCTCCTCGACGAGTTCCTGCCGGGTGACGGGATCGTGCGGCCGGGCCGCGAAGATGCGCATCAACTGGCTTTCGGTCGCCGTCAGGCGCACCGGCGCGTCGCCGTCGCGCATCTCGGCCCTGTTCAGATCGTAGACCAGCGTGCCCAGTTTCAGCTCGGTCGCGGGCATTGGCTTGGCCTCTTCGCGCGGGGCACGGCGCAGGATCGCGTTGATCCTCAGCAGAAGCTCCTTGGGCTCGAACGGCTTGGCGAGGTAGTCGTCCGCCCCCGCCTCCAGCCCCGCGATACGGTCGGCGGTCTCCCCTTTCGCGGTCAGCAAGAGGATCGGCGTCCCGATCCGGTGGCGCAGGTCGGTGCAGAAGGTCACGCCATCCTCGCCCGGCATCATGACGTCCAGCACGATCAGGTCGAACTCCAGCCCTTCCAGCAGGCGACGTGCGTGAGCGGCATCGCGCGCGAGCGTCACCATGAAGCCCGAGCGATGCAGGAACTTGCGCAGGAGCGCACGGATCCGCTCGTCGTCGTCGACGACCAGCAGGTGGGCGGCATCAGCGTCCATCGGGATCCTCCGTCAGCGATTGGTACTGCGCCCGCATCTCGGGGTCCATCATCGCCTCCAGCACCGCGCGGAAACCCGCGACGGCCCCCGGCCCCGCCGCGCGGTAGGCATCGCGCATCCGCGCCCGCTGGGCGTCCGACAAGGCCCGTTCCAGTTCGGCGCCCGCCTCCGTCAACCTCAGGTGCCTTTCCCGACGGTCACGACTGCCCACGGTCGAGACCACCAGCCCGTCCGCGATCAGCGTCCGCAGGACACGGTTCAATGACTGCTTGGTCACACCAAGGGTAGAGAGCAGGTTGTTGACCGTCGTGCCGGGACTGCGGTGGATGAAATGGATCGCCCGGTGATGCGCGCGGCCGTAGCCCTTTTCGCCCAGGATCCGGTCGGGATCCGCGGTGAATCCGCGGTAGGCGAAGAACATCGCCTCGATTCCCTTTCGCAGCTGGTCGTCCGTCAGGAACAGCAGGCTGCGACCTTGCTGCGTGCCGCTGTCAGAGCTCATGCATCCCGTCCGTCGTTCGATCCCGCCCCGTTCTACGTCAAACATCCTGACGTTGACAGGTCTTTGCCGACGCGACCCGGACTTTACGGCGCGATACGTCAGCCTTGTTGACATGCCTGCGCCCGACTGTTAGCGATCCGCCACCACAAACGAAATATTATGTCCGAAACGGACGCATCTGCGACACAAAGACGTTAGGAGCGGAGGATACGATGGAAACCGGTTACGACGATCGCGACGGAAAGATCTGGCTGGACGGCCAGTTGGTCGAGTGGCGCGACGCCAAGGTGCACGTGCTGACCCATGCGCTGCACTACGCCTCCTCCGTCTTCGAGGGGGAGCGCTGCTACTCCGGCAAGATCTTCCTAGACCGCAAGCACACCGAGCGCCTGCATTTTTCGGCCAACTGCCTCGACTTCGAGATTCCATACGACGTCGATACGCTGATGGCGGCCAAGCAAGAGGTTCTCAAGGCCAACGGCCTGACCGACGCTTACGTGCGGGCCTTCGCCTGGCGCGGCGCGGGGCCGGACATGGGGGTCGCCTCCGCCCGCAACCCGGTGCGCACCGCCATCGCGGCCTGGCACTGGGGCAATTACTACGGCGACGCCAAGACCAAGGGCGCCAAGCTCGACATCGCGAAATGGAAGCGCCCCTCGCCCGAGACCATCCCGCACCAGGCCAAGGCCGCGGGGCTTTACATGATCGCCACCATGTCCAAGCACGCGGCAGAGGCGAAGGGATGTTCCGACGCACTGATGTTCGATTACCGCGGCTACGTGGCCGAATGCACCGGGGCGAACCTCTTTTTCGTCAAGGACGGCGAGGTCCACACCCCCCTGCCCGACTGCTTCCTGAACGGGCTGACGCGGCAGACGGTCGTGAAGATGCTCAAGGAAAAGGGCATCACCGTGCACGAACGCCACATCATGCCCGAGGAGCTGGAAGGCTTCGAGCAATGCTGGCTGACCGGTACCGCCGCCGAGGTCACACCCGTGGGACAGATCGGCGACTATCAGTTCGAGGTCGGCGCGCTGACGCTGGATATCGCGAAGTCCTACGAGGATCTGGTGCGCGCCTGACCCTGCGGGCGGCGCGGGCCCGACCCGCGCCGCCTTGATCCCCCCTGCCGCAGCGCCATCTGTCCGGTCCAGAGAAGGATGCGCGATGGCCCATGACGACGAAGACGCCGAGTTCCGCCGCGCGGTGGAACACAACGAAGCCAAGCGGCAAGCCGCCCAGGCCGACCGGCAGGAAAGGGAACTGAACCAGGAGGAAGAGGAGGAGGCCGTCCGCGACGCCTCCCACATGTCGGCCAAGCTCGTCTACCAGGTGGTCCGGCGTGAAGGCGACGACGAGTTGCTGCGCCCCTCGACAGCCCTCTTCTGGTCGGGGATCGCGGCGGGGGTCTGCATCAGCTTCTCGGTCATCGGACAGGGCATCTTCCACGCCTGGCTGCCGGAAGCGGAGTGGCGCCCACTGGTCGAAAGCTTCGGCTACACCTTCGGGTTCCTCATCGTCATCATCGGACGGATGCAGCTCTTTACCGAGAACACGCTGACGACCGTGCTGCCGCTGCTTGCGCGGCCCAGCCGGCTCCTCCTCGTCTCGGTCGCGCGGTTGTGGGGGATCGTGGCCCTTGCCAACGTGATCGGCTGCTTCATCGCCGCCGTCTTCATCGCCTATATCCCGGCCTTCGAGCCGGAGGTGGTCGAAGGCATGATGACCGTCTCCCACCACGCCCTGGGCCTTGCCCCGCTCACGGCCTTCTTCAAGGCGATCCCGGCGGGCCTTCTGATCGCGGCGCTCGTCTGGATGCTGGCCGCGGGCGAGCGGACGAGCTTTCTCGTGATCTTCGTGATGACCTGGCTGATCGCGGCAGGCGGGTTCACCCATATCATCGCGGGTTCGGCCGAAATGGCGCTGCTCATCGTGACCGGCGAGTTGGGGATCATCCGGGCCGTCTTCGGGTTCTGGGTGCCGGTGTTCCTGGGCAATGTCTTCGGCGGCACGGTCGTCTTCAGCATGATCACCTGGGGCCAGGTCCGCGAAGAGGTGAAGGCCCGCCGCGCCGCCTAGAACTTGCCGACGGTCCCGGTGACCTTGCGTTGCCGGGCCCGTTGCAGACCCAGATGCCGCTCGCGCAGGATGATCGCGATCCCCGCCGCGATCACCACTGCGGCGCCCAGCAGCATCGTGCCGGTGGGGACCTCGTCGAAGACCAGGTAACCGATGATCAGTGCCAGCAACATGGAACTGTAGTCGAAGGGCGCCACCAGCGACGCCTCGGCGAAGCGGTAGCTGGAGGTCAGGAATATCTGCCCGAGCCCGCCCAGCAGACCTGCCGTCACGAGCATCGCCAGCATCGGGGCAGAGGGCATGACCCAGCCCCAGGGCAGGGTCAGGAAGGATGCGATCGTGGCGGTGACGGAAAACCAGAAGACGATGGCGGCGGTGTTCTCGGTCGCGACCATCTTGCGCACGAAGACCTGCGCAAGTGCGGCGAAGACGGCTCCCATCAGCACCAGCACGGCCCCCAGCGTCTGCGCGGTATCGGTGCCGACGCCCAGCGACAGCCGCGGCGACAGGACGATCAACACCCCGACCATCCCCGCCGCGACCGAGCTGAGGCGGAAGATCCCCACCCGTTCGTTCAGGAACATGGCGGCGAAGATGACCACCAGAAGCGGCGCGGCATAGCCGATCGCGGTCACCTCCGGCAGCGGCAGCAAACCTAAGCCGGCAAAGCCCAACCCCATGGCGCTCGTCCCCGCAAGGCCGCGCCAGACGTGGCCCAGGGGGTACGCGGTCTTCCAGCCGTCGCGCAACTCGTGCCGCATGGCGAGCCAGATCAGGATCACCGGCAGCGCAAGGAAGGATCGGAAGAACACCGCCTCCCCCGGTGGCACCTCGACCGAAGCCGCCTTGATCAGCGCCGACATGATGACGAAGAGGCACACCGATACCAGCTTCAACCCGATCCCGCGCAACGGCATTCCGGACGTCCTTTCCCGCGCGGGGGATCACAGGCCCCGCGCCACTTCAAATCCTTCGGCAGGAAGGCCCTGCCGTCACTCGGCAGGCTGCACTTTCGCGGCCAGAAGGGCCAGAGCCTCCCGGTAGGTATTTCCCACGGTCACGTCGATATTCGCGGCCCGCATCCGGTCGATCTGCAACGCGTCGTCGGCGCCCACCCCGTCGGCGGCGCTGCGCAGGACCACGTGCACGATCCGTCCGGGATGCCGCGACACGGCGTCCGCGTAGATCTGCGCATCGTGCTGTCCGGTGTCGCCGATCAGTACCGCGGGCAGATGCGGGTTCGCGGCCATCAGGATATCGATCGCGTCGCCCTTGTGGTTGCCGTGGCTGGACGTCAGGAACTGGTCCTCGGAGAACCCGTAGTCCTTGAGGAACTTCGGCCCCGCCGGCAAGCCGGCCCGTGCGAAGACGTCTTCGAGGAACTCGTGGAAATTCCACGGGCTGGAACTGACGAAGTAGACCGGGTTGCGCCCGTCCTGCCGCAGCACCTGCATCAACTCGACCGCATCCGGGTAGACCGTGCGGCTCTCCACGCTGCCCGTGAAGGAGGTCCACAGGTTCGTCAGCGTGTTATGCGCCCCGGTCTTCATCATCGTGTCGTCGATATCCGAGATCACCATGAGCCCCGCGTCGGGCCGCGCGATCAGCACGGGGCACTCGGCCGAGGTTCCGCCGCCCGAGACGGGCACATCCACCCACCCCTGCCGGTCGCGCCGCGGCACGAAAAGCGTGAAATACCCTTCCGCATCCGTCACCGCGCTATGCGCACCGGACCGCAGCGTCACGCCAGACACCTCGTGCGTGGCGAACAGACGGAACATCTGCCGGGCGTTGGCCAACCGGCTTCCGCCCTTGACGTCCCGCTCGGCCTCCCGGATCGCGAGGACCCGGCCGCGTGCCACCAGGTGCTCCGGCGTGGCGTACCCATGGTAGGGTTCGATCACCAAACGCGCGAGATCACCACGGAAAAAGACCCGTTCCACCGCGACCTCGACAACCGCGGCGGCGCGCATGACGGCATTCTTCAGGACCTTCATGCGTCGGGGGATACGCGCAGGATGCGCCCGGGGTCCGCGTCGATCAGCAAAAGAAGGTCGCCGTCCGAAAGCACCTCCACGTCACGGATCCGGCCTTCGTTGCGCAGCAACCGCTCTTCACCGGTCACCCGGCCGTCTTCGAGCTTCAGGCGAACCAGCGCGCCGGGGTTCAGACCCGCCACGAACAGATCGCCTTGCCACTCCGCGTGATCGCCATCGTAGAAACCGATCCCGCCGGGGGCGATCACCGGATCCCAGTAGTAGACCGGCTGCTCCATCCCCTCCATCACGGCCTCGCCGGAGCCGATGGGATCGCCGTCGTAACGTATCCCGTAGGAGATCACGGGCCAGCCGTAGTTCAACCCCGGCTCGGGCCGGTTCAACTCGTCGCCGCCGCGCGGTCCGTGCTCCATCGTCCAGAGCGCCCCGTCCGGGCCGATGTCGGCGCCCTGGATGTTGCGATGTCCGTAGGACCAGATGCTGTCGACGCCATCCTGGCCGACGAAGGGATTGTCCTGCGGCACGCTGCCGTCGGCGTTCAGCCGGATCACCTTGCCGTAGGTGGTGCTGTTGTCCTGCGCGAGGTCGCGCGTCGCGTCGGAACTGTGCTCGCCGGTCGTGATGTAGACCATGCCGTCATCGGTCGGCACGATGCGGCTGCCGTAGTGCTTGGCCACGGAAGAGGGCGGGTCCTGCACGAAGATCTCGGTCACGTCCGATAGCCCCTCGTCGCCCAAGGTCGCGCGGGCGGCAGCGGTGACGGTGCCGCCCTCGACCCGCTTGGCGTAGGTCAGGAAGATCGTTCCCGTCTCGGCGAAATCGGTGCCGATGGCCACGTCGAGCAGGCCGCCCTGGTCACGTGCGTCGACCTCCGGCACGCCCGACAGCGGATCCGACACCTCGCCCTCGGCAGAGACGCGCACCAGCGTGCCGGGCCGCTCGGTCACCAGGAAGGACCCGTCGGGCAGTTCGGCGATTCCCCAGGGACGGTTCAGCCCCTCGGCGAAGACGCTCGTGGTCACGGCGCTGTCCGGCAGGGCCGGCGCGCGGGTCTGGTTTTCGAAAGCGGGTTCGAAACCGGCGTTCTTCGGTCCCTGCTCGACCTGCGCGCAGGCGAGGGTCGGCAGAAGGCTCAAGGCAATGGCGATGCGCATGGGTCAGATCCTCTTCAGCTGGGACAACGCCCAACTGGCGGCATCGGCCACGGCAGGATCGCTGTCGTCTCTCAGCGGGGCCAACGCCGCGGCAAGGTCGGGGTTCCCGGAATTGCCGATGGCGTAGGCCACGTTGCGCACGAAACGGTCCCGCCCGATGCGCTTTATCGGCGAGCCCGAAAACCGTTCGCGAAAGGCGGCATCGTCCAGGGCGGCCAGATCCGCCAGCGCAGGCGCACGCAGATCGTCGCGCGCCGTCAGCCGCTGGTCCCGCGCCTCGACCGCGAACTTGTTCCACGGGCACACGGCAAGGCAATCGTCACACCCGTAGATCCGGTTGCCCAGCGCGGCGCGGAACTCTTCCGGGATCGGCCCCCTGTGTTCGATGGTCAGGTAGGAGATGCAGCGCCGGGCATCCAGCTTGAAGGGTGCGGGAAAGGCATTCGTGGGGCACACGTCGAGGCACTTGCGGCAGGATCCGCAATGCTCCACCTCCGGCGCATCGGGCGCAAGCTCCAGCGTGGTGAAGATCGCGCCGAGGAAGACCCAGTTGCCCAGATCGCGCCCCAGCAGGTTGGTGTGCTTGCCCTGCCAGCCCAGCCCCGCCGCCTGCGCCAGCGGTTTCTCCATGACGGGGGCAGTATCGACGAAGACCTTGATCTCCGCGCCGGGGCTCTGCTCGATCAGCCAGCGCCCGACCCGCTTGAGGCGTTTCTTGACCACGTCGTGATAGTCGCGCCCCTGCGCATAGACAGAAATCGCCGCGCGGTCGCGCCGCTCCAGGATCTCCAGGGGGTCATGCTCGGGACTGTAACTCTCCGCCAACATGATGATCGACCGCGCCTCGGGCCACAGGGCGCGCGGATCGCCGCGCCAGGCCATCCGCTCACCCATCCAGGCCATCTGTCCGTGATGCCCCGCCTCGACGAAGGCCCCCAGCCGCGCGCCTGCGTCCGGCACCGCATCGGGCCGACAGATCCCGACCTTCACGAACCCGGCCTCTTGCGCGAAGGCCCGCAACCGAGCACCCAGATCCTTCATTCTTCTGGCCAAAAATATCCCGGGGGAGCGCCGCCAGGCGCGGGGGCAGAGCCCCCGGAAGGGGTGGGTGGGCGGGCCCACCCACCCGCAAGGTCAAAAATCGAGGTCGGCATAATGCGAGGGCTGCGGGAAGCCCGGTATCTGGTCCGCCAGCAAGGGACGGAACGCGGGCCGCGACTTGATCTTGGCGTACCAGTCCTTCACCACCTCCGACCGGTTCCAGTCCACGTCAGAGATGTAGTCGAGGCACGAGATCTGCGCCGCGGCCGCGAAATCGGCCAGGGTCATCTCGTTGCCGGCCAGCCAGCGGCGGGTCTCCAGAAGTTCGCCCATGTAGTCGAGGTGGACGCGCATCGCCCGGCTGCCGGCCTTGACGTTGGAACTGTCGGGGTAGCCCGTGCCCATGACCTTGCGGAACACCCGCTCGCCCAGAAGCTTCTGCGTGCACTCGCGGTAGAAGGTATCGTCGAACCAGCCGACCAGCCGCCGCGCCTCGTAGGCGGCGGCCGCATCGCGGGGCAGCAGGGGCGGGTCGGGATAGGCATCTTCGAGGTATTCGCAGATCGCCGTGCTTTCGGACATCATGCGCTTGCCCATCTTCAGCACGGGCACCTTGCCCGCGGGATTGCGGCGCAGGAACTCGGGATCCTTCTCCCAGTAGCGCTCCTGCACGAGTTCGACTTCGATGCGCTTCTCGCCGAGGCTCAACCGGACCTTCCGGGAGAACGGCGACAGGGGATAGTGATAGAGACGGTTCATCGACGCACTCATGGTAGGGGTATCCGGCCTCAATGCCGCAAGGGCGGCGGTGGTTCAATCCTCGAAGCAGGCCGCGCGCCCGTCGGCGGCGATGGTCGCGGCCCCGTCCATGATCGAGGCGGTGCGCTCGCGCTGCCGGGCCGTCGGGTTCGCCGCGTTCCGGTCCTTGGGATCGGGCAGCACCATCGCCAGCCGGGCGGCCTGCGTGTCGGTCAAATCCCCGGCATCGACGCCGAAGTAATGCGGGGCCGCGGCCCCCACCCCGAACACCCCTTCGGCGAACTCCACCTCGTTGAGGTACAGTTCCAGGATCCGCCGCTTGGGCCAGACGGCCTCCGTCACGGGGGTCCAGACCGCCTCGATCGACTTGCGCACCCAGGACCGTCCCTGCCAGAGGAACACGTTCTTCACGACCTGCTGGCTGATCGTCGATCCGCCGCGCGCGGCACCCGATTCGAGTGCGGCCCGGATCGCGTTCACGTCGAGACCCCAATGCCGACAGAAATTCGCGTCCTCCGCGGCCACGACGGAGCGCGCCATGGCGGGGGCGATATTCTCCATCGGAACCCACTCCTGCGCGATTCCGCCCAACCTGCGGCTTTCGGCGATCTGGTAGGGGGTCATCCAAGGCCCGACCAGCCGAAGAGACAGCGTGGCCATGAAAGCGAGCACAAGCCCGCCCACGATCACGAATAGCGTCCAGCGGGCAAGGCGTTTCATCAACGGCGCCTTCGTCAGGGTATCGTCGGATTTGCGGGATCTGGCCATGGTCGCATAAGCCACGGGCGCGCGCCCACGGTCAAGCGGCGCGCCCCGCGGGAAATCCCACAAGGCGCGCGCGCAGGCTTATTCCGCGGGGATCGCGTTGTCTTCGATCCCCAGCGGAGCGGCCAGGTTCGGCAGCATCTCCTTGGGGCAGACCTGCACGAAGTTGGCCAGCTCCTCGTCCCAGTGTTGCAGGATATCCTGCGCGCGGCGGCTGCCGGTCTCGGCGGCGTGTCGTTCCACCAGCCCGCGCAGCTGCGCCTGCCAGTGATCGACCGTGACCGGACAGGTCACGAGCGTCTCCATGTTCATCAGCGGCTGCGCGGTGCCGTCGACGTCGTAGAGATAGGCCATCCCGCCGGTCATGCCGGCGCCGAAGTTCGCCCCGATCGAGTCCAGGATCACCGCGACACCGCCGGTCATGTACTCGCACCCGTTGGTGCCGCAGCCTTCGACCACCACATGCGCGCCGGAGTTGCGCACCGCGAAGCGTTCGCCCGCACGACCGGCCGCGAAGAGGTGCCCGTCGGTCGCCCCGTAAAGGACGGTATTGCCGATGATCGTGTTCTCC
Organism: Salipiger sp. IMCC34102; assembly: GCF_004145405.1. GTDB lineage: Bacteria > Pseudomonadota > Alphaproteobacteria > Rhodobacterales > Rhodobacteraceae > Loktanella. Next base: position 307,441 of record NZ_SELQ01000001.1, read on the forward strand.
GCCGCGACCAGGGGCGACTGCATCTGCGGACGCACCACGATGGTCCCGCCCGACAGGCCCTTGCCCACGTAGTCGTTGGCATCGCCAGAGACCTCCAGCTTCAGCCCGTGGACCGCGAAGGCGCCGAGGGACTGCCCGGCGGAGCCCTTGAGCTTCACCGTCAGGTGGTCGTCCTGCAGGCCGTTGCGCATCCCGAAGCGCTTGACGATGTGGCTGGAGGTGCGCGTGCCGATGGTGCGCAGCGTGTTCTGCACCGCGTATTCCAACTGCATCTTCTCGCCGTCCTTCAGGAAAGGATCGGCGTCCTTGACGATTTCCACGTCCAGCGTGTCGAGCACCGCGTTGCGCGACTGGTTGCGGTCGTAGGTGATCCGGTTGGCCCCGTCCACGGTGATCAGAAGCGGGTTCAGGTCCAGATCGTCCAGATGCGCCGACCCCCGGCTGACCTGCGTAAGCAGATCGGCGCGGCCGATGACCTCCTGGATCGAGCGCGCCCCGATGGAGGCGAGGATCTCGCGCACTTCCGTCGCGTAGAAGGTGATCAGGTTGACGACCTTGTCCGCGTTGCCCGTGAACTTGTCCCGCAGGGCGGGGTCCTGCGTGCAGACGCCCACGGGGCAGGTGTTGGACTGGCACTGGCGCACCATGATGCAGCCCATCGCGATCAGGGCGGCGGTGCCGATGCCGTATTCCTCGGCCCCCATCATCGCCGCCATGACGATGTCGCGTCCCGTGCGCAGCCCGCCGTCGGTGCGCAGGGTGATGCGCTCGCGCAGGTTGTTCATCGCCAGGACCTGATGCGCCTCGGTCAGGCCCATCTCCCACGGCAGACCCGCATACTTGATCGAGGTGCCGGGAGAGGCCCCGGTGCCGCCGTTGTGACCCGAGATCAGGATGATGTCGGCCTTGGCCTTGGCCACGCCCGCGGCGATGGTACCGACGCCGGACGAGGCCACAAGCTTCACCGTCACCTTGGCGCGCGGATTGATCTGCTTGAGGTCGTAGATCAGCTGCGCCAGATCCTCGATCGAGTAGATGTCGTGATGCGGCGGCGGAGAGATCAGCGTGACCCCCTTGGTCGAGTGCCGCAGCTTGGCGATCAGGTCGGTGACCTTCATCCCCGGCAGCTGGCCGCCCTCGCCGGGCTTGGCACCCTGGGCCACCTTGATCTCCAGCTCTTCGCAGGCGAGCAGGTATTCCGCCGTGACGCCGAAACGCCCCGAGGCGACCTGCTTGATCTTGGCGCTCGCGTTGTCGCCGTTGGGTTCCGGCGTGAAGTCCTCGGGGCTTTCGCCGCCTTCACCACTGTCGGACTTCGCCCCGATCCGGTTCATCGCGATCGACAGCGTCCGGTGCGCCTCGGGCGACAGCGCGCCCAAGGACATGCCTGGGGTGACGAAGCGCTTGCGGATCGAGGTGATGCTCTCGACCTCCTCGATCGGGATCGCCTTGCCCAGCGGCTTGATCGCCAGAAGGTCGCGCAGGTGGATGGGCGGGTTGTTCTGCAGCGCCTTGGAGTACTGCTGCCACAGCGCGTAGGAGGCCTTGTTGCAGGCGGCCTGCAGCATGTGCATCGTCTGCGCTTCCCAGGCATGCTTCTCGCCCGAACGCCGGGCCTTGTAGAAGCCGCCGATGGGCAGGATGTCGGTCGATTGCTTCCAGCCGTGAGCGTGAACCTCCTCCAGCTTGGCCTGGATACCGCTGATCCCGATGCCCGAGATCCGGCTTTGCATGCCGGGGAAATACTCGGCGCACATCGCACGGGACAGGCCCACCGCCTCGAAGTTCAGGCCGCCGCGGTAGGACGACAGGACCGAGATTCCCATCTTCGACATGATCTTGAGCAGGCCTGCGTCGATCGCCTTGCGATAGCGTGCGACCGCTTCGGTCAGGGTGCCGTCGATCAGCCCGCGGTTCAGGCGGTCCGCGATGGAATCCTGGGCGAGGTAGGCGTTCACCGTCGTGGCGCCGCAGCCGATCAGCACCGCGAAGTAATGCGGGTCCATGCATTCGGCAGAGCGCACGTTGACGGAACAGAACGTCCGCAGACCCTTGCGCGTCAGGTGCGAATGCACCGCGCTGGTCGCCAGGATCATGGGCATCGCCACCTTGTCGGGCGACTGGTGTTCGTCGGTCAGCACGATGTGACCCGCGCCGGAACGCACCGCATCCTCGGCCTCCGACCGGATCCGCGCAAGCCCGTCCAGCAGCGCCTGCGGACCGGGGGCGAAGGTGCAGTCGATATGCGCCACGCTCTCGCCGAACTGCGCGACCATCTTGTCGAACTCGGTGTTCGCGATGAACGGACTGTCGAGGATCAGGATTTCGGTCTGGGAGCTGTCCTGGTCCAGCACGTTCTTGAGGTTGCCGAACCGCGTCTTGAGGCTCATCACCCGGTTTTCGCGAAGTGAGTCGATCGGCGGGTTGGTCACCTGGCTGAAGTTCTGACGGAAGAAATGCGACAATGGCCGGAAGGTCGTGGACAGCACCGCGGAGGGCGTGTCGTCCCCCATCGAGGCGATCATCTCCTTGCCGTCCTCGGCCATGGGGGCCAGCACCTGCTCCAGCTCTTCGATGGAGTATCCAGCGGCGCGCTGACGCCGCTTGAGATCCTCGCCCGCGAACCGGGCGGTCTCTTCGACGCCCGTGAAGACCTCCGACAGCTCGACCACCTTCGAGACCCAGTCGCCGAAGGGCTGGGCGGTCGCCAGCGTCTCCTTCAGCTCTGCGTCGTGGTAGAGCTTCTGCGCCTCCATATCGACGGCGATCATCTGGCCGGGTCCTAGGGCACCCTTCTCGACGACCTTCGCCTCGTCGACGGGCACCATGCCGACCTCGGAGCCCGCGACCAGCAGGCCGTCGCCGGTCACGACGTAACGCAGCGGGCGCAAGCCGTTCCGGTCCAGCCCGCCGCACACCCAGCGACCGTCTGTCATCGCCAGGGCTGCGGGACCGTCCCAGGGTTCCATCACCGCGTTGCAGTAGGAATACATGTCCTGCAGCGGCTGGCTCATCTCGGCGGCCTGCTTGGACCAGGCCTCGGGGACCAGCATGGTCTTGGCCATCGGCGCGTTGCGGCCCGCGCGGACCAGCACTTCGAAGACCGAATCAAGTGCGGCCGAATCCGACGACCCCGAGGGGATGATCGGCTTGATCTCCTCCGCCGCCTCGCCGAAGGCGCCGGAGGCCATGCGGATCTCGTGGCTGCGCATCCAGTTGACGTTGCCCTTGAGCGTGTTGATCTCGCCGTTGTGGGCGAGCATGCGGAAGGGCTGCGCGAGGCTCCACTGCGGGAAGGTGTTGGTGGAATAGCGCTGGTGATAGATCGCGAAGGCGCTCTCGAACCGCTGGTCCATCAGGTCGGGGTAGAAGGTGGCGACCTGCTCGGCCAGCATCATGCCCTTGTAGATGATCGACCGCGTGGACATCGAGCAGATGTAGAAGCCCGCCACGCCGGAGGCCGAGACGGCCTTCTCGATCCGGCGGCGCACGATGTAGAGCTCGCGCTCGAATTCTTCCTCGGTCAGGTCCTTGTCGCAGCGGATCAGGATCTGCTCGATCTCGGGGCGCGTGGCGTTGGCCTTCTCCCCCAGAACGGTCGTGTCCACGGGGACGTGGCGCCAGCCGTAGATGTAGTGCCCGAAGCGCAGCACCTCGGCCTCGACGATGGTGCGGCAGCGTTCCTGGCCCGCGAAATCGGTGCGCGGCAGGAAGATCTGGCCCACGGCGATGCGCTCGTTTTCGTCCGGCTCGTGGCCGGTGCGGCGGATCTGGTCCTGGAAGAAGGCCACGGGGATCTGGATGTGGATACCCGCCCCGTCGCCGGTCTTGCCGTCGGCATCGACGGCCCCGCGGTGCCAGATCGCCTTGAGCGCGTTGATGCCCTTGTCCACGACGCCGCGGCTGCGCTCGCCCTTGATCGACACGACCAGTCCCACGCCGCAGGAGGAATGTTCATCCTCGTCGCGGTAAAGCGAATTTTCTGCCATCCACTGGCGCTTGGCTTCCTCGGCGGCCACCCAGGCGGAATCGTATGCGGTCATGAGGGCTCTCCTTCAAAGGGGATGGACAGGCGCGACATCATCACGCCGCAATCGTGCTTGGGATTGGCGGACAGGAACCCCGGCTCGCCGGGGAAGATGAACTCGACGGGGGAATCGTCCTTTTCGTAGGAATCCCCCGGCACCGTCACCCGGCCCGTCCCGCCGAGGAAAGTGCGGAACCGCTCCGAGACGAACTCGTTGCCCGCAGAACTCCACATCTCGGTGCCGTCGGGCGCGTAGGCCGTGATCTCGTATTCGGTCTCACGCAAGGTCACGTCGTCGATGGTGACGAGGTTGCCGATCAGACGGTCCTCGCCCACGTAACGGGTCGGACCGACCTCGTCCGAAAGCGTGACGAAGTCGTAGGAATCGCGCCCCGTCTCCAGCAGCTCGGACAGGGAAGCCGGGTCCGCAGGGCTGTCCTCCAACCGCTCGGAATGGTTGCTCAGCGGATGGAAACTGTTGAGCCACTGGGTCTCGCGGTCGGTGCTGCCGAGGTAGGTCATGCCCTCCTCGGACAGGCTGACCCGGCGCTTCACGCCCTCGGGGTCGGCATCGCAGGTGAAATGGTGATCGACCGCGCAGCTGCGCGACTGGATCGTCAGGTAAGCATCGCACCCGGCGGGCAAGGAGAAGACCTCCGCCGTCTGCGCATGGGCGGGGGCGGCCAGAATCATCAGGGCGAGGGCGGTGCGAATCATTCGGCGGCCACCGCGCCCGACTGGTTGAGGTAATCCATGACGGCGGCCGCGGAATCGCGCCCGTCGCGGATCGCCCAGACCACGAGGCTGGCACCCCGCACGATGTCGCCCACCGCGAAAACCCCGTCGAGCGACGTCCGACCGGTGGTGAACTCCGCCTTGACGGTGCCCCATCGCGTGACCTCCAGCCCATCGGTGCCCCAAAGTTTCGGCAGATCCTCGGGCTCGAAGCCCAGCGCCTTGATGACGAGGTCGGCCTCCTCGACGTAATGCGCGCCGTCGATCAGCTCCGGGCTTTGCCGGCCCGAAACGTCGGGCTGGCCCAGGCGCATCTTGTCCACGACGACGCCGCGCAGCGGCCCGCTGATGGGCGACGGTGATTCGACGTTCATCTCCTCGGCGTTGTCCACGAACATCTTCGGCGCGGAGAGCCAGACGAACTCGACGCCTTCCTCTTCGGCGTTGGCGACCTCGCGCTGCGAGCCGGGCATGTTCACGCGGTCGCGACGGTAGAGGCACTTCACGCTGGTGGCCCCCTGCCGGATCGCGGTGCGCACGCAATCCATGGCCGTGTCGCCACCGCCGATCACGACGACCCGCTTGCCGTTGGCGTTCAGCTCGCCGCTTTCGTATTCCTCGACCGTGTCGCCGAAGCCCACCTTGTTGGACGCCGTCAGGTAGTCGATCGCGCGCACGATGCCGTCGGCCTCGGCCCCGGGATTGTCCAGCTCGCGCGTCTTGTAGACACCCGTGGCGATCATCACCGCATCGTGTTTGCCGCGGATCGCGTCGAAGGAGATATCTTCGCCCACGGTGCAGTTCAGGCGGAACTCGACGCCGCCGTCTTCGAGCTGCGCGATGCGCTTCATCACGACGTCCTTCTCCAGCTTGAAGCCGGGGATGCCGTAGGTCATCAAACCGCCGCCGCGGTCGTAGCGATCGTAAACGGTGACCTGAACGCCCTGGCGGCGCAGTGCGTCGGCGGCGGCGAGGCCGCCCGGGCCCGCACCGATGATGCCCACCGATTCGCCGCGCTCCTGCGCGGGGCGGATCGGCTTGACCCAGCCTTCCTCGAAAGCGGTGTCGGTCAAGTATTTCTCGACCGAGCCGATGGTCACGGTGCCGTGGCCCGACTGCTCGATCACGCAATTGCCTTCGCACAGCCGGTCCTGCGGGCAGATGCGGCCGCAGATCTCGGGGAAGGTATTTGTGGACTGGCTGATCTCGTAGGCTTCCTGCAAGCGGCCCTCGGCGGTGAGGCGCAGCCAGTCAGGGATGTTGTTGTGCAACGGGCAATGCGACTGGCAGTAGGGCACGCCACACTGGCTGCAGCGGCTGGCCTGTTCGGCGGCCTTCTCGCGGGCGTACTCGGCGTAGATCTCGCCGAAGTCCTGATTGCGCAGGTTCGGCGGGCGCTTTTCCGGCATGTCGCGGCCGACGGTCGTGAATTTCAGCATCTTCTGGCCGGTCATGGCAAAGCTCCGCATGAGAGGGGTCAGCGCCTGATACGCAATCGCCGCGGAGATGAAAAGTCAGTATGTGTGACCTATTTTCACTTTCTGTCATGGCAAGCGCCGACCGGAAGGGGAATTGGCGCAAATTTTAGGTCCGATACGAACTTATATTCAATGTAGCGGCACGCGCGCGACGGTGTATGAAGTCGACCGACCCGCACAACGTAAGGTAACACGGCGATGACACTCTTCACGTTGATACTGGTGGCCATCGTGCAGGGGGTGACCGAATTCCTGCCGGTTTCGTCCTCGGGGCACCTCGTTCTGATCCCGCTGGTGACGGGGGAGCCGGCACAGGGCCTGGCCATCGACGTGGCCGCACACCTTGGCACGCTGGTGGCGGTGGTGCTCTACTTCTGGTCCGACGTGGCCCGCGCCTTGGCAGGATTGCCGCAGCTGGTCCGGGGACGAACCGATACACACGGCGCCCGGCTTGCCCTATGCCTGATCGTGGCCACCGTGCCGGTCATCCTTGCGGGGCTGATACTGAAGGTTACGGGCCTCGCGGATCTGATCCGCGACAGCCTCGTGGTCATCGCACTGGCGTTTATCGTCTTCGGCCTCGTGCTCTACCGCGCCGATCAGGCGAACCCCGAGGCGCGCACCGATACCGACTGGACCTTGAAACACGCGCTGATCATGGGGCTGTGGCAGGTGGTGGCGCTAATTCCCGGCGCCTCTCGCTCCGGCGTGACGATCACCGGGGCCCGGACGTTGGGTTACGCCCGGCACGATGCGGCGAAACTCGCCATGCTGATGTCGATCCCGACGATCCTTGCCTCCGGCGCGCTTCTGTCGCTGGACGTGATCGGAACGGACGTCCCGGGCCTGTGGCGCGCCATCGCCATCGTCTCGACCCTGTCGTGCCTGGCGGCCTTCGCGGCCCTGGCGCTGATGATGCGGCTGCTGCGATCGGTCAGCTACACGCCTTACGTCATCTACCGCGTGGTGCTGGGCGTGATCCTGCTGGTGGTGGCCTTCACCGCGTCCTGAGGTTCTTGGCCGAGGCCTTGATCGCGTCGTACTGCCCCGACTTGCGGTAGCGATAGAGGTAATCGGGCAGCACCGCCTCCATCGCCGTGGGCGTCAGGCCCAAGTCGGCGAAGCCGCGCGCCCCGTCCGAGACGACGTTGTCCACGCGAAGGTTCTTCACCTGGTCGGTCGTAAGCGGCGCCGGCGCCAACCCGCCGGTGATCGTCTTGAAGAACCCGAAGACCCCCGCCATGGCCCCCGCGATCCCGAAGGGGATGTTCACGATCATCTTGTTGCGGTTCACGATCTTCAGCATGCGCTTCATCAGCTGGCGGAACGTCTCGACCTCCGGGCCGCCCAGTTCGTACACGCCGCGCTTGCCGGGATCGTCGAGAACCACCTGAACGGCCGCGGCGACGTCATCGACGTGCACCGGCTGGAAGAGCGTGTCCGCCCCTACGACCGGCAGCATCGGCGACATCCGCGCCATGCCCGCGAACCGGTTGAAGAATTCGTCCTCCGAGCCGAAGACGATCGAGGGGCGCAGGATCACCGCGTCGGGCTGATGCTCCAGTAGGGCCGCCTCGCCCTCGGCCTTGGTGCGGCCGTAATCGCTTTCGGCATCCTCGTCCGCCCCGATGGCGGAGATCTGGACCATCCGGGTCACGCCTTCCTCGGCGGCAATCCGCGCGATCCGCGCGGGCGCTTCGGCCTGGAGGGCGCGGAAGGTGTTCTTGCCGCTTTCCTCGAGAATGCCGACGCAGTTCACGACCGCATCGGCCCCGCGCGTCACCTTGCGGACCGAATCGTCGTCGCGCACGTTGCAGAACACCGGCTCCACCTGCCCCACGACGCCGTAGGTGCGCACGAACAAGGCCTCGTAAGGGTTGCGGCAGGCGACGCGAATGCGCCAGCCGTCCCGGGCCAGACGCCGGGCCACGTACCGCCCCACGAAGCCGGAGCCGCCGAAGATCGTGACCAGTCGCGTCATGGATCGCCTCGTTCATTGTGCCACACTGCTCTATCGTGCGGACCCAGGTCCGGCAAGCCGAAAGCCCCGCGCGTTAATCTTGGACCTTGGGCGAAATGGGGCTTTACAGTCCCCCGCCCATTGCCTAAATCGCCCCTCACGTGACCTGCCCAGGTGGCGGAATGGTAGACGCGCTAGCTTCAGGTGCTAGTACTGGCAACGGTGTGGAGGTTCGAGTCCTCTCCTGGGCACCACGATTTCCCCTCAATGACCTTGTTTTCTTGATCGGGCCAGATCGTGCGCGTTTCGCGTCCCACATTCTGTCCCACACTCTTCTTTCGGTAGGAGGTCCTTGGGTAGGCGCGACCTTACCGGCGCCGGGTCACCTTCGGTCGTTTCTCCTGTCAAAACCTCGAAACCTACGCGCGCCAGTGTCAGGATATGGCGCATCGATTCAGCGTCGAGCTCAATCGTGACAGCGCCGGCGTCGAGGTAGGTTTTTATCCGATCGATGGTGTTCATTGCTTGCCCTGGTCGCGTCGCATTCGGCGGATGCAGCGGTTCATGATCAGCTGCCGCTCGCGGACGAGCTCGTCCATCGCCTGGCGTTTTCGGTCGATCCGCACTTGAAGCGTTGCCAGCCGGCGGAGCTCGATCGCGCTGGCGAACCGGAGCCATGCCGCTCGAAGCCCGAAGATCGGACCGCCGTTGTGGCCCGGGCCGGGTCGGTCCTGTGTAGTGGGTTCCGCTGCACGATGCGCAACGGTCACGGCAGGCAGCGGAGGGCGACGGCGAGGGGGTGGGGGTTAGGCATCGACAGCTTCCGTTTCGCCCGGGTGCCAAGGCGACCCGAAATTGCTCCCGTCATGCTTGACCTCATAGTATTGCGGATCGCCAGAAGGCCTCATTACGGTGCCGGTCTTGCCAGTGACAGAATTGCGGACGCGATCACCGGGCCTGAAATTCGTGCCATAGGTTCGCGTGATGTATGCGTATGGAAGCCGTCTCACGCCTCACCCCCTTCCGCGCTGGCGAGGGCGCGTAGGGCGGGCAAGCACTCTTCGATAGCCTGCCGCGACACCAAAACCATGATACCGTCTGCATCGGCCTGCTGATAGGACGACAACGCCACGACAGCGCCCTGCGAGGGTCGCGCGGCCTCTGCCACGCTCACGCGCGCAGGGAGGGCGGATAGGGCGGCGTCGGCAGGCTCGGGGCGCTGTTTCAGTATCCGCTCGTATTCATTGCCTGCCTCGTCACGGACGGTCTGGGAAATCCGACCGTCAATGGTGTCTGTTTGTTCCAGCACAACGTGGCCCAGAGGCAATGCGGCGTCGGCAGGATCGGGGGCGGGGGCAAGCGCGGCAACGATCGCGGCGGGGTCGAGGGCGCGAATGGCGCATCGGCGCTCCGACAGAAGGGTTGATGCTATCGAAACGCTCGCGTGCCGAAAATCATCAATGACAGGCACTAACTTTGCAGCCGCTTCCAGTGCGGCCCGCGCCACGGCTTCCAGGTCGGCGGCGGTGTCGGTGGGGGCTAGATCCAATCTAACCACCTTTTCCCCGTTGCCACATGTTCCGACAAAAGAAGTCGTGCGGCGTTCAGACCAAACATCCCATTCCTCTGGAATTTGAAGGACGTCCCCGTATTCCTTCGCCAGTACTTTTTCGCAAATCTGCCAGTGCGCATTACCTGGGTATTTCACAGCATAGATCATCATCTATCCTTTCGGTTGTTCTGGGATCGCCCGCACATTGCGCGCGAGGGCTTGGTGGATCGCGGGGGAGGTCATGCCGCAAGTTTCCCCATGCAAATGCCTAGGCCAGACCGCTGCGCGTTCATCAGTGCGGCCACGCCTGCGGCTCCAGAGGCCATCAGCGCCGTGCCGTTGGCCGGGCTTGCACCTTCGGTCCCGTCTGGCCGGATGAAGCGGATCTTGCGGGCGACGAATAGCACCGCGTCAGCCTTCGCTGCGGCGGGCTGAAACCAAGGCGCGGACGTTCGGTCGGGAACAAGCGCAACGCCGTCGCCGTGATCGAAGAACTTTTCGAGCCAAGGCGCGAGACTGTTACGCCCCCCGAACGGCGGGTTCATCCATATAAAGCCGTGCCAGAAGGGCGCGTATTTCAACCCGTCGTCGTGCTTCGTGAGCCAGCAGCTAGTCGGGACGTGAAGTCGCTCGCATGGCGAAGCCACATCCAGATCGAAGCGCACCGCCATCGCGTCGAATACGTGGCGCGGCGTGTACCATTCATCCGACGCGCCGATGGTCGCTTCCCATTGCCCCATCACGCGCGCCCCATCTCGCGTGGGACACATCCATCGTAACCCATTGATCCGCGACCCGGCGCGGTCTCAGGTGCATCAGTCATTGGGGGTCGCCGTTGTCGCGCCCGCCCGGCGTCGGGTCATAGTAGATTGCCCAGCCGTGTTCCGCCGCTTGAGGGGATGCGGTTTTGTCGGCGGTCCAGTTCTTGTGTTCGGTCATAGGTTCCTCCGGGCGAGCCCATCGCCTTTGCAGCTGGGGCATGTTTCGGTCTCGGCGCGTGCCTGGTCGGACCAGACCCGGCCGGCGCCGGCGCAGGTTCGGCACATGACGGGGCGGCGTGGATCTCGGATGGCTGCCATCGGTCAGTCTCCGCAGCTCGTGCAGTCGATGCCGGCAAGCAGCCATTCGAGGCCGCTCACGGCGCTGGGCCCGAGGATGCAGATCCAGAAGGCGCCGGCCGCAATGATCAGCCAGGTATGCGCGGTCACCGTCGTCTCAGCCGGCAGGTTGCCGCCGTTTCGAATGTCGGCGTACTTCGGGCGATCGTGCTTACCTCGGCTCATTTCTTCTGCCTTTCCGCGATCGCGTGTTCGAGCTTGGCGGTGGCCATGATGGTCGGCTTCAGCTCGGGTGGTGCCTGGTCATAGCCGCGCCCAAATCGGCCGCTGAGGCGTGGAATGAGGCCGATCGGCACCGCCTCCCAATTTGAGGGGTCGGTGTTCGTCTTGTCGCCGTCGAGGCACTTCAGGCGCGTTCCCTCTGGGATAGGGCCGTTCTTCTTTTCCCAAAGGTAGCGGTGCTTCAGAACCGGCCTGGTCGGCGCCCCGGTCCAGGGGTTCGTCTCGTCGACGATCATGATCACGTAGCCGTCTTTTGCGTCGATCCGTTCGTGGCCAGCTCCGCGATAGGTGTGCGGCCGAGCGCCTTTCTTGAACTGGGTTCGCACGCTGTTCGGATTGTAGGGCATCTTCTTGCCCTTGTTCGCAGGCGTGTTCCCCTTCTGGATCTTACCATCGCGGCCGGTCAGCCATCCCTTGCGCTTGCAGAGGTTCGCGATGGCTGCCTGGGAAACGTCCGTGCGACCTGTCCATTTGCAGAAGGCTTCATGCAGAGCCGCACGCGGCATGAGCGAGAGGAGCTCGATGAAGTAGAGCTCGGCCTCGCTGTAGGGGTTGGCCTTCCCCCTCACGTTTCGCTGGTTGCCTTGGTGCCGCCGATCTGGGGCAGCATCGGCAGAACCGACGAACCGTGGTCTGCGAAGAGCTTGGCGGCTTTCAGCTGCAGTTCGGCGTTCCCGCTGATCTGGTCGGCAACTCCTACCATCGCGGCCGCACGTTTCACCTCCGCGTCGATCTGATCGGGCGTGAGACTCTCGTCGGAAAGCCGCTCCATCTGCGCAAACAGATGGTCGTTCAAATCGGTGAGCTTGTTCTTCGTCATGATGCTGTCCTCTGCATTCTGTGGATCCTGTCGCGGCGGCACTTGGCGAGGTTCCGGATCTGGATCGCCATCGTCCGCGCGGTCGCGCTGGGCGCTTCGCTGAGTTCCTGGACGGCGGTGCTGTAGCGGATCGCGGTCGCGTTCACCTGGTCGATCGTCGCCGCGCTCTCGAGCGCCGCCTTGATCTCGGCAACTTGGGTAGCCTGCGCATCGGTCATTTGCTCGACCTCGCCGCCGCGGCCATCGCCTCGCCGAGCTGCTGTTCGCGGTATTCCTCGAGCGTGATGGTCTCCTTCCACCCGCCAGTGCGCGCTCGGGAGGTTTCAGTGCCGCGGGTGCGCGGCGGCAGCCCGAGGATGATACGCCGGCGGTAGACCGCGTTCTTGTGGGTGTAGCCGCCGAGGCGCGAGATATCCTTCGACCTGACGCCGGCCATCCATAGGCGAGTGAATTCCTCGTCGGACATAAATTGCCGCGAGCGCCCGCTGCGCTTCCCCAGCCCGAGCCGCTTTGCCTTGCCGCGCACGGCCTGTCCCGTCACGCCGAACGCGGCGCCGATCTTGTCCGTGCTGATCTTGCCCTCCCACAAGGGTCGCAGCTGGTCGGCCGTGATCTTGGCCAGCGGATTCCGGCAGGCTCTGGCCTTGCCTGGTTCAGTCGTCGTTGAGCTCATACCTCCGCCGCCTCAGCCTCGCCTTCGATCATCGCGTCCAGTTCCTCAATCTTCAGGAGGGACGAGCCTCCGAATTTCCGGATCTTGAGCTTCCCCGCCTGCACGGCGCGGTAGGCGGTCGACCGACTGATGCCGTAGACCTCCTGCAGATCGCTCATCCGGATGTACCTCCGCTGGGTCTTGCTCATGGTGTCACCTCTTGGGGCTGTGCCGCGGCGCTGGGCGCGGCGTTCTGTCGGCGGCCGTGATGCCACTCGATCAGGGGTTCTCGGTCCTTCGGCGGGAGCGCGAGCCAGGTCTCGACGTCCTCCGGGCAGATGGCATCCTCGGCCTTCGCCAGGACCGTGCTGCGGAGGACCTGGCACATCTCGCAATCGCAGCCGTTGGCCTCGCTGAAAAAGCCCGCCAACGGCGCAGCGCCGCCGGCGGGTTCAGTTGAGGCGGGCGACCGGACAGGTGTGGTCGCCGCAGGCTCCCCTCTCGGGGATTCGGGTGTTCTCAATTTCGTCATGCGAAGAGCTCCGTCAGGTTCGCCTCGATGCGCATGTCCTGCATGCAGGCGGGCGCCCGGGGGGCGATGATCCTGGCAGCTTCGGCCGGGTCGAATTCCAGCACCGGCCGGAGGAAATCGTGGATCCGCCACATGGCCAGCGCCGGGTCGTTGATCAGGGTCTCGAAGCCGAGGACCATCATCGGGCCGTACCGCTGGACGCGCCGCATCGCGCGAGGCTCGTCCCGCCGGATGCTGGCTGCCATCGCCCGCAGGTCGGCGCGACGCGCCGGGGCGTTTGCCATCTTCAGCATGGAACGCGCCTGCTCGGCCGGGTCCCGCGTCAGGTAGATCGAGACCGCGGGTGGCGCGTAGGGGATCGGGTTATTGACGGGGTCGATCCATTTCACGACCTTGCCGGTCTGCATGGCGAACCATTCGCGCCCGCGCTCGCGCAGGGGCTTGTCCTCGAAGGACGGCGGGGCGCCTTCCATCGGGGCCCCGCCCTGCCATAGGGCGAGGCAGGTGGCGGTGGTCCCGCAACGGCCGAGACCGGCGACGAAGATCAGGGGGGCGCTCATTCCGCCACCGCCGCTTCTCTGTGGGCCTCGAGCACGTTCAAGGCCGCGCGCCGCCAGTTCTTCGGCAGCTCATCGAGGCGCTCGGCCATCGCGTAGATGCCGTGAAGCTGGATCGAGCAGATCAGGGGCTGGTAAGTCTCTCCATCGGCGCTGGGCAGGTCCCATGTGCCGCCGGTGTTGATCACCCGGTTCTTCAGGTGCTCGAGCTTCCCTTCGTTCGGGATGAGCTCGAGCTCCGCGACTTCGTCCGAGAGGTTCATGACCTGGGTCGTGTTCATCGGCCGAACCCCTGCACCGGCATGCGGTTAAGGTTCGACTGCCGCACTTCCTGCCCGCGCTGGGCTTTCAGGAGCGCCCAGACGACCATCCGGTATGAGCGGGATGCCGCTGCCATCGCTTCTGGGTTGTGCACCGCAGCCCGGGCATTGCCGTAGGCTGTTCCGGTGTCGCTGGGTGTCGCTTGCTGTTGCATGATGTGCCTCCGTTTGGGAGGAACGTATTACGGAATTACCGTAACTTGCAACACGTAATTACGGTTTATCCGTAAATTACCAGATCGCGATTGCTTGACGCGTCCCGGTTGTGCGAGAACGAAAACAGAACATTTGGGGGGTGCGTAGATGTGGTTGAGGATTTTAGCGAGGGTGTGTCTTTATTTCAGGTGGGACCTCACCCGTGTTCTTTACCCGAGCCTTTGGCGTCGGGGTCGTCCAAGTGCTCGAGCAAGGCGCTAATTGTATCCGGCAGAAGGCGGGCCGTGTCGCCGCCCATGATGAAGTTCGGATCGATTTGGTAAGCGCGCCAATAGAAATCCAGCATTTTGAGAGACGGTGATCCCGCGGTCTCCTGGGTCTTGAACGTTGTGTAGGGTATCCCCGCAGAGGACGCGAGCTGTCGAGCTGTCGCGCCGGTAGATCGCCGTGCGGCCACTAGTCGAATGTGAATTGCCTTCGGAGTGATCTCCGTGGTTCGGCACCGGCGCTCGTGTTCCAAGTAATCCATGCCTCCAGATTGCCTTGTTACGGATTTTCCGCATCTAAATCCGTCCGTGATCTTGAAATTACGGTTTTCCCGTAATACTGCTTGCCTATGCAGAACCTCGCGCGCGCTTTCATCAACGATCTCGGCGGATACGATTCCGTCGCCCGTGCCATTGGAAAGGCACCGCAGACGGTTCACTCCGCCATGCAGTCGGGTTCGTTCCCCGCTGCTTGGTTCATCGCGCTCTGCGATCTGGCTCTGGCGAGTGGGATCGATAAGCCCGTACCGGAGCTGTTCTCGTTCCTTCGGCTTGAGGATGGCGGTCGTTCTGCTCATTGTTCGGCGTCCTGTGGCGCTGCTTCTGGATCGGCGGTGAGCGCATGACTGCTCCGCTCGATTCGTCTTTTTCAATAAATACAATGCCTTGCGCGGAAATGTCTTTCGGAGGCGTCCGCGCGACCGAGGCGTTCAAGCACAACTTCTCGGATCGCTGGGCGGAGTTCCTGCGCTCCGAGTTCCCGTCGGCGCGGCACATCGCCATCGCCTCGGGCGTCACGACTCGGACGGCTGAAAACTGGCTTGCCGGATCCTGCAAACCGAGCGGCGACACCGTCGCTCTTTTTTTCCTGCGCTACCCAGAAGCGATGGCGCGGTTCATGGCCGGCACCTGATCCCTTGGGGATCGGGCATGCCGGCGATTTGGTCAACCTGGGCGGTAATCCAGGTGGCGAGGCAAATCGGGGGATCTCAAAGGTGGATCATACGACCAGACTATTCGACCCGCCCCTGCATGAGGCGATTGACCTGGCTTTTCAGCCTTCTGTGGTTGGCTTGAGCCTGCAAGATGGTCTCCTCGGCTTGGCGCATCTCGGTGATCGCTTCGCGGAGCTGCGAGCCGTGAAGGAGGTTCTCGAAGTCCTCGGCCGAGTGGGAAGAATGCTTCACCTCTTTCCAGTCACCGTTAAGCAACGAGAAACGATGCTTGCATGCCTTCCCGTTGGCTCCTGCGGGGCACGAACAGGTGATCATCGGAATGTCACCCTCAGTGAATACTTCCACGGTGTATTCTGCTCCGCTCGATTTGCTCTTCACCAGTATCTTCAACGTGCTTCTCCTCCGAATCTGTTGCTGATGGTTTCCCATCGATCGGATCGTCAGGGTCCATTTCTGTGCTGTCAAAGGGCGAGGCTCTGCGAGGCAAAGTCGGGAAGCCAGCTGTGTCCCCTCGGTGAGGCCCGCCCATGAGCCACGCTGCGACCAACTGGGCAATCCGTCAGAAGGGGCTGAAGCCCGCGACGAAGCTTGTGCTCTGGTTCCTGGCCGACTGCCACAACGGGCACACCGGCCAGTGCAACCCGCGGCAGGAGCTGCTCGCCGAAGAGTGTGAAATGAGCCGCTCGACCATCAACGTCCACCTGGCGAAACTGGAAGAGGTCGGTCTGATCAAGCGCGTCCAGCGGTTCGACGGGCGCTCCAACAAGCAGCGCGCGACCGACTACGTTCTGATGCTCGACGGCCCTGAAAAGCCCGTGTCCGGAATCCGGACACGGGCACAAGATGTGGTGGACCCCGTGTCCGGAATCCGGACACGGGCCGTGTCCGAAAACGGGCCAGAGCCGTGTCCGGAAAATGGCGAAAGCCGTGTCCGGAATCCGGACTCTATGAACCCTGGAATAGAACCAGGAACACAACCACGCGCGGAGCCGCGCTCGGATGGTGTGGGGTATCCAGATTTTGTGTCGGCCTATCCTGGGCCTGTGACCAGCGCCGCGCCCGAGGCCTACCGCCGTGTCGTCGCCTCCGGGGTCGATCCGCAGCGTATCGTCAGCGCGGCGAAGGCCTACGCTCGGGATCCCGTGGTTCTGCGCGGCTACCCGAAGAAAGCCGAGAATTGGCTCGCCTCGACGGACTGGTCTGAGGCGCCCGAGGCGGTGACCCCGGATCCGTCCGTGCCTCAGCTGCCCAGCGCCGTCGCTGATATCAAATCCGGCAACCCGGCCCGGTGCTACTCGGTCTCGCCCAGCGCGGCGCGGGAGTTCGTGGGCCGGGGCTACGTCACCGAGGACGAGTGCAAGGCCGCCGGGGTGCACCTGTGAGCGGGTCGCGGTTCACCGAGCGGCGCTTCGGCTGCGTCGTGCTGAAGCTGGACGCCGAGGGCGAGACCTGCGTCCTGGTCATCGACCGCCCGGGCTTTCGGACAAATCGCTACCGCTACGAGTCGATCGAGGAGGTGGTCGAAGGCTATGCCCGGCATCGCGGCGGGTTCGACGAGTGTTCAAGGAGCTGCGCCTCCGCGCTGGAATATGCCGGCAAGCAGATGCGCCAGTTCCGTGATCCGGAGGCGTTCCGATGAACGAGCGCATGTCCGCAGCCGACTTCAACCGCCTGTCGCAGGGGTCCAAGCCCGCCGGGTCGAAGTACCGCGCGCAGCCGGTAACGGTTGACGGCATCCGGTTCGACTCCAAGCACGAGGCGAAGCGCTGGGCGCAGCTGAAGCTGCTCGAGAAGGGTGGCGCCATCCGGGATCTCGAGCGTCAGGTGCCGTTGATGCTCGAGGGCAGGAACGGGCCTCTCCTGACGCGCACCGGGCGCGGCATGCGCCTGACGGTCGATTTCCGCTACTTCGATGTCGCCTTGGGCCTGACGGTTTGGGAGGACGCCAAGGGCATGCCCACGCCCGACTACGAGGTGCGCCGCGCTGTCGCCGCCGCCCAGGGCGTCCCGGTGGTCGAGGTATGAGCGGCGGCAACACATCCTCGGCTGTCATGCAGCGCCGCAACCCGGCGCTCGACAAGTTCGACGACTTCCCCACGCCCATGTGGGCTACTCGTGCTGTCCTCGAATGGCTGGCGCGCGCTGGGCACGATCTGAGCGGCGCGGTGGTACGTGAGCCCTGCGCGAACCGCGGCTACATGGCGGTGCCCTTGGCGGAGGTCTGCGCCGCGGTCGAGGCCTCGGACGTCCTCGACTACGGCGTCGGCTACCCGGTGAGGGATTATCTGTTCGGGGAGGTCCCGGAGGTCGTGGATTGGACCTTCATGAATCCGCCCTTCGTGCTGGCGCAGCAGTTCATCGAGCGCGCTCTGATGTCCTCGCGCGGCGTCGCTGTCTTCTGCCGTTCCGCGTTCGTCGAAGGGGCCCAGCGCCACGCCGAGCTGTTCTCGGTCTATCCGCCGGCGCACATCCTGCAGTTCACCGAGCGCGTCGTGCTGCACAAGTCGGCGATGCGCCGCGCGGGCGACAAGTGGTTCGACCCGGACGCTGACGACGGCGCTGGGCGCTGGAAGTCTGCCTCGAGCGCGACCGCCTACTGCTGGATGATCTGGCTGCCCGGCACCGAGGTGACCACCTTCGACTGGATCGCGCCCTGCCGGCTGCGCCTCGAGCGGCCCGGCGACTACGAGGTGCGCGGCAATGTCTGACGACTACACGGATCTGCCGCAGTCGGTCCGCGAGATTGCGGAGGTGATCGGTCGTAAGCTCGCGCTGGACCTCATCGCTGCCTTGCCGCAGTCAGGCAGCCGGCCCTGGCGTCGGATGCTCTACGTGCCGAAGAACCTGCCCGTCGATCACTGGCTGGTGCGCAAGCTGGGCTGGCACATGGCCCAGAAGCTCAGCCGCGCCTTCGCGGGGATGATCCTGCAGCCCGCCAACTGCCGCTCTATCGAGCGCGAGTTTTTCCGCAATCGCGCCATCCCCGAGCTGGTCGAGGATGGCATCCCTGTTGAGGAGGTTGCCGAGCTCACGCGGCTCTCGGCCTATCGCGTCCGCGAGCTCCTTTCCCTGGCCGCATCTGAGGAAGGTTCTGGCGCATGAAGCTGGGCGAAAAATATCTGATCACGACGGACAGCTGGTTCATCACGCCGAGCGGCGAGAGCTTTCTATCCGTTTTCGGAACGGTGCATGGCGTCGTCGATTCGACCGAGGTGTTGGGGATCCGCACGAACGCCAAATCGACCAACTGGTATGTCGTCATCGGGGACTTGATCGTGGCGGGATGCCAGATCCACTACGCGGTCCGTTGCGAGAGTTTCGACACCAAGCCGCACCAATACGATCTCGAGCATGATGGCCAGCTCAAGCCGGTCACCGCCTCGTTTTCTCGCATCTACGACGCGGATGCATCCGGGCTCTCCGCCCTTTCTCTCACCCCCTGAAAGGCTCTTTTCATGTCGCATTCCCCCATCCTGACCGTGTCGCAGATCGCGCTGATGTGCGGCTCTGCCCAGACGAACCGCTTCACCGCCAACGCGGCCGCGCTCATCGCCGGTCTCGAAGCCCGGGCTGTCGGCGCGAAGCTGAACGAGGCGCAGAACCTCGCGCAGTTCCTTGCCCAGGTCGCGCATGAGTCCGGGCGCTTCTACTACGACGAGGAGGTCTGGGGACCGACGGTCGCACAGCGCCGCTACGACATCCGGACGGACCTGGGCAACACGGCGGCGCGCGATGGCGACGGCGAGAAGTTCAAGGGTCGCGCGTCGATCATGGTCACCGGCGGGACCAACTACCGGCTCTTTCGGGATTGGTGTCGTGCGCTGTTTCCGCATCTGGCCGTGCCTGGCTTGCGTCAGGCCGTGCCTGACTTCGTGGCCGAGCCCGAGCGCATCCTCGAGGATCCGTGGGAGGGTCTTGCGCCCATCTGGTTCTGGGAAACCAACGACCTCGATCGCTATGCGCGCACGGGCAACATCGAGATGGTCACGAAGACCGTGAACGGCGGGCTGAATGGCTATGCGGACCGGCTCGCACTCTATCCGCGCTGCGCTTTGGTCCTGCTGGATTACAAGCCCGACGCGGTCCGGGCATTCCAGCGGGAACACGGTCTGGCTGCCGATGGCATCCCTGGGCCGCGCACTCGCTCAGCGCTCCACGATGCTCTGCTCGAGCTGCCGCACTGGTTTCCTTCTGAGACAGGGGCCGAAGTAGTGCATGGCGACGCTCCCGTGATCACGGACGGCGCTCTGCACGTCCTGAGCGCGCCAGAGGCGCTCGAAGAGGTGCGCGGTATCCTGGCCTCCTACGACCTGTCCCAAGCATCCTGAAGGAGCCTCCCATGGAGCAACAAAAGTCCCCTCTCAAATCCCTCACCGTCGGCGGTGGCCTTGCGGCCGTCATCGTCGGTGCCGGTCAGCTGGTCGGCGTGGCGGTGACGCCGGCCGAGATCAACGAGCTGTTCGCCGCAGGCGTGTCGATCGTGACGATCGTGTCCGGTGTTGTCGCGATCGTCGGCCGCATCCGTGCCCGGTCCACGATCCGGCTGCCGTGGTCGGGGCGCTGATCCTGACGGCGCAAGCCTGATGGGACGCGCGGTCCCTGTCCTCCCCACTGCGGGGGCCGCGCTCACGGCATGCGCGGCGAGCATCTCCTCCCGCTCGCTGCGCATGTCACTTTTCACGGGTCCTTCCCCGGGGGGGATCGCATGCGGGTGTGTTATGTCGCAAAAAAACACTTTTGAGTGCCGAAAAAATCGCGTTTCGTTTCGGTTTGGAAAACGGGCGCTCCGGATCCTCGTCCCTGTCGCCGCCCTTGCTGGGTGGCGTTTGCGCCGCGAATTCGGGGCCTATCGCTACTTTGAAAACGTCGTTTCTGGGGACCGCAAAGCGAAATGGGTCTCCGGTTGGTCGGGCGTTGACACCGAATGGCTGCGGTCCTCGCGCAGCGGCCGATCGTGGTTCGTTGGCCCGTTTGGATTGCGGCATGATCTACTTGCAAGGGCCTCGTATGACTGACGTCGCTCTGCCGTCTCAACTCGAAATGATCGCGCCGTCGGAGCTGGTCGCCTTCGAGCGCAACTCGCGGACGCACTCGGATGAGCAGGTCCTGCAGATCGCCGCGTCCATTCAGGAGTTCGGGTTCACCAACCCGGTGCTGATTTCCGACGTTGGCGAGATCATCGCCGGCCACGGTCGTGTCCTCGCGGCCGAGCGGATCGGTCTGGCCGAGGTGCCTTGTCTGCGCCTGGCGCATCTGTCCGAGGAGCAGCGCCGGGCCTACGTGATCGCCGACAACAAGCTGGCCGAAAATGCCGGGTGGGATCGCGAGCTGCTCGCGCTCGAGCTGGGCGAGCTGCGCGACCTGGGGTTCGGCATCGACGTGATCGGCTTCTCGCAGTCGGAGCTGGACCTGTTGTTCCTCGATGGCGACGACATCGACGAAGAGGGCCAGACCGACGATGACGCGGTGCCCGATGCCGGTGACGGCTACGTCTCGGCCGAGGGCGATGTCTGGGTTCTGGGCGATCACCTCGTGATGTGCGGGGACTCGACGTCCGAGGCGCATTTCGCCGAGCTGATGGGGGGCGAGCTGGCCGATATGTGCTGGACCGATCCGCCCTATAACGTCAACTACGAGGGCTCGGCCGGGAAGATCAAGAACGACCACATGGCCGGCGATGCGTTCCGTCAGTTCCTGCTCGACTGCTTCGGCCTGGTCGCCTCGTTCATCGCCGATGGCGGCAGCTGCTACGTGGCGCATGCCGACACCGAGGGCCGATCTTTTCGGGCCGCGTTCCAGGACAGCGGGTTCAAGACGTCCGGGTGCCTGGTCTGGATCAAGCCGTCGCTGGTGCTGGGCCGGTCCGACTACCAGTGGCAGCACGAGCCGATCCTTTACGGCTGGAAGGAGGGCGCGGCGCATCGCTGGTTCGGGGGCCGAAAGCAGACGACGGTCCTCAACTTCGAGCAGCCGCCGTTCGTGGTGACGGCCGATGGTGCTGTCGAGATCGACGTGGGCGAGACCACGCTCCGGATCTCGGGGGCTGATCTGAAGGTGGAGGAGCTGGTCGGTTCGGTCATCCGCCACGACAAGCCGCGCAAGAACGGCGACCATCCGACGATGAAGCCGGTCGGGCTGATCCTGCGCATGCTGAAGAACAGCAGCGCGCGGGGCGACATCGTCCTCGATCCCTTCGGGGGCTCGGGCTCCACGTTGATCGCGGCGCAGAAGTGCGGGCGCCGGGCGCGGCTCATGGAGCTGGATCCGCGCTTCGCCGACGTGATCGTGCGGCGGTGGCAGGAGTGGACCGGGCTGAAGGCGCATCTGCGGAGCACGGGCGAAGGGTTCGACGAGCTGTCGGCAAGCCGGGGGCAGCGGCTGGCGGTGGCCGATGGCTAAGGGCACCGCGCTGCGCGTCGCCTCTCGGAAGGTCCGCATGGTCGCTCATCGGACCGGGTCCGCGGCCGATACGATCGGGGAGCTCGCGCCTGGCGTTGCGGTCTCCGGGCTGACGGCCGGTCAGTTCTCGGCGATCGACGCGATGGAGCACATGGTCAACTGTCTGGGCCCGGCCGACGTGTCGATCTCCGCCTGGACGACGGGACTTTACGATGTGAAGCGCGCGGCCGAAATGCGCGCGAACGAGCAGCTGCGCAGCCTGCGGTTCATCCTCGATCGCGGCACCTTCGAGAAGAGCCCGAAGTTCGCGGGTCCGCTGATCCAGGCGGTCGGCCTCGAGGCGTTCCGGTGCGTGTCCGTTCATGCCAAGGTGGTGATCGTCGAGGGCGCGCGCGGTCGGGCCGTCATGCGGTCCTCGATGAACCTCAACAAGAACCTGCGGACTGAGCAGTTCGACATCGACGTCTGCGATCAGTTTGCTGATTTCTACCTGCGCTGGTTCGACGGGCTCTGGGAGGAGGCGGGGCGATCGCAGGACAACGTCGCCATCATGAAGGCGGTTTACGATCGGTTCGTGGAAGAAGCGCCAGAGCCGGATCCGGTTGACGATCCGTTCTCAGCGGGTGAAGCCGTCCCGCTCCGGGACCCCTCTCGCTCCGGGACCCGTCCCGCTCCGGGACCCGTCCCGCCCCGGGACCCCTCTCTGGATGTCGATGATGATCTTGCCGGCCTCTCCCTCGGTGGCGGCTTCGATGCCTGATGGCGGGATCGGGCCCTACCACCTATCCGGTCGCCACCATCGCGAAGCTGTTGCGCCTCACCGAGCGTCGCGTCCAGCAGCTCTCGAAGGAGGGCGTGATCCCAAAGGCGGAGCGCGGCCGGTATGATCTCGTCACGGCGGTGCAGGGCTACATCGGCTATCTGCAGGAGCGCGCGGCTGGTGCCGGTGATGGTGATAACGCAATCAACTACGCGGCCGAGAAGGCGCGGCGCATGCGGGCCGAAGCTGATCTGAAGGAGATGGCGGTCCTGCAGCTGCGCGGGACGCTGATCGATGCGGAGGAGGCGGGGGCGGTCGCGGCTCTGCTCATGTCCGAGCTGAAGGCGAAGCTGTTGAACAACGCGCCGGTTCGGATCGCGGCCGCGGCGAAGAGCAGCCGGTCCGAGGCAGCTCTGAAGAAGATCATCAAGGCGGAGCTCTCCGACATCATGGCCGGTCTCTCGAGCACGGACCTGGTGGCGCTCATGGGGGAGCCCGTCGAAGATGGAGTATAGCCCGGCTGCGCATCGGATGATGGCCTCGGCGCTGGCTGCGCTGCAGCCTCCGCCCGACCTTCGGCCGTCGGAGTGGGCGGAAAAGTCGGTCTACATCCCGGTCGGCAACGCGATTCCCGGTCTGATCCGGTTCGACAATGCGCCTTACCAGCGCGAGCCGCTCGACATGACGGTCGATCCGTCCTGCACCCGGATCTCGCTCAAATGGGCGGCACAGGTCGGCAAGACGCAGGTCGCGCTTTGCGCGCAGTCCTACCGCATCGCGATGGACCCGACCTCGCAGATGATGATGCAGCCCTCGGAGGGCGATCTGCAGACCTGGCTGCAGACCAAGTTCAACCCGCTCGTGGAAGCCAACCCGGAGCTCGAGGAACGGCTTGCGGTCGCTCGGTCTCGGAAGGGCGTGAACAACAGCCGGATGAAGTCCTACCCGGGCGGTTTCATCATGTTCGCCTGGTCGGGATCTCCGAAGACCCAGCGGGGCCGGTCGGCGCCCTTCATCGTCGCGGACGAGACGGACGGTTACGACCGCACGGCCGAGGGGCATCCGGTGTCGCTGATCTGGCAGCGGGCCGCGACCTTCGGGGATCTGCGCAAGCTGCTCGAGATCTCGACGCCCACGGTCCGGGGCCTGTCTTGGATCGATGATGCCTACGAGCAGGGCGACCAGCGGCAGTTCCACGTCGGCTGCCCGCATTGCGGCGAGGGCCAGGTGCTGCAGTGGGCGAACGTGAAATGGGACAAGGACGCGGACGGCAATCACCTGCCGGCGACCGCCTACTACCAGTGCGCGGCGAACGGCTGTGTCTGGTCGGACTCGGACCGCATCCAGGCGATCCGGGACGCCGAGCGGCTCGGCTTCGGCTGGAAGGCGCAGAAGCCGTTTCTTGGCCACGCCAGCTATCACCTCTCGGAGCTCTACTCGTGCTTCCGACGGCTGGGCGATGTCGTGCAGTCCTTCCTCGAGAAGAAGGCCAGCGACGATCTGCAGACCTTCGTGAACGTCTCGCTCGCCGAATGCTGGGAGGAGGAGGCGGAGCGGGTCGCGGCCGACGACGTGATGGCCCGGGTCGAGGATTGGGGGCAGAAGGTCCCGGCCGGCGTCGCCTGCATCACCGCCGGCGTCGACATGCAGGAGGACCGCCTCGAGCTCGAGCTCGTTGGCTGGGGGCTGGGCGAGGAAAGCTGGTCGCTCGACTACCAGGTGTTCTGGGGTGATCCGATGAAGGACGAGGTCTGGGATCTGGTCTTCGACTACCTGGGCCAGACCTGGGAGACGGAGACCGGCGCGACCTTGCGCTGCTCGGCCGGCGGCTTCGACACGGGCGGCTCCGGTGGTCTGACGCAGGCGGCGTATGAGCAGCTGCGCGGCAAGCAGCGGCGCGGGCTCTACGCGCTGAAAGGCGGTGGCACCTGGAACAAGCCGGTGGTGTCGGCGCCTTCGAAGGCGCGCAGCGGTCGGCGCTCGCGGCCCGTCATGCTGTTCTCGGTCGGGGTGAACGACGCGAAGCTGGTGGTCATGCGCCGGGTGAACCTCGAGACGCCCGGCCCGGGCTACTGTCACTTCCCGGCCGATCGGGATCCGGAGTTCTTCCTGCAGCTCACGGCCGAGCAGCTGGTGACCAAGCACCGGCGCGGCTTCCCGGTGCGCGCCTGGCACAAGACGCGGGAGCGCAACGAGGCGCTCGACTGCCGGGTCTACGCCTATGCGGCGCTGAAGATCGCGAACCCGAACCTGGTGCATCGCCTGGCGCGGCTTGGACCGAAGGACGCGGACGAGGCGCCGGCTCCGGTCACCGACGACGAGCCGCCGGGGAACCCGCCAGAGGGAAAGAAGCGCTCGAAGCGGAATGTTGCGGCTCAAAGGCGGCGGAGGCGGCGCGCGCCTGGTCTCTGACGCGGAGTATGGTTTGCGGCACATCCCCACATCGATCAAGGCGGGCCTGACGTTCGCGCTCGATCTCGACCTCGTCGACTATCCCGCGCCCGAATGGGCCGCGGTGGTGATCCTGTCCGGGCCCGAGAAGATCGAGCTCCAGTCCTCGCCGTTCGGCGATCTGCATCGCTTCGCCGAGCCGCCAGCGGTCACGGCGGATTGGGCGCCGGGTCTCTACGCGTTCACGCTCCGGGTGCTCTCGAACGGCGACGTGCTCGAGATCGAGGCGGGGCAGCTCAAGGTCTCGCAGGATCTGGCGTCGGTCGATGGCGCGCTCGATCCGCGCTCGCATGCGCAGCGCATGCTGGATGCCATCGAGGCGGTCCTCGAGCGCCGGGCAACGCTCGACCAGGAATCCTACACCATCGGCGGGCGGTCCTTGGTCCGGACGCCGATCGGGGAGCTGAAAAGCCTGCGCGAGTCCTATCGGCGCGAGGTCCAGAAGCTGTCCGGTGACGGCAAGGCCCGGCGGCTGCTGGGCCGGCGCGTGTCGGTGAGGTTCGGTCGCTGATGCTGGGGTTCGGGAAACGCAAAGGCGCGCAGCCGACGGTCCGCTCGGAGCCTCCCCTGGCCACGACTGCGGAGGCGCCGGCGAAGGCGGGCCCGGGCTCGTTCCGGATCCGCCGGGTGCGCAGCCTCGGACCGGCTGCCCGGGACGCGGGTCCGGCCGTGTCCTTCATGTCGTCGACGCCGATGTCGGCCGACGCGATCGTCGATCGCAACCAGCGGGTGCTGGTGGCGCAGTCGCGCGAGCAGTCGACCGTCAACGACTACATGAAGTCCTTCCTGCGCATCGCCGAGCGGTCGATCGTTGGGGCTAACGGGATCATCCTTCAGGCGCAGACCCGCAAGCGCGATGGGACGCTCGATGTCGAGGCCAACAACGCGCTCGAGGCCTGGTGGGCGAAGTGGTGCCGGGCCGAGCATTGCGACGTGACCGGCAAGCGGAGCTTCCGCCGGATCTGCAAGGCGATCGTCGGGGGTGCCGCGCGCGACGGTGAGTTCATGGTGCGGGAGGTGCGCGGCCGCGACGCGGGGCCGATGCGGTATGCGCTGCAGGTCCTGGATCCCCAGCGGTGTCCGGTCGACTACAACGTCGATCGCATGCCGAACGGCCGCTTCGTGCGGCAGGGGATCGAGTTCAACCGGGCCGGCCGTCCGCTGGCTTACTACTTCGCCTCGGACGATCCGTCCGTGGCCGGCTATTCGTTTGGCGGGCGGTCTCTCGATCGCATCCCGGCCGAGCAGATCATTCACGGCTTCGTCGAGGATGTGCTGGGCCAGCGCCGGGGGCTGCCCTGGGCGGCGACGGCGCTCTGGCGCCTGGGCATGCTGGACGGCTTCGAGAAGGCGGCTCTGAAGAATGCGCGGACCGCGGCCTCGCTCGGGGGCTTCATCGAATGGGAGACCGGCGAGGGTCCCGATCGGGACGAGGAGCTCGAGGACGAAGAGCTCTACTTCGAACCCGAAGAGGGGCTCTATCAGGAGCTGCCGCCTGGGGCGCGGGTCAAGAACGTGCCGAGCCAGTATCCGACGGGCGAGTTCACGCCCTTCCATAAGGCGATGCTCCGCGGTGCCGGTGCCGGCATGGGCGTGTCCTACGTGTCCTTCGCCAACGACCTTGAGGGGGTCAACTTCTCGTCGATCCGGCAGGGTGTCGTGGACGAGCGCGATCACTGGATGGATCTGCAGGAGTGGCTGATCGAGGTCCTGGTCGATCGCGTCTACCGCGGCGCGCTCGAGCCTGCCCTGCTGATGGGGATCGTGGTCGGCGACGGGGTGCGCCTCGGGCCGGAAAACCTCGAGCGGTATCAGGCGGTGCGCTGGCAGCCGCGGCGCTGGCCCTGGGTCGATCCCACCAAGGACATCGCGGCCGAGATCTCGGCGAAAGACAACCTGCTGACTTCGCCGTCCGAAATCATCCAGCGCCGCGGCGGCGATCCCGACACGGTCTGGCGGCAATACGCCCAGGACATCGCGGCGATGCGCGCAGCCGGCATGCCGGAGGAATTCATCATGGCCGCGGTGCTGGGCGTCGCGCCGGCGTCGAACCCGAAGGCCGGGATGCCTAAGGCGCCGGCGGGCGAAGGCGGCGAAACCGAAGAAAAGGAGACCGACGATGGTGAAGATGAATAAGGCGCTTCTCGCGTCGGCGCTTGTGGGCTGTGCGATGGTCCGCTCGCTGACGCCCGAGCAGCTGAACGGCAACCGCGGGGCCGGGGCCCTGCACCGGACCGTGGCGGTGCGCAACGTCGACGAGGAGGCGCGCACGGTCGAGGTGGCCTTCTCGTCGGAGGAGCCGGTCGAGCGCTGGTTCGGCTTCGAGGTCCTGGATCATTCGGCCCAGGCGGTGGACCTCGGCCGGTTGCGCGATGGCGCGGCCGTGCTCTGGAACCATAACCACGACGTCCAGATCGGGGTGGTGCTGTCGGCGACGATCGGCGGGGATCGTCGCGGTCGCGCCACGCTCAAGTTCGGGCGCAGCGGCCGCGCGGCTGAAATCTTCCAGGACATTCTCGACGAGGTGATCCGCCATGTCTCGGTCGGCTACCGCATCAAGGCGATCCGCACCGAGGAGAAGGACGGCGAGCCGGATCAGGTCACGGTTACCGAGTGGGAGCCTTTCGAGATCTCGATGGTGTCGGTCCCGGCCGACGCCACGGTCGGGGTCGGCCGTTCGGCAAAAGATCCTGCGGGGAACCCGCCAGAGGCGGGGCCTGCGCCCGGTGGCGATAGTGGCGCCAGTCAAACCAGCGCCGAGCCCGGCGCCCGTCAACAAGAGGGACGCGAATTTATGGAACGGATTCTCCGGGACGCAGCCGGTAACCTGGTGCGCGCCAAGGT
This sequence comes from Salipiger sp. IMCC34102, assembly GCF_004145405.1. Lineage (GTDB taxonomy): Bacteria > Pseudomonadota > Alphaproteobacteria > Rhodobacterales > Rhodobacteraceae > Loktanella. The sequence continues at coordinate 335,246 of NZ_SELQ01000001.1, forward strand.
CGACGAGGACGGCAAGATCGTCGAAGTTCTCGAAATGCTCGAGCGCGCAGCCGAGACGCAGGCGCTTGTCCGCTCCGGCACCGAAGCCGAGCGCACCCGCGTCGCGGCGCTGCTCGAGCTGGGCACCCAGCACGGCGCGGTCGAGGATGCGCAGCGCGCCATCCGCGACAATCAGTCGGTCTCGGATTTTACCCGCCACCTGCTCGACACCCATGCCGAGCGCCGCGGCGGTGAAGGCGCCCGCTCCGGCGGCACCGGCGCCCTCGATGACGACGCCGGCGTGATTGGCATGTCCGAGGCCGAGGCGGGCCGCTTCAGTTTTCTGCGGGCGCTGCGGGCTCTGGCGAACCCGAACGATCGGCGCGCGCAAGAAAACGCCGCCTTCGAGCGCGAGGCCTCCGCGGCCGCCGCACGGGCCTCGGGTCGTGAGGCGCAGGGGATCATGGTCCCGGCCGACGTTCTGCGCCGTGCGCTGAACACCGGCACCTCCGGCGCGACGCCCGGCGATACCGGCGGCTATGCGATCGCCACGGATCTGCTGTCGCAGTCCTTCATCGACATGTTCCGCAACCGCTCGGTCCTGCTGGGCATGGCGACGCCGCTCGGTGGCCTGGTTGGCAACGTCGATATCCCGACGCAGACCAACGGTGGCCAGGGCTACTGGCTCGGCGAGGACCAGGAGGCTGGCGAGAGCAACATCGATCTGGGCAACGTGCAGCTCTCGATGAAGACCGTCGGGGCCTATTCGGAAATGACCCGCTCGTTCCTGAAGCAGACCTCGATCGACGGTGAGGCGCTTGTGCGCCGTGATCTGGCGCAGTCGCTGGCCCTGACGCTCGACTATGCCGGCTTCTACGGCACCGGCTCGGCCACCATGCCGCTCGGCCTCGCCAACCTGACCGGGATCAACGCGGTGCCCTTCGCCGGCGTTCAGCCGACCTATGCCGAGCTGGTGCAGATGGAGAGCGAGATCGCGGCCGACAATGCCGACGTCGACGCGATGGCTTACATCGGCACCTCGGGTTTCCGCGGCGCGATGAAGACCTCCCAGAAGTTCGCGGGCACCAACGGTGCGCCCGTCTGGGAGGCCGGCGGCACGGTGAACGGTTACCGCGCCGAGATCACCAACCAGGTGCAAGCAGGCGACGTGTTCTTCGGCAACTTCGCCGACATGCTGCTCGGCATGTGGGGCGGTCTCGACCTGACGGTCGATCCCTACTCGGAATCGAAGCGCGGCCGCGTCGCGATCGTCGCCTTCCAGGACGCCGATATCGCCTACCGCCACGTCGAGTCCTTCTGCCTCGGCCGTCAGGGCGTCTGATCCTCCCTCGATCCGGATCTAGCCGGGTCGAGTTCCTCCCTCCCTCTCATCACTCGAAGGTGTGAACATGGCAGACAAGAAGAAGATCGAGCTGAAGCTGACCTCGGCCGTCGGCATCAATGGCAAGCTCGTGACGCCCGGCAAGGACAAGGCGAAGCCCGACGTCGTGGTCTCCGAGACCGTCGCGCGCAACCTCCTGCAGCGCGGCAAGGCGAAGCTCTTTGGCGACGAGGAGCTCGAAGGGGTCGAGACCAACCCGGACGGCTCCGCGGTCGGTGTCGACCTGGGCGCGAAGGAGGGCTTCCCGCCTCCCGGCAAGGACGCCCAGAACCGCTCCGGCAGCCCGCTCGACAACGGCGCGAACGTGCCCGAGAAGGGCGCGAACGAGACGCCCGGTGAAGGCTCCGGCGCTCCCTCCGGCACGGACGCGAAAGCCACCGGCGGCACCGGGGCGAAGGCAGCCGGCGGCAAGGGCGCCAAGAAGTAAGCTATGCCCGCGCCCGATTGGGAAAACCTTGGCGAGTTCTTCTCGCCCGACGAGTTCGCCGTGCCGGTCACCATCCGGCGCGGCGATGTCGTGTTGTGGGAGGGCTCCGCGATCTTTGAGGAGCAGAACGGGCCCTCGTCGCTGGGCGACCTGCAGCATGATCTGACCGAGCCGCACCTGTTGCTCCCGTCGGCCGACGCGGCCGCGGTCGACGATGGCGATGTGGCCGTGGTCGACGGGAAGACTTGGGACGTCGTCTCGGATCCGGAGCACGACGGCAGCGGCCTCGCGCGGATCCGTCTCTCGAAGCCCACCAAGGCCTATCGTGCTCAGTTTTGACCTCGATGGCGACGCGCTCGAGCGGCTTGCGACCGAGTTCGCCGCGTCGCCTAGCGAGGTGGAGAAGGCCTATGGTGCCGCGCTTCGCCGCACCGCCAGCAACATCCGCCGGCTCTCGTCTAAGGGTCTGAAGAGCGAGCTGGGGCTGCGGAACGCGACGGCTCTGCGCCGGCGGCTGAAGGAGTATCGCTACCGCAAGGGCCGGGGTCAGTCCGTCGTGCTGTGGTATGGGGCGAACGATCTGCCGGTGTCGGCCTTCAAGGGTCGGCCGCGCGAGGTGGCCGGTGGGATCGAGATGAACGGGACCACGCTGGTCGGTGCGTTCTTCGCGCGCCCGGGCGGCAAGAAGCGCGGTGTCTACCGCCGGGCCGGGGACGGGCGCTTTCCGATCGTCGAGGCGCGGATGCCGGTCGCGGACCGGATGATGATCTACCTGGAGGACGAGGTGTTCGTCGATATCGACACGCTGTTCCTCCGCAACTTCGAGTCCGAGATCCGGGCTCGCACAATCTTCGGAGTGGGAAATGGAAAACGTTGATCTGGACGCGGCCCTCGAGGCCGTCCGGGCGGGCTTCGCGGAGCGCTTCCCTGGCGTGAACGTGGTGATCGCCGAGGACGCCGAAGACGACGAGCTGCCGGTGCCGGCGCTGGTCTGCCAAATCTCGGAAATCGAGCCGGATCCGGACGGCGATCCGCTCACCGGACAGTTCCCATGCCTGGTCCGGGTGCAGGCGCGGATCGTCCTGGGGAGGCGCACACCGGCGGTCCGCATGCAGACGCTGAAGCTGGCGGGCGCCGTCGCCGCCCAGGTGCATGCGGAGCGGTTCGGGGTGAAGTGGGGCGCGGCGACGGTGATCGCGGTGGAACCGGACGAGTTCGCACCGGCCGCGGCGCGGTTCGACGTCTGGCTGGTTGAGTGGGTGCATGCGGCTCGCCTCGGCGATGCCTTCGAGCTGCCGCCGGAGTTCCTGCCGTCCGAGGTCCTGGTGTCCCACGCGCCGCGCGTCGGGATCCCGCATGAGGCGGATTACGAGGAGGCGCAGCCGTGAGCCTCGCTGTCTCCGAGCTGATGCGCATCGTCGAGCGGATGGTGATCATCGGCACCGTGGTCGAGCTCGATCCGACGGCCGCGCGCGTGAAGGTCTCCCTGGGGCCGGGTGTCGTCTCCGGTTGGCTGCCGTTTGCGCAGCTCGGGTCAAAGGACGTGCGGATCTGGGTCCCGCCGGTGAAGGGGTCGCAGGTGGTCGTGTTCTCGCCTGGCGGCAACACCGCCCGCGGCATCGTCTATCCCGGTCCCTACGATGGGGTTGCTCCGGACGATCGGGACAGCGCCGTCAGCCTGTCGATGCCGGGTCTCGATCTGTCGGTGGTCGGTGGTGTCGCGACGATCGAGCTCAGCACGATGAACGTGAAGGGCAACATCATCGTGGACGGCGATGTGGTGGCCTCCGGCGTCAGCCTGACCGGCCACACGCACAGCGGCGTGACCGGCGGCGGCTCGAACACGGGCGGGCCGTCGTAAGGGGAACCCGCCAGAGGCGCGGCGCCGCGCGCGCGTCCAACTTGCCGGCATGCGCGGTATGAATTCAGAAACGGGGCGGGCGATCGGTGGCATGGCGCATCTGCGGCAGTCCATCCGCGATATCCTGTCCACACCGATCGGCTCACGGGTCCTGCGGCGCGACTACGGGTCTCGCCTCTATCAGCTGGTCGACCGTCCTTATTCGGCCGGCCTCCGGCTGCAGCTCATCGCTGCGACGGCCGAGGCGATCGCCGCTTGGGAGCCGCGGGTGGTGGTCAAGCGGGTCCGCATCGATCGGCTCGCGCTGGGCGAGCTGGTCGTGTCGCTGACCATGACGCTCGTGGCCGAGGAGCGCGATCTGGTTCTGGACGGGGTGGTGGTGTCGTGAGCGGTTTCTCTGCAATCAATCTGCCGAAGCTGCCGGCACCTGCAGCTGTCGATCTGCTCGACGTGGAGACGATCCTGTCGGAAATGAAGGCCGAGGCGCTCGCGCGTGATCCGTCCCTCGCGGATGCGCTCGCGCTCGAAAGCGAGCCGGCCGTTAAAATCCTTGAGGTCGCGGCCTACCGCGAGCTGCTCATCCGTCAACGGATCAACGAGGCTGTCCGCGCAACCATGCTCGCTTTCGCAACCAGCAGCGACCTCGACCACATCGGGGCGCTGTTCGGTGTCGAGCGGCTTGTGGTCGTGACTGCAGATCCTGACGCCTTTCCGCCTGTCGAGGCGGTGCTCGAAGACGACGAGCGGCTCCGCACCCGGATCCAGCTGTCGCTCGAAGGCTTTTCAACGGCCGGGACTTATGGCGGCTATCGGTTCTTCGCTCTGTCCGCATCGGCGCTGGTGCGCGACGTGCAGATCCTCAATCCCGAGCCCGGCCTGGTCCGGGTCTTTGTCCTCTCCGAAGAAGGCGACGGCGTCCCGGACGCTGATCTGTTGGCCGGCGTCGATGCGGCGCTGGACGACGAGGATGTGCGGCCTTTGTCCGACCGTGTTGAAGTTCTGCCTGTCGACCTGGTCGATTTCTCGATCGAGGCGACGCTCACGATCGACGACGGGCCGGATTCGTCGGTGGTCATCGCCGCGGCCAAGGCTGCGCTCCTGGCCTTCCTCGAAACTCGACGGCTGGTCGGGCGTAACGTTCCGCGCGCCGGCATCATCGCGGCTCTCTACCAGGCGGGCGTTCAGAATATCGCTCTGGCCTCTCCGGCTGCCGACGTGGTGGTCGGAGACGGTCAGTCGGCCCGATGGACGGCCGTGCAGCTGACGGACGGAGGCGCTGGTGTCTGATCCGCGATCGCTCTTGCCCTCCGGTGCGACCGAAGCCGAGCGGGCACTCGAGGGTGCCGTGTCGCGCATTGGTCTCGTCGCTTTGCCGGAAGCGATGAATTCGCGCGCTGAAACGGCCGCGCCCGATCACCTGCCGTTTCTCGCCTGGGCGTTCTCGGCCGACACCTGGGACCCGTCTTGGCCGGAAGCCGTGAAGCGGCAGGTCGTTTCGGGCGCGGTCGAGGTCCACCGCCGCAAGGGGACGCTTGGGGCTCTGCGTCGGGCGCTCGCCGATATGGGCTATGGTGCCGCGGTCATCCGCGAATATCGCGACCGGCCGCGCTACGGGAACGGCGCGACCTATGGGACGATCGGCTCGGCAGAGCAGTGGGAGTCCTGGGCCGACTATCGGATCGAGCTGGGCGAAACGGTCAGCCGCGCAGACGTCGCGGCCGTGTTCGCCCGGGCGCAGCGGATCGCGCCGGTGCGCTGCCGGCTCGTGTCCGTCAACTTCCGCCGTGTGGCTTTGCAATACGGTGACGATCTCGTGGCCGGCACTGGGCAGGCCTACGGCGACACAATCACGCAAGAGGTGGCAGCATGACGCAATTGGTGAAACTGGCCGAGCAGGGTCTCTGGCCTGCGGACATCCACGAAATCCAAAACGGGGACGATTTCAACGGGGGCCCGCCTGATCTCGACAACAGCGAGGGGCATGCGAACGTCCAGGCGGCAGCCCTCGCCGCTCGGACGCAGTTCCTGCTGACCTTGTCACGCGGTGCTGCTCGCGCGGTGATTTCCCGCCGAACGTCTCCGCCCACGATCCCACCGACCGCTGGTGACGCCTATCTCATCGCTTCGGGCGCTTCTGGGCTTTGGGCAGGCTTCTCCGAGAACATCGCGGTCTGGTCTGGATCGTCTTGGCAGATTTATCCCTTGCAGGAGGGGCAGATCATCATGGTCGGGGGCGGGTCGGTTTATATGATGACCGGTGGCATTGCATCGCCGTGGCTTGCGAATTTTGGGGCCGCTGGTCCGGTTGAATTAGCTTCGAAGCCGGAAGTTCTAGCGGGGCAAGATAACAGCCGAGTCGTCACTCCGCAAAACCTGGCATTTGCCCTAGGAAAGACCGGTGATGGCTTGCCGCTGAACCTTAAGGTCTCGAACAAGGACCAGCCGTCGCAGTCCATACCTCATACGATTGTCACGCGCTGCGACAACATGGTCGCGGTCGAAGGCAATGCGCAGGGCCTGTGGAACGGTCAGCAGATGGTGGTCACCCCAGACACGCTCGGCGTCTGGGGCATCTTCTGTTCACTTAATACGAACGGCGAAATGGGCGAAGGTGCGTATGTTTTCAAGAACGGCGAGCGGATCGGTCATTACCAGCTAGGCTCGCAGGTCGGACCTTCGAACGTCTGCGCCGTGACGGTGTTCGCTTATCTCACCGAGCCGGGCGACGTCATCGAATTCTATCACGAGCACCGGACCGGCTCGCCCGTGCTGAACAACGGTTCCGACGCCTATATGGTTCGCCTCTTGCCTTACCTCGACCCCAACTAAACCGAAGGATCCACAGCTATGATTTCCATCGAAGTCGATAAGGCGCACCTCTCCGCCGCCGTCGCAATGCTCGAAGAGGGCGGGGCCGCAGTTGATCGGGTGGCCGGCGGGACGGTCTATCTGTCCGGGCCGGCCGACGCGGCTGCGGCCGAGGCGCTCTTGGTCGGATTGGCCGAACGCGCCGGGACGGAAGAGCTGGTGTCATCGCGTCGTTCGGCTATGGCCAAGCTGTCCGCCGTGTCGCAAGCCATCATGGCACCGCTGACCGACGGGTATTCCACTGAAGAAATGGCTTCTTGGGGCCGCAAGGCTGACGCAGCGCGGTCGTTCGATCCCCTCAACCCTGACCCGATTATCTTGCATGAGGCCGCATCGTCTGGCGAAGAGCTCGCGACGCTCGCAGCGGTGATCGTGGCGAAGGCCGACGCCTTCGAGGCGCTGGTCGCTACGGTGACGGGCACTCAGCGTCGCGTCCGAAAGGAGCTCGCGGCCGCGCAGGACCAAGATGCGGTTGATGCGGTTCTCTCCCAGGCGCTGGTCGAAATGGCGGCGCTGGCCGAGCAGGCCGCTTCGGCGTCCTGACTTGAGCGACTACACCGCAGCCGATCCGGCGTTTGCCCGCCTGCCCGGTTCGATCCGGTACCGAGTGGGCGCGGCTTTTGCCTGGGAGCTGGGCTGCGAGGGATCCGGGCTGCTTGTTCCGATCCCGCAAGGCTACACCTTCGACGTTTCGATTCCGCGCGGGCTGCGCTGGGCATTTGACCCGCACGACGCGCGGTTCTTGAAAGCGGCCGCGGTCCACGACAATCTGCTTGAGCGCGGTTGGGATCGGGTAAGTGCGGCCGGTCCGTTCCATCAGGCTCTGAAAGCCGACGGTGTCGGCCGGCTCGCTCGCCTGGCCATGCTCCTGGCCGTCGCCTTGTGGCGCTTCGGCTAGAAGCCCGGGGAACCCGCCAGAGGAATGCGGACGTCGATCCGGTGATCTTGCCTGCAAATCCATAGCGAGGTGATCATGGCTGGCAGTTTCCTTCATGGGGTCGAGGTTCTCGAAGTCGAGTCCGGGACCCGTCCGATCCGTGTCGTGAACACGTCGGTGATCGGCATCGTCGGCACGGCGCCGGATGCCGACGCCGAGGCGTTCCCGCTCAACAAGCCGGTTCTCGTGGCCGGCTCGCGCACCGAAGCGGCGAAGCTGGACACGGTCGGCGATGGCAACGGCACCCTGCCGGCCGCGCTCGACGGGATCTTCGACCAGATCGGCGCCGTCGTCGTCGTGGTTCGTGTCGACGAGGGCGTGGACGAGACCGAAACGCTGGCAAACGTGATCGGGGGCGTGAATGCCAACGACGGGACCTTTGAGGGGGTGCATGCCCTGGCCGGCGCCGAGAGCGTCGTGGGCTTCGCCCCGCGTATCCTGATCGCGCCGGGCTTTACCCATCAGCGTCCCGACGATCTCGCCAACCCCGTGATCGCGGAGCTCGAGGGCATCGCCGGCCGGATGCGCGCGGTGGTCATCGCCGACGGGCCCAACACCACCGATGATGCCGTGATCGCCGCGACCGAGGACTACGGCTCGGACCGCGTCTACCTGGTCGATCCCTGGCACCTGGTGTTCGTCGATGGCGTCACCGTCGCGCAGCCGCCTTCCGCGCGCGTCGCCGGTGTGATCGCGCGCACCGATAACGACGTGGGCTTCTGGGCGTCGCCGTCGAACCGGTTCATTAACGGCATCGTCGGTCTGTCCCGCCCCGTCGACTTCACGCTGGGCGATCGCGCCTCCCGCGCGAACCTGCTGAACGAGGCCGGCGTCGCCACGACGATCCGGCACGACGGCTTCCGCCTCTGGGGCAACCGCTCGCTCTCGGCCGACGCGAAGTTCGCCTTCTTGTCCGTGCGCCGCACGGCCGATGTGCTGAACACCTCGCTGCAGCGCGCCCACCTCTGGGCGGTCGATCGCGGGATCAACCGGACCTACGTCGACGATGTCGTCGATTCCGCAAACGGGTTCCTGCGGGATCTGCAGGCGCAGGGGGCGATCCTGGGTGGTCGCTGCTGGGCTGATCCGGATCTGAACACCCCGTCCGCGATCGCCGACGGCAAGGTCTACTTCAACTTCGACTTCACTCCGGTGTATCCGGCGGAGCACATCACGTTCCGGTCGATCCTGGTCAACGACTATATCGAGGAGGTGCTCGCGTAATGGCTGCCGAGGACATCATCAAGTATCTGAACCTGGTCGTCGACGGCCGGGGCTACGCGGGCAAGATCAAGGAATGGTCGCCGCCCGCGCTCACGCTGGCGACCCAGGATTTTCGCGCCGGCGGCATGGACACCGCGGTCGATCTCGACATGGGCATGGAGAAGCTGACCTGCTCGGGTGTGCTGACCTCCTACGACGACAACGTCCTGGCGCTCTGGGGGCTGAAGAAGGGCGCCGGCGTCCAGCTCACCGCCCGCGGCTCGATGGAAAGCCTCGACGGCACCACGAAGCCGATCGTGCACAACATGACCGGCAAGATGATCTCGCTCGAGCGCGGGACCTGGGGCCCGGGCAACGAGCCGGCGCTGACCTTCAACCTGTCGCTGGTCTTCTACCGCGAGGTGGTCAACGGCCGCGAAATCCACCTCATCGACGCGCTCAACATGATCCGCGTGGTCGATGGCGTCGACCAGCTCGCCGAGCACCGCAAGAACATCGGGATCTGATCATGGCCGCGAAACAATCGAAAGCCGATGCGCTGCCCGACTACCTGGTCCGTGACGGCGAAACGATCGCGATCACCTTCGACGGCGCTGGGCCGAAGATCGACGGGACCGCGGTCAAGACGATCACCATGCGCGAGCCGACCGTCGGGGACCAGCTGGCGGTCGAGGGAAAGTCCGCGATGCGGGCCGAGGTCGCGATGTTTGCGAACCTCTGCGACCTCGATCCCGAGACCGTCTCCTCGCTGTCCATGAAGCATTACGGGCGGCTGCAGGAGGCCTACGGCAGTTTTTTGGCCTGACCCGTGACGGGGTGCGGCGCGGGCTCCTGCAGCTCGCGCGCTACACCGGCTGGGGCCTCGAGGAGCTGATGCGGCTGCCGGTGTCCCGCTTCCTCTGGCTACTGGAAGGTCTGCCGAAAAAATGAGCCGCGAGCAGAAACTGAAATCCACGATCACCATCGGTGCAGCGCTCGAGCGGTCCGTCCGTTCGAGCATGTCGTTCCTGCAGAACGGGCTGAAGAGCGTCGGGAACGAGATCAAGGGCGTCACCAACCGGCAGAAGGAGCTGGACCGCGAGCGCGACGTCCTCCGACGCCAGGGGCGGTCCGTCGAGGCGCTCGATCGGGAATACGAAGAGCTCGGCCGAACGCTGCAGGAGCTCGAACGCAAGCAGGAGCGCTACAACCGCGCGGCCGCAGCCTCGCGCCGGGTCGGCGCGTCGTTCCGAGACGTCTCGAGCAATCTGCGCCGGGATGCCGGTCGGGTCGCGGTCGGTGTCGGCCTGGCATCGGCCGCGGTCTTCGGCCTGGCGAGCTCCACCGCGTCGCTCGGTGATGATGTCGCCAAGACAGCCGATCGGCTCGGCATGGGTATCGGCGCGCTGCAGGAGTATCGCTACGCGGCCGAGCGGTCGGGCGTGGACATTGGCACCTTCGACAAATCGATCCAGGGCATGCAGAAGCGCTTGGGCGAAGCAGCCGAAGGCACGGGTCCCGCGGCGGAGGCGCTCGAACGTCTGGGCCTCAGCGCGAGCTCGCTGTCCGAGATGGAGCCCGAGGAGGCGTTGGGCGCTATCGCCGACGCCATGCTCGGTGTCGAGTCGCAAGCCGAGCAGACCATCCTGGCGAACGACCTGCTGGGCCGGTCCGGTGTCGAAATGCTCAACATGCTGCGGCTCGGCAGCGAGGGCATGCGGGATCTGGCCCGGCAGGGCAGCCGTACCGGCTACGTCCTGTCTGAAAAGGCGGCGCGTGATGCCGAAGTGTTCCAGGACCGGCTGCTCGACGTGCAGCTGGTCATGCAGGGCCTGAAGAACACGGTGGGCGCCGAGCTGATGCCGGTCGTGTCGGACGCGATGACGCAATTCTCCGATTACATGATCGAGAACCGCGACCAGGTCGAAGTCTGGGCAAAGACCTTTGCCACCGGCGTCGGCGATGCGCTGCCCATCCTGGTCGAGCTGGCCAGCGGTCTCGGCGAGGTGGCCGGCGTCACGTTCGAGGCAGCGTCAGGTGTGGCGGACTTGGTCGGCGGGTGGGAAAACTTCGGCGTCCTCCTTGGGGGCTTGGCCTTCGGCAAGACGATCCTGTCGGTCGGTCTACTGGGGGCGAACCTCGTTCGGTTGGGCGGCGCTGTCGCCTTGCTGAATCCCGTCGGCCTGGCCATCGCGGCGATCGCCGGCGGCGCCTACCTCATCTACAAGAAGTGGGACAAGGTCGGTCCCTGGTTCGGCAAGTTGTGGGAGGGGGTCGAACAGACCTTCGGCGGCGTCAGGGACTTCATCGTGGGCGTGTTCACGCTCGACATGGAGCGGGCGAAGGCCGGGATCCTGCAGGCCTGGTCCGGGGTGGGGGCGCAGTTCAGCACTTATCTGACCGGGATCGGCGATGCCTTCCGCTGGGCTTGGGATTCGACGATCGGTCCGATCATGAACAGCCTCGGATACACCTCCGCGATCGTCGCCGGCTGGGAGACCGTAAAGACGTCCGTCGGTGCGGCGCTGGACTGGCTGGGCGAGAAGTTCGAGGAAGCGATGGCGCGCTTCCAGCCGGTGATCGATGCGCTGAAATGGGTTCAGGAGAAGGGCTCGGCCGCGGTGGCGGCGCTGGGCATCGGAGACGGCGGGTCGGTGGTCGATCGCGTTCCCACGGTGGGCGCGACCCAAGGCGGCGAGACCGGCACCTCGCGGGCGCTGGGCAACATCAAGACGCTGGACTCCGGCGGCTCGGAAACGTCCCTCATGGAGCTGGTCGCCCCGACACAGGTCACTCCTGAAGAGGCCGGGATCCGTCCGAACGCGCGAGGCGGTTCCTACGGGCGCGGGTGGCACCTGACGGGCGAGCACGGGCCCGAGCTGAAGTTCGAGACGCGCTCGGGCTTCGTGGCCACCAACCGGCAGCTGCGTGATCTGGCGGAAATGTCGGATCGAGCCGCGGCCGCGCCGCGGGAGAGGTCAGCGCCGGCGTCGCCGGCGCCGTCGGCATCGTCTGCGCCCTCGATCGTCCAGAACATCACGCACCAGATCAACGCGGCCGGGCTCTCCGTCGAGCAGCTGATCGCGGAGCTCAAGCGCCGCGAGCGCCAGGCTGCGTCGGGTGCTCTCTACGACCGGGTGCCGCGCACCGGCCTGGCGGGGAGGTAGGCCATGGCGAACGTGATGATGCAGCTCGGTTCGTTCCAGTTCAGGATCGACACGGCGGCTTATCAGCGGCTCACCCGCTCGGCCGAGGCGCGCTGGGCGCGGCAGACGCGGATCGGCACGACAGATCAGATGCAGCTGACCGGGTTCATGCCGGAAAGCGTGGAGCTCACCGGCTACGTGGCCCCGTTCTTCCGGGGCGGGCTGTCGCAGGTGGACGAGCTGCGGGCGCTGGTCACGCGCGGTCGGCCGCTGTCCTTGGTCAGCGGTCTCGGTGACGTCCTCGGCAGCTGGGTCGCGGAGTCGATGTCCGAAACGAACGAAACCTTCGACGTCGGCGGCGCGGCCCGCTGGCAAGAGTTCACCCTGCGGATTGCGAGGTATGATGGCGGTCTCGGCCTTTTCCTACCGGTCGTCTGAAGGCGACGTCCTCGACGACGTAGTGTTCCGCCACTACGGCAGCCGAGATGGGCGCGAGCTCGAGCTGGTCCTCGAGGCGAACCCTGGCATTGCGGCCGTGGCCGAACGGCTGCCGATCGGGACGGTGGTGCTGTTGCCGACGATCGTGTCGGCTCCGGAGCGGCGTGAGGTCTCGCTGTGGGACTAGCCGAGTATGCGCCCCTCGCCGTGGTCACCATCAACGGCATTCCCCTGTCGGGGATCCTGTTCAACCAGCTCAGCTCGATCGCGGTCTACGAGGGCTCGGGCATCGAATCCGACGCGATCGACCTCGAGTTCGCCGGCTCCGGTGTCTTCGGTCGGATCGCGCTGCCCGAGCCTGGGGCGGAGATCCGCGTGGGCCTCGGTGCCGGGCTGTTCTTCCGCGACTTCGGCGTCTTCGTCGCGGACGAGTGCGAGGTGTCGAACCCGCCCCTGACCATCCGGGTGCGCGGCCTGGCGAAACCGCAGACGGCGACCGGCGGTGGGCTGGCGCCGCTCCATGTCCAGAAGAGCCGGAGCTGGGACGAGGATCTGTCGCTGGGCGCAATCGTCGAGAAGATCGCCGGCGAGGCGGGGCTCGAGCCGGTGGTCTCGGATCTGGTCGCCGGCCTTCTGGTCGGACACCTGGATCAGATCGACGAGTCGGACATTGCGCTGCTCACCCGCATCGGGTCCGAGCTCGACCTCCTAGTAAAGCCGGTGGCGGCGCGCCTGTTCGTGGGCCCGCGCGGATCCGGCGTCACCGCCTCGGGCAAGCCGATGCCCGCCATCCCGCTGCTCGAGGCTGACGTGTCGCGATGGTCGGTGCGGCGCTCGGCCGGCGAGAAGGTCGGTGCGGTCGTGGCCACCTATCGCGACTTGGTCTCGGCCGAGGAGGTCGAGGTCAAAGCGGGCGACGCCGAACCGGAGCGCCGGCTGCGCGGGGTGTTCATCGACGCGGCGTCGGCGCAGGCCGCGGCCGAAAGCGAGCTTGCCCGCGCTGGGCGCACCTCCGAGGCGCTCGAGGTCAGCATGCCGGGCAATGCGTTGGTCACGGTGGAGTCGGTGGTGCTGCCCGTGTTCGCGGCCGCGAGCGCCGGTCGCTGGGTCATCGCGGGCTGTCAGCACTTCCTGTCCGGGTCCGGATTCACGACCTCGTTCTCGGCCGAGCGTCTGGCACCGCAGGAATGATCGGCCGATGGGTGGCCGGGAAAGGAGCAGTCTATGTCTATGGGTGAAAACGCACGGCGCGGTGCCGATCTGACGGTGTCGGTCGGCAAGGTCATCGGCGCGTTGTCTGTCATCTGCACGGTCGCGGTCACCGCCTGGGCGCAGTTCCTCGGGCCCGGGCTCTGGCAGATCAGCGGCCTCGGTGGTCTCGAGGATCGCCTGTTCGAGCGCATCGACGAGAAGATCGATCCGCTCGCCTCCGACGTCGCCTTCATCCTGCGCAACATGCCGCCTCCCAAGGTGGTTGAGTGGGACGAGTCCGTGGCCCGGCAGGACGGCGCCTGCATCTCGCCTCAGTGCGAGTACATCTTGGGTGGGTCGCGCACCGCCTATGGCGAAACCTGCGGCAAGCCCACGATCGTGCGCGTCGAGCTGCGCGGCGTCGACGGGCGGATGTTCGACATCGCGTTCGAGCCCGACTGGATCCCGACCGAGCTCCGGCGCACCCCGGTGACCTTCTCGGTCCCGCTCGATATCCCGGCGTACGTTCCGGATGGCGTCTATACCTGGCGGTCCCTGCAACTCTACGAGTCCTGCACCGGCGTCGGCGAGCCCATCGTGCGCATGTCGCCTTGGTGGCCGCTGGTAATCGGCGATGATCGACCGCCCGCGCCGTTCGAGCCAACAAAATAAGGCGTTTCCGAAAATACCCTGTTGCGCTATAGGGCCATTGGCCCTAACGTCTATTCATGGGCAATGAAGCCCGCCACTGAAAGGACTTTCGAATGACCAGCGCTTCTCTCCGCACCCGCTTCCTCGCCAAGGCTCAAGAGCTGATGCCGCACATGGACGAGTTGCAGGACCTGCCCGAGTGGGCCACCACCGCCTCCCACATCGACGAGGCTCTGTTCCGCAAGTCGGAGTTCATTGGTGGCATGGCTGCGGTGATTTTCGCCGTCCTCGAGAAAGAGGAGGCGTGATCATGGAAGGCATCAACTATGAACGGGATCTCTGGAATGCAGCCGCAGCCGCGCTCGAAGAGCGGGATGTCGAGAAGCTGGAGGCATTGGACCGGCTCTCTCGGGATTGGCTAGGCGACCCGGGCGAGACTGCCGCCCGCTCGGCCGTACTCGCTTCAATGCTCGATGCGGCCTACACGCTGCTGGATCTGGAATGAAACCACGGCCCCGCTCCGGCGGGGCCTTCGCTATAGGAGCTGGCCATGTCGCCATCTGAATTCAAAGCCGCCCGCATCGCCCTGCGCCTGACGCAAGGCGACCTTGCCACGATCTTGGGCGTTGACGGGCGCACCGTGCGGCGCTGGGAGGCTGAGGATGGCAGCCGCCCGCCCAACCCCATTGCGGCCCGCGTCCTCGAATGGATGAAGGCTGGCTACCGCCCGCCGGAGTGGCCTGAAAAGCTATCGTGATCTGATCGGGACAACGTTGCCCTTCGAGCTGGCGCCGGTCACATAGTCGGCCCATGTCTGCATGACGACGCGGCGCTTCTCGAGCAGGTCGGACCGAGCGTAGGACCTTTCCACCGTGTTGCCGATCGTATGGGCCAGCACGGTCTCCGCCACGTCGTAGCTAGTCGCGTCGGTATCCTGCACCCAGGTTCTGAAGCTGGTCCTGAAGCCGTGCGGGCGGCCGGGCTCCTTCAGGCGGTTCATGACTTTCTCGATCGCCACATCGGTGATCGGCCGGCCTGGTCGCTGGCCCTCGAACAGGAGCCGTTCGTGCATCTCCGCCATCTGGTCGCGGATCCGCAGCGCCTCGTCGGACAGCGGGACGCGGAAGGGTTTCGTCCGTCCCTTGCGGCCCTTCATCCGTTCTGCCGGCACCGTCCAGACGTCGCCCTCGATCTCGTCGAATCGGGCGCCGCGGCAGCCGCCGCTCCGGACCAGCGTCAGGATCATCCATTGCAGCGCCTTGGCGCCGGTCCCGCCGTCCTCGAGTTGCGCGTAGATTTCGGGGATCCGCTGCCATTCCGTCGCGACGATCGACTCCGCGTGATGGACGTGGTCGCCAAGGTGCTGCAGCGCGATCTCGACCGTTTCCTCGTGGCACGGGATCCCCATGCGTCGGCAGCGCTGGAATGTAATGCGGGTGCGGTTCACCGCCTTGATGGCCGTCGGGTGCTTTGTCCTCCATATCGGCCGGAGCGCGTTCGCCAGGTCGAGCGGCTGGATCTTCGACATGCGCTTGCGTCCGATCTTCGGGTTCATGTGGATCGTGAGCGGGCTGATCCACCGGCCGGCCGCGCCGTCGTCTTTCAGCGTCGACTTGATGGATTCGAGGACGCGCTGGGCGGCTTCGGCAAATGTCGGATCGTCGGCCTGGGCGGAAACGTCAGCAGCCTCGCGTTCGGCCTGGCGGGTGTCGATCGGGTCTCGGCCAGCGGCGGCGACGGCCGCCCAGCGATCGCGTTCCTTGCGCGCGGCGGCGAGGCTCATCTCCGGGTATGAGCCGAGGCCCATGTCGCGGCGCCGGGTCTGAAACTGGTATCGATAGACCCACCGGCCGGCGGGGCCCTTCTTCAGCAGGAAGAGCCCGCGGCCGTCCGAGAGCTTGCCGTCGCCGGCGTTCTTGATCTGGATCGCTGTCAGCTGATTTGCCATAGGTCGGCGCCGTCCCTCACCTGTCCCACATTCTGTCCCTCACCTCCCTATGCGATGCGCTGGGGCATCCTGCAACACCTTGGGAATCGCAGAGCCTTAAAAACATGGGTTTTCATATGGTGCGGGGACGTGTAGCGACGCGGTGAGCCATCCGTTTGTCGTCTCTCCTGGGCACCACGATTTCCCCCGAAAAGATCAGGCGATACGCATGACCCCGCGACATCTGGACGCGGTAGACGCATGGGCTAACCTTGCGACACCGAGTGGAGACGCGCATTGCTTTTCGGACTGCTGTCAACGCACTTAGAGATCTTCGTCGTCAGCCTGCTCGTGATCGTGGCCGCGGCCTTCATGTTGCAGCAACGCCGGTCTCCGCAGTCGACGGCGGCCTGGCTGCTGGCACTGATTGTGCTGCCTTACGTGGCGGTTCCGATCTTCGTCATGGTGGGGTTCCGAAAGCGTCCCGGCTCCGACAATGCCATCACCTTCCGCGACATCGACGCGGTCGAACCGGTCTGCACGCTGGACCGCGTCCTGCGCAGCTACGATCTGCCGCCCGCCGCCGCGGGCCATACCTTCGATCTGCAGGTCACACCGGGCCAGGCCCGCGCGGCGCTGCACGCCTTGATCGACGGCGCCGAGGAGCGGATCGACACCGTGTTCTACCACGTCGGCCGGGACGACGAGGGGCGTGCCTTCATCGAGGCCCTGACGCGGCGGGCCGGCGAAGGGGTCGAGGTGCGCTTGCTCATGGATCGGCTCGGCTCGCTCATCACCCCGGTCCGGACCCTGCGGCAGTTCCGGAAGGCGGGAGGGAAGATCGAGTATTTCTCTCCCTTCGTGAAACGGCCCCAGCGCGGGCACCTGAACCTGCGCAATCACCGCAAGATGCTGATCGTGGACGACGCTCGGGTCTTCGCGGGGGGGCGCAACGTGGCGGACGTCTACCTGTCGGGGTCGGACGATGCATGGGTCGATCTGTCCTTCACCCTGACCGGCCCCGCGGTCCGCAGTTTCACGGATGTCTTCGAATCGGATTGGTCCGGCGCCGGGGGCCGGACGCGCGACCACGACCAGCCGCCGGTCTACACCGGGACCTGCACCGCGCAGCTCGTGGCTTCCGGCCCCGACCTGCCGCACGACGGCTTTCACGATGCGCTCTTGAACGCCTTTCACCGGGCGACAGACCGGATCTGGATCTCGACACCCTACTTCCTGCCGACCGACGGCCAGTCCGAGGCGCTGGCGATCGCGGCCCGTCGCGGCGTGGACGTGCGCCTGATCCTGCCGCGGACCTCGAACCAGAAGACCGCCGATTTCGCCCGCGGCGCCTATCTGCGCGAACTGGAGGCCGCGGGCGGCAGGATCCTGCTGTTCGAGGACCGGATGATGCACGCCAAGATGGGGGTGATCGACGGGGCGGGCTACGTCGGATCGACCAATTTCGACGTCCGCTCGATGCTGTTGAACTTTGAGGATGCGCTGGTCGTGCACGACGAAGACAGCGTGGCCTGCCTGTCGGACTGGTTCATCGCCCGGTCGAAGGCCTGCACCGAGGGGATTGGCGAATACAGCACCCTGCGCCGCATCGCCGAAGGCTTCTTCCGGATCGGAGCACCGATGCTATGACCCCCGCCAAGGAAGGCCACGTCAGGCTGGCCAGCTACAACATCCGCAAGGGCATGGGCACCGACCGCCGTCGCGACCCGCACCGCTGCCTGAGCGTGCTGGCCTCTCTCAGACCCGACGTGGTGCTCCTGCAGGAGGCCGATCTGCGGCTGGGACGGCGCCCCTCCGCGGTGCCCTTGGCGGCGGTCCGCGAGGCGGGGCTGGTGCCGCTCGACTTCGACCGGTCGGGCGTCAGCATGGGCTGGCACGGCAACGCGATGCTCCTGCGGGCGGACTGGACCGCGACCGAGCTCGCGCACATCGACCTGCCGGGGCTGGAGCCGCGCGGCGCGATCGCCGCCCGGATCGAGACGCCGCACGGGGCACTGCGGGTCGTCGGCACGCATCTTGGCCTGCTGCGACGCTCCCGGCTGGCCCAGCAGCGCGCGCTCGTGGCCTGGCTGGAGCTGCGGGCGCCGCTGCCCACCGTGCTGGCGGGGGATCTCAACGAATGGTCCGGCCACCGCGGGCTGGAACTTCTGGACCGGTGGCTGGACCTGCACGCCCCCGGCCGGTCGTTCCACGCGCGGATGCCCATGGCGGCGCTGGACCGGATCGGCACGCGGGACCTTGCCGTGCGCCGCTGCGGCGTGCACGAGACCCCGCTGGGGCGCCGCGCTTCGGATCACCTGCCGGTCTTCGCAGACCTCGATCTGCCCGGACCGCCGGACCGGGGCGCACACCCGGAAACCTGAATAAACCGGACGTTAACACACAGCGCGCATGTTCGGGTCACCCCCTAAACCGAGGATGACCTCATGCGCCTTGCTTCGCTTTCCGGCCTGTGCCGGCCCCCGAATGCGTTCGACCGGCTCTGGATCGGCGTGCTTCTCAGCGTGAGCGCGCTGGGGGCGGCCTTTGCCCTCTATGCGGGAATGACCGCGGTCGACCTGGAGGAGATGCGCACGGCGGCCGCGCGGCTCGTCCGGGTCCAGACCGTCTCCGACGGGGCCGGGATCGAGATCGCCCGCGGGATCGAGGCGGCGGCCCAGGACATGGATGCGCGACGGCGGACCTTCCAGCTTTCGGTGGTGGCCATCGTGCTCCTGGCCGCGCTGACGGTCCAGCTGCCGGCCTACCTGTCCGCCGCACGGCAACAGCGGCGATCCGATCGCGCGCTCGACCGGGCTCGGCTGGCCCTGACCCGGCTGCGGGCGGAAATGGCGCAACTGTCGGACACGGCGCTGCACGACGATCGCACCGGCCTGCCCAACGGTCCGGGGTTCCGCGCCGCCCTGGACCGCTGGCTCGCGGTGGAGGGCGATCCGATTGCCGTGATCGTGCTCGATCTGAGCGCCGATGGCGGCCGCGACCGCCTTCCGGAAGGAATCGTGACCAGCCTGTCGTCGACCCTGGACGACGCGCTGGAAGGCGATCCGCTGCTGGCCCGCCTTTCGGACACCGAGTTCGGAATCGCGACACGGAAGGCCCCCGATCCGCTGATCACGCAGATCCTGACGATCCTCGAACAGCCCGTGGTCGCGGATCGCACCACGTACAGGCCCCGCGTGCGGGCGGGCTACGCCGTCCAGCGTCCCTGCGACAGCACGGACCTCATCACGGCGGCCCGCAAGGCCCTGCAACAGGCCCGGTCCCATCCCAGCCGACACGTCGTGGCCTATTGCGACGACTTCCGTGCGACCGAAACGACCAGCGCCCAGCTGCTGCGCGACCTGCCGGACGCGCTCTTCGACGGGCAGATCACCGCGGCCTTCCAGCCGCAGATCTGCCTGTCCACCGGCCGGCTCACCGCGGTGGAGGCGCTGGCCCGCTGGCAGCACCCCGCGCTGGGAGAGCTCGAACCCCGCACCTTCTTTCCCACCGTTCGCCGCGCGGGTCTCACCTATGATCTCGACCGCCAGGTCTGGTCCCACGCGCTGCGACAGCTCACCGACTGGCGTGCGCAGGACTTCAACATCCCGCACCTCGCCCTGAACGCCTCGCTCGAGACGATCTCCTGCAGCGGCCTGCTGACCCGTCTGCTGGCGCAACTGTCGGGGCTGGGGCTGTCCGCCTCCGACATCGTGGTCGAGGTGCCGGAACAGGTCTTCGGCACCACCGACGGGTCCGAGGCCGCGCTGAACGTCGAACGGCTGATGGCCGCGGGGATCCGGGTGGAACTCGACGGGCTCAGCCCGAACCTGACGTCGGTCGCCAACCTGCCGGAGCGCGGGGTCAGCGGGGTCAAGCTGGATCAGGCGCTGTCCTGCGCGACCCCCACGCCGGGACGGGCGCGCTCGATCCGCGCTATGATGACACTGCTGGACGAGCTCGAGATCCCCGCCTCGGCCAAGGGAATCGAGACCGACCAGCAATCGCGCCACATGGCCGATGTCGGCTGCGTCCGGGTGCAGGGCAACCTCATCACCGCCCCGATGGACGCGCAGAGCTTTCGCCGCTGGATCGCAGACGGCGCGCCGGGCCAAAGCAGCGCCGTTTAGCCACCCGCCTGAAAAGAGGTTGAGCGCAAGCGTCGTCCCCCCTATCTGAAAGCCAGTCCCGCCTGCGGAGGAACAGCATGACGAACCACCTCTACCAAGGCGATCTGCCAGACGACCTTGACCTCGGTCCCGTCGTCGCCATCGACTGCGAGACGATGGGCCTCAACCCGCACCGCGACCGCCTGTGCCTGATCCAGATGTCGGGCGGCGACGGCGACTGCCACCTGGTGCAGGTCGCCAAGGGCCAGACCGAGGCGCCGAACCTGTGCCGCATGCTGGCCGATCCCCAGGTGCTGAAGCTCTTTCACTTCGGCCGCTTCGATATCGCGGCGATGGATCATGCCTTCGGCACCCTTGCCGCACCCGTCTATTGCACGAAGATCGCCTCGAAGCTGGTACGGACCTTCACCGACCGGCACGGGCTGAAGTACCTGTTGCAGGAACTGGTCGGCACCGACATCTCCAAGCAACAGCAGCAAAGCGATTGGGGCGCGAAGACCCTGACCGAGGCGCAGCTCGACTACGCGGCCTCCGACGTGCTCTACCTGCACAAGCTGCGCGATGCGCTCGACGCAATGCTGGACCGCGAAGGCCGGACGGACACGGCGCAGGCCTGCTTCGATTTCCTTCCCACCCGCGCGCGCCTGGATCTTGCGGGCTGGCCGGATACAGACATCTTCGCGCATTGATGACCAACGCCTTCGCCGACACAGGCCGCCGCGTCATCGAGGCCGAAGCCGCCGCCCTCAGCCATCTGTCGGGCACGCTGGACGGTCGTTTCACGCAGGCGGTCGATCTGCTGCTGAAGGCCCGCGGCCGGGTCATCGTCTCTGGTATGGGCAAGTCGGGTCATATCGCGCGCAAGATCGCGGCCACCCTTGCCAGCACCGGCACGCCCGCCCATTTCGTCCACCCCGCCGAGGCGAGCCACGGCGATCTGGGCATGCTGACCCGCGACGACGTGCTTCTGGTGCTGTCGAACTCGGGCGAGACGCCGGAACTGGCCGACCTCGTCGCCTATTCGCGCCGCTTCTCGATCCCGCTGATCGGGGTCGCCAACAGCGAAGGCTCCACCCTCGCGCGGCAGTCCGACGTGATCCTCCTTCTGCCCCGACTGGGAGAGGCCTGCGGCACCGGCGTGGTGCCCACGATCTCGACCACCATGACGCTGGCCCTGGGCGATGCGCTGGCCATCGCCCTGATGGAGCACCGCAACTTCACGCCCGAGAACTTCCGCGACGTCCATCCCGGCGGCAAGCTTGGCGCACGGTTGGCGAAAGTCTCCGACCTGATGCACGGCGACGACGCCATGCCACTCGTGGCGCGCGAGACGCCGATGGCAGAGGTCCTGCTGACCATCAGCCAGAAGGGCTTCGGCGTCGCGGGGATCGCGGCGCCCGACGGGACGCTGGCCGGTGTCATCACCGACGGCGACCTGCGGCGGCACATGACCGGGCTGCTGGACCATACCGCGCAGGAGGTGATGACCACCACGCCCACCACCGTGCCCGCCTCTGCCCTGGCGGAGCGCGCCGTGGGACTGATGAACGAACGCAAGATCACCTGCCTCTTCGCACTGGACGAGGTCGGGCGGATCGCCGGCATCCTGCATATCCACGATTGCCTGCGCGCGGGCGTCGCGTGATCCCATGGCACGCGAGGTCAACCTGCACTCGCAACTGGTCGGCTGGCTGAAGATCCTGCTGCCGTTGGGGGCGCTCATGCTGCTCTCGACCCTGTTTCTCTTCGCGCGCGCGCCTGCATCGTCCACGGACATTCCCTTCGCCGACATCGACGTCGCCGCCCGCGAGCAGCGCATCGGCACCCCGCGGCTGTCGGGGCTGACGGACACCGGCGACACGATCCAGATCAGCGCCGAAGCCGCCCGGCCCGACGCGCAGGATGCCGCGACCTTGCAGATCGACCGACCCCGCCTGACGCTGGACGCCACCGACGGCAGCACGCTGACGATCGCCTCGGGCCAGGGACGGGTGGAACGACAGGCCAATCGCGCCGTGCTCTCGGGCCTGGCCCGGGCCGAGTTGTCCACCGGCTACCAGATGGAAACCTCCGCGTTGACGGCGGACCTGGCCAGCGGCGTGATCGTCTCGGACGGCGCGCTGGAGATCCAGGCCCCCTTCGGCCAGTTGACCGCGGGACAGGCGACGATAGATCTAGGCAAGGCGACCGGTGGGGCGACCTTGCGGTTCGAAGAGGGCGTGCGGTTGGTCTTCCAGCCCGCCCGGATCCCGGAGGAGTGACCATGAAAGCCGTTTACCTGACTGCCGCGCTGTTGCTGGCGGCCCCGCTTCAGGCCCAGACCAGCATCGACCTTGGCGGGCTGTCCGCCGATTCCGGCGCGCCGGTCGAAGTGACCGCCGACAGCCTAGAGGTCGACCAGAACGCGGGCACCGCCGTCTTCACCGGCAACGTCGTGATCGGTCAGGGCGCGCTGCGCCTTTCGGCCCCGCAGGTGCAGGTCACCTATGCGGAGGCGGGCGGCGACATCACGCGGATGCAGGCCTCCGGCGGGGTCACCTTCGTCACCGAAACCGAAGCCGCGGAGGCCGAGACCGCCGACTACGACCTCGGCGCGGGTCTTCTGACGCTGGAAGGCGACGTGCTGCTGACACAAGGTCCATCTGCCCTGTCGGCGAACCGGATGGTCGTGAACCTCGACGACGGGACGGCGCAGATGACCGGGCGCGTCAGCACGGTCTTCGGGCAAGGCGGGAACTGATGGCCGACCTGACGGTCACCGACGGCGACGCGGGCCTGCGCGTGCGCAACCTGCGCAAGAGCTACCGCAAGCGCCCGGTGATCCGCGACGTGAGCCTCGACCTGGGCCGGGGTGAGGCCGTGGCCCTCCTGGGACCCAACGGATCGGGCAAGACCACCTGCTTCTATCTGATCGCGGGGCTGATCCGGTTGGAGGGCGGCCAGGTCACGGTGGACGGCGAGGATGTCACGCTCATGCCGATGTACCGACGCGCCAACCGCGGCATCGGCTACCTTCCGCAGGAGATGTCGATCTTCCGCGGCCTCTCGGTCGAGGACAACATCCGCGCGGTGCTCGAGATCACCGAACCCGACCGCAAGCGCAGGCGCGACCGGCTGGAGCAACTTCTGAGCGAGTTCTCGATCAGCCACCTGCGCCGCGCCTCCGCCCTGGCGCTCTCGGGCGGTGAACGCCGCCGCGCCGAGATCGCCCGCTGCCTGGCAGCCGGACCGAAATACGTCCTGCTCGACGAGCCCTTCGCCGGTGTCGATCCCATCGCGGTGTCGGACATCCGCGCACTGGTCGCGGACCTCAAGACCCGCGGCATCGGCGTTCTGATCACCGATCACAACGTCTCAGAGACACTTCAGATCGTCGACCGTGCCTACATCCTGCACGACGGCTCCGTCATGATGAGCGGCACTGCCGAAGAGGTCGTCCGCGACGAGAACGTGCGCCGCGTCTACCTGGGCGAGGGCTTTCGCGGCTGACGTCGCGGCATTGACTCGCAGGCCGTTTGGGCGCTCAATCAGGGGGATGACGACCGAAAGTCCCGATCCCTTCGCAGCCTTGGCCCCCCGGGCCCCGGCGGCGTTAACCCTTCGGCAATCCTTCGCCCGTCATCCTTCACCCGCACCGCCCCATCGAACCAACCGGGCCCGTCCCGCGTTTGTTTGGCGTTGCAAATAACATCGAGGGAGAGATTGATGCGCTACCAGATCAGCGGAAAACAGATCGACATCGGCGAGGCGCTGCAGACGCATGTGCAGACCGAATTGTCGGAGATTCTCTCGAAATACGCCGGTCGCCCGACGGAGGCGGTGGTCGTCTTCTCCAAGACCGGTCACGAATACGCGGCGGAGGCCGTTGTGCACCTGTCCACCGGTCTGACGGTCCAGGCCACGGCGCGGGACCCCGAAATCTACGCCGCCTTCGACGCCTGCGGCGAGAAGATGGACAAGCAGTTGCGTCGTTACAAGCGCAGGTTGAAGGACCATCACCGCGACCGGCCCGACCCGGTTGAAATCTCCGGAGGCGGGTCGTATATCCTCGCACCGACAGTGGACGACAGCGACGAGGCAGAGCAGCCGGACGACACTCCGATCATCGTGGCAGAGGACGAGGCGAAGATCCCCGCGATCTCGGTCGGGGAAGCCGTCATGCAGATGGAACTGGCCAGCAGCCCCGTCCTTGTCTTCCGCAACGAAAAACAAGACCGCATTAACGTGGTTTATAGACGGGACGACGGCAATATCGGATGGATCGACCCCCATACGGGGGACAATACCGTCTGACCGTAAAGAGGAGCATGCGATGCAGTTGGGCAATATCCTGAAAGCCAGCGCCGTGAAAACGTTGGCGGGGTGTTCCAGCAAGAAGCGCTTGTTCCACGATCTCGGGGAGTTGGCGGAGATCACCTACCACGTTCCCGCCGGCACCGTGACCGAGGCCTTAATCGAACGCGAAGGCCTCGGTCCCACGGGCGTCGGTCACGGCATCGCATTGCCTCACGCCAGACTGGACGGGTTGACCCAGGTCTGCGGGCTGTTCCTGCGTCTTGAACGACCCGTCAGTTTCGACGCCGTCGACCGGCAGCCGGTGGACCTCGTCTTCTCCCTTCTCGCGCCGTTGGAGGCGGGGGTCGAACATCTGCGCGCCCTGGCGCTGGTCTCGCGCACGCTGCGCAACGCGGATATCTGCGCCAAGCTGCGCGCGAACAGCGATCCTGCCACGCTGCACACGATCCTGACGGAAGTCTCCGCAAGCCAGGCGGCCTGAGGCCGGTCACCTTGAAACCCGTGTCCGCCGTGAAATGGCGCGACCCGTCCGGCCCGTCCGTCAAGGTCGAACTCGCATCGCCTCGCACGGACGAAAGACCACTTCGTGAATACGACACCGGCCCCGCAGTCCGTCCCGAGAGGGATCTCCGCCGCCGCTTCGGTCCGGGTCAGGCGTAGTCGCCAAATCCGAAGGACTCGTAATCGCGACCGTAGGCGTCCCGGGCCGCACGCTCGATCGCGTCGTCGTAGATGGCCGCCAGCCGCCCGGCCAAGGGGTCGGTCTGCGCAGGCACCGGTGGCGGCGTTTCGATCCCGGCCCGCCCTGCGATCCAGGCCAGATCCCTGTCCAGGGAACCCTCCCGCACGATGACGTCCGGCAGGCCGAAGTCGGCCATGCCTTGCAACAGCGTCGACTGCGACGCCCATGCCGCGTCAAGGCGCACCGCCGTCTGCGCCGAGAGGTTGTTGCGCAGGAATTTCAGGAACGCGAGGAAGGCCGCCTTGTGGGCGGCCATGTCGTAGGTGGCATCCGTCTCGGGGATCGGCCCGCCGTCGGGGACGGCGACGTTGTGGATCCTGCCCAGGGTCCTGCGGATTTCGGCAAAGGTGCCGGGGCCGTTCGCGACGATACGTTCGCAAAAAGCCGTATGGGCCCAGGCGACCGGATGACGAACAACGGTGAACTTCGCATGGCCGGGAGTGTCCCGCAGCCAGTCGCGCAGGGATCTTTGGCTGAATTTGCGCATAAGCTCCGATGGCGCGACGCCGTCGGTATCCGCCATCCACTGCTCGACCGCCGCCGTCGGCCCGGACTTCAGCGGCATGTAAAGCAGCGGGCTGCGCGCAGCCGCGACCCAGGTCGGGATCAGGGGACCGCGCCGTGGCTCGAAATTCGGGGTACGCGTCAGGTTGAACCGGTCGGCACGGGCCAAGGCCTGCGACATCTCCTCGAAGTTCTGGACCTTCTCGGCCATCGGCATCGGGTTCTGCTTCTTGAGCTTCTTGTCGAGGGCGGTGATCTGCGCCTCGACCCCCAGCCAGGTTGCAAGCCCGTTCATGATCTCGACGTCCTGCAGATCCTCGTAGGCCACGTAGAAGGCCGTCTGCCCGGTGCGCTGCAGCGTGTTGAGGATCCGGACCTGGAAGTCCTGCAATCCGGCAAGATGGCCGTCGAATTCATCGGCGTCGAATGTCACCTGGCCGGTCTTGGCGTGAGTGGCGTTCGTCAGCTTCCACTGGCCGGTCTGGGTGGCGATCTTCCAGCTGACGAAGCTGTCGGCGGGATTGCGGGTCAGCACGATCTTGGCGCAGCGTGGATCGGTCAGCGCGATGTCCAGGACGCGGGCATCGTGGTCGTGGAAGAAGCGAAAGCCGTTCAGACCGGGGGCATCCTTGACCGCATCGATCAGCGCCTGGGGATCGGCCTCGCGCTCGGGTTGCGTGATGCCCAGCACGTCGTTGCGATCGGGATAGCCGATGAAATGCGGATTGAATGCCTCGCCCAGGCAGGCCACCCCGTCGAAGAGGTTCAGGTTCGCCTCCAGAAAATTGGACCCGGTGCGCATCTCGGCGAACAGGACGAAGTAGTCGAATTTTGCCATCTTCATTTCACCAGGTAGGGTTTGCGCGGTTTGGGGGTTTGTGACAACGGCGGCGGGGCCGCCGGAAAATCGCCCATCAGGTAGGGGTGCATCCCCTGGTTCTTCAGGTTCTGCAGAAACTGTCCGAAGCCGGCTAGGTCATGCATGCGCGGTGTCTCGATCACGGGGGGACCGCTGCGGTCCGTCATCTCTTGCAGGATCGCCTGAATGGGCTCCACCGGGTTTTGCACGAAGTCCGCCATCGACCAGACCCGGATGCGGGCTTTCGTCCAGGGCGAGCGCAGAACGTTCAGGAAGTTGCTTTCGACTTTCTGCAGCCAGGCCGCATCCTTGCGCAGGTCGGCAAAGTCCCTGTTCGACAAGAACAACGGGACCGCCCAGGCGCCACTGATGACCGAAATCTGCGCATTGGAATCCTTGGCGAGCATCCAGTCGATCGACTGCTGGGAGATCGGCCCGAACTGGAACGCCTGCCGTTCGCCACGGGTGTTCCAGATCAGGTTCGTCAGGAACATCTGTGGCGCGTGATCGCGCATTGCGGCACTGTCGGTCAAGGCGCCCTGGAACGTGCGGCTGCGCCCCTCGAATTCGACCCGGTCGGGGGCAAAGAGATGCCCGTGCACCCGCGCGCCGGAAACACTCGCAAGCCAAGGCTCGAAATCCTCGAACAGCTCGGTAAAGCCCTGGAACACCGAGTAGGGCGCCGCGGTGATCCCGTTTTCCCAGTCCCGGTTCGGCCAGCGGCTTTGCATGTAAAGCCCCTGCCGCCCTTGCGTCCGGCGCTGCACCGCCTTCGAGAAGATCCGGTCGATCCGCCCGGGGTTCGGTTCGGCAATCGCCATGGCGGTTCCGTCGCCGCCCAGGAAGGTCGCGTAGAGGTGATCGGCCCGCGGCCAGATCTTGCGCGCCACGAAGCAATCGGACCGACGCAGAAGCTGCAGGTGATCGTCGTAGAAGATATGCGGCTTTCCCTGGAAATCGAACTTCGACAACGTCAGCGAGCGGCTTTCGATGTTGACCGAATAGCTGCGCGCAAGGCTCTGGAAATAGCACTCGTCGGGAATCCAGACCCGCCGGAAGTAACGGTCGTAGGTAGGCCGGTCGGGGTCTTGCAGAATGGCCGAAAGCGTCTGGCGCGTCAGGCACCACCACTGCGAGCCCAAGTGCGGGACGATCCCCTCGGGAATGCGGCGCCGAAAGCGGATCCGGCGCTGGAACTCGACATAAGCATCGAAAAGGCGTCGGTTCCTCCGCCAAGAGAAGGGAAAGCGCAGCGTGAAACGCTCGTGATCCAGCCCGCCCACGGTCCAGGGCACGTCGGCGGTCGTCGCACTTTCGATGAAGTCGGTGCGCGGGCGTTCGGCAAGGTAGCTGCGCAGCTCTTCCACGGGACGCAGCGGCATGCACGACCCCGAGGCCAGGTAGACATGGCGCACCTGCGCAAACCGGTCCAGCATCAGCTCGCATGCGGATTGCGTGCCGGCCACGATCCCCCAGGCCCCCCACTCGCAACGATGACGCTTGCAAAAGAGCACCCGATCGGTGTCCTCGAACCGGGACCGGAACGCCTTGCATGTCGCATCCTCCACATTGAGGTCGACATGGATCACCACGGGGCATCCGCCTGCCACCCAATGCCGCGCCACCTGCTCGGCCCGGTCGAAGGCGTCGTGCACCAGCATCACGACCCCCAGCGTCACGCCCAGTTCCCCTTGGAGATGAGGCCCAGGATCTCGAGCTGGCGCCAGTTGATGTAGCGCTCCGACCAGGGACACCACAGGTCCGGACTGTCGTCCGAGGCATAGGCCCGGTATTCGTAGCTGTTGGCGTAGTGCTCCTTGCGCTGCATCTCCTCCTTGGCCTTGTCGGCGAAGGACGACAGGAACTTGGTGTGCAGCAGCGCGCCGCTGGCCTTCTCGCCACCCCATTCGTCGTAGACCAGGTTCAACCCGCGCGGCAGAAGCATGTGGGTCGAGCTGACGTAGGCATAACGCCGGTTCCACTTGACCAGGGGCACCTTGTTCAGCGCCGGTGCACGCCAGGGATCGGTCGGAAAGAACGCGCGCGCGCGCGGCCCGCCCTGGATCCACAGGTTCCCCATGATGTGATTGCGCTGGATCGTGTAGTTGCCGCTGTCGAACCATTCGGCGATGGCCAGCGGATCGGTGCCGCGTTCGTAGGGCACCTCGTCGACGCGCCCCTTGGGGTACATGTCCAGCATCATCGCGCCGAACGACCGGATCGAGGAGGCATCCAGCCAGTCGGTCAACGCCCGCAGGGGCCGGGTGTCGCAGAACGGGTAGACCAGAAGCTCGTCGGGATCGACCACCAGCGTCCAGTGCCCGTGGCCATGCCTGCGCTGCAGCCAGTTCAGCCAATCGACCCCGAAGCGCGCCCGCTTGTAGCTCCCCCGTGCGCGGTAAAGCGTGACGTCCGGCTGTTCGCTCAGGAATTCCGGCCCGCCGTCGTCGCTTTCGTTGTCCACCATGATGAAATGGTCGACGCCCAGGTTGCGGTAGTATTCCAGGAAATAGGGCAGCCGCAGGTTCTCGTTCCGGAAGGTCGAGAAGACGAGGATATCGCTCCGCGCGATCTGGTTCGTTCGATCGACGACGACCGAAAGCTGCCGGCGCTTGCGGAAGGCCCGCACGAGCCAGCGCCGCCGCTGGATCCTCAGCTTGTAGGATTGCCAGACGCCCACTTCCTGCCCTTCACCTCACTGCTGCACCGGTTCGTCTTGGCCGATGGACGCCAGGACAGTCCTCAGATGCGCGTCCCAGTCCGGCAGAGTCATGGGGGATCTGCGGTGCGGGTCCGGAGCGCGCGACAATCGCCTGATCTGCGTCTCCCATGCATAGCGGTCGGTCGGATCGGCGTAAACGGGCCAGTCCTGCATCACTTCCCGGCACGCGGCAAGATCGGCACAGACGACCGGCACGCCCAGGCCCGCCGCCTCTGCCGGTGGCAGGCCGTATCCTTCCGCGAAAGACGGAAAGAGCAGCCCCTGCGCGCGTTCCAGCAAGGCCGCGATCGCGCCGTCTGACAGGTCCGCGTGTTCCACCACGTGGGGGATGCCCGCGTCGAGCCTGGCAAAGACCTCCTCGTTGCGCCAGCCCCGGCGGCCCAAGATCAGCAGTTCCGGTGCGCCGGGGCCCCAATCCTCCCAGATATCCAGCAAGAGCGCGTGGTTCTTGCGCGGCTCGATCGTGCCCAGAACGACGAAGAAGGGCCTGAGCGGGATCGCACCGGGGGCCAGCGCCTCGGGGGTCGGCGTCAGCGGCGCGATCCCCAGCGGGGCGATCACCCGGCGCGGGGCGTTGGGGGTGGTGCCGGTATGGCGTCCAATGTCCGCGGCCACGGCCCGGGTCGAGCAGATCAGCACCGTCGCATGACGGGTCGCCACCGTCAGCATTTTGCGGAACCGGGGCACGGTGCCCGGCCTTTGCATGTCCGGCCAGTCCAGCGGAATCGTGTCGTGGATCAGCACGGCAATGTCCGACGCGCCGGCCTCGTTCATCGCGCGAAACACCCGCCCGGTCAG
This sequence comes from Salipiger sp. IMCC34102, assembly GCF_004145405.1. Taxonomy (GTDB): domain Bacteria; phylum Pseudomonadota; class Alphaproteobacteria; order Rhodobacterales; family Rhodobacteraceae; genus Loktanella. The sequence continues at coordinate 365,327 of NZ_SELQ01000001.1, forward strand.
GTTGCTGTGGCCCACGTTGAAATAGACGAACCCCCGCGGCAGGCGTCCCAGCAGCTGGCCCAGCGCGCGCGGACGCGCCCGCGCCGCGGCGTGCCGTCGCGCAAAACTCTGGCCGCGCCGGGCGGCGGGCGACAGGCGCGCGTTCCACCGGCTGAGGATGTCGGGCGGGAGGAACGGGCCCGCTTCGATCGCGTCGCGCAGCGCGATCAGGCCCGCGCGGTCCATCAGGACGAAGCCCAGCGCGGTCCGGCAAAGCCCAAAAGGCTCTGCCGAGCTGTCCCGAACGAACCCGTCGAGGTAGGCGAATTCGACCCGGTCCACCCCGGTCGGCTTCAGCCCCGCCCGGGAGGTCAGACGCGTGACATCGAGCAATCGCGCCCGCGACACGCCTGTCAATCGTTGGCCACGACCTGCCGCAGGTAGTCGCGGAAACCGTCGCCCAGCTCCGGGTTGGCCAGCGCGAAGGCGACCGTCGCTTCCAGGTAGCCCGCTTTCGACCCGCAATCGTAGCGCTTGCCGTCGAACTTGTAGCCATAGACCGGGCGGTCCTGTCCGATCTCGGCGGCGATGGCGTCGGTCAGCTGGATCTCGTTTCCGGCGCCGCGACCGATCTTGTTGAGGTTCTGCATCACGTTGGGTGTCAGGATGTAGCGCCCGATGACGGCGAGGTTCGAGGGCGCTTCTCCGGGATTGGGTTTCTCGACCATTCCCTTCGCGCGCATCAGCCGGTCGTCGCCGGTCGGATCGCTTTCGTCGATGTCCAGCACGCCGTAGGACTTGGTCTGCTCGGGGCTCACTTCCATCGTGGCCACCATGGAGCCGCCCGATTCCTCGTAGGCTTCGACCATCTGCGCGAGGCAGGACCGGTCGCCGGCGATCACGTCGTCGGGCAGCATGACGGCGAAGGGCTCGTTGCCGACGAGACGGCGCGCGCACCAGACCGCGTGACCCAGGCCCATCGCCTTGTGCTGACGGATGTAGGCGATCGCCCCGCTTTCCATATTGGTCGACTTCAGGGTCTCGAGCAACTCGGTCTTGCCGTCCTTGCGCAGCTTTGTCTCGAGTTCGGGCGCGTTGTCGAAGTAGTCCTCCAGCGCGTTCTTGCCGCGCGCGGTGACGAAGATGAATTCCTTGATCCCGGCCTCGCGCGCCTCGTCGATCGCGTATTGCACGAGCGGACGGTCGACCAGGGTCATGATCTCCTTCGGGACGGCCTTAGTGGCCGGCAGGAAACGGGTGCCCATGCCTGCGACGGGAAAGATGGCCTTGCTGACTTTGTTGCGCATTGCTGCCTCGACTGAGTGTTTCTCGAACTTGCTTCGTCCTAAGCCACGATGGTTAAAAAACCAAGACGATACGCATGATCGACTCAACCGGGCGTTGGGCGTGGCACACGAAGCGCACGTACGCGCAGCGCCTCGGCCTGGACACGCGCCCCGCCCGGGATCACCCGGAACAGGGGCTCGGACCGCTCGGCGCGGCCGAACTGGCCGCCGGACTGCACCCAGACCCCGTCCTTCGTGAAGCGCACCCGGTGATAGAGCGCCGTGAAGGACCACAGGTAAAGCGTGGTGACCGCCCCCTCGCGCACCTTTGCCCGGGCGCGCTCCATCGCCGCCTTGCGCTCAAAGGAGCGACCGAAGACGATTTCGTGCGGTCGGACCTTCGTCGGAAAGATCAGCCGGTCCGGCACGGTGCCCAGATCCCCGGCCAGACGCGGGCTGCGCGACAGGCCGTCGTTCCAGCCCGCGTCGAAGGTGGACAAAAGGCGACCCACGTCGCCCGGCATGAGCCGCCCCGCGATCATGTGTCGAAGCAGCCGCCTGCGCTGGGCCGCGCGATGCGCACCCTTCACCGCCCTCCCGTGGTGCTTGCGCAGGAACACCGCGAGGCTGGCGCCGATCTCGAACAGCGTGCGCGGCACGCGGTCCCCGGTGCGCCGCGCACTCGCCGCATAGCCGTGATGGACCTGCGCGAGCGGCACCAGCGCCGTCACCGCCCCCCGCGCGGCCAGGCGCATGTTCAGGTCGGTCTCGTCGAGGTAGAAGGCAAAGGCCTCGTCGAAGCCGCCCAGCGCCACCAGCGTGTCCCGCCGAACCGCCATGTTAGTGCCCTCCGTCTTGACCGCGCGGCCCTTGGCCCCCTGCAGCTTCACCGGCGCATCACCGTCGATCGGAAGATCCGCCGTCTCCGCGTCATCGAAAACCATGCGCCCGCGCCACTGGAAGCCGATCCCGTTGCGCCCGCGCACGAAGCCCCCCGCCGCCTGCACGTCATCGTCCGCAAAGGGGGCGGTCAGGTGGCTCAGCCAGCGTGGCTCCGGCACCGCGTCGTCGTCGATGAAGGCCACGATCTCGCCACTGGCCTGCGCGATACCCGCGTTGCGCGCGGCCGAGATGTTGGGCACCTCGCAGGGCACGAGTTTCACCACATCCCCCAGCCCGGAGCGCGCCACCGCAGGGGTGGAAGCGGCATCGGCCACCACAACGACCTCGACATCGGGGTGATCGATCTGGGCGAGGCCCTTCAGGCAGCGCTCCAGCATCTCGGCGCGGCCCTGGCTCACGACGACGACGCTGGCGGGGCGCATCAGTCCGCGCCCATCGCTTGCAGCATCGCCTCGATCCGGGGCACGTCCTCGGGGTTGTTCAGCTCCCAGAACTGGCGTCCACGCGCGTCGACCTCGACGCAAAGCACCCGTTCGCCGCGTTCGAGAAAGCGCAGCTGTTCGAGCCCTTCGAGCTGTTCCAGCGGCCCCATCGGCCATTCGTTGTAGGCCCGCAACGCCTCTGGGCGGTAGGCATAGACGCCCACGTGGTGCCAGACCGGGGTCATCGCATCGTCGGCGTAGGTCCCGGGGCGGAACGGGATCACCTCCTTCGAGAAGTAAAGCGCGTTCATCTCGGAGCCGAACACGACGGTCGTCCCGCCGACACGGCCCGCGGCGCGATCCTCGAGGAACCCGCGCAAGGCGACCCCTTCGGTCTGCAGCACCGGGGTCGCCATGCCTGCGTCCGGGGCGGCGCGCAGGCCCGCAATCAAATCCTCGACGAACCACGAAGGGGTCAGCGGCGCGTCGCCCTGCAGATTGACGACGATCTCGGGGTTGCCCAGCGCGTCCAGCGCGGCGGCACAGCGTTCGGTCCCGTTGCGGCAGGTGTCAGGCGTCATCACGACCTCCGCGCCGAAACCTTCGGCGGCATCGCGGATGCGGTCGTCGTCGGTGGCCACGACCACCCGGTCGACGCCACCGACCTCGATCGCGGCCTCCCAGCTTCGCTGGATCAGGCTGCGCGACACGCCCGAGGCGCCGCGCAGGTTCACCAGCGGCTTGCCGGGGTACCGCTGGGACGCGTAGCGGGCGGGGATGACGATGGCGACGCTCATTCGCGCAGCAAGTCGACTTCGGGCGAATAGGCGATGAAGAACGGGTTGGCGAAACCGTCCTTGCCGTAGGTCAGCGGGTTGTGATCGTCGAAGCGCACCACCCGGCCCCCTGCCCCGTTCAGGACGGCATGGCCAGCCGCCGTATCCCATTCCATCGTCCGCCCCAGGCGCGGGTAGAGATCGGCCTCGCCGGTGGCGATCAGGCAGAACTTCAGCGAGGAGCCGGCCGACTTCATGTCCTTCACCGAGTAGAGGTCGATGTAATCGTCCGTCGTCTGATCCCTGTGGGACTTCGACGCCACGACCAGAAGCGCGTTGTTGTCGGGACGCGAGACCGAGATCTCCTCGAGCGTGCCCAGGTTGTCCTTGTCGAACGGCCCCTGCTCCTCGACCGAGGCGCCGTCGGCACGGGTGAAGAACATGCGGCTTCTGGCGGGGGCGTAGACCACGCCGCGCACGGGTTCGCCGTCCACGACGTAGGCGATGTTCACGGTGAAATCGCCGCGCCGCTTGATGAACTCCTTGGTGCCGTCCAGCGGATCGACGATCAGGAAGGTATTCGCCGTCTCGGCGTGGGTGCCCGACTGTTCCTCGGTGACGAGCGCCACGTCCGGAAAGGCGCGGCGGAGGCCTTCGCTGATGATGGCGTCGGCCGCCTCGTCGGCGGCGGTCACCGGGCTGTCGTCGGATTTCGAGCGGACCTCGAAATCGGGACTGTCGTAGATCTCCATGATCCGGTCGCCCGCTTCCAGCGCGAGGCGGCGCATCACCTGTGTCAGCTTGTCGAAGTCCATGGTCATACTTTCATCTCAATCATCGGGCACACGTCGATGTCATTGTCGCCCTGCATCGCAGCCCTTATGCTGGCACCGTGGCGCATGGGCAAGAAAATGCGCGACCCCAGGCGAAACGGATTCCGACGGATGTATCACCCGAACCTCAACCAGTCGCGCGCGCGCTCGTTCCTGGGGCTGGTCGAACTGATCTATCACTCCGCCGTCCGCGATATCCGCAAGAGCCACCGAAACGCCCTGATCGGCCTGCTGCTGAACATCTTCCAGACGGTGCTGTTCGTCATGAGCTTCTATGCCATGTACGCGATCCTCGGCATGCGCGGAAATTCGGTGCGGGGGGATTTCCTGCTCTACCTGATGTCGGGCATCTTCCTTTATATCTGCCACACCAAGTCGATGATGGCGATCGTCAACTCCGAAGGGCCGGCCAGCCCGATGATGCAGCACGCGCCGATGAACACGGCCGTCGCGATCTCGGCCGCGGCGCTGTCGGCGCTCTACCTGCAGGTGCTGTCGATCTTCGTGGTGCTCTTCATCTACCACGTGGGCTTCAACCCCGTGACCATCGACGATCCCGTGGGGGCGATGGGCATGCTGGTGCTGGCGTGGTTCTCGGGCTGTGCCGTCGGCACGATCTTCCTTGCGATCAAGCCGTGGTTTCCCGAATTCGCCAAGATCGGCAGTTCGATCTACGGGCGGGTCAACATGATCGCCAGCGGCAAGATGTTCCTGGCCAATACGCTGCCCGCCTCGATGCTGATGATGTTCGACTGGAACCCCCTGTTCCACATCATCGACCAGACCCGCGGCTTCGTCTTCCTCAACTACGTGCCCTACAACTCGAACGTCTGGTACCCATTGAAGGTCGCGCTTGTGCTTCTGGTGCTGGGCATGCTGGGCGAATTCTACACCCGCCGCCACGCCTCGGCCTCGTGGAACGCCACCCGCTGATTCGGCCAAAAAGGGGTTCACGCCCCTGTTGCAGCCCTCAGAACCCCTCCCTATATGAGGCCAGTCGGTGCGAGGGCCAGATCGTCGCACCCTATTCATCAATCTGGGCGCGGGTGCCGGAACGGGTCTGCGCCTTTCAAACCGCCTGAAGCTAAAGGGATTTGATCAATGGCAAAAGTGATCGGTATCGACCTCGGTACGACGAACTCCTGCATCGCCATCATGGATGGCTCCAAACCGCGCGTCGTGGAAAACAGCGAAGGTGCCCGCACCACGCCGTCTATCGTCGCCTTCACCGATGACGAGCGCCTTGTGGGCCAGCCGGCGAAACGCCAGGCCGTCACCAACCCCGAAAACACCATCTTCGCCGTCAAGCGCCTGATCGGTCGCCGGTTCGACGACCAGGACCTGGCCAAGGACAAGAAGAACATGCCTTTCGCCGTCGTCGACGGCGGCAACGGCGACGCCTGGGTCCAGGCCAAGGGTGAGAAGTACTCCCCCAGCCAGATCAGCGCCGTCATCCTGGGCAAGATGAAGGAAACCGCCGAAAGCTACCTCGGCGAGGAAGTGACGCAGGCCGTCATCACCGTGCCCGCCTACTTCAACGACGCCCAGCGCCAGGCCACCAAGGACGCGGGCAAGATCGCGGGCCTCGAAGTACTGCGCATCATCAACGAGCCGACCGCGGCCGCCCTTGCCTACGGTCTGGACAAGAAGGACACGAAGACCATCGCCGTCTATGACCTTGGCGGCGGCACCTTCGACGTCACGATCCTCGAGATCGACGACGGCCTCTTCGAAGTGAAATCCACCAACGGGGACACGTTCCTGGGCGGCGAAGACTTCGACATGCGCATCGTCAACTACCTCGCCGACGAGTTCAAGAAAGAGCACCAGGTCGACCTGACGCAGGACAAGATGGCCCTGCAGCGTCTGAAGGAGGCGGCCGAGAAGGCGAAGATCGAGCTTTCCAGCTCCTCCTCGACCGAGATCAACCAGCCGTTCATCTCGATGGGCTCCAACGGCCAGCCGCTGCACATGGTCATGAAGCTGACCCGCGCGAAGCTGGAAAGCCTCGTGGGCGACCTGATCAAGAACTCGATCAAGCCCTGCAAGGAAGCGCTGAAGGATGCCGGCCTGTCGGTCGGTGACATCGACGAGGTCGTCCTCGTCGGCGGCATGACCCGCATGCCCAAGGTCAAGGAAGAGGTCGCCAAGTTCTTCGGCAAGGACGCGCATCAGGGCGTGAACCCCGACGAGGTCGTGGCCATGGGTGCGGCCATTCAGGCCGGCGTGCTGCAAGGCGACGTCAAGGATGTGGTCCTGCTCGACGTGACCCCGCTTTCGCTGGGCATCGAGACGCTCGGCGGTGTCTTCACCCGCCTGATCGACCGCAACACGACGATCCCGACGAAGAAGAGTCAGACGTTCTCCACCGCCGAGGACAACCAGAACGCCGTGACCCTGCGGGTCTTCCAGGGCGAGCGCGAGATGGCGTCGGACAACAAGATGCTGGGCCAGTTCAACCTTGAAGGCATCCCGCCCGCACCGCGCGGCATGCCACAGATCGAGGTGACCTTCGACATCGACGCCAACGGCATCGTGTCGGTGGGTGCCAAGGACAAGGGCACCGGCAAGGAGCAGACGATCACCATCCAGGCCTCCGGCGGTCTGTCCGACGAGGACATCGAAGCGATGGTGAAGGACGCGGAAGCCAACGCCGACGCCGACCGCGACCGTCGCGAGCTGGTCGAGGCGAAGAACCAGGCGGAAAGCCTCATCCACTCGACCGAGAAGTCGCTGGAAGAGCATTCCGACAAGGTTGACCCGACCACGGTCGAAGCCATCGAACTGGCCATCGCCGCGCTCAAGGACGATCTCGAGAAGGACGACAGCGCCAAGATCAAGTCGGGCATCCAGAACGTGACCGAGGCGTCCATGAAACTGGGTGAGGCGATCTACAAGGCCAGCCAGGAAGAGGGTGACGCGGAACCGCAGGCGAAACCCGCCGACGAAGGGGGCGACGACGACATCCTCGACGCCGACTTCGAGGACCTGGACGACGACCAGAAGCGTAACTGAGGCATCCGCCTTCGGAACATGGACCGGCCCCTTAACCGGGCCGGTCTTTTTCCTTTCCCAAGGGGGACACCATGGCAAAACGCGATTATTACGAAACGCTCGGCCTTGCCAAAGGGGCCGACGCGGCAGCGATCAAGAAGGCCTACCGGCAGAAGGCCAAGGAACTGCATCCCGACCGCAACACCGACAACCCGCGCGCCGAGGAACAGTTCAAGGAAGCCAACGAGGCCTACGAGGTTCTCAAGGACGCCGACAAGAAGGCCGCCTACGACCGGTATGGCCATGCGGCCTTCGAAGGAGGCATGGGCGGCGGCGGCGGTGGACCGCGCGGCCCCCAGGGTCAGGGTGACTTCGCCTCGGCCTTCTCCGACGTGTTCGACGATCTGTTCGGCGACTTCATGGGCGGACAACGGGCGGGCGGCGGGCGCACCCGCGCGGCCCGCGGCGCCGATCTGCGCTTCAATTTGCGCGTGAAGCTCGAGGACGCCTACTCCGGTCTGCAGAAGACCATCACCGTGCCCACCGCCGTCACCTGCGGCAATTGCCACGGCACCGGCGCCGACGACGGGTCGGAGGCGGTGACCTGCCCCACCTGCTCGGGCATGGGCAAGGTGCGCGCGCAGCAAGGATTCTTCACCGTCGAACGCACCTGCCCGACCTGCAACGGCGCGGGCCAGACGGTCAAGAACCCCTGCCACGTCTGCCACGGCGCGGGCCGGGTCGAGAAGGAGAAATCCCTGTCGGTCAACATCCCCGCCGGGGTCGAGACCGGCACCCGCATCCGTCTTGCCGGCGAAGGAGAGGCCGGTATGCGTGGCGGTCCCGCGGGCGATCTATACATCTTCATCGAGGTGGAGGATCACAAGATCTTCGAGCGGGAGTCGACGAACCTCTTCTGCCGCGTGCCGGTCTCCATCGCCTCCGCCGCCCTGGGCGGCGAGATCGAGGTGCCGACCATCGACGGCGGACGCAGCCGCGTGAAGATCCCCGAAGGATCGCAATCGGGCCGCCAGATGCGCCTGCGCTCCAAGGGAATGCCCGCCCTGCGCGGCGGCGCGACCGGTGACATGTTCATCGAACTCGCGGTCGAGACACCCGTGAACCTGACCTCCCGCCAGAAGGAGATCCTGCGCGAATTCGACACCCTGTCGAAGGACAACAATCCGCAGGGCTCGTCCTTCTTCAAGAGCGTCAAGGGATTCTGGGATTCGATGAAGGGCTGACGCGCCCGCGCCTCAGATCGGCTCGTCCCGGCTCAACCCGACGTCCTTGATCGGCGCCCGACCGTGGGCGCCGATCGTCCGTCTGGCCTTCAGCGACGACCGTAAGGCCAGACCGATGAACGCGGCCCCCAGCAGGCCGGTCACGTATTCCGGCACGTGCACCATCGTTTGCGCGAACATGATGATCGACAGCGTGACGATCGACCAGAACGCGCCGTGTTCGAGATAGGCGAACTCCGTCAGCGTCCCCTTCTCGACCAGCATGATCGTCATCGACCGGACGTACATCGCGCCGATCCCCAGGCCGATGCCGATCAGGAACAGGTTCTGCGTCAGCGCGAAGGCCCCGATGACACCGTCGAAACTGAAGGACGCATCCAGCACCTCGAGGTAGAGGAACGCCCCCAGCCCCGCCTTGGCCGCCCCCGTGGCGAGCTTCGCGGGGTTGTCCAGCACGCTGCCCAGCACGTGGACGGCCATGTAGGTCACAAGTCCCGCGACGGCGGCATAGAGGAAGGTCGCGACCGCCGCGCCGGGCAGGATCGTGGCCACGGTCAGGATCGCGATCAGCGTGACGGCCGAGGGGATCCCCTCGTATTGCCCCAAGCGGGCCAGCGGACGCTCAACGACTCCGATCCAGTGCACGTCCTTCTCGGCGTCGATGAAGAATTTCAGGCCCACCATCATCAGGAAGGCCCCGCCAAAGCCCACGATGGACAGGTGCGCGCCTTCGATGATCTGCGCGTATTGCGCGGGCTCGGTCGCGGCGAGGCGCAGCGCCTCCCACGGGCCGACGCCGGCGGCGAGTACGACGATCAGCAGCGGAAAGACCAGCCGCATGCCGAAGACGGCGATCAGGATGCCCCAGGTCAGGAACCGGCGTTGCCAGACCTCCGACATGGTCTTGAGCGTGTTTGCGTTCACGATGGCATTGTCGAAGGACAGGCTGATTTCCAGCACCGCCAGCAGGGCGCCGATCAGCAGGAAGGACAACATCCCCGCGGTGCCGCCTTCCATCGTGAACCCAAGCCAGGCGGCAAGCACTAGGCCCACCGCCGTGACGATGAACGACCACAGAAAATATCGCGTGACACCTTGCATTCGGGCCTCCCAGCCAAGCCGCACCCCGAGAAGGGGTTACGTGGCTCCTCACGCCGATATCAGGTTAATCTTTCGTTCACCATGGCGAGTCTAGGCTTGTGCATGAGCCAGGGTTTCCAGGACAGCCTTCCGATGTTCGGCCAGACCGACGAAGCGCCGGAGGTGCCGGTCGCGGGGCGCCTGCCGTCCTATATCCGCGACCATCGCGCCCGGCTTCGCGACCGGTTCCGGCACGGCGGCGCCGACGCCCTGCCCGACTACGAGATGCTGGAACTTCTGCTGTTCCGCTCGATCCCCCGCAAGGACGTCAAACCGCTCGCGCGGGCCCTCATCGACCGGTTCGGGGATTTCGCGGGCGTCCTCTCTGCCCCGATCGACAAGCTTTGCGCGGTCGAGGGGGTGGGCGAGGGCGTCGCGCTCGATTTCAAGCTGGTGGAGGCCGCGACCCACCGCATGGCCCGCGGTCGCGTGCTACGACGGCAGGTCGTCTCGAGCTGGGACGCGCTGATCGACTATTGCCATACCGTGATGGCGCATCGCGACACCGAACAGTTCCGCATCCTTTTTCTCGACACCCGGAACACCCTCATCGCCGACGAAGCGCAGGCCACGGGCACCATCGACCACGTGCCCGTCTACCCGCGCGAGGTCGTCAAGCGCGCGCTGGAACTCAACGCCGCGGCGATCATCCTGGTGCACAACCACCCCTCCGGCGATCCCACCCCCAGCGAGGCCGACATCGCCATGACCCGCCAGATCGAGGCCGCCGCCAATGCCCTGTCGGTGCAGGTGCACGACCACCTGATCATCGGCAAGTCGCAGGAACTGTCGTTCCGCGCCGAAGGGCTGCTTTAATCGCCGATCCAGACTTCGACCCGGCGGTTCATCTGCCGCCCCCAGGCGGTGTCGTCGCAACCCATCGGCAAGGCCTCCCCGAAGGCGGCCGTTCGCAGGCGCACGTCCTCCGGCACGGCCCCCAGCAACTCCATCAGGCGCTCGCGGATGCGCGCCGCACGGTCACGCGACAGATCCAGGTTCGCATCCGCCGGTCCCGCCCCGTCGGAAAAGCCGATCAGCAGGATATCGCGCCCGGCATAATTCCCCGCCCGGATGTCATGGGCCAAGGTCAGCAGGTTGGCCGAGGAGACGGGATCCAGCGTCGATTGCCCGATCTCGAACCGGAAGGTCAGGGACGCGCGGGCATGGGCCCGCATCAGGCGCACCATGCGCTGCAACTCTCTCAGCGGCGTGTCCGTACCGGCGATGCCGATCGCATGGGCCAATCGCCCACCTTGCGCATCCAGCGGGATCGGCACGACGCCCAGGTCCACCAGCCCCGCGCGGCGGATGATCAGATGCGCTTCGGGCTCGCGCAGGAAGCGCAGGAATTCCCGCACCACGGGGGCCTGCCGGGTTTGCGACAGCGTGACGAAGACCGGGGTGGTCAGTGGATAATCCTGCGTCTTGATCCCCGTCAGCAAGGGCGCGGCGGTCAGCCCGCAACTGTCGCGCAAGCTCAGGGGCTGGGCCACGCCCGTGTCGCCCAGTGCCGTCAGGCCCAGCGCACCGGGGTCCGCCGCCACGGCCGCCGCCAGCGCATCGGGGTCCGCGTGCCGCGTCACGCCCGCCACCTCGTCCGACAGGGCCGTGATGAACGCCTGCGCCTGCCCGTCGCCGGAGGGGCCAAGATGCAGCGTGATCGGCGTACCGTCCTCCCACGCCGTGCGCGCCCCCGTGAAGGCCGCGTCGAGCAATGCGGGATCGATCGTGCGCACCGGGTTCAGCGGCGAGACGATCGGCACCAGCGCGTCGATGCCGAGGATCGCCGTTTGCCCCAACCCGCGCAGATCGCCCAGGCCCACCTCTTGCACGCGGGCGCGTTCGTCGGCGCTGGCCTCGCGGTAGGACAGGGCGGCGTCCGCCTCGAAACTGACGAGATCCGCGAAACCCTCCGAACTGCTCGACGCCCGGATCGAGACGATCAATTGCGCCACCTCCGCCTCGTCCATCAGCCGGAACGTCTGGTGCGTCAGGTCCGTCTCCTGCTGCAGGGTCGACCATCCTCGGGCGCGTGCAAACCCGTCCAGAAGCGCCGGGAAAAGCACCTGCGCAATCCGCGGCGTGCCAGAGACACGCAAGGTCGGCACGTAGTCCGCGGCATCCGGGCACCCGTCGCCCGCGCAGGCGACATCGTCGTAATCCACCGTCAGCGGGCCATAGTCCGATTCGATCCGCACGAAGCGTCCGTCGAAGCTGACCAGTCGGCCGGTCAGCACGAGGTCCCCCTGCCGGGAGGTCAGCGTGATCTCCTGCGCGCGGGCGGTCCCGCCCAACAGAAAAGATGCGACAACCAGGGTTGCCGCACCGATCCGTAACCAGCGTGTCAAAGCGCGTTTCATTTGGCAGCGAGTGTCAGGTCCTCGAACATGTTTTTCAACACCAGATATTCGCCCTGCGCCTCGCATCCCGGCATTGTCATCACCAGATCGACCGCCTCGGCCTCGGCACCGACATTCACCTGGATGCTCTGCGCCGCCACTTCGCGACCGCAGTTGCCGGACGTCACCGCGGCCTCGACCGACAGGGCGACTGTTCCGTCGCGCTGCGAGGTGCCGCTGGGATAGGTATAGACCTCTGCCATCAATCCGTCGCTGATGGCGCCGTCACCCAGTCGCGTGATGACGCCGCCGGTCCCCGCCAGAGCGTCCTGCGTGTCGCCGGGCGTTTCCGCCCAAAGGTGTCCTTCACCGAAATACGCCGCCCCGAATTCAAGCGCGTGCAACTCGACGCCCGCATCGCCCTGCCACTGCAGGACCGCGCGGTCGACCTCTGCCACTTCGGGGACCGAGGCGGTCGCGACCGCGCCGGAACCTTCACCGAAATCCGCCAGGAACAGCGCATCCTCCGACAGGGCCGGCACGCGGGCGGTGAACACGCCTTCGGCATCGGTGATCCCCTGGAACATCATGCCCTGGTGATGGATCGTCACGACGGCCTCCGCGCGGCAGCCGTCCTCGACGGTGACCTGCACCATGGCAAGCGGTTGCGGTTCGGCCGTCATCCGCGCCTTGCAGACCGGGGGAGCCGTCTTCGCAGGCGCGGGCGTCGTGATCGTCACGGGCCGCGGGATCCGTGCGGTGTCCTGCGGGGCGGGCGCTTCGGTGTAGGCGACGGTCATGGCCTCCGGCACCGGCGCGTCCAGCCGTGGCGCGGCGGGATCGCCCGGCAGTTGGACCTCGGTCGCTCCGGTGTCGGCCACAGGCACGCGCGCGGCAGGTGCGAAGGTGGAGACCCCCTCCCCCTTCAGCGGCCCACCCGCGACGGAAAGCTGCGGAGAGCCGGTCGCGGGCTGCGGCGCGGCCTCGGCGTCGTACCCGATCCGGTCGGCGAGGGCATCGCCGTATTGCATCACCGACCCGATCCCGAGCGCCACGCAGAAGGTGGTCCCGGCGGTCAGGAATTTTCTGGTCTTCGGCTTCACGGCAGATCCCTCGTCACAAGTGCGATCAGGCGGATCGTGCCACCTGCCCGTGTCGGCGCCGGGACGCGCGCAAGGTCATCCTATGACCGAATTGGGGCGGGGCATGGTCAAGGCCCTCCCGCCCCGGCGCGCGTCAGACCTGCCCGTGGCAGTGCTTGAACTTCTTGCCGGACCCGCAGGGACAGGGATCGTTGCGGCCCGGGTTGCCCCAGGTGGAGGGATCGTCCTCGACGAACCCCTCGCGCGGAGAGGCATCCCCCGGCGTCCGGGCCGATGTCGCGCGCTCCGTCGCCGCGTCCTGCTGCGCCTTGGCCTGCGCTTTCAGGCGCGCCAGCATCTCGGCCTGCTGTTCGGGGTCCATCGGCTTGATCTGCGACAGCTTCTCGGTCACGTCGATGCGCAGACCGTCCAGCAGACGCTCGAACAACTGGAAACCTTCGGTCTTGTATTCGTTCAGCGGATCGCGCTGCGCATAGCCCCTAAAGCCGACGACCGAACGCAAGTGTTCCAGCGTCAGCAGATGCTCGCGCCACTTGCCATCGATGGTCTGCAGCAGGATCTGCTTTTCGACGTTGCGCATGGTCTCGGCCCCGAAGGAGCTTTCCTTCTCGGCCATGGCCTTGTCGCTCGCCTCTTCCAGGCGTTCACGCATGGTGGCGTTGTCGACGCCCTCTTCCTCGCCCCAGGCCATGATCGGTTCGTCGATGCCGAGGACGCGGATCGCCTCGGCGTAAAGGCCTTCGGTGTCCCATTGGTCGGCGTAGGATTTCGGCGGCATATGCGCGTCGACCATATCGTCGATGACCTGGTGGCGCATGTCGCTGGCGATTTCCGACAGGTCCTGCGCCTCCATGATCTCGCGGCGCTGGCCGAAGATCACCTTGCGCTGTTCGTTCATCACGTCGTCGAACTTCAAAAGCTGCTTGCGGATGTCGAAGTTGCGCCCCTCGACCTTGGCCTGCGCGCGTTCGAGCGACTTGTTCACCCAAGGGTGCACGATCGCCTCGCCGTCCTTCATGCCAAGGGTGGAGAGCACCTTGTCCAGACGCTCGGACCCGAAGATCCGCATCAGGTCGTCCTCAAGGCTGAGGAAGAAGACCGACCGCCCCGGATCGCCCTGACGGCCCGACCGGCCGCGCAACTGGTTGTCGATGCGGCGGGATTCGTGGCGCTCGGTGGCAAGGACGAACAGGCCGCCCGCTTCGAGAACGCGGTTCTTTTCGCCCTCGTGTTCGGCGGTGATGCGGGCCCGTAGGTCCTCGGGGTCGGCGGCCTCGTCGGCGGCTAGGGCGTCCTGCACCTTCATCTCGACGTTGCCGCCCAGCTGGATGTCGGTGCCGCGACCGGCCATGTTGGTGGCGATCGTGACCGCGCCGAACTTGCCGGCGTCGGCGATGATCTGCGCTTCCTGCTCGTGCTGGCGGGCGTTCAACACGTTGTGCGCGATGCCTTCCTTGGTCAGCAGTTGCGACAAGAACTCGGATTTCTCGATCGAGGTGGTGCCGACCAGCACCGGCTGGCCCTTGGCGTTGGCCTGCTTGATCTCCTCGACCACGCCGACGAACTTCTCGCCCGCGGTGCGGTAGACCTGGTCGTGCTCGTCCTGGCGGGCGATGGGCCGGTTGGTGGGCACCTCGACCACGCCCAGGCCGTAGATCTGGTCGAATTCCTCGGCTTCGGTCAGCGCCGTGCCGGTCATGCCGGCAAGCTTGTCGTAGAGGCGGAAATAGTTCTGGAAGGTCACGCTGGCCAAGGTCACGTTCTCGGGGCGGATCGCCACGCCTTCCTTGGCCTCCAACGCCTGGTGCAGACCGTCCGACAGGCGGCGGCCCGTCATCATGCGCCCCGTGAATTCGTCGATCAGCACGACCTCGTCGCCGCGCACGATATAGTCCTTGTCGCGGGTGAACAGCTTGTGCGCCCGCAGCCCCTGGCTCACGTGGTGGACCAGCGTGGCGCTTTCGGGATCGTAGAGCGTCTGCCCCTCGGGCAGCAGCCCGCGCTGCGCCAGCACCTCTTCGAGGTAGTCGTTGCCTTCCTCCGTGAAGGTCGCCTGCCGGGTCTTCTCGTCCAGCGTGAAGTGATCGTCCTGCACGCCGGGGATGATCTCGTTGATGTCGCGATACATCTGGCTGCGGTCCTGCGCGGGGCCCGAGATGATGAGCGGCGTCCGCGCCTCGTCGATGAGGATGGAGTCCACCTCGTCTACGATCGCGAAGTTATGGGGGCGCTGATACATCTGGTTCAGCTCGGATTTCATGTTGTCGCGCAGGTAGTCGAAGCCCAGCTCGTTGTTCGTGGCGTAGGTCACGTCGCACTGGTAGGCCTGCTTCTTCTCGTCATCGGGCTGCTGAGGCACCACGACGCCGGTGGTCAGACCCAGCGCACCGTAGACCTTGGCCATCCATTCCGCGTCGCGGCGGGCCAGGTAGTCGTTCACGGTGACGATATGCACGCCCTTGCCAGACAGCGCGTTCAGGTAGGCTGGAAAGGTCGCGACGAGCGTCTTGCCTTCGCCGGTCTTCATTTCGGCGATGTTGCCCTGATGCAGGAAGATCCCGCCCATCAGCTGCGTGTCGAAAGCGCGCAGACCCAGCGCGCGGCGCGCGGCCTCGCGGCAGTTGGCGAAGGCTTCCGGCAGCAGGTCGTCCAGGCTTTCCCCGGTGCGCGCGCGCCCCTGCAGATCGCCTGTGCGCGCCTTGATCTCGTCGTCCGACAGCGCCTCGAACTCGGGCTCCAGCGCGTTGATCTTCTCGATCAGGGAGCGGACCGATTTCACCTTCCGGTCGTTGGCGGTCCCGAAGACCTTTTTCGCGATGGTTCCAAGACCCAGCATAACTTCCCCGCTCAGAGCACTTCCGCTCGTATGATCCGTCGTCCAAGGAGGCTGCTTGTCGGCCACGGCTTGCGCCCCTAGTTAGGAACCAAGACCTGCCTCTCCGGGCTTTGAGCAGCCGATGTAAGGGCGCAGGTAAGCCAAGTCAACGCAGGCCCCCCGGGCTGCTTCGCACAAGGACAAAGACATGACCCGATTGACCACCCTTCTCGGCGCATCCGCCATCGCGCTGACGGCCGGCACGGCCCAGGCACAGGATGCCTCCACCGTCGTCGTCACCGTGGGCGATACCGACATCACCCTGGGCGAGCTGATCATCGCCCGCGCCCAGCTGCCGCAGCAATACGCCCAGTTGCCCGACGACGTCCTGCTGCAGGGGCTGATCGACCAGCTGGTGCAGCAGCAACTTCTGGCAGAGACGCTGGAAGACGTGCCCGCCCGCGTGGATCTCGCACTCGCCAACGAGGAACGGTCGCTGAAGGCCGGCGAGGTCGTCACCGACCTGTCCGAGGCCGCCGTCACCGAAGAGGCGATCCAGACCCGCTTCGACGAGATGACCGCCGGGGGCGAGGCCGAGCCCGCCACCGAATACAACGCCAGCCACCTGCTGGTCGAAACCGAGGAAGAGGCGCAGGCCGCCGCCGAGCGCATCGAGGGCGGCGAGGATTTCGCCGCCGTCGCGACCGAAGTCTCCACCGGTCCTTCCGCCCCCAATGGCGGAGAGCTGGGCTGGTTCGGCGCGGGCATGATGGTGCCCGAGTTCGAAACCGCCGTCGCAGAAATGGAGGTGGGTGCCATCTCCGAGCCGGTGCAGACCCAGTTCGGCTGGCACATCATCAAGCTGAACGAGACGCGCCCCGTCGCCCCGCCCGAGCTGGCCGAGGTCAGCGACGAGATCGCGGCCACCCTTCAGCAGGAAGCGATCAACGCCCGGATCGAGGAATTGCGCGCCGAAACCGAGGTCACCGTGACCGAGGACCTCGATCCCGCGCTGGTCAACGACCTCACGCTTCTGGAAGACTGAGCCATGGCCCTCTCCCCGCTGGCGCCGGCCAGCTTTCCCGACCTGCCCGTGATCGCGGGCGTCACCTTCGCGGCGGCGCAAGCGGGGATCAAGTACAAGGGCCGCACCGACGTGATGCTGGCCTTGCTGGCCGCAGGCACGACCGTGGCGGGCGTCTTCACGCGCTCCGCCACGCGCTCGGCCAACGTGCTGGATTGCCAGGCCAAGCTTGGCTCCGGCACCGATCCGGCGGCGATCGTGGTGAACTCGGGCAATTCCAACGCCTTCACCGGGCGCGCGGGCGAGGTTTCCGTCAAGGCGATCTGCGACGCGGTGGCCCGGGCGACGGGCATCGACGCGGCCCGTGTCTTCACCGCCTCCACCGGGGTGATCGGCGAACCGCTGCCCCATGACCGGATCGTCGCGAAACTGGAAGAGTTGCGCGACGCCCAGGCCGAAACGGGCCTCGCCTCCGCCGCCCGTGCCATCATGACGACCGACACCTTCCCCAAGGGCGCCACCCGCACGATCGAGGTCGATGGCAAGGCGGTGAACATCGCGGGCATCGCCAAGGGCTCCGGCATGATCGCGCCCGACATGGCGACGATGCTGGTCTACATCTTCACCGACGCCGTCTGCGAACACGCCGCGCTGCAGCCGATGCTCGCGCGCTTGACGGACCGGACGTTCAACAACATCACCGTGGACAGCGACACCTCGACCTCGGACTCGCTGCTGCTGGCCGCGACCGGAGCATCCGGGGTCGACGTGGCGGACAACGCGGCGTTCGAGGAGGCGCTCCACTCCGTCATGCTGGACCTCGCCCACCAGGTCGTGCGCGACGGCGAAGGGGCGACCAAGTTCGTCACCGTCGCCGTGACCGGGGCGGCGAGCGACGCCGACGCGCGTCTCGTCGCGATGGCCACCGCGAACTCTCCGCTGGTCAAGACCGCCATCGCCGGAGAGGACCCCAACTGGGGACGCGTTGTCATGGCCGTCGGCAAGTCCGGCGCGCAAGCCGACCGGGATCGCCTGACGATCAAGCTGGGGGACCTCACGCTGGCCCGCGACGGCTGGCGTGACCCCGACTACTCGGAAGAGGCCTGCGCCGCCTACATGAAGCAGCAGGACCTGATCTTGGGCATCGACCTCGGCTTGGGCGACGGGGCCTGCACCGTCTGGACCTGCGACCTGACCCATGAGTACATCCGCATCAACGCGGACTACCGGTCCTGAAACGCCCCGCCCCGGCCCCGCGCCGGGGTCACCTTTCGTCGGAGACTCCATGAAGCTGCTACTCGTCAGCGCCGTCGCCCTGATCGACGTCGACGGCCGCATCCTGCTGGCGCAACGCCCCGAGGGAAAATCCCTCGCCGGCCTGTGGGAGTTTCCCGGCGGCAAGGTCGATCCCGGCGAAACCCCGGAGGTCGCGCTGATCCGCGAACTTCAGGAAGAGTTGGGCATCGACACCTGGGCGTCCTGCCTCGCACCGCTGACCTTCGCAAGCCACACCTACGACGACTTCCACCTGCTGATGCCGCTCTACGCCTGCCGCAAGTGGGAAGGCACGCCGCAGCCCCGGGAAGGTCAGACCCTCAAATGGGTCCACGCGCGCGACCTCAAGGACTACCCGATGCCCCCCGCCGACATCCCCCTGATCCCCATTCTGCGCGACTGGCTCTAGAAGCGCGCCGCCCCTCCTCGCTTTTTTCCAAGTACTTGAACACGACGCCCGTCGCAGGCCCACCGCGGGCCATGATGCGCTACCTCCCCCTTCATCTGGCAAGATAAACTCACGACGCAACGCCAGCCGAATGCGGTCGGCCCGGTAAACGCAAAACGGCCCGCAGGATCTCTCCCGCGGGCCGTTCCAATTCAGGGCATTCGGATCAGAGCGTGCGCTCGACCTCCTCGCGCTCGAAGATCTCGATCACGTCGCCTTCGCGCACGTCCTCGTAGTTCTCGAAGGCCATGCCGCATTCCTGGCCCGACTGCACCTCGGATACTTCGTCCTTGAAGCGCTTGAGCGTCTTCAGCGTGCCTTCGTGGATCACCACGTTGTCGCGCAGCAGGCGGACACCGGCGGAGCGGCGCGCGACCCCTTCGGTGACCAGACAGCCCGCGACCTTGCCGACACCGGTGACCTTGAAGACCTCCTTGATGTTGGCGTAGCCGATGAACTTCTCGCGGATCTCCGCCGACAACAGGCCGGAAGCCGCCGCCTTCACGTCGTCCACGAGGTCGTAGATCACCGAATAATACCGGATCTCGACACCCTTCTGGTTCGCCGTGTTTCGCGCGCTGGCATTGGCCCGCACATTGAAACCGAAAACCGGCGCGCCGGAGGCTTCGGCCAGGCCGATGTCCGTCTCGGTGATGGCACCGACGCCCGAGTGCAGCACGCGGACGCGCACTTCCTCGTTGCCGATTTTCTCCATCGCCTGGACGATCGCCTCGGCGGAGCCCTGGACGTCGGCCTTCACCACGATGGGCAGTTCCGACAGGCTTTCGTTGGCCTTGGCGTTCGCCATCAGCTGTTCCAGCGTCGTGGCGGCACCGAGTGCTGCGCGCTTGTCCTTGGCCGATTGCGCACGGTAATCGGCGATCTCGCGCGCCTGCGCCTCGGTCTCGGTCACGTTCAGCACGTCGCCCGCTTCGGGCGTGCCGTTCAGGCCCAGCACCTCGACGGGGACGGACGGTCCGGCTTCCTTCACCCGGTCGCCCTTGTCGTCGATCAGGGCACGGACCTTGCCCCATTGTTCGCCGACGACGAAGATGTCGCCTTGCCGCAGGGTGCCGTTCTGCACCAGCACGGTGGCCACGGGACCGCGACCCACGTCGAGCTGCGCCTCGATCACGGCACCCATGGCGGCGCGGTCGGGGTTGGCCTTCAACTCCAGGATTTCCGCCTGAAGCGAGATCGCTTCCAGCAGTTCTTCCAGACCCGCGCCCGTCTGGGCCGAGACTTCCACGTCCTGCACGTCGCCCGAGAGCTTCTCCACGATGACTTCGTGTTGAAGCAGATCGGTGCGGACCTTGTCGGGATTGGCCGAGGGCTTGTCCATCTTGTTGATCGCCACGATCATCGGGACCTTGGCGGCCTTGGCGTGATTGATCGCCTCGATCGTCTGCGGCATGACCGCGTCGTCGGCGGCCACGACCAGCACCACGATGTCGGTGACCTGCGCCCCGCGCGACCGCATGGAGGTGAAGGCCGCGTGGCCCGGCGTGTCGAGGAAGCTCAGCACCTGGCCACCCTTCGTCGTCACCTGGTAGGCGCCGATGTGCTGGGTGATCCCGCCGGCCTCTCCGGCGGTGACCCGCGCGTTGCGGATCGCGTCCAGGATCGAGGTCTTGCCGTGGTCGACGTGACCCATGACCGTGATGATCGGTGCACGCGGCTTCAGATCGGCCGGCTTGTCCTCGGTCTGTTCGATCACCTGTTCGACGTCGGCGTCCGAGACGCGGACGACGCGGTGGCCGAATTCCTCGATCACCAGTTCGGCGGTGTCGGCGTCGATGGTCTGCGTCTGCGTCGCCATGATGCCGTTGGTCATCAACTGCTTCACGACGTCCGAGACGCGTTCGGCCATCCGGTTGGCCAGTTCGCCCACGGTGATCGCCTCGGGCAGCTGCACGTCGCGCACGACCTTCTCACGCTCGACCTGGCCGCCCATCGCCTTCTGGCGGTTGCGTTCCTGCTTGCGCTTCATCGAGGCCATGGACTTCTGGCGTCCGCCGGCCCCACCGCGCAGGGCATCGTTCACCGTCAGCTTGCCGCTGCGGCGTCCGTCGTCGCCCCGACCGGGCTTGTTGTCGCGCGGTTTCTGATCGCGGTCGCGATCGGTCTTGCGCGGTGCGGACGTGGGGCGCGACACGGCGGCCTCGCCCGGGACGGCGGCCGCGGCGGGCTGCTCGGGCGGCGCGTTCTTCGCGGCTTCCTCGCGGCGGCGCTTTTCCTCTTCCTCGGCGGCCTTGGCCTTGGCGCGCTCCTCGCGGGCGCGGTCCTCGGCTTCCTTGGCCTCGATCTCCGCGCGGCGACGCTCGCGCTCCTCGGCGCGGGCCTTCTCCTCGGCTTCGCGCTTGGCGGCATCCTCGACCTCGCGGGCCTTGGACATCGCGAGCGCCTTCATCCGGCGCTCCAGCTCGACGTCCGAGATCCCCGCCGGCCGCTTGGACGGATCGCCGCCCAGCTTGGGGTTGGCCCCGCCGGAGGCTTTCGCGGCACCCGGCTTGGGGACCACGACGCGCTTGCGCTTGACCTCCACCGCGACGTTCTTCGTCCGTCCGTGGCTGAAGCTCTGCTTCACGTTGCTGGGACGAGAGCCACCAAGGCCGAGGGGTTTCTTGCCGTCGTTATCGCTCATCTAGCTACATATCCTTCCCGACAGCCGGATCGCTGTCGTCAATCTCGCGCAGGCCGCGCAGTCTTGCGGCCTCCATTACTACACGGTCGCTCAATCCGCCAGCGGCGAGCGCGCCGTGTATCACACTTTGCCGCCCGAAGGCCAAACCAAGTTCGGCCCCGGTCAGACAACCGAAATATCGCGCCCCCTCGGGCGTCCAGAGCTTGGTCTTGCCGCGCTCCGACCCGTCGGAGGCCTGCATGAGGACCCGCACCCGCGCGCCCCCGGCCAGCCAGCCCTTCACCTTCTCGAAGCCGCAGACGGCCAAGCCCGCCTTGCGCGCCATCGCCACCAGGTCCACGACCCGGCGCGCCATCTGCCGTTCGACTTCGTCGGCCAACCCATCCGGCACCGCGACCTGCTGCCGCGCGGCACGGCTGAACTGGCCCTTCTTCGCCGCATCCAGCGCGGCCCGGGTCGCGGTGACATACATCCCGCGGCCCGGAAGCTTTTCCAGAACGTCCGGCACGACCGTGCCGTCCGGCCCCACCACGAAGCGCACCAACCCCGCCTTCGGAGCCGTCTCACTGGTGACGATGCACCGGCGTTCCGGCCCGTCGTCCCGGGTCTTGTGTGCACCACCGCGGCTCATGGATCAGGCCTCGACCTCTTCCATATCGGCATCCGTCTCCTCGGTTGCAAGGTCGTCGGGATCGACCCAGCCCAGCATCACGCGGGCGGTCATGACCATGTCCTGCGCCTCTTCGAGCTTGACGTCGAAGGGTTCCAGCACGCCTTCGTCCTTGTGCCGCTCGCCGTTCTGGATCGTCCAGCCGCCGGCCAGTTCCCAGTCGGCGCAGGTTGCGAAGTCTTCCAGCGTCTTCACGCCGTCCTCGGCCAGCGCCTTGACCATCTGCGGCGTCAGCCCCTCGAATTCGATCAGGCTGTCCTCCGCGCCCAGCGCGCGGGCCTCTTCCAGCGCCTTGGTGTTCTGCGCTTCCAAGTAGTCGCGGGCCCGGGCCTGCAGTTCGGCGGCGGTCTCGTCGTCGACCCCCTCGATCACCAGAAGCTCGTCCAGTTCGACGTAGGCGACCTCCTCGAGGTTGGTGAACCCTTCCGAGACCAGCAGCTGGGCGAAGAATTCGTCCAGGTCCAGCGTGTCCATGAACAGCTTCGTGCGCACCTCGAACTCGGCCTGGCGACGCTTGGATTCCTCTTCCTCGGTCAGAATGTCGATATCCAGACCCGTCAACTGGGACGCCAGACGCACGTTCTGACCGCGCCGCCCGATGGCGAGGCTCAACTGCTCGTCGGGCACCACGACCTCGATCTTGCCGGCCTCTTCGTCCAGCACGACCTTGCTGACCTCGGCCGGTTGCAGCGCGTTCACGAGGAACGTCGGCATGTCCTCGTTCCAGGGGATGATGTCGATCTTCTCGCCCTGCAGCTCGTTCACGACGGCCTGCACGCGAGAGCCGCGCATACCGACGCAGGCGCCCACGGGGTCGATGCCGCTGTCGTAGGAAATCACGGCGATCTTGGCGCGCGAACCGGGGTCGCGGGCGACGGCCTTGATCTCGATGATGCCCTCGTAGATCTCGGGGACTTCCATCTTGAACAGCTCGGCCATGAATTCGGGCGCCGTGCGGGACAGGAAGATCTGCGGCCCGCGCGGCTCGCGGCGCACGTCCTTGATGTAGCAGCGGATGCGCTCGTTCGGGCGATAGGCTTCGCGGCCGATCTTGTCGTTGCGGCGCAGGATCGCCTCGCCGGAGCCTACGTCGACGATGACGTTGCCGTATTCCTCGCGCTTGACGAGCGCGTTGATGATCGTGCCGGCCCGATCCTTGAAGTCCTCGTACTGCTTGTCGCGCTCGGCCTCGCGGACCTTCTGCAGGATCACCTGCTTGGCCGATTGTGCGGCGATACGTCCCAGGTCCACGGGCGGCACCTGCTCGACCAGCGCATCGCCGATCTGCGCCCCACCGGTGTAATCGGTGATCTCGGATCCGTCACGCATCCAGCGAGAGCCTTGCTTGCCGGTATCCTGAAAGTAGGGCTGCGCGGTCTCGGTGGTGAACTCCGCCTGGTAGTTCTCGTATTCTTCCTCGTCCACGACGGTGCGCACGCGGGTGAAGGTCGCCCGACCGGTCTTGCGGTCGATGGCCACGTGGATGTCCATCTCGGCGCCGTAGCGGGACTTCGCGGCCCGGGCGAGGCTTTCCTCCATCGCCTCGACCACCAGGCCGGGGTCGATGTTCTTCTCGCGCGCCACGGCCTCTGCGGTCTGCAAAAGCTCAAGCTGGTTGGCGGATGTGATGGCCATCAGTTCATCTCCTTGCGCGAACTCGGTCGCTTTTTCGTTCTCTTGTCGGGGGCGACGTTCTCGTCGCTGTCGATGATCGTCTGCACTTCGTCGAACTGCGTCTCGTCGATCATGCCGCCGTCCTTGCGACCCTTGAGGGCCTCTCGGATCAGATCGTCGGTCAGCACCAGCTTGGCATCCGACAGCCAGTCGAACTGCAACCCGATGGTGCCTTCCTCGATCTCGATCAGAACCTCATTGCCGTCCGTGCCCGCAAGCTCGCCCTTGAAGCGGCGGCGTCCGTCGATCAGCTCGTCGGTTTCCAGCTTGGCCTCGAAGCCCTGCCACTGGTCGAAATCCTTCAGCCTTGTCAGCGGCCGGTCGATCCCGGGGCTGGAGACTTCCAACATGTAGGCATCCAGGATCGGGTCCTCGACGTCCAGCACGGCGCTGACGGCGGTCGAGATCTGGCCGCATTCGTCGACCTCGATCGTCCCGTCGGGTTTCTGCGCCATGACCTGCAAGGTGGTTTCCTTGCCCGACATCAGGCGCACGCGCACCAGCTCGAAGCCCAGGTCCTCGATCACGGGGCCGATGATTTCCGCGATCCGGCGGTCGATGGCGGCCTTGGCGACAAGATCGGTCATGGCATTCCTTTCAGGCACAAAAAAACGGGCGCGCGGCCCGTTACGTGTCCGGTGGTGCAGGGGGTGGAGGCCTGCGCCGCTGTTGGGATGCAGATAGACCGGCGTGGCCCGGATTGCAAGCCCCAAGGGTCGGCCGCCCCGCCGGACCCGGCGAGGCGACGCAATTTCAACGGATCAGGTGGTCCACCACCGCTCGGCCATGCGGGCATTGTCCATCTGCCACAGGTTGCCGATCGTCTCGGGCGTGCCGAGCTTGGCGCTCAGACCCTCGACGTAGTTGGCGAACATCGGGATCAGCACGCCGCCTTCGTCTCGCAGGATCATCTGCATCTCGGTGTAGATCTCGCGACGGCGGTCGCTGTCCAGCTCGGCGCGGCCTTCCAGCAGCAGCTCCTGGAAGCGGGCGCTGTCCTCGGTGCCCCACTGGCTGTCGTTCCACGGCACGCCTTCTTCGTAGGCGGAGGAGAACATCCAGTCCTCCGTCGCGCGGCCCGACCAGTAGGAGGCGCAGAAGTTCTTCTTCAGCCAGACGTTCGACCAGTAGCCGTCGGCGGGTTCCTGCACCACGTTGATGCCGATGCCCGCGACGGAGGCGGAGGCCTGCAAGAGCTGCGCCGCGTCGACCGCACCTTCGAAGGCCGCGTTGGACGCGGACAAATCGAGCGTGACGTCCTCCATCCCGGCTTCCTTGAGGTAGAAGGCCGCCTGGTCGGGATCGTAGGTCAGCTGCTCCATGTCGCCGGCATAGTACTGGCTGGCCGGACCGATGGGCGTGTCGTTGGCGACCTGACCGTGACCCAGCAGGATCTTGTCGACCATCTCCTGGCGGTTGATCCCGTATTTCAACGCCTTGCGCAGGTTGACGTTATCGTAGGGCGAATTGTTGGTGAGCATCGGGAAGGTGTAGTGCTGGTTGCCCGTCACTTCCTTGATCACGATGTTCGGGTTAGCGCGCAGCAGCGATTCCACCTTGAAATCGATCCGGTTGATCGCGTCGACCTGGCCCGTCAGCAGCGCGTTGTTGCGCGCGGTGTTGTCGTTGATCGCGATGTACTCGATCTCGTCGAACCAGCCGGCGCTGTCGCCCTTGTAGTGATCGTCCACCCGCGTCGCGACCATGCGGACGCCGGGATCGAAGGATTGCACCTGGTAAAGGCCGGTGCCGATGCCGTTGGTGATCGCGTCCTCGATCTGGCCCGCGGGATACATCAGCAGGTGATAGTCCGACAGAAGGTAGGGGAAATCGGCGTTGGGCGCGTTCAGCACGAAGGTCACCTGATGATCGCCCGACTGGGTCATCTCGGTGATGTTCTGCACGATGGGCTTGGCAGCGGACTTGCTTTCCTCGCCCAGGTGCATCTGAAGCGACTCGATCACGTCCTGCGGGCCGAAGGCCTTGCCGTTGTGGAAGTTCACGCCGGTGCGCAGGTTGAAGACCCAGGTTTGGGCGTCGGTGCTGTCCCAGCTTTCGGCCAGTTCACCCACCAGTGAGCCGTCGGCGGCCACTTCGGTCAGCGAATCGAACACGGCGCCTTGCGCGGAGGCGATCATGAACAGGTCCGAATGCGTGCGCGCATCCCAGCTGTCAGAGGTGTTGGCCCCCGACAGGCCCGCCGTCAGCTTGCCGCCGCGGGTCTGCGCGCGCAGAGGCAGGCCGGTCAGGCCAAGCACACCGGCCGCGACACCGGTCTTGAGCAATCCGCGTCTGTTAAGAGTGGTCATTGAATTCTCCCGTTGTGGTGACGCTTAAATGCGCCTTGATCCCCTTTCGGGGGGGTGATTCGGTCTACATCTTATCCGTTGCCGCGTCGCCGATGTTATCAACTCCACGCGTCTCGAGCAGGTGGGTCAGCCAATCGGGGTCCATCTCCGGGACGCTCGACAGCAACAGGTCGGTGTAGGGATGATGCGGGGGCCGGAACATCTCCGACTTCGGCCCCTGGTCGAGCACGCGCCCGTCCTTCATCACGACGACCTCGTCGGAAATGGCGCGTACCGTGGCGAGGTCATGGGTAATGAACATGTAGGACAGCTGCAACTCGTCCTGCAGCCGTGCCAGCAGCTTGAGGATTCCTTCCGCGACCAGCTGGTCGAGGGCGCTGGTGACCTCGTCGCAGATGATGAACTCGGGCTCCGCGGCCAAGGCGCGCGCGATCCCGATCCGCTGCTTCTGCCCGCCCGACAGCTCGGAGGGCAGACGGCCGTAGTATTCCGCGGGGTCAAGCTCGATCTGCTCCATCAGCTCGTTCACGCGCTTGCGCTTCGCAGCCCCCCGCAGGCCAAGGTAGAACTGCACCGGGCGCGCGATGATCTGGCCCACGGACATGCGCGGATTGAGCGCTGTATCCGCCATCTGGTAGATCATCTGCACGCGGCGCAGCGTGTCCTTGTTGCGCTTGCGGTAGTCGGCGGCCATCGGCTCGCCGTCCAGCAGGATCTCTCCGCCGGTGGGCGGCAGAAGGCCGGTGATGCAGCGTGCCGCAGTCGACTTGCCCGATCCGCTTTCGCCCACGACCGCGACCGTGCGCCCCTTGTGGACGTCGAAGCTGATGTCGTGCAGGACCGGCACGGGGCCGTAGGAGGCATCGACGTTCCGGACCGAGATCACCGGCACCGTTCCTTCCGCCACCGCGGGTTTCGCCGGACGCTTGAAGCTGCGGACCGCCCAGAGCGACTTGGTGTACTCCTCCTGCGGGTCCGACAGCATGGCGCGGGTCTCGTTGGTCTCGACCTCCTCGCCGCGCAGCAGCACCTTGATGCGGTCGGCCATCTGCGCCACCACCGCAAGGTCGTGGGTGATGTAGATCGCGGCCGTGCCGAAATCCTTCACGATGCGCCGGATCGCGGCCAGCACCTCGATCTGGGTGGTCACGTCCAGCGCCGTGGTGGGCTCGTCGAAGATGATCAGGTCCGGGCGGCAGGACATCGCCATCGCCGTCATCGCGCGCTGCAACTGCCCGCCGGAGACCTGGTGCGGGTAGCGAAAGCCGATCTCCTCGGGGTTCGGCAGGCGCAGCCGCTCGTAAAGGTCGACCCCGTCTTCGACGCTTTCCGCCCGGCCCATCACGCCGTGCCGCACCGGCGCCTCGGTGTGCTGGTCGATGATCTTGTGAGCGGGGTTGAAGGACGCCGCCGCCGATTGCGCGACATAGGCGATCCGCTTGCCCAGAAGCGCGCGCTTCTGCCCGGCGGAGGCCTCGAACAGGTCGATCCCGTCGAACTTCACCTGGCCCTGGCTCACGCGCACCCCGTCGCGGCAATAGCCCATCGCGGCCAGGCCCAGCGTGGACTTGCCCGCGCCGGATTCACCGATCAGGCCCAGAACCTCGCCCCGGTCGAGCGTCAGGTCCACACCCTTGATGATCGGGACCCATTCCTCGTCGGTCCGCCCCTCCAGATGCAGGTCGCGGATGGTCAGTAGCGGTTCGGTCATTCTTTCAGCCCCGACGATCTGTGCAGCATCCAGTCCACGAGGAAGTTCACCGCCACCGTCAGAAGCGCGATCGCCCCCGCCGCCAGCAGCGGCGCGCTGGCCGCGAGCGGTGCGAAAGCCGCGAAGTTGATGAAGGACGCAAGGTCGCGCACCATCGTGCCCCAGTCGGCAAGCGGCGGTTGGATGCCCACGCCCAGAAACGACAGAGCCGCGATGGTCAGGAAGACGAAGCAGAACCGCAGCCCGAACTCCGCCAGGAGGGGGGCGGTGGCATTGGGCAGGATCTCCTTGAAGACAAGGTAGCGCAGCCCCTCTCCGCGCAGCTTGGCCGCCTCGATGTAGTCCATGACGACGATGTTCTGCGCCACGGCGCGCGCCAGCCGGTAGACCCGCGTGCTGTCGATCACCGCGATGATGAAGACCATGAAGACGGTCAGCGGAATGCCCAGCCGCGGCGCCCAGACGCTTGCGATCGTCATCAGAAGAAGCGCGAAGATCAGCGACGGGATCGCCATCAGCACGTCGACCGCGCGGGACAGAAGGTTGTCGAGCCACCCGCCCAGCGTCGCCGCCAGGATCCCCAGCGTCCCGCCCAGCACGAAGGCAAGGCAGGTGGTGGCAAAGGCGATGCCCACGGTGTTCTGCGCGCCGTAGATCAGGCGGCTCAGGATATCGCGGCCGATCTGGTCGGTGCCCAGCGGGAAATCGGGGTTGCCGCCCAGCGCGGGATCGCCCCCGGGCAGGATGTTGGCCGCCACGCCGGGGATGATCTGCTCCTGCCCGTAGGGCGCGATCAGAGGGGCGAAGATCGCCACGACCACGTAGACGATGATCGTCAGCATCCCGAAGGCCGCGGTCAGGGGCATCTGCCGGAAGGCCTTGCGCGACCAGGCGGGGCCCACCGCGCGGCCCAGTAGCCGGAACAGGATCGCCGCGATCGCGAACCCGATGAACAGGTTGATCGCCACCCGCAGGAAGAAATAGGTGTTCGCGACCTCCGCATCGGCGGACATCGACTGCAGGTAGGCCCAGGCGAGCCAGGCCAACAGGACCGCCACCAGCAGGTAGCCGTAGGCCACGGCGAAGGTCATGTCGCGCCAGTAGGGCCGGCGCGTCAACCGCTGGCCCGCGAAGCGAAAGACCCAGGCCAGGGGCAGCAGGGCAAGAAGAACCAGGGCGAGTGTCATTTCGGATGCCTCAGACGCGGGTTGCTGAGGATCGACATCACGTCCGCCGTCAGATTCAGCAGGATATAGGCCGCGGCGAAGATCAGGCAGCACGCCTGCACGACGGGAATGTCTCGGATCTTCACGCTGTCCACGAAAAGCTGGCCGATGCCGGGATAGACGAAGACCACCTCGACCACGACGACACCGGTGATCAGGTAGGCCAGGTTGAGCGCGATCACGTTGATGATCGGCGCCAGCGCGTTGGGCAGCGCGTGCCGCACGATGATGCGCATCGGCGCGATCCCCTTGAGGCGCGCCATCTCGATGTAGGGACTGGCCAGCAGGTTGATGATCGAGGCCCGCGTCATCCGCATCATGTGCGCCACCACCACCAGCGTCAGCGTCAGCGCGGGCAGCAGCGTGCGCGTCAGCCGCTCGCCGAAGGGCATGCCTTCATAGATGTTCGACAGGCTGGGCAGGATCGGGTTCAGCACCGCAAGGAACAGGATCAGCACGTAGGCCATGAAGAATTCGGGGCTGGAGATCGACGACAGCGTCGCCACGTTGGCCGCCTTGTCGAAGGCCGTGTTGCGATAGAGCGCCGCGAGGATGCCCAGGCCCACCGCGACCGGCACCGCGATGGCCGCCGTCACACCGGCAAGGAACATCGTGTTGGCAAAGCGGGGTGCGATCTGCTCGACCACGGTGACGCCGCCGCTGCCGCCCATGTTCTGCGCGAAGTTCAGCTGCGCGAAGGAGGTACCCAGATCGCCGGTCGCCATACCGCCCAGCCAGGCGAAATACCGCATCACCAGCGGCTGATCAAGGCCCAGGTCCCGTCGGATCTGCGCAGTCGCCTGCTCCGTCGCGCCCTGTCCCAGGATCACCTGCGCGAAGTCACCGGGCAGCGCGTTCACCGCCAGGAAGATGACGATCGAAACGACCAGAAGTGTCAGCAGCCCAAGCCCGAGCCGCTGCAGAATGATCTTCAGTACGGTATTCACCTACCCGATGTCCCCTTGGAATGACGCCAACTTTAACGGGGAATCCAAGGGTGTAAAGGAATTAACCCCGTGAAAGCCCCAGGGCGTCCGCCCGCGCGGCATATCGGTCCATCGTGCGCACCAGCTCGGCACTGATCGCGGGCTCCGACAGCGCGTGCCCCGATTTCGCGACGAACTTCAGCTTGGCCGCAGGCCAGGCCTCGGCCAGCCTGTAGGCGCTGACGGGCGGGCAGATCATGTCGTAGCGTCCCTGCACGATGGTTCCGGGGATCTCCGCCAGCCGGTCGGTACGGTTGAGGATCGCCGTCTCCTCGTCCAGCCAGCCCAGGTGCCGGAAGTAGTGGTTCTCCAGCCGGGCGAAGGCCCGCGCATACTCGGCAGAGCTTTCGCCCGTGACCCCGTTGCTGTCGATCGCGGCCAGCGCATTCTCCCACGAGGCCCAGGCGCGGGCGTGTTTCGCCTCTTCCACCGGATCGCCGGAGAACAACCTCCGGTGATAGGCCGCGATGAAGTCGTCGTGCTCGTCTTCGGGAATGAGCCCGGTGAACTTCGCCCAGAGATCCGGCCAGAACCTTCCCGCGCCGCCGCCGTAGAACCAGTCGAGCTCGCCTTGCGTCATCAGGAACACGCCCCGCAGCGCCAGCGCCGCGACGCGGTCCGGATGGCTTTGCGCGTAGATCAGCGCCAGCGTCGCGCCCCAGCTTCCGCCGAAGACGATCCAGCGCGCGATCCCCAGGGTCTTGCGGATCAACTCGATGTCGCGGACGAGGTGCCAGGTCGTGTTGTCCTGCACGCTGGCATGCGGCCGCGAGCGCCCGCAGCCACGCTGGTCGAACAGCACCACGCGATAACGCGCGGGATCGAAGTAGCGCCGCATCGCGGGACTGCACCCGCCGCCGGGCCCGCCGTGCAGCACCACCACGGGGATTCCGTCGGGGTTGCCGCATTGCTCGACGTAAAGGCTGTGACCCTCGCCCACCTCCAGATCCCGGCGGTCGAACGGGTCGACGGGCGGGTAAAGGTAGGCGGCTGCGCTCATCTGTCTCTGGTCTCGGTCCATGAAGAGGGCATATAGCGTGTCGAGCGCCAAGACCACGGCCCGCGCCCAAATTCGATGCTACCCGGAGGACCCCCATGCCCACGAACACCATCGACGACGCAGAGATCGCCAAGTTCGAGGCCATGGCCGCCGAGTGGTGGGACGAGACCGGCAAATTCAAGCCCCTGCACATGATGAACCCGGTGCGGCTGGACTACATCACCCGGCACGTGGCGGCGCACTTCGGGCGCGACCTGTCCGCGGACCGGCCCTTCGAGGGTCTGCGCCTGCTGGATATCGGCTGCGGCGGGGGCTTGCTCTGCGAACCGATGGCCCGGCTGGGCGCCACCGTGGTGGGCGTGGACGCGGCACCGCGCAACATTCCCGTCGCGCGCATCCATGCCGAACAATCCGGCCTTGCGATCGACTACCGCGTCGGCACCGCCGAGGCGCTGGCGGCGGCGGGCGAGCAATTCGACGTCGTCCTCAACATGGAGGTGGTCGAACACGTGGCCGATCCGCAAGGCTACCTCGACGCCTGTGCGGCCCTGCTGAAGCCCGACGGGCTGCACCTGTGCTCGACCATCAACCGCAATCCCAAATCCTTCGCCCTGGCCATCGTCGGCGCGGAATGGGTCATGCGCTGGCTGCCCAAGGGCACGCACGAATGGGCGAAGTTCATCACCCCCGACGAGCTTTTCGCGCTCTTGGAAAAGGCGGGCCTGACCCCGGTGGACCGCACCGGTTACGTTTTCAACCCGCTCACCTTCCGCTGGTCGATGTCCGAAAAGGACCTGTCGGTGAACTACGTCACGGCGGCGGTGAAGCCCTGAGGCCTAGTCCGACAGCTTCAACCGCAACTCGCGCAGCAATGGCAGGGCGGCGCGTACCTTGTCCTCTCCCACCTTCTGCGCCACGTCGCTGACGAGAGGAGAGATCGCCGCTACCGCCGCGTCGCGGGCCTGCACGCCGCTGGGGCTGATCGAGACCATCTTCTTGCGCGCGTCGTCCCAGTCGGGCCGCACGTGGATGTAGCCCGCCCATTCCAGCCTGTTGA
This sequence comes from Salipiger sp. IMCC34102, assembly GCF_004145405.1. Taxonomy (GTDB): domain Bacteria; phylum Pseudomonadota; class Alphaproteobacteria; order Rhodobacterales; family Rhodobacteraceae; genus Loktanella. The sequence goes on from NZ_SELQ01000001.1 coordinate 397,185, forward strand.
GCGTGTTTGTCATCGCTCCGCGCGTCAGGTGAAAGGTCTGCGCCAGCTGCGTGGGCGATCGTTCCGATTGCGTGTGTGCGAGGTGGTTCAACACGCTGAAATGCGACAGCTCCATCCCCTTGGGCAGCACCCGGTCGAGCGCGATCCGCGCCAGCTGGTCCACCGCCAGCAGCTCCGAAAAGAGCGCGACGGCCAGGTGCTGGGAGGTCTCGCTCATGACGGGTCCGCGAAGGCACGGTCGTGGGTCAGCGACGGGACGCGCTCGCGCGCGCGCGCGACCTCCGACAGGTCGAGGTCGACCAGCGTCACGCCCGGGTCGGTGCCCGCATCGGCCAGCACCTCGCCCCAAGGGGCGACGGCAAGGCTGTGGCCGTAGGTCTTCCGTCCCGGTCCGGTCGAGATGGGGTGCGTCCCGGTCTGCGCGGCCGCCAGCACGAAACAGCCCGTCTCGATCGCGCGGGCGCGCAGAAGGGTTTCCCAATGGGCGGCACCGGTGACGGGCGAGAAGGCGGAGGGCACCAGAAGCACCTGCGCCCCCGCCTGCGCCAGCATGCGGTAAAGTACGGGGAAGCGCAGATCGTAACAGACGCTGAGCCCCAGGGTGGCCGTCCCGGCCCGTGCTGTCACCGCGCGGTCGCCGGGGCGGTAGCCGGCGGATTCGCGGTAGGACTCGGTGTCCGACACGGTGACGTCGAACATATGGATCTTGTCGTAGGTCGCGGCGATCCCGCCATCGGGGCCGATCAGGACCGACCGGTTGGCGAACCGCCCCTCCGGGTCGCGTGTGCGCAACGCGACCGAACCGACAGATATCCAGACGCCAAGCCGCGCCGCGTCCTTTGCCAGCGCCGCGAGCGTGGGGTCGTCGTCCTGTTCGGCCAGCACGCGGGTCTGGTGGCCCCGATCCCGGCTGACGCAATTGGTGACCTCGGGCGTGCAGACCAGCTCCGCCCCGGCCTGCGCCGCCTCGGCCACGAAGGCGCGCGTGATCTCAAGGTTGGCCTGCGGATCGTCACCGCTCGTCAACTGGACCAGCGCGGCCCTCATGACCGCAAGAGCGCCTCCAGCCCGCCGGTCCGGTCGAGCGCCATCAAGTCGTCACACCCGCCCACGTGCGTGTCGCCGACGAAGATCTGCGGCACCGTCCGCCGCCCGTTCGCGCGCTCGATCATCTCGTCCCGGCGACCGGGTTCGTCCGCAAGCGAGATCTCTTGGAACGAAACCCCCTTCGATGTCAGCAGTCGCTTGGCCATGTGGCAGAAGCCGCAGGTGGGCTTGGTGTAGATCTCGACGTTCGGCATGGGCGGGCTCCGGGTTCGGGTTCCGTGCCAAGCTAGGGCTCTTTTACCACCCGTGCCAGTACCGCGACCGAAATCGTGCCGGCCCCCGCCCGGCGCGCGGCCCGCGCCGCGGCCGTCAGCGTGGCGCCAGAGGTCATCACGTCGTCCACGATCAGCACCGCGCGCCCCGCCATCCGCGCACCCCGCCGCGGATGCGGACGGATCGCCCCCGAGAGCGCCTGGAAGCGGGCGCGCCTGGTCTCGTTCTCCATCTTCGGGTGGCGGTGGGTGCGTTGCAGCGCGTCCGGCAGGTAGTCCACCTCCAGGTGCCGCGCGATCAGCCGCCCCAGCAGGGCCGCCTGGTTGTAGCGCCGCGTCACGAGGCGCGACCAATGCAGCGGGATCGGCACCACCAGCGTGTCCGCCCCGACCTTTCCCCGCAGCCGTTCCGCGATCCAGCCCGCCGCGGGCACCGCAAGATCGCTGCGGTCATTGTGCTTGAGCCCCAGTACCATCGCCCGCCCCTTGCCCGCATATTCCAGGACCGCGCACCCCCGATCCCAGGGCGGCGGCGCGGCAAGGCAATCGTCGCACTGGTTCGCCCCCAGCCCGTCTTCCGTTCCCATAAGCGGCGCGCCGCAAAGGTCGCAGACGAGGCCGTGGATGAAATGCGTTTCCGACCAGCAGGCCCCGCAGAGGCCGTTTTCGTCGGCGACCGGCTCCGCGCAGCCGACGCAGGTCGCGGGATAGATCGCCCGGATCGCCGTTTGCAAGTTCATCGTCACCCCTTACATGCGCACCATGCAGACCCTGACCGACACCGCAGCCCTGGCCCGTAACCGCGCGCGCGCGACGGTGGATTTCCTCCACCAGCGCGCCCGCGACGACCTTCAGGAGAGACTGGAAGAGGTTAACAGGACGTTTACGTCTGCCGCCCTCGTCACGCCGCGCCCCTCCCTGTGGCAAGGCTTCCCCGCCGCCCGCACCGTCCCCGACGCCGAGACGCTGGACCTTGCCCCCGGCGCGCATGATCTGTTGATCCACGACCTGTCCCTGCACTGGGCGAACGACCTCGTGGGTCAACTGGTCCAGTCCCGCCGGGCGCTGGCCCCGGACGGGCTGTTCCTGGCCACGCTCTTCGGCGGCCAGACCCTCAACGAGCTGCGCGTGGCCCTCGCGCAGGCGGAAACCCACGTGACCGGCGGCCTTTCGCCGCGCGTGGCCCCCATGGCCGAGATCCGCGACCTGGGCGGGTTGCTGCAACGGGCGGGCCTGGCCCTGCCGGTGGCCGACAGCGACACGGTCCGCGTCAGCTACCCCGACCTGCCCGCGCTCATGCGCGACCTGCGTGCCATGGGCGAGGGCAACGCGCTCGACGCCCGCCTGCGCCGGCCCACGCGGGCCGCGGTCCTGCGGCACGCGGCGGAGATCTATGCCGAACACTTCACCGGACCCGACGGCCGCCTGACCGCCACCTTCGAGATCATCACCCTGACCGGCTGGGCCCCCTCTGCCGATCAGCCGCAGCCGCTGCGCCCCGGGTCGGCCACCGCCCGGCTTGCGGACGCATTGGGCACGACGGAGAACCCCCGCGACATCCCACAAGATTGACGCTGCGGCCAAAGCGGTTATCTGGGTTGCGTCCCGGCCACGCAGGAGCTTCCCATGTCCGACGCCACCGTCCAAGCGCGCCCCGCGACCTGCCCCGTGCATGCGCCCGCGGACCATCCGAAGGTCGAACCGGCCCGCGTGGGCATCCTGCTTGCCAACCTCGGCACGCCGGACGGCACCGACTACTGGTCGATGCGCCGCTACCTGAACGAGTTCCTGTCCGACAAGCGCGTCGTCGATTACTCCGCCTGGAAATGGCAACCGCTCCTGCAACTGGTGATCCTGTCCAGGCGTCCCTTCACCTCGGGCGCGGCCTACCGCTCGATCTGGAACACCGAGGCCGATGAATCCCCCCTCCTGACGATCACCAAGGAGCAGACCGAGGCGATCCGGGCCGAAATGCGCGACCGCTACGGCGACAACGTCCGGGTCGATTTCTGCATGCGCTACGGCAACCCCTCGACCGCCTCCAAGGTGCGCGAGATGGTGGAGGCGGGCTGCCAGAAGATCCTCTTCTTCCCGCTCTACCCGCATTACGCGGGCGCGACTTCCGCCACCGCCAACGACCAGTTCTTCCGCGCCCTGATGAAGGAGAAGTGGCAGCCCATCGCCCGCGTGGTTGAGCCCTACTTCGCCGATCCCGCTTACATCGACGCACTCGCCCAGTCGATCGAGACCGCCTACGCCAAGCTCGAAAAGAAGCCCGAAAAGCTGATCTGCAGCTATCACGGCGTGCCCGAGCGCTACCTGCGCGAAGGCGATCCCTACCACTGCCAGTGCCAGAAGACGACGCGCCTGCTGAAGGAGCGTCTCGGCTGGAACGACACCCAGATCGTCACCACCTTCCAGTCCCGCTTCGGACCGGAGGAATGGCTCAAGCCCTACACGGTCGAGGAAGTGGCGCGGCTGGCGCAGGAGGACGGCGTGAAGAACATCGCCGTCTGCGCGCCCGCCTTCAGCGCCGACTGCATCGAGACGCTCGAAGAGATCAACGAGGAGATCCGCGAAAGCTTCGAGGAGGCGGGCGGCGAACACTTCACCTATATCCCCTGCCTCAACGCGGACGCCGCGCATATCCACGCGCTCTGCGGCGTGATCGATCGGAACCTGACCGGCTGGATCGACCAGTGAGGCTTATCCGCGGATAAGAAAGCGTTAAAATACAGTTAATTACCGGGCGCGCCCGGACCGAGGTTCCGATGTCCATCGCCCCGCACCGCCAAGTCTTCGCGTCCTTCGCGATCTACGCCTTCTGCCTTGGGCAGCTCTTCACCCGGCTGCCGTCCGTGAAGGAGGCCATGGGCGTGGGCGAAGGGGCGCTGGGCCTGGCACTCATCGGGGCGTCGGTGGGGACGATGGTGGCGCTGACGCTGGGCAGCCCGGTCATCAACCGTTTCGGTCACAAAAGGGTGATGATCGGCGCGCTCATGGCGATGCCGGTGTTCTATGCCATCGCGATCCATGCGCCGGGGCCGGGAATGCTCTTCGTCCTTCTCTTGCCCGCGGGCGTCACGCTGGGCCTGACGGAGATCATCGTCAACGTCGAAGCCGACCGGACAGAGGCACGGATGGGCCGCCGGATCATGAACCGGGCCCACGCCTTCTGGTCCTTCGGCTTCTTCGGCGCGGGCCTCTTCGGCGCGGGCATGGCGCAGGCCGGCGTGCCGCCCGCCCTTCACATGGCGCTGGTCATCCCCCTTGCCTGGGGCGCGCTCTGGCTCTTGTTGCGCAATTTCGAACCGGCGCCGAAGCGCGGCACCGACAGCTCGACCGAGGCGCCGATGATCGCGCGCCCGACCCTGCCGATCCTGGCCCTGGTGGGCGTCAGCATCTCGGCCATGGTGCTGGAGGGCGGTTCGCTCGACTGGTCGGCGATCTACATGCTTGAAAGCTTCGACACCGCCCCGGTCTTCGGCGGGTTGGCCGTGGCCACCGTAGCACTGAGCCAGGCGCTGGTGCGCTACCGCGCGGATCGGCTGATCGACCGGTTCCAGCCCGTCCCCGTGGCCCGGGCGATGCAGGCGGCAATGGCGCTGGGGGTGGTCTTCGTCTTCTTCGCGCCCGCCCCACTCGTGGCCCTGCTGGGCTTCGCGCTGATCGGCGGCGGCACGGCGACGCTCTTTCCGCTGGCGATCTCGGCCGCGGCGCAGCGCACCGACCGGCCCGCCGCCCTCAACGTCGCAGCCCTTGCGCAGTTCAGCTTCGTGGCCTTCCTGCTTGGCCCGCCGCTTCTGGGCTATATCGCCGAGCACGCGGGCCTGCACTGGGTCTGGGGCATCAGCCTGCCGCTGATCGCGCTCTCGCTGGCCCTCTCGAGCCGCCTCGCCCCGGCCGCGGAAGAGCCGTCCCCTGCTTCTTCTGGCTGAAAATATCCGCCCCGCCGGCGAGGCGTCCCGCACCCACCGTTTGCGGTGCCGGTTGAAACGGAAGCGGACCGCAAGCGATCAGTGGCGGCGTCATGGAGGGCGGGACGCATCCCGCCCCTGAGATCAAAGAACGACGACCTGCGTGCCGACCTGCGTCATCGAGAACAGCTCGGCGATGTGCTCGTTGTAGAGACCGATGCAGCCGTTCGACGACCGCCGCCCGATCTTGCGCGTGTCGTGGGTGCCGTGGATCCGGTAATACTGCCAGGTCAGCCAAAGCGCATGGGTGCCCAGCGGGTTGTCCGGGCCCGGGCCGATGAAGTCGGGCCAGTCGGGGTTGCGCTCCTTCATCGAGGGCGTCGGCGCCCAGGAGGGGCCGTCGACCTTCTTGATGATCTCGGTCTTGCCGCGGCGGGTCAGATCCTCGGTCAGCGGAACGGAGGTCGGGTAGAGCTTGTAGATCTGCTGGTCCTCGGACCAGTAGTGCAGCGCGCGGCTTTGCAGGTCGACCAGGATCGCCCCGCCCGCCAGCGTGTCGAAATGCGGACGCCAGTCCATCGCGCGGAAGCTGGCGACGTTGCGCACCACGGCGCTGCCGCCGCGGATGTTGGTCTCCATCTCGGTGCTGTTCGCCTGCGCCAGCGCGGGGCTGGCCAGAAGCGCCGCACCGGAGGCCAGAAGGCCGCGACGGGTCATGGTGGAATTGGTCATGCTCGGTCCCAACGTATCGTTCGAGATTTCTTTTGCACCCGATAGCCTCCCGCGATCCAGTGGGGCAATTCAAAAGCGCGTGCGATGGGCGAAGAGGCGCTTATGCCGTGTTTGATCCGCATCATCCGTGCTGCTAACAGGATGCGACGCACAAAGGACGCCTCCATGCACCGACGCCTTGCCCTGACCGGCCTTGCCGCCCTGATCCTGACCGCCTGTGGCGCACCGCGCGGGCGAATCGGTCCGGACGGGTTGCCCTTGCCCACTGTCTACCGGATCCAGCCGGGCGACACCGACGACATCCAGTTCCGCATGCTCGACAGCGTGAATTCGCTGCGCCAGGTCGCGGGCGCCCCCCCGGTGGAGCTCGACGCCTCGCTCACCGCCGCGGCGATGACCCACGCGCGTGACATGCAGGCGCAGAACCGGCCTTGGCTCTTCGGCTCGGACGGGTCCTCCCCGATCGAGCGGGGACGGCGGGCGGGCTTCCGCGGCGAGGTCCTGGGCGAGAACATCTCGGAATCCTACGAGACCGAGCTCGAGACGCTGGCCGCCTGGATGCGACAGGAGGACACCCGTCGCGTGGTCCTAGATCCCGCCGCCCGCTACATGGGGCTGGGATGGAGCCAGGAAGCCGCAGGCAAGCTGTGGTGGTCGATGACGATGGGCTCTGCCGCGGCCCCGGTGCAGACCGCGGCCTTCACGCCTGCGATCACGAACTAGGTGGTTTGCGTGGCGGGGGCCGCCCCCGCCGCGCATCTCAGGTATAGATGAAGATCGGCGTGCCGTTCTTGACCATCGCGAAGATGTCTTCCATCTCCTCGTTGGTCACGGCGATGCAGCCCCAGGTCCAATCGGGCTTGCCCAGGAATTCCTTCGGCGTGCCGTGAATGAAGATGTCGCCTCCCGGCTCCTGCCCCATCTGCTGGGCCACTTCGATATCGCGCGAATTGGGATAGGAAATCCCGATCGACAGGTGAAACCGGCTGTTGGGATTGCGGCGGTCGATGCGGTAGGCGCCCTCGGGCGTGCGCCCGTCGCCCGAGAATTGCTTGTGCCCTTCGGGGGTGAAGCCCATCTGCATGTCGTATTGCGCGAGCATCCTGTTGCCGCTGAGCAGTTGCAGCACGCGTTGGGCCTTGAAGACCTGAACGCGCGTGACTGGCGGGCCAGTGTAGATCTTGAACCGCGACGGCTGCGGTGCGCAGGCGGTCGTCAGCGCGGCGAGCGCGCCGAAGGTCGCGAAACGTCGGGAAATCTTCATGCTTCTGTCCTCAAGACCGACCCGTCTGCGCGGGTTCGGTCCCCCTTCTACAACATCCGGCCATCTGCGCATAGAGGGGTCGCGCGCTGCCTTCAGCCCCGTGTCACTCTGGCCACCAACTCCGTGTGAGGCGACCAGCGGAACTGGTCGACGACCTTTACCCAATCAATGGTAAACCCCGCGTTAACAAGCACCGCCACGTCGCGCCCGAAAGTCACGGGGTTGCAGGACACCATCGCGATGGTCTGGATGCTCGAACGCGCCAGCGTGGCCACCTGCGCCTCCGCCCCGGCGCGCGGCGGGTCGATCACGGCGGCGTCGAACCGGTTCAGCTCGTCGGGCTCCAACGGGCGGCGGAAGAGGTCGCGCACCTCCGTCGTGATCCGCTTGAGACCCTGCGCGCGGCGCCAGCCCTGGTCCAGCGCGTCGAGCATCGCGGCCTCTCCTTCGACCGCGTGGATCTCCGCCCGCTGCGACAACGGCAGGCTGAAGGTGCCGCAGCCGGCGAAAAGGTCCACGACACGAGCGGCATCGCCCAGGATTTCGGTCACGGCGTCCCGCAAGGCAGCCTCGCCTTCGGCGGTCGCCTGCAGGAACGCCCCGGCGGGGGGCACGACCCGGGCGGGCCCGAAGACCTGGCCGGGCGGGTGGATCATGGCAATGGGATCTTCGCCCCAGGACAGGCGGGCAAGGCCATGGGTCTGCGCGAAGACGGCAAGGTCGAGGCGCAACTGGTCGGTGAGAGGCTGCTCGCTGTCGACGCGCACATCCAGCCCCGCGTCGCTTTCGGTGACCGTCAGCGCAACCTCGCCCCGGCGCGAGGCGGCGAGGACGGTCAGCGCCTCCAGCATGGGAAGCGCGGCGGTCAGCCTTGGCGTCACGAGCTGGCAGTCCGGCACCGCGACGAGCGTATCCGATCCGCGCGCGTGAAAGCCCACCAGCGCGCCCTTCTTGGTGCGGCGCCCCGCGAACTTGGCGCGCCTGCGCGACCGGGGCGGCGAGGTATGCAAGCCTCGAAACGGCGGCGTCAGACCGTGGGCCGACAGCGCACGTTCGACGATGCCCTGCTTGAACCCGGCGACGAAGGGGTCCGAGGCATGCTGCAACGCACAGCCGCCGCAGCCCCTGTAGTGCCGGCACGGCGGGGCCACCCGCTGGTCCGATGGCGTCAGAATCTGCGCCGAGCCGTCCGGTCGCAGCGCGATCTCCTCCCCCGGCAGTGTCCGCGGGACCAATGTCCCGTCGCTCGCCCGGCCTGCGCCGAGATGGGTCAGCGCCTCGATCCTCATTCGGCGGCCTCTGTCGCAAGGAAGCCGCCCGATTGACGGTTCCAGTAGCGCGCATAGACGCCGTCCTGCGCCAGAAGGCTGTCGTGGTCGCCTTCCTCGACAATACGCCCGTCCTCCATCACGACGATCCGGTCCATCTGGCGCAGGGTCGAAAGCCGGTGCGCGATGGCGATCACGGTCTTGCCTTCCATCACGTTGTCGAGCGCGGACTGGATCGCGGCCTCGACCTCGGAGTCGAGCGCGGAGGTCGCCTCGTCGAGCACCAGGATCGGCGCGTCCTTGAGGATCGCGCGGGCGATGGCGATGCGCTGGCGTTGCCCGCCAGACAGCTTCACGCCCCGCTCGCCCAGGTGCGCGTCGTAGCCGGTGCGGCCCGCGTGGTCCCGCAGATCGGGAATGAAGCCCGACGCCTCGGCCCGTTCGGCCGCTTCATGAAGCGCATCGGTATCGGCCTCGGGGTTGCCGTAGCCGATGTTCTCCCGCGCGGAGCGGTTGAACATCGAGGTTTCCTGCGTGACCATCCCGATCTCGCGCCGCAGGCTTTCCTGCGTGACGTCGCGCAGGTCCTGCCCGTCGATCGACACGCGACCCTGTTCGGTATCGTAGAGCCGCAACAGCAGCGCCACGAGCGTGGACTTGCCCGCACCGGAGGCCCCGACGAGGCCCAGCTTCTCTCCCCCCTTGATGTCGAGCGACACGCCGCGCAGGCCGCCCTGCCCGCCGCCGTAGGTGAAGGTCACGTCCTCGAAGGTGATACGGCCGTCGGTCAGCTGCAACGGCACGGCGTGGCGCCTGTCGGCCAGCGCATGCGGCGGAGAGAGGGTCTGGACCGCGTCCTCGATTTCTCCGACGTTGCCGTACATGGCCATCAGCGTGAAGCTGACCCAGCCGGTCATCTGGCTCAGCCGCAGGCCGATGGTGCCGGCGATGGCGATATCGCCCGCGGTGCCCGTGCCTTGCGTCCACAAAACCAGCGTAGTGCCCACCAGAAGGATCGGCAGCGTGCCCGCCAGCGCCATCAAGAAGACCCGGAACCAGACGCTGACCCAGCCGTAATCCAGCGACGCCGCGCGGAACTTGTCCATCGCCCCGATCGCGGCGCGGTCCTCGTGGTCGGCATGGGCGAAGAGCTTGACCGTCTTGATGTTGGTGATCGTGTCCACGACCTGCCCGCTGACCATCGCCCGGCTTGCCGCCCGCGACTTGGAGGTCGCCCGGATCCGCGGCATGAAACCCCGGATGAGCCCGATGTAGGCTGCGAGCCACAGCGCCAGCAGCAAGGCCGACCACAGGTCGATCGAGGTCAAAAGCAGCACCGACCCCACCACGGAGGCCAGCGCGTAAAGCACGGTCTGCACGAAATCGACGGCCACGTCGGTGGTGGCACGGGCGGCCTGCATCTGCTTCTGGCTGATCCGACCGGCGAAATCGTTGTCGAAGAAGGTCACCGCCTGCCCCAGCGTGTGCCGATGCAGGCGCGACAACACCAGCGTGTAGATCCCCGGGGCCATGACCACCACGTTCAGCATCGCCGACAGGCCCAGCGTGACGGGTCGCGCGATCACGAAGAAGGCCACCACCGCGATCAGCAGGATCGCGTTGTCGCCGAAGAACCCCGTCGCCTCCGACGCGAGAGCGGCGTCGATGACCCGGCCCAGGATCAGGGCCGAGATCACCTCCAGCACGCCGGCGGCGATGGCCAGCACCGATCCCAGGCCAAGCGCCTTTCCGGTGCCCGCCAAGGCCCAGCGCAGGAAGGCCGCCAACGTGTTCGGTGGCGGACCGCCTGCCGGGGCGAAGGGGTCGATCATCTCGTGCGGGCTCATGCGTCCTGTCCCAGAAATCCGCCCGATTGACGGGCCCAGAACCGGGCATATAGCCCGTCTTGCGCCAAAAGCGCCTCGTGCGTGCCATCCTTGACGATCCGGCCCTGGTCCATGACCACGATCCGGTCCATCTGTGTCAGCGTCGACAGCCGGTGCGCGATGGCGATGACCGTCTTTCCGTCCATCATCGTCTCGAGCGAGGCCTGGATCGCCGCCTCCACTTCGGAATCGAGCGCGGAGGTCGCCTCGTCCAGCACCAGGATCGGCGCGTCCTTGAGGATCACCCGGGCCAGCGCGATCCGCTGCCGCTGCCCGCCGGAGAGTTTCACGCCGCGTTCACCGACCAGCGCATCGTAGCCGGTGCGCCCTTCGCTGTCGGTCAAAGCAAGGATGAAGTCATGCGCCTCCGCCTGCCGGGTGGCGGCGAGCATCTGCGCCTCGGTCGCGTCGGGCCGACCGTAGAGGACATTCTCGCGCACCGAGCGATGCAGCAGGGAACTGTCCTGCTGGACCATCCCCACCGCCTGCCGCAGGGCGTGCTGCGTCACGGTCGAGATGTCCTGTCCGTCGATTTCGATGCGACCCTGTTCGGCGTCGTAGAACCGCAAGAGCAGCTTGATCAGGGTCGACTTGCCCGCGCCGGAGGCGCCGACGACCCCCAGCTTCTGGCCCGCGGGGATGGTCAGGTCGATGCGTTCCAGCCCGCCCTTGCGCTGGCCGTAGTGGTGGGCCAGCCCCTCGATGCGGATCTCGCCCCGGTCGACCTTCAGCGGCGGTGCACCCGCGGCGTCGGTCAGGGTGACGGGATCGGCGATCGTCTCCATCCCTTCGCGGATCACGCCCACGTCGCGAAACATCTCGGAGATTGCGAAGATCACCCAGCCGCTCATGCTGGTCAGGCGCAGCACGAGCGCCGCGGCCGCGGCTACGACACCGACGCTGGCACTGCCTTGCGTCCACAAGAGAAGCGCCCAGCCGACGACGCCGACCACCAGCACACCGGCAAGCGTGAAAAGCCCGATGTCCATGATCGAGTAGATCCGCATCTCGCGCTGGACGGTGCGTCGGGTATCCTCCACCCCGTCGCGGGCGTAGGCCAGTTCCGTCGCGGGGTCGGAGAACATCTTGACCGAATGGATGTTGGTATAGGCGTCCACCACCCGTCCCGTGAGGGCCGAGCGTGCGTTGGAGGCCGCTTCGGACGCGGGCGAGACGCGCCCGATGGCCCAGCGCAGCAGGGCGAGGTAGGGCACGAGCCAGACCAGCAGCGGTATCAGCAGGCGCGGGTCGGCCTGTGCCAGCAGCACGACCGCGCCCAGGATGAAGGCCACGAAGTAGGACACCGCCTCGAAGGCCTTCGACACCAGCCCGACCACGGACATGGGCGTCTGCATGACCCGGTTGGACAGACGGCCCGCGAAATCCTCCTCGAACCAGCCGATGGGCTGTCGCATCACGTGCCGGTGCCCGCGCCAGCGTCCCAGCGCGCCAAGGTTCGGCACGATGGTCTGGAACAGGAGCAACGTCTGCGAGGCCTGGATCACCGGCTTGAGCAACAGGAAGAACAGCGCCGCCAGTGCCAGTTCCAGGCCATGATCGGCAACGAACGCCTGCGGCCCTTTCTCGAGCAGATCCACGAGCCGCCCGAGGTAGGCGACCATGCCGACCTCTATGAAGGCGACCGCCGCGGTGGAGATCAGCGTCCAGACGAAGACCTTCCGGAAGGGCTGCAACTGTTCGCGCAGGAACGGGATCAGCCGTCGCGGCGGGGCGTCGCGTTCGGGGTAATCGACGAAGGGATCGACCAGGTTTTCGAAAAGGCGGAACATGGGGCATAGTCCTGAAGGTTGCCCGTTGTTTCTGCCCCTTCCGCGAGGGGTTCAACCCCCGTGGATCAGCGCCTCTCGGTCGAGTGAGAAGCCCGAGGCGATCCAGGCCGCCTCCGCCGCGCGCAGGGCCTGGCCCAGCGCGGGGCCCTTGAGGGTGGGCATGAAATCGGCGGCGGTGACGGGAAGGGTCTGCGTGGCACCCATCCGGGCCTGCGCGATGTCTTCCGGATCGACCGGCTGGCCCAAGCTCGCGGCCAGGATCGCCAGCTTGTCGATGGCGACCTCGGCCCCCAGCCGGTAGCCCATTTCGGCCGCGGGCGCGGGGTCGGTGGAGAGTGCCTCCAGCCGTTTCGCCTGCGCCTTGCTGAGCCGCAGCCGGTCCGTATCCCCGCCGAGGGCCGCCAGCCGCCGCAAGGGCTTTGGTGCCAGTCCGGCCTCCTGTTCGAGGTGGACCAGCACCGTCAGCACGTCGGGGGCCGCGCCGGTGAGAACGCGCATCAGCACCCCGCTTGTGCCCATCGCCGCCAAGGCGGGGGCCGGATCGGGGGCCGCGAGCAGTTTCAGCATCTCGGCGGTGACGCGCTCGGCCGACAACCCGTCGAGCCCGTCCGCCCAAGCGGCGCAGGCGGCCAGCCCGTCGCGGTCGATCCCCAGCGCCGGGGCACCGTACCAGGCAGTGAAGCGAAAGAAGCGCAGGATGCGCAGGTAATCCTCCGTGATGCGCCGTTCGGGATCGCCCACGAAGCGGACGTGTCCCGCTTTCGCGTCGGGCAGACCGCCGAGCGGATCCTCCACCGTGCCATCGGGGGCGGCGTAGAGCGCGTTCATGGTGAAATCGCGCCGCGCCGCGTCCTGTGCCAGGTCGTCGGTGAAGGCCACGGTGGCGTGCCGCCCGTCAGTGTCCACGTCGCGGCGCAGGGTCGTGACCTCGAAGGGGCGGCCTTCGGCGATCACGGTGACGGTGCCGTGGTCGATGCCCGTGGGGACGGATTTCAGCCCCGCCGTGCGGGCCAGGGCGATGATGCGTTCGGGCGCGGCATCGGTCGTCAGGTCGAGGTCCGAGACCTCCCGCCCCAGCAGCGCGTTGCGCACGCAGCCGCCCACGAACCAAAGCCGATGGCCTTCCGCCGTCAGCGCGTCGCAGACCGCCCGGGTGGCGGGGTCGAACAGCCAGGGGGCGTCCAGTTTCATGCCATGCGCTCCGCGAGGGCGCGCAGGATCCGCGCGCTGGCGCCCCAGATGTAATAGGGGCCGTAAGGGACCGTGTAATAGTGTCGAAGGCTGCCCCGCCAGGCGCGGCTTTGCACCACGAAGCGGGCGGGATCGGTGACATGGGCCAGCGGGACGGTGAAGACCTCCGACACTTCGCCCCATTCGGCGCGCGGCGTGTAGGGCCCCTCGATCAGGCCGATCACCGGGGTCATGTGAAACCCCGTGACCGTCTCATGCGGGGGCATCTGTCCCAGAACCCGCACGCAGGCGGGATCGAGGCCCACCTCCTCCCGCGCCTCGCGCAGGGCGCAGGCGGTGACGTCGGCGTCCGTGATTTCCAGCTTGCCGCCGGGAAAGGCGACTTGGCCCGGGTGATGCTTCAGCGCGGGCGAGCGTTTCGTCAGCACCACCGTCTCACGCCCGGGGTCCACGGCGATCAGCACACCCGCCTGCCGAAGGGTCTGACCGGGGGAGGCCACCTCGGGGTTGAGGTCGAAATCGGTCGAGGGCCGGCCCGCCCGGGCCAGCGCCTGCGTCAGCCGGGATTCGAGATCAGGCCTCGCCATCGGCGTTATCGGCCGCGCCTTCGGCTTCGAAGCCGAGGGTGCTGGGGTCGAACTCGTAATGCGCGCCGCAGAACTGGCAGTCGGCGGTGACCTTGCCGTCCTCGGTGGTCATCGTGCCGATGTCCTTGGCCGAGTAGATCGACAGCGACTGCCGCACGCGGTCGGCGGAGCAGGTGCAGCCGAAGACCACGGGCTGGGCGTCGTAGACCCGCGGGCGTTCCTCGTGGAAGAGACGCACCAGCAGGTCCGTCGGCTGGACCGTGGGGCCGATCAGCTCGATCTCTTCCACGGTGTCGAGCAGCGTGTTGGCCCGGGTCCAGTTCTCGCCCTCGTCCTCGGACAGGATGTCCTCGGCAGCCAGCAGACCGTCCTCGCCAGACCCGCCTTCACCGCTCGCGAAGGGAGAGGCCTTGGGCATGTGCTGCAGCATGACTCCGCCCGCCCGCCAGCGCGACGCCTCCCCCGCCTGCTGGCTTTGCCCGAAGGTCAGCGCGAAGCGGGTGGGGATCTGCTCGGACTGGGCGAAGTAGGTCTCGGCACAGCGGGACAGGCTCTCGCCGGTCAGCGGCGTGATCCCCTGGTAAGGGGCGGTGCCGGTGCCCTGATCGATCAGGATCGCGAAATACCCGTCGCCCACCTGGCTGAAGGGGTCGGCCTGCGGGTCCAGCCGTTCGGCATCGAAGCTGGCGTAGGCGCGGATGCGGGCCGGCTGGCCTTCTTCCGTGGGGCCATAGTAATCCATGGCGATCAGCCGGGCAGGCCCCGAGGAGCGGACCTGCAGCGACAGCTTCCACCGCAGCTTCATGGTCTGGCCGATGAGCGCGGTCAGAAGCGCCATCTCGGCCACCAGGGCCTCGATCTGGGCGGGATAGTCGTGCTGTTTCAGCACGTTGTCCAACACGCCGTCCAGCCGCGCCACGCGACCCCGGATGTCGGAGGCGTCGAGCGTGAAGGGCAGGACCGTGTCGTCCCAGGCGATCTGCGCGCCTATGGTCATGGGGTTTCCTCGAAGCTGGGAATTGGGCATACCGGGTCCATATAGGCAAGCATGGCACAGGTCCAAGGGGGCGTCGATGATCCGCAGGTTTGGCGACACGCCCCGAAAGGGCGTGACCTACGGCCAGCGCAGTGGCGTCTACGCTATCCTGATGCGGCGCGGGCAGATGCTGGCGACCTGGCAAGGTGCCCCGCATTTCGAGTTGCAACTGCCCGGCGGCGGCATCGACCCGGGCGAGCATCCCCTGACTGCGCTCCACCGCGAGGTCTACGAGGAAACCGGCTGGCGCATCGCCTCCCCGCGCCGGTTGGGCGCCTTCCGGCGGTTCACCTGGATGCCGGAATACGAACGCCACGCGATGAAGGTCTGCACCGTCTACCTCGCACGGCCCGTCCTGCCGCTTGGACCCCCGACGGAGCCCAAGCACACCGCCGTCTGGCTCGATCCCGCGGATGCGGTGCGGATGCTGGCGAACGACGGGGACGCCGACATGCTCGCCCGGGTCCTCCACCTTGCCTAAAGCCGCGTTTCACAGTATCGCGCGGCCTGATTGAACAGCTGCAAAGGCCCGTGCCCATGTCCGTTCCCAAGAAAGTCGTGCTTGCCTACTCGGGCGGTCTCGACACCTCGATCATCCTCAAGTGGCTCAAGTCGGAATACGGGTGCGAGGTCGTGACCTTCACCGCCGACCTCGGCCAGGGCGAGGAGCTGGAGCCCGCGCGCCGCAAGGCCGAGGACATGGGGGCGGCCTCGATCTACATCGAGGACCTGCGCGAGGAATTCGTGCGCGACTTCGTCTTCCCCATGTTCCGGGCCAACGCGCTTTACGAAGGGCTCTACCTGCTGGGCACCTCCATCGCGCGGCCGCTCATTTCCAAGCGGCTGGTCGAGATCGCGGAGGCCGAGGGCGCCGACGCCGTGGCCCATGGGGCCACCGGCAAGGGCAACGACCAGGTCCGGTTCGAGATCGCGGCCTACGCGCTGAACCCCGACATCAAGGTCATCGCCCCCTGGCGCGAGTGGGATCTGACGAGCCGCACCAAGCTGCTGGAATTTGCGGAAGCCCACCAGATCCCCGTCGCCAAGGACAAGCGCGGCGAGGCGCCGTTCAGCGTGGACGCGAACCTGCTGCACACCTCCTCCGAAGGGAAGGTGCTGGAGGATCCCGCGCAGGAAGCGCCCGATTACGTCTACCAGCGCACCGTCTCGCCAGAGGACGCGCCGAACGAGCCGCAGATGGTCGAGATCACCTTCGAGCGCGGCGACGCCGTGGCCATCGACGGCCAGGAGATGTCACCGGCCGAAATCCTGACCAAGCTCAACGAGCTGGGCGGCGCGCACGGCGTAGGGCGGCTGGACCTTGTCGAAAACCGCTTCGTAGGCATGAAATCCCGCGGCATCTACGAGACCCCAGGCGGCACGATCCTGCTGGAAGCGCACCGCGGGATCGAGCAGATCACGCTGGATTCCGGCGCGGGCCACCTCAAGGACAGCATCATGCCCCGCTATGCGGAGCTGATCTACAACGGCTTCTGGTTCAGCCCCGAGCGCGAGATGCTGCAAGCATTGATCGACAAGAGCCAGGAACACGTGCAGGGCACGGTTCGCGTGAAGCTCTACAAGGGATCGGTCACGACCGTCGCGCGCTGGTCGGATGCCTCGCTCTATTCCGAGGCGCATGTCACCTTCGAGGATGACGCCGGCGCCTACGACCAGACCGACGCCCAGGGTTTCATCCAGCTCAACGCGCTGCGGCTGAAGCTGCTGGCGGCGCGCGCGCGGCGGCTGAAGTAAATCCATCGCCCGGACATGAAACGACCCGCCGCGCAACGCGTGACGGGTCGATCCAAACGATTACTCGTTAACATCCGGGCGAACACATGCCCGGATTTCGCTTACTCGGCGGTGATGACGGTCATCACCAGTTCGCCGTCGGGACGGACGGGGCCGTCCTCGGTCGCGCCGAGCGTATATTCGAAGACACCGGTCTCGTTGCCGCCTTCCTCGCCGTGCACCATCAGCATCAGCATGTCACCGGAGGCGACCTCTTCTTGCAGGATGGCGACGACATCGGTGTTTTCACCGGCACGGAGCGGGGCGTAGCCGACGACGGGGCCGGGGGCCATTTCCGCGTCGGTGCGGTGGACGACCAGCCAGCCGTTCTGGGCAGCGGTGACCATGTCGGCGCTGACGACACCGCCCGAAACGTCCTGGTCGGAGGCGGTCACGTCATCTGCCATCGCGTGAGCGGCGGCAAAGGCGGAGCCAGCGGTCAGCATGGCGGCGGCGGTCGCGGCGTAGAAGGTTTTCATCGTAGAAACTCCCTGTTTCTGTTGGTCTTGCCTGATACACGACGCGTCGCGGGAAAGAGTTTCAGCTTTTTTTAAGACGTTTCGAAAAAAGTCTCTCATAGGCGGGCAAGGCCCTTCGCGCGAGATCGGCGGCTTCGTCCATGAGGGGCGGCATCGGTCCTTCGGGACCCGCGAAGCCGGTGCTGTCGTGGACGGCACCGTACCAATGCGCGGCCCAGACGCCGTCGTCGGGATGCCCGCCACGTGGCCAGGCCAGCATGTCGGCGTCGAAGGGCAGCTCGATCGCGGTACAGAGGGTCCGCAGCATCCCCTCGGGGTCGTCGCGGATGTCGGCGCTGTCGATGACCAGGCCGCCGATCCGGTCGTGAAGCGCGGCCTGCGCCGCGAACCCGATGTCGGCATCGGTGACGGTGTCGCGTTTTTCCCCGTAGCTCGCGATCACCCGGGCGGGGTGGCGGATGAGGTGGACGTTGACGCACCCCTCCGCCCAGTCTGTCGGCATGCCCTCCATGTGGTGCGCCATGTGCTTCATGTAGAAATGCGGCTTGCCGCGCGGGACGGGCCCGGCGCAACGGGCGGCGATGGCCTGCGGGTCGGTCTCGTGCGCTGCGGTGATCTCCTCCGACATCGGATGGTCGGCTCTCGTGCGCGCGAGGTAGGCGGCGTAGAACGGCTCGTCCCAGACGGCGAAGTCGGAGCGCGCGCCGAAGGCATACATCATCGCGGTCGACAGGTTCCGCGGGCCGGACCACATGGCGATCTTCATTGGCCGGCCCCCGAAGACCGGATCGTCCCGCATTCCCGGCGCGCAAGCGCCCGCCTTGACCTCGCCCTCGGGAGGGGCGACATCGGACCAGCGGCAGGGTGTGCGGCCTCGATGCCTTGAAATGCAACCGATGGCGAGGGCTGCACGGCCCTCCCGAGGTCGTGGCGGGCGCTCTCGCGCCTCAGGCTAGGCCTGCGCATCGACAAGGGCCTTGTAGAGCGCGCGGATGCGCTTGGTCATCGGTCCCAGCTCTCCACTCCCGATCTGGCGTCCGTCGATCGTGCCCACCGGCGTCTGCGCGCCGAAGGTGCCGGTCAGGAACGCCTCGTCCGCGCCGTAGGTGTCCACGAGGCTGTAATTCCGCTCGAAGACCTCGATCCCGTCGTCGCGGGCCACGTCGATGACCTTCTGACGCGTAATCCCGTTCATGCAGTAATCCCCGGTGCTGGTCCAAAGCTGGCCGCGGCGCACGATGAAGAAGTTGCAGGCGTTGGTCGTGTTCACGAAGCCGTGAACGTCAAGCATCAGCGCCTCGTCCGCGCCCGCCTTCTGGGCCGCGATGCAGGCAAGGATGCAGTTCAGCTTGGAATGGGAGTTCAGCTTGGGGTCCTGCGTCATCGGCAGGCCCCGCTGGTGCGGCACGGTGGCAAGGTTGATCGGACGCGGGATCGACGGGGTGGAATGTTCCATGATGATCACCACCGTCGGCCCCTGCCGCGACAGGGAGGGGTGCTGGAAGGGCCGCGTCTTGATCCCCCGCGTGACCATCAGGCGGGCATGGGCGTCGGTGGTCATGTCGTTGGCGGCGCGCGTCTCCTCCAACGCGGCCACCACCCCGGCACGGTCCATGCCGATATCCAGATCGATGGCCTTCGCCGCCTCGAACAGCCGGTCGAGGTGTTCGTCGAGGAACGCCCAGCGCCCGTCGTAAAGCCGCAGCCCCTCCCAAACGCCGTCGCCCAGCATAAAGCCGCTGTCGTAGACGCTGACCAGCGCCTCGGCCCGCGGCTTGAGGTTGCCGTTCACCCAGATGCGGATCGTCTCGTTGCGGGCGTCCTCGGCGGATTGGTGGGTAGAGACGTCGGTCATGGGGTCCTCGGGTTGGTCACCGTGACGCTAGGTCTGCCCGCGCCGGGGGTAAAGACCGCGTGAGGCCGGACCGCGGGATTTGATCGCGCGCGGGCTTTACCCCACCTTACGGGCAACCAGGAGAGGAACCATCATGTTGAGAACCATCATCGCCGCAGGCGCCGTGACGCTCGGGCTCACCGGGGCCGTACAGGCGCAACAGACCGAAACCGCCATCGTCGCCGGAGGCTGCTTCTGGTGCGTCGAGGCCGATTTCGAAAGCGTCGAGGGCGTGGGCGACGTCGTCTCCGGCTACACCGGCGGGACGGTGGAGGACCCGACCTACCGCGAGGTGACACGCGGCGGCACCGGCCATTACGAGGCCGTGCGCATTCCCTACGATCCCAGCGTCATCAGCTACCGCGAGATCATGGACCTGTTCCTGCGGTCGGTCGACGTCTTCGATGACGGCGGCCAGTTCTGCGACCGGGGCGACAGCTACCGCACCGCGATCTTCGCCCAGACGCAGGAACAGGCCGATGCCGCGACCGCCGCGATCAACGCGGCCCAGCAGGAATTGGGACGCCAGATCGTCACGCCCGTCGTGCAGGCCGGTCCCTTCTACGTGGCCGAGGACTACCACCAGGACTATTACAAGTCCGAAGGGCTGAAGCTGACCCGCGGCGGGGTGAAGACGCAGGCCGGTGCCTACAAGTTCTACCGCGACAGCTGCCAGCGCGACGAGCGCGTCCGCCAGATCTGGGGGGCCGACGCGCCTTTCGTGGGCTGATCAGTCGCCCAGGATCGTGTTCTGGACTTCGTGCAGGTCCGGAATCACGTCCGAGGTGCCGTGGCGCTGCACCATCAGCGCCCCCGCGCGCATCGCCACGCCGATCGCCTGGCCCATGGGCTGACCCCGGTCCAGCCCCGCCAGCACGTAGCCGGTGAAGGTGTCGCCGGCGCCGGTGCTGTCCACCGCCTCGACCTTGTGGGCGTCGAAGTGCTGCGGGCCCTTGGGTCCGAACCAGTCGGCCCCGTCGGCGCCCAGGGTCACCACCACGTCGCGCACGCCCAGATCGTAGGGCTTCTTGCCCACGGCCTCGCGCAGCTGCCGCGCCTCGACCTCGTTGAGGAACAGCAAGTCGATGGACGGCAGCACCGCCTGCACCCGGTCCGCATCGAAGGGGGCGGCGGCATAGGCAACCTTCAGCCCCATCTTGCGACCCAGTTCGGCCGCGGTGCGCTGCAGGTTGGTTTCGTTCTGGATCAGCAGCCAGTCGCCGGTCTGCGCCTCCGACAGGGCCTCCTGCAGGATCGCCTGCGGGATCACGTCGTTGGCACCCGGAGAAAGGACGATCATGTTCTCCCCGTCCTGGTCGACGAGAATCAGGGCCTGCGTCGTATCCTCGTCGTCCATCCGCGCGATGAAACGGGTGTCGACGCCGTGTTCCATCAGCCGGTCGACGCACCATTCGCCGTCCTCGCCCACGGCGCCGATGTGATGCACCCGCGCCCCCGCCCGGGCGCAGGCCACGGACATGTTGGTCCCCTTGCCGCCCAGGAAGATCTTGTGATCGGTGGCCGACAGGGTCTCTCCAGCGCCCGGCATATGCGGCACGGCGAAGACCTGGTCGATGTTGATGGAGCCGAGATTCCAGATTGCCATCAGGCCACCCTCGCGGCCGCGATGACGGCCATGTTTATGATATCGTTGACGGAACTCACGGTCGAACAGATCTGAACCGGCTTGCCCACGCCCGCCAGGATCGGACCGATCACCGTGGCGCCGCCCATCTCCTGCATCAGTTTCACGCTGATGCTGGCCGAATGCCGCGCGGGCACCACCAGCACGTTGGCCGGTCCCGTGAGACGGCTGAACGGGTAATGCGCCGCGGCGGAGGGATTGAGCGCCACGTCCACCGTCATCTCTCCCTCGTATTCGAAATCGACACCGCGCTGGTCGAGGACCTGCGGCGCGCGGTGCATTTTCTCCGCCCGCTCGGACATCGGGTAGCCGAAGGTCGAGAAACTGCAGAAGGCCACCCGTGGGTCGAGCCCGAGCCCGCGTGCGACCTCTGCCCCGCGGGTCGCGATGTCGGCAAGGTCGGTCTCGTCGGGCCATTCGTGGACCAGCGTATCAGCCACCAGCACGATGCGCCCGCGCGCCAGAAGTGCCGTGACCCCGACCGCCCCGTGGTGCGGTCGCGCGTCGAAGACGTGGCCGATCAGTTCCAGCACCTGCGCGGACTTGCGAGTGGCCCCGGTGACCATTCCGTCGGCGTGACCATGCGCCAGCATCAGAGCCGCAAAGACGTGTCGGTCGCGCGCGGCCAGCCGGTGCACGTCCTGCCGGTCGTGTCCCCGGCGCTGCAGACGGTCGTAGAGAAATCCCTTGTAGATCTCCAGGTGCTCGGTGTTGGCGGCGTTGACCACTTCGAGCTCGCCCACCGCGTCGTCGAGCCGTTCGGCCCGCAGAAGCGCCTCGACGTCCTTCGACCGCCCCACGACGAGCGCGCGGCCCAGACCCTGCCGCTGGTAGGCGATGGCCGCCCGCAGCACGCGCGGATCGTCGCCCTCGGCGAAGACCACGGTCGATTGCGCGGTCCGCGCCCGGTTGTAGAGACTGCGCAGGATGTTCGCCGTCGGGTCCATCCGCGCGGTCAGGGTGGCGGTATAGGCCTCCATGTCGATGATGGGCCGCCGGGCGACGCCTGTGTCCATGCCCGCCTTCGCCACCGCCGGCGGGATCCGGTGGATGAGCCGCGGGTCGAAGGGGGTGGGAATGATGTAGTCCCGCCCGAAGGTCAGCTTCTTGCCGTAAGCCGCCGCGACCTCGTCGGGCACGTCCTCTCGCGCCATCTGGGCCAGGGCATGGGCGCAGGCGATCTTCATCTCGTCGTTGATCGCGCGGGCATGGATGTCGAGCGCGCCCCGGAAGAGGTAGGGGAAGCACAGCACGTTGTTGATCTGGTTGGGATAATCGCTGCGCCCCGTCGCCACGATCGCATCAGAGCGGACGGCGTGGGCCTCCTCGGGCGTGATCTCGGGGTCGGGGTTGGCCATCGCAAAGATCACCGGGTTCGGCGCCATGCTTTCGACCATCGCGGGCGTCACGGCCCCCTTGGCCGACACGCCGAGGAAGACGTCCGCCCCTTCCATCGCCTCCGCCAGGGTGCGCGCCTCGGTGCTGGCGGCATGGGCGGATTTCCATTGGTTCATCCCCTCGGTCCGGCCCTGGTAGATGACCCCCTTTGTGTCGCACATGATGCAGTTGTCGTGGGTGGCCCCCATCGCCTTCAGAAGCTCCAGGCAGGCGATCCCCGCGGCCCCTGCCCCGTTGAGGACGATGCGCACATCCTCGATCTTCTTGCCCGACAGGTGCAGCGCGTTCAGCAGGCCCGCGGCGCAGATCACCGCCGTCCCGTGCTGGTCGTCGTGGAAGACGGGGATGTCCATCTCTTCCTTCAGGCGCTGCTCGATGATGAAGCACTCCGGCGCCTTGATGTCCTCGAGGTTGATCCCGCCGAAGCTGGGCCCCATCAGCCTGACCGCGTTGCAGAAGGCATCCGCGTCCTCGGTGTCGAGTTCCAGGTCGATGGAATTGACGTCCGCGAAGCGCTTGAACAGGACCGACTTGCCTTCCATCACCGGCTTGGAGGCCAGCGCGCCCAGGTTGCCCAGCCCCAGCACCGCCGACCCGTTCGAGATCACGGCGACGAGGTTGCCCCGGTTCGTGTAATCGTAGGAGGTCGCGGGATCGGCGTGGATCTCCTCGCACGGAATCGCGACGCCGGGGGAATAGGCAAGGCTCAGGTCCCGCTGGGTGGTCATGGGGACGGTCGGCGTGATCTCCCACTTGCCGGGGGTCGGTTGCAGGTGGAACGCCAGTGCGTCCTCTCGTGTCACTTTCGCCATCGTATCCCCCTCGTCTGAACCGCGACGTTAGCGGGGGCGGCGGCGGCGCTCAAGCGCGGGTTTCACGAGGCCCCCGGCGGTGCTAGGACAGCCGCCTGAGGGAGATGCCGATGACCGAGACCGTCACGCCGATGATGGCCCAGTACCTGGAGCTGAAGGCGCAGTACCAGGATGCCATCCTGTTCTACCGGATGGGCGATTTCTACGAGATGTTCTTCGACGACGCGGTGCAGGCGGCCGCGGCGCTCGACATCGCGCTCACCAAGCGCGGCAAGCACGACGGTGCCGACATTCCCATGTGCGGCGTGCCGGCGCACTCGGCGGAAAGCTACCTTCTGACGCTGATCCGCAAGGGCTTTCGCGTCGCGGTCTGCGAACAGATGGAAAGCCCGGCGGAGGCCAAGAAGCGCGGCCACAAGGCGGTCGTGAAACGCGACGTGGTGCGGCTGGTCACCCCCGGCACCCTGACGGAAGACAGCCTTCTGGACGCC
Organism: Salipiger sp. IMCC34102; assembly: GCF_004145405.1. Taxonomy (GTDB): domain Bacteria; phylum Pseudomonadota; class Alphaproteobacteria; order Rhodobacterales; family Rhodobacteraceae; genus Loktanella. Next base: position 420,688 of record NZ_SELQ01000001.1, read on the forward strand.
CGGCGGCACAACTTCCTGGCGGCCCTGGGGCGGGTGCGCGACGAGGTGGCCCTCGCCTGGGTCGACATTTCCACTGGGGTGATGCGGGTGATGCGATGTCCGGTGGTGGCGCTGGCGCCCGAACTGGCGCGGCTCGCCCCGAAGGAGGTGCTTGTCGCCGACGGGGACGAGGCCGATTTCCGCCCGCTGATCGAGGACGCGGGTGCGCATCTGACCACGCTCGGCCGCGCCGCCTTCGACAGCACGGGGGGCGAGAAACGGCTCTGCGACTTGTTTCACGTGAAATCGCTCGACGCTTTCGGCAGTTTCGGCCGGGCCGAGATCGCGGCCCTCGCCGGGATCACCGAGTACCTCGAGATCACGCAGAAGGGCCAACTGCCCTTGCTGCGCCCGCCGGTGCTGGAAAGCCGCGCGGCCCTCATGCAGATCGACGCCGCGACCCGCCGCTCATTGGAGCTGACCCAAGCGATGGCGGGGGGCCGTGCAGGATCCCTGCTGGACGCGGTGGACCGGACGGTGACGGCGGCGGGCGCGCGGCTTTTGGAACGCAGACTCTCCGCCCCGTCACGGCAGCTCGACGTGATCGCGCGCCGGCAGGACGCGGTGGGTGCCCTGCACGACGATCCGACCCTGACCGAGGATATCCGCGATCACCTGCGCGGGATCCACGACCTCGACCGCGCGCTCTCGCGTCTCGCGTTGGAACGGGGCGGCCCGCGCGACCTCGCCGCGGTGCGCAACACGATCGAACATGCCCGGCGTCTGTACGAGACGCTGAACCGCGGCGACCTGCCCGATCTTCTGTCGGAGGCGCAGGCCGCCCTCGCCGGTCACGAGGCGGTCCACGACCTGCTGGACGCCGCCCTGATCGCCGACCCGCCGCTGCTGGCCCGCGACGGCGGCTACATCGCTCCGGGTTTCGATGCCGACCTCGACGAGGCCCGCAAGCTGCGCGACGAAGGCCGCGGCGTGATCGCGGGCATGCAGGCGGAGTTCGTCGAGGTGACCGGCATCAATGCGCTGAAGATAAAGCATAACAACGTGCTGGGCTACTTCATCGAGGTCACCTCGACCCATGCCGAGCGCATGTTGGCCCCGCCCCTGTCGGACACCTTCATCCACCGCCAGACGACCGCCAATCAGGTCCGTTTCACGACCGTCGAGCTGAACGAGATCGAAAGCCGGATCCTGAACGCGGGCTCCGAGGCTCTGGAGATCGAGAAGCGGCTCTTTGCGCAGCTGACCGAGTCGGTCCTGGCCGAACAGGCGGCCTTGGGCCAGTTGTCGCGCGCGCTTGCGGAATGCGACCTCGCAGCGAGCCTCGCCCATCTCGCGCGGCAGGACGGCTGGACCCGGCCCGAGATCGACGACAGCCGGGCATTTGCCATCGACGGCGGCCGTCACCCGGTGGTCGAGGCGGCGCTGTCCCGCGCGGGTCAGCCCTTCGTCGCCAACGGCTGCGATTTGACGGAGACGCCGATCTGGCTGCTCACCGGGCCCAACATGGCCGGCAAATCGACCTACCTGCGCCAGAACGCATTGATCGCCGTGCTGGCGCAGATGGGTGCCTTCGTCCCGGCGGAACGGGCGCATGTCGGCGTCGTCAGCCAGATCTTCAGCCGGGTGGGCGCCTCCGACGACCTCGCCCGGGGCCGTTCGACCTTCATGGTCGAGATGGTCGAGACGGCGGCGATCCTGAACCAGGCCGACGACCGCGCTCTGGTGATCCTCGACGAGATCGGGCGCGGCACCGCGACCTACGACGGTCTCTCCATCGCCTGGGCGACGCTGGAGCACCTGCACGATGTGAACCGCTGCCGCGCGCTTTTCGCGACGCATTACCACGAGATGAGCAGCCTCTCCGCCAAGCTCGACGGTGTCGACAATGCGACGGTCAGCGTGAAGGAATGGGACGGCGACGTGATCTTCCTGCACGAGGTCAAGAAAGGCACCGCCGATCGCAGCTACGGTGTGCAGGTCGCCCGCCTCGCGGGCCTGCCCCCCGCCGTCGTCGCCCGCGCCAAGGTCGTGCTCGACGCGCTGGAAAAAGGCGAACGCGAAGGAGGCGCGGCCCGCAAGGCCGTCATCGACGACCTGCCACTCTTCGCGGCCACGCCGCCGCCCGCCCCGTCCCCTGCGAAACGCTCCGCCGTCGAGGACCGCTTGCGCGACATCCACCCCGACGAGTTGACGGCCCGCGATGCACTGAACCTTCTCTACGACCTGAAAGACCTCGCGCAGTCTTCCGACTGACGCGAGGTCCGCATCTTCTTCTGGCCAAAAATATCCCGGGGGTTCGGGGGCAGAGCCCCCGCTCCGGCCGCAGGCCGGACCCCTTAGCTCGCCGGCATCGACGACACGCCGACCTGCGCGGGACGCAGCAGCCGGTCGTGCAGCAGGAACCCTTCGGTGGACACGTCGATGATCTCGCCGGCCTTGGTGCCGGGCAAGGGCGCTTCGAACATCGCCTGGTGCAGGTTGGGGTCGAACTTGTCGCCGACCTCCGGCGTGATCGGGTCGATGCCGTGTTTCTTGAAGACCGAAATCAGCTCCCGCATCGTCAATTCCACCCCCTCCAGCAGCGCGGCGTTCACCGCCTTCTCCGCCTCGTCGGTGGCCTTCAGTGCGCGGCGCAAGTTGTCGTAGACGGGCAGCAGGTCGCGCGCGAGCTTGGAGCCGCCGTAGTTCTCCGCCTCGCGGCGGTCGCGGTCGGCACGCTTGCGGGTGTTCTCGGCGTCGGCCAGCGCGCGCATCCACTTGTCGCGGAAATCGTCGCGCTCTGCCTCGATGTCGGCGATCCGGGCGAGGGTCTCGTCGCCGGCCGCGTCCATCTCGTCGCCCTCTGCGGCGAGGTCATCGAGGCTCATGGGTTCGTCTTGGTCAGCCATGTCAATTCCTTCAGGAGCGATCGGCGATCATCCGGCCGATGCGCTGCGCGGTGTAGTTCACGATGGGCACGATGCGCCCGTAATTCAGTCGGGTCGGACCAATGACGCCCACGGCGCCGATGATCTTACGGTCGGCGTTCATATAAGGAGAAACCACCAGAGAGGAACCCGAAAGTGAGAAAAGTTTGTTCTCGGACCCGATGAAAATGCGCACGCCATCGGCGTCGTCGGCCAGTTCCAAGAACTGCGCGATATCGCGCTTGCGTTCGAGATCATCGAAGAGGCTGCGAATGAGCTCGATGTCAGCACCATCGTCGCCCAGCAGGTTGCCGCGCCCGCGCACGATCAGGCGTTCGTTCGCCTCGCCCTCGTTCTCCCACAGCACCGCGCCCGATTGCACCAGCTCCGCTGCCAGCGTGTCGATCTCGCGCCGCCGCGCGGTGATCTCGCGCGCGATGGCGTCGCCCAGCGTGGACAGCGTCTGACCTTCCGCGATGGCGTTCAGGAAATTCGCCGCCTCGCGCATCGAGGAAGGCGTCTGCCCCGGCGGCGGGGTGAACAGCCGGTTCTCCACGTGGCCGTCGGCGAAGACCAGCACGACCAGCGCGCGGTTGGCGGAGAGTGAGACGAACTCGATATGCTTGATCGGTGCCTCGTGCTTCGGCGTCAGCACGAGACTCGCCACCTGCGTCACGCCCGACAGCGCGGAGCCCACGCGATCCAGCACCGCCCCTACGTCGGTGTCGTCGTCGGTCAGCGTCTGGTCGATCAGGCTGCGGTCGGGGTCGGACAGCTGGTTCACCTCCAGCAAGCCGTCGACGAACATCCGCAGGCCGACCTGCGTCGGGATCCGCCCTGCGCTGACGTGCGGGCTGCCTAGAAGGCCGAGGTATTCGAGGTCGTTCATCACGTTGCGCACGGTGGCGGGGCTGACCTTGTCGGTCATCTCGCGCGAGAGCGTCCGCGATCCCACGGGGGCCCCCGTCTCCAGGTAGCCTTCCACGATACGGCGAAACACCTCGCGCGAACGGGCGTTCATCTGCTCGAGTTCTGGTGGGGTCCGGGGCATGATGGGTCACTCTGACGGGCGGTTGCGGGGACGTCAACGGGACTTGGATTATCCACATGGGCGGCGTATGCCCCTCCCGCAACCCATGAAGGAGCACCGCCATGCGCCCATCCGGCCGCGAAACCACCCAAATGCGCGACGTCACGATCGAGACGGGCGTCACCCGCCACGCCGAAGGCAGCTGCATGATCCGCGTGGGCGACACGCATGTGCTCTGCACCGCAAGCGTGGACGAGCGCGTGCCCTCCTTCATGAAGAACTCGGGCCTGGGCTGGGTGACGGCGGAATACGGGATGCTGCCGCGCGCGACGCACACCCGGATGCGGCGCGAGGCCAAAACCAGCCAGTCTGGCCGCACGCAGGAAATTCAGCGGCTGATCGGGCGCTCGTTGCGCGCGGGCGTCGACCGGGTGGCCTTGGGCGAGCGCCAGATCCAGATCGACTGCGACGTGATCCAGGCCGACGGCGGGACCCGCTGTGCAGCGATCACCGGCGGTTGGGTCGCTCTGAAACTAGCGGTCAACCAACTGATGAAGGCGGGCCTCGTCACCTCCGACCCGCTCGTAGAGCCTGTGGCCGCTGTGTCTTGCGGCATTTATGCCGGTCAGGAAGTGCTCGACCTTGATTACCCCGAGGATTCCGAGGCCGGCGTCGACGGCAATTTCATCATGACCGCCGGAAAGCTGGTCGAGGTGCAGATGTCCGCCGAAGGGTCCACTTTCACCCGCGGCCAGATGGACAAGCTTCTGGACCTTGCCGAGACCGGCATCGCAGAGCTCAACCGCATTCAGTTGGAGGCCGTCGGGTGAGGCGCTTCGAGGGGTCGGAACTGGTCATCGCCACCCACAACACGGGCAAGCGGGACGAGATCGCCGACCTGCTGTCCGAATACGGCGTGACGCTGACCAGCAACGCCGATCACGGCCTGCCCGAACCGGAGGAGACGGAAGAGACCTTCGTCGGCAACGCCCGGATCAAGGCGCATGCCGCGGCCAAGGCCACCGGCCTGCCCGCGCTGGCCGACGACAGCGGGTTACAGATCGCGGCTCTCGACGGTCAGCCCGGCGTGCGCACCGCCGATTGGGCGGAAACGCCGAAAGGGCGCGATTTCGACATGGCCATGCGCCGTGCCTTCGACGCGCTCGAAGACATCAGCGCCCCCCACCCGCGCACCGCGCGGTTTTGCTGCACGCTTGTCTTGGCCTGGCCCGACGGCCATGACGAGGTGTTCGAGGGCACGATCGACGGCCGGATCGTCTGGCCCGGTCGCGGCGACCAAGGCCACGGTTACGATCCCATTTTCCAACCCGACGGGCATGAACAGACCTTCGGTGAAATGGATCGCTGGGAAAAGAACCGCATGAGCCACCGCGCCGACGCCTTCGCCAAGCTTGTGGCGGGCTGCTTTGCCTGAAGACTGGCGCCACGGGGGCTTCGGCCTCTACCTGCATTGGCCGTTCTGCCAGGCGAAGTGCCCCTATTGCGACTTCAACAGCCACGTCGTCGACCACATCGACGAGGATCGCTGGGCGCGGGCCTATCTGTCCGAAATCGCGCGCCTGGGTGCCGAGACCGAAGGCCGCGTGCTCAATTCGGTTTTCTTCGGTGGGGGCACGCCCTCCATGATGTCAGCTGACTTGGTCGACCGGCTGTTACGGGCGATCCGCGCGACTTGGCCCGCGTCGAACGACATCGAGATCACGCTCGAGGCGAACCCCACGTCGACGGAGGCCGACCGTTTCGAAGGGTATCGCGCAGCCGGCGTCAATCGTGTGTCGCTCGGGATGCAGGCCCTGAACGACACCGATCTGCGGCGCCTTGGCCGAATGCACAGCGTACGGGAGGCCATGCGCGCCTTGGACATCGCACGCGACACCTTCGACCGGATCAGCTTCGACCTGATCTACGCCCGACAGGACCAGACATTGCAAGATTGGACAGCAGAGCTGACCCTTGCGCTGTCCTTCGCGGGCGAGCACCTGTCGCTCTACCAGCTGACGATCGAAGACGGGACGGTGTTCGGGGCCCGCGCGGCACGGGGTCAGCTTCGCGGTCTGCCGGACGAAGACAGCGGGGCCGACCTTTATTTCGCGACGCAAACCCTTTGCGAAGAGGCTGGGCTTCCCGCCTATGAAACCTCGAACCATGCCAAACCTGGGCAAGAGAGCCTGCACAACCGTATTTACTGGCAATCCGGCGATTATGTCGGGATCGGTCCCGGGGCCCAAGGGCGTCTGACCCTCGGCGGCGCACGGTATGCCACCGCGACCCCCCTCGCCCCGCTTGCCTGGTTGCGCGCCGTCGAAACGACAGGCGCAGGCGAAGAGCCGCGAGAGGCCCTGTCTGCCGACGAGCACCTGACGGAGATGCTTTTGATGGGCCTTCGCCTGACGGAAGGTCTGGACCGTACGCGGCTTGCGGCGAACGGCTACGACGCTGCCAACCCCAAGGAACGCGAACTCGTCGACCTCGGCTTGATCGCCGAAGATCCCGACCGCCTGCGCGTGACGCGGAACGGCCGTCCCGTTCTGAACGGCGTCCTTCGCAGCCTTCTGTCCTGATCAGGACCCACCCAGCATCCGCATCAGGTCATCCAACTGGCCCAGGTCGCGGTATTGCACCGTGACCTTGCCACCTTCCTGTCCTGCGGTGTGATCGATGGAAACCTGCATCCCCGTACTGGCCGACAACTCTCGTTCGAGGGCGACGGTATCGGGATCCTTGACCGGCTTCGACCGGGACGACCCGCGGGAGGTCTTCTCCGGCGTTTTCACCAGTTTCTCGGCCGCGCGAACGGAAAGTCCTTTGCTGATGATCTGCTTGGCGAGATCCGTCGCCTTGTCATGCCCGATGAGCGTGCGCGCGTGGCCGGCGCTCAACTTGCCTTCGGCCAGCCATTCCAGAACGTCCTCGGGGAGGTTCAGCAGGCGCATCTGGTTCGCGATATGGCTGCGGCTTTTACCCAAGGCCGATGCTAACTGGTCCTGCGTATGACCGAACCGATCCATCAACTGCCGATAGCCGGTCGCCTCGTCCACCGGATTGAGGTCGGCACGCTGAATGTTCTCGATGATTGCGATTTCGAGGACCTCGGTGTCGTCGAACTCTCGCACGAGAACCGGAATATCGTGCTTGCGCGCGATCTGGGAAGCCCGCCAGCGGCGCTCGCCCGCGACGATCTGATAGTCGTCCTCGCTTCCCGGAAGACGCCGAACGATCAGCGGCTGGATCACGCCCTTCTCGGAGATGCTGGCGGCGAGGTCCTGCAACGCCTGCTCGTCGAACCTGCGACGAGGCTGATCGGGATTGGGGTGTACGCGCTCGATTGGAACGACGAGATCGGGGGTCGGCCGCTGCGTCTCGGTCACGGGCTCCGGTTGATGCACATCGGACATCAGCGCGGACAGGCCGCGGCCCAGCCCACGGGATTTGGGAGGTTGCGACATCAGCTGGCCTTTCGCAGAGAGGGTTTCGTTTTCGACAGGATTTCCGCTGCAAGCGCGCGATACGCCAAGCTACCCGCGGACTGGCTGTCATAAGACAGGGCCGGCATCGCGTAGGACGGCGCCTCGGACAGGCGGACGTTGCGGGGAATGACCGTCTTGAAGACGAGATCGCCCAGGTTATCCCGGGCGTCGGCTTCAACCTGTTGAGACAGGTTGTTTCGGCGGTCGTACATCGTCAGAACGATACCCTCAATCCGCAAATTTTTGTTCGCGTTCTGCCGAACCTCCCGGATCGTCAGCATGAGCTGCGACAATCCTTCGAGCGCGAAGAATTCGCTTTGCAGCGGCACGACGACGGAATGGGAGGCCACCATGGCATTCACCGTCAAGATATTGAGCGACGGCGGGCAATCGATCAGGATATAGTCCAACCCAAGGTCATCCATCGACAATTGCCGCAGGGCATCGTGCAGGAGATAACTCCGCTTTTCGTTCGAGATCAATTCGATGTCTGCAGAGCTGAGATCCGTGGTCGCGGGAATGAGCGTGAGATTTTCGAAGTCGGTTTTCTGAATCGCCGCCTCTGGAGACGCATCGCCCAAAAGGAAGTCATAGGTGGTAACCGCGCGATCATGGCTGGAAATACCGAGGCCGGTCGATGCGTTCCCTTGGGGATCTAGGTCGATCAAAAGCACCTTCTGCCCCTGCTCGGCCAAGGCCGCGCCAAGGTTGATCGTCGTCGTGGTCTTGCCCACCCCACCCTTCTGATTAGCGACCGCGATGATCCGCGTACGGGATTTAGCTTCGGAGGTTCCCACGGATGATGTCCTTGATGACAAGAATGCGAGCGTCAGGTTGTGTCAAACTTTGAACGGCGTGGCAAGTGAACTGCCAGGTCTCACGAGCGGTTTCCAGCTCTTCGGATGCCGTGCGGCCCTTGGGAAAAATGGCAGTACCGCCGGCTTTCAGTAGCGGTTCCGAGTGCGCAAGCAGGTCTGTCAATGGCGCAAGCGCCCTGGCCGTCACGATCTCCGCTGGATCGAGAAAGACCTCTTCGATCCGAACGGCGTGAATCGAAGCATTCAGTTTCAGTTCTCGAATGACGGTCCGCAAAAAAGCGGCCTTTCTCTGATCGCTCTCGACAAGGTTAATTCTTCGGTGCGGTGCATAATATTTCGCATGAATTGCCAGAACCAATCCCGGTAAGCCGCCTCCGCTGCCGATATCCGTAATCAGTGATGCGTCCTTTGAAATAAGCGGTGCTATCTGTAAGCTATCTAGGATATGACGCTCCCAGAGCTCATCAAGCTGACTGCTGGCAACCAGGTTGATCCGCTTAGTCCATTTTGTCAGTAAGTCTTCATAGGCACGCAGATCGTCCCATGTTTCACGTGAAACATCTTTGAAAGCGGGATTAGCCTGCATGAGCCCGTCGATCTTTTTTCACCGACGCCCGTATGAGTAAGAGAGCCGCCGGTGTCATACCTTCAATTCGGGAAACTTCGTACATCGAGCGCGGCTTGGCGCGCGCAATCTTCGACTTCAACTCGTTCGAAAGCCCGGACAACACGTCGTAGTTGAAGTCATGAGGAACGGGCTCGTTCTCCAAGGCCTGCAATGCAGCAGCATCGCGTTGCTGACGTTCCGCATAGGTGGCATAAAGCGCATCATTGCGAAGCTGCTCACCGATAGCGTTGGGGATCGATGCCGTTTCGGATACGAGTTCCCGTATAATTTTGAACGACATATCAGCCAAAGTTAAAGCATCAGCCGCCGAGCGCGTGGGTGCTGACCTATTCAAGCGCACGCCGCGATCCGCAAGCTTCTCGGCCGGTATCATCGACTTCGACAGCAGCGCCTGGCCAGCTTCGATTTGATCACGTTTTGCGGTGAAGGCATCCCATCTTTCGTCCGAGACTAGCCCAATGGTTCGGCCAATCGGGGTCAACCGACGGTCTGCATTATCCGCCCGCAGGAGCAATCTATACTCCGCCCGGGATGTGAACATCCGATATGGTTCGGTGACACCCATCTTCGTCAGATCGTCATTCATTACGCCTAAATAGCTGTCAGTCCGGCTGAAGATGTACGGTTCCTGCCGCTTCACCTTCCGGGCCGCGTTCAATCCGGCCACCAAACCTTGGCCGGCCGCTTCTTCGTAGCCCGTCGTGCCGTTGATCTGCCCTGCGAGATAGAGGTTCGGACAGGCCTTCAACGAAAAGTCAGCGTGCAAGGCCCTGGGATCGATATAGTCATACTCGATCGCGTAGCCGGGCTGCAGGATCTTGGCGTCTTCCAAGCCCTTCATGGAATGCACGTAATCGTTTTGGACGTCCTCCGGCAGAGAGGTCGAAATACCGTTCGGATAGACCACATCACTGTTCAGACCTTCCGGCTCCAGGAACACCAAATGCGAGTCCTTGTCCGCGAAACGCGTGACCTTGTCTTCGATGGATGGGCAATACCGCGGTCCCACCCCATCGATATGGCCCCCATACATCGCAGAACGAGAAAGGTTGGCGACAATGATCTCGTGCGTCCGGGAATTGGTCTCCGTGACGCCGCACGCGATCTGTTTGGCGCCTGGCTCTGTCGAGAGGAAGGAGAACAGCGAGGGCTCCTCGTCCGCCTCCTGTCGTCCTACAGCATTCCAGTCGATCGAGGACGACGCCAAGCGCGGTGGCGTGCCGGTCTTGAGGCGACCGATGGGAAGATCCATGCCGCGGAGCTGTTGCGCCATCTCGGTCGATGCTGCGGCGCCGATCCGTCCACCCGGAAGCTGCCGATCACCGATGTGGATAACGCCGCCGAGGAAGGTTCCGGTGGTCAAGACGACCGTCGCCGCGTGCATTTCTTCAGACGCGGTCCGAATACCGCAAACGACATCCCCATCGAACAGCAGCCCGGTGACCTCACCTTCTATCAAGGTCAGGTTGTCCTGTTCTGCAACAATTTGCTGCATCGCCTGCTGATAAAGCGCGCGATCCGATTGCGTTCTGGGTCCGCGTACGGCGGGCCCTTTCGTTCGATTGAGCAACCGAAACTGGATGCCGGACGCATCGGCGGCCAACCCCATGGCTCCGCCTAGGGCGTCGATTTCTCGCACCAAATGCCCTTTACCCAACCCGCCGATTGCGGGGTTGCAGGACATTACACCGATATCCGACGCCTTCATCGTGACAAGCGCCGCGGTGCAACCAGTCCGAGCGCTTGCCAAGGCGGCCTCGCAGCCAGCATGGCCAGCGCCGATAACGATGACTTCAAAATGTTTCACGTGAAACACCTACTTTCCGATACAGAAACTGGAAAAAATTTCTCCCAGCAGATCCTCGACGTCGACACGGCCGACGATGCTATCCAAGGCGCGAACTGCAAGGCGGATATCCTCAGCGATGAGATCCGCTTCGCCGTCTCCCTTAACCCGATCAATCGCGGCCGTCAAAAACTGAACCGCCAAGATCATCGCGGCGCGGTGACGCTCCCTGATCGCCAGTCCCGCTGTCGCGGATCGGCGGGACAATTCGACCGTGATAGCATCGAGCGCCTCGGCAACCCCTGCCCCGGTCAGACCGCTGATCCCGCCGGTCTTGTCCGCCTTTCCGAGGAGAACCAGATCCCCTGGTTCCGGTGAAAACGGCGGATCACCGCCTTCTTCAGTAAGAAAAACCCGCAGGTCAGCATCACGCGCTCGCGAGATGGCGCGGGTGACGCCGAGTTGTTCGACCACGTCATCGGTTTCGCGCACCCCGGCCGTGTCGAGGAGCGTCACCGCAAGACCTCCGAGGTTCATACGCACTTCGATCACATCGCGCGTCGTTCCCGCGATCTCAGAGGTAATGGCCGCGTCGCGACCGGCTAACCTGTTCAAAAGCGTCGATTTTCCGATGTTCGGCGGTCCAACGATGGCGACCTCGAACCCGGTCCGCACCATCTCGGCGGCCCGAGCTCCATCGATTTGCTGTTGCAGCGTGCGCAAGACGCCCGTGAGCAACGTGATAACCTCCGGGTTCACGTCGACCGGCACATCCTCGTCCACGAAATCGATCGTCGCCTCGATCAAGGCGCCTGCCCGGATCAAGTCAGACCGCCAGAGATCCGCCTGCCGACCGAGCGCGCCGTTGAAGACCCGTACCGCCTGCTTGCGCTGCGCCTCCGTCTCCGCGTCGATCAGGTCGGCGAGACCTTCAACCTGGGTCAGATCTAGCGTTCCGTTTTCCAAGGCGCGACGGGTGAAGTCGCCGGGCCCCGCGGGGGTAGCGCCGAGCTCTTCAAGGCGCGTGCTCAACGCGGTGACGATCGCGATGCTACCGTGGCAGTGGATCTCGATCGTGGCCTCGCCGGTAAAGCTGTGACCTTCTTCGAAACGCAGGATCAAGGCGCTGTCGATGAGATCGCCGTCAGCATCGAGGATCCGTCGCACCCCCCTCGCTTGCGGAACCGAAGACATCAGCCCACCGGCGATAATGAAAGCGTCGGGTCCGGAAATCCGCATGACCGACACCCCTGCCCGGCCCGGTGCAGAGGCCAGCGCGTAGATGGTCGGTTCTGCCATGGGATCAGGTGTTCATCGAGTCGAAGAAATCGGTGTTCGTCTTCGTCTGCTTGAGCTTGCCGATCAGGAACTCGATCGCGTCCGTGGTTCCCATCGGGTTCAGAATCCGCCGGAGGACGTAAGTCTTTTGCAGGTCTACCTTTTCCACCAGAAGCTCTTCCTTCCGGGTGCCGGACTTCAGGATATCCATGGCCGGGAAGACCCGCTTGTCGGCCACCTTGCGGTCGAGCACGATCTCGGAGTTGCCGGTGCCCTTGAATTCCTCGAAGATGACCTCGTCCATGCGGCTGCCGGTGTCGATCAGCGCGGTCGCGATGATGGTCAGCGAACCACCCTCCTCGATGTTCCGCGCCGCACCGAAGAACCGCTTGGGCCGTTGCAGGGCATTGGCGTCGACACCCCCCGTCAGCACCTTGCCCGAGGACGGAACGGTCGTGTTGTAGGCCCGGCCCAGGCGGGTGATCGAATCGAGCAGGATCACCACGTCGCGCTTGTGTTCCACGAGGCGTTTGGCCTTCTCGATCACCATTTCGGAGACGGCCACGTGGCGGGTCGCGGGTTCATCAAAGGTCGAGGAGACGACCTCACCCTTCACGGACCGCTGCATGTCGGTGACTTCCTCGGGGCGTTCGTCGATCAGCAGAACGATCAGGTAGCACTCGGGGTGGTTCTGTTCGATCGAATGGGCGATGTTCTGCAAGAGCACCGTCTTGCCGGTCCGCGGCGGGGCGACGATCAGCGACCGCTGGCCCTTCCCGATTGGCGAGACGAGGTCGATGATCCGCGCCGACCGGTCCTTCTTGTCGTGCTCGGAATCGACTTCCATCTTCAGCCGCTGGTCGGGATAGAGCGGCGTGAGGTTGTCGAAGGCGACCTTGTGCTTGGTCTTGATCGGGTCCTCGAAATTGATCTTCTCGACCGTCTGCAGCGCGAAGTAGCGTTCGTTGTCGTTGGGCTCCTTCATGGTCCCTTCGACGGTGTCCCCGGTGCGCAAGGAGTGCTGACGGATCATTTCGGGCGAGACGTAGATGTCGTCGGGACCGGGCAGGTAGTTGGCTTCCGGCGAGCGCAGGAAGCCGAATCCGTCCTGCAGCACCTCGAGCACGCCGTCGCCGCCGATCAGCCATTCCTCATCGGCCCGTTCGCGCAGGATCGCGAACATCATATCGCCTTTGCGCATGGTGCTGGCGTTCTCGATCTCCATTTCCTCGGCCATGGTGACGAGGTCCTTCGGGCTCAACGCCTTCAGGTCGGCAAGATTCAGACGGTGGTCGGACATGAATGGTCTCCGCGCCCGGCGGACGGGCGGATAATCGGTTTGATCGGGAAAACGCGGATGCCCGGACGGGCGGCGATTGCGGGCCAGTTAAGCCTGCGCGACGTGGAAGTCAATCAGAAGGGTTCGACCACCACCGCGATCACCGCCACGACCATCAGGAGTGTCGGCACCTCGTTGGCCATCCGGAAGGTCCGGCCGGAATAGGCATTCTCGCCCGCGGCGAAGGCCTTGCGGCACTTCGCCATCCATATGTGCGCCGCTGTCATGCCGATCACCGCCAGAAGCTTGGCCCAGCCCCAGACCGCTCCGAAGTCGAGGCCGCCGAGCCCGATCATCACCAGCCCGAAGATCCAGGCCGCGATCATCGCGGGGTTCATGATGACCCTCAGCAGCTTCTCTTCCATGACCTGGAACGTGCGATCCATCTCGGACCCGACCGTGGCCTGCTCTGCATGATAGACGAAAAGCCTGGGAAGATAGAACAGACCGGCCATCCAGGCGATCACCGCCATGATGTGAAACGCCTTGATCCAGAAGTAGTACGGCGCAATCCAGTCCATGCTTTTCCCCAGCCCGGTTCTGGCCTCTCCTTAATTAAATATAAAAGAAAGAAAAGATGATGATGTAGGGCGTCCGAGAATCTGTGGACAATGAATTCGTCCCTACGGTTGTCCACAGCGCGTTGCCGCGATTTCAAAGATAAACCTTCGGGATATCTTTGTGGAACCTATAAATATCAATAACTTGAGTGCCTCATTCACCTTGAGGTTCCGAGCCTTCCGCCTTGACTCTGGGATCGCGGGACAGTTGCGCACAGGCCGATGTTATCCTTTCCCCATGTGATCTTTTCGCGTGAAACCGCGATTGTGTCCGCCCGTTCACGGCCCGTCCTGCGGGAGCTTCGGGCACACGCGACCGGCTTGACCTTCCCGATCAAAATGTCCCTGACTTGTCCACATGACTGCCCCCCTGATCCTTGCCAGCGGCTCCACGATCCGCGCCGCCCTGCTGCGTAACGCCGGCGTCCCGTTCGAGGTGCAGGCCGCGCGTGTCGACGAAGACGCCGTGAAGGACGCGTTGAGGGGCGAGGCGGCGTCTCCCCGCGACGTCGCCGACGCCTTGGCGGAGCTGAAGGCCGCCAAGATCTCCGGTCGCAGGCCGGAGGCGCTGGTGCTGGGCTGCGACCAGGTGCTGGCCTTCGACGGTGGCCTTCTGTCGAAACCCCGCGATCCGGAAGAGGCGCTCGCGCAATTGAGTGCGATGCGGGGCAAGGTGCACCAGCTGCTTTCCGCCGCGGTGCTCTACGAGGGCGGTGCGCCGCAATGGCGGCACGTGGGCGTCGTGCGGCTGCACATGCGGGACGCCTCCGACGCCTTCCTGGAAGACTACGTCGCGCGCAACTGGGACGAAATTCGACATTGCGTCGGCGCCTACCAGATCGAGGCGGAAGGGGTGCGACTTTTTCATCGCATCGAGGGAAGTCTTTTCGACGTCCAGGGCCTGCCGCTGCTCGAACTCTTGTCATACCTGACCCTTCGGGGAACACTGCCGGCATGACGCTGCCAGCCATTCCCCTTGCGGGCGTGATCGGGAACCCGATCGCGCAGTCCCGCTCACCGCGGATGCACAGGCATTGGCTGGCGCGCTATGGTCTGGCCGGCGATTACGTCCCCCTGGAAGTGCGCGAGGCGAACTTCGAAACCGTCGTGCGTACGATGCCGAAGATGGGTTTCGTCGGGGCCAACGTGACGATCCCGCACAAGACGGCGGCGCTCAAGATCGCCGATCATCACAGCGACAGGGCCATCGTCATCGGGGCGGCCAACACGCTGATCTTTCGCGCGGACGGGACGATCTTTGCCGACAACACCGACGGCTACGGCTTTATGGAGAACCTGCGCCAGGGCGCGCCGGGATGGGCGCCGCGATCCGGCCCCGCGATGGTGCTGGGCGCGGGCGGTGCCGCGCGGGCGGTGATCGTGGCGCTTGCGGACGCAGGCGTGCCGCGGATCCTGCTTTCCAACCGCACCCGCCCCAAGGCAGAGGCCTTGCGGGCCGAGTTCGGCAGCCGGATCGAGGTGGTCGACTGGGTCCAGGCGGGAGAGGCGCTCGCAGACGTGAAACTTCTGGTGAACACGACCTCGCTGGGGATGACCGGACAGGCGGAGCTGAAGATCTCCCTCGACAACTTGCGCCCCGCGACGGTCGTGAACGATATCGTCTACGAGCCGCTGGTCACGCCGCTTCTGCAGGGGGCGCGGGATCGCGGCTGCGCCACCGTCGATGGGTTGGGTATGCTGTTGCACCAGGGCGTGCCGGGGTTCGAGCGGTGGTTCGGCCGACGTCCCGCCGTCGACGACGAGTTGCGGCGGGCCGTCCTGGAATGAGCCTGACGCTGGGCCTCACGGGCTCGATCGGGATGGGCAAAAGCACCACGGCCCAGATGTTCCGCGACGAAGGCGTGCCGGTCTGGGACGCGGATGCCGCGGTGCACGGGCTTTATGCCAAGGGCGGGGCCGCGGTCGCGCCCTTGGCCCGGGTGTTCCCCGATGCGATCGTCGACGACGCCGTCTCGCGCCCTGCCCTGAGCGCGATCCTGCGCTCCGACAAGACGGCCCTCGCCCGGCTGGAGGCCGTCGTTCACCCGCTGGTGGCGGACGACCGCGCCGCCTTTATCGAAGGCCACGATGCGCCGGTGCTGGTCTTCGACATCCCGCTGCTGTTCGAGACGGGGGCGGATGCCTGGCTCGACCGGACGCTGGTCGTCACCGCGCCGGAGGAGATCCAGGCGGCACGGGTGCTGGCCCGGCCCGGCATGACGCGCGCGCAGTTCGACATGATCCGCGCGCGGCAGATGCCCGATGCACAAAAGCGGGCCCGCGCCGACCACGTGATCGAGACGCGCACGCTGGACGCCACCCGGGCCGCCGTGCGAAACCTGCTCGCACAGTTGTCGGAGTAGACCCATGCGCGAAATCGTCCTGGATACCGAAACCACCGGGTTCGAACCGGCCGAAGGCGACCGGATCGTTGAGATCGGCGCGGTCGAGCTGCTGAACCACATGCCCACGGGCCGGACGTTTCACGAATACATCGACCCGCAGCGTGCCATGCCGGCGGAGGCGTTCGCCGTGCACGGGCTGGGCGACGAGTTCCTGGCCGGAAAGCCGCTCTTTCGCGATATCGCGCAGAAGTTCGTCGATTTCGTGGGCGATGCGAAGCTGGTGATCCACAACGCCAAGTTCGACATGAAATTCCTCAACGCCGAGCTGGGCTGGATCAACCGTCCGCTGCTGCCGATGAGCCAGGCGATCGACACGGTGGAGATGGCGCGCAAGAAGTTTCCAGGCTCGCCCGCCTCGCTGGACGCGCTCTGCCGTCGCTTCGGTATCGACAACTCCTCGCGCACGCTGCACGGCGCGC
The DNA here is from genome assembly GCF_004145405.1 of Salipiger sp. IMCC34102. GTDB lineage: Bacteria > Pseudomonadota > Alphaproteobacteria > Rhodobacterales > Rhodobacteraceae > Loktanella. The sequence continues at coordinate 437,345 of NZ_SELQ01000001.1, forward strand.
TTCTCGACAGCGAGATCCTGGCGGAAGTCTACCTGGAGCTGATCGGCGGCCGCCAACCCGACCTTGTGCTGCAAAGCAATGGCGGTGGCGATACGGGGGACGCCGCGACCCGCTGGACGCCGCGCCCGAGGAAGACGCCCCTGCCCTCGCGCCTGACCGAGGAGGAGGCCGCCGCCCATGCCGAATTCGTCGGCACCCTGGGCGACGCGCCGGTCTGGTCGCGCTTCAGTTGACGGGTTCGCCGCTTTCCTGCTGCTTCTTGGCCTGTGCGGCCAGCTGCGCCCGGTAAAGCTGCAAGAAGTCGATCTGTTCGAGGTTCAGCGCCTGGAAACCGCCTTCGCGGGTCGCGTTGGCCACGATGTGCCGGACATAGGGGAAGGTCAGGCGCGGGCATTCGATCAGCAGGAACGGATGCAACTGCTGTTCCGGCACGCCGGAGACCTGGAAGACGCCCGCGTATTCAAGCTCGAGGATGAACAGCGTCTCCTGCGCTTCCTTCGTCTTCGAGGTGATGTTGAGCTTGGTGATGATCTCGAACTGGTCGTCGGCCCCGCGCTTGCGCGCGTCCACGCTGACCTGAACCTGCACTTCCGGGGTCGGATCGCCCTTGATGCCCTTCTGGGCCAGGATGTTCTCGAACGACATGTCGCGCACGAACTGGGTGATCATGCGGGTCTGGATCTGGGGCTTCTGTTCGCCTTCGCCGGCTGCGGGGGCGTCGGTCTGGGGGACGTCGGGCGTGTCGGTCATATGAACTCTCGTATGATAATCAGGTCGGGGCCGGGATAGCAGCCGCCTAGTGCTGCGTCCAGCCGGAGGGCCGTCCGCCCGGCCTTTCGCCGGGTTTGCGGGGCTCGTCGATACGCTCGTACTCGGCGTCGATCACGCGGTCGTCGGGGCGCGGATGCGGCGGATGATGTTCGGGGTGCCCCCGCGGATGCCCCTGCGGTCCCATCTGGAACGACTGCACCTTGATGCGCGACCGGACGGCCGTGTAGACGCGCTTGCGGATGCCCGGCACCAGAAGCGCGAAGCCCACCGCGTCGGTGAAGAACCCCGGCGTCAGCAACAGCGCGCCCGAGAACAGGATCATCGCCCCGCCCGCCAGGGATTCCGACGGATCGGACAGATCCGAGAACGACCGCCGCAGCTTCGACAGCTCCGCCGCCCCCTGCTTGCGGACGAGATAGCTGCCCAGGATCGCGGTCAGAAGCACGATCAGCAGCGTCGGCCACAACCCGATGAACCCGCCGACCTGGATGAACAGGGCGATCTCGATCAGGGGAACGGCCACGAAGGCGAGGAGAAGGTACATCGGCGGTCCTTTTGTCACGGGGCCGCGCACCGGTGGACTTGGCAGCGGCTGGCACCTACATAAGAAACGACACGGGTTTTACCAGCCGCGCGCGGCAAGAGGGATTTATGAACGGACCGATAATCCAGATTCTCGTCCTGGCGGGGATCGCGATCTTCCTGATCCTGCGGCTGCGTGGCGTTCTCGGCACGCGCGAGGGGTTCGAAAAGCCCCCCGTCCCGCAGCAGAAGGCCGATGCCGAGGTGCCGCGCCGCCGCGACTTCGAGGTGATCGAAGGCGGCCCCGATCGCGACATCGTCGATCACGCCGACGAAGGCACCAGCACCGCCATGGCCCTGACGGAGATGAAGAAGCTCGATCCGTCCTTCAACGTGGGCGAGTTCCTTTCCGGCGCGCGCCAGGCCTACGAGATGATCCTGATGGCCTTCGAGCGCGGCGACATGACCGAGGTGCGGCCCTTCGTCTCCGACGACATCGACGCGGCCTTCACCAGCGTGATCGACGACCGGGCCGCCCGCGGCCTGACGGTGGAAGCCACCTTCATCGGCGTCAGCGAGGTGACGTTGAAGGATGCGAGCCTCGATCCGAACACCAAGGAGGCCGAGATCACCGTCCGCTTCACCGGGGAGCTGACCCATGCCGTCTACGACGCGGACGGCAAGCTGGTCGACGGCGATCCCAACGGGATCAAGAAGCAGAAGGACATCTGGACCTTCGCCCGCGACATGGACAGCGGCGATCCCAACTGGCGTCTTGTCGCGACCGAATGACGGGCGCCGCCTGGGCCGCCGCCGTCTGGCTTGCACTCGCGGGGGCGGCGATGGCTGAACCGACCTACACGATCCTGAGCTACGACGACCTCGACGGTTGGGCCGAGGACGATCACGCCGCCGCGCTGGACGTCTTCACCCAGACCTGCGGCGACATCTCCCGCACCGACTGGGCGCGGCTTTGCGCCTTTGCCAAGGACGGTCCCGCCGCGCGTGACTTCTTCGAGACGTTCTTCAAGCCCGTCCTGATCGAGGACGGCACGCCGATGCTCTTCACCGGCTACTACGAGCCCGAGTTGCGCGGATCGCTGACACCGTCGGACGTCTACCGCTACCCGCTCTACCGCCTGCCCGAGGACGGCCGCGCCGGGGTCTTCTCGCGCCGCGAGATCGAGGAGGACCGCCCCTTCGCGGGGTCCGAGATCGCCTGGCTGGCCGACCCGGTCGACAAGTTCTTCCTGCAGATCCAGGGCTCCGGCCGGATCCGCCTGCCCGACGGCACCCGTATCCGCGTGGGCTACGCGGGCAAGAACGGACGCGACTACACCTCCGTGGGGCAGGCGCTGGTGGAGCGCGGGGTCTTCACGCTGGAGGAAGTCTCTGCCACCACGATCCGCGACTGGGTCCGCGCCAACCCGGAGGAAGGTCAGGCACTGCTCTGGCTCAATGAATCCTACGTCTACTTCCGCGAGGTCTCGCAGGTGCCGGCGGACAGGGGACCCTTGGGCGCGATGAACCGGTCGATCACGGCGATGCGCACGATCGCAGTCGACCCCGAGATCACACTCCTGGGCGCCCCCGTGTGGATCGAGAAGGACGGACGCGATCCGCTGCGCCGGCTGATGGTGGCGCAGGACACCGGCTCCGCGATCACGGGCGCGCAGCGGGCGGATGTCTTCTACGGGACCGGCCGCGCCGCGGGCGAGGCGGCAGGGGATATCAAGGACGGCGGCCGGATGATCGTGCTGATGCCCATCGACTATGCCCTGTCGAAGACAGAGCCGGAGGTGGTCTTCTGATGCGCCGCCCGCGCAATCTTTCAAAGGAAGAACGCGCGATGTGGGATCACGTGGCTCGCAAGGCGGACCCCTTGCATCCCAAACGCCCGGACCCCGCGCCCGAACCGGTCGCGAAACCCGCGCCGAAACCCGCGAAGGACACGGCACATCCGGCGCGGAAGATCGAAGATTTCACCCTCGGCATGAAGGCCGAGGTCGCGCGCCCCAACGACATCCTGCCCCCGTTGCGGGACCGGCTGCGCGCCGCACCGGTGCGGATGGATGCCAAGAACTTCATGCGGATGAAGTCGGGCAAGCTGAAGCCCGAGGCGCGGCTCGATCTGCACGGAATGTATCGGGACGAGGCCTACCCAGAGCTCATCGCCTTCATCCTGAACGCCCAGGCGGCGGACAAGCGTCTGGTGCTGGTGATCACCGGCAAGGGGCGGGCCGGCGACGATTGGGTCGGCGGGCGCGGCATCCTGCGCCGCCAGGTGCCGCAGTGGCTGCAACTGCCGCCGCTCGGTTCTGCGGTGCTGGAAGTGCGGCCCGCGCACCTCAAGCACGGCGGCGACGGGGCCTATTACGTCTACCTAAGGCGCAGGAAGTGACGGGGCGGCGCGGCTGATCCCCAGCGTGGCGAGTGCGGCCGCGAGTGCGAAGAAGATCGCGTAGCCGATCATCTGGGCGGGAAAGTCGATGCCGTAGTCGATCAGCACGCCCGACACCCCCGGCCCGATGGCCGAGCCGAAGACCATGATCGCGGCGGCCGCGGCCTTGATCGCGCCGATGTGGCGCGTGCCGTAGAACTCTGCCCAGAAGGCGCCGGGCAGGGTGGACTGCAACCCCTGGCCGACGCCGAGGATCGCCATTCCGATCGCCGCCGCGCCGATCCCGGGGGCGAATGCGATGACCACGAAAGACAGCGCGAAGGGCAGCATGTAGAAGGGCACGATCCGCGCGGTGCCGAAACGGTCGATGGCCCAGCCGGTGCCGAAGTTCGACCCGATGCTGATCAGCGTATAAAGCGGGAAGAGCGCCACGAAGGCGGCGAGCGACCAGTCCTTCACTTCCGACAGGTGGACCTGCTGGAACCACAGCGCCGTGCCCCAGGCGGGCGGACCCAGAAGGGCCGGGACCATCAGCCAGAACAGCGGATGACGCATCACGTCCAGCCGTGTCCAGTGCCGGTCGTGCATCCCCGCGGCCTGTTCGTCGGTGGCAAGGCTTTGCGGCGTGCGTTCCTGGCGCAGCAGCAGGCCCACCAGTGGGATCGTCACCAGGACGATGCCACCCGCCACGACCCAGAGCGCGCGCCAGTCCATCGTCGCGAGCAAGGCGACGAAGACGATCGGCAGCACCGCCTGCCCGACCGAAAACCCCATCGAGGCCACGGCCAGCGCCTTGCCGCGCCCCGCCACGAACCAGCGCGCCATGGACACGACGGCCAGATGGCTCGACATGCCTTGCCCGAAAAGCCGCAGGAAGAAGATCGCCGGTATGAGCAAGAGCGCGTTCGGCACGGCGGCCATGAAGAAACAGGCCGCGGCCAGGCCCGCGAAGACCACCGTTCCGATCACCCGCACCCGGAACCGGTCCACCAGCGTGCCCGCCCAAACCATCGTCCCGGCCGAGGCCAGCGTGCCCACGGTGTAGATTCCGCCCCATTGCCCGTCGGTCAGCGCGAAATCCGTCATGATCCCGCCCGCGAAGAGCGAGATGAAGAACGTCTGCCCGTAGGAGGAGGTCAGCGTCAGGATGAACCCGGCCAGCAGGAACAGCCAGTTGGTGCGAAGGAAGGACAGAAAACCCATGCCCCACCCATCGGCTTCTGCGCACCGAAAGGGAAGGGCCGGCGGGGCTGAACGCGCAAATAAGCGGTCTCACTCCCGCGCGCCCCCCGCCATTCCACGCCACCCGCCCTCTCTGTTCCGGAAATATCCCGGGGAGGCGACGCGCAGCGTCGGCGGGGCAGAGCCCCCCGGCGTCCCCTTGGGACGCCACGCGGAGGCGCGGCCTTACAGCACGTAGCGCGACAGGTCTGTGGAACGGGCCATCTCGCCCAGGTGCTTCTCGACGAAGGCGTCGTCGATGACGATCTCTTCGCCACCACGGTCGGGCGCATTGAACGAAAGATCCTCGAAGACCCGCTCGATCACGGTGTAGAGCCTGCGCGCGCCGATGTTCTCGACGCTCTCGTTGACTTCCGCCGCGATCCGCGCCAGCGCGTGGATGCCCTCGCCCGTGAAGGTGACGGTGACCTCCTCGGTCTTCATCAAGGCGCTGTATTGCAGGGTGAGCGCGTTGTCCGTCTCGGTCAGGATGCGCACGAAATCGCCTTCCGTCAGCGCGCGCAGGTTCACCCGGATCGGCAGGCGGCCCTGAAGTTCGGGCAGAAGGTCCGAGGGCTTGGCCACGTGGAAGGCGCCGCTGGCGATGAAGAGGATATGGTCGGTCTTGATCGGCCCGTGCTTGGTGCTGACCGTCGTGCCCTCGATCAGAGGCAGCAGGTCGCGCTGCACGCCTTCGCGGCTGACATCGCCGCCGCGGGCCTCGGACTTGGCACAGACCTTGTCGATCTCGTCGAGGAAGACGATCCCCGACTGCTCCACCGCTTCGAGCGCGGTCTTGGTCACGCTTTCATCGTCGAGCAGCTTGTCGGCCTCGTCGGCGATCAGCAGATCGTAGCTGTCGGCGACGCTCATCCGCTTCTTGACCGTGCGTCCGCCGCCCATCTTACCGAAGAGCTCGCCCAGGTTCATCATCCCGCCCATGCCGCCGGGTTGGCCGGGAATCTCCATGCCGCCCAACGGATTGGACGTGTCCTTGACCTCGATCTCGATCATCGTGTCGTCGAGCTGACCATCCTTCAGCTTCTTGCGGAACATCTCGCGCGTGCCCTCGCGCGCGCCGTCACCGGCGATGGCGTCGATGACGCGATCCTCCGCGGCCTTGTGGGCGCTGGCCTTCACGTCCTCGCGCATGTGCTCTCGCGTGTCGATGATCGCGGTGTCCACGAGGTCGCGGATGATCTGCTCCACGTCGCGGCCCACGTAGCCCACTTCGGTGAACTTCGTAGCCTCCACCTTGATGAAGGGCGCGCGGGCGAGCTTGGCGAGTCGACGGGAAATCTCGGTCTTGCCGACGCCGGTGGGTCCGATCATCAGGATGTTCTTGGGATAGACCTCGTCTCGCAGGTCGTCGCCCAACTGCTTGCGCCGCCAGCGGTTGCGCAGGGCCACGGCGACGGCGCGCTTGGCCTCGGCCTGGCCGATGATGAAGCGATCGAGTTCCGAGACGATTTCGCGGGGAGTGAGGTCTGTCATGGGTCTGCCTCCGGCAGATTGAGTTTACTTTGCCAGATGAAGCTGCGGTCAGCCGCCGACGGTTTCGACCGTCAGGTTGCCGTTCGTGTAGACGCAGATGTCGGACGCGATCTGCATGGCGCGGCGGGCGATGGCCTCGGCGTCCATGTCGGTGTCCATCAGCGCGCGACCCGCGGCCAGCGCGTAGTTGCCGCCCGAGCCGATGGCGGTCACGTCATGTTCCGGTTCCAGCACGTCGCCCGCGCCGGTGATGACGAAAAGCGCGTCGCCGTCCGACACGATCAGCATCGCCTCGAGCTTCTGCAGGTACTTGTCGGTGCGCCAGTCCTTGGCCAGTTCCACGCAGGCGCGGCTCAGCTGGCCCGGCGTCGCCTCCAGCTTCTTTTCCAGCCGTTCGAGCAGGGCGAAGGCGTCGGCGGTCGATCCGGCGAAGCCCGCGATCACGTCGGCGCCCTCGACGGCAAGCCGGCGGACCTTGCGGGCCGTGCCCTTGATGACGGTCTGACCCAAGCTCACCTGGCCATCACCGGCGATGACGACGCGGCCGCCCTTCCTGACGCCGATGATCGTGGTGCCGTGCCAGCCGGGGAAGTGATCGTTGTCCATGGGGCCGTCCTGTCGTTTGGTGCTTGGGCCTATATGGTCGGGGGCAGGGGGGGCCACAACCCCGCGGCCACTTGATCGGCGGGCCCGGCGGGGTAATCTGCGGCGATGGATCAGCCCACCGATGTCGTTTTCTACCTCGATCGCCCGTTGCTGAACGCGGCCCGCGAAGGGCGTCACAACTTCCTGGGCCTCGTATCCAAGGCGTTGACCGATGCCGGTCTGCGCGTCCTGCTGGAGCTGAACACCCGTGAGGCACGCGCCGAATCCGCCGACCGGCCGGGGTATTCGCTGTTCCACATGGACGAGCCGTTCCACGCGCGGGCCCTGACCGTGCGGCGCAACTACTTCTACCCGTTCTGGCAGATCGAACGATCGTCGCGGCGATGGGAATGGACCGTCGCCCTGTCGAAGTTCAAGCCCGACGCGGTCGACCGGCAGGAGGCGGATCGCTTTGCCGATTTCTGGCGCCACCGTCTCTTCCCCGATGTAGCCCCGCAAAAGACGCCGGACGGGCCGATCTACATGCCTCTACAGGGCCGGATCCAGCAGCACCGGTCGTTCCAGTCGTTCAGCCCGGTCGAGATGATCCGGCGCACCGCCTGCCGCATGCCCGACCGCGACATCGTCCTCACGCTGCACCCCGGGGAACGCTACGGCAACGCGGACATCACGGCGCTGGAAGAGATCGAGGGGCAGCACCCCAATGTTGCCGTCAGCGCCCGCCCGCCAGAACAGCTTCTGCCGCGGTGCTCTGCCGTTGTGACGCAGAATTCCTCGGTCGCGCTCAAGGGGTTCTTCTTTCGAAAGCCTGCCGTCGTCTTCGGGCAGATCGACTTTCACCACATTGCGGGCAACGTTCCGATGGAGGGGGAGGAGCGCGCCTTCGCCGACCTCGACCGTGATCGCGATTACGCGGGCTATCTTTGGTGGTTCCTGCAGAAAATGTCGATCAACGCAGGCCGACCGGAGGCACTGGACAAGATCACGGCGACCTTCCGCCAGCACGGCTGGCCGGTCTGAGGGAAAACGAAAAAGGCCGCCCGAAGGCGGCCCAATTCACGTATCCGGCGCGGTTCAGATCGAGTCTTCGATCCAGCTTTGCAGCGCGGCCTTGGGGGCGGCACCGGTCTTGTTGGACACCACCTCGCCGTTCTTGAAGAGGAAGAGCGCGGGGATGCCGCGTACGCCCATCTGCGCGGGGGAATTCGGATTCTCGTCCACGTTGACCTTCACGATCTTCACGCGGCCTTCCATCTCGTTCGACAATTCCTCGAGCGCGGGGCCGATCTGCTTGCAGGGGCCGCACCACTCTGCCCAGAAATCCACCACGACGGGGATGTCGGACTGTTTCACTTCGCTGTCGAAGGTGTCGTCGGTTACGGCTTGGGTGGCCATGGAGTATCTCCTGGAATTCAGTGTCAGGAGTGGAACGTAGGTAGGGGGTGCGGGACCGTCAAGACGCCCCCGCCCGGACGAGCGCCGCCCGTGCAAGCTCCGCGGGCACCGGCATCAACTGCGCCTTCGCGGTCCACAGGATCGCGGTTTCGACCCTCCGGTCTGGAAAGATCAGGTCAAGGGCCTGCGCATAGGCCCCCATCTGGCGCAACAGGCCCTCTGGAATCGCCTGTGGTGTGTCGGGAATCAGGCGGTTGGTCTTGAAGTCCACGGCGGTGACGGTCTTTTCGGTCACGATCAGGCGGTCGATGCTGCCGTGGATGCGCGCGCCGCCAAGGTCGGGCAGGGCGGCGGTCACGTCGACCTCCGCCAGCGTGTCGTCGAAGATCCAGCCCAGATCGGGCGTATCGAGGATCGCCAGGGCATCCGCGACCAGATCCTCCGTCGGGACCTCGTCCGCGCCGGGAAAGGTGGCAAGCAGCCGCGCGCCGATGTCGGCCCGCGCGGGCGGCGGCTGGGCCGGCAGGTGTTCCAGCAACAGGTGCATGAGGGTCCCGCGCATCAGTGCCACGTCGAGGTCGAGGTCCGCAGGATCGCCGGGCAGGACCTTCGCGCCCTTGAGATCCGAGGGCGACAGCGTGCGCTGCACCGGCGGATCGGGCAGGGGGATCAGCGTCGGCCCCGCCTCCTGCGCGGGCGTGGGGCGGTCTGGCCGGATCAGGTCCCCCGGTTGCCAGGCCCCGCTTTCGACCCGCTGCACGGCAAGATCGCCCGCCGCCTCGGTGCCCGCGCCCGCCTGGGTCATGCCGTCCGAGACAAGGTCGTACCAGCCGCGCATGTCCGTGCCAGGCTTACCTGCAGAGCCCACGATCAGCCATTTCTCGGCCCGGGTCATCGCGACGTAGAGCAGGCGCAGGTTCTCGCGCGCCTCGGCAGCCTTGATCGCGTCGGCGCGGGCGATCATCGCATCGGGCATTTCGGCGGCGGGGGTTTTCCAGACGGGCGGGGCGCCGGCCAGGATCTCTCCACGCAGGCGCTCGGGGCGTTCGGCGGCGTCGGGCAGGATGACGATGGGCGCCTCCAGCCCCTTGGCCCCGTGGACGGTCATGACGCGGATCTGGTCGCCCGCGCTGTCGACCTGCCGCTTGATCGTCAGATCGTCGGTGTCCATCCAGGCGAGGAACCCGGTCAGGCTTGGCACGCCGTCGGATTCGTAGGCCAGCGCCTGGGCCAGAAGCGCGTCGATCCCGTCCTCGGCCTCGCTTCCCAGCCGGGCGAGCAGGTTCTGCCGCCCCGCGTGGCGGGTCAGCAGCCGCGCGATCAGGTCGTAGGGCCGCAGAAAATCGGCCTGCCTGCGCAGATCGTTCAGGATCGCCACGGTTTGCGGGTGACCCTCGCTGTTGCGCAATGCCTGCCACAGGAACGCGCCCTTCGGACGGTGGTGGGCGAGCGTGTAGAGCTGCTGCTCGCTCCATCCGAAAAGCGGCGAGCGCAGGGCGGCGGCGAGCGACAGGTCGTCCTCCGGCAGGGCAAGGAAGCGCAGGACGGCGGCGATGTCCTTGACCGCCAGTTCCGCGCCCACGCGCAGCACGTCGGCGCCCGCGATGTCCAACCCCTCCGCCTTGCAGGCGCGAATGAGTTCCGGGAACAGGACCGCGTCGCGGCGCTGCACGAGGATCAGGAAATCCCCCGGTGTGATGGGGCGGTGGTTGTAGGTGCCGCTGTGCCCGATCTCTTCCGGCAGCGTCTCGTGGTCGATCATGCGCCGGATCTGTTGCGCCACGCGCCGTGCCATCTGCACCAGGTGGTGATCCTCGCTCACCTCGTCCACGGGGTCGAGCAGCCCGGGATCGTCCTCCTTCTCCGCCGCGGCCGGTTCGATGAGCGGCCAGAGGTCGACGCGTCCCGGCATGTCCGTCTTGAAGGCCAGGTGCCGCACGGGACCGCCCAGCGCCTCGGCCCGGTCGCGGACGAAGACCTCGTCCACCACCCGCAGGACCGCGGGGGCGGAGCGGAAGGAATGCTCCAGCGTGCTGGTCACGAGCGGCGCGTCGCTTTCGACCAGACCCGCGTCGAAAAGCGCGCGCATGTCCTGAAACGCGTCCGGGTCCGCGCCCTGGAACGAATAGATCGACTGTTTCACGTCGCCCACGACGAAGATTGTCCGGCCTTCGTCCGCACGTGCGCCGGTCCCGCTGAGCAGCTCTCGCGTCAGGTGGCGCACCAGGTCCCATTGCCGCGGAGAGGTGTCCTGCGCTTCGTCCACCAGCAGGTGGTTCATTCCCCCGTCGAGCCGGAACAGCACCCAGTCCGCCACCGCCGGGTTCGCCAGCAGATCGCGGGCGCGGGTGATGAGGTCGTCGAAATCCAGCACCCCGCGCGCCATCTTCGCCTCGGCATAGGCCGCGTTGAAGGCCCGTGCGAAGCGATGCAGCGCTGCACTGCGCCGCGCGGCGAGCAGGCCCAGCCGGGGCTCGCGGGCGGCCTCGACCTGCGCCATCAGGCCATTGAGCGCATCCGTCAGCTCCAGGTTCGCCTTCTGCAGCGCCTTGGTGGGGATTGTCCCGATCTTGGCGCCGAAGGGGACCTTGGCGGTGGCGCCGGTCAGGAAGACCTTTTCCAGCAGCGCCAGATCGGCGGGGCCGGGATCGGTCAGCGACACCTGCGACAGGGTATCGGCGTTCTTGTTGTCGGTGGGTCCACCGCCGCGCAGCACCGGGATCAGGTCGCGGATGATCTCGGTCCCGTCGGGGCCCAGCAGATCGGCCAGCAGACCGTCGAGCGTCACGCCGTCCGGCACGTCGAAATGGGCGCGGAAATCGGCCTCGTCGCGGGGGGTGGCAAAGGCCTCCGCCTGGCCCGCGATGTCGCGCAGGATCGGGTCCAGATCGATGCCGCCCAGTTGGGCGAGAAAGGGGGTCACGACCTCCGGCGCGTCTTCCGCCAGGGCGTCAAGAACCTGCGTGCGCAGCTCCGCGGCGGCGCGGTCGTCCAATTCGCGAAAGGCGGGGCTGACGCCGGATTCGAGCGGAAAGCGCCGCAGAACGCTGGCGCAGAAAGAATGGATCGTCTGGATCTTCAGCCCGCCCGGCGTCTCGATCGCGCTGGCAAAGAGCGTGCGGGCGCGGGCGAGGTCGTGGGCGGCGATCGTCTCTTCGATGCCCAGCTCGCGCAGGGCGGTGCGTAAGTCCTCGTCGCCCAGCATCGCCCAGCCGCCCAGCCGCTTGAACAGGCGGTTCTGCATCTCGGCGGCGGCGGCCTTGGTGTAGGTCAGGCACAGCACGTTCTGCGGGCTGACCCCGAGGTAGAGCAGTCTCGCCACGCGGTCGGTCAGGACCCGCGTCTTGCCGGATCCCGCGTTGGCCGACAGCCACGTCGAGACACGCGGGTCGGCGGCGGCGATCTGCCTTCGGGTCGCCTCGTCGTGGATCATGTCAGATCCTCCGGCTCAGCGCGGTCGCTGTCGGACCATTCCCCCCGGCGCGACAGGTGGTCGTAGTCGTTGTAATCGCCCATGAATTTCGGCGCACGCCGGGCAATCATCGGTTCCGGCGTGGTCATCCAGCGGGTCAGGAAGTCCTGCAACTCCGCCCAGACCCGGGCCGTGGGATGGGTGTCGAGCGGTGCCGCGACAGACTTCATGTCGCGCTTGAAGGCCAGGAACTCCGCCCCGGCGACGGGCCGCTGGCCCAGGTTCGCGAAGGCCCCGCGTTCCATCATCGCCGCCTCCGCCAGAAGCTGCTTGTCGAAGCGCGCCTGCTCCTTGGCGGTCGGCACAGCGCCGGTCTTGTAATCAAAGATCACCACGCGCCCGTCCGGCATCTCGTCGATGCGGTCGGCGTAGCCGCGCAGCTTGATGCCGGCGGGGGGGACCGCGATCTCGGCCAGGGCTTCGGTCGCGACGACGGTGCCGCGCGCCTGCCGCTGCGCCTCCTGCGCGAGGAAGGGGGCGGCCAGTTGCGCAAGCTCGGTCCGCCAGCGCAGGCGCACGGCGGGCCAGGGGATATGCTCCGCCAGAACCTCGTCGGCCAAGGCAAGGAACGCCTCCTCCGCCCCGGGGGCGGTGACATCGGGCCGCGTGTTCAGGAACCGCTCCAGCACCTCGTGGTAGAGCGTGCCCTTCATCGCCGGTCCCGCGTCCGGCACCAGCGGGTCGAGCGCGCGCAGCCGCAGCACGCCTTGCGCGTAGATCGCGAAAGGATCGCGGTAGAGCGTCTTGATCTGCGTGACCGAAATCCGGTCGGGCCGTGCCTGCGGCGGCGGATTCGGCGCGGGGCGGCGGGCCTTCGGCACCTCATGGGTCGGGACCGACAGGCCCTGCGCCTGTTGCAGCCAGACCGCCCCGCGGGCGCGCATCGCGCCCAGCGCCTCGGTCCCGCGCGTCTCCTTCAGGCCGCCCAGAAGGTTCGTCAGGCGGTTGACCCAGCGCGAGGGCACGGTCTGCGCATCGCTGTCGCGCAAGGCTCGCGTGATCCAGACCTCCTTCGCGCCGATGGCTTGCTGGTAGTCGTGCGCGGAAAGACCCACCTGCCGCTCCGGCAGCAAGAGCCCGGCGCGGGCGCGCAGGGTGCGGTTCAGCCAGGGATCCGGTTTCGGTGCGGGCGGCCAGATGCCATCGTTCAGACCGCCCAGGATCACCACGTCCGGCCCGCCGACCCGCGCCTCCAGCGTGCCGAGGATCAGCACGTCCGTACGGCCCGCATCGCGGTCGCGCACGGTGCCCTGCGCCAGCAGTGCGCCGAGCAGGGCGGCGTAGTCGCGTGGGCTCATCGGGTTGCCCGCGTCCGCGTCGCGGGCGAGCGTCTGGCAGACGCCCCGTGCCTTGCGGCCCGCGTCCTTGTCGAACAGATCGCCACTTCCCGTGGCATCGGGTCCGGCGGCCAGGTCGCAGGCGGTGCGGACAAGGTGGTCGTGATGTTCCGCGATGGGCCGCGTGCCCCCGTGGTGCAGGGCCGCGAGAAGCCGCGTGATCCAGGCGGTCCAGTGGGGATCGTCGCCGCCGTGCTTCGACAGCGCCTCTGCGGTCAGATCCGCCACGGCGGCGCGACGCAAGGCGAGTTCCAGATCGCGCGTGCGGCGCAGGTGATCGCCCCGGTCCGTCCCGCCGGTATTGGCCAGAGGATGCTTCAGCAGGACCAGAAGCGTCTGCGCCGTCACCGGCGTGCCGAAGGTCTGCGCCAGCTGGTTGAGCAGGCGCCCGGGGGCCGACAGTTCCAGCGGCAGGCCCGCGCTGTCGTCCGCACGGATGTCCCAGCGGTCGAGCGCCGCGGCGACCTGCCGGGTCAGCATCCGGTCCGGCGTGATCAGCGCCGCGACCTTGCCCGCTGCCGCAGCCTGACGCAGGCCCAGCGCGATGGCCTCCGCTTCCGCCCGGGGGGAGGGGGCCTCGACCAGTGTCATCCCGTCGGTCGCGGCCACGAGATCGCCCAGGGCCGCGCCCTCCCGGCGCCACTGGTCGGTCACGGGGGCCGGGCGCAGGGACAGCGACACCAACCGGTTGCGCGCGGGCGCGGGGGCTGGCGCGTCGGTCCAGGGGCGGACGCGATCCTCCGGCAGGTCCAGCTCTCGCAACAGGCGACGGTAGCGGAACTGGGGGTGATCCTCCTGGTCCGGTCGCGAACCGGTCGCGTCGAGACTGTCCCACACGGGGCCTGGCATGTCGAAATCGAACCCCGGCAGCACCAGCGCGCCTTGCGGCAGGCGCGCGACGGCCTGCATGAACAGTCCCGTCGCCCCGCGCGACCCGGTGGACCCCGCGACGATCACCGGATGCTCGGGCGGATTTTCGGCCCAGAGTTCGGTCAGCGCAAGCACCTGCATTCGCTGAAGCGCGTCCGTGTCGGGCTGTTCCGCGTCGGCGATGAAATAAGGCTCCAGCAGGCGCAGGAAATCGAGCGCGGTCTGCCAGTGGCCCGAGACATCGCTGATATCGAGGGTCGCGATCGTCTCGAAGTTGACGCCCTCGCCGTGCATCTCGTCCATGAGGGCGGCAAGACTGTCGGACAGGTCGTAGAGCGCGGCGCGGGGCAGGCCGGGGACCGCCTCGATCAGGCGCTCGACCGCACGCGACAATTCCAGCCGCCGGCGCAGGGGAGAGACGGGGACCGTCAGGTGGTCCAGCCGTCCTTCGAAGGCCAGGTCGGTGACGAGCCGGACCCGTGGCAACAGGCGCGCGGGGCCGTCGTCGAAGGCCGCGCGCATCTGGCGCTGCATCCGGGCGGAGTTCACGTAGACCCGCACCCGCGACAGATCCTCCGACCGGGCGAGGAGGCCGTCGACGAAGGCCCGTGCGAAAGGCACGCCCGGGGCCAGTCCGAAGACGCGGGGTCCGGGTGCGGGGTCAAACATGCGCGCGGTCCAGCAGGGCTTCGGCCAGTGGGATCGTGTCGGGTCGGCCGACGTCGCACCACGCGCCGTCCCAGACGAGCCCGTGCAACGTGCCTGCCGCGATCATCCGGTCCCAGACGAGGTTGAGCGAAAAGACCTCCTTTGGAATATCCGCCAGGCGATCGGTCCGCAGGATCTGCAAGCCGGTATAGACCAGGTCCCGGCCCCGGGTGAGCCGGCCTTGCGGGTCCATGCTGAAATCTCCCGCGCCGACGTGCCCGTGGACGCGCGATTTCGGCAGGACGAGAAGCAGACCTTCGATCCCGTCGCCGAAGGCGTCGCAGATCCGCGGCACCGGATTGGACCCGCGCCAGACCGCGTCGGTGTTCAGCGTCAGGACAGGTCCGGGCCCCAGCAGCGGCAGCGCGTGACGCAGCCCGCCGCCGGTGTCCAGAAGTGTCGCCTCATCCGAGATCGCGATGTCGCGGCCCGCCAGGTGGGCGTGCAGCATCTCTCCGCGGTAGTGGGCATTCACGACACGCGGCCCGATCCCGGGCACGTCGGTCAGGTCGAGTGCGTGGTCCAGAAGCGCGCGGCCTGCGACCTCGACAAGCGGTTTCGGGCGGTCGTCCGTGAGGGGCGCCATGCGGGTCCCCCGTCCAGCGGCGAAATGAAGGGCCGGGTATCTCATGGCGCCACCGGCGGCAGGTCGCGCAGGACCACGGCGCGCAGATCGGACAGCTCCGGGTGGGACAGATCTCGCATCAACGTGGTCCAGACGCGGGGCATCAGCGCTGCGTAGTGGTCCTTGCCGTTGGCGATCAGGCGGGAAAAGACGCCGAGGATCCGCAGGTTGCGCTGGGCGCCCAAGGTCGCGAGGGCGCGGTTCAGATCGCTCTCGTCCTGGCCGGTGGCGCGGGCGAACCGCCCGATCTCGCGCGCGCGCACCGAAGCCGGGACATCGCGGCGGATATCCGACAGGAGCGATGCGAGGTCATAGCCCCGGGGGGCGAGGAAGGCGTCCTGGAAATCCAGCAATCCGACGCGGTCGAGGCCGTGGCGGTCAGGCCGCCAGACGAGGTTCTCTGCATGGACGTCGCGCAGGGCGATCCGGTCCGGCGTCAGCCCCGCGAAGCTTTGCGTGACCGCCGCGCAAAGGGGGCCGGGATCGCAGCGGGCGTAACGTTCGGCGGTGATGGCCACCATCTCTCCCGCGACCTGCGGGGTCATCGCGGCAAGCGGCGGGGGCGCCAGGCCGTCGAGGGCCACCAGCACATCGGTGGCGGCGTCGTAGACCTCCGCCTCCAGCTCCGGCGTACGGGACACGGCCTCGGCGATGCGGTCCCGGCCCAGGTCGGTCATCACGACGAGGCCCAGGTCGAGGTCCTCCATCAGGATCTTCGGCGCGGCCAGGTCACGGGACGCGAGGTAGCGCGCGATCTTCACGAACGCGGGCGTGCCGGAATCCTGCGCGGGGTCCGCGTCCATGACCACAACGGAGTCCTCGGGTCCGATCAGCCGGGTGTAGATCCGGGCCGAGGCATCGCCGGTGATCGGCTCTGCCCGCCAGTCCCGCCAGGGCGCACGCGAGAGGGTCCGCGCAATGGCCTGCGCCCTTTCAGACAAGGGCCTGATCCAGGACCGGGGCAAGGCGGTCGGCCCAGGCTGCGGGGCCGCTCAGGGTCAGGTGATGGGCGTCCGCTCCGGCGGTGAACTGGCAGTGCAAGGCGGCGGGGGGCGCGTCGGACCCTAGCCGGTCCGGCCATTCGATCAGGCAGATCGCGGTCTCAAAGGCCTGCGACAAGCCCAGTTCCATCACCTCGTCCGGCGCGGTCAGGCGGTAGAGGTCGCAATGCCAGATCTCCACCTCGTCCGCGGCATAGGTCTGGACGAGCGTGAAGGTGGGCGATGGGACATCCTCTGCCCGGCCCAGCCGGGTCTGGATCAGGGCGCGGGCAAAGGTCGTCTTGCCCGCGCCGATGTCTCCGTCGAGCAAGGCCGTGTCACCGGCCCGCAAGAGCGGGGCGATCTGCGCGGCCAGGCGTTGCATGTCCGGGGAGTCCGGCAGGACGAGGCGGGCGAATGGGGACGACATGGGGCCAAACTATCCGCTCCGGCCTTCGTCGCAAGCGCAATCAGGCCTTCGCCGCGCGCAAGTCGCCCGGTTCCGGGCGCGCGCCATGGTCGGCCCCGAGGGTGAGTTCGGGCAGGCAGAACCGCACGAGCGTCATGCCGCCCGCGATACGCCGGGCCTTGCAGTGGAGCTGGCGCCCGTTCTTCAGGATCACGACCTCGTCCACGGCCCCCCTGGCGGGGTCGCCGGCCTGCATCGCCTCGATCCGTCGCCAGATCCCGGCGGTGGTGCTTCGGGACCGCCAGGTGCGCAAGGCCGCGCGCAGATCCTGCACCTCGATCCCGTTGGGTTGGGTATCCTGCCAGAGCCGACCATACGCCTGGTTCGTCATCACCAGCGTATTGGCATTGGAAAAGACGGCGATCGCGTCCTCGATCTCGTCCAGGACGGCTTGCCCGGTCTCGATCTCCGTCCGGAACCGCTGGGTCAGGGACACCTCGGCGCTGATGTCCTCGAACAGGAAGGCCGTCGCCCCGTCGGGATGCGGACGCCCCGTCACGCGGAAGGTCAGCCCGTCGGGCAGGTGCCAGCGTTCGGCGTAGATGCCGCCGCTTTCGCCGGTTTCAAGCATGACGAAACCGTCCCGCCAGCCGATGTAATCCTTGGGCTCGGGCAGTTTGCGCATTTCGCGCAGCCGGTCGAGGATCGCCTCCAGCGTGGGGCGGGTCGACATGAAGGAGAACGGAAGGTCGAACATGTCGAGAAGCGCGGGGTTGAACATGGTCAAGCGCCGCTGCTTGTCGAAGATCGCAAGCCCGGTCGAGAGTTGCGCGAAGGTCTTCGCCAGGGTCTGGAGGAACTCGTGGCGGGCATGTTCCGCGCGGACGGTGGCATTGACGTCGGCGGCGAAGAAGATCGTGCTGTCGTCCAGTCGCCGAGCGGTGACGTCGAACCAATGTTCGACGTCTTCGTCGTTCAGGCGCAGCGACTGACGGCAGGTGATTGGGCCGTCGGCGTCCGGGTCGAGCGGATCGAGGTCCTTGAACAACCGCGATCCGGGCCAGATCCGGTCACCACCCGAACCGGCGGGGCGCGTCCGATCGGCGTAGGCCAGGTAGGCATCGTTCGCCCAGGTCAGGTTGCCGGAGGGATCCTCCTGCCAGATCAGCTGCGGTGTCTCGCGGGTGAAGGCGCGCAAAAGGTCCAATTCCCTGACCTCCGCCTCGCGTTCCAGCGCATCGAGGGTCATCGTGGAGTCCCCGGCCTCCGCGGTGCGCAGGCTGATCCGGGTCAATCCGTCGTCGTCGCGCACCTGCACGCATGTCCCGTCGGGCGGCTCGGCCCGCACGGTTTCGGTGCTGCGGGTGCGAAGTTTGGCCATCCGCTGCCGCAATTGTGGAAACCGTGGCGACAGGATCGACAGCAGCGTCTCCATCTCTTCCCCGTGGGTCCCGCGGTCGGCGATCAGGGCCGAGGCCGAGGGCGAGGCGTCGACCAGGAAATCCCCGTCGAACAGGAAGACCGGCGTATCCGACCCGTTCGCAGCACCCCGTGGCCCGGCGTTCGCAATCGCGCGCCGGTTTCCGCGAAGGGCCATTGCCGCACCGAACAGGCCGTTCAGAAGCAGGGCAAAGGCCAGGGAAACCGTCAGGACGTCAGTCATGGGAACACGGGCTCCAGTTCATGGACCGATGCTGTGGCAAAAGAGTTAACCGGATATTAACGCCTGTTCGACGTGGCCGATGCTCACGGCAGGAACGTCGGGTTCTGTCCCAGCCGGTCCGAGGTCCGGGGCGTGTCCATCAGCTGCGACAGCGTCCAGACGACCCGCACGACGGCGCCGCTTTCGGGGTTGTTGGCGAAGGTCAGCCCCGCACCGGTCCGCTCCAGCAGGGTCTTGGCGATGAACAGGCCCAGGCCCATGCCGCTGTAGGACGGCCGGATGTCGCCATCCAGCGCTTCGCGGCGGCGGCGCACGTAAGGATCGCCGATGCGACCGATGACCGATTGCGGGAACCCGTGCCCGTCGTCGACGATCTCGACCGAGGCGCGGCCCTCGCCCCAGCGCACCCGGATCGTCACCTGGCTTTGCGAGAAATCGACCGCGTTCTGGATCAGGTTGCGCAGCCCGTGGATGATCTCGGGCCGGCGGGGGATGTGCGGCTGCGCCGCGGACCCCGGCTCCGGCGCGATCTCGAAGATCACCTCTGCGGCGCGGTCCAGGTGGGGTTCCGCGGCCTCGCGCACGACGGCCTCGATCGGGGCGGACTTGACCATCAGGTCGTCCTTGCCGACACGGCCCATGGAATGGAGGATGTCGCGGCATCGATCCGCCTGCTGCCCGATGAGCCGCGCGTCCTCCTGACTGTCGCTGCCCTCCGGCAGGTCCGACGCAAGCTCCGAGCTGACGAGCTTGATCGTGGCGAGCGGCGTGCCCAGCTCGTGTGCCGCGGCGGCGACGACACCGCCCAGGTCCGTGAGCTTGCGCTCCCGCTCCAGCGCCAGCTGGGTGGCCAGTAGCGCGTCGCCCATGGAATGCATCTCGGTCGTGACGCGCCGGGCGTAGATCCCGAGGAACAGCACGCCGATCACCAGCGATACCCAGGTGCCGAAGTGGAACAGGTGCGGCGGGGTCAGCTGCGTCCCGTCGGTCAGCTCCAGCGGGATCCAGAACAGACCCAACATGCAGACCGCCGCGATCGCAAGCGCGCCCAGCGCGATGAAGCTGCCCAGGTGAAGCACCGTCGCGGCGATGACCACGGGGGCCAGGATCAGAACCGCGAAGGGGTTCGTCAGCCCGCCGGTGAGGTAGAGCAGCAAGGCCAGTTGCACGATGTCGAAGGCCATCATCGAGCGGGCCTCCCGCTCTGACAGGCGCCGAGCCTCGGGGTAGCGCGCGTGGGTCGCGAGGTTGGCCAGGATGGAGGCCGCGATGACCATCACCACGGGCAGCATGTTCAGCGACAGGTCGTAGACCTGCGTCGCGGCGGCGACGGCCACCATCTGGCCCGCGATGGCGCACCACCGCAGGGTCAGCAAGGTTTGAAGTCGCACCCAGTTGCCGCGCGCGTGTTGCGCCAGTATCGACGTGTCCATGGGTTAGCTCTTACGACCCCGCCGCCTGCCGATCAATCCGGCGCTTCGCAAAAGGAACTTTCACGATGTCCCGACTGCCCCTGATCCTCGGCGCGGCCTCGATCGCCGCCGTGCTGGGCGTGACCCTGTCACTGACCTACGGACGCGGACAGGACCTGGCCGATTGCTTCGGCACCGCCGTCGCGGGGGCCGACATCGGCGGTCCCTTCACCCTCGTCGATCCGACCGGTGCCACGGTGACGGATACGGACGTCATCACCGAACCGTCGCTGATCTACTTCGGCTACGGCTTCTGCCCGGACGTCTGCCCCATCGACAATGCCCGCAACGTGGCCGCCGTCGATCTGCTGCAAGAGCGCGGGATCGAGGCCACGCCGATCTTCATCAGCATCGACCCCGAACGCGACACGCCCGAGTTCATGGGCGATTACGCCGCGAACATGCACCCCGACATGATCGGGCTCACCGGCAGCCCGGAACAGGTGCGGGAGGCCGCGGATGCCTACCGCGTAATCTATTCCAGAAACGGCGACGATCCCGATTATTACCTGATGAACCACTCGGCCTTCACCTACCTGATGATGCCCGAGACCGGCTACGCCACCTTCTTCCGCCGCGACACCACGCCCGAAGAGGTCGCAGAGCAGACCGCCTGTGCCGTGAACACGATTTGACGGACGGCCTGGCGCGCTTATCTAGTGCCGGGACAACGGAAGGTTCGACCCATGACCGATGCTGCCGCCACTTCTTCGCAAACGGATTCGACGCGCGACCTGGGGCCCGATCCCAGCCTCTTGCTGGTCGACGATGACGAGGCCTTCGTCCGCCGCCTGGCCAAGGCGATGGAAAAGCGCGGGTTCGAGCCGGTGATCGCTCAATCGGTGGCTGAGGGGAAGGCGGCGGTCTCGTCCCACCCTCCTGCCTTCGCGGTGGTGGACCTGCGGCTCGAGGACGGCAACGGGCTGGACGTGGTCGAGGATCTGCGCGCCCGGCGGCCCGACGCGCGGATCGTCGTGCTGACGGGCTACGGGGCCATCGCCACCGCGGTCGCGGCGGTCAAGATCGGCGCGACCGACTACCTGGCCAAGCCTGCCGACGCCACGGATGTCACCAACGCACTCCTGGCGCGCAACGACGCCCTGCCGCCCCCGCCGGAGAACCCGATGAGCGCCGACCGCGTCCGCTGGGAGCATATCCAGCGCATCTACGAGCTGTGCGACCGCAACGTCTCGGAAACCGCGCGGCGGCTGAGCATGCACCGCCGGACGCTGCAACGTATCCTCGCCAAGCGCAGCCCGCGTTGAGGTAGGACGCGGAAGGAATTCCTTTCCGCAAGAGCGGCCACGCACGCGTCGGGATCGGCACCATCCGTTCGCCATGACCATGCGGGTCTGGACCATTCAGGAAATTCAGCCTCGGGTCACGCAGGCGCCCGCGCGGTCAGCCCATCTCGTCCAGCAGGGCCGCGTGGCGGGCGGTGAAATCGGCCCGGACCTCGGCCGGGGGTCTGAGGGCGATGGTCAGCCCGTCGATGACCTCGGGTGCCGGGCGTCCGAAGAAACGGGTCGCCTCCGTGACCGAGAAACCGGCGATCTGCGTGGCCTCCAGCCAGGCCGAGACGGTGTCGGCGGCCTTGATCCGTTTCTTGACCGTGGCGGGGATCTGCGCGGGCAGGCCGAAGCGCAGGTGGATCGCGGCGGTCAGGCGGGTGTCGAGTTCCTCGTATCCCGGGCCCACGGCCGCCTTCACCGGGCTGATCATGTCGCCGATGACGTATTCGGGCGCGTCGTGCAGCAAGGCAGCCAGGCGCCATTTCGGCGGTGCGCCGGGGACCAGCCGCGCGTAGATCCGCTCCACCAGCAGCGAATGCTCGGCCACCGAATAGGCGTGATCGCCGCGGGTCTGCCCGTTCCATCGCGCGACGAAGGCCAGGCCGTGGGCGATATCCTCGACCTCGACGTCCATCGGGGTGGGGTCCAGCAGATCGAGCCTGCGGCCCGAAAGCATGCGCTGCCACGCGCGGGGCTGTTTCATGGGGGATTCCCTGGTCGACGCAATGGGCAGAGAAAGCGGGCATCGGGTCGCGTTGTCAACGCGGGCCTCGCGGTGATAAGGGACGCCAAACCATTTGGCAGGAGCCGGACATGAGCACGGATTACATCGTCAAGGACATTGCGCTGGCCGCCTACGGTCGCAAGGAACTGGACATCGCCGAAACAGAGATGCCCGGCCTGATGGCCCTGCGCGAGGAATACGGCGCGGCCAAACCGCTCGCCGGGGCGCGGATCGTGGGGTCCCTGCACATGACGATCCAGACCGCCGTCCTGATCGAGACGCTGGTGGCGCTGGGCGCGGACGTGCGCTGGGCCTCCTGCAACATCTTCTCGACCCAGGATCACGCGGCTGCGGCGATCGCCGAAAGCGGTGTGCCGGTCTTCGCCGTCAAGGGACAAAGCCTGGAAGAGCACTGGGACTACCTCGACCGGTCGTTCCAGTTCGCGGAAGGGGCGAACATGATCCTCGACGATGGCGGCGACGCCACGCTCTACGTGCTGTTGGGCGCGCGGGCGGAAGCGGGCGAGGACATCATCGCCGTCCCGCAGTCCGAGGAAGAGGAGGTCATCAAGGCCCAGATCAAGAAGCGGATGGAGGCCTCGCCGGGCTGGTTCACCAAGACCCGCGACGCGATCGAGGGCGTCTCGGAAGAGACGACGACCGGCGTGCACAGGCTTTACGATCTGCACAAGAACGGTCAGCTGCCCTTCCCCGCGATCAACGTGAACGACTCCGTCACCAAGTCGAAGTTCGACAACAAGTACGGCTGCAAAGAATCCCTCGTCGACGGCATCCGCCGCGCGACCGACACGATGATGGCCGGCAAGGTCGCCGTGGTCTGCGGCTACGGCGACGTGGGCAAGGGGTCGGCGGCGTCCCTGCGCGGCGCGGGCGCGCGCGTGAAGGTGACCGAGGTCGACCCGATCTGCGCCCTGCAGGCGGCGATGGACGGCTTCGAGGTGGTGCTGCTGGAGGACGTTCTGGACTCCGCCGACATCTTCATCACGACGACCGGCAACCGCGACGTGATCCGCATCGAGCACATGCGCGAGATGAAGGACATGGCGATCGTCGGCAACATCGGCCACTTCGACAACGAGATCCAGGTCGCCGCTTTGCGCAACCACAAGTGGACGAAGATCAAGGACCAGGTCGACATGATCGAGATGCCTTCGGGCAGCCGTCTGATCCTGCTCTCCGAAGGACGTCTGCTGAACCTCGGCAACGCCACGGGGCATCCGTCCTTCGTGATGTCTGCGTCCTTCACCAACCAGGTGCTGGCGCAGATCGAGCTTTGGACCAAGGGCGATGAATACGAGCCGGGCGTCTTCATCCTGCCCAAGCACCTCGACGAGAAGGTGGCCCGCCTGCACCTCAAGCGGATCGGCGTGAAGCTGACGGAGCTGAAGAAGGAGCAGGCAGATTACATCGGCGTCACGGTCGAAGGCCCCTTCAAGCCCGAGCATTACCGCTACTGACCCTGAACCCTCGCGATCCGGACGCCCCCGCACATCCTTGCGGGGGCGTTTGCGTTTCAGGGCAGGGGGTCGCTTCGGCCCCAGTGCATCCCCTGCAGATTGGACGGGGCAGGCAGTCTCGACCGATCGAATCGTCGCGTCGAAGCGAAAGCGAGGTTCACCTTGCGGTTGAATTTCGTCCTTTTCTCCTTGGCCCGGCCCGCGCGATCACGTTAGCGTGACGGCAATGGTCCCGCGGGGCCGACACAACCGAGGGAATACGCCATGAGCAAACGCGACGAGCTGATCGAGAAATACGCCGAGGACCTGCGCAACGATTGCGAGATGGAGCCGGACATGGACCTGCTGACCAAGGTCACCATCGGCTGCGGTCCGTCGATCTACAACGCCGACTCCAGCACCGTCGCCGGCAGCGATGGCGACGAGCTGCGGCGGATCGAGGACAATTTCCTGAAGAAGAAACTGGGCCTGCCCGAGGGGCCGGAACTGATGGGCGGTATCCAGGCCGCGCTGACCGCCTACGGCCGGTCGAACACCAACAAGTACCGCGCGGTTGTCTACTACCTGCTGGTCAAGCACTTCGGCAAGGAATCCGTCTACGCCTGAACGGGCCGGGGCGGTCAGGACAACGGGATCAGGACCGCACCGATCACGCCGCAGACCAGCGTCACGCCCGTGGCCGTCCGCAGGATGCGGCGCCATCCACGCGCCTCGAGCGCGCCCAGGAGGATCAGCCAGGGCGCGATGACGAAAGCACCAAGCCCGAGCCCCGCGGTCAGACCTTCGAGGATCGTGTCGACGCCCGAGGTGGCGAAGATGTGGTGCATCATCGCCGTCACCACCCCGATCATCGCCACCGCGACGACGTAGGCCAAGGGACGGCGGCCTCTCTTGCCGGATCGGGCGCGGCTCACGCTTCGGCCAGCGACATCACCACATCCCATTGCGCATCCGTCACCGGCTGTACGGACAGGCGTGAATTCTTCACCAGCACCATGTCGGCCAGCCGGGGATCGGCCTTGATTTGGTCGAGTGATATGGGCCGGAGCAGCGGGTCCGCGGCGCGGATGTCGACGCACTCCCACTTGCCGCTGTCGTCGGTGCTGTCGGGGTGGGCGGCGGCGATGATTTCGACCGTGCCCACGATCTCGAGCCCGCTGCGGGAATGATAGAAGAACCCGGTATCCCCCACCTCCATCCCGCGCATGACGTTGCGCGCCTGGTAGTTGCGCACGCCGTCCCATTCCTCGCCGGCCTCTCCCTTCGCGACGAGGTCGTCCCAGCCGAAGACGTCGGGTTCGGACTTGAACAGGTAATGGGCCATCTATTCCTCCTTCAGCGGACGGGCGAGCAGGCTTTGCAGCGCGGTTTCCACGTCGATCTTGCGCGCGCAAAGCGCCGAGACGACCGCGCAGACCGGCAGGTCCAGGCCGCGCGCCTGGCCTAGATCGGTCACCGCGGCAGAGGTGGCGGCCCCTTCGACGGTGACCGTCGGGTCGATGTCCTGCCCCGCGCCCAGCTTCAGCCCATGGCGGTAGTTGCGCGACAGATCGGAGGTGCAGGTCAGCGCAAGGTCGCCCAGCCCAGACAGGCCCGACAGCGTCTGCGGGTCGGCGCCCATCGTCTCGGCCAGGCGCTGCATCTCGGCGAAGCCGCGGGTCATGAGTGCTGCGCGTGCGCTGTCGCCAAGCCCCGCGCCGATGGTCACGCCGCAGGCGATGGCGATCACGTTCTTCAGCGCGCCGCCCAGTTCGGCGCCCACGGTGTCCGTGGTCCGGTAGAGCCGCAGGGTCGCGGTCGAGAGCGCCAGTTGGAGCGTCTCTCCGACGGGATCGTCGGCGCAGGCCAGCGTCAGCGCCGTGGGCAAGCCACGTGCGATGTCATCGGCGAAACTGGGTCCGGTCAGGATCGCGGCCTGGTTGTCGGGCAGTGCCTTGCGGATCGTGTCGACAGGCCCGGTCAGGGTCTCAAGGTCGATCCCCTTGCAACAGGCGACCAGCGGCAGGCCGCGCAGCGCGTCCGCATGGGTCTCCAGCACGCCGCGCAGGGTCTGGGCAGGCACCGCCAGCAGGACGGCCCGCGCCCCTTTCAGCGTGGCGTTGTCGTCGGTGATCGTGACGCCCTTGGGGATCTCCACGTCCAGTTTCGTGCTGCGGCGCGTGCGGGCAAGGGTGCCTACGTCCCGCGCCCAGAGCGTCACGTCCCGTCCGTCGCGGGCGAGCGCGATCGCCAGCGCCGTGCCGAAAGCGCCGGCCCCCATGATGGCGATCATGCCTTGGCCCCCTTCTTGCCGAATCCCAGCATCGGCGCCGCGCTGTCGTCCAGGGGCCAGCGTGGCCGGGCGGACAGCGTCATGTCGTCCTCGGCACCGGTGGCGAACCTCTCGAGCCCCGCGTAGGCGATCATCGCCGCGTTGTCGGTGCACAGCGCGAGCGGCGGGGCAAGGAACGCCACCCCCCGGTCGGTGCAGAGCGTGGTCAGCGCCTCGCGGATCGTCATGTTCGCCGCGACCCCACCCGCCACGGCAAGCGTCGGGGCCTGCGGGCGCAGTGCCATGTAGCGGTCGAGGGCACGGGCGGTCTTGGCGCGCAGCACGTCGCGCACCGCGGCCTGGAACCCTGCGGCCAGGTCCGCTTGGTCGGACCGTGCGAGCGTCCGGTCCGGCCCCACCACGTCATCGCGGGCGCGCAGAAGCGCTGTCTTGAGACCGGAGAAGCTCATGTCGCAATCGTCGCGGTCCAGCAGGGGCCGGGGCAGGGCGAAGCGTCGGGGATCGCCATGGCGCGCCGCCCGCTCGACCGATGGGCCGCCCGGTTGGGGCAGGGCGAGCAGCCGGGCGGTCTTGTCGAAGGCCTCTCCCGGCGCGTCGTCGATGGTGCCGCCGATCCGCTCGAACCGGTCTGCGGCGTGGACGATCAGGAACTGGCAATGCCCGCCGGAGACCAGCAGCATCAGGTAGGGAAAGGCCACCGCATCCGTCAGGCGCGGCGTCAGCGCGTGACCCGCAAGGTGGTTCACCCCGACCAGGGGCAGCCCGGTCGCGGCGGCGAGCCCCTTGGCGCACATCACGCCGGACAGGACCCCGCCGATCAGCCCGGGCCCGGCGGTGACGGCGATGGCATCGCAAGCGGTGAGCGGCGTTTCGGCCTGTGCCAGCGCCTCCTCGACGCAGTGGTCGATCTTCTCGGCATGGGCGCGGGCGGCGATCTCTGGGACCACGCCGCCGAAACTTTCATGCAAAGCCGCCTGTCCGAAGACGACAGAGGACAGCACGCGCGCCGCGCCGACATCGCCGCGCACGACGGCGGCGGCAGTGTCGTCGCAGCTGCTCTCGATGCCGAGGATGGTGAGGGGGCGGGACATGGGTGGCCTGTTGCGCGGGACTGCCCAGCAGGTAACACTCGGGCCCGGGTCAAACAACTGCGGTGCACGATGCGACACGCCCCCGTTCTGGTCGTCACGCGCCCCGCGCCGAAGGGCGAGGCTTTCGCGCGCGCCGTGTGCCAGGACATGGCGCGACCGCCCCGCGTGATCCTGTCGCCCGCTTTCGCGGTGCAGCCGACCGGTGCGGCGGTCCCGGGCGGCGACGTGATCTTCACCTCCGCTCGGGCCGTCGACATCGCGCCCCCCGGCACCGGCACCGCCTGGTGCGTGGGCGACGCCACGGCCCAAGCGGCAGAGGCGAAAGGCTGGACCGCCCGTTCGGCCAGGGGCGATGTGGAGGCGCTGGTGACGCTGATCCTGTCGATGCGCCCCGCCGGTCCCTTGACCCACCTTGCGGGCGCGCAGCGGCGCGGCGACATCGCGCGCCGCCTGACGCAGGCGGGCGTGCGGTGCGAAACGGTCGAACTCTACACCCAAGTGCCGCTGGCCCCGGCCACCGCCCTGCTCGACGCCGCAAGGGAGGGTGCGCCGCTGGTGGCGCCCGTCTTTTCCCCCCGATCGGTGGCGGGGCTCGCGCTTGCCGGGCGGGTGGCGCCGCTGCATATCGTGGCGATCAGCGCGGCCGTGGCCCACGAAGCGCAGCGCCTCAACGCCGAAAGAGTCTTGACCGCAGCCCGGCCCGACGCAGTTCACATGCTGGAAGCGACCACGCGGGCGCTGGCGGACTGCGGGCCATAGCGCCGCTTGAGGCTGGTGGCGGTGCGGTCTAACGTCGGAGGAAGCGCCCCTTGCAGGGGGCCTGCAGCGAAAGGAATTGATGTGGCGGACAAGGTTGGCAAGGACGAAGAGCCCGTCGCGGGCAAGGCCAGCACGGCGATGCCGCCGCCGACGATTCCGGATCGCGCGACATCGCAAGGCAAGTCGCCCGAGCGCGAGGCGCAGGTCCCGCCCACCGCCGCCGGCCCTGTCGCGGCCTCGATCCCTGGCGCCGTCCCCGGGGCTTCGACATCCGGGACGTCTTCGCCGTCGACAGGCTCCAAGCCTGCAACGACGGCCGCCTCTACCGGCGCGCCCGCGTCGGGCGACGGGCTGGCTTCCACTGCGCGGGGCCCGGTCTTTCTGCCGATGGCGCTGGGCGGGCTGGTCGCCGGCCTGATGGGCTACGGCATCGCCTGGACGCAGTTCGGCACCGACGACGGCCTGGCGGATCCCTCGGTCGCGGAGGTGGACGGCGCTGCCGACATGCAGGCGCAGCTCGACCAGCTGCGCGCGGACCTCGAGGCACTGCCCGAACCGCAGGCCTTCGAGGCGCCGGAACCCTTCGATGCCTCCGAGATCGAGGATCAGCTGGGCGCCCTGCAGTCCGAGACCGCCGATCTGCGCGAACTGGTCGACACGCTGACCGCCCAACCGATCGTGGGAGAGGACGCGCAGGACGCCGCCGTGCAGTCGCTGAGCCAGCAGATCGCCCAGCAGACCGCCGCCTTGCAGGACCAACGCAACGAATTGCAATCGCAACTCGACGAAATCCGCACGCAGGCCGACGAGATCCGGGCCGAAGCCGAGGAAGTGCGCTCCACCGCCGTCGAGAATGCACGCACCGAAACCATCCAGGCCGCACTCGCCCGCGTGCAGGGCGCACTGGAAACGGGCGCGCCGATGACCGCGGTGCTTAACGATCTGTCCGATGCGCTGGGCGAACCCGCGCCGGACCCCTTGCGGGCCGTCGCGGAGGAGGGCGCCCCGACGCTTTCTGGTTTGCGCGACGATTTCCCCGACGCCTCGCGCGCGGCGCTGCAGACCGCGCGCGCCTCCGGCAGCGAAGGCGAGGGCGGGTTCGGCAGCTTCCTGCAGCGCCAGTTCAACGTCCGCTCCACCGCCCCGCGCGAAGGCGACAGCGTCGACGCCATTCTGTCACGGGCGGAGGACGCCTTGCGCAACGGTCGCCTGACCGACGCCTTGGCCGAGGTCGAGACCTTGCCCGAAGACACCCGCGCCGCGATGTCCGACTGGATCGGCCGCGCGCAGGCCCGTGCCGATGCGGTCGCCGCGGCACGCCAACTCGACACCAACCTGACCGCCAACTGAGGGACGCGCCATGTTCACGACCTTTCTGAAGATCGCCGTTTTCATCGCCCTCGTGGTCGCCGTGACCTGGGGCGGGATGATGCTCTTGTCGCTGGAAGGCGGGGCGATCGTGTCCATCGGCGGTTACGAGGTGACCTTGGGCGCGCTGCAACTGGTGGTCGCCATCGTGGCGCTGCTGGTGGTGTTCTGGCTTGCGGTGCAGCTTGTGAAGCTGCTCGCGGCGGTGTTCCGGTTCCTCAACGGTGACGAGACCGCGATCTCGCGCCACTTCGACCGCAACCGCACGCGCAAGGGCCAGGAGGCGCTGTCGGACGCCATGTTCGCCATCGCCGCGGGCGAAGGCCAGCTGGCGATGCAGAAGGCAAAGCGTGCGGACAAGTACCTGGACCGGCCGCAGCTGACGACCCTGCTTAAGGCGCAGGCGGCGGAACTGACCAACGACACCCGCACCGCCGAGGAAAGCTACCGCGCGCTTCTGGAACGCGAGGACACCCGCTTCGTGGGGGTCCGCGGGCTCATGCAGCAAAAACTCGACGCGGGAGAGACGGACACGGCGCTTGCGCTGGCCCGCAAGGCCTTCGCGCTGAAACCGCAGCACCAGGGGGTGCAGGACACGCTGCTGAAGCTTCAGGCGGAGAAGGCCGACTGGACCGGCGCGCGAGAGACGCTGAGCGCCAAGCTCAAGTCCGGGAACCTGCCGCGCGAGGTCCACAAGCGCCGCGACGCGGTGCTGGCCCTGTCGGAGGCGCGCGACATCATGGACGACGGCAAGGACATGAAGGCCCGCGAAGCCGCGATCGAGGCCAACAAGCTGTCCCCCGACCTGGTGCCCGCCGCGGTCATGGCCGCCCGCGCGCATATCGCCAAGGGCGAGCAGCGCAAGGCTGCGCGGATCCTCACCAAGACCTGGGGTGTGACCCCGCATCCCGACATTGCCGCCGCCTTCGCCGAGATCGAGCCGAAGGAGACGCCGGAGGCGCGTCTCAAGCGGTTCCGCGCGCTGACCAAGCAGAACCCGGACCACGCCGAGACCAAGATGCTGCTGGCCGAGTTGCACATCGCGACGGAGGATTTCCCGCAGGCCAAGCGCGATCTGGGTCACCTCGTGACCGACGATCCCACGGCGCGGAACCTCACGCTGATGGCCGCGATCGAGCGGGGCGAGGGGTCCGATGACGCCATCGTGCGCGGCTGGCTGACGCGCGCGCTGACGGCCCCGCGCGGCCCGCAGTGGATCTGCAACAATTGCCAGCACATCCATGCCCATTGGGGACCCGTCTGCGAGAACTGCGCGGCCTTCGATACGCTTGAATGGAAACGCCCGCCGCAGGGCGAGGTGGCGATGCCAACCGGCACGGAGATGCTGCCGCTGATCGTGGGCCAGAAACCCACCGTGGTGACCCGCAGTGACGCCGAGGTCGTCGAGGCCCTGCCCGCACAGGCCGACCGGCCACAGGACGCAAAATAGGTCTTTTCGGACCGCCCCGGTGGTGCTAGACGGCACCCCGGATGCCGCATTAGCTCAGTTGGTAGAGCACATCATTCGTAATGATGGGGTCGGGGGTTCGAATCCCTCATGCGGCACCAGTTCCTCCTCGACCATCAATGGGACCAATGGCTTGGCCCTCCGACGCCCGACCGGTTTTCCGCCGACCGGACCACTTGGCCCTCGCCTTGCCGGATGCGGCGGCCTATCCCTGCGCCCGTGACCCGCGTTGGAGATGACCCGTGCTGAAACCCGTACTTGCCCTTGCCCTTCTGACCGCCACCCCCGCGGTGACCGAGACCTACGCGATCCAGCTGGGCAGCCGTCAGATCGGTACGCTTGAAACCGGTGCCAGCGCGCTGACCTCGACCTTGGACAACACGCCGCTTGGGGTCGCGGACGGGACGTTCCAGGCCTCCGTCAGCCGGGTCGGGCTGGATGACGGCAGTGCCGCGGATCAGTTCCTGGGCATCAACCGCGGCGGCAAGACGCGCGATATCTCGGTGATCAGACAGGACGGTGCAGTGCGCGACGTCACCGTGGTCCCCGCCAACGACGCCACGGACCTCAGCGTGCCTTCGGCCGTGCCCGCGGGTGTCCTTTTCCCGCCGGAGGTCTTCGCCCGCCTCGAAGCCGCTGGCGGCTGCCCCGCGCCGCTGTCGATGTACGACGGACGGCGGGTGGTGGGGATCTCCACCGCGTCTTCGGCAGTCGTAGGGGGGGAGACGGTTTGCGAGATGTCCTACCGCGTCACCGCCGGGAAGGGCCATCTGTCGCCCTTCAACTTCAAGTCGCTGAACATGGAGCTGGCCTATGCCGGCGGCGCGCTGTCGCGCGTGACCGTCAGCGCGGGCAGCTTCGACGTGAACATGCTGCGCCGCTAGAGCGCGCGCCCGTCCAGATCCTCGACCAGTTCGAAGTGCTCGAAGACGAGCATCATGTCGGGAGAGAAGCCGCCGTTGCGCCTGAAATAGGCCTCGTGCCCTGCGCGCCAGCCGTCGAGATCGTCGTCCTCGCCTTCGGCCAGCGCCATCTTTTCGGTGACGTCGCAGAAGCGGATGGTCTGGACCTGCGTCGTGCGGATCACCAGCGCGGGCGATCCGCCCCAGTTCATCGCGATGTCGCAACGACCGACGACGGGCATCGCCTCGGGCTCGTCCTCGAAGTCGCGCAGCGCGCCGCAGGTGGCGGTCTTCTTGCCCGCGCGCACCAGCGCGATCAACTCCTGGCACAGCGCCTTGCTGTCGCCGAACGTGAAGTTGCCGGCACCGGGATAGCGGTCGTTGAGATCTTCGATCTCGTCGGTCATGACGGCGCGCTTTCGCGCTTTGCCAGATCGCCGGTGTCGCCGATCCGGGCCAGGTGCACCTCTCGCGAGAAGCGCAGCGTGGGTTTGACGGCGAAGAGGATCGAGCCGATCAGGAAGAACCACAGGGCCGACGTCTCGTAGGCGGGAAAGAAGAAGAGCGCCGATCCCACGACGAAGCAGATCGCCGCCATGAGGTCGACCACGGTGTGGGCAAGTTCGTAGGTGGCGTAGATGCGCTTCTTGCGCGGGTGGTCGTGCGACTTGTCCTGGAAGTACATCAGCGCGACAGGCCGCCCCGCAGGGTGGGCACGTCGAGCGCGCCGAAGCCGTAGTGCCGCAGCCAGCGCAGGTCGGAATCGAAGAAGGCGCGCAGGTCGGGGATGCCGTATTTCAGCATCGCGATCCGGTCGATCCCCATGCCGAAGGCAAAGCCCTGCCACGCGTCGGGATCGACGCCCGCCGCCTGCAGCACCTTGGGATGCACCATGCCCGAGCCCAGGATCTCCAGCCAGTCGTCGCCTTCGCCCACCTTCAGCGTGCCGCCTTCCCAGGAGCAGCGGATATCCACCTCTGCCGAAGGTTCGGTGAAGGGAAAATGAGAGGCGCGGAAACGGATATCGACGTGATCGACCTCGAAGTAGGCCTTCACGAATTCCTCCAGCACCCATTTGAGGTGCGCCATGGAGATATCGCGATCGATCGCCAGGCCTTCGACCTGGTGGAACATCGGCGTGTGCGTCTGGTCGAAGTCGGCGCGATAGACCCGGCCCGGACAGATGATGCGCGTGGGCGCGCCGGTCGCTTCCATCGAGCGGATCTGCACCGGCGAGGTATGGGTCCGCAGCACGGCGGGCGGGCGGTCGTCGCCCGTCGCGCGCGCCATGTAGAAAGTGTCCATCTCGGCCCGCGCGGGGTGGTGCCCGGGAATGTTGAGCGCGTCGAAGTTGTACCAGTCCGATTCGACCTGCGGGCCTTCGGCGACGGCGAAGCCCATGTCGGCGAAGATCGCGGTGACCTCCTCGGTGACCTGGCTGATGGGGTGGATCGACCCCTGCCGCTGCGGCCGCGCGGGTTTGGTCACGTCCAGCCACTCGGTCCGCAGGCGCGCGTCGAGGGCGGCATCCGAAAGTGCTGCTTTCTTCGCAACGAGGGCGCTGTTGATCTCGTCCTTGAGGGCGTTCAGGGCAGGGCCCGCGGTCTTGCGCTCCTCGGGGGTCATCTTGCCCAGCTCGCGCATCTTCAGGCTGATCTCGCCCTTCTTGCCGAGCGCCTGCACGCGCAGGTCCTCCAGCGTGGCCTCGTCGCCGGCGGCGGCCACCTGATCCAGGTATTTCTGCTTGAGATCGTCCATGACGCCCCCGTCCTTTCAGGTTTGCCCGGTGCTAGCCTGTCGCGAAGGGCATCGCAAGACAGGTCGCGCCCACGAAAAAGGGCCGCCCCGAAGGACGGCCCCGATATCGTGCTGGAACGGGCCTCAGGCCTTTTCGGACAGGGCGTCCTTGGCCTTGGTCACGATCGCCTCGAAGGCGGCGGGCTCGTTCACGGCGAGGTCGGCCAGGACCTTGCGGTCGACTTCGATGCCGGCCAACGTGAGACCGTTGATGAACCGCGAATAGGTCAGATCGGCGTCGATGGCGCGCACGCCCGCGTTGATGCGCTGGATCCACAGGCTGCGGAAGTTGCGCTTGCGGTTGTGGCGATCGCGGGTGGCGTATTGGTTGGCCTTGTCGACGGCCTGGGTCGCAACCTTGAAGGTGCGGCGGCGGCGGTCGTAGTAACCTTTCGCCTGGTCCAGGATCTTCTTGTGACGACGGTGGGTGACGGGTCCGGATTTAACGCGCATGTTCGGTCCTCCTGGTTATCGTGCGTAGGGCATCATCGGCTTGATGATCTGCTCATCGGCCTTGGCGAGGACCGTGGTGCCGCGGGCATCACGGATGAACTTCTTGTGGCGCTTGATCATGCCGTGGCGCTTGCCGGCCTGACCTGCCTTGATCCGGCCGGAGGCCGTGATCTTGAACCGCTTCTTGCAGCTCGATTTCGTCTTCATCTTCGGCATTTCCGTCTCCTCGGTGGGTCGGTGTGAACGCGCGACTCGGCATGCCTATCGGCCGGACGCGCGGGTGGAGCGCGCCTGATAGAGGCGCGCGGTCCGTTTGGCAAGGGGGTCAGCGCGTGACTTGCGCCACGACCCGGGTCAGCACGTCGGGCAGGGTCGACCAGCTATAGGCGCCGGGGGCCTCACGCATCGCATAGCCGATCATCAGCGCCGCGATCACCACGATCAGCGCGGGCGCGCGCGGTGTCCGGCCGTCGGCGAAGGCACTGACGATCGCGGGGATCGACACGACGCCGAGGACCAGTCCCAGCACGAAGATCATGTCGGTCGACACGGGCGGCACCCTCACCGTTGGCAGATCGAAGGAGGTTAATCCTGATCGGAGCTGTAGATCAATCGCTCCTCGCAGGGGGCGACCCGCAGGATGTTGGTGGACCCCGGCGTGTTGAAGGGCACGCCTGCGGTCACGACGATCATGTCCTTTTCCGTCGCCATCTGCTCGCGCAGGCTGGCGCGGACGGCTTCGATCACCGCATCCTTGAAGCGGGTCACCCGGCCCGCGACAACGCAGTTGGTGCCCCAGGTCAGGCTGAGCATCCGGGCCGTGCGCACGTGGGTGGTCAGCGCCAGGATCGGCACGCGCGGGCGTTCGCGCGCGACCAGAACGGCGGTGGAGCCGGTCTGGCTGAAGCAGCAGATCGCCGCGATGTCGGAGGTTTCCGCGATCTCGCGGGCCGCGGCGACGATCCCGTCGGCCACCGAGGCACCGGAGGTCCTGCGGCTGCTCTCGATGATCTCGATGTAGGTGGGGTCGGCCTCGACCTCCTGGGCCACGTTGTCCATCGTCGTCACCGCCTCGACCGGGAAGGACCCGGCGGCGGATTCGGCCGACAGCATGATCGCGTCGGTGCCTTCGTAGATCGCGGTGGCCACGTCGGAGACCTCGGCCCGGGTGGGCATCGGCGAATCGATCATCGATTCCAGCATCTGCGTCGCCACGATCACCGGCTTGGCCGCGGCGCGGCACTTGCGCACCAGGTTCTTCTGGATGGGCGGCACGTTCTGCACCGGCAGCTCGACGCCCAGATCGCCGCGGGCGACCATGATCCCGTCCGACGCGACGAGGATGTCGTCGAAGTTCTTCACCGCCGCGGGCTTCTCGATCTTGGACAGGATCTTGGCCCGGCCCTTGCAGAGGTCGCGCGCCTCCTCGACGTCCGAGGGGCGCTGCACGAAGGACAGCGCCAGCCAGTCGACGCCCAGCTCGCAGACGAACTCCAGGTCCTTGCGGTCCTTCTCGGACAGGGCGGCCAGCGGCAGCACCACGTCGGGGACGTTCACGCCCTTGCGGTTCGAGATCGTGCCGCCGACGATCACCTCCGTGTCGGCGAAGTCGCGCCCGCAGTCCTTGACCCGCAGCTTGATCTTGCCGTCGTTGACCAACAGGTGGCTGCCGGGCTCCAGCGCGTCGAAGATTTCCTTGTGGGGCAGTTTCACGCGGGTGGCGTCGCCTTCCTCGTCCGACAGGTCCATGCGGAACGCCTGGCCGACTTCCAGCTCCTCCTCGCCGTTCTTGAAGGTGCCGACGCGCAGCTTGGGGCCTTGCAGGTCCGCCAGGATGCAGATGGGAGAGCCCAGGTCCTCTTCGACCTGACGGATCGTGGCATGGCGGACGCGGATTTCCTCGTGGCTGCCGTGGGACATGTTCAGGCGGAACACGTCCGCCCCCGCTTCGTGCAGCTTGCGGATCATGTCGTAATCGTTGGACGCGGGTCCGAGTGTCGCGACGATCTTGACGTGGCGATTGCGTTTCATGGGTCAGGTCCTTTTACCGGCGGGCGGCGTTAGCGGTAACCGAATGTTGCCCCGGTTATTGCCGAAAATGGCTCGCTTCACAACTGGACTAATTGCCGTGTCACCGCCATGACAGATCCCATGTCAGACGACGCATTCAACATTGAAGGCGCGGATCGCCCCGGACGCTGGGTCGTCACCTGCGACCACGCGACCAATATCGTGCCCGATTGGGTGAACGGCGGCGACCTGGGCCTGCCCACAGCCGACATGGGGCGGCACATCGCCTACGACATCGGCGCGCTTGGCGTGGCGCGTGGGCTCGGGGCGGCGCTCGACAGCCCGGTGGTGTCCTCGCGCTTCTCGCGGCTGGTGATCGACCCCAACCGGGGCGAACAGGACCCGACGCTGCTGATGCGGCTTTACGACGGCACGTTGATCCCCGGCAACCGCCATGCCGACGAGGGCGATCTGACCACCCGGCTGGAGCGGCTCTACCGCCCCTATCACGAC
Organism: Salipiger sp. IMCC34102; assembly: GCF_004145405.1. GTDB lineage: Bacteria > Pseudomonadota > Alphaproteobacteria > Rhodobacterales > Rhodobacteraceae > Loktanella. Next base: position 473,418 of record NZ_SELQ01000001.1, read on the forward strand.
GCCATCGCCCGCACCGTCGAAAGTCGGGATCGGCCTGTCTATTGCGCGATCCACAGCTTCACCCCGCAGTTGCGCGGTCGGCCCCTGCGCCCATGGGAAATCGCGGTCCTTTATGCAGAGGACGCGCGGCTGGCCGCTTCGGTGGTGCAGGCCTGCCGCGAGGAAGGCTGGCTGACCGGCGACAACCAGCCCTATACCGGCAAGTTGCCTGCCGACAGCGTCGACCGCCATGCGATCCAGCGCGGCCATCCCAACATCCTGATCGAGCTGCGCCAGGACCTGATCGAGACGCCAGAGCAGCAGGCAGACTGGGCGGGACGTCTCGCCCCCCTCTTGCAGCGCGTGCTCGACGCCTCCACCTTGTGAGCGACTGATCAGGAGAGCCTCATGGACGACGCCACCCGCACAGAGATCGAAGCCGCCGCCTTCCGCCGCCTGCGCAAGCACCTGATGGAAGATCGGCCGGACGCGCAGAACATCGACATGATGAACCTCGCGGGCTTCTGCCGGAACTGCCTGTCGCGCTGGTACCAGGAAGCCGCGGAAGAGCGCGGCGTCGCGATGACCAAGGAAGAAGGCCGCGAGGCGTTCTACGGCATGCCCTTTGCCGAATGGAAGGCACGCCACCAGACCGAGGCGAGCCCCGAGGCACAAACCGCCTTCGCCCAAAGCCATAAGGACTGAGCGCAAGCGAGGGGCCGGACACGAAAAAGGGCGGCCCCGGCGGGACCGCCCTTCGAACGTTGGGGTGCGCTTCAGTCCTCGGACTTCGGCGTGCCGTCCTCGTCCTTCAATTCGTGATGCTTGGCCTCTTCGGGGCGTTCCTTCTGGCGCTTGGTCGCCTCGACCGCCTTGCCGTCGCCGGTCATGTTGTCGTTCGTGCCGCTCATGGCTCGTCTCCTTTTATCTCCGGGCAAACGGCAGACCTCGCCGGATTGTTCCCGATTGTTCCCGGCCTTTCGCGCAAGCGTTGGCCCGGCGCGGCAACTCGTCTAGATTGTGCCGAACAGGAGCGCCCATGACCGACAGATCCCGAAACGTCCCGACGCTTGAACGTCTCGTCGGCTACAATCTCAAGCGGGCCTACATGGTCGTGCAGGGCGATTACCGCGCGGCCCTGGGCGACGGCGCGCTCGCGCCGCGGGTCTTTTCCGCGCTGACGCTGGTGGTCGAGTTTCCGCAGATCTCGCAAAGCGATCTTGCCCGGCGGCTGGGAATCGAACGCTCCGGCCTCGTGGCCATCGTGGGCGAACTCGAAGAGCGGGGTTTGCTGGAACGCGCCGACGTGCCGGGCGACAAGCGGGTGCAGGCGCTGGTCGCGACGCCCGAGGGGACGCGGGCCTGCAACGACGCGATGGCGCGGGTGCAGGCGCACGAGGATCGGCTACTGGGCATGCTGACAGAGGCTGAAAGGGCCACGTTGATCGCGCTTCTGGCCAAGATCCGGCAGGCCGAGGACGTACAGGCCGGATAGGCGCCGTAGTGATTCGGTCTGACGGATGACCGGCTGCGGCTGCCGGATGTGAACCCCCTGCGTGCAATCCGCCCCGGGATTGTCGTCTTGACCGCCTCGGGATGTGACGCTTAGATTTCCCGAACACTATACGCGCGTAAAAATTTTCAGCGCGCAAACTTGACGCGCCCCACCCCGTGGTGCGCGCCATGGCGGAGGTGAGGGAATGGCTCTTCAGAAAATCAAGAACATGGAAGAGTTTGCCGAAGTCAGCGGGATTTCCCGTCCCACGGTATCGAAATACTTCCACGACCCCGATAGCGTGCGAAAATCGACGCGCGCCAAGATCGAGGCCGCGCTCGAAACCTACGATTACCGGCCCAACATCTTCGCCATCAACCAGAACCGCAAGCTGACGAAGACCATCGGCGTGCTCGTGCCCTACCTGTCCGACCCGTTCTTCGCGGAAATGGTGCGCCTGATCGAACGGCGCTGCATCGACGCGGGCTTCTGGCCCATCGTCTTCTCTGCCCATGGGCAACAATCCTTGGAAAACAATGCGCTATCCACGCTCGAAACCTTGCGGCCGGCGGGTGCACTGATCGCGCCCCTTGGCCGGTCATCGGATTTCGAGGTGGTCCAGCAGTTCAGCGAGCGCGTGCCGACGGTGGTCTTCGACAGCAACATGAGCGTGGGCGAGGCCTTCGTCGGTTCCAACAACGGGCAGAGCATTCCGCTGATCGTCGACTACCTGTGCCGCACCGGAGAGCCGCCCTGCTTCTTCGAGATGGAGCCGGTCAATCCAAACGCCAACAAGCGGCGCGATGCCTACGTGGGCGCGATGGAGCGGCTGGGCTTCGATCCGCATGTCATCCAGGCGCAGGGCGGCGGATGGGCGTTCGAGCAGATCGGCCTGACGGAAGGCAAGCGCCTGATCGCGGAGCGGTCCCTGCCGTCGGATACCGTGCTGTGCAGCAATGACCGGCTGGCGGTCGGGTTGATCGCGGCGGCCTACGAAAAAGGGCTGCGCGTGGGGCATGGGCCCGGCTGCGCCTTGCGGATCGCGGGCCACGACGACCACCCCTGGTCGCAGTTCACCGCCCCGCCGCTGACCACGGTGAGCCAGGACTACAAGTCGATCACCGACCGCAGCGTCGAGATCCTGTTCGACCTGATCGAAGGCGGCCAGCGCCCCTCGGACCGCCCGGAAGTGCTGTTCGACGGCAAGCTGGTGCTGCGCGAGTCGGCCTGAGTTTCTGCGGCGCGGCGACGAATTTCTTTACGGGTGTAAATTTTCGGTTGACCGGTGCGGGGGCGCGCCCGTAGTTTCCGCGCAGTCACTCAAGACTTTTCCAGGGAGGAAAAAGGAATGAAACTCAAGAACGCACTCTTCGCGGCCTCCGCGATCGTGTCGGTCACGGCCACCGCGGCGCTCGCCCAGTCCGAGACCACGACCCTGACCATCGCCACCGTAAACAACGGCGACATGGTCCGGATGCAGACCCTGACCGACGATTTCACCGAACAGCACCCCGACATCCAGCTCGAGTGGGTCACGCTGGAAGAGAACGTGCTGCGCCAGAACGTCACCACCGACATCTCGACCGGGGGCGGCGCCTACGACGTCATGACCATCGGCACCTACGAAGTTCCGATCTGGGCCAACAACGGCTGGCTGGTGTCGCTGAACGACGGCATGTCCGACGATTTCGCCGCGGACGACCTGCTGCCCGCCATCGCCGACGGCCTCAGCATGGACGGCGAGCTTTACGCAGCCCCCTTCTACGGCGAATCCTCGATGGTGATGTATCGCACCGACCTGATGGAAGAGGCCGGCCTCGAAATGCCCGACGCGCCGACGTGGGAGTTCATCCGCGAAGCCGCCGCCGCGATGACCGACCGCGACGCCGACATCAACGGCATCTGCGCCCGCGGCAAGGCCGGCTGGGGCGAGAACATGGCCTTCCTGACCGCCATGGCCAACAGCTTCGGCGCGCGCTGGTTCGACGAGGACTGGCAGGCCCAGTTCGACAGCGAGGAATGGTCCGAGGCGCTGACCTTCTACCTGGAGATGATGGAGGAATCCGGTCCCGCCGGTGCCGCCAACAACGGTTTCAACGAGAACCTGACGCTGTTCCAGCAGGGCAAGTGCGGCATGTGGATCGACGCGACCGTCGCGGCGTCCTTCGTGACCAACCCCGAAGATTCGACCGTGGCCGACAGCGTGGGCTTCGCGCTGGCCCCCGACACCGGCCTTGGCAAGCGGGGCAACTGGCTCTGGGCCTGGTCGCTGGCGATCCCCACGTCCTCCGAAAAGCAGGACGCCGCCAAGACCTTCATCAGCTGGGCCACCGGTCCGGGCTACGCCGAACTGGTCGCCGAGAACGAAGGCTGGGCCAACGTGCCGCCGGGCACCCGCACCTCTCTCTACGAGAACCAGGAGTACCTGGACGCGGCGCCTTTCGCGCAGATGACGCTGGAAAGCATCAACGCGGCTGATCCGACCAACCCGACCGTGGATCCCGTGCCCTACACCGGCGTGCAGTTCGTCGCGATCCCCGAGTTCGCGGGCATCGGCACTCAGGTGGGGCAGGAATTCTCTGCCGCGCTGGCTGGCCAGCAGTCCGCAGAGGAAGCCCTGTCGAACGCGCAGGCGCTGACCACCGACGAGATGGAAGCCGCAGGCTACTAAGCCTGCCGCACCGACCCGCGGGGCGGGGCCACGTGCCTCGCCCCGCCCGGGCCTTTTCCACACGACCCCATCCGATCGGCACGTTTCCGCAGGCCCGACAAGGGGCCTTCGCAAGTGCCGCGTGTCGTGCTCCGTCATTGCAAGGATGTGTCCCATGGCGACCCAGCATTCCAGATCCGCCGCCCGGCTGATGATCGCACCCGCCGTCTTCGCGTTGATGGTCTGGATGCTGATCCCGCTGTGCATGACGCTGTATTTCAGCTTCGCCGATTACCGCCCCATGCGCGGCAGCTTCGAACCCTGGATCGGGTTCGAGAACTACGTCCGCTTCGTGACTTCGTCGTCCTTCGTCGATTCCGTCGTCACGACGCTGCAGATGGTGGGCGGCATCCTGTTGATCACCATCGTGGGCGGCGTGATGATGGCGCTGCTTCTCGACAAGCCGATGTTCGGGCAGGGCATCGTGCGTATCCTGGTGATCGCACCCTTCTTTGTCATGCCCACTGTTTCGGCGCTGGTGTGGAAGAACATGTTCTTCAACGTCGACAACGGGCTTTTCAGCTACGCCTTCCAGGGGCTGGGGATGGAACCTTACGACTTCCTCAGCCAGGCGCCGCTCTTCTCGATCATCGTGATCGTGGCCTGGCAGTGGCTGCCCTTCGCGACGCTGATCCTGCTGACGGCCGTCCAGTCGCTCGACAGCGAGCAGCTGGAGGCGGCCGAGATGGACGGCGCGCCCGCCTTGTCGCGGTTTCGCTACATCATCCTGCCGCACCTGAGCCGCGCGATCACCGTCGTGATCCTGATCCAGACGATCTTCCTGCTGTCGATCTTCGCCGAGATCTTCGTCACCACGAATGGCGCCTTCGGGACCCGGACGCTGACCTACCTGGTCTACCAGCGCGTGCTGGAAAGCCAGAACATCGGCCTGGGCTCCGCCGGTGGCATCATCGCCGTCATCCTTGCCAACATCGTCGCGATCTTCCTGATGCGGATCGTCGGCCGGAACCTGGACTGAGGGGAACATCATGGCCCGCGCCATCACCACCCGCAAGAAAGCCATGTGGACCGCCCTCGCCTGGGCATTCGGCCTCCTCATGTTCTTTCCGATCCTCTGGACGTTCCTGACGTCCTTCAAGACGGAAGCCACCGCGATCGCCGATCCACCGGTCTGGTTCTTCTTCGACTGGACGACGGAAAACTACGCGGACGTCTTCGACCGGTCGAACTATCCGCTGGCCCTGACAAACTCGATCATCATCGCCGTGGGATCGACGCTGCTGGGCATCCTGATCGCGGTGCCCGCCGCCTGGGCGATGGCCTTCGTGCCGGGACGACGGACCAAGGACGTGCTGCTGTGGATGCTCTCGACCAAGATGCTGCCTGCCGTCGGCGTGCTGTACCCGCTAGTGCTGGTCGCCAAGTGGCTCGACATCCTCGACAGCCGCATCCTGCTGGTGGTCGTGCTGATGCTGATCAACCTGCCGATCATCGTCTGGATGCTCTACACCTACTTCCGCGAGATCCCGGGCGAAATCCTGGAGGCTGCACGCATGGACGGCGCGAACCTCAGGAACGAGATTCTCTACGTGCTGACGCCCATGGCGCTGCCGGGGATCGCCTCCACCGTGTTGCTCAACATCATCCTGGCCTGGAACGAGGCGTTCTGGACGATCCTTCTGACCACCGTCTCGGCGGCGCCCCTGACGAAGTTCATCGCCAGTTTCTCGGCCCCCGAGGGGCTTTTCTACGCGAAGCTCTCGGCGGCCTCGATGCTGGCCATCGCGCCGATCCTCGTCATGGGCTGGTTCAGCCAGAAACAACTTGTCCGCGGCCTGACCTTCGGCGCCGTCAAATAAGGAGCGACCACCATGGGACGCATCACGCTGGAAAAAGTGCAGAAGAAGTTCGGCGACGTCGAAGTCATTCCGCCACTGGACCTGACCATCGACGACGGGGAGTTCGTGGTCTTCGTCGGTCCCTCGGGCTGCGGCAAGTCCACGTTGCTGCGCCTGATGGCGGGGCTCGAGGACGTCACCGGCGGTGAGATCCGCATCGACGGTCAGCCCGCCACCGACCTGCCACCCGCCAAGCGCGGCCTTGCCATGGTGTTCCAGAGCTACGCGCTCTACCCGCACATGTCGGTGCGCAAGAACATCGCCTTCCCGATGAAGATGGCGGGCATGGACCAGGAGGAACAGGACCGCCGCATTGCCAAGGCCGCCGAGGCGCTGAACCTGACCGATTACCTCGACCGCCGTCCGGGCCAGCTTTCGGGCGGCCAGCGCCAGCGGGTCGCCATCGGGCGCGCCATCGTGCGCGAGCCTGCGGCCTTCCTCTTCGACGAGCCGCTGTCGAACCTCGACGCGGCCCTGCGGGTCGGCATGCGGCTCGAGATCTCGGAACTGCACAACCGGCTCGAGACGACGATGATCTACGTCACCCACGACCAGGTCGAAGCGATGACCATGGCCGACAAGATCGTCGTGTTGCGCGCCGGTGTGATCGAGCAGGTGGGCTCGCCGCTGGACCTCTACAAGGAACCGCGCAACATCTTCGTCGCGGGCTTCATCGGCTCGCCACGGATGAACCTGCTGACCGGGGCCACCGCGGCGCGTCACGACTGCGCGACGATGGGCATCCGGCCCGAACACCTGGACGTCGTGGAAAGCGGCGGAACCTTCCAGGGCCGTGTCGGCGTGGCCGAGCATCTGGGCTCCGACACGTTCTTTCACGTGCATGTCGACGGGATCGAGGACCCGGTGACCGTCCGCGCGCCGGGCGATGTGGGCCTCAGGCACGGGGACACGATCCATCTGGAGCCGCAGGCCCAGAACATCCATCGCTTCGACGACCAGGGGCTGCGCATCGCATGAGACTGCACGGCAAATCCGCCCTGATCACCGGGGCCGCGCGGGGCATCGGACTGGGTTTCGCACAGGCCTACGTCGCCGAAGGGGCCACCGTCGCCATCGGCGATATCGACCTCGACGCGGCACGGGCCGCCGCCGCCGAGATCGGGGAGGGCGCCTACGCGGTGCACCTCGACGTGAGCGATCAGGCCAGCATCGACGCGGCCATCGCGCAGGTCGTGGACCGGACGGGCAAGCTCGACATCCTCGTCAACAATGCGGCCCTCTTCGATGCCGCGAAGACGGTCGATATCACCCGCGACAGCTACGACAGGCTCTTTTCGGTCAACCTCGCAGGCACGCTCTTCACCATGCAGGCCGCGGCGCGCCAGATGATAGCCCAGGGCCAGGGCGGCAAGATCATCAACATGGCCTCCCAGGCCGGCCGTCGCGGAGAGCCGCTGGTGCTGGTCTATTGCGCGACCAAGGCGGCGGTTATCTCGATGACGCAAAGCGCGGGGCTCGACCTCATCCGGCACGGGATCAACGTCAACGCCATCGCCCCGGGCGTCGTGGACGGCGCCCACTGGGAGCATGTCGACGCGATGTTCGCCCAGCTCGAAGGCAAGCCCAAGGGCCAGAAGCGCGCCGAGGTCGAGGCGGGCGTGCCCGCGGGCCGCTACGCGCAGCCGTCGGATCTTGCGCCCATGGCGGTCTTTCTGGCAAGCGCCGACAGCGATTACATCGTCAGCCAATGCTACAACGTCGACGGCGGCCAGTGGATGAGCTGACGCCGGAAAGGATACGTTCCATGACCACCCCCCTGTCCGACGCGACCCTGCTGGATCTGCCCGACGACGTGCTCTTTCCGACCTACGACCGCCCCGGCATGACGCCCGGCATCGTGCATATCGGTCTGGGCAATTTCCACCGCGCGCACCAGGCGTGGTACCTGCACCGCCTGATGCAGGCGGGCGAGGCGCACGATTGGGCGATCATCGGTGCGGGCGTGCGCGCGCCAGATGCCGCCCAGCGCGAGCGGCTGCTGGGCCAGGATTGCCTTTACACCCTGATCGAGCTCGATCCCGCGGGCAAATCCGCGGAAGTCGTGGGCTCCATGATCGACTTCCTGCCGGTCGAGGATGGGAACGGCGCGCTCATCTCCCGGATGGCCGATCCGGCGATCCGCATCGTGTCGCTGACCGTGACCGAAGGGGGCTATTACCAGACCTCCGACGGGGGCTTTGACACGGATCACCCGGATATCCGCCACGACGTGCAGAACCCCGATGCGCCGCGCACCGCCTTCGGCGCGATGGTGGCCGCCTTGGGTCGGCGTCGCGCGGCGGGACACGGTCCCTTCACCTGCCAGTCCTGCGACAACCTGCAAGGCAACGGCGATATCCTGCGCCGCGCGGTCGTGGGCCTTGCCCGGCTGACGGACGAGGAACTCGCCGACTGGATCGAGGCGAACGCCACCTTCCCAAACGCCATGGTCGATTGCATCGTCCCCGCGACCGGCCCCTCTGAACTGGCGCTCGTGCGCGACTTCGGGATCGAGGACGACGCGCCCGTCACCCACGAGAACTTCCGCCAGTGGGTGATCGAGGACCGCTTCTGCGCCGGGCGCCCCGAGTGGGAACGTGCGGGTGCCACGATCACGGACGACGTGCACGCCTACGAATCGATGAAACTGCGCTGCCTGAATGCGGGCCACCAGATACTCGCCAACCCCGGCGAGTTGCTGGGCCTTGCCACCATCGACGACTGCATGGCGCACGCCGGCGTCCACGCCTTCTTCCGCCGCGTCGAGGAGGACGAGATCGTCCCCCACGTCTCCGCCGTGCCGGGGATGACGCCGCAGGCCTACGTCGACTTGATCGACACCCGCTTCTCGAACTCGCAGATCCGCGACACGGTGCGGCGGGTGGCCTTCGACGGATCCTCGCGGCACGCGGGCTTCGTGCTGCCGGTGGTGCGCGACGCGCTGAAGGCCGGCACCCCGGTCGAGGGGCTCGCATTGGCCGAAGCGCTGTGGGCCCGCATGTGCCAAGGCACCCGCGAGGACGGCTCGACCATCGCGCCAAACGACCCGCATTGGGACACCTTGCAGGCCGCCGCGGTCGAGGCGCGCACCCGCCCCGGCGCGTGGTTGCAGCAGGGCTGGATCTACGGCGACCTGGCCAAGGAGACCCGCTTCGCGGAGGCGTTCCACCGCTGGCTGACGCTGATCTGGGCCGAGGGAACGGATGCGGCGCTGAAGGCCTACGCCACCCGCTAGAAGGCGACGCCATGGCGTGCGCGGCCAACGCCCGGGGCCTGACGGCCCGGGACGGAGAGACCGTCTCCGGCGAATGAATTTTGGATAACGAAAGTCTGTGCATTTCCCGCGTGCGGACCGCGGAGACGTTCCGGCCCTTGCCCGCCCCGCAAGCGGACGCGATGCTGGGGCGCGTCGGACCGGGTCACGGCACCTTCGGCCCCGCCTCGCTTTCGCGGTTGATCTGATAGATCAGCGCGTATATCTGATATAGCAAGATCGCGCAGGGCGGGATCGGTATTTCTAACCGTTGCTTCAGGGCCGAGCGATGCAGTCGGACGACACCCATGACCCAAAGGATCACGCGACGTTGGCCTTCGGCTGCGCCGCGGTCGCGGGGCTTTACGGCGAACTTACCCGCGCCGACGGCATCGCGGTGCTGGAGGCGGCCTGGGACAGCGGCCTGCGCCGCTTCGACACCGCACCGTTCTATGGCCGTGGCCTGTCGGAGCGGCGGGTCGGCGACGTGCTGCGGGACAAACCGCGAGAGACCTTCACGCTTTCGACCAAGGTGGGCCGCCTTTTGTCGCCTGCCGACAAGGCCACGCGCGAGGATGGCGCGCTCCCGTTCCACGTGCACTTCGACTATTCGGACACCGCCATCGCGCGCTCGTTCGAGGACAGCCTGCAACGGCTTGGCATGGCGTCCATCGATTACCTCTACGTGCACGACATCGGACGCTTCGCCCATGGCGACGCCAACGGCCCGCATCTCGAAAATCTCTTAAGCAGCGGAATTCCCTTTCTCGAAGGGCTCAAGGCGCAAGGCATCATTCGCGGCTGGGGCCTCGGCGTCAACGAGGTCGAAACCTGCCTGCAGGTGATGGAGGCCACCACCCCCGACGAGATCCTGCTGGCAGGGCGCTATACCCTCCTCGATCGCACGGCGGAGGAATCGCTTCTGCCGCTCTGCCTGGAACGGGGCACGCGGCTGGTGATCGGCGGCGTGTTCAATTCCGGGATCCTGGCCACCGGGGCCTCGGCGCAGGCGCATTTCGACTACGGCCCGGCGAGCGACGACATCCGCGCCCGCGTCGACGCGATAGAGGCGATCTGCACCCGTTACGGCATTCCCATGGCGCAGGCCGCGCTGAGTTTTCCGGCAGCCCATCCGGCCGTCTCACACGTGCTGATCGGCACCGGCAAGGTCTCCAGCCTGCGCCGCAATCTCGACCAGTTCGGCGCGAGGCTGCCGCCCGGGCTGCTGGACGAGATCGCCCCGCATGTCCTGCGCACACAGACCCTGAGGGGCTGAGGCGCCCCCTTCATCCAGCAAGGAAACATCATGACCGACCTTTCGGGAAAAACCGTCCTGATCACCGCCGCGGCCCAGGGCATCGGCAAGGCCAGCGCCCTGGCCTTCGCCGCGGCGGGGGCAAGGGTGATCGCGACGGACATCAACGACGGGCTGCTGGCCGAACTCGACGGCGCGAAGGGGATCACCACCGCCCGGCTGGACGTGCTGGACGCGACGGCGGTGGCCGATTTCGTGGCGCAGGCCGGCGCGATCGACGTGCTCTTCAACTGCGCGGGCGTGGTCCACAACGGCAGTATTCTCGAGATGAGCGACACCGACCTCTCCTTTGCCTTCGCATTGAACGTGGAGGCACAGGCGCGCCTGATCCAGCAGGTCCTGCCGGGCATGCTGGAGCGCAAGGACGGGACGATCATCAACATGGCCTCTGTCGCGGGCAGCCCGAAGGGCGTGCCGAACCGCTGCGCCTACGGAATCACGAAAGCCGCCGTGATCGGCTTGACCAAGTCGGTGGCTGCCGATTTCGTCTCGCAGGGGATCCGCTGCAACGCGATCTGCCCGGGCACCGTCGACAGCCCCTCGTTGAAGGAGCGGTGGACCGCGACCGGGGACTACGACAAGGCTCGCGCCGACTTCGTCGCGCGCCAACCCATCGGGCGGATCGGCCAGCCCGGGGAAATCGCCGAACTCGCCGTCTACCTGGCGGGGGCCACATTCACGACCGGCCAGATCCACGTCATCGACGGCGGCTGGCTCAACTGACGCGATCGCGAAGGAGAACGACCTTGAAACTACTCAGATACGGACCGGCGGGCGCCGAGAAGCCGGGGATCCTGGACGCGGACGGCCAGATCCGCGACCTGTCGCAGCAGGTGGACGATATCGGCGCGGACCACATCGGCCCCGAGGGGCTGGACGCGATCCGCGCGCTCGACATCGCAAGCCTGCCGGTGGTCGAGGGCAACCCGCGCCTGGGTCCCTGCGTTGCCGGGACCGGCAAGTTCATCTGCATCGGGCTGAACTATTCGGATCACGCCGCCGAGACGGGGGCGCAAGTCCCGCCCGAGCCGATCATCTTCATGAAGGCGACCTCGGCGATCTGCGGTCCCAACGACGACGTCGAGATCCCGCGCGGATCGCAAAAGACCGACTGGGAGGTCGAACTGGGCGTGGTGATCGGCAAGACCGCGAAATACGTCTCGGAAGACGCGGCGATGGATCACGTGGCGGGCTACTGCCTGATCAACGATGTCTCGGAACGCGCGTTCCAGGCGGAACGGGAAGGCCAGTGGACCAAGGGCAAGAGCGCCGACACCTTCGGCCCGACGGGCCCCTGGCTCGTCACCCGCGAGGAGATCGCGGATCCCCAGGCCCTGAAGATGTGGCTCGAGGTCAACGGCCACCGCTACCAGGACGGCTCGACCGAGACGATGGTCTACGGCGTGCGTCACCTCGTGTCCTACCTGTCGCAGTTCATGAGCCTGCGTCCGGGCGACATCATCTCGACCGGGACGCCGCCGGGCGTGGGGCTGGGCCAGACGCCCAACGTCTTCCTCAAGGCGGGCGACGTGATGGAGCTGGGCATCGAGGGCCTGGGCACCCAGAAGCAGACCTGCGTCCAGGCCTGAGATATCCATCCCGACCGACCCGCGCCGCGAAGCCCCGGGTTTCGCGGCGCAGCGCGTTCGGGGTCAGGAAAACCCGATGTGGCGCTGGAGTGCGGCGCCGAAGTGCTGCTGGATCGCCGCCTCGGCCGCGTCCGCATCGCGCGCCTTGCAGGCTTCGAGAATGCTCAGGTGTTCGTGCAGCGATCGCAGCATGACGGGCGGCGTCAGACGGCGGTCGAGCCGCACGAGGCGCAGGTAGTTGTGCATCCGCTGGTAGCTCGACGAGATCAGCGGATTGTTCAGCGTCTCCACGATCGTGTTGTGCAGATCGCCCTCAAGATGTTCCAACGCGGTCAGGACGCTTTCACCCTGTTCGCCCGCCTCGAGCCTTTCGATCAGCGCGTCGTGCTTTGCGATCAAGCTTGTGAAGACGTCCTCGTTGGCGGTCTCGGCGAAGGCGCGCACGGCGGATCGTTCGATGATCGCGCGGAACTGGTAGGTCGAGCGGGTCAGTTCCAGCCCCGGCTTCACGAACTCGATGCCGGAGCGCGGGTGGATCTTCAGGATGCCTTCCGCTTCCAGCACCCGCAGGGCGTCGCGCAGCGGTGCGATGGGCACGTCGAGCAGATCCACGAGATGTCTTTGCGACACGAAGGCACCGGCGGGCAGCGTCTTGTTGAACAGGTTTTCGAGGATCCGCTCGTAGGCGACGTCGCTCAGCGTGCTGCTGCGCGGTGTCTCGGCCATGTTCTTTTTCACAGTTGTCACTTGTCTCGCCCCGGGTTTGCGCATATTACGTTCTCAAGTTGATATATCAGTCGACGTATCTAATCGAGAAAAAGTGTCCTGATGCGCATTCATTCGTTTCGTATAACGCGGTTTCAGTTCCGGCGCGACCGTGTGATCGGCGACAGCCAGGTCCGTGCGGAGGACGTGAATGCCGCGGCGGTGGAGCTGATCTCCGACGCCGGGGAGGTCGGCCTGGGTTTCGTCCAGACCCTGTTCTCGCCGTTGCCTGACCAGGACGAGATCGAGCGGATCTTCCTTGCGGAAGTCTGGCCCGACCTCGACGGACAATCGCCGATGGCGCTCGTTCACCGGGTCAACCGCCCGCGCGGCGGACGGCAGCGCGCGACCAGCCTGCCGTTCCACGAGGCGCTGCAGGTGGCCCTTTGGGACCTTGCGGCGAAAGGGGTCGGGATGCCGCTTTGGCAGATGCTCGGCGCGCGTCGCGACCGGGTACGGGCCTATGCTTCCGGCCTTGACTTCCATCTGGACGACGCGGCGTTCTGCGCGCTTTTCGGGCACGCCGATGCTCTGGGCTACGGCGCGTTCAAGATCAAGGTGGGCCATGCCGACTTCGACCGCGACATGCACCGGCTGGAGCTTTTGCGAAAGACCGTGCGCAAGGGCGCCCAGTTCATGATCGACGCCAACGAGGCCTGGGGCGCCAAGGAGGCGGCCATCAAGATCGAGGCGATCCGGAAGGCCGGGTTCGATCTGATGTGGGTCGAGGATCCGATCCTGCGCCACGATTACGACGGGCTGCGCCAATTGCGCCGCGCCTTGCCGCACACCGTGATCAACTCGGGCGAATACCTCGACGCGAGCGGCAAGCGTTTGCTGATGGACGAATGCGGTACCGACATCCTGAACGTGCACGGCCAGATCACCGACGTGATGCGCATCGGCTGGCTGGCTGCCGAAAAGGGCGTGCCGGTCACGGTCGGCAATACCTTCCTGGAGGTGGGCATCCACCCCGCCGTGGCGCTGCCCGAAGTGGAATGGATGGAATATTCCTTCCAGAATTTCGATCACCTGGTTGAGGAGCCGGTGATGATAAGGGACGGTTACGCCCATGCCCCCGCACGTCCGGGCCATGGCCTCGTCCTGTCCGAAGCGGCGCGTGCCGATGCACAGCCCAAGCTTGCGCGCTTCGATGAACTGGGCCCGGCCCCGTTCAACCCACGACTGCCAGCAGACCTGCAAACGACCGCGGCTGCGTAAATTTCAAGGGAGGATAAGACATGACGATCAAGACGACCTTGCTGACGGCCTCGGCCCTTGGTGCAACGCTGACGGGTGCCGCCGTGGCACAGGAGATCACGGTCTGGGACTGGAAATCCGGCGATCCGGCGGCCTACGGCTATATCGACGAGGCCACCCGCCTGTTCGAGGAAGCCCACCCGGGCGTCGAGGTGAACTTCGTGATGCAGCCCAACGACCAGTATTACACGCTGCTCGGCACCGCGTTGTCGTCCAACGCGGGCCCCGACGTCTTCCTTCTGAACGGTGGCGCACAGGCACAGGCGCGCTTCGATGCGCTGGCCGATGTCAGCGACATGGCCGAAGGCCTTCTCGGGACAGAGGAATTCTCGGACGCCGACGGCACTGTTTACGCCTTGCCCATCACGACGCAGGGCTTCGTCGTCTACGCCAACAAGCAACGCTACGCGGACGCGGGCCTCGACCCCGAGGCCCTGCCCACCACCTGGGACGAACTCTCCGCGGCCTGCGAGGCGATCATCGCGCAAGGCGACGTGCCCTGCTTTTCCATGGGCAACAAGGAAGGGTTCGCCGCCGAATTCTTCGTCTCGGCGCTGGCGGCCTCCATGCTGACGGCCGAAGAGCACGCGGCGCTGAAATCGGGAGAGTTGGCCTGGTCCAGCCCCAAGATGACGGCGATCCTCGACGCCTGGGTCGAAACCGAGGCGGCCGGCTGGTATCCTCAGGGCGGCAATTCGACGGCAAAGTTCATGGACGAATACGAAACCTTCATGCGGGGCGAGGCGGCCAATACCATAGGCCTTCTGTCCGACGTCGCGCACTGGAAGCAGTTCGACGACTTCCTGGGCGCCGAGAACCTCGGCGTGTTCCGCCACCCCGCCCCGGATGCCTCTGCCACCGCGGGTGACGGCGGTCCGATGATGCCCGTGGCAGGCGGGATCGGCTACGGCGTGAACCGGGCATCCGAGAACATCGACCTGGCGCGTGAACTTGTCGCCACCCTGGCCTCGGCCGAGGCGATCGCGATCTTCGCGCAGGACGCGGGCATCCTGCCTGCGAACCCGGAGGTGGACACCTCCGCGGCCAACAGCCCGACGCTGACGGCGATCCTGGGCATGATGGACGGCGCCTCCGCGCCGATGGCCCATGCCAACGTCTCCGCCGGGGAGCTCGAGGACCTGCACCGGCAGAGCCAGCTTCTGCTCAACGGAGAGAACACGGTGCAGGACGCCGTCCAGCGGCTCGACGCCGCACAGGCTGCCGCGGAATAAAGCAGGCGCCGGGCAGGGGGCCGCATGGCGCGGTGCTTTGCCCCGCACCCCGACGGACCGAAGCCCCCAGCAAGACCGAAGGCATGAAGATGGGTGTCAGCAAGACCAAACAGCCGCTGCGCAAGCGCGGCGGAAAGGCCCGGTCCGAGGAACGTCGGTTCGCCTTTCTCTTCGTGATGCCCGCACTTCTGCTGGTGGTCGTCTTCCGCATCGTGCCGCTGATCTGGGGCTTCGTTCTGTCGCTCACCGATGCGCGCGGCGTGACCGAAGGGGCGTTCATCGGCTTCGACAACTACGCCGAGCTTGCCCGCGACCCCGCGTTTCACGACAGCATGGCGAACACGATCCTGCTGATCGCCACCCTGCCGATCTGGATCATGGTGCCGATGCTTCTGGCGATCCTGATCCACCAGGGCGTGCCGGGCGGCAAGTTCTACCGCGCCGTCTACTTCTTTCCCGCCACCTTGTCCTCGGTGATCGTGGGCTCGATCTTCAACGTGCTGTTGCGCAACGACGGCCAGCTCAACCAGTTCCTGGAGCTCTTCGGGATCGGGGCGATCGACTGGCTGGGCAATTCCAACACCGCCCTGCTGAGCCTGATCGCGGTGCAGCTTTGGGCGACCTTCGGGATGAGCCTGCTGATCTTCCTCGCGGGCCTCTCGACCGTGCCGTCGGACATGATCGAGGCCGCGAAACTGGAAGGCGCGTCGATGCTGCAGACCTTCTGGCACGTCATCATTCCCACCCTGCGCCCGATCATCGAGTTCGTGGCCGTGGTCACCACGATCGGGGTGCTGACCAACATGTTCGGCCTGATCTACGTGCTGACCGCCGGGGGGCCGGGCACATCGACGACCCTGCCGGAGTTCCTGATCTGGATCGAACTGGGCCGGATGAACCGGCCCGGCTACGCCGCCGCGATTTCCATGGTGCTGTTCGTGCTGATGGCCGGGATCGCCTACGCGCAGGTTCGCATCATGTCCCGCAACGTGAACGTCTGAGGTCCACCATGTCCGAATTCACCGTCGGCAAACGCCAAAGACGCCTGCTGTGGGGCATCTCGGTCCCCATGGCGCTGATCGCGCTCACCTGCGTCTACCCGGTGTTCTTCGCGCTCAACAACGCGCTGAAGTCGAACCGGGAATACATCCTCGATCGCTTCGGGATCGTCAGCGAGCCGACCTTCCAGAACTTCGTCCAGGCCTGGACGCGGTCCAACCTGAGCGAGTATTTCTTCAACTCGGTCGTGGTCACGGTCCTGTCGGTGCTCGCGCTGATCATCGTCTCGTCGCTGGCGGGCTTCGCGCTGGCGGTCCTGCGATTCCCGCTGAGAAAACTGATCTTCGTGGTGATCCTGGCCTCGCTCATGATCCCGGTGCAGGTGGTGCTGGTGCCGTTCTACAAGACGATCATCGGCCTCGGGCTGCTGAACACGCGGGCGGGCCTGATCCTGAGCTACACGGCCTTCTTCCTGCCGTTCTCGGTCTACCTGATGACGTCGTTCTACTCGGGTCTTCCGCGCGAACTGGTCGAGGCCGCCCGGATCGACGGCGCGAAACTGACCCAAGTCTGGTGGCACGTGATGCTGCCGATGGGCATGCCCGCGCTGATCACGCTCGGCATTCTCAACACGCTTTACTGCTGGAACGACATCCTGATCTCGCTTCTGGTGCTGCAGGACAACCGCACGCTCATGGTGGGCATCGCCGCCCTGCGCGGAGAATACACCACCAACGTGCCCCTGCTCACCGCGGGCATCGTGCTGGCCGCGGCGCCGATCGTGATCCTCTACCTCGTCTTCCAGCGCAAGATCGTCAGCGGCATCGCCGTCGGCGCCGTCAAGGGCTGAACCGGAGTTCCACCATGTCCAACATCTCCATCACCGATTTGCGCAAGTCCTACGGCCAGGTCGAGGTGATCCACGGCGTCTCGCTCGATATAGAGCCCGGGGAATTCGTGGTCTTCGTCGGCCCTTCGGGCTGCGGCAAGTCCACCTTGCTGCGCATGATCGCGGGGCTGGAGGACATCACCGACGGCGATCTGGAGATCGGCGGCACGCTGATGAACGACGTCGAACCCGCGCAGCGCGGCATCGCGATGGTGTTCCAGTCCTACGCGCTTTACCCGCACATGACCGTGGCCGACAACATGTCCTTCGGCCTGCGCATGGCCCACGCCCCCAAGGACGAGATCGACCGCAAGGTGAAGGACGCGGCGAGGATCCTGCAACTCGAACCCCTGCTGGATCGCAAGCCGGCCGCCTTGTCGGGCGGGCAGCGCCAGCGCGTGGCCATCGGGCGGGCGATCGTGCGCGATCCGGACGTCTTCCTCTTCGACGAGCCGCTGTCGAACCTCGATGCAGAACTGCGGGTGGAAATGCGCGTCCAGATCGCCAAGCTGCACCGCACGCTGTCGAACACGATGATCTACGTCACCCACGACCAGACCGAGGCGATGACGCTGGCCGACCGCATCGTCGTCCTGCGGGCGGGCCATATCGAGCAGGTCGGCACGCCGATCGAACTTTACGAGGACCCCGACAACGCCTTTGTCGCGGGCTTCATCGGCTCGCCACGGATGAACTTCCTGAACGCCAGGGCGAACGGCCCCAAGAGCGTGGAGGTCGCGGGCCGGACCATTCCGCTGCCCAATCTGACGGCCGATCTTCGAGATGGCACGGCGTTGCAGCTCGGCATCCGTCCCGAACACCTCGACGCGACGGACGGCGTGCGCCTGATGATGGACGTGGACGTGGCGGAGGACCTGGGCGCCACCACCTTCGTGCACGGCACGGTGGGCGGAGAGACGCTGGTCGCGGAACGCCGGGCCCACGTGGGCAACGCGGTGCGCGAGCTGGAGATCTGCTTCGCGCCCGACAAGGTCCGCCTGTTCGATCCCGACGGCGCACGGGTGCGGTGATGGCGCGCCGCATGGGAATGGTCATCGGGCTGCGGCCCGAGCGGGTGGCCGAGTATCGCGACCTGCACGCCGCCCCCTGGCCCGAAATGAACGCGGCGCTGAGCGCCGCCAACATACGCAACTACACCATCTTCCTGCGCGAGCCCGAGAACCTGCTCTTCGGGGTCTGGGACTACGTGGGCGACGACTACGCGGCGGATATGAAGCGGCTTGGCGACAGCGAGATCACGCGCAAGTGGCTGGCCCTGACCGATCCCTGCCAGATCCCCCTGCCCACGGCGCGCGAGGGTGAATGGTGGAGCGACGCGGTCGAGATCTTTCACCTCGACTAGGCGCATGCCCGCACCGATCGAACGACCAGGAAAGCAGAGGCACAGTGACCAACCCGACCCGCCCGACCCGCGTGCTCGTCCTCGATCACGTCGGCCTGACGCTCGATGCGACCGGCAGGCCCGATCCCTCGCAGGTGCGCGATTACGTCGACGGCCTCGACGGCTGCCGCTTCGTGGAGGGCGCGATCCCGGGCGCCGAGGACGCGGCGTCCGAAGCGGCAGCTCACACGATTCACTTCCACTACCGACCGGACATCTCCACCCCCGCCGAGCTGCGCGAAGCCACAAAGGGCGGTGTCTACGACGCCGTGATCGCCGCGGCCACGCTGGTGCCCGAGGATGTCTCGTTCCCCGCGGGCGGGGTGCGTATCGGCGCGGGCACCGGCAACATGGCGAGCGCCTCCTGGGGCGGGGCGCAGGGACGGGGCGGCACGGCACCGCTGATGAACACGCCGGGGGTCAACTGCGTGGCCACGGCGCAGATGGCCTGGAAGGCCCTGATGCATGTGGCCCCCGATCTTCCGCTCGCATCGTTGTCGGAGCGCGTCATGGCCGGACGATTCGACACCGGCCGGGATCTGGCCAGCGTGCCGACCCGCAAGCTCGAAGGGCGCCGGATCGCCGTGATCGGCTACGGCAACATCGGACGGGAAATGGTCCGTCTGGCCCTGGCGTTCCGCATGGATGTCCGTGTCTTCGCCCGGTCGCACCATGCACCGCGGATCAGGGGCGATGGCGCGTCCCACGCCGCCACGATTCAGGAGGCGGCACGGGACGCGGACATGCTGAGCGTGCACCTGGGCCTCGGCCCGGTGGACCCCGCGCGCGGCATCCCCGCCAATACCGGCCTGATCGATGCCGGCGTGCTCGAGGCGCTGGCGCCGGGGGCGATCCTGGTGAATTTCGACCGCGGCGAGCTGGTGGATTGCGCGGCTCTGGATGCGGCCCTGGCATCGGGGCAGGTCGGTCACGCCGCGATCGACGCGGATGTCTTCGTCGACCCCGAGACCGGCGCGGTGTCGGGTCCGATGGCGCCCTACCTCGATCTCGTACCGCGGCACCGCGCGCGCCTGTGCCTCCTGCCGCATGCCGCAGCCGACACCGATCACCCGACCCGGGTCGCGGGGGCAAGGATGGCCGTGGACCAGATCGTGCGTGCCATCCGCACGGGCGAGGTGACGAACCCGGTGGGCGATCTGCCCGATGGCTACACCGCCACGCGCTGACCGCGCGCGCGGCCCACTTCGACGGGCGGCCCGGACAGGCCCCGGAGCCGCCTGAGCGCCCCGACCCTGGCAACAGGCCCCGCTACAGCTTCCAGATCCGGCGGGCGTTCCCGGAGGCGAACTTGGCGCGCTCCTCTGCCGAGGCGCTCGCGATCAGCGCCTGCGTCGCGGCCATCCATTGTTCGAGCGAGGCGTTGAGCGTGACGACGGGACTGTCCGAGCCCCAGACAACGCGGTCCCAGCCGAACGCTTCGATGGTCTGTTCGACGTAAGGGCGCAGATGCTCGACCGTCCAGTCGGGCCCCGCATAGGCGCTGATGCCTGAGATCTTGGCATTCACGTTCGGCAGGACCGCAAGGCGGTCGAGGCCCCGGCGCCAGTCCTTCATGTCACCGCCGACGATGTCCGGAACGCCGCAGTGGTCGAGCACGAATTCGGTCGCCTCGCAGGCGCGCACCAGGTCCCGGGCAAGGTCGAGCTGGTCCGTCCGCACGCAGATATCGAACGGCAGGCCGACCGCGCCCAAGCGGCCCACGTTGGCCCTGAACCGCGCATCGCGGGACAGGTCGTCCGGCATCACGTGCAGCACCCGGCGGACCCCCTTGACGATGCGGCGGTCCAACCGGTCGAGAAAGGCGTCGAACCCCGCGTCCTCGGGCCGCGCGCCGGAAATCGCGCCCACCATGAGGCTGCCCGGGCGTTGCGCGACCTCGCCGATCATCTCGGTTTCGGCCAGGATGTCGGCAGGCGCACAGTCGTTTTCCATGTGCAGGACCGCCTCGATCCCGATCCGCCGCGCGATCTTCGCGTAGGCCTCGAAACTCCAGTCACGATCGAGCGCCCCGGCACCTTCGAGCCACGGGTAGGACAGGCGCGACTTGTCGACGAGGTGCAGGTGCGTGTCGATGAACATGAAGGCAGGCCTTTTGGGTGTCGGAACGGACGAGCAGGACAAGAAATATCAGTATTCCTTACTTGATATATCAAATCAATGCGGTCTAGGCGGTGACCCACCCCGACCCGCCAGCGCCCTCACGCGCGGCGCGCTGCCCGCAAGACAGCGTATCCGATTGAAACGCGACCTTTGCAGGCCGTTCGGCCAAACGATCTACGCCACCCCCCGAACCCGGTTCCCGCCCGAGCGAGGCCCCGTTTCATGATTCTGCTGGCGGCGGTCATATAGGTCTGCCTCTGTGGCGGAGAAATATCGTTTGAAAACAGGTGGCGAGATCTCGGCGCGGAACCGGGATTGCGGTCTTCGTCAGAAAGGATTGCCTCCCAAGGCCCGTATGGCGCTCGTCAGCGCGCGAAGCTGCCGTTCAGGCAGCGTGCGGCGAAGGTCGGCATCGAGCCCTTTGCCGGCAATCGTGTCATATGCTAGGGCAAACCATGCTTCGGACAGATCCCCAGCAGCTCATGCGAACCCCATTCATCTATAGAATGTTCGGGCCGCCGCAGTCGTCTCTTGAAATGCTCGTGCATGAACTGCCGCCACGCGACCCCGGTTCAATTCGCGTGAGAGTTTCACATGTGCCGGTCAACCCATCCGATCTCATACCGATCACAGGAGCCTATGCGCATCGGATATCGCTGCCGGGTGTGGCGGGATACGAAGGCGTCGGGCGTGTGGTCGAAGCTCCGGACGGTCTATCTCACATGGTCGGTCAGCGCGTCCTGCCTCTGCGGGGCGAAGGCACGTGGCAGACCTATGTCGATTGCCCCGCCCATCATGCAGTGGAGGTGCCCGACACGGTTCCAGACCTGGTTGCGGCGCGGGCATATATCAATCCTCTGGCCGCCGCCACGATGCTTCGGCTCTGGCCCGTCCGTGATAAGGTGGTCCTGCTTAGTGGTGCGGGATCAAGCTGTTCGGAACACTTGGGACGTTGGGCCATCCGTCAAAGAGCCAAGCGCGTCTTGGGGATCTATCGTTCGGAGTGCCGAAAGGATCGGTTGCACCGGGTAGGTATCGAACCGATCGCAGCATCCGATCTTGACGCCATTTCGAACGCCTCCGTCTCGGCCGACGTCGCCTTCGATGCCCTTGGTGGCGACATCGCAAGATGCGTGCTGGAACGGATGCGCGGGGAGACGGATTTTGTCGCCTACGGTCTTTTGTCGGGCAAGCCGGTCATGATCGGAGCAGAGATCAGAGCGCGATACCACCGGTTTCACATGCGCGATCACTTCTCGGTCCTGGCGGGCCAAGGCATGCAAACTGCATTCGCCCAGATCTGGCCGCTGCTGGCAGATGCCCCGCCGCCACCTCCAAGGGTTTTCCCGGCCCAAGAGTGGCGGGAGGCCCTATCGGAAGTCGAAAAGCCAGGTGGCCAGAAACCAATACTCGATCTGTCCAGCCTCACCCAACGAACGGCGGCTTCGTCCGCATAGCCGACGCTCGCGCCAGCCGCAGCAAAGGTCCGCTTCGGCTTAGACCGCCCGGTCAGAGGCGATGCTTCTGACGAAAAGGCCAAGACCATGTGGTGCTGTTCATCTGGATGACTGGTCGGGCTGAGAGGATTCGAACCTCCGACCCCCTGCTCCCGAAGCAGGTGCGCTACCAGGCTGCGCTACAGCCCGACCGTGGCGGCGTCCTATCCCCGCGAAGGCGCTTTGACAAGCCTAATCCGTATCGGTGCGCCGCGGCTCGGCGACCGGGGGCACGCGACCGGGCAGGCCGCGCAGGTGCGGGCGGGCACGGGCGGAGGGGGCATTGTCGGGCATCTCGCGCGGGATCGTGGGGGCGATCTCCTCTGGCAGGCGCAGGCGCAGGAAGGTGCCGGTGTCGATCCGCAGGCGGGTGCGCAGGACCGGCGTGGCGCTGTCCTGCGACCGGCTCTCGCGCAGCACGATGTAAAGGCCGCTCGCGATGATGATCGCCGCACCCAGCACCGTGGTGCCGTCCGGCGTCTCGCCGAAGAAGAGCACGCCGAAAAGCGTGGCCCAGAGGATCTGGCTGTACTGCATGGGGGCCACGATGACCGCTTCGCCCGCGCGGTAGGCGCCGATGACCAGCAGGCCCGCGGCGAAGGAGAAGACCGCGATGACCGCGGCCATGCCGATGTGTTCGATCGGCATGGGCCGATAGACGGTGCCCAGCAGCGCGCCCATGACGACGAAGTTGCCGACCAGCGGGAAGAGCATCAGCACCACGGGCCGCTCGTCCGCGCCGATCTTGCGCACGATGATCGAGGTCAGGGAGGAGCCTATGGCGGCGGCCATGGCGGCCGCGTGCCCCAGTTCCAGTTGCGTGCTGCCCGGGCGCAGGACGACCATGACGCCGGCCAGCCCCACGACCACGGCCAGGGCGCGGCGCAGGCGGACCCGCTCTCCCAGGATCGGGATGGCCAGGATCGTGATCAGCAGGGGCGAGGCGAAGAGGATCGCGTAGACCTGCGCCAGGGGCAGGACGCTGAACGCATAGAAGGCCGAGATCCCGGTCATGACGCCCGCCGCCGTCCGCAGGGCCATCCACCACGGGTGGTGTGGTCTGAGCGTGCCCGGCGTGGGGTCGCGCATCAGTTGCACCGTCGCCAGCGGAAACGAGAGCAGGACCGAGAAGAACACCACCTGGATCGGCGAATAGCTTCCCCCCAGCACCTTGATGAAGACATCATGCGTCGCGAAGATCGCGAAGGCGAGAAGCGCCAGAAGAGCGCCACGGGCGTTGGAGGACATCGGAGGTTTCCTGAAAGCGGGCCGGTCCTTGTTCGGACGCCGACCACCGACCGTCAAGGGCCGCGGCGCGGCGCGGCGGGATCCCCCCACCGCGCCGCGCGGGACATCTCAGAGGCTGGCGTCGAGCGCCGCCAGGATCCGGTCGCCCATCTCGCTGGTCGAGATCGGGGTACCGCCTTCGGGGCCCAGCAGGTCCGCGGTGCGCGCGCCATCGGCCAGCACGGTCTCGACGGCCTGTTCAAGCCGGTCCGCCTCGGTCCCGGCGTCGAAGGAATAGCGCAGCGCCATGGCGAAGCTCAGGATGCAGGCGATCGGGTTCGCCTTGCCCTGGCCCGCGATGTCGGGGGCGGAGCCGTGCACCGGCTCGTACAGGGCCTTGGGCCGCCCGTTGGCCATCGGCAGACCCAGCGAGGCGCTGGGCAGCATGCCGAGCGAGCCGGTCAGCATCGCGGCGGCGTCCGACAGAAGGTCGCCGAACAGGTTGTCGGTGACGATGACGTCGAACTGCTTGGGATTGCGCACCAGTTGCATGGCGCCGTTGTCGGCGTACATGTGGCTCAGCTCGACGTCCTGGTAGTCCTTCTGGTGCACTTCCGTGACGACCTGCCGCCAAAGGACACCCGATTCCATGACGTTGGCCTTCTCCATCGAGCAGACCTTGTTGCCGCGACGCCGGGCCAGCTCGAAGGCGGAACGGGCAACGCGGGCGATCTCGCTCTCGGTGTAGCGCTGGGTGTTGATGCCCACCCGCTCGTTACCTTCGGTGTGGATGCCGCGGGGGTCGCCGAAGTAGACGCCCGAGGTCAGCTCTCGGACGATCATGATGTCCAGCCCCGCAACGACGTCCCGCTTGAGCGAGGAGAAATCGGCGAGCGCGTCGAAGCATTGTGCCGGTCGCAGGTTGGAAAAGAGGTCCATCTCCTTGCGCAGGCGCAGCAACCCGCGTTCGGGCTTGAGGCTGAAGTCCAGGTCGTCGTATTGCGGGCCGCCGACGGCGCCCAGCAGGACGGCGTCCACCTCCTGCGCGCGGGCCATGGTGTCGTCGTGCAGCGGCGTGCCGTGGGCATCGT
This sequence comes from Salipiger sp. IMCC34102, assembly GCF_004145405.1. GTDB lineage: Bacteria > Pseudomonadota > Alphaproteobacteria > Rhodobacterales > Rhodobacteraceae > Loktanella. The sequence continues at coordinate 498,100 of NZ_SELQ01000001.1, forward strand.
AGGCGCAGCCGCCCACCAGGTCCTCGGAGACGTCGAAGGGCATGTCGCGCTTGTCCCTGTACCAGCCGATGACGCGCTTCACCTCGGCCATGACTTCGGGGCCGATGCCGTCGCCGGCGAGGATCAGGAGGGACGGGGTCGACATCGCGCGGTTCCTTTGGTTTTGGCGTTTGCGATGGCGTAGCGTCAAGGCGGGGCGGGATCAAGTCAGCGGTGCAGATCGACCCAGACCAGCCGGTGCGGGCCCGCGTCCTGCACCGCCTGCGCAAGCGGGTCGCCGTCCGCGGGCCAGACGACGCCCGCGTCCAGCACGGTGAAGGCGCGCGACGGCAGCACGTAGGACACCCGCAGGTTGCCCGGTCCCTCGGTTTCCCAATCCGCGGTGTCGTGCGCGGGATCGCCCCGGTGGTCCGGATCCGCCGCGGCGCGCCCGCCCGCACTGGCGGGTCGGGGATCGACGAGGCGTGGATCGGCCAGGAAGGTCGCCATCGCCTCCGGATACCCCTCACCGTCGACGGGATCGAGGTTCGCATTTCCCAGGACGACCGCGCCCTCGGGCACACCGTCGTCCAGCAGATGGGACCAGAACCGCAGCTCGTCACGGTTGCGCAGCCCGTTGCGATCCTCGGGGCCATCGAAGACGGGGGGCGTCGCGGACCAGGCCAGCAAGGTGACCGCCCCGCCCGGCGCCAGCACCGGCACCACCCAGTGCCCGGTCGAGGACAGGCGCTGCACCGCCGCGATCTCCTCGGACCAGAGCGTGCCCGGAAGGCTGGCCCCCGGCAGATCCCGCCAAAGCAGCGCGGAGTGATCCTGTACCGCCGCCGCGTCGATCGGCCAGCGTGACAGGATGGCCATGCCGCTGTCGCCGCTGAACCGCCCGTAGCCTTGCGCGTCGCGCGCCTCTTCCAGCCGGCCATTGCCGTCCAGGTCCAGCCCCGTGGGCACGCCGGTGTTGGGCGGCAGCGCGAAGTGGTGGGGATAATCCAGCCGCGCGGCCAGCGCGGTCAGCCCAAGGTGGTCAAGGTCGTAATCCACGTCCGTCAGCAACAGGATATCGGGATCGGCGAAGGCCGTGATGTCGGCGACGGCGTCGATCTGGGCATCCCCGCGCCCGAGATCGCGCAGCATGAGCCCCGGACCCGCGCGCCCCAGCGGGGCGGCGAAGGTGGCGACGCGCACCGTCTCGGCCCCTGCGCCCGAGGCCAGGACCAGCGCGACGGACAGGATCAGGCCGGCAAGAGCCCCTCTGCCGCGGCCTTGCGATAGGCACGCTTGCGCTGCATGTGGATCATCTGCGCCACGCGGGTCAGCGCGATGCCGCGCATCAGCAGGCTTGCGGGAAGGAACGCCCATGCGGCCACCATCCAGATCATCGTCTGCGGATCGTCCAGCACGATCGGCATGCCGAACATCGAGACCATCTTGCCGACGGCCGGGATCAGGAATGGCAGAAGATACCCTAACACAAGGTTAACCTGGCCATCGCGCGACAGCCGGGCGACGACGTCACCGCCCCCGGTGGGGTCGAACATGGGCAGGTTGATCCAGACGTTGAAACTGTCGTTCCGGCGCGGCCAGCGGTTCCAGCGCAGCAGCACGATGAAGAACATGGTCGCCAGGATCGACATGAAGTAAGCCACTCCGGCCGCGGCGCGCAGAACCGCGAGCGTCTCCGGCGTGGTCGAGGGGGCCATCATCAGCAGGATCAGCCGGACCGGAGAGAACGGAAAGTCCAGCGAGTCGCCGATGCGGAAGGCTGCGGCCTCCACCAGCGAGACGAGGGCGGACCCATCGGCGTCGCTCATGGTCAGCGAGATGGTCAGCACCGTCACGAAGAGCGCCGCGAAGCGCAATCGGTTGAAGGGCGGGGCGCTGCGGAATTCGATGAAGCTGGGGCTGTCGACCGTGTATTCGACCACCGTGAAGATCGCGGCGAAGATCGCGACGAGCACCACGACGCTGCTGGCGCTGCCGCCCTGGGCGGGCAAGAGCAGGGTTGGCGTCGCCACGAGAGCCACGACGCAGACGGCGCGAGCCGCAGCCTTCAGCAGGGTTGTCTGCACTGCCAGTTCTTCCTTCACGCGGTCCGGAGCGATACATCGCCGCTCCTTTGTCCCGATGCGATGACCCGCAATCGTGGCGGGCTGCCTCAAATGTGCCACAATTCTGCCCATTTTGCGCCGGTACCGCAAGGTTCTGTTAACCCTTGGGAATTCAGTGCGGCGGTTTTAAGGAAGCAATGGTGCGCGATTGCAACCTTTTTGCGGCAAGATGATGGCCGATCGGGCGCGTATCACAAGATGATGGGGCCGGCGTGTGCCGACCCCATAGAAAGTGATCCCGATGTCCGGTTTTGCGCCGCGTCAGACCCAAGGACGCGCGGCACTGGCCTGCGCCTCGAAGTCGCGGATCGAGGCGGCCTTCTCCAGCGTCAGGCCGATGTCGTCAAGGCCGTTCATCAGGCAATGCTTCTTGAAGCTGTCGACCTCGAAGGTGAAGACCTCGCCGTCGGACGAGGTGATCGTCTGGGCTTCCAGGTCGATCTCGATCCGGGCGTTGGATCCCTTCTCGGCGTCGTTCATCAGCACGTCGACCTGGTCCTGCGGCAGCACGATCGGCAAGATGCCGTTCTTGAAGCAGTTGTTGTAGAAGATGTCGGCGTAGCTTGGCGCGATGATGCAGCGGATGCCGAAATCCTTGATCGCCCAGGGCGCGTGCTCGCGGCTCGACCCGCAGCCGAAGTTGTCGCCCGCCACGAGGATCTCCGCGTCGCGGTACTGCGGCTGGTTCAGCACGAAATCGGGGATCTCGTTGCGGTCGTCGTCGTAACGCATCTCGTCGAAGAGGTTCACGCCCAGCCCTTCGCGCTTGATCGTCTTCAGGAACTGCTTGGGGACGATCATGTCGGTGTCGACGTTGATCAGCGGCAAGGGGGCCGCGACCCCGGTGAGCTTGTCGAACTTGTCCATTACATCATCTCCCGCACGTCGGTCAGGTGCCCGGTGATCGCCGCGGCGGCGGCCATCTGGGGGCTCATCAGGTGGGTGCGACCGCCGCGGCCCTGTCGGCCTTCGAAGTTGCGGTTGGAGGTCGCGGCACAGCGCTCGCCGGGCGAGAGCTGGTCGGGGTTCATCGCAAGGCACATCGAGCAGCCCGCAAGGCGCCATTCGAAACCGGCCTCCTTGAAGATGTCTGCCAGGCCCTCTTCCTCGGCCTGCGCCCGCACGAGGCCGGAGCCGGGCACGACCATCGCGCGTTTCACGGCGATCTTCTTGCCCTTCAGGACCTCTGCCGCGGCGCGCAGATCCTCGATCCGGCCGTTGGTGCAGGAGCCGATGAAGACCGTGTCGATCTCGATCCGGTCCAGCGGCGTGCCCGAGGTCAGCCCCATGTATTCGAGGCTGCGCTTGGCCGCACCCACCTTGCCGCCCTGGAAATCCTCGGGCGCGGGAACGCTTGCGGTGATCGGCAGAACGTCCTCGGGCGAGGTGCCCCAAGTCACGACCGGGGCGATGTCTTCGCCCTTGAGCGTGATGACCTTGTCCCAATGGGCGTCGTCGTCGGAATAGAGCGTCTTCCACCACTCCATCGCCGCTTCCCACTGACCGCCCTTCGGCGCGTGGGGACGGCCCTTGCAATACTCGAACGTCTTCTCGTCGGGCGCAATGAGCCCTGCGCGCGCGCCGCCTTCGATCGCCATGTTGCAGACCGTCATGCGGCCTTCCATGGACAGATCGCGGATCGCCTCGCCGCAGTACTCGATGACGTAGCCGGTGCCGCCCGCGGTGCCGGTCGCGCCGATGACGGACAGGGTGATGTCCTTGGCCGTCACACCGGGGCGCAGCTTGCCCGTGATCTCGACCTTCATGTTCTTGGACTTCTTCTGGATCAGCGTCTGGGTGGCGAGCACGTGCTCCACCTCCGACGTGCCGATGCCATGCGCCAGCGCGCCGAAGGCACCGTGGGTCGCGGTGTGGCTGTCGCCGCAGACCACGGTCATGCCGGGCAGGGTCCAGCCCTGCTCCGGCCCCACGATGTGCACGATGCCCTGCCGGACGTCGGAGACGGGATAGTAGTGAATGCCGAAATCGGTCGCGTTCTTGTCCAGCGCCTCCACCTGGATCTTGCTCTCGGGGTTCTCGATCCCCTTGGCGCGGTCCAGCGTGGTGGGCACGTTGTGATCGGGCACCGCGATGGTCTTGTCGGGCGCGTGCACCGTGCGGCCGGTCATGCGCAGACCCTCGAAGGCCTGCGGGGACGTCACCTCGTGCACCAGGTGGCGGTCGATATAGAGAAGGCAGGTGCCGTCGTCGGCCTCGTGGGCGACATGGGCATCCCAGATTTTATCGTAAAGCGTCTTGGGGGACATCGGTCCTCTCCCGTGGTTGTACTGTGCGGAAACATGCGGAAGGGTGGACGCGCGCAGGCGTCCCGCGCCTCATAGGTGGGCGAGAATCGTGCGGTCGGCGCCGAAGAACCGCCAGGGCAGTCGCGCGCGGTCGTCCATGTCGAAGATCATCGTCATGCGGGCGGAATATACCTGCACCCCTTTCCCCGCAAGAGAAACGTAAAGCGGGCGGGCCTTCGTGGCATGGCGCCGCCTTTCCGACCTTGCGGCAGATCCGGGCGCCCCATGCCGCGTGGCGCTTGTTCCGGGATGCCCCGGCTTCTAACCTGTGCCTGTCCGACACCTGGGAGGGACATGGCGATAGAAACGGATCTGTTCGACAGCGTCGAGGTCGAGGACGCCCCCCTGGGGGAGATGCTGGGCGTGGGCCTCGACCTCGTGCAGCAGGCCGAGGTCTTCGTGGCTTCCCTCTGGCGGCCATGGATCGGCTACCAGGTGCTGATCGTGCTGGCGCTCTTCGCCCTCGCACAACTGGGCCGTGCCGTGATCGGCCCCCGCTACCGCACCTGGATCAAGGAGCGCGAAGGCTGGCCGATGTGGCGCATCCGCTGGGCGCTGGTGATCCACAAGCGCCTGCGGCTGATCCTCTTCGTCCTTCTGATCTGGATGACGATCCTGGTGATGCAGCAGATCACCTGGCACAGCCGCAGCTACCTGCTGGAGATCATCGGAAACCTGTCCACCGCCTGGCTGGTGGTGGCGCTGACGACGCGGCTGATCGGCAACCCCCTTTTGCGCAGCTTCCTGCGCTACGTCCTCTGGGGCTGGATCACCCTGCGCATCCTCGGCCTGACGGAGGCCTTCGCCACCCTGATGGACAGCCTCGCCTTCCACATCGGCGAGGTGCGGTTCTCCCTGTTGATCCTGTTTCAGGCGCTTCTGGTCATCGGGGCGCTCTGGGCCATCGCGCGGTTCCTTTCGCGCACCGCGACGGGGCGGATCCAGGGCAATGCCGACATCAGCCCCTCGATGCAGGTACTGGCGGTCAAGGCGATGCAGATCGCGCTCTACGGGCTGGCGGTCTTCATCGGGCTCAAGGTCATCGGGATCGACCTCACCGGCCTCGCGGTGCTGTCGGGCGCCATCGGCGTGGGCCTGGGCTTCGGCCTGCAGAAGGTCGTCTCGAACCTCGTCTCGGGCGTCATCATCCTGCTCGACAAGTCGATCAAGCCCGGCGACGTCATCAGCCTGGGCGAGACCTTCGGCTGGATCAACGCGCTGGGTGCCCGCTACGTCTCGATCACCACGCGCGACGGCAAGGAATACCTGATCCCCAACGAGGACCTGATCACCGGCCAGGTGGTCAACTGGTCCCATTCCAACGAGTTCGTCCGGCTCGACATCCATTTCGGCACCGCCTACGCCGACAACCCCCACGAGGTCCGCCGCATCGCGATCGAGGCCGCACAGGGCGTCGACCGGGTCCTGTCCAGCCGTCCGGCGGTCTGTCACATCGTGGGTTTCGGCGACAGCAGCATCGACTACATCCTGCGGTTCTGGATTTCCGACCCGACCGGAGGGCTGACGAACATCCGCGGCAACGTCTACCTCGCGTTGTGGGATGCCTTCGCCGAGAACGACATCTCCATCCCGTTCCCGCAGCGCGAGGTGAAGGTTCTCAGCGGGTCGCACCTTGCGATGGAAAAGGATGCAAAGTCCGATATTTAGGCCGATCACGAAATCGCGATCCCGGGGGTCGGAATAAAGGTAGCCGTGACGTAACGTCGCGATATAACGCTGAGTGGTGAAACAACTTTAAGGGGTGGGCCGGTTAGATGGCGACGACTTTCAATACGAAATCTCTGTTCAAGGCGGGCGCGGTAGCGACGCTGATGATGGGCGTCTCGCACGGGGCGATGGCGCAAAGCGTCGTCTTTTAGGATGACAACACGGATACCGCCGCAGGCGCGACCGCTGGTGGCGCAGACGCGACCGCTGGCGGAAGCGACGCCTCTGCGGACGGTGCGGGATCCATCGCGATCGGGAACGATTCGAATGCGACTGGCGTAGACGCGGTCGCGATCGGCGGCGACGACGAAGGCACAGGCGCACAAGCCTTGGGCAACTCGACCACCGCGGTGGGCGGCGAAAGCGTGGCGGAAAACCCCGGCGACAGCGCCTTCGGTTGGCAGTCCAGCGCCACGGGCGACCGTTCCACCGCGCTCGGCCACCAGACAAGCGCCATCGGCGAGCAGTCGGTCGCCGTGGGCGAAGATGCCTCGGCCACCGGTGACAGCGCCATCGCCATCGGCGGCAACAACGCCAACGAGGACGGCGAGGTCGGCGACGGCACGGGCGCCACGGCCAACGGCAACGATGCCGTGGCCATCGGTGCGGCGGCCGTCGCAGAAGGCAATTCCACCACCGCCGTCGGCGGGGAAAGCGTGGCCAACCAGCCGGGCAACACCGCATTGGGCTGGCAGTCCAGCGCCACGGGCGCCTTCTCCAACGCCCTGGGTCACCAGTCGACCGCCAGCGGTGCGCAGGCGATTGCCATCGGTGAGGACTCCGTCGCGGACGACGAGGGCGCGATCGCGATCGGCGGCAACGACGACAACGGTCAGGATGCCGGCGCGAACGCGTCGGGCGTCGATGCGATCGCGATCGGCGCAGGCTCTGTCGCGGACGGAAACTCCACCGTCGTCGTGGGCGGCGAATCGAGCGCGACGACCCCCGGCTCCACCGCGCTGGGCTGGCAGGCTGTCGCCAGCGGCGCGATGGGCACCGCGGTCGGTCACCAGACCACGGCCTCCGGCGCGCAATCCTTCGCGGGTGCGGAGGATGCGGTCGCCTCTGGCGTGAACGCCATCGCAATCGGTAACACCGCCGTCGCAAGCGGCGCGGACGGTGTGGCCATCGGCGGCAACCGCGACGGTGAAGACGGTCGCGCCACGGAAGCCTCCGGTGCCTCCTCGACCGCCATCGGTGGCCAGTCCATCGCGACGGAAGCAGGCACCACGGCCATCGGCTGGCGTTCGGAAGCGACGGGCGTGCGCTCGCAGGCCTTCGGTCACCTGGCCGATGCGAACGGCGACTTCTCGCTCGCCGTGGGTGAGGCGGCGCGTGCCGACACCAGCAACGACATCGCCATCGGCAACGGCTCCATCGCGACTGGCGGCGACGCGCTTGCCATCGGCGGCAACCGCAACGCGGGCGAGGACGGCGCGTCCTTCACCACGGCGACCGGCCCCTCGACCACCGCGGTCGGTGGCCAGGCCACCGCGACCGGTCCGGGTGCCACCGCCATCGGCTGGCGCTCCGTCGCCACGGCGGAGCGGGCGCAGGCCTTCGGTCACCTGGCCACGGCCACCGGAGAGCGGTCCCTCGCCGTCGGTGAAGCGGCCAATGCGGCCAGCGACAACGCCACCGCGATCGGCAACCTGGCGGTTGCGGACGGCATCGACGCGCTGTCGATCGGTGATGCGGCGGAAACCTCCGGTCCGTCGACCACGGCCGTCGGTGGCGAATCCTTCGCCAGCGGTCCCGGCGCCACGGCCATCGGCTGGCAGTCCACCGCCAGCGCCGAGCGGGCGCAGGCCTTCGGTCACCTGGCCACGGCGAGCGGTCTCCGCTCGACCGCGGTCGGTGAAGCGGCCACCGCGTCGGGCGCGCGGGCGCTCGCCTTCGGCAACCAGAGCGTGGCATCCGGCGACAACTCCATCGCGATCGGCAACCAGGCGCGGGCGACCCGCGACAACCAGGCCGTCATCGGCACCAGCGTGCACACCTACACGCTGCCCGGCATCGCCTCGGACGCCAGCCGCGATGCGCAAGGCGACGACGTGCGCTTCGTGACCGCCGACGCGGACGGCAACCTGGCCACGGTGGAAAGCGGATCGGTCAACGACTTCATGTCGATCGTCGCGAATGCCTCCCAGGACATCGCCGACATGCAGACTGGGATCACCGCCAACTCTGCAGCGATCGCCGGCAACAGCCGCGAGATCGCGGACAACCGCGACGGTATCGCGATGGCGATGGCGCTCGAGGTGCCCTACGTGGCCCCCGACGCGCAATACGCCGTGTCCGGTGGCCTGGGCTTCTTCGACGGAGCGAAGGCCTTCGCAATGTCGGGCGCCTACCGGGTCGATGCCAACACGCAGATCGACGCGGGCGTGACCTACGGGTTCGACCGCAACAAGGTCGGCGGCCGCGTGGGTGTCACCTACTCGTGGTAAGCCGCACCTCGTTCAAACGCCTTGCAGCGCCGTGGATCCTGTCCACGGCGTTTGCCTCTTTCGCACTGCTGCCCGCGGGTCCCGTCCGCGCGCAATTGTCCGCGGATATCGAACCGTCCTTCGCGACGGCGCTGGTGCGCGACGCGCTCGCGGCGCTGAACCAGGCCAACGTGACGGGCAACTACACGGTCCTGCGCGACTACGGCGCTCGCGGTTTCCGCGAGGCCAACGACCCCACCGACCTTGCCGCCGCCTTCGCCCGCCTGCGGGCCGAGCGCTTGAACCTGATGCAGGCGCTGATCGTCGCCCCCCGGTTCCGCAACTCCAGCCTGTCGCTAGACCGGTCGGTCATGCGCCTGTCTGGCGTGGTACCGGTGCAGGGCCAGGGGATCGACTTCGACATGGAATTCCGGCTGGAGAACAACGCCTGGCGCCTGCAGGGCGTCTCGGTCGGTCCGGCCGCCGCTCCTGCCCCGCCACCCGCCTCCGCACCGCCGCCCGGGGGCGAAGGGGCGGAGACCCCCGATCCCGAGGCCCCCGACACGGTCGGGGACGACCAGGAATGAGGCAATCTTCCCGGTCATTCAGCAACAACCCGCCGCTTGCGCGCGCGGGTTTCGTTGAAATGACACACGGGCGTGTCTAGGTTGGTGTCAGGCCCATGCACCGGGGCCTTGCCAAGCCGGTGCCTTGAACCGGAGGACGATGCACTGTCTCTTTCCACCCCGGCGGCTTCCCCCGCCAACCCCAAGGCGCAGCGCGTGACGGCGGCGACCTACGACAGCGACCAGCTGCTCGACGCCATCCTGACATCGCTGGACGACGACAAGGCTGAGGAGGTCGTCAAGATCAACCTGCGCGGCAAGTCCGAGATGGGCGACTGGATGGTCATCGCCAGCGGACGCTCCACCCGACAGGTCTCCGCCATGGCAGAGAAGCTGACCGACCGGCTGAAACAGCGCTTCGGCGTCATCTCAAAGATGGAAGGCAAGGACATCGGCGACTGGGTCCTGATCGACACCGGCGACGTGATCGTCCACCTGTTCCGCCCCGAAGTGCGCGAGTTCTACCAGCTCGAGAAGATGTGGATGCCCGGCGCGGACGCAAGCCCCGCGGGATGAAGCTGAGCGTCTGCGCCGTGGGGCGGCTGGCCCCGCGGTCCGAGGAGCGCAGCCTGACCGACGATTACATGGCGCGCTTCGCCCCCGCCGCCCGTCGGCTGGGTTGGGGCCCTTTGACCGAAACCGAGGTCGAGACCCGCAAGGTGCAGGGCATGGCCGCCGAGGCCGCCGAGTTGCGGCGCATCCTGCCGCCGGGTGCCGTGATCGTGGCCCTCGACGAGCGCGGCAAACCCATGAGCTCCCCCGATTTCGCCGGGCGGCTGCGCGACTGGGGCGACCAGGGGCGCGACGTGGCCTTCGTGATCGGCGGTGCAGACGGGATCGATCCCGCCCTGCGCGCCGAGGCGGACCTGCTCTTGTCCTTCGGCAAGATGGTCTGGCCGCACAAGCTGGTCCGCGTGATGCTCGCCGAACAGATTTACCGCGCCGCGACGATCCTGACGGGCTCTCCCTATCACCGCGAATGACGGCGCCCCGACCGGGCGCCCCGCGCGTGACCAGCGTCGCGTCGTGAGTTTATTTAGCCAGATGAAGCAGGGGGGCGGTTTTCGGTGGACGCGCCCTGCGCTAGGTATCCGCCCAAAGGAGACCCGCCATGCCCTCGAACTCGCCCGTGCCGAAACCCGTCGTCCTGTGCATCCTGGATGGTTGGGGCGACCGTGACGTGCGCGAGGCGAACGCGCCCGCGCTGGCACAGACGCCGCATTTCGACCGGATCGCGCAGGCGGGCCCGCGCGCGCAGCTGACCACCCATGGCCCGGAAGTAGGCCTGCCCAGCGGACAGATGGGCAACTCCGAGGTGGGGCACACCAACATCGGCGCGGGCCGGGTCGTGGCGATGGACCTGGGCCAGATCGACCTGGCGATGGAGGACGGCTCCTACGCCGATCAGACCGCCCTGCGCAATTTCATCGAGGCGCTGCAGGCCAGCGGCGGGCGCGCACACCTGATGGGCGTCGTCTCGGACGGGGGCGTGCACGGGCATATCGACCACATGGTGACGACGGCGAAGGTGTTGTCGGACGCCGGGATCCCGGTCGTCATCCACGCGATCACGGACGGGCGAGATGTCGCCCCGCGGTCCGGGGCGGGCTTCATGGCGGACCTTGTCGCGCGGTTGCCCAAGGACGTCACGATCGCCACCGTGACGGGCCGCTACTACGCGATGGACCGCGACACCCGGTGGGAACGGGTCGAGACCGCCTACGACGCCGTGATCCGTGCGACAGGACCGCGCGCCGACGATCCCGTCACCGCGATCGAGGCCGCCTACGCCCGCGACGTCACAGACGAGTTCCTGCCCGCCACGGTCATCGGCGATTACGCGGGCCCGCGGCCGCAGGACGGGCTCTTTTGCCTCAACTTCCGCTCCGACCGCGCGCGAGAGATCCTGGACGCGATCGGCAATCCCACCTTCGACGGCTTCGCCCGCGACCTGCCGGTCTTCGCCGCACGGCTGGGCATGGTGGAATACTCGGAGGCGCACAACGGCTGGTACGATACCGTCTTTCGCAAGCGCGACATCGTCAACACGCTGGGGGCCTGGGTCGCATCCCACGGGCGCACGCAGTTCCGCCTGGCCGAGACCGAGAAATATCCCCACGTCACCTTCTTCCTCAACGGCGGCAAGGAGACGCCCGAGCCCGGCGAGGACCGGTTCATGCCCAAGTCCCCCAAGGTCGCGACCTACGACCTGCAGCCCGAGATGTCCTCGGTCGCGGTGACCGACGCGCTCGTCGAGGCCATCGAGAAACGCTACGACCTGATCGTCGTGAACTACGCCAATCCCGACATGGTCGGCCATACCGGCGATCTGAAGGCGGCGATCGCGGCCTGCGAGGCGGTGGACCGCGGTTTGGGCCGCGCGCTGGAAGCACTGGAAGCGGCGGGCGGCGCGATGGTGGTCTGCGCCGATCACGGCAACTGCGAGGTCATGGTCGATCCCGAGAGCGGCGGCCCGCACACCTCCCATACGCTCAACAAGGTGCCGGTGATCCTCGTCGGCGGGCCGCAGGGGGCCCGGTTGCACGACGGACGGCTCGCCGATCTCGCGCCGACGCTGCTGTCGCTGATGCAGCTCGACCCCCCGGCGGAGATGACCGGGCAGAGCCTGATCGACTGATGCGCCGTCTCGCCGCGATCCTGTGCCTGTGGGCCGGGCTGGCTCAGGCCCAGGCCCAGACCGCCACGCCCGCCGAGGCGGCCGAGGCCGCGGCGGCACGGCTGGCGCAAGCACGCCTGCAACTGGACGCCGCGGGATCGGGCCGCAACCGGGTCGAGGCGCTGACCGAAGTGGTGCGCGCCTACGAGGACGGCCTTGTCGCCCTGCGCGACGGTCTGCGCCGGGCCGCGATCCGGGCCGACACGCTGGAACTGCAACTCGATGCGCGGCAGGAGGAGGTCTCCCGCCTGCTGGGCGTGCTGGCCTCTCTCGGCGATGCGCCCGCGCCCCTCTTGCTACTGCATCCCACGGGTGCGCTGGGCACGGCCCGGTCCGGCATGATGGTGGCGGACGTCACACCGGCGCTGCAGGCACAGGTCAGCGACCTGTCGGCCACGCTGGAAGAGCTTTCCGACCTGCAAACCCTGCAGGAGGCCGCGCTCGAAACCGTCTCCGACGGGTTGCGCGGCGCGCAGGAGGCGCGCGCGGCGCTTTCGGCGGCGATCGCGGATCGCACCGACCTGCCGCTGCGCTTCAGCGACGATCCGGTGCAGACCGCCCTGCTTCTGGCCAGCACCGAGACGCTGGACGCCTTCGCCACCGGCCTGGCGGAGGCTTTCGACACCGGGGATGCCGCCCCGGAGCTTTCCGCGACCGGCGATCTTCCACTGCCGGTGCAGGGACGCCTGCTGCGCGCCGCGGGCCAGCCCGACGCCGCGGGCGTGGTCCGGCCCGGCGTCATCCTCGCCGCCCGCCCGCGCGCGCTCGTCACGACGCCCGTGCCCGCCACGCTCCTGTTCCGCGGCCCCCTGCTGGATTACGGCAACGTGGTCATCGTGGAGCCCGCGCAGGACGTGCTCTTCGTCATCGGCGGCCTGGGCGAGGTCTACGGCGAGGTGGGCCAGGTCCTGCCCGCGGGCGCGCCCTTGGGTCTTCTGGGCGGAGAGACGCCGACCCCTGACGCGATTTTGACCGGATCTGAGGGCGCCGGCGGCTCTGCGGCAACCCAGACCCTTTATCTTGAGGTCAGGGACGGGCAAGGTCCCGTTGACCCCGCGACATGGTTCGCGCTGGACCAAGGATAGGTAGGATATGAAAAAGCTGTTGATGGCCGCGGCAAGCGGGACGGTTGTCGGACTCCTGGCGACGACGCAACTTGCGGGCCCGGTGCTCGCCCAGTCGTCCGAAGGCGACGGCAACATCTATCAGCAGTTGGACCTGTTCGGCGACATCTTCGAACGGATCCGCCAGGGCTACGTCGAGGACGTCAACGACAAGGAACTGATCGAGGCCGCGATCAACGGCATGCTGACCTCGCTCGACCCGCATTCGTCCTACCTGTCCGAGGACGACGCCGCCGACATGCGCGTGCAGACGCGCGGCGAGTTCGGCGGCCTGGGGCTGGAGGTCACGCAGGAAGAAGGCTGGGTGAAGGTCGTCTCTCCGATCGACGGGACGCCCGCGGCGGCGGCCGGCATGATGTCGGGCGATTACATCACCGCCGTCGATGGCGAAAGCCTGATGGGCCTCACCCTGGACGAAGCGCTGGAATTCCTGCGCGGACCCGTAGGTTCGGAGGTCGTCATCACCGTCGTCCGCGAGGACGAGGTCGAACCGTTCGACGTCTCGATCATCCGCGACACCATCAAGCTGACGGCCGTGCGCGCCCGCACCGAAGGCCAGGCCGTCGTGCTGCGCGTCACCACGTTCAACAGCCAGACCTTCCCCAACCTCGAAGAGGGGCTGGCCGAGCAGCTCGAAGCCGCGGGCGGGATAGAAAACGTCGACGGTATCGTGCTCGACCTGCGCAACAATCCCGGCGGCCTGCTGAACCAGGCGGTCTTCGTCTCCGACGCCTTCCTCGACGAAGGCGAGATCGTCTCGACCCGGGGACGCGGGACGCGGGACAGCGACCGGTTCAACGCCACCGAAGGCGACCTTGCACAGGGGCTGCCGATCGTCGTGCTGATCAACGGCGGCTCGGCTTCCGCGTCCGAGATCGTCGCAGGCGCGCTGCAGGACCACCGCCGCGCCATCGTCGTGGGCACCAAGAGCTTCGGGAAGGGATCGGTCCAGACCGTCGTGCCGCTCCAAGGCAACGGGGCGATGCGCCTGACCACCGCGCGCTACTACACCCCATCGGGCCGCTCGATCCAGGCGCTGGGCATCTCGCCCGACATCATCGTCGAACAGCCGCGCCCGGCGGACATCGACCCCGAGGCGGAGGAGGAAGAGAACGACCGTCCCGCCCGGACCGAGGCGATGCTGCGCGGGGCCCTGAACAACGACAGCCTGTCCGACGACGAGATCGACCAGATCGAGGAAGACCGCGCCCGTGCGGAAGCCGCCGCACAGCTGCGCGAAGAGGACTACCAGCTGGCCTATGCCATCGACATCCTCAAGGGCCTGCAGGCCTTGGGCGGCGAACAGGTCGGGCTGATCGCCGACTCGGAATGAACTGACGCGCGCCGCGCCCCTCGCGGGCGGCGCGGTTTCGCAGGATCGGGCCGCGTGGGCAGGGGTCAGACGATCTCGTGGCCCGCCTGCACGATCCGCTGCGCCAGATGCGCGATATGCGCAGGCCCCACTTCGCAGCAGCCGCCGACGATGGTGGCGCCCGCCTCGATCCAGCGCATCGCGTGATCGGCGTAGGCCTCCGGCGACAGGTCCCGGCTGGTCAGCGCGGCCACGGTCGGCTTGTCCTCTAGGAACTCGGACGTGATCTTGACGAATCCGTTGGCGTAGGCGCCGAAGGGCAGGCCCCCTTGCGCGAGGATCGGCAGCGCATCGTGGATCGCCTCCGGCGCCGAGCAGTTCACTAGGAGCGCCTCCGCACCGCGGGCCACCGCCAGCACCTCGGCCAGCGACTCGCCCGAGCGCAGCCGGGTGCCGTCCCGGTCGTCCACGGTCATCGCCAGCCACACGGGACGCTTCGCCGCCTGCGCGCCTTCGAGGATCGCACGCGCGTGGGCGACGGACGCGATGGTCTCGCACAGGATCAGGTCGCAACCCGTCATCTGCGCGGCATTCTCGGCGTAGAGGGCCACGGCCGCGTCATGGGCGGGATGCAGCTCGGGGCGGTAGCTTGCGCCAAGCGGCCCGATGCTGCCCGCGATCCGGCCCGAGCCGTGGGCCTCGCGGGCGGCCTCGGCCTCGGCCAGCGACAGGGCGTGCAGCTTGGCGTAGGCCCCCTCCTGCGGGGTGCCTGCCAGACGGTCGTGGTGGATCGCGTAGCTGTTCGTCGTGGCCACCGTCGCGCCGGCGGCGAAATAATCCGCGTGGATCCGCTGCACGAGGCCGGGATGGTCGATCATCACCTGCGTGCCCCACAGCGGCGTCGGGGCTTCGGGCGCGCGGTGGGTCAACTCCTGTCCCATGCCGCCGTCGAGTAGGGTGATCTGTGCCATCGGACGGTCCTTTCGTGTTTCGAGGTTGCGCTTACCACCGCGGCACGGGCGATCAAGCCCGCAAGAGCGGCGGGCCGAATTTGAGGTTTGCACCGGCAGGACTTTTCCCGCACCCTGCGGCAAGACACCGCAAGGACACGACAAATGCGCGATTTCCACCAGCCGGGCCGCTCGGCCACCTTCGCCACCAACGGCATGTGCGCGACCTCGCATCCGCTGGCCGCGAAGGTCGCGATCCAGACGCTCGAGGCCGGTGGCAACGCTGTCGATGCGGCGATCGCGGGGGCGGTCCTGCTGGGCATCTGCGAGCCGCAGATGACCGGCATCGGGGGCGACTGCTTCGTGCTGCTGACCCCGCCGGGCGAGGACCGGATCGTCGCGCTCAACGGGTCGGGGCGGGCGCCCGCGGCCTTCTCGGCGGCGGATCTGCGCGGTCAGGGGCTGACGGCGATCCCCACGGGAAGCGCGCATGCGGTCACCATCCCCGGCGCGATCGACGCCTTCTGCCGCTTGTCGAAGGACTGGGGCCGGATCGGCCTTGCGGCCACGCTCGCCCCCGCGATCCACTACGCCGAGGCGGGCGTCCCCGTGGCCCCGCGCGTCGCCTCGGACTGGGCGATGGACATGGACACCTTGCAGGGCGTGGCGCGCGACGACTTCCTGCTGGACGGCACGGCCCCGCAGGTGGGCCAGGTCTTCCGCGCGCCCAAGCAGGCCGAAGCGCTGCGCCGCATCGCGATGGAGGGCCGCGCGGGTTTCTACGAAGGCGAGGTGGCCGAGGACATGGTCGCGGCCTTGCGCGCGGCGGGCGGCACCCACACGCTGGAGGATTTCGCCTCCCACGCGGCGACCTACGGCGATCCGATCCAGGGGACCTACGGCGGGCTCGACCTCTTCGAGCATCCGCCGAACGGGCAGGGCGCCACGGCGATCCTCTTGCTGAACATCCTCAAGCAATTCGACCTCGGCTCGATGGATCCTTACGGCGCCGCCCGCGCGCATATCGAGGCGGAGGCCACCAAGCTTGCCTACGACGCCCGCAACCGCTTCCTGTCGGACCCCGACCACGTGACGCGGCTGGACCACATGCTGTCCGACAGGACCGCCCAGGCGCTCGCCGCCCAGATCGACCCGAAACGCGCGCAATCGCCCAGGCGTCCGACCGTCGAAGCGGTGCACAAGGACACGATCTACATCACCGTCGTGGACCGCGACCGGATGTCGGTGTCGCTGATCTACTCGATCTTCCACGGCTTCGGGTCCGGGATCGGCACGGACAAGTTCGGCATCCTGATGCAGAACCGTGGCGCGGGCTTCAGCCTGGCCGAGGGCCATCCCAACGAAGGCGCGCCGGGAAAGCGGCCCATGCACACGATCATCCCCGGCATCCTGCAACAAGGCGGGCGCACTCTGATGCCCTTCGGTGTCATGGGCGGGGCCTACCAGTCGACCGGCCACGCGCGTTTCGTCAGCAACCTCACCGATTTCGGCATGGACCCGCAGACGGCCATCGACGGGCCGCGGGTCTTCTCGGACACCGACGGCCTTCGGGTGGAGAACGGCTATTCCGACGCGGTGAAGGCGGAGCTGTCAAACATGGGCCACGAGGTGATCGCCCCGCCCACGGCCATCGGCGGCGCGCAGGCGATCCGCATTCACGACAGCGGCGTGCTGGAAGGGGCGTCCGATCCGCGCAAGGACGGCTGCGCGCTGGGCTACTGAGGCGTCACAGGCCAACCCCGCCCCGGCCGTGAGCCTGGGCCGCGCCTTTATCCCCGCATCACCGGGCCAAGATCAGTTCAGCTGGACCTGCAACGGGTAGGACCCGTCCTCGAACGGTCCGAACAGGTCGGGCACATCCGGGTGTTCCACCGGTTCGCCGGAATAATCCGCGATCAGGTTCTGTTCGGACACATAGGCCACGTAGAAGCTGCGATCGTTTTCCGCCAGCAGGTGGTAATAGGGCTGATCCTTGGCGGGGCGGCTGTCCTCGGGGATCGCCTCGTACCAGGCGTCGGTGTTGGAAAACGTCGGATCGACGTCGAAGACCACGCCTCGGAACGGGTGCTTGCGGTGCTTCACGACCTGGCCGAGGTAATATTTCGCGCGCGTCTTGTACATGAAATCAGCCCTTTCGTCCTTGTTCCTAATCGAAATACCGCGTCGAAGTCCACTAGCCACGCCCGGGAGGAACCGAAACAGTTTGTTATCTTTCGCCCCCGATCGGCATCAACTCGCGCGTCGATGCAACAGGCGACCCCCGGCTGCGCCTGCCCCGTTCCCAACCGCGCCGGAATTGGCTAGGCTGGGGACAATTACAAACAAGAAGCGAGAGGCATATGAGCAGTATCCTTCGCGCGCTGGTGTTACTCGTGGTCCTGGGCAGCTGTGGCGCCCGGGAGTATTCCGCACCGCGCGATCTCGAAAACGCCTGCGCGATCCTGAGCGAGCGTCCCGAATACCGGCGCGCGTTCAAGGCGGCAGAGCGCAAGTACGGCGTCCCGATGCCGGGCATGATGGCAATGATCTACCAGGAGAGTAAGTTCATCGGCAACAACCGCCCGCCGCATCAATACGCGCTGGGGGTCATTCCCATCGGTCGGCAATCTTCCGCGCTGGGCTACAGCCAAGCGCTCGACGGCACCTGGGAGGAATACCAGAACGAGGTCGGCGGTCGCCGGTCCCGGCGCGAGGATATCCACGACGCCGCGGACTTCATGGGCTGGTACATGACCAAGACCGTCGCCGAGACGGGCGTGTCGATGTACGATATCCGCAACCAGTATCTGGCCTATCACGACGGGCGCTCGGGCTTCAAACGCGGCACCTGGCGAAGCAAGGGCTGGCTGATCCGCGTCGCCGGAGAGGTCGAGCAACGCGCCCTGCTCTATGATGCGCAACTGCGCGGCTGCGGCAAGCGGTGACGAAAAAGCCCCGCACGCGATCTGCGTGCGGGGCTTTCATCACTTAAGGTGATCCGCTTACTTCTTGGCGTTGGCGCCGATGAACCAGGCGTCCTTGTCCAGCGCGCGGCTGATCTCGACGAACAGGTCCTCGGTATCCGCGTCACCCGCTTCGTCCGCGTCCGATGCACCCTGACGAATCGAGGCGCCGACGCTGAGGAAGCGTTCCTGCAGTTCGACGACATGCGCGTCGAGGTCCGTCAGCTCGACCGGGTAGGCCTTCATCTTGGCGCGGTCGGCGGCGACTTCGAGCGTGCCGCGGGCGTAGCCGCCCAGGATCACGGTGCGCTCGGCGATGGTGTCGATCCCCTTCAGCAGGCGGGCGGACACACCGTCGAGCAGCTCGTGCACGCCGATGAAACCGTCACCCTTGAGGTTCCAGTGCGCCTGTTTCACGGCCATCTGGAGGGCCTGCATCTCGACCAGGTTGTCGTTGAGGATGTTGATGACTTTTTCGCGGGTCTGGCCGTCGAGGCCTGCGACGAATGCTTCGGGCATGAATGTCTCCTGTCTTTTTTCGCAAATTGCGTGCGCCTCTCAATGCACTCCCCCCCATGCAGGTTCCGTGCCGCGCTACCCGTTTGCGGCGGCGCGTTATCGCATGTCCGGGGCACGGGCGCTTGGATGCGTGGCATCGCACCCTATCTGAGGGTCAACTCGAACGAAGGTTAGACCATGAACAGACGCACGCTTCTTATGTCGGCCGCCGCCCTGGCGCTCGTCGGCGGCACGGCCCAGGCCCAGCAACTCTCTCTGGGGGCCGTGTCCAGCTACCTCAACGGGCTGACGACCGCGACCAGCGGCTTCACCCAGATCAACGGCGACGGCACGATCTCGACCGGTCAGCTCTACATCAAGCGGCCCGGACGGATCCGGTTCGAATACAACGCCCCCGACAACAGCCTCGTGATGGCCGGTGGCGGGTCGGTCGCGGTCTTCGATCCCCGCTCCAACGCGGGCGTCGAGCGCTACCCGCTGAACCAGACGCCGCTGTCGATCATCCTTGCGCGTAACGTGGATCTCACGCGGGCGCGGATGGTGACGGGTCACACCTCGGACGGGACCACGACGACGATCACGGCGCAGGACCCCGATCACCCCGAGTACGGCAACATCCAGATGGTGTTCTCGGCCAACCCGACAGAGCTGCGACAGTGGATCGTCACCGACAACGTGGGCGAGCAGACGACCGTGATCCTCAACGGATTGCAGCCCGGCGGGTCGATTTCCGACCGGCAGTTCAACATCCAGGCCGAGACCGCATCCCGCGGCGGCTGATCAGCGCGCGGCGCGGACCCAGTCGGCCAGCACGACCCGGTCCGCGTCCGACAGCTCCGTGATGTTCCCCGGCGGCATCGCGTGGCTCACGGCGGCTTGGGTGTAGATCTCGGGCGCGTGGTGCGCGATGTCGGCCGCGGTTTCCAGGTGCACCCCCTTCGGCGCCCAGCGGATGCCGGGCCAGACCGGCTCTCGCGCATGGCACATCGAACACCGGCCCTGCACGATCTGTGCGGCCTCCTCGAACCCCGCGGCTTCCGCGAACCGCTCTTCCTGCGCGGTCAGGTCGCGGGCCTGCGATTGCTCGTAGGTGTCGTGACCCGGAAAGGTCGAGAGCCACGCCATGAGGATGAAGATCACCACCGTCGCGGCCCATGTCCAGGACGGCTTGCCGCTGCGCGCATGCATCGAGTTGAAGTAGTGCCGGATCGTCACCCCCAGCAGGAACACCAGCGCCGCGATGATCCAGGCGTACTGCGTCCCGAAGGCCAGCGGGTAGTGATTCGACAGCATCAGGAAGATCACCGGCAAGGTCAGGTAGTTGTTGTGGGTCGAGCGCAGCTTGGCGATCTTGCCGTACTTGGGATCGGGTTTGCGCCCTGCCTTCAGGTCGGCCACCACGACCCGCTGGTTCGGCATGATGATCAGGAACACGTTCGCCGTCATGATCGTCGCGGTGAAGGCGCCCAGGTGCAAGAGCGAGGCGCGCCCCGAAAAGACCTGGTTGTAGCCCCAGCTCATCGCGACCAGCAGCACGAACAGCAGCCCCATCAGCGCGGTCGGGTGCTCCCCCAATCGGGATTTGCAGGCGGTATCGTAGACGAGCCAGCCCAGGGTCAGCGACGCGGCGGAGATCAGCACCGCCTGCCAGACGCTCAAATCCGCCCGCGCGGGGTCGATCAGGTAAAGCTCGGCCCCCGCCCAGTAGACCACCATCAGCAGGGCGGCCCCCGACAGCCAGGTGGCGTAGCTCTCCCACTTGAACCAGGTCAGGTGGGCGGGCATCGCGTCGGGCGCCACGAGGTATTTCTGGATGTGGTAGAACCCGCCGCCGTGGACCTGCCATTCCTCGCCGTCGGCGGGGCCCGCGATATCCCGGTTCAGCCCCAGGTCCAGCGCGATGAAATAGAACGACGACCCGATCCAGGCGATGGCCGTGATGACATGGGTCCAGCGGACGGCGAAGGCCAGCCACTCCCAAAGGATCGCCATGTCATACATCTCGTTTTCCCTGTCTTGTTTCCCGGGCCACGGTATAAATCCCGCAACCTGCAGGAAAGACCCAAGATGACCTACCCTCGCGACATGATCGGCTATGGTGCCCGGACGCCCGACCCCAAGTGGCCCGGTGATGCGAACATCGCCGTCCAGATCGTCGTCAACTACGAGGAAGGCGGCGAGAACAACATCCTGCACGGCGACCCCGCCTCCGAAGGTTTCCTGTCGGAGATCCCCGGCGCCGTTCCCTGGCCCGGTCAACGGCACTGGAACATGGAGACGATCTACGAATACGGCGCCCGCGCCGGCTTCTGGCGGCTGTACCGCCTGCTGGGCGATCTGCCGGTGACGGTCTTCGGCGTCGCCACGGCGCTGGCCCGCGGCCCCGAACAGGTTGCCGCCATGCAGGCCTCGAGCTGGGAGATCGCCAGCCATGGGCTCAAATGGATCGAGTACAAGGACACCCACGAGGATACCGAGCGGACCCATATCCAGCGCGCCGTCCGCCTGCACACCGAAGTGACCGGCGAGCGTCCGCGCGGCTTCTACCAAGGGCGCGCCTCGATGAACTCCCTGCGCCTCGCGGCGGAGGAAGGCTTCGACTACCTCTCGGACAGCTACGCCGACGACCTGCCCTACTGGATGCGGATCGGCGGCCGGGACGAGCTGATCGTGCCCTACACGCTGGATGCCAACGACATGCGGTTCTCGACCCCCAACGGGTTCAACGCGGGCGCCCAGTTCCGCGACTACCTGACCGCCAGCTTCGACGCGCTCTACCGCGAAGGGGTGGAGGGCGCGCCCAAGATGCTCTCGATCGGGTTGCACTGCCGCCTCGCCGGGCGCCCCGGCCGGATCGAGGCCCTCCGCCAGGCGCTCGAGCACATGCGCGGCCACGACGGCGTCTGGTTCGCCACCCGGGCGCAGATCGCAGACCACTGGCGCGCCACCCATCCGCCCGCGGCGAAGGACCGCCCCAGCCAGATGCCCCGCGCTGAATTCGTCGCGCAATTCGGCGGCATCTTCGAGCATTCCCCCTGGGTGGCCGAAGCCGCCTACCAACTGGAACGCTCCCCCGCGCACGATACCCCCGCGGGGCTCGCCAGCCTCATGGCGCGGGCCTTCCGCCGCGGCAGCACCGCCGACCGGCTGGCCGTCCTGCGCGCCCACCCCGATCTCGCGGGCAAGCTCGCCGCCGCGAAACGCCTCACGGCCGACAGCACGTCCGAGCAATCCTCCGCCGGGCTCGACGCGCTGACGGATGAGGAACGCGCGACCTTCGAGCGCCTGAATGCCGCCTACACGGCCAAGTTCCGTTTCCCCTTCATCATCGCCGTGCGCGATCACGACAAGGCCGGCATCCTCGACGCCTTCGAACGCCGCCTCGCCAATTCCGTGGAGGAGGAATTCGCCACCGCCTGCGCGCAGGTCGAACGCATCGCCGAGCTTCGCCTCCGGCAGATCCTCTGACGCGGCTCCGGCCGCGCGCGGGTTCCGGCTTCTTCCAGCCGGAAATACCTCGGGGGCCCGGGGGCAGCGCCCCCGGCCGTCGGCCGATCGCTGCTACCGCAGACCTAATGCCGGATGCCGGTTGACGTCCTTGTAGAGCAGGTAGCGAAACGGCCCCGGCCCCCCGGCGTAACAGGCCTGCGGGCAGAAGGCGCGCAGCCACATGTAATCGCCTGCCTCGACCTCGACCCAGTCGCGGTTCAACCGATAGACCGCCTTGCCGGAAAGCACGTAAAGCCCGTGCTCCATCACGTGGGTTTCCATGAAGGGGATCACGCCGCCGGGCTGCAGGTTCACGATGTTCACGTGCATGTCGTGCGACAGGTCCGAAGGCGGGACGAAACGCGTCGTGGACCAGGCCCCATGGGTGCCTTCCATCTCGACCACCGTCGCATCGGCATCCTGCGTGACGAAGGGCGCGGGCGGGTCGATCCCCTCGACCGGTTCGTAGCGCTTGCGGATCCAGTGAAACCCGCAAGGGCCATCGTGGTCATTCACCAGCGTCCAGTCGCAGCCCGCGGGCAGGTAGGCGTAGGAGCCGGGATAGAGCAGATGCGTCGTCCCCTGATACGTCAGCTCCGCATGGCCGTCGGTGACGAAGATCACCCCTTGAGCGCCCGCGTCCGGTTCCGGCTGCCGGCTGCCGCCACCGGGAGCGACCTCCATCACGTAATGCGCAAAGGTCTCGGCAAAGCCCGACAGTGGCCGCGCGATGATCCAGGCCCGGGTCTTCTCCCAATGCGGCAGGGCGCTGGTGGTGATATCGCGCAGGGTCCCCTTCGGGATCACCGCGTAGCTTTCGGTAAAGACCGCTCGGTCGGACAGAAGATCCGTCTGCGGCGGCAGCCCCCCGGGCGGGGTGAAATAATCGGTCATCCAAACTCTCCTTGCGCACCACCAGGCACCTGTGCCGGACTTTCGCCCAACCGGATCGGCCTGCGGCCGATCGGGGGCTCTGCCCCCGCCGCTTGCGCTCCCCCCGGGATATTTATGGCCAGAAGAAGATTTGACACGGTCTTCCTTCTTCTGGCCAGAAATATCCCGGAGAGCGCGAGAGGCAGAGCCTCTCGCCCGCCGCGCCAGCGGCGGCCCCCGTTCCGCCGCGCCGATTAGTGCTGCTCGGGCACCAGGATCTCGCGTTTGCCGACGTGGTTCGCAGCCGAGACGACGCCCTCTTCCTCCATCTGTTCCACCAGGCGCGCGGCCTTGTTGTAGCCGATGGCCAGCTTGCGCTGAATGTAGCTCGTGGAGCACTTGCGGTCCTTGATGACGATCGCCACCGCGGTATCGTAAAGCGCGTTTTCCGCGTCCGACCCGTCGCCCAGGCCCAGCACCGCGTCGATGCTGGTCTCGCCGTCGTCGGCGGGACCTTCGACCACGCCGGACATGTACTCGGGCGGGCCGAAGCTCTTGAGGTAGTTGACGATCTCCTCGACCTCCTCGTCCGAGCAGAACGGCCCGTGGACACGCGTGACCTTGGACCCGCCGGCCATGTAGAGCATGTCGCCCATGCCCAGAAGCTGCTCGGCGCCCATCTCTCCCAAGATCGTGCGGCTGTCGATCTTCGAGGTCACCTGGAATGAAATCCGCGTCGGGAAGTTCGCCTTGATCGTGCCCGTGATGACGTCGACCGAAGGCCGCTGCGTCGCCATGATCAGGTGAATGCCGGAGGCACGGGCCATCTGCGCCAGGCGCTGGATGCAGGCCTCGATCTCCTTGCCCGCCACCATCATCAGGTCGGCCATCTCGTCGACGACGACGACGATGTAGGGCAGCACCTCGGGGGTGAACTCGTCGGTCTCGAAGATCGGATCGCCGGTTTCGTCGTCAAAGCCGGTCTGCACCGTGCGGCTGAACATCTCGTCCTTGGCCAGCGCCTCGCGGACGCGACCGTTGTAGCCGTCGATGTTGCGCACGCCCATCTTGGACATCTTGCGGTAGCGTTCCTCCATCTCTCCGACGACCCACTTGAGCGCCACGACGGCCTTCTTTGGATCGGTGACAACGGGCGACAGCAGGTGCGGGATGCCGTCGTAGACCGAAAGTTCCAGCATCTTCGGGTCGATCATGATCATCCGGCACTCTTCGGGGGAGAGTTTGTAGAGCAGGCTCAGGATCATCGTGTTGATCGCCACGGACTTGCCCGAGCCGGTCGTCCCCGCGATCAGCAGGTGGGGCATCTTGGCGAGGTTCGCGACGATCGGCTGGCCGCCGATGTCCTTGCCCAGCGCCAGCGGCAGCGACGCCTTGCCATCGCCGAAATCGCGGTGCGAGAGAATCTCGCGCAGCACCACCTTTTCGCGATTCTCGTTGGGGAGTTCGATGCCAATCACCGTGCGTCCCGGCACGGTCGAGACACGGGCCGACAGCGCCGACATCGAGCGCGCGATATCGTCCGACAGGCCGATCACGCGGCTGGCCTTCAGGCCCGGCGCGGGTTCGAGTTCGTACATCGTGACCACGGGGCCGGGGCGGACGCTGACGATCTCTCCCTTCACGCCGTAATCGTCCAGTACCGACTCGAGCATCCGGGCGTTTTCTTCCAGCGCCTCGTTGGAGAGCACGTGACGCTGCACGCCCGCGGGGTCCATCAGCAGGTTGAGCGGCGGGTGCTCGTAGGCCTCAGGCGCGTCTTCCAGCTCCAGGCTCGGCTGCGCTTCCGCGCGGGCCTGCTTGCTGGGAACGACCTTGCGGTTCAACTCCTGCTGCACCTGCGCGCGGCGCGGCTGTGCCGGCGTGGCCCGGGGTGCATCGGGATCGAAGAGAGGTTCGGCCACCAGCGACTTGGCGTCGTCGCGGGGCAGGGCGCTGCGCTGCAGGACCGCGCGGTCGGGCGTCCCGCCTGGGACGTCCTCCGGCTCCTCGATCAGCGTGTCCTCGTCGGTGGGGTCCAGCTCCAGCGAGGGCACGGGGTTCAGGCGCAGGGGCTGCGGTCCGCGACCGGCGGTCAGCGACGGCTCGATCCGGACGCCCGTGATCTCGGGTGCGATGACCGGCCGCGTCGGCATGGTGCGCGCCTTGACCGCGTCGGCGATGCGGGCGGCGACGCCCTCGGGTGCGGTGCCTTCCTGCTCCGGCGCAGGGGCCTCCGCCGGGTCGGACTTGCGGCGCAGCAGATTGCCGAGGCCCGGCATCTTGCGCGTCGCAGGGGCCTCCGCCTCCGCCTGCGGGGCAGGGGAGGGGGCCGCGACCGCAGGCTCCGCGCGGTGGATCGGTGGCATCTTGCGCGCTCCGGCCCCGCCGTGATCCGCCGCGGCCATGCGGGGCGCGGTCGCGCTGTCCGCCTGTTCGGCGCGGGCGGCGGCACGGCGCGCGGCGAGGGTCGAGGCACCGGCCCCCGCGGCCTGCACGGCGCGCCGGCTGCCCGAGGACATCGAGCGGGCGATCAGGTCGTAGAGCATCAGCACGCCGAACATCATCCGCCGCAGGCCGATCCGCAACTCGTGCCGGGTGAAGCCCATGGTGAACCCCAGAAGGGCGGCACAGGCCACCCCCAGCACCAGCGAGAGCACCTTGACCGACAGCACCACCGCGACCGGCAGGATCGTCAGGACCATGCCCAGCACGGTGTCCCCGAAAAGTCCGCCCAGGCCGAAGTTCGGCGGCCAGCCCGCGCCCGGCGTCAGCGTCGCGGCAAAGAGCGATCCGACCGCGATGCCGACGGGCAGGACCATCAGGCGGCCCAGCGCGCGCTCCTCGCCGTTGTGCAGCACGTAGCGCGCGCCCCAGGCGATCAGCGCCAAGGGCAGCACCCAGATGCCCAGCCCCACGATCATCATCACCGGCGCCGCGACGGACGCCCCCAACGGCCCCAGCCAGTTGCGCACCGGTTGACCGGTCGCGGACATCCAGGACGGGTCCTCGGGCGTGTAGCTGACCAGCATGGCGGCGATGGCCAGACCCGCGACCGCCAGCACGATCCCCAGCAGCTCCTTGCCGCGTCGTTCCAGAACGGCCTGCGTTTCGCTGTCCAGAAGGGGGTCACGAGCCTTGGTCTGGTAGGATGCCATGCGTTTCGTCCTCACGTGTAAAGCTGGTCGCGCAGGCGGGTGAGGCCTGCCTCGACGGTGGTCTGCGGCGCCACCAGCGCCGCGCGAATGTAGCCCGCGCCGGGGTTGCCCGCCTTGGTGTCGCGGCTGAGATAGGCGCCCGGCAGGGTCCGCACGCCCGTCTCGCGCCACAGGGTCAGGGCCGCCTCCTCCCCGTCGGGCACGGGAAGCCACAAAAAGAACCCCGCCGGGGGAGAGCTGTAGCCCGGAACATCGCCCAAGATGCGGTCCGCGGCGTCGAACTTCGCACGGTAGAGCGCGCGGCTCTCCGCGACGTGGTTCTCGTCGTCCCAGACCCGGGCCGAAACCGCCTGCACCGGTCCGGGCAGCGGTGCGCCTGCGTAGGCGCGCAGGCTGCGGATCCGGGCCATGTTGCCGGGCCCCGAGGCGCAGAAGCCCGAGCGCAGCCCTGCCAGGTTCGAGCGCTTCGACAGCGAGTGAAAGATCACCACGCGGTCGGGATCGGCGCCCATCTCGCGCGCGACCTCCAGCGCGCCGGGCGGCGGCGTGTCGCGGTAGACCTCCGAGTAGCACTCGTCAGCGAAGATCAGGAAGTCGTGCCGTTCGGCCAGGGCGATGAGGTCGCGCCAGTAGGCCTTCGAGGCCACGGCGCCCTGCGGATTGGCGGGGGAGCAGACATAGGCGATCGCCGTCCGCTCCAGCGTGGCCGCATCGAGAAAGGTGAAATCCGGCAGGTGCCCTGTCGCTTCGGTCGCGTTCACGTAGACCGGCTCGGCCCCCACTGACATCGCGGCCACGGCGTAGACCTGGTAGAAGGGGTTCGGCGTCAGCACGACCGGGCGCTGGCCTGCTTTCCGCTCGGGGCACAGCGTCATCGCGGCGTTGTAGAGCCCTTCGCGCGTGCCGTTCAAGGCCATGATCTCGGACGGGGCCACGGTCACGCCGTAGCGCCGATGCAGCCAAGCTGCGATGGCATCCAGAAGTTCGGCGCTGCCGTCGTTCGACGGATAGCCGCGAAAGCCCGTCATCTGCGACATCAGCACGTCGGACAGGAAAGGCGGCATCGCGTGCATCGGGGTGCCGATGGTCATGTCGATGGGATCGCCCCCGGGCGGGACGGCGTCCAGCAGCCTGCGCAATCGGGGCCACGTCGCAACCGGAAGGTCTGCAAACCGCATCGGGGGTTTCATCTTACTGCCTCTCGCGCAGGGTCGTCTCGCCCCGCTTGCGCGCCAGCCTACCTGCCGCCCCGACCCCCTGTCCAGCAGTCGGGCTAGGCTTTGCGGGGCAATTGTGTCTTTTGGGACAGAAGCTCCGCCACCCCCTGCGATACCGCCAGAAGGTCTGCGTCCGCGCCGGTCTGTCCGAACAGCATCACCCCGCAGGACGGCCTGTCGCCCGGCAACGTGACCGAGGGCAGGTCCAGCAGGTTCGCGATCCGCGTGTTGCGCAGCGACATCAGGTTGCGGTCCTTGTAGTAGGCCCCGTCCTCCAGCAGCCGCGCGACCGGCGGCGGCAGGATCGGAACGCTGGGCAGGATCACCGCGTCCAGGTGCTGCACCTGCGCGCGCCACGCGTTCCTGACCTCGCGCAGGCGGGCCCAATGGGCCAGGTAGTCGGCGGCCAGCACTTCTCGCCCCGGCGTCACCCGCGTCTCGATCTGCTCGAACATCACGCCGGGGTTGGCGGTGATGCGCGGGCCCCAGAAGGACCAGGCATCGGCGGTGTAGAGCCCGCCCGAGAACGCGAAGACCTCCTTCAACGCGTCGAAGCGCACCCGCTCGATGGTGATCCCGGCCGCCTCCAGCTCCGCCGTGGCGGCGGTGAAGGCGGCATGCGGCGCCTCCTCCAGATCCTCCATCCCGATGGTCTCGAGGATCCCGAGCCGCCGCGGCGCACGCGCGTCCAGAGCGTCCGCCGTCCCGCTCAGCGCCGCCACCATGAGCCGCGCGTCGGCAAGCGTCCGGCAAAGCGGCCCGACCCCGTCCAGCGTCCGGCACAGGGGCACCGCCCCGACCGTCGAGATCCGGTCGAAACTGGGCCGGTAGCCCACCAAATCGTTCCAGGCCGATGGCACCCTGACCGACCCGCCCGTGTCCGACCCCACCGCCGCCGCGGCGAGCCCGAAGGCGACCGACGCCGCAGCGCCCGAGGACGACCCGCCCGGGGCTGCATCCGCGTCGTTCACGTTGGGCGGCGTCGCCGTCACCGGGTTCACCCCGAGGCCCGAGAAGGCGATTTCGGACATATGCGTCTTGCCAAGACACACGAGCCCCGCCGCATGACCGGCGCGGACGGCCTCGGCATCCTCTTTTGGCACGCGCCCCTTCATCAGCGCGGTTCCGGCTTCGGTGCCGATGCCCTTCGTGTCGAACAGGTCCTTCCAGCTGACCGGCACCCCGTCGAGCGGCCCGCGCCGCGTCCCCGACCGGGCGCGCGCCCGCGCCTCCTGCGCCTGCGCCCGCGCAAGCTCGGGCGTGACCCGGGCGTAGATCCGGTCGCGCGACGGATGGGCCGCGATTGCCTCCAGGTAGGTTTCGCACAGGGCCACGGGGTCGATCGCGCCGTCCGCGATCCCCGCGCCCAGCGCCTGCGCCGTCATCCACCGCCAGTCGTCCATCGTGCCGCCCTCTCTTTGGTGCGACGCTAGCGAGCCTGTGCCGCATGGACAATCCCGCCGCCGCGCCCATATGAGGTTGCATGGACAGCGACCTGATCATCGTCGGCGGCGGCCTCAACGGTCCCGCCCTTGCCACCGCCGCGGCGCAGGCCGGTCTGCGCGTCATTATCGTCGATGCGCAACCCACAGCCACCCACCGCGACCGCGATTTCGACGGGCGCGCCTACGCGCTCTCTCTCACCTCCGTGCGGATGCTGCGGCGGCTGGGGATCTGGAACGCTGTCGCGGAGCAGGCGCAACCGATGCGCGACATCAAGGTCACCGATGGCCGCGCGGGGGAAGGCGCCTCGCCCTGGATGATGCACTTCGACCACGCCGAGATCGAGGAAGGCCCCATGGGCTGGCTCGTCGAGGATCGCCACCTGCGCCCCGCACTTCTCGACGCGCTGACCCACGCGCGGATCACGCATCTTCCCGGACGCAGCGTCACGGCGCAGGACACGAGTGGCGCGCGCGCGCAAGTGACCCTCGACGACGGCCAGACCCTGACCGCCGCGCTCGTCGTCGGCTGCGACGGACGCGGCAGCGGCACCGCCCGGCGTGCGGGCATCGCGCGCACCGGCTGGGACTACGGCCAGCTCGCCGTGGTCTGTGCGGTGGAACACGACCTGCCGCACCGCGGCATCGCGCACCAGTTCTTCATGCCGGGCGGGCCGCTCGCGATCCTGCCGCTCACCGGCAACCGATCCTCCATCGTCTGGTCGGAGGAGGCCACCCGCGCCCGCGCCATGACCGAGATGGACGACGCCGCCTTCATCGAGGCGCTCAAGCCCGCCTTCGGCTCGTTCCTCGGGGACATCCGGCTTGCCGGCAAACGGCACGCCTATCCGCTTGGCTTGACGCTGGCGCACAGCCTGACGGGTCCGCGCGTGGCGCTCGTCGGGGATGCGGCCCATGGCATCCATCCCATCGCGGGGCAGGGGCTGAACGCCGGGCTGCGGGACGTCGCCGCCCTGGCCCAGGTGATCGAGGACGCCCGCCAGCGCGGTCAGGATATCGGCAGCGCCACCGTGCTGCAGGAGTACCAGCACTGGCGCCGATTCGACACGGTGAAGCTGGCCCTCGCCACCGACGCCTTCAACCGAATTTTCTCCAACGACAACACCCTGATGCGCGGGTTGCGCGATCTGTGCATGGGCGTGGTCAACGCCATCCCCGGCATGCGCCGTGGCTTCATCCGCGAGGCCGCGGGCCTCAACAGCACCTTGCCGCGCCTGATGCGCTGACGGCACAGCGACGCGCCGCCGCGGCCCATCTCTGTTCTGAAAATATCCGCCCCGCCGGCGAGGCGTCCCGCACCCTCCGCCGCCGCAGGTCTCGCCCCCGTGCCTTGACGCCGACACGCGCGGGGAAAGCCGATCAGTCCAGCGCGCGCGCCTCGTCCACCAGCATGACGGGGATCCCGTCGCGGATCGGGAAGGCAAGGTTCGCACGCTCGCTCAACAGCTCCTGCGCCTCGGCGTCGTAGCGCAGCGGACCCTGGGTCTGCGGGCAGACCAGGGCCTCCAGCATGCGGGGGTCGAACGGGGTCATTGCATCACCTCTTCGTCGCCGCCCCGCAGGGCGTATTCGATCAACGTCACCAGCGTCTCGCGCCGGGTTGAAAGCGAGGGCGCCTCCAGCAGGGCCTGCCGGTCCTCCGGCTCGAAGGGGCACAGCATCGACAGCGAGTTGATCAGCAGCTCGTCCTCCGCCTCGCCCAGCTGTTCCCAGTCGGTCTTGAGGTTCTGGTCCTCGAAGAAGCGCCCCAGCATGTCCATGAAGGCGTCGCGATCGAACTCGGGGTCGCGCTCCGCGGGGCCGAGGTCGCGGCCGAAAGCGTCCCAGCGCACTTCGCAGCGGCGGTAGGGCTGGAACCCCTCGACCTCCTTCACGACGCGAAATCGCGACACGCCGGCGAGCGTGATCATGTAGCGCCCGTCGTCGGTCTCGTTGAAGCCGGTCAGCCGGCCCGCGCAGCCGATGCTGTGCAAACGGCTTTCGCCGCCCGGTGTGTCGTAGGGTTGGACCATCCCGATCAGGCGGCCGGGCTGCTTCATCGTGTCCTCGACCATCGCCAGATAGCGCGGTTCGAAGATGTGCAGCGGCAGCCGCCCGCGCGGCAGCAGAAGGGCGCCCGGCAGCGGGAAGATCGGGATCGTGTCAGGCAGGTCTGAGGCTGAAAACATGACCTCCCACCTAGCCTGCGCCCCCTTTTAGGCAAATATCATCGACGACAGTTTGCGCCGCCCCGCGAGGGCCACCGGATCCTTCGGATCGAGCGCGTCGAAGAGCTTGAAAAGCTGGGCCTTTGCGGCGCCGTCGTTCCACTCGCGGTCGCGGCGGAACGAATCCAGCAGGTGATCGACCGCCTCCTGCGTGCGGCCCTTGGCGGACAGGGCCGTCGCCAGGTCGAGCCGCGCCTGGTGGTCGTCCGGGTTCGCCTCCACCTGCGCTTCGAGGTCCGCCAGGGGGCCGGTGTTCTCGGCCTCGCGCAGCAGGGCGATGCGGGCGGCGGCGGCTTCCAGTGCGGGATCGGTGCTGATCTCGGCCGGGGCGCCGTTCAGGATGGCCTCCGCCTGGTCCACGTCGTCCATGGCCAGATGCGCGTTCACCAGCCCCGCGTAGGCCGCGGCAGAGTTCGGGTCTTCCTGCAGGATTGCGGCGAAGGTTTCGGCGGCGTCGGCCGCGTCGCCGTCGTCCAGCATCCCCTGGGCGGCCTCGATGGCCGAGGCAAGCCCCCCATCGTCCGCTTCGCCGCCCATGTCGGCGACCTTGTTCACGAAGGCGTCCACCTCGGACGGCGGCAGGGCGCCCTGGAAGCCGTCGACCGGCTGGCCTTGCCAGAAGGCATAGACCGTCGGGATCGACTGCACCCGCAGCTGGCCCGCGATCTGCTGGTTGGCGTCGACGTCGATCTTGACCAGCTTCACCCGGCCCTTCGCGGCGTTGACCGCCTTCTCGATCGCCGGGCCCAGCGTCTTGCAGGGGCCGCACCACGGGGCCCAGAAATCAACGATGACGGGCACGCTCTGCGAGGCTTCGACCACGTCGGCCATGAAGGTCGCATCGGTGCCGTCGGTCACGTGGCTTTCGGGGGCGGCGGTCAGATCCATCATCGGGGTCTCCTGTTCGAGTTCCGGCTTATATGTGCGCTGGACGGGGCCGGGACAACCGTCGGGTGGCGACGCCCGCCCGCCGAGGCGATCGGCTTACAGATCGAAGGTTGCGAAGACCGGTGCGTGATCGCTCGGCTGCTCCCAGCCGCGCACGTCGCGCAGGATCCGGCTGGAGTGCGCGGCGCCCGCGATGTCCGGCGTGGCCCAGACGTGATCCAGGCGACGGCCCTTGTCGGCGGCGTCCCAATCGGGCGAGCGGTAGGACCACCAGGAATAAAGACGCCCTTCGGGAATGTCCTTGCGCGTGACGTCGACCCAACCGGCGCTGTCCTGCACCTGCGCCAGGTGCTCGACCTCGATGGGGGTGTGGCTGACGACGCGCAGCAATTTCTTGTGGTCCCAGACATCGTCCTCGCGCGGGGCGATGTTCAGATCGCCCACCAGGATCGCGCGCTCGGGCGGCTCCGCCACGAAGGCGTCGCGCATTGCCGTCAGGTAATCCAGCTTCTGGCCGAACTTGTCGTTGATCGCCCGGTCCGGCTTGTCGCCGCCCGCGGGGACGTAGAAGTTGTGCACCGTCACGCCGTTCTCCAGCCGGCCCGCGATATGGCGGGCATGGCCCAGCTCCGCGTGGTCGGCGGCGCCCGTCTCCTCGATCGGCATCTTCGAGAGGATCGCCACCCCGTTGTAGCCCTTCTGCCCGCGCCCGATGCGATGGACGTAGCCCAGCGCCTCGAAGGCCTCCGTCGGGATCTTGTCCATCGGCGACTTGCATTCCTGCAGGCACAGCACGTCGGGCGCCTCGTCCTGCATCAGCCGCGCGACGAGACCCTCGCGCAGGCGGACCGAGTTGATGTTCCAGGTGGCGAGCGTGAAGGACATGGGGTCTCCTAGACGAGGGCGTCGGTGGGTTCGATGCGGCCGCAGAGCGTACCGCGCCAGTTGCGGATCTCGGGGCGGCCCCAGCGCCGGGCGGCGGGATGGTCGGGGTCGAGCGCGCCCAGCTTGATCAGGATCGCCGCGATGGCGGCCTCGGCGGCGCGGGTGCCGCCGTCGATGATCTTCAGCGCGACGCCCAGCCGCTGTTCGGGCAGGATGGCGACGAAGACCGCCTCGGCCCCGGTCTTGATCGCCACGCGTCCGCCCATGGCGCGCATCAGGTCGGTGCAGGCGCGCGTCTCTCCCGCGACGAGGTCGGGGTGTGCGGTCATCGCCGCCACCAGCTGCTGCATCGCCTGCGCGCGGCTGTCGCTGCGGTCCTGCGCGCTGGCAAAGGCCGCCATCCCGCGGGCAAGGCCGTGGACGCTGGTGGCGAAGTTGGGCGCGGAACAGCCGTCGATCCCGTAGCCGGGAGAGGTCTCGCCCGTGACCTCCTCGAAGGCGGCC
The DNA here is from genome assembly GCF_004145405.1 of Salipiger sp. IMCC34102. Lineage (GTDB taxonomy): Bacteria > Pseudomonadota > Alphaproteobacteria > Rhodobacterales > Rhodobacteraceae > Loktanella. The sequence goes on from NZ_SELQ01000001.1 coordinate 531,520, forward strand.
TTGCAGGCCTGCTGCACCGGGTGATCCATTAGTTCGTAATCCGTGCCGCCCCCCAGGTGACGATTCAGCGTCAGGAAGCCCGCGTGCTTGCCGGAGCAATTGTTGTGGATCTGGCAGGGCTGGGCGTGGGCGCGGATGATCTCGTCCCGGGCGGGCAGGTCGGCGGGCCATTGCGGGCCGCAGCGGAAATCGGCGTCGCGCAGGCCCAAGCTGTCGAGCCAGACCCGGACCCGGTCGGTGTGGATATGCGCGCCCTGGTGGCTGGCGCAGGCCAGGGCAAGCTGCTCGGGCCGCAGCCCGTGCGCATCCGCCGCACCGCTTTCGATGAGCGGCAGCGCCTGGATCATCTTGCACGAGGAGCGCGGGAAGATCACCGCCCCGGGGTCGCCCCACTGCTGCACGATTCCGCCCTCCGCGTCGCAGACCACCGCGTGACCGGCGTGAAGCGACTCGGGCAGATCGCCGCGAAAGGTCTGGATCAGCGGGACGGCGGCGGTCATGGCAGGGCTCCCTCGGGCACGATCTTGTGCATGGAATATGCTTTTCAGTCTGGGCAATTTCTTGCTAGGCACAGGGCTATCCGGTTGAACGCATGGCCGCCAGACGAAAAGGTCGGCAAGACCTGTCGCGACACGCGCACATGACCGAAGGGCAGTTTGGAGACTTTGATGATGCACAAAACGATCACCACGGGATGGGCGCTGGCACTGGGCTTGGCGCTGGCCGCACCGGCCGCAGCACAAAGCACCACCGACAACCTGGTCGCCGCCAATACCGACTGGAGCACCTTCGAGGCGGAGAACCCGCGCGAGTGCATCAGTGTCTCGTCCCCCACCGAAAGCGCGCTGACCGATTCCAGCGGCAACCCCACGCAGGGCCGCCGGGGCGATATCTTCTTGATGGTCTTCTACCGGCCCGGTGCCGACGTGCAGGGCCAGGTGACCTTCACCGGCGGCTATCCCTTCGCGCCCGGCTCCACCGTGGATCTGACCGTGGCGGGGACCACCTTCCAGATGTTCACCGAAGGCGAATGGGCCTGGCCCGCCACGCCCGAGGATGACGCCCGCGTGGTCGCCGCCCTCAAGCGCGGCACCGACGCCGTGCTGCGCGGACGCTCCGGCCGGGGCAACGTGACGACCGACACCTTCTCGCTTCTGGGCTTCACCGCCGGGGTGGAAGAGGCCGAAAGTCGCTGCTCCAGCTAAGCGGAGGCGCTGCGCGCCTTTTCGAGTTTATCTGGCCAGATGAAGTTGCGAGGTCCGGTTTTCCATTGGAAACCGGGCCTTCTATCTTATATGGGGCCTACTTTCCGCCCGAGGGAGACCGAGATGACCGCCACCGCCCCGATCACGCAGGACGTCCACACGATGCCGCGCAAGCTGCCCGAGGGCCCGGTCAACCTGATCGGCCTGACCCGGGACCAGCTCAAGGACGCGCTGATCGCGGCGGGCACGCCCGACAAGCAGGCCAAGATGCGGGTGAACCAGATCTGGCAGTGGCTCTATCACTGGGGCAAGCGCGATTTCGCGGACATGACGAACCTGTCCAAGGACTACCGCGCGATGCTGGCCGAGCGCTTCGTCATCGAACTGCCCGAACTCGTGACCCGCAAGGTCAGCACCGACGGCACCCGCAAGTACCTCGTCCGCATCGCGGGCGGCCACGAGGTCGAGGTCGTCTACATCCCCGAGGAGGACCGCGGCACGCTCTGCGTCTCCTCCCAGGTGGGCTGCACGCTGACCTGTTCCTTCTGCCACACCGGCACGCAGCGGCTGGTCCGCAACCTCACGGCGGGAGAGATCGTGGGCCAGATCATGCTCGCACGCGACGATCTGGACGAATGGCCCGAACCGGGGCAGGGCACCGGCGAGAACGGCCCGCGCCTTTTGTCCAACATCGTCCTCATGGGCATGGGAGAGCCGCTCTACAACTTCGAGAACGTGCGCGACGCGATGAAGATCGCCATGGACGGCGAGGGCATCGCCCTGTCGCGCCGCCGCATCACGCTTTCGACCTCCGGCGTCGTCCCCGAGATCGCCCGCACCGCGCAAGAGATCGGCTGCCAGCTCGCCGTCAGCTTCCACGCGACCACGGACGAGGTCCGCAACAAGCTCGTGCCGATCAACAAGCGCTGGAACATCGCGGAACTTCTGGACGCCCTGCGCGAGTATCCCAAGGTCTCGAATTCCGAGCGGATCACCTTCGAATACGTCATGCTCGACGGGGTGAACGACACCGACGACGACGCGCGGCGCCTGATCGAGCTGATCGACGGCATCCCGGCCAAGATCAACCTGATCCCTTTCAACGAATGGCCCGGCGCGCCTTACAAGAGGTCTTCCAACAACCGCATCCGCGCCTTTGCGGACATCATCTACAAGGCCGGCTACGCCTCCCCCATCCGCACTCCGCGCGGAGAGGACATCATGGCCGCCTGCGGCCAACTCAAGTCCGAAACCGAACGCGCCCGCAAGAGCCGCAAACAGGTCGAGGCCGAAGCGGGCCTGTAGCCCGGGCGCTCACGTCAATCACACGTTCCATTCGGCTGGATTGACGTTCGATCGCCCACGCCGAACCTCGCGCGCGCCCGGCGGCACCGCCGGGCATCGCCTGACCTCCCCCCGGAGGGCGATCTTGCAACGCCGCAAGTTGCGGACCCGTTGGACGCCTTGCCAGCGCCCGCCCATTGGCGTTGTCGAGGCGCCCTCCAGGTCGGTCGATGCCCTCGTCACTCTGCGCCCGGTGGTGTCAGCCTTCGTTCAACGCTTTGAAAATATTGTTAAATATGACATAATATGTTTCGCATGCGAAACATCCCGGGGCCCGGCGGCTCTCTCACCGGCCCGGGATTTCCTCGCGCACCTCGCCCGCCCCGTCCCAATCGTCCATCGCGGCCAGCGCCTCTTCGGCGCTGTCCACGAAGCGGAACAGGTCCAGATCGGCGGGAGAGATCGTGCCGGCATCCGACAGCGCCTCCCAGTCGATGATCCGGGTCCAGAAATCGCGGCCGAACAGAAGGAAGGGCACCTTCTTCATCCGCCCCGTCTGGATCAGGGTCAGGGCCTCGAACATCTCGTCCAGCGTGCCGAAGCCGCCGGGAAAGACGGTGATCGCCGAGGCGCGCATCAGGAAGTGCATCTTGCGCGTGGCGAAGTAGTGGAAGTTGAAACAAAGGTCCGGCGTGACGTAAGGATTGGGCGCCTGCTCGTGCGGCAGCACGATGTTCAGCCCGACGGACCGGCCGCCCGCGTCCTGCGCACCGCGGTTGCCCGCCTCCATCACGCCGGGGCCGCCGCCGGTAACGATGACATTCTCCGACCCGCCCTGCGCCATCGACCGTTCGGTCACGATCCGCGCGAAATGGCGGGCCTCGTCATAGAAGGCCGTCAGCTCCGCCAGCGTCTGCGTGCGGGCGCGGTCCTTGTGGGCAGGCTCGGGGATGCGCGCCCCGCCGAACATCACCACGGTCGAGACGACGTCCGCCGCGTCCATCAGAATCTCGGGCTTCATCAGCTCCAGCTGCCAGCGCACCGGGCGCAGCTCGTCGCGGCACAGAAAGTCGTCGTCGGTGAAGGCCAGCTTGTAGCTGGGCGCCCGCGTCTGCGGCGTGTCCGGCACGGATTTCGCGTGTTCCCGGTCACTCCCGGAGGAGCGCAGGGGCGTGCGGTGGTCGTCGGTCATGAAGGCGTCCTGATGTCATTGCGCGGCAAGGCGAGGCTGGTCTATAGCCCGGTCTGAACCGCCAAACCAGCCAAAGGGGCCCGTTCCATGTCCAACGCCCAACTCGAAACCGCCATCGAATCCGCCTGGGACGCCCGCGACCAGATCACCCCCTCCACCGGCGGCGAGACCCGCGAGGCGATCGAGGATACGCTCGACGCGCTCGACAGCGGCCGGCTGCGCGTCGCCGAACGGCAGGAGAACGGCGACTGGAACGTGAACCAATGGGCCAAGAAGGCGGTCCTGCTGGGTTTTCGCATCAAGGACATGGAGATGCAGCCCGGCGGCCCGCAGGGCGGCGGCTGGTGGGACAAGGTCGACAGCAAGTTCGCGGGCTGGGGCGACAACCAGTGGCGCGCGGCCGGTTTCCGCGCCGTGCCCAACGCGGTGGTGCGCAAGTCGGCCTTCATCGCCCCCGGCGTGGTGCTGATGCCCTCCTTCGTGAACTTGGGCGCCTACGTGGACGAGGGCACCATGGTCGACACCTGGGCCACGGTCGGATCCTGCGCGCAGATCGGCAAGAACGTGCACCTCTCGGGCGGTGTGGGCATCGGCGGCGTGCTGGAGCCGATGCAGGCCGGGCCCACCATCATCGAGGACAACTGCTTCATCGGCGCCCGCTCCGAGGTGGTCGAGGGCTGCATCGTCCGCGAAGGCTCCGTGCTGGGCATGGGCGTCTTCATCGGCCAGTCCACCAAGATCGTCGACCGCGAGACCGGCGACGTCATGTATGGCGAGGTCCCGCCCTATTCCGTCGTCGTCGCAGGTTCGATGCCGTCGAAGAACGGGATCAACCTCTACTGCGCGGTCATCGTGAAGCGCGTGGACGAGCGCACGCGGTCCAAGACCGGCGTGAACGAGCTGTTGCGCGACTGATGATCCTGTCGCGCTGGTCCGCCCGCCGCCACATCGCGGCGGGTAGCAGGCCGGGCTGGCTGATGGCCTGGGGACCGGTCGCCGCGGATGCGATCTTGCTGGCGCTTGTCTTCGCGCTGGCCCTGCCGGCGATCTGGCCTACCTTGATGGGATGGCCGATCTGGCTTCGGATCCTGGCGCTGTTCGCGGGGGTCTTCCTGCCGATCCAGGCCGTCCTGATCACCGCGTCGCTCTGGGCTGCAAGAGCGCGGGGACAAATCTTCTCGGATTCTGATTTTTGAGGGAACCAAGTCGACGGTCACGGGTTCGTGTGGTCAAGAGGCCATGCTGGCCTCAACCAACAAAGGGATAACGACATGGGCTGGCTTGCAGCAATCATCGTCGGCGGCATCGCAGGATGGCTCGCCGAACAATTCATGAAGTCCAACATGGGTCTTCTGGCGAACATCGTTCTCGGCATCGTCGGCGCGATCGTGTTCAACTTCATCTTCGGAACGCTGCTGGGCCTCTACGCGGCGGGCGCAAGCTTCAGCCTCGGCTACCTGCTGGTCGGCTTCATCGGCGCCTGCATCCTGATCTTCCTGGCGCGCCTGGTGCGTCGCAACACCTGATCGGATCACGATCGACTGACCTGAAAACGGCGTGCGATGGATCGCGCGCCGTTTTTGCATGAAAGGCCCCCATGATCGCCAACCTGTCCCTGCCGCTCCTGCTGCTGGTCTTCCTGGCCGCGGGGGCGCTCGTCGTGGTCTCCTCGATCCGCGCCACCGGCCTGGCCGACGTCATCGCCGACCGCACCCGGATGGGGGAGGCGCTGGCCGGCGGGCTGATCCTGGGCGCCGCCACCTCGCTGGCCGGGGTGGTCGTGTCGGTAGACGCTGCCCTGGCGGGCGATGCCAGCTACGCCGTGTCGAACGCCGTGGGCGGGATCGCGGCGCAGACCCTGTTCCTGGCCATCGCCGACATCCTGCATCGCACCGCCAACCTCGAACACGCTGCGGCGGAGCCTGCCAACCTGTTCCAGGCGGTGATGCTCATCATCCTTTTGTCGATCCCCATGGCCGCCGCCTCCGGCCCCGAGATCGCCTATTTCGGCGTGCATCCGGCGGCAATCATCATGTTCCTGTGCTACCTGGGCGGCGTGAAGCTGTCGCAGCGCGTCGCGGAGGAGCCGATGTGGCGCCCCGTCCAGACCGTCCACACCCGGACCGACGAACCCGAGGACGAGACCGAGCGGCACCGCTCCGCCCTGCGGCCCGCGCTGATCTTCGCGGGGCTGGTCGTACTGATGGGCGCCGGGGGCTGGGTGATCTCGCAGGTGGGCGGGGCCTTCATCACGCGCTTCGGGCTGGCCTCCTCGCTGGTCGGCGCAATCGTCACGGCCGTCGTCACCTCCCTGCCCGAACTGGTGACGACGCTCACGGCCGTCCGGCGCGGCGCGCTGCAACTGGCGGTCGGCGGGATCATCGGGGGCAATACCTTCGACACGCTGTTCCTCGTGGCCTCTGACGTCAGCTACCGCGAGCGGTCGATCTTCCATGCGACTTCGGGCAGCGACACCTACTGGATGGCGACGGGCCTTCTGATGACCGGCGTGCTGCTGGGCGGGCTGATCCTGCGCCAGCGCGACGGGCCCGCGCGCATCGGGATCGAGAGCGTGCTGCTCATCGCGATCTACGCCGTGGCCGTCGTGGTGCAGTTCGCCGCCGCTTGACAGGGCCGCCCGCCCGCGCGATGCGATGGGCCATGAACAAGCGCACGCAACAGATCTTCACCCTGCTGGTCGAAGTGGGCCGCACCCCCGGCGACGGGCTGCCGAAGGAGTCCACGGGGGCGGCGCTCATGTGCTACGCCAGCGGCGTGGACGAGGCCGAGGCCGTGCGCGAGACGGTCGCCATCCTCAAGCAGGCGGACCTTTCGCCGCTGGACGTGTCAGGCTACGGCACGCTCGAGGAACGGCTGGCCGAAGGTCACGACATCGACGACGAGGAACGCGCCCTGATGCAGCGCGCGCTGGAGGAAAACAGCGTGATCGTGGCGCAGATGACGCCGTTCTACGACGCGCCGGCCGGCCCCGACCCGGCCGACGCCTAGGCCGGGATGTGCGGCTCCGTGGCCTCTGAATGGCGCCGCGGAACCACCCTTGCCCTGCGGCTTCAATTGCACCCGCGCGCGCGGCGCGCTACCGCTGGGGGCGATCCCCGACCCACAGGTGCCAGATGACCAATCCGACCGACCCCGTTGAGCTGACCGCGGCGCTGGTGCGCTGCCCCTCGATTACGCCCGAGGAAGGTGGCGCGCTGGTCCTGCTGGAGCGGCTTCTGTCAGACGCCGGGTTCGACTGCACCCGCGTCGACCGGGGCGGGGTGGCGAACCTCTTCGCGCGCTGGGGTCGCAAGGGGGCGAACCGCAGCTTCGGGTTCAACGGCCATACCGACGTGGTGCCGCTGGGCAATCCCGCCGACTGGAGCGTCGATCCCTTCGGGGCGGAGATCCGTGACGGCTTCCTCTGGGGTCGGGGGGCGACGGACATGAAGTCAGGCGTCGCCGCCTTCGCCGCCGCCGCCGTCGACTTCGTGCGCGACACGCCCCCCGACGGGGCGGTGATCCTGGCAATTACCGGCGACGAGGAAGGCGACGCGCAGGACGGCACCACGGCGCTGCTCGACTGGATGGCCGCGCAAGGCGAGACCATGACCCACTGCCTCGTGGGCGAGCCCACGAGCCCCGATCGCATGGGCCAGGCGATGAAGATCGGGCGGCGCGGGTCGATGACCGCCTGGTTCACCTTCACCGGGGTGCAGGGCCATTCCGCCTATCCGCACCGCGCGAAGAACCCGCTGCCTTCCATGGCGCGGCTGATGGACCGGTTGTCGTCGGAGCCTTTGGATCAGGGCACCGAGCACTTCGACGCCTCGACCCTGGCGGTGGTGACGATGGACACCGGCAATCCCGCGACCAACGTGATCCCCGCGCAGGGTCGCGCCACGGTGAACATCCGCTTCAACGACAGCCATTCGGGTGCGTCCCTGACCGAGTGGCTGCACTCCCATGCCGACGCCGTGGCCGCCGAGACCGGCATCGCCATCGAGATGCGCGTAAAAATCAGCGGTGAAAGCTTCCTCACGCCGCCGGGAGACCTCTCCGACCTGATCGGCGACGCGGTGGAGGCCGAACTGGGCACCCGGCCAGAGCTGTCGACCTCCGGCGGCACCTCGGATGCGCGCTTCGTCAAGGACCATTGCCCGGTGGTGGAATTCGGCCTCGTCGGCAAGACCATGCACCAGGTCGACGAGCGTGTGCCGGTGAAGGACATCGAGACGCTTAAGGCGATCTACTCCCGTATCCTGCGCGCCTATTTCGCCTGACGCGCGCCGCTGCCGGCCGCGCGCGCGCGGCGCGTGCGGGACGCCTCGCCGGCGGGGCAAGTATTTCCGATCCAAAGAAGCCGGGATCGCCGCCCCGATCCGCCCGCTGCTTCATCTGGCCGAATAAACTCCGGGGTCCGGGGCAGCGCCCCGGTCCGCCGTTTGCATCGGGCGCTCCGCCGCCCTAGATGCGAAGCATGGCAGATCTTCCCAGCAAACGCGACGTGCTCGCGTTCCTCTCCGACAACCCGACCCAGACGTCGAAGCGCGACATCGCCCGCGCCTTCGGGATCAAGGGCGCGTTGCGCGTCGACCTCAAGCGGCTCCTGCGCGAGATGGAGGCCGAGGGCACCCTCACCAAGCGCCGCGCCAGCTACCGTGAGCCGGGGCGGCTGCCGCCGGTGTCGGTGGTCGAGGTCACGGGACCGGACGCCGATGGCGACCTGATCGCGCGGCCCCTGGAGTGGACCGAGGACACCGACCCGCCGCGCATCCTCATGGCTCTGCGCCAGTCCGACCCGGCGCTGGGCGTGGGCGACCGGATCCTGGCGCGCCTCACCGCGACGCCCGGAGAGGAGCACGCCTACCAGGGCCGGATGATCCGCCGGATCGGCACAAATCCCCAGCGCATCCTGGGCGTCTTCCGAGCGGGATCGGAAGGTGGCCGCGTGATGCCCATCGACAAGGGCTCCGACAAGCAGTGGACGATTCCCGCTGGGGCCACCAACGGCGCCCGGGACGGCGAGCTGGTCGAGGCAGAGCAGACCGGCCCCAAGGGGCGCATGGGCCTGCCCAAGGCGCGTATCCTCAACCGGCTGGGCGATCCCTCCGGCGCGCGGGCGGTCAGCCTGATCGCCATCCACCAGCATGGCATCCCCGATCATTTCCCCGACGAGGTCGTGGCCCAGGCCGATGCGGCGAAGCCCGCGCCGATGGGCAGCCGCACCGACCTGCGCGACCTGCCGCTGGTGACCATCGACCCCGCCGATGCGCGCGATCACGACGACGCGGTCTTCGTGCAGCGCGACGGCGACGGCTTCACCCTCTGGGTCGCGATCGCCGATGTGGCGCATTACGTCACGCCGAATTCCGCACTCGACCGCGAGGCGCGCAAGCGCGGCAATTCCACCTATTTCCCCGACCGCGTCGTACCGATGTTGCCCGACACGCTCTCGGGTGATCTGTGTTCGCTGCACGAAGGGGTCGAACGCCCCTGCCTCGTGGCCGAGATGCAGATCGACGCCGAGGGCGTGAAGACGGGTCACAGGTTCCACCGCGCGATGATGCGCTCCGCCGCGTCGCTGACCTACGAACAGGCGCAGGCCGCCGCCGACGGGCAGCCCGACGCGCAGACCGCACCGCTGGTGAAGGACGTGATCGAGCCGCTCTTTGCGGCCTATGCCGCTCTGCGCCGCGCCCGCCAGGATCGCCAGCCGCTGGAGCTGGACCTGCCGGAGCGCCGGATCGAGTTGAACGACGCGGGCGAGGTCACCGCCGTGGCCTTCAAGGACCGCCTCGACGCGCACCGGATGATCGAGGAGTTCATGGTGCTGGCCAATGTCGCCGCCGCCGAGACGCTGATCGCGAAACGGACCCCGCTGCTGTTCCGCGTCCACGAGGAACCCAGCCCCGAGAAACTCGACGCCCTGCGCGAGGTCGCCGACAGTGCCGGGCTGACGCTCGCCAAGGGGCAGGTGCTGAAGACGGCACATCTCAACCGGCTTCTGAGCTCCGCCGCCGCGACCGACAGCGCGGAGCTCATCAACCTCGCCACCTTGCGGTCGATGACGCAGGCCTATTACCACCCCGAGAATTTCGGCCACTTCGGGCTGGCGCTGAAGGCCTACGCGCATTTCACCTCGCCGATCCGACGCTATTCCGACCTGATCGTGCACCGCGCGCTGATCTCGGCGCACCGCTGGGGCAAGGACGGTCTGAGCCCCTGGGACATCGAGAACCTCGCCGATACCGCCAAGCTCATCTCGGACACAGAGCGGCGGTCGATGGCCGCCGAGCGCGACACGACGGACCGCTACCTCGCGGCCTTCCTCGCCGACCGGGTGGGTGCGACGATGGCGGGCCGGATCGCGGGGATCGCGAAGTTCGGGGTCTTCGTGAAACTCGACGAGACCGGCGCCGATGCGATGATCCCGATGCGCAACCTGGGCGCGGAGTATTTCCATTACGACCACGAGACGCAGACGCTGATGGGCGCGGACAGCGGCACGGTGATCGCGCTGGGCCAACGCGCGACCGTGAAGCTGACCGAGGCGACGCCGGTCACCGGCGGGCTGATCGCGGACCTGGTGGACCTCGACGGTGCCGTCTTGCCGCGCGGCCCTTCGAAAGGCCGCGGCAAGCCGCCCAAGCGCCGGATCGGCGCGTCGAAGAAGAAGGCCGACAAGACTGCCCGGAAGGTGTCCCGCACGCGCAAGGCCAAACGGTAGTTGCGGCGCGGTTTCCCCGGGTCAAACCCGGGGCGGATCGGGCGGCCCCCCGGGGGACGTGCCGCACCTCCTCGCTTTTGAAGAAATACTCCTGACCCTAGTCCGCGTCGAACAGCCCTTCGACGGGCTGGCGCAGAAGCCGCTGGGTCTTGGTGCAGCGCTGGCCCGCGAACTTGTCCTCCAGCACGGCGCCGAACAGCGGCTGGGTGGGCTTGGCCGCCTCGAACAGCGTGGCCGAGGCGCGCAGCTTGTAGGCATCGGTGTCGCCCAGCATCTCCTCGGCCGAGGTGTCGTGCCCGCGGATCAGTCGGAAGCACGCATCCAGCCGCGGTCCGAGGACCGGGTGATCGGCGTAGGTGCGGGCCTCCTCTAGGTCGCGCAGGGAATAGAACATCGCCATGGGCGAGGCGCCGATGCCTGTTAGCACGGGAAAGACGAACCACATCCAGTGGGTCCGTTTCTCCCCCGCTCGCAGTTCCGCCTGCACGGTGTCCCAGACGGTGTCCTGGGCATCCACGAAGTGGTCCAGCTCGTCCTCGTCGTCCTCGAAATCGTCGATATCCCCGCTCATGCCGCGTAATCGGCGCCTTCGCCGTCCAGGATGGCGCGCAACTCCGTCAGGTGGCGGGCGTCGAGTTCGGGGTAGGAGGCGATTTCCCGCGCCGTCTTCTCGGCCACCTCGTGCGACAGGACCCGCAGCGGTTGGCCGGTCTGCAGGGCACGGATGTAGGTCTCGCAGGCGCGTTCGAAGTAGTAGAGGCGGTTGAAGGTCTCGGCCACGGTGTCGCCGATGATCAGCACCCCGTGGTTGCCCATGACCATGACCCGCTTCTGGGGATCGGTGAAGAGCGCAGCACAGCGCGCGCCCTCGTCCTCCAGCGCGAGGCCGCCGTAGCCTTCGTCGATGACGATACGGTCGTAGAAGGTGCAGCAGTTCTGGTCGATGGGGGGCAGGCGGCTGTCCTTCAGGCTGGCCAGCACCGTGGCGAAGACCGAATGGGCGTGCATCGCGCAGCGCGCGTGGGGCACCTGGCGGTGCAGCGCGCCATGCAGGCCCCAGGCGGTGGGGTCCGGCGCGTCGGGGCCTTCCATCGTGGCAGGATCGTCCGCGTCGATCAGCAGAAGGTCGCTCGCCTTGATCCGGGCAAAGTGCATCTGGTTGGGGTTCATCAGGAACCGCTTGCCGCTGTCGTCCACGGCGAGGCTGAAGTGGTTGGCGACCCCTTCGTGCAGGTTCATCCGGGCCGCCCAGCGAAAGGCGGCGGCCAGGTCGGCGCGTTCGTCACGGTAGTTCAGGTTGTGTCCGGCGGTGGTCATGTCGGCCCTCCTTTGGGCCAGTGTGAAGATCACGCCCGCGGTGTCCAGCGGATTCCGGGCAAAGTTGATCCCGGCGGCGGATACGCCACCTATCAGGCGACACCGGAACCGAAAGCGCCGCCATGCCAGAACTGCCCGAATCCGACGCCGCCCGCCGCAGGATCGCCGATCAGTGCCTGAACCGCACCATAGAAGGCTTCGATCTGGGCGAGGTGAGCCACGTCGAGCTGCCCTCGAAGGCCGAGCGCGACCGCCTCGTCGGCACGCAGTTCAGCACGACGCGGCGGCACGGCAAGTATATCTTCGCGGGAACGAAGGGCGGGCCCTGGCTTCACGTGCACCTAGGCATGTCGGGCAGCCTGCGCGTCTGGGAGGAGGGCGAGGCGGAGCCCGATTTCGCGCGTCTCACGATCCGCTTCGAAGGCGGACGCCGGTTGAGCTTCCACGACCCGCGCAAGTTCGGCGTCCTGGCCCTGGTCGAGGACGTGGACGCCTTCATCGAGGACAAGGGCCTCGGTCCCGACGCGATGCAGATCGGCGACAACGCCTTTGCGGACGTGATCGGCAGCACGCGCGGTGCCATCAAGTCGGCGCTGCTGTTGCAGTCGAAACTGGCGGGAATCGGCAACCTGTGGTCGGACGAGACGCTCTACCGCTGCGGCGTCCTGCCCGACGCGCGCGCCTGCGATCTGGAGGCCGCGACGATCTCTCATCTGCACCGGGCGATGCAGGACATCATGGGGCTGGTGATGGACAAGAACGCCGATTACAGCCAATTGCCGCAGGACTGGCTGATCCACCACCGCGAGGCCGGTGCCGCGTGTCCGCGGTGCGGTGGAACGATCGCGAAGAAGACGGTCGGTGGCCGGACGGCCTATCACTGCCCGGAGCACCAAACCGGCGCCTGAAGGCTTCTTCTGGCCGAAAATATCCCGGGGGAGCCCGGAACGGGCGGGGGCAGAGCCCCCAACCCGGCCGGCCACGCAAACCGGCCTTTGCCGGTCTTGCGGGGCTTACCAGCCCGCTTCGGTGATGATCTTGTCCTCCGGCACGCCCACGTCCTTGAGCGCATCGCGGATGTCGTCGACGAACCCCTGCGGTCCGCAGACGTAGCAGGGCCGGTCGGTCTGCACGCCGATGTCGCGCAGCATGTCGGCGTCGAGCTTGCCCTTGCGGTGCTCCGTATCCTCCTGGTCGGAGATCACGTAGGTCGCCGTCAGGCCCGACATCTGGTCCCAATGGTCCTTGAGGATGATGTCCCGGTCGGCCTCGTTGGCGAAGATCAGGTGATCGCCGCCGATCCCGTCGCGCGCATGCTTGTCGAGGATCGCGATGTAGGGCGTGATCCCGGCGCCCGCCGCGATGAAGGTCCCGCAGCCGTGGTCGGTGATCGCGCCCGCGGGTTCCTCGGCGATCCAGCGGTCGCCCGGTTCGATGTCGGGGATCATCTCGGTCACGCCGTCGTGGGAGGGGTAGCTCTTGATCACGAAGGAGACGTGATCGGCCGACGGGTCCGACGTCATCGTGAAGGGGCGGTCCTCGTCGCGCCAGCCGTCCTTGTCGAGCGCCATGTGCGTGGCCTGCCCGGGTTCGAAGTCGAACCCGTCGGGACGCGAGCAGATGATGTGGTAGGTATCGTGGGTCAGCGGTTCGATCTTCTTGACGGTCAGGGTGTAGGTCATGGCTGTCTCCTCTGTTGGTGGCAAAACGAACGCGTGGGGTCTGCGGTTCCCCGTGCGCTCGCGTGCCCCAGCCGCTAGGATCGCGGCATGATCGAATGGCGTGACGAAGGACTGCTGCTGGCCGCCCGCCCCTTCGGCGAGAGTGCGGCCATCGTCGAGGTGCTGACCCCGTCGCGGGGCCGGCACGCGGGCGTCGTGCGCGGCGGGGCGAGCCGCCGGATCGCGCCGATCCTGCAACCCGGCGCGCAGCTCGACGTGACCTGGAAGGCCCGGCTTGAAGATCACCTGGGCGCCTTCACGGTCGAGCCGTTGCGCAGCCGCGCCGCCGCGGCCATGGCCGACCGGCTTTCGCTCGCGGGGTTGGGGGCGGTCTGCGCGCTGCTCTCCGTGACCCTGGCCGAGCGCGAGGCGCATGCGGCCCTCTACACGCGGACGGTTCAGCTTCTGGACCTTCTGGGCCAGCGCGACCTTTGGCCGCTGGCCTACCTGCGGTGGGAGCAGGCCCTGCTGGCCGAGCTGGGCTACGGGCTGGATCTGGGCACCTGTGCGGTGACGGGGGCATCGGAGGGGCTGATCTACATCTCGCCCCGGTCGGGCCGGGCGGTCAGTGCCGCCGGTGCCGGGGAATGGGCCGACCGGATGCTGCCCCTGCCGCCGGTCCTCGCAGGACAGGGAGAGGCGGAAAACGCCGATATCGTCGCGGGGCTCGAGGTGACGGGCTACTTCATCGAGAACCGGCTGATCCGCGGTCAGGACGGCACGGCCCTTCCCGCCGCGCGGTCACGGCTGCTGGCGGCGATCGCGCGGGAGGGGGGGCGGTAGGCTCGCGGGTGAACCGCCTCGGGCGTGGAACGGAAGCCGGGTGTCGCCCGACCTGGAGGGCGTTCGGGACGCTCGTATTGCGAGGGGCAGCGCAAAGAGCGCGCGGGAGCGCTGCTTGAAGCAGTGCAAAATCGCCCTCCGGGGGGAGGTCGGGCGATGCCCGGCGGAGCCGCCGGGCACGCGGGGTGTTTGGCCGGGCGCGTAGAACCGGTTCGTGACATTTGGGCGGGCACCAGGTTTGGAACCCGCCGTGCTGAACTCTCGCGCCGCCGGTCCGAAACCGTCCACTGGACGGTTTCGCGCGTTACGCTTGCAGCAGTCGTCTCGCGATGACCTGGGCCTGAATCTCTGCGCGTCGCCTTTACCAAAAACGCTCCACTGGAGCGTTTTTCGCGAATCTCTACGACAGCAGCCGCCGTGCAATGACCTGGGCCTGGATTTCGGCGGCGCCCTCGAAGATGTTCAGGATGCGGGCGTCGCAGAGGATGCGGCTGATCTTGTATTCCAGCGCGAAGCCGTTACCGCCGTGGATCTGCAGGGCGTTGTCGGCGCAGGCCCAGGCGACGCGGGCGGCGTGAAGCTTGGCCATGCCGGCCTCCAGGTCGCAGCGGCGGTCGGCGTCCTTTTCGTGGGCCGAGAAGTAGGTGAGCTGGCGGGCGACCATGATCTCGACCGCCATCATCGCGAGCTTGCCCGAGACGCGGGGGAAGTCGATGAGCGCCGCGCCGAACTGCTTGCGGTCCTGGGCGTAGCGCATCCCCTCGTCGAGCGCGGATTGCGCGACGCCCACGGCGCGGGCGGCGGTCTGGATGCGGGCGGACTCGAAGGTCTGCATGAGTTGCTTGAAGCCTTTGCCGGTCTCGCCGCCGAGGAGATTCTCGTCCGCGACCTCGAAGCCGTCGAAGGCCAGTTCGTATTCCTTCATGCCGCGATAGCCGAGGACCTCGATCTCGCCGCCGGTGAGGCCGGGGTCGGGGAAGGGGGCCGCGTCGGTGCCGGGGGTCTTTTCGGCGAGGAACATCGACAGGCTGCGGTAGTCGGTCGTCTCGGGCTCGGTGCGGGCCAGCACGGTCATCACGTGGGTGCGCGCGGCGTGGGTGATCCAGGTCTTGTTGCCGGTGATCGTCCAGGTGTCGCCGTCCTTCACGGCGCGGGTCCGCAGGGAGCCGAGGTCGGAGCCGGTGTTGGGTTCGGTAAAGACGGCCGTGGGCAAGGTCTCTCCGCTGGCGAGACGGGGGAGCCACTTTTCCTTCTGCGCGGGGGTGCCTCCGCAGAGAATCAGCTCGGCCGCGATCTCGGACCGGGTGCCGAGACTGCCCACGCCGATGTAGCCGCGGGAGAGTTCTTCGGAGACGACGCACATGGCGGATTTCGACAGGCCGAAGCCGCCGTGCACTTCGGGGATCGTGAGGCCGAAGACGCCCATCTCGGCCATCTCCTCGATGATCTCCATCGGGATCAGCTCGTCGTTGAGGTGCCAACCGTGGGCGTGGGGCTCGACCCGCTCGCGGGAGAAGCGGCGGAACTGGTCGCGGATCATCTCGAGCTCTTCGTCGAGGCCGGAGCGGCCCACGGTCAGCTCGGCGGCGTGATCCTGCATGAGCGCCGCGAGGCGGCTGCGGGCGGCCTGCGTGTTGCCATGGGCCTGCAGCGTCCGCACGGCGTCGGTCGTGAAATCGGTGCGGTCCTGTGGGGAGAGGCCAAGGTCGGAGAGGCGCACGACCTCGCCCTGGTTCATCTGGATGCCGCCGTCGATCTGGGCGAGGTATTCGCCGAAGGCGATCTGGTGGATAAGCTGCTCGACCTCGCCGAAGGTGCCCGCGTCAGAGAGGCGCAGGGCCCAGTCCTGCATTCGGTGCAGCGCCTGCGCGTAGGTGGCGAGCCAGGCGAGGCCGTGGGCGGCGGTCTGATGCGCCTCCACCAGGCGGGAGGAGACGCGGTCGCCGTCGTGCACCAGGGCGGCCACGCTGCCCTTCGCGCGCGCAAGCAGTGCATCGACGGCCTCGAGGGCCGCGGCGGTAACGGCGGTCAGATCGGCGAGGACCGGATCCGCGGCGGGATCGAAGGAGGCTCCGTCATGCGGCATCGTCAGGCTCCACGTGTTGTGCGGGTGCAGGGATATCCGCTTTGCAGGTGCAGCGCAATAATAATGCGCATTAAAACTGATTATAGACCGAAAGTGTCGTCACGGAATTCGCTGGTCGCGGTGCCTGCGCTGGGCCAAGGTCCGCGCATGGACCTGTTGACCGACCTCTTGCCGCCCGGATTGATCCTGTTCGCCTGCCTCGTCACGCTGGTGAGCGGCTTCGTGAAGGGGGCGGTGGGATTCGGCATGCCGCTCGTGATGATTTCGGGCATGGGGATCGCGATCGAGCCGCAACTGGTCATCGCGGGCATCGTCGTGCCCATCGTGCTGAGCAACGGCTGGCAGGTGCTGCACGCGGGCCTTGGCCCCGCGCGGGCGGCGCTGGCGGAGCATTGGCGCTATGTCGGGATCGTCTGCGTGATGATCCTGGTGGCGGCGCAGTTCCTGGTCCTGATCCCGACGGACGTGATGTTCGTGGTGCTGGGCGTGCCGGTGGTGGCGCTTTGCGCGATCCAGCTTCTGGGCTGGCGGCCCCGCATCTCGCCGCGCTGGCGGCGGACCTTCGAGTGGGGGGCGGGAACGGTCGCGGGAACATTGGGCGGGCTGGCCGGGACATGGGGGCCGCCGACGGTCCTCTACCTTCTGGCGCTGGAGACGCCGCGGGCGAAACAGATGGCGGTGCAGGGCGTGATCTACGGCGCGGGATCGGTGATGCTGCTGCTGGGGCATCTGCAGTCGGGCGTGCTCAACGCGGCGACGCTGCCGTTTTCGGTCCTGCTGGTCGTGCCGGCGCTTTTGGGCATGGCCGTGGGGTTCCGGTTGGGCGACCGGTTCGATCAGGATCTCTTTCGCAAGATCACGCTGCTGGTGCTGATCGTGGCGGGGGCGAACCTGATACGGCGCGGGGTGATGGGCTAGGCCGCCCGCGGCGGCGCGCGGGGCTCAGGACAGCAGGTTCTCGAACCCGCAGATCCGGGCCAGTTCCGGCATTTGGTCGGGGGCGACCACCTCGAAGGTCTTGCGGTAGAGCGTTTCCCCGTCCTTCGTCGCCTCGATCTGCCAGAGGCCCTGCACAAGCTCGTATGCGAAATCGAACTGGTAGAAGGTGAGCGAGG
Source organism: Salipiger sp. IMCC34102 (assembly GCF_004145405.1). Classification (GTDB taxonomy): domain Bacteria; phylum Pseudomonadota; class Alphaproteobacteria; order Rhodobacterales; family Rhodobacteraceae; genus Loktanella. The sequence continues at coordinate 548,953 of NZ_SELQ01000001.1, forward strand.
GCGCGAAGGCGTCGATGCGCGAGCGGAAACTTTGCCGCGTGGCCCCGTCCGGCCCCATCGGGGGATGCGTCACCTCTATCTCGACGTCGGCAAGGCCCAGGCCGCGCGCCTGCGCCTTCGCGCCGAACCCCAGACCCAGCACGGCCGGCACGCGGCTGGCGTTCGAGACGAAGGGCGGTTCCTCCTCGATCAGGTGGGTGGTGCCGGCGACGGTGCCGGGGGCCGGGGCCTCTCCGACCGAAGGGGGCGGGCAGATCACGCCGGTCTCGAAGGACGACAGCCGGTCGGAGACCGTGTCGGGCGCTTGCGCGGCAAGCGGGGTGGCGAGAAGCAGCAGAAGCGAAAGGGTCAGGCGCATGGTCCGACCCTTAGCACAGGCCGAAGGTCCGCGCATCAGCCGATGGCGGCGGCCTTCACGTCGTCGTCGATGTAGGGCACGTACTTGGCGAAATTCTCGGAGAACATCTGCACCAGCTTCTCGGCCTGGGCGTCGTAGGCCGCGCCGTCCTCCCAGGTCTTGCGGGGGTCGAGCAACGTGTCGTCGACGCCCGCCACCGCGACGGGCACGTCGAAGCCGAAGTTGGGGTCCTTGCGGAAATTGCTGTCCTCGAGGCTGCCGTCCAGCGCCGCCGACAGGAGCGCGCGGGTCGCCTTGATCGGCATCCGGGTGCCGGTGCCATAGGCGCCGCCGGTCCAGCCGGTGTTCACCAGCCAGCAGGTCGCCCCGTGGCTTGCGATCTTGGACCGCAGCAGGTTGCCGTAGATTTCCGGCCGGCGCGGCATGAAGGGCGCGCCGAAACAGGTGGAGAACGTGGGCTCCGGCTCGGTCACGCCACGCTCGGTGCCCGCCACCTTGGAGGTGAAGCCCGACAGGAAGTGATACATCGCCTGCGCCGGTGTCAGGCGGCTGATCGGCGGCAGGACCCCGAAGGCGTCGCAGGTCAGCATGATGATGTTCTTGGGGTGCCCGCCCAGCCCGGTCTCCGAGGCGTTTGGGATATAGGGCAGCGGGTAGGCGCAGCGCATGTTGGCGGTCAGGCTGTCGTCCTCGAAATCGAGCTCGAGCGTGTCGGGGTCGAAGACCATGTTCTCGATCACGGTGTGCGGCATCTCGCAGGTGGCGTAGATCTCGGGCTCTGCCGCGGGATCGAGGCCGATGGTCTTGGCGTAGCAGCCGCCTTCGAAGTTGAAGACGCCGCGGTCGGACCAGCCGTGCTCGTCGTCACCGATCAGCGTGCGGGAAGGGTCGGCGGAGAGCGTCGTCTTGCCCGTGCCGGAGAGGCCGAAGAAGACGGCCGTGTCGACGGGGTTGCCGGTCGCGTGGTTGGCCGAGCAGTGCATCGGCATGATGCCCTTCTCGGGCAGCAGGTAATTCAGCAGGGTGAAGACGGATTTCTTGTTCTCGCCCGCGTATTCCGTGCCGCCGATCAGGATCAGCTTCTTGCTGAAGTTCAGCGCGATCACCGTGTCGCTGCGGCAGCCGTGACGCGCGGGGTCGGCCTTGAAGCTGGGACAGTTCAGCACCGTGAACTCCGGCGTGAACCCGGCCAGTTCGCTTGCCTCGGGGCGGCGCAGCAGGTGACGGATGAAGAGCCCGTGCCAGGCCAGTTCGGTGATGACCCGCACGTCCAGCCGATGCGCAGGATCGGCACCCCCGTAAAGGTCGCTGACGTAGGCAGTGCCGCCGTTCAGATGGGCGAGCATGTCGGCGTGGAGCTGGTCGAATTTCGCAGGCTCCATCGGCGGGTTGTTGTCCCACCAGATCGTATCCTCGACGTCCGGGGTGCGCACGACGAACTTGTCCTTGGGCGACCGGCCCGTGTGCTTGCCGGTGCTGACGAGGAACGTCCCGCCCTTACCGGTCCGACCTTCACCGTTTGCCACGGCCGCGTCGTGAAGCTCGGCCTCGGACAGGTTGTAATAGACCCGGGCCAGACCTTCGATGCCTTGATCCTCAAGTCTCATCGCGGGGTTGACCGTACCGTGGTCCATAAGAGCGCTCCTTTCAGCGGGCCGTGACTGGCAAGGTCGGACGTAACACCAATCATGCGATCCGCAGAAGCCCAAGGATCGGGGTTTAGCGCCACCGGAGCGATGTTAACGCAACCAGCCACGTCGCCCGGTGAGGTTAACGATTTGTTGCACATTGGCTGCGCAAATAAGACACAATTGCTAATCGTTTCGTCTGGCAGGGTTGATTCGTTTCGGCAAACCGCCGAAGGATTCCCGAAAAAATTCAGGCATTACAACAACGAGCAGTAGGGGACTAACCCAATGTCAAAGATCGCCTTGGTCGACGACGACAGAAACATCCTGACTTCCGTCTCCATGACGCTGGAGGCCGAGGGCTTCGAGGTCGACACCTACAACGACGGGCAGTCCGCGCTGGACGCCTTCAACCGCAAGATGCCCGACATGGCCGTGCTGGACATCAAGATGCCCCGCATGGACGGCATGGACCTGTTGCAGCGGCTGCGCCAGAAGTCGGCCATGCCTGTGATCTTCCTCACCTCCAAGGACGACGAGATCGACGAGGTCCTGGGCCTGCGCATGGGCGCGGACGACTACGTCAAGAAACCCTTCAGCCAGCGCCTGCTGGTCGAGCGGATCCGCGCGCTGCTGCGCCGCCAGGACGCCATCGGCGGAGAGATCGAGGCCGACACCGAAGAGACCAAGGTCATGACCCGGGGCGAGCTGACGATGGATCCGCTGCGCCATGCGGTGACCTGGAAGGGCCGCGACGTGTCGCTGACGGTCACCGAGTTCCTGCTGTTGCAGGCGCTGGCCCAGCGGCCCGGGTTCGTGAAGTCGCGCGACCAGCTGATGGACGTGGCCTACGACGACCAAGTCTACGTCGACGACCGCACCATCGACAGCCACATTAAGCGTTTGCGCAAGAAGATGCGCACCGCCGACGAGGACTTCTCGGCGATCGAGACGCTCTACGGAATCGGTTACCGCTATAACGAAGACTGATCCGATGGCGGATGCGGCCGGGCCCGTCGATGTGCGCAACCTCAATTCCGTGCGCGCCGCCGCCCGCCAGCCCAAGCTGGTGCTGGGCGACGACTGGGTTTCGCCGCAGTCGCAGGCGGAGCGGGAGCTGAACGACCGCCGCAAGGCGCGGCGGTTCCTGACGCTGCGCAACTCGCCGATCGCGCGCAAGATCATCACCTTCAACCTGCTGGCGATGATCATGCTGGTGGCGGGGGTGCTCTACCTGAACCCGTCCCGGGACAACCTGGCCTACCAGCGCGCCAACGGGCTGGTGAACGAAGTGGAGCTGGTGGCCAACGTGCTGGAGGCACGGATGCCCGCCACCGCCCCGGTCAACCTCGTCAGCGGCGACGGGATCGACATCGACCGCACCCTGCGCGGCATGGACCTGCGCGGTGGCGTCGACGTGACGATCTACAGTCCCGAAGGGCAGATCGTGGGCCAGGCGACCGGGGCGCCGCCCAGGGCGGTCTCGGACAGCGGAACGGCGATCATCGACGCGCTCTCGCGGACCTGGGGGGCGTTCGAGTCCCTCGTGGCCCCGAACGAGCCCCAGGGGCCGCAGCCCGTCTTCCTGACCCCTGAGGAGATCACGAACGTCATGGCCAACGGGGCGGACGTGCGCACGCTGAACACGCCCGCCGGCACGACCTTCGTGGTCGCGACCGCGATCGAGCAGAACGGGCGGCCCGTGGGGGTGGTGTCGATGTCCAGCGCCGCGGGAGAGCTCGACGCGCTGGTCAGCCGCGAGCGCGAGCAGGTGCTGCGGCTGTTCGTGGTCAGCGTCGTGGTCAGCGTGGCGCTGAGCCTCGCCCTTGCCTCCACCATCGCCAACCCGCTCGCGGACCTCGCCGCCGCGGCGGAGCTGGGGCGCGACAAGAACGCCCGCAAGATGTCCCCCGTGCGTGTGCGCATTCCCGACTTGACCGCCCGCCCCGACGAGATCGGGCGGCTTTCTGGCGCGCTGCGCGGCATGGTGCAGGCGCTTTACGAGCGGATCGAGGGCAACGAGCAATTCGCGGCCGACGTGGCGCACGAGCTGAAGAATCCGCTGGCCTCGCTGCGCTCCGCCGTGGGCACGATGCGGGTCGCCCGGCGCGAGGACCAGCGCGAGACCCTGCTCAAGGTGATCGAGCACGACGTGAACCGCCTCGACCGGCTGGTGACGGATATCGCCAGCGCCTCGCGGCTTGATTCGGAGCTGGTGAAGGAAGAGGAAGAGCCCTTCGATCTGCTTAAGATGCTTGGCAATCTCAACGACTTCCTGGCCGCCCAGGCGGCCGAGAAGGGCGTCGATTACAGCACCGACCTGCCCGACGAGGCGCTGATCGTCCAGGGGCTCGAGGGGCGGCTTGCGCAGGTCTTCGTGAACCTCATCACCAACGCGATCTCGTTCTGCGAGGACGGCGACGCGATCCGGGTCTGGGCGCGGCGGCGCGAGAACCGGATCCTGGTGGTGGTCGAGGACACCGGTCCCGGCATTCCCGAGGGGGCGTTGAAGAAGATCTTCACGCGCTTCTACTCGGAACGGCCCGCGGGGCAGTTCGGCAACAACTCGGGCCTCGGCCTTGCGATCAGCAAGCAGATCGTAGAAGCCCACGGCGGCGTGATCTGGGCCGAGAACATCCGCCCCTCGCGCGCGGACGTGACCTCGGAGCCGCTGGGCGCGCGCTTCGTCGTCGGTCTGCCGGTCTGAGGTGCGCGGCACCCCGCCCCCATGACGGACGATCCCCTCACGCTGCAGGCGAGCTGCATCGCGGTGGACGGGCGGGGGCTGCTGCTGCGTGGGCCGTCGGGGGCGGGGAAGTCGGCGACGGCGCTGCACCTGATGGCGCTGGGCGCGGTGCTGGTCGCGGATGACATGGTGCTTCTGTCACGACAGGGCGATCGGGTGATCGCCGGATGCCCGCCCGCGGGGCGTGGCCTGATCGAGGCGCGTGGCCTGGGCCTGTTGCGCGCGACGCCCGCCCCGCCCGTGCCGCTGTCGCATGTGGTCGACCTCGGCCCCGCCGGGGCACGGCTGCCGCCGCACCGACAGGTCACGATACTGGGATGTGATCTGCCTTTGCATCGCTGTCCCGGGGGCCTAGAGTCCGCTGGTGCGCTGATGCAACTCATGCGGGCCGGACGCCATGCCTGATTCCCCCACGCGGACCGGCGAACGCCGGATCGAGACCGTGCTGATCACCGGCCCCTCGGGCGCCGGGCGGTCGACGGCGATCAACGCGCTGGAGGATCTGGGCTTCGAGGTGATCGACAACCTGCCGCTGTCGTTGCTGCCGCCCCTGCTGGGCCGCGGCATGTCGACGCCCCTGGCGCTGGGGCTGGATGTGCGCAACCGCGACTTTTCCACGGACGCCCTGATCTCCGCCATCGACCGGCTGACCGAGGAGCTGGGGGACCAAGCACAGGTGCTCTACCTCGACGCGGAGGACGCGGTGCTGGATCGCCGCTACTCCGAAACGCGGCGGCATCATCCGCTCGCCCCGGCGGGTCCGCCGCTGGTGGGGATCGAGGCGGAGAAGGCCCTGCTGCAGCCGATCCGGGCGCGGGCGGACGTGCTGCTGGACACGACCGAGATGTCGCCCCATGACCTGCGCCGCGAACTCGACGCCCTGTTCGCCCCCGGTGGGGGCCGGTTGCTGGGGGTTTCGGTGCAGTCGTTTTCCTACAAGCGCGGCCTGCCGCGGGGGCTGGACATGGTCCTGGACTGCCGTTTCCTGCGCAATCCGCACTGGGATCCGGAGCTGCGCCCCCTCGACGGGCGCGACGCGGGCGTCGCCGCCTACGTCGCCGAGGATCCGCGCGCGCAGCCCTTCTTCGAGCAGGTCCGCGGCCTGCTGGACCTGGTGCTGCCCGCGCACAAGGACGAAGGCCGTGCGCATCTGGCGATCGGCTTCGGCTGCACCGGGGGGCAACACCGGTCGGTCGCACTGGCCGAAAGGCTGGGTGCCTCCCTTGTGCAGGACGGCTGGCCCGTGTCTATTCGACACCGGGAGTTGGAGCGCCGGGTGAGCGTGGAACCGGCTGCAGAACGGGGACCGGCAGTTTGATCGGAATTGTGATCGTCGCACACGGCAGTCTGGCGCGCGAGTACCTGTCGGCGGTCGAACACGTCGTGGGGGCGCAGGACGGGATGCGGGCCGTCACGATCGAGGCCGAGGACAACCGTGCCGAAAAGCAGCAGGAGATCTGCGCCGCCGCCGACGCGGTGGACAGCGGCGACGGCGTGGTGATCGTGACGGACATGTTCGGCGGCTCGCCTTCGAACCTGTCGCTGCGGGCCTGCAGCGTCGAGAACCGCCAGATCCTTTACGGGGCCAACCTGCCGATGCTGATCAAACTTGCGAAATCGCGTCGCAAATCCGTGCCCGACGCGGTAAGCGCGGCCATCGACGCGGCACATCGCTACATCAATTCGCATACGGTTGGACCGAAGTAACCATGGCAAGCACCCGGCTCGAAATCCAGAACATCAAGGGCTTGCACGCGCGCGCCTCGGCCCGGCTGGTCGAGGTCGTCGAAGATCACGACGCCACCGCGGTGGTGTCGAAGGACGGCATGCGCGCGGGCGGCGACAGCATCATGGGGCTTCTCATGCTGGCCGCCACCATCGGCAGCTGGATCGAGGTCGAGACCCACGGGCCCGAGGCCGACAAGCTGTGCGCGGCGATCACCGATTTGGTCAACGACAAGTTCGGCGAAGGTGACTGATGTCCTGACCGAAGAGCGGCGCGCGGCGGTCGGTCGGGTCTATGACCGGCGCGCCCTGAGCTATGCCACCTCGTTCGAGAGTCCGGGCCGTCAGGCCTTCATCCGCTCGGTCGAGTGGATGACGGGCAAGGCGAAGATCCTGCGCCTGGTGCGCGCCTACGAGCGCGGCGGGCGGCAGACGGGGCAGGGGTTCTGGACCGCCACGCTGGACGTGCAGGGCATCACCGTGGCCACGCCGCCCGCGCAGATCGCCCGCATTCCCCGCACCGGTCCGGTGGTGCTGGTCGCGAACCATCCGCACGGGATGGTCGACGGCATGGTGCTGGCCGAACTCATCGGGCGCCGCCGGCCGGACTACAAGATCCTCGTGCGGTCGCTGCTGGCCTCGCTGGATGCCGAAGCCTCGCGCTACATGATCCCGGTGCCGTTCCGCGACCAGTCGGATACGCAGGTCCGCATGCTGGAGATGCGCCGCGCGGCGATGGCGCAACTGCACGCGGGCGGGGTGGTGGCGTTGTTCCCCTCGGGCGTGGTGGCCGCCTCGGACACGGCCTTCGGCCCGGCGGTCGAGGCGGAGTGGAACGTCTTCACCGCCAAGATGATCCGCATGTCGCGCGCCACGGTCGTGCCCTGCTTCTTTCCCGGCGCGAATTCCAGGGCCTACATGATCGCGAACCGGATTTCCCCGCTGCTGCGGCAAAGCCTGCTGCTGCACGAAGTCGCGCGAACCCGCAATTCGGTCATGTCCCCGATCATCGGCGAGGCGATCCCCTTCGACGCGCTGGAAGACCGCCTGGCCCAGCCGCGACGCCTGATGGCCTGGCTGCGGCAGCGGACGCTGGACCTGGGCCGCGGCTAGCGGGTCGGGACCGGCGTGTCCCCGCGGTAGTCGTAGAAGCCGCGCTTGGACTTGCGGCCCAGCCAGCCGGCCTCGACATATTTCGTCAGAAGCGGGCAGGGGCGATACTTGGTGTCCGCCAGCCCGTCGTGCAGGACGTTCATGATCGCAAGACAGGTGTCCAGCCCGATGAAATCCGCAAGCTCCAGCGGGCCCATGGGATGGTTCGCGCCGAGCTTGAGCGAGGTGTCGATGGAGTGCACCGATCCGACGCCTTCGTAGAGCGTGTAGATCGCCTCGTTGATCATCGGCATCAGGATGCGGTTCACGATGAAGGCGGGGAAATCCTCGGACGCGGTGGCGGTCTTGCCCAGTTGCTCCACCACGCCCTGGCAGGCGGTGAAGGTTTCCTCGTCCGTGGCGATGCCGCGAATCAGCTCCACCAGCTGCATGACCGGGACGGGGTTCATGAAGTGGAAGCCCATGAACCGCTCGGGTCGGTCGGTGCGGCTGGCGAGCCGCGTGATCGAGATGGAGGAGGTGTTCGAGGTCAGGATCGTCCGCGGCTTGAGGTGCGGCACGAGGTCTTCGAAGATCGCCTGCTTGATCGTCTCCCGCTCGGTCGCGGCCTCGATCACGAGGTCGGTGTCGCCCAGCTTCGACAGGGTGGTGACCGGGGTGATCCGTTTCATCGCGGCGGCCTTGTCGTCCTCCGAGATCATCTCTCGGCCGACCTGGCGCGTCAGGTTGCGGTCGATGAGCGCGATGGCGCGGTCGAGCGCCTCCTGGTTCACGTCGTTGAGCAGCACGTCGTAGCCCGCGACGGCGCAGACATGCGCGATCCCGTTGCCCATCTGGCCTGCGCCCACGATTCCGATCCGCTCGATTGTCATCACTGCCACCTGCTGTTTGCCCCGCCACAATGAGGGTTCGGACGCGGACCTACAAGACCGCGGGGCTTAGCGAAATCGAAAGGGCTTTCGACAAGGATGCCCGGGTCAAGAACGGGTGAAAGGGGCGCACGATGATGGATCTTTCCGGCAACACCTCGGGCGATGGCGCCACGACCTGCCGCTACGGCGTGTCCCGGCTGATCTGTCGCGGACCCCGAAGGCAGCTGGACAAACCCTATGTCGCCTTCGCGGGAAGCAGCGAATTCTATGGCCGGTTCATCGAATCCCCGCTGCCGGCACTGGTCGAGGACCGCATCGGAGAGACCTGCGCCAATTTCGCCGCGGTGAACGGCGGGATCGACGCCTATGTCAACGACCCCACGCTGACGCGCCTGTTCTCGCAGGCCAGCTGCACGGTGTTGCAGGTCATGGGGGCGAACTTTCTGTCGAACCGATTCTACACGGTGCACCCACGGCGCAATGATCGTTTCCTGCGCACCTCGACCGTGCTGGACGCGATCTATCCGGACGTCGATTTCTCGGAGTTCACCTTCACGCGCCACATGCTGACGGCGCTGCACGAGACCGACCCGGATCGGTTCGACATCGTCGTCTCGGAACTGCGCGAGGCCTGGCTTGCGCGGATGAAGACGCTGATCGCCGCGATCCAGTCGCCCGTCGTGCTGGCCTGGTTCACGATGGAGGATCTGGACGATACGCCTTGGCAGGACCGGCCCGCGGGACTTCATGCCAATCCGCTCTTCGTGACGGCGTCGATGGTCGACACGCTGCGCCCGTTGGTCCGCGAGGTGGTCGATCTGCAACCCTCGCGCATGGCCATCGCCGCCGGCACCCGGGGCATGACCTTCACGCAACTGCAGCGCGCGGCGGCGGAGGAGATGCTGGGCCCCGCCTGTCACGTCGAAGCCGCCGATCACCTGGCCGAGCGTCTGCGCCGGGTCGCGGATGTCGCGGCCTGACGCCCCCGCCCCGCGCCATGCGACACCAAAAGGGCCGCCGCGGTGATGCGACGGCCCCGAGGCAAGGCGTGAATGAACGGGCGCACGGGCGCCGTTACAGCTTCTCGGTCAGTTCCGGGACCGCTTCGAAGAGGTCCGCGACAAGGCCGTAGTCGGCGACCTGGAAGATCGGCGCTTCCTCGTCCTTGTTGATCGCGACGATGATCTTGCTGTCCTTCATGCCGGCGAGGTGCTGGATCGCGCCGGAGATGCCGATGGCGACGTAAAGCTCGGGGGCGACGACCTTGCCGGTCTGGCCCACCTGCCAGTCGTTGGGCGCGTAGCCCGAATCGACCGCCGCGCGGCTGGCGCCGACGGCGGCGCCCAGCTTGTCGGCCAGACGCTCGATCATCGCGAAGTCCTCTTCGGAGCCGATGCCGCGCCCGCCCGAGACGACGGTGCCGGCGCTGGTGAGGTCGGGGCGGTCGGATTCGGCGACCTTGTCCTCGATCCATTCCGACAGGCCGGGGTTTCCGGCGGCGTCGATATTCTCGACGTCAGCCGAGCCGGTCATCTCCGCCGCGTCGAAGGCGGCGGTCCGGATCGTCATGACCTTGGTCGCGTCCGACGACTTGACCGTCTGGATCGCGTTGCCTGCGTAGATCGGGCGTTCGAAGGTGTCGGCGTCCACGATGGCGGTGACCTCCGACAGGATCTGGCTGTCGAGCAGGGCCGCGACGCGGGGCATCACGTTCTTGGCGTCCGTGGTGCCGGGGGCCGCGATGTGGCTGTAATCCCCCGCGAGCTTCACGATCAGGTCGGCGGTGGGTTCGGCCAGGCGATGACCCAGGGCCTCGTCCTCGGCGCAGAGCACTTTCGAGACGCCGTCGATCTTGGCGGCCTCGGCCGCGGCTTCGGCGGCGGAGGCGCCGGCGCAGAGCACGGTCACGTCGCCCAACGATTTCACGGCGGCGACGGCCTTGCCGGTCGCGTCGACCGACAGCGCGCCGTCGGTCACTTCACCAATCAACAATACGGCCATCACGCGACTCCCTTTTCCTTGAGTTTCTCGACCAGCTCGTCCACCGAGCCGACCATGATCCCGGCCGACCGCTGCTCCGGCTCGGAGGTCTTCACGATGCTCAGGCGCGGGCTGACGTCGACGCCGTAGTCGGCGGGCGTCTTTTCATCGAGCGGCTTCTTCTTCGCCTTCATGATGTTGGGCAGCGAGGCGTAACGCGGCTCGTTCAGGCGCAGGTCGACGGTGACGATCGTGGGCATCTTGACCTTGATCGTCTGCAGGCCGCCGTCCACTTCGCGGGTGACCGTGGCGTGCTCGCCCTCGATCCCCACTTCGGAGGCGAAGGTCGCCTGGGACCAGCCCAGCAGGGCCGCCAGCATCTGGCCGGTGGCGTTCATGTCGTTGTCGATCGCCTGCTTGCCGCAGATCACGAGGTCGGGCTTTTCCTCGTCGACGATGGCCTTGAGGATCTTGGCGACGGCGAGCGGTTCGATGTCGGTGTGCACGTCATCGGCGGCCACGACGAGGATCGCGCGGTCGGCGCCCATGGCGAGCGCGGTGCGCAGGGTTTCCTGGCATTGCTTGACGCCGATGGAGACGGCGACGACTTCCTCGACCTTGCCCGCTTCGCGCAGGCGGATCGCCTCTTCGACGGCGATCTCGTCGAAGGGGTTCATCGACATTTTCACGTTGGCCAGATCGACACCCGATCCGTCCGCCTTCACACGGACCTTCACGTTGTAATCGATGACGCGTTTGACCGGCACCAGTACCTTCATCGCGCAAATCTCCCTTGGTTTCGTTGCTTGGGCGCAGGCATAGCAACCGCCCGACCGTCGCAACAGTGCAAATTCGACGTGGTCCGCCCCGGCTACGTCACGTTTCCCGGGGCGAAGAGGGGGCCGAGGCCCCCGCCGCCACGCGGCCCCCCGAGGTCATCCGGCCAGATGACGCCCTAGCGATTCGCGCCGGGGACCCAGAGCACGTCCGCCCGGCCGTCGTCGTTGGCGATGCGGCTGGCCTGGAAGAACCAGTCGGACAGCCGGTTGAGATACTTGACCGCGGCGGGGTTCACGTCTTCGGCGGCGGCGAGTTCCACGCAAAGCCGCTCGGCCCGGCGGGTGACGGTGCGGCTGAGATGCAGATGGGCGGCGAGCGCCGATCCACCGGGCAAGACGAAGCTGCGCAAGGGCTCGACCGCCTGCGTCATCGCGTCGATCTCCGTCTCGAGCCGGGTCACCTGGGCGTCGGTCATGCGCAGGGGCGGATACTCTGCCTCCGCGTCTTTCGCCATGTCGGGGCGGCACAGGTCCGCGCCGAGGTCGAAGAGGTCGTTCTGGATCCGGGCAAGCTGGTCGGCGGCGTCGCCTGTCGCGTGCAGGCGGGCGAGGCCCACGGTCGCGTTGACCTCGTCCACGGTGCCGTAGGCATTCACCCGGTCGGCGTATTTCTTCACGCGCGCGCCGTTGCCGAGTGCCGTTTCGCCGGTGTCGCCGGTTTTGGTGTAGATCTTGTTGAGCACGACCATGGGTCAGGAGCCTCCGCGCAGGAAAACGAACAGAAGGATGAGCAGGACGGCCACGAATTGCAGGCCGATGCGCCAGCGCATGATCTTGTTGGCGTTGCGGCGGTTGAAGTCGCCCCCCTTGCCGAAGCTGCCGATGCCGAGAATGAGCACGCCCAGCACGATCAGGCAGGCGAGGGCGGCGAGGATGAAGAGCGGGTCGTTGATCATGGCGTGTCCTGCTGGTTCGACTGGCACATAGGGGCGCGCGGCGCGAAGGCCAGCGGGATCAACCGCGTCGCAACACCACATCCAGGGCCCGCGTCGGCAGAAGCCGTCGCAGGGTGCCCGCGAAACGGGTCGGCGTCGTGACGTAGTAGCGCGCCCGGGGCCGGGGGTGTTCGAGCGCGTGGCGCAGCTTCTGCGTCACCGCGCCGGGCGGAAGTTGAAACCGGTCGCCGCCGCCTTCGTAGAGCCGGGTCTTCAGGCTTTCGTATTGTTCGGCGCGGGCGGAGCCTTCGGTGTCGATCCAGCGCTCGAAGTGGGGGATCGCGTTCTCGCGGATGCGCGAGGCGATGGGGCCGGGTTCGATCAGGATCACCTTGATCCCGGTGTCCGCCATTTCCATCCGCAACACGTCGGTCAGACCTTCCAGCGCGAACTTCGTGGCGACATAGGCGCCGCGCCACTTGATGCCCACCAGCCCCAGCACCGAGGAGCAGTTCACGATGCGCCCCTGCCCCTGCGCCCGCATCACCGGGATCACGCGGCGGGTCAGGTCGTGCACCCCGAAGAGGTTGGTCTGGAAGATCGATTCCAGAGCGCCGCGGGGCAGATCCTCGACAGCCCCCGGGCAGGCGAAGGCGCCGTTGTTGTAGAGCGCGTCCAACGTGCCGCCGGTGGCCGCCAGTATCTCGGACAGGCCCCGCTCGATGCTGCCTTCGTCGGCGTAGTCGATCCGGGGGGCGTCGAATCCTTCCGCCCGCAGGCGGTCGCAGTCGACCTGTTGGCGGCAGGAGGCGAAGACGCGCCAGCCGGCGGCGCGCAGCCCGTGGGCCGCGTCAAGACCGATGCCCGACGAACAGCCGGTGATGAGGATGCTCTTGCTCATGGCGGGTGACTGCCCGAGGGGCCGGGCGGACGCAAGCGCGCTCAGCCTTCGGTCAGCAGGCGTTCCGCCATCCAGCCGGTCATGCCGGTGCCGGGGATGAAGACGCGGACCCAGCCGGTGCCGTCAGAGGCCGTGATCTCGGCCTGGGTGCCCTGCGGCAGCGTGTCGATCACGTTGAAATCGGTGCCGGGCCCGTCGCGCATGTTCACCGCGCGGGCCGAGACCTCGCGGATCGGGTTGGCGGTGAGCGCGGTATCATCCGCACCCGAGAGGGAGGCGAAGACGGGCTCTTCGGTGGTGATGATATCGGTGGAACTGCCCGCGGTACGCGGGGCCATCGCCGGCGCCTGCTCCGCGGGCTGGGCCGTAGCTTCGGTCAGCACGGCGGTCTCGGGCCCGGTGTCGGTTTCGGTCGCGGGGGCGGGCTGGTCGAGGGGCGCGGTGTCGGCGCGGGCGAGGACGGCCCTATCCTGCGGCACGGCGGGGGATGCGTCGGTCTGCACCGGTGCCTGGTCCACCTGCGCGGGGGCGGCGGAGGCCACACGCTCTTCCGGCACGAAATCCGCGCCGCCCGACATGACGTAGAAGGCCCAGCCCAGGATCGCGAAGGTCCCGATCATGAATTTGTACATTGGTATCCCCGAAGCGATGGCAGTCGCATGGCTCAACCTTGTAACGCCTCGCGGGTTCCCGGTCAGTTGATTTCGACCCCCCGCCCCGGTCTTGCGTGTCCTTTACGCAACCGGGCCGCTTCGCTAGATGATCCCCATGAGTGAAGACATTCCCGATACCCTCGGCCCCAACGACACGACCGAAACGCTGCGCAGCGCCATCGGCGATCGCTACCTGACCTACGCGCTGTCGACGATCATGAACCGGGCGCTGCCCGATGCGCGGGACGGGCTGAAGCCGGTGCACCGCCGGATCCTCTACGCGATGAGCCGGTTGCGGCTGTCGCCCACGGGCGGGTTCCTGAAGTCGGCCAAGATCTCGGGCGACACGATGGGGGATTTCCATCCCCACGGGGACGGCGCGATCTACGACGCGATGGCGCGGCTGGCGCAGGATTTCAACGTGCGTTACCCGCTGGTCGACGGGCAGGGCAACTTCGGCAACATCGACGGCGACAACCCCGCCGCCAGCCGCTACACCGAGGCGCGGTTGACCACCGCCGCCGAGGCGCTGCTGGAAGGCTTGTCCGAGGATGCCGTCGATTTTCGCCCGAACTACGACGGGCGGCTGGAAGAACCCTCGGTCCTGCCCGCCCAATTCCCCAACCTGCTGGCCAACGGGTCGAGCGGGATCGCGGTCGGCATGGCCACCAACATCCCGCCGCACAACCTGCACGAGCTGATCGAGGCCTGTCTGCACCTGATCAAGTCGCCTGACGCGCGCGACGAGACCTTGATGCAATACATTCCCGGTCCCGATTTCCCGACCGGCGGCGTCATCGTCGAAAGCCCCGAGAACATCGCGACCGCCTACCGCACCGGGCGGGGGGCGATCCGCCTGCGCGCGCGTCACGAGGTCGAAGACCTGGGCCGCGGCCAGTGGCAGGTCGTCGTCACGGAAATCCCCTACCAGGTGCAGAAGTCCAAGCTGATCGAGAAGCTGGCGGAGCTTATCCAGACAAAGAAAGTGCCCCTGCTGGCCGACGTGCGCGACGAATCGACCGAGGACGTGCGCATCGTGCTGGAACCGCGCGCCAAGACGGTCGATCCCGAGATGATGATGGGCATGCTGTTCCGCAACTCCGACCTGGAGACGCGGTTTTCGCTCAACATGAACGTGCTGATCGACGGGCTGACGCCCAAGGTCTGCAGCGTGAAGGAACTGCTGCGCGCCTTCCTCGACCACCGTCGCGACGTGCTCTGCCGCCGCTCGCGCCACCGGCTGGCGAAGATCGACCACCGGCTGGAGGTGCTCGAAGGGTTCATCATCGCGTTTTTGAACCTCGACCGGGTGATCGACATCATCCGCTACGACGACGATCCAAAGGCTGCGTTGATGCGGGAGGACTGGTCGAAGGCGCACGTCCGCGCCACCTCGGAGGCCGATTACGTGGCGCCGGTGGAGACCGACGGAGAAGTGCTGCTGACCGAGGTGCAGGCCGAGGCGATCCTGAACATGCGCCTGCGATCCCTGCGCCGCCTCGAAGAGCTGGAGCTGATCGCAGAGCGGGATGCCCTGATGGAGGAACGCGCCGGGATCGAGGATCTTCTGGAGGACGAGGGCCTGCAGTGGAAGCGCATCGCCGAGCAGTTGCGCGAGACCCGCAAGCAGTTCGGCCGCGACGCCCCGGGCGGCGCGCGGCGCACCAGCTTCGCCGAGGCGGGCGAGGTCGCCGAGGTTCCGCTGGAGGCGATGATCGCGAAGGAGCCGATCACGGTCGTCTGTTCCCAGATGGGCTGGATCCGTGCGCTCAACGGCCATGTGCCGCTGGACCGCGAGTTGAAGTTCAAGGACGGTGACGGCCCGCGCTTCGCCTTCCATGCGGAAACGACGGACAAGCTGCTGGTGATGGGGACGTCGGGGCGCGTCTATACCGTGCAGGCGAGCCTTCTGCCCGGCGGGCGCGGCATGGGCGAGCCCTTGCGCCTGATGATCGACCTGCCCAACGATGTGGCCATCGTCGACATCCTGATCCACCGGCCGGGGGCCAAGCTGCTTGTCGCCTCGACCGAAGGGGACGGTTTCGTGGTGCCCGAGGACGACGTCGTGGCCCAGACCCGTGCGGGCAAGCAGGTGCTCAACGTCAAGGAAGGGGCGGCCAAGGTGGTCCACCGGGTGAAGGGCGACACCGTCGCCGTGGTGTCCGAGAACGGCCGGTTCCTGGTGTTTCCGGTGGCCGACCTGCCCGAGATGGGCCGCGGCAAGGGCGTGCGCCTGCAGAAATACAAGCGGGTCTTCGGAAAGCAGGGCTCGCTGGAACTCGACGGCGGGCTGGCCGACGTGACGACCTTCGACTGGGACGCAGGGCTTTCCTGGACCATGGGCGGCGGCAAGACCCGGACCGAGGCCGACATGAGCGAATGGCGCGCCGCGCGCGGCTCTGTCGGGCGGCGGGCGCCGCATGGCTTTCCCAAGTCGAACCGCTTCGATCCGGCCTGAGGCAAGTCTTCTTCACGCGATGCGCCTGAAACGAAAGGGGCCGGCCCGTGAAGGCCGGCCCCTTGGCCTGTCCGATCCGGGGGGAGGTCGGACAGGCCTGTCTTGACCCGAAGGTCAGCCCACGGCGTTGCCGTCGTTGCGCTTGACCGTGACGATGGCCGAGCGCGGCAGCGCGTCTTCACCGTCGGGGAAGGGGGCTGCGGGGTGCTGGATGCCCACGAACATCGTCCGGCGGTCCGACGACCAGGTCAGGCCCGTTACCTCGGACCCGTTGGGGCCGGTGAGGAAGCGGCGGATCTCTCCGGTTTCGGGGTCGCCCGCGAGCATCTGGTTGTTGCCCATGCCCTCGAAGTCGCCCTCGTTGCTGTCGTCGCCGTCGGTCTGGATCCAGATCAGGCCGGTGGTGTCGATCTGCATCCCGTCGGGCGAGTTGAACAGGTTGCCCGCGTTGATGTTGTCGGTCCCGGCGTAGGGCCCGTCGGAGTGCACGTTCGGGTTGCCCGCCATGACGTAGAGGTCCCACTCGAAGTCGACCGCGCCGTGGTCGCCGTTCTCGGGGCGCCAGCGGACGATCTGGCCGTAGTCGTTGGTCTCGCGCGGGTTGGGCGCGTTGACCTCCATCACGTCGCCGCCGGCGTTGGTCAGCACTTCGCCGTCGTCGTTGGTCGCACCGCGCCGCGAGTTGTTGGTCAGGCAGCAGTAGGCTTCCGCGGCGGTCGGGTTGACGGCGATCCACTCGGGGCGGTCCATCGTCGTGGCGCCCACGGCGGAGCCTGCCATGCGGGTGAAGATCGCGATCTCGGCGGCTTCCATGCCGGTGGCCTCGGGCGTCAGGGCGACCCATTCACCGGTCTGGTTGTCGCTGAAGGTCGCGACGTAGAGCTGGCCTTCGTTCAGCAGTGTCGAGGTGTCGCCGCCTTCTTCGTAGACGTCACGGCTGACCCACTTGTACATGAACTCGCCGCGCTCGTCGTCGCCCATGTAGACGACCAGGCGGTTGTCGTTGGCCAGCGCGTAAGCCGCGTTCTCGTGCTTGAAGCGGCCCAGGGCGGTGTGCTTCACGGGCGTCGAGGCGGCATCCGAGGGGTCGATCTCGACGATCCAGCCGGCGCGGTGCGGCTCGTTGGGGTTCTCGGTCACGTCGAAGCGCGTGTCGTAGAGGTGGTAGTTGTAGCCGTTGCCCTCTGCCGCGATGCCGTAGCGCGCGTAGCCTGCCGCGACGGCCTCGTCGGTCGGCATCTCGCCGGTGGCGCCGAAGTAGCCGTTGAAGTTTTCCTCGCAGGTCAGGTAGGTGCCCCAGGGCGTCCGGCCCGAACCGCAGTTGTTGAAGGTGCCCAGCGATTCCATGCCGGTCGGATCGGCGGCAGTCTGCAGCAGCGCGTGACCCGCGGCGGGACCGTCAAGGGACATCGGCGTGTTGTGGGTGATGCGGCGGTTCAGCGGGCTGTCGATCACGACGGACCAGCCGTTCTCGCCTTCTTCCAGTTCCATGACCGTCACGCCCTGCAGGTTCTGCAGCAGGAGCACGTCCTCGGCGGTGCCGGGGGCGGGGTCGCTGTCCTGCTCGCCCACGTTGTTGGCGGGGCGGCCGGCGAGGTTGATCTCGTTGTTGGTGTATTCGGAGTTCACCACCAGCACTTCACGGCCGTCGATGTCAAACAGCTCCATCCCGTCGGTGTTCTCGCCGAAGACCCGGTCGGAGCCTTCCAACGGCACGCCGGTCTGGGAATCGAACTCGGGCGCGTCGGAGAACAGCGGATCGCCCCAGCGCACCAGCGTCTGCCAGTTGTAGCCCTCGGGGACGTGGATCGTGCCGTCGGTCTGGGCCGCGATCTGCTCGAACGGGAAGCGGGTAGCACCCTGCGCCATCGCCGTGCTGCCCTTCAGGGCGGCGGTGCCCATGACGGCCGCGCCAGACCCGAAGGCCAGCACGCCGCCCAGGAAACCACGGCGCGAGATCGCGCGCTCGACCACGCGGTCGAAGTCCTGCGTCTTGGCGCGGGGGAAGCGTGCCTCGTCCCAGTCGTCGAAGCTGAGGCCGGTATTGATGTCGTCTTTCATGTCTCTCACCCTGCTTGGATTGCATCCGCGGCAGGTCATGGCCCGCCGTCGCGGCACGCCTTAAGCGCGCAACATCACGGCTGCATGACGGTGCGGCAGAATTCGCGCCGTGGGCGCGGGCGCGCCGCGATCCCGGGGCGTCGGGCAGCGTTTGCGCGCGCGCGCGGACCCCGGGGCCGCGAAGGAGACGCTTGATTTCCCGCACGATCCACAATACATCGCCCGCGATGTCAAAATCGGGTCTGATCAGGCCCCGCAAACCAAAGGGTGGCCCGCCATGGCTAAGGCAAAGTTCGAACGTAACAAACCGCACGTGAACATCGGGACGATCGGTCACGTGGACCACGGCAAGACGACGCTGACGGCGGCGATCACGAAGTACTTCGGCGATTTCCGCGCCTACGACCAGATCGACGGCGCCCCCGAGGAGAAGGCCCGCGGCATCACGATCTCGACCGCGCACGTCGAGTACGAGACCGACACGCGCCACTACGCGCACGTCGACTGCCCCGGCCACGCCGACTACGTCAAGAACATGATCACCGGTGCCGCCCAGATGGACGGCGCGATCCTGGTCGTGAACGCCGCCGACGGCCCGATGCCGCAGACGCGCGAGCACATCCTGCTCGGCCGTCAGGTGGGCATCCCCTACATGGTCGTCTACATGAACAAGGTCGACCAGGTGGACGACGAGGAGCTGCTGGAGCTCGTCGAGATGGAGATCCGTGAGCTGCTGTCCTCCTACGACTACCCCGGCGACGACATCCCGATCATCAAGGGCTCGGCCCTGGCGGCGATGGAAGAGCGTGACGCGGAGATCGGCGAGAACTCGATCCGCGAACTGCTGGCCGCCGTCGACGAGTACATCCCGACGCCCGCGCGCGCCGTGGACCTGCCGTTCCTGATGCCGATCGAGGACGTCTTCTCGATCTCGGGTCGTGGTACGGTCGTCACGGGGCGCGTCGAGCGTGGCGTGATCAACGTCGGCGACAGCATCGAGATCGTGGGCATCCGCGACACCAAGACGACCACCTGCACGGGCGTCGAGATGTTCCGCAAGCTGCTGGATTCGGGTGAAGCCGGCGACAACATCGGCGCGCTGCTGCGCGGCGTGGACCGCGACGGCGTGGAGCGGGGCCAGGTGCTCTGCAAGCCCGGCTCGGTGAAGCCGCACACGAAGTTCGAGGCCGAGGCCTACATCCTGACCAAGGAAGAGGGTGGCCGTCACACGCCGTTCTTCGCCAACTACCGTCCGCAGTTCTACTTCCGCACGACGGACGTGACGGGCACGGTGGAGCTTCCCTCGGGCACCGAGATGGTGATGCCGGGCGACAACCTGAAGTTCGACGTGGAGCTGATCGCGCCGATCGCGATGGAAGAAGGCCTGCGCTTCGCCATCCGCGAAGGCGGCCGCACCGTCGGCGCCGGCGTGGTGTCGAAGATCACCGAGTAAGGGGCGGCTTCGGCAAGACCGAACCGCCACCGGTGGGCAAACGCGGTTCGACCGAACCGCCGGCCCACGCGGGAGAGAACAGAAAGGCCGTCGCAGACATGCGGCGGCCTTTTTCCTGCGACGGTGCGAAGCGTGCCCGATGACCTGCAGCGTCACGGACGCGCGGTCCGTCCCGACATCTCTCAACCCGCGTCGGACCGGCACGGAGAACGCGCCTGCCTTGCGCCTGCGAGGTCATCTGGTAGGGTTGCCGCGAACCCGATGGAGGCTGACATGGACCAGAATCGCTTCACCCGCTGACCTGATTTCAGACCGGAGCTTTCCATGCCTGCCACGACTTTCCCGCGCCCGACACGCGCCATCCCATCGTCCTGCCCGACGGCAGCCCGCATCCCGGGTCCGTCTTCCTTGCCCCCGCGCTCGACCATCCGCGCATCGAGGCGGGCGCCTACAGCTACGCCAGCGCGCATCACCCGCCGGAAGATTGGGGCGCGCGGCTGGCGCCCTACCTCTATCCCTTCTCTCCGGAGCGCCTGGTCATCGGGCGTTTCTGCCAGATCGCGGATGGTGTCACCTTCATCACCGCCTCGGCCAACCACCGCCATGACGGGATCTCGAGCTTTCCCTTCGCGATCTTCGGCGGCCCGCGCGAGGATCGGGCGTCGATGCCCGGTCCGGGTGCGGACACGGTCGTGGGGCACGACGTCTGGCTGGGGCAGGGGGCCACGGTGCTGCCCGGGGCGCGGATCGGCACCGGTGTGATCGTCGGTGCCCGTGCCGTGGTGGGCGGCGAGGTGCCAGACTACGCGATCGTCGCGGGCAACCCGGCCCGCGTCGTGCGCATGCGCTTTGCCCCGGATGTCATCGCGGAGCTTCTGGAGCTGGCGTGGTGGGACTGGCCCATCGATCGCATCCTGGCCGCCGAGGACGCGATCTGCGGCGGGGATATCGCAGCCCTGCGCGCCGCAAGGCCCTGACACGAAAAAGGGCCGCACGCGCAGGCGTGCGGCCCTTCGATTTCCCGGGTTCTACCGGATCAGGAGGCGGCGTCCTTGTTCACGCCGCCCTTCGTGGCGATCTCGGTCATGCGACGGTCGCCGTCGTAGGTCTGGTCGAGGCACTTCTTGAGCACCGCCGCATCGCCGTCCAGGCCCAGACGGTTGGCGAAGGCCGCCAGCGTGCCGTAACCGGCCAGCGCGTAGTGCACCATGCGCTGGTACTGCGGGATGATCGCGGCGTCGCGGACGTCCGGGTCGGTGATCTCGTCCGACAGCCCGTGAGCGCGGGCTTCCTTCACGAGGCCCTCCATGCCCTTGCAGTGCTCGGCGTTGGGCTTGATGCCGTGGTCGGAGCACAGCTTCTCGAGCTCGGCGATCCCGTCGGAAATGCCGTTGCCGCCGTCGATCAGCGCCTCGGACAGTTCGGTGTCGGATGCGGCGCGGCCCAGTTCGGTCACGACCGGAAGGGATTGGGTGTTGGCGCTCCAGATGTCCTGAAGCTGGTCGAGGTAGATGTCCTTGAGCGATGTCATGGCCATGTCGGTCTCTCCTTTGTCAAATCGCCGCTCAACGGATGGGCGCGGCGGAAGGTTCCGGCAATGGCACGGCTTTCGCCTGTATTCCGCCCCAATCCACGGCTAGCCTTGCCGGGCCGCCAGTCCCAGGAGCTTGCCCCGTGCCGCATCCCGCGCAGACCCCCATCGCCGCCGTCTTCATGGTGGAACCGGGCGCCTACGAGTGGCCGGCCGTGCTGCTGGTGGCCTCTCTGAGGGCCTTCGCGCAGGACGATCTGCACCTTTACGGCTATTGCCGGGCGGAGCTGATCGACCAGCTGCATCCGCGCACGCTTGCCTTCTTCGAGCGAAACGGCGTCACGCTGCGCCCGATCTTGCCCGCGTTCGAGGTGGTCTATCCGCAGGGCAACAAGCTTTACGCCTGCGCCGAGTCCCGGCCGGAGCCCGCGACGATGCTTTTCGACACCGACATGTTCATGCTGCAATCCGCCCGCCTGTCCGAGACGCTGGTGCCGGGCTGCGTGTCGGGCCGTCCCACGGGCAGCTGGATGTGGGGGACGGGGCCGCGGGACTGGGCGCCCGCCTACGCCAGCGTCGGGCTGGAATTGCCGCCCGCGCGCATGGCCCGGCCCGATGGAAGCTTCACGGCGCCCTCGATCTCTGCCGGGTTCGTGGCCTACATGGAGCCCGAGTTCGGCGCGGTCTGGCGCGACACCGCGCTGGTCATCGAAGCCAAGCGCCTGGCACGCGGCATCTACCCGACACTCGACCAGATCAGCCTGCCGGTGGCGACCGAACTGGCCGGGCTGCGGCTGAACATGATCGACACGAAGTGGAACCGGGCCGGCAAGATCACGGATCAGGCGCTGCGACTGGTCGTGAGCTACCACTACCAGAAGGCCGCGACCTTGAAGTCCTTGCCCGTCAAGTGGCTGGCGGACCGGCTGCTGGTCGAGTTCTCGGATTTCGGGTCGGTCGAGGATCTGCTGGCTTTCTACGACAAGGAGGCAGCCCGCCCCGATACCGTGGTCCACAACGACGGCTGGAAGGAAGCCGTGGAAAGGACCCAGCGGGACGCCGACTCCGTCACCCATGCCCAGGCCGTCGGCCTGAACAAATCGAATTGACACCACGTCCTTGGCCCTTGATCCCGGCGCGCACCTCGGCTACCTCGGGCGTCGGACGTAGGGGTATAGCTCAGTTGGTAGAGCGACGGTCTCCAAAACCGTAGGTCGCGGGTTCAAGCCCTGCTGCCCCTGCCAGTCCACCCATCGGTGATCCGCACCATGACCCATCCCCAGATCGTCTTCCACATCGGCGCGCACAAGACCGCGACGACGCACCTGCAGCATTCGATCGGCGCGGTGGCCGACCTGCTGGCGATGGAGGGGGTCAACTTCTTCGGACCGCAGTCCCTGCGCGGCCCCGGCAAGCGGCTGGAGGCGCGGTTCGATCTGCCGTTCAATCCGCGCAAGTCACTCGCCGACACCCGCCCCGCGGCGGTGGTCCTCGACGAGATGACCCAGGGCGCCCACCGACTGGTCCTGTCGGAGGAGAACTTTATCGGCATCCTCTTCGACAAGGACACCGACGGTCCGCTCTATCGCATAGGCGCTCCGCTCTATCCCCAGGCGGGCCCCCGGCTGGACGCGCTCGCGGCCCGGATCGCGCCCGAGGGGGTCGACATCTGCCTGGGCCTGCGCGCGCCGGCGGGGTTCCTGACCTCCGCCTACGGGCAGGCGCTGCTGGCCGAAGTGGTGGTCTCGGAAGAGCGGTTCCGCAACCAGAACCCCATGGGCAGCGTCGATTGGGTCGACCTGGTGGCACGCCTGCGGTCCGCGCGCGGGGTCCGGACGATCACCGTATGGCGGCAGGAAGAGTACCACGCGCTCTTCCCGCGGATCCTGGCCGCGATGCTGGGGCCGGCTTCGCATCACGTGGCGCCGGTCGCGCAACGGGTGAACCCGGGCCTGTCCCGCGCCGCGGTGGACGTGGTTCTGAAGTTGCACGGCGCCGGGCAGAGGGGCCCGCTTGCCCACCATGCGCGCGATACGCTGCCCATCGGCCCCGATACCCCGGCGTTCCAGCTCTTCGGGCCGGAGGATGCGGCACTCTCGGCGGAGTTCTACGCGGCCCAGTGGGACGAGATAGGCGGCATGGAGGGGGTCACGGTTCTGAAACCCGTGGGTTGATCCGGCGGGCGGGGCGTCGTATGTGGCCAAGCGTCCGCTTGTGAAAGATCGCTCCATGGCCACGAACCCCGTCAAGTTCATCAACGAGACCCGTGCAGAGATCGCCAAGGTCGTCTGGCCGACCCGGCGCGAGGTCGTGCTCACGACGATCATGGTCTTCATCATGGCGGCGCTGATGGCGGCGTTCTTCTCGATCGTGGACCTCGGCATCCGCCAGGCGCTGCAGCTGGTGCTGACCTCCTTCGGGAGCTGATCGGCACGGACCACCCGTCCGGCCAGGCCGGCGCGCCGCAGGATTGTGCGCCGCGGCTCTTGAATAATCCGAATGCGGGCGGTATCAGCCGCCAACGACCCGGGATGGCGTGCGGCGATGAGCGTTGCACGCCACAATTCATTCTCCGGGCGGGTGACGCGGTCGCCCGATGTATTTTGAACCAGGCGGGCCGTATGGCCTTGCAGGCACGGGGTGGCGAAGAGCATGGCGAAACGTTGGTATTCGGTTAGCGTTCTGTCGAACTTCGAGAAAAAGATCGCGGAGCAGATTCGCCAGAAGGCGGAAGAGCAGGACCTGACCGACCAGATCGACGAGGTTCTGGTGCCCACCGAAGAGGTGATCGAGATCCGCCGCAACAAGAAGGTCACGACCGAGCGGCGCTTCATGCCCGGCTACGTGCTGGTGCACATGGAACTCTCGGACGAGGCCTACCACCTTGTGAACTCGATCAACCGCGTGACCGGTTTCCTCGGCCCGCAGGGCCGTCCGATGCCGATGCGCGACGCAGAGGTGCAGGCGATCCTGGGCCGCGTCCAGGAAGGCGAGGACAGCCCGCGCACGCTGATCCACTTCGACATCGGCGAGAAGGTCAAGGTCAACGAAGGCCCGTTCGAGGACTTCGACGGCCTGGTCGAGGAAGTGGACGAAGAGAACCAGCGCCTGAAGGTGACGGTCTCGATCTTCGGCCGCGCGACCCCGGTCGAACTGGAATTCACTCAGGTCTCCAAGCAGGGCTGACGCCACGAGATCGGATCTCGAGCGGGGCTGGATAGCGCTCGATCCAACTGGCTGCGACGACCGGCCAGGGGAACCGAGACGTTGCGATTGTGTGCGCTGATTTTGAAAGCGCCTCTGCGTGATCGGCATCCCAGGACAAGCGGTCCATGGCGTTTGCAAGGCCGGCCACGACCACTCCGGAAGAGGTCGGTGGAATAAGAACTGCGCTGCGAGCGTCCACCAGTCTGGCCGGCCCTCCCCAGTCAAGACAGACGACCGGAACACCCATGCTCATCATTTCCTGAACCACGATGCCGTTCGCTTCGGCCAATGACGGAAAGATGAAACCTCGGTAAAGGTTAGCTCTCGCGATCAGATCGTCGTGGCTGATCCAGCCACGCAGGTGAACCCTGTTTTCCAGCCCAAGGCGCGATACCAGCGCTTTCAGTCGCGGCCCGTCCGGCCCCTCCCCGAAAATGTCGAGCGTGACGGGTTTCTGCGCTTTCGCGACTGCCTCGATCGCAAGATCATTGGCTTTCAGATCTATCAGGCGCCCGACCGATAGAAAGCGCAGATTTTCGCCTGAGTGGCTGACAGGCGCTCGGGCGGCAAAGCCTTCGGTAAGGCCGGAATCAGTTACATCGGCAATCAGATCTGGCGGAACACCAGCCCAGCGAAGGGCGGCTTCCGTTCGGTCTCCACCCGAGTTCAGCACGACATTTGCCCGCCGCTTGTCGCCGATGAGGCGGCCAACGATTGATTGGATTGGCCGATAAAGGTGTTGCTGGATCCGCGCAAATGCCGGCAATCGCGACAGAAAAGCTGGGGGAAAAAACAGGTTCCCGTTTAGCGGCCCGATTACGACCGTGGTGCCTTTGGCGAAAAACCGCGGTTCCACCGGGGAAATCGGGCACAAAAAATGCCAGAGGGCATTGTCCAGACCGGCAGCAAGAAGTTTTTGCTTGGCTTGAAGGTGAAAGTAGGGATTTACGAGACTTCGCAACGGCCGGATTCGCCAGAACGATTTAAAGATCGCGTCATCTTCGATGAAGAGGACACGCCCTACGGGAAAGTGACCTTCGATATCGGATCTGCATCGCGCGTGGCAGCAGAGAATCGCATCGTAACCGGTTTCCAGCAGGAACTGGAAGAACTGGTGGGCCTTGATCGCCTCGCCCCCCATGGTCAGGCTGGCATTCGGCGAAATAACTACAATTTTGGTCATGATCGACCGTCAAAAATTGCTTTAAATCAATTCGCTTTGGTTAGATCGTCCTGCAAAACCTGTCAACGCCGATGGGACGGGGCTGCGAGCGGCAGATCCCTCGGCCTTGGCGGCTCGGTGCGGGCACCCTTGCCAAAAGGTATGCTGGCAGGTATGCGGCGCGCTTGTCGGGATTTGCCCGGCATTCGCCGTGGGAGGCGAGGAGCGCGCGCGCACCGGACCGTACCACAGAACGCAAGACCCCTTGGTCGCGACCAAAGGGTGTTCAGAAGGAGAGGCCAGATGGCCAAGAAAGTCGTCGGAACGCTGAAGCTGCAGGTTCCTGCAGGCAGCGCCAAGCCCGCCCCGCCCGTGGGTCCTGCCCTGGGTCAGCGCGGCATCAACATCATGGAATTCTGCAAGGCGTTCAACGCCAAGACCGCGGACATGGAACAGGGTGCGCCCTGCCCGACCGTGATCACCTACTACGCGGACAAGTCCTTCTCGATGGACATCAAGACGCCGCCCGCGTCCTACTACATCAAGAAGGCCGCCAAGCTGCAGTCTGGCTCCAAGACCCCCGGCCGCGCCAGCGCGGGCTCCATCACCGGCAAGCAGGTCCGCGAGATCGCCGAGGCGAAGATGAAGGATCTGAACGCGACCTCCGTCGAGGGCGCAATGCTGATCATCGCGGGCTCCGCCCGCTCCATGGGCATCGAGGTGAAGTAATGGCAAAAGTTGGCAAACGCACCGCCGCGGCCCGCGAGCAGGTCAAGGGCAAGCAGGACATCTCGGTCGAAGAGGCCGTGTCGCTGATCAAGTCGAACGCCAAGGCGAAATTCGACGAGACCATCGAGATCTCGATGGTGCTGGGCGTCGATCCCCGTCACGCCGACCAGATGGTCCGTGGCACCGTGACCCTGCCCAACGGCACCGGCAAGACGGTCCGCGTGGCGGTCTTCGCCCGTGGCGACAAGGCCGAGGAAGCCAAGGCTGCCGGCGCCGATGTCGTCGGTGCCGAGGACCTGATGGAGCAGATCCAGGGCGGCAACATCAACTTCGACCGCTGCATCGCGACGCCCGACATGATGGGCATCGTCGGTCGCCTGGGCAAGATCCTGGGCCCGCGCAACCTGATGCCGAACCCCCGCGTCGGCACCGTGACGCCCGACGTCAAGCAGGCCGTCGAGGACGCCAAGGGCGGTCAGGTCCAGTTCAAGGCCGAGAAGGCCGGTGTGGTCCATGCCGGCATCGGCAAGGCCAGCTTCGACGCCAAGGCGATCGAGGAGAATGTGAAGGCCTTCGTCGATGCGGTCTCTAAGGCCAAGCCGACCGGCGCCAAGGGCACCTACATGAAGAAGGTCTCGCTGACCTCGACCATGGGTCCGGGCGTCTCCGTCGACATCGCGGACGCGACCGGCAACGCCTGATCGCATCGATCGAGGCACGATAGAGAGGGGCGGTCCTGCGAGGGGCCGCCCCTTTTTCGTCAGGGCAGGGCGGAGGCCGGGGCTTCGGGCGCCATGGTGAACAGCCCGAGCGATTCGAGGCCGACCAGCACCGCATCCACCGCGATGGTGGCCAGGATGATCCCCATGACGCGGCTGATGACGCTGATCCCCGTGTGGCCGATCAGTCGAAAGATGTAGGTCGCAAGGAACAGGAAGATCAGCGTCAGCAGCAGCACGGTGACCAGCAGCCCCGCGGTCACCGCCTGTTCCGCCAGCGTCTGCGTCCGGTTGTCGGTCAGCACCACGATCCCCAGCATCGCCCCGGGAGAGGCGATGGAGGGCATCGCCAGCGGAAAGACCGCCCCGGCAAGATGGTCCCGGTGTTTCTCGGCTTCCTCGATCTCGGTGTCGGATTTCGATTCGCCGAAGATCATCGTCAGCGCGAACAAGAACAACACGATCCCGCCCGCGATCTGGAACGACCCCAGCGCCAGCCCGATGCTTTCCAGCGCGAGCTGTCCCAGCACCAGGAACCCCAGCAGCACGACCCCGGCGATGCCCGTCGCGCGCAAGGCGAAGCGGCGGTGCAGGTGGCGCGGCACCGACGCGACGGCGAAGAGGAACACCGGGATCGACCCGATCGGATCGACCAGCACGAAGAGCGTGACGAATTCGCGGGCAAGGGCGGTCAGGTCCATCGGGCGCTCCGGTTTGGGGGCCCCCGCCATAGGGCCTCGGGCGGGGGATGTCATCTGCCGGCGCTTCGGGGTTCCCTTCCGGGCGGCCAGGCTTTAAGAGGCGCACTGCATCCCCCCGAAGCGATTCGGGGATCGGTGCATCGTCCTAGACGGTGGGTTGGCTGCAAGTCGTTAATTCCTGCCCGAGACGGGAAAGACCAGATTTGCCGGGATCTCCCGGTTTCGCTGGCTCCGCCCGTATCACGGACCGTGACTGACGGGGCGACCTCTTCTCCTCGTCAAAATGAGAGCCGGTGCGGGACCCCTCGCACCACAATTGGAGTGAAACTGTGGATAGAGCCCAAAAGGAAAAGCTGGTCGAGGAACTCGGTCAGATCTTTGAAAGCTCTGGCGTCGTCGTAGTGGCACACTACGAAGGCATGACAGTTGCCGAAATGCAGGACCTGCGCGCGCAAATGCGTGA
Organism: Salipiger sp. IMCC34102; assembly: GCF_004145405.1. Lineage (GTDB taxonomy): Bacteria > Pseudomonadota > Alphaproteobacteria > Rhodobacterales > Rhodobacteraceae > Loktanella. The sequence goes on from NZ_SELQ01000001.1 coordinate 577,127, forward strand.
AGCGGGCGGGTCCGTGCGCGTTGCCAAGAACAAGCTCGCCAAGATCGCCCTCGAAGGTAAGCCCTCGGCGTCCATCGCCGATTACCTGACGGGGATGACGGTTCTCGCCTATTCCGAAGACCCCGTCGCCGCGGCGAAGGTGGTCGATGCATACGCCAAGAAGAACGAGAAGCTCGTTGTTCTGGGTGGTGCCATGGGCGAGACTGCACTGGATCCAGCCGGTGTGAAGGCCGTTGCCGGGATGCCAAGCCGCGAGGAGCTCATCGCTTCCATCGTGGGTTGCATCGGGGCACCTGCCAGCAACATCGCCGGGGCCATTGGCGCGCCTGCTTCGAACATCGCGAGCATTCTTTCGACCATCGAAGAGAAAGCTGCTTAAGGCATCTCGATTGCGCGGGGCGCAAGCCCTGACGTTGGAACACATCAAGTAAACGGAAAGTAGTCAAATGGCTGATCTGAAGAAACTGGCAGAAGACATCGTTGGTCTGACCCTGCTGGAAGCACAAGAACTCAAGACGATCCTGAAGGACGAGTACGGCATCGAGCCCGCCGCTGGCGGCGCCGTCATGATGGCCGGTCCCGCGGGCGACGCCGGCGAAGCCGCCGAAGAGAAGACCGAATTCGACGTCGTTCTCAAGAACGCCGGCGCACAGAAGATCAACGTGATCAAGGAAGTGCGCGGCATCACCGGTCTGGGCCTGAAGGAAGCCAAGGACCTGGTCGAAGCCGGCGGCAAGGTCAAGGAAGGCGCGTCCAAAGCCGAAGCCGAAGAGATCAAGACCAAGCTGGAAGCAGCTGGTGCCGAGGTCGAGCTGGCCTAAGCCACTTCTGCCTTCGATCTGGAAGGGCCCGGTACGCGCAAACGTGCCGGGCTTTTTCGTGGGCGGAGGGTGCGATCAGGGGTGAGGATCAAACAGCAGGAAACCGTGAACATTCCCTTGAAATCTCGCGCGCCCCTTGCACTTTGGGCGAATCCCCTCTAGGTGGGCGATCTGACCCCCGAAGCCCGGCAAAAACCGACATCACAGACCTACACAGACCGCTTATCTCTCAAAGCGCCGATTTGCGCGCGTTTTGACAGGTAAGTTGATCGTTTCGAGTGAGATGTTTGGGCGCATCTCTGGAATGGAAACGATCCTGCCGCATGGGAAGCGCGCGTTGGTGACCCAGCCACCGCGTGTTTCGGCATTAAGAAAGGCCCCTTCCAGATGGCTCAATCGTACCTTGGTCAGAAGCGCCTGCGCAAGTATTACGGCAAAATCAACGAAGTGCTGGAGATGCCGAACCTCATCGAGGTTCAGAAATCCTCCTACGACCTGTTCCTGCGGTCCGGCGACGCCGAAGCCCCGCTCGACGGCGAGGGAATCAAGGGCGTCTTCCAGTCGGTCTTTCCGATCAAGGACTTCAACGAGACGGCGATCCTGGAATTCTCCAAGTACGAGCTGGAAAAGCCCAAGTACGACGTCGAGGAATGCCAGCAGCGCGACATGACCTACAGCGCGCCCCTGAAGGTGACGCTGCGACTGGTCGTGTTCGAGGTGGACGAGGACACGGGTAACAAGTCCGTCAAGGACATCAAGGAGCAGGACGTCTTCATGGGCGACATGCCCCTGATGACGCAGAACGGCACCTTCATCGTGAACGGGACCGAGCGGGTCATCGTGTCCCAGATGCACCGTTCGCCCGGCGTGTTCTTCGACCACGACAAGGGCAAGACGCACAGCTCGGGCAAGCTGCTGTTCGCCTGCCGGATCATTCCCTACCGCGGCTCCTGGCTGGACTTCGAGTTCGACGCCAAGGACCTGGTGTTCTGCCGCATCGACCGCCGCCGCAAGCTGCCCGTGACCACGCTTCTCTACGCGCTGGGTCTGGACCAGGAAGCGATCATGGATGCGTATTACGACACCGTCGAATACGCGCTCGACAAGAAGGCCAACGCCTGGACGACGAAGTTCTTCCCCGACCGCGTCCGCGGCACCCGTCCGACCTATGACCTGATCGACGCCAAGACCGGCGAAGTGATCGCCAAGGCCGGCGAGAAGGTGACCCCGCGCACCGTCAAGAAGCTCAAGGACGAAGGCACGGTCACCGACCTTCTGGTCCCCTACGAGCACATCCTGGGCAAGTTCGTCGCCCGCGACATCATCGACGAGAACACAGGCGCCATCTTTGTGGAAGCTGGCGACGAGTTGACGCTCGAGCGCGACAAGTCCGGCGACGTGATCGGCGGCACCCTGAAGGAGCTGATCGACGCCGGCGTCGACACGATCCCCGTGCTGGACATCGATAATGTCAACGTGGGCGCCTACATGCGCAACACGATGGCCTCCGACAAGAACATGAACCGCGAAACCGCGCTCATGGACATCTACCGCGTCATGCGCCCGGGTGAGCCGCCCACCGTCGACGCGGCCTCCGCCCTGTTCGACACGCTGTTCTTCGACGCCGACCGCTACGACCTGTCGGCCGTGGGCCGCGTGAAGATGAACATGCGCCTCGACCTCGATGCCGAGGACACCCAGCGCACCCTGCGCCGCGAGGACATCGTCGCCTGCATCAAGGCGCTGGTCGAACTGCGCGACGGCAAGGGCGACATCGACGACATCGACCACCTGGGCAACCGTCGCGTCCGCTCCGTCGGCGAGCTGATGGAGAACCAGTACCGTGTCGGCCTGCTGCGCATGGAGCGCGCCATCAAGGAGCGCATGTCGTCGGTCGAGATCGACACGGTGATGCCGCAGGACCTGATCAACGCCAAGCCCGCCGCGGCTGCGGTACGTGAATTCTTCGGCTCCTCGCAGCTGTCGCAGTTCATGGACCAGACCAACCCGCTGTCGGAAGTGACGCACAAGCGTCGTCTGTCGGCGCTCGGGCCGGGCGGCCTGACGCGCGAGCGTGCGGGCTTCGAGGTGCGCGACGTGCACCCGACGCACTACGGCCGCATGTGCCCGATCGAGACGCCGGAAGGGCCGAACATCGGTCTGATCAACTCGCTCGCCACCTTCGCGCGGGTGAACAAGTACGGCTTCATCGAAACGCCCTACCGCAAGGTTTCGGACGGCCGCGTCACCGACGACGTGTCCTACATGTCCGCTACCGAGGAGATGCGGCACACCGTGGCGCAGGCCAACGCCAACCTTACCGAAGAGGGCGGCTTCGAGAACGAGCTGGTCTCGACCCGCAAGAACGGTGACTACACCCTGTCCCCGCGCGAGAACGTGGACCTGATCGACGTCAGCCCCAAGCAGCTGGTCTCGGTCGCCGCTTCGCTGATCCCGTTCCTCGAGAACGACGACGCCAACCGCGCGCTGATGGGTTCGAACATGCAACGTCAGGCGGTGCCGCTTCTGCAGGCAGAGGCGCCGCTGGTTGGAACGGGCATCGAGGAAGTCGTGGCCCGGGACTCGGGGGCGGCCATCATGGCGCGCCGGGCCGGTGTCATCGACCAGGTCGACGCAAGCCGGATCGTTGTCCGCGCGACCTCCGACCTGGAGCTGGGCGACGCGGGCGTGGACATCTACCGCATGCGCAAGTTCCAGCGCTCGAACCAGAACACCTGCATCAACCAGCGCCCGCTGGTGAAGGTGGGCGACACGGTCCAGAAGGGCGAGGTCATCGCCGATGGTCCCTCCACCGACATGGGGGAACTGGCGCTTGGCAAGAACGTCGTCGTCGCCTTCATGCCCTGGAACGGCTACAACTACGAGGACTCGATCCTGATCTCGGAGCGGATCACCCGCGACGACGTCTTCACCTCGATCCACATCGAGGAATTCGAAGTCGCCGCCCGTGACACGAAGCTCGGGCCGGAAGAGATCACCCGCGACATCCCCAACGTCGGCGAGGAGGCCCTGCGCAACCTCGACGAGGCGGGCGTCGTCTACATCGGCGCCGAGGTCGGCCCGGCGGACATCCTGGTGGGCAAGATCACGCCCAAGGGTGAGTCGCCCATGACCCCGGAAGAGAAGCTCTTGCGCGCGATCTTCGGTGAAAAGGCTTCCGACGTGCGCGACACGTCGCTGCGCCTGCCGCCGGGGGATTTCGGCACGGTCGTCGAGGTGCGCGTCTTCAACCGCCACGGTGTGGAGAAGGACGAGCGCGCCCTGCAGATCGAGCGCGAAGAGGTCGAGCGCCTGTCCCGCGACCGCGACGACGAGTTGGCGATCCTGGATCGCAACATCTACGCCCGTCTGCGCGACATGATCATGGGCAAGGAAGTCGTCAAAGGTCCCAAGGGCATCAAGGCCGGTACCGTCGTCTCGGAAGAGACGCTGGACGGTCTGTCCCGCGGCCAATGGTGGCAGCTTGCGCTGAAGGACGAATCCGACGCGCAGGTGGTCGAGGCCCTGAACGAGCAGTACGAGGCGCAGAAGAAGACCCTCGACGCGCGCTTCGAGGACAAGGTCGAGAAGGTGCGTCGCGGCGACGATCTGCCGCCGGGTGTCATGAAGATGGTCAAGGTCTTCGTCGCGGTGAAGCGCAAGCTGCAGCCCGGCGACAAGATGGCCGGTCGTCACGGCAACAAGGGCGTGATCTCGAAGGTGGTGCCGATGGAGGACATGCCGTTCCTCGCCGACGGCACCCCGGTCGACTTCTGTCTGAACCCGCTGGGCGTGCCGAGCCGGATGAACGTCGGTCAGATCCTCGAGACCCACATGGGCTGGGCCGCGCGCGGTCTGGGCCTGCAGGTCGACGAGGCGCTGGACGACTACCGCCGCCAAGGTGACATGACCCCGGTCAAGGAAGCGCTGCGGATCGCCTACGGTGACGACGTCTACGACGAGGGCTTCGAGGGCATGGACGACGAGGCCATGCTGGAAGCCGCGGGCAACGTGGTGCGCGGTGTTCCGATCGCCACGCCCGTCTTCGACGGCGCGAAGGAGGCCGACGTCAACGACAGCCTCAAGCGCGCGGGCTTCGACACCTCCGGCCAGTCGGTGCTGTTCGACGGGCGCACCGGTGAGCAGTTCAGCCGCAAGGTGACGGTGGGCGTGAAGTACCTTCTGAAGCTGCACCATCTCGTGGACGACAAGATCCACGCGCGCTCGACCGGGCCCTACAGCCTCGTCACCCAGCAGCCGCTCGGTGGTAAGGCGCAGTTCGGTGGTCAGCGCTTCGGCGAGATGGAGGTCTGGGCGCTGGAAGCCTACGGCGCCGCCTACACCCTGCAGGAGATGCTGACGGTGAAGTCGGACGACGTGGCGGGCCGGACCAAGGTCTACGAGAGCATCGTCAAGGGCGAGGACAACTTCGAAGCCGGCGTGCCGGAATCGTTCAACGTGCTCGTCAAAGAAGTCCGGGGCCTCGGCCTCAACATGGAACTCCTGGATGCGGAGGAGGAGGAATAGGAATTTCCGACCCGAAATTCCCGGGGGGTGAGGGCCGATCGGTCCTCGTCCCCCGCCTCATCCCGACGCACCCCAATTCAAGGAATTGAAGATGAACCAGGAACTCACGAACAACCCGTTCAACCCTGTCGCCCCGGTGAAGACCTTCGACGAGATCAAGGTCTCGCTCGCGTCCCCGGAACGGATCCTCAGCTGGTCCTTCGGCGAGATCAAGAAGCCCGAGACGATCAACTACCGCACGTTCAAGCCCGAGCGTGACGGCCTGTTCTGCGCGCGTATCTTCGGTCCGATCAAGGACTACGAGTGCCTTTGCGGCAAGTACAAGCGCATGAAGTATCGCGGCGTCGTCTGCGAGAAGTGCGGCGTGGAAGTCACGTTGCAGAAGGTCCGCCGCGAGCGCATGGGCCACATCGAGCTGGCCGCCCCCGTCGCGCACATCTGGTTCCTCAAGTCGCTGCCCAGCCGCATCGGCCTGATGCTGGACATGACGCTGCGCGACCTCGAGCGGATCCTCTACTTCGAGAACTACGTCGTGATCGAACCGGGTCTGACGGATCTGACCTACGGTCAGCTGATGACCGAGGAAGAGTACAACGACGCTCAGGACGCCTATGGCGCCGACGCCTTCCAGGCGAACATCGGGGCCGAGGCCATCCGCGAAATGCTGGCCCAGATCGACCTCGAAGCCGAGGCCGAGAAGCTGCGCGAGGAGCTGAAGGAAGCTACCGGCGAGCTGAAGCCCAAGAAGATCATCAAGCGCCTGAAGATCGTCGAGAACTTCATCGATTCGGGCAACCGGCCCGAGTGGATGGTCCTGACCGTGATCCCCGTGATCCCGCCCGAGCTGCGCCCGCTGGTGCCGCTGGACGGCGGCCGCTTCGCGACCTCGGACCTCAACGACCTCTATCGCCGGGTCATCAACCGCAACAACCGTCTCAAGCGGCTTATCGAGCTGCGCGCGCCCGACATCATCGTGCGCAACGAGAAGCGAATGCTGCAGGAATCCGTGGACGCGCTCTTCGACAACGGCCGCCGCGGCCGCGTCATCACGGGCGCCAACAAGCGCCCGCTGAAGTCGCTCTCCGACATGTTGAAGGGCAAGCAGGGCCGCTTCCGCCAGAACCTTCTGGGCAAGCGGGTCGACTTCTCGGGCCGGTCCGTGATCGTGACCGGACCGGAGCTGAAGCTGCATCAGTGCGGCTTGCCCAAGAAGATGGCGCTCGAACTGTTCAAGCCGTTCATCTACTCGCGGCTCGAGGCGAAGGGCCTGTCGTCCACCGTCAAGCAGGCCAAGAAGCTGGTCGAGAAAGAGCGTCCCGAGGTCTGGGACATCCTCGACGAGGTGATCCGCGAACACCCCGTGATGCTGAACCGGGCGCCGACGCTGCACCGTCTGGGCATTCAGGCTTTTGAGCCCGTGCTCATCGAAGGCAAGGCGATCCAGCTGCACCCGCTCGTCTGCTCGGCTTTCAACGCCGACTTCGACGGTGACCAGATGGCCGTCCACGTGCCGCTGTCGCTGGAAGCCCAGCTGGAAGCACGCGTCCTGATGATGTCCACGAACAACGTGCTGTCGCCCGCCAACGGTGCGCCGATCATCGTGCCGTCGCAGGACATGATCCTGGGTCTCTACTACACTACGATCCAGCGGGCCGGCATGAAGGGCGAAGGCATGTCCTTCGGCTCCATCGACGAGGTCGAGCACGCCTTGACCGCCGGGGCCGTGCACCTGCACGCCAAGATCACCGCGCGGATTGCCCAGATCGACGACGAGGGCAACGAGGTGATGGAGCGGGTGGAGACCACCCCGGGCCGTCTGCGCCTGGGCGCGCTTCTGCCGCTCAACGCCAAGGCCCCCTTCAGCCTGGTGAACCGTCTGCTGCGCAAGAAAGAGGTGCAGCAGGTCATCGACACCGTCTACCGCTACTGCGGCCAGAAGGAATCGGTCATCTTCTGCGACCAGATCATGACGATGGGCTTCCGCGAGGCCTTCAAGGCCGGGATCTCCTTCGGCAAGGACGACATGGTCATCCCCGAGACGAAGTGGGACCTGGTGGGCGAGACCCGCGAGCAGGTGAAGGACTTCGAACAGCAGTACATGGACGGCCTGATCACCCAGGGCGAGAAGTACAACAAGGTGGTCGATGCCTGGTCGAAGGCCAACGACAAGGTCACAGACGCCATGATGTCCACCATCAGCCAGGCCGGCACCGAAGAGGACGGGTCGGAAGCCGAGCCGAACTCGGTCTACATGATGGCCCACTCCGGCGCCCGTGGCTCGGTCACGCAGATGAAGCAGCTGGGCGGCATGCGCGGCCTGATGGCCAAGCCCTCGGGTGAGATCATCGAGACGCCGATCATCTCGAACTTCAAGGAAGGTCTGACCGTGCTCGAGTACTTCAACTCGACCCACGGTGCCCGGAAGGGTCTGTCGGACACCGCTCTGAAGACGGCGAACTCGGGCTACCTGACCCGCCGCCTGGTGGACGTGGCCCAGGACTGCATCGTGCGCGAGCACGACTGCGGCACCGAGCGTGCGATCACCGCGGAAGCGGCCGTCAACGACGGAGAGATCGTCTCCTCGCTGGCCGAGCGCGTGCTGGGCCGGGTCTCGGCCGACCAGGTCCTCAAGCCCGGCACCGACGAGGTGCTGGTCGAAGCGGGCGAGCTGATCGACGAGCGCAAGGCCGACCTGATCGACATGGCCGCCGTGACCAAGATGCGCATCCGCTCTCCGCTGACCTGCGAGGCCGAGGATGGCGTCTGCGCCATGTGCTACGGTCGCGACCTGGCGCGCGGCACGCAGGTGAACATCGGCGAGGCCGTCGGCATCATCGCGGCGCAGTCCATCGGTGAACCCGGCACCCAGCTGACGATGCGGACCTTCCACATCGGCGGCGTCGCACAGGGGGGTCAGCAGTCCTTCCTGGAAGCCAGCCAGCCCGGCAAGATCGAGTTCCGCAACGCGGCCCTGCTCGAGAACACCGCCGGAGAGCAGGTCGCGATGGGCCGGAACATGGTCCTTGCGATCGTGGACGACAACGGCGTCGAGCGGGCCAACCACAAGGTCGGCTACGGCACCAAGATCTTCGTCAAGGAAGGTCAGGACGTCCACCGCGGCGACAAGCTGTTCGAATGGGACCCCTACACCCTGCCGATCATCGCCGAGAAGGCCGGCAAGGCGAAATACGTGGACCTGGTGAACGGCATCGCCGTGCGCGAGGACACCGACGACGCCACCGGCATGACGCAGCGGATCGTCGCGGACTGGCGCGCGGCCCCCAAGGGCAACGAGTTGGCCCCGAAGATCATCATTGCGGACGCCGACGGCGAGCCGGTGATGAAGGACGACGGCAACCCCGTCTCCTACGCGATGTCGGTGGATGCGGTCCTGTCCGTCGAGGACGGCGAGGACATCCAGGCCGGTGACGTGATCGCGCGCATCCCGCGCGAAGGCGCCAAGACCAAGGACATCACCGGTGGTCTGCCGCGTGTGGCCGAACTCTTCGAGGCACGTCGCCCGAAGGATCACGCCATCATCGCGGAAATCGACGGCTACGTGCGCTTCGGCAAGGACTATAAAAACAAGCGTCGCATCGCGATCGAGTCCGCCGAGGATCCGGACACCAAGGTCGAGTACATGGTGCCCAAGGGCAAGCACATCCCGGTGGCTGAAGGCGACTTCATCCAGAAGGGTGACTACATCATGGACGGCAACCCGGCCCCGCACGACATTCTTGCGGTCATGGGTGTCGAGGCGCTGGCCGAGTACATGATCGACGAGGTCCAGGACGTCTATCGCCTGCAAGGTGTGCGCATCAACGACAAGCACATCGAGGTGATCGTCCGCCAGATGCTCCAGAAGTGGGAGATCCAGGACAGCGGCGACACCACGCTGCTGAAGGGCGAGACCGTGGACAAGGCCGAGTTCGACGAGGCCAACGCCCGCGCGATCTCGCGCGATGGACGCCCGGCGACGGGCGAGCCGATCCTGCTGGGCATCACCAAGGCAAGCTTGCAGACCCGCAGCTTCATCTCGGCGGCGTCCTTCCAGGAAACGACGCGGGTGCTGACCGAAAGCTCGGTCATGGGCAAGCGTGACAAGCTGGTGGGCCTCAAGGAGAACGTCATCGTCGGCCGCCTGATCCCGGCGGGCACCGGTGGTGCGACCAGCCGCGTGCGCAAGGTGGCCTCCGACCGCGACAACGTCGTGATCGAGGCGCGCCGCGAGGAGGCCGAGAAGGCCGCGGCCCTCGCCGCCCCGGTGGAAGATCCCGCCGGCGACGTGGTGGGAGGTGACGAGTTCGACACGATGATCGTCGACACGCCCGAAAGCCGCGACGAGTAAGCGGCGCCGCAGGACATGCGACAGGCCCCCGGATCCGTTCCGGGGGCCTTTTGCGTTTGCAGGGCGCGACGCCGGCGTTAGGCTCGACCCGAGGGAGGGCCGCATGACCGACGATCCGCACCACACGCTCGATTACGTCGAATACACCTCGCCGGACCTGGACCGGACGAAGGACTTCATGGCCGCGGCCTTCGGCTGGTCCTTCGTGGACTACGGGCCGGATTACGCCGACATCCAGGGGGCCGGGATCGGTGGCGGCGTCGAACGCGGTGCGGGGCGTGCGCCCTTGCCCGTCGTGCGTTCCACCGATCTGGATGCCAGCTACGCCGCGGTGAAGGCCGCCGGTGGAGAGATCACGCGCGGGATCTTCAGCTTCCCCGGTGGCCGCCGGTTCCAGTTCCGCGAGCCCGGCGGCACCGAGATGGCGGTCTGGATCACCGCCGACTGATCTGGCGCCCCGCGACAGGCCCTGATACGGCTTGGCGCATGGCACTGTCCGACAACATGCGCGGCGCGTTCCTGATGGCGGCCGGGATGACGGCCTTCACGGTCAACGACGCCTTCGTCAAGACGCTGGGCGGGGACGTTCCGCTGTTCCAGATCCTGTTCCTGCGCGGCATCGGCGTGACGCTGGGCCTGCTGGCGCTTTCGGTCGCGCTCGGCCAGCTTCGGCTCGAGCAGTCGCGCGCGGACTGGGGCCTAATCGGGGTCCGGTCGCTCGCCGAGGCCTTCGGGGCGTTCTTCTTCGTGACCGCCCTGTTCAACATGCCCATCGCCAATGTCAGCGCGATCCTGCAGGCCCTGCCGCTGACCGTGGCGCTCGGCGGCGCGCTGTGGCTGAAGGAGCCCTTGGGCTGGCGGCGGATGACCGCGATCCTCGTGGGCTTCGCGGGGGTCCTGCTCATCGTCCGCCCCGGCGGCGCGGACTTCAACATCTTCGCCGTCAGCGCGCTGGCGACGGTGCTGTGCGTGACGGTGCGCGACCTCGTGGTGCGGCGGATGTCCGCGACGGTGCCATCGGTGCTGATCTCGCTCAGCGCCTCGGTCGTGGTGATGACAAGCGCGGGGGCGGCCTCGATCTTCGTCGACTGGACGCCGGTCTCGGGTCGGCAGGGGGTGATGCTGGGCGGTGCGACGCTGTCGCTGATCGGCGGCTACATCTTCTCGGTCGCGGCCATGCGTGTGGGCGAGATCGGCTTCGTGGCGCCCTTCCGCTACACCAGCCTGCTGGTGGCGCTCCTCATCGGCGTGGTCTTCTTCGACGAGGTCCCCCGTGCGCTGACCCTGGTCGGGGCGGGAATCGTCGTGGCCACCGGGCTTTTCACCCTGTGGCGCGAACGCCAGATCCGCCTGCGCCGCCGGGTGATCCCCGACCGGATCCGCTAGGCGGGGCAGGGGGTGCGCGGTCCGCCGCGGGCGCTGTTGACACCCTATCCCGCGCGGCCTATACGGCGCGCATCCGGGTCCGGGGGGCAGTCCCCCTTTGTCCGATATCAATGTCGTCGTGGTCAAGAACCGGGCTAATGCTGTCCCCGTTCCTCTGTAACCTCACCGCACCGAACCTCCGGTAAGGGTTCGACTGCGGAACTTTCGTGCTTTGCGCACGTGAAATCCATCGCGCCGCAGGCGTGTGAACCAAACCGTGCGGGGCCGGTCCCTGCGTACCAGTGAAAGAATAGGGAAAACCGCCCCATGCCAACGATCCAGCAGCTGATCCGCAAGCCGCGCCAGCCCAAAGTCGCCCGGTCGAAGTCGATGCACCTTGAAGGATGCCCGCAGAAGCGCGGCGTCTGCACCCGCGTCTACACCACCACCCCGAAGAAGCCGAACTCGGCCATGCGGAAGGTCGCCAAGGTGCGCCTGACCAACGGCTACGAGGTCATCAGCTACATCCCCGGTGAATCGCACAACCTGCAGGAACACTCGGTCGTGCTGATCCGCGGCGGCCGTGTGAAAGACCTTCCCGGTGTGCGCTACCACATCCTGCGCGGCGTGCTCGACACGCAAGGCGTGAAGGACCGCAAGCAGCGTCGCTCGAAGTACGGCGCCAAGCGTCCGAAGTAACGCGCCAGCGTCATCCCGGCCTGGTGCCGGGATCCCGTTCCCTTCACGTGGCCCCGGATCAGGTCCGGGGCGCCCGCCCGAAAAGAGAGACACACACTATGTCACGCCGCCACGCCGCCGAAAAACGCGAAGTCCTGCCCGACGCCAAGTTCGGCGATACCGTTCTGACCAAGTTCATGAACAACCTCATGATCGACGGCAAGAAAGCCGTCGCCGAGCGGATCGTCTACAACGCCTTCGACCGGGTCGAGGACAAGCTCAAGAAATCCCCCGTCGAGGTTTTCCACGAGTGCCTCGACAACATCAAACCCTCGGTCGAGGTCCGCTCGCGCCGCGTCGGTGGTGCGACCTACCAGGTCCCCGTCGAGGTGCGCCCCGAGCGCCGCGAGGCGCTGGCGATCCGCTGGCTCATCGCCGCCGCCAAGAAGCGCAACGAGAACACCATGGAAGAGCGCCTCGCCGGCGAGCTTCTGGACGCGGTCAACGGTCGTGGCACGGCCGTGAAGAAGCGCGAAGACACCCACAAGATGGCCGACGCGAACAAAGCGTTCAGCCACTACCGCTGGTAATTCAGGAGCACCACGAAGATGGCACGCGACTATCCCCTCTCACGGTACCGCAACTTCGGTATCATGGCGCACATCGACGCGGGCAAGACGACCTGCTCGGAGCGCATTCTTTTCTACACCGGCAAGTCCCACAACATCGGTGAGGTCCACGACGGCGCCGCCACCATGGACTGGATGGAGCAGGAGCAGGAGCGTGGCATCACGATCACCTCCGCTGCGACCACGACCTTCTGGCAGCGCCAGGAAGAGCCGACCGCCGATGGCACGTCCGACACCAAGTTCCGGATGAACATCATCGACACCCCCGGCCACGTCGATTTCACCATCGAGGTGGAGCGTTCGCTCGCCGTTCTCGACGGGGCCGTCTGCGTGCTGGACGCCAACGCCGGTGTCGAGCCCCAGACCGAAACCGTCTGGCGCCAGGCCGACCGCTACAAGGTCCCGCGCATGGTGTTCGTCAACAAGATGGACAAGATCGGCGCCGACTTCTTCAACTGCGTCCGCATGATCGAGGACCGCACCGGTGCGAAGGCCGTGCCGATCGCATTCCCCATCGGCGCCGAGAACGAGCTCGAAGGTCTCGTCGACCTGGTCACCATGGAAGAGTGGGTCTGGGAAGGTGAAGACCTGGGCGCGTCCTGGATCAAGAAGCCGATCCGCGACAGCCTCAAGGCGCAGGCCGACGAATGGCGCGGCAAGATGATCGAGGCGGCCGTCGAGGAAGACGACGACGCGATGATGGCCTACCTCGACGGGGAAGAGCCCGACGTCGACACCCTGCGCAAGCTGCTGCGCAAGGGCACGCTGGCGCTGCACTTCGTCCCGGTCCTGGGTGGCTCGGCCTTCAAGAACAAGGGCGTCCAGCCCCTGCTCAACGCCGTGATCGACTACCTGCCCAGCCCGATGGACGTGGTCGACTACATGGGCTTCAAGCCCGGCGACGAGACCGAAACCCGCAACATCCCGCGCCGCGCGGACGACGACATGCCCTTCGCGGGCCTGGCGTTCAAGATCATGAACGACCCCTTCGTGGGCTCGCTCACGTTCACCCGCGTCTACTCGGGCGTTCTGGCCAAGGGCGACAATTTGCTCAACTCCACCAAGGGTGGCAAGGAGCGCGTCGGCCGCATGATGATGATGCACTCCAACAACCGCGAGGAAATCAACGAAGCCTTCGCGGGCGACATCATCGCGCTGGGTGGCCTGAAGAACACCACCACCGGTGACACCCTGTGCGACCCGCAGGATCCGGTCGTGCTGGAAACGATGACCTTCCCCGATCCCGTGATCGAGATCGCCGTCGAGCCCAAGACCAAGGCCGACCAGGAAAAGATGGGCATTGCCCTTCAGCGCCTGGCCGCCGAGGATCCGTCCTTCCGGGTGGAAACCGACCTCGAGTCCGGTCAGACCATCATGAAGGGCATGGGCGAATTGCACCTCGACATCCTGGTCGACCGCATGAAGCGCGAGTTCAAGGTCGAGGCCAACATCGGTGCCCCTCAGGTCGCCTACCGCGAGACCATCGGTCACGCCGTCGAGCACACCTACACCCACAAGAAGCAGTCGGGCGGGTCCGGTCAGTTCGGCGAGGTGAAGCTGAACATCCTGCCGACCGAGCCGGGCGAGGGGTACTCGTTCGAGAGCAAGATCGTCGGTGGTGCGGTTCCGAAGGAATACGTGCCGGGCGTCGAGAAGGGCATCAAGTCGGTCATGGACTCCGGTCCGCTGGCGGGCTTCCCGGTCATCGACTTCAAGGTCGAGCTCCTGGACGGCAAGTTCCACGACGTGGACTCCAGCGTGCTGGCCTTCGAGATCGCGGCGCGGATGTGCATGCGCGAAGGCATGCGCAAGGCCGGGGCCAAGCTGCTGGAACCGATCATGAAGGTCGAGGTCGTGACCCCGGAGGAATACACCGGCGGGATCATCGGCGACCTGACCTCGCGTCGGGGCATGGTGCAGGGCCAGGACAGCCGCGGCAACGCGAACGTCATCGACGCCATGGTGCCGCTGGCCAACATGTTCGGCTACATCAACACGCTGCGCTCGATGTCCTCGGGCCGCGCGCAGTTCTCGATGCAGTTCGACCACTACGAGCCGGTGCCGCAGAACATCTCGGAAGAGATCCAGAAGAAGTTCGCGTAATTCCGCGACACGGACGTCCCGGACCTGGTCCGGGACCTCTGACCCCATTGCGCCCTTGGGTCCCGGACATGCTTCGGGACAGGGGGCCGAAAACAAAAATGCAAGGAGGCCATCATGGCTAAGGCAAAGTTCGAACGTAACAAACCGCACGTGAACATCGGGACGATCGGTCACGTGGACCACGGCAAGACGACGCTGACGGCGGCGATCACGAAGTACTTCGGCGATTTCCGCGCCTACGACCAGATCGACGGCGCCCCCGAGGAGAAGGCCCGCGGCATCACGATCTCGACCGCGCACGTCGAGTACGAGACCGACACGCGCCACTACGCGCACGTCGACTGCCCCGGCCACGCCGACTACGTCAAGAACATGATCACCGGTGCCGCCCAGATGGACGGCGCGATCCTGGTCGTGAACGCCGCCGACGGCCCCATGCCGCAGACGCGCGAGCACATCCTGCTGGGCCGTCAGGTCGGCATCCCCTACATGGTCGTCTACATGAACAAGGTCGACCAGGTGGACGACGAGGAGCTGCTGGAGCTCGTCGAGATGGAGATCCGCGAGCTGCTGTCCTCCTACGACTACCCCGGCGACGACATCCCGATCATCAAGGGCTCGGCCCTGGCGGCGATGGAAGAGCGTGACGCGGAGATCGGCGAGAACTCGATCCGCGAACTGCTGGCCGCCGTCGACGAGTACATCCCGACGCCCGCACGCGCCGTGGACCTGCCGTTCCTGATGCCGATCGAGGACGTCTTCTCGATCTCGGGTCGTGGTACGGTCGTCACGGGGCGCGTCGAGCGTGGCGTGATCAACGTCGGCGACAGCATCGAGATCGTGGGCATCCGCGACACCAAGACGACCACCTGCACGGGCGTCGAGATGTTCCGCAAGCTGCTGGATTCGGGTGAAGCCGGCGACAACATCGGCGCGCTGCTGCGCGGCGTGGACCGCGACGGCGTGGAGCGGGGCCAGGTGCTCTGCAAGCCCGGCTCGGTGAAGCCGCATACGAAGTTCGAGGCCGAGGCCTACATCCTGACCAAGGAAGAGGGTGGCCGTCACACGCCGTTCTTCGCCAACTACCGTCCGCAGTTCTACTTCCGCACGACGGACGTGACGGGCACGGTGGAGCTTCCCTCGGGCACCGAGATGGTGATGCCGGGCGACAACCTGAAGTTCGACGTGGAGCTGATCGCGCCGATCGCGATGGAAGAAGGCCTGCGCTTCGCCATCCGCGAAGGCGGCCGCACCGTCGGCGCCGGCGTGGTGTCGAAGATCACCGAGTAAGGGGCGGCTTCGGCAAGACCGAACCGCCACCGGTGGGCAAACGCGGTTCGACCGAACCGCCGGCCCACGCGGGAGAGAACAGAAAGGCCGTCGCAGACATGCGGCGGCCTTTTTCCTGCGACGGTGCGAAGCGTGCCCGATGACCTGCCGCGTCACGGACGCGCGCCCCTGGCCCCGCGCGTCGTCGGCACATCGCCGCCAGTCCGGTGCCGCTCGCTTGTCCTCGCGCAAGACCGCGACTACGACTTCGCCATGCGCCGAACCGGATCCTGCCTCTTTCTTTGTGCTGCCTTCCTCGCGACCGAGGCACCGGCGCATCCTCATGTCTTCGTCGAAGTCGGTATGACCATCGTCTTCGACGGTGAGGACATGACCGAGGTCCGGCTGAATTGGGCCTACGACGATTTCTTCACGATGCTGCTGCTGGCCGATCTGGGATTGGATTCGGACGGGGATCTGACCCTCTCGGACGAGGAGCAGGCCACGTTCCGCGAGGCCGTCACCGAATGGCCCCCGGGCTTCGAAGGCGATCTGGAAGTCGAGAGCGACGGCGCGCGCGCAGCCCTCGCGCCCCGGACGGACCACGAGGCGCACCTCGAAGGAGAGGCGATGGTCGAGACGTTGACCCGCCCCCTGGACCCGCCCGTCGCGGCCCCCCTGGTGATCCGCCCATACGATCCAAGCTATTACACCGCCTACGACGTCACCGGCCCGATCCAGTTCGAAGGCCGCGAAGATTGCACCGCGACGGTCGAGAAACCCGACCTCGGCGCCGCGAACGCCTTGGCGGAGGACCTGCTTCTGGGCCGCTCCCCCGACGAGATCGGGCCGGACGAATTCTTTCCCGAGATCGGGATCGCCTATGCCCAGAGCGTGGTGGTGACATGCGGGTCCTAGGCATCCTCCTTCTTGCCGCCTTGTCGCTGGTCGCGCTCTGGCTCTGGGGTCTTGGCGGTGCGGAGCGGATCATGCTCTCCGCCGGCGAGGCGCAGCGAAGCGTCCAGAACGCGATGGCGGCCAGCCTGCGCGCGCTGAAGGCGCAGGAGCCGGGAGCGATCCTCACGCTCTGGTCCCTGTGCTTCGGCTACGGCTTCGTCCATGCCGCGGGGCCGGGTCACGGGAAACTGGTCATCGGGGGCTACGGTCTGGCCGCGCGGGCGACCGCCCGTCGCCTGGCAGGACTCGCCGTGCTGTCGTCGCTGGCCCAGGCGCTGACCGCGATCGCGCTGGTCTATGCCGCGGTGACGCTCCTGGGGTGGGGGCGCGCGCAGATGACCTCGCTAGCGGACGGTCTGCTGGCCCCCGTCAGCGCCGCGATGATCGCCACGGTCGGCGCCTGGCTGATCCTGCGCGGGCTGCGCCAGATCCCCGGGCGCCGCGCCACCCGGCGGGATCACGGGCACGCCCATGATCATCACCCGGGCCACGACCATCGCCACCATCACCACGGTCACGATCACCACCACGATCATGGCCATGCCCACGACCACGCGTCGGACGGCATCTGCGCCACCTGCGGTCATGCCCATGCCCCCACGCCCCGCCAGGCGGCGGAGGTCCGCTCGGTTCGCGACGCGCTCGTCCTGATCGGCAGCATCGCCGTGCGGCCCTGCACCGGCGCGATCTTCCTTCTGATCCTGACCCATGCGCTCGGCCTCGACTGGGCCGGGATCGCGGGGGCGCTGGTGATGGGGCTGGGCACGGCGACCTTCACCGCCGTCGTGGCGCTGGCTGCGGCCGGCGTGCGCGAGAGCGTGCTGGCGCAGGCCGTCTCCTCCGATGGGTCCGCGCGGCTTTTCGTGGGCATCCAGATCGCGGCGGGATCGCTGGTACTGATCCTCGCCGGGCAGTATCTTCTGCGCAGCCTGTAATCGCGCCGCAATCGCGGGCGGCCCCTTGTCAGCCCGGACCCCATCCCCTATACGCCGCACATCCAGCCAAGGGCGCGATTCTCCGCGCCCTTTTACGTTGGACCAAGACGCGACGAGGGTGCCGGATGAGCCGCCATCTTCCTCTCCGTTAGAGCCCTGTCATAAAGGGTGATGTCACATGGCAGCCAGCCAGAACATCCGTATTCGCCTCAAGGCGTTCGACTACCGCGTCCTCGACGCCTCCACCGCAGAGATCGTCTCGACCGCCAAGCGCACCGGCGCGTCCGTCCGTGGTCCGATCCCGCTGCCCAACAAGATCGAGAAGTTCACCGTCCTGCGCGGGCCGCACATCGACAAGAAGTCGCGCGACCAGTTCGAGATCCGCACCCACAAGCGCCTGCTCGACATCGTCGATCCGACGCCGCAGACCGTGGACGCCCTCATGAAGCTCGACCTCGCCGCCGGCGTGGACGTGCAGATCAGCGTGTAAGGAGGACACCAGATGCTCCGTACAGGACTTATCGCAAAGAAGGTGGGCATGACCCGCCTGTTCATGGAAGACGGCCGCCAGGTGCCCGTCACCGTGTTGAGCCTCGAGAACCTGCAGGTCGTCAGCCAGCGCACCGCCGACAAGCACGGCTACACCGCCGTCCAGCTGGGCGCCGGCACCGCCAAGGTCAAGCGCGTCTCCAAGGCGATGCGTGGTGTCTTCTCGGCCGCCAGCGTGGAACCCAAGCGCAAGGTCGCCGAGTTCCGCGTCTCGGAAGAGAACATGATCAACGTCGGCGAGACACTGATCGCCAACCACTACTTCGAGGGCCAGTACGTCGACGTCTGCGGCACCTCGATCGGTAAGGGCTTCGCCGGTGCCATGAAGCGGCACAATTTCGGCGGCCTGCGCGCCACGCACGGCGTGTCGATCAGCCACCGTTCGCACGGCTCCGTCGGTCAGTGCCAGGACCCGGGCAAGATCTTCAAGGGCAAGAAGATGGCCGGCCACATGGGTGCGGCCCGCGTGACCACGCAGAACCTGCAGGTCGTCCGCACCGACACCGACCGTGGCCTGATCATGGTCAAGGGCGCCGTTCCCGGCTCCAAGGGTGGCTGGGTCACGATCAAGGACGCGGTGAAGAAGCCGACGCCCGAAGGCGTGATCTACCCCGCCGGTCTGAAGTCGAAGGCCGAGGAAGCCCAGCGTCTGGCCGATGAAGCCGCCGCCGAAGCCGCTGCCGCCGAAGCCGCCGCCGCCGAGGCCGCCGCGAAGGAAGAGCAGGCCGCACTCGAGGCCGCCGAGGCCGAGCTGGCTCAAGAGAACAACGCCGAAGAGGGTGGTGACAAAAATGAAAGCTGATGCAATCAAACTCGACGGCGCATCGGCCGGGTCCGTGGACCTGGACGACGCCATCTTCGGGCTGGAGCCGCGCCGCGACATCCTGCACCGTGTGGTCCGCTGGCAGCGCAACAACGCGCAGCAGGGCACCCACTCGACGCTGGGCCGGTCCGAGGTCAGCTACTCGACCAAGAAGATCTATCGCCAGAAGGGCACCGGCGGCGCACGCCACGGGTCCAAGGGCGCGCCGATCTTCCGTCACGGTGGTGTCTACAAGGGTCCCAAGCCCCGCAGCCACGGCCACGAGCTGACCAAGAAGTTCCGCAAGCTGGGCCTGCGCCACGCGCTGTCGGCCAAGCAGGCCGCCGGTGAGCTGGTGGTGCTGGACGCGCTGACGCTGGACAACGCCAAGACCTCCATGCTGGCGAAGCACGTGACCGAGCGTGGCTGGAAGCGCGCGCTGATCATCGACGGCGCGTCGGTGAACGAGGACGTCAGCCGCGCCGCGCGCAACCTCGCGAACGTGGACCTGCTGCCCAGCCAGGGCGCCAACGTCTACGACATCCTGAAAAGCGATACGCTGGTCATCACGAAGGCCGGGATCGAAGCACTGGAGGCCCGTTTGAAATGAGCGCCAAGGCAGAACACTACGACGTGATCCGCAAGCCGGTCATCACGGAAAAGGCCACGATGATGTCGGAAGCGAACGGCGTCGTCTTCGAGGTCGCCATCGACAGCTCCAAGCCGCAGATCAAGGAGGCCGTCGAGGCGCTCTTCGGTGTGAAGGTGAAGGCGGTGAACACCTCCATCACCAAGGGCAAGATCAAGCGCTTCCGCGGCGCCCTCGGCACCCGCCGGGACGTCAAGAAGGCCTACGTGACGCTCGAAGAGGGCAACACGATCGACGTGAGCACCGGGCTGTAAGGCAAAAACGCATTCGATGCGTCATCGGATAGCCTCCTGCGAAAGCAGGGGGCTATTTTCGTATGAAAACAAGAATATCGGCGATCTCGGCAAAAAGTTTGGTCGCCATTACTTGTCGTATCTGAAGGTAGATCCCACATGACTGGCGTGCAAAACGCACTAATTTAAGGAATCCATTATGAGTAAAACACTTAAGCCAGGTCAGAGGGCTCCCGGTTCCGGTCAAGTAAAGATTGTCGGACCGAGAGGGGGAGATACAGGTCAGGAGCGGACCACGACCAAAGGTAATCCACTCCCCCCGACGCCAAAACCAGGCCAACGTTACGTTCCAGTAGATGGAACGAAAAATAAGTCTGGTTTCAAGTAAAACATTCAGCTTCGCGCAGGCGGAGCTGATCCCGTTTTGCGTCTTTTAAGGTTGCTTTGATGGACTTTGCAGTAGCGCAGCTTGCGTTGATATTTCTTCCAGGCCTCATTTGGGGAAGTATCGATGCAAAATACGGTTCTGGGGCCAAAGCTACTCAAACTGTAATGCTGATAAGGTCGTTTGCTTTTGGTCTAGCGTCATACTCGGTACTGTTTGTTGTCTACCTCATGTTGGATATTCCTTTCGGGTATGATGAACTTCCAAGGAATATTGCCGAGCTAGATTTAATACAACTCAGAGATGAAATTGCGTTTTCAATACCAGTTGCATTCATTCTATCAATCGTTTGGCTGTGGGTGGTCCGCTTAAGGTGGCTAGCAAGATTCTTGAATTGGTGTGGTGCGAGCAGGCGCTATGGCGACGAGGATGTTTGGAGTTTTGCGCTTAATTCTAGCATACGTAGCGTCGAATATCTGCATCTCCGTGATTTACAGGGCGGGTTCGTTTATGCTGGTTGGATCAACGTATTCTCAGAAACTGAGGAGTATAGAGAGTTGCTACTGCGTGATGCGATTGTGTATGATCTTGAGGGCGAAGAAATTTCGAGAGCGCCATTCTTGTATTTATCGAGGCCCAAGCAGGATATTTGGATAGAGTTTCCAATAGAGCCAGAAGGAACATGAGCCATGACTGATCGAGAAGGAAAAGATCCCGGTAGGGATCATCGCGGGATCGTAAATGACGGCAGTATGAAAAAGGGCGGGCTAAATACCACGCAGCAGGTCAGTGAGCGACCTCCAGCGCCGACGCCAACCAAGCCTAAGAAATAGATTAAATTGTTGAGTAGCGGCTGACCACTTGCCACCCGCCCCCAACCCCCCTATACGCCCAACACTCACCGCGCCCCGGGATTCGTTCCGGGGTGCTGTGCTTTGAAAACCGGGCACCTTCGGGGGCCTTCACATCAGGGGCCGCATGCCGGCTCCGCCAAGCAAACGGAAGAAGCTAACATGGCACTCAAGTCGTACAAGCCGACGACGCCGGGCCAGCGTGGGCTGGTGCTGATCGACCGTTCGGAGCTTTGGAAAGGACGTCCCGTCAAGTCCCTCACCCAGGGTCTGACGAAATCGGGCGGCCGGAACAACACCGGACGGATCACCTCTCGCCGCATCGGCGGGGGCGCGAAGCGGCTCTATCGTATCGTCGATTTCAAGCGCAACAAGCTGGACATGTCCGCTGTCGTCGCCCGGATCGAATACGACCCCAACCGGACCGCCTTCATCGCCCTGATCCAGTACGAGGACGGCACCCAGACCTACATCCTGGCCCCCCAGCGCGTGAGCGTCGGCGACAAGGTGATCGCCTCCGCGCGCGCCGACATCAAGCCGGGCAACGCGATGCCCTTCAGCGGCATGCCGATCGGCACGATCGTCCACAACATCGAGCTCAAGCCCGGCAAGGGCGGCCAGATCGCACGCGCCGCGGGCACCTACGCCCAGTTCGTCGGTCGCGACGGCGGCTACGCCCAGATCCGCCTGAGCTCCGGCGAGCTGCGCCTGGTGCGTCAGGAATGCATGGCCACCATCGGTGCCGTGTCGAACCCCGACAACTCCAACCAGAACTTCGGCAAGGCCGGCCGCACGCGTCACCAGGGCAAGCGCCCGAGCGTCCGCGGCGTCGCCATGAACCCGATCGACCACCCGCACGGCGGTGGTGAAGGCCGGACTTCCGGTGGTCGTCACCCCGTCACGCCCTGGGGCAAACCCACCAAGGGCGCCAAGACGCGCAACCGCAAGAAGGCTTCGAGCAACTTGATCATCCGCACGCGTCACCAAAAGAAGAAAGGCCGCTAATATGGCTCGTTCCGTCTGGAAAGGCCCCTTCGTCGACGCTTACGTGCTGAAGAAAGCCGAAGCGGCGCGCGACAGCGGCCGCAACGAGGTGATCAAGATCTGGTCGCGTCGTTCCACCATCCTGCCTCAGTTCGTTGGCCTGACCTTCGGGGTCTACAACGGCAAGAAGCACATTCCCGTCAACGTCAGCGAAGACATGATCGGTCAGAAGTTCGGTGAATACTCCCCGACCCGGACCTACTACGGTCACGCCGCCGACAAAAAAGCGAAGCGGAAGTAAGCCATGAGCAAGGACAACAATCCCCGCCGCGTGGCCGACAACGAAGCCCGCGCCAAGCTGCGCATGCTGCGCACCAGCCCGCAGAAGCTGAACCTGGTGGCGCAACTGATCCGCGGCAAGAAGGTGGACAAGGCCCTCACGGACCTGACCTTCTCGAAGAAGCGGATCGCCGGCGACGTGAAGAAGTGCCTTCAGTCGGCCATCGCCAACGCCGAGAACAACCACGGTCTGGACGTCGACGAACTGGTCGTCGCCGAGGCCTACGTGGGCAAGAACCTTCTGATGAAGCGCGGACGCCCCCGGGCGCGCGGCCGCTTCGGCAAGATCGTGAAGCCGTTTTCGGAAATCACCATCCTGGTGCGTCAGAACGAGGAGCAAGCGTAATGGGTAACAAAGTCAATCCCGTCGGCATGCGTCTTCAGGTGAACCGCACCTGGGACAGCCGTTGGTTTGCGAACACCAAGGACTACGGGGACCTTCTGCTGGAAGACCTCGCGATCAAGGCGTTCATCCGCAAGGAATGCAAGCAGGCCGGCATCAGCCGCGTGATCATCGAGCGTCCGCACCGCAAGTGCCGCGTCACGATCCACGCCGCCCGTCCGGGCGTCATCATCGGCAAGAAGGGCGCGGACATCGAGACGCTGCGCGCCAAGCTGTCGAAGCTGACCAAGTCGGAACTGCACCTCAACATCGTCGAGGTCCGCAAGCCCGAACTGGACGCAGCCCTGGTGGCCGAGAACATCGGTCAGCAGCTCGAGCGTCGTGTCTCGTTCCGTCGCGCCATGAAGCGCGCGGTGCAGAACTCGATGCGCATGGGCGCCCTGGGCATCCGCGTGAACCTCGCCGGCCGTCTTGGCGGCGCCGAGATCGCACGGACCGAGTGGTACCGCGAAGGCCGCGTGCCTCTGCACACCCTGCGGGCCGACATCGACTACGCGCTTTACGAAGCCATGACCCCCTATGGCATCATCGGGATCAAGGTCTGGATCTTCAAAGGCGAGATCATGGAACACGATCCGCAGGCGCGCGATCGCAAACACGCCGAGCTTCAGGAAGGCGCGATCCCGCGCGGTCCTGGTGGCCCGCGTCGCGACCGGTAAGGAGTAGAGCACATGCTGCAACCGAAACGCACCAAATTCCGCAAGATGCACAAGGGCCGCATCAAGGGCGAAGCGAAGGGCGGGTTCGACCTGAACTTCGGCACCTTCGGCCTGAAGGCCCTCGAGCCCGAGCGGATCACCGCACGCCAGATCGAAGCCGCCCGCCGGGCCATGACGCGTCACATGAAGCGTCAGGGTCGCGTCTGGATCCGGATCTTCCCCGATCTGCCCGTCACCTCCAAGCCGGTCGAAGTCCGGATGGGTAAAGGCAAGGGCTCGGTCGATTTCTGGGCCGCCAAGGTCAAGCCCGGCCGCGTGATGTTCGAGATCGACGGCGTCGGCGAGGACGTGGCCCGCGAGGCTCTGCGTCTGGCCGCGATGAAGCTGCCGATCAAGACCCGCACCGTGATGCGCGAAGACTGGTAAGCCCGGATCTCGCGTTAAGACTTGAAAGGCCCTCGCCCCGCGGCGGGGGCCTTTTGCGTGGGATTGCCAGGTGGCAATCGACCGGAAAGTCGTGAGGCGCTCCGCGCTTGCGCGATCTCAATTGCCCCTTAAGGCCACCGCCCGCGGCGTTTACCCTTGCCGCGCAAGGCGGGGCTTCGGCGTATTTTTCACGACACCTCCCCGGTCACCGCTGGCGCAGGCGGGCGTGTCGGGGATAGGAAGGACCCATGAGCAACATCAGATCCCTCTTCGTCACCCGCCTCTACCAGGCGCCGCTTTCGGCCAAGGGCAAACCCGTCGATCCCGACGAGCTTGCGGCCACCTGTCTTTCCATCGCCGAGGACGACGAGGCGGGGCAGGACTGGTGCGAGCAGAACGATTTCCCCGGCTACACCTCCTATGCCTCGCTCACGGATCTCGCCTGGCGGATGCCGATCTTCAAGACGGTGAAGAAGGCGCTCGACAAGCACGTGAAAGCCTTCGCCGAGGATCTGGCCTTCGACCTGGACGGCAAGAAGCTGAAGTTGGAAGACCTCTGGATCAACATCCTGCCCGAAGGCGGCATCCACACGGCGCATATCCATCCGCACTCGGTGATCTCGGGGACGACCTATGTCGCGATGCCGGAGGGCACCTCTGCCATCAAGTTCGAGGACCCGCGCCTGCCGATGATGATGGCCGCCCCCGGACGCCGCAAGGACGCGGCCGAGATGCTGCAGCAGTTCACCTATGTCGCGCCGGTCGTGGGCGACGTGCTGCTGTGGGAGAGCTGGCTGCGGCACGAGGTGCCGATGAACATGGCCGAGGAAGACCGGATCAGCGTCAGCTTCAACTACAGCTGGGGCTGACGCTCACTCCTCGATCGGGACGACATCCAGCCGCACGGTGCCGATGGTCGTGTCGCGCAGGCGCTCACGGTGCTTGAGATCGCCGTTCACGATGTAAAGGTCCTCCACCCGGTAGGAGGTGAAGGCGTTGGAGCCGTCGCCTACCTGGATGATCGCCTGACGTTCCAGCGGGGTCGCGGGATCGACGAGCTGGAAGTAGGCGGGGTCGGCATTGGCCGCGAGACCTTCGAGGATCGTCATGATCTCGTCGTAATCGGTGATCCGCTCGTCCTGGAAGTAGCAGTAGCCCTCGCTGCCCGCGACGCCCGCGGCGACCACCACGCCGATGGCGATCCCCAGCGGCGTCATCAGGGCGGCCCCGGCGGCGCCGATCCCGGTGCCGGCGCCTGCGATGACCTCGGCCGAGGTGGCGGCGGCCCCGCCGGCCCCCAGCAGGTTCGCCCCGGTCACCGCGTTGGTGAGCGTGTAATAGCCCAGGGCCTTGCCCGAGATCCCCGTCGCGTCGAGTGCTGCCCCGCCCACGTTGGCCACGGCGCGTCCGCCCGAGCCCACGAGCGCGCTCAGGCGGTAGTCGCACATCCCGGCATGGGCGCCGGTGGCGGCGATCGACAGAAGGCCTGCGGCGAGGCAGGAAGCGCGGAGAATCATCGGGGTGGTCCTGTAAGGCGTTTTACCCGAGTGTGACGCGGGCGGGGCCGGTGTAAAGCGGCGGACAGGCGCGCCCGGCAGCGCCTTGCCGATACGGGAAGGGTCCCGGGCGCGAGGTGCCAGTGAATATTGGGTTGCCAACTGCGGACAAGCCTCCTATAGGGCCCTCTCTACCCCACTCCACCGGATTCTGGGTCACCCCTCGCGGGCCCACCGGTGATGTTGAAAAAGGAGCCGTCCCATGGACGCCAAAGAACTGCGTGACAAGACGCCCGACCAGCTTCGGGAAGAGCTTGTGAACCTCAAGAAGCAATCGTTCAACCTGCGCTTCCAGCAGGCCACCGGCCAGCTTGAGAACACTGCGGCGATTCGCAACGCCCGCCGTGGCGCTGCCCGCGTGAAGACGATTCTCAACCAAAAAGCGGCTGACGCCGCCAAGTCGGAGGCCTGAGCCCATGCCGAAGCGCATTTTGCAGGGGGTCGTGACCTCCAACCAGAACGAACAGACCGTCACCGTGTCGGTCGAGCGTCGCTTCAAGCACCCGCTGCTGCACAAGACCGTGCGGAAGTCGAAGAAGTACCGCGCCCACGACGAGAACAACGCGTTCAACGTGGGCGACATGGTGCGCATCCAGGAATGCGCGCCGAAGTCGAAGACCAAACGCTGGGAGGTGATCGCCAGCTAAGGCGGTCGCACCCCGATCAACGAAACCCTGGGGCCCCGGTCGGAAATCGGGACTTCCCCATAGGTCGAAAAAGGACATCACATGATCCAGATGCAGACCAACCTGGATGTTGCTGACAACAGCGGCGCACGCCGTGTTCAGTGCATCAAGGTGCTCGGCGGTTCGCACCGTCGTTACGCATCGGTCGGCGATATCATCGTCGTCTCGGTGAAAGAGGCCATTCCGCGCGGCCGCGTGAAGAAGGGCGACGTGCGCAAGGCCGTCGTCGTGCGCACCGCCAAGGAAGTCTTCCGCGAGGACGGCACCGCGATCCGCTTCGATCGCAACGCCGCCGTCATCCTCAACAACAACAACGAGCCCGTCGGCACCCGTATCTTCGGGCCGGTGGTGCGCGAGTTGCGCGGCAAGAACTTCATGAAGATCATCTCGCTCGCTCCGGAGGTGCTGTAACCATGGCTGCGAAACTGCGCAAAGGCGACAAGGTCGTCGTGCTCGCCGGCAAGGACAAGGGCCTGACCGGTGAGATCAAGAGCGTCGATCCCAAGGCCGGCAAGGCCGTGGTCGACGGCGTGAACATGGCCGTGCGCCACCAGAAGCAATCCCAGACGTCCGAAGGCGGTCGCACGCCCAAGGCGATGCCGATCCAGCTGAGCAACCTCGCGCTGGTCGACGCCAACGGCAAGGCCACCCGCGTGGGCTTCCGCATGGATGGGGACAACAAGGTGCGGTACGCCAAGACCACAGGGGATGCGATCTGATGCTTGACAACGCGACATACACCCCGCGCCTCGAGAAGCAGTACCGGGACACGATCCGGGCGGCTCTCAAGGAAGAGTTCGGCTACAAGAACGACATGCAGATCCCGCGTCTGGACAAGATCGTCCTGAACATCGGCTGCGGTGCCGAAGCCGTCCGTGACAGCAAGAAGGCGAAGACGGCTCAGGAAGACCTGACCACCATCGCCGGCCAGAAGGCCATGACCACCCGCGCCAAGAAGTCGATCGCCGGCTTCCGCGTCCGCGAGGACATGCCCCTGGGTGCCAAGGTCACGCTGCGTGCCGACCGGATGTACGAATTCCTCGACCGCCTGATCAACGTGGCGATGCCGCGGATCCGCGACTTCCGCGGCGTGTCCGGCAAGAGCTTCGACGGCCGTGGCAACTACGCCACCGGCATCAAGGAGCACCTGGTTTTCCCCGAGATCAACTTCGACAAGATCGACGAGAACTGGGGCATGGACATCGTGATCTGCACCACCGCTGCAACCGACGCCG
Organism: Salipiger sp. IMCC34102; assembly: GCF_004145405.1. GTDB lineage: Bacteria > Pseudomonadota > Alphaproteobacteria > Rhodobacterales > Rhodobacteraceae > Loktanella. The sequence goes on from NZ_SELQ01000001.1 coordinate 604,516, forward strand.
AAGCCAAGAGCCTGTTGAAGCACTTCAACATGCCGTTCAACAGCTGATCGCGTCAGGGAGAATAGAGATATGGCCAAGAAATCCATGATCGAGCGCGAGAAGAAGCGCGAACGCCTGGTGGCGCAGTACGCTGAGAAGCGCGCGGCCCTCAAGGATATCATCAACGACCGTGAAAAGCCCGTGGAGGAGCGCTTCAAGGCGTCCCTGAAGCTGGCCGAACTGCCCCGCAACTCCAGCAAGGTGCGCCTGCACAACCGCTGCCAGCTGACGGGCCGTCCGCACGCCTACTACCGCAAACTGAAGATCAGCCGGATCGCGCTGCGGGACCTCGGGTCCAACGGCGAGATCCCCGGCATGGTCAAGTCGAGCTGGTAAGGGAGAGACATCATGCCAATGAACGACCCTATCGGCGACATGCTGACCCGGATCCGCAACGGCCAGATGCGCGGCAAGTCGGCGGTGGAAACCCCCGCCTCCAAGCTGCGCGGCTGGGTGCTGGATGTGATGGCCGATGAAGGCTACATCCGCGGCTACAACAAGAAGGACGGCAAGGACGGTCACCCGGCCTTCTCGATCGAGCTGAAGTACTACGAAGGCGCTCCTGTCATCCAGGAGGTCAAGCGCGTGTCCAAGCCCGGTCGCCGTGTCTACATGGCCGCCACCGACCTGCCCTCGGTCCGCCAGGGCCTGGGCGTGTCCATCGTTTCCACCCCGCAGGGCGTCATGTCCGACGCCAAGGCACGGGCCGCCAACGTCGGCGGCGAAGTGCTCTGCACCGTATTCTAAGGAGGGACCCATGTCTCGTATTGGTAAAAGACCGGTCGAGCTGCCCTCCGGGGTAGAGGCCAAGGTGTCGGGCCAGACCATCGAAGTGAAGGGCCCCAAGGGCACCCGCAGCTTCCATGCGACCGACGACGTCACGCTGACCGTCGAGGACGGCGCCGTCACGGTGACCCCGCGCGGCAAGTCCAAGCGGGCCCGCCAGCAGTGGGGCATGAGCCGCTCGCAGGTGGAGAACCTGGTGACCGGCGTGACCACGGGGTTCCGCAAGGAACTCGAGATCAATGGCGTGGGCTACCGGGCGCAGATGCAGGGCAACACCCTGAAGCTGAGCCTGGGATACAGCCACGACGTGAACTTCGAAGTGCCCGAGGGTGTGACCGTCACGGCGCCGAAGCAGACCGAGGTCGTCGTCGAGGGCATCGACCAGCAGGTCGTTGGTCAGGTTGCCGCAAACATCCGTGCCTGGCGTGCGCCCGAGCCCTACAAGGGCAAGGGCATCAAGTACAAGGACGAGTACATCTTCCGCAAGGAAGGGAAGAAGAAGTAACATGGCAAACTCCAAGAGATCCCTGTTCATCAAGCGCCGCCTGCGCGTCCGCAACAAGTTGCGCGCCGTCAACGCGGGCCGCATGCGCCTGAGCGTGCACCGCAGCAACAAGAACATCAGCGCCCAGCTGATCGACGACGTGAACGGCGTGACCGTGGCCTCCGCCTCCAGCCTCGAGAAGGATCTGGGGCTGGTCGGCAAGAACAACGTCGAGGCGGCCAAGAAGATCGGCGAGACGATCGCCGAGCGCGCCAAGAAGGCCGGTGTGGAAGAAGCCTACTTCGACCGCGGTGGCTTCCTGTTCCACGGCAAGATCAAGGCCGTCGCCGACGGCGCGCGCGAGGGTGGCCTGAAAATTTAAGCGATCGGGGCGGGAGCGATCCCGCCCTTCGACATGCGGGGGATGCGATCTTTCGCCTCTCCCGACTGCAGGGCGGATGGATCCGTCCTCGATGACCGGGGCCGATGGGCACTGCGGTCGACGCAACAAGGCGAAAGCCGGATTTGAAAGGACAGCCAGACATGGCAGAACGTGACAACCGCGGGGGCCGTGGCCGCCGCGAAGAGCAAACACCGGAATTCGCCGACCGTCTGGTCGCGATCAACCGCGTGTCCAAGACCGTCAAGGGCGGTAAGCGCTTCGGCTTCGCAGCCCTCGTCGTCGTGGGCGACCAGAAGGGCCGCGTGGGCTTCGGCAAGGGCAAGGCCAAGGAGGTCCCCGAGGCCATCCGCAAGGCCACCGAAAGCGCCAAGCGCAACATGATCCGCGTCGCGCTCAAGGACGCGCGCACGCTGCACCACGACATGAACGGTCGCCACGGCGCGGGCCGCGTCGTGATGCGTCAGGCCCCCGCGGGGACCGGGATCATCGCCGGTGGTCCGATGCGTGCCGTCTTCGAGATGCTGGGCGTCCAGGACGTCGTCTCGAAGTCGATCGGCAGCCAGAACCCCTACAACATGATCCGGGCCACGCTGAACGGTCTGCAGAAAGAGCAGTCCCCGCGCGCCGTCGCCCAGCGTCGTGGCAAGAAGGTCGCCGACATCCTGCCCAAGCGGGACACGGTCGATGAACAGTCCGACGTGGCGCACAACGCCACCGAGGCCGAAGCCACCGTCGACGCGTAAGGAGAACTGAGCATGGCAAAGACCATCGTCGTCAAGCAGGTGGGCTCGCCCATCCGCCGCCCCGAGAAGCAGCGCCAGACCCTCATCGGTCTCGGCCTGAACAAGATGAACCGCACACGCGAGCTGGAGGATACGCCCTCTGTCCGCGGCATGGTCAACTCGATCCCGCACCTGGTGCAGATCGTGGAGGAGCGGGGCTGAGGCCTGGCTCATCGACCGCGCAAGATTTGACGCCCGCAGCTTCGCGCTGCGGGCGTCTTTCGTCGCGAAGGCCGTCTCTCGCCTTGGGTTGCGCGGATTGCATGGCGGGGTTCCGATCCCGTGCGTTGTGAAGGCGGCCGGACTTTTCTATCTGCCGGGTACGACGACGAAACGGCTCGCTGAGACTGGCGGGCACCAACCTGCAAGGAGCCTGTTATGGCCATCGCGACCTCGACCTCTTCCGTCCGCACCGAGACGTTCCTGGGCCTCAAGACCCAGTTCTCCAACTACATGGCCCGCCGCGCGGCCTACAACCGCACCTACGCCGAGCTGTCCTCGCTGACCGATCGCGAGCTGTCCGACCTGGGCCTGAGCCGCGGCATGATCCGCGCGGTCGCGCAGGAAGCGGCGCTGACGGCCGTCTGAGGCAATCAACGCGCACCCGTCGACGCCCCGCCCGGAACCGGCGGGGCGTCTTGCGTTTTGGGCCCCCGTTGCCCTGCACCCGGAAGGAGGTCCCCCGATGATCCCCGAGCGTCTGGAGTTGACCTACCGCGGTCGCACGCTGGTCGGATCGCGCCATGCCGCGGCGGATTCGCGCGGGCTTGCGATCCTGAATCACGGGTTCAGTGCCAACCGGATCGGGCCGCAGCGATTCTACTTCGAGATCGCGCGGACGCTGGCCGCGGCGGGCATCGACGTCGTGGCCTACGACAGGCTTGGGCAGGGGGAGAGCTGCGGCACGCTCGACGAGATCACCCTTCCCGACGAGATCGCGCAGATCGAAGCGATGGTCGACGCCCACGGGCAGGGCCGTCCGGTGCACCTGATCGGACATTCGCTGGGCGGGATGGAAAGCGCCTGCGTGGCCGCCCGTCTACCAAGGCGTATCGCATCGCTCACGCTCTATGCGCCGGCGGCCTATATCGCGGACGAGATTACGGGCGGCACGGTGCTTGGCAAACCGGTGGATCCCATCGACGCAGGCGGCGTCGTCGATCACATGGGCCAGCCCGTCGGTCAGCCGCTGGTGGCCTCCGTGCGCGCGGGGTTCGATCCCTACGCGGGGCTGTCGGCCTATACCGGGCCCGTGCAGATCCACCACGGCTCCCAGGACGAGGTGATCCCCATGCGCTACGTCGAGCGCTACGCGCGGATCTGGGGGGCGCGCGCCCGGTTGATCCGGCACGACACCGATCACGGCTTCTCCGCGATCGAGGTGCGCAAGGCGCTGGCGCGCGACACCCGCGACGGAATCCTTGCGGTCCCGCTTTCTTGACGCCTTCGTGGTCGGTGGCTATACGCCGCCAGTCGGCACCATCCGGGCCGATTCTGATGCAATGCCGTGTGCCTCGTTCCCGTCGCTGGGTGAGGTCCTCCGGCGAAGGAGAAGCGACAATGTTTAAACTGAACGAACTGTCCGACAACGAAGGCGCCGCCAAGCGCAAGCAGCGCGTCGGCCGTGGTGCCGGGTCCGGCAAGGGCAAGACCGGTGGCCGTGGTATCAAGGGTCAGAAGTCCCGCTCGGGTGTGGCCATCAAGGGCTACGAGGGCGGCCAGATGCCGATCTACCAGCGTCTGCCCAAGCGCGGCTTCAACAACATCAACGCCAAGACCTACGCGGTCGTGAACGTCGGCATGATCCAGAAGTTCATCGACGCGGGCAAGATCGACGCCAAGGCCGAGCTGGACGAAGCCGCGCTGATCGCCTCAGGCCTCGTGCGTCGCGCGAAGGACGGCATCCGGGTCCTAGCCAAGGGCGAGATCACCAGCGCGGTGACGCTGAACGTGACGGGCGCCTCCAAGGGGGCCGTCGAGGCCATCGAGAAGGCCGGCGGGTCGGTGACGACCAAGCAGACCGCGGCTGCCGACGCCTGATGCTTGTGGGCGGGGGCATTCCCGCCTAGACAGGTTCGAGTTTTCCAAACGCCGCCGGACGGGAAACCGCTTGGCGGCGTTTTTCATATCCCAAGAGGCCGTATCAAATGGCATCCGCAGCAGAACAAATGGCAGCGAACATGAGCTGGGGCGCGCTGGGACGCGCGACCGAGCTGCGCAGCCGCATCTTCTTCACCATCGGTCTTCTGTGCGTCTATCGCCTTGGCACCTACATCCCGGTGCCGGGGATCGACGGCGTGCAGCTGCGTGCCTTCATGGACGACGCGGCGGCCGGTCTCGGCGGGATCCTGTCGATGTTCACCGGCGGGGCGCTGGCGCGGATGGGGATCTTCGCGCTGGGGATCATGCCCTATATCTCGGCCTCGATCATCGTGCAGCTTCTGGGGTCCATGTGGGAGCCGCTGAAGCAGCTCAAGAAGGAGGGTGAGCAGGGGCGTCGCAAGATGAACCAGTACACGCGCTACGGCACCGTGGCGCTGGCGACGGCGCAGGCCTATGGCCTGGCCAAATCGCTGGAGGCGGGGGGGCTTGCGGCCAACCCCGGGTTCTTCTTCGTGGCGTCCTGCGTCATCACGATCGTCGGCGGCACCATGTTCCTGATGTGGCTGGGCGAGCAGATCACCGCCCGCGGCATCGGCAACGGCATCTCGCTCATCATCTTCGTGGGCATCATCGCCGAGGTTCCCGCAGCCCTCGCGCAGTTCCTGAGCCAGGGCCGGTCAGGGGCGATCAGCCCCTTCGTCATCGTGGGCGTGATCGTCATGGTGATCGCGGTGCTGACCTTCATCGTCTTCATGGAGCGGTCCCTGCGCAAGATCCACATCCAGTATCCGCGCCAGCAGCGGGGGATGAAGGTCTACGACGGATCCTCGTCCCACCTGCCGATCAAGGTGAACCCCGCGGGCGTGATCCCCGCGATCTTCGCCAGCGCCCTGCTGCTGCTGCCGACGACGATCAGCACCTTCTCGGGCGGGACCGCGAACCCGATCATGTCGACCATGCTGGCCTACTTCGGTCCGGGACAGCCGCTCTACCTGCTGTTCTTCACGATCATGATCGTCTTCTTCACCTACTTCTACACCCGCGAGGTCGCCTTCAAGACGGAGGACGTGGCCGACAACCTCAAGAACCAGAACGGCTTCGTGCCCGGCATCCGCCCCGGCAAGCGCACCAAGGAATACCTTGACTACGTGGTGAACCGCATCCTGGTCCTCGGCTCCGGCTACCTGGCCCTGGTGGCTCTGCTGCCCGAGATCATCCGCAGCCAGTTCGCGATTCCCTTCTACTTCGGCGGCACTTCGATCCTGATCATCGTGTCGGTGGGTATGGACACGATCCAGCAAATCCAGTCCCATCTGCTCGCGCATCAGTACGAGGGTCTGATCGAGAAATCGCAGCTGCGCGGCAAGCGCGGTGGAAGCAAGCGGAGGGGGCCGGCGCGCCGATGAACATCATACTTTTGGGACCGCCGGGGGCGGGCAAGGGAACCCAGGCGCAGCGCCTGGTGAAGGACCGCAACATGGTCCAGCTCAGCACCGGCGACATGCTGCGGGCGGCCCGGACCTCCGGCACCGAGATGGGCAAGCGCGTGGCAGACGTCATGGACCGCGGAGAGCTCGTCACCGACGAGATCGTCATCGGCCTGATCCGCGAGCGGCTGACCTCCGGCGACGAGGTCGAGGGCTATATCTTCGACGGCTTCCCGCGCACGCTGGCGCAGGCCGACGCGCTGGGGGATCTGCTGGCCGAGCTTGGCCAGACGCTCGACCGGGTCATCCTGATGGAAGTCGACGACGAGGCGCTGGTCGCGCGGATCACCGCGCGCAGCACCTGTGCCAACTGCGGCGCGGTCTACAACGACATCACCAAGCCGATCCCCGCCGACGGTGTCTGCACCAGCTGCGGCGCGAAGGCCGAGTTCACGCGCCGCGCGGACGACAACGAGGAAAGCCTCAAGACCCGGCTTCTGGCCTATTACAAGCAGACCAGCCCTTTGGTCGGCTACTACCACGCCAAGGACGATCTGGCCCGGGTGGATGGGCTGCAGTCGATGGACGAGGTCGCGGCCTCGATCGCGAAGGCGCTGTCCTGAACACCGGGTAAACCGGGGGTTGACGGCATTCGGTCCGCCCCCTAAAGACCCGTATCCCGCAAGGGAATCGCTGCGTTCGGGTCAATATTGCAAGGCACGCGCGTAGATCACCTGATATGACACTGGCCCGCCGGTCCCCGGTCGGGCCTGCGTTGTGAAAAAAGGGTCTGGCATCACGGACCCGCAACGAAAAGGATTGCTGTTTTGGCACGTATTGCTGGGGTCAACATCCCCTCCGGGAAGCGCGTTCCCATCGCCCTCACCTACATCACCGGTATCGGCAACACCACCGCCCAGAAGATCTGCGAAGCGACCGGCATCGACGCCACGCGCCGCGTGAACGATCTGTCCGACGCGGAAGTGCTGAAGGTCCGCGAATACATCGACGAGAACCTGACCGTCGAAGGCGACCTGCGCCGCGAGACGCAGATGAACATCAAGCGCCTGATGGACCTTGGTTCCTACCGTGGCCTGCGTCACCGCCGGAACCTGCCGGTCCGCGGCCAGCGCACCCACACCAACGCACGCACGCGCAAAGGCCCCGCGAAGGCCATTGCCGGCAAGAAGAAATAAGGAGACGCACCCATGGCACGTGATACCCGTCGCGCCGGCAAGCGCAAAGTCTCCAAGAACATCGCCGCAGGTGTGGCGCATGTGAATTCTTCGTTCAACAACACCAAGATCCTGATCTCGGACGTGCAGGGCAACGCGATCTCCTGGTCGTCCGCCGGCACCATGGGCTTCAAGGGCTCGCGCAAGTCGACGCCCTACGCCGCCCAGATGGCCGCCGAGGATGCGGGCCGGAAGGCCCAGGAACACGGCGTCAAGACGATCGAGGTCGAAGTGCAGGGCCCCGGTTCGGGCCGTGAGAGCGCGCTGCGCGCCTTGGCCGCCGTCGGCTTCAACATCACCTCGATCCGCGACGTGACCCCGATGGCCCACAACGGCTGCCGCCCGCCGAAGCGTCGCCGCGTCTGAGCAAGATCCAGTCAATGGGGCCGTGCATCCGCACGGCCCCCTTGCGCCGTTTTGAAACCTCGAGCGCAGGCTCCTTTGGACATGGGGGCATGCAAGGATGGAGGGACATATGATCCACAAGAACTGGGCTGAACTGATCAAGCCGTCGCAGCTGGACGTCAAGCCGGGCAACGATCCCGCGCGTCGCGCCACCGTGACGGCCGAACCGCTGGAGCGGGGCTTCGGCCTTACCCTGGGGAACGCGCTGCGCCGCATCCTGATGTCGTCGCTGCAGGGGGCCGCGATCACGGCCGTGCAGATCGACAACGTGCTGCACGAATTCTCTTCCGTGTCGGGGGTCCGCGAGGACGTGACCGACATCGTCCTGAACCTCAAGGGTGTCGCGATCCGCATGGATGTCGAGGGCCCCAAGCGCCTGAGCGTCCAGGCGAAGGGTCCGGGCATCGTCACCGCCGGCGACATCTCGGAAACCGCGGGGATCGAGATACTGAACAAGGATCACGTGATCTGTCACCTCGACGATGGTGCGGATCTTTACATGGAACTGACGGTCAACACCGGCAAAGGCTATGTGGCCGCCGACAAGAACAAGCCCGAGGATGCGCCCATCGGCATGATCGCGATCGACGCGATCTATTCGCCCGTCAAGAAGGTCAGCTATGACGTCCAGCCCACCCGCGAGGGGCAGGTGCTGGACTACGACAAGCTGACCATGAAGGTCGAGACCGACGGCTCTCTGACCCCTGACGATGCCGTGGCCTATGCCGCGCGCATCCTGCAGGACCAGCTTCAGGTCTTCGTCAACTTCGACGAGCCGGAATCGGCCAACGCCGGTGGCGACGACGACGGGCTGGAGTTCAACCCGCTGCTGCTCAAGAAAGTCGACGAGCTGGAGCTTTCGGTGCGGTCCGCCAACTGCCTGAAGAACGACAACATCGTCTACATCGGCGATCTGATCCAGAAGACCGAGGCCGAGATGCTGCGCACGCCGAACTTCGGCCGCAAGTCCCTGAACGAGATCAAGGAAGTGCTGTCGGGTATGGGTCTGCACCTTGGCATGGACGTCGAGGACTGGCCGCCGGATAACATCGAGGACCTGGCCAAGAAGTACGAAGACCAGTTCTGAGTTTTGTAGGGCGGGATTCGTCCCGCCCTACCCGCCGACCCGGGCATGGTGCCCCAAAAACGGAGCTTGCGTCACCGCAGCGTGGGCCCATCATAAAACGAAATGGAGACTTAATATGCGTCACGCACGTGGATACCGCCGCCTGAACCGCACCCATGAACACCGCAAGGCGCTGTTCGCGAACATGGCCGGCTCGCTCATCGAACATGAGCAGATCAAGACGACCCTGCCCAAGGCCAAGGAACTCAAGCGCGTCATCGACAAGCTGATCACCCTGGGCAAGCGCGGCGACCTGCACGCCCGCCGGATGGCCAACGCGCAGCTCAAGCAGGAGATGCACACCGCCAAGCTTTTCGACGTCCTGGGCCCGCGCTACGCCGAGCGGCAGGGCGGCTACTGCCGCGTCCTGAAGGCCGGCTTCCGGTACGGCGACATGGCCCCCATGGCCATCATCGAGCTGGTCGACCGCGACCGCGATGCCAAGGGTGCCGCCGACAAGGCCCGCCTGGCCGAGGAAGACCAAGCCGACGCGTAAGCGCACCGTCACGAAAAGTTTTTTGCGGCCCGCCCTTGTTTTGAGGGCGGGCCGTTTGTTTATCTCGTTATGAGTAAAGTAATTTCCCAGCGCTATCGCGATCACCGGGACTTTGCGCCTTGGTTGTTCTTGAGGAAGGGTTGGGGCGCGATGTCTGCGCAGAACGAAATCGACGATCTTGCTCGGCAGCTGCATAAGTATGCGCCCGCCGGCTTGTTCTATGCCCTTCATTTTCGCTTCGTGCAGCCGTTGACGCATTACTGCAACTTCCCGCGGGAATGGTCGGACCTTTACAGCGAGGAGGCCTTCGCGCTGCGCGATCCGGTCATCGCCTGGGGTTTCGGGAATACCGGAACGTCGCGGTGGTCCGAAATCGACATTCCCGACCATGCCAATATCCTTGGCCAGGCCGCGACCTTCGGGCTGCACTACGGTTTCGTCGTGGCGGTCGGGCCGATCAAGTCGCGCACCATCGCCTCGGCGGCGCGGTCCGACCGGGAATTCACGGACGCGGAAATCGAGCCGTTCGCGGCCATCGTCACGAAGATGCACAAGCTGGCTGAACCGCCCGATTCCCTGACCCACGCGCAGATCGAGGCGTTGCGCCTCGTCGAGGTGGGCGACCGGCATACGGCGGCGGCGGCCAAGCTGGGAATCTCGGAATCCGCCTTCAAGGCGCGGCTCGCCTCCGCGCGCAACAGTCTCAAGGCGCGGACGACGGTCGAGGCGATCCAGCGCGCCCGCAACCTGAAGCTGCTCTAGGACGCGGTGGATCGGGGCCTCGAGCGGTGGCGGATTGCCACGGGTCTTCGTTCCGATCGCCATCTCTGCGACGCCGTCCCTGCCGGGGGTCGTATTGACGGCACGCGGATGAATGCATCGGGATGCGACGGGCCGGCCAATCCGGGCGGGGCGCCGGGCGAGATGTCACTGACACTTTGCCAAGCGGCGGGACCGGGTCTATCTGGGGCTTATGGCAGACCTCTTCGGCGACGACCCCGCACCCGAACCCTCCTCCGGCCCGCGTCCCCTGGCGGACCGGTTGCGGCCGCGTGCGCTGTCCGAGGTCATCGGTCAGCGCCAGGTGCTTGGACCCGAGGCCCCGCTGGGGGCGATGCTGGAGTCGGGCGCGCTCTCCAGCCTGGTGTTCTGGGGGCCGCCGGGGGTGGGCAAGACGACCATCGCGCGGCTGCTCGCGGATGAGACCGACCTGCACTTCGTCCAGATCAGCGCGATCTTCACCGGCGTGCCGGAACTGCGCAAGGTCTTCGAGGCCGCGAAGCTGCGCCGCCGCAACGGGCAGGGGACCTTGTTGTTCGTCGACGAGATCCACCGCTTCAACAAGGCCCAGCAGGACAGCTTCCTGCCGCACATGGAGGACGGCACCATCCTGCTGGTCGGCGCAACGACGGAGAACCCCAGCTTCGAGCTGAACGCCGCCGTCCTGTCCCGCGCGCAGGTGCTGATCCTGACCCGCCTCGAGGAGGCGGACCTCGAGAGCCTTGCCAAGCGTGCCGAGCAAGAATTGGGCAGGCCCCTGCCGCTCGACGCCTCCGCCCGGGCGGCGCTCATCAATATGGCCGACGGGGACGGGCGGTCGCTTCTCAACCTCATCGAGCAGGTGGCGGCCTGGAAGACCGACACCGCCCTGGGGGTCGAGACGCTGACCTCGCGGCTGATGAAGCGGGCCACGAAATACGACAAGTCTGGCGACGAGCATTACAACCTGATCTCGGCCCTGCACAAATCGGTGCGCGGCTCCGACCCCGATGCGGCGCTTTACTGGTTGGCGCGGATGCTGACGGGGGGCGAGGATCCGCGTTACCTCGCCCGGCGGATCGTGCGGATGGCGGTCGAGGATATCGGGCTGGCCGACCCGCAGGCGCAGGCCGTCTGCCTGCAAGCCTGGGAGACCTACGAGCGGTTGGGCAGCCCCGAGGGCGAGTTGGCGCTGGGGCAGGCGGTGACCTACCTGGCACTCGCGCCCAAATCGAACGCGGGCTACGCGGCCTTCAAGGCGGCGATGGTGGCGGCCAAGAAGAGCGGGTCCGAACCGCCGCCCGCGCATATCCTCAACGCGCCGACGACGCTGATGAAAGAGCAAGGATTCGGCGCGGGCTACGCCTACGACCATGATGCCCAGGACGGATTTTCAGGCCAGAACTACTTTCCCGACACGATGAAGCGGGGCAGCTACTACCAGCCCGTCGATCGCGGGTTCGAGCGGGATCTGAAGAAGCGGCTGGATTATTTCGCGGGACTGCGGGCCAAGCGGCAAGGTCAGGACAAGGGGCGCTCGAATTGACACGGGGTCCTGCATCGGCCACAGACGCGCGATGATCTGGACCGGACTTTCCGTGGCCCTGGGCGGCGCGCTGGGGGCCACCCTGCGGTGGCTCACCGGGGTCGCCACGCTGCGGCTTTTCGGGCCGGGCTGGCCTTGGGGGACCTTCACGGTGAACGTCCTGGGGTCCTTCGCCATGGGCGTGGTGGTCGTGGTGCTGGCGGACCGGTCGGGCACACGGGCGGCGCCTTTCTTGATGACGGGGGTGTTGGGCGGGTTCACGACCTTCTCGGCGTTCTCACTGGATACGGTGCGGATGATCGAAGGCGGGGCCGTGGGGCAGGCCGCGCTCTATACCGGGGCCAGCGTGGTCCTGGGCGTGCTCGCGCTGCTGGCGGGGCTGGTTTTGGCAAGGACGATGATATGAGCGGCGTGCAGACCCGGACGATCGGACCCGACGACGGCGACCAGCGGGTCGACCGCTACCTGCGGCGCTTGTTTCCGCATCTGACGCAGGGCCGGATCGAGAAGATGTGCCGCAAGGGCGAGATCCGCGTCGACGGCGGCCGGGTGAAGACCGCGACCCGGCTTGAGGTCGGTCAGGTGATCCGCATCCCGCCGCTGCCCAGCGAGGAGCAGGTCGAGGCCGAGCGTTCGATGCTCAAGCAGGGCGTGACCAAGGCCGACGCCAAGCTGATCCAGTCCTGCGTGATCTACCGCGACGACCATATCATCGCGATCAACAAGCCCGCTGGGCTGGCGACCCAGGGCGGGTCGAAGACCACGCGCCACGTGGACGGCATGGCCGAGGCGCTGACCTTCGGCTACGACGAGAAACCGCGCCTCGTGCATCGGCTGGACCGCGATACCTCCGGCGTGTTGCTGCTGGCGCGGACGCGGACCATGGCCAAGGCGCTGACCGAGAATCTCAAGCACCGCGAGACGCGCAAGATCTACTGGGCGGCGGTCGCGGGCGTGCCGCAGCCGCGGGCGGGCACGATCAAATACGGGCTGGTGAAGGCAGGCGGCCACGGGCGCGGCGGCGAGGGCGAGCGGATGCACTGCGTCCACCCGCGCGATGTGGACAGCACCGAGGGGGCCAAGCGCGCGACGACCGATTACGCGGTGCTCGACAGCCTCGCGACGCGGGCGGCCTGGGTGGCGCTGGTGCCGATCACCGGGCGCACGCACCAGCTGCGCGCCCACATGGCCGAGATGGGGCATCCCATCATCGGCGACGGCAAGTACGGTGGATCGAGCCAGGAGAACCTGGGCGACGGATGGGGCGCCGGCATGGGGGCCGAGATCGGGCGCAAGATGCACCTGCACGCGCGCAGCTTGACGATCCAGCATCCCGAAACGGGCGCCATCCTGCACCTGACGGCGCCGATGCCCGATCACATGAAGCACACCTGGGACTTCGTGGGCTGGGTCGAATCCCATGCGCCCGTCGATCCCTTCAACATGCCGGACTGAGGAAGACCGATGAACGACTGGGCGCCCAAGCGATTCTGGACCAAGGCAGAGGTCGTCGCGCGCGATGGCGGCTTTGCCGTCGACCTCGACGGTCGTGCGGTCAAGACGCCCTACAAGACCCCCCTGATCGTGCCGACACGCGCCCTGGCCGAGGCGGTCGCCGCCGAATGGCAGGCCCAGGAAGACCGGATCGACCCCACCACGATGCCCGCCACCCGCGCCGCGAATTCCGCGCTCGACAAGGTGACGCCGCAGCGCGCTGCGGTGGCCGAAATGCTGGCGGCCTACGGCGAGAGCGATCTTCTGTGCTACCGCGCGGATACCCCAGAGGCGCTCGTCACCCAGCAGGCCGAGGCCTGGGATCCCTGGCTGGAATGGTCGCGGCAGGCGCTGGACGCACCCTTGCGCGTCACCGTGGGCATCATGCCCGTGGACCAGCCGGAGGCGTCGTTGCGCCAGTTGCACGCGCTGGTCGATGCGCTGGACCCGTGGGAGCTGACGGGGTTCCACGACCTCGTGCAGCTTTCGGGATCTCTCGTGCTGGCTTTCGCGGTCGAGCGGGGCAAGCTCGATCCCGACGCCGCCTGGACGCTGAGCCGCGTCGACGAGGCGTTCCAGATCAGTCAGTGGGGCCGCGACGAGGAGGCCGAGGAGGTGGCGGCCATCAAGCAGCAGGCGTTCCGCGACGCTGCCCGGTTCATCGCACTGTCGCGCACGATCTGACGTCACGTTACCGGACTGCCTTCAAACCGGGCCAGATGCCTCAAACCCGATCGTGAGGTCTGCCGGGCCCCAAGAACCCTTGACCTCTCGGCAACAAATCGCCCAACCTGTGTCCGCTGGGGTCATGCCCCGACACCCAACCGGCCCTGCGCCGGGAATAATTGGCCGCCTCCGCAAGAGGGGCGGAAACTCAGGAAGAGGTATCCATGAAAAAGACCGTATTTCTTGGCACGCTGACCGCTGCCGGCCTTGTCGCCGCAGCCGCAGGCGCCCAGACGCTCGCCGACGTGCAGTCGCGCGGCAACCTTAACTGCGGCGTGACCACGGGTCTGACCGGTTTCGCGGCCCCCGACGCCAACGGCGTGTGGGAAGGCTTCGACGTCGATGTCTGCCGTGCCGTCGCCGCCGCGATCTTCGGTGACAAGAACGCCGTCGAATTCGTCCCCACCACCGGCGAGACCCGCTTCACCGCGCTGTCCTCGGGCGAGATCGACCTGCTGGCCCGCAACACCACCTGGACGATGTCGCGCGACACCGACCTGGGCTTCGACTTCATCGGCGTGAACTACTACGACGGCCAGGGCTTCATGGTCCCGACCGAACTGGGCGTGACCTCCGCCAAGGAACTCGACGGGGCCACGGTCTGCATCCAGACCGGCACCACGACCGAGCTGAACCTCGCGGATTACTTCCGCGCCAACAACATCAGCTACGAGCCGGTTCCGATCCAGACCAACGCCGAAGCGCAGCAGCAGTACCTGGCCGGTGCCTGCGACGTCTACACGACGGACGCCTCGGGCCTTGCCGCCACGCGCGCCACGTTCGAGAACCCGGGCGATCACGTCCTGCTGCCCGAGATCATCTCGAAGGAGCCGCTGGGCCCGCTGGTCCGTCACGGCGACAACGAGTGGGGCGATCTGACGATGTGGGTCCTCAACGCGCTGATCGCGGCCGAAGAGCTGGGCATCACCTCGGCCAACATCTCGGACATGGCGGCAGAGGCCACCAACAACCCCGAAGTGAACCGCATCCTGGGCACCGAGGGTGAGCTGGGCGCGATGATCGGCCTGGACAACGACTGGGCGGTCAACGCGATCTCCGCCGGCGGCAACTACGGCGAGATCTTCGAGCGCAACATCGGTGAGAACACGCCGATCGGCCTCGCACGGGGTTTGAACGCCCAGTGGACCGACGGCGGCCTGCTCTACGCGCCCCCCTTCCGCTAAGAAATGAGGCAAAGGCCCGGCGTTGTGCCGGGCCTTTCGCCTGTTCGCCGCAATTCCTCTTCTCAGTCTGTGCCGATTCTTGGACTACGGGCCACCGGGCCGTAGTCCAAGTGTCAGCACCCGAACCGGAGTCCCGGCCATGACATCCATCACGGACAGCCCGAAGGGCGGTTTCCACCCAAGGCAGCTGATCTACGACACCCGCTACCGGTCGCTGACGATCCAGGTCGTCACCTTCGTGCTCGTCGTCGTCGCGATCTGGCAGCTTGGCAGCAACCTGATGGTGAACCTCGCCAATCTGGGGCAGGAGCCGAACTTCAGCTTCCTGAACCAGCGCGCGGGCTACGACATCGGGTCGGGCTTCGGCACCGCGGTGACGGGCTACACCTCGGCCAGCAGCCATCTGACGGCCGCCTACGTCGGGATCCTGAACACGCTGCTGGTGGCCTTCATGGGCATCGTGCTGGCGACGATCATCGGCGTCCTGGCCGGTGTGTTGCGGCTGTCGAAAAACTGGCTGGTGAGCCGCCTGATGGCGGTCTACGTCGAAGGCTTCCGCAACGTGCCGCTCCTGCTGTGGATCGTGCTGATCTACGCGGTGATGACCGAAGCCACGCCGACACCGCGCGATTTCCGGGTCGACGACGCGGGCGTGGCACAGGCCTACATGGTCTTCGACGCGGTGGCGATCACCAACCGCGGCGTCTACATCCCCGGACCCGTCTGGGGCGCGAACAGCGGTATCCTCGTCGCGATCTTCGTGCTGTCGCTGATCGGGGCCTTCGCCTACCGCCGCTACGCCAAGAAGCTTCTGTTCGACACCGGGCGCTTGCTGCCGCTGGTCTGGCCGGCAATCGCCATCGCCTTCGTGCCGGTGATCCTGTTCTATTTCCTGCTGGGCCGCCCCGTCGGGCTGGACTACCCCGAGCTGGGCGGCTTCAACTTCAGCGGGGGGCTGCAGATCTCGAACCCGCTGGTGGCGCTGTGGCTGGCGCTGTCGCTCTACACCGGGGCCTTCATCACCGAGATCGTCCGCGCCGGCATCCTCTCCGTCGCCAAGGGGCAAAGCGAGGCCGCGGAGGCGCTGGGCATGCGGGCCAACCGCACGATGAGCCTGATCATCCTGCCGCAGGCGATGCGGGTCATCATCCCGCCCCTGACCTCGCAGTACCTGAACCTGACGAAGAACTCGTCGCTGGCGATCGCCGTGGGATACGCCGACGTGCGCGCGACGCTGGGCGGGATCAGCCTGAACCAGACCGGCCGCGCGCTGGAATGCATGCTGCTGCTGGGGCTGTTCTACCTGGCGCTCAGCCTGGTGATCTCTTTCGTGATGAACGTCTTCGACAACTCGATGAAGCTGAAGGAGCGTTGAGATGAGCGATACCGACAGCGAAGTCACGAACGCCTATTTCCGCGAAGCCATGCTGGAACAGCAGGCCCCGCCCGTGACAGAGACGGGGGCGGTCAAGTGGCTGCGCGAGAACCTGTTCCCGACGTGGCTCAACGCCATCATGACGGTGGTCGCGCTCTATGTGATCTGGTTCATCCTCAGCCACATCGGGCCGTGGTTCCTCAACGGGATCTGGGACGCGGGCTCTTTGTCGGAATGCCGCGCGATCCGGGACGAGACGATGGGGCCCGATGCCTCCGCCGCCTGTTTCGCGGTGATCGCAGACCGTTGGGAGCAGTTGACCTTCGGGTTCTACCCCCGTTCGGCCTACTGGCGACCGACGCTGGCCTTCGTGATCATGCTGGCGGGGCTGGCGCCGGTCCTCTTCGGGTCGATCCCGCGGGGCTGGCTGACGTTCTCGGCGGTGTCGCCCTTTATCATTTTCTTCCTGCTGTGGGGCGGGTCGATCTGGGTGCCGGTCTTCATCGCAATGGGCTTCGTCCTGGGGGCCGTCGCCGCGCGCCTGCTGGGCGGGGTGAACCAGATCGCCGCCGTGGCGGGGGCGATCGTGGTGCCGATCCTCTACTGGGCCTTCGTCGCGATCCCGCTTGCGGAGGTCGTCCACGACCTGATCCCGATCGGTATCCGCGCGATCCCGTCCAGCGATTTCGGCGGCTTCATGCTGTCGGTCGTGATCGGCATGGCGGCGATCATCCTGTCGCTTCCCTTAGGCATCGTCCTGGCGCTGGCGCGTGCCTCGGACCTGTTCCTGGTAAACAAGCTGGCCATCACCTTCATCGAGATCATCCGGGGCGTACCACTGATCGTCTGGCTGTTCACCGCGTCGCTGCTGCTGAATTACTTCCTGCCGCCGGGGACGAATTTCGACCTGACGCTGCGGGTGATCATCATGGTGACGCTCTTCTCGGCCGCTTATATCGCCGAGGTCGTGCGCGGTGGCCTCGCCGCCGTGCCGAAGGGGCAATACGAAGGCGCGGATTCGCTGGGACTGGATTACTGGCAGTCGATGCGGTTGATCGTGCTGCCGCAGGCGCTCAAGATCTCGATCCCGGGCATCGTGAACACCTTCATCGGGCTCTTCAAGGACACCACTCTGGTGGTCTTCATCGGCCTTCTGGACCCGCTGGGACTGACCAACTCGATCCGCGCCAGCACCGACTGGAACGGCATCTACTGGGAGCTTTACGTCTTCATCGGCCTGATGTTCTTCATCGCCTGCTACGCGATGGGCCGCTATTCCATGTACCTGGAGCGCAAGCTTCAGCGTGAAAACCGCTAGGGGGCACCACCATGCAAGACGCCGTTCAGGACCGCCAGATCGACCGCAGCCAGATGCAGGTGAGCGACGAGGTCGCCATCGAGATCACCAACATGAACAAGTGGTACGGGACCTTCCACGTGCTGCGCGACATCAACCTGACCGTCCAGCGCGGCGAGCGGATCGTGATCTGCGGACCCTCGGGGTCGGGCAAATCGACGCTGATCCGCTGCATCAACCGGCTGGAAGAGCACCAGAAGGGCTCCATCGTGGTGGATGGGACGGAGTTGTCGTCGGATCTCAAGAACATCGACAAGATCCGGTCCGAGGTCGGCATGTGCTTCCAGCACTTCAACCTCTTCCCGCATCTGACGATTCTGGAAAACTGCACGCTGGCGCCGATCTGGGTCCGCAAGACGCCCAAGAAGGAAGCCGAGGCCACGGCAATGCACTTCCTGGAAAAGGTGAAGATCCCCGACCAGGCCAACAAGTATCCCGGCCAGTTGTCCGGCGGTCAGCAGCAGCGGGTCGCCATCGCGCGCAGCTTGTGCATGAAGCCGCGGATCATGCTCTTCGATGAGCCGACATCGGCGCTGGACCCCGAGATGATCAAGGAGGTGCTCGACACGATGATCGAGCTGGCCGAGGAAGGCATGACCATGATCTGCGTGACCCACGAGATGGGCTTCGCCCAGGCCGTGGCGAACCGGGTGATCTTCATGGACCAGGGCCAGATCGTCGAGCAGAACGAGCCGAAGGCGTTCTTCAACAACCCGCAATCGGAGCGGACGAAGCTGTTCCTGAGCCAGATCCTGGGGCATTGAACGGCCTTCGGCCGTGCCTCCGGCGGGAGTTTATCCGGCCAGATGAACGGGGGGTCGCGCGTGATGGCGCGGCCTTTCGCGTTTGGTGGGGCGACCGCGGCCTCGGGCGGGGGTATCTTCGGCCAGAAGACCGCCCCGTGCGCCTCGGGCGTCAGTCCTTGAAGTCGCGGGGGGTGCGGAAGGCGAGGACCTGCCCGTCTTTCACCTGCGACCAGTCGTCGGCCTCGAAGGACAGCACCGTCGTCGCGCAGGTGGGGTAGCTCGAGAAGCGGGCCGCGTCCGGCGGGGTGGCGGCCAGGCGGGCGGCCAGATCGCCGATGCCGGGGTTGTGGGCGATGACGGCGACGGTTGCGGCGTCCTCCTGCGCGAGGAGGCTCAGGATCTGATCGGGGGAAGACTGGTAGAGCGGGTCGAGAATCTTCGGCTCCGGCCCGAGGGAAAGTGCCGCTTCGGTCTGCCGCGTGCGGGTGGCCGACGAACAGAGGATCACGTCGGGCGTGAAGCCTTCGTCGCGCAGCCAGCGGCCCATGCGCGTGGCGTCCTGACGGCCACTGTCGGTAAGCGTCCGGTCGTGGTCCTCTTCCCCGTTGGCCCAGCCGGACTTGCCGTGCCGGATAAGGATCAGGCGGCGGCTCACGTCGCGGTCTCGCGGGATTTCACGCGCGGTTCGGTCGAGCGGATGATCGAGCCCGCGCCGTGTTCGGTGAAGAGTTCCAGCAAAGAGGCGTTGGGCAGCCGCCCGTCGAGGATCACCACGGCGCGGACGCCGTCCTCGATGGCTTTCAGCGCGGTTTCGGTCTTGGGGATCATGCCGCCCGCGATGATGCCGTCCTCGGTCATCTTGCGGACCTGCTCGGGCGTGAGCTGTGTCACGACCTTGCCTTCGGCGTCCTTGACTCCAGAGACATCCGTCAACAGCAGGAGCCGGTCGGCCTTCAGCGCCCCCGCGATGGCGCCCGCGGCGGTGTCGCCGTTGACGTTGAACGTCTCCAGGCTGTCCATGCCGGTGGCGACCGGGGCGATCACGGGGATGATCCCGGCGGTGTAGAGGTCGCGCAGGACCTGCACGTTCATCTCCACCGGTTTGCCCACGAAGCCCAGTTCGGGGTCGTCGGCGGCGGCCACCATCAGATCGTCGTCCTTGCCCGACAGGCCCACGGCGCGGCCGCCTTCGTCCATGATCGCCTGCACGATGCGCTTGTTCACGAGGCCGGTCAGCACCATCTCGACCACCTCGACGGTGGCCTGGTCGGTGACGCGCTTGCCGCGGATGAAATCGGACTTGATGCCGAGCTTGTCGAGCATCTGGTTGATCATCGGTCCGCCGCCGTGGACGACCACGGGGTTCATGCCGACCTGCTTCATCAGCACGATGTCGCGCGCGAAGGAGGCCATCGCCTCGGCGTCGCCCATCGCGTTTCCGCCGAACTTCACCACGACCACGGCGCCGGAGTAGCGCTGCATGTAGGGCACCGCCTCGGAGAGCGTGCGTGCGGTCGTGATCCAGTCCCTGTCCATGTTTTGCGCCTTCATCCCGTTCTCCTGCCGCCGTTGGTGCCGACGCTAGACGAGCGGCAGGGGGGGCTCAAGCGGTCACTTGGGCCTGCGGGGCCGGGGGGCGGACAAGCGCGCGGGCGCTAGATCGAGGCGATGACGGCCCGCAGGGTGTCGATGCCCTCACCCTTCTCGGAACTGGTCAGGATCATCTCGGGGTAGGCGGCGGGGTGCCGGGCGAGGGCGGCGCGGGTCTTGGAGAGGGCATCCTCCAGCGCGGAGGCCTTGACCTTGTCGGTCTTCGTCAGGACCGCCTGAAACGTCACGGCGGAGCGGTCGAGGAGGGTCATGATCTCTTCGTCGACGGTCTTGGCGCCGTGGCGCGCGTCGATCAGCACGAAGACCCGGCGCAGGGTGGGCCGGCCCGAGAGATACTGCTTGAGCAGGGCCTGCCACTTTGCCACCACCGCGACGGGGGCGTTGGCGAAGCCGTAGCCGGGCAGGTCGACGACGTAGATGTCGCGGGCGGTGAAGAAGTTGATCTCCTGCGTGCGGCCGGGCGTGTTCGAGGCACGGGCCAGTCCCTTGCGGCCGGTGAGCGCGTTGATCAGGCTCGACTTTCCGACGTTGGAGCGCCCGGCGAAGCAGACCTCCAGACGGTCGGCGGGGGGCAGGCCGCCCATCGCGACGACGCCCTTGAGGAACTCCGTCTCGCCCGCGAAGAGCATGCGGCCCTGCTCGATCGCCTCGGGTTCCGGGCGGTCGGCGACGGGGAAGGGCAAGGCCTCCACGCGCCTACTTGCCCTTCTTGTTGTCGTTGGCCACCGCCGTCTTGTTGCGGCGGAAGCTTTCGCGGATGTTGCCGAAGACGTCGGGCTTCGCACCATGGCTGCGCATGATGACGTACTGCTGCAGGAAGGTGATCGTGTTGTTGGTGATCCAGTAGAGCACGAGACCGGAGGCGAAGCTGCCCAGCATGAACATGAAGACCCAGGGCATCCAGGCGAAGATCATCTTCTGAGTGGGATCGGCGGGCGTCGGGTTCAGCTTCTGCTGCAGCCACATCGACACGCCCAGCAGGATCGGCAACACGCCGAGGCTGACGATGGCGAAGATCGACGCAGGGTCCGGCACGCCCCAGGGCAGCAGCCCGAAGAGGTTCAGGATCGACGACGGATCGGGGGCCGAAAGATCGTTGATCCAACCCACCCAGGGCGCGTGGCGCAGATCCAGCGTGACGAAGATCACCTTGTAGAGCGAGAAGAAGATCGGAATCTGGATCAGGATCGGCAGGCAGCCCGCGGCGGGGTTCACCTTGTTGTCCTTGTAGAGCTTCATCATGCCCTGTTGCATCTGCTGGCGGTCGTCGCCGGCGCGTTCCTTCAGGGCCTCCATCTCGGGCTGGAGTTCCTTCATCTTGGCCATGGAGACGTAGGACTTGTAGGCCAGCGGCAGGACCAGAAGCTTGAGCACGAAGGTCAGGACGATGATCGACCAGCCCATGTTCCCGATCACCTGGTCGATGTGGTAGAGCAGCCAGAAGATCGGCTTGGTCAGAAAGAAGAACCAGCCCCAGTCGATGCTGTCGATGAAGTTGGACACGCCGGCCTGCTGGTAGTCGCGGATCGTGTCCCATTCCTTGGCGCCCGCGAAAAGCTGCGTGGTGACGGCGGCGGTGGCGCCGGGGGCCACGTTGACGGAAGGCTGGACGGCTTCGGCCTGGAAGATGTCGCGGGTCGGGAAATACTTCGAGGTCGAGCGGAACGGCGTGCCCTCGCCGGGGATCAGGATGGTCTGCCAGTAATGGTCGGTATAGCCGATCCAGCCGCTTCCCTGCACGTCCACGCGCTCGGCGTTGGTACCTTCGGCGGGGTCGACGGCGTAATCCTCGATCCCGTTGTATTTCAGCTCTTCGAGTTCACCGTCGGACATCCGCACGAGGCCTTCGTGCAGGATGAAGAAGTTCGACAGATCCGAAGGCACGCCGTACTGGCGCAACAGGCCGTAGGGCCGCACGGCGATCTCGGTCTCGCCGGTGTTCTCGACCGATTGCGTGATGTCGAACATGAAGCGGTCGTCGACGGCGATCTCGGTGCGGAAGATCTGGCCCGCGCCGTTGTCCCAGGCCAGGGTGACCGGCGTGTCGGGGGTCAGCGTCTCGCCGTCTTCGAGCGTCCAGAGCGTATCGGGCGTGGGCACGGCGTCGCCCGCGACACCGGTCACGGCGGCCCAGCCGAAGCTGGCGAAGTAGGCGTCCTCGGTCCCGGCGGGGGACAGCAGCCGGACCTCGGGGGACTCGGGGTCCACGTCCTCGCGGTACTGCTTGAGGTTCAGATCGTCCAGCCGGCCGCCTAGAAGAGAGATCGTGCCGTCCACGTTGGGCGTGTCGATCGGCACGCGGGGCGCCTCGGCGACCGCTTCCGTCGGTTCGGCCACGCCGCTGTTGCCCGCGGTCGCCGCGTTGGGGACCGTGGCGGCGTCCTGCTGCTCGGCCGCGTCATCAAAGGTGGCGGGGGCCTGCTGTTCGGGCGGGAACAGGATGAACCACACGAGGATGACGGCGAAGCTGAGCGCCGAGGCAAGCAACAGGTTCTTGTTCTGATCGTCCATCGGGGGCCGTCCGTCGCTGGTTTGGAATCCGGTCGGTTCAACCCCCCAAGGGGCAAAAGGTCAAGGGAATTCCGCCCCGTCGTGATCGCGCGTGAGGCCCGCGAAGTCGAAGAGCGCGGGGTCGAGCAGATGGCTGGGCCGGGCGTTCATCAAGGCGCTGAACATCTTCCCCCGGCGCCCCGGCGTGCGGCTTTCCCAGTCGTCCAGCAAGCGCTTGACCTGCTGGCGCTGCAACCCGTCCTGCGATCCGCACAAATCGCAGGGGATGATCGGGTAGTCCATCGCGCGGGCGAAGGCGTCGCAATCGGCCTCTGCCACATGGGCGAGGGGGCGGTAGAGCAGAAGGTCGCCTTCGTCGTTCAGAAGCTTGGGCGGCATGGTGGCCAGCTTGCCGCCGTGGAAGAGGTTCATGAAGAACGTCTCGAGGATGTCATCGCGGTGATGGCCGAGCACGATGGCCGAACAGCCCTCCTCGCGCGCGACGCGGTAGAGGTTCGCGCGCCGCAGACGGGAGCACATGGTGCACATGGTCCGGCCCTTGGGCGTCTTGTCCATGACGATGGAATAGGTGTCGCGATACTCGATCCGGTGCGGTACGCCCATCCGTTCGAGGAACTCCGGCAGGACCGTCGCGGGAAACCCCGGCTGGCCCTGGTCGAGGTTGCAGGCCAGCAGATCCACCGGCAGCAGCCCACGCCATTTCAGCTCGTGCAGGATCGCCAGCAAGGTGTAGCTGTCCTTGCCGCCCGACAGGCAGACCAGCCAGCGGGCGCCGGGTTCGATCATGCCGTAGCGGTCGATCGCCTCGCGGGTGTCGCGCACGAGCCGCTTGCGGAGTTTCTTGAACTCCACCGTGTCGGGGGCGCCTGCGAAGAGCGGGTGAATGTCGGTCTGGTCCAGCATGGGATGCGTCTACGCCGATCCTGGCCATGCGCCAAGGGTGCTTGGCGCGATCGGGCGAAGTTTAGGGCGCATCAGTCGGGGACATTGTCGATGCCGGATCCGCCCCAGGGGTGGCAGCGGGCAAGGCGGCGCAAGGTCAGCCAGCCGCCCTTGAGCGCGCCGTGCCGGCCCAGCGCCTCCAGCGCGTAGGCCGAGCAGGTGGGATGGAAGCGGCACCCGTGGCCGACCCAGGGCGAGAGCAGCAGCCGGTAGGCGCGCACGGGCAGCGCCACGAGATGCGCGAGCGGGGTCACGGATGCACCCGGCGAAGTGCGCGCACGAGGTCGGATTGCAACTGGGTGAAGGACAGGGTGGCCGTGACCTCCTTGCGGCCGACAAGCACGTAGTCCCATCCGGGACGTCCGTGTTCGGGCAGCACAAGCCGGGCCACCTCGCGCAGGCGGCGCTTGGCACGGTTGCGGGCGACGGCGTTGCCGACCTTCTTGGAGCAGGTGAAACCGACGCGGATGCCGGTCTCGTCGCCGTCTCCGCGCTTGCGCGCCTGCAGGTGGATGCCCGTCGTGCCCTGCCGCAGCGCGTGGCTGGCGGCGATGAAGTCGCGACGCTTCGTGAGAACCTGCAAACGCGGAAAGGCCGCCGACGCGGCCCTGTCGGGTGCATTCGGCGGCCGTATCGCGGTCACGCGGGTGTCGCTTATGCGCTCAGCTTCGCGCGGCCCTTGGCGCGACGGGCGTTGATGATCTTGCGGCCGGCCTTGGTGGCCATCCGCGCGCGGAAGCCGTGGCGATTCTTGCGAACCCGGTTGCTGGGCTGGAACGTGCGCTTCATGGCAAATTCTCCGGTTTGGGGGTCGGGGGCAAAGCCCTGCCGCGACCCGGCGTAAATTCAGACCCGTCCTTTAGGACCTCGCCCGGCATGTGTCAACGACCCGCTGCCCTGAAACATGGCCTGTTGCCGGGGCAGGATTTTGTTACAGATTGCACCGCAAAGGCGCGGCCCCGATCACCTGCGCGTGAGGCGGGTTGGCGCCCGGCCGCGTCCGGGCTTCTTACTAGGCGACCGCCCCATCCATGCCAGGACCCCAGATGACCGAATCCCAGTCGCGCCCGAACCCGATCCTGAGGCGCCTGCCGCTGATCGTCATCGTGTTGGCCGCCATCGCGGGGTTCTGGATGTTCCGGGATACCCTCACCTTCGATACCCTGCGCGAGAACCGCGCGGCGCTGCTGGCCTTTCGCGACGCCAACTACCTGCTTTGCGTGCTGGGCTTCATCGCGGCCTATGCGGCGATCGTGGCCTTCAGCCTGCCCGGCGGCACCATCGCCACGCTGACGGGCGGCTTCCTGTTCGGCCAGTTTCCCCAAGGGTTCCCGGTGTTGCCGGGGGTCATCTACAACGTCACGGGGGCCACGCTGGGCGCCATCGCCCTGTTCCTCGCGGCCCGCTGGGGCCTGGGCGACGCGCTCAGCCGCCGGATGGAGGCCTCCGACGGGCTGGTGAAGCGCATCAAGGACGGCATCGACGAGAATCAGTGGTCGATGCTCTTCCTGATCCGCCTGCTGCCCGCGGTGCCGTTCTTCGTGGCCAACCTGGTGCCGGCCCTCGTGGGCGTTCCGCTTTTTCGCTACGCGATCTCGACATTCTTCGGGATCATGCCGGGGGCGCTGGTCTTCACCTCCGTCGGTGCGGGGCTGTCCCAGGTCTTCGATCGGGGGGAGACGCCGGATCTGGGGATCATCTTCGAGCCGCAGATCCTGCTGCCGATCCTGGGGCTGTGCGTTCTGGCGGCACTTCCCATCATACTGAAGGCCGTGCGCGGCAAGAAAGGAGTCTGACATGGCGAACCGGATGAAGGTCGACCTGTGCATCATCGGGGCGGGCTCTGCGGGGCTGTCGGTCGCCGCCGGCGCCGCGCAGATGGGCGCCGATGTCGTGCTGATCGAGGCGGATGCCATGGGCGGCGATTGCCTCAACCGCGGGTGCGTGCCGTCGAAGGCGTTGATCGCCAGCGCCAAGCACGCCCATTCCGGCTGGAGCAATTCCGAGTTCGGCGTGCAGGAGGTCCACCCGGAGGTCGATTACGCCGCCGCGAAGGATCACGTCCACGCCGTCATCGACGCCATCGCCCCCATCGACAGCCAGGAGCGGTTCGAGGGACTGGGCTGCACCGTGATCCGCAAGCACGCGCGCTTCATCGCCGAGGACAAGGTGCAGGCCGGTGAGACGATCGTCGAGGCGCGGCGTTTCGTGGTGGCGACAGGCTCCGGTCCCTTCGTGCCGCCCATCGACGGGATCGAGGACGTCACCGTCCACACCAACGAGACGATCTTCGATCTGCGCGAACGCCCCGATCACCTGCTGATCATCGGCGGCGGGCCCATCGGGATGGAGATGGCGCAGGCGCACCGGCGGCTGGGCTGCGACGTCACGGTGATCGAGGCCGAGCGCGCGCTGGGCAAGGACGATCCCGAATGTGCGGCCATCGTGCTCGACCAGTTGCGCGCCGAAGGCATCGCCATCGAACAGGAGACCAAGGCCGAACGCATCACCAAGGGCGCGGACGGGCTCACGGTTCACACCTCCAAGGGCGATTTCAGCGGCTCGCACCTGCTCGTCGCCGTCGGGCGAAGCGTGAACGTCGAAGGGCTGGATCTGGAAAAGGCGGGGGTGGCTTATGACCGCAAGGGGCTGAAGGTGGACGAGAACCTGCGCTCCACCACGAACAAGCGGGTCTATGCGGCCGGTGACGTGGCGGGCGGGATGCAGTTCACCCATGTCGCGGGCTACCACGGGGGCCAGCTTGTCCGCTCGCTGGTCCTGGGCCTGCCCGCCAAGGCGCGCACCGATCACATCCCCTGGGCCACCTACACCGACCCCGAACTCGCGCAGGTCGGCCTGACCGAGGCGCAGGCCAGGCAGGCGCACGGCGACAAGCTGACGGTGGTCCGGTCCGAATATGCCCACAACGACCGCGCCAACACCGAGCGGCGCACCACGGGGCTCATCAAGGTCATGGTCGTCGGCGGCAAGCCCGTGGGCGCGACCATCGCGGGCCACCTGGCCGGGGAATTGATCGGCCTGTGGTGCATGGCCATCGCGAACGGTCTGAAGATGACGGCGATCTCGAATACCATTTTGCCCTATCCGACCTACAATGAGATCAACAAACGTGCCGCCGGGGCCTATTTCAGTCCCAAGCTGTTCGACAGCGCGGTGGTGAAGAAGGCCGTCGGCGTGGTGCAGCGATGGCTGCCATGATGTGCTGACAGGGGAGGGGCCATGCTGAACACGCTATCGGGACGCCTTCTGATCCTGACGGTCCTGTTCGTGATGCTGGCCGAGGTCTTCATCTTCGTCCCCTCCGTCGCGCGCTTCCGCGAGGATTACCTGCTGAGCCGCCTGGAACGGGCGCAGATCGCCTCGCTCGCGGTGGAGGCGACGGACATGATCTCTCCCGACCTGGAGCGGGAGCTTCTGAGCAACGCGGGCGTGTTCAACGTGGTCCTTCGGCGCGACGATTCGCGGCTGCTGGCGCTGTCCTCGCCGATCCCCGAGCCGATCTCGGCCACCTACGATCTGCGCGACCCGTCCGGCGCGGGGCTGATCCGCGACGCGATCGCCACGCTGATGGACACGGAGGACCGGATCGTCCGGGTCATCGGCGATCCGACGCAGGACGCGGGCCGGCTGATCGAGGTCACGATGATGCAGATGCCCCTGCGCGCGGCGATGCTGGACTACGGGCGCAACATCCTGCTGCTGTCAGCCGTGATCTCTGTCATCACGGCGGGATTGCTGTTCCTGACGATGCGGCTGTTCCTCGTCCGGCCGATCAAGGGCGTGGTGGATCACATGATCGCCTATGCCGCGGCGCCCGAGGACGCGCGCCTGATCATCGAGCCCACCGCCGGGGTCAAAGAACTGCGCGACGCCGAGGTGGCGCTCGCCGCGATGCAGACCCAGTTGACCGGCGCGCTGCGCCAGAAGGAGCGGCTGGCGCAGCTGGGCGGGGCGGTGGCCAAGGTCAGCCACGATCTGCGAAACATCCTGACCGCCGCGCAATTGTTCACCGACCGGATCGAACGGTCCGACGACCCGCTGGTCAAGCGCATGGCGCCCAAGCTGGTGAATTCCATCAGCCGGGCGGTGTCCTTGTGCGAAAGCACCCTCGCCTTCGGGCGGGCGGACGAGCCGACGCCAAGGCTGGACCGGGTGAACCTGCGCGCGCTGGCAGAGGAGGTGGTCGAGGCCGAGGCCCTGGCGCCCGGCGCCGCCGCTGCCCGGATCGAGACGGACGTGCCCGCGGACATGACCCTGCGTTGCGATCCCGAGCAGATGTTCCGCGTGCTGTCGAATCTCGTGCGCAACGCCCGCCAGGCGCTGTCGTCCTCCGGATTGGCTGGACGGATCACGGTGGCGGCGGCGGAGGATGACACGAGCTGGTGCATCCTCGTCTCGGACACCGGGCCGGGGCTGCCGGCCAAGGCGCGCGACAACCTCTTCAAGCCGTTTCAGGGCGGTGTGCGCAAGGGCGGCAGCGGTCTGGGACTGGTCATCGCCGACGATCTGGTCCGCGGCCACGGCGGTCGCCTGCGGCTGGTCGAGACCGGCCCCGACGGCACCACGTTCGAGATACGCCTGCCCAAGGGCGATCTTGCCCTGTCTCCGGATCCGGCCTCAGATTTTCGCCACGAAGGGCTTGCATCGCCCGAACGCGGAGGCTAGATGCAGCGTCACGCGGATTGGTAGCTCAGTTGGATAGAGTACTTGACTACGAATCAAGGGGTCGGGGGTTCGAATCCTCCCCAGTCCGCCAATTAACCTTGAAATCGTTGACTTTTATCGGGGTCTGATCTCTTGTCCCACCATTGGCCCCACCAATGATTTCGCGGTCGATTTTCTTTCGAAAGTCGACGCAACCCAACCGACCGGCGGCTATAACGTAAGTGCTCGTTTACTATAGCCATCCACGGAAGGGACTATCTTGGCTCAAACATATCTCACCGTCGGTCAGGTCGCCGACCGCCTCGGCGTATCGACCGACAGCATCTGGCGTTGGAAGCGCAACGGCGATTTCCCCGCGGCCGTCAAGCTCAGCGCCGGCTCCACCCGGTGGCGCCTTACGGACATCGAGGCCTGGGAGGCGTCGCGGTCGATCTGCTTCGCTATGAACCACGGCACAACAGATAGCGGCTATTTTCTTGAGCTTGCGCTGTGACTCACGAGGAGCGTTTAGCCGAGATGGCGCGACACCGAGAAAGTATGCCTTATGCCGACGGTCGTCCGCGCGAAGTTCCGGCCACTCAAGAAGTCCACGATCTTGATGATGTAACAAAGAGCATTCTTGAGGCACTCGATCACATCGATGATCCAGATTACGTCATGCCAGATCATCTCGTAATGGCGATCAGTCCCAATGAACTTCTGAACGAAAATGGCGAACGTCGATCTTTGCCAGTTCGACCGGAAGGCTGGACACCCGGACCCGGTGAGGAGCACATTACTGCGTGGCGTATCGAAAAAGAACAGCCTAAATTGTCGCGTTACGACCGGGCTTTTCTGAAAAAGACAACGCTTCAGACTAAGTTCGACGAAGAGGCTGACCTACAGAAGAAGCAGCTTATTGGACTTCAACTCTCAAAGGCGATCGAGGTATGGAAAACTGAACTGAAACGTGGAACTGATGATATCTGGCGCGCGCGCGACCGGATTGATGAGTGGCGTTCCGGAGCCGGGCGTTCCGAGCGTAATTCAAGTAGGCGGAAAGTTCGCGCAAAGCCGAATATCATGACTCCCAAAGCTGTCCTTTCATCTGAGACAGTTGAGCAACGTCATGAGCGTGAACGCCTAGCGGACACTGCTCGTAAAAGGCTGGCGCGTGCTTCTTTGACTGAAGGGCAAAAGCTTGCCGTGCGCCAGAAGGACCGAGATAGGAAGGCACTTAAAGCAGCGGAGGGGAAAGCGCGCCGGCTGTCATCTGCTGCTGAAGGGAACGCGGGGCAGCCGTCAGAACTGCCTAAGTAGAACAATTTAGAAGGATAGAACCTAGGAGGCCTGGAACGAGACCAAGCTTTAGGAGGTCCTAGGTATCTGTCTTGTTCTTCAACGCCGGGACAAGACTGTTTTCAAGAAGTTGAAGAACGCCGGAACTGACCGTTTTTTCCGTCCGAAACTGGACGTATTATTATCTCATTTGAGGCTTTACTATATACTTTCTTACATTAACATACTCCGGCCAAAACCGGACGGAAAATACAGGTTCTAGTTCCGGAGTTCGCGCTACTGTATGAGGGACGCATCTTGTTCTGTGGTCTCTCCGGCGAGGGGAGAGCTATGCGATAGTAAGAGCGTGCTGCGACCGCAAGATTCCCTTTCGGCACTTCTCGGAGGCTCTCCTATAAGCGGCTGAGAGAGTTCTGAGTTCACCGTGCGGCGAAAAGCGTGGCAGAGGCGGCGCGATTGCCAGCCTTTAGGCGGCTGAAAGAGTGTAGGATCTCGGCCTAACCGGACCCATGTGATCCGTAGCGGCATTTCTCAGAGCTAGAGAGTTGGATGGACATCGAGAACGAGATTGAACCGCACGATCTCGAAGACATCCATAGCCGCGTAGAGGCGGCCAAGGCACGGCCGGATGCTGACCCTCAGAAAAACGCGAGTGAAGACGATATTCTGGAAGAAGAGGGCGCAGAGTGACCTGATGTCATGCTCGTTGCTGTAGGGCCGCACAGAGCGGCCTCTGGTGCACGGATTGGCTTAGCAGTGGCAAAGAGGGCGTCGCGTCATGCAACGATTCGTAGGGTGCCTTCCAGCGCCTCTCCGGCGGGGCGTGCCGATGCTGTGAGCCAGTTTGCTTGACGCAGGTCTGGTGAGTTCAAGGCGCCCCGCTCGCGCGCGAACCTCGTCGACCATCTCGAGATATATCGCCAGACGGAGCTTACGCGCGGCTCTTATTGCTCAGCGGCATCGCCGAGTTTCGAGAGACCCTGGGAAATGCCTTCGATGAAATCGGTCGAAGCGGGTCGGTTCGTCATCGGGTTGAAGACGACACTGGTCAGGCCGAGCTCTTCGGCGCGGGCCAGGGCCTCCGAGGGAGGGGCTGCCTCCCACATCAGTAACGTCGCACCGGTGTCCTCTGCCATCAACTCAAGCTCGGCCCATTGCGCCTGCGTGGATGCTGCTCCAGTCTCCCATTCGAGTGACGCGATATCCAATCCGTAGGCGCGGACGAAATACTGGTAGCGCGGGTAAGTTGCGATGATCGCCTCGCCGATGAGAGCGTCGGCGATCTATTAGGCGCGCCGGTCGAGGTCCGTAAGCAGAGCCTCACGCCGGATGTCCAGTCCATCGAGGTCCGAGATGCGTCGCGCCATGGTGGTCGCCAGCGACTCAGCCTGCTGGTTGGCCTGCGCGAAGTCGAGTCAGGTGTAGCTAGCGGTGCCGGTATGCGAGTGCTCGCCATCTGCGCCGTGGCTGTGCGTAACGCTTTCGGTTTAGGTATAGGTGTCGGCGAACCCCTGATGAGTGCCGAGCGCGGGGAGCGGACCCTTGCGGTGGCTGAGAGCCTAGAGGCAAGCTGCCATTCGTTGCACATGGGGACCGTCCGCTTTCAGGACCGTCGGGACAGATAGGCTTCAGATGTCCCCGTATGATCGGCAGGCAACTCGAGGATTTCGTTTCCCGCAGAGACAGTGGTCTGCCCCGATCGGGTGGCCTGGATTGGTTGTCAGTGCATGGTCGGCCTTTAATCCGTTGGGACGATGCTTCTCGGTGCGGACGTTGGATAGCGCAGAGCGCTGTGTGGCCTGATCGTATTGTAGTGAACACGCCATTGCTCGATCAGGATTTGGGCTTCTCTCAGGGTAAAGAAGGCTTCGGCGTTGAGCAGCCGCTTGGAGCTGGCCCACGCCTAACGGGACGAGTAGCGGCGTCAGGCTGAGACTGCTGATAAGAATTTGATGGAACTCATAGAACGGCTGGTGGAGATCAAGAACCCCACTGTCGTCAAAGCCATTGAAACCAAGACCGAAATGTTCGAACGGGAGAGGTTCGCGCTTGTTGAGAAGGCTGCTGAGCCGCTGCCGAATGCGGGCAAATTCGAAGAATTTATTGAACTCTCCGCGAGATCCCTCTCAGGCCTTGCTATATATTAAAAATGGTAGCCACTTGGTTCGTCAAACAGTCCTGAGACTGGCTTTTTCTGATCCGCTGACATTCACGCCGGAAAGTGTGCATGGAACACCAAAAATGACCCTACCTTTCAAGTGTTAGGTCATTTTGACAACCAATGGTATGAGGTGGTGCTGTGAGAGGGGATTGAACTCGCTTTTGGTTTAATAAAAGCAATAGGTTACGTGGTCTTTGGTAACACTGGAACGACCTGGAATATGACCGGTTTTTTTCCACGACGCGAGCCCGCATCGTTAGTTTCAACGCGGACCACTGTATTCCGAGCTTCTCAAGTTGCCGCGGACTTCGCGGGGGGCTGCACGGAGGCAGTGACGATAAAGCTGATGGGCATGATCTCGGGTTGTGGATCAGGAGCGGACGGTTCGTAGACCAGGGTGAGGATCGCGTGTGCCATTCGTTGACCAAGCTGATCGAGATTAATGTCGAAGCAGCTGATTGGCGGCGCCAGATGCCGCAGCAGCGGGCTCTGCCGAAATCCAATGACCGAGATGTCGGGACCGGGTCGCAAACCGTTGTTGATCAGCCCCCCGTAGAAACCACTGATCATGGGCTCTGAACACATCAGCATCGCGGTCGGGCGGTCCGCCGCTTTAACAACCTGGGCCGCTACGAGTGCGCCACCTTCCTCGCTGCCGTTCTCAGCGAAGATCAGATCGTCGCCAGTGGGCAGGCCAAGTTCAGTCATTGCTCGCTTCCAGCCGTGGCGATAGAGCTGTGATAGGTTTGCGTCGCCGGCCGGAATACCGACAGCGATCCGTCGATGCCCCAACTCGGCCAGATGCGCGACGGCCTGGCCGGCAGCGCTTTCGAAGTCGAGGTCCATCCACAGGTAATCGCCTGGTGTGGCGGACCGCCCGAGGGTCATGAACGGCATCCGCGCGTCCCGGAGGAGCGCGATACGGGGGTCCTGCACCTTCGTTGCTGTCAGGATGATACCGTCGATGGTGCCGCGTGTAAGAGTCCGCCGCAGGAAATCGAGTGGATCCATTTCGCTGTGACAGGGTAGCAGGACCAAATCGACACCCTCCGTCTGCATCGCTTTCTGCATTGCGTCGGTCACAGCCATGAAGAAGTTGTCGCCACCCGCTGTCGCACCGTGCCCGGTCCCCATCATCAGGCCGATCGTCTGGGTCATGCCCTTACGCAGGTTGCGACCGGCTGCATTGGCGACGTAGCCAGTGCGTAGCGCCATTTCGAGCACCCGTGCGCGGGTCTCCTCATTGACACCGGGCTTGTTGTTCAGAGCGCGCGATACGGTCCCGATCGAGATATTCAGCGAATCCGCGAGCGCCCTGATTCCCGTCATGTCCTGTCGCGTCCTCTGGTTGAGCCTGTCCTGCAGGCAGCAATATTCCGTGTTTGTAAACGTTTACGAAACCTGTTGACAAGTTTAGGCGCTCAGGCCTAGCGTTGTAAACGTTTACGAAAGTGCGCAAGGGAGGAGCTTCTTGCGCATTACCGGAGGAATATCAGTATGTTGAGCGCCGTTATGGTGGGGTGCGGAGCCATGTCGAAAGGCTGGCTTCAGGCGCTGAAAGACACGCCGTATCTGGCGGAAAATGTGGCGATGGTTGGCTTCGTGGACCTCGATCCGGAACTTGCGCGATCACGCGCGGACGCTTTCGGCTGGACCGATGCGGCAGCGGGCGACGACCTTGACGCGATGTTGTCGCGGGTGAAGCCGGACCTGGTGTTCGACGTCGTCGTGCCCCCAGCACGACAGAGTGTCGTCGAAACCGCTTTGCGCCACGGTTGCCATGTCCTGTCGGAAAAGCCGATGGCCGAGACACTGGACGCCGCGCAGCGTTTGATCAAGCTGGCCAGCGACGCAAGGCGTCTGCACGGCATCGTGCAGAACCGCCGCTGGTTGCCAGGCATTCGCAGGGCGCGGGCGTTCGTGGCGTCGGGTGCGCTGGGCGACCTGACGGCGGTGCACTGCGACTTCTTCATCGGGGCGCATTTCGGTGGCTTCCGGGACGCAATGGAGCACGTCTTGCTGCTCGACATGGCGATTCACACTTTCGACGCCGCCCGCTTTCTGACCGGGCAGGACGCAACGGCCGTCTATTGCCGCGAAACCAACCCCAAGGGGTCGTGGTATGCCCACGGCGCTGCTGCCGATGCGCTCTTCGACCTGACGGGCGGTGTCGCCATGACGTATCGTGGCAGCTGGGCCGCCGAGGGTGCGAATACCTCATGGGAATCCGAGTGGCGTATCATCGGCAGCAAGGGCACGCTGCTGTGGGACGGAAATGATGGCTTTGACGCCCGTGTGGTCGACGCTGACGAAGGGTTCCTGCGTCCGACCCGCTCCATCGAGGCGCCAAAGCCTACGGACGCGGTGATCTCCGGCCATGCCGGCGTCATCTCCGATTTCGTTTCCGCCGTGCAGGCCGGCAAGGCGCCGCTGACTCCTGGAACTGACAATATCAAAAGCCTCGCCATGGTTCTGGCCGCGATCGAAAGCGCGGACACCGGGCGTCGCGTGACACTTCCCGCTGTTTGAAAGGCTGAAGACAAATGACAGACCCGCTTAAAAAGATCCGCATCGGCACGATGATACAGGCGACTGGCGGACAGGCTGCCACGCGGATCGGTGAGATCGCCGACATGGGGTTCGAAAGCTTCGAGCCATTTTTCTGGCAAACAACCAACGGTCAGGATCTTTCTGAACTGGGAAAGCGCTGCGTCGACGCAATCGGGGACCGTGACATCACGATGTCCACGCTGGGCATGTTCGGCAACCCGCTCGAAGACAAGGAGCTGGACCGCGAAACCTTGCAGGGCTGGAAAGACTGCATCGACAACGCCCATCATTTCGGTGCGACGTGCGTTGCGGGATTCACCGGTCGGGTCCGGGGCAAGCCGCTGACCGACAGCCTGCCGGCCTACAAGAAGGTCTGGTCCGACCTTGCCAAACGCGCCGCCGACAAGGGTGTGAAGATCGCATTCGAGAACTGCGCGATGGATGGCAACTGGCAGACCGGCGACTGGAACATCGCCCATAACCCCGACGCTTGGGAGCTGATGTTCAACGAAACCCCCGACGACAACCTTGGGATCGAGTGGGAGCCGTGCCACCAGATGGTTTACCTCATCGACCCGTTGCCGCAGATCCGAAAGTGGGCCGACAAGATCTTTCACGTCCATGGAAAGGACGCGACGATCCGGTGGGAGGTGATCCGCGAGCACGGCATCTTCGGTCGTGAACCCTTCGTCTGGATGCGGACGCCGGGCTTCGGTGACAGCAACTGGACAGACATCATCAGCGAGTTGCGGTTGGCCGGCTACACCGGTTCCATCGATATCGAAGGCTGGCACGATCCCGTTTACCGCGACGATCTGGAGATGACCGGCCAGCTCGCCGGCCTCACTCACCTCAAACACGCCCGCGGCGGGCTGACCCATGTGCCTGCGAACGGCGCCTATGAGGGCGGCGATCCATCGCTGAAGAAATCCGCCTGAGGAGAGGCGGCGACTGTAACCCAAGTGGAGGACACACGCATGACGATCAGGACACTTTTGGCTGGGACCGCGGCAATCGCTGCAAGCCCCGCCTTTGCCCAAGAGCAGGTGGAACTGGACCTTTGGACGATCGACGATCCGGGTGAATACCATTACGTCATGGCTGAAGAATACATGGCCGCGAACCCGGAGGTGACGATCAATCTGCGCACCGTCCAGTTCCCCGACATGGTCAACGATTTGGCTCGCGCAATCGCCACCGGCGACTCGCCCGACATCACTTACATCGACAATCCGGAAGTGGCGCTTTTCGCCTCGCGCGGTCTGTTGATGGACCTGTCGCCCTATATCGAAGCCTCGGATATCGTGAACGCCGAGGACATCTTCCCCGGGCCATTGGCATCGGTCAGCTATGATGGCGGCATCTACGGCATTCCGCGCGGGGCAAACACCATCGCGCTTTACTACAATGCTGACATGTTCGAGGCCGCGGGCCTGGATCCCGACGCCCCGCCACAGACATGGGACGAACTCTACGAGGCCGCCAAGGTGCTGACCAAGCCCGAAGACAACGTCTACGGCCTCGCCTTCAGCGCCA
Organism: Salipiger sp. IMCC34102; assembly: GCF_004145405.1. Taxonomy (GTDB): domain Bacteria; phylum Pseudomonadota; class Alphaproteobacteria; order Rhodobacterales; family Rhodobacteraceae; genus Loktanella. The sequence goes on from NZ_SELQ01000001.1 coordinate 640,264, forward strand.
ACGGCAACGAGGAGGGCACCTTCCAGTTCCTGCCTTGGGTCCAGATGACCGGCGGCGATTACGACAATATCGCCACCCCCGGCGCGGAACGTGCGCTGACGCTGTGGAAGGCCTTCATCGACGAACGTCTTGCGTCACCCGACACGTTGATCCGGGGACAGTGGGACAGCACGGGCACTTTCAATGCGGGCAATGCCGCGATGTCGATCTCGGGGCCGTGGGAAATTCCACGCATGAGCGAAGAAGCGCAATTCGACTGGCGTGTGGCCCTTCTGCCGGTGCCGGACACAGAGGCGGAACGTGCGTCTGCCTTGGGTGAAGGCGACAACGTGATCCTGGCCAACACCGATGAGCCTGAAGCGGCCTTCGCTTTCCTCGAATTCCTTTACGACAACATGGACCGGGTCTGGAATGAATTCGGCTATCTGCCCGCCAGCGAGGTGGAGGTCGTCGATCCGAAGTTCCCGGAGGCTTACGCCGTCTTCGAGGAATCCATGCAATACGCCCGCAATCGCGGCCCGTCGCCGGATTGGCCGCAGATCAGCAAGGCCGTTCAGACTGCGATCCAGTCAGCGCTGACCGGTCAGGCAACCCCCGCCGACGCCCTGGCCGAGGCGCAAGAGACGATTTCGGACGTGGTCAACTAGACCCGACCGTCATCCAGCGGGCCGCTGTGGTCTCCCTCCCGCCGACGGCGGCCCGCCCCTATTCCCAAGCGCAGGACAACGCCCATGTCTGCCCCCACATCATCTTTCCGCGACGGTCGCGGGTTCGACCGGATACTGGTCTGGATCACCCTCGGCTTCCTGATCGTCTTCTCGGCCTTTCCGCTGGTATATAACGTCATCATGTCGTTCCAGAACGTGGACCTGTTCACGCTGGCGTCTTTCGACCGGCCCTTCGTCGGCCTCGACAATTACGACGAGGTGCTGACCCGCAACGCCACGCAGATCATCGTGCGCAATACGGCCGTTTTCGTGGTCCTGTCCGTTGCAGCGCAATTGAGCATCGGTTTCGCCCTCGCGCTGTTCTTTCAGCAGCGCTTCCCCGGTGCGACTTGGCTGCGCGGGCTCTTTCTTGCAGGCTGGATCATGCCCGGCCTCGTGGTCGGCGGCGTCTGGAGCTTCATTCTGGCTGGTGACTTCGGTGTCTTGAACTGGCTTCTGCAGACGCTGGGGGTCACCGACGACAAGATCTTTTGGCTCTCGGATCCGTCGAAATCGCTTTACTCCGTCATCATCGCAAACGTCTGGGTGGGCGTGCCGTTCAATATGATCCTGCTTTCGGTGGGATTGGCCGCGATCCCCGATGATATCTACGAGGCGGCGGAGCTCGACGGGGCAGGGCGCGTCTGGCGGTTCCTGACCATCACGCTTCCACTCATGCGCGCGCAACTCGGTGCCGTCATCTCGCTCGGCATCATCTTCACGCTTCAGCAATTCGACCTCTTCGCGGCCCTCACGCAAGGCGGTCCGTCGAACGGATCCAACGTCATGCAATACTGGTCGTGGGAGCTGTCCTTTCAGGATTACCGCATCGGGCAAGGCTCTGCCGTTTCGGTCCTCATGATCCTTGTGGTGATCGGCGTTGCCGCGATCTACGTCCGCTCGACGAGGCACGAACATGCTGCGTGATGAACGTCTTTCCCAATACGCTTTGCTGACCGTCGCGCTGGCTCTGGTCGCGACCTATCTTTTCCCGGTCTACTGGATGTATGTCACGGCGCTTAAATCGGGAAACGAGATCGTCGCCTGGCCGCCGACATTCTGGCCCGCCGACCCCGACTTTGCCGCGGCAGAGGTCTGGGAGAGGTTGCAGATGGCAACCTACATGAAGAACTCGGTTATCATCGCCGTGGGTGTCACCCTGATCGTCGTTACCCTGGGCACCGGTTGCGGCTATGCGCTGGCCCGGGTGCGGTCGCGGTGGATGGACGTGGTTCTGTTTGCCATCCTCATGATGCAGGTCCTGCCGTCGTCGCTGATGATCACGCCGATCTTCGTCGCCTTCAGCCAGATCGGCCTACTGGATTATCCCCGGACCGCCGTCATTCTGGCGCAGGCGGCCAAGGTGCTGCCCTTCTATGTGGTGCTGACGCGGGCCACGTTCATCCAAGTGCCCAAAGAGCTGGAGGAGGCCGCGCTCGTCGACGGCAACAGCCGGATCGGCGCATTTCTGTCGATCAACGTGCCGCTAGCACGCAACGGTATCCTTGTGGCGGCCCTGCTGATTTTTCTGCAAAGCCTCGGTGAATACGTCTATTCCCGCAGTCTGATCCAAGCCCGCGCCTTTCAGCCCGCCACCGTCGGTCTGCAAAGCTTCATGGGGCCGAACACCTCCGATTGGCAGGGCGTCATGACCTATGCGGCGATCTACGTCACGCCGATCATACTCTTCTTTGTGCTGCTGCAACGCCAGATCGTCAGCGGCCTCACGTCAGGAGCGCTCAAATGAACATGCAGATCGAGATCGATCAGATTGACAAGTATTACGGGGCCTATCACGCCCTGAAAAGCGTCGATGTCCGCATCCCGCAGGGGCAGTTTGTGGCCTTGGTGGGGCCCTCCGGTTGCGGCAAATCCACACTGCTGCGCACAATCGCGGGGCTCGAGACAATCTCGTCCGGTGCGATTCGCATCGCTGGCGCGGATGTCTCGTCGGCTCCGCCGCGCCAGCGTGATCTGGCGATGGTGTTTCAGTCCTACGCGCTTTATCCGCATAAGACGGTCGCCGGTAACATGACCTATGCTCTTCGGTTGAAAGGCATGAACCGTGCGCAGGCCCGCGCCCGCGCCGAGGAGATCGCGGCCATAACCGGGCTTGAAAAGCTCATGGATCGCTATCCGCGCGAGCTGTCCGGCGGTCAGCGCCAGCGCGTCGCCATGGGCCGCGCCATCGTGCGCGAACCGCAGGCATTCTTGTTCGACGAACCGCTTTCCAACCTCGATGCAGCATTACGAGTTCACATGCGCGCTGAGATCCGCAAGCTGCATGACCGGATCGGCGCGACCTCTGTCTATGTCACTCACGACCAGATCGAGGCGATGACCATGGCCGATCATGTGGTCGTCATGCGGGCAGGTGTTATCGAACAGCAGGGCGCCCCGCTCGATCTTTATGACCGGCCCGTCAACCGCTTCGTCGCCGGCTTCATAGGTTCGCCTGCGATGAATTTCGTGCCCGCTCGGGTAGGCGACGACGGAGGCCACGTGATCCTCGACCTTCCCGGTTCGCCGCGCTTGACATTCGACGGTCATCGCCCCGCCGGTGAGGCGGTAATCGTCGGCCTTCGGCCGGAGCACCTGATCCCCGGCACCGGCGATAACGCTTTATCGCTGCCGATCGCGAATGTGGAACGCACCGGGTCAGCCACGTTCGTGAGAACGGCGACGGATCCTGATGTCATGATCGCGGCCAACGACAGATTGGCCGGAGTCACGACCGGCACGATCACCGTCACAATCCGACCGGAGCTGATTTATTTGTTTTCGCCGGAAACAGACGGTGCCTTGCGCACAGGCTAAACAGTTCGAGCCTAGGTGTTCGATCCCACGGCTTTATAGTGTTTCCTTTCACAAGGCAGGAAGGACGCTTTGTGGGAAAAAATCTTCACGGGAGAGCCACTAACACGCACGCCGTCAGAGCTGTAATACAACGATCGTAATCTTCGCTCGCGCAGATGAGCATAGAGACGGGCATCGATCTTAACACGGTTACGATGAGGCGGATGCAACCGGTGAGGTCCGGAAGACCGGGTCAATTCAACCGCGTTCGACCGCTTTGATCGAAGCAGATGAAGCGACAATTGCCGAGTTCCGGCGCCACATGTCAATCGGCACGCAATCTTGACCCCTATCGGCATCCAAAAATAACCCCCTCGGAGCGCTCGGGTAGCTGGTCCGATGCGGTGTAGCCCTCATACAGCGCAGCCGTATCGGGCCAGCGGGGTTTTGGTCATTCGCGGGTCTTGAAGCGCCAGCTTTCGTTGCCGGTTTCGACGATGTCGCAGTGGTGGGTAAGTCGATCGAGTAACGCTGTCGTCATCTTGGCGTCTCCGAAGACCGACGGCCATTCACCGAAATCGAGATTGGTCGTCACGATGATCGATGTGCGCTCGTAGAGGTGACTGACGAGGTGGAACAGCAGCTGGCCGCCGGTCTGAGCGAAGGGAAGATAGCCGAGCTCGTCGAGGATCAGGAAGTCGAGGTTGCACAGAAGATCCGCAGTGCGCCCTTGGCGATCAGCGCGGGCTTCGGCGTCGAGTTTGTTCATCAGGTCGACGACGTTGAAGAAGCGGCCGCGCTTGCCGCGGCGGATGCAGGCCCTGGCGATGCTCACGGCAAGATGGGATTTGCCGGTCCCAGTGCCGCCGATAAGCACGACGTTGCGTTGATGCTCAAGGAACTCCCCGGAGGCCAGATCGCGCACCAGCGTCTCGTTGACCAGCGTTTCTTCGAAGCTGAACTCGTCGACCTCTTTCGCCAGCGGCAGCTTGGCAGTCGTCATCTGGTATTTGATCGAGCGCGCCGTTCGGCATGGCCTCGAAACGGTGGCGGCACATGCCTCACCTCGCTGATCTCGGCATTCAACAGGTCGCCGACAATCTGTTGCGGTTCGTGCTGACGCTTCACCGCCGTGGTGATGATCTCATCGTAGGCGGCCTTCATGCCGTAGAGCTTCAGCTGGCTCATCGCATCCAGCACCTGTGATCGTTCCATGGTTGGGTCTCCTGAGGCTGTCGTAGCGTTTGCAATCGGCGACGGGTTCGCAGGTCAGTCGCAATGCGGCCGGCGTATCGATGGTCAGTGGCGGGGTCGGCTCGCGATATCGGGCCAGGATGTCGATGACGACCGAGGCCCCGGGAACCCCTTCGTTCAAGGCTTCGGCGCAGGCAGAATCCACCGCATCCAGCCCGTCGATCGGGATCATGCTCAGGATCTGGACCATCTGCCGGTCACCGTTCGGCACCTTGCCAAGCTTGCGCTGCACACTCTTGATCGCTGGCGGCAGGTCCCAGTCCTTAAAGGGCGCGCCATTCCTGAGCGCGCCCGGTTTGCGAGCCAGAACAGGGATGTAGTGCAGCGGGTCGCAGATGGCCTTGTCGCGCCCGAAGGCTCTGTCGTGCTGCCCCTCAATCTTGCCGTCCTGCCAGAACTCGACCCGCTCAGCATAAGCACGGATTTCAACTAGGCGACCGACGGCCCGACCATCCACCGAGTAGCGGTTCTTATCGAACCGAACGAGGCAGGTTTTGGACACCGAGGCAGGCAGCGCGTGGAAGCCATTGAAGGGGCCGACATACGGCACCAGGCTGGCGCGTTCTTGCTCGAACACCTCCCAAGTTGTCCGATCCCGGAACTCGGGGTGCGGGTTAGCCTTGGCCCAGGCAACACAGCGATCCTCGAGCCATGCGTTGAGCTCGGTGTAGCTCTTGAACTTTGGCCGAGGCACGAAAAACCGCCGTCGGACAACGCCGACCTGGTTCTCGACCTGTCCCTTCTCCCAGCCGGATGCCGGGGTGCAGGGCCGTTCATTGCGGCGCCATTGGTTCAAGCCCAATGGACGGCGGATCGACGAGGTAATGCCCGCACATCTGCTGGAACCGCCGGTTGTAGGCGCGGTCGCGGCCGACGAAGATCGTATCTACTGCGGTCTTCGCGTCCATTGTCCTCGGACCGATGGCGGACAATTCCCGCTGTCGTAGATGCCCCGCGCACAGGCTCCACCGAAGAAGGCAAAGGCCTTGTCGTGCGCATCAAACACCATCTCCTGCGTCTCGCGCGGATAGGCCCGCACGAACAGCATCCTGCTGTGGCAGAGGCGGACGTGCACCACCTTCACCATGGTCGTCGCGCCATCGATCATTACGATCTCGTGGCTCCAGTCGAACTGGTAGGCCTCTCCCGGATCGAAGCTCAGCGGCACATAGGCGGCGGCCGATGCCTCCCCTTCCTCCATGGACCACGAGGCCGCGTAGCGCCGGACAGCATCGTAGCCGCCGTCATATCCGACGGCTCTGAGTTCCTCGAAAATCCTGATCCGGGTCAGCCTCTCGCGCTTGGGCTTCCGTGAGTTCACCGTCAGCATCTCGTCGAGCATGTCTTTCCAAGGCCAGATCTTCGGCAACGGTTGAATGGTCCGCTCGTAGGTGAGTTCCGTCGCACCGGAACGGATCACCTTGCGAACCGTGTTCCGCGATACCCGCAGCTCTCGACAGATCTGCTTGATCGACTTCTTGTCTTGAAAATACGCCCGCCTGATCTTCGCAATCGTCTCCATTACCATCATCCTACACTGCGCTCCCCGATGGCCTCGGGGGCATTATCCACACCAGTGTAAGGGGGTCATTTTTGGATGCCGATCACCCCGCTACGGGGTCAAAATTGCATGCCTGTTCACAACATGGTCATAGAGATCGACATCGATGGTCTTGCAAGCCCGCGCGATGTCTGCGGTCATCGCGATGTCGGCCTGGCTGGGTGTCACGCTGCCAGATGGATGGTTGTGCACAAGGATCATGGAGGCAGCAGACAGTTCCAGCGCGCGTTTGGCAACCTCGCGCGGATAGACCGGGACATGATCGATCGTCCCACGCGCCTGCTCCTTGTCCGCGATGACGACGTTGCGAGCATCGAGGAACAGGATGCGGAACATCTCGGTGTCGCGGTGGGCCATGGTCGTGCGGCAGTAGTCGATCATGTCGTTCCAGTTCGTCAGAGCGGACTTCTGCACGACCTTTGCCTGTCCCATCCGATGCGCGATCGCCTCAGCGATCCGCAACTGCAGCCAAACCTTGTCCGTCGCCCCTTCGACCTTCAAAATTCGATGCTCGGACGCCGCGATTACCCCGTTGAGATCGCCGAACGTCGATAGAAGCCGTTTGGCCAGTGGCTTTACGTCGATCCGGCGGATTGCGTTGAAAAGCAGCAGTTCGAGAAGCTCATATTCGGGCATGCCGGCATGCCCGCCGGTCAAGAACCGCTGGCGAAGGCGCTCTCGGTGGCCCAAGTAGTGCGGCCGGGCCTGGCCATCTGCGCCCGTGATCAAGCCTCCACCGGCAGCGACGTCGCTGCGCAGTCGGGCCGTCCTCGCGTAGCGCACTTGTGGCGTTTGAGCGTAGGCCTCTACTGGCGGAACACGGGCGTCGAGGTCGCGAAGCCCTTGCGCAGCGGAATCAGAAAAGCCGGAGGTTTTGCTTTGCGACCTGCGGTAGCTCGGAGGCTGCCGTTTGGTGAGCTTTTCTGCAATGTCGAGCATCCGCTCGAGGAGTGAGAATTTGCTGTTCCTCGAGAATCTCATCATCCACCTTGCATGTCACACGATAATCATTGGGTAAGATAGTTAATGATCTGTAACCCTGCGCAAGACCGTCAAAGCACGGATTGGAATCGCGGCTTGCCGCTCAAAACGCGTGTTCGAGACCTATGAGATCGTAGGGCAAGTAACAACTATGGAGCAACTTTTCCGCTCCGGAGGCCCTCGCCTCCGCCTTGCATGCGCCTTGCATAACCTTTACATATCACGGGTTCGTGAGCAAAAATGTAAAGGTTCGTCAAGGTTCGAGGCAAGTTCCGGACGACCCTGATTTTCCAGACACCCAATAAAATAAGCCTTTTCAGCTATCGAGCCTTGCATGCAAGGCGAAAGGCATTTTTGGGCCGGATGTAAAGGTCGCGCAAGGTTCCGCATGGCAGTCGCAGTCAGGCAGCTCAGGTTCCGGACCACCCAAAAGACAGAGACAGACACCACCCCCCGAAATCGCGCGGAGAACGTCACCAGACGCTATCCAGCTATTTGCAGCACACCTGACGCAGAGAGAGCAGAGGGCGCACTCTAGCACGTCTCCCAGCGAGCCCAGCAGCATATGTGCGATTATAGATCTAGCTGGATAGCTGAAGTCGCTGATCGGCGTGAGCACATTTGCTTTCCCAAGATGGCTATTGGAGCGGAAGTCTCAGATTGATTGAGACAGGTGAAATCAAGACGGAGCCGAAAGGCAGAAAGCTGCTGCGCCGCGCCTCGGTCACGCAGAGTGTCCCTGCCTCCAGAGTGCCCATTGCCGTAGCTCTACGGTGTCGACGACCTACAAGAGATGAAGCCGCTTCGCAGAAGATGCAGAGTGATACCCGCAAGACGGCGTGCTTATTTGACACCGAACCATTGGCCGGGGCCGAGATGCTGCTTGCGCGACAATTATCGCGCCTCTCGACGTTACTGGGCTTGTCTCGGTCCAAAAGGTCGGCTGGCCGGGGGCTCCTGCCTCGGCCGTTCCCTTGTGATCCAGAACCGCTTCACCGCCGGAGGCAGAGAGAGGTGCGGACGAAGGATCTGCCGAAAACACCAGAACGCATTTTGCCCTTTACTGAATGTTTCTTACTTAGAGTATATATTAATGACGAAGTGTGGCTCTGAAGTCAGTGTCCGGCGTGTTCGCGCTTTTGACCCCGAAGAGCCTCGTTCCGGCACGAGAAGCGGTGTTTCTTGCAGAGCGAGGCGAACCGAGAGTGCTCTACTCCGACGCGGAAGCGCACGCGCCGACCCCTACGTTTCTAATAAATCTAGGAAAAAGTCCGATCGTTTACAATAGTGGACTACCGCGGGGCAGGGGGTGGCGCAGTCTAACAATGGCTAAGTTTCCAACGAGCCTCTACAGGCGCGCGCTCAACATAAAGACCCAGCCAGCCGGGGAAACGATGGATGGGGATCCAAGCTGCAGTCTTTCCAACTTCACTTAACAGATCGTCTTTCGATTGCGATTTCGTGAAGAAAATTTTGTAAAATTATTTCGAGCATCTTGACTTCTCCGGTGACGCTTCGCGCCTAAGTTGAGACTCGCCATAGTATATTGCGCCAGGGCAGCTGACAATAAGGCCCGCAGGCAGTTACGGCCCATTCCTGCCGTTGGCCAACGGGTCCGGATGGCGTGGTCGCAGCTCGCAATGCTGCCATTCGCTCCAAACGCACGCTCACGACCCGGCCTGACCAATCATCCTTAATCTGAAGACGTTGTGTCTGCCTGTGCCGCTTCGCACGCATGCTTGCGCAGGTCGGGAACCTCCCCATATCTCCCTCGATGTCTCAATGAAGAGAGAGTTCGAAAGACCAGTATGGGCTATTTAAAGACAGCGATGCTGATGGCCGCGATGACCGCGCTCTTCATGGGCGTTGGCTACCTCATCGGAGGATCGGGTGGTGCTGTGATCGCGCTTGTCGTTGCAGCGGCAATGAACGTCTTCACCTGGTGGAACTCGGACCGCATGGTCCTGCGGATGCACAATGCCCAGCCGGTGCCACCGGGCGACCGGATGGGCTTACACGCCATGACTGCCGAGCTTGCGCGAAATGCGAACCTGCCCACGCCATCGGTCTACCTGATCGACACGCCGCAGCCCAATGCCTTTGCCACTGGCCGCAACCCCGACAATGCCGCCGTTGCGGTCACCTCTGGTCTGCTGAACGTGCTGACGAGAGAAGAACTGGCGGGGGTGATCGCTCACGAACTGGCGCATATCCGCAACCATGACACCGCGATCATGACCGTCACCGCGACTTTCGCCGGGGCCATTTCGATGCTGGCCAACTTCGCGCTGTTCTTTGGAGGATCTCGCGAACGGATGGGGTTGATCGGCACGCTTGCGATGATGCTTCTTGCGCCGATGGCAGCGGCGCTGGTGCAGATGGCGATCAGCCGGACGCGGGAGTATGCCGCCGACAAGGCGGGCGCCGAGATTTGCGGCCAACCGCTCTGGCTGGCCTCGGCCCTGGAGAAGATTGCCATGGGTGCCGCCCGGATTGACAACCACGCAGCCGAGCGCAACCCGGCGACAGCGCACATGTTCATCATCAACCCGCTGCATGCACACAAGCATGACAGTCTGTTCGCGACCCACCCCGCGACCGAGAACCGCGTGACCGCGCTGCGCGCCATGGCGGCGCAGGGTGGAGGATCTTCGGGCCTTGGAGGCACGCATGTCTCGGCCAGTCGTATTCCCAAGATCAAAAGTCGCAAACGCCCCGGGCCTTGGTCCTGAACAAGCTTGTGTCGTGCGAAGTTTATCGAATTGCCTTCGAGCGAGAGCTGTTACAGGACGCCCCGCATTGCGAACCGGCTCAGTCAGTAACCGGCCCATAGCCGACTTTGGCCGGATCACTCAGTGCTGCAGCGCAGCTTCCCCAATGCCCTCGGCGAAACACAGGGACAGTCACACGAACCGGAGCTGGGTTAGGAAGCTGAGTTGGCCTAACGCTTAAAACAGAAATCGATAATCTCCGAAAAACCAACCTCTTCGCGAGTCAGCTTCTCACTCAATTCATCAAGCTCACCGATACTCGGCAAGGCGCTCGTAGCCGAGATCGTAAGTCGAAATTCTGGGTTGTAGCAACGCCCGACCCGTGAAAGCTCGTCACTCAGCTGCAGTAAAATTTGATCCCGTAACGTAATTTGATTCCGGCGAAACTTGATCAGACGGTAGCAGTCAAAGAAATCGGATTTCTTGGACGAGCCATACTTTCTGCCGCTCCAACCAGTTCTTCGTGTAGCGCGATACAGTGCTAGGTCCACAGTTTCGTTCCATACGCGAAAGTCAAAATAATTTACAGGGTTTGGGTTGTCGTGGGTGGCGTGCGGAAAAAAGTCTGTGCTAGCACCATGATACTTGTCAAGAGTCGCTAAAGTCTTGTTTTGGTTATTTAATATCTTCTCGATGAACCTTGGGAGCCGAAAATACATGAGTTTAGTTTTGTCCAGAACGCGGATTTCACGCGGTAGCACTTCATCCTCTTTATCCCAATGTGATCGAGACCTCTTCGGCAAATACTGAAAATACAGGCCTAAACATCTGAACATTCGATCTGTCGCAAAGGATGCAACTTGGACTTCATCCTTCTCAGCATTATCATGAAGGTAATAGTACGCGGCGCCAAACCAAACCAGAGATCGCGCGATCTCTTCAACCAACTCGTAGATGGTTTCATCCACTGGGTGTGGTCCGTACCGCGTTTGCACGTTGCCTAGTAGACGATCTGATAGCTTCTGATCGTTCGTGTCCAACGTAAAAAGTTCGCCCGAACGACGGTTAGAATAGATTAAAACTCTGGCGAAATCTTCGTCGAACATCCGTCGGTTAAAATCAGGTCTGTTTTTCTGAGACTTAATCAACAGCCTGTCCAAAAAACCAGTTTCTTCTCCATGTGACTGATGACGAAGTGCTGGCTTTGCCGCCCACCTTACTCTCATTCCGCCCTCCCCACATCGTCCTCAGACAAGTCTTTTGCGAAGCTAGTTATCTGACGATCCACATCGAAATCCGTTGGTTCAACAAGCGGTAAAACGTGTAGTGCAAAGAACAAATGAGATGCCTCCGCGTGTGATCGCAGAAACTCATCTACTACCTTACTCTCATGCTGGTTGCCTCTTCGGTAACTCATTTGATCGCCATAGCCGTCGCTTCGCGCTCGCTGTTCGAACGCCATCTTCCAATTAATTCGGATCAAGCCCCTCGGAGATGCGCCCATGCTGAAACTGTGAGGGTTCGAGAGAAGTAACATCCTCTTGAGGTACTGCTTCTGGTCGGTAGCTTTCTCAATCCATGACGAGAACTTGGCCAGAGCGGCCATCGACAACTTTGCGTTGCCAAAGTACTCTCCGTAGAGGATGGCGAACCCCAAGACTGAAGCAAAGTCGTTGATCACTGTCGAAATAAGATGCAAGCGAAACTCGTCGTTTACGTCAAGCGTCGAATCTGCAAATTTCGTATCCGATGCTAGCAACGCCAACGCGAAAAACATCGGAAATACTTTGCCGAACTTATCTTCGTCATTTTGCTGGAGGGCTTGGATGCATGCTTCAGCAAGTTCAAAATATATTTGCCCGAAATGGTCAGGGAAGTCGTCGCTATGCTCGTGTTCAAAGATGTGTCCAATCATGTCTGGACTTGCCAGCAACGCAACACTTACGTCGCGCGTATTTGACAAACGTTCTGCCAAACTCTGGGTGTCGATTTGGGGCAAAGCGTACTGTGTCTCGGAATAATGAACGTAAGCGCCGTATCTTTCGAAAAGTTGGGTCAACTCTTCGAACCAGCGTGGCAGCTTCCAATGGCTATGTAAGCTTGCAAGCACGACTTGTGTTGCGGCCTCCGGCATTCTCATTCTAGTAAAGGACTTGACAAAACTGGGCACCAGTTCGGCATGGAAGCTACATATCTCTGGCACTATTTTCGCGTACTGCTGCAACAGCTTTTGGACTGCCAACTGCTGGACGTACTTTGGCTTGGACAAGCGATGGCCTTCAATCTGTTTCTCGAAGTCGATGCGTTCAACTATGAAAGCCAATTCTACTTGCAGGAACGCGGGCAAGCTCCGAAGCGACTCATCCGTCCATATGTCGGCATCGAAAAATTCCTTTAGCTCCTTTTCGAAGGTCATCATGCGCCGAAGTGTTTCAAGACAAAGATTGCTGCCGAGCGCCGCCCAGGTATCTGCAATCGCTATCAATGTCAGCTCGCTGTTGCCCGCAGCGTCTGTTGAAGCAAAGGAATTTTCAATGATATCTTTGATTTTCTTCAGTTCTTGCATGCCAATATCGAACTGAAATTGCTCGGCATACGCCGAAACCCGGGCTGAAAAGCGATTAATGAGCTTCAGAGCTAGTTCAAAGTCTTTACGTGCCAATGCGAGCTCGATGTGTCCCGTCAATCTCTCAACGATCTCGCTTTCGAACCATTGCAGATCCGCTTTCTCTTCGACCATCAACTGGCTACTTGTTTGCAGAGCCATCGAGGTCGCGCTGTCTCCAGCAAAGAACCACTGCCTATGTTGTCGTTTGCGTGGAAACCAATAGCTTTCATGATCGATCTTATGCTTCTGACTGAGGTAGTGTAGCATCAGCGCCGAATAGTCATCACTCAGTGCAGGCAGTGTATCGCCTAGCTTCTCTGTTTCAGACTTAAGTCTTTCGTCAATGTACGCGAGTTGTTCGAGCGACTGGCGCGCTGCTTTCGAATGGTGGTTTGCGAGAGAAATCGAATTTTTCGGATTGGCCGCACCTTCAATGTGCCGTACAATTCTGGGTAGGATCTCGCTCCTAGCCAACTGATTAAGATCAAAGAAGTTAAACAGTCTTTGCCCCAACGGGAATAGCGCTAAAGAGCTAGCAAGTGTCAATAACGTACCGAGGTTGTAGTTCAACAAGCCAGGTTGAGAACCAAACATAGGGAGAGAAGTCGCCGTCAAACAAAAAGCAGCAGCTAAAACTAAGACGCGAGAGTAGACACTTCCCACCTGCTCACTCGTTAACAGTTGGATTATGTCGCGCCGAAGCCGCGTGTAACCGGCACTCAAGATGATGCCTATCGTGGCAAAATAGATAGAAAAGATTGCCGTGAGGAGCTGCGCGTACATCCGAAGCTGATCAATAATGAACTCGTTGTCATCTGCGCCGAGCGGCTGAAGCCAAGTTGTGTTACGCCTAATTGTTCCCTCGACAACAATTGAGGCTGTCAGCGCCATCACAACCCAAACCAAACTTTTCAATCCGATTGATGTCAGGGTGCCTAAGATCCTGGCATTCGTGCCAGCTTGTGAAACCGAAACGCTACGCTTATACGCACCACGTTCGAAGAAGAACTTTACCCTCCAAACTCTTGACCTCGCACTCCAGAACCAAGACTGGGAAACCAACCAAATCCTAAATCGATCAGTCAAAATATATCCATTCTTCTTTTCATATGCACTACATATAGGCAGCCTGATTTAAGATATCGAGAGGTTGCCGCCTTCAAACTCACTTTGACAGCTGTCGCAGTCAAGACTCGGAGGCGGCTTGCCATAAGGGCCTAAAAAGCTCCATAAGGCGTTTGGACCAGAGTTTGTCGGCTGGATCGTCAGCTGTGATCAGACGCAGACGAAGCCGTTTTTGAATACTTGATCCCCATTTCCGACCTCAGCGCTGTGATGTTGATAAATCATACGCAAAGTTCGCTTCGCCGTTTGCCCCATAAATTCTCGCGTCCGCAGCGAAAGTCCGCTCCCCGCCCTTGTCGCCCCGTTTGATACGCCCGCTCATTCTCTCGCCGTTCTACCTCACCACCGGCAGATCGCTTAGCCTCGTCGTGTATCGTGGGCTGCGGTGGTCGGCTCGAAGCTGCCACGGTCGCCGAATGCCCTCGCTGACAAGCACAATAGTATTCTTGCCGAAGCGCGTGTTGACCTCGTCGAGGGCGGCCATCAGCGCCGTGGGACGCTCTAACGTGTCGAAGAGTGTCAGAGGTCGAGCCTCATAGGGCAGCAGGTCATCAAGCAGAACTCCGGCTTTTGTGAAGCCATAGCTCGAGGCGCCGAACTTCGGCCAGGCCGCCTTCGCACAACGCTTGGCGGCCGCCACCAGATCGATGGTGTCCGAGCTCATTGGAGCCAGACGCGTCGACCGTGAGCCTGCGTATTGTGGCCGATCGGGACGGTGCCGGTTCGTATGGAAGAAGACTGTAATAGTTCCGGCGACGAGCCCGTGTTGCCGCAACTTCTCCGCCGCCCGGGTCGCGTGAGCGGTGACCGCCTGAAAGAGCGTGTCGAAGTCCGCCATCGGCGTGCCGGCCGACCGGGTCACCGCCATGCCCTTGCGCTGAGGTTCGACCTCCTCAAAGGCGATACAGGGTTCGCCCTGAAGCTCGAGGACGATGCGCTCCAGCACGACGGTGCCGATAGCGCGGGCCTGCCGCAGCGGCATGTCGCGCAGGTCTGCCGCCGTAGTGATGCCAATGGCCGTCAGCTTGGCTTCGGTCTTTCGACCGACACCCCAGATGTCGGCCACCGGGACGAGCGGCAACAGCCAATCAGAGATCCTGATGTCCATCATATCGAGCACGCCGGCGAAGATCGGGTTCTTCTTCGCGATCTCGTTAGCGCATTTGGCCAGTGTCTTCGTGGGGGCAATGCCAACTCGGACCGGAACGCCGATCCGGCGGAGCACCTCTTTGCGCAGCGCCCGCGCATGCGCTTCCCGGTCACGGAGACCTCCGAAGTCCAAAAAGCACTCGTCGATCGAGTAGATCTCGACCGAAGGCGAGAAGTCCTCGTATACCTCCACCACCCTGCGGCTGATGTCGCCATAGAGTGCGTAATTCGACGAGAAGACGTGGATACCGTGCGCCTCGACCTTGTCGCGGATTAGGTGCAGCGGCTCTCCCATTTTGATGCCGAGCGCCTTGGCCTCATCGCTCCGCGCGATGGCGCAGCCATCGTTGTTCGACAGCACGATGACCGGCACGCCCCGGAGTGTCGGGGCGAAGATCCGCTCGGCGCTGACGTAGAAGTTCGCGCTGTCGCTGATTGCGATGGGCCGCGTCACCCGAGGTCATACCGACGCACGACGCCCGCGATGACCCCCCAGATCTCGCTGTCCTCCGTAAGTTCTATTTCAGGAAAGTCCTCACGGCTGTTGGCCGGCGCCAGGAAGTATCGTCCGTCGCGCTTGCGCAGAATCTTCGCCGTCACAGCTCCGTCGACGACCGCCAGCACGGCCCGGCCTAGCCGCCGCTTGCCCGCGCGATCGACCGCGATGATGTCACCGTCGCGAATGCCAACATCCCAGAGGCAGTCTCCCTCCACGCGCCACCAGAAGGTCGAGGCCGGATGGCGGACGACCCAGGCAATCGGGTCGATTTCGTCCTCAAGATCATCACCGGCAGGCGACGGAAAGCCCGCACTGGCGCGGACAAGCGGCAATGGGATGATCTGTCCCTCCGTCAGGACGGGGGCTTCAATGGGATGGACGGGCATCCGCGACTCCGGTTATGTTCCTGTATTGTTCCCCTGTATCTGCCACGGGCAGCCAAGCTGTCAAGCGAACGAGGAACGAGAGGCTTACAGTTGACGGAGATCGTCCAGATGTATCATTCCCGCGGACAGGCGCGCGGCGTCGAGCGCCTCTACCTCGACTTCGACAGCTTCTTTGCTTCCGCCGAGCAGCACTTCAATCCGGACCTACGCGGCCAGCCCGTCGGCGTGGTCCCGCTGGATTCGCTGCATACGGGGTGCATCGCCGTCAGCCGCGAGGCGAAAGCGCGCGGAGTGAAGTCGGGGATGACCATCGCGAAGGCGCGCGAGATCACCCCAGAGATGGTCTTTGTCGTGGCACGTCACGACGTTTACGTGCGGCTGCACAAGCGTATCCTCGAGGTCATCGAGACTGTCCTGCCTGTCGCGCAAGTCCGGTCGATCGACGAGGTGGTCTGTCACCTCCTCCCCTCTGAAGCGGAGCAAGGAGAGCGGCTCGCCAAGTGGCTGAAGGCGGCGCTGGCCTCGACGTTCAGCGATGTGCTGACTTGTTCGATCGGCATGGCGCCGACCGAGCTGCTAGCCAAGATCGCGGCAGAGCAACATAAGCCCGACGGGTTTCAACTGATCGAAGCCGATCACCTGCCGCAGGCGCTGGCGGGCATCGATCTGAACGATCTGCCAGGGGTTTCGACAGGGATGCGCGCGCGCCTTGAAGCGGCTGGAGTGAAGGATTTCGCGAGCCTCTGGGCGCTGGCGCCGAAACAGGCGCGGGCGATCTGGGGCAGCGTCGAAGGAGAGCGGTTCTGGAACGGCGTGCACGGCTTCCACACCGAGCGCCCGGTCACAAAGAAGAGCATGTTTGGTCACAGCCGCATGCTGCCCAGGGACTGGCGGACGCACGACAAGATCGCGATTTGCGCAAGACTTCTGACGCAGAGCGCCGGTCGCCGGGTCCGACGCGCCGAGGTGCGGGCCACGAAGATGACGCTTGGATTACGGGGCGGCGGATCGCGGGTCGCTTCGGAGACAAGGTCGGAAAATCTGCGCTGGAACTGGGAAGGCGCGTTCCTGCCGGCCCGCGACGACCATACTTTCCTGACCGCCCTCGGCGACGGTCTGGCGGAAGCGAAGCGGACTCTCTCGTTCCGGCCGAGATCGGTCAGCGTCATGATCCACGGCCTGATCAGCAGCGCGGACATAATGACGGATCTCTTTGACACCGCAGCGCAGATCCCAGGAGGAATCGCACGAAAGACAGACAGAGAGAAATGGGAACGCGTGAGCGACCTGATGGACGGTGTCCGCGCCCGGCTGGGACCGCAAGCCCTAACGATGGGGCCGCAGGCGGACATGCCAGGCGGCTACCTCGGGGCCAAGATTGCCTTTGGGCGCATACCCGACGAGGCGGACTTCAGCGGACCGAAAATTGCCGATGAAGACACGCACTTCGTGACGATCTAAGTTGGCTCAAGCCGAATAGCTCGCATTAAGAGCTATCGTGAAAGTCACCAAAATGTGGACGCACGCAGCGGTCCGGTCGAATGATGTCCGACGTATGCCGGCGGTATGTCATCGACCGCGACTTCTTTCTCTCGGGAGCCGCGAAGACCCAACGAGCGTCTCGCTATAAAGAACGTGCAGCAAGTCGCTGCGTGCTCTCAAGGAAAGCAAAAATGAAACGACCCTACGCCGACACGGAACTCGCGACCTTCATCGCCACGCGTGTTTTGCAGCTCAAACCTAAAAGCCAGATCGACATCGCGCGCGAAGCGGGGTTCGTGAACCCGAACGTGATTTCAATGCTGAAATCCGGCGCCACGAAACTCCCGCTCGACCGGGTTCTGACTCTGGCTGACGCTCTCGAGTGCGACCCGCGCCGCCTGTTCCTCCTCGCGGTCCAGCAGCAGGGCTACGAGACTGAACGGACTACCATCGCCGAGATCTTCGGGACCATCGTGACCGCCAACGAGGTGAAATGGCTCGATGAGATCCGGGACGCGTCGAAAAACACCGACCCCAACTTGACGAGCCGGTCCCGCACCGGTCTGCGCGCGATCTTCTCCAAATGACGGAACGCGATCACGGGTTCGTCCTGCCGAACAGGACGCCGCTTTCGGAGCAGGAATGGCAGTGGATGGAAACGATGCGGTCGATCGTCGGTGGTCACCTACCGTGGATGACGCTCGAGCAAGCGCAGGAGCTGCAGCAGCTGTTCCGGCGCAGGGTTGACTGACATCGCTCCCGTCATGCGCGCCTCGTGGCAGTCGGTCGTTCTGCGTCTGTCACGGGGCGATGATGGGTCCAGCGAGGAGGAATGGCTCGTCGTGCAGGCGATGTCCTAGGAAACAAGCGCTTGCTGATAGGGATGCCTCGGGGTGCCGGCAAGACCGGGCGGACAAATGTGCCTATGTGAATGAGTAATGGACCATTGCCTCACGGTAGGCATATTGGTGATCATGTCTGCTGTTGACGACAAGCTAGACGCCTCATTGGCAGTCCCGCTTGATGACGGAGCGGGCTATTGGGCGTGCAATGTGCAGATACAAGCGGTAGCGTTCCCAGACGACACCTTTCCCGCAAGCAGCCTTTTCATATGTCTCACAGTCTGAACGACCTTATCCTCTCATTAATCCCCGATGACGGCTCCTCGTTGGGGAACGGCGCGATGATGGCGCTACTGCGCGAGCAGGTGCCGAGCCTGACCGACGAGGACTACACGGCCGCGCGCGACGCGCTGGTAGATGAAGGGCTTCTTATCCGTGGCCGTGGAAGGGGCGGATCGATCATGCGGGTGGTCGATGACAACGAAGATGTGAGCGTCGGCGTAGACACCGCGGATGACAATGTCGACGACGACGAGTTCGAGTTGCAGCCGACGAGCGAGCCGGCGCCGCGGCAGCGTGCCGTCTCTACCGGCAAAAAAGCTACGCGCAAGCCGAATGGCCCTGCGCAGGTGCTGAGCTACCGACATCAAGAGACGCGGGTGAACAACCCGGAGGTGGGCATGGTCCATGCCGGCACCGATCCCGATGGCGAGAAAAAGACCTGGGCCCACGATCCGCATCTCGACCCTGTGCTGAACTTCGACTCTGCGCGAGTTGGGATCGAACGGCTCATCGACAATGCGTTGGCCAGCGGCGATCCCGAGCAAATGAAGGACGCGCTGCAGGAGCTGAAGCGGCTGCAGGCGCCCTATCTCAACTGGACGGGCAAGGCGGAGCGGACGAGCGTCGAGATTGATACCGTCTCGCTGCATGTCCACGAACGAGTGGACCCGGCGACGATCCTTGCCAACGCGACCAAGCGGCTAAAGGGCAAGGACTCCGCTACGCAATGGCAGCAGCCGGACCTTTTCGCGGCGCCGTTCGAGAACCTGCCGCTGCGCCAGGCGCTGGATTTCTACCACCACGAAAAGGGCTGGTCGAACCGGCTGGTGGCGGGGGACAGCCTGCTGGTGATGAACTCGCTCCTGACCAAGGAGAGCATGGGCGGCAAGGTCCAGATGATCTACATTGACCCGCCCTATGGCATCAAATACGGCTCGAACTTCCAGCCCTTCACGAACAAGAAGCCAAACCAGACCATCGACAAAGAGGAAGATCTAACGGCTGAACCCGAAATGATTCGTGCGTTCCGGGATACTTGGGAACTTGGCTCACATTCTTACCTCACGTATTTGCGTGACCGATTGCTATTGTCGAGGGAGTTACTGCACGCGTCAGGTTCTGTTTTCGTTCAGATTTCAGACGAGAACCTTCATTCCGTTCGCGCGTTGATGGATGAAGTTTTTGGCGCAGAGAACTTCATGAATATAATTGCCTACAGGACGAAAATCCCGCTCGGCACCAAATATCTGGCATCCATCTACGACTACATCGTCTGGTTCGCGAGAGACAAGGACGCCATCAAGTTTCGCAAGCTCTACCAAGTGCGGAAATCCGGTGAAGGCACTCAGTTCAACAAGGTGCGCCTCCCAACACTTGAGGAAGTTCCTTTCAAGGATTTTGAAAATGATCCTGAGGCACTCCCCGAAGGCTCGTCCGTATTCCGAGCAACTGACTTGGTCTCCTCCGGACTGACGGAGTCATGCGTCTTTGATTTTGAAATGGATGGCAAGATCTACAGTCCAAAGTCCGGCAAGAGTTGGAAGACGAATCCAAGCGGGATGGCACGTGCGATCAAGGCGCGAAAGATTTTGCACGGCAAGACCATGCCATCCTATCGCTTTGAATTTTCGGATTTTCCAGTTCAGGAGTATGCGAACGTATGGACGACGACCCAAGGTGCCTCTGATAAGGGTTACGTGGTTGAAACGAGCACAAGTGTAATCGAACGATGCATGCTCATGACTACCGACCCAGGTGATCTGGTGCTCGATCCTACCTGTGGGGGCGGCACCACCGCTTTCGTCGCCGAGAAATGGGGACGGCGCTGGATCACGTGCGACACCTCCCGCGTAGCGATCACGCTGGCCAAGCAGCGGCTGATGACCGCCAGCTTCGACTACTACGCGCTCCGCTATCCGCATGAGGGGCTGGGCGGCGGCTTCGACTACGAGACGGTGCCGCACATCACGCTGAAGAGCATCGCCAACAACCCAGACATCGACACGATCCACGACGAGGACCACCCGAAGATCACGGCGGCGCTGGAGGGCCTCAATGCCGCGCTGGCTGCGAGCCGGCCGAAGCCGCTCAAGCCCGCGCAGGGCGTGCGCAAGGGCAAGCCGGTGGATTTCGCCAAGGGCGACAGCCTGCACGAATGGGAGGTGCCCTTCGACTGGCCCGACGATTGGCCCGAGGCCGCCCGCGCCGCGTTCGACGCCTTTCACGCCGCCCGCCAGGCGATGCAGCGCCGCATGGATCAGTCCATCGCCGACCATGCCGAGCAGGAAACGCTCTACGACAAGCCGCGCATCGACAAAATCAAGCTGCGCATCTGCGGGCCCTTCTCGGTCGAGGCGGTGCCCGCGCCGACCGTCCTGTCGCTGGACGAGAGCATGCCGCCGCAGGAAGCCGACGAGACCGTCGCTCGCTCCGGCGAGACGTCCCGTCAGGCGCTTTGGCGCGACGAACTGCTCAAGACCGGCGTGCGCGGCAAGGGCGGCGCCATGCTCCGCTTCGCAGAGTTCGAGACGTTGCCGGGACTCAAATACATCCATGCTAGCGGGTCGCTGGCCGAGACGGGCGAACGCGTCGTCGTCAGCTTCGGCCCCGAGCACGCGGCGCTGGAGCAGCGTCAGGTGGAACTGGCGCTGACCGAAGCCGAGACCCTGCGCCCATCGCCGAAATTCATCCTGTTTTGCGCCTTCACCTTCGACCCGGAGGCCGCGAAGGACATCGACGAGGTGAACTGGCCCGGCGTGACGCTCTTGAAGGCGCAAATGAACACCGACCTCTTGACCGAGGATCTGAAGAAGAAGCGCGCCTCGAACCAGTCCTTCTGGCTGATGGGCCAGCCGGACGTGGAGCTGCGCAAGCGCGAGGACGGGATGTGGGAGGTCGAGGTCAACGGCTTCGACTATTTCGACCCCAAGGCGGGCGACCTCGTCTCCGGCGGCAAGACGCAGATCGCGATGTGGTCGCTGGACGTGGACTACGACAACCGCTCGCTGATGCCGCACCAGGTGTTCTTCCCGATGGCGGATGCGAAGGGAGGCTGGAACCGCCTGAAAAAGACCGTGCGCGCAGAGCTCGATGAGGACTTGCTGGAACAGTTCCATGGCACCGTCTCACTTCCGTTCGAGACGGGGGAGAACCGGCGGATCGCAGTCAAGATCGTGGACGACCGCGGGATCGAGTCGCTCAAGATCATGCCGCTAGAGGGATAGGGCATGTCTCTCATCATTAACACGCCATTCGAGTGCCCCGCACAGCATTGGATCGAGGCCAAGGGCGGCAAGCTGGAGATCAAGCCCGAACGGCGGCCGGCGAGCTACGAGGTTTTCGACGCGCGGAATAACACCAAGCGCACCGAGGTTCTGGACCTGGTGAACACGATCCGGGCGCGCGTGGATCAGTGGCGTGCGGATGGCTGGCCCGGCGTCACCATCGTCACCCGCAAGCTGCTGGAGCACTGGCATGACCGCGATGTGCGCCAGTATCCGTTCTATTTCTGCCAGCTCGAGGCCATCGAGACGCTGATCTGGTGGGTCGAGGGCGCCGAGGCCTACAAGCAGGGCATCGCGATCCCAGGCGACGGCGGGACGTGGGAGCGGCTGTGCAACAAGATGGCCACGGGCGCGGGCAAGACCACGGTGATGGCGATGATCATCACTTGGCAGGTTCTGAACGCGCTGACCTATCCAAAGCGGAACAAGGACTTCAGCCGCGCCGTGTTCATCGTGGCGCCCGGCCTGACCGTGAAGGAACGGCTGCAGGTGCTTCTTCCCAGCGAGGGAAGCTACTACGACGAGTTCAACCTGTGCCCGTCCGAGGCCCTGCGCCAGAAGCTGAACCAGGCCGAGGTGCTGATCGAGAACTGGCACACGCTGATGCCGCTGAAGGAAGCGGACCGCTCGGTGGTGAAGAAGGGGCGCGAGTCCGACGAGGCCTTCACGCGGCGCGTGCTGGGCAAGCTGGCAGCGCACAAGGACATCATTGTCATCAACGACGAGGCGCACCACGCCTACCGCAAGCCGCCCGAAGTGAAGATCAGCAAGAAGGAGGCCGCGGAACAAGGCATCGACCTGGACGAAGCCACGCGGTGGATCGAGGGTCTGGACCGCATCCACAAGACTCGGCGCATACAGCGCTGCTTCGATCTGTCGGCCACGCCGTTCGCGCCGACCGGAAAGAGGAGCACCGACGCGGCGCTATTCGACTGGATCATCTCGGATTTCGGTTTGAACGACGCGATCGAGGCCGGGCTCGTGAAGACGCCCCGGGTCGTCGTGCGCGACGACGCTGTTCCGGACGCAAAGACGCTGCGCTCGAAGCTTTACCACATCTACCGCGACCCATCCGTCTCCGAGGACCTGAACCGGGCAAAGGCCGAGCCGCATGAGGCGCTGCCGAAACTGGTGCAGGACGCCTACACGCTGCTCGGCGCGGACTGGCGAGAAACGCGTCGGCAGTGGCGAGAAGCCGGGCATTATTCTCCTCCGGTCATGCTCACCGTCTGCAACCGCACGGAGACCGCGGCCCGCATCGAGAATTATTTCAACAAGGGCGATGCACACTGGCCCGAGTTGCACGCGCCAGAACGGACGCTTCGCGTCGACTCAAAAGTGCTCGAGAAGGCAGAGATCGGCGAGACCGCCTCATCCGACAAGGACTACGAGGCGCGCTTGAAGGACATCATCGAGGCGGCAGACCTTCCCGAAACCCGGCGCCAGCGGTTCCTTGCCTTGAAGAAGGAGGAACTGCTGCGCGAGATCGTTGACAACGTCGGAAAAAGTGGAGCAGCCGGCCAGGACCTTCAGAACGTCATATCGGTCGCGATGCTGTCGGAGGGATGGGACGCCAAGAATGTGACGCACATCATGGGGCTCCGGGCTTTCACGTCCCAGTTGCTCTGCGAACAGGTCGTCGGACGCGGACTACGTCGGGTGTCCTACGACACTGACGAGAACGGCCTGTTCCTGCCAGAATACGTCAACGTCTTCGGCGTGCCGCTCTCTATATCGGAGACCGGCGAAGGCGGTGAGGCGCCGCCACCTCCGAAGCCCACCACGCAGATCGAAGTAGTGCCCGACCGCGCGCATCTGGAGCTTCGCTGGCCGAATGTGCTACGTGTAGAGACGATCGTCAAACGGGAGCTCGCCATCGACTGGAGCAAGGTCCAGCCGCTCGTGCTCGATCCCGCCAGCACACCGATTAGCGCCGAACTCGCCCCGGCACTCGGCGGCGCGACGGACATGGGCAAGGTCACCGCGATCAATCTCGAGAAGCTATCCGATGGCTTCCGACTACAGCGACTCACTTTCCAAGCGGCGCGAAAAGCGTTTGCAGAACTAAGCCATGGATTCACCGGCACCCATGAGTATCTCGCGGCGCAACTTGTGCGGATTGTCGAGGCGTTTCTCAACTCGGACCGTCTCGAGATCCCGTCGCTGTTTCACTCCGATCCGCTTCGAAGGCGGATCTTGATTGCGCTAAACATCGATCTCGTTGTCCAACATATTCTCATCAATTTAACGGAGCAGAATACAGATCGACTGACCCCAGTATTTGACGAGGAAGATCCAATCGGTTCAACTGAGTTGATGCGCACTTGGTATACAACCAAGCCGTGCTTCCCGACTAGCAAGTCGCAGATCAGCCATCTGGTCGGGGACTCCGCTTGGGAGGGCCACGCAGCCAACGTTTTCGAGAAGCGTCACGAAGTTATTTCTTATGCCAAAAATGATCATCTAGGTTTCCAGGTCTACTACATGTGGGCGGGGTCCCGACGGCGCTATGTTCCGGATTTCATAGTGCGTCTCGACGACGCTAAAATCCTCGCCCTCGAAATCAAAGGAACCGACAGCCCCCAAAACAAGGCCAAGCGGGACGCGCTTAATGAGTGGGTGCAAGCCATTAATGTTGCAGGCGGCTTTGGGCGATGGACATGGGATGTCGCATTTAAGCCAAGCGAGGTGCAGGACATCATCACGAAGCACGCAACAGTTGTCCTATAATAGTATGAGTTAAGCGAGCATCAATCGCTTCCCAGCTCGACGAGCGCGTGTTGATTGCGTGATAGAGTTCTTTGAATATGATTTTTGTCGCATTCTTTCTAGTCGGATAATGCTGCTTTGATTCTGCAAAACCTAGAAATGTAGACTACCGACGAACATCTTTGAGTAGAAAATCTCCCCACGCCTGCATCATCTCCCTCCGCTTCTCGAGCATGTCGCCACGCCTGTAAGCCTGCTCGACCGACGATCCGACACGGTGAGCGAGGGCGATCTCTGCCATGTCCGCTGGATAGCCGGTCCGCTCGGCCACCCAGTCGCGGAACGTGGACCGGAGGCCGTGAGGCACCGCCGGCCTCTCCGACTTTGGGTCGAGCCAGCCCCTGCGGCCAGCTTCCTCCTCGGTCTTCTGCATCCGCTTCATGACGGCGGAGAGTGTCATGTCCGACATCTGCTTACCGGACTTACCCGGGAATACGAGGTCGGTTCCCAGCTGACGCGGTAACTCGACGAGTAGCGCCAAGGCCGCTGGGCTGAGGGCAACGCGGTGCTCGCGATCCATCTTCATGCGGTCGGCCGGAATGGTCCAGACCCCGGCTGCCAGGTCGATCTCCCGCCACAGCGCTCCTCGGATCTCACCCGACCTGGCGGCGGTCAAGGCAAGGAACTGCAGGGCGAGAGGCGCCACGCCTCCGCGCTTGAGGAGCGACGAATACCACTTCGGAGCATCATCGAGAGCCAGAGCGCCATGATGCGTCGTCTTCGCGATCTTGGAGGGCGCGGGAAGGAGTTGCTGAAGGTTGCCCTTCCAGGCGGCCGGATTATCGCCTTCGCGGTGACCTGCGACCGTCGCCCAAGCGAGGACATTTTCGATCCGGCCACGAAGACGCTTCGCGGTCACGGTCTTCGTGGACCAGATAGGCTCAAGGATCTGAAGAACATGTGTGCGGTCCACCTGGCCCACCGGCATCGATCCTATGATCGGAAAGGCATAGGTTTCGAGAGTGGAGCGCCACTGCGCTGCATGTTTCGCGTTGTTGAACTCCTTATCCCGCATGGATGACATGTATCTTGCGAACGCGTCGCTGAACGTCATCACCGCGGGAACTGCGATGCGAGCGGCGGCACGCGCTGCCGCACGGTCGTTGACCGGGTTCTCGCCTGCGCGAACCTGCTGCCGGAGGCGCACACCTTCGTCTCGAGCATCGGCGAGCGAAACCTCGGGATAGGGCCCAAGCCCAAGTTCGTGACGCTTGCCGGCAACCGTGAGCCGCAATATCCAAGACTTCGTGCCGGATGGTGTGACGTTCAGGTAGAGGCCGTCCACACCTCCGACCGCGTGCATGCCCGCCGTCGTGATCCTCTTCACCTGAAGGGCACCTAGCTCTTTCGCGCGCCGCGCCATCCCACCATCCATCCCACCATTGATTGAGCAACTGATAGCAGCGGCATGCAACGGGCTGCAATAAGGAATCCGCATAACGTTATGGAAATAAACACGCTTTCCCGTCTGTTGCGATGTATCGAGATTATCTGCGACTGGCAAATGGCTGATCCCCAGTCCGCCATTACCCCACCTTCCGAAGTCTGAATTCGTCAGCCCCGTAGACTGCCTGGGCTTTGGTCTCCGTCAGAGACGGAAACGCATGGTCCCAGCCTGTGCAATTGCTTGAAAAGAGTTTGTCGGGCAGGCGTCGCGACGTGTCGGGGCGCGTCTTGCGGTTCTTGAGAGCTGCGGAACATCTGCTCCATCCCGCAATGACGCTCGACTCTGCGCGCACCTTGCCGGTCGCTTGTCTTCCCCGTCGTTTGACCCGCAATGCTTGGACGTGTCTAATTGTTCTGCAGGGCTATTGCATCTGGCGGATGTGGCGTAAAATCTCGCTCACGCCAGGCGGGAATTGGAGCGCGACATGCTGGATCTGTGGTTCAAGAATGCGGTCGTCTATTGTCTCGATGTCGAGACGTTCATGGACCGCAACGGCGACGGCGTCGGCGATTTCCCGGGCCTGACGGATCGTTTGGATCACCTCGAGACATTGGGTGTGACATGTATCTGGCTCAACCCGTTCTATCCGACGCCGAATCGCGACAACGGCTATGACATCACGAATTTCTACGGGGTGGACCCGCGGCTGGGAAGCCTGGGCGATTTCGTGGAATTCACGCGCGCGGCCCATGAACGGGGCATGAAGGTGATGGTCGATCTGGTGTGCAACCACACATCCATCGATCACCCGTGGTTTCAGGACGCACGGACATCGAAGAACAGTCGTTACCGCGATTGGTACGTCTGGTCCGAAGAGAAGCCCGACGACATCACCGAAGGCATCATCTTTCCCGGCGTCCAGGAAGCGGTCTGGACCTACGACGAGGCCGCCGAGGCCTGGTACATGCATCGGTTCTACGCGCATCAGGCGGACCTGAATATCGCAAACCCGGACGTCCGCGAAGAGATCCTTCGCATCATGGGCTTCTGGCTCGAACTGGGGGTCGAGGGGTTCAGGATCGATGCGGTGCCGTTCCTGATCGAGTACAAGGGTTTGAAGGACGAACCGGATCGGGATCCGTTGCTGCTGCTATCGGAGATGCGGGACTTTCTGTCGTGGCGGCGGGCGGGCGCGGTCATGCTGGCGGAAGCGAACGTCACGCGGGAGGTCTTGCCGGACTACTTCGGCGGCCGATCTTTCGGATCGGACGAGCGCATGCATCTCGTCTTCGACTTTCCCCTCAATCAACGGATGTGGCTGGGTTTCGTGCGCGGGTCCGCGGAGCCCATCCGCGAGGCGTTGCGCTCCCGGCCGGACCCGATGCCGGTGCAGGCGCAGTTCGCCACGTTCCTGCGCAATCATGACGAACTCAGCCTCGACAAGTTGAGCGATGGGGAGCGCGAGGAGTGTTTCGAGGCCCTCGCCCCCGAAGAGTCCATGCGGATTTACGATCGCGGCGTGCGTCGGCGCCTGGCACCCATGCTTGGCGGCGACGCGGCGCGGATCGCCTTGGCGCAGAGCCTTCTGTTCGCATTACCCGGTACGCCGGTCATGTGGTACGGCGACGAGATCGGCATGGGCGAACGGCTCGATCTCGGCGAACGCAATCCGGTGCGCACCCCCATGCAATGGGCCGACGCTGCGAATGCGGGCTTCAGTGATGCAGCGGCCGACCTGGTGCATCCGGTGGTGACCGACGGACCGCTTGGCTACCACGAGACGAACGTGGCCTCACAGCGTGCGACGCAAGGATCCTTGTTGCGCCAGGTGCAGGAGATGATCCGGGTGCGCCGGTCCTGCCCGGAAATCGGCTGGGGAGATGTGACGCTCCCCGATTCGCCTGATGGAATTCTCGTGCTGCGCTACGCGTGGCGGGACAACGTGGTCTTCACGATCCACGACCTCAGCGGGAAGGGGGGCGAGGTGGATATAGACGCCGAAGCCACTCTCATGCCGCTGCTGTCCGATGCCGCGACCGAGGGAGCCGTTCAACCGGGAGAGCCCGTTCGGATCGGACCTTACGGGTTTCTCTGGCTGCGCGAGGGCGGCGAACGACGCTGATCTTCTTCGTCGGCGGCGCCCTGAAGGATGGGGGGAAGGTGTGCAGTCACGTCGTGCGCGCCGTCCCGGCCTGAGGACCGGCCGATCGGTTCGACACCGGCCTTATCGACCGTCCCGCGATCCTCGCTTGCGAGACAGTGAATATAGGCCGCGCATCAAGAGCAAGCAGCGCGAAGGGTGGCTCCAAGACCGTTCTTCGTTTCCTTGAACCGGGACCTTAGTGTCTTTGGATCCCGGGGAAGCCAGCCCGGCGCGCCGCGGTCCGGTGATCCTTCCGGCATTGCCGGACGAGCTGGTTCCTTTGCGTCTGCTGGCAGCTTCGCGATCGGACGGGGGGCGTATCGATTCGAGCGGGCGCAGGTCAGCCGTGGCACTGCTGCCAGAGGCCGGATGCAACCTGCGGTATCAAGATCGGTTTGCCACTTGCGCTGAAGGTAATCCCGACTAAAAGACTTTTTAATCCTTACTAATTTTGCAAAATACTCGAACGACCGTGATCGACCGCCACCCGCGCATCGGCAATGAACCTTTTGCCGTCAAGGCCTTGCTAGGGTGCACCGCCCTGACGATCCTGCCCGCCATCGCCATCGCCATCGCCATCGCCATCGCCATCGCCATCGCCATCGCCATCGCCATCGCCATCGCCTTCGCGCAGGACGCAGAGACGCCCTACCGGCTGTCGCCGATCATCCTCTCGGGCGGCGGTGCGGTCTTCCAGGATGCGGAAACGGTCGTGGCGCAGGAGCTTTGGGTCGGCGGCAAGGTCGCGACCAGCATCCTCGACACGCCGGCCTCCGTTTCGGCGGTCACGGCCAAGGAGATCGAGGACCGCAACGCCGACACGGTGGAAAGCGTCCTGCAGTACACCCCCGGCATCCACACCGATTTCTATGGCTAGGACGATCGCAACGACTACGTCCTCGTGCGTGGGTTCCAGGCGACCAGCTACCGCGACGGGATGACGCTCGGCTCGATGCGTGGCGTCCGCGAGGAGCCTTTCGCGTACGAGCGTGTCGAGGCGATCCGCGGGGCGAACTCGACCCTGTTCGGCGTTTCGGATCCGGGCGGCTCGATCAACTTCGTGACCAAGACGCCGCGGTTCGAGCGGTTCGGAGAGGCCTATGCGACCCTGGGGTCGCAGGACCATCTCGAACTGGGGGTCGATCTGGGCGACACCTTCGGAGAGGCCGGACGGCTGGCCTACCGTCTGACGGCCAAGGTGCAGGACAGCGATCGGGACTATGCCAGCTCGCGCGACGACAACGCGCTCTTCATGGGGGGTGTGACCTGGCAGCCTACGGATTTCACCGAGCTTACGGTCGTCGTCGATCACCTGAACCGCGACGACACGCCCAACAGCGGCGGCTACCCGATGGAGGGGACCTACGACCGGGAAGCGTTCTTCGGCGAATTCGATTACAACGATCACGACGTCGACCGGTCGACGATTTCCGCCTTCTTCCGGCACGAGTTCGCGAACGGTCTGAACCTGCGCTTCAACCTGCGCTACAGCGACCTGACCGATGACTTCGGTTACGCCTATATCGTCGACACGGGTGCGGACACCGGCACGGTCTTCGATCGGGCCTTTTTCGGCAGCGACAGTTCCGCGGAAGAGCTGATCGGAAACGTCATGCTGCAATACGACGCGCAGCTTGGCGCCTTCGACAGCAGCACGCTTGCCGGGATCGAGTACCGTGACGCGCAAAGCGAAAGCGAATCCTTCTACACCGGGGCACCGGCGATCGACGTGGCGAACCCCGTCTACACGGGCGCCCCGGTCGGATTGACGCCCTATGCCGCCTCGCAGGAGGACTACCGGACGCAATCCCTGTTCGCGCAGCAGAACCTGTCGTTCAACGACCGCTACATCGTCACCGCCGGCGTCCGGCGCGACTGGCTCGACCTGACCAGCGAATCGGCAGGCGTGGAAACCAGCGACGATTTCGCCGAGACCTCCTACCGCGGTGCACTGACCTACAAGGTCACCGACGCGGTGTCGGTCTATGCCTCTTACGTCGAATCCGTCGCGACGCCGCAGATCGGTGTCGAACCCGAGCGCGGCGAACAATACGAAGTCGGCGTGAAATACCAGCCGGTCGGGACCAACGCGCTCGTCTCGGCCGCGATCTTCGATCTGGAGAAGAACGACATCGCCGTGGCGGTCGTGCAGGCCGATGGCTCCATCGAGCAGCAGCTGATCGGCAAGGCCCGCGCCCGCGGGTTCGAGATCGAGGGCAAGGCGGAGCTCGACAACAACCTCAGCGTCCTGGGCGGCTATTCCTACATCGATGCCGAATTCGAGCGCGCGATCGTCCTTGGCGTCGACGTCGCGGGGCAGGCCTTCGCCAATGTGCCCAAGCACACCGCATCGCTCTGGGTGAACTACGACCTGCCCGCGACCGAGACCTTTGGCGCGCAGACCTTCGGGATCGGGGGCCGTTACATCGGCGATTACTTCTACGGCCTGCCCAACGGGGACACCTCCGAGCCCACCTTGCTGGTCGACGCCGCCTACGCCTACGCGATCGACGAGACGACGGAAGTCGGGGTGAACGTCAGCAACCTCTTCGACGAGCAGCACGTGGTCGGCTCCGGCACGGCGAACTACTACAACCCCGCCCGCGACGTCGCCGTGACGCTGCGCAAGAGCTGGTGAGATCCGGCCCACCCGTCCCGCAAGGGCGCGGGTGGGCCCATTTTCCGAGCGGGTGCGATCATCGCGCTGGCGCAGGGACATCTGCATGTCTCCGGCCACGCCCCGGGAGATGCTGAAAAGACGGCCGCGAGGTGGGAGGTGTCCTGACACCGGCCATTTCGCTGCAGCGAAAGCGCCCCGACATGCCGGTCCCGGACGCGATGCCGCACCAAATGCAAGACTCCTCGGCCCATGGCGGCATCGCTTCATAGTAATCGCGGGTCGCACGGTTGCACCTTGCCGATGCGCGTAAGCCACTGATCCGGTCCGTCACCGTGTCCAGTAATGGCAGATGTACCTGTGCGCGCGGGTGACCCCCAGGGCCTTGAGGTGCGGCTTGACCTTGCGGATCGTCGCCTGTTCGGCCGCGATCCAGACGAAGGTCTCGCGGGACAGGCGGTCGACCTGCGCAAGCCAGTGCGACAGATCCCGTTCGCCGCCGCGTACGATCCAGTCGAGGGTCATGCCCGCCGGCGCCCGTATCGGGACGATGTCGGCGGGATCGCCGATCTCGATGGCCGCGCGCCCGCGCAGGCCCGCAGGAGCCTCTTCAAGGATGCGGCGGATCGCGGGCAGGGCGGTTTCATCGCCGGCGATCAACAGATCCTCCGTCACCGGAAAATCACCGCTGCCAGGCCCCATGATGCCCACGACCTCCTGCCCGACAAGGCGCTGGGCCCAGGCAGTCGTTTGCCCGCCGTCGTGGAGGTAGATGTCGAAGCTGAACCGGCCCCGGTCGGGGTCGAGCGACACGAAGGTATAGGCGGCCCGGTGCAACGCCTGCGCCCCGGTCGGCCAGACCGTGCGCATCCGGTCGTCGAGGATCGGCCAGACGGGGGCCATCCCGGTCGGTGGCAAAAGCAGCGAGAAGTGCATCCCGCCCACGCAAAGTGCCGCGACATTCTCGCAGGCCATGTGCACCCGCAGGAAATTCGCCCCGACCCGTTCCGTCCCCAGAGCCGAGGCCAACTGAAAGTTGGGCGGCCTTGTCCGCGCGGGGCCCGATCCGGACCAGCGGAGGGTCGCGCCGATCCTGGGGGCGACCTGGTCGAGCAGGAAGATCACGCTCTCGCGCATCTGGTACAGGGTCGCGTCGGTGGGCGCGCCGATCTTCACCGCAAGGGTGTCCTGGGTCGCCCGGATCGTCGCCGTGGCCTCCCCACGGTGGAGGTCGAGGCTGCCGGGCAGGATCGTGGCGGGAAGGCCATACTCGACGATTTGCGCATGGAGCCGGTCGAGCAGGTCCTGCGGCACCGGCCCTTCGTGGCGGGTTTCGCTGCGGTGTGTCTGTGGCGCGAACGGTTGGCGATCGTGGGAGGTCATGGGCAATGCGTCCGGGGCAGGGGGATCTTCATCGCGGCGTCACGCGGCGGCGAGCCGGGCGTAATAGCCTTCGGCCCGCAGCAGATCGTCATGGTGGCCCGTTTCGATGATCCGGCCATCGACGATCACGACGATCCGATCGGCGTTGCGGATCGTGCCCAACCGGTGCGCGATCACGAGCGTCGTGCGTCCGACCGACAGGGCCTCCAGCGCCGCCTGGATCTGGCGCTCGGTTTCGGTGTCGAGTGCGGAGGTAGCTTCATCCAGGATCAGGATCGGCGGGTTCTTGAGAAAGGCGCGGGCAATCGCGACGCGCTGTTTCTGCCCGCCCGACAGGGTGACGCCCCGTTCGCCGACGATGGTATCCAGCCCCTCGGGCAAGGCCGCGATCATGGAATCGAGCTGGGCGCGGGACGCGGCCTCGATGATCTCGGCTTCCGTCGCATCGAGGCGTCCGTAGGCGATGTTCTCGCGCAGGGTGCCGCCGAAGAGGAACACGTCCTGGCTGACGATACCGACCTGGCGGCGCAGGCTTTGCAACGTCATGCCGCGGATATCGATACCGTCGATCAGGATGCGCCCGGCCTGCGGGTCGTAGAATCGGGGCACGAGCGCGAGCAGCGAGGTCTTGCCCGCGCCGGACGGGCCGACGAAGGCCACCGTTTCGCCCGGCGCCACGGTGATCGCGATATCGCGCAGAACGGCCCGGTCGGGCGCATAGGAAAAGGCCACGTCCTCGAAGGCGACGGTGCCTTTCAGATCGGGCGCGGGCCGGGCGTCGGGGGCATCGGCGATATCCGGGGCCGTCGCCAGGAGCTCCTGGTAGCGGCGAAACCCGGCGATGCCGCGGGGGTAGAGCTCGATCACGGCGGCGATCTTGTCGATCGGGCGGAAGAAGACGTTCACCAGCAAAAGGAAGGCCACGAAGCTGCCGGTGGTCAAGTTGCCACGCAGCACGAAGACCGCGCCGGCGATCATGATGACGATCTGGATCAGCCGCATCCCCATGTAGTTGAGCGAGGAAGAGGCGGCCATCGTGCGGTAGGCCAGCAACTTGGTGTCCCGGTAGCGGGCATTGTCGCGGGCGAATAGGGATTTCTCGTGCTCTTCGTTGGCAAAGGCCTGCACCACCCGCATGCCACCTACGTTCTCTTCCAGGCGGACGTTGAAATCGGCCACGCGCGCGTAGATCGATTGCCAGGCGCGTGTCATCCGGCCGCCGAAGACGGTCACGATGGCGACGCTCGCCGGGACGATGGCCGCCGTGATCAGCGCAAGATCGACGTTGATGGTCAGCATCACCAAAAAGGCCCCGACGAAGGTCATGACGGCGATGAAGAGATCCTCCGGCCCGTGATGTGCCACTTCGCCGATCTCCTCGAGGTCGCGGGTCACGCGTGCCACCAGCTTGCCCGTCCGCACGGTGTCGAAGTAGGAGAAGGACAGCTTTTGCAGATGCTCGAACGCGCGACGGCGCATCTCCGTCTCGATGTTGATGCCAAGCTTGTGGCCCCAGTAGATCACCACCGCCATGAGTCCGGTGTTCAGCAGATAGACCGCCAGCAACGCGATAGAGACGATGACCGTGAGCCACAAATCGCCCCGGGGAAGCAGGACGTCGATGAAGCCCTTGATGGCGATCGGGAACGCCAACTCCAGCAGCCCCGACAGGACGGCGCATCCGAAATCCAGCCAGAACAGGCCGGTCCAGGGTCGGTAGTAGGCGTAGAATTGTCGAAGCATGAACCGCTTTGTCCCCGGATAAGGCGTCGACCTGCACGTTCCTTCGGGAACTTGTGCTGCGGAACCGACAGGACGTCGGATCTGGACCCCGATCCCCCAAGAAATATGATAGTATTTTAGTCGGGAATAAACCTGCAAGAGGTCCGCCACAACCGCAAACCCGCGTATATCCTGGGGGCGTTATCCGGGCCTTCGATCCGTGGCGGACCTGCCGCGATCGTTGCGGACGCTGCGGGCGCTGCGGACGCAGGCGCAGGCATTCAGCTTCAGGACCGCTCCACGTAGCGCAAGATCATGGCGACGACGCTTTCGCGCAGGTCCGATTGACCGGACTCCGAGAAGATATCGTCTCCGTATAGCGACGAGAATGTCGGCTGGTTCGAGACGTTGAAGACGGAAAAGGCACTGATTTTCCAGTGCAGGGCGACCGGGTCGAGGCCCTTGCGAAAGAGACCGTCCGCCTCCCCCCGGGCGATCAGGGCCCTCAGCCGCGCGATCGCCTCTTCGTTCAGGGATTTGATGACGCTGGAATTCCTGACGTAGGCGGCGTTGTGGACGTTCTCGATCATCACCAGCCGGATGAAATCCGCGTTGCGGCGATGGTGGTCGAAGGTGAAACCGACCAGCCGCGCCAGCGCCTCGTCCGGGGCCAGGCCTTCCAGTTCGAGTTGACGCTCGCCCTCGCGCACCTTCGCGTAGGCAGCTTCGAGCGCCTGGGCATAAAGCCCGGTCTTATCGCCGAAGTAGTAGTAGATCATCCGCTTCGACGTCTTCGTCCGGGCCGCGATCTCGTCGATCCGCGTGCCGGAGAGACCGGTTCGCGCAAACATCTCGGTCGCGATGCGCAGGATGTCGGCGCGGACGGCCGCGGGATCCTGCTTCCACCCGCTCTTCGGTTTCGCGTCCTTCGCCACAGCCAAGCCTATCGCATGTTCCTGAGCATGAGAGGTAACACGCCCAAAATGTACGATCCAGTTAAGTCTGGTTGACAGTAATGTACCAGATCGGACAATTTATCTGCGGACCGGGACGGATGGCGAGGCGGACGGGAGATGAACACGCAAGTGTCGAAGAACGACAACCCAGCCACGGGCGATGCGCGACCGCATGTCCGCGTCGGGCTGATCGGGCAGGGGATCCAGTTGTCCCGTACCCCGGGAATGCACCGGGCCGCGGCGGCGGCGCTGGGCATTGATCTGACCTACGATCTTCTCGACACCGACGAGATGTCCCCGCCGAACCCCCCGGTGGCGGATCTGCTCCGCCAGGCCGAGGCGGAGGGCTACGCCGGGCTCAACATCACCTATCCTTACAAGCGCGAGGTCATCGGATCCCTGGACGGGTTGTCCGATGCCGCCCGGCGGGTAGGTGCGGTCAACACGGTCGTGTTCCGCGACGGCAAGCGCTTCGGGCACAACACGGATTACTGGGGTTTCGCGAAAGGCCTGCAGACCGGTCTTCGGGAAGTCGACCTGCGGTCCGTCCTGCTTCTCGGGGCGGGCGGGGCCGGCGGGGCCGTGGCCCATGCGCTGGCCGGGGCCGGTGTCGAGAGGCTGATGATCCACGATCTGGATCGCGACGGCGCGGCCCGCCTGGCCCGCGAGGTTGAAGCGGCGTCGCCGGGCTGTGCCGCCTCGGCGGTCGACGACCTGGGCGGTGCCGCGGGCGCAGCGGACGGCATCGTCAACGCGACCCCGATGGGAATGGCCAAGCTGCCCGGCACGGCGATCGACCCGGACCTTTTGCAGACCCGCCACTGGGTCGCCGACATCGTCTACTTCCCGTTGGAGACCGCCTTGCTGAAGGCGGCGCGGGACCGCGGCTGCCAGACCCTGTCCGGGGCGGGCATGGCGATCTATCAAGCCGTGCGCGCCTTCGAGCTTTTCACCGGGCAGGTTCCGGACGTGGCCGAAATGACGACCACGTTCGAAAGCTTTACCCGGTGAACGCGCGCTAGAGTATGACCCGTCCGGGCGGGGCGACGGCGGGCAGTTGAGGCCCATCTACAGCACAAGCTGACACGGCATTTCAGACACGAAGGATCACCCGATGAAAACGTCCATTGCGACCGTCTCGATCTCCGGGACCCTCGTCGAGAAGCTGGAAGCGATCGCCGCGGCCGGGTTCGACGGGATCGAGATCTTCGAGCAGGATTTCATCGCCCACGACGGCCCCCCGCGCGAGGTCGGCGAGATGGTGCGGGACCACGGCCTGTCGATCGATCTGTTCCAACCGTTCCGCGATTTCGAGGGCCTGCCCGGCGCCTTGCGCAGAAAGGCCTTCGACCGGGCCGAGCACAAGTTCGACCTGATGCAGGACCTCGGGGCGGACCTGGTCCTGATCTGTTCGTCCTGCCACCCGGAGGCGCTGGGCGGCATCGATCGCGCCGCCGACGATCTGGCGGAACTGGGGGAACGCGCGGCGAAGCGCGGGATCCGGATCGGCTACGAGGCGCTGGCGTGGGGGCGTCATGTCAACGACCACCGGGACGCCTGGGAAATCGTGCGCCGCGCCGGTCACGACCAAGTCGGGCTGATCCTGGACAGCTTCCATACGCTCGCCCGCAAGATTGACCCCGACACGATCCGTCAGATCCCGGGGGACCGGATCTTCTACGTCCAGCTTGCGGACGCCCCGCAGATCGAGATGGACCTGCTCTACTGGTCGCGACATTTCAGGAACATGCCGGGGGAGGGGGACCTCGACTGCACGGGCTTCATGCGCGCGGTCATGGCCACCGGATACGACGGGCCGCTGAGCCTCGAGATCTTCAACGACCAGTTCCGCGGCGGCAACACGCGCATGCTGGCCGAAGACGGGCACCGCTCGATCCTCACGCTGATGGACGACGTGCGGCGGCAAGAGCCGGAGCTGACCTTCCAGATGCCCCCGATGCCCGCGCGCGTGCCAGCCGCGGGCGTGGGCTTCGTGGAATTCGCGACCCGCGGCGATGAGGCGAAGATGATCGAGGCCTCGCTCTCGGCCTGCGGTTTTCAGTTCGCGGGACGCCATCGCAACAAGGACGTGACGCTCTGGCAACAAGGGGGCGCGCGCGTCGTGCTGAACCGGGAAACCACTGGCTATGCGGCCAGTGCCTGGAATGCGCGGGGCAGCACGGTCTGCGATATCGGGCTCGAAGTCGCCTCGGCCGAGGATGCCCTGGCCCGCGCGGCGGCCCTTGGGGCCGAACCCTTCTCGCAAGGGACCGGCCCGGGCGAGATCGACATTCCCGCCGTCCGCGGGTTGGCCGGCAGCATCCTGCATTTCCTTGACGCCGGGACCGCGGGGGTCTGGGAGGCCGAATTCGATCTGGTGGAAAACCGGGACGCCGGTGTCGGGATCATCGGCATCGACCATATCGCGCAGACCATGTCCTACGCCGACATGCTGAACTGGACGCTCTTCTACACGTCGATCCTCGACACCGAAAAAACGCCCGTGATCGACGTGGTGGATCCCAACGGGCTGGTCAAGAGCCAGGCGATCTCGTCGCCCGAGGGCGGGCTGCGGATCACGCTCAACGGGGCCGACAGTCACCGCACCCTCGCCGGGCGGATCCTGTCGGAGAACTTCGGCGCCCCGCTTCAGCATATCGCCTTCCGGACCGACGACATGCTCGCGACCGCCGCCGCACTCTTCGAGCGCGGGTTCGAGACGCTTCCGATCACGCAGAACTACTACGCCGACCTCGCCGCGCGGTTCGATCTGCCAAAGGATGTGCTCGCCGATTTCGAGCGGTACAACATCCTCTATGAGGAGGATGCGGAGGGCGCTTTCCTGCAGCTCTACTCGGCGGATTTCGTCGGCGGGGCTTTCTTCGAGATCGTAGAGCGCCGTGGCGGCTACCGCGGCTACGGCGCGCCCAACGCTCCCTTCCGGATCGCGGCCCAGAAACGCAGACTCCGTCCGAACAGCGTTCCCCTGAAGTGATCGGGCCGCGCGGGGTCCAGGCCCTCGCGTAGCCCTGACCTCGCCAGCATGTCCTGCCGGACCCTCGGCCTCCATCGCCGCGTCGCGTGCTCCGGCCCGATCGCGCGACCGGATTGGCAATGGCTGCGCAGGTCTCGATGCCGAACCTTTCGTCTGCCCCAAAGCAAAACAGCCAGCCCCGAGGGGCTGGCTGCAAAAGTCGTTTTCGTCACCGGGGTCCGTTCAAATCCCGCCGTAGCCGTAGAGGCGCGGCAGCCACAGGACGACCGATGGCACGAAGGTGATGATGGCCAAGCCGATCATCAGGATGAAGAGAAACGGCAGGAGGTTGCGGATCGTCTCCCAGATCGGGGTCTTGGTGATCCCGCTCACGACGAACAGCAGCAGCCCGTAGGGCGGCGTCGCAAGCCCGATCATCGTGTTCACCACGACGATGACGCCGAAGTGGATCGGATCGATCCCGAGCGAGGTCGCCGTCGGCAGGAAGATCGGCACGATCACGAGCAGGATCGTCGATGCCTCCAGCAGGCAGCCCAGCGCCAGCAGCATGACGTTCACCAAGAGCAGGAAGCCGATCCAGTTCAGATCCGTCCCCTGGAGCATCGCCTGGATCGTGTTCGGCACCTGTTCGACGGTGACGACGTAGTTGAACGCGAGCGCACCGGCGATGAGGATACCGACCGACGCCGTGGACCGCGCGCTCTGCCGCAGCGTGGCGTAGGCCTGTCCGACGCTGACGGAGCGATAGAGGAAGGTCGAGATGAGGAAGGCATAGAGGGCGGCCAGGGCCGCGGCCTCGGTCGGGGTGGTCACGCCGCCGTAGATACCGACGAGCAGGATGACCGGCATCAGCAAGGCGGGGATGGCGCGGAAGGTGACGCGGGGCATCTCGCGCATCGGGACGGGGTCGTCGACCGGGAAGTCGTGGATCCGCGCCATGAAGGCGTTGGCCACCATCAAGAGCACGCCCAGCACCAGGCCCGGTCCGATGCCCCCGAGGAAGAGGAAGCCGATCGACGTGTCCGAGACCAGCGCGTAGAGGACCATCGGGATCGATGGCGGGATGATCGGCCCGATGATCGCGGAGGCGGCCGTGATCGCGCCGGCGTAGGCGGGGGTGTATTTCCCGTCCTTCGTCATCAGGTTGATGATGATCCGGCCCATGCCGACCGCATCGGCGATGGCCGAACCCGACATGCCCGAGAAGATCAGCGAAGCCACGACGTTCACATGGCCGAGGCCGCCGCGAAAGCGTCCCACCAGCGCGCGACAGAAAGACAGCAGGCGATCCGACAGGGAACCCACGTTCATCAGGTCCGCGGCCAGGATGAAGAGCGGAATCGCAAGCAGGACGTAGGATCCGTACAGACCCTGAACGACCTTTTCCCCCGCGATGCTGAGGTCCATGTCCGATATCAGCAGGTAGACGATCGAGGCGCCGAAGAGCGCGTGCCCGATCGGCAGGCCGACGATTGCGGTCAGGACGATGATCCCGACGGTGACCTGAAATTCCCAGCTCGTTCTATGTAATCTTTCCGACTGGCGTTGCCGCTTTCGAGCGAGGCGCTCGTCTCGATGTCGCGCCCCGTCAGCGCGGCGAAGAATATCCAGGCGTAGCGCAGGATCGACACGACGAGGAACAGGATCAGCACCGAGAAGACCCAGTTGAAGGGCAGATCAAGGTAGGAGGTCTCCTCGATGGCCATGAAGTCCACGTAATCCCAATGCGCGGGCAGGGACACGGCATAGACGACGACCAGGAAGGTGGCGAAGATCATCCGGAACAGGCGGCGCAGCGCGGGGCGCACGGAGGAATAGACGATGTCGAAGCGGATCTCGTCCTCTTCGCGGGCCGACGCCGACTGGCCCCAGAGGACGATCCAGATCCAGGCGATGACGCAGGTCTCGACGGTCCAGCCGACGGGTTGATCCATCACGTAGCGCATGAAGACCTGCACGATGAAGGAGATGAACATCGCCCCCAGAAGGAGTGCCGGGACGGCATCGCTCAGCGCGCGCAGCCTGTCTGTCCGACCGGGTTTCGTCTGCATTTGGGTCCCCCTTGCCCTGCTCATATCCGTCAACCTGCAAAGAAGGCCCGCGCTTTGGCGGGCCTTCGATGTCTGTTAGATGCGCCTTTCAAACACGTCCAGCGGATCGCGTCTTACTCCGCGGATTCGCCGAGCTCGTTGATGGTGTCGAGCATGCCCTCGGGCCAGGATTCGGCGAACTCGGAGTTGAGGTACGCTTCCCGTGCGAACTCGCGGAACGCGGCCCGGTCGGGTTCGTAGACACGCAGACCCTCTTCCTCGAAGAAGCTGATCAGCTCCTCCTCCCGATCGAGGTGGCGCTGGGTGCTTTCTGCGATGGCCTCGTCGACGGCCGAGCTCAGCATCTCCTGCTGTTCGGCGGTCATGCCCTCCCAGACGTCGTTCGCGATCGCGAGGACGTCGAAGCCGACCAGGTGGTTCATCAGGACGATCTGCGAGGTCACCTCGTAGAACTTCATGTTGTAGTCGTTGGGCAGCGGGTTGTCCTGACCGTCGATTGCCCCGGTCTGAAGCGCGGTGTAAACCTCTGCATAGGCCAGCGGGGTCGGTTTCGCGCCGATCGCCGTGCCAAGGAACTGCCAGGAATCGCCACCGGGCATCCGCATGGTGACCCCGTTCAGATCCTCGGGCGTCTGCACGTCGATTTCGGGCTTGAGGTTCACCTGGCGGCTGCCGAAGTAGACCGGCGCCAGGATGTGGATGCCCGCTTCCTCGGCCATGGCGTTGAGCTCTTCGCCCACTTCGCTGTCGAAGACGGTTTCGAGGTGATCGACGTCCTGCAGGACGTAGGCCGC
Organism: Salipiger sp. IMCC34102; assembly: GCF_004145405.1. GTDB lineage: Bacteria > Pseudomonadota > Alphaproteobacteria > Rhodobacterales > Rhodobacteraceae > Loktanella. The sequence continues at coordinate 680,748 of NZ_SELQ01000001.1, forward strand.
CGTCAGGATCGACCATTCGGGGATCTGGTTGGCGATCGCCTGCGGTGCGACTAGGCCGATGTCGAGGTTGCCCCGTTGCATCGCGGTCAGCTCGGACCCTTGCTCGACGAGCGTGGCCCCGTTGTAGACCTGCAGGTCGAAAGTGTCCGACACGGCGTCAGAGATATTCTGAAACGCTTCGGCGCGGATGTCGTTTTCCGAGACGACGGACGAAAGCCGCAGCACCGGCAGGTCCTGGGCGAGCGCACCATTGGCCGTGATGGCGGCGCCAAGCGCGATTGCGCTTGCCATTGCGGAACGGCGAGTGAAATTGGTCATTCTGATCCTCCCTATTCGATCATTGCATTAACCTGCGGGGAGGGCCGCCGCTTCAAGATCGTACGTCAATAAAAGAAATGCCATACGATTTTCAAAATGCCGAAGAAGATCAGCCCTGTATCTGGCCGCTGTCCAGAATATGCGCGACGCCGGACCGGATGTGCTTCGTCAGCAACTCGATCGCCGCGTCGGTTTTCCGGGTCACGACGAGATCCCGCATCTTCGCGTGCTCGTCGGAGGCGGGTTTGCCGCGAAAGCTCAGGACCAGCATGTGATACCTGATGAAGCGGTCGAACACCGACGAATGGGTCTGCATCAGGGCCGGCGCATGACATCCCGAAATCGTCGCGTGGTGAAAGCCCCAGTCCTGCTGCACCCAAAGCGCGACCTGTTCCTCGCTGCCGCCGATCAGGTCCCGTTCGACCGAGGCGAGCTTGTGATGGGCGGACACGACGTTCCCTTCCCAGTCGAGATCGCCCTCGGCGATGGAGCGCCGCAAGGCATAGGTTTCGAGCAGGATGCGCAGTTCCGCGATGTCCTGCAGACCGCTGCGGCTGACCGGCGCGACTTCGAACCCGCGCTGCCCTTCGGCGGTCACGAGATCCTCCACGGCGAGCCGGCAGAGAATCTCGCGCAAGGTCGAGACGCTGGCCGAATACTTCGTCTTCAGCTTGTCAAGCTTCAGTTTCTCGCCGGGTTTTAAGCGACCGTGAACGATATCGGTCCGCAGGCGCCGGAAGGTGATATCGCCCACCGTCTCGCCTTCGTAGGCCGAGATGTCGAACTTGTGGATCACGCTGGAGATGTCGTGGACCTTGTTCATGGGGATCCTGTCACTGGGCACGGTTCATATAACCGTCATATCATCAATCGTCACCCATCATGCCGACGACGGGCCGGTTTTGACGATAGATGATGCACTGTCCCCTTCATACCAGGGGGGCGGGTCGACGTGACCCATCTTGCCGGGCAGGCGGCGATCGAGAAGGTCTTCGAGCCGCTCCACCGCGGAAAGCAGGGCCATCCAGTCGATACCCGTCCGCATCTCCATCTCCTGCAGCGCGTAGGCGGCGTCCTCGAGGGCGATGTTTCCGGTGGCCCGGGGGATGAACGGACATCCTCCCAATCCGCCGAGTGCCGCGTCGAAGATACGGACGCCCGCGGCGAGGCCCGCCGCCATGTTCGCAAGCCCCAGGCCGCGCGTGTCGTGCAGGTGGAGCGACAGGGCGATGTCCGGGCCGACCGTGGTGGCGATGCGCCGGCAAAGACGGTCGACCTGCCGGGGATTGGCCAGTCCGGCGGTATCCGCAAGGTTGACCTCCTGCACGCCCAGGCCGGCAAAACGCCGCGCTATGTCCTCGACCCGGGACGGATCGACGTGACCTTCGAAGCCGCAGCCCAGGGCGGACTGGATGCCGGCGCGCACGGCGATCCCCGCCTCGCGCGCGCGCGTGATCATCGGCGCGATCTCGTGCAGGGCGTCGTCGACGCTGCGGTTGAGGTTCTTGCGTGAATGGGTCTCGGACGCGGACACCGAAATCGACAGGTGCTTCACCCCCGCCGCCAGGGCGCGATCCAGACCGCGATCGTTCAGCACCAGCGCCGTATAGGTCACCCCGTCGCGCGGCTCGAGCCGGGCGAAGACCTCGTCGGTATCGGCCATCTGCGGCACCAGCTTGGGGTGCACGAAGGAGCCGACCTGGATGCGTCGCACGCCGGCCTTCGCGAGGGCCGCGATCACCTCGAGCTTCTGGTCGACGCTCAGATGCGTCTTTTCGTTCTGCAGGCCGTCGCGAAGCACCTCGTCCTCGAGGAGGACCTCCGTGCCGGAGGGCGGAAACGGACCTTGGTCGGTCATTGGGAATTCTCCTTCTCGGGCCAACTGTCTTCGGCCCGCAATGCGAGGATTGCCTCGTCGAGGATGACGCGCAAGTTGGTATCGCGCCGGGGAAGCAGGATCGCGACGTCGCGCGGCGGCAGGTTCAGGGGGGCGAGATCACCGCGCATCAGCGTATCCGGCCGGTCGCTGAAGGCCGCGCCGTCCAGATGCGGCTCCCACAGGACCACCGCGTCGAGATCGCCCGCGTCCAGCAAGGCCCGGGCCACGGCAGGACGATCGTAGGGAATGCGGACGAGGTCCTCGAACCGTCCAACTGCCGCGATCAGCGTCACGAGGGCGCGGTCGACGGGCGTATAGAGCGGCACGCCGATCCGGGCATCCGGTGCCAGATCGGCCAGGTCGCCGCCGTCGTCCGACAACAGGACATAAGGCCGCGCAAGATAAGGCTGGGTGACGGTCAGCCAATCGAGGATGCCGCCGGTTTCCGACAACTGGGCCCCCATGACGCCCATGCATTTCGACTGCAGCGCAATGCGGATCTCGGGCCAGACGCCCGCGCCTTCTCTGGGGATGCCCCCGGTGGGAAGATCCACGACGTGAGGCTCCATCAGAAGGACGTCGGCCAGGTCCCGGGCCGCGATGCGGTCGATCCGGGCCGTCGGTCCGTCGGTCAGGACGCACAGCGCGAGCCTGTTGCCAAAATCCGGGCGGCTGGAGGGAAGGAAGGCCGGGTCGACGACCGGCTGCTGCGCCGCGGCCAGCGCGGGTGCGACGGCCAGCAAGAGCGTCGACAGGACGAGAGGGTATCTCATGACAACCTTTTCAGGTGGAAAGGTCGCAGCCGGCGCGGGAGGGGCACCGGCTGCGACGGCGACGGTCAATCGTCCAGGGCGAAGACCATCATGGCATTGCCGCCCTCGGGGCGGGAGACACCGGGCACCAGGTCCTCGTGGAAGGACTGCCAGCTGAACCCGCCGGTGCCGACCGGCACGCCGATGTACTGGGTTCCGTCCACCTCGTAGGAGATGGGCATGCCGGAGGCCGACTGCGGCAGGCGCGTCTGCCACAGAACCTCGCCCGTGGTGTCGTCCATGGCGTAGAAGTAGCGGTTCCAGTCCCCGGCGAAGACGAGGCCGCCCGCGGTCGTGACCATGCCCGACATCGCCGGCGTCTCGAGGTCCATCTCCCACATGATCTCGCCGGTATCGATGTTCATCGCAGCGAAGCGACCGGTCGAGTCCGGCGCATCGGGGTGGAAGACGCGGTTCGTCGCGGCACGCCCGTTCCCGCCGCCGCCTTCGACCATCTCGACCTCGGTCCAGATGGTGCCGTCGTCGCAGTTCAGCGCCATCGGCACGTAGAGCGCGCGCGTGTCGGGCGAGAAGGCCGTCACGCGGGCGGCACGGAAACCGGTGGAACTGGGGCAGGTGTAGTGCGGCACGCCGAGCTCTCCGATCATGCCTTCGCGATAGGCGGCGAAGGTGCCGTCCTCGTTCAGGTCGATCTGATCCTGAAGGCCCATGTCGAAGGCGGGCATCGGATCGCCCGTCTCGCGGTTGCCGCGCCACAGGATCGCCATCTTGCCGATGTTGACGTAGCCCGGTTCACCGTCCAGATCGACGAGGATGTGCTCGAAGGCCTCGTCCATGTCGTTGGTCTCTCCGGGGACGTACTGGCGGTACCATACGATCTCTCCGGTGTCGGGGTCCAGCGCCAGCGTGGAGCTCGTATGGAGCGAATCGTCGGACTGGCCCCGGGACAGGCGCGACCATGGCTTGGCCTGGCTGACCCCGATGTAGAGCAGATCCGCCGCTTCGTCGTAGGTCGCGGTCGTCCAGACGTCGCCGCCGCCACGGACCAACCACGGCTGGCCGCCCCAGGTGTCTCCGCCGTCCTCGGTCTCGCGCTCGACGGTCACCGTGCGCCAGAGCTCCTCCCCGGTTTCTGCGTCGAAGGCGACCACGGCGCACTTGTCCTCGTAGAACCGGCTGCAGCCCTGGAACCCGGTGATGATCTTGCCGTTCACCGCCATCGGGGAGGCGGTCACGATCTTGTCCTCGTTGATGTCGGCGATGGTGGACTGCCAGGCGACCTGACCGGTCTTCATGTCGAGCGCGATCATCTGCGCGTCCGGCGTGGCCACGTAGACATGATCCCCCCAAAGCGCGACCCCACGCGTGATGCGGCCGTCGCGGAAGTCCTCGGGCGGCTCGTGGATGTATTCCCACAGCATCTCGCCGTTCGCCGCATCGAGCGCCGTCACGGTGCCCCCGGCGTTGATCATGAACATCACGCCGTCATGGACGATGGGCGTGCCTTCCTGGTGACCCGGCGCCATGGCCCAGCCCCATTGGAAATCGAGATCCGCGACCGACTCCCGGTTGATCTGGTCGAGTGGCGAGTAGCCCCACCCGTCCAGCGTCCGGCGCCAGTTCGGCCAATCGCCGTCGGCGGGGTTCTGCAGGGTGTCCTGCGTAACCGGGCTCAGCGCCTCGAGCGGAGATGCGTCCTGCGCGATCGCGCCGTGGCCGCAGCCGAGCGCCAGCGCAAGTGCACTGATCTGAAGATGTGGGTATTTCATGGGGTCCTCCCTGGTGGTGTGTGGATGCCGGCCGGGCCGGCGTTGTCTGGCCGCGCCTACTCCTCCGCGACGACGGCCACGCCTTCCATGTCGTCCTCGTGGTCCGGCAACAGACCGTCCTCGGTCGGCTCGAGGCCGTTGTAGTTCAGGATGTAGGCCGTGATCGCGGCATACTCGGCGTTGGAAAGGCTGCCGCCACCGGGCGGCATTTCGGTGCGCAGCGTGTGGTAGACCTCCGCCAGCGGGCCGACCGCGAAGTTGTAGCGGAACGACAGGCCCGACAGGTTCTTGGCGTTGGAATCGGTGCTGACCAGGTCTTCGCCATGGCACGCGGCGCAGTTTTCCAGGTAGAGCGGTTCACCCGCCTCGACCTGATCGATCCCGATGCTCGCACCGTCGAGCCGGTAGGCGATGTCCTGCGCCAGTGCGGCGGAGGGGGCCAACGCCACGGTCCATGCGGACGCGCAGACCAGATTTCGCAATTGAGCTTTCAAGAGTGTCTCCTCGGTCCAAAGCCGTGTTCGGGTGCGAACCGGCGTCATGTGTAGCTTAGACGTATAAACCTATGAAACGCAAATCGTCATATCAAATAAATAACAGCATACAAAAACTGGTCGCTATTCTGTCGGTGAAGCGATCCCGTAGGCTTGCCTCAGCGTCGAAAGGGTTCCTTGTGCCTCCATCCTGCGCAGAATGCGGCGGACCTCTTCGCTGAAGCTGCGGTCGCCCTTCCAGAAGCCCGGGCCCGCGCCGCCGGCCTCGAAGGGGGCCGGAAGATCGCTGATCTCGATCCCGGGGGTCGTGACCTCCAGATCGGGTGGGGCGATCGCGGCTTCGATCTGTCCCGACGCCAGCGCGTCGGCCAACGCCTCGGGGTGGTCGAAGACCTGCGCCGCCCGTCCCGCCCTGCGCAGCAGGCGGCCCAGGGCAAGCCTGTCGGTCCCGGTCCCCACGAGGTAGATGCCGACCGTGCCGTCCTGGCCTTCGAGCGGCGCGCCGTCCGCGGAGAAAAGGACAAGCCCCGCCGTTCCCCAGACAGGCCCCGCGTCGAGAAAGCTTCGCGTGACCCCCGTGATCGCAAGACCGCCCGCTATCATGTCGCATCGGGCGCGCGTCAGCCCCCAGCTTCGGGGATTGATGCCGTTGTCCATCTCGGACACGGCGACGGGAGTCATGCCCAGGTCCATCCGTTGTGCCACGACCCGCAGGACCTCTATATCGAAGCCGGGCCGGGTCGGATCGGTCGTGATCCAGGGCGAGGCGACCGCGGGCACGCAGACCCGGAACAGGCCCGCCCGCTTGATGTCGCGCAAGCTTGCGTCCGGCGGCAGATGTCCCAGCGCCGCGCATAGGGTGAAGGCCAGGGCCAATGGCGCCCAGGCACGCCAGCCGGTCTTGGGCGCGGTGCGCCTCACAGCCTCGAGAACCGGTAGGCGGCGAGTGCGAAGAGGACGATCACGCTCGTCCCGATGACGGTCGGGCCGATCCAGGCGGCATGTTCCTGCCAGCCGATCAGCACCCCGCGCATGGTGTCGACGGCGTAGGTCAGCGGATTGGCCTCGACCACCGTCACGAGCCAGGCCGGGTATGTCATGAGTGTCTGGGCGCGGCTGAACGACGGGTCTATGGGAAAGACCGATCCTGCCGTGAAGTAGAGCGGCAGGATCACCGCGTTAGAAAAGACGCCGAAGCTTTCGAATTCTCGCAGCGAGATCGCCAGCACGATACCGAGGCAGGTCGCGGCAAACCCAAGGGCCGCCATCAGGGCCAATGCCATCAGCAGCGTGTCCCACCCCAGCGACACCCCCGCGATGCGCGAGATCGCGAGAACCAGGCAGCCGTGCACCACCGCGATCGTCGTGCCGGCCAGCACCTTGGCCAGCAGGATCGCCGTGCGCGGCATGGGCGAGACCAGCAATTCCCTCAGGAAACCGAACTTGCGGTCCCAGATCAGCGAGGAGGCCGACTGGATCGCCGCGTAGAGGATGTTCAGCACCACGACGGCGGGGAAGATGAACTGAAGGTAGGTGAAGGGTACGACGAAGCGCAAGTCGCCGTAGGTTTCGCCCCGGAACCACGGGTTGAGCCCGATGCCCAGGACGATGACCCACAACACCGGCCTAGAGACGCCGCCGACAAGCTGCCCCCGGTCGGTCAGCGTGCGGCGCACCTCGCGCCACCAGACCGCGCGGATCGCGTCGAGAAGGGCCAGACCTCGCATCAAGTTCCCTTCTCGGTCAGCGCCAGGACGGCGGATTCGAGGCTGGCACGCTCGATCGAGATGTCCCGCGCGGCGTCTGCCCAACGGTGGAACAGCGCGTCGACCGTGTCCGGGGGCGACGGCCGGATCGTCGCCATGCCGTCCGACCAGCTGGCGTCGGGGTGGGCGGCCTCCACCGCGCGACGCGCTGCAAGGTCGCGGGGCCGCAGGCGCAGCACCCCGTGCCCGAACCGCGCGCGCAGCTCGTCCGGCGACCCTTCCGCGACGATGCGGCCCTCGGCGATGACGTGCACGCGGTCGGCGGCCTCGACCTCGTGCGTGTAGTGGGTCGTGCACAAGACGGTCAGGTCCCGCCGGGCCGCCAGTCCGGTGACATGGTCCCACAAGGCCAGCCGCGAAGCGGCATCGAGGCCCGTCGTCGGTTCATCGAGGATCAGCACCTCCGGTCCGTGCAGCAAGGCCCGGGCGATCTCCAGCCGTCGCCGCATGCCGGTCGACAGGCTGGCGGCAGGCGCATCGGCCCTGTGCGCAAGGCCCGCCACCTCCAACGCCTCCGCGATCGCCGCCTGTCGCGCGGCGCGGGGCACGCCCCAGGCCGCGCAATGCACCGCGAGGTTCGCGCGCACGCTCAGCCGTGTGTCGAGCGTCGGTTCTTGGAAGACGACGCCGATGCGGCGACGCGCCTGCTGCGGTCGGCGCATAAGGTCCACGCCCCCGATCTCGAGGTGCCCCGCATCCGGCCGCAGGACGGTGCAGAAACAGTCGACGAGCGTGGATTTGCCTGCCCCGTTCGGCCCGAGCAGCGCCGCCACGGTGCCGCGCGGCACATCGAGCGACACGTTCCGGAGGGCGACCGTTTCGCCGAAGGCATGTTCGACCCCGGCCGCCTGAAGCGCCAGCGCCGTCATGCCAAGCCACCGAAGATGTCCCGCTGCGCTGCCGCGAGTGCCACGAAGATCGCCAGAAGGCCAAGACCGATCGCGGGGGACCACGCCAGGAGACGGCGGTGCAGTGCCGGCGCGGCCAGCCCTAGCAAGGCGCCCGCCGCGAGCGGCGGCAGGGGGATCGCGTTCAGAAGTGCCACCCTCACGCCCGTTTCCTTTGCCAGCCGCATCGCGTCGAGCACCACCGGCGCGCTGGTTCCCGGCGCGTGCAACGCCGCGACCGGACGCAGCCGGTCGATCCCGAGGGAGATCGCCACGAGCACGACCAGCGGTCCCGCGACGGAAAGGAGGGCAAGCCAGGCCCGGTCGGTCGGGGCCGCCGGGGCAGGTCTCAACCAGCCTGTCATCTGGAACGCGCAGCACGCCTGGCCGGTGATAGACGGACCACCGGGCCCGACCGCGCGTCCGCGGGTCCGCGCACCCACCGCAAGCAATGCGGACAGGACCGTCAGGACAGCCCATCCGACGGCTAGCCGCATCAGCAAGGTCGTGACTGAAACGTCGAACATCGGCACCTCCCTCGAAGCTCAGCCTATACCATAGGACAAAAACAGCAATACCAGACAAAATGCTTGCTATCCGTTTTGCGATATGGATGCTGGTCGGGAACGTAGGCCCGAGTGGCCGATCCACTGACTTGGGGGGAGACAAGTATGACGAGAACGGCGATTTTCGCGGCAGTTGCGGGGTTTGGCGCCATGGCGCTGGGCACTGGCGCCTTGGCGCAGCAGCAGACCGGCGGTCTGCCCGACAGCTACACCACGTTCGAGAAATACGGCGTCTGCGGCAGCATCGACGACACCTGCTACAACGACTGGAACGAGCGGTCGGAAGGTGACGAGGACGGCTGGAACGTCCTGATCTACTATTACGTCGCCCCGGGCGTCGGTCCGCACGACAACCTCAACGCGGGTGTCTCCGTCCTCGAGACGTTGTTCGAGGAAGAGGGCTATACCGTCACCACCTCGAACGATCCGGCGACCTTCGAAAGCTCTCGCAACATCCGCGACATGGACGCGGTCGTCTTCTTTTCCACCGGGCGCGAGGCGCTGACCGACCTGGGGAGGCATCAGCTCATGCTCTACATCCGGGGCGGCGGCGGGTTCGCGGGAATCCACAACGCCTTCGGCACGTCCTACAGTTGGACCTGGTACGAGGGCCTGCTGGGGGGACAGCTTTTCAACCACGGACCGCGGCAGGAGGCCGAGGTCGTGGTGCAGCAGCCCAATGATCCGTCCGTGGCGCACCTGGGCGAGGGGACGACCTTCGATCAGGAGGAATTCTACAACATCTATCCCGATCCCCGCCGCCTGTCGGACGTCAACATCCTGCTGACTGTCGACGAGTCCACGATGCTGGAAGGCCAGTCCGACAGCCATCCCGGCATGGGCGAGGGGCATCCGGTCTCGTGGTGCCACTATTACGACGGCGGTCGCGCCTGGGTCACGACGTTGGGCCACAGCGTCGCGGTGCTGGTGAACGACGACTGGCGCCAGCACGTCCTTGGTGGCGTGAAGGGCGTCATGGGCGCAGGCGAGTTCTGCGTCACGGAATAAACCTCGGGCGCGAAGCCGCAGCGCGGCCCGCCACAACCGATCAAAGCCATTGAGATACTGGGAGAATATCGACATGACATTGCACGCTTTCAAATCCGCAGCCGCCACCGGCGCCTTGCTGGCCGGTCTTCTTGCCACGCCGGTCCTGGCGCAGCAGACGGGAGCCGACACCGAAACCGATCTGTCCGAGGACGGGGTCATGACGGGCGATGTCCCGTCCGAGGAGGCGACGGGCGGCGAAGCGGTGTCCAGCGAAGACCTCACCACCGAGGCGGCTGAGACCGAAGAGGGTGACAGCGCCGATACGGATCCCGAAGCCGACGCGAACGCTGGCACTGCAGGTCAGGCCGATGCGACGGTCGAGAGCGCGACCGAAACCGAACCAGGCGATGCGGCAGGCGGTGCCCTGACGGGGCTGGGCGACGTGGAACCACGCTACACCACGATGGAGAAATACGGCTTCTGCGGCAGCATCGACGATACCTGCTACAACGACTGGTACGACCGGACGAGCGGCGAGGAGGAAGCCGGCAAGATCCTCATCTATTACGAGGTGGCCGCCGGTGTGGGGCCGCACGACAACCGCGAAGCGGGTGTCGCCGTGCTGGAAGCGATGTTCGAGGATGCTGGCTACGAGGTCGAGGCGACCGAAGACCCCGCGTTCATGGAAAGCGGCTTCAGCCTGCGGCCCTTCGACACGATCGTCTTCTTCAACACCGGGCGCGATGCGCTGACGAGCCTGGGGCTCATGTCGCTGCGGATCTACATGGAAGGCGGCGGCGGGTTCGTCGGCATCCACAACGCTTTCGGCACCAATTTCAACAACACCTGGTTCGAGGGCCTGCTCGGCGCGCAACTCTACGATCACGCGCCGCGCCAGACCGCGACCGTCGTCCCGCAGTCCTCCGACCCGTCGGTCGCGCATCTGGATGGCGTCGAATTCGGGCCGGAGGAATTCTACAACGTCCACCCCGACCCGCGCTGGCTGGAGGACATCCGGATCCTCCTGACCGTGGACGAGGCGACGATGACCGATGGCACGAGCGGGTACTACGGCCACCCGGGCATGGGTGAAGGTCACCCGGTCTCCTGGTGCCACTACTACGACGGCGGCCGTGCCTGGCTCACCACCTTGGGTCATAGCGTCGAGATCCTCGTCGATCCGAACTGGCAGGAGCACATCATGGCCGGGGTGGAAGGCACTATGGGCAACGCGCCGTTCTGTACCGAGTGAAATCGGAACGGCGTGCAAGCAGACTACAAGGAAAGAGAAGATGGCACGCGAAATTACACCCCAGGAAATCGAGACGGGCGACGAGATGATCGCCCGGGCCCGGCGCGCGATGGACGAGATCGCCGACTGGGACCAGGACCAGGTGGACCGTCTCGCGCGGGCCATCGGTTGGTACTGCGGGAACGAGAAGACGTTCCTCGAGATCGCGCAGATGGGCGTCGACGAAAGCGGGATCGGTGACCGCGAAGGCCGCGGTGGCAAGCGGTTCAAGATCCTCGGCGTCCTGCGCGATGCGCTGCGCCAGAAATCCGTCGGCGTGATCGAGGAGGACCCCGAGAAGGGCCTGACCAAGATCGGCAAGCCCGCGGGTGTCATCGCGTCGCTGATCCCGACGACCAACCCCGAACTGACGCCCCCGGTCACGGGCATCTATGCCGCGAAGTGCAAGGACGCCGTGATCTTCTCGCCCCATCCTCGGGCGAAGGCCACGACGAACCGGATGGTCGACGTGATGCGCGCCGCCTGCCGCAAGGTGGGCGCGCCGGAGGATCTGTTCCAATGCGTCGCGACCCCGTCCATCCCGATGACCGATTACCTCATGGCCAACTGCGACCTGACGCTCGCGACCGGCGGCAAGCCCATGGTCAAGGCGGCCTACAGTTCCGGCAAGCCCGCCTTCGGGGTGGGAGCCGGAAACTCGACGATGGTCATCGACGAGACCGCCGACATCGAGATCGCGGCCCGCAACAGCCGGATGTCCAAGACCTCTGACTACGGATCGGGCTGCTCGGCCGACGGCAACCTGCTGATCGCGGAGCAGATCTACGATGACATGCGCGCGGCCCTTGAGGCCGAGGGCGGATACCTCTGCAACCCGGAGGAAAAGGAACAGCTCGCCGCCGCCCTGTGGGACGCGGACGGCAACCGGACGATCAACACGGTCGCCGTCTCGGCCCAGACCATCGCCGGGATCGCGGGCTTCGAGATCCCCGAGGACGTGAAGTTCCTGATGGTCGAACAGTCGCAGATCGGGCCCGAGCACAAGTTCTCGGGCGAGAAGCTCTGCGTGGTCATGGCGCTTTATTCCTTCCCCGACTTCGACGAAGCCATGCGCATGGTGCGCGAGATCTACGAAGTGGGCGGCAAGGGGCATTCCTGCGGCATCTACTCGAACGACGAGGACCGGATCCTGGCGCACGCCAAGAACGCGCCGGTCAGCCGGGTCATGGTGCGCCAGCCGCAATCCAAGGCGAACGCGGGCAGCTTCGAGAACGGGATGCCGATGACCTCGTCGCTGGGCTGCGGCATCTGGGGCGGCAACATCACCAACGAGAACGTCCACCTCAAGCATTACATGAACGTGACCTGGGTGGCGCGCCCGATCCCGGAGGATCGCCCCTCGGACGAGGAGCTCTTCGGCGAATTCTGTGGCGCGGAGGCGGTATGATGGACGGCACCTTGCACGGCGATGCCATGGATACCGTGGCGACCCAACTCGTCCGGTATCTCGAACGGCGCGAGACGAAGCATATCTTCGGCCTGTGCGGACACACCAACATCGCCGTGCTGTCGGCGATGGCGAACAGCAGCATCAAGTTCGTCAACGTGCGGCACGAACAGATCTCGGCGCATGCGGCGGATGGCTATGCCCGGGTGACGGGCAAGGCCTCTGTCCTGCTGACGCACCTGTCGCCGGGTCTGACGAACGCGGCCACGGGGGTCGCGAACGCTGCACTGGACTGCATCCCGATGGTGGTCATCGCCGGCGACATCCCGCGCCACTACTACGGCAAGCACCCCCACCAGGAGGTGAACCTGCACGCCGACGCCAGCCAGTACGAAATCTATCGCCCCTTCGTGAAACGGGCCTGGCGGGTGGATACGCCCGAGCTGATGCCCGAGATCCTCGACAAAGCCTTCGCGCTTGCCGAAAGCGGCCAGCCAGGGCCCGTGCTGGTCAACGTGCCGATGGACGTCTTTTCGACCGAGATTCCCGTCGCGCTCTGGGACAAGGCCGGGCAGGGGGCGGCACCCGCCAAGCCGTCGCTCGACGACGAGACGGCGCGGCGGATCGTTACGGAACTCTCCGAGGCCAAGACGCCCGTCATCTACGTCGGCGGCGGCATCAACCTGGCCCGCGCGTGGGACGAGCTGCGCGACTTCGCCGAACACATGCAGATCCCGGTGGCCCATTCGCTGATGGGCAAGGGCGTCCTGCCGGACGATCACCCCTTGATGCTTGGCATGACGGGGTTCTGGGGCATGCCCTTCACCAACAAGTCCACCCTGAGCGCGGACTGGATCGTGGCGCTTGGAAGCCGCTTCAAAGAGGCCGACAGCTCTTCCTGGTATCCCGGCTACACCTTCGAGATCGGCGAGGGGAAGAGCCGTCTCATCCATATCGACATCGAACCGCAGGAGATCGGGCGCAATTATCCCGCCGAGATCGGGGCGGTCGCCGATCTCAAGTCGGCCCTGCGCGTCCTCAACCGCGTCGCGCGCGAGATGCTGCCCGAAGGGCGCACCGCCGAGGGTGTGACCGAGGGGATCAGGACCGCGCGCGAGGAATTCCGCTCCGATCATGTCGACATGCGGACCTCGGACGCCTTCCCGATGATGCCAGAACGTATCCTGGCCGATCTGCGAGAGGCGATGCCCGATGATGCGATCCTGACCTCCGACGTCGGCTGGAACAAGAACGGCGTGGCCCAGCAGTTCGACATCCTGACACCGGGCTCGATCCTGATCCCCGGCGGGTTCGCGACGATGGGCTTCGGACCTCCGGCGGCCGTGGGGGCCAAGATCGCGGCCCCCGATCGGGTCGTCGTCAGTCTTGTCGGGGATGGCGGCTTCGGCCAGAACCCCGCGATGCTGGCGACGGCGGTAGAGGAGAACGCCGCCGTGGTCTGGGTGGTCATGAACAACAACGCCTACGGGACGATCGCCGGTCTGCAGAAGGCGAACTACGGGCTGACGCTGGGGACGACCTTCCCCAAGCCCGCGAACCTGGACGAGCAGATGCCCAACTTCGCGGCGATCGCCAAGGGCTTCGGGTGCGAAGGAATCCGCATCACCTCGGCCGAAGATTTCCTGCCCGCGCTGAAAGCCGCGATCGCATCGGGGAAGCCGACCGTCCTGGACGTGCCGATGGTGAACAACCCGACGCCCACGTCGGGCCACTGGAACATCCTCGACATCTATTCGCCCGACGGGACGGGAGGCCACGCCTCGACGGATTGACCAACCCGTCCGACCCGCCGGTCGTGCGCCGCCCTGGGGGAGGGGCGGCGCACATCGCACCACCCGCCCGCGGGGCGACCGCACCGACCGATTCCGCGGACCCGCAAACGACACCACAGGGAGGAGACCCATATGACCCGACTTTTCGCACTCACGCTCGCCTGCGTATTGCCGCAGCATGCCTTGGCGCAGGACAACACGCGCGTCATCTCGAACGACGGCACGATCACCCTGACCGGTGAATTCACCATGCCGCCCTCCAGCCTGGTAAGCCCCGAAGCGCAGGCGATCATGCTCGACGGCATGCCGACCGAGGGAAACCCGGCGATGGGCGTCATCGGCGCGGACGTGCCGGAGTACCGCAAGCTCTACAACGAGACGTTGCAGCCGCGCGTCGATCACACCATCGACCTCTTTCCCGTCACTGTCGAGGAGACAGAGATCGGCGGCATCAGCGCCGCCCGGATCCTGCCCGAAGAAGGTGTGCGCGATGGATTCGAGGACAAGGTGATCATCAACGTCCCCGGTGGCGGCTGGCGCACGGCGATCCGCGGAAACGGGTTGCTGGTCGGAGTGCCGATCGCCCACCACGTCGGTGTCGAAGTCGTGTCGATCTCCTACCGGCAGGCGCCGGAGTACCTTTACCCGGCGGCGAGCGAGGATCTGAAATCAGTCTACGACGCGCTGCTCGAAGAGCATGACCCCGAAGATATCGGCATGGTCGGTTGCTCCGCAGGGGGGTCGATCATCGCACAGACCGTGGCGCAGATGATCATCGACGGCGAAGAGACCCCGGCGGTTCTGGGCGTCTATTGCGGTGCGGCCAGCGGAACCTGGGGCGGCGACAGCTTCGCCTATGTCTGGGGCATGCAGACCGCCTATCCTACGACCGCACCCTCCGCCCCGGACAGCGCACCGGGCTACTACGACGAGGCCGACCGGTCCTCTGCGGTGTTTGACCCGGTGAACCATCCCGAAGTGGCCAGCCAGTTCCCTCCGACGTTCTTTGCTACCGGAACGCGGGACTTCGGGATGAGCGCGTCGCTCTATAGCCACCGCAAACTGCTGGAGGCAGGCGTCGACGCCCAGATCATGGCCTTCGACGGCCTCTACCACGGGTTCATGACCAATCCCGACCTGCCTGAATCCCGCACCCTTTTCGAGGTCAGCGCGGATTTCTACGCGCGGCACCTGAGCAACTGATCGGCCCTGTGGGCCAAACGCATGACAGTGGAGGAAGACACATGAAACGGATCCTTATCGGTGCCACCGGCGCCGCCTTGCTGGCCACGTCCGCACCGGGCCAGATCGTCGAAACCCCGATCGCGCCCATCGAGACGAGCGCGGGGCTGGTGGCGGGGCACGTCCTCGACTCCGGCGTGCAGGCCTGGTTCGGCGTGCCCTTTGCCGCACCGCCCCTGCGGGATCTGCGCTGGCAGCCGCCGCAGGCCCATGAGCCCTGGCAGGGCGTGTGGAATGCCGACCGCTTCGCGCCCGAATGCATGCAGACCCTGCGCAACAGCGACATCAACCATTACTTCGGCGAGGAAGCCCTGAGCGAGGATTGCCTTTACCTCAACATCTGGGCGCCTTCGGATGCCGCCCCCGGTGACGATCTTCCGGTCGTGGCCTGGATCTACGGCGGCGGTTTCAACGTGGGCTCGGCCTCCATGGACAACTACCAGGGCGAGGCGCTGGCACAGGAAGGCGTGGTCTATGTCTCCATCGCCTACCGGCTGGGCGCGATGGGCTTCATGGCGCACCCCGATCTTGCCGCCGAAAGCGACTACGGCGGGTCCGGCAACTACGGCCTGATGGATCAGGCGTTCGGTCTGCAATGGGTGGCCGACAACATCGCGGCCTTCGGCGGCGACCCCGACAACGTGCTGATCACCGGGCAATCGGCGGGCTCGATGTCGCTCAGCGCCTTGCAGGTCAGCCCGCTCGCGGAGGGGCTGATCGACAAGATCTTCGCCATGTCCGGCAGCGTCATCAACCAGTACACCCGCCCCTACGAGGCGATGGAAGAGGCGGGGCTGGCGGCCCAGGAGCAGCTGGGGGCAGAGAGCCTGGCCGACCTGCGTGCCATTTCCTCTGATCGTTTCCTCGATCTGGAGGACGTGCGCTTCGGACTGACCATCGACGGACGCGCCCTGACCGAGGACCCCGCGGACGCCTATGCCGCGGGCCGCTTCGCGGACGTGCCGCTGGTAGGGGGGTATACCAGGGACGAGGGGTTCAATGCGCTGGCAGGCGCCACCTCCGCCGAGGATTTCATCGCCCGTGCCGAGGAACAATGGCCCGGAACGGGGGAGGCGCTTGCCGAGGTCTATGCCCCCGGCGAGGGCAATGATCTGCGCCGCAGCTCCGTCGACGCCGCACGGGATGCCTCGATGGGATCGGCGATGCGCGACTGGGCGCTGGCTCAGGTGGAATACGGGGACAGCCCGGTCTGGCTCTACCGGTTCGACCGGACCCAACCCTACAGCCCCGGCGTGACTTTCGCGGACCACGATCCCGCGACGGCGGGGGCCTATCACACGGTCGAGGTGCCTTATTTCCTGCGCACCCTGGACAGCCTCAACATGTTCCGGACGACGCGGGACTGGGGCCCGCAGGACGAGGCGCTGCGCGACGATGCCTCCGGTGCGCTCCTGTCGCTCGCCCGAGAGGGAACGGCGACCGGGAATGGCCTGGATTGGCCGGAATTCACCGCCGAGGACCAGCAGATCCTGATCTTCGACGTGGGCACCCCGGAGGCGAGGGAGATCCCCTTCCGCGAGGGGTTCGACATCATCCGTGACGCCCGGATCACGCAGTAACGCCCGGCGACGCGCCGTTCTCATCAGGGTCGGGCCCGAATGGCGGGCCCGGCCAATGCATCGCAAACCCGCCCGGGCCAAGGTCTGGATCCGGGACAGAGACAAGGATTTCGACATGACGCTTCGCAAGGTGGCCACCGGGCTCGTGGCCTTCGCCCAGATGGCGGTGGCGGGGATCGCCGTCGCACAGGACCGACCGGTGATCGACGTCGGGATCCTGTCCTACGGCACCGCGCAATGGGAAATGCAGGTCATCCAGGACAACGGCCTGGACACCGACGCCGGGATCGAACTCGTGGTCACGGACCTGGGCTCGGAACAGGCGGGCGATCTGGCCTTGCAGGCGGGCAACGTCGACGTGATCCTGACGGACTTCCTTTGGGTGTCCGCCCAGCGCAACGCGGGAAACCTGATCACCTCGATCCCGCATTCGCGCGCGGTCGGCGGGGTCATGGTGCACCCGGGCGCCGGCATCGAAAGCCTCGATCAGCTTGCGGGAACGACGATCGGGATCGCGGGCGGGCCCGTGGACAAGAGCTGGATCATCCTGCAGTCCGCCTGGGAGAGTTTGAACGGCGATACCCTGGCCGAGCAGGTCGATGCGCGTTTCGCGGCACCGCCCTTGGTGAACGAACTGCTGGTATCGGGCGATCTGCCGGTGGCGCTGAACTTCTGGCACTACAACGCACGCGCGCGCGCCGCCGGGATGACGGAACTGGTGTCGGTGACGGAGCTTCTGGCAGACCTCGGCGTGGACGGTCCGGCGCCCCTGCTCGTCTGGGCCTTCACGGACGAGACCGCACAGGCCCGGCCCGAGGCGATCCGGGGGTTCCTCGACGCCTCCTTCGCCGCCAAGCGGATGCTGCTGGAGGACGACGCGGTGTGGGAGAGCCTGCGCGCCAAGATGCGCGCGGAGGAGGATGACCGCCTGTTCACGGAACTCCGGGATGCCTACCGGGAGGGGATCATCGCCGACCTCGATCCCGGGCTTTACGACACCGCATCCCGGACCTTCGACATCATGGCCGAACAGGGCGGAGCGGACCTCGTGGGGCGCGATGCCGTCTTTGCGGAGGACACGTTCTGGACCGGCTACGGTGACTGAGCGCCTGTCGAAGGCCAACGGATCAGGGTGATGGCCGGACCGTCACTCGATCGACCGGCGGCCGCCGGTGCCGCCGGACCCGCGCGAGATCGCTTCCGCCGCAGCGCCCAAGGCGGCGGCATCGAGTGGCTGTCGCTGCCCTTGTTCCTGGCCTTGTGGGGCGGTCTGTCGCTGGCGCTGGATCACCGGCTTTTCCCGACCCCGCTGGGTGTCGCGATCGAAATCCGCGAACAGATCACCCAGGGCCGCATGCTGGCCGATTTCGCGATCACCTTGACCCGGGTGACCGCGGCCTTCGCCACGGCGATGATCCTCGGCGCCGTTATCGGCGCGGCGCTCGGGCGCTGGCGCACGGCGGACCGGCTTTTCAATCCATGGATCGTGGTCGGGCTGAACATCCCCGCGATCGTCGTGGCGATCATCTGCTACATCTGGATCGGCTTGACCGATATCGCCCTGATCGTGGCGGTGGTCGTCAACAAGACGCCGCTCGTCGCGACGACGCTTCGCGAAGGGGTGCGGGCGCTGTCCGCCGATTACGACGAACTGGCGCGGGTCTATCGCATGAGCCCTTGGCGCCGTCTGCGACTGGTCGTCGTGCCGCAACTGATGTCCTACGTCCTGACGGCGGCGCGCACGGGGTTGAGCCTGATCTGGAAGATCGTCCTCGTCTTCGAGGTCCTTGGCTCCGACGGCGGGGTCGGGTTCCGGATCGGCATCTTTTTTTCGTTCTTCGACATGTCCGCGATCCTCGCCTATACGACCGGTTTCGTGGCCGTCATTCTTGCGGTGGAATACGGGGTCCTGCGCCCCCTCGAGAAGCGGATACTCGGATGGCGACCGGTGCCGCTCTAGACATCCAGGTGGATCGCAAGGCCCTGACGGGTGGCGATGTGCTGTTCCGGGACCTTCACCTGCAGGTCGCGCCGTCCGAGGTGCTGGCCCTGGTGGGGCCGTCCGGGGTCGGCAAATCGACGCTGTTGCGCCTGATCGCGGGGGCCGATCGGGACTTCGCGGGAACCATCACCATCGACAAGGTTCGCGTGCGGGACGCGCCGCCGCCCGGGTTCGTCTTTCAGGATCCCCGACTGCTGCCGTGGCTCGATGCGGTGGCGAACGTACGCTCGGCCGCGCCCGACGTCTCGCGGGAGCGTGCCCTGGACCTGCTTGGCCGCGTGGGGCTGGAAGGTGCGGGCGCGACACTGCCGCACATGCTCTCGGGCGGGATGGCCCGCCGGGTCGCACTTGCCCGGGCGCTTGCGCTGTCGTCCCGGCTTCTGCTGCTCGACGAACCCTTCGTGTCCCTCGACGCCGATCTCGTGACGGCCCTCAGGAGGCTCCTGACGGACCTGCTGGAGCGTCATCCCGCGACCGTCATCCTGGTCAGCCATGTCCCCGAGGATGCTGCCTGGCTGGCCGATCGGATCGTCGTGCTCAAGGACAGGCCGGTCACGATCGCGGACGACTTCAGGGTGGAGACGCCGCGCGATCGTCGCACGCCGGAGGGGATGAGCGATGTCGTGCGCCGGATCGAAAGCGCCGGCAAGACGGCGCCTCGGGGATGACCTGGCGGGTCGTGCATCGCCGCCTGCCGACGTGGCGACACCGACAGAGCCCTGCCTCACGCCGATGTGCGTCGGTTTGCCGCGACACACGAGGCCGCCCCGCGGCCTAGCATCACGGGGAATCATAACCTTGGGAAATTTTCATGCAAAGACTTCTGACTGCGGTCGCCACCCTCGCCGCCACGACCGCCGCCGCGCAGGATGCGCCGATCACCGTCGCGATGCATTACACCGAAGAACAGGCCGCTCCGCTTCTGGCCTGTTTCGACGCCTATGAAGAGGCCAATCCCGGCACCACCATCGAATACCAACAGCTGAGCTACCGCGATTACCTGCAGACCGTGCTGACCAGCCGGATCGCGGGGCAGGCGCCGGACATCTACAACGTCTACTCGATCTGGGCCGCACAGATGGTCGACAACGACGTGCTGGCCCCGGTGCCGGACGATCTGGGCAGCTTCGTGACCGACACCTACGCGGGCGGCACCGTGGGGGCCGCGACCATCGACGGCACCCTCTGGGGCGTGCCGACCGAGGTCTCGACCTACATGCTCGTGTCGAACATGGCGCTTCTGCGCGAAGCCGGCATCGAGGAGCCGCCCACCACATGGGACGAGTTGCGTGCCGCCGCCGAGGCCGTCACCACCCGCAACGACCAGGGCCGGATCAAGACGGCCGGGTTCGCCTTCGCCGAAAGCTCCTCGGGGGCAGGCGTCACGCATCCTTTCTACACGCTGATGTTCAGCAAGGGGCAGGACGTCTACGCCGAGGATTATGCCACCGCGAACCTGGGGTCGGAGGCAGCCGTCGAGGCCGCAAGCCAGCTCGCCGGGCTGGTGCAGGACGGGCTGACGGACCGCACGGTCGATGCCTATGACGATTTCCCGGCGGGCGGGGTCGGCATGATGATCATGGCCAACTGGTACGAAAGCGCCATTCGCGACGGACTGGGCGACGGGTTCGAGGACGTGGTCGTCAGCCAGATCCCCACGGGCGAGGATTGGCGGACGATGCAGTACGCCTTCTTCATGGGGGTCGATTCCGGGTCCGACCGGCAGGAAGCGGCCTGGGACGTGGTGCGCTTCGTCAATTCCACCGACAGCGCCGCGGCCGACGGCGGGCCGTCCTGCGTGGGGCAGATGATGGCGGACCTCGGTGCGCTGACCGCGAACGCGGACGACAACGCGGCGCTGGAAGAACCCGACGCCTTCACCAAGCCGTTCCAGGATGCGCTTGCGGAACGCGCGATCAGCCAGCCTAACGTACTTCAGGCCTCGGAAATCGAGGGGCTGATCGGCCAGACGCTCGACACGGTGATCGCCGGGGAAGCCGAGCCCGGTCCGGCGATGGAGGATCTGAACACCCGGGTCGAGGATATCCTGTTCGAGTTCTACTGACATGAGGAAGGTGGCTACGGCGCCCGGGGCCGATGCGGCCTCGGGCGCCGTTCCGGGGGTTGCAACGGGGGCCGTTCCCCGCGTCGCGCGACCGGGGGCGATGGATGATCGCGCCCCCGGCGCGCCGCGGCTTGCGCCCTGGCTGTTCCTGGCCCCCTTGCTGGTCTTCGCGGCGGTCTTCCTCGTTCTGCCGCTGGGGTTCTCGATCTACCTGACCTTCACCCGGTGGAACCCGCTCGGGTCCCCCAGCTGGGTGGGCTTGAAGCAATATGAATACCTTTTGACCCGCGATCCGGTCTTCTGGGACACCTTGGGTCATACGTTCATCGTGGCGGGCGGGCTGGTCCTGTTCGGGGTGCCGCTGAGCCTCGCCCTCGCCGCCGTCTTCTCTCGGGCGAAAGGCCGGCGGGTGTGGCGCGCGATCTTCTACCTGCCGCAGGTCACCAACATCGTCGCCATCGCCTACATCTGGCAATTCCTGCTCGACGACCGCTACGGATTGGTGAACCGCGGGCTGGGCCTTCTGGGCTACGCCGGGCCGGACTGGCTGACCGACGGGACCTGGGCGATGGTGTCGGTCATCGTGGTGATGGTCTGGTACGAGTTGGGCAAGAACATGCTGGTCTTCTCTGCCGCGATTGACGGGATCGACCCACAGGTGATCGAGGCGGCCACCCTCGACGGAGCCTCCGGTCCGCGCGTCTTCGCCTCGATCACCGTGCCGCTCATCCGTCCGGCGGTGGTCTTCGTGACCGTCACGAGTTTCATCACCGGGATGGGCTGGTTCGCGCTGATCCTGGCGATGACCAACGGCGGCCCGCGCGGGGCCACGGACGTGACAGCCCTCTACATGTACCGCATGGCCTTCGAGGATCTGCGGATGGGCCGCGCCTCGGCCGCGGCGATGATCCTGTTTGCGATCATAGCCGTGATCGCGGTGCTGCAATTCCGCCTGCTGCGCGAGCGTGCGGCATGAGGGCGGTTCTGAAATACGCGGCCCTCGGGCTGGTAGCGGCCCTGATGCTGCTGCCTTTCGCGGACATGTTCGTGGGCGCGCTGCGCGGACCGCGAGACGTCTTCGCCAACCCGCCCAACTACTTCCCCGTCGAGCCACAGTGGAGCGTCTACGCCCGTGTCTTCGACGAGTTGCCGATGGGGCGGTGGCTGTTCAACTCGGTGGTGGTGACGCTGACGATCACGGTTCTTCAGGTCGCGACCTCGACGCTGGCGGGCTTCGCGCTGGCGAAATACGACTTCGGCGGGCGCGACGCGATCTTCCGGCTGGTGATCGGCGCGCAGATGTTCCCGTTCTTCCTGTTCATCATCCCGATCTTCTTTTTGCTGCGCTACGTGCCGCTGGCGGGGGGCAACGGTCTGACGGAGCTGGGCGGCTCCGGCCTTCTGGGCACCTACGCGGCGTTGGTGCTGCCGTTTATCGTCACGTGGTACGGCGTCTTCTTGATGCGCCAGTTCTTCGTGACCATTCCCGACGATCTTCTGGAAGCCGCACGGCTCGACGGGGCCTCGGAGTTCCGCATCTTCCGCTCCATCGCCCTGCCGCAGATCGCGCCCGCCGTCTGGACCCTGGCGCTCTTCGCCTTCGTCTATCACTGGAACGAGTTCATCTGGACCATGACGGTCACCCGCTCCGCGCCGGAACTGCAGACCCTTCCGGTGGGCATCTTCCTGCTCGAGGACCAATTCAACACGCTCGATCAGAAATCCCTGCAGCAGGCCGCGTTGGCGGTGTCGGTCGCCCCCGTGATCTTCCTGTTCATCGTCTTGCAGAAACGCTTTCACGCCGCGACGGAAACGGGGTGAAGGCATATCGCAGGGGCCAGCCGGTCCGTCGTTCGGCATCGAAGCTTACGACGGGCGGCCCTTGCCCGCCCCGCCTGACCTCTCACCCGGCGGCGGTCGCGCCGGTGGGCACGGGCCGGTCGGAGGGCAGGACGGCGATCCATCGCCCCCCGGGTGCCGGTCAGGTGACGATCCGGACCGGCGCGCCCTTGTAGGCGGGGGTCTGCGATTCGCGTTCGTGGTAGGACAGCGGGACCAGCGGGTTCAGTTCCGGGTAGTAGCCCGCCACGCAGCCCGAGGGCAGATCGAAGGGCGTTACGGCAAGGGGGCCGACCACGCGGGACACGCCGTCTTCGATGGCAGAATGCAGATGGACGCGCTGGCCTTCCTCCAACCCCAGGCGTGCCATCTCGTCGCGGTTGACCAGCATCACCATCCGGTCTCCTTCCAATCCGCGCAGCCGGTCCGAAAAGCCGTAGATCGTGGTGTTGAACTGGTCGTTCGAGCGCAGCGTCACCAGGGTCATCACCGCCCCGTCGCTACCCGTATCGCGCCCCAGTGCGCTGAGCGTCGTGGGCGTGGTGAAGTTGGCACGCCCGCTGTCGGTCTTCCAGTTTCGGTCGCGTGCGGCATTACCGCGGTAGAAGCCGCCCGGCTGCATCATGCGACCGTTGAAGTCGTGGAACTCATCCGGGTAGGTCCGGGCCACGAGATCGCGCACCAGATCGTAGTTCCGCGTCCAGTCGCGCCAGCGCAGCTTGGGGTTGGGCGGCAACGTCGCCTCGGCCATGCCGGCCACGATGGCAAGCTCCGACAGGCAGTGCTCGCTGGGCGGCGTCGCGGTCCCGATGGAGCCGTAGATATGGCTGAGCGAATCCTCCATCGTCACCGCCTGCGGCACGCCGTCCTGTTCGTCGCGGTCGGTCCGGCCGAGGCAGGGCAGGATGTAGGACACCTGCCCCGGCGCGAGGTGCGACCGGTTCGGCTTTGTCGCGATCGAGACGGTCAGGCGCAGACTGGGCCAGGCGTCCTCCATCCGCGCGCGGTCGGGCAGGGCGCGCACCAGGTTGCCGCCCAACTGGATCATCGCCTTCACGGACCCGTCGAGGATGCCTTCGCAGGCGTGCACGGCGTTGCGGCCTTCCTTTTCGGGCGGATCGAAGTCGAACAT
This sequence comes from Salipiger sp. IMCC34102, assembly GCF_004145405.1. Classification (GTDB taxonomy): domain Bacteria; phylum Pseudomonadota; class Alphaproteobacteria; order Rhodobacterales; family Rhodobacteraceae; genus Loktanella. The sequence goes on from NZ_SELQ01000001.1 coordinate 704,542, forward strand.
CTCCCGCAGCTTGTCGAGGGGCACGCTGCCGGTCTTCTCGGCGATCCCCACGGTGCGCTGGCCTTGCACGTTGGAATGGCCGCGCACCGGGCTGATGCCGGCACCGGGCCGCCCGATGTTGCCGCGCAGAAGCAGCAGATTCACCAGCATGCCGAGGTTCAGCCAGCCTTCGACGTGCTGCGTCAGGCCCATGCCGTAGATACCGATCACGTTCTTCGCGCCCAAGTAGATGTCTGCAGCCTTTTGCAGCATCTCGCGGGTCAGGCCCGAATGGGTCTCGATCTCCGCCCAGTCCATGGCCCGGACGGCTTGCATGGCGTCCTCGAAGCCGGTGGTCTCGGACGCGATGAAATCGTGGTCCAGCACCGTCCCCGGCGCCGCGTCCTCGGCGGCGAGAACGCATTTGATCAGGCCCGCCATCGCCGCGATGTCGCCGCCCGGACGGACCTGGAAATATTCTTCCGAGATCTTCGTGGCCTTGCCGACGGTCATCTGGACGGGGTCTTGCGGGTCCACGAATTCGATCAGCCCGCGCTCGCGTACGGGGTTGAAGGTGACGATCCGGCAGCCACGCTCCACCGCCGCCTTCAGGGGATGCAAAAAGCGTGGAGAGTTGGTGCCGGTGTTCTGGCCGAAGAAGAAGATCGCGTCGCAATGCTCGAAGTCTTCGAGCGTGCAGGTGCCCACGGGCACCCCGATCTGCGCCTTGAGGTTCACCGAGGTCGTCTCGTGGCACATGTTGGACGATTGCGGCAGGTTGTTGTGACCCATCGCCCGCGCGAAGAGCGCGTAGAGGTAGCTGGCTTCCAGCCCCGCGTGGCCGGAGGAATAGAAGACCGCTTCCTCGGGCGCCATGGCGCGCAACTCGGCCCCGATCTCAGAGAAGGCCTCGGACCAGGAGACGGGCAGGTAGCGGTCGCTGTCGGCATCATAGCGCAGGGGGTGGGTCAGGCGGCCCAGCTTTTCCAATTCATGGTCGTGCAGATCGCGCAGTTCGGTCACGCTGCGCTCGGCGAAGACCTCGGGCGTGGCGCGGGCCGGGGTCAGCTCCCACAGGGTGGCCTTGGCGCCGTTTTCGCAGAATTCGAACTTGTGCGGATCGGCCGGCTTGGCCCAGGCGCAGGAGGAGCACATGATCCCGCCGGGCTTGTTCAGCTTGGCCAGGATGGAGACCGCGAGGGGGGCGTTCCGCTCTTCGCCGAAGATGTGAGCGACCCCCTTGAGCGATCCCCAACCGCCGGCGGCCTGGCCGTAATCGGGCGTGTCGGCATCCGGTCCCGTCGCGTCGTGTTCTTCGTGGTCGGCCATGGGTTTTACCTCGTTTACAACGTGCGGCTGTGGACCGCCGAATGCGTTGCTCTAGAATTAAGTCAGTGCCGACAAAGGCAAGAGCCGCGGTTCGGGAGCGTGCAGATGGACAAGTTGGAACGGCAGGTCGAACCGTTGGACCGCGAACGCCATCGCTTCGACGAAGGCGGGGGCGGTCCCGACGTAGTGCGGGACGTGGCCGTGGAAGCGCCCGTCGCCATCGAGGTGGACGGCTTCGGTCTGGCCGTGATGATGGCGACACCGTCCGATCTCGAGGATTTCGCGACCGGTTTCGCCGTGGCCGAGGGGCTGCTGAACCCCCATAGGCGTCCACGCTTCGTCGAGGTGGCCCATGTGCCCGACGGGCTGATCGTGCGGATGGGCCTGGGGGCGGAGGCACGCGCCGCCGTCCAGGGCCGTGTGCGCGCCCGCGTCTCGGAAAGCGCCTGCGGATTGTGCGGGTTGGAAAGCCTGCAGGCCCTAGCCGCGGCCCTGCCGCGCATCGCGCATCCCGTCCGACCCGGCGATGCCGCCGTGGCCCGCGCGCTTGCCGAGATCGGGGCCTTCCAGCCGCTCGCACGGGCCACGGGGGCCGCGCATGCCGCGGCCCTTTGCGCGCCGGATGGGCGGATCCTGCTCGCGCGCGAGGATGTCGGTCGCCACAACGCCTTCGACAAGATGGTGGGTGGGGCGATGCGCGCAGACCTCGCGCTGGAGGGGCATTTCGCGCTGGTGACCTCGCGCCTGTCGTTCGAACTGGTGGAGAAGGCCGCCCGCGCGGGCATCGGCGGGGTGGTGGCGATCTCGGCGCCCACCAGCATGGCGCTGCGCCGTGCGGAGGAGGCGGGATTGCCCGTGGTCGTGCGCGCCCGTCAAGACGGCATGCGCCGTCCTCAAACCGGTGCGTCCTTGGCCAATCGTCCCGACCTGCAGGCGCTGGCCGCCGAATGACGCGACGACGACTTGCATACGGCACCTTGGCCATAGCACTTGCGCTGGCCGCGCCGCCGGTCATGGCGCAGGCAAGTTTCCTCGATCCCGCGGGGCCGGTCGCGGCGGACCAGCGGGCGCATCTGATCCGGGTCGTGGCCATCACCATGATCGCCATCGTTCCCGTGTTGGTCGGCACGCCGCTTATCCTGTGGCGCTACCACCGGACCCGTGGGACCGGCGCCTACGTCCCGCACAAGGGGCTTTACCGGCCCGACTGGCAATTCTCCGGTCCGCTGGAGGTGGCGATGTGGGGCGTGCCCTTCGCCATCGTCGCCACGCTGTCCTGGTGGCTGTGGCACGAGACGCAGCGGCTCAACCCTTACCGGGCGCTCGGCTCCGATCCGCTGGAGGTGCAGGCCATCGGGCTCGACTGGAAATGGCTAATCCTCTACCCCGGTGAAGGGCTCGCGACGCTCGACCGGCTTGTAATCCCGCAGGACAGGCCGGTGCGGATCGCCCTGACCACCGACACCGTGATGCAAAGTTTCCGCGTCTCGTCGCTGGCGGGGCAGATCTACGCGATGCCGGGGATGCGGACGGAAGTGAACCTGCTGGCAGACCGGACCGGCCTGATGCGCGGCGAGAACACGCAATACAGCGGCGAGGGCTTCGCGCAGCAAAACTTCGAGGTCGAGGTGCTGCCGGGCGCGGACTGGGAGGACTGGGCGGCAGCGGAGACCCCGCGCAGCCTCGATGCCGCGGCCTACGCGCGTCTCGGCCGACGCTCCACCCCGGCGGAGGCGCGGGCGGCGCTGGGTCTTTCGCCCGGCGAGGCGGCGCGCTTCGCGCTTGCCGATCCCGGTCTTTTCGACGCGGTGATCGGGCGGTATCACCAAGGCCAGCCTGTCGCGCCGGAAGACCAGCCCGGCGCCCCTGCCTACGAAGGAGGCCCCGTTGGCCCGACAGGCAACTGATCCGATCTTCGGCCGTCTCGACTGGAGCGTGACGCCTTTCGACGATTTCCTGGCCGCCCCCTCGATCGACGAGGCCGTGGCCTCCGCCGCAGCGGCCGCCGTCCCGCTGGGGGCGCTGGCGGTGATCGCGGTCCTGACGTGGAAAGGTCTGTGGGGCGCGCTCTGGCGCGACTGGCTCACGACCGCCGATCACAAGAGGATCGGGATCATGTACATCGTGCTCGCCGGCGTGATGATGCTACGCGCCGTGGCCGAGGGCTTCGTCATGCGCGCCCACCAGGTCACGGCGCTGGACGGCGGCGTGCTGTCGTCCGAGCATTTCGCGCAGCTCTTCTCGACCCACGGGACGATCATGATCTTCTTCGTGGCCACGCCCCTGGTGACGGGGCTGATGAATTTCGCGGTGCCCTTGCAGATCGGGGCGCGCGACGTGGCCTTCCCGGTGCTCAACCAGGTCAGCCTCGCGCTGACCGCGTCCGGCGCGGGGCTGGTGATGATCAGCCTCGTGATCGGCCAGTTCGGGACCGGCGGCTGGACCATGTATCCGCCCTACACGAGCGCCACCTTCAGCCCCGGCCCGGGGGTCGACTACTGGGTCTGGGCGATCGGAATTTCCGGCATCGGTTCGACCCTGGCGGGGCTGAACATCGCGGTGACGATCTACAAGAACCGCGCGCCGGGCATGCGATTCCTGCGGATGCCGATGTTCACTTGGACCGCGCTGTGCACCTCGATCATGATGATCTACGCCTTCCCCGCACTCACGGTTGCGACGGCGATGATGGCGCTCGACCGGACGCTTGGCTTTCACTTCTTCACCAACGACCTCGGCGGCAACATGATGCAATACGCCAACATCTTCTGGATGTTCGGCCACCCGGAGGTCTACATCGTCGTCCTGCCCGCCTACGGCGTCTTCTCGGAGGTCTCCTCGACCTTCTCGGCCAAGCGGCTCTACGGCTACAACAGCCTGGTGATCGCGACGATGGCGATCGCCGTGATCTCCTTCACGGTCTGGCTGCATCACTTCTTCACCATGGGGCAGGGGGCACGGGTGAACGCGGCCTTCGGGATCGCGACCATGATCATCGCCGTGCCGACGGGGGTGAAGGTCTATGACTGGATGGCGACCATGTTCCGGGGACGGGTGCGGCTGTCGGTGCCGATCATCTACCTGGTGGGGTTCTTCTTCCTCTTCGTGTTCGGCGGGCTGACGGGGGTGGTGCTGGCCAATCCGACCATCGACTACCAGATCCACAACTCGCAGTTCCTGGTGGGGCATTTCCACAACGTGTTGATCCCGGGCGTGATCTTCGGCGTGCTGGCGGGCATCCACTACTGGTTCCCGAAGGCCTTCGGCTTTCGCCTGCACGAACGCACGGCCCGGGTCGGTGCCTGTTTGTGGTTCGCGGGCTTCGTCTTCGCCTTCCTGCCGCTCTACTGGCTGGGGTTGATGGGAATGCCGCGCCGCTCGGCCACCTACGACAACCCTGCCTTCGAGCCCGTCATGTGGGTGACGGCGGGCGGTGCCGCGATCGTGGTGGCTGCCCTAGGGGTGACGGTCTGGAACTTCTACGCCTCAACCCGCGACCGCGCGGCGCTGGCCTGCCCGGTGGGGGACCCCTGGGACGGGCGCTCTCTGGAATGGTCGGTGCCCGCGCCGCCGCCTGCCTACAACTTCTACGCGCTGCCGCAGGTCAAGTCACTCGACCCCTGGACCATCGAGAAGGCGGAGGGCGCGCCCTATCAGCCCGCGGACGCCTACGAGGACATCGAGATGCCGCGCCCGACTTCGCTGGGCGTCGTGATCGGAGGGGCCGCCTTCGCGATGGGGTTTGCCGTGACCTGGTGGGTCTGGTGGCTCGCCGGGGTGTCGCTGGCGGTGATCGCGGGCGCGGTGATCGCCCGCGCCTTCGTGCAGGACACCACCCGCACGATCCCGGCGCGCGAGGTCGAGGCGGCGCACCAGAAGGTCCTGCAGCAGGCCCGGCAAATCCGCGCGGTCGACCGCGATGACGAGATCGCGCCGGCCAACCTCGGCCATGCCGCGCCGGAGGTTCCGGCATGAGCGGTACGGCGCATCCCGGCCTCAACCTCGGCGCGTCCGATGCCCGCGCCCATGAGCGCAGCGAGACGCCGGTCTTCGGCTTCTGGGTCTTCCTGATGAGCGATCTCATCATCTTCGGGATCCTGTTTGCCCATTACATCGTCATGACCGACGCGCGGGCCTTCGGACCCGGCCCCGCGCAGCTTTTCGACCTCAAGAGCGTGGCGGCGCAGACCTCGCTGCTGCTGGCCAGTTCCTACACCTACGGCATGGCGAGCCTTGCGATGAAGCACCGGGAGCGGATCCGGCCCGTCGCGCTCTGGCTGATCGTCACGGCAATTTTAGGCGCGACCTTCCCGGGGCTGGAGTTGCGCGACTTCGCGAACATGATCGCGGAGGGGGGCGTGCCGCAGCGCTCCGGCTACCTCTCGGCGCTCTGGGCGCTGGTGGGACTGCACGGGCTGCACGTCGCGGTGGGGCTGGTCTGGATCGCCGTGATGCTGGCGCTTCTGGCGGTCCGGGGGCTTTCCAACAGGACCAAGACGCGGCTTTTGCTGCTGGGCCTCTACTGGCATTTTTTGGACCTGATCTGGATCGGGATCCTGTCGATCGTCTACCTGGGAGGACTTGCATGACCGACGCACGGGCCGAGATGCGGCGCTACGCCATTGGGGCGATCCTGTCGGCCGTCCTGACGCTTGCGGCCTTCTGGGTGGTTCTGGCGGACGGGGTCGCGCGCGGGACGGCGCTGTGGATCGTCGGGGCTGCCGGGGTCGCGCAGATCGCGGTCCAGTTGCGTTGCTTCTTGCATATCGGCAGCGCCAGCAAGCGCGAGGATCTGCACCTGATCCTGTTCTCGGCGCTTCTGGCGGGGCTGATGATCGGCGGCACGATCTGGATCATGACCAGCCTGCACGGCCGGATGCACTGAGGCCGTCGCTGTCGGATGCCGGATTGCGGCTGGGCCGCGCCTGCCTTGCCGCTACATTGCCCGGTCAGATGTGCTTGGACATCCGGCGTCGGAGACCGCATCACGTGACCGGAGGAACTTGAGGGGAGGATCCCATGACCGATCGTATCGAACGCCTTGCGCATGACATGACACTTGCCGAGCAGGTCTCGCTGTTGTCCGGTGCCGACTTCTGGTCGCTTCCGGCGGTGGAGCGGCTGGGCATCGGCAAGCTGCGCGTGACCGACGGGCCGAACGGCGCGCGCGGATCGGGCTCGCTCGTGGGCGGTGTCACGGCGGCGGCCTTCCCGGTGGGGATCGCCATCGGCGCGACCTGGGATCCGGCACTCGCGCAGGAGATAGGGGCCGCCATCGCGCAGGAGGTCAAATCGAAGGGCGCGCATGTCTCGCTTGCGCCGACGGTCAACATCCAGCGCTCGGTCACCAACGGGCGCAACTTCGAGTGCTACTCGGAAGACCCGGAGCTAACCGCAGCCCTCGCCACCGGCTACATCAAGGGACTGCAATCCGAGCGGATCGCGGCCACCGTGAAGCATTTCGCCGGCAACGAATCAGAGATCGAACGCACCACCATCAGTTCGGACGTGGACGAACGGACCCTGCGCGAGGTCTACCTGCGACCCTTCGAGGCGGCGGTGAAGGACGGCGGCACCTGGGCCGTCATGTCGTCCTACAACAAGCTCAACGGAACCTACGCCGCCGAGAATGCCTGGCTGCTGACGGATGTCCTGCGCGATGACTGGGGTTTCGACGGGGTGGTGATGTCGGACTGGTTCGGCTCCCGCACCACCGCGCCCACGATCAACGCGGGGCTCGACCTCGAGATGCCGGGGCCGACCCGCGACCGGGGGGAGGCGCTCGTCGCGGCGGTCGAATCCGGCGCGGTCAGCCGCGAAAAGGTTCAGGACAGCGTGCTTGCGATCCTGCGCCTCATGGAACGCACCGGTGCACTCGACGACGATGCGCCCTCCGAGGAACGGGCCGTCGACCGGCCGGAGCACCGCAAGCTGATCCGGCGTGCGGGGGCTGCGGGCAGCGTGCTGTTGAAGAACGATGGCCTGCTGCCCTTGAAGGATCCGGCCAGCGTCGCAGTGATCGGGCCCAATGCCAAGGTCGCGCGGATCATGGGGGGCGGCTCTGCCCAGCTCAACCCGCACTACACCGTCTCGCCCTGGGACGGGCTGGCCGCCCGGCTGGGCGAGGCCGCCCTGACCTTCGAGCAGGGCTGCGAGAACCACCGCTGGGAGCCGCTCCTCGACGGGGCAGATATCGAGGTCGCCTATTTCGACAACGAGAACCTGGAGGGTGCGCCGGTCCACACCGAAACGCTGGACAGCTCGATGGCCTTCGTCCTCGAAAATCCCGGCGGCGGGAAGGTGGATCCGAAGCATTTCTCGCTGCGCGCCACCACGCGGTTCACGGCCACCCGCGCGGGCACCTATCGCTTCGGCCTGCATGCGGCGGGCTACGCGCGACTCTACCTCGACGGGGAGATGATCCTCGACGCCGATGAGGGGTGGGCGCCGGGACGAACCTTCTTCGAGGAAGGTAACGACGAGATCACCACCGAACGCGCGTTGTCGGATGACCAGACGGTCGAGATCGTCATGGAATTCAGGACCAAGCCCGCGCAGAACCTCTTCATCGCGGGCTGGCGCTTCGGCGCCTCCCGCGCGCTGGATCAGTCGGACATCGACGCCGCCGCCGAAGCGGCCGCCCGCGCCGATGTCGCTCTGGTCTTCGTGGGACGGTCCGGCGAATGGGACACCGAAGGGTCGGACCTGGAGGGGATCGCCTTGCCCGGACGCCAGGATGCGCTGGTGTCGGCCGTGCTCGACGCCAATCCGCGGACGGTGGTGGTGCTGCAGACCGGCGGCCCGGTCGAGATGCCCTGGATCGACCAGGCCGCGGCAGTGCTGCAATCCTGGTACCCGGGACAGGAGGCGGGTAATGCCATCGCGGACGTGCTCTTCGGTGACGCGGACCCGGGCGGGCGTTTGCCGCAGACCTTCCCCAGGGCCTTTGCCGACAACCCCACGGGCAACGCGCCCCCGCATGTCTATCCGGGCGAGGACGGCCATGTCGTCTACGCGGAAGGGGTCTTCACCGGGTACAGACATTACGACAGGGCCTCGATCGCGCCGCTGTTTCCGCTTGGGTTCGGGCTGTCCTACACGACGTTCGAGATCGGCGATCTGGCCGTCGTTCCGCAGGGCGAGGGGGCCATGGCCCGGTTCACGGTGACGAACACCGGCGCGCGGGACGGCAGCACCGTGCCGCTCGTCTTCGTGGGCGAACCCAATGCGCCGGTCGAGCGCCCCCGGCGCGAGCTGAAGGGCTTTGCCAAGGTCCACCTAGCCGCGGGCGAACGTCGCACGGTGGAAATACCGCTGCCCCCCCGTGCCTTCGCCTGGTTCGATGTGGACGCGCGGAAATGGCAGGTGAGCGGCGGCGATTATTCGGTCGAGGCGGGGTTCACGGCGACGGACCTGCCACTTGCGGCCACGGTCGCCATCGCGGCGACCAGCTTGCCGCGATAGCCGCGGACCGCGGCGAAAGGGGCAGGGGGCGGTGTATGACCGCCCCCTGCCTGCTTCGATCTTCTGGAAAACGCCCCCGGACGTGTGCAACGCCGATGACCACCGCACCGGGGGCCGAACCGACTGCCCGCCCCCGTGCGGCAGCCCGCGACCATAAACCGGGGTTCGGAGGACGCAGGTTGGGGTCGGCGGCCCCGCACGGCTGCCGCCTTCATCCCACCGGGCGGGCGGCCTGGGGCAGGATGAACGGCATCACGGGGGCCGTGTTCACGCGGATGCCGCAGGCGTAGGCCGCGCTCAGGGTCGTGTCGGTAAGCACCGCGTCGGGCGCGCCCGATTTCAAGATGCGCCCCTCCGAGACGAGGATCACGCGGTCCGCCCCCATCGCCGTGAGGTTGAGATCGTGCATTACCGTGACCACGCCGCCGCCGGCATCGGCGAAACCGCGGGACACGTGCATGACCTCGAGCTGGTGCGCGATATCAAGCGATGCCACGGGTTCGTCGAGAAAGAGCCATCGCGACCGGCGGTCGAGGACGGGCGACCAGACCTGCGCGAGGACGCGCGCCAGCTGGACGCGCTGGCGTTCGCCGCCCGACAATTCCTGAAAGAACCGCCCCGCCTTGGCCTGCAGGCCAACTGCGGCGAGCGCCGCGCGCGGCACGCCCGGATCGGTCGCCTCGGCCCCGGCGCGGTGGCCCAGGCGCACGACCTCGGCCACGGTGAAGGGAAAGGCCAGCGGGGTCGCCTGTTCCAGCACGGCCCGCCGCGCGGCCAGCGCATGGGCGGGCATCGCGTGGATATCCTCGCCGTCGAGCGTGACCGTGCCGTGGCAGGCAAGCTCGCCGGTCAGGCAGCGCAGGAGGGTGGTCTTGCCCGATCCGTTCGGGCCGATGATCGCGGTCACCTCGCCCGCGCGGGCCTCCACGTCGATGCCGCGAAGCACCTCGCGCGTGCCCAGCGTCGCCCGGATGTCCTTGCCGATGACGCTCATAGGTCGACCACCCCGCGCAGCCGAAGCAGCAGCCACAGGAAGACCGGCCCGCCCACGATGGCCGTGACGATGCCGATGGGAAGCTCGGCGGGCGCCACGGCCATGCGCGAGATCAGATCCGCGAGCACCAGGAAGACCGCGCCGAGAAGCGCCGAGGCGGGCAGCAGCATGCGATGTCCCGGACCGATCGCCAGCCGCAGGGCGTGCGGCACCACGATGCCCACGAAACCGATCCCGCCAGAGACGGCCACGGCGGCGCCGACGGCGGCCGCGACCGTGAGGATCGCGAGGGATTTCACGCGCTGGACCGGCAGCCCCATGTGGTGCGCCGCCGTCTCGCCCAGGGCCAGGCCGTCGAGGCCGCGTGCCAGCATCGGGGTGGCCGCCAGGGCCAGGACCATGATCGGCCCGGCCACGGCCAGCTTCTGCCAGGTGGCCCCGGCCAGGCTGCCCAGTCCCCAGAAGGTCAGCTCCCGCAGTTGTGCATCGGTCGCGGCATAGACCAGCAGGCCGGAAACCGCGCCCGACAGGGCGCCGAGCGCGATCCCGGCCAGAAGCATCGTCGCGACCGAGGTGCGCCCCGCCCGGGTGGAGACGTGATAGAGCAGCATCGTGCTGATCCAGCCGCCGAAGAAGGCCGCGATCGCCACGAGGTAGTCACCCGTGAGGCTTGCCGCCCAGGCCGGCAGCATACCCCCCAGGACGATCGCGGTGATCGCGCCCAGTCCTGCCCCGGCGGAGACGCCGACGAGGCCGGGATCGGCCAGCGGGTTGCGGAAGAGACCCTGCATGACGGCCCCCGACACCGCAAGCGAGGCCCCGACGATCATGCCCATCGCAAGCCGTGGCAGGCGGATGTCGACCAGCACGATGCGATCGCGCAGGTCGACCGCCTCCCCCCGCATCAGGGCAGCCAGGGCCGACCAGAGCGAGGTGCCCGACGCCCCTTGCGTCAGCGACGCGAGGGCCGCGAGACCGAGCAGGCCCACCAGGACCCACAGGATGCGGTGGGCTGCGGCATCCCGGTCGCCGTCCAACCGGCCCGCCAGGTGGGAATCCGCGTCAACCATCGTCGCCTCTGACCTGTGCTATGGCATCCGAGAGCCGTTCGACCGCCTCCGGCGTGCGCGGACCGAAGCCCAGCAGCAAGAGCCCGTCCATCCGCACGATGGCCCCGTCTCGCGCCGCGGGCGTTCCGGCGAAGGCCGGCAGTTTCAGGACCGCGTCGTCGGAGCCGTGTCCGCCCCGGCCTTCCATCATCAGGACGACGTCGGGTGCAGCCTCGGCCACCGCCTCGTCGGTCAGCGTCTTGTAGCCCGCGAAGGCCGTGACCGCGTTCGTGGCACCGGCAAGCGCGATGATCCCGTCGGCGGCGGTGCCTGTCCCCGAGGCCATGATGCGCCCGTTCTCGGACGACAGAACGAAGAGCACCCGGGCGGGCGTGTCGGTCTCTGCCCGCTCGAGCGCCGCGTCGAGGCGCGCGCCGATCTCTTGCGACAGGGCCTCGGCCTCCTCCTCTAGGTCCAGCGCGGCGCCGACGGCTTCGACCTTGGCCAGAAGGCCCGCGCGATCCATGGCGTCGGGGATTGTGACCATGGGGATGCCGGCCGCTTCCAGCACGTCGATCGCCTCGGGCGGGCCCGCGTCCGCTTCCGCGAGGATGAGGTCGGGATCGACCGACAGGACCCCCTCCGGCGAAAGGGCGCGCATGTAGCCCACGTCCGGAAGGTCGGTCACGGAGGCCGGGTAGCTCGACGTGGAATCACGCGCGACGAGCAGATCACCGGCCCCCAGCGCATGGACGATCTCGGTCACCGAGCCACCGATGGACAAGATCCGCGTGTCGCGATCGACGGGATCGGACGATTGCGCGGGGACCGCGCTGCCGGCGGCGATGAGCGGAAGGAGGAGCGAGGCGAAGAGCCCCGTACGGCGGGTGATGCGTCTCATGCCACGTCCTCCGCGGTCTTGGCGGTCGGAAGGTCGTCCAGCAGGGCGCCCCAGGCTTCGGAATGGTCGGCACCGTCCTGCTGACGGAAGCCGAAGATCTGGAAGATCAGCCCGCCATCCGCGTCGAAGGCTTCGAGAGAGCGCGCCGGGCCTCGCTTGGTCGGCTTCTCGATCGCCCAGACCTCGGCCACGTGATCCGTCCGCAGGTGCAGGTTGAAGCGGTCGTCGAGCACGTTCAGCCAAGGGCCCATCGGCTCCACCCGGGTCACCGGGCCGGAGTGGATCTGGATACAACCCCGGTTGCCGACGAAGATCATGACCGGCAAGGCACCACCGGCAAGGCGCTGCAGGGCCTCTGCCGCCGCACCGGGGGTCAGCTGTCGTGCAAAGGGCGCCCCGGCCAGCCTGTTGGCGCCGAGGCGGTTCATCTTGAGCTTCCGGCAGAGCAGCAGGAACTGGTGGGTATCGGTCAGGCGGCCCCATTCGCGGCGCAGGACCTCGGTCTTGTCGGGATTGCCGCGGGCGGGCTCGGGGGCTTCGCGTTCGGCGAAATCGGGGAAGGGGGCGTCGATGGCAAGCGCCTCCTTCGCCGCCTCGAAGGTGGCAAGGTCGGATCCCTCGCGCAGGAAGATCTTGTGCACCGCATCCCCGGCGGCATCGAAGACCTGCAGCGAGCGCCGCCCGTCCTTCTCGACCGCGTAGGCATGGGCCCAGAACTTCGGAAAGATGCGCAGATCGATCTCGGCGCCCAGCACCATCGAGGCGTGGTCCCCCTGGTGCCAGTCCTCGTAGCGCCCGACCCGCTCGTGTACGCAGGATCGGGTTCGGGTCAGGGCCATGACCTCTCCCAGGGCCTGCGCCACGGGCATCAGGCGATCCGACGTGGCCACGATGGGCGTGACCTGCCAGGGGCTACCGGCCTCGCCCGCGTGGGCGGCCAGTAGGGCGGCTTCGCTCACGCCGATACGCGCCGCGAGATCGCGCTCGCGGGCGGGGGGCGCTTCTGCGGCGGCCGCACGTATGCGGGCGCGCTCCGTATCCATCGCGGTCGGGGGGGTCGTGTCTTGCTGCATCTTGCCTTGCTCCGTTTTGCCGATCCGACCGCGTCGAAAAAAGTTGCGATCGAAATCTTGACTCTTTTTGTCGGGTCTTCGAAGTAGGGTCAATGATTCCCGACCAAATTACTCAGAAAAGGCGACGACCCATGCGACCCTCCCCTTCCCGCGGCCTGACATTCCTGCTGCTTTCGACCGTGGCCTGGCCTGCCATGGCGCAGGATGCGCCCATTCGCCTGAACGAGATCGTCCTCGGTGCGGGTCAGCCGCGCGTCGCCACGGAAACGCCGCAGGCGGTCACGGTCGTGGGGCAGGACGACATCGACCGCGCCCAGGCGACGACCCCGGCGGAACTCTTCGACGACGTGCCGGGCATCCAGGCCATCGGGTCGGAACGGGCGGCCGGCCTGAGCTTCAACATTCGCGGCATCGGCGAACTCGCGGCCTCGGACGAATCCAAGATCATCGTGACCGTCGACGGCACCCCCAAGTTCCACGAGCAATACCGTGTCGGTTCGTTCTTCGGCGAACCCGAACTTTACAAGCGCGTCGAGGTCCTGCGCGGGCCGGCGTCCTCCACGCTCTACGGGGCCGGGGCCATCGGCGGCACGGTCGCCTTCGAGACGAAGGACGCGTCCGATTTCCTGGGGCCGGAGGACGACAACTTCGCGCGGTTCCGCCTGGGCGGACAGGGCAACGGCGAAGGCGGCTTCGGCTCCGCGATCTTCGCCACGCGTCCCAATGACCGGGCCGAGTTCCTGGGCGCGCTGACCTACCGGACGGCGAACGACTACGATGACGGCGCGGGCAATCCGGTGCCCGGGTCGGAATTCGACGCGGTCAGCGGCTTGCTCAAGGGCACGTTCCAGATCGACGAAGCGCAATCCATCCGCCTGAGCTACCAGGCCTTCGAGAGCGATCTCGATGACACCGCCTACAGTGCGACCGGGACGCTCGACGCCTTCGGCTCGATCGACCGCCGCGTCTTCGACCAGACCGCCACGCTGAACTACAGCAACACCGCGCCGGGAAACGATCTCGTCGACCTCGACGTGACGGTGTTCTACTCGGACACGGACGTGGAGCAGGGCGATGCCAGCGCCGCGGCGGGGCCGTTCTCCTCTCCGCTCTTCGCGGACGCCAACTACGCCTACGAGACCACCGGCGTGAAGGTCGAGAACACCAGCTACATGGCGCTGGGCGGGGGCTGGGACGCCTACCTGACCTACGGTCTGCAGGCGCAAAGCCAGGACCGGATCGCGCAGACCGACATGGGTACGCTGGGCTTCCACCCCGAGGGCACCGACACGCGCCTTGGCGCCTACTTCCAGGGTGAATTCGTCAACGACCGGCTGACCATCGTGCCGGGCCTGCGCGTGGACCGGTCCAGCCTGGAGCCTTCGGACGACGTGCCGGGCGGCCGGGACGAGGACATCACCTCGGTCTCTCCGAAGCTGGCCGCGCTCTACAAGATCACCGACAACTTCAACGTCTTCGGCTCCGTGGCGCGCACCGAGCGGGCGCCGACGCTGGACGAGCTCTACTCGACCGACGATTCCGACGGCGAGACGGCGTCCCTCACGCTGGAGCCCGAGGACGCGCAGGCGGTCGAGGTGGGCCTGGCCTACGACACGGCCATGGGCCAGGGTCGGTTCGGCATCAAGACCACGGCGTTCTTCTATGACATCGAGAACCTGATCGAGCGCGACAGCACCGCCGGCACGCCCTATTACAGGCAGGTGGGCGAGGCCACGATCGAAGGGATCGAGATCGAGGCGGGCTACCAGTCCGAAACGCTCTTCGCCCGCGCCGCCTATACCTACACCGACGGCGAGGACGAGGAGACCGGCGACCGCTTGCAGTCGATCCCGGCCGAAAGCCTGGTCCTGACCGCGGGCACGCGTCTGCCGGACCACGGGCTGGAACTGGGTTGGCAGGGGACCTTCGTCGACGACATCTCCTACGCGGCCTCGGACTTCAGCGGCTACGGAGTGCACGACGTCTACGCCGAGTGGTCGCCGCAATCGGGTCCGCTGGAAGGGTTCGGCCTGCGGGCCGGGGTCGAGAACGTCTTCGACCGCGAGTACCGCAACAGCCTTGCGGGCGACAACGGCCCGGGCCGCAACCTCGAGATCGCGCTGACCCGCGGCTTCACCTTCTGAGCGTTGGGCGGGAGACTTCACATGATCGATTCACGCCTGCTTTTCGCGGCTCTTGCCATCGCGGGGTCTCCCCTCGCGGCGCAGGAGGCCGCGCCTGAGGCTCCCTTGTCTGTCGCACTCGATGCGGCAGACCAGGTCGAGACCGCCTGCCGCCTGACCTTCGTCGCCAGAAACGAGGCAGAGGCGGGCGTGGAGGCGCTGGTGATCGAGACCGTCGCCTTCGATCTCGACGGTGGTGTCTCGCGGATCGCGCTCTTCGACTTCGGCGCATTGCCCGCGGGGCTGCCGCGCGTAAGGCAGTTCGATTTGCCGGATACGGACTGCGCGGCGCTGTCCAGCCTGCTCGTGAACGGCGTGCAGACCTGCGAAGGCGGTGAGGCCTGCGAGATGCCGCCCTCGGTGTCCTCTCGGATCGACCTGGAGCTTCTGGGATGACCGGGATCCTGAACGGTCTGGCCGGCATCCTCGATTTGGGCGGTCCGGTGGTGCTGATCCTCGCGGGGCTCTCCATCGTGTCGCTGGCCTTGGTCCTCTACAAGCTGTGGCAGCACGCATTGGCGCGGGTCGGGCGGCACCGGCGGCTGCGCGCGGCGCTCGATGCGCATGACGCGGGACACCGGGCCGAGGCCCTGCGCCTGAGCGACGAAAGCCGCTCGCATTTCGCCCCCCTGGTCGGTGCCGCCCTGCGCGCGCCACAGGACGCGGAGCTGCACGACCGGCTCATGGCCGAATCCGAGGCGGACCTCGCCAGGCTCGAAGGGGGCTACCGCCTTCTCGACAGCATCGCCCAAATCTCGCCGCTTCTAGGCCTGTTCGGCACGGTTCTGGGCATGATCGACGCCTTTCAGGCCCTGCAGCAGGCCGGATCTTCCGTCGATCCGTCGCTTCTGGCGGGGGGGATCTGGGTCGCGCTTCTGACCACGGCGGCGGGGCTGGCCGTCGCCATGCCGACCTCGCTCGCGCTTACCTGGCTGGAAAGCCGCACCGCCCGCGAGCGCGATTTCGCGGACCTGGCCTTCGCGCGGGTCCGCAAGTCGCGCACACAACCTGCCGATCCCGTGGGGGTGGCAGGACAGTCCCCCGCCCATGTCTAGGCGGGGGTTTCAACGACGGGCCCTGTCACTCACGCCGCTCGTCGACGTGATCTTTCTTCTGCTGCTGTTCTTCATGCTGACATCGAGCTTCTCGCGCTTCGGCGAGATCGAGATTTCCGCCGCCGCCGCGGGCACGCAAGCGGCCGGGGTCGAGGGCGCGCAGTTCCTCAGGGTCGCGGCAGAGACGTTGCGGCTTGCGGGGCGTGACGTGTCCCTCGACGCCTTGGGCGCGGCGCTCGAAGGGGAAACCGTGCTGGTCGCACTGGCCTCCGACGTCACCGCGCAACGGCTGGTCGACGTGCTGGGGACGCTGCGAGGGGTGCCGGGTCTGACGCTGCAGGTGCTGCGATGAAACGAGCCGCCCCCCGCCGCAAGCCGGAGCCGACCATAGCGCTCATCAACGTCGTCTTCCTGATGCTGGTCTTCTTCCTGGTCGCGGGCACCGTCGCACCCCCGCTGGATCCCGACCTGTCGCTGGTGAACGCGGACGACCTCGAAGGGCGCGAGCCGCCCGATGCGCTCGTCCTGTCCGCCGACGGTAGCCTCCGGTTCCGCGGCGTGCCGGTCGATCCGACCGTTTTGCCCCCGGACACCGACGATGCCACCGTGCGGATCGTCCCCGACCGCGATGTGCCGGCGAACCGCCTGATGGAGGTGACGCTGATGCTGCGCGCCGCCGGGGCGGACCGCGTGATGGTGGTGGCCGAACGGGGGCTCGAATGAGCGCTGATCGCATCCCCGTCTCTGCGGCGGTCGCGGGGCTGGCGCTGGCCGGTTCGCTCGCCGTGCATGGCGCGGGCCTGGCTTTTCGTCCGCCCGTTCCCGACGCCGAGGTCGAAGGCGGCGGCGGACAGGCCATCGCGGCCCAGGGCGTGGCCCTGCAGGATCTCGCGGCCGGTGTCGCGGCCCCCGTCGCGCCACCCACACCGGACGCCCCCGTGGCACAGACCACCCCGGACAGCGCCGTCGCGCAACCGCTGGCGGAGGCGTCCGTCCCGCCGGCCGCCCCGACACGGCCCGTGGAAGCCCCGGCCACCGAGGCGGCGGAGGCAGGCCAACCTGCCGTGACGCCCGAAACCCCGGCGGCCGAGGCCGCCACACCGGTGACGACGGCGCAGGCGGTTCTCGAGCCTGCGGCGCCCATCGCGAACGCACCTGTGGTGGGCGTCCGGCCAACCCCGCCCGCGGAGACGGTGCCGCCCGTCGCGGCCACGCCCTCCGTGCCGGAGCGTGCGACCAGCCCCAGGGTGCCGACCGAGACCATCACCGCGCGGGTCGAACACGACGGCGTCCTCGTCACCGCCAGGCCACCGGCCCGGCCCAACGGATTGCAAGCCCGCGCCACGGAACTGGCCGCACGACAGCAGGCGGAGCGGGACCGCGCGCGTGAACTTAAGCAGCAGCGTGAGCAGGACCGCCAACGCGCGGCGGCGGCAGAGGAACAGGCGGCGCAGCAGCGTGCCGCGGCGCAGCCGCAGGGAAATGCCGCCACCGATGCGCGGCGCGGCAGCGCGGGGGGGCAGTCGTCGGGAACCGCCGCGCGGTCCGGCCAGTCGCAGACGCAGGCGGCGGGCAACGCGGCCGCCTCGAACTACCCGGGCCAGGTCTACCAGCAGATCGCCCGCCAGCGGATGCCGCGTGTGTCCTCACGCGGCACGGTGCACGTCAATTTCTCCGTCGCCACCGGCGGCGGTCTTGCCGGTCTCGGGCTCGCGCAATCGTCGGGCGACCGGCGGCTGGACGATGCGGCGTTGGACCTCGTGCGTCGCGCGGCCCCGTTCCCGCCGCCGCCGGCGGGCGCGCAACGAAACTTCACCGTGCCCGTGCGCGGTCAGTAAGGGCGCGCATCTGCGCGTGAGGCTCGCGCGCCGCTAGGCGACCAGCTCGCGGGTCAGGCCCGAGATGTCTTCCAGGCTTTCCAGGGAGGCAATCTTGTCCACGATGGCCTTCGCGCGCGCCTCGGGCACGATGCCTTCGACGTTGACGCGGAACTTCTCGGCGACGTCCTCGTCCGTCAGGGGGGCGTCAGGATTGCCGCGGTTGATCGGCACCCGCTTTTCGACGGTGCGCCCGTCGGTCAGGTGCACGATCAGGTGACCGGGGAAATACTTCGGAAAGCCGGTGGTGCCTTTCTCGGCGTCCTCGTAGGTGAGCTTTCGCGCAAGGGCGAGCAGGTCATCGCGACGGATGGCGCTATCGCTGAACGAGCTTTGATCAACGGTCCCGTCGATCAGCCCGAGCGCCACGAGGTAGGGCAGGCTGAACTTGGCCCCGTAGGCGTTCGAGGGCACGTATTTCGCGTCGATCGGCTTGCAGATGAAACCGGCTGCGACCTCGTCGACGATAGCGTGGATGCCCTCGATCCGGTCGGGCGTGACCCCGTCCGCGCGCAGGGCGATGGCGCAGTCGATGGCCCCATGCGCGAAGTGGCAACAGGGATAGGGTTTGATCGACACGCGTTCCGTCTCCCAGCGGGTACCGAGATCGGCGGTGAGCGCCTGGGGCGTATGGGCCGCGACAAGACCATGGGTGTTCATCAGCCCGTTGCGCCCTTCGAACACCGTCTCGGGGCCCGTCGCCCCCGCCCGGGCGAGATAGGCCAGTTCCACCGCGGTCCGGGCGGCCCAACCGACGTGGTAGCCCTTGGAGGAGGAGTTGTTGGTCAGGAATTCGGTGATCCCCGCGGCCTGGCTTCCGCACAGGCCCAATGCGTTGGTCATCTGTTCCGGCGTCAGTCCCATCAGCCGTCCCGCGGCGGCGGTCGCGCCAAAGACACCGGCGATGGCCGTCGAGTGGAAGCCCCGGCTGTGAAAGCTGTTGCCGGAGGCGATGCCGATCCGCGCCGCGACCTCCCACCCCGCGACGAAGGCGGTCAACACGTCGCGCCCGCCCAGGCCCAGCTCTTCGCCCAGGGCCAGCACCAGCGGGGTCAGGATGGCACTGCCGTGAACGATGGAGGCCGTATGCGTGTCGTCGAAGTCGAGCACGTGGCACGCCACCCCGTTCGCCAGCGCGGCGTAGGGGGCCGAAAGGCGGACCCGGCTGCCGATCACCGGATGATCGCCCGTGGTTCCGGGTATCGCGGCGATCCCTTCCAGAGCGGTCCGGAAGTTGGGATGCCGGCTGCCCGAAAGCCCCACTCCCAGCGTATCGGTCATCAGCTGGCGCGCCCGCGCGCGCGTCGCGTCGGGCACCGCGTCGTAGGTCAGGGCGCAGACGAAGTCGGCCAGCTTGCGGGAGTAGGTCACGTGCGTTCCCCCGTCGCCGCCGTCACAGGCGCCCTTTCGAACGGACCGAATGCACCGCCCGGTCGACCAGGTTCGGCGCGTCGCCCACGTAGGTCGTGGGATCGAGAAGCGCGTCGAGTTCCGTCTCGCCCACCGCGGCGCGGATCTTGTCGTTGGCCAGCAAGGCCTCGCGGAAGTCGATGTCGGTCTCGATCCCGTGCATGGCGGCGTCGTAGACTTCCTCGTGGGCGGTCTGCTTGCCCATCTTGTCGGACAGCGCGAACATCACCCGTTCGGCCAGGGCATAGCCGCGCAGCAGGTTCAGGTTCCGGTCCATGCTGCCTTTCTTGACCTCCAGGTCGGCCAGCACGAACTTGAGGTTGTCGGTGACCACCGACAGCATCAGGCAGATCTCGGGCAGGATCTTCCATTCCATCTTCCAGACCGCGCCGTCGCGTTCGTGCTCGTGGCGCATGATGTCGGACAGCATGTTGATGTTGGACTTCAACGTGTTGCTCACCGTGACGGAGTTCTCGGTCACCGCCGGGTTGCGCTTGTGCGGCATGGTGGAAGAGCCGACCTGACCCTTGCCGAAGGGCTCGGCGATCTCGTCGATCTCGTTGTGGGCCAGCAACAGAAGCTGGTTGCCGATCTTGTTGAGCGTGGCGTTGATCCCGCCCATGACAGAGCCGAACTCGAACAGACCGTCGCGCGCCGCCTGCCAGGAGATGTCCGGCGTGCCGAGCCCCAGCCGGTCGTTGACGGCCTTCTCCATCTCGTCGGCCTTGGGACCGAAGGAGGCCTTGGTGCCGACCGCGCCGACGATGGAGCCCACGAAGACGCGCTTCTCCATGTCGTCGAGCCGTTCGAGGTGGCGGCCGATCTCCGCCAGCCAGATCGCGGTCTTGAAGCCGAAGGTGATCGGGATCGCCTGAAGCGACAGCGTCCGGCCCATCATCGGCGTGTTGCGATGCTCCTCGCTCAGGCGCAGCAGGTCGCCGGCGATGGTCTCGAGGTCGCGGCGCAGGATCTGCGTCGCGGTGCGCAACTGCAGGATCAGTCCGGTGTCCATGATGTCCTGGGTGGTGACGCCGAAGTGGACGAATTCGCCCGCACCGTTTTCGCAGGCGTGTTCCAGCGCACGCACCGTGGGCACAAGCGGGTGCTTCGTGATCTTGAGGTGGTGCAGCACGAGATCCTTGTCGATCGCGTCGTACTGCGACTTCGCCGCAATTTCCCGGGCGGCCTCGGCTGGGATCATGCCAAGGTCGCCCTGCACGAGCGCCAGGGCGGCCTCCACGTCGAGCCAGGCCTGCATCCGCGCGCGGTCGCCGAAGACGTCGCGCATCTCCTGCGTGGACCATGCATTCTTCAAAAGTTCCGAGTCAAAGACGCTCGTGCCCATGGTGTCGTTCTCCTGTGGTCTTGTCATGTCGCGCGGGGGCGCGCGGTCGTCGGTTGTGTCAGGCCCGCCCGAAGGACGCGTCGAGGTCGTCGATCAGGTCGTCCACGTGTTCGAGGCCCGCGTGAAAGCGGATCATTGGACCGCCCCTGCCCTCGGCGGGAAAGAGGCGCCCGGCATCGCCGGAGGCCGGCATCGCGAGGCTTTCGAATCCGCCCCAGGAACTGCCGACCGAGAAGAGGGCGAGCCGGTCGATGAAGCCTTCGGCATCGAAACCGTCGCGGAACAGCACGCTGAAGAGCCCGTTGCACCCGGTCGCGTCGCGGGCCCAGATCTCGGCGCCGGGATGGCCGGGCAGACCCGGATGCAGCACCTCCGTCACCTCGGGCCGTCCCTTGAACCAGATCGCGAGGGCCAGGCCGTTCGCGTCGTGGCGCTCCAGCCGCAGGCCCAGGGTGCGCAACCCGCGCAGGCAGGCGTAGGCATCGTCCGGCCCCAGCGTCTGGCCGGTCGTGGCGGTGTGCCGGCGCAAGGCGTCGACCACCGCACCGCGGGCCACGACGGCCCCCATCATGGCGTCCGCATGGCCGCCGATGTATTTCGTGCCCGCCACGATGGACAGATCGCAGCCAAGCTCCAGCGGGCGATAGAGCCAGCCCGACCCGTAGGTGTTATCGGCGGCCACGATCAGCCCCCGGTCGTGGGCATCGCGGCAAAGCGCGGGCAGGTCCATCACCTCGAATGTCTGCGACGCGGGGCTTTCGACCATCACCATGCGGGTGTTCGGCCGCGCCCAACCCGCAAGGTCGGTCGTGTCCCAGGGGAAGTAGTCGACCTCGACGCCCTGGCGGCGCAGGACCGTCTCGCAATAGCTGCGGGTGGCCGGAAAGATCGTGTCGACGACCAGCAGGTGATCCCCCGCCGAGAGGTAGGGGGTCAGCCCCCCGGCCACCGCCGCGACGCCCGTGGGGAACAGGAAACAGGCGTCGCCCCCTTCGAGGTCGCAGACCGCGGCGGCAAGCTGGTGGGCCGTCGTCGTGCCGCGCCGCCCGTAGGACAGGACGGCATCGTCGGTCTCTCGCGCGGCCTTGGTCGCGCGGTAGGAGCCCACGGTGTCGTGCAGGATGGTCGAGGCGCGGACGATCGGCGGGTTCGCCGGGCCGGGCATGGCCATCCGCCCGTAGTGGGCCAGTTTCGTTTCGCGTTTCATCACGTCTCTTCCGTTGCGTTCGTACGGGCCCGTTCGCGCAGTCCCATCAGGACCGGCACGACCCAGAGCAGGGCAGAGACCGCGATCATGCCCGCGCTGATCGGGTGGTTGACCACGTCGACGAAGACCAGCCAGTTGCCCTGCGATATGACGAGCGAGTTGTTGAGCGATGTCTCGAGTTGCGGACCCAGCACCAGTCCCAGGATCGCGGGGCCGAGTGGGATGCTGGCCAGTCGCATGACGTAGGCCACGACCCCCGCGACGAGGGCCACCCACATGTTGAAGATGTTGGCGCCGTCCGAATAGGCGCCCAGCAGGCAGAGCAGGGCGATGACGCCGACCATGGCCTCCTTGCGGATCGCGAAGATCGAGCGCGAAACGGTGCGCAGCACGACCCATGCGACCGGCCACATGAAGAGGTTGGCCACCAGGAAGGCCACGATGATCATCCAGGCGATGTCGCCGTGCTGGGTGAACAAGAGCGGGCCGGGCACCATGCCGTGCAGCGCCAGCGCGCCGATGAACAGCGCTGAGGTCGAGTTGCCGGGAATGCCGAGCGACAGGAGCGGCACCATGGAACTGGCGGTCACGGCGTTGTTGGCGGCCTCGGGGGCTGCGATTCCTTCGGGGGCGCCTTCGCCCCATTCGGATTCGCCCTCACGCCCGCGGAACAGGCGGCGGAAGCGGCGGGCGGCCTGGTCGTAGGCCAAGAAGATCGCCATGAGCATGCCGGCCCCGGGCAGCATGCCGATCAGGTTTCCGATTAGAGAGCTTTGCCCCCAGACCGGGGCGAGCCGGCGCATCATGCGGCCCGAGATCTTCAGCGATCCGATCGCGGGCAGGGCCGTGGGGGTCTCGTCCTCGGACCGCGATTGCAGGATGTCCGCCATCAGATCCAGCATGGCGGCGATGCCGAAGAGGCCGACGAGCAACGGCACGAAGGGGATGCCCTCGATCAGGTTCACGTTGCCGAAGACGTAGCGGGGCGCCCCGGTCATCGGGCTGAAGCCCACGGTCGCGATCAACAGGCCGATCAGGGCCGCGATGCATCCCTTGAGCACGTTGCCCCGCAGCAGGCCCACGACGCTGGAGATCCCCAGGACGGCGAGCGCGAAGTTCTCGACGTAGCCGAAGCGCAGCGCCACCATCGCGAGCGACGGCGCAAAGAGAAGCAGGACGATGGAACTGAGCAACCCGCCCACGACGGAGGAGGTGATCGCGATGGACAGCGCCTGTCCGGCGAATCCCTTGCGTGCCATGGCGTTGCCGTCCTCGGCCGTCAGCAGCGACGACGCCGTGCCCGGGACCTTGATGACGATCGCGGGGATCGCACCACCGGTCGCCGCGGCGCAGTAGACGCCCACCATGAGCGCAAGGGCCTGATCGGTCGGCATCGAGAACGAGAAGGGGATGAAGACGGCGAAGGCGATGTTGTCGTTGATGCCCGGGATCGAGCCGACCACCATTCCGGCGAAGACCCCGATCAGCAACATCAGCACGACCACCGGATTGGCGAGCGTCTGGAACCCCAGTGCGATCAATTCCATTTCATCGCCCCCTTACAGCACCCAGGGTGCGATCGTCTGGGGCAGGCGCACGCCCAGGCCTTCGACGAATGCGAGGTATCCCCCCGCGGTGATCAGCGCGGCGTAGAGCGCGCTTCTTGCAAGCGGGCGCACGCCGCACAGCGTCAGGAAGGCAAGCTGCAGCAGCATCGTCGGGACGACGAAACCCAGCCCGCTCGCCAGCGCATAGATCCACAGCACGATGCACACCGTCGCAAGGGCTGCGACCTTCGCAGGCAAGGCGAAGGGAACGTGCTTGGGGGCGGAGGAGGCCGCGACCCGGATGATCAGTCCGGCGCCGAAGACGCCCAGCAGGACCGCGAGCACCAGCGGGTAGCTGCGGGAGATGGGGTCGAACGCGGCGGCGCGCGTGGCCGCCGCCCCTGCGAAGATCACCAGTGCGATCCCGATCCATGTATCGCTGTGGGCAAGGATGCCCTTGGGTGTCGTGGGTCGTGTCATGTCACCGTCCCGAAAAGCGGCAGGGCCCCCTGCCGGAAGCAGGGGGCCCGAGTAAGGTTACTGGCCGAGGCCCGCTTCCTCGATGATGGCGGAGGTCTGCTCGGCGTAGCTGTTCACCACGGTCTCGAAGCTGGCCGCGTCGCGAAAGACCGGATCGTAACCCGCGGCTTCCATCTTCTCGATGTAGGCGGGTGTTTCGTAGACGGCCTGCATCAGGTCGGACAGTTCCTGCACGACCTCGTCAGAGGTGCCTTCTGGAACGGCCCAGCCGCGGAAGGTGGCCCAGATCGGGATGTCGATGCCGGCCTCCTCGAAGGTGGGCACGTCCGGGAAATTCTCGTCGCGCTCTTCGGAGGCGACGGCCAGGATGCGCACGCCGGCGCCAACCTGGCCCGCAGCTTCGCCCATCGGCCAGAGAGCCGCGTCGGCATGGCCGCCCGCGATCGCCTGCAGCTGACCGCCGAAGCCCTTGGTCGGGATGTAATTGAAGTCGATGTCGGTGACACGTTCGATGGCCAGGCCCGACATGTGGTGCGAGGTCGCGATGCCCGCGACGACGACGTTCATCGTCTGCTCCTCGGCCGCGGCCAGGAATTCCTCGGCCGTCTGGTAGGGCGAATTCGCCGGAACCGCGATCACCTCGGGATCGAGGTTATAAAGCGCGACCGGACGGAAGTCGGAGACCGCGTAGGTGGCGCCCTTCATCTGCGGGTTGGTCACGACCGAGCTGGTCATGGCAAGGACGGTGTAGCCGTCGGGCTGGGCCATCGACACGGCCGTCTGGCCCACGACGCCGCCACCGCCCGCGCGGTTGACCACGTTGATGGTCGCCCCGTCGAGGAGGGTATTGGCGGTTTCGGCGATGATGCGCGAGGTGACGTCCACCGACCCGCCGGGATCGAAGGGAACGACGAGGTCGATATCGCCCTCGGGGTAGGATTGGGCGAGGACCGGCGCGGCGGCGACCATGGTCGCTGCGATTGCGGTAAAGCGGAGGTGTTTCATCGGTGACTCCTATGTCGGTTGCATGCGCCCTTCTTGAGAAAAGGGTTCGTTTTCAAGTCGGGATACCCAATCTGTAGCCATTGCGATAATTAATAATTTTGTTGCATTGATAAGGTAAGCTGAACCATTGTCAGTCTCATGCGCCCCGACCTGCAGATTTCCCAGCTCAAGACCCTGATCGCCATCGACCAGCATGGCAGCTTCACCGCCGCCGCCAGCAAGCTCGGTCGGTCGCAATCGGCGATAACGCAGCAAATGCAGGCGCTCGAAGAAGCGGTGGGCCGGCCGATCTTCATGACCGTCGGGCGCACCCGGCAATTCACCGACGCGGGTCGCGCCTTGCTTGTGCATGCCCAGGAAATCATCGCGATGTGCAGCCACGCGGTCGCCGCGGCAGAGCGCAGTCACGGAACCGGCATCGTGCGGCTGGGCGCGCCACTCGAGATCGCGAACGCGATCCTGCCCGGAATCATGCGCGAATACGCCCGGATCTGGCCATCCAGCCGAATCGTCCTGACCATCGACCGCAGTCGCAGGCTGATGGAGCTGCTGGAGGACGGCGGGCTCGACCTGAGCCTGAGCACCTGGCGGATGGGCAGCCGGGAGGGCACGCTTCTCAAGCTGCTCCGCGTGCACTGGATCGCGGCGAAGGACTGGGTCCTGCCCCGGAACGAACCGCTTCCGCTGGTCCTGACCGACGAGCCCAGCATGTTCCGCAGGATCGGGCTGAACGCGCTCGACCTCGCGGGGATGCCCCATTACGAGCGGCTGACCACGCACAGCCCCGCCGGTGTCCGCTTCGCCGTGGAAGCGGGGCTTGGCATCACGCCACGCACGCTGAGCGCCTTCCGTGCGGACGTTCAGATCCTGGGGCCGGAGGTGGGGCTGCCGTCATTGCCGCGGGTATCCTACTACCTGCATCGCGCGATCACGCCGGGAAGCCGTCAGGTCGACGATCTTCACGAGATCATGGGAAACCACGAGCTGACCGGCCGGGACCCGGCAACCGATTGAGCCTGGCCCGCCTTGGCGCTCGGCAGGTCGTTCGGCCTCAAACGACCGGGGGCAAGCGGGAACATGACCTGTCGTCGGATCAAAGATCGTAAACTTATGGAACAGTCCCTCCACCGTGGCGGTTGCTCTGGTGACGCCCGTGGCATACCGCCCCCGCGACATTCAAATACCGACATCACGGAGACTTCCGATGACCTCCCCCTCCTTCCTCCGCCCCCGCGCCGCCACCGGCGGTGTCCTTGGCGGCACACTCGTCGCGGCCTTGGCCCTCGGTGCCGGCATGGCCTCCGCCCAGGTCACACCGGTCGAGATCGAAACCGGCGACAACGGCCTCTTCTCCAGCCGCGTGCTGGCCGTGGGGCTCGATAATCCCTGGGCCATGCGCTGGGGCCCCGACGACATGATCTGGCTGACCGAGCGGACAGCGGGCGAAGTCACCCGCGTCGATCCGACCTCGGGCGAGCAGCAGGTTCTGCTGACGCTTGACGACGTCTACACCGGCCCGCAGCACGAAGGTCTTCTGGGTCTCGCCCTGCACCCCGAACTGATGCAGGACACCGGCAACGATTACGTCTACATCGGCTACACCGTGAACAACGGCAGTGCTGACGAACCCGACCCGGCGGCGCAGATCGTGCGCTTCACCTACGATCCGGATCTGCAGCAGCTGGTCGATAAGACGATCCTCGTCGAAGGCATGCCCGCGGGCAACGACCACAACGCCGGCCGCGTGGTCTTCGGCCCCGACGACAAGCTCTACTATTCCATCGGCGAGCAGGGTCACAACTTCGGGCGCAACCTGCGCAAGCCGAACCTCGCCCTCGTGCTGCCGACCTCGGAAGAGATCGAGGCGCAGAACTGGCGCACCTACTCGGGCAAGATCCTGCGGTTGAACCTCGACGGGTCGATCCCCGAGGACAACCCCGAGATCGAGGGTGTCCGCAGCCACATTTACAGCTACGGTCACCGCAACCCGCAAGGCCTTGCCTTCGGCGAAAACGGCACGCTCTACGAATCCGAGCACGGCCCCGCGACCGACGACGAGCTCAACGTCATCGAGGCCGGCGGCAACTACGGCTGGCCGCGTATCGCGGGCCGTCAGGACAACGAGAACTACGTCTACATCAACTGGAGCGAAGCCCCCGAGGACGTCGACCAGAACACCGATCCGCTGCCGGATTCGGTCCCGCAATTCGAGGAAGACAGCTACGAGCAGGACACGATCCCGCCGCTTGCGACCTATTTCACCGTGGCTGACGACTACCCCATCGGCGAGATCTGCGGCTACATCTGCGATCCGACCATCGCGCCTTCCTCGGTCCTGCCCTACCAGGCGGGCGAGAACGGCATCGCGGAGTGGGACAACTCCGTCCTTCTGCCGACGCTCAAGCATGGCACGCTCTACGTCCAGCAGCTGTCGGAGGACGGGTTGCAGGCCGAAGGTGATCCGGTGGCTTGGCTGTCGACCCAGAACCGCTATCGCGACGTGCTGGTCGCGCCCGACGACAACCGCGTCTTCATCGCGACCGACGCCTTCGGGTCGGCCGCGCAGAAATTCGGCGACGGTCTGAACACCTCGATCCTGCACAACCCGGGCTCGATCCTGCTGTTCACCTACGGCGAAGGCGGCGGCTCCGACATGAGCGCGACGCCCGCACCGCAGACCGTGGACGAAGCCCGCGCCGGGGGCGTGTCGGACGATACACCGCAGGAGTTCGAGGATCCGAACACCGGCAAGGTCGCCGATGCGGAGCCGGATGT
This sequence comes from Salipiger sp. IMCC34102, assembly GCF_004145405.1. Classification (GTDB taxonomy): domain Bacteria; phylum Pseudomonadota; class Alphaproteobacteria; order Rhodobacterales; family Rhodobacteraceae; genus Loktanella. The sequence goes on from NZ_SELQ01000001.1 coordinate 732,215, forward strand.
CGGCGTGACCGCCAGTGACGACGTGACCGAGGTCGCGGCCCGCGGTGCACCGCTCTATGCGCAGACCTGTGCCACCTGCCATGGCCCCAACGGCGAGAATGCCTCTGCCGCGGTCCTGGCCGAGAACGAGAAGCTCGGCTCCGTCGACTACGTGGCCTCCACGCTGGTGCACGGGTTCGGTTACATGCCCGCCTTCGGGTCGCAACTGACCGACACAGAAATCGCCGAGATCGGCACCTACATCCGCAACAGCTGGGGCAACGACCACGGTCTGCTGACGGACGAGGACGTCGCCCAGGCGCGCTGAACCTGACCACCGACCCCCGGGCGTGACCGTCCGGGGGTCGTGTCGTCGCAAGGTGATACAACCCGCCGCGGTCTGCATTGCCCTCTCGCCCTTCCGCCGTTTCCGGGTAGACTGCCCAGAATGAGCGGACGGCTTTCCAGGATCACCGATGCTTTGCGGCCCGCCTGGCTTTCGGGCTACGACGGGTCGGCCTTCGGGCGGGATGCGCTTGCCGGGGCGGTCCTGAGCATTCTGCTCATTCCGCAGGCCATGGCCTACGCACAGCTTGCCGGCCTCAGCCCCGGGGTCGGGTTGCTGACGGCGATGGTGGCACCGCTCATCTACGCGGCCATCGGGCGCAGCGCGTCGGTCTCGATGGGGCCCGTGGCGCTGGCCTCGCTCCTGGTGGCCGACGCGGTAACGGACTTCGACGTCGGCCTCTCCGCCGCGGTGGCGATCGTCGCGATCGAGGCCGGGGCGATGCTGGCGCTCCTGGCGCTCTTCCGCATGGGACGGCTGGTCAACTTCATCAGCGAACCGGCCCTTCTGGGCTTCACCGCCGCCGCGGCGGTTTTGATCGCGGGCAGCCAGCTGGGCGGCCTTTCGGGGATCGAGGCGGCCCGGGCGGGCACCCTGCAGGACACGCTTCACGGCCTTTGGCGCGCGGGGGATCCGCATTTGCCGACCTTGCTTCTGGGTCTTGGCGCGCTCGCCGGGTTCGTGCTGGGCGAGCCGCTTATGCGGCGCCTGGCACTGGTGTTGCGACTGACCGGGACGGCGCGGTTGGCGGTGATGAAATCGGCCACGCTGGTGGTCATCGTGCTGGCCTCGATCGCGGCCTTGGCGCTGCCGGAGGTGTCGCGGATCACCGCCCCCGAAAGCGCCTTGCCGCAACTCGTTCTGCCGATGGCCCCGCCGTCGGTCTGGATCGGCCTGCTGCTGCCCAGCCTGACCGTGGCGATCGTCGTCTTCGTCACCGGAACCGCCGTGGCCAAGTCGCTGTCGGCGCGGCGCAGGCAGGCCTTCAGTTCCAACGCCGAGGCGGCGGCGATCGGGGTCGCGAGCATCGCCTGCGGTGTCACCGGGGGATACGCGCCCGGGGTCAGCCTGTCGCGGTCCGCGCTGGTACACGACGTGGGCGCGCGCTCGCCGTTGTCCTCCGCGATGGCGGCGCTGATCGTGGTGCCGGTGACGCTTTTCGGCGGGGCGCTCCTGGCGCAATTGCCCGTCGCGGTCCTCTCGGCACTGGTCATCAGCGCCGTCGTCGGCCTCGTGCGGGAGCGCGACATCCGCGAGGTCGCGCGCCACAGCCGGTTGGAGAGCCTGGTGATCGGAGCGACTTTCCTGGCCACGATCGTCCTGGGTGTGACCTGGGGCCTGCTGGCCGGCGCCGTGGCGGGGATCTTCAGCTTCTTGTGGTCCTCCTCCCTGCCGCGGATCACCCGCGAAGGGCGGGACCCGAACGCGGGTCCCGACATCTACCGCTCGATCGACCGCGACGCGGTGGAGACCGATACGGGCGATCTGCTGGTGCTGCGTATCGACCGGCCGCTCTATTTCGGCAACACCGGCTACGCCGAGGAACAGGTCGGCCGGATCGTCGCCGCACACCCGAAGGCGAAGACGCTCGTTCTGGACATGCGCGCCGTGACGGATGTCGATGCCACCGGTTTGCGGATGCTGACACGGCTTCTGGACGGGATCGAGGACATGAAGCTGCGGGTGGTCTTCGCCTCGTTGCAGACCCCCCTGCGCGAGGCGCTGTCGGGCCAGAAACACATCCGGCGCTGCGCCCATTACGACACCGTCGGCGCGGCGGTCACCGATCTACGCTCGGACGACAGGTGAGTGCACCGGTCGCGGTCGCACGACTGCCGGAACAGCCGTCTTCCGGGGGCCAAAACGGCCGTCTGCGCTTGTATCCCGCGTCGCGGCATGGGACCTTGAACGCAGCAATACAAGGCAGAAGGTCCCGTCATGTCACAACAACGTCTGATCCGTTACGATACCGCAGATGCGCAGGCGGGCGGGCAGAAGCGCCCCTTCGCCAAGGCGGTCCGGGCGGGCGACTACGTCCACGTCTCCGGCCAGGTGCCGACGGTCGACGGAGAGGTCGTGACCGGCGGGATCGTGGCGCAGACCGAACAGGTCATGGCCAACATCATCGAGGTGCTGGCGCTGGCCGACTGCGGCTTGGAAGACGTGGTCAAGGTGAACTGCTGGCTCGACGACGCGCGGGACTTCTCGTCCTTCAACGCGGTCTTCGCCAAGCATTTCGGGCCGAACCCACCGGCGCGCTCGACGGTGGAATCGCGCCTGATGGTCGATGCGAAGGTGGAAATCGATGTCCTCGCCTGGAAGCCTGTCTGAGCCCGCCATGAAGATCCTGATCCACCAGACCAGGGCGCTTGCGACCGACTGCGCCGCCAGCCTGATCGCCGCGCGCCTGAACCGGCAACCGGACACGGTCCTGGGACTGGCCACGGGCGGCACGATGGAGATGGTCTATGCCGACCTCATCGCGCGCCACCGGGCGGGGAAGGTCAGTTTCGCGCAGGCGACGTCGTTCAACCTCGACGAATATGTCGGGCTGGCGGGTACGCATCGCTGTTCCTACCGGCATTACATGCGTGAAAAGCTGTTCGACCACGTGGACATGGATCCCGCGCGCGCCTTCCTTCCGCAAGGCGACGCGCCCGATGCGGAGGTCGAGGCCGCGCGCTACGAGGCCGCGATCGCGGCGGCGGGCGACATCGGTCTGCAACTGCTGGGCCTTGGATTGAACGGGCACATCGGCTTCAACGAGCCCACGTCAAGCCTGTCGTCGCTCACCCGGATCAAGACGCTGACGCGCTCGACGCGGGAGGCCAACGCCCGCTTCTTCGATGATCCAAAGGACGTGCCACGGCTGGCGATCACCATGGGGATCGGAACGATCCTGCGCGCGCAGGAGGTCGTCCTGCTGGCCTATGGTGCCGAGAAGGCGGATGTCGTGGCCCGCATGATCGAGGGGCCGGTGGCGGCGGCTTGCCCTGCCTCGGCGCTGCAGATGCACCGCAAGGTGACGATTGTGCTGGACGAGGCCGCGGCGAGCGCACTGGAGTTGCGCGACTACTACGAACAGGTTCACCCGCGGGTGGAAAACGCCTCGAGCTGATCCAGCGCGCGGCGCAGGGCTGCGACCGTATCGCGGTCGGTCGTCCGCGCGCCGGGGGGCTGGAAGCCGAAGTCCGCGACGCCCGGGTGGGATGGCGGCGGCGCGGGCAGGCTGCAGGAGGCGTGGACCTCCGTCAGGGTCAGGCGGCTTGCCAGCAGTGGAAGCGTGGCGACCGAGACGCCACCGCCCGGCATGACCGTCATTTCGGGGGCCGCGGCCTGCATCATCGCCAGCCGGTCGAGGCCTTGTGCGGCACTTCTCGCTCCGCCGGACGACAGCACCCGGCGGATGCCGAGCGCCTGGCACAGCGCCAGCGCCTCCGCCGGGTCGGGGGTAAGGTCGATGGCGCGGTGCAGCGTGATGTCGAGACCTCGGGCCGCCTCGGCGAGCGATGCGAGCGTCACCGGATCGAGACGCCCGTCGGGCAGGGAGGCCCCCATGACCACGCCGGAAAGGCCGGCGTCGCGCACGGCTGCGATCTCGGCCAGCATGGCGTCTCGTTCCTCCGCTGACCAGACGAAGTCGCCCGCGCGGGGGCGGATCATTGCCATCACGGGCCTGCCGCACCGGGCGGCGAGGGCGATCAACCCCGCGCTGGGCGACAGCCCGCCGAGGCCCAGCGCCGCGCAGAGCTCCAGCCGGTCGGCCCCGCCGTCCACCGCGGCCGCGATCCCGGCGGGGTCGTCGACGCAGACTTCCAGCGCGATCATCCGGTGCGTCTTTCCAGCGCGAGCAGCAACGCCGCCCCGGCGACCCCGGCGATGCCGCCCAGAACCGATGCGGTGCCGTAGCCGCCCACCGCCGTGCCGAGCGCGAAGATCCCCGACCCCAGTGCCGCCCCGAGGAACATGTTCACCGCGATGAGCGAAGCCGACAGGCCCGGCCGGTTGGCGATCAGATCGAGCAGGTAGCTGATGGGCAGAGAGATGATCCCCGCTGCCGCGATGCCCGCGACGACGCTCGCCGCGTAGACGTGCCATGGGGCCGAAGCCATGGCGATCGCCGCGAGATAGACGAGATAGAGCAAAGCCGAGATGGCCAGCGCCGTCGTCAGGTGGATACGGCGCACGGCACTGGCCCAGGCGATCATGAAGATGACCTCGAGCACCGCGACGAGCCCCACCAGAAAGCCGATGTCGGAGGCCGCACCGTTCGCCCGCCCGGTCACGATCAACGGCAGGACGGTGGCGTTGACGGTCAGCACCTGCGTGATCAGCGCGATACCCGCGATGCGCAGGGTCATGCCCCAGGACAGCACGCTGATCAAATCCGGCAGCATCGCCGGACGCGGGCCAGGGGCCTGCGCGGGCCCGGCCTTGGGTTCGGTGTCGGATTTCACGCCAAGCAGGATCGTCAGCACGCAGGCCAGCCCCACGAGGGCTGCGATCCCGTAGGCGTCGATCATGCTCTCCCGGCGGGCAAGGTAGAGGCCGACGATGCCGGGAACCAGCACCCAGGACAGCGAGATCATCATGCGCATCAGCGCGTTGGCTATGGCCGCCTCGTCCGGGGCGAAGTCGGAGGTCTGCGCGCGGACGTTGCCGAAAAGCAGCGAGTTCGTGGCATGGAACAGCGCCAGCGGCCCGATGAGCGCGATGGCGAAGGTCGCTTGCGACGGGTAGAGCCAGACCATGCCGTAGCCCACGAAGCCGAAGCTCGCCATGACGATGAGCGGGGTGCGGTAGCTTTGCGCGCGATCCGACAGGTAGCCGGTTCCGACCGCGATCAGCACCTGGAACACGGCGCCGACCAGGGCCACCGCCGCGTAGGCGGCGTCGGACAGGCCCAACTCCCGGATGCCGATGACCGACTGGTAGGGCGAGGTGGCCGCCCCGGCGAACCCGTAGAGGAAGATCGCCGCCGCCGAGGCGCGCACGACCGCACGATCGCGCAGGATGGAGAGCCAGGCGTTCACGGATCAGCCGGTGAACCGGGCGGAAACCTCGGCCTTCGGCGTGTAGTGCGCGCGGTCCTCGAAGGGCAGGGTGCCCTTGGCGCGCAACCGGTTGGGCAGGCGCGGAATGTCCTGGTTGATGACCCCGTCGGTCAGCGCCATCAGGCTGGGGTCGGCCAGCGGCGCAAGTTCGGGCGACAGGTAGCCGGATTTCACGACCAGCAGCGATACGGCCGCCGGGTCGAGCCCCAGGATCTCGAAGTCCGAGATGTTGTGATAGGGGCGCCGCCGCGCGGCCAGGACGAGGGTGATGCCGTCTATGCGCACGACCGTCTGCCGTTCCGCAGGGTCGGTGTCGTCAAGCAGTGTCACGACGCGGGCGGTCGTCTCGACCGTGACGCCGGCGGGGTCGAGCGTGCCGCCGATCTTCAAGGCCAGCGTCGCGCCTTCCCCGGCGGCGAAGCACTGCTCGACCGCCGCCCGGTCGGTGATCCCGGCCACCAGCGCATCTTGCCAACCGGCGGCGATCAGGGCGGCCAGCACGTCGCCGCGGTCGCCCACGCCACCGCCGGTCGGGTTGTCGCCGCTGTCGGCCAGGATCACGGGGCCTGTCGTGGCCTTGGCCGCGATGTCCAGCATCTCGTCCAGCGGGCCGGTGGTGGGGCCGAAGCGGAAGTCGTCCCGCGCGTCCCAGAAATCCTGCGCGATGCGTTCCCCGGCGCGGGTCGCCGCCTTCTTGTCCGTACCGGTCACGACGGCGCAGGCGGTGGCGCGCGGCTCGTCCGCCCAGACGTAGCCGATCATCAGATCTGTCCGCCAGACGTCGTCGCTTTCTAGCTTCGGAAGATCGGCGTAGAGCCTGCGGGCCGGTTCGTCCTCGGTCGAGGACCGTTCGCCGGGCAGAAGATGCGGGACCGGCACGCGGACGACGCCCGGACGGGTCCCGTCCTTCAGCGCGCGCGTCAGCATCTCGACGGAGGCGGTCATCGTCTCGGCGATGTCGATATGCGGGGCCGTGCGGTAGGCCGCGAAGATGTCGATCTGGTCGACGATCTTTTGCGACACGTTGCCGTGCAGGTCGTAGCTGCAGGCGATCAGCATGTCCGGGCCGACCGCCTCGCGCACGGCGGCGATCCAGTCGCCCTCGGCGTCCCACATGCCGTCGACATGCATGGCCCCGTGCATCGCGAGGTAGACGGCATCGACCGGCTGGGCCGCGTCCAGCCGATCCAGGAACTCCGCCTTGAAGAGATCATAGGTCGACCGGGCAAGCGGCCCGCCCGCGACGGCGCGGGCATGAACCAGCGGTACGAAGTCGGCATCGAAGGCCTTGAGGAAGTCGAAGTGCGGGGACGCCGGCAACTCGTCCCCGCGGACGACGCGGAAATCCTCTGGTTGCATCAGGACGGGCGAATAGGTCGAGCATTCGGTATGAATGCCGCCGACGGCGATACGCATGGGGATCACTTTCGAATCAAAGGGAGGGGTGCAGGCGGACCTGGCGCGCGAACCGCTGCCAGTCCTTGTGGTCCTTGTGGGTCCAGGCGGCCTCTGCCATCGCGCCGAGGCGCGGGAAGACGAGGTCGTTGAACCAGGCTTTGGTGGTGTAATGCTCGCACCAGATGCAGGCCTGGATCCCGCGCATCCGGTCGCGCAGGTCCTCGGGGAAATCGCCTTCCGCCTCGAAGGTGTAGCTTTGTTCGGGGGAGACCGATCCGGCCCAGCCCGCGCCGTTGTCCAGCCAGTCGTCGGATTGCACCATGTCGAGGTAGTAGGCCTGTCCGGGCGTCATCACGACGCCGTAGCCGTCCCGGGCAAGTTCGATCCCGACGGCGGGATTTTCCCAGGCCATGACGATCGTGTCCTCGGGCGGGACGCCGCCGCCGTGGGCGATCTCGTTCCAGCCGACCATGACCTTGCCGCGCGCGTCCAGCATCGCCTTGATCTTGTGCATGAACCAGCTTTGCAGCTCGAATGTGCCGTCGAGGTCTTCCTGCTCCATCAACTCGCGCGCGCGGGGCGAGCCGAGCCAGGCATTCGGCGCGACCTCGTCGCCGCCGATGTGGATGTAGCGCGACGGAAAGATCTCGACGATCTCGTCGAAGACCTTTTCCAGCATCTCGTAGACGGCCGGCATCGCCGGGTTCAGCGCGTTGTTGAAGAAGCCTTGGACGGAATAATAGGAATCGGGCTCCTCGTCGGGGTCCTTCAACTCGGGCATCGCGGCCAGTACGCAGATCGCGTGGCCCGGCGTCTCGATCTCGGGCATGACCTCGATGCCGAGGCTTGCGGCATGGGCCACGATGTCGCGCATTTCGCCTTGGGTGTAATACTGCCGTTTGGGCTCCGGGCCGTCGCCCAGTTGCGGCAGCATTTCGGACAACTCGGCCCCGCGGGTCGCGCCGGCGTCGGTCAGCTGGGGCAGGGCCTTGATCTCGGCCCGCCAGCCTTCGTCGTCGGTCAGGTGCCAATGGAAGATGTTCAGCTTCTGCCAGGCAAGGATATCGACCACCCGCGCGACGTCGTCGATCTGCCAGAAGTGGCGCGAGACATCGAGGTGACAGCCGCGCCAGTCGTAGCGCGGCGCGTCGGTGATGTGACCCGTTGCGGGGAACTTGTAGTCGGGATCGCTGAAGGCGCCGTGCAGCATCTGCGCCAGCGCGATCAGCCCGTAGCGGCGACCGGCCTCGCCCGCCGCGGTCAGCGTGACCGCGTCGCCGAAATCGAGCCGGTAGCCTTCGGCGGGCAGGCTTTCGTCGGTGGCGAAGCGCAGCGCGCGGCTGCCCGGCACGGTGGACAGCTGGAACAGCCGGCGGGCCTGCGGGAAAAGGCGGCCGTGCAGCGCATCGACCGAGATCATCAGTCGCAGATCGGCGGTGGAGGCACCGGCCGCGTGCAGCAGCACGGGGGCCTCTCCCGGTTCGGCGTCGATCTCGTTGGGCCAGGGCAGAAGGGCGAAGGGGAGCGTCAGCCGCCCTTCGGGCAGGCGTGGCTGCGGCAGGACGGGGGTCATGCCCGCGTGGGTCAGATCGCCCACGACCACGTCATGATGGGTGCCGTCAGAGGTGGTGATCCAGGCCGTCTTGGCCGCGTCGTTGCGATGGAACGGCGAGCGGTTCAACCCCTCGACCGAGAAGCTCCAGCTGTCGCCGCTGGCCAGCGGAGCGGCGTCCTCTGGGGCGAATTCGTGGAAGTTGGCGGCGCGCTTGTGGAAGGTAGCGCCGGTGATCTGATGCTCCGGCATGATGCGCGTGATCGAGGTCAGCGACAGCTTGAAGTCCGACAGCGGTTCGTCCGACAGGTTCGTCAGGGTGATCTGCCAGGTGCCTGCGGGGGCCGGGTCGGGCAGCCATGCGTTCTCGAGGAAATAGGTCATCGGTCGGTCCTGTTATCGGTAATCGTCGGATTGGCTGAAGGTGGCGGCCAGGGCGGGGATGCCGGCCGTCAGGCCGCAATCCACGGGAAGGCAGGTGCCGGTGATCGCCGCGGCGATGTCGGAGGCGAGGAAACCCACCGCCTCGGCCACGTCCTCGGGGCGGACGATCCGGCCCAAGGCATAATGGGCCGCGGCCTCGTCGAAGACGCCCGGATTAGCCTCGGCGCGGGCTTCCCAGGCACGGGTGCGGACGGTGCCGGGGGCCACGGCATTGGCCCGGACGCCGAACTTTCCGTATTCCACCGCGATCAGGCGCGTCAGATGCATCATCCCGGCCTTGGCGGCGGAATAGGCCGGGTGGCCGAAGACCCCCATCCCGTTGACCGAGGAGATGTTGACCACCGATCCGCGCACGGCGATCAACTGCTCGGCCACCGCCTTGAAGGTCAGGAAGCTCGCGTCGAGGTTCAGCGCCCGGTCCGCCTGCCAATCGTCCAGCGTCGTTGCCTGCAGGCTGACCGCCCGGGCGGCGCCTGCGTTGTTCACAAGCGTGCGAAGATCGCCCAGCCCCTTTGCGTGCGACGCCAGCGCCGCGCAGGAGGCGGCGTCGGTCACGTCCATCTCGAATGCGGTGCAGCCCGCGCCGATCTCGGTCGCGGCGGCCTCGGCTCCGGCGATGTCGCGGTCCGCAAGGACGACGCGGTCGTGCTCGCGCAGCAGGCGGCGCGCGATGGCCTGGCCGATATCACCGCTGCCGCCGGTGACGATGGCGACTGTTTCTGCCATGTTCGAAGTTCCCTTGGCGGCGTTGTGAAATCCCGCCGATGCGTCCGCCAACGCACCGGCGGGAAGGGGTCAGTCGCCCAGCATCTGGCTGTCGTCACCTTCGTCGCGGTGGCGGATCAACTCTTCCTTGATGCCGCGCAGAAGGCGCGTGGACCGGGCCCGATCGGCGTAGGCGAAGAGGTTCGCGATGATGTCCACCACCGCGAGCGATGCGAAGCGAGTGGATGTGGCGCGGAAGATGTTTTGCCCCTCGGGCAGGTTCACCGCGACGACGACGTCGGCCACTTCCGCCAGCGGAGAGCCGTCCTGCGTCAGCGCGATCGTCGGGATGCCGCGGCTGCGCAACAGATCGAAGGCGTGGACCAGTTCCTTGTTGCGCCCGGTGAAGGACGACCCAAAGACCACCGTCCCCGGTTCCGCCGAGGCGCAGAGCATCAGGTTCATCGATTGGTCGCTCGACGCGGTGATCCGCGCGCCCAGCCGGAACAGGCGGTTCTGCATCTCGCTCGCGATCATCGAGGAATTGCCGCCAGAGCCGAAGGCGTAGATCATCTGCGCCCCCGTGAGCAGCGTCACGGCCTCCTCGACGCGGGGCAGGTCGAGGGTGCGGTGCATCTCGAACAGGGCGTTCTGCGCCTTGGTGACGATGTCCTCGGCCACCTCTTCGGCGGTGTTGGTGACGGATTCGGGCTTGAGGTAGCGCAGGCCGACGTAAGGGCTCTTGGCCAGTTGCACCTTGAAGTCCGAGAACGAGGTGCAGCCCAGGCGGCGGCAGAATCGCGTCACGGTCGGCGGTGACACGCCCGCCCCCGAGGCGATGTCCGAGATCGAGGCCGTGGTCGCATAATGCACGTCCGCCAGCACGAAGGCCGCCAGCTTCTTTTCCAGCGTCGACAGCTTGCCGTCCTCGTCCGCAAGGCCCACGATCAGATCGGTGGCGCCGGGCAGCCCGGCGATGGGAGAGGTGTCTGGATCGTTGGTCATGGGCTATCCTGTTGCAAGGCCCTGATCCGGGCCGCTCAAGAAATTCATTTTCGTCATTTTGCGGTATTGGGGCATATTCGACTGGATTTTTCCAGTGATTATATCGCAAAGTCGAAATGAATTTCATAAGGCGATGAAAACATGACGGCACGAGACCCCTTCGAGAACCCCTTTGGTGCAGACGACCCCGACCGCGCCGCGATCTGGGAGATGCTGGTCCCCCGCGATATCGACGCCTTCGTCTCGGCCGATTGGTCGGCGGTGGCGGATGATTTCATCACCGACAACTTCACGGCGATCAGCGGGCATTTCCAGTCCGACCCCGACGGTTTCGACATGGCCTACCCCGATCTGGAGGCCTACCGCGACGACTGGCTCAGACAGGCGCGGGACTTCGTCGACCAGCGCGACGCCGGGGTCTATGCAGGCGATCCCCGCCGCGGCATCTTCCACGCGACCCGGCTGGAGGAGATCGAGATTTCGGGCGAGGCGGCCCTGGTGCGCAAGAAGTTCGACGGCGCGCTGCCGCGGGCGGACGGCACCTCGGAGCGGATGAACTGGCAGACGCTCTACTGGTGCCGCAAGGTCGGCGGCCGGTGGAAGATCGCGGGCTTCGTCGGCTACCTGCCGCACGTCCGGGACGCGTAAGGATGGCGGCAAAGCGCATCTTCACCGCCGCCATGGCGACGGAGACGAACACCTTTTCGCCCATCGCGATCGATCGCCGCGCCTTCGAGGAGTCGTTCTACGCCGCCCCCGGCGCGCACCCCGAGACCGCGACGCTTTGCACGGCCCCCATCCCCGTCGGCCGGCGGTTCTGCGCGGCGGAAGGCTGGGAGCTGATCGAGGGCAGTGCCGCCTGGGCCGATCCGGCGGGCCTCGTCTCGGGGCCCGCGCATGTCGGCCTGCGGGACGAAATCCTGGACCAGCTGCGCGCGGCGTTGCCGGTGGATGCCGTCGTGCTGGGCCTGCACGGGGCCATGGTGGCGCAGGGCTGCGACGATCCGGAGGGCGATCTTCTGGCCCGCGTTCGCGAGATCGTGGGTCCGGAAGTCCTGGTCTGCGCGGAGCTCGATCCGCACAGTCACCTGACCGCGAAGCGTGTCGCGGCGGCGGATTTCTTCGTGGTGTTCAAGGAATTTCCCCACACGGATTTCGTCGACCGGGCCGAGGATCTCTGGCGGATCGTCGTGGACACGCTGCATGGGCGCGTCCGGCCCGTCATGTCGACCTACGACTGCCGGATGATCGACATCTTCCCCACCTCGCGCCAGCCCATGCGCGGCTTCGTCGATCGGATGATGCGGATCGAGGCCGAGGATGCCCGCGTGCTGTCGCTCTCCGCCATTCATGGCTTCATGGCGGGCGACGTGCCCGAGATGGGGACCAAGATGATCGCCGTGACCGACGGCGACGCGGCGCTTGGAGCCGAGCTTGCGGAACGGTTGGGGCAGGAGCTCTTCGCCAACCGGGGCCGTCACATGATGCCGGTCCTGAGTGGCGAGGAGGCGGTGGCGCAGGCCATGGCGGCAGAGGTCTTTCCGGTCGTGATCGCCGACATCTGGGACAACCCCGGCGGCGGCACCGCGGGCGATGCAACGGTGGTCCTGAAGGCGCTGATGGCGCGCGGGGCGACCGGCGTCGCCGTCGGCACGATCTGGGACCCGATCGCCGTCGGCCTGTGCACCGCCGCGGGGGTGGGTGGCGTCATGCCGTTGCGCTTCGGTGCGAAATCCGCGCCCGACACCGGCGAGCCGGTCGATGCGCTGGTCCGCGTCGAGGCGGTCGAGCCAGAGGCCGCGATGGTCTTCGGCGAAAGCGTGGTCCCCTTCGGCCCGGCGGCGCTCATCGCCCTGCTCGATGCGACGGGACAGGACACGGGCGTCCAGGTGATCCTGAACACGGTGCGCGCGCAAAGCTACGACCCCTCGCTCTTCACGGCCATGGGCATCGATCCCACGGCGCAGAAGATCCTGGTGCTGAAATCCACCAACCACTTCTACGCGGCCTTCGCGCCGATCGCGGCGAAGATCCTCTATTGCTCTGCCGGCAAGCCCTATCCCAACGATCCCGCGACGAACCCTTACCGCTTTGTGCGGCCCGACATCTGGCCCCGCGTGGCCGATCCCTTTGCGACTGGAGCCTGAGATGGACTTCCCCTGGCCCGATGCGGGCACGCCGCTGTCCGATGTCCTGACCCCCATGCCCGTGATCGACGAGGATCGGCTGGCTGCGAACATCGCCCGGGCGCAGGACTACATGACATCGCACGACCTGCCGTTCCGCCCGCACATCAAGACGCACAAGATCCCCCAGGTCGCGCGCCAGCAGGTGGAGGCCGGGGCCATCGGCATCAACTGCCAGAAGGTGAGCGAGGCCGAGGTCTTTGCAGATGCGGGCTTCGACGACATCCTGATCACCTACAATATCCTCGGCCCCGCGCGGCTTGCGAGACTGGTGGCGCTGAACGACCGGGTGACGACCCTTCGGGTGGTCGCCGACAGCGCGGTCACCGTGGCGGGCCTGTCGAAGGCCGTGGGGCAGGGCAAGCCCCTGCGCGTGCTGGTGGAATGCGACACCGGCGGCGGACGCTGCGGCGTGCAGGGGGCCGAGGCGGCGGTGGCGCTGGCGCAGCGGATCGCGGCGGCCCCCGGACTTCGGTTCGACGGGCTGATGACCTACCCCGCCATCGGCGGCGCGGCAGAGGTCGAGGCCTTCCTGCAGGACGCGATGGCACGGCTCGCGGCGGTGGGCCTCGACTGTCCCGTGCGGTCGAACGGCGGCTCGCCGGACCTCTTCGCGGCGCACCTCGTGCCGAGCGCCACCGAGCACCGTGCGGGAACTTACGTCTACAACGACCGCGCGATGCTGCGGGCGGGCGAATGCGGTGCACAGGACATGGCGATGGAAATCCTCGCCACCGTCGTCTCGCGTCCGACGGCCGACCGGGCCGTGCTCGATTCGGGCTCGAAGGCGCTGACCTCCGACCTGCTGGGGTTCGAGGATCACGGCACGATCCCGGCGCTGCCGGGTGCGCGGATCGTCTCTCTGTCGGAAGAGCACGCGGTGGTCGACCTGACGGACTGCGGGGCGGATCGCCCAGGCGTCGGCGCTCAGATTCGGATCGTGCCGAACCACGCCTGCGTGGTGTCGAACCTGTTCGACCGCATGGTCTTTCATCGCGACGGTATCGTCACGCGGGTGCTGCCCGTCGCGGCGCGCGGCACGGTGTGGTAACCGACCCCATGACCATGACGACCGCCTATCACGCGCCACGCATCTTCGACGGGACCGAATGGCACGACGAGGCCGCGCTTCTTGTCGCGGACGGGTGCGTCACGGGGATCGTTCCGCGGGCCGAGGCGCCGGAGGGCGAGGTGCTGGAGCATCCGTTGGTGCCGGGGTTCGTCGATCTTCAGGTCAACGGCGGCGGCGGCGTGCTGTTCAACAACACCCCCTCCACTGACGGGATCGCCGCGATCTGCGATGCGCATGCCCGCTTCGGCACCACCTCGACCATGGTCACCCTGATCACCGACACCGCAGAGGTCACGGGCCGGGCCGTCGCGGCGGCGCGCGCCGCCCGCCACCCCGGCTTCCTCGGCCTGCACCTCGAAGGGCCGCACCTTGCCCTGTCCCGCAAGGGTACGCACGATCCGGCCCTCATCCGTCCGATGGATCCGGAGGATCTGCAGGTGCTGACGGATGCGGCGCAGGGGCTGGACCGGATGATCTCCACCGTGGCACCCGAAACGGTCACGCCCGCGCAGATCGCGACGCTGGCGAAAGCCGGCGTGGTTGTGAGCCTCGGTCATTCGGATTGCGACATGGGCGTGGCCCGGGCCGCCGCCGATGCTGGTGCCACGATGGTCACGCACCTTTTCAACGCGATGAGCCAGCTGGGGCACCGGTCCCCGAACCTCGTCGGTGCGGCGCTGGACGACGGGCGGCTTTGGGCCGGGCTGATCGCCGATGGCTTTCACGTCGACCCCACGGCGCTGCGCATCGCCTTGCGGGCGAAGGCGGGGCCGGCGGGTCTGTTCCTAGTGTCCGATGCCATGTCGACCGTGGGGACCGACGCCAGCGAGCTGATCCTGAACGACCGGCGCATCCTGCGAAAGGGCGGTCGGCTGACGCTTGAAGACGGCACGCTCGCGGGCGCCGACATCGCGCTGGTCGATGCGGTACGTTACCTTCACCTGACCCTCGGCGTCGCGCTGGGGGAGGCGGTCACGCTGGCCTCCGCCGCGCCGGCGGCGGCGATGGGGCTGAGTGATCGCGGTCATCTGCGGCCCGGGGCGCGTGCCGATTTCACCTGTCTTACGCCGGGGATCGAGGCCGTTGGAACGTGGATCGCGGGCCGCCGCGCGGACGCCGCGGCATGATCCTGTGCTGCGACATCGGCGGAACCGCCATCAAGCTGGCCGAGGCGCGGAGTCCCGATGATCTGGTCCTGAAGGCGCGCATTCCGACGCCCACGCAGGACTTCGATGCCTTCGTCAAGGTGCTGCGCGACGCCATCGCCGCGGCATCCGCGCCGCCCGCGGCGATCGCCTTCTCTCTCGCCGGTGTCGTCGAGCCGGGCACGGGGGTGGCCACGATGGCCAACATTCCCTGCCTGACCGGTCGACGGCTCGAGGATGATCTCACCGCGGCCCTCGGGCTGCCGGTGATACTGGCGAACGATGCGGATTGTTTCGCGCTGGCCGAGGCGGAGCTTGGCGCCGGTCGGGGACATGAGGTCGTCTTCGGCCTGATTCTGGGCACCGGTGTCGGCGGTGGCGTCGTCGTGCGGGGGCAACTGGTAAACGGGGCCGGGTTCGCGGGCGAGATCGGGCACGGTCCGGTGGCGGCGCGGATCCTCGACGACCTTGGCGTCACCTTGCCTGCCATTCCCTGCGGTTGCGGATTGACGGGGTGTCTCGACGTCGTCTGCTCCGCCCGCGGAATGGAGCGCCTGCACCTTCACCTGCACGGGCGGGCGGCAGACAGCCGCGAGATCGTCGCGGGCTGGCAGGCCGGGGAGCCGGACGCGGGCCTCACCATTGCCGCCTGGCTGGAGGTCCTGTCCGGCCCGCTTGCCATGGTCGAGAACGTACTTGGGGCCGGGATCATCGCGGTCGGCGGCGGGCTGTCCACTGCACCCGACCTGATCGCGGCCCTCGACGTCGCGGTGCGCGCAAAGATTCTCCGGCGGTTCGACAGGCCCCTGGTCGTGCCGGCGCAATGCATCGTCGAACCGGGACTGATCGGGGCCGCGATCCTGGGTCTGTCACTGGCATCCCGTTAACGCATCAGGATTTGTCCTGAGGCAAAAAAGGGCAACATTTGTGAAAATGAATTACAGGGTTCCCGGCTGATTGAAAAAATATGCGGAAATAACTTGACGTAAACGCCATGTAACGGCCAACATCAGAAAATGAATTTCGTTTGTGGAGTCGTGGCATGAAGGTCGCCATCATCGGTTTGGGGTATCGCCTGGGATACCTCGGTCACGTCTTCAACGAGATGGATCCCGACTTCGAAATCGTCGGGTTTCACGACCCCGAACCGGCCGGAATGACCGTTCTGGACGAACACGGCATCAGCCCGGGACTGCAGCACGCCTCGCCCGAAGAGCTGGTGAAGGCGGGCGGATACGACCTGCTGATGATCGGCTCGCCAAATCACCTGCACCTCGATCACATCCGGCTGGGGCTGGAGGCGGGCAACAAGATCTTCAGCGAGAAGCCCATCGTCTCGACCATCGAGCAGACCTTCGCCCTGGCCGAGCTCATGGCGAAACACGGACCGGAACGTCTGCTCGTGGGGCTGGTGCTGCGCTACGCGCCGCTCTACCGCGACCTGATCAAGGCGCGCGACGACGGGTTGCTGGGCAAGATCGTCTCTGTCGAGGCGGCGGAGCACATCTATCCCTATCACGGCGCCTTCTTCATGCGCGACTGGCGCCGCTACGAGAAATGGTCCGGCAGCTTCATGCTGGAAAAATGCTGCCATGACCTCGACCTCTACAACGGTCTGATCGGCGCGCGGCCCGAACGGGTGGCCAGCTTCGGCGGGCGCAAGACCTTCGTGCCGGAAAACGATCCGCGGTCCGAGGGCGTCAACGACATGAGCCTTTTCCACCGCAAACCTTCGGGCTGGAACGGGTCGGACAAGGTCTTCGACAATGACGGGGACATCATCGACTACCAGGTGGCGATCATCGAATACGCCAATGGTGTCGGCATGAACTTCCACACCAACCTGAATGCGCCCGACCAGTTTCGCCGCTTCGCCGTCTTCGGCACCAAGGGCCAGGCGGAAGGCGACTTCATCAGGGCGGACTTCAAGGTCACCGATGTTCTGACGGAGGCGACCACCATCGACAAGACCTACCAGGCCACCGCCCTTTCCCAGCACTACGGCGCGGACGAGACGATGGCCGCCGAGGTCGTGGCACACGTCATGAAGGATGGACCGCTGCCGGTCTCGCCGCTCGACGCGCTCGAGGCCGGTATCCTCGCGCTGACGATGGACGATGCGCGGCGCAGCCGGCAGGTGATCGACATGCGCCCGATCTGGGACCGCTACGACGAGGCGCTGACCCGCAAGGGAGCCGTCGCATGACCCAATCGCGCGCCGCATGGTATTTCGCCTGGGCGCTTCTGGCGCCGGCGATCCTCTACGTGCTGGTCATTGTGGCCTGGCCGCTGGTCGAGACCGTCCGGCTGTCGTTCACCGATGCCTCGTTGCGCAAGACGGTGAATTACGTCGGATGGGAGAACTACACCCGGATCTTCGACCGCGACTTCGCGGAGATCATCCTGCGCACCTTCACCTGGACGTTCTTCTCGGTCCTGCTGAAGATGGTGATCGGCATGTTCGGCGCGGTCTTGCTGAACTGCGCGGTGCCGGGGCGGAACCTCTTTCGGATCCTGACGATGCCGCCGTGGATCGTGCCCATGGCGATCGGCATCTTCATGTGGGGCTGGATGTACAACGGCCAGTTCGGGATGATCTCCGGCCTGTTGCAGCGGTTCGGCTTCGTCGACGGACCCGTGGCCTTCCTAGCCTACGGCAACACCGCCTACTGGGCGACGATCGTTACCGATGTCTGGATCGGCGTGCCGATGGTCACGATCTATTTCCTGGCCGCGATCCAGGCCATTCCCCGCGACCTCTACGAGGCCGCCTGGACTGATGGAGCAAGCCGCTGGTACCGCTTCCGCCGGATCACGCTGCCACTGATGGCGCCCGCGATCATCACCATGTCGATGTTGTCGCTGATCGCCACGTTCAACAGTTTCGACATCATCTGGATCCTCACGCAGGGCGGCCCCTCGGGATCGACCACGACGATGATCATCGACACCTACCAGACCGCGATCGGGTCGAAGAAATACGGGCAGGGCGCCGCACGGGCCGTCGTGATCTGCATCTTCCTGTCGCTGTTCTGCATCGCCTACTTCCGCATGACCCGCAAACTGTCCCGCCAGGAAAAGGTCTGAGCCCGCCATGATGAACCCAGCCCGCCGTGCCACCCGCATCCTGACACTGGCCAATCCCTTCTCGAAGCGGACCCGGACGAGCGCCATGATGGACCGCTACACCTGGTTCGAGGTCGTGCTGATCTACCTTGGGATCTTCGTCTTCCTGGCCTTCATGCTGGCCCCCTTCGTCGAAGGGTTCCTGGTCAGCCTCAAGCCGCTGTCGCAGCTCTTCTCCACGCCCTACAACTTCTGGCCGGAGAACGCCTCGTTCGAGGCCTATGTGACCATGTGGGATCGGATCCCCTACTTCGCGCTCTACATCTTCAACTCGCTGCTGATCGCGACGGCGGCGACGCTCATCGTGCTGGTCCTCGTGGTGCCGGCGGCCTATGCCTTCGCGCGGTTCAGCTTCAAGGGCATGCCGCTGTTGCTGGGGGCGTTCCTCGCGGTGTCGATGTTCTCGGGCGCGGTGCTGCTGATCCCGCTCTTCCGGCTGATGCGCACGCTGGGGATCCTGAACACCTACTGGGCGATGATCATCCCCGGGGCGGCCTTCCTGATCCCCTCGGCGATCTGGCTGTTGCGCACCTACATGATGCGGATCCCGCCCGAGCTGAACGAGGCGGCCTACATGGACGGCGCGTCGCAGTTCTACACCTTCCGCCGGGTGATCCTGCCTCTGGCGCGCCCGGGCATCATCGTGGTGGCGATCATGACCTTCATCGGCGCCTATGCGCAGCAGTTCATCTTCGCGCTGACGTTCAACTCGAAAACGGAATTCATGCCGTTGCCGGTGGGGCTCTTCGCCTTCTTCGGCCGGCAGGAGGTCGTCTGGAACGAATTGATGGCGGCCAGCTTCGTGGGGATCGCCCCCGCGCTGGTCATCATCTTCTTCCTGCAACGCTATCTCGTCGGCGGGCTGACCGCCGGGGCGATAAAATAACAAACCATCCAACAAGGAGAGTTCGACATGACCACACCCGTCCAGAAAAGCCTGATCGGCGTGATGCTGGCCTCGACGACGGCGCTGCCCGCCTTCGCCGAGGACATCAGCTGGATCTACTGCGGCGACAGCATCGACCCGGTGCACGAGCAGTACATCGCCGAATGGGAAGCCGAGAACGAAGGCTGGACCGTCACCCCCGAGGTCGTCGGCTGGGCCCAGTGCCAGGACAAGGCCACCACGCTGGCCGCCGCGGGCAGCCCCGTCGCCATGGCCTACGTGGGCTCGCGCACGCTCAAGGAATTCGCCCTGAACGAGCTGATCGTGCCGGTGCCGATGTCCGAGGAGGAGCAGGCTGAGTACTACCCCAACATCGTCGAGACGGTGACCTTCGAAGGCACCCAGTGGGGCGTGCCGATCGCCTTCTCGACCAAGGCGTTCTACTGGAACAAGGGCATCTTCGAGGAAGCCGGCCTCGACCCCGAAACGCCGCCCGCCACCTGGGAAGAGACGATCGACTTCGCCCGTCAGATCACCGAGAACACCGACAAGGCGGGTTACGGTCTTCCGGCGAAGACAATGGACAACACCATGCACCAGTTCCTGCATTGGGTGTACACCAACAACGGTCAGATCATCGACGCCGACGGCAACATCGTCATGGACAGCCCCGAAGTGCTGGCCGCCCTTGAGGCCTACCAGGACATCACGCCCTATTCGGTCGAAGGCGCCACCGCCTACGAGCAGAACGAGATGCGTGCCATCTTCCTCGACGGGTCCGTGGGCATGATCCAGACCTCCGTCGGGGCGGCCTTCCTGCTGGAGGACACCGACATCGACTGGGGTGTGGCCGATCTGCCGCTGGGCCCCGATGCCGAAGGTCCGGGCACGCTGTTGATCACCGACAGCCTCGCGATCTTCGACGGCACCGGGGTCGAGGACAAGGCGATCGAATTCGCCAAGTTCATCACCTCGCCCGAAGTACAGGAAGCTTATGAAGCGGGCGGTGCGGCCAGTCTGACGCCGCTGCGTCCGGGTCAGGCCGTGGACGACATGCTGGCGGCCGGGCCGTACTGGCAGCCGTTCATCGACGGCATCGAGTTTGGCGGACCCGAGCCGCTGTTCACCGACTACAAGGGCTTCCAGAATGTCATGATCGAGATGGTGCAATCGGTCGTGACCGGCGCGGCCGAGCCGCAGGAGGCGTTGTCCGACGCCGCCGGGGAACTCGAAGAGTACAAGTAAGACCAAGCGTGCCCGGCCCCCGGGGTCGGGCACGCCTTCAACTGCCCATCGCGGCCATACCCAGAATTTCGCAGGAGACCCGCCTTGGGCCAGCTATCCCTCAAGCAGATCACGAAGACGTTCGGGACCTTCGAGGTCGTGAAGGACGTGTCGCTTGACGTCCACGAAGGTGAATTCATGGTCTTCGTCGGGCCGTCGGGTTGCGGCAAGTCCACCTTGTTGCGCATGATCGCGGGGCTGGAACACACCACGGACGGCGACATCGTCATCGACGGCAAGCGGGTCAACGACCTGGCGCCCGTCGACCGCGGCATCGCCATGGTGTTCCAGTCCTACGCGCTCTACCCGCACATGTCCGTCTTCGAGAACATCGCCTTTCCCCTCCGCGTCGAAGGCGCGCCCGCGTCCGAGATCAAGTCCAAGGTCGAATCCGCGGCCCAAATCCTGCACCTGGAGAACCGGCTCGACCAGCGCCCCGGCAACCTGTCGGGTGGCCAGCGTCAGCGGGTCGCGATCGGCCGGGCCATCGTGCGCGAACCAGAGATCTTCCTGTTCGACGAGCCATTGTCGAACCTCGACGCGGCCCTGCGCGCCGACATGCGCATCGAGCTTACACGCCTGCACAAGCAGCTTGGCGCCACGATGATCTACGTCACGCACGACCAGATCGAGGCGATGACGATGGCCAACCGCATCGTCGTGCTGAACGCAGGCGACATCGCCCAGGTCGGTGCGCCGCTCGAGCTTTACCACAAGCCGCAGAACACCTTCGTCGCGGGCTTCATCGGCAACCCGCGCATGAATTTCCTGCCCGTCACCTGCAAGGAGGTGACGGACACGGGCGTGACGGTCGATTTCAACGGCCAACGCCTGCATGTCGAGGTCGAGGCCCCGCCCAGCCGGCGGTCGCAGCTTGCCGGTGCGCCGCTTACGCTGGGCGTCCGGCCAGAGCATATCACCCTCGGCGGCGGGAACGCGTCGATGACCGTAACCCCCTCGGTGATGGAATATCTCGGTCAGAATACCATCGGCTACGCACCGCTGCCCGACCGGGAGGAGACGTTCTGCTTCGTCCTGCCGGGCACGCAAACCGTTCCGGCGGAAACCCCGATCGACGTGACCTTCTCGACCGCCGATTGCCACCTCTTCGATTCCGACGGCCGGGCGCTGCCGCGGCGTGCGAATACGGCGGACCTCGGGGCCCCGGCGCTTCAGATCGAGCGCCCGACGGCCTGAGTAGAGGGCTGGGCCTGCCGCCCCGCCTTTCAAGACGAACGCGTGCCGGTATTCCCGGTCATCGCAGGTGCCGGCGGCGGTCGTCCCGAGTCTTGCCGACGCGCAAATATCAGGCCTGTCGAGACAGATCCTGTCTTCGGCCCGCCCCGCTTGGATCGCTCGGGCGCGAAGCGGGGCAAGCCATGTTCGGTGTCAGGACAATGCGTCCTTGACCGAGGCCGACATCGGCGTCGTCGGGCGACCGATGAGGTGCGAGAGCGTTCCGCTTTCGTCGTGCAAGGCGCCCTTTGCGGCCGCGGTGTCCGCACCGGCGATCATCCCGGCGACCGGCCCGGGCAGACCGGCGTCGCGCAGGGCGTTTGCATATTCATCCTCCGTCATGTCGACGTAAGGGATATCCTTGCCGGTCTGGCGCGAGATTTCTGCAGCCAGTTCCGTCAGGGTGTAGGCCCGGTCGCCTGCCAGCTCGAAGGTCCGGCCTTCAAGGCCGGGATCCGTTGCCACCACGCCGGCGGCCTCGGCGAAATCCTCGCGGCTGGCGGTCGAGAGTTTCGCATCCCCCGCAGCCCCGATGAAGGCACCGTTCTCGACGGCCGGAGGCACTGATCCGGTGTAATTCTCGGTGTACCAGCCGTTGCGCAGCAGCGTGACGGTCAGGCCGCTGTCGGCCAGCATGGACTCGGTCGCGCGATGTTCGGCGGCCAGGTCCAGCGGCGAGGTGTCGGCATGCAGGACGCTGGTGTAGATGACGTGACGTACGCCGGCGGCCTTGGCCGCGTCGATGACGTGGCGGTGCTGGGTTTCGCGTTGGCCGATCTCGCTGCCGGAGATGAGCAGGAGCGTGTCGACCCCGTCGAGCGCGGGCGCCAGGGTGTCGGGCTTATCGTAGTCGAAATGGCGCGTCTCGACCGAAAGATCCTGCGCCTTCTCGGTATCGCGCACGAGCGCCACGACGGGCGTCTGCGCGCCCCGGTCGCGAAGCTTTTGCAAGACGAGCCGTCCGAGTTGTCCGGTCGCGCCGGTGATTGCGAGTGTCATGGTTTGTCCTTTCGTCTGTCTGCTGACGGAGCTAAAAGAGCCGCGACCGTTTTGGAAGTACGCACGAAAGGGTAAGTATGGAAAAAGGTGCAAAGCCCGGTGGGCGGATCGACGAGCCGCCCGCATTTTCCCGCGGCGATCTTCTTTCGCCGAAATGTCCCTCCCGGCAGATCCTGACCCATATGACCAGCCGCTGGGGCGGATTGACGCTCTTCGCCCTCGGGCCGGAGCCGCAGCGGTTCGGAGCCCTGCGTCGTAGGATCGGCGGTATCAGCGAGCGGATGCTGTCTCAGACCTTGAAGCAACTGACCGCCGACGGTCTGGTGGCGCGTATCTCTCATGAGACAGTCCCGCCGCACGTGAGATACCGCCTCACCCCGCTGGGCGAAGAGGCGGCGGGTAAGCTGGGCGTTCTTGCCGACTGGATCGAGGAGAGCCTGCCGCGCCTTCTGCAAGGCCGAACCGCGACCGACTAGAGCGCGCTGAGGGACGCGCCGTGGTCCGGGCCGCCGGTCCGGGTTCTGGATTCGTGGTCGCAGCAGTAATGCGCAAGGTATTACGATGCTTGCCCCTTGGGTTGATCATGGGCCGAAAGCGGTCGCCTCTTGGGGATAAGCATCACCATTTGTCGGCCTTCCAGGGCGTCCGTTTGGAGATTCCGGTTTTTTCATACCCGATTTATTGATACGTATGTCGCATTCAGCAAGCTTGCGGGCGGTTTCATGTCGAATAAATTTCTGGTCGTCGATCCCCTGGACCAACTCGATGTCATCAAGGGGTTGGCCAGCAAGGTGCGTGTGCAGATCATCCGCCTGCTGGAGGCGAAGGGCCCGCTCAACGTCAACCGGGTCGCGGAAGAACTGGATCTGCCGCAGTCGACGATCTCCTCGAACCTGCAGATCCTCGAGAAGGTGAACCTGGTCCGGACCCGGACCGAAAAGGCTCGCAAGGGCAGTCAGAAGATCTGCGAGTCGGTGTTTTCGGAAATCCTCATCGGCTTCAAGGATGCGCCGGTCGAAGGCGAAGACGACGGAATGGAGGTTTCCATGCCGATCGGGCTCTATACCCGGTGCGAGGTTTCGGCGCCCTGTGGGTTGTGCGGCCCCGACGGCGTCATCGGACTTCTGGACGTGCCCGACACCTTCCTCGAGCCGGATCGCATGAAGGCGGGGCTCTTGTGGTTCACGCGCGGCTTCGTGGAATATCAGTTCCCGAACAATCTCAAGTTGTTGAATCAGAAGCCCAAGGCACTCGAATTTTCCCTGGAACTGTCGTCGGAGGTGCCTGGGACCAGCGCCGACTGGCCGTCCGACATCTCGCTGGCGGTCAACGGGATCGACGTGGCCACCTGGACATCGCCCGGGGACTTCGGGGACAAGCGCGGCGTCTACACGCCCGACTGGTGGAAGCTGAGCGGGTCGCAATACGGCAAGCTCAAGAACTGGCGCATCAACGGGATGGGAAGCTTCGTCGACGGGGTCCGCGTGTCCGAGGTGACGCTGGGCGATCTGGCGCTGGACAATCACCGGTCCATCCGCAT
Source organism: Salipiger sp. IMCC34102 (assembly GCF_004145405.1). Lineage (GTDB taxonomy): Bacteria > Pseudomonadota > Alphaproteobacteria > Rhodobacterales > Rhodobacteraceae > Loktanella. The sequence continues at coordinate 756,172 of NZ_SELQ01000001.1, forward strand.
GCGCATCGGGGTGCGCGACGACGCCGATCATCCCGGCGGCATGAATATCTTCGGCCGAGGATTCGGCAACTACGACCAGGACATCGTGATGCGTCTTCGGACGTGATCTTGCCCATTGACAGGGGGGCATCAATCCGTGACGGTACCCATAAATCCGGTATGAACCTGATACCCGGATACGAATGGGGAGGGGGTCATGAAGGCCAAGGTCACCGCGCATGCGCGCTATACGATTTCGGAAATCGACAAGCGGCTTTACGGTTCGTTCCTCGAACACATGGGGCGGGCTGTCTACACCGGCATCCATGAGCCCGGTCATCCGACGGCCGACGGCACGGGCATGCGACAGGACGTCCTGAACCTGGTCCGCGAACTGGATACGCCGATCTGCCGCTATCCGGGCGGCAACTTCGTCTCCGCTTACAATTGGGAGGACGGGATCGGCCCGAAGGAAGACCGTCCCGTGCGCCTCGATCTTGCCTGGCGCACCAGCGAATCCAACCAGGTCGGCATACACGAATTCGCCGATTGGGCCGAACGGGCCAATACCGAGATGATGCTGGCCGTGAACCTCGGCTCCCGCGGGCTGGATGAAGCGCGGGCCTTCCTGGAATACGTGAACCATCCCGGCGGGACCTACTGGTCGGACCTGCGCAAGCAGAACGGTCGTGCCGCGCCCTGGGGGGTGAAAACCTGGTGCCTGGGCAACGAGATGGACGGCCCCTGGCAGGTTGGCCACAAGTCGGCGGAGGAGTACGGCCACCTTGCAAACGAAGTCGCCAAGGCCATGCGAGGCTACCAGAGCGACCTGGAACTGGTGGTCTGCGGCTCCTCCGGCCCCGGCATGGACACCTATCCCCAGTGGGAAGCGACGGTGCTGGAGCACACCTACGAGAACGTCGACCTGATCTCGCTGCACATGTATTTCGAGAACTACGAGAAGAACACCGCAGAATACCTGGCCCTGCCCGAGAAACTGGATCGCTACATCGGTACGATCGCGGGCACGATCGACTTCATCAAGGGCAAGAAGCGCGCCAAGCACGATGTGAAGATCTCCTTCGACGAGTGGAACGTCTGGTACCACAACCGCAAGGACGACATGGAGAAGCTGTCCAAGTGGGACTGGCCCTTCGCGCCGCCGCTGCTGGAGGACGTCTACAATTTCGAGGACGTGCTGCAGGTGGGCTGCATCCTGAACACCTTCATTCGCCGCTCCGACGTGGTGCGCGTGGCCTGCATCGCGCAGCTGGTGAACGTGATCGCGCCGATCATGACGGCACCCAACGGCGACGCCTGGCGGCAGACGATCTTCTGGCCGTTCAAGTTCGCATCCGCCCACGGGCGTGGCACGGCGCTGCGGCTGGACGTGGACTGCGCGGGTTACGGCTCCGACGTGTCCGACAACGTCTCCTACCTCGATATCTCGGGCGTGCACGATACGGAGGAGGGGGCGCTGACATTCTTCGCCGTCAATCGCCACGGCGAAGAGGCGCTGGAGGTCGACGTCGCGATCGAGGGCTTCGGCGCGGTCGGGTCGGTCGAACATACGCTGATCAAGCACGACGATCTGGAGGCGACGAACACGCAAGAGGCGCCTGACACCGTGTCGCCGCGGACGGGCGACGGGGCGCGGTTGGAGGACGGCAAGCTGACGCTGACCTTGCCGCCCTACAGCTATTCGATGTTCCGGGTCCACCTCTGACACGGCGTACCGGTCTTTTGGGTACGTATCAGTATTTCGTTGGCGCGAATCGACTGGTCCTGTACCTTTTTCACGCGGTCTGGAGGGGCCGCCAACCTGGAGGAATTACAATGAACAAGTTCTTGGCAATCGCGACCGCATCCGTGGTGGCATCCGCCGCGCAGGCTCAGGAAACCGTGGTCTGGTGGGATTTCCTGGCGGGCGGCGACGGCGTGCGCATGAAGCAGATGATCGAAGACTTCAACGCGGCCCACGAAGGGGAGATCGTGATCGACGCGACCACCCTGGAGTGGGGCGTTCCCTATTACACCAAGGTGCAGACATCCGTCGCCGTTGGCGAAGCCCCCGACATCATGACCTATCATTCCAGCCGCATCCCCTTGGCCATCGATCAGGGCTTGCTGCAGGAGCTGACACCCGCGGATTTCGAGACGATGGGCCTTGGGGAGGACGATTTCGCGCCGTCGATCTGGGACGCGGTCTCGGCCGACGGCGCGCAATACGGCATGCCGCTCGATACGCATCCGATCGTGCTCTATTACAACAAGGACGCACTGGAAGAGGCCGGTCGCCTGACCGAGGACGGCCTGCCGATGGGGCTCGACTCCCGCGAAGGCTTCACGCAGACGCTGCAGGCGCTGCAGGACAGCGGCTCGGTCAACTTCCCGCTCGCCTCGGTCACGGCGGACGGCAACTTCATGTTCCGCACGATCTATTCGCTGATGGGTCAGCAGGGCGGCGAGTTGATGACCGATGGCGAATTTCTGGCCGGCGACAACCCCCAAAAGCTGGAGAACGCGCTGACCGTCCTGCAGGAATGGACCAACGCGGGGTTCCAGTCGACCTACACGGACTACCCCGCAACCGTGGCGCTCTTCACCAACGGCGAAGCCGGGATGATGATCAACGGCGTCTGGGAAGTGCCCACGATGATCGACCTCGAAGCCGAGGGGAACCTGTTCAACTGGGGCGCGGTCGAACTGCCGGTCATCTTCGATCAGCCCGCGACCTATTCCGACAGCCACGTCTTCGCGATCCCCGCGGGCAACGACATGTCCGAGGAAAAGCGCGCCGCGGTGCTTGAGGTGATGTCGTGGTTCTCGAACAATTCGCTGTTCTGGGCGACGGCCGGCCATATCCCGGCCAACAACAGCGTTCAGGGCACGGATGAATACCAGGCGATGGAGCCCAACGCGACCTACTCGTCCCTGACGGAGAACATGATCTACGATCCCAAGACGCCGCTGGCCGGTGTCGCCGGACCGATCTTCGACGTGATGTCGACCTACTTCGTCCCGACCTTGAACGGCGAAATGGACCCGTCCGAGGCGGTGGAAGAGATCACCTACGAACTCAACGACATGTAAGCTGATGCGGTCGGGGCGGGCCCGCGCCCGCCCCGGTCCAAACCTGGCAAGAGGGCCATGTCGTGCTGCGCAATACGAAGAAGGAATGGCTGATCGCCTATATCCTCGTCGCCCCCTTCGTGGCGATCTACGGGCTGATCTTCGTCTATCCCACGGTCGACATGTTCATCCTGTCCTTCCAGGATGCCCCGTTGATCGGCACCGGCGACTTCGTCGGAACGGAGAACTACGAGCGCCTGCCGCGTGACCGCCGCTTCAACACCGCCTTCTGGAACACGGCCTATTTCGTGGCGCTCACGGTCATTCCGGGCACATTGGTGGCGCTCGCCATCTCGCTGGGGGTGACGCGCCTGTCGGGACGGTTGCAGTCGCTTGTGTTGGCGCTGTTCTTCCTGCCCTACATCCTGCCCGTCTCGGTCGTGTTCCGGATCTGGGACTGGACGATGAACTTCCAGTTCGGCATCGCGATGCACCTGCTCGATGCATTGGGCCTCGAACGGGTTCCCGTCTTCCAGACAAGCACCTTCTTCATGCCGGCGGTGGCCTTCGTCACGATCTGGTGGACCTGCGGTTTCTCGGTGCTGCTGTTCCTCGCGGGCCTGCGTGCGATCCCGCAAGAGATCTACGAGGCCGCGTCGCTCGACAACACCTCGCGCTGGCGCACCTTCCGCCACCTGACCTGGCCGCTGCTGTGGCCGATCACGGCGCTGGTGCTGACGATCCAGCTGATCCTGCAGCTCAAGATCTTCGACCAGGTCTACCTGTTCAGCCAGGGCGGGCGGCCGAACGACAACCTGGTGATGGTCTACTACATCTTCCAACGCGCCTTCGTGAACAACCAGGGCGGGCGGGCCGCGGCCATCGCCGTCGTGCTGTTCATCATGGTCATCATCATCGCGGCCCTGAACTTCCAGCTCATGCGACTGTCGGAGCGCAACAAATGACCCCGAAAACAGTCAGGCGCGTGAACTGGATCGGCGGCATCACGACCGTCCTGACCGTGGTCATCGCGGTGCTCTGGGCCTTCCCGCTCTACTGGGGCATCGTCAGTTCCCTCAAGCCCGAGAACGAGGTCGTCCGCCCCTTCATCGAGCTTTGGCCCGACACGCTGACCTTCCGGCACTACTGGTTCGCCCTGACCGAGACGCAGATCGGAGCATGGTATCTCAACTCCATCGTGACGTCGCTGGGGGTGACGGTGGTGACGGTGACCACGTCGCTTTTCGCGGGCTACGCGCTGTCGCAATTGCGGTTTCCGGGCCGGACGATCCTGTGGTGGCTGATCCTGGCCAGCTTCATGGTCCCCACGCAGGTGCTGATCATCAACCACTTCGTGCTGATGGCGGACATGGGGCTCTTGAACAGTTGGGCCGGGATCATCCTGCCGCAGTTGATCCACCCGGTCATCATCATCGTCTACAAGCAGTTCTTCGACCAGGTCCCCAAGGACTTCCGGGAAGCCGCCGCCATGGACAACGCCAGCGAATGGAACGTGCTGTTCCGGATCTACATCCCGATGAACTGGGGCGTCACCACGGCCCTGTCCATCGTCACCTTCATCTGGGCGTGGAACGCCTTCCTGTGGCCATTCCTCGCCGTCACCAAGACCGAGATGATGACGATCACCGTCGGCATCACGCAGGTCTTCGATGCCTTCGGGGTCTACTACGCCCGGCAGCTCTCGGCCGCGGTTCTGGCGGGCTTCCCGGTGGCGCTGGCGTACCTGCTGTTCCAGCGCAAGGTGACGCAGGCCATCACGCTGAGCGCGGGGATCAAGGGATGACCGCCTGCAGGACGATCAAAGGGGCAGACCATGTCTGATATCGCTCTCAACTCCGTGACCAAGTCGTTCGGCGGGGTGAAGGTCATCGACCGCATCTCGCTCGAGGTGAAGTCGGGAGAATTCGTCGTCTTCCTCGGGCCGTCGGGGTCCGGGAAGTCGACGCTGCTGCGGATGATCGCGGGGCTCGAGACGATCGACGAGGGCACACTGACGATCGGCGGAAAACGATCCGAGCATCTTGCACCGGGTCAGCGGGACGTGGCCATGGTGTTCCAGAACTATGCGCTCTATCCGCACATGACCGTGCGCGACAACATGGCCTTCGGGCTGCGGAACATACGGATGGACAAGGACAAGATCGAGGAGCGCGTGCAGACTGCCGCCCGCATCCTCGAAATGGACGCCCTTCTGGACCGGCGGCCTGCGCAATTGTCAGGGGGGCAACGCCAGCGGGTCGCCATCGGGCGCGCGATCGTCAAGGAACCTGCCGCCTTCCTCTTCGACGAGCCGCTTTCGAACCTCGACGCGGCCTTGCGGGTCCGCACGCGGGTGGAGCTGGCAGAGCTGCACCAGAACATGAAATCGACCATGATCTACGTGACCCACGACCAGACCGAGGCGATGACGCTGGCCGACCGCATCGTGATCTTGAACAACTGCCGGATCGAACAGATCGGATCTCCGATGGAGGTCTACCTCAAGCCCGCGTCGCGTTTCGTGGCGGCTTTCGTGGGCAGCCCTGGGATGAACTTCCTGAAGGCAGACCTGTCGGGCCGGGGCGCCGAACAGGTCTCGACCCTGGGCAACGGCGCGCGAATAGCCTTGCAGGTCGATCTGCCGCCGGGCGCCTATGAACTCGGGATCCGCCCCGAAGCCATCCAGGTCACACCCTCGCCGGCCGACACGTCCGGCAAGGCCACCGTGGTCGAGCGTCTGGGCGACCGGACGCTGGTCCATCTGCACCTCGACGACGGAACCGAACTGATCGCATTGGACGGCGGCCTGTCCGAGGTCCGTCCCGGCGACACCGTTCACCTGAAGTTCGACACCAGTCAGCTGCACCTCTTCGACGACGACGGCATGGCGCATCACGCCAGGTAGGTCTGGCGTTTCGGCCGACGCATGCCTTGTCAAACCACCCATGCGAAAAGCGCCGCCCCGAGGGGCGGCGCTTTCATTCTTGCCGACGGCTTGCCTTACAGGTCGCTGGGCAGAAGCGCGTCCGGCATGTTCTGGTAGCTGACGGGCCGCGTGAAGCGGCGGATCGCCAGCGTGCCGACCGAGGTCGCGCCGAAGTTGGTCGAGGCCGGGTAGGGTCCGCCGTGGACCATCGCGTCCGCGACCTCGACACCCGTGGGGAAGCCGTTGACCAGCAGGCGGCCGGCCTTGCGCTCCAGCACCGGGACGAAGGGTTTCGCCGTGTCGGTGTCGCCTTCGTCCATCTGCAGCGTGACCGTCAGCTGACCGTCCAGCTTGCGCGCGACCTCCAGCATCTGGTCGGGGCCGTCGGTGGTGACGATAAGGCCCATGGGACCGAAGACCTCCTCGGCCAGATCCTCGTTGCCCAACCAGTCCTCGGCACTGACGCGGTAGACGGCGGGTGTGGCGTTGCGGCCCGCGCCGGAGCCGGACACCAGTTCCTCCACCCCCGCGGCGGAGGCCACCCTGGAGACGCCCTTGCTGTAGGCATCGGCGATACCCTCGGTCAGCATGACCGCGGCATCGGAACCCGTCAGCGCGTCGGTGGCGGCCTTGGTGAAGGTGTCAAGATCGGCACCCTTCGGGGCAACAACGATGCCGGGGTTGGTGCAGAACTGGCCAACGCCCATGGTCAGCGACCCGGCCCAGCCTTCCCCCATTTCGGCGGCGCGGTTCGACAGCGCGGCGGGCATCGCGAAAACCGGGTTGATCGAGCCGAGCTCCCCGAAGAAGGGGATCGGCGTCGGACGTGCGGCGCACAGATCGTAGAGCGCGCGGCCGGCACCCAGCGAGCCGGTGAAACCCACGGCCTGGATCAGCGGGTGCTGGACCAGCGCGCTGCCCAACTCGTGGCTGGTGCCCTGGATCAGCGAGAAGGTGCCCGCAGGCAGACCGCACTTCTGGATCGCCGCGTGGATCGCATCGGCCACGATCTCGCCGGTGGCGGGGTGCGCGGGGTGGCCCTTGACCACGACCGGGCAACCGGCCGCCAGCGCCGAGGCCGTGTCGCCCCCCGCGGTGGAGAAGGCCAGCGGGAAGTTCGACGCGCCGAAGACCGCGACCGGGCCGATCGGGCGTTGCACCATCTTCAGGTCGGGGCGGGGCAGGGGGGCACGATCCGGCAGCGCTTCGTCGTGACGCCGGTCGAGGTAGTCACCCTTGCGAATGTGATCCGCGAACATGCGCAACTGGCCGGTCGTGCGGCCCCGCTCGCCTTGCAGGCGCCCCTCGGGCAGGCCGGTCTCGGCGGTGCCGAGGCGGGTGATGTCCTCGCCGCGGGCCTCGATCTCGTCGGCGATGGTTTCCAGAAAGACGGCGCGGTCTTCGCGCGTGGTCCAGCCGTAGGTCGTGAAGGCCTCTTCCGCGGCCTGGACGGCCCGGTCGACCTCGGACGCGCCGCCCGAGGAATAGGATTGGCCGTCGCCCGTCACGGGCTGGGAGGTGAATGTCTGATCGCTCGCGACCCAGTCGCCCGCGATGAGGTGCTTGCCGTGTGGTTGGTATGTCATGTCAGGTCCTTTACTTGCCCCAGCGCAGTGCGATCACGTCGCGTTCGGCCGCCAGTTGCAGCAACCGCTCGCGGGTGCGCGCCGTCATGGGTTTCAGCGGATGGCGCACGTGGTCGGATCCGATCACCCCGCCTTCCTTCATCACCACCTTGGCGGCTCGCAGGCCGCATTGGCGGTTCTCGTGATTGATCAGCGGCAGGGCGTCGCGCCAGCCCGCGAGTGCCGCATCCATGTTCCCGTCAAGGTAGTCAACCACGATCGGCCGGATCAGTTCCGGTTGCAGGGCGGATGTCATGGTCCCCGTGCAGCCCGCATCCAGGTCGGCCAGCAGCGTGACCGCTTCTTCCCCGTCGAAGGGCCCCGCGATGTGATCGCCCGCCGCGTCGATAAGCTGCGCCAGCTTGTCGGCGGCGAAGGGGGATTCCATCTTGAAGTAGCTGACGTTCTCGATCTCCTTCGCCATGCGCGCGAGCAGCGGCACCGACAGGGTGACACCCGAGAGCGGCGCGTCCTGCACCATGATGGGAATGTCGATCGCGTTCGAGACGGCCTCGAAGTGCTCGAAGATGCCCTGCTCGGGCGGTGCGAGGCCCACGCCGTGATAGGGCGGCATCATCATCAGCATCGCGGCCCCCATGGACTGGGCCGTACGGGCCCGATCGACGGCGACCTGGGTGCTGAAATGGCTGGTGGTCACGATGACGGGCACCCGGCCCGCCACGTGTTCCAGCGAAAGCTTCGTCAGGGTCTCGCGTTCGGAATCCGACAGCACGAACTGCTCGGAGTAGTTCGCCAGGATGCAGATCGCGTCCACGCCCTGGTCGATCATGCAATCGAGGACGCGGCGCATGCCGTCTTTGTCGACCGCCCCGTCGTCGTGGAACGGCGTGGGGGCGACGGGCAGGATGCCGGTCAGGGGGCTTTTCATAATCTCTCCTTGCGGTCGGGCCGCATCAGCCAGGGTCAGAATTGGAAGGGGGCCACGATCTCTCTGCGGCCGAGGGTGCAGGCGTCGGCGACCAGTGTCATCGGGGAAAGGTCCATGTCGATGCCGCCGCCTTCGACGAGCTCCGACATCTGCGCGTAAAGTCGGGGGTATTCGCCGCCCAGGGGGGCCGCCGTGCCGGAGGTCTTCCCGTCGATCTGCAGGGTGGCCCCACCATCGCTCAGCGTGAGTGTGCCTGCGTCGGTCTCGGCCTCGATGGTCCAGGTCTGGTCGCCCTCCTGCCGCCAGTCGAAGTCTGCCGACACCTGCGCGCCCTGCGGGTGAAAGAAGCGAAGTTCGGCCGCGATCGGGGTCTGCCGGTTTTCTGGCACCTTGAGCAGGGCGTCGCTGACATGGATCGGGTGGGGCAGGATCTCGGTCACGATGGACAGGGCGTTGATGCCGGGATCGAAGACGCCCATCCCGCCGGGCTCCCAGACCCATTCCTGGCCGGGGTGCCAGCGACGGACGTCCTCCTTCCAGGTGATGTGCAGCCGGGTCAGCCGCTTGTCGGCCAGCCACGCCTTCGCCGAGCCGACCATGTCGGCCTGCCGGGAATGCCATGTGGCGTAAAGCGACAGCCCGTCGGCCTGCGCCCTGGCGGTGAGTGCGTGACATTCGGCCAGCGTCGCACCGGGCGGCTTTTCGAGCATGACGTGACGGCCCGCCTCGAGCGCCTGCATCGCGTAGGCGAAGCGGGGCACCGGCGGCAGGCAAAGCGAGACGACGCGGATATCGGGCCGCTTTTCCAGCATCTGGTCCAGATCGGTGAAGGCCTCCACCCCGTCGACGGAGCCGTGACGGCTGACCGTCGCGGCGAGGTCCCAGGCGGAGCTGTCCGAGATCGCGGGGATATGCTGATCCAGCGCGATCTTGCCGATTCCGACGAGCGCGATCTTCATCAATGGCTGTCCTTTCCGACGGGCGCGCCGCGGCAGCCCTTGAGGAAGTCGAGGTCGGCGCCGGTGTCGGCCCCTTCGACGTGGGTCTGGTGCAGCATCAGGTAGCCCGAGGTCGCGACCTCGTGCATCGGTGTCCAGGCGGCCAGCCGTTCGGCCAGTTCCGCGTCCGGAATGTCCAGGTGCAGGCGGCGGTTCGCGACGTCGAGCTCGATCATGTCGCCCGAGCGCACCACGGCCAGCGGGCCGCCGGCGGCCGCCTCTGGCGAGGTGTGCAGCACGACCGTCCCGTAGGCGGTCCCCGACATACGCGCGTCCGAGATGCGGATCATGTCGGTGATCCCCTTTCTGAGCACCTTGGGCGGTAGCCCCATGTTGCCCACCTCGGCCATGCCGGGATAACCCTTGGGGCCGCAGTTCTTCAGCACCATGATGCAGGTCTCGTCGATGTCGAGCGCGTCGTCGTTGATGCGCGCCTTGTAGTCGTCGATATCCTCGAAGACGACCGCACGACCCTTGTGCTGCATCAGCGCGGGCGTCGCGGCGGAAGGTTTCAGCACCGCGCCGTTGGGGGCGAGGTTGCCGCGGACCACGACGATGCCGCCCGACTGGGTCAGCGCCTTGTCGGCGGGCAGGATCACGTCCTCGTTGTGGTTCTGGACGTCCTTCACCTCGTCCCAGATCGGCCCGCCCGAGACGGTCAACGCGTCCTTGTGCAGAAGCTCCGCATCGCCCAGACGCTTGAGGACGACCGGAAGGCCGCCCGCGTAGAAGAATTCCTCCATCAGGTACTTGCCCGACGGCATCAGGTTCACGATCGTTGGCACGTCGCGCCCGCAGCGGTCCCAGTCGTCCAGCGTCAGGTCGAGCCCGACGCGGCCAGCCATGGCCAGCAGGTGGACGACGGCGTTGGTCGACCCGCCGATGGCGGCGTTGGTGCGGATCGCGTTCTCGAACGCCTGTTTGGTCATCACATCGGACGGCTTGAGGTCGTCCTTGACCATCTGCACGATCCGGCGCCCCGACATCTGCGCCATCACCCGGCGGCGGCTGTCGACGGCCGGGATGGCGGCGTTGCCCGACAGGGACATGCCAAGCGCCTCGGCCATGCTGGCCATGGTGCTGGCGGTGCCCATCGTGTTGCAGGTGCCGGTCGAGCGCGACATGGAAGCCTCGGCTTCCAGGAAGTCCTCCTGGCTCATCTCGCCGGCCTTCACGGCTTCCGAGAATTTCCAGAGGTGCGTGCCGGAGCCGACCCGCTCGCCGCGGAAGTAGCCGTTCAGCATCGGCCCGCCAGTCACGACGATCGACGGCAGGTCGCAGGACGCCGCGGCCATCATCAGGCTGGGCGTGGTCTTGTCGCAGCCCACCAGCAGCACGCAGCCGTCCATCGGCTGACCGCGGATCGCCTCCTCGGTCGCCATGGCGGCGAGGTTGCGGAACATCATCGCGGTGGGGCGGAAGGTGTTCTCGGAGGCCGAGAAAGCCGGGACCTCGACCGGGAAACCGCCCGCTTCGAGGATACCGGTCTTCACCTTCTCGGCCAGCTCGCGCAGGTGACCGTTGCAGGGGGTGAGGTCCGACCAGGTGTTCAGGATGCCGATGATGGGACGCCCGTCGAACATGTCGTGCGGGTAGCCCTGGTTCTTCATCCAGCCTCGGTGGTAGATCGTGTCGCGGCTGGCGCCCTCGTACCAGTCCTGCGACCGCAGCTTTCGGGGCCATTCGGCGGGTTTGAATGCCATGACGGTCAGCCCTTCTGCTTGTTGTAGACGTCGAAGATGACCGCGGCGAGCAGCACGAGGCCCTTGATCATCTGCTGGTAGTCGATGCCGATCCCCATGATCGACATGCCGTTGTTGAGCACGCCCATGAGGAAGGCGCCCACGACCGCGCCGACGATCTTGCCCACGCCGCCCGACATGGACGCCCCGCCGATGAAGACGGCGGCGATCACGTCGAGTTCAAGCGCGAAGCCCGCCTTGGGTGTCGCGGTGTTGAGGCGCGCGGCGAAGACCAGTCCCGCGATGGCCGCGAGGATGCCCATGTTGACGAAGGCCAGGAACGTCAGGCGCTCGGTCTTGATGCCCGAGAGCTTCGCGGCCTTCTCGTTACCGCCCAGCGCGTAGATGCGCCGGCCCAGTACGGTCCGCTCGGTCAGGAAGGCGTAGATCACCGTCAGCACGCCCATGGTGATCAGCACGTTGGGCAGGCCGCGGAAGGTGGACAGCTTGTAGAGGATGAAGACCAGCGTCAGCGAGATGACGGCGATCCGGGCCACGAAGAAGGCGCGGGGCTCGTCCTCGATCCCGTAGGACTTGTTGCGGTTGCGTTGCTTCAGGCCCGACCAGACGACCCAGACGGCGGCGACGATGCCCGTGCACAAGGCCAGCACGTTGAGATTGCGCACGTCGATCAACTCGGCCAGGGCGGCGCCGCCCGGCAGCAGGTCTGGGACGAAGCCGGTGGCGATGATCTGGAACTCGCGCGGGAAGGGGCCGACCGATTGGCCCGCCAGCAGCCACAGCGACAGACCCCGGAACACCAGCATGCCCGCCAGGGTGACGATGAACGACGGGATCTTCCAGTAGGCGATCCAATAGCCCTGCGCGCCGCCGATGAGCGCGCCGACGGCGATCGAGGCGATCATCGTCACGCCGATCGAGTAGCCCAGGTTCACCACCATGACCGCCGCCAGAGCACCGACGAAGCCCATCACCGACCCCACCGACAGGTCGATGTGGCCTGCGACGATGACGATCAGCATCCCCAGCGCCATGATGACGATATAGCTGTTCTGCAACAGAAGGTTCGTCACGTTGATCGGCCGCAGCAGCGTGCCGTCGGTGACGATCTGGAAGAACGCCATGATGGCGATGAGCGCGAACAGCAGCCCGTATTCGCGTAAGTTGGCGGCCAGATAGGCACCGACGCCGCCACGCCCCTGTTCCGGGCTTTCCAGTTTCTCTTCGGCGATGGTCATGCCGTGGGCCTCCCCTTAGTGATTGACGATGAGCGACATGATCCGCTCCTGGCTGGCTTCGGCCACCGGCATCTCGCCGACGAAGGCGCCTTCGTTCATGACGTAGATGCGGTCGCACATGCCCAGAAGTTCCGGCATCTCGGACGAGATCATGACCACGCCCTTTCCGGCCGCGGCCAGATCGTTGATCAGGCCGTAGATTTCGTATTTCGCACCGACGTCGATGCCGCGCGTGGGCTCGTCGAGGATTAGCACCTCGGGCCCGGCGAAGAGCCATTTCGACAGCACGACCTTCTGCTGGTTGCCGCCCGACAGGTTGCCCACCTTCTGGAAGACCCCCGGCGTGCGGATCGCGAGATCGGTGCGGTATTTCTCCGCCACGGCGGTTTCGGCGTGTTCGTTCAGCACGACCCCGTTCGAGACCTCGCCCAGGTTGGCCAGCGTGATGTTGCGCTGGATCGTGTCGTCGAGGATCAGGCCCAGGCTCTTGCGGTCCTCGGTCACGTAGGCCAGCCCGTTGTCGATGGCCCGCGTCACGGTCGAGACGTCGACCGGTTTGCCACGCATCTCGACCTGGCCGCTGATGCCCTGACCCCAGGACCGGCCGAAGATCGACATCGCAAGCTCGGTCCGTCCCGCGCCCATCAGGCCCGCGATGCCCACGACCTCTCCGGCGCGGACGTCGAAGTCGACGCCGTGGATCACGCGGCGGTTGGCGTGTTCGGGATGGTGCACCGACCAGTCGGAGACTTTCATGATGCGCTCGCCGATCTTGGGCGTGCGGGCGGGATAGCGGTTTTCCATCGACCGGCCGACCATGTCGCGCACGATCCGGTCCTCGGTGATGCCATCGCCCGCCGTGTCGAAGCTGGAGACCGACTGGCCGTCGCGGATCACGGTGACGGTATCGGCGATGCGGCGGATCTCGTTGAGCTTGTGACTGATGATGATCTGCGTCATCCCCTGCGCCTTGAGCTCTAGCATCAGGTCCAGCAGCGTCTGGCTATCGCTTTCCGACAGGGCCGCGGTGGGCTCGTCCAGGATCAGCAGCCGCACGTCCTTGGCCAGCGCCTTGGCGATCTCGACCAGCTGCTGCTTGCCGACGCCCAGCTTGTCGACCAGCGTGGTGGGCGCGTCCGACAGGCCGACCTTGCGCAGCAGGCCCTCGGCGCGCTGGTTGGTCTCGTGCCAGTCGATGATGCCGCGCCCGGCGTTCTCGTTGCCCAGAAAGAGGTTTTCGGCGATCGACAGAAGCGGGACCAGCGCCAGTTCCTGGTGGATGATGATGATGCCGCTGCGCTCGCTGTCGGCGATGTCGCGGAATTGGGCCAGGCCGCCGTCGTAGTGGATCTCGCCCTCGTAGGTGCCGGCGGGATAGACGCCGGACAGCACCTTCATAAGGGTCGACTTGCCGGCGCCGTTCTCCCCGCAGATCGCGTGGATCTCGCCGGTGCGGACCTTGAGCGATACCTCGTCGAGCGCCTTGACGCCCGGAAAGGTCTTGGTGATGGAGCGCATCTCCAGCAGAGTGTCCTGCACGGCAACATCCTGACTTGTCTCATGGAAAGACGGCGAACATGCCGTCGGGGCGGCGGGCCGGGCCGACCGATCGGCCCAGCCCGCCGGTGGGGTGCGGCGCAGGGCTGCGCCGCAGTCCGGTCTTACTGGATCTGGTCCATCGTGTAGTAGCCCGTGTCGATCAGGCGCTCTTCCCAGTTCTCTTCCGTCACCTTCAGCGGCTCCAGCAGGTAGGAGGGCACGACCTTGACGCCGTTGTCGTAGGTCTCGGTGTCGTTGATCTCGGGCTCGCCGTCTTCCAGCACCGCCTCGACCATGCCCACGGTGACGCGGGCCAGTTCGCGGGTGTCCTTGAAGATGGTCGAGTACTGCTCACCGGCGAGGATCGACTTGACCGAGGGGACTTCCGCGTCCTGCCCGGTCACGATCGGCATCGGCATGTCGCCTGAGCCGTAGCCCACGCCCTTCAGCGACGACAGGATGCCGATGGACAGGCCGTCGTAGGGCGACAGCACGCCGTGGACCTGTTCGTTGGTGTAATGCGCGGACAGAAGGTTATCCATGCGGGCCTGTGCCACCGCACCGTCCCAGCGCAGGGTGCCCACGGTGTCCATGCCCTGCTGGCCGGAAACGATGGTCACGCTGCCGTCGTCGATCAGAGGCTGGAGCACCGACATCGCGCCGTCGTAGAAGAAGTAGGCGTTGTTGTCGTCGGGCGAGCCGCCGAACAGCTCGACGTTCCAGGTCTCGGCATCGGGGAAGCGTTCCTCGAGGCCCGCGACCAGTGTCTCGGCCTGCTGCACGCCGACCTGGAAGTTGTCGAAGGTGGCGTAGTAGCTGACATGCTCGCTGTCGCGGATCAGGCGGTCGTAGGCAATGACCTCGATGCCGGCATAGCTGGCGTTCTCCAGCGCGTTGGACAGGGTGGTGCCGTCGATGGCCGCGATCACCAGCGCGTCGACGCCGTTGGTGATCATGTTCTCGATCTGCGCCAGCTGGTTGGGGATGTCGTCTTCCGCGTACTGCAGGATGGTGTCGTAGCCGGCTTCCTCGAACTGGCGGACCATCGATTCACCGTCCGAGATCCAGCGCGCCGAAGACTTGGTGGGCATGGCGATCCCGACGAGGCCATCGGCGACAGCGCCGGTCGCCAGGGTCGAGACGAGCGCCGTGCTCACGAGAATTGATCTAAGGGTCATGTTTTTCCTCCACATGTCTGCGGTCGTCCTCCGCCGCAAATCCGTGGGCCGTGGGTAATCTATCACGTCATACCATTCCAATGCGAAAAAGCTTCACATGCATAGCAAAGTCGGTATGGTTCCTGCATGTCCGTCGCGTTCCCCTTCGCAAACCGTCTCAAGCCCAGTCACCTGCGCCTGATCCGCGCCATCGAGGACACCGGCAAGCTTCAGACCGCCGCCGAGACGGTGGCCATGTCGCAACCGGCGGCGTCGCGCCTGTTGTCAGAGATCGAGACCGAGATCGGCGGCGCGCTCTTCGACCGTCTTCCGCGAGGCATGGCCACCACGCCGCTCGGGGTGGCCTTCCTGCGGCACGCGCGCGTGATCCTGGCGGAGGTCGATGCCCTTTCGGACAACTTGGCCAAGTTGCAGGGTGGTCAGGCGGGCGCGGTCCGGGTGGGGTCGGTGACCGGGCCGCTGGTCAAGGCGCTGGTGCCCGCCTTGCAAGAGGTGCGCGAAAGCGCCCCCGACATCCAGCCGACAATCGAGGTCGCCCCCTCCGTCGTGTTGCTGCGCGGGCTCGAGGAAGGCCGCTTCGACTTCGTCCTCGCCCGCATCGGGGCTGGCCGCAATCCACGGTCGCTGCGGGCCCATCCCGGCCGCGCCGAGCGGATACGACTTCTGGCGCGCGCCGATCACCCGCTGGCCGGACGAAGGGTGACGCTGGCCGAGACGTTGGCGTTCGAATACGTCATCCAGGAACCCGGATCGCCGATCCGCACCGCGGTCGACCGGCGGTTCCTGGAAAGCGGCCTGCCGATGCCGGGCCGTGTCACCAACAGCTCTTCTCTGCTGGCCGCACTCAGCATTGTCACCAGTTCGCATGCCATCGCACCACAGACCCGGGAGGTGGCCGAGATGCTCTCGCGCGGCAATTCGGAACTGGGGATCATCGAGCTCGAGGAGGAGATCACCGTTTCGCCCTTCCTCGTCCTGCAGGCCCCGGACCGCAGCCTGACCCCCATTGCCGGGCGGCTGCTGGAAGCGGTGCTGCGCCGGCTGTAGAGTCCGGCACCGCGTGGCCCGCGGTGCCTCTGCGCATTTCATGTCGACCAACAGGGGGGCCCGCCAGTTGGACGGCGGCCCGGTCGCGAAGACCGCCCCGATGGGGGAGGGGCAAGGCAACCGGGCGTTGCGGACGCCGGGATCAGACGAAGCGGTTGACCCAGTTTTCCAGCCGTTCCTGCGCGCCGGAGCGAGGCGCGGGGTTCACGCCGTCGTTCAGCACGCGCGACTGGATCGCTCCCAGGTCGCTGTCCAGCATGGACTTCGCCTCGGCGCTGTCCCAACCGGCGTAGCGGTCGGTCAGGGCCGTCTCCAGCCCGCCGTCCTCGAGCATGGCGGCGGCGGCCTTCAACCCGCGCGCGCAGATGTCCATGCCGCCCGCGTGCGCCGCGATCAGGTCGACCGGGTCGATGGACTGGCGCCGCAGCTTGGCGTCGAAGTTGGTGCCGCCCTTGCCCAAACCGCCGGCCTTGAGGATGTGATAGTAGCAAAGCGCCACTTCGGGGGTGTTGTTGGGGAACTGGTCCGTGTCCCAGCCCGACTGGTAGTCGTTGCGGTTCATGTCGATCGAGCCCAGCATGCCGTCGGCGCAGGCGACCGCGATCTCGTGCTCGAAGCTGTGGCCCGCCAGGATCGCGTGCCCCTGTTCGAGGTTCAGCTTCACCTCGTTCTCCAGCCCGTACTTGCGCAAGAAGCCGATGCAGGTGGCCGCGTCGAAGTCGTACTGGTGCTTGGAAGGCTCCTGCGGCTTCGGCTCCACCAGGATCTGCCCCTCGAAGCCGATCTTGTGCTTGTAGTCCACGACCATCGACAGGAAGCGGCCCATGTGGTCCAGCTCGCGGCCCATGTCGGTGTTCAGAAGCGTCTCGTAGCCCTCACGCCCGCCCCAGAGCACGTAGTTCTGGCCGCCGAGCTTGTGGGTGGCGTCCATACAGCCCTTCACGGTCGCGGCGGCGAAGGCGAAGACGTCCGGATCGGGGTTCGTCGCGGCCCCCGCCATCCAGCGCCGGTGCGAGAACATGTTGGCCGTCCCCCACAGCAGCTTGGTGCGCGCGGAGTCCATCTTGGTGCCGATGTAGTCGGTGATCTCTTCCAGCGTGGCGAGATTGCCCGCGTAATCGCCCTGGTCGGGCCGCAGGTCGGTGTCGTGCCAGCAGAAGAACGGGGCCTGCAGGATGTCGAACATCTCGAAGGCGACATCGGCCTTCATCTTGGCCCGGCCCATGTCGTCCTGCGGATGCCAGGGCCGCTCGAACGTGGGGCCGCCGAAGGGGTCGCCGCCTTCCCAGGCGAAGGAATGCCACCAGGCCACGGCAAAGCGCAGGTGCTCCTCCATGGTCTTGCCCATCACGACCTCCGTGGGGTCGTAGTGACGGAAGGCGAGCGGGTCGTCGCTCTCGGGGCCCTTGTAGGTGACCTGGGCGATGTCGTCGAAGAAGGTGGTCATGGAGTGCTCTCTCTCGGTGGGTGTTCTGGGGGAAGCGTGTCGCGCAGGACGATCGTCGGGCAGATCGGCGGCGGTGGCGAAAGGTCCATCCGGTCGCTCATGCGGCGCAAGAGTTTCAGGGCGGTCGCGATCTCGACCTCGGGGCGCTGGTCGATGACCACGTCGAAGGTGTCGCGTTCGAGGGCCGCGCGCGAATGCGCGACGAGTTCGTGCACGATGCAGAACGGCCGCGACGGGCGGCGGTCCAGCGCGCGGGCCAACCCGCTGTTGCCCGCGCCCGCGTTGTAGATGGCGGTGATGCCGGGATCCGCGTCGAGCGCCTGGGCCACGCGCCTGTCGACCGTTTCGGCGTCGTCGCGTCCCTCTATGATCGGCAGCACCGCAACGCCGGGAAAATCGTCAGCCAGGACCGCGCGAAAACCCGCGAGCCGTTCGGCGTGGTCGGGGGCATTCAGCGCACCGACGACCGGCAGCACGCGGCCCGGGCCGCGTCTGTGCGACAGGCCCACGAGCCGCGCGGCGGAGCGTCCGGCGACGGCGTTGTCGATGCCCACGAAAGGGGCCGCACTGGACCGGGGCAGGGGCGAGACGAGCGAGACGACTGGAACGCCGCGTGCTGCCAGCGCCTCCAGGGGGGCTGCGAGTTCCGGACCATCGAGGCCGACCACGGCGATCCCGTCCACCGGCCCGTGCGACAGCGCATCGAGCCCGGCGGCCAGGCTGGCTGCATCGAAGGCCGCGACTTCCAACACCTCAAGCTGCACGTTGGTCGCGGCCGCGCGCGCGGCCCGTGCGGCGATCAGCGTGCGCATCCGCTGGAAGAAGGCATTGCGACCCGTGGGAAGCACGAAGGCGAACCGATAGACCCGTCCCTTCGACAGGTTCGCCGCGGCCACGTTGCGGGTGTAGCCCAGTTCCGCGACCGCCGCCTGAACCCGGTCGGTACTGCGAGCGGAGACCCGGGCACGCCCATTCAGGACGCGGTCCGCCGTCGCGTAGGAAACCCCCGCCCGATCGGCGACGTCCTGTAGCGTCGGTGGTCTCATGTGTCCTCCATCGCGCGATCGGCTGCGGTCGAACCATGTTGACAGAAGCTTTGATAGACGTCTATCAATTTTCTGCGGCCTTCGATGTTCCGACCGGAACGGCGGCGGACGCACTGACCGGGAGGGGCCAGTTCTTGAGGATCAGCAATCCGATTCTGCCGGGGTTCAACCCCGATCCGTCCATCGTCCGCGTGGGCGAAGAAGTGTTCATCGCGACCTCCACCTTCGAGTGGTATCCGGGGGTTCAGATCCACCGGTCGCGGGATCTCAAGAACTGGGAACTGGCGGCGCGGCCGCTCGACCGGGCCTCGCTGCTGGACATGCGGGGCAATCCCGACTCGGGCGGTGTCTGGGCCCCTTGCCTGACTTACGCGGACGGGCGGTTCTGGCTGGTCTACAGCGACATGAAGCGCCGCGACGGGGCCTTCAAGGATTGCAGGAACTACCTTACCACGGCGCCCTCCGTCGAAGGCCCGTGGTCCGAACCTGTCTACCTGAACGCCAGCGGCTTCGACGCCTCGCTCTTTCACGACGAGGACGGGCGCAAGTGGCTGGTGAACATGATCTGGGACCACAACCAGACCGGGGCCGACCGCTTCGGCGGCATCGTGATCCAAGAATACGATGTAGGCGAAGCCCGGCTCATCGGTAAAATCCGCAACATCTACTGCGGCACCGATCTCGGCCTGGTCGAGGGGCCGCACCTCTACCGTCGCGACGGCTTCTACTATTTGCTCACCGCCGAAGGCGGGACCGAGTTCGATCACGCGGTGACGATGGCGCGGTCGCGCGATCTGTTCGGCCCTTACGAGACCGATCCGATCAAGCACATGCTGACCGCCAAGGACACCGGGCCGGAGCATCTGCTGCAACGCGCGGGCCACGCCGACATCGTCGAGATGGGCGACGGATCCCTTTTCATGGTGCACTTGTGCTCCCGCCCGCTGCCGGAGACGCGGAACCTGCCGGTGGGGGCCGCCAAGAGAGACCACTGCCGCTCGCCTCTGGGGCGCGAGACCGCGATCCAGCGGCTCGTCTGGGAGCCGGGCGCGTTCCCTCGCCTCGCCCACGGCGGCGTGGCCCCCGCTGCCGAGATCGACGGACCCGAGCTGCCGGAAGCCCCGGTCGAGCCGATCTCCGGTCACCGGACGTTCGACGCAGGTCTTCCGCCGGAGTTCCAGTGGCTGCGCACACCACAACCTGAGCGGGTATTCTCCCTCGACGCGCGGCCTGGTCATCTGCGCATCTTCGGGCGTGAAAGTCCGGGTTCCACGTTCGAGCACGCGCTCGTCGCGCGCCGGCAGGACGCGATGTCCTGCCGGGCCGAAACGCGGATCGACGTGAGCCCCGGTGACTACCAGCAGTTCGCGGGGCTGATCAGTTGGTATTCGGGTCACAAGTTCCATTATCTCGCCGTCACCGCGGACGAAGCGGGCGCACGGGTGCTGACCGTCTACAGCTGTCCTGCCGACTGGCCGGACCGGACCATGACCCGCGTGATCGATCCCATTGCCCTGCCAGGCAAGGCCCCCATCGACCTTGGCTGCGATGTCGACGGCGCGCGGCTGCGGTTTCGCTACCGCGTCCAGGACGGCGATTGGACCGACGCGGGCGTCACGCTCGACCAGTCCGCGATCTCGGACGAATCGGCCGACGGGGCAGGCAACAACTTCACGGGCGCCTTCATCGGTCTATGCGCCCATGACACATCCGGTCGAGGGCGGCACGCCGACTTCGACCGCTTCAGTTATCGCGCGACGCCCGGCTAGGATCCGGCGCGCACCTCATCGGTTCCCCCGCCGATCCGCGCAGATGCCCGTTTACTTGCGGTTGCGTTTGCGCAAACATCCAGGGGGTCTCGCCGGTCCGTTGCGGTCGGCGAGGGAAGGGTCGCCTTGGGAGGGGCGGCCGAAATCACGATCATCTGCCGCGGATGCGGCTTCTGGGAGGAATTGAGATGAACAACCTGAAAACGATCCTGATGGCCAGCACGGCCACGATCCTGGCGGGCTCCATAGCCTTCGCCCAATCGGAGGGCGGGACCGAACTCGAGGTCACGCACTGGTGGACCTCCGGCGGCGAGGCCGCCGCCGTCAGCCGCCTGGCCGAAGAGTTCGAGGCCAACACCGACAACACCTGGGTCGACGGGGCCATCGCCGGTTCCGGCGGGACCGCGCGCCCGATCATCATCAGCCGCATCATCGGCGGTGATCCGATGGGGGCCACGCAGCTCAACCACGGCCAGCAGGCCGCCGAGCTGATCGAGGCCGGATTGATGACCGACCTCACCGACCTGGCCGAGGAGGAAGGCTGGCGCGATTTCGTGAACCCGACCTCGTTGCTGGATGCCTGCACGCTGGACGGCCGCATCTACTGCGCACCCGTGAACATCCACTCGGCCCAGTGGCTCTGGCTCAGCCGCGATGCCTACGAGAGCGCGGGCCTCGACGTGCCGAACAACTGGGACGAATTCGTCGAAACCGCCCCGCAACTGCGCGAAGCGGGGCTGCAACCGCTCGCCATGGGGCAGCAGGGCTGGCAGCAGTCACTGGCCTTCGGCGCGATCGCCATCGGCGTGGCTGGCCTTGACGCTTGGCGCGCGGTGAACGTCGACAAGGACACCGAGGTGGCGATGGGCCCCGAGTACACCGCCGTCTGGGAAGCCGTGGCCAACGCGCGCGAATTCGCTCGCGGCTCGAACGTGCAGGACTGGAACCAGGCCACCAACATGGTGATCACGGACAGCGCCGGTGCCCAGATCATGGGTGACTGGGCGCAGGGTGAATTCGCCGTCGCCGGAGAGACGGCGGGCGAGGACTACGAATGCCTGCCCGGCCTGGGCCTGAACGCGGTGCTGGATACCGGCGGTGACGCCTTCTACTTCCCGCTGGTCGAGGACGAGGCCGTGAAGGCAGCCCAGATGGAGCTTGCCTCCACCCTGATGAGCCCCGAGACGCAGGTGGCCTTCAACCTCGCCAAGGGGTCCCTGCCGGTGCGGGGCGACGTGGACATGTCGACCGCCAACGCCTGCATGCAGAAGGGACTGGAGATCCTGGGCGATGGCAACATCCTGCCGTCGGGCGACATCAACTTCTCGGCCGACATCCAGACCCAGATCGAGGACCTGATGGCCGAGTTCTGGGCCGGTGACATGAGTGCGGCCGACGCCCAGCAGCGCTACGCCGACCTCGTCGGCCAGGCGGATTAATCCCCTCGGACACGGCGGGCCGGGGAACGTCCCCGGCCCGATCCTGATGCATGGCCGATCCGGGGAGGGACCGACGCGATGACTGCAATTGAACAAGACCGCGCGCGCGGGGCCGCGGACGGCCGGCGCGAAAAATCGACGCGCCCATCGCGGATCTTCCGCAACCCGATGGCCAAGCTTGCCTCACTCCCGATGATCTTCACGGCCCTCGTGGTCTTCGTCGGCGGCACCGCCTGGACGGTCTTCTATTCCTTCACCAGTTCCAGCCTGCTGCCACGCACGGACTTCGTGGGGTTGGCGCAATACGAACGGCTCTGGACCACCTCGCGCTGGATCGTGTCGATCAAGAACCTCGCCATCTACGGGGTCTGCTCGCTGGTCCTGACGCTGGTGATCGCCTTCGTGCTGGCCGCCCTTCTGGACCGCAAGATCCGCGGCGAGGCGGTGTTCCGCTCGATCTTCCTCTATCCGTTCGCGCTGTCGTTCATCGTGACGGGCCTCGCGTGGCAGTGGATCCTGAACCCCGACTTCGGACTTCAGGGCCTCGTGCGCGGCTGGGGGTGGGAGAGCTTTTCCTTCGATCCGTTGAACAACCCCGACATCGTCATGTTCGGCCTGCTGATCGCAGGGCTGTGGCAGGGCACGGGGCTGATCATGTGCATCATGCTGGCGGGCCTGCGCGGCATCGACGACGACATCTGGAAGGCCGCCCGCGTCGACGGGATCGGCACGGTCAAGACCTACGTGCGGGTCATCATCCCGATGATGCGGCCCGTCTTCATCACGGCGCTGGTGCTGATCGCATCCGGCATCATCAAGCTCTACGATCTCGTGGTGGCCCAGACCAACGGCGGGCCGGGTCTCGCGTCTGAAGTGCCCGCGAAATACGTCATCAACTACATGTTCCAGGCGCAGAACCTCGGTCAGGGCTTCGCCGCCTCGACCATGATGCTGCTGTCGGTGGTGATCATCCTGATCCCGTGGGCCTATCTTGAATTCGGGGGCAGGAAGCAATGAGCAACGTCTCCGACCTCAACATGGGCGCGATCGCGGGTCAGATCGACAGCGAACCCCGCGGCCCGCGCCCGCGCCGCCGGTTTTCACGGGCCAACATCTTCATTTACGGCACGCTCCTGCTGGTGTCGGTTTACTACCTGCTGCCGCTTTACGTGATGATCGTGACCTCGCTGAAGGGCATGCCCGAGATCCGCATGGGCAACGTCTTCGGCCCCCCGATGGAGATCACATTCGAGCCCTGGGTAAAGGCCTGGGCCGAGGCCTGTACGGGTATCAACTGCGACGGTCTTTCTCGCGGGTTCTGGAACTCTGTGCAGATCCTCGTGCCTTCGGTGCTGCTGTCGATCGTGATCGCGAGCGTGAACGGTTACGCCCTGTCGAACTGGAAGTTCAGGGGATCCGAGCTGTTCTTCACCATCCTGATCATCGGCGCCTTCATTCCCTACCAGACGATGCTCTATCCGATCGTGATCATGCTGCGCGAGATCGGCCTGATGGGCGATCTGGGCGGGCTCGTGCTGGTGCATACCGTCTTCGGCATGCCGATCCTCACGCTGCTCTTTCGCAATTACTTCGCTTCGATCCCCGAGGAGCTCTTCAAGGCCGCGCGCGTCGACGGGGCCGGGTTCTGGGGGATCTATTTCCAGATCATGCTGCCCATGGCCCTGCCGATTCTGGTGGTCGCGGTGATCCTGCAGGTCACGGGGATCTGGAACGATTTCCTGTTCGGCGTGATCTACACCAAGCCCGAGACCTACCCGATGACGGTCCAGCTCAACAACATCGTCAACTCGGTGCAGGGCGTGAAGGAATACAACGTCAACATGGCCGCGACCCTGCTGACCGGGTTGGTGCCGCTGGCGATCTACTTCGTTTCCGGAAAACTCTTTGTCCGCGGTATCGCCGCCGGCGCCGTAAAAGGCTGACATATGACAGACACGATGACCAACCCCAGGCAGACGACCGAGCATTCGGTCGAGATCCGCAACCTCGACCTGTCGTTCGGCGCGGTAAAGGTGCTGCGGGACTTGAACCTCGACATCCGCGACGGCGAGTTCCTGGTACTGCTCGGTTCCTCGGGCTGCGGGAAGTCCACGCTTCTGAACTGCATCGCGGGCCTGCTGGAGGTGACGGACGGGCAGATCTTCATCAAGGGCAAGAACGTCACCTGGGCCGAACCCAGCGCGCGCGGCATCGGCATGGTGTTCCAGTCCTACGCGCTCTATCCGCAGATGACGGTGGAGGGAAACCTGTCCTTCGGGCTGAAGAACGCGCGGGTGCCCAGGGACGAGATCAAAAGCCGCATCAAGCGCGCCGCCGACATCCTGCAGATCGAGCCGCTGCTCAAGCGCAAGCCCGGCGCGCTGTCCGGCGGGCAGCGCCAGCGGGTCGCCATCGGGCGCGCCATGGTGCGCGACGTGGACGTGTTTCTCTTCGACGAGCCGCTGTCGAACCTCGACGCCAAGCTGCGCGCCGACCTGCGAGTCGAACTCAAGCGTCTGCACGAGCGGCTCGACAACACCATGATCTACGTCACCCACGACCAGATCGAGGCAATGACGCTGGCCGACCGCATCGCGATCATGAAGGGCGGTGCGATCATGCAGCTCGGCACCCCGGCGGAGATCTACAACCGGCCGCAGAACCTTTACGTCGCCGATTTCATCGGCAGCCCGTCGATGAACTTCCTGCGCGGCACCTACCGCGACGGTGCCGTGCACGGCGCCGACATGATGGTGCCGATGGACGGCTACGCCTGGGCGGGCGACTGGCCCGAGGGGCGCGAGGTGATCTTCGGGATCCGGCCCGAGCATATCGTCACCGGCGACCGCCTGCCCTCCGTCCCCGTGAAGACCGAGGCGCGGATCGACCTGGTGGAGCCGATGGGGTCCGACACGCTGGTCTACGCGCAGATGGACGGGCGGGACGTGAACATCCGCATGGAAGGCACCGCGGAAGTGCGCCCGGGCGACACGGTCCCGGTGGGTTTCAATCCCGCGCGCGCCTCGCTCTTCGACCCCGAAACCGAAAAACGCCTCTGAAAGGGCCACCGATGCAACTTTCTTACCAGCTTTATTCCGCGCGTAACGCCGGTGCGCTCGAGGATATCCTCGATGCCGTGGCGAAGGCGGGCTTCACCGCCGTCGAAGGCTACGGCGGCGTCTACGGCGATCCGCAGAAGACCCGCGCGGCGCTCGATGCCCACGGGCTGACCATGCCCGGCGGCCACTTCGCGCTCTGGGACGTGGAGGCGGACGCCGCCGCCCAGATCGAAATCGCGCGTGCGCTGGGCGTGCAGACCATGATCGCCCCTTTCCTGATGCCGGACGACCGCCCCACCGACCGCGCGGGCTGGGAGGCCTTCGCCACCCGCGTCGCAGAGGCGGGCAAACCGGTGCGCGACGCGGGCCTTGCCTGGGGCTGGCACAACCACGACTTCGAGCTGGTCGACCTGGGCGGCGTGACACCGCTCGACCTGATCGCGCAGGCGGACGCCGACACCATGCTCGAACTGGATATCGGCTGGGTGAACCGGGCGGGGGCCGATCCCTTGCGCTACATCGCCGACTACGGGTCGCAGATCGTGAGCGCTCACATCAAGGATATCGCCCCCGAGGGCGAGGCGCGGGACGAGGACGGCTGGGCCGACGTGGGCCAAGGTGTCACCGACTGGGGACCGATCCACGCGGCCCTGAAGGCGGCCGGCGTCACGCTTTACGTGGCCGAACACGACAATCCCTCCGACGCGGTGCGTTTCGCCCGCCGTTCGGCGCAAGCGATGAAATCCTTCTGAAGGTCCCGGACATGAAAACACTTGGCATCGGCGTCATCGGCTGCGGCAACATCTCGGCCGCCTACATGCAACTGACCCCGCTCTTCGCGGGGATCGAGATGCGCGCCTGCGCGGACAGGGACATGGATGCCGCCCGCGCCCGGGCCGAGGAATTCGGCCTGCGCGCCCTTTCGGTCGATGACCTGCTGGCCGCCGAGGATATCGACATCGTCGTCAACCTCACCGTTCCGGCCGCGCATTACGAGATCTCGCGCCGCATTCTCGAAGCGGGCAAGCATTCCTACTCCGAAAAGCCCTTCGTCCTGACGCTGGAAGAAGGGGAGAGCCTGCGCAAGCTGGCCGAGGACAAGGGGCTGCGGGTCGGCTCCGCCCCCGACACCTACATGGGCGGGGCGCATCAACTGGCGCGCGCCGTGCTGGATGAAGGCCGGATCGGTCGCGTGACGGGGGGCACCTGTCACGTGCTTTCGCCGGGGATGGAGCATTGGCATCCGAACCCCGATTTCTTTTTCCAGCCCGGCGGTGGCCCGATCCTGGACCTTGGCCCCTATTACGTCACCAACCTCGTGCAGTTGATCGGCCCGGTGGAAAGCGTCCAGGCGATGACCGGCCGCGGCCGCGAGACACGCACGATCGGCAACGGCCCTCGCCTGGGCGAAGAGATCCCGGTGCAGACCCCGACGAACGTCCAGGCGCTGCTGCGTTTCCAATCGGGGGCCATCGTGACCTTCGGCGCAAGCTGGGACGTGAAGGCGCACCGTCACGAGAACATGGAGCTTTACGGCACCGACGCGTCGCTCTACGTGCCCGATCCGAACTTCTTCGGGGGCGAGGTCATCGTGGCGGACGCTGACGGGGCCACGACGCTTGACGGGCGCGATCACCCGTTCTCGGTCACCAACATGCAGGACGGCCAGGGGATCGACCGCGCGAACTACCGCTGCGCGGGACTGGCGGAGATGGCCACGGCGATCCTCGAAGACCGCCCGCACCGCTCCTCGCTCGACCTCGCGCTGCACGTGATCGAGGTACTGACCGGCATCCTGCAGGCCGGCGAGACGGGCGAAACGGTCGCGATGACGACCACCTGCGACCGGCCCGACGCCCTGTCGCCCGACGATGCGCGCGCGCTTCTGGTGCCGCAGGCCGCGCTGTAATCCTTAGCCGGGGTCGGTTCGTATTTCGGTGCTGGGCGCGTGCTGCAAAAAGGCCGGGCCTGCGGCACGATGCCTCCGGCGGGAGTATTTGGAAAAAAGCGAGGAAGGGTGCCAGGTGGCCGGGGTCATCTCGATGTCGCTTGGCGGATGTGACGATGCAAGGGTGACAAGGTCACGGCTCAGGCGCGCGGCGATCGTCCCACTTGTTCTGAGGCGCGGGTGCGAATTGCGTTCCCGGCGCTTTGCGGGAAGATTGGCGTCATGACCGTTCCCGTGTTGCCCAACCTCACGGCGCGCCGCCTGTTTCTGGATCGTCACCTGCTTCTGCGGCCCGGGTCGGGCTCCGGGAGCGGGACGGACCTGGCCAGGGTCATCGAGGATCTGGGCTTCGTCCAACTCGACAGCGTGACTACGCTCGCCCGGGCGCACGACACGATCCTCTGGGCACGCCGGGCACGCTATCGTCCGGCGGCGCTGACCCGAGCGGTGGGGCGGGATCGGACGGTCTTCGAGCACTGGACCCACGATGCTTCCGTCATCCCGATGGGCTTCTACCCGATGTGGCGGCTGAAGTTCGCCCGCGACCGGGCCCGGATGGAAGGGCGCTGGTCGCAGGATCGCCGCGCGGGATGGCAGGCAGAGGTCGACACCGTGCTGCGCCATATCCACGATCACGGTCCGACCTCTTCGCGCGACGTAGGGCAGGGCGAGGTCAGGGGATCGTCCGGCTGGTGGGACTGGCATCCGTCCAAGACGGCGCTGGAATACCTCTGGCGGTCGGGACAATTGGCGGTCAGCCACCGGGCCGGGTTCCGCAAGATCTACGACCTGGCCGAGCGGGTGATCCCCCGCGATGTCTTCGACGCCCGAGTCACCCGCGAAGAGACGCTCGACTGGACCATGACCGCAGCGCTGGACCGGCTGGGCTTCGCGACAAGCGGCGAGTTGGCCGCCTTCTTCGACATCGCGACCCCGGCGGAGGCGAAGGCATGGTCCGCCGCGGCCCTGGCCGAAGGCCGGATCATCCCGGTCGACGTCGAGATAACGGACGCCACGCGCAGGCGCTGCGTCATCACGCCAGCCCTGCTGGATCTGGCGGGGGAGTTGCCTGCCCCCACCAACCGGGTCCGGCTGCTGTCGCCCTTCGATCCCGCCCTGCGCGATCGCGCGCGGGCGCGGCGGCTCTTCGGGTTCGACTTCCGGATCGAGATATTCGTGCCCGAAGCGCAGCGCCGCTACGGCTATTACGTCTTTCCGATCCTGCAGGGCGACCGGTTGATCGGGCGGCTGGACGCGGCACGTCGCGGGGACGCGCTTGTCGTGCGCGCCTTCTGGCCGGAGCCGGGCGTGCGCCTGGGAAAAGGACGCGTGACCGCGCTGGAGGCGGAACTGAACCGCGCGCGACATCTGGCGAATGCGGACCATGTGACGTGGCAGGAGGGCTGGGTGCGGTGACCGCTTCGTCGCCGTCTCGCTCGCTGATATGCGCGGGGCGCGAATTTTCAAGCTGCCTAAAATTTACCGTTTGATAAAATTCCGGCCTGTGCCAACGTGATCCCCAGCAAGAGGGACACGATCATGGCAGACACCCACACTCCCGGCATCACCGCCCACCGCCTGAGCGAAGCGCAGATCGCGGAAAACTTCTCGGATCTGCATCCGCCGCTCGACCGGCACGAGGCCCGGGTCGCTGCGGATCGGTGCTATTTCTGCTACGATGCGCCCTGTGTGACGGCCTGCCCGACGGAGATCGACATCCCGCTTTTCATCCGTCAGATCGCGGCAGGCCAGCCGGAGTCGGCGGCGCGGACGATCTTCGATCAGAACATCCTGGGCGGCATGTGCGCCCGCGTCTGCCCGACCGAGGACCTGTGCGAAGGGGCCTGCGTACGCGAGGCCGCCGAAGGCAAACCGGTGGAGATCGGGCGCCTGCAACGCCATGCCACCGACGCGCTCATGGCCCGGCAAAGCCACCCCTTCACCCGCGCCGCGGAGACAGGCAAACGCGTGGCGGTCGTCGGGGCGGGTCCCGCGGGGCTTGCCTGCGCGCACCGGCTGGCGATGCGCGGGCATACGGTCACGCTTTACGATGCGAACCGCAAACCCGGCGGCCTGAACGAATTCGGCATCGCCGCCTACAAGTCCGAAGGCGACTTCGCGCAGGCGGAAGTCGACTGGCTGATGCAGATCGGCGGCATCAGCCTCGAAGGTGGCAAGGCGCTGGGCCGGGATCTGTCGCTGGAGGCGCTGGTGTCCGACTTCCATGCCGTCTTCCTTGGCGTCGGACTGGCGGGCGTCAACGCGTTGCGCGCCGAAGGCGAGGACCGCGACGGCGTGCAGGATGCCGTGCGCTTCATCGCCGAGCTGCGCCAGGCCCCCGACAAGTCCACCTTGCCAGTGGGCCGCAACGTCGTGGTCATCGGCGGCGGCATGACGGCCATCGACGCGGCCATCCAGTCGAAGCTCCTCGGGGCGGAGACGGTGACGATCGCCTACCGCCGCGGGCGCGACCGGATGGGGGCCTCGGAGTACGAGCAGGACCTCGCGACTTCCAAGGGTGTGCGGATCATCGAGAACGCGATGCCCGTGGCGGTGCACGGCAACGGCGCCGCGCAGGAGGTCGAGCTGGAATACACGACCGACGACGGATCGGGCCTGACAGGCACGGGCGAGCGGATGCGCTTGCCTGCCGACCAGGTCTTCAAGGCGATCGGCCAGACCATGACCCTCGACTGCGGGTTGAAGCTGGAACGCGGCAAGATCGCCGCAGATGCGTCCGGGCGCACCTCGATGGACCGCGTCTGGGCCGGCGGCGACTGCGTGGCCGAAGGGGCGGACCTGACCGTCTGGGGCGCGGCGCAGGGACGCGACGCGGCAGAGGACATTCACGCGACGCTGATGGGGGTGGCGGCGGCCTCCACCGGTGCGGTCATGGGCGAAGCGGCGCGGACTTGAAGCACCCGTCCCGGACTTGATCCGGGCCCCGCGCGAATGAGGGCGGCCCCAAATCAAGTCCGGGGCGGGGGCGAAATTGAGTGATGAAGGAGTACGGCACATGGCGGATCTGACGACGGACTTCGTGGGCATCAAGAGCCCGAACCCCTTCTGGCTGGCCTCCGCGCCGCCGACGGACAAGGCTTACAACGTCCGCCGTGCTTTCGACGCAGGCTGGGGCGGCGCCGTCTGGAAGACGCTGGCCTCCGAAGGCGAGGAGATCGTGAACGTCAACGGTCCGCGCTACGGCGCGATCTACGGGGCCGACCGGCGTCTTCTCGGGCTCAACAACATCGAGTTGATCACCGACCGCCCGCTGTCGGTGAACCTCGAGGAGATGGCGGCGGTGAAGGCCGACTATCCCGACCGTGCACTCATCGCCTCGATCATGGTGCCCTGCGAGGAGGAGGCCTGGAAGGCGATCCTGCCCCGCGTGGCGGAGACGGGCTGCGACGGAATCGAGCTGAACTTCGGCTGCCCCCACGGCATGTCGGAGCGCGGCATGGGCGCCGCGGTGGGCCAGGTGCCCGAATACATCGAGATGGTCACCCGCTGGTGCAAGCAATACTACGACCGCCCCGTCATCGTGAAGCTGACGCCCAACATCACCGATATCCGCAAACCCGCGATGGCGGCGAAAAACGGCGGTGCCGATGCGGTCAGCCTGATCAACACGATCAACTCGATCACCTCGGTCGATCTGGACAACATGGCCCCGCAGCCGACCATCGACGGCAAGGGCAGCCACGGCGGCTATTGCGGACCTGCGGTGAAACCCATCGCCCTGTCGATGGTCTCGGAGATCGCGCGCCATGCCGAGACGGCGGATCTGCCGATCAGCGGCATCGGCGGCATCACCACCTGGCGGGACGCCGCCGAATTCCTGGCGCTGGGCGCCGGAAACGTGCAGGTCTGCACCGCGGCGATGACCTACGGTTTTCGAGTTGTGCAAGAGATGACCGCCGGCCTGTCGGCCTGGATGGACGAGAAGGGCTACACCTCCGTCGCCCAGATCACCGGGCGCGCCGTGCCGAACGTGACCGACTGGCAGTACCTGAACCTCAACTACGTGACCAAGGCGCGCATCGACCAGGATCTGTGCATCTCGTGCGGGCGCTGCTTCGCGGCCTGCGAGGATACGTCTCACCAGGCGATCTCGATGTCGGCCGATCGCACCTTCGACGTGATCGACGCCGAATGCGTGGCCTGCAACCTGTGCGTCGATGTCTGCCCGGTGGAGGATTGCATCACGATGGAGCGTCTCGCCCCCGGCAGCGTCGATCCGCGCACCGGGCGAGAAGTGCAGGCGGACTACGCCAATTGGACCACCCATCCGCAGAACCCATCCGCCGTGGCGGCCGAGTGACCTTCACACCTGCAGCATCCGGGTGAAAAGAGTGTCGAGGTGCATCGCAGCGGCGTCCCAGGGGTCCGCATCGTCCAGCACCGCCGCCACCTGGACGCCGAAGTCTGCGTAATGCTGCGTCAGCGCCCAGATCGACATGATCAGGTGCCTGCCATCCACCGGCGCGATCCGGCCCGCTTCGGCCCAGCCTTCGATAACTTTCGCTCTGTCGGCAACCAGTTCGCGCAACTCGCCGCGCAGGTTCGTTCCGATCAGCGGTGCGCCCTGGACGATCTCCGTCGCGAAGAGGCGGCTTTCCAGCGGCAGACGCCGAGAAAGGTCAAGTTTCGCGCGGACGTAGCCCAGGATCTCGGTCATCGGATCGCCGCCCGGGTCGAGCGCGCGCAGCGGGTCGAGCCAGGTGTCCAGCAGTCCGGTCAAAAGATCCTCGTAGATCGCCTCCTTGCCGGCGAAGTAGTAAAGGATGTTGGGCTTCGACAGGCCGGCTTCCTCGCCGATCATGTCGAGCGTCGCACCCCGCCGCCCGTGGTCGGCAAAGACCTTCAGCGCAGCCGCCAGGATCACCGCGCGGTTGCGGGCCTGGATGCGCGTGCGCACGCGAGGCTGACCGTCAGCCACGGGCGGTCCTTTCACCGGTCAATCGCTGGGCAGTGGCAGCGATCGACCGTTTGGAACCGCCCGAAAAATCATCACTTGCCCAACTCATGCGCGCCATCCTTGACTGGTTTCGGCGCGGTGGTAGCGTGACTTTTACCGCTTGGTCAAATCGAGAGTGACAGGAGCCTTCATGCCAGACGCCCCCGGCCAGAACATGCAGATCGACGGCGACCGCCTGTGGGACAGCCTGATGGAGATGGCCCGGATCGGCCCCGGCGTGGCGGGCGGCAACAACCGGCAGACCCTGACCGACGAGGATGCCGAAGGCCGGGCGCTGTTCCAGTCATGGTGCGAGGACGCGGGCTGCGAGATGGGCCTCGACTCGCTTGGAAACATGTTCGCCCGCCGCGAGGGGACCGCTCCCGACGCGCTGCCGGTCTACGTGGGCAGCCACCTCGACACGCAGCCCACGGGGGGCAAGTACGACGGGGTCCTGGGCGTGCTTGCGGGGC
Source organism: Salipiger sp. IMCC34102 (assembly GCF_004145405.1). Lineage (GTDB taxonomy): Bacteria > Pseudomonadota > Alphaproteobacteria > Rhodobacterales > Rhodobacteraceae > Loktanella. Next base: position 788,504 of record NZ_SELQ01000001.1, read on the forward strand.
TGGAGGTCATCCGGACCCTCAACGACCTTGGCGTGAAGACCAAACATCCCATCGTCGCGACCAACTGGACCAACGAGGAGGGCACTCGCTTCGCCCCCGCGATGCTGTCCTCCGGCGTCTTCGCAGGCGTTCACGACCAGGACTGGGCCGAGGACCGCACCGACGCCAAGGGCCTGCGCTTCGGCGACGAGCTCGACCGGATCGGCTGGCGCGGGGAAGAACCCGTGGGGCAGCGCAAGATGCACGCCTTCTTCGAGCTGCACATCGAACAGGGCCCGATCCTCGAGGCCGAGGACAAACAGATCGGCGTCGTCACCCACGGGCAGGGCCTGTCCTGGACGCAGGTGACGATCACCGGCAAGGATGCGCACACCGGCTCGACCCCGATGCCGATGCGCAAGAACGCAGGGCTCGGCATGGCCCGCGTGCTGGAGGCGGTCGACCGGATCGCCTGGTCGCACAAGCCCGACGCCGTTGGCGCCGCGGGCCACATCGACGTCTATCCCAACAGCCGCAACGTGATTCCCGGCCGCGTGGTCTTCACCGTCGATTTCCGCTCACCGGACCTGTCCGTCATCGAGGACATGGAACGCCGCCTGCGCGAGGAGGGCATCGAGATCTGCCGCGAGATGGGCCTCGGCATCGAGTTCGAAAAGGTCGGCGGTTTCGACCCCGTTGAGTTCGACGCCACGCTGGTCGGCTCTGTCCGCAACGCCGCCGAACGCCTGGGCTATACCCACCGCGACATCGTCTCCGGCGCGGGCCACGACGCCTGCTGGATCAACCGCGTCGCCCCCGCGGCGATGATCATGTGCCCCTGCGTCGACGGGTTGTCCCATAACGAGGCCGAGGAGATCACCAAGGACTGGGCCAAGGCCGGCGCCGATGTGCTGCTGCATGCGGTGGTCGAGACGGCGGGGGTGGAGGGGTGACGCGTCTCAAAGCCAATCCCGCCCCGGACTTGATCCGGGGCCTCGTGCCTCCGGGGGCAAAGGTTTGTAAACGATGCATTAGCGCGTCCGTCACATACCGATTTCATGGCGCACACAGTCTATATCCTGGCCTCTCGCCCACATGGCGCGATCTACATCGGACACACAACCAACCTTTCGTGGCGATTGAAGCATCATCGCGCAGGGCTCTGCGGTCACACCGCTCGCTACGCCATTCACATACTCGTCTGGTTCGAGAACCACGACAACTTCGAGGCTTCGTTGCTGCGCGAACGTCGCATCAAGCGGTGGCGGCGCGCATGGAAAGACCAGTTGATAACAGACGCCAACCCCGACTGGCGGGATCTGACATATCGTTTATCACCCTGACCCGCGGGGTCCCGGCGCAAGGCCGGGACGGGGTGGGCAAGGCCCCAAAGCGGAGACTTCCATGACCACCGTCATCAAGAACGGCACCATCGTCACCCATGACCTGACCTACGCCGCCGACGTCCTGATCGACGGCGGCAAGATCGTCGAGATCGGGCCGGATCTGAAGGGCGACACCCAGCTCGACGCGACCGGCTGCTACGTCATGCCGGGTGGGATCGATCCTCATACGCATCTGGAAATGCCCTTCATGGGCACCTTCTCGACCGACGATTTCGCCTCGGGCACGCGGGCGGCGCTGGCGGGGGGGACCACGATGGTGGTGGACTTCGCGCTGCCACAGCCGGGGCAGGGGCTTCTGGATGCTTTGCAGCAATGGGACAACAAGTCCCGGCAGGCGGCCTGCGACTATTCCTTCCACATGGCCGTGACCTGGTGGGGAGAGCAGGTCTTCGACGACATGAAGGCCGTCACGCTGGACCGCGGCATCAACACCTTCAAGCACTTCATGGCCTACAAGGGCGCGCTGATGGTGCAGGACGACGAGATGTTCGCCTCGTTCCAGCGCCTGTCGGAACTGGGGGCCATCGCCATGGTGCACGCCGAGAACGGCGACGTGGTGGCCGACCTCTCCGCCAAGCTGCTGGCCGAGGGCAACACCGGGCCCGAGGCGCATGCCTACTCCCGCCCGCCGCAGGTCGAGGGCGAGGCGACCAACCGCGCGATCATGATCGCCGACATGGCGGGTGTGCCGCTTTACGTCGTGCACGTCTCCTGCGAGGACAGCCACGAGGCGATCCGCCGCGCGCGCCAGCAGGGCAAGCGCGTCTGGGGCGAGCCCTTGATCCAGCACCTGACGCTCGACGAAAGCGAGTATTTCAACACCGACTGGGACCACGCCGCCCGCCGCGTGATGAGCCCGCCCTTCCGAAACAAGAAGCACCAGGACAGCCTCTGGGCCGGCCTGCAATCGGGCTCTCTTTCGGTCGTGGCGACGGATCACTGCGCCTTCACCACCGAACAGAAGCGCTTCGGTGTCGGCGACTTCACCAAGATCCCCAACGGCACCGGCGGGCTGGAGGACCGGATGCCGATGCTCTGGACCTACGGCGTAGGCACGGGGCGGCTGACGCCGAACGAGTTCGTGGCCATCACCTCGACCAACATCGCCAAGATCCTGAACTGCTACCCCCGCAAGGGCGCCGTTGCCGTGGGCGCGGATGCGGATCTGGTGGTCTGGGACCCTGAGAAATCCAAGACCATCGCCGCCGACAAGCAGGTCAGCGCCATCGACTACAACGTCTTCGAGGGCAAGGAGGTCAAGGGCCTGCCGCGCTTCACCCTCACCCGAGGCCACGTCGCGGTGCACGACGGAGACCTGCGCACGCAGGAAGGCCACGGGGAATTCGTCAAACGTGCGCCCAAGGGGCCGGTGAACCAGGCGCTGTCGTCGTGGAAAGCCCTCACCGCGCCGCGCCCCGTGGAGCGATCCGGTATTCCGGCGAGCGGGGTCTGAGAGCGGAATGGGTCAAGCGCCGGTGACGAGTATTGAGGCCGAGGCGGTCGTCGAGGCGCGCAATCTCGATCTAACCTTCCGCACCAATGACGGCCCCGTCCACGCGCTCAAGGACGTGAACCTGGCCGTCGATCCGGGCGATTTCGTCAGCTTTATCGGCCCATCGGGTTGCGGCAAGACGACGTTCCTGCGTTGCGTCGCTGCCTTGGAGACGCCCACCGGCGGCTCGCTGTCGGTCAACGGCATGTCCCCCGACGAGGCCCGTCGCGCGCGATCCTATGGCTACGTTTTCCAGGCGGCGGGGCTTTACCCCTGGCGGACCATCGGCGGCAATATCCGCCTGCCGCTGGAGATCATGGGCTTTACCAGGGAAGAGCGCGACACCCGCGTGCGCGACACGCTCAAGCTCGTGGATCTCGACGGGTTCGAGCACAAGTATCCCTGGCAGTTGTCGGGGGGCATGCAGCAGCGCGCATCCATCGCGCGGGCGCTGGCGTTCGATGCGGACCTTCTGTTGATGGACGAACCCTTCGGCGCGCTGGACGAGATCGTGCGCGACCGCCTGAACGAGGAGTTGCTGGCGCTCTGGGCGCGGACGGGCAAGACGATCCTCTTCGTGACCCATTCGATCCCCGAGGCGGTGTATCTGTCCACCAAGATCGTCGTCATGTCCCCGCGCCCGGGGCGGATCTCGGACGTGATCGACAGCCCCCTGCCGCGAGAACGCCCGCTCGACATCCGCGACAGCGCGGAATTCATCCAGATCGCGCACCGGGTTCGGGATGTCCTGCGGGCCGGAATGGAGGAGCCCGCGTGAGCGAGACGACCGCCCCGATCGCCGGACACTCCGCTGGCATCGGGCGGTCCGCCCGCATCAGCCGGCAGGTCGCGCGGATGCGGCACACGGGCCTTCCGGTGCTCACGATCGTGACGGCGCTGCTGGCGATCTGGTACCTGGCCTGCGTGCCGATGAACGCCGCGCAATCGGTGCTGTCGGCGGCGCGGGCGGACGTGGTGGTGCGCCCCGAAAGCCCGCGGGACCGGCGCGAGATGTCGGGCCTTGCCCTGGCCGTTCTGAACCCGGGCGTCTCGATCACGCGCGCCTTCACGCAGGACCGCCCGCGACTGCCCGCCCCGCACCAGGTCGCAACGGAGCTTTGGGCCACGACCGCGATGGTGGCGCCCACCTCGAACAAGAGCCTGATCTATCATGCCTGGGTCACCTTCTCCGCGACGCTGACTGGCTTCGTGATCGGTACCGTGCTGGGGATCCTGCTGGCCGTAGGCATCGTGCACAGCCGGGTGATGGACCGCAGTATCCTGCCCTGGGCCATCGTCAGCCAGACCGTGCCGATCATCGCCATCGCCCCCATGATCATCGTGGTGCTCTATTCCATCGGGGTGCAGGGGCTGCTGCCCAAGGCGATCATCTCGGCCTACCTGTCGTTCTTTCCCGTCGTCGTGGGTATGGTGAAAGGCCTGCGCAGCCCGGATGCGATGCAGCTGGACCTTTTGCGGACCTATGCCGCGAGCGGGTCCAAGACCTTCTTCAAGCTGCGGCTGCCCGCATCCACGCCCTACCTCTTCGCCTCGCTCAAGATCGGCATCGCGGCGAGCCTCGTTGGGGCCATCGTCGGAGAGCTGCCGACCGGTGCCGTCGCAGGTCTCGGCGCGCGGCTGCTGGCGGGCAGCTACTACGGTCAGACCGTGCAGATCTGGTCGGCGCTCTTTGCCGCGGCGATCCTCGCGGCGCTGGCGGTCGGGGTGATCGGCGTGATCGAGCGGGCGGCTTTGAACCGCATGGGACTGCGGCGATGAGTGTGGCGGGAACGTCCACCGGGCCGCGGATGCGCGCGGCCTTCATCGCCCTGCCGCTGCTCGTTCTGGCGACGGTGGTGAATTGGCGGCTGGGGTTGGTGCTGGCGGTCTGGGTGCTGGGCTGGTGGGTCAACGCCCGGCTGGCGCGTCTCGATACCCGCGCGGCACGGTTGGCGGTGCCCATGCTCTTCGGCGTCACGCTGCTGATCCTGTGGGAGATGACGGTGCGGCTCTTTGGCGTGCCCGGTGTGATCCTGCCCGCGCCATCGGCCATCGGCGCCGCCTTCGTCGCGAACGGGCCGACGCTTTGGGGGGATTTCGTGCAGACGGTCGTGAAGGGCGCGCTTTCGGGCTACGTGATCGGCTGCGTCGCGGCCTTCGCCTTCGCGCTGCTGGTGGACCGTTTCGACTTTCTCAAGCGCGGGCTGCTGCCGGTCGGCAACTTCATGGCGGCCCTGCCCATCGTGGGCACCGCACCGATCCTGGTGATGTGGTTCGGCTTCGATTGGGAGTCCAAGGCCGCCGTGGTGGTCGTGATGATCTTTTTCGTGGTGCTCGTGAACACGGTCGCGGGCCTGGCCGACACCCAGCCGATGCAGCGGGACCTGATGCGGACCTACGGGGCCAGCTACTGGCAGTCCTTGCTGAAACTGCGCCTGCCTTCGGCCATGCCCTTCGTCTTCAACGGGCTGAAGATCGCGACCACGCTGGCGCTCGTCGGTGCCATCGTTGCCGAATTTTTCGGCAGTCCGGTGCAGGGTGTCGGCTTTCGCATCTCCGTTTCGGTCGGACAGCTGGCGCTGGACATGGTCTGGGCCGAGATCGTCGTCGCGGCCCTTGCGGGAAGCGCATTCTACGGCATCATCGCCGCAATCGAAAACCGGGTGACCTTCTGGCACCCGTCAAACCGGGGCTGAACCCCGGACCACCAACCGGAGAGGGAACGACCCATGAGAACGACACTTGCCTTGGCAGCCCTTGCCGCCACCGCCATGACACCGCTAGCCGCACAAGAGGCCGACGCGGTCACCCTGCAGCTCAAATGGGTCACGCAGGCCCAGTTCGCGGGCTACTACGTGGCCGAGGATCAGGGGTTCTACGACGAAGAAAACCTCGACGTCACGATCAAGCCCGGCGGCCCCGACATCGCCCCCGAGCAGGTCATCGCGGGCGGCGGGGCGGACGTCATCGTCACCTGGATGGCCGCCGCATTGGCCGCGCGCGAACGGGGCGTGCCGCTGGTGAACATCGCGCAGCCGTTCTCGACCGGCGGGCTCCAGCTGACCTGCCTTGCCGAAACCGGGGTCGAGACGCCCGAGGACTTCCCGGGCCGCACGCTGGGCGTCTGGTTCTTCGGCAACGAATACCCGTTCTACGCCTACATGGCCTCGCTCGGCATCCCCACGGACGGCAGCGAGGAGGGCGTCGAGGTTCTCAAGCAGGCGTTCAACGTCGATCCGCTGCTGCAAGGGCAAGCCGATTGCATCTCGACCATGACCTACAACGAATACGGCCAGGTGCTGGACGCGGGCTACACCGAGGAAGAGCTGGTCAACTTCAACTACCTCGACGAAGGGGTCGGCATGCTGGAAGACGGCCTTTACGTCATGGAAGAGAACCTCGACGATCCCGAGTTCGAGGACAAGATGGTCCGCTTCGTGCGCGCCTCGATGAAGGGCTGGAAGTGGGCCGAGGAGAACCCCGAGGAGGCGGCACAGATCGTCGTGGACAACGATACGTCCGGCGCCCAGACGCTGGATCATCAGGTCTACATGATGAGCGAAGTGGCCAAGCTGACCGAAGGTTCCGACGGGGCGCTGGACCCGGACGCCTACGAGCAGACGGTCGCGACGTTGCTCTCCGCCATCTCGGACGAGAACCCGGCGATCACCGAAGAACCCTCCGGCGCCTTCACGACAGACATCACGGACGCGGCGCTGGAGTAAGCCTCTCCCCTCGCGGGACACGTCTCCCGCGTCCGGCAGAAGACGAGGACCCGCGTCTTGGCGCGGGTTCTCTTGTGTCGCGGCTTGGCCGTCGATTGCGAGGATAAGGCAATCTGACGGTAAGGGACCTTATCGTTAGCGCATCGCGAAGGCGGTCTTGCGATGCAAGGGCCCCCTGTGCGCCGGGTTCAAGCCGTTGCCCCGGTCTCGGCTTCGGACAAGGCCGCTGCGCGGGCGTCGATCTCCGACAGGTCCACGTCGGCGGGAAACTTCCCGCGCAATCTCTGGATCTCGCGCAGGACGGGCAGGTCCCCACGGGTCCGGGCCAGCTTTACCACGAGGGCCGGCCAGCGGGGACCGGGATCGGGCAACCGCTCGATCCGGTCGAGCAGGACCGGAAGCAGGTGCGCATGCTGGCCTTCGCGCATCATCGCCTGCACCAGGTAGCTGAACACCCGTTCCTGATCGTCGAAGGACAGGGCGTCTTCGGCCTCCAGCAAACTGATGCTGCGCTTGATGACGCCCAGGTTGTCTTGCGCTTTCAGCGCGGAGGCGGCGGCCTCGATCTGAACCCGGACATCGCGGGGCAAGTCGGGAAAGGCCGGTGCGGGGGCCGGACCGTCGGGCAAAGTGACGTGGTCCGCGCCCTCTTCGGTCTGCCTTTCGTCGAAGGCGGGCGCAACTTCCGGCGTTACCTGCGACAAGTCCGGGGCCGGCTCATCGTCGGGCCGACCATCCTGGCCCGAAACCGCAAGCAGCCGGTCGATCTGGGCGAGCGTGCCGTGACTCTCCACAAGGTCGAGCGTCGTGGCGTAGATCCGGTCGGGGTCCGTCGCGCGACCGCCTTCGAGCCGGTCGAGCAGCAGGTCGATCGCCTCGGCCTGCCGATCCACTCCGGCCAGGGCGCGGGCGTGGATGAGGCCGATCTCGTCGTCGGGCCACCCATTCGCCGCCATGGCGGGCGTCGTGGCCTCCAGCGCGGCACCGGGGTTTCCGGCAAGTAGCCGGGCTGCGCCGTGACCCCGGGCATGCAGAAGCGCTTGCGCGGGATCGGGGTCGGCATAGGCCTCCAGCAGATCGGCCATGACGCGGGCGGCGAGATCCGGCGATGTCTGCCCGGGGTCGGTGTCGAGATAACCGAAGCGCGCGTCCGAGAGGATCGCGGATTCCAGCGCAGGCAGGTATTCGACGCCGTCACGGTCGCGCACGATCCGCGCGCAGGCGATGCGTTGGATCGCCTGGCCGAGGAACGTATCCGCTACAGGATCTTCCGATCCGGAGTCCGCGACTGGCGAGACGGCCAGCAGCACGAGGGCACCGGGCTTGCCGTGGGTTTTGACGAGGGCGCAGAACCGGGTCAGCTGCGCCTCGACAGCCGCAAGGTCGAGCCGATGCAACTCGAACCGGTCGGGGTAGAGTTCCGTCATGCGTGGGCTGGGCTTGGCGCCCAGGTAAAGGCCCGTGTGGCGGTCGAACCATTGCTCGACCCCGGTGGTGACGGCCAGGATCACGTCTGCCTGCGCGATCCGCTCGAATTCGGCGGTGCGGCGGCGGCGCAGGCTCCGTGCCTCCTCCAGTTCATGCGAGACGTCGGGACGGGCCTGCATGTCGATCCAGCGGCCATCGACCTCGATCAGCGCGTCGTCCTGGCCGTCCTCTGCCGCGAATGCCCAGCCAAGCGCGTTCGAGGCCACGTCGAGGTTGCCGATGCCCGGCCGCCCGGTCGTGTCCGCGTCCCGCGGTGCGGATAGCACGTAACGGTCCACGGCGCGCAAGGCGTCTTCGAGCGCGCGGGCGAAGCCGTCGCCCACCACGAAGAAGGTCGCGTCGGGGGCGATGCGGCTGTCGGTCGCTATGCGTGGTTGCACGTAGCCGAAACGCCCGCTGCCGGTTTGCACCTCGGAGGAGCGGTTGGCGGCCAGGCGGGCGCGGACCGCGTCGGGGGTGAAGACCTCGACCGTCACGCCGGCGCTCCGGAGGGGGTGGAAACAGGGTGCATCTGAACTGACGTCGGTCTGCCGGTCATCGAAGCTTCCTTTCGTGCAGGCGCCGGGGGGGGGGGCGGCCCCGACATCCGCCCCACATATGACCCGGCATCGGCGCGTTTGCGACCCCGTTCTGCTTTCGGCCCGAGGCACGGGTAATATCCCAGACGCCGATTTTCATTTGCGCCACTGGTCGTACGCAATGAACGTCGTATAAACTGGGTATCGTTCCGTCGCCGTGCAAGGCGCGCGATTTCCTGCCCGCCTCCCGTTGCCGTCAAAGGTCAATCGATGCTTCCAGACCACGCGACACGGTCCCGGATGTCCGGGGCAGGGAAGATCGGGCTGGCCGCCCTGACGCTGACCGGCTGCGGCGGCCCGCAATCGGTGCTGAACACCGCAGGGTCCGACGCACGGGTTCTGCTGACGATGCTGTCGGTCATGCTGGTCGGGCTGGTGATCATCTGGATCCTGGTGAACGGCATGATGCTGTTCTTCAACCAGCTGCAAACCGGCGCGCACGAGGAACGCTACGCCCGCTACCTGATCGTGGGCGGCGGGATCTTCTTTCCCACCTTGGTCATCACCGCCCTTCTGGTCTGGGGCCTGTCCATTATGCCGGACCAGCGCGCGCCCGGCGACGGGCTCCGGGTCGAAGTGACCGGAGAGCAATGGTGGTGGCGCATCGCCTACTGGCCCGAAGGGGCCGAGACGCCGGTGATCGCCGCCAACGAGATCCGCCTGCCCGTTGGCCAACGGGTGGAGTTCGACCTCAAGAGTGCCAGGGTCATCCACTCGTTCTGGATCCCCGCGCTGGGCGGCAAGATGGACATGTTCCCGGGCCGCGACACCCGGCTGTCGCTGGAGCCGACCGAGGTCGGCATCTTCCGCGGCCAGTGCGCCGAGTTCTGCGGGGCGTCCCACGCGCTCATGGCCTTCCACGTCGTCACGATGGAGCCTGCCGACTTCGACGCCTGGCTTGCGGCGCAGGCCGCGCCCGCGATGGCTCCCGACGGTGATCTGGCCCGGCGGGGTGCCGCGATCTTCGCCGAACAGGGCTGCGGGGCCTGTCATGCGGTGCGCGGCAGCGATGCCTCCGGCCAGGTGGGGCCGGACCTGACCCATGTCGGCAGTCGCCTCAGCCTTGGCGCCGGGATCCTTGCGCCCACGCTGGCGAACTACATGGCCTGGATCGACCACACCGGCGACATCAAGCCCGAGGTCGAGATGCCTGCCTACGATCACCTGGGCGACGACGAACTGACCGCGCTTGCGACCTACCTGATGGGGCTGAAATGATCGACGACCCCTTCGCCGCCTATTCCGGCACGAACCGCCCCAAGCCCGAGGGTATCTATCCTCCGACCGAGGAGATGCTGTCCGAACCCGTCGACCCGCAGTGGAAGGCCGCCTGCGAGGACCGGCTGAGGAAAGCCTGGATCGCGCCGAAGGGGCTGGCCTATTTCACGGCCGTGAACAACGACAAGATCGGCGCATGGTATTCGCTGACCGCACTCTTCTTCATGCTGATGGCGGGGGTGCTGGCGCTCTTGATGCGGGTGCAGCTGGCGGTGCCGGACAACACCTTCCTGGATGCCGACCGCTACAACCAGTTCTTCACGATGCACGGCTCGGCGATGATGTTCCTCTTCGCCGTCCCGATGTTCGAGGCGATTTCGATCCTCGTGCTGCCCGCGTTCCTGGGCGCGCGCGACATGCCCTTTCCGCGGCTGTCGGCCTACGGGTTCTGGTGCTTCGTGATCGGTGGCATCTTCGTGATGGGATCGATCCTGTTCGACGCGGCGCCCACGTCGGGCTGGTTCATGTATCCGCCGCTGTCGACCGAGGCGGAGGGCATCGGCACCGACATCTGGCTGCTGGGCCTGGCGTTCATCGAGGTCGCCTCCATCGCCGCGGCGGTGGAGCTGATCGTGGGCGTTCTGAAGTGCCGCCCGCCGGGGATGCGCGTGAACCTGATGCCGCTTTACGCGTGGTACGTGCTCGTCGTGGGGGGCATGATCCTGTTCGCCTTCCCGCCGCTGATCGCGGGGGATTTCCTGTTCGAGCTGCAGCGCGGCTTCGACTGGCCGTTTTTCGACCCGACCCGGGGCGGCGATCCGATGCTGTGGCAGCACCTGTTCTGGATCTTCGGCCACCCGGAGGTCTACATCATCTTCCTGCCCTCCATCGCCATCGCCGCGATGGTGATCCCGACCGTCGCGCAGCGGCCCATCGTGGGCTATTCCTGGATCGTCCTCTCGGCGGTCGGCGTAGGCTTCCTGTCGTTCGGCCTGTGGGTGCACCACATGTTCACGACCGGGTTGCCCAATATCTCTCTGGGGTTCTTTTCGGCCGCGTCGGAGGCGGTGGTGATCCCCACCGGCATCCAGATCTTCGTCTTCGCGGCGACGCTGATGGTGGGCAAGGTCCAGAAATCCCTGCCGATGCTGTGGATCTCCGGAGCGCTCGCGATCTTCGTGCTGGGCGGGCTGACCGGGGTGATGCTGGCGATCGCGCCGTTCAACTGGGCGGTGCACGATACCTATTTCATCGTGGCGCACCTGCATTACACGCTTTTCGGTGGCATGATCTTCCCGGTCATCGCGGGGATCTATTACTTCTACCCGTTCTTCCGGAAGGGAAAGATGATGTCGAAGACGCTGGGACGCTGGTCGTTCTGGCTGATCTTCGTGGGCTTCAACGCGGCTTTCCTGCCGATGCACTACACCGGGCTGATCGGAATGCCGCGCCGGGTCTATACATATGGCGAGAACGTCGGCTGGGGCTGGCTGAACATGCTGTCCACCGCGGCCAGTTTCGTGATCGCGGCGGGCTTCCTCGTCTTCGTCTGGGACCTTTTGCGCCCCAAGCGCGATTTCGAGATAGAGAAGCGCAATCCCTGGAACGCCGGCACGCTGGAATGGTCGCACAATGTCCCCGAGGAGCAATGGGGTGTGCGTTCGATCCCGCACGTCACCTCGCGCTATCCGCTCTGGGACCAGCCGCGGCTGGTCGAGCGCATGGATGCCGGGCGCTACTACCTGGCCGACACGGAGTTCGGCTACCGCGAGACGCTGATCACCTCGGTGCTGGATGGACAGCCGATGCACGTGCAGCGCGTGACGGGGCCGGCCTACGTGACGTTGCTGGCGGCCGCCTTCACTGGCGGTGCCTTCATTTTCCCCACCTTCGGCTGGTACGCCCCCGCGATCGTCAGCGGAGCCTTCGCCATCGTCTGCGTGCTCTATTGGCTCTGGACGGCCACGGCGCAGATCCCCGAGAAACCGACCAGCGACGTGGGCCTGGGCCTGCGCTTGCCGCGCTATGCGTCGGGCCCGGATGCGCCGGGGTGGTGGGCGGTCTGGATCACCATGCTGGGCGATGCCACCGCCTTCGCCAGCCTGATCTTCGGCTTCTTCTTCTACTGGACGGCGAACGAGGCCTTCCCTCCGCCGCTCGCGGAGCACGCCGACGGCGCGCTCGTGGCTGCCGCCGCGGTGCTGGTCTCCCTGTCCTGGGGCGCGACCCGCGGGGCGCGCTGGCTGAACCGTCATGACCACGTGCCCGCGGCGCAGGCGGCCCTGCTCGTGGCCTGCCTGTCGAGCGCCCTGTGCATCGCAAGCGCCTACGGGGCCGTGGCGGACCTGCGGCCCACCGCGCATGTCTATCCCGCGCTCATTTGTGCGATGGCGGTCTGGCTGATCGGGCACCTTGGCCTGGGTCTGATCGGGCAGGGATATTGCCTTGCGCGCAGCCTGGCGAAACGGCTGACGCCGATCTTCGATGCGGACCTGGCGAACGTCACGCTGCTGTGGCACTTCATCACGTTGCAGGCGCTCATCACCTGTGTGGTCATCGGGCTGCTGCCGGGGTGGATGACATGAGTGAGAACGAGCTGAACCACGATGAATTCGGCACCGGCGTCGGCACGCTGATGTGGATCACCCTCGCGCCCTGGATCTGGGCGTTCCATTTCACGATCTGCTACGGGTTGACGGCGATCCTGTGCGAAAAGGCGATCCCCGACGGCGACGTGGGCACCCTGAGGCTGGTGCTTGTCGCGGTGACCGTGATCGCCTTGGCGGGCATCGCCGCGGCGGGCCTGTCGGGCTGGCGCAACTGGACCGAGGGCGGATTACTGGACAAGCGGGGGGAGACGGGCCTTGGCGATCTGGCCAGCCGCAACCGGTTCCTGGGCCAGGTCTCGGTCTTCCTGGCGGTCGTCTCCTTCATCGGGGTGGTCTTCGTGATCCTGCCAATCCTGATGTTCGGGTCCTGCCGATGAGGGGCCTGGGACTTCTGGGCGTGGCGGTGGCGCTGTCGCTCTGGACCTGGCCGTGGGACGCCTGGCTTGGCCCCTTCGGCGCGCACATGGTCCGCCACATGGGGCTGGTCGCCGTGGTGGCGCCCTTGTTCGTGCTGGGGTTCCCGCGGTTGGGTGCGCTCTTCGCGATCTCTCCAGTCGCGGCGGCGGTGCTTGAGTTCGTCGTGGTCTGGGGCTTCCATCTGCCCGCGCTGCACGAGGGGGCTGCCTTCAATCCGCCGGTCTTCGTCCTCGAACAGGGGGTGTTCCTGGCCGTTGGCCTGTGGGTCTGGGCCGGGTGCCTGCGGACCGGTGGACTTGCCGGGGCGGGGGGGCTGTTGCTGACTTCGATGCACATGACGTTGCTGGGCGCGCTGCTGACACTGGCGCCGCGCGTGCTTTATGCCCCCGGCTGCGTGGGATCGCTGGCAGAGCAGCAGCTGGGCGGCATGTTGATGCTGGCCATCGGGACGCCGATCTACCTGGTCGCGGGATTGTGGCTGACGGGCCGCGCGTTGACCCTCAAGGACGAGCCTGCATGAAACGCGTGATCCAGACCCTTGCGGTTCTCGCCGCCGTCGCGGCACTTGCCGGGGCCGCCGTCGTCCTCGGAGGGCTTTACAACGTCTCGGCCCGGGCGGGGCATTGGCCGGGCGTGCCGTTCGTGCTGCACACGACCTACGAGCAGTCCGTCGACCTGCGCGCACCGTCCGAGGCGGAAGTGCCCGACCTGAAGGCCCCCGGCATGGTCGCCCTCGGGGCAAAGCACTTCGACGAAAGTTGTCGGATGTGCCATGCCGCCCCGGGGCTGGAGCGCTGGGCGATCCCGCAGGTGATGGTGCCGGAACCGCCTCATATCACCCGCGCCGTCGCGGGCTGGACCGCCGCCGAACTGCATTGGATCGTCGACGAGGGCGTGAAGATGTCGGGCATGCCGCATTGGCCAGCCGCCCGGATCGACGACGTCTGGCCGGTCGTGGCCTTCCTGCGCCAGGTCGAGGAGATGTCGGCCACGGACTACGCGGATCTGACCCGCCAGCCTGCCCGGCCCGAAGGCGCCCCCGACGCGCTTCCCTATTGCGCGACGTGCCACGGCATCACGGGACGCAGCGACAATCCGCAGATCCCACGGCTGGACATCCAGGACCGGGACTACCTCGAACAGGCGTTGCGGGCCTATGCGGACGGCAGTCGTGACAGCGGCATCATGCATGTCGCCGCGACGCGCGTGCCGCGGGCGCAACTGGCCGACCTCGCGGCCTGGTTCGCGGACCAGCCGGTCGACACCGCCCCCGCCGCGCCGGTGCTGGACGAGGGCCTGGCAGAGGACGGGGCGGTACTGGCACGGGCCGGCACGACCGAGATCCCCGCCTGCGTGGCCTGCCACGGGCCCGGGGTCGCGCGGAAGGACGAGACCTTTCCCCGCCTCGCCGGCCAGTCGCAGATCTACCTTGCCCAGCAGCTACGTCTATGGCGCGACGGTGTCCGAGGTGACGGCCGGCAGTCCGATCTGATGGTCAAGGCGGCCGAGGATCTGACCGACGACGATATCGCGGCCCTCGCGGCCTGGTACGCCAGCCTGCCGGCCGAGGCGCGGTAGAGATCCGGTCGTGATTCCTCGTGCCGCATCGCACGCGGCAGGGACGGCCGGGCCCGTCATCGCAGCCGAAGTTTTCGGTCACGACCGCCGTTGCCCCGGGCACGGTCTCATGCTCTGTTAGCGCCCACAACCGGACGGGGAACTTCTGAATGAGTTATCTTGGCATCGACCTTGGCACCTCCGGGGTGCGCGCCTTGCTGGTGGACGAGGACGGGGCGCCGCTCGCCTCGGTCACGCGGCCCTGCGCGGTTTCGACCCCGCACCCCGGCTGGTCCGAACAGGACCCTGCCGAATGGACCGACGCGCTGGAGCAGGCCATCGGGGAGTTGCGGGATACCGCCCCCACCTTCGCCGACCTCAAGGGGATCGGTGTCGCGGGGCACATGCATGGCGCGACATTGCTGGATGCCGAGGACCGCGTGCTGCGCCCCTGTATCCTGTGGAACGACACGCGCAGCCACGCGCAAGCAGCGAAACTGGACGGCACTGCGGATGTCCGAGAACTGTCGGGTAACATCGTCTTTCCGGGGTTCACCGCGCCAAAGCTGCTTTGGGTGCGCGACAACGAGCCCGAGGTCTTCCAGCGGGTCGCGAAGGTGCTTCTGCCCGCCG
The DNA here is from genome assembly GCF_004145405.1 of Salipiger sp. IMCC34102. Taxonomy (GTDB): domain Bacteria; phylum Pseudomonadota; class Alphaproteobacteria; order Rhodobacterales; family Rhodobacteraceae; genus Loktanella. The sequence continues at coordinate 803,606 of NZ_SELQ01000001.1, forward strand.
CCTACCTCAATCACTACCTGACCGGCACCCACGTCGCCGACATGTCCGACAGCGCCGGGACCTCCTGGCTGGACGTGGGCGCGCGCGCCTGGTCGGATCGCCTGCTGGAGGCCGGCGACATGCGGCCCGGGCAGATGCCGCGCCTCGTCGAAGGCTCTGCACCCGCAGGCCAGTTGCGTGCGGATCTTGCGGAAAAATGGGGCGTCGGCACGGTCGTGGTGGCGGGCGGCGCGGGCGACAACGCCGCGGCGGCCTGCGGGATCGGAGCGATGGCCGAAGGGCAGGGGTTCGTCTCGCTCGGGACTTCGGGCGTGGTGCTGGTGGCGCGGGACGGCTACGCCCCCGATCCGGAAAGCGCCGTGCACACCTTCTGCCACGCTGTGCCGGGCCAGTGGTACCAGATGGGCGTGATGCTCTCGGCCACGGACGCGCTGAACTGGCTGGCGCGGATCACCGGCGCCACGCCTGCGCAACTGACCGCAGAGGTGGACGGAATGCGCGCACCGGGGTCCGTCCGTTTCCTTCCGTATCTCTCGGGCGAGCGGACACCGCACAACGACGCGGATATCCGTGGGAGCTTCACCGGGCTTTCGACCGCGACCACGCGGGCCGATTTGACCCGCGCCGTGCTGGAAGGCGTGGCCTTCGGCTTGCGCGACAGCCTGGAGGCCCTGCGTTCGACCGGGGCCGCCCCCGAAGCGCTGCTGGCGATCGGCGGCGGTGCGGCGTCGCGCCTGTGGTTGCGGATCATCGCGACCGCCTTCGATCTGCCCCTTCAACTGCCCGCGGGGGCCGAGTTCGGTGCCGCACTGGGCGCCGCCCGGCTGGGCCTGACCGCCGCGACGGGCCGGGCCCCGGAAGAGGTCATGACAGCGCCCGCGGTCGCCGAGACGATTCATCCCGACCAGGACCTGGTTGCAGCCTTCGATGCGGCCTACGCCGACTTCCGGGCGGCCTACCAGGGGATTCGGGCCGTCCAGTAACTCGAGGCCAAGCTCACGGCGACCGCCGCGAGGCTGTGCGATAGGGCACCGACCTGTCGGCGCGATCAGCGCAGGGCGGAGAGGCTTGCCCGGTCGGGCCAGCATGTGGCGGGACGTCCGACCGACTCCTGCCAGGTGCCGAGGCTCCGGCGGGTGCGGAAACCGGCGAGCCCGTCCGCGCCGCCGGTGTCGAGACCCATGGCCTGCAGGCGGGTTTGCATGATCGCCACGTCGCCGCGCGTCAACGCATCCTGCGGCGCCCAGCGACCCGTGAATGGCCCCACGCCATAGGCGATCCTGTCGCCGACGTGTCCCACGAAAAGCGCGTAGAGGTCGCTTTCGTTATACTCTTTGAGCACGTAGAAATTCGGGGTCACGAGGAAGGCCGGCCCACCCCGCCCCGCGGGCAACATCAGCGAGGCCGGCAACCCGCGTTCGGCCTCGGGGAAGGGGCGTCCGCTGACGCGGGTGATGCCCAGCGCCTCCCACTCGGCGATGGGGCGGGCCTGGTCTGGGCCTTCCAGCGTGCAGGAGATGGCCGCGGGCAATGTGATTTCGAACCCCCAGTCACGGCCGGCCTGCCAGCCGTGCCGCGCGAGGTAAGTCCCGATCGAGGCGATGGTGTCCGCCTCCGACCCCCAGATGTCCGCGCGCCCGTCCCCGTTGCCGTCGGCGGCATGGGCAAGGAAGCTCGACGGCATGAACTGCGGTTGACCCAGCGCGCCGGCCCAGCTGCTGCGCATGGCGCGGGGGCCGACGTGACCGGCCTCGACGATGCGCAGGGCGGCAACCAGCTCTTGCGTGAAATAGTCGGATCGGCGGCCCATGAACGCCTTGGTGCCGAGCACGCGCATCGCGTCATGCGGGATCGCGGCGCGGCCGTAGGCGCTTTCGCGGCCCCAGATTGCAAGAATGATATGGGCAGGCACGCCCGTGGCCCGTCCCGTCGCGGCAAGGGCCGCGGCGTGGCGCTGTGCTATCTGGCGTCCGGTCCCGGCGGCCCCTGCGACCGTATTGGCCGCGAAATAGCGCGCGGGTGCGCGGAACTCGGCCTGCCGCGGGATGCCTTGCGGCGCCGCCGTCGTGCCCGGCGGAACGAGATCCGGCAAATCCCAGTCGAGCGCGACCCCCCCGACCGCCGCGTCGAAGGTGCCGCGCGCCACGCCTGCTCGCTGGGCCAGCGGCCAGAGCGTCTCCTGTTTCCAGCGATCGAATTGCACCTGCACCTGCGCCCGGTCCTGGGCGAGGGCCGGGCCTGCGAGGCAAAAGAGAAGGGCAATCAGGCGTATCAGCATGGCCCCACCTTACCTGCAGGGGCTTTCGGCGCCAGCCGCCTTCGTTTCGTCGGCAACGCCCCGCGCGAAATGCCCCATTGGTGCCGCTGCCTTGTCGTCGGGGATTCGACCGTTCTTCGGTTCCCATCTTCGCGGCCTAAGGCAAGGCGGCATTCAGATCTGACGTAATGTGCTGCTGCGCTTCCACGGGAAATCCATGGCCGCGTTTCTTCGATCGACAAGGGCGCGCGTGCCAATTTAGGGAAAATTTACAAGTTTGGACTTTTTTCATAGGTGAGAATGGTTTCCCGTGATGGTCGCAATGCTTCATTTTTGGCTCTATCTTTCGAAAGCAAGGGTCGATCCGCGTTCGGTGGACGACGCGCGAATCTACCTGGAAGCACGTGACAACAACGCCGCTCATGCGATCACCGGCTACCTGCACCGGGAGGACGGCTGTTACGTGCAATATGTCGAAGGGCCGAAGACCGCGCTCGATCGGCTGAGACGTGGGATTGTCCGGGACTGGCGACACGACGATCTACGTGTCCTATCCGAAGGCCTGATCCCGGTCCGGCGATTCTCCGGCTGGGACATGGCCTTCACGATCGAGGAGACGACCTCCTTCCGGAGATACCAGGCCCGACGTGGTGTCGAGTTGGACATCGCGAACGCCTCCAAGGCCGAGATCCTGAGGTTCATGACCGAGATGATCGCGACCGGGCAGGCCCGCTCGGTCGCCGAGGCGGCATGAGCGAATACCCCGGGCGGCCTTGTGAAGAATCGACGGGTCGAGGGCAGGCGGTCTAGCCAGCCGTCGAGAAATTGGCCGATAGAAAGACACCACAGCACGCTTGCAGTCGTGCGGTCGGAGCGCCGATCAAATGAGGGGAATTTGGTGGAGCCTAGGGGGATCGAACCCCTGACCTCTTGCATGCCATGCAAGCGCTCTCCCAGCTGAGCTAAGGCCCCGTGACGCGCTGTCTATGCAGCCCCCGCGGCGAGATCAAGGGACAAAATCACGCCGCGGGATGGGTTTTTTCAGTCTTCGTCAGACTTCGAGACGTCGGCGATCTCGTCGAGGCTGACCGTGTCCTCGTCGTCGTCGTCTTCTAGCACGTCATCGCCCAGATCGACGTCCTCTTCGTCGGCGTCGTCCTCGAGCACCAGATCGTCCTCCTCCTCGGAAGCCTTGGCCTTCTTGCTTTGCGCATCCTCGGCGTCCGCGACCATCGTGCGGGTCTTGGAGGTGTCGACGGTGACCACGTTGCCCGTGTAGGGGCTGACGATGGGGTCCTTGTTGAGATCGTAGAATCGCTTGCCCGTCTCGGGGCACAGGCGTTTGGTGCCCCATTCTTCTTTCGGCATGAAAATCCCCTTTTCATCTGGCGGTCAGGTGGCCTTGCGGCAATCGGTGGTCCCCTGCCATAAGGGCGGGACCGTGTCGAGAGCCGCCTTGGCCCCCGGTCTCAGTCAAAGGTTGGATATGGCCCGCGCCCTTTGCATTGGCAACCCCCCGATCACGGTGCAGATGCGCCGCTCGTCGCGTGCGCGACGGCTGTCGTTGCGGGTGTCGCGACTGGACGGACGCGTCACGCTGACCTTGCCGCCGCGCGCACCGGAGACGCAGGCAATGGCTTTCCTGCGCGAGCGAGAGGACTGGTTGCGGGGACATCTTGCGGACGTCACGCCGCAGCAGGTCGCAGGTCTTGGCACGGTGATTCCCGTCGAAGGCCGCGAGCGTGTCGTGCGGACGGGCACCGGTCGCCGCGTCGTGGTGGAGGAGGATACGATCCGTCTGCCGGACGGGGCGGGGGCATTGGCGATCCAGGCGACCTTGAAGACCTTGGCGCGCGACAGGCTCGCGGCGGCCTCGGACCGCTATGCGGCACGGCTCGACCGGGTCTACACGAAACTCACCTTGCGGGACACCCGCTCGCGCTGGGGGTCCTGCACCAGTGCGGGGGGGCTGATGTATTCCTGGCGCCTGATCATGGCCCCGCCCGCCGTGCTGGATTACGTCGCGGCACACGAGGTGGCGCACCTGGTCGAGATGAACCACGCGCCTGCCTTCTGGAAGGTGGTCGAGGACCTGGTCCCCGACTACGCCCACCACCGCGCCTGGCTGCGCGAACACGGGGACCGCCTGCACGCGGTCCGGTTCGCATGATCCCCGTCCGGCCGGCCGGCGGGACCGGGGCGGCGCACGACCGCGTCTTCCGGGCGTTGCGGACCCGCATCCTGCACGGTCAGATCGAACCCGGCACCGCGCTGACGCTGCGCGGGATTGCGGAGGAGTACGACGTCTCGATGACGCCCGCGCGCGAAGCGGTGCGGCGGCTGGTCTCCGAAGGGGCATTGTCGATCTCGGCCACGGGACGGGTGACCACGCCCGCGCTGACCAACGACCGGATCGAGGAGTTGGCTACCCTGCGCGCGCTCTTGGAGCCGGAGCTGGCTGCGCGCGCTCTGCCGCGGGCGCATTTCGCGCTGATCGACCGGTTGGAGACGATCAACCACGGCGTCAGCCAGATGGTCAGCCGGCACGACGCGTCAGGCTATATCCGTCTGAACCTGGAGTTTCACCGCACGCTCTACCTGCGCGCCCAGGCGCCCGCGATCCTTGCCATGGCCGAAACGGTCTGGTTGCAACTGGGTCCGACGATGAAGGCGCTCTATGGGCGGTTGAACCGGACCTCGCCGCCGGTGGACCACCGCCACATCATCGCGGCCCTTCACGCGGGCGACGAACCGGGGCTGCGGCTCGCGGTCAGGTCGGACGTAACGAAAGGGTTGCGGCTGCTGAAGGCCTGAGCCGGGCCTTCGTGTCGTGTCGTGTCGTGTCGTGTCGTGTCGCGGCGCGGTGCGGGGTGTCGGCCGGGGAGGGGGGGCCGTCTGCCCCCCGGCGGCAAGCCGCCTCCCCCCGAGAATATTTCCGGAACAGAGGGGGCGGGGTTTACCTTGGCTTAACCAACCTGTCCCAAGTTCGACGGGCGGAACAGGCGGGGACGCCGATGGCCGCGAACAGAGCGGCCCCGAGGGTGATCCTCGGGGCCGTGATACATGCGTTGCGTTTGCGATCGGTGGTCAGGCGTGGATCGCCCCGTCGCCGCAGGCCAGTGCGGCTTCGCGGACGGCTTCCGAGTAGGTCGGGTGGGCGTGGCAGGTGCGGGCGAGGTCCTCTGCCGCGGCGCCGAACTCCATGGCGACGCAGATCTCGTGGATGAGGTCGCCCGCCATCGGACCGACGATATGCGCACCGAGGATCCGGTCGGTTTCCGCATCGGCCAGGATCTTCACCAGCCCGTCGCCGGAGTGGTTCGCCTTGGCACGGGCGTTGCCCATGAAGGGGAACTTGCCGACCTTGTACTTGCGTTCGGCCTTCTTCAGCACCTCCTCCGTCATGCCGACGCTCGCCACCTCCGGGTGGGTGTAGATCACGCTGGGGATCACGTCGTAATTCACGTGGGGTTTCTGACCGGCAAGGCCCTCGGCGACGGCCATGCCCTCGTCCTCTGCCTTGTGGGCCAGCATCGGGCCCGCGACAGCGTCGCCGATGGCGTAGATGCCGTCGACGCTGGTCTTGTAGGCGCCGTCGATCTCGATCTGGCCGCGCTCGGCCATCTTGACGCCGAGATCACTCAGGCCCAACCCGTCGGTGAAGGGCTTGCGGCCGGTCGAGAGAAGCACGGTCTCGGCCGTGATCGAATCCTCCGAATCGTCCTTGCGCATCTTGTAGGTGACGGTGGCCTTCTTGTTCTTGACCTCGACCCCCTGCACGGCAGCGCCAAGGACGAACTTCATCCCCTGCTTGGTCAGCAGCTTCTGGAATTGGCGGGCAATCTCGGCGTCCTGGCCGGGGGTGATCCCGTCAAGGTATTCGACGACGGTCACTTCTGCCCCGAGGCGGGCGTAGACCGACCCAAGCTCCAGCCCGATGACGCCGCCGCCGATGACGACGAGCGACTTGGGGATCTTCTTGAGTTTCAACGCACCGGTGGAGGTGACGACCGTCTCCTCGTCGACCTCGACACCCTTCAGCGGCGACGGCTCGGAGCCTGTGGCGATGATGATGTTCTTGGCCTCGTGGACCTCGTCACCGACCTTGACCTTCCCCGCTGCGGGGATCGAGCCCCAACCCTTGAGCCAGTCGACCTTGTTCTTCTTGAAGAGGAACTCGATCCCGCCGGTGTTCTGGCCCACGGTCTTGTCCTTGTAGGCCAGCATCGCGTCCCAATCGACGGAGGGTGTCTTGCCCTTCAAACCCATGTCGGCGAAATTGTGTTCCGCCTCATGCAGCATCTCGGTCGCGTGCAAAAGCGCCTTGGAGGGGATGCAGCCCACGTTCAGACAGGTGCCGCCGAGGGTTTCACGCCCTTCGACGCAGGCGGTCTTCAGGCCAAGCTGCGCGCAGCGGATGGCGGAGACGTAGCCGCCGGGGCCGGAGCCGATGATGATGACGTCGTAGCTGGCCATTTGGGGCCTCCGTGTTTTCTATCAGATGAGAGCGGAAAGAAGCATCAGCATGGTCGCGAGGAAGCCGACGAACCAGATCAGCGACCGCCATGGCATCCAGCCGAAGTAATAGGCGGGCACGTAGAGGATACGCGCTGCGAGGTAGACCCAGGCGCACCCCGCGGTCAGTCCGGTGGCCTTGTCGCCCAAGGTGAGGACGACCACCGCGAGAGTGAAGAGGATCAGCCCCTCGAAATGGTTGTTGAGCGCGCGAAAGAGCCGCCCCGTCCCGACGCTGACCTGTTCCTGGATCGGTTTGCCCATGCGCTGCGGGTCGCGCGGGCTGAGCAGCTTGCCGCCCGGCAGTTCGAGATTGGCGCGGATCGAGACCAGCGCGAATTGCAGGCCCTGCAGCAGGCCGGCGAAGGTGAGGGCGGTGAGTTCGGGTGTCATGCGGTCCTCAGGAAACGGCCGGTGATCTGTGTACCGGTCTGCGCCTCGGTCTCGAGCCAGGCCTCCGCCTTGTCCCGATCGTTCACGTCGAAGAGGCACATGACGCTGCGCGCAGCATTGGTGTCGCGCCACATCTGCAACAGGGTCAGGCCCGCCTGCATCCGCTTTTCGGCCTCGGCGTCGAAACCGGATTTGAAGCTGTCGAAGTCCGAGACCTCGATCGTGGTCAGCAGTTGCATGGCGGGCCTTTCCGTGTGGGGCGTTACAGGTCCATCAGCAGGCGACGGGGATCTTCCAACGCCTCTTTCACGCGTACGAGGAAGGTGACCGCGCCCTTGCCGTCGACGATGCGGTGATCGTAGGACAGGGCCAGGTACATCATCGGGCGGATCTTGATCTCTCCGTTCACGACCATGGGGCGGTCCTGGATCTTGTGCATGCCCAGGATGCCGGACTGCGGCGGGTTCAGGATGGGCGAGGACATGAGCGAGCCGTAGACGCCGCCGTTCGAGATCGTGAAGGTGCCGCCCTGCATGTCGGCCATCGACAGCTTGCCGTCGCGGGCCTTCTGGCCGGCCTCGTTGATCGCCTTCTCGATGCCGGCGAAGGACATCTGGTCGGCGTCCTTCAGGACCGGCACGACGAGGCCCGTGGGGGTGCCCACGGCGATGCCCATGTTGACGTAGTTCTTGTAGACGACGTGATCGCCGTCGATCTCGGCGTTGACGTCGGGGACTTCGTTCAGGGCGTGGATGCAGGCCTTGGTGAAGAAGGACATGAAGCCCAGCTTCACGCCGTGCTTCTTGAGGAACAGGTCCTTGTACTCGTTCCGCAGGTCCATGATCGCGCCCATGTCCACCTCGTTGTAGGTGGTCAGCATGGCGGCGGTGTTCTGCGCCTCCTTCAGGCGGCGGGCGATGGTCTGGCGCAGGCGGGTCATCTTGACCCGCTCCTCGCGGTCGGCCTGATCGACGGCACGCGGGGCGGCGGGGGCGGGCTTGGGCGCATCCTTGGGCTTGGACAGCGCGGAAAGCACGTCGTCCTTCATGATGCGGCCGTCCTTGCCGGTGCCTTTCACGTCATTGCGGGACAGATCGTTCTCGGCCATCAGCTTCTTGGCAGAGGGGGCATCCTCGGGGTCGCGCGGCTTCATCTCCTCGGGGCCGGCGTTCACCGTATCGGTGCCGCCATCCGCGGGGCTGTCGGTGGGCGCATCGCCGTCGTAGCTGTCGTCGACCTGGTCGGCGTCTTCCTTGCTCTCGTCGGCCTTCGCGTCCGCCTTCGGTGCATCGGCCTTGGTCGAGGAGACCTCGCCCTCGCCGATCTGCGCCAGCAGGGCGTCGACGCCGACCGTCTCGCCTTCGGCTGCGACGATCTCGGACAGGGTGCCGGCGGCGGGCGAGGGAACCTCGACCGTCACCTTGTCGGTTTCCAGCTCGCAGAGCATCTCGTCGACCTCGACGGCGTCGCCGGGCTGCTTGAACCAGGTGGCGACGGTGGCCTCGGTGACGGATTCGCCAAGGGTGGGGACGCGGACTTCGGTGCTCATTTCTGGGATCCTTGAAGGTTCAGGGCTTCGGCGACGAGAGACGCCTGGGTGGCCTTGTGCTGGCTGGCCAGACCCGTCGCGGGGCTGGCGGATGTGGCGCGGCCCACGTAGGCGGGGCGCGTGTGCTTGGCCTTGATCCGGCCCAAGCACCATTCGAGGTTGGGTTCCATGAAGGTCCAGGCGCCCTGGTTCTTGGGCTCTTCCTGGCACCAGATCATCTCGGCCCCCTTGAACCGCTCCAGCTCGTTCACGGCGGACTGGGCGGGGAAGGGATAGAACTGCTCGAAGCGCAGGATGTAGGTGTTGTCCAGACCAGCTTCGTCACGCGCTTCCAGCAGGTCGTAGTAGACCTTGCCGGAACACATCACGACGCGTTCGATCTGGTCGTCGGGCTTCAGCGTCAGGTCCGAATGGCCCTTCTGCGCATCGTCCCAGAGCACGCGGTGGAAGCTCGATCCGGTGGTAAAATCCTCGGCATCCGACACGGCCAGCTTGTGGCGCAACAGCGACTTCGGCGTCATCAGGATCAGCGGCTTGCGGAAGCTGCGGTGCAACTGACGGCGCAGCAGGTGGAAGTAGTTGGCGGGCGTCGTGCAGTTGGCGACGATCCAGTTGTCGTTGCCGCACATCTGCAGGAACCGTTCCAGGCGGGCGCTGGAGTGTTCCGGCCCCTGGCCTTCGTAGCCGTGCGGCAGCAGGCAGACGAGGCCCGACATCCGCAGCCACTTCGCCTCACCCGAGCTGATGAACTGGTCGAACATGATCTGCGCGCCGTTGGCGAAATCGCCGAACTGCGCTTCCCACAGCGTCAGCGCATCGGGTTCGGCAAGACTGTAGCCGTATTCGAAGCCGAGCACCGCGTATTCCGACAGCATCGAGTCGATGGCTTCGTACTGCGCCTGACCTTCGCGGATATGGTTGAGCGGGAAATAGCGATCCTCGGTTTCCTGGTCGATCAACGCAGAATGCCGCTGGCTGAACGTGCCTCTCGTGCTGTCCTGCCCCGCGAGGCGCACCGGATAGCCTTCGGTCAGCAGGGAGCCGAAGGCCAGCGCCTCGCCGGTGGCCCAGTCAAAGCCGGTGCCGGTCTCGAACATCTCCTGCTTGGCCTTCATCAGCCGGTCGATGGTGCGGTGCGTGTTGAAGCCGTCGGGGGCCTTCACCAGCGCCTTGCCGATCTCCCCCATCGTCTCGGGCTCGATCGCGGTGGCACCGCGCTGGTAGTTCTCCTTGTCGCGGGCAAGCCCCGACCAGCGGCCGTCCAGCCAGTCGGCCTTGTTGGGCTTGTAGTCCTTCCCGGCTTCGAACTCCTCGTTGAGATGCGCCTGGAAGGCGGCCTTCATCTCGTCGACCTCGCCCTCGGGGACCAGGTCGTCCTTTACCAGACGCTCGGTGTATAGCGTCAGGGTGGTCTTCTGCTTCTTGATCTTCTTGTACATCACCGGGTTGGTGAACATCGGCTCGTCGCCTTCGTTGTGACCGAAGCGGCGGTAGCAGATGATGTCGAGCACCACGTCCTTGTGGAACTTCTGGCGGAACTCAGTGGCGATGCGGGCCGCGTGGACGACCGCTTCCGGATCGTCGCCGTTCACGTGGAAGATCGGTGCCTCGACCATCAGCGCGATATCGGTGGGATAAGGCGACGTGCGCGAGAAGTGCGGAGAGGTGGTGAAACCGATCTGGTTGTTCACGACGATATGCATGGTCCCGCCGGTGCGGTGTCCGCGAATGCCCGACATCTGGAAGCCCTCGGCCACCACGCCCTGGCCCGCGAAGGCCGCGTCGCCGTGCAGCAGCACGCCCATGACCTTGGTGCGGTCCGTGTCGTTGCGCTGGGCCTGCTTGGCGCGCACCTTGCCAAGCACGACGGGGTTCACCGCCTCCAGGTGGCTGGGGTTCGCGGTCAGCGACAGGTGCACCTCGTTGCCGTCGAACTCCCGGTCCGAAGAGGCGCCCAGGTGATACTTCACGTCGCCGGAGCCTTCGACGTCCTCTGGCTTGAAGCTGCCGCCTTGAAACTCGTTGAAGATCGCGCGATAGGGCTTGCCCATCACGTTGGCGAGGACCGACAGGCGGCCACGGTGCGGCATGCCGATGACGATTTCTTCCAGGCCCATCTGGCCGCCGCGCTTGATGATCTGCTCCATCGCGGGGATCAGCGATTCCCCCCCGTCGAGGCCGAAGCGCTTGGTGCCCATGTATTTGACGTGCAGGAACTTCTCGAAGCCTTCCGCCTCGACCAGCTTGTTCAGGATCGCCTTGCGACCGTTCTGGGTGAAGGTGATCTCCTTGCCCAGCCCCTCGATCCGCTCCTTCAGCCAGGCGGCCTCGTCCGGGTTCGAGATGTGCATGTACTGCAGCGCAAAGGGGCCGCAGTAGGTGCGCTTCACGATGGCCATGATCTCGGTCATCGTGGCGACTTCGAGACCCAGTACGTTGTCGATGAAGATCGGACGATCCATGTCCGCGGCCTTGAACCCGTAAGACGCGGGATCCAGTTCCGGGTGCGGTGCGTTCGAGCGCATGCCAAGGGGATCGAGATCGGCGATCAGGTGGCCGCGGATGCGATAGGCACGGATGATCATCAACGCGCGGATCGAATCGAGCACCGCCGCGCGCAGCTGGCCTTCGGTCAGGGTGGCGCCCTTCTCGGCGGCCTTCGCCTCGATCTTCTTGGCGGCCGCGGCGGGTTCGGTCGTCCATTGACCGTCCATCGCCGCGGTGAGGTCGTCGTTGGGGATGGGGGGCCAGTCGGGCCGCGCCCAGGAGGGGCCCGCCGCCTCGGCCGAGGCATCCTCGGCGTCGCCCAGCGACTTGAAGAAGGTCCGCCAGCTTTCGTCGACCGCCCCTTCGTCCTGCGCGTAACGGGCGTAAAGCTGTTCGACGTATTCGGCGTTGTGGCCCTGCAGGAAGCTGGAGCCGTGGAAGACGTCGTTGGAGGATTGCTCGGTCATCTCGTCACCTGACGGTCGGGCGGGCGGTCCCGCCTGTGGAGGTCGGGGCGGGCGCCTGTCGCCCGCCCCCGTTGCTCAGTTCTTGTCGATCGCTTCTAGGACCGCTTCGCCCAAAGAGGCGGGGCTTTCGGCGACCACGATCCCGGCGGATTTCATCGCCTCGATCTTGCTTTCCGCGTCGCCCTTGCCGCCCGCGACGATGGCGCCCGCGTGGCCCATGCGGCGGCCCGGGGGGGCGGTGCGGCCCGCGATGAAGCCGGCGGTGGGTTTCCAGCGGCCCTTCTTGCGCTGTTCGGCCAGGAACTCGGCGGCCTCTTCCTCGGCGGAGCCGCCGATCTCGCCGATCATGATGATCGACTGCGTCTCGTCGTCGTCGAGGAACATGTCGAGGATGTCGATATGCTCGGTCCCCTTGATCGGATCACCGCCGATGCCGACGGCGGTCGACTGGCCCAGGCCGCTGTCGGAGGTCTGCTTGACCGCCTCGTAGGTCAGCGTGCCGGAGCGGCTGACGACGCCGACGGACCCGCGCGAGTGGATGTGGCCCGGCATGATGCCGATCTTGCAGGCACCGGGCGTGATGACGCCGGGGCAGTTCGGTCCGATCAACCGGCTGGAGGAGCCGTCGAGCGCGCGCTTCACACGCATCATGTCCAGCACGGGAATGCCTTCGGTGATGCAGATGATCAGTTCGATCTGCGCGTCGATCGCCTCCAGGATGGAATCGGCGGCGAAGGGGGGCGGCACGTAGATGACGCTGGCGTTGGCCTCGGTCTTGGCGCGCGCCTCGTGGACGCTGTTGAAGACCGGCAGATCGAGGTGCGTCTGCCCGCCTTTGCCGGGGGTGACGCCGCCCACCATCTTGGTGCCGTAGGCAATGGCCTGCTCGGTGTGGAACGTGCCCTGCGAGCCGGTGAGGCCCTGGCAGATCACGCGGGTGTTTTCGTCGACGAGAATGGCCATTTCTGTGTCCTTGCAGTCGGTGTTGGACGGCGTCCGTCAGGCGGCCGCGGTCAGTTCATTTTGGTCCCCTCGAGCGCGGGATCGACGTCGATGATGGCGTCGTCGTTGTCGCGTTCGGAGGCCGAGGTTCCGGGGATGACGGGGCCCGACAGGATCGTGTCGGGGCGCGCGTCGGGTTGCGAAGCTACGTTGTCGCAGGCGGTCAGAAGGGCGCCGGCGGCGATCAGGGTCAGCAATTTCATGGCTTGGTCCTTTCCAGAGTTACCAGGGTCATGAACGCATCGGACGGCGCTTGGGTCCGTCCGCTGAGGTCTCCGGCCACGCGGCCCGACACGCGGGTCGGCCGGAGACCCGTTGCTTGGCCTAGCCCTTCACCGCCTTCACGATCTTCTGCGCGCCGTCCTTGAGGTCGTCGGCGGCGATCACGTCGAGGCCGGAGTTCTGGATGATCTCCTTGCCCTTCTCGACGTTCGTGCCTTCGAGGCGCACGACCAAAGGGACCTTCAACCCGACCTCCTTCACCGCGGCGATGACGCCTTCGGCGATGACGTCGCAGCGCATGATACCACCGAAGATGTTGACCAGGATCCCCTTCACGTTCGGATCAGAGGTGATGATCTTGAAGGCTTCCGTCACCTTCTCCTTCGTGGCACCGCCGCCCACGTCGAGGAAGTTCGCAGGCTCCGCCCCGTAGAGCTTGATGATATCCATCGTCGCCATCGCGAGGCCCGCGCCGTTGACCATGCAGCCGATCTCGCCGTCGAGCGCGATGTAGTTCAGATCGTACTTGGAGGCCTGAAGTTCCTTGGCATCCTCCTCGGTCTCGTCGCGCAGGGCGGCGACGTCGGAGTGGCGATAGATCGCGTTGCCATCGAAGCTGACCTTGGCGTCGAGCACCTTCAGATCGCCCTTGTCGGTCACGATCAGGGGGTTGATCTCCAGCATCTCCATGTCCTTCTCGACGAAGGCCTTGTAGAGAATGCCCATCAGTTGCACGCATTGCTTCACCTGCGCGCCTTCCAGGCCCAGCGCGAAGGCCACGCGGCGGCCGTGGAACGGCTGGTAGCCGGACGCGGGGTCGACGGTAAAGTTCAGGATCTTCTCGGGCGTCTTGTCGGCGACTTCCTCGATGTCCATGCCGCCTTCGGTCGAGCAGACGAACCCGATGCTGGAGGTCGCGCGATCGACCAGCAGGGCGAGGTAGAGCTCACGCTCGATGTCGCTTCCGTCCTCGATGTAGATGCGGTTGACCTGCTTGCCCGCGGGGCCGGTCTGGTGCGTGACCAGTGTGCGACCCAGCATCTTCTTGGCTTCCTCGGCGGCCTCCTCGACCGACTTGGCCAGGCGCACACCGCCCTTTTCGCCGGCGTCGGCTTCCTTGAAGCTGCCCTTGCCGCGGCCGCCCGCGTGGATCTGGGCCTTCACGACCCAAAGCGGTCCGTCCAGTTCTCCGGCGGCGGTCTTGGCCTCTTCGGCGCGGGTGACGGGGCGACCGTCGCTGACCGGGGCGCCGTACTGACGCAACAGGGCCTTGGCCTGATATTCGTGGATGTTCATCGCGCGTCCTTCGTCTGGATCAGTTTGTCGCAGAGTTGCACATAGGGCACCGAACCTGAACGGCCCATGAAGATCAACCGGCGGAAATCCGACATATGTGATCACGGCGGAAATTCGCGTGATCACATTACTGGTCGGCGTGTCGATCTACCGTATGCGACGGCCTTGCTTTTGCCGCTATTGCGGGCGCTTGCGCGTGAAAGAGTCGTGGAAAGCGCGCCGGAACTGGTGGGGGAGCGGGCCGTTTCTCCATCCTCCCGAAGTCCTTTGTCCCTCTCGGTGGAACGCAAGTACCGGACACGAAAAAGCGCGCCGGACCTCGCGATCCGGCGCGCTCATGTCGATGTCACGGCCCCGCGAAGGGGTGCCGCTGAATTGGATATCAGGCCAACGAGGCGTCGATCTCCTTGCAGGCCGCGACGAGACCCTTCACCGCATCGACGGACTTGTCGAACATCGCCTGCTCTTCCTTGTTCATCTTGATCTCGACCACGCGCTCGATGCCCTTGGCACCGATCACGGTCGGCACGCCGACATAGAAGCCGTCGAGACCGTAGGCGCCCTCCACATGGGCGGCACAGGGCAGCACGCGCTTCTGGTCCTTGAGGTAGGCCTCGGCCATCTCGATCGCGGATTGCGCGGGGGCGTAGAAAGCGGACCCGGTCTTGAGCAGGCCCACGATCTCTGCGCCGCCGTCACGGGTGCGCTGGACGATGGCGTCCATCTTTTCCTGCGTCGTCCAGCCCATCTCGACCAGATCGGGCAGGGGGATGCCGGCGACGGTGGAATAGCGCGTCAGCGGCACCATCGTGTCGCCATGGCCGCCCAGCACGAAGGCCGTGACGTCGCGCATGGAGACCTTGAATTCCTCCGCCAGGAAGTGACGGAAACGCGCGCTGTCCAGAACGCCCGCCATGCCGCAGACCTTGGCGTGCGGCAGGCCGGAGAATTCGCGCAGCGCCCAGACCATCGCGTCCAGCGGGTTGGTGATGCAGATCACGAAGGCGTCGGGGGCGTGTTCCTTGATGCCCTCGCCCACGGATTTCATGACCTTCAGGTTGATGCCCAGCAGGTCGTCGCGGCTCATCCCCGGCTTGCGGGGGACACCGGCGGTGACGATGCAGACATCCGCGCCCGCGATGTCGGCGTAATCGTTGGTGCCCTTGAACGAGCCGTCGAACTTGCCCGAGGGGCCGGATTCGGCGATATCCAGGGCCTTGCCCTGCGGCGCGCCTTCGGCGATGTCGAAGAGGACGACGTCGCCCAGTTCCTTGACGGCGGCGAGGTGGGCGAGCGTTCCGCCGATCTGTCCGGCGCCGATCAGTGCAATCTTGGGTCTGGCCATGGAAGTGGGTCCTGTCATGTGTAACCTTCGCGCCGGAGTAGTCCTTTGGGCGGCCTCCTGCAAGGGCGTGCCCCGCAGGGCCACGGCGCAGCGGGCGCTAACGGTAATGATTTCAGCAAGGTAGGTCCCGGACGATGAGCCCTCTCGATCCCGCATTCTACATCATCGCCATTCCCGCGGTGATCTTCGCCGGGGTCTCGAAGGCGGGATTCGGCTCGGGCGCGTCCTTCGTCTCGGCGGCGGCGCTGGCGCTCTTCATCGATCCCGGCCTCGCACTCGGGATCATGTTGCCGCTCTTGATGCTGGTCGACGTGGCGTCGCTGCGCCCCTACTGGCGCAAATGGGACGCGCCCGCCGCCCGCGGTCTGATCACCGGGGCCGTGCCGGGGGTGGCCGTTGCGGCGCTGGTCTACACGGTGGTGGACGACGACGCGATCCGCATTTTGATCGGGACGATCTGCATCGCCTTCGTCGCCTACCAGTGGGCGCGCGCCGCGGGCGTGCTGCGCGTCGGCAATTTCCGCTTCTCGCGCCCCTGGGCCTGGGTTGCGGGTGCGGCGGCGGGGTTCACCAGTTTCGTCAGCCACGCGGGCGGTCCGCCGGTCGCGGTCTTCACGCTTGGGTTGGGTATGGAGAAGACGCGTTACCAGGCCACGAGCATCATCACCTTCTGGGCGATCAACCTGCTGAAATTCGTGCCCTACGTCTTTTTGGGGATCTTCACGCAGGCGACCTTGCTGGCCGATCTGATCCTGGCCCCGTTCGCGCTTCTGGGGGCCTGGCTGGGCGTCAAGGCACATCACATGGTGTCCGAGCGCTTCTTCTTCGGTCTGACATACACCCTGCTGGTGGCAACGGGGATCCGGCTTTTCTGGCTGGCGCTCACATGAAAAGGGCCGCTCCCGAAGGAGCGGCCCAGATCTCGTTCGAGACGCAGCGATTACATATCGCCTTCGTACTCTTCCATCGCTTCCAGCTGCTCTTCGGTTTCCTGCACGAAGACACGGATGTCTTCGCCATCGACCTGCTGCATCAGCGTGACGGTGTCGAATGCAAGGGCAACCGGCTTTTCACCGATGCCGAGGAAGCCGCCCACGTCGATGATGACGTCGGTGATCTGGCCTTCGGCGGTCACGACGAAGTCGTTGATGTTGCCAAGCTCGTTCATGTCACCACCGTAGACCGCGGCTCCCTGGATCTGCTCGACGGTCGCGCCTTCCGAGGACATCTCGGCGTAGCCTTCCATCGGGGAGATCATGCCGGCTTCGTCGGTCATGGTGCCGTCGTCCATCATGGCGCCGTCATCCGCAACCGTGCCGCCGGTGGCCATTCCGTCGTCGTCCATCATGGTGCCGTCGTCGGTCATCGCGCCGTCATCGGTCATGGTCGAGTCTTCCTCGACCATCGCACCGTCGTCGGTCATGGTCGTATCTTCTTCGGCCATCGCGCCGTCGTCGGTCATGGTCTCTTCTTCGGCCATGGCACCGTCATCGGTCATCGCGTCCGTGTCGGACATCTCTTCGTCTTCGACCGTCAGCTCGCCTTCTGCAGCGGCTTCACCTTCGGGCTCGACGGGCTCGATCTCCTGGACCGTTTCACCGTCTTCGGTTTCGGTCATCTCGGCATCGGTGTCCGTCTCGGTCGTGGTTTCGGTCTGAGCGATGGCGCCGCTGGCAATCAGCATCGCGATCGCGGTGGAGGAAATAAGGGTTTTCATTTTAACAACCTTCTCTTCATGTTACGAGAAAACCTCCCAGTCTTCCCATCTGGCCAGTCAACTTTCGATGCGGTCGAATGGTTGCATGGACAAATGATGACACACGCTCGGATAGGCGGGTTTTGGCCCATGGCGCCGGCAAACCGCTTACGCACAGGGTCATTCGTTTGGGGTTGAACAATCCGGTCGGGGCGTGCCATCAAAACGCAATAATATTGCGAGGCGACCCATGACCACCCGACCGACCCGATCCGCTCTCTATATACCGGGCTCGAAACCGCGTGCGCTGGACAAGGCGCGGGGGCTGCCCTGCGATGCCATCCTGTTCGACCTTGAGGATGCCGTCGCACCGGATGCGAAGGTCGGCGCGCGCGGCACCTTGGCAGAGGCGCTCGAAGAGGGTGGTTACGGCGCGCGTTTGCGGTTGGTTCGGATCAACGGGTTCGACACCGACTGGGGGCGGGACGACGCGGCGACCTTTGCAAGGGCGCCCTGCGACGGGCTTCTGATCCCGAAGGTCGACGGGCCCGCCGACCTCGACGCCGTGGCGGAGGTCGCGCCGGACCTCGCGCTTTGGGCGATGATCGAGACCCCCCTGGGCGTGTTGAACGCCCAGACGATCTGCGCCCACCGCAGGTTGGAGGGGATCGTGATGGGGACGAACGATCTGGCCAAGGATCTGACCGCCTGGGGCCGCGGCGGTCTGCGCACCGCGCTGCAACACAGCCTGCTGGCCGCGCGCGCCGCCGGAATCGTGGCCATCGACGGGGTCTATAACGCCTATACCGACGAGGACGGCCTGCGTGCCGAATGTGAAGATGGGCGTGACACGGGCTTCGACGGCAAGTCCCTGATCCATCCCGCGCAGATCGCCGTCGCCAACGCCGCCTTCGGTCCGACCGAGGAAGAGATCACGCTCGCCCGCCGCCAGATCGAGGCCTTCGATGCCGCAGTGGCCGATGGGCAGGGGGTCGCCGTCCTCGACGGGCGCATCGTGGAGAACTTGCATATCGTCACGGCCCGCGCGACCTTGGCGAAAGCCCAAGCGATCGCTGAACTGGAGCGCTCATGATCCTTCTCCTTCTCGGACTGGCCCTGTGGTCCGGCGTGCACCTGTGGAAGCGGGTGGCACCCGCGCATCGCGCGCGTTTCGGTGATCGCGGCAAGCTGGTCGTCGCCATCGGCAGCGTCCTTGGGATCGTTCTGATGGTCCTGGGCTACCGCGCGGCCGAAGGGGCGGTCTACTGGGGCCGGACCCCGGCCATGACGGGCATCAACAACCTTCTCGTGCTACTGGCCTTCTACCTCTTCGCCGCTTCGGGCAAGAAGACCCGCGTCACCCGCTGGATCCGCCACCCGCAGTTGACCGGCGTCCGCGTCTGGGCTGTGGCCCACCTGCTGGTGAACGGCGACGTGCCGTCCTTCGTGCTCTTCGGGGGGCTGCTGATCTGGGCGCTGGCGGAAATAGCGTTGATCAACCGTGCCGAGGGCGCGCGCGGGGCCTATCACGCGCCGCCGATCAAGTCCGAATGGATCGCGATCGCGGCGACCCTTGTCCTTTATATCGTCGTCGCCGGGATCCACGCCTGGCTCGGCTACAATCCGTTTGGGTGATCTGATGAGCAAACTCTTCCGTTTTCTGACCGAGGACGACACCTCGGCCTTCTGCCATAAGGTTTCGGAAGCCCTGTCGAAGGGCTGGGAGCTGTACGGCACGCCCACCTACGCCTTCGACGAGGCCAATGGCGTGATGCGCTGCGGACAGGCCGTGACCAAGGAGGTCGAGGCCGATTACGACCCCGACATGAAGCTGGGCCAACAGTGAGCAAGACCAACGCGGGCCGGTTCTTCGAGGATTACGCGGTCGGTGACGTCATCGAACACGCCGTCCCGCGCACCGTCACCTCGGGCGAGCGGGCGCTCTACCACGCGCTCTATCCCGCGCGGCATGCGCTGCATTCGGCGGATACCTTCGCGCAAGGCTGTGGTCTGCCTGCAAGCCCGCTGGACGACCTGGTGGCCTTCCACACGGTCTTCGGCAAGACCGTGCCGGACGTGTCGCTGAACGCGGTGGCCAACCTTGGCTACGCGGAGGGGCGCTTTCTCGCCCCGCTCTGGCCCGGTGACACGATCACCGCCACGTCCGAGGTCATCGGCATCAAGCAGAATTCCAACGGCAAGAGCGGCGTCGTCTGGGTCCGGACAACGGGCCGCAACCAGCACGGAACCGAGGTGCTGTCCTACGTCCGTTGGGTCATGGTGCGGAAGCGCGGAGACGGGCCCGCCCCGGATCCGGTCATCCCGACGCTCTCGAAGGCGGTCGCCGCGACCGACCTTGCTGTTCCCGATGGCCTCGACTTCACCGACTACGACTTCATCCGCGCGGGGGAGCCGCACCGCCTTGGCGACTATGCCGTGGGAGAGATCATCGACCACGTCGACGCGGTCACCATCGAGGAGGCCGAGCACATGCTGGCCACCCGTCTGTGGCAGAACACCGCCAAGGTGCATTTCGATGCGACCCACCGCGCCGACGGCAAGCGGTTGATCTACGGGGGCCATGTCATCAGCCTCGCGCGCGCCCTGTCGTTCAACGGGCTGGCCAACGCGCAGATGATCGTCGCGATCAACGCGGGCGCCCATGCCAACCCCTGCTTCGCCGGCGACACCGTCCGCGCCTGGTCGCAGGTGCTGGACACCGCCCGTACCCCGGCCCCCGGGGTTGGCGTGATCCGGCTGCGACTGGTGGCGACGAGGGGGGCAGCCGGGGCCTTGCGTTCGGACGATGGCACGTACCTGAGCGAGGTTCTGCTGGACCTCGACTATTGGGCGCTGATGCCGGTCTGAGCGCGCAATCGACACGATCCGTCCTGCCCGGACGGGCTTGCGATCACACCGCCGAAAAATGTGATCACCTAATGCGCGAATACCGCCGCTGCGACGGTTTAACCGGGTGTTTTCGGCACCGCGCCCCGTGACACCGTCGTGGCGATGGTGCAGAACATGGTCCAACGCCGCCGTGCAGGGGCGAAGGCACGATCAAGGGAGCCGCTTCATGTCCAAAGCCAATCCGGGCAATCGCCCGCTTTCGCCGCATCTGACGATCTACCGTCCGCAATGGACCTCGATGACCTCGATCTTCACGCGGATCACCGGCAACGCGCTGATCGTGGCGGCCCTCATGATCGTCTGGTGGTTCATCGCCGCCGCGACCGGGCCGGAGGCTTTCGCCGCCGCCGACGGCTTCATCACCAGCTGGTTCGGCGATCTGGTGATGTTCCTGTCGATGGCAGCGCTTTGGTATCACACGCTGGCGGGCGTCCGTCACCTGATCTGGGACCAGGGGCACATGCTTGAGGTCGACAAGGCGGAGACCGCCGGCCAGGCGATGGTCCTGGTCGCGGTGCTGCTGACCATCTTCACCGCAATCGTGATCTGAGGGGGATCGTCATGGCCTATCTGACCGCTCGCAAACGCGCCACGGGGCACGGATCCGCCCGTTCCGGCACCCAGCATCACTGGCGGATGCAGGTGTCTTCCGTCGCACTGCTAATCCTGATCCCCTGCTTCGTCTTCACCTTCGGCGCGATCTACGGCGCGCCCTACGAGGAAGTCGTGGCCTATTACCAGCGCCCGTTCCCTTCGATCGTCGCCGCCCTGACGCTGGCCGTCGGCTTCCTGCACTTCCGCGGCGGGGTCCAGACCCTGATCGAGGACTACGTCCACGGCGCGCTGAAAGCCCCCCTGATCGTCGCGATGATCTGCCTGAGCTACGCCGCGGCCGCCGCCGGCGTGCTGGCCGTCGTGCGCCTTGCCCTTTGACCCGGAGCTGATCCAATGGCTGCCTACGAATACGAGACCCATACCTTCGATGCCATCGTCGTCGGCGCCGGAGGCTCCGGCCTGCGCGCGACCCTTGGCCTTGCCGAACAGGGGCTGAAGACCGCCTGTATCTCGAAGGTGTTCCCGACCCGCTCGCACACGGTTGCAGCGCAGGGCGGCATTGCCGCGTCGCTGTCGAACATGGGCCCCGACCACTGGCAGTGGCATATGTACGACACGGTGAAGGGCTCCGACTGGCTGGGCGACACCGATGCGATGGAATACCTCGCCCGCGAGGCGCCCAAGGCGGTTTACGAGCTGGAGCACTACGGCGTGCCGTTCTCGCGCACCGAGGAAGGCAAGATCTACCAGCGCCCCTTCGGTGGCCACACGACCGAGTTTGGGGAAGGCCCGCCCGTGCAGCGCACCTGCGCCGCCGCCGACCGCACCGGCCACGCGATCCTGCACACGCTCTACGGTCAGTCGCTGAAGGAAAAGGCCGAGTTCTACATCGAGTACTTCGCCACCGACCTCATCATGTCCGAAGACGGGGTCTGCCAGGGCGTCATGGCCTGGAAACTGGACGACGGCACGCTGCACCTCTTCAGCGCCAAGACCACCGTTCTGGCAACCGGCGGATATGGCCGCGCCTATTTTTCGGCGACCTCCGCGCATACCTGCACCGGCGACGGTGGCGGCATGGTCGCGCGTCAGGGCCTGCCCCTGCAGGACATGGAATTCGTGCAGTTCCACCCCACCGGCATCTACGGCGCAGGCTGCCTGATCACCGAAGGCGCGCGGGGCGAGGGCGGCTATCTCACGAACTCCGAAGGCGAGCGGTTCATGGAGCGCTATGCGCCGACCTACAAGGACCTCGCGTCGCGTGACGTGGTCAGCCGCTGCATGACGATGGAGATCCGCGAAGGCCGCGGTGTCGGCCCCAAGAAGGACCACATCCACCTGAACCTCAATCACCTGCCGCCGGAGACACTGGACCTGCGCCTGCCCGGGATCACAGAATCCGCGCGCATCTTCGCGGGCGTGGACCTGACCAAGGAACCGATTCCGGTTCAGCCCACGGTGCATTACAACATGGGCGGCATCCCCACGAACTACTGGGGCGAGGTGCTGAACCCCACCGAAGAGAACCCCGATGCCATCGTGCCGGGCCTGATGGCCGTGGGCGAGGCGGGCTGTGCCTCGGTCCACGGGGCGAACCGTCTGGGTTCGAACTCTCTGATCGACCTCGTGGTCTTCGGACGCGCGGCGGCGATCAAGGCGGGCGAGGTCGTGGACCGCAATTCCGCCAACCCGACGCCCAACAAGGCCAGCGTGGAGTATGCGCTGGATCGCTTCGACAAGGTGCGCCACGCCGACGGCGGCACCCCCACGGCCGAGTTGCGCGCGGAAATGCAGAACGCCATGCAGGCCGACGCCGCCGTGTTCCGCACCGACAAGACGCTGGCCGAAGGGGTCGAGACGATGACGGAGGTCGCCGCGAAACTCGACGATCTGCACGTCACCGACCGCAGCCTCATCTGGAACACAGACCTGATGGAAAGCCTCGAGCTGACCAACCTGATGCCCAATGCCCTGGCCACCATCGTCAGCGCAGAGGCGCGCAAGGAAAGCCGCGGCGCCCACGCGCACGAGGACTACCCCGAGCGCGACGATACCAACTGGCGCAAGCACTCTCTCGCAAAGGTGACGGGCAACAAGACCGACTTGTACTATCGTCCAGTCCACATGGATCCCCTGACGACCGAAGGTGAGGGCGGAATCGACATGAGCAAGATTGCTCCGAAGAAGCGGGTTTACTGATGCGTTACGCGCTCCTTGCGTTCGGCCTGCTGGCGGCCTGCGGTCCCCCGCGGCCCCTGACCCCGTTCGAGGTCGAGGCGCGCTGTCAGGACCGCGCCGCCCGTGCCGCCGCCCCCACGGGCGCCGTCGCAGTCGGCGTGTCGAGCAACCGGGGCGTGCAGACCGGGATCTCCATCGGGATCACCGACGATTTCATCCGGGGCCGCGATCCGGCCCTCGTCTACGCCGAATGCTACACCGAATTGACCGGGTCCGCGCCGCTCGCCCGGCCCGATCCCGCAACAGAGGACCTGTGACATGGTTGAACTGACCCTGCCCAAGAACAGCCGCATGGTGACGGGCAAGACCTGGCCGAAGCCCCAAGGGGCGACCAACACCAAGAAGGTGCAGGTCTACCGCTACAATCCCGACGACGGCAAGAATCCCCGGATCGACACCTACCACGTCGATCTGGATACCTGCGGGCCGATGGTCCTGGACGCCCTGATCAAGATCAAGACCGACATCGACCCCACCCTCGCCTTCCGCCGGTCCTGCCGTGAAGGGATTTGCGGATCCTGTTCGATGAACATCGACGGCGTGAACACCCTGGCCTGCATCCGCGGGCTGGATGAGAGCGCGGGCGACATCAAGATCTATCCGCTGCCGCACATGCCGGTCATCAAGGACTTGATCCCGGATCTGACGCATTTCTATGCGCAGCACGCCTCGATCATGCCCTGGCTGGAAACCAAGACCAATGCGCCCGCCAAGGAATGGCGCCAGTCGATCGAGGATCGCGAGAAGCTGGACGGCCGCTACGAGTGCATCATGTGCGCCTGCTGCTCGACGGCCTGCCCGTCCTACTGGTGGAACCAGGACCGCTTCCTCGGGCCGGCCGCCCTTCTGGCCGCGCACCGCTGGATCGTCGACAGTCGCGACGAGGCGACGGGCGAGCGCCTGGACGACCTCGAGGATCCGTTCAAGCTTTACCGCTGCCATACGATCATGAACTGCGCCAAGACCTGCCCGAAGGGGTTGAACCCGGCAAAGGCGATCGCCGAGATCAAGCACATGATGGTCGAGCGGATCGTCTGATCGGTCGAAGGCGGTAGCGATTCGCCCAGCCGGAATGCCGCCTGCCGGTGGCATGCCTCCGGCGGGAGTTTAACTGGCCAGATGAAACCGGATCGTGGCGAGAGAAGGGATACGTCGCTCCGTCGGGGCGGCGTTTTCGTTTGCGGGCTTGGGGAAATGCGCAGGGCGGCGACTGGATTGGCGCCGCCCTTGGTTTAGTCACGCAATCGCGCGCCCGGTCTTCAGGAGAAGGCCGCTTCCAGCGCGATTTCGACCATGTCGCCGAAAGTCCGCTCGCGCTGGTCGCTGGGCAGGGCCTCGCCGCTGATGATGTGATCGCTGACCGTCATGACCGCCAGCGCCCGCCGTTTGTAGCGCGCGGCCAAGATGTAAAGCTCCGCGGCTTCCATCTCCACCGCGAGGACACCGTGGCGAATCATTTGCTCGGTCAGGTCGTTGCGCTCGGAATAGAAAGTGTCCGAGGAGTAGATCGAGCCCACGTGGGTGGTGGCGTCGCGACCCTGGGCCGCGGCGTGCGCGGCCTGGAGCAGGCCGAAGTCGCAATGGGGCGCGTAGTCGATTTCCTTGAAGATCGTCTTGGACGGCGTGCCGGTCGAGGTCGCGGTCATCGCCAGCACCACGTCGCGGACCTTCACGTGGTCCTGCATCGCGCCGCAGCTGCCGATTCGGATCAGGGTCTGCGCATCGTATTCCTTGATCAGCTCGTTGGCGTAGATCGACATGGAGGGCATTCCCATGCCCGAGCCCATGATCGTCACGCGATTACCGTTCCACGTGCCCGTGAAACCCAGCATGCCGCGGACTTCGTTGATGCACTTCGCGTCGGTCAGGTACGTCTCCGCTGCCCATTTCGCGCGGTAGGGGTCGCCCGGCATCAGGACGGTTTCGGCGATATCGCCGGGTTTGGCGGCAATGTGAGGGGTCATGGGTTTTTCCTTTTCCGTTTGCCGCTACTATTGGCCAAAGCCCGAAGAAAGAAAAGCGATGCGCGTCCTCGTTATCCTGTTGTCGGCCATTGGCCTCGTTGGTCCGGCCGGGGCTCAATCGGTGGAAGAAGTCGACCTTGCCCAGAAGACCCTGGCCCGCCTGCAGGAGCCGTCCTTCCGCAAGCGGCGGGAGCATTGTGGATTCATCGGATACGACGACAAGGGGAAGCTCAAGGCGACGCCCGCCGTGGAAGGAACGATGGACAGTTGCGCAGCACCCTACCCGACGGACCTTGCCGTTACCGCGTCCTATCACACCCACGGCGCCTTCGATGAAGGGTATTACAACGAGTTGCCCAGCACGATCGATGTCGACGGCGACGCTGGGGCCTTCCTGAATGGGTATGTCGCCACACCCGGCGGCCGATTCTGGATCGTCTCGGGGCGGAACCGCAGCGCGCATCTGATCTGCGGGATCGGCTGCCTGCCGGTGGCGCCGGGCTTTCGCAAAGGTCTGACCGGCGAGATCCTCGATGGATATTCCTTCGAGGATCTCGAGCGGGCCCTGGGGTATTAGATTGCCATCGACGCGGGATCGGCACCGTTTTCGATCGCGGTCTTGTACCAGTCGGGCTGACGGCCCTTGCCGGTCCAGGTCTGGTCGGCATTGTCGGGGTTGCGATACTTGGGCGCCGATTTCGTGCCCGCCGCTTTCCTGGGGGCCAATTCGGTGACTTCCTTCAGCGAATAGCCGTATTCGGCGGCAGCTCTGGCAGCGGCTTCCTGCGCCATTTTCAACTCACGCGAGGCGACGTTCTCGAGTGCCTTGTCGACATCCTTGCGCAGTTTTTCCAGTTCCTTGCGCGACATGTCCTTGAGGTTGATATCCATGGTTGTGTCCTTTTGCGGCCTGAATGAGGCATCTATATACCTCCTATGGGGTAAACAAGCCGTCGAGGCAATAGACCCTATTCAGCCGCGATTTCCCGCGCTTCCACGAGAGAAACGATATCATCCATAATCTGATTAATCTGGAAATCCTTCGGCGTGTAGATTCGTACCACCTCTAGTTGTAAAAGCCTTTCCCTGTCTGCTTCGGGAATGATCCCACCTGCAATGACCGGAATATGGCCCAAACCGGCCTCGTGCAATTTGCGCATGAATTTCTCTATGAGTGGCACGTGGGAGCCCGACAGGATCGACAGGCCGATCACGTGGGCCGCATCCTTGCGCGCGGCGGCAACCAGTTCGTCCGGGGTCAGGCGGATGCCTTCGTACGAGATGTCCATTCCGCAGTCGCGCGCGCGGGCGGCAATCTGCTCGGCCCCGTTGGAATGACCGTCGAGGCCGGGTTTGCCGACCAGGAACTTCAATCGACGCCCCAGCTTGTGGGACACCGCGTCGACGCGCGCCCGAAGATCGTCCAGCCCTTCTGTCCGGTTGGAGCGGTTTGCGCTGACGCCGGTCGGCGCGCGGAACTGACCGAAGACCTCTCGCACCACGTCGGCCCATTCGCCGGTCGTGACGCCCGCTTTCGCAGCGGCGATGGAGGGCGGCATAATGTTCGACCCATCCCGCGCCGCCCGGCGCAGATCGTCGAGCGCCGTGGCCACGGCCTGCGCGTCCCGGTTGCCTTTCCATGCGCTGAGTCGGCGCAACTGATCGGCCTCGGCGTCAGGATCCGCCGTCATGATCGCGCCGTCGCCTGCCGTAAGGGGGGAAGGTTCCCCGGTCTGCCAGGCGTTCACGCCGACGACCGTGGTGGATCCTGCCTCGATCCCGTCGATCCGGGCGGCATTGCTGTCGACGAGGCGGCTTTTCATGTAGCCGATCGCCTCGACCGCGCCTCCCATGGCGTCGATCTGCGCCAGCTCGGCGCGCGCCCCTTCTTTCAGCGCCGCGACCTTGCGCTCGATCGCGGGATTGCCGTCGAACAGGTCGTCGTAGTCCAGAAGGTCCGTCTCGTAGGCCAGGATCTGCTGCATCCGAAGCGACCATTGCTGGTCCCAAGGGCGCGGCAGACCCAGCGCCTCGTTCCAGGCAGGCAATTGCACGGCCCGGGCGCGGGCGTTCTTCGACAGGGTGACGGCCAGCATCTCGATCAGGATGCGGTAGACGTTGTTTTCGGGCTGCTGCTCGGTCAGGCCGAGCGAGTTGACCTGCACCCCGTAGCGAAAGCGGCGATAGCGCGCATCCTCGACCCCGTAGCGATCGCGGCAGATTTCGTCCCACAATTCGACGAATGCGCGCATCTTGCACAATTCGGTCACGAAACGGATGCCGGCATTCACGAAGAACGAGATTCGCCCGACCATTTGCGGAAAATGTTCCGCCGGGACCTTGTCGCGCAAATCGTCGAGAACTGCCGTGGCGGTTGCAAGGGCGAATGACAATTCCTCTTCCGGTGTCGCGCCCGCTTCCTGCAAATGGTAGGAACAGACATTCATCGGGTTCCATTTCGGCAGGTATTCGCGGGTATAGGCCGCGACATCGGTAATCATTCGCAAGGATGGGGCCGGCGGGCAGATATAAGTACCGCGCGAAAGGTATTCCTTGATCAGATCGTTCTGCACGGTCCCTTGAAGGGCCCTTACGTCGGCACCCTGTTCCTCGGCTACCGCGATGTAGAGCGCCAGCAACCAGGGCGCTGTCGCGTTGATCGTCATCGACGTGTTCATCCGCTCGAGCGGTATCTCGTCGAAGAGGGCGGCCATGTCACCCATGTGACAAACCGGGACGCCCACCTTGCCGACCTCGCCGACCGCGAGTTCGTGGTCACTGTCGTAACCGGTCTGCGTGGGAAGGTCGAAGGCGACGGAGAGGCCTGTCTGCCCTTTTTCGAGGTTGGTCCGATAGAGCGCGTTGGACGCCTTCGCCGTCGAGTGGCCGGCATAGGTACGAAACAACCAGGGACGATCGGGCATGGCGGAATCCATTGCGTAATTTTATTTCAACTATGAACTGATATTCGACACAATAAGCCCAGGTCAAGTCGCCGCATCGCAGCATCCGCAGCCTGCCATTGTCGTGCAGGCCAAAGCCTGCCACCAATGGGACATGACGCATCCGGTCACACTTCCGCTCTGGGCCTTCGTGCTGATCGTGCTCTTTGCCGCCGTGACTTTCGCGTCGCACTTCCTGTTTCCGTCGGTGCGCTGGTTCTTCCGCAAGCGTGCGGAACGGGTGATCGCGCGGGTAAACACGCGCCTTGCCCGCCCGATCGAGCCTTTCAAGCTGGCGCGCCGCCACGACATGATCCAGCGCCTGATCTACGACCCCGAGGTCAGTGCCGCCGTCGTGGAGCACGCGAAGGCAAACGACGTGCCAGAGGCGGTCGCCTTCGAACAGGCGCAGAAATACGCGCGCGAGATCGTTCCGGGCTTTTCGGCTACCGCGTATTTCACCGTTGGAATGCGTCTGGCGCGTTGGCTGTCCAATTCGCTTTACCGCGTGCGGATCGCGACCTACCCGCGCGAGGCGCTCGAGGAGCTGGATCCCGACGCCACGATCATCTTCGTGATGAACCACCGCTCGAACATGGATTACGTGCTGGTCACCTACCTGGTCAGCCGGGCGGGGGCCCTTTCCTACGCAGTGGGCGAATGGGCCCGGGTCTGGCCGCTTTCGGGACTGATCCGCATGCTGGGCGCCTACTTCATCCGTCGCCAGTCGCGCGGCGAATTGTATCGCCGGGTTCTCGCGCGTTACGTGCAGATGGCGACCGAGGGTGGCGTCACGCAGGCCATGTTCCCCGAAGGCGGATTGTCACTCTCCGGCGCGGTCAATCGTCCGAAGCTCGGGCTGCTGAACTACATCGTCTCGAACTATCGCCCCGGCAAGCGCGACGTGATCTTCATTCCCGTTGGCCTGAACTACGACCGGACCATCGAGGACCAGTTCCTGATTCGCGCGGCCAAGCGTGGCAACCGCCGGTTCCGGCCGCCGACCTCGACGATCCTGCACGGCGTCTTCACCCACCTGTGGCAACGGGTCACGCGCCAGTTCGATACCTTCGGCACGGCCTCGGTCGGTTTCGGGCAACCGTTGGAGCTTTCGCTGTTTCTGGACACCCTCGACGGTGACGATCCGACAGAGGCCGTCGCGGACGAACTGATGGAGCGGGTCCGTCACGTGGTCCCGGTCCTCGCCGCCCCGTTGATCGCGCGACTCCTGCTGGAGGAGGACGGCCTGACGCGCGAAATGCTCCTGGACCGGACGACGGGCTGCCTGGCTGACCTGGCCTTGCAGGACATGCCCTTGCCGCGGCGCACGCCGCAAGAGCAGGTGGACGATACCCTCGCCCGGTTCAGCAAACGCGGATTGATCCGCGAGAATGGCGCCATCACCGTGACCGAGCAGGGTCAGGATGTCCTGACCTACTACGCAACCTCGATCGCCCATCATTTCGACGACCCTGTGGAAAGGCCGGATCCGGCCGTTGCCGAAGTCGGGGATCCGGCGCGCAACTAAATTTCAAAAACAACAAATTTTGCGTTGCTTAGTTACGCTGCGATTGCATATTGAACCGCAAGCGCCGATTCTGCGGTGCGGCGATACGGATATGCAAGATGGAGACGGACATGGCGCTCGACCAAGCAACCGCGATGGCGGAAAAATCCCTCTACGAGGTCGGTGAACTTCCCCCGCTCGGCCACGTTCCGGAGCGGATGTATGCCTGGACCATCCGCCGCGCGCGACATGGCGAGCCCGACAAGGCGTTCGAGATCGAGGTGGTGGACGTCCCGAAGCCCGACAGCAACGAAGTGCTGGTCATGGTGATGGCGGCCGGCGTCAACTACAACGGCGTCTGGGCCGGCCTTGGCGTGCCGATCAGCCCCTTCGACGTGCACAAGGCGGAATTCCACATCGCGGGCTCCGACGCCTCGGGCATCGTCTACGCGGTGGGTGACAAGGTGAAGCGTTGGAAGATCGGGGACGAGGTGGTCATCCACTGCAACCAGGACGACGGCGACGACGAACACTGCAACGGTGGCGATCCGATGTATTCGCCAAGCCAGCGGATCTGGGGATACGAGACGCCCGACGGGTCCTTCGCGCAGTTCACCTGCGTCCAGTCCCAGCAGCTGATGCCCCGTCCCCGGCACCTGACCTGGGAGGAATCGGCCTGCTACACGCTGACGCTGGCCACCGCCTACAGGATGCTTTTCGGGCATCACCCGCACGAGCTGAAGCCGGGCCAGAACGTGCTGGTCTGGGGCGCCTCGGGCGGTCTTGGATCTTACGCCATCCAGCTGATCAACACGGCGGGGGCGAACGCGATCGGCGTGATCTCGGACGAATCGAAACGCGAGTTCGTCATGTCGCTCGGCGCGAAAGGTGTCCTGAACCGCAACGATTTCGACTGCTGGGGCCAGATGCCCACGGTGAATACGCCCGAATACGCCGCGTGGTTCGCCGAGACGCGCAAGTTCGGCAAGGCGATCTGGGACATCACCGGCAAGGGCAACAACGTCGACATGGTCTTCGAGCACCCCGGCGAGGCGACGTTCCCGGTGTCCACCTTCGTGTGCAAGCGCGGCGGCATGGTCGTCATCTGCGCGGGCACCACGGGGTACAACCTGACCTTCGACGTGCGCTACATGTGGATGCACCAGAAGCGCCTGCAGGGGAGCCATTTCGCGAACCTGGCCCAGGCCTCTGCCGCGAACAAGCTGATGATCGAGCGTCGCCTGGATCCTTGCATGTCCGAGGTCTTTGGCTGGGACCAGATCCCGGCCGCGCATACCAAGATGCGCAAGAACCAGCACAAGCCGGGCAACATGGCGGTGCTGGTCCAGAGCCCGCGGACCGGTCTGCGCACGATCGAGGACGCCCGCAATCCATCCTGATACCTGGGACACCCACAACGGACGACGCAAATTTCATGGCCGGGGCCTCAGTCGCCCCCCCCCCAAAATGGTGAGGTTCAATATTCGGTCCGATTGGTAGGGTCAGGAACAACCCGAGGTTATTCTTTAACCTTTTGTTAATAATTAGCGAGGGACACTGCCGTGGGACAGAAATGGATCATCGACGTACTTGACGACCTCGAAGCCTTTGCGCGGGAAAACGATCTGCCGTCGGTGGCAGGTTGCCTGCGTGACGCTGTCGAAGCCGCCAAGAATGAGGTTCGAACCATGTCCCGCGAGGTGATGGATGGGACAGAGCGCGGTCAGCGTACTGACGGAGGCATTTCTGGCTGAACTGGAAGTCGCGAGCGATCTCGACGACTTCCAGGCGCTCGTCCCTTACCTGCGTGAAACCCTCAAGGTCGATCACGTGGTCTATCACTGGGTCAGCGTGGACGGTGGGCAACTCGGTTTCGGCACGTACGACAACGCATGGGTGCAGCGCTATTCCGACCGGGACTACGTTCGCATCGATCCCGTCGTGCAGTGCAGTTTTCGAAGCTTCGAACCCTTGGACTGGAAGACGATCGACTGGTCCTCGAAGCCCGCGCGGGACCTGCGGGAGGACGCGATACGTCATGGCGTCGGAAACCAGGGTCTGACAGTGCCCATCCGCGGGCCGGCGGGTCAATTCTCGCTCTTGACGGTGTCCAGCAACTGCGACGACGCGACCTGGGACGATTTCATTTCCGCCTACAAGGGCGAACTTGTGCTACTGGCCCATCACATCAATGTTCACGTCTTGCGCGTGCATGCCGAACGCGTCCCCGATCCCTCAGCGCTCTTGTCGCCGCGGGAACTGGACGCGCTCAGCTATCTTGGAATGGGGTACGGGCGGGCCCAAGCAGCTGATTTGATGTCGATTTCCGAGCATACCCTGCGCAGCTACATCGAAGGTGCGCGGCGGAAGCTGGGCGCGCAGAACACGACGCAGGCCGTGGCCCGCGCGGTGGCCGAAGGGCTGATCCTGTCGGGTGGCTCGCCGCGCGGATCGAACCCGGATTGGCCGGGATTGCGCAGGGCGCCGGGGACAAAGGACCTGTCCGACTGAACAGCGTCACTCACAGGCCGGACCATAGCCCGGCGCCGTCACGGTCCCCCGTATGCGCTGCCGGATTGCGCTGGCGGTGCTACGCCGCCACCGTTAGGTTCGCGCCATGAGCGTCCCCGCCATCACCTTCTCCGACGATCAGGCCGAGGCCTGGGATGCGGTCTCGGTCGTCCTGCGTCAGGCGGGCATCGATCTGGCCGACGAACTGCTTCAGCCGCCACAGACCGACGACAGCGCCGTCATGGCGGTGATCGGCAAGGCGGGCAGCGGCAAGACAATGCTTTTGGCACGGCTCTACCGCGCGCTGGCGGAGGCCGGCGTCGATATCGTCTCGGGCGACTGGGAAGGAAAGAAGCGCCCCAACCGGCGGACGCTCGCGATTCTCGCCCCCACCAACAAGGCCGCAAGCGTGCTGCGCGCCCGGGGCGTGCCCGCGACGACGATCCACCGGATCCTCTATACGCCGGTCTACGATCCGGAGTACGAACGCGTCGCCGAATGGTTGGCAGGGCAGGGGGACCGGCCCGAGATCGAGGGGCTGACCGACCTCGCGCTCGACCGCGCGGCGGCGAGCTACCAGGCCCATACCTCGATCCCGGCGGCCCTCGCGGCGGCGGGTCTGCGGGGATCGGATTTCATCACCGGATGGAAACGGCGCGAGGACCCACTCGACATCGGCTTCGTCGACGAATCCTCCATGCTGGATGAAAAGCAGTTCGAGGATCTCAAGGAGATCTTCCCCACCCTCCTGCTCTTCGGCGATCCCGCGCAGCTGCCGCCCGTGCAATCCTCTGGCGGAATGGTGTTCGAGACGTTGCCCGCGCCTTTTGTCCGTACGCTCAGCCGCATCCACAGGCAGGACGCGGACAACCCGATCCTGGACCTGGCCCATGCGCTGGCCGACCCGATGATCGACTTCTACCATTTCGAGCGCATGGTGGCCGACGCCGCCGAGCGCGACGACCGCGTGGTCATGGCGCAGCGTGTCGAATCGGACCTCATGGCGCGCTCCCCGGTGCTGGTCTGGACCAACAAGACCCGCATCCGCCTGATCCATGCCTTCCGCGCCGCCTATGACGCGCCCGCCGACAGCCTTCTGGAAGGTGAGCCGCTTATCTGCGACGGGATCGAGCTGCCGATGAAGCACCGCAAGAAGCGGCTGGATCTCGAAGCGCGCGGCCTGATCAAGGGGGCGCAGGTGATCTACCTCGGGCCGGGCAAGCGCCCGGGCTTCAGCAGGTTGCACCTGATCGGCGCGCTCGACCCGCAGATGTCCGCGGCCAGCATCGTCAAGATCGAACACGAGGGCGACGAGGAACCTTTCATCCCCTTCGCGGCCAAGATGGGGGCGACCTTCCTGCACGGCGCCGCGGTCACGATCCACAAGGCACAGGGGTCGCAGTGGGATACGGTGCAGGTCTTCGCCCCGGATATCGAGATGGCCTCTCGCATGGGGCGGGTCGAGGCGGGCCAGCCCCTGTGGAAGCGCCTGGCATACGTCGCGATCACCCGCGCCGAGCGCCAGCTGCGCTGGGTCGTGCGAAACCGGCTGGCAAAGCCCGAAAATCCGGTCTTGCGCGTCGACGACCTCGTCGCAGCCCCCGCGCCCCTGGTTCTGCAACCGGACGAGGCGGGCTGACCGGGCCCGCTCAGCTCAGGTGGTGACGTCCGGCCCGGTCTTGCCGGTGCGCTCGCGGATCCGGGCGATCTCTTCCGCTGCCGCGATGACCCAGCCCAGCGCCTCCTGCGGATCCTGTTCGAAGAGCGCGGGGTCGGTTTCGAGCGATTCGAGGTAGAGCCGCACGGTCGCCCCCGAGGTGCCGGTTCCCGACAGCCGGATCACGAAGCGTGCGCCGCCCTCGAAGATCACGCGGATGCCCTGGTGTTCGCTCACCGATCCATCGACCGGGTCGTGATAGGCGTAATCGTCGGCCTGCGCGATCCGGTTGCCCTGCACAATCTGTCCCGGCAAGTCGTTTAGCCGGGCGCGCAGGTCCGCCATCATGGCGTCGGCGGTCTGAGTCTCGACGCCTTCGTAGTCATGGCGCGAGTAGTAGTTGCGCCCGTAGGTCTGCCAGTGATCGGCCATGATCTCGGCCACCGACATCTTGCGCACGGCGAGGATGTTCAGCCACATCAGGATCGCCCAAAGCCCGTCTTTCTCGCGCACGTGATCGGAACCGGTGCCGAAGGATTCCTCTCCGCAGAGGGTCACGCGATCATCGTCCATCAGGTTGCCGAAGAATTTCCAGCCCGTGGGCGTCTCGTAGCAGGTCATGCCCATCTTCTCGGCCACCCGATCGACGGCGGCCGAAGTCGGCATCGACCGGGCCACGCCCTTGAGCCCATCGCTGTAGCCTTTCGCAAGATGCGCATTCGCGGCCAGGACCGCGAGCGAATCGCTGGGGCTGACGTAGACTTGCGGTCCGACCACCATGTTGCGATCGCCGTCCCCGTCCGACGCGGCGCCGAAATCCGGCGCGTCGTCGCCCTTCATTGCGTCCATCAGCTCGTGCGCCCAGGTGGGATTGGGGTCGGGGTGCATGCCGCCGAAGTCGGGCAGGGGGGTGCCGTGGACGACGCTGCCCTCGGGCGCGCCCAGCCGGTCTTCAAGAATCTCGTGGCCGTAGGGCCCGGTGATCGCGCACATCGCATCGAACCGGATCCGGAAACCGCCCTCGAACAGCGCCCGGATCGCCTCGAAATCGAAGAGCGTCTCCATCAGGGCGGCGTAATCCTCCACCGGGTCCACGATGGTGACGGTCATGTCGCCCAGCGCGGTCTCTCCCACGGTGGACAGGTCGACGTCCTGCGCCTCCAGAATGCGGTATTCCGTGATCTCCTCGGTGCGCTTGAACATGGCGCCCGTGACGGACTCCGGCGCGGGGCCGCCGTTGGGCATGTTGAACTTCACGCCGAAATCCTCGTCCTCGCCCCCGGGGTTGTGGGAGGCCGACATGATGATCCCGCCATCGGTCTTGTTCAGCCGGATGAGGTGCGACGCCGCAGGGGTCGAGAGAAGCGCGTCGCGTCCGACGATCATGCGTGCAGCGCCGTTGGCTGCGGCCATGCGCAGGATCACCTGGGCCGCGCGTTCGTTGAAATACCGCCCGTCGCCACCCAGCACGAAGGTCTTGCCTGCGGCGCCGCCGATCCCGTCGAAGATGCTTTGGACGAAATTTTCGAGGTAATGCGTCTGCATGAAGACCCGCGTCTTCTTGCGCAGGCCGGAGGTGCCGGGTTTCTGGCCTTCGATGGGATGTGTCTTGACGGTGGTCATGGGGGCAGCTCCTTGCAACTTGCAGGGAAGCTAGCTCAATCCCCGGTGCGGGCAAAGACGCAGACCGACTGCGCGGCCACCGTCACCGTGCCCGTCACGCTTTGCGGACCATCCTTGGGGCGGGCGGTGTCGAGGATCAGCTCCCAGGGGCAATCGTCCTCGCAGTCGGGCAAGGTGATCTCCACCGCGTCGCCGGCGTTGAAGGTGATGAAAAGGACGTCGTCCGAGGCCGCGTAGTCGGGCGTGGCGCTGGCGGTGCGCATCTCCACGGACAGTGCGCGCCAGTCGGGATCGCTCCAGTCGCCGGCCTCGGGCGCGCTGCCGTCGGGCTTGCGCCAGAACAAATCCGGGATGCCGTCGGTATGCCGGGGGCGCGCATGCAGGAAACGGTTTTGCCGCAGCACGGGGTGATCGCGCCGCAACTGCGTCAGCTTGCGCACGAAGCCCAGCAGCGCGTCGTCGGGTCGATCCCAGTTCACCCAGCCGGTGTCGTTGTCCTGGGCGAAGGTGTTGTTGTTGCCCCACTGGCTGTTGCCGATCTCGTCCCCCGACAGAAGGAAGGGCGTGCCTTGGCTCAGGAAGATCGTCGCCAGCAGGTTGCGCTTGCGCTGTGCGCGGGCGGCGCGGATCGCGGGATCGTCGGTGGGCCCCTCCACCCCGAGGTTGTTGGAGAAGTTCTTGTCGGACCCGTCGCGATTGTCCTCGCCGTTGGCCTCGTTGTGCTTGCGGTCGTAGGAGACGAGATCCTGCATCACCATCCCGTCGTGCACGGTGACGAAGTTGATCGAGGCATTGGCCCCGCGGCCCGAATGGTCGAACTGCCGCGCGCTGCCCGCGACACGCTTGGCGAGCAGGCCGGTCAACCCGGCGTCGCCGCGCCAGAACTGCCGCACGTCGTCGCGGAACTTGTCATTGAATTCCATGAACGGGTGCGGAAACGCGCCCAGCTGGTAGCCGCCGGGCCCCAGGTCCCAAGGTTCGGTGATCAGCTTCACGCGTCCCAGCACCGGATCCTGCCGCAGCGCGTCGAGAAAGCCGCCTTCCCGGTCAAAGCCCCAGGGCTCCCGCGCGAGGTTCACGCCAAGATCGAAGCGGAAGCCGTCGACATGCATGACCTCGACCCAGTAGCGCAGGGAATCCATCACCATCCGCAGCACCATCGGATGCTCCACCCGCAGGCTGTTGCCGACGCCGGTGTCATTGATGTAGTTGCGACCGCCGTCCGCAAGGCGGTAGTAGGCCTTGTTGTCGAAGCCGCGGAACGACAGGGTGGGGCCCATCTCGTTGCCTTCGGCGGTGTGGTTGTAGACCACGTCGAGGATGACCTCGATTCCCGCTTCGTGGAATCGGCGCACCATTGTCTGGAATTCCCAGATCCCGTGGTTGGTCATGTAGCGCGGCTCGGGCGCGAAGAACCCGATGGAATTATAGCCCCAGTAGTTCCGCAGCCCCTGTTTCACCAGGAAATGGTCGTCCACGAAGGCTTGAGAGGGCATCAACTGGACGCTGGTCACACCGAGCTTCGTGAGGTGATCCAGCACGGGCGGTGCCGCCATCCCGAGGAACTTGCCGCGTTGGCCCGGGCTGATGCCCGGCATCCGGGCGGTCATGCCCTTCACGTGCGCCTCGTAGAGCACCGTGTCCGAGGCGGAGATATCGGGCGGCGTGTCGTCGCCCCAGTTGAACGACGGGTCGACCACCACGGCGCGCTGGGCGGCGAAGGCGCTGTCGCGCGCGTCGAAGGACAGATCACCGCGCGGGCTGCCCACCCGGTAGCCCATCAGGGCGTCAGACCATTTCAGCTTTCCGAACAGGCGCTTGGCGTAGGGGTCGACCAGCAGCTTGTTGTAGTTGAAACGGTGGCCGTCCTCCGGGGCGTAGGGGCCGTGGACGCGAAACCCGTATTTCGTCCCCGGCGTCAGTCCGCCCACGTAGACGTGCCAGACATCGCCGTCGCGTTCCAGAAGCGGCAGGCGCGCACGTTCCTTGCGGCCGTCGTCGGTGAAGAGGCACAGGTCGATGCGGGTCGCGTGTTCCGAGAAGACGGCGAAGTTCACACCCGCCCCGTCGAAGGTCGCGCCCAACGGATAGGGCTTGCCCGCGCTGAGCGGATGATCCCGCAGCTTGGTCGGGACGGTCTGGTTCAGTTGGGCATTCAAGCGATCAGGGACTCGTACAGGTCAGCGTAGGAGGCGGCGGATCTTTCCCACCCCAAGGCCTGTGACATGCCCGTTTTCTGCATCTTTGTCCATGTTCCCTTGTCCTGGAACAAGGAAACGGTGCGTCTCAACGTTTGCGAGAATGCCAGTGCGTCCACCGGATGGAACTGCAGGCCGGTCGCGACCCCGTCCGAAATCGCCATCGGGTTGGCATCTATGACCGTGTCGGCGAGGCCTCCGGTCAGGGCCACCACGGGCACGCAGCCGTAGGCCAGCCCGTACATCTGGGTCAGCCCGCAAGGCTCGAACCGGCTGGGCACCAGCACCGCGTCGCCGCCTGCAAACATGCGGTGCGACAGCGCCTCGTCGTAGCCGATCCGAAGACCGACCCGACCCGGATGGGCCTCGGCCAGCGACCTCAGATCCGCTTCGATCCCGGCCTCGCCGGATCCCAGCACGGCGAGCGCCCCGCCGGAGGCCAGGAAGTCCGGCAAGGATTCGGCAAGCAGATCCATGCCCTTTTGTCCCGTCAGGCGGCTCACGACCACCGCCAGCGGGCCTTCGGTTTCCGCCAGATCGAACTCCGCCAGCAGCGCCGCCCGGTTCCGGGCCTTCTTAGACAGGGTGGCCGCGTCGTAGGTTTCCACAATCAGGGGATCGCGCGCCGGATCCCAGACAGCGGTGTCGATCCCGTTGAGGATGCCGTGAAAGTCCGCCGCGCGATATTCTAGAAGCCCTTCGAAGCCGAAGCCGAACGCGGGCCGCATCAGCTCTGCTGCATAGGTCGGGCTGACGGTGGTGACGGCATCGGCATGGGCGATCCCGGCCTTCAGGCTGGAGAGATTGCCCCAGAATTCGAGGCTGTCGCGATTGAACGCCGAGACCGGCAGGCGCAAGGCATCGAGCGCCGCCGCGGGGGCCTCGCCCTTGAAGGCGATGTTGTGGATCGTCATGACCGATCGGGCGGGGGTCCTGGTGCACAGATCCATGTAGGCGGGTGCGAAGCCGGCCTGCCAGTCGTGGCAATGGACGACCTGCGGCTGCCACCCGTCCGACAGGCCCGACGCCGCGATTTGCGCGGCGACCCAGGACAGTGCCGCGAAGCGCCGCGCGTTGTCGGGGAAATCATGCGGGTCGCCGTAAGGCCCACCCGACCGATCGTAAAGGTGCGGCGCGTCCAGGGCGAGGATGATCGCTGGCCCCACCCGGCCAATCAGGACGCGCGCCGGACCGCCGAAAAGGTCATCGTCCGACCAGGCCTCGGTCGCATCGGCCAGCTTCTCGACGAGACCCGGATAGGCCGGGATCAGCGTGCGCATCTCCCACCCCAAGGGTTCCAGCGCGCCGGGCAGCGCACCCGCCACATCCGCCAGCCCGCCGGTCTTGACCAGCGGCACGCATTCCGAAGCGACCGACAGCACGCGTCCCCCCATGACGTCAGCGCCTTGCCGCAAGCGCGTCGATCATCTTCTGCGTGACCAGCACCACGCCCTTGTCGGTGACCCGGAACCCGTTGGCGCGGTCGGTCTCGGGGTCGAGGCCGATGGCCAGCCCTTCGGGAATCTCCACCCCGCGGTCGAGGACGCAGTTGCGCAGCTCGGCCTTGCGGCGGACACAGACGTTGGGCAGCGCCACCACCCGGTGCAGGGACGAATAACTGTGGGTCCGCACGCCGGTGAACAGAAGCGATTCGCTGATCTCGGAGCCCGAGATGATGCAGTTGCCCGACACCATCGAACTTACCGCAGAGCCGCGCCGTCCATCCTCGTTGTGAATGAACTTCGCGGGGGGCACGCTTTCGGCGTAGGTCCAGATCGGCCATTCGTTGTCGTAGAGATCGAGCGGCGGCGTGAATTGCGTGAGGTCGATGTTGGCCTGCCAGAAGGCATCCACGGTGCCGACGTCGCGCCAGTAGGGCTCCGTCTCCAGTCCCGACATGATGCAACTGTCCTGGAACCGGTGCGCCATCGCCTTCCCGTTCCTGACGATATGCGGGATGATGTCGTGGCCGAAGTCGTGGCTGCTGTCGGATGCCTCGGCGTCCTCGATCAGAAGCTGGCGCAGGAATTTCCAGTCGAAGATGTAGATCCCCATAGACCCCAGGGCATGGTCCGGATCGCCGGGGATGGCGGGCGGATCGGAAGGCTTCTCCAGGAAATCCGTGATCCGCATCTGGTCGTCGACATGCATGACGCCCAGCGCCGTGGCCTCCATCCGCGGCACGGTGAGGCAGCCGACGGTGACGTCGGCACCGGTATCGACGTGCTGTTGCAGCATCACCTCGTAGTCCATCTTGTAGACGTGGTCGCCCGCCAGCACGACGATATACTCGACATCGTAGCTGTCGATGATGTCGATGTTCTGCGTCACCGCGTCGGCGGTGCCCACGTACCATTTTTCTTCGGTCACGCGTTGCGAGGCGGGCAGGATGTCGAGGAACTCGTTGCGCTCGGCGCGCAGGAAATTCCAGCCGCGCTGGCAATGCCGGATCAGGCTGTGCGCCTTGTACTGCGTGGCGATCGCCATCTTGCGCATGCCGGAATTGAGCGCGTTCGACAGCGCGAAATCAACGATCCGCGTCTTGCCGCCGAAATAGACAGCCGGTTTCGCGCGGTCGTCGGTCAGCTCTTTCAGGCGGCTGCCGCGACCGCCGGCGAGCACGAAGGCCAGCGCACGGTTCGACAGTCTGGGGTTGGCTTTGGGTTTCATGGCGGGTCCTCCCTGGAAATCTACAGGTCTATGGGCGGCGAACGACAGGGGAGCGTGGCGGCACGCGTCCCTGCGCGTGATGCCCGGAGCGCATCAAGGGTCGATCGGGCATCGTGCGGGCGGCATCACGGCCGTCGGGATCGACGGCTCGTCGCGCCACGATGCCTCGCCCGGCGGCGAAGACAGTCGGGGCGACGGCGTCGAAGGGCCGGGGGTCGGGCATCGCAGTCTCCACAGAAGGCGATCCGGATCGAAAACCCGCGGTGTTCGAACCGGTCTTAATCATTTGGAAACTATGTGGCGCAACAAGGGACAAGGTAAAGTCTCCCACCCGGCAACTGTGTTGCCGACCCGCCATAGGACGACAGAAGCTGCGGCCGCCGCTGGCGCGACTCGGGGGGCGCTTCTACTACGAAAGTGACGTCTCCATCCCGGATCCATGCATGCGCCTGCCCGTTCTGATCCTTGCCAGTTTCCTGCTCGTTCCGGCGGTACGGGCGCAGGACCTCGTGCAACCGCGGGAGGTGATCGGCTCCGGGCGTCTGTTCAACAACGATCTGCTGGGGGACGGCCACGACCGGTGGCGCACCGGAAGCTTCGTCTACAGTCAGTTGCGGGCGCCGCTTCCCTACGACGGCACCTTGCCCGGTTTCGGCGATATCATCGAATACCGCCTGCGATCCGAGATCATCACCCCCGAACGCGCCACCCGCGGACGGCCCTACGTGGGTCTTCTGTCGGCCGGTGCGCATAACCATTTCAGCCTGGGCCAGGCCCATGCGCGGGTCGGCGCGGACGTCGTCTTCGTCGGGCCGCAGACCGGGCTGGACGAATTCCAGAAGGATTACCACGACCTCTTCGACCTCCAGCCGCCGGTGACCACGCCGCAATTGGACGACGCCACCTTCCTCGACCTCTCGGCGGAGGTGCGGCAGGACTTCGTGCTGGGCCCGCGCACGCGCGTTCAGCCGTTCGCCGAGGCCCGCGTCGGGACGGAGGACCTTGCCCGCGTCGGCGCGGACCTGGTGTTCGGGCAGGTCCTGCAGGACGATCTGTCGATGCGTGATGTCGTCACCGGACAGCTCTACCCCGCCGTTCGGGAGAAGACGACGACGGGGGTTGGCCTCGTCTTCGGTGTGGACGTGGCCGCGGTGTCCGACAGCGCCTTCCTGCCAAGCTCTTTCGGCTACGAACCGACCGACGTCCGCCGCCGTGCCCGCGCGGGTGTCACGGTCCAGCCCAACCCGTTCCTGTCGGTGTTCTACGGCGCGACATACCTCTCGCCGGAGTTCGAAAGCCAGCCGGAAGGGCAGGTTTCGGGCTCCTTGCGGATCAAGTTCAACTTCTAAGTCGTCAGCGCGTCGCTTCGCGGCATCAGTGCCACAGGGCCATGCCGCCAGGGTTCGGCCCGCTTGTTTCGCGCGTGGTGCAGCGCCTAGGCTTGGATGCAAGGCGCCGCGCGATCAACGACGCGGCCGGTAGAGGCAAGGTTTTACAGGTATGAAAACGGGCTTCAAAGGCACGTTCGTCATCCCCTGGTCGCAGACGGTGCTCGACGGTCGGCGGAATGCACCCGTCGGATCGGTCCGCGCGGGCGCCTGCTGGTCCTGGACTGGCGAGGCCCTGCGGGTGGACGGTCCCAACACGGTTCTGCCGCTGGGCCCGACGCAGGCGCAGACGAACATTCACGACCGCGCCGCCTTCATGGTGCGTCGCCTGATGGGGCGACGCGGAGGGCCGCGTCCCGCAGCGCAGGACATGTCATCCACCCGGGAGGGTCCCTTGGGCCATGCGCTGTCGGTCACCGACGGTCTCACCCGCTGGGACCTGTCGTTGCTGGCACGGCGCGATGGCACCCTGCTGGCGGTCGTGCGGGACGCAATTCCGCCCCCGGGGGTGGATTTGTGGGTCGTGCGCCACAGCCTCGACCAAGCTGCCATGCCGCCGCGACATCCGTCCGGGGTCATCTGCTTCACGCCAGGAACCGCGATCCTGACACGCGACGGCCCACGCGACGTGTCGGAGCTGCGCGAAGGCGACTGGATCCAGACCAAGGACAACGGTCTCGCGCCGATCCTCTGGCGCGGCGCGCGTCGCATCAGCGGGGCCCGGCTGCGGGCCGATCCGGATCTTGCACCGGTGCGGCTGCGCGCGGGCGCACTTGATTCAGGCGTGCCCGACGCGGGGCTGCTGGTCTCGCCCG
This sequence comes from Salipiger sp. IMCC34102, assembly GCF_004145405.1. Classification (GTDB taxonomy): domain Bacteria; phylum Pseudomonadota; class Alphaproteobacteria; order Rhodobacterales; family Rhodobacteraceae; genus Loktanella. The sequence continues at coordinate 845,813 of NZ_SELQ01000001.1, forward strand.
ATCACCGGGTGGTGCTGCGTGGAGCGCGCGCCCGGGCCATGTGGAACACCGAGGAAGTGCTGGTCGCCGCCCGGGATCTGATCGACGGAACCACGATCCGGCGCGAACCCCACCAGCGCGACCTGTCCTACATTCACCTGATGCTGCCCCGACACGAGATCGTCTTCGCGAACGGGGTGGAAACCGAAAGCTTCCATCCCGCTCATGCGGCGCTGGGGACGTTGTCGGATCCCGACCGCACCCGGCTTTTCGCGCAGATGCCAGAACTGCGGCAGGCGCCGGAGGCCTACGGTCCTTCCGCACGGCGGCGCCTGTCCCGGGCCGAGGCCGCGATCCTCGCTGCCTGAGGCCCGAGTTCAGCCCGCCGCCGCATGCGGGGACGGGAAGCACTAAGCGTGGATGGGGAGGTCACGGACCCCGTGGCCCGAGCATTTTTCACCGCCGCCACGCGACCTGCGAACATGGGTTGGCAGAGGCAGGCCTAGCCCACCAGCGCGCGGTATTCCTTGGCATCCAGCAGGTCGTCCAGCTGATCGCTGTCTTCCAGGGCCATCGAGAAGAGCCAACCGTCGCTCAAGGGATCGTCGCCCACCAGCGCGGGATTGTTCTCGAGCGCCGCGTTGACCTCCAGGATCTCGCCCGACAGCGGGGCCAGGATCTCGAGGGTTTCGCCGTCGCTTTCGATCACGACCACCGCGTCATCGCGCACCAGGGCCGTGCCGACCTCGGGCAGGTCCACGAAGGTGACTTCGCCCATCTCGACCAGCGCATGCTCGGTGACCCCGACCACGACCTCGTCCTCCTCGACGCGGATCCAGACGTGTTCCTCGGTGAAATTCATCGCCGTTCCTCTCGTTCGGCCAGTTTGCAACGAAAGCCCACCTAGGGCCTTTCGTTCACGCGGCGACCATCAATCCGTCGGCCTTCAGGCGGGCGTGCGTCTCGTCCAGCGACTGGACGGCCCGGTCGATGAAGATGTCGATCTCGTCCTCGGAAATCACCAGCGGTGGCGCGATGACCATGCGGTCGCCCACGTGACGCATGACCAGGTTGTTGGCGAAGCACCGTTCGCGGCAGATCAGACCGACGGTCCCTTCCTCCGAGGCGAAGCGCGCCCGCGCGGCCTTGTCGGGCGTCATGGCGATGCTGCCCATCATGCCGACGATCGAGGCGTCGCCGACCAGGGGGTGATCCTCCAGCGCCTTCCATTTCTCCTGCAGGTACGGCCCGGCCACGGTCTGCACGTGGCCGATCACGTCCTCGTCCTGCAGGATGCGCAGGTTTTCCAGCGCGAGGGCGGCGCAGAGCGGGTGCGCGGAGTAGGTATAGCCGTGGTTGAACTCGCCCGCGTCATTGATGACCTGTGCCACCTCGTCCGACAAAAGCGAGGCCCCGATCGGTGCGTAGCCGGAGGACAGGCCCTTGGCGACGGTCATCACGTCGGGCCGGATGCCCAGCGTCTGGGATCCGAACCAGTTGCCGGTCCGCCCGAAGCCGGTGATGACTTCGTCGGCGATCAGAAGGATCTCGCGCTCGTCGCAGATGCGCTGGATCTCGGGCCAGTAGGTCTCCGGCGGGATGATGACGCCGCCCGCACCCTGGATGGGTTCCGCGATGAAGGCCGCGACGCGTCCTTCGCCGACCTTGTCGATGGCGCGTTCCAGAAGGCGCGCCCGGGCAAGACCGAATTCCTCGGGCGTCATGTCGCCGCCTTCGAAGTACCAGTCGGGCTGTTCGATGTGCAGGATGCCGGGGATCGGCAGACCGCCCTGGCTGTGCATGCCCTTCATGCCGCCGAGCGAGGCGGAGCCCATGGTGGAGCCGTGATACCCGTTCCAGCGCGAGATGATGATGTCCTTTTCGGGCTTGCCCTTGGCCGCCCAGTAGTGCCGCACGACCCGGATGTTGGTGTCGTTGCTGTCGGAGCCTGAGCCGTTGAAGAAGACCTGGTTCAACTCGCCCGGCGCCAGTTCCGCCAGCTTCGCGGCAAGATGGACGGCGGGCACGTGGGTGGTCTGGAAGAAGGTGTTGTAGAAGCTCAGCTGCCGGACCTGGGCTGCGGCGACCTCGGCCATCTCGGGGCGGCCGAAACCGATGTTGACGCACCACAATCCCGCCATGGCGTCGAGGATGCGGTTGTTTTCGCTGTCGGTCAGCCAGACCCCCTCGGCACCCGTGATCACGCGCGCGCCCTTGTGGATCAGCCCGGATCCGTCGGTGAACGGGTGCAGGTGATGGGCGGCGTCCAGCGCCTGCAACTCGGCGGTCGGCAGGTTGGTATCGTACATGGCGCGGGCTCCTTCAGCGAATGTCTGACCCGACGATTGCGCCTGTCACGGACGCTTTGCAAGCCTTGTCAGAGGATTGCCAGCCGGATCGCGTAGGCCACCACGCCCAGCACCGCGACGGAGGCGATCCAGATCGCGACGAACCACGCGACGCGCTGCCACAAGGGGCGAGAAGCCATCAGTGGTAGCCTTCGTCCGGATCGATCTTGCCGCGGAAAACGTAGTAGGCGTAGGCCGTGTAGATCAGGATCAGCGGGATCAGCACGATGGTGCCGACCAGCGCGAACCACAGGCTTGAATCCGGGGCCGCGGCCTCGCGGATCGTCAAGGCCGGCGGCACGATATAGGGGTAGAAGCTGACCCCGATCCCGATGAAGCACAGAACGAAGATCGCCTCCACCGCCAGGAACGGGATCCGGTCGCGGCCCGTGGCCAGCCCCGTGAAGAGCGCAACGATGCAGATCAGCAGCAGGATCGGGATCGGCAGGGTGAAGACGAAACTCGGCATGCTGAACCAGCGCCCGAAGTAGTCGGCGTTCTGGAACGGCGTCCAGATGCTGACGATGGCGACCGCGATCAGCACCACGACGGCCAGCGGCTTGGCCACGTCACGCATGTGGTGGCTGACGGCCCCGTTGGTCTTCATCACGATCCAGGTGGCCCCCAGAAGCGCGTAACCCACGGTCACCGCCAGGCCGCACATGATCGAGAAGGGCGTCAGCCAGTCCCACCAGCCGCCGCCGTAAGCCCGCCCGTCGATGTCGATCCCCTGCACCAGCGCACCCAGGGCGATCCCCTGGTTCAGGGCCGCCATGGTCGATCCGCCGAAGAAGGCGAGATCCCAGACCCCGCGCCAGCGTGTCGTCTTCCAGCGGTACTCGAAGGCCACGCCGCGGAACACGAGCGCCAGCAGCATCAGGATGATCGGCATGTAGAGCGCGGGCATCACGATCGAATAAGCCAGCGGGAAGACCGCGAAGAGTCCGCCGCCGCCCAGCACGAGCCAAGTCTCGTTTCCGTCCCAGACGGGGGCGACCGAGTTCATCATCACGTCCCTGTCCCCCTCGCCATGGGCGAAGGGGAACAGGATCCCGATGCCAAGGTCGAACCCGTCCAGCACCACGTAGGTCAGCACGGCGAAGGCGATCAGCCCGGCCCAGATGAACGACAACTCGAGGAAGACGTCGGGCATGGTTCAGGTTCCTTCGACCAGGTCGGTTTCGCGCACCTGCTGGATCGGGGTGATGCCCGCCGTGCGGATCGGCCCCTGGTCTTCCAGGCTGTCGGGCTGCAGCGGCACCTTGTTCATCAGGCGCAGGATGTAGAACGTGCCTGCTCCGAACACGAAGAAGTAGACCACGATGAAGGCGATGAGCGAACTTGCCACGGCCGGAGCGGCGATGGGCGAGAGGCTTTCGGAGGTGCGCATCACCCCGTAGACGGTGAACGGCTGGCGTCCGACCTCGGTCGTGATCCAGCCCGCCAGCACCGCGATGAAGCCCGAGGGCGCCATCACCACCGCAGCCCGGTGAAGCCATTTCGTTGTGTAGAGCCGCCCGCGCCACCGCTGGATGCCGCCCCAGATCCCCACGGCCAGCATGGTGAAACCGATCCCCACCATGATGCGGAAGGTGAAGAAGACGATGGCCACGGGGGGCTGGTCCTCCTTCGGGATCGTGTCCAGACCGTCCAGCGGCGCGCCCCATTCGTGGGCCAGGATAAGGCTGGAAAGCTGCGGGATCTCCACCGAGTAGTGCACGACCCCTTCCTCCTGGTCGGGGATGCCGAACAGGATCAGCGGCGCCCCGTCGGGGTGGCTGTCGAAATGGCCTTCCATCGCCATGACCTTGGCGGGCTGGTGCTCCAGCGTGTTGATCCCGTGAAAATCACCGGCGGCGATCTGCAGGGGCGTGACCAGAAGCGCCATCCACATCCCCATCGAGAACATCTTGCGCGCCGAAAGATCCGCCCGGTCGCGCAGAAGGTGCAACGCGCCCACCCCCGCCACGACGAAGGCCGTCGTCAGGTAAGCGGCCAGCACCATGTGCGTCAGCCGGTAGGGGAAGGACGGGTTGAAGACGATGGCCCACCAATCCTCGGGGATGAACTGCCCCGCCTCGTTCACGCCGAAGCCCGCGGGCGTGTGCATCCAGCTGTTCACGCTGAGGATCCAGAAGGCCGAGGTGAAGGTCCCCAGCGCCACCAGCGCGGTCGCGAACATGTGCAGACCGTGGCCCACCCGTTCGCGTCCGAAAAGCATGATGCCCAGGAAACCGGCCTCGAGGAAGAAGGCCGACAGCACCTCGTAGGCCATGAGCGGTCCCAGAACCGGACCCGTCCGGTCCGAGAAGACCGCCCAGTTGGTTCCGAACTGGTAGGACATCACGATGCCCGAGACGACGCCCATGCCGAAGGCGATGGCGAAGATCTTCTTCCAGTAATCGAAGACGATCCGGTAGGTCTGGTTACCGGTCCACAGCCACAGCGCGTTCAGCACCGCGAGGTAACTCGCCAGCCCGATCGAGAACGCCGGGAAGATGATGTGGAACGAAACGGTGAAGGCAAACTGGACCCGGGCGAGGATCTCTGCCGAAAAGCCGGACAGCATGGGCGCTCCTGTATGTCGGCGGATCGCCTTCGATCCGTCGCGCGCAGGCTAACCTTTGGGGCCGGATTCGCAATGAGACATCTTGGCGGCGGTTCGCGTCCCTATTCCGCGGTTGCCGGCGTCGGGCCGGGCGTGTCGTCGCCGCGGCCCGACAGGAACAGGCCCAGACCTTGCAGGCTCTCGATCTTCTCGGCGAAGGCGCGCACGACGATCAGCACCGGCACGGCGACGAACATGCCCACAACCGACCACGCCCAGCCCCAGAAGGCCACCGCGATGAAGACCGCCACGGGGTTCAGCTTCAGGCTCCGTCCGACCGCGTAGGGCGTCACGAACTGGCCCTCGATGCTGGTCAGCGCGATGTAGGTGGCTGCGGCGAAACCGGCAGCCCCTACCGTGTCGAAGGACACGATCCCGATCGCGAAGGTGATGAGCGCGCCGCCGATGGCGCCCACGAAGGGAATGAAGTTGAGCGCAAAGGCCATCACGCCGAACAGCGCGGGGTTCGGCATTCCCAGGAACCACAGGGCCACACCCACGGCCACGCCCAGGCCCGCGTTGATCGTGGTGATGGTCAGGAAATACCGGCTGATCTTGCGCTCGATGTCGTAGACGATCCCGATCGCGCGCCGCTTGTCGCGGAACGTCGGGTTCACCGCGACGATCTTTTCGTAGAACATGTCACCGCTGGCGATCAGGAAGAACAGCATGACGAGGGTCAGCAACAGCTGCGCCAGCACGAAAGGTACGGTCAGCGCGACTTGCGTCAGAAGGCCCGGACCGCTGCTCACCGCGACCTGCTCGGGCACGTCCTCGTCGGAGCCGGTCAGATCGTTGACCTGTGCGGTGGCGTCGCTCACCTGTTCGACCAGGTCCGAGATCCCGCGCAGCTTGACCTCCACGTCGCGCATGATCGCGGGCGCATCGGCGGCGTAGCTCTGCACCGGTCCGGCCAGCCCGCCCATCGCCGCGGCACACAGCGCCAGCAGACCCAGCACGATCACCCCGGCGGAAATGCCGTCCGGCACCCCGCGGCGGGCCATCCAGCGGCGCACCGGCGAGAAGGTCAGTGACAAGAGGAACGCCAGGATCAGCGGCATCAGGAACGACCGGGCCACGACCATCACCACCCCCGCGGCGATCAGGAACAGGCCTTTCACGGCCCAATGTCCTCCACCGGAGGCGGGGGGCGGGGGGGATGCGGGAACGGTCGCGGTTTCGGTCATTTCAAGGTCCTCGAAGCGCCCGAAGGCGTGGGATGTCTGGGTGAAGGTAGGTGGACGGACGCCGCGAACCAGCGCGCATCGCTCCGGATCAGTGCCCGGAGCGCGGCGCAACCGGAAACTATGGCGGCGCGAGGCCGTGTCACCGCCCGGCCTGTTTAGATGCGCTGGTATCCGCCGAAGGGGACCCCGGAGGTGGTGCCGCACCCCAGGCGCGGCAACCGGACCGGGAGGTCACGCGTTCGGGCCCATGTGCATCTCGCACTCGATGGAGAGACGAAATGGCCGAGAAGACACTGAAGGACGTCGCCGAGATGATGGCGAAGATCGACTTCTGCATGATGGAGACCCACAGCGACGACGGGCGCATCGCCGCCCGCCCCATGAGCTCGAACGGAGACGTGGAATACCGGGGGCAAAGCTGGTTCTACAGCCACGAGAACAGCCGCAAGATCCGCGATCTGCGGGCCGACGACCGGATCGGCCTCTCCTTCCAGGGGACCGGCGGCGTGATGGGCCTCGTGGGCAAGCCTGGGGTGATGGTTCACGTGCAAGGCCGGGCGACGCTGATCGACGACCGCGCCACTTTCGAGGCGCATTGGGTGCCCGAACTGGAATATTGGTTCGAGGACGGGATCGACACGCCCGGCATGATCATGATCCGCGTCGATGCCGATCGCATCCACTACTGGGACGGCACCGAGGAAGGCGAAGTTCGCCCCTAGCGCTCCGGCCCCCGGGCGGTTGGCGTATTTGCCATGACGCAGGCGCCGCCGCGCCGTCTGCCCGGTGCGCTGACGGCGCGGCGTGTCGCGAAATGTTGTTTACTCGATTAGCGTTTTTGTCGTTGATCAATCCCCCCTCCGATGCATACGCTGTGCCATGACCGGCCACGTGCCGAAGTCTTTGGGAGGAGAACACCATGTACACGACCCGCAGAAGCCTCATCGCCGCCACCGGGGCGCTTGCGCTGGGCGCGCTGACCGCCACCGGCGCGCTGGCGCAGGAGGTGACGCTGAAGATGCACCAGATGCTGCCGCAGCAGGCGGCGATTCCGGCCAACATGCTCGAAACCTGGGCCAACAACGTCGAAGAGCAGAGCGACGGCCGCATCCAGGTCGATCGCTATCCCTCCATGCAGCTGGGCGGCGCCCCGGCCGAACTCGTCGACCAGGTCCAGGACGGCGTGGCCGACGTGATCTGGACGGTCGTCGGCTACACCCCAGGCCGGTTCCCTGCCTCGGAAGTCTTCGAGCTGCCCTTCTTCGTCGAGGACGCAAAGGCCGGGTCCTACGCGTTCTGGAAGATGTACGAAGAAAGCATGGCCGAAACCGATTTTCAGGACATGAAGATGCTGGCCACCTTCGTGCACGGTCCGGGCGTGTTCCACACCGCCGACCCGGTGGAGACGCCTTCCGACCTGCAGGGCATGAAGATCCGCGGCGGCTCGCGCCTCGTGAACGAGATGCTGACCGCCGCCGGGGCCACCCCGGTGGGCATGCCGGTTCCGGCCGTGTCCGAGGCGCTGTCCAAGGGCGTCATCGACGGCACCACGATCCCGTGGGAAGTCACCACCGCCGTCAAGACCTCGGAGTTGGTGACCAACCACACCCAGTTCGAAGGCGAGGGGCTTTATACCCTTACCATGATTGTCGCGATGAACCAGGACGTCTATGACGGCCTGCCCGACGACCTCAAGCAGGTGATCGACGACAACTCCGGTGCGGCCTTCTCGCAGATGGGTGCCGACGTGATGCTCGCGGGCGACGAGGCCGGCCTCGCGCTGGCCGAGGAATTCGGGAACGACATCATCACCATCGACGCAGAGACGGTCGAGGCCGAATGGCGCCCCGTCGTCCAGCCGATCTACGACAGCTGGATCGCGGACATGGACAGCCGCGGTTACGACGGTCAGGCCCTGATCGACCGCGCCAACGAGCTGATGGATGAGTACGAGGCCACGAACTGAGGCCTTTTTGAATCGGGGCGGTCGTTGTTTCGTGGCCGCCCCTTTGCGTTTCACCGGAGCTTCCGCGATGTATCGCTTCTTCCTGCGCCTCTCGACCATCATGGCCTGGTTGGGCGGTCTTGTCCTGTCCGGGATCGTCCTGCTGATCTGCGCCTCGGTGCTGGGGCGCACGATCAACGGGTTTCTCTACAGCGACCTCGTGCAGTCGACCATGCCGGGCGTCGCGGATGCGCTGATCGCCTTCGGCATCGGGCCGATCAACGGTGACTTCGAACTGACCGAGGCGCTGGTGGCCTTTGCCATCTTTGCCTTCCTGCCGCTGTGCCAGATCACCGGTGGTCACGCCGCCGTCGACGTCTTTACCCGCATGATGCCCGATCGGTTCAACCGCGCGGTGCGGGTGGTGATCGACGTGGTCTTCGCCGGGGTCATGGTGCTGATCGCCGTGCAACTCTATGCGGGCATGCTGTCCAAGATGTCCTCGGGCCAGGTCACCTTCCTTCTGCAATTTCCCGTCTGGTGGGGCTACGCGCTGTCCCTGGTCGGCGCGGGCATCGCCGCCGCCGTGGCCGTCTGGATCGCCGCAGCGCGCCTGGGCGAGATCGCGACCGGGCGCGACATCCTCCCCGAGGATCTGGAGATAGAGCATTGAGCGACACCCTCATCGGCATCCTGTCGTTCCCGACCCTGCTGATCATGATCTTCCTGCGCGTGCCCATCGGGCTCGCGATGTTCCTCGCGGGCCTGGTGGGGCTGGTGATCGTTACCGGCGACACCACGATTCCCTTCGCGCGCCTCAAGTCGGAGACCTATACCACCTTCGCCAGCTACTCGCTGTCGATCATCCCGATGTTCCTGCTGATGGGCCATTTCGCGACCCTGGGCGGCATGAGCACGGCCCTCTTCAAGGCCGCCGAAAGCTGGCTTGGACACCGCAAGGGTGGCGTGGCGATGGCCGCCGTCGGCGCCTGCGCGGGTTTCGGCGCGATCTGCGGCAGCTCGCTTGCGACGGCGGCCACCATGTCCCGCGTCGCCCTGCCGGAGTTGCGCCGCTACGGCTACGCGGGCGGCTTCTCGACCGCGACCTTGGCGGCGGGCGGCACGCTGGGCATCCTGATTCCGCCCTCCATCGTGCTGGTGATCTACGCGATCCTGACCGAGCAGAACATCGCCAAGCTCTTCCTCGCCGCCGTGATCCCCGGCCTGCTGGCAGCATTGGGCTACGTCATCGTCATCTCGATCTACGTGAGGCTCTATCCGAAATCCGCCGGGGTCCGCCCGCGCGTGGGCTACGCCCAGCGGGCCCGGGCGCTGCTGGACGTCTGGCCCGTGCTGCTGGTCTTCGGCCTTGTCGTCGGCGGCATCTACGCGGGCTGGTTCACGCCCACGGAAGGGGCGGCCATCGGCGCTCTGGGCACCGGGCTCATCGCCTGGGCGAACGGCGGGCTCACCCGTGCCACCTTGGGCGAAAGCTTCATCGTGACCGCAAAATCCACCGCGATGATTTTCTTCATCGTGCTGGGGGCCGCCTTCTACAACGGTTTTCTGGCCCTGACGCAGGTGCCGCAGGACATCGCCAGCTTCGTGGTCGAGCAGAACCTCTCGCCTTGGATGGTGCTGGCGTTCATCCTCGTCTTCTACCTCGTGCTGGGCTGCCTGATGGACAGCCTGTCGATGATCCTTCTGACGATCCCGATCTTCTGGCCGGTCATGCAGGGCCTCGATTTCGGTTTCGTCACCATGGTGGATCTGCACGCCGCCAGGCTGGCGGACCTGGTGGCCGCCGGGACGGATGTGCCCGCAGCTTTGCTGGCGGAGGCGCAGGCGCAGCTGGCTTCGGGTGTCGAACTGACTCGTGACCAGATCCGCGAGCTGGGCATCCGTGGCGCCAACCAGGGGGCGCTGAACCGCATCAACACCGAGCAGGTGGCGATCTGGTTCGGCATCCTCGTGCTCATCGTGGTCGAGGTCGGTCTCATCACGCCGCCCGTGGGGATGAACCTGTTCATCATCAACGCGATGGATCGCTCCACCCCCATGGTCGAGACCTATCGCGCGGTGCTGTTCTTCGTCGGCTCCGACCTGTTCCGGGTGCTGCTGCTGGCGATCTTCCCGGTCATCACGCTGGTCTTCATCGGCTGGTGAGGCGCGAGCGGGCCACCCTTGGCCCGTTCGGACAGCTGGTCGGACTGGCGATCAACAGTGGACCATGGAGCACCACTGTCGAAGGCTCCGCGGCACGGCGGAACCGGTGAGCGCTTAACCGTGGGTCGCTTGCGGTTTTGCGATCCAGTTGGCAACGCAGCAGAGAACACTTCGACCGTCGGCGTCTGCCGTCAGCTGAGATTTCGGCGCCCCTGACACTGTCGTCGGCCGCACGGCGCCGATCGCGATCAAAGCTGGCCGCTTTCCGGCGCGGGTCAGGTCGCCACGACGGTCCAGGCGGTGTCCAGCCGATACTCTTCCAGGTTCGCGCCTGCGCCGATCCGGTCCACGACCGCGAAAAGCCCGTCCTCGAGCGGTGTCAGCACGCCGTGCCAGGTCCCGCGGTGAAGGTTGATCCCCTGACCCTGCGCGATGAAGGCCTGCGGCATGCCGGGGCGACCGGCTTCATCGGGGGCCACGATCACCAGCCAGGGGGTGCGGTGCATGGGCACAAAGGCCTGCGATCCTTCCGGATGCCGTTCCAAAAGGTCGAAGCGGTAGGGCAGGCTGCGTGGTCTGGCATCGAACAGGCTGATCCCCGCCCGGCCGCTTCCGAAATCGAGCCTGCCCAGGTCGTGATGCCGCCCGCAGAAACCGTCGTTGATCGTCTTGTCGGGGGCGTCGCGCAAGGCAAGCACGTCGCCGAAGGGGGCGAAGTCGGCGGCCGTCAGCGGGGCAGGGGTCAAAGTCCGATCCATGCGCCCGACCTCGCGCCATCGCGGGTCTTCTGTCAACCGCTTGCCGTGTGGCGCGCGCTCGGGCAGGCTCCACCCGATTGCAAACCGGAGCCCGCCATGCCTGCCAGCCTGACCACCCATGTCCTCGACACCGCCACCGGCCGCCCGGCGCAGGGCATCGCGATCACGCTGTTCCGCCTGACCGACAAGGCGCGGGAGCAAGTGGCGACCGCGAGGACGAATGCGGACGGGCGCACCGACGCGCCGATCCTGCCCGAAGCCCCATCCGGCCAATACGAACTGATCTTCCACGCCGGAGATTACCTGCGCGGCCTGGGGCAAGACGCCGATCCGCTCTTTTTGTCGGAGATCCCCGTCCGCTTCGGCATTTCCGAGGAACGCCATTACCACGTCCCGCTTCTGCTGTCGCCTTACGGCTACTCGACCTACCGGGGCAGCTAGGGGCGCCGTCCTAGCGGGGAAGGACCAGTTCGGCCATCAGGCCGCCCAGCGTCCGAGATGTCGACAGGCGCAGCATTCCGCCGTGACCGCGTGCGATGTCCGACACGATGGCGAGTCCCAGGCCCACGCCGGACCCCTTGTCCTGATTGCGCGCGGGGTCGAGCCGGGTGAAGGGGCGGACGGCCTCTTCATGCTGGTCGGCGGGAATGCCTGGGCCGTCGTCCTCCACCGTGAACCGCAGGGTGCGGTCGGTCAGCGTCACCGACAGGACCGCCCGGTCGGCGTAGCGCAGCGCATTGCCGCACAGGTTGTCCAGGGCGCGGTGAATGGCGACGCCTCGCAAGGGAATCGCCTCGTCCCGGCCTTCCAGCGTCCCCAGCTTTAACCGACCGGACATGCGGGTGAAGTCCTCCACGACATCGCGGGCGATCCGGAACGGTGACACGGGGATCAGGTCGTCGGAGGCGTCCGAGCGCACGAAATCCAGGAAGGCGTCGAGCTGGCGCTGCATGTCGTCGACATCCCCGATCAAGGGCCGGGCGTCTTCTTCGTCCAGAAGCGACAGGCCTAGCCGCAGCCGGGTGAGTGGCGTGCGCAGGTCGTGGCTGACGCCCGAAAGCATCATCGTGCGGGACTGGATCTGCCGTTCGAGCCGCGCGCGCATGTCGAGGAACGCCATGCCGGCGGCGCGCACCTCGGTCGCGCCGCTGGGGTGGTAGGGCGTGATCCGACCCTTGCCGTAGTCGGTCGCGGCGCGCGCCATGCGCTGGATCGGGCGCAGCTGGTTGCGCAGGAACAAAAAGGAGATCGCCGTCAGGATCGCTCCCAGAACCACCATGATGACGATCAGCTGGTGCGGGTTCGAGGCCGAGGTCCGCCTCCGGTCCATCTCGGCCCGCAAGGGTCCGTGATCGGTGTCGAGCCAGAGGACGAGCCGTGACTTGTCGGCCATGGAGATCTCGGCGACCGATGGCACGCGCAGGCGCAGTTGGTCGGCCACGGTATCACCGGTGAAATCGGACCACTCGCGGTCGTCGCCGACATCCGGGACGGTCTCGGCCCAGCGGGTCTGAATCTGAAGGGGGGCGGCGAATTCCGACACGGCGGCGGTTGCCTGCGCCTGCGTCCGTGCCGCGTTCGCCGTCTGGACGAGGTAGCGCAGTTCCAGGCTTACGGCGTCGGTCATTTGGCGCGTCACCCCGTCGAAGTGACGGTTGATGAACACGATCGAGACCAGGAGCTGCAGGATCAGGATCGGAAGGATCAGGATCAGGAACGCTCTGGGATAGAGGCCATTGGGCAGGTAGGGTTTGATGAACCGTTCGAACATGGGGCGGAGTCTAACGACGAGGGCCGGGGATGGCGATGGACGGAATCGGGCAGCCCGGTGTGGCAGTCTCGCTGGAGCCGGGGCTGCGGCGGGTGCTGGCCCCGAACCCGTCGGCCATGACGGGGCCGGGCACCAACACCTACCTGCTGGGGGAGGGGGACGTCGTCGTGATCGACCCCGGCCCCGATCTGCCCGCCCATGCGCAGGCGCTGCGCGCGGCCATCGGGGCGGCGCGCGTCAGCCATGTCCTCGTGACCCATTCCCACCTCGACCATTCGCCACTGGCCGCCCGGCTGGCGTCCGAGACCGGCGCGCCCGTCCTGGCCTTCGGGCCGTCCGAGGCCGGGCGCAGCGCGGTCATGCAGCGGTTGGTGGCCCAGGGCTACGAAGGGGGCGGCGAAGGCGTGGACGCGCAGTTCGCGCCGGATCGCTGCCTCGCGGACGGAAAGGTGCTGGAGACGCCGGCGGGCCGGGTCGAGGTTCTTCATACGCCGGGTCACATGGGCAATCACCTGTGCTTCGGCTGGCGCGGGGCCTGGTTCTCGGGCGATCTGGTGATGGGTTGGACGACCTCGCTCGTCTCGCCGCCGGACGGGGATATTGCGGATTTCGTAGCCTCCTGCCAGCGGCTGGCGGACCGGGGCGCGCGCGTGCTCTATCCCGGTCACGGGGCGCCGGTCGCCGATCCTGCCGCGCGGATCGACTGGCTGGTCGCGCATCGCGCAGCGCGGCGGGCGGAGGTGCTGGCGGCGCTGGATCGTGGCCCCGCGACGGTCGAGGCCATCACCGCGCACGTCTATCGCGACGTGGACGAATCGCTTTGGCCCATCGCCGCGCGCAACGTGTTTGCCCAGTTGATCGACCTCGTGGCAGCAGACGAGGTGGGGGCCGATCCCGGCCTCCATGTCGCGGCGACATTCGAGCGGACGCAAACCGCGTGACGGGACTAACGGGTCACGTTGCGGGGTTATCCGAGCATTGCCGGAACGGTGGGTCTTGGGCGGGGAGTTGTCTTTCGCGGACGATCGCCTCTTTCGCGGGTTTCGTCCGTCGGTCATCCTCGCCGGATGAGTGTCGCGGGTCTCTGGTTGCAGGGGTGTTCGGCAGGCGGAAACTCCTGTGGAACCGACTTTCGAAGGACAAGTTGAGCAGGCTGGAGGCCGCGAGATGAAGAAAGAAGAAGGTGCCCTCACCGAGATCGTCGCGGAACTGCAGCGCAGTGCCGAGGATACGAAGGGCGACAAGGTCGAGGTCGGCCACTTGGTCGATGCACTCGACCAGCGCGGCTACGGCCCCGCGCTCGCCATCCTGCCGCTCGTCGAGATTTCCCCCCTGGGCGGGATCCCGGGGTTCCCGACGTTCCTCGCCTTGACGCTGGCGGCGATCACCGTGCGGCTGCTCATGGGCTACGAGCATTTCTGGGTCCCCGACTGGCTCCGGCGGAAGAGGCTCGACTCCGACCGGGTGATGAAATCGGTGAAATGGCTGAAGCCGATCTCGATGCGGATCGACGCCAAGCTGCAGGAACGGCTGTCGATGTTCGCCGGTTCGGCCGGGCGCAGCGCGGCGTGCGTCGTGATCCTGTGTCTTCTGGTGACCGTTCCGCCGCTTGAACTTGTGCCGTTCGCCACCACCGTGCCGATGGTCGTCATCGCGGTTTTCGGGCTGGGCCTGCTCTACCGCGACGGCCTGCTGCTGCTCCTGGGGTTCATCGGGGCCGCCGGAGCACTTGTCGCCGGGATCAACACGTTGCCCGGATCAGGCCTTCCGTTCTTCTGACGCGCTCAGAACTCATGGCCGCCGCCCGGTGGACCTTCCTAAACCGATCCTCGATCAAAAGCCCGCCCGGACAGGGGCGGCCTTTCCTCCACTGCCGGTCTCAAGCCGCTGGACAGGCGGCGCCGGTGTCGATCCAGGCTTGCGTCAATTCACCGAAGATTTCTTGCGTGCCGGGGGCCGGTTCGCGCCCCGCGCCCGGCTCCCACCCCCAGCCGACGAGGCCGTCCTCTGCGTTGTGCTCGTGCAACTCGGCCAGGGTGCGGCCACCGTTGCGCTCCGGGTCCTTGAGCTGGGCGCAGACCTCCGCCGGGGTCAGGCCGATCCAGCCCGTCTCGATCGGCGCGAGGTGCCAGGGCACATGGCCGGGAATCGAGCCCGCTCCGGTGGTATAGGCCACGTTTTCCGGCCCGTGGCAGGTCGAGCAACGCATCCCGGGCGCACCCATGCCGCCATCGCCGCGCACGACGGGCGGGTTGTGCAGGGCCAAGTCGTCGCCTTGCCGGGGGATGTTGTCGACCGGGTGGCAGTTCAGGCACCGCGGGTGAGAGATGACGGCGAACATCTCCTCGAAGAGCGCGGTGGAGCGTTCGGTCTCGTCCGCGATGGCCGCGAATTCATTGACGGTGCGCAGTCCGTTCACGGTCTCGGCGAAGGCGGGGGCGGCCAGCAGGGCCAGCGCGCCTGTAAGGGCAATCGGTTTCATGGGCTCAGGCTCCGGCGCGGGCAGAAAATGGAAGGGTGGTGACGGTCTCGCCCGTGAGCGCGCGCCAGGCATTGGCGAGGGCGGGACCGATGGGCGGCGTGCCGGGTTCGCCGACACCGGTGGGATCGGCGTCGGAGGGGATGATCTCGACGTGGATCTGCGGCATCTCGGTGATGCGCAGCATTCGGTAGGTGTCGAAGTTGTCCTCCTGCACGATGCCGCCGTCGCCCAGCGTGATCGCGTTGTGCAGCACGGTGCCGAGGCCGTAGCCGATGCCGCCCTCGATCTGCGCGCGGATCACGTTGGGATTCACCGCGACGCCGCAATCGACCGCCGCCCAGACGTTGGTCACACGGGGCTGGCCGCCGCGATCCTCGACCTCGACCACCTGCGCGACATAGGTGTTGAAGGATTCGTGCAGCGCGACGCCGTAGCCCTTGCCGTCCTTTACGCGGGTGCCATCCCATCCGGCCATCTCGGCCGCCTTTTCCAGCACGGCCCGGTCACGGCCCATGTCGCCGCGCAGCAGGTCGAGCCGGCCTTGCACGGGGTCCTTGCCGCCCATCTCCAGCAGGCGATCGAGGAAGACCTCAGTGGCATAGCCGGTATGGCTGTGCCCGACCGAGCGCCACCAGAGCACCGGCACCGGGCTTTCGGCGCGGACCCAGTCGACGGTCATGTCGGCCAGATCGTAGGGCATCTTCGTCGCCCCCTCGTAGGATGTCGGGTCGAGCCCGCCCTGCATCATCTGTTCCATCGGGGTGCCTGCCATGATCGACTGGTTGACCACCGTGTCGTGCCAGCCCGCGATGTTGCCTTCGGCGTCGAGCCCGCCGCGCATCCGGTGGACGGTCATGGGGCGGTAATAGCCACCTTGCAGGTCGTCCTCGCGGGTCCAGACCAGTTTCCATGCGCCATTCCCGCCCGCGGCGGCGGCGATGGCCCCGATCTCGGCCCCGATCTGGGCGGAGGGCTGCGCGCGCCGCCCGAAGGAGCCACCGGCCAGCATGACCTCCATCCGGACGTCCTGCGGGTTCATCCCCAAGGCGCCCGCGATGGCCCCGTTGTCGAAGCCGGGAAATTGCCAGCCGCCCCATGCGGTGGCGCGGCCGTCCTTCACCTCGAGCACCGCGTCGAGCGGTTCCATCGGCGCATGGGCGAGATAGGGAAAGCGGAACTCCATCTCCAGCGTCTGCGCCGCACCGCCGAGGGCCGCGTCCGAATCCCCGACCGTTTCGGCCGGCAGGCGGTCGCCGGTCGTGGCGAGGGCCGCGAAATCCTCCATCATCTGCGCGCTGCTGCGGGTCTCTGCCTTGCTGCTGTCCCACTCGACCGACAACCTCGCACGTCCCTTGAGGGCCGCAGCGGTGGAGGTTGCGTAGACGGCCACCCCCTGCGGAATCTGCCGGACGGCCGTGACGCCCGGCACCGCCAGCGCCGCGCGATCGTCGTAGCTTGCGACCGCGCCGCCCAGCATCGGCGGGTGCCGGACGACGACGGTCTCCATCCCCTCGCGGTAGACGTCCATCGTGAAGGTCGCGGTGCCTGTGGATTTCGCCACGGTGTCGAGCTTGGGCCTGTCGGTGCCGATGTAGACGAACCGGGAGGGATCCTTGAGCACCGGATCCTCCGGCGGGGTCAGGTTCGAGGCCTTGGCCGCGAGCGGGCCGAAGGACGAGGTCTTGGCACCGTGGCTGACGACCCCCTTGAAGATCGAGACCTCTTCGGCAGGCACGTCCCACTCGGCGGCCGCGGCCTGCACCAGCATTGCGCGGGCCGCCGCACCCGCCTTGCGCATCTGGGTGTAGCTGTTGGCGATGGCGGTGGATCCGCCGGTGCCCTGCAGGCCGAAGAGCAGGTTCTTGTAGGTCTCGTTGTCCAATGGTGCGGATTCGGCGCGCATCTGCGACCAGTCGGCGTCGAGCTCTTCGGCCACCAGCGTGGCAAGCCCGGTATAGGGGCCCTGGCCCATCTCGATGTGCTTGATCATGACGGTGACGGTGTCGTCCGGCAGAATGCGGATGAAGGCGTTGGGCGCGAAGCCGCCCGCGCCATCGCCCGCAAAGGCGGTGGCGGCGCCCGATTGCGCACGACCGGGCAGGGGCAGGGTGGTGGCGATGGCGATACCGGCGGCGGAGGCCAGGAACTGGCGGCGGGACTGTGTCATGTTCATGCCTCCAGCGCCTTCGCGGCGTCCTTGATGCCCTGCCGGATGCGCTGGTAGGTGGCGCAGCGGCAGATGTTGCCCGCCATGGCGCGGTCGATGTCCTCGTCCGTGGGGTCCGGGATCTCGTAGAGAAGCGCGCTGGCGCTGACGATCTGGCCGGACTGGCACCAGCCGCACTGCGGCACGTCGAGCGCCTCCCATGCGGCCAGGACGGCCTGCGATTCCGGCGTGTCGAGCCCTTCGATCGTGGTGATGTTCGCGCCCTCGACGGCCGAGACCGGCGTCACGCAGGACCGCCGGGTCGTGCCGTCCATCATCACGGTGCAGGCCCCGCATTGCGCGACCCCGCAGCCGAACTTGGTGCCGGTCAGGCGCAGCTCGTCGCGCAAGACCCACAGGAGCGGCGTATCTTCGGGCACGTCGACCGTGCGCTCCTCTCCGTTCACGGTGAAAGTGGCCATGGGGTCCTCCGCGGTTTTCGGGTCATGAAGATGAGGCGATCATTAGGCGCGCTTCGCTGGCGTCGCGCAAGTCCCGCGTCACGGCAGTGCCAGATCCGTGACCACCGCGTAGTGGTCGGACGGGTAGCGCCCGTCGAACGTCCGCCGTTGCACCTGTGGCGGGCCCACGACGTGCACGGGTCCCGCGGTCGCCACGTGATCGATCGCACCGAAGAGATCGATCCCCCGGTTGAGGTGATAGGTCGATCCCGGCACGTCGGCGAACCGCAGACCCGCCGCTCGGAAGATCTGCACCGTCTTCGACCCCGCCAGGGCATTGAGGTCGCCCGCCAGGACCACCGCTTCCCCCGCCGCAAGGCGCGGGGCCATGCGCTCGACCGTCAGGGCGGCGGACTTCAGGCGGTTCGACCCCGACTTGTACTCGAGATGCACGTTATAGACCGTCAGACGCCGTCCGGTGGCCCGGTCGCGGAACTGCGCCCAGCTTGCAAAGGCCGGCCAACTTCCGTCGAAGGTGCGCGAGTAGATGACGTCCGGCGTGTCGGCGAAGAAGAACCATCCCTGGTCCAGCATCTCCAGCCGGTCGGTGCGGTAGAAGATCGGCTGGGTGGAGGGGAATGTCGCGGAAGGTCCGTTCGCGCCCGCCGCATAGCCGGGATTGCGCGCCAGAAGCCAGTCGCGGGCAAGATTGATGTCGAAGGAATCGCCGCGACCGAAGCTCTCCATCTCCTGGAAGGCGACGATGTCCGCATCCAGCGCCTTGAAGGCCAGATCGACGGAGGTCTTGCGGTCCTCCCAGTCGGGAAGGGACCAGGCCCCCTCGGCGGCATTGAGTGAAATGTAATGGATGTTCTGCGTCGCGAACCGCAGCGTGCCTTCAGGCACTGGCCCGATGGGGGCAGCCGGGCCGCCGCAAGCTGCAAGGATCAGCAGGCCGAACAGTAAAAGAGAACGCATGCAGAGGCCTTCGGGTGAGGGTGACTTGATGGTGTGTAGGGCAAACCTACCAGATTTTGTGCAGTCCGAAACTTTTTGCTCGGATTCGCGATTTTTCTGAAAAAGCCTCTTGCGGGTCCCCGACCCTATCCGTAAATAGCCCCTCACCGGCGGCGCAGAGATGCACCAACGGGACGCAGACCGGGACGAACGCCAAGGCGGACAGATCGGAACGCGGAGAAGTTCGAGGATTGACGAGGCGGGGCGCGCCGGACTATAGGGCGCATCTGGTCTTCTTTGGCCCTCACGTTGTTTGAAATTGCTAATATCTGAAGAGATATGTGGGCGGTTTGTGTTTGTCGAAGTTCGATGGATCAGACGTCTGTGTATCGCGCTCTTAGGGTGATGTCCCCGTGATGTTTCCCGATTATG
>NZ_SELQ01000019.1 GCF_004145405.1 Salipiger sp. IMCC34102
GGTCGGCGGTCGATGGCGCAATTGCGTAGCCTGGGCGAAAGCGGCACTTTCTCGAAACGTCTTGGAGGGGCTCGAAGCAGACCTGCGGCGGCGCGGCAGGTCCCTCGCCTTGGCGCGCCGGTCCTGCGGGCGCTAACGGCCCTATCCTGTCATTCGGTGGGCCGCTGGGCCTGATCGTTTCCGGCGAGAAGGCGATCTATACTGGGCTCTAAGTGAATGACCACTGTGCGGGATAGTTACGTGAGCGGAATTTACAATTTAGTTTTTTACCTCTGGCAGTCTAAAAGGTCGCAGCTCTGCATCTGCATCTTTTTTTTTTGGCCGCGCAATTTTCCAAGCCTGCGAAAAACTTTGAAAAAACCTCTAAAGATACTTTACTTTATTCCAATCTATCGAACTCTAGGTAGAACTCAGTTCCTTGGCCGTGGTGACTTTCATAGGAAAGTTTTGCGGACATTTTGTTCGCCAACTTTCTCGACACAAACAGCCCCAAGCCGGAACCCTGGGTCGATCCTTGCTTTCCAACACTGACCTGCTTGAAACGACCAAAGACTACCTCTTCCATACCGTCCGGAATTCCTTCCCCGCAATCTACTACGGAGAGGCGAACTTTATTGTTGTTAATTTTAACTTCTCCTTTGACCGTAGTCCCTTCTGCAGAGAACTTCATGGCATTTGAAAGCAAGTTATCGATTATCTGTCGGACGGCGGATTTATCAGCGAGTATATAAAAAGCCTCACCCTTACCTGGCTTAACCAATTCAAGGCGGCAACTGCTTGAAAATGTTTCGTTGTCTCTGAAGCTATTTTCGAGAAGGCTATGTGCATCGACCCTTGAATACTTCAATTCCATTTCATCGATATCAAGTTTTTGAGTAACTAAAATATTCTCAATCAAACCGCTTAACCGTTTGCCATTTCGATCCGCAATTTCAAGCATATTTCGGATTCTGTCACTGCATGAATCACGACTTTCAATTAAGGCTATAGAAACCGCACCCCTTAGGGATGTGAGTGGTGTACGGAGCTCGTGGTTCATCACAGAGATAAAAGCATCTTTCTCACGATTTGCAGTATCCATTTGTGTCAACGCCATATCAAGTTCCTGGTGCAAAAACACAAATTCGTTAAGCTGCTTCATGAGAAAGCCAATTTCGTCCTGAAGGTTATTAGGTAATGGGCGAAAAACATTTTCTTGAACATCCTTTAAGACACTCACACAGTAATATATAGGCTTAAGTAGATGATGGAGAAGGTGCATTGCCACTACTGAGGCTACGACCGTCGCTGTCACCATTAGAATTAGCGGCCAAATCAGCTCATTTACACTTGAAATATTAAGGAAAACATACGTAGCTATCGAAATCAAAGGAATGTGCGTCGAAATGAACGCTACGAAGAACACCTTGTACTTGAAAGATTTTGGAAAAATTAGGTTTAAAAGATTGTAAATGCGAAATTTCTTAAATTCCATCTTGATCTCCCATAGCATCTCATCAAGCTATACTAGAACTGAACGTTTCACAGCCTATCATTTATTCTTGCAGACTTTAAGGTTTTTTAGGGTTCGGATTGTGACCTAAGCTCATAGGTAAGTGTTCTAAACGTCTCATCATTCCACAGTTATGATATCAGTAGGCTGGGTGACATTGTAAGTTGATTCGGTTCAAAAAGGTTTGAGTTAAAAGGGGTCTGAGGAATGGCCTTTCTCACAATCTTGTTTTGAGAAGCGGGCGCAGCAGTATGTTGAAATGAAGGCTTGAGAATTATGGTAGCCTCGAGTTGTATTGAGGTTAGATTTGGGTCGGACGCGACGATATCGCAGCTGTTGTCATTCGATTGGCGCACCGCTCCGCCGCATGTCCACTTCGAGACCGAGGTGATAGAAATAAAAATTCGCTCAACTTTCCAGGCGCAGCGAGGCCTTCTGCGTTGCGAACGGGCCGAGCCGGACGTTGAAGCAACGAACAGCGCATTCGGCGACATCTCGGCAGTGTCGAGAGCACCAATACAATAGATACGCTATTATTCGAGCTCCTGAGATGCGGCGCCGCTTCGCTCTGGCTCATGCCTCCAGCATAAGCCAGCCGAACCCTTTGTCTCAATTTCGCGGTAGAGTTCTACCTGCCCTCCATGTCATCAGGAAACATAAAGGTGAACAACTATTATTCCGCCTTTAGCAGGATTATCCCAGCGCTACCACGAACGATTTTGCACCGAAGTTCTCATCGGCGTACCGCAATCTAAGATGCTTCAAGGACGGCTAAACGCTCCTGACCGTCGTGGCTTTGATGCGGCCCGGTGGAGAGGAGAGGCTTGTTGTTTTTACGATGCCGTTCCACGAGCCGACGCGCCTTCTTGCCGGGGGCAAGCGGCACAGGACTTGCAGGCAGATGATCCGGTCGCATCAGTTCGGGGAAGAGGGCGAGAAGTTCTAACCGCGCCTCGCAGCTCAGGGATTTCAGAGCCTGCGGACCGGTAAAGAGACTCTCGGTGGCGAGCCATTCCGAATAGACGATCTCGTGTTGGTCGAGGAGGAAATGGATGTATTCCACCTCTTCGACATCGGTCGCGATCTCTACCCCGTCGAGGTCCAGAAGCTGCTTGGCGGCGACGAGGATGTCGCGGGACCCGAACATCCGCTCGGCGATCCGTGACGTCACCAGTATGCGGTGCTGGGGGGAAACCATCAGGTCCCGCGCGGGCTGGCCGGGGCCGAAAGCGCAGGCCCTGATCCGGATCGGCCTGAGGTTGGGATTGGCTTTGAGCACGCTTGCCGACAGTTTGCGCCGCCCGATCCAGCGGACGCTTTGCGCGCCGTGGTCCCGGGTGATGACCTTGTCGCCCACCGCAAGCGCCTCGACCGGTGTCTCTCCTGCCTGGGTCAGGATCATGCTGCCGGACGCGAAACAGACGACCAATGTCCCGGACGTATCAACGTCCACCGTGACGACTGCGGTATCGAGGACGTATTGGGTCAGGTCGGTGATATTACCAAGAAGAGCGCCGAGAACGCCTTGCTCATCGAGAAAGTCATCGAGCTCGGATAGGTCTCCTTCGAAGGTCGTGGTTATTCCCGCGATCGTCAGGTCCGCGGTCACGCCAAGACGCGCGTCGGTCAGGGGGTCTTCGGAAATGAAGCCAAGGCTGCCGTCGTCGTATTGTATCAATTCTCCTTCGATCGGGTTGAGTTGGATATTGAGCCCAACCAGCAGGGCATTCAGTTCGACCGAGGTCGTCGTAATCGTCGCGTCACCGATGTAGGTGCCATCCCGGGAAACGGTATCACCGTCACCGTCAGTGGACGTGACGGTCACTCCGTCCCCGTTTTCCAGAAGTCCATCGCTTTCATCAGCCGAGATGTTTTCAACATCTCGCGCAGGACCGATAAAATTCAGCAGACTGAGGTTGTTCGTGTTCACGACCTCCAAGTCAGCGTTGAGCGTTACGGTTGGATCAAAACTCGTAATCTGTTGCATGACGCCACCTCCAAAAACTTAACATGCAAAGCGTGCAGATCGATACTTCTCATCAACCGTTGGCTGAGACCGAAAGTGGTTCAACTCACTATTTTTGGGGAGGGGCGGATGTAGGAAGTCTTCGTATCAGCTTCCACGGTTTGAGGGTGTGATCCTTTCGCAGGCATCAGTCGCGCAACTTATCCCGCACTGCGGGCGTCTTTGTAGAGCGCATAGGTGGTACGCTTCCCGCCCTCCGAGCCAGGGCAGATCACCATGCAGCGAAGGTCCGCTCTCCGCCCTTGATGCTATTTGAGGCGTGAGCGCAGTGAAGGCCAGCTCACCGCCCTTCGTGTCAACCAGAGAGGTGCGGGCCCGGGTGAATAGCCCCGAGTTTCTTAGACGCCTTCGTGCCTCAGTTTCTGCTGCCGCTCGAACTCGAGCGGCGACAGCATTCCGTTTCTCGCGTGCTTGCGCTTCGGGTTGTAGAACATCTCGACGTAGTCGAACACGTCCCGTCGGGCTTCTTCGCGTGTGCGATAGGTCCGGCGCCTGATCCTCTCGCGCTTGAGCAGGTTGAAGAAGCTCTCGGCAACGGCGTTATCGTGGCAGTTGCCGCGCCGGCTC
>NZ_SELQ01000020.1 GCF_004145405.1 Salipiger sp. IMCC34102
TCCACGAGGTCCGACAGCGCCACGCCGGTGAACTCGTGGACGCCGTCGGTCCAGATCGTGCTGGTGCGGATCGTCGTGGCGGGCAGGTCCATCAGCGCCGCGCGGTCGAAGCCGAGCGCCTGCGTGCTGCCCTGGGTCTCGCCGGAGACGGTCAGCAGGATCGGCGAGGCGATGGCGGTGGCGGCCTCCTCCTGTGCCGTGGCCTGGGTGGCCCCCGCGGCGAGGGTCATTCCGAGCAGGGCCAGGGCGGCGGTCTTGCGGATGGGGTCGAACATGGCGGTCTCCTTTTGCGGGTGTGCCTGTCTTGTCGCACGCGCGCGCGTGGATTGCATGGGGCTTTCGGGATAGCGGCCTATCCGAAGGGATAGGTCGGGCGCGCGCCCTGCCCTGCCCCCGCGGTGGCGGCCTTTCAGTGCGCGCCGCGGCCCGAGAGGACGGCGCGGAACGTGAGCGCGATCAGCATCAGGTCGAAGACGATGCTGCGCGCGCGCGCGTAGCTGAGGTCCATGTCGATCATCTGCTCGAAGCCGATCTCGGCCCGGCCCGAGACCTGCCACAGCCCGGTGATGCCCGGCTTGACCGCCAGCCGCCCCAGCGCGCGGGCGGGATAGGCCGCGACCTCGCAGGGCAAGGCGGGACGGGGGCCGACGATCGCCATGTCCCCGCGCAGCACGTTGAGGATCTGCGGCAGCTCGTCGATCGACAGGCGGCGGATGATCCGGCCCACCTTCGTGATCCGCGGGTCGGACTTCATCTTGAAGCAGACGCCCTCGCGGTCGGAGGCCCCCACCAGCGCCGCGCGCCGCGCCTCGGCGTCCTGCGCCATCGAGCGGAACTTGTAGATCGTGAAGGGCCGGCCGTCCTTGCCGATCCGGGTCTGCGTGAAGAGCACCGGCCCGCGGGATTCGGCCTTGATCGCCAGCGCCGTCAGCGCCAGCACCGGCGCCAGTGCCAGGCAGGCCCCCGCCGCCACCGTCACGTCGAGCGCGCGCTGCGCGACCCGGGGCCCCGGCACCCGGCGCAGGGCGGTGGCCCCCGCCCGGGCCAGGAAGCCGAGGTTGCCGGCGAGATACCGGCGGGCGAGACGGCGCGGCTCCTGGGCCAGGCGCCAGACCCATTCGGAGCGGGCCCGCCGCAGCCAGGACGGCGCGCGGCTGACGTTGCCGGCCAGAAAGTCCAGCGCGGCCCCGACCCCGGTGACCAGCGCGGCGTTCAGCCGGTGCGCGTGGCGGTGGATCCAGAGCTCCTGCATCGGCACGCCCAGCGCCACCAGCACGATGTCCGCACCGCTTGCGTTGATGTCCGCGATCACCGCCTCGGCGTCCCGCGCACCGGCGAAGCCGTCGCGGGTGCCCGCCACCCGCAGGTGCGGGATGCGGTGGATGAGCGCCGCCGCCGCGGCATCGGCCGTCCCGGGCGTGCCCCCGAAGAGGTAGACCGACCGGCCCTGCTTGGCCGCCTGCGCCAGCAGCGCGGGCACGAGGTCGGTACCGTTGAGGTTGCCCGTCAGCCGCTGGCCGGTCATCCGCGCGGCCAGCGCCACGCCGATCCCGTCGGGCAGCAGCACGTCGGCACAGCGCACCGCGCGCATGTACTCCGCGTCGCGGTGCATCACGTTGCAGCAATGGGCGTTCACGAAGAAGGCCTTGCGCTTGCCCGGCGACAGAAGCGAATCGACCGCCTCGTGCATCGTGCAGTCCAGAAGCTGCAGATCGAGCGCGGGCAGGTAGGTCTGCGCCCCGGCGAAGGCTGCGAGTTCGGCGTCGACATCGAAGGTTGCGTGTTTCATCTGGCTCGTTCCCTGTTCAAGGTGATGCCTATGTGATCAATGAAAACAGGAGGTTGACGCAACGAAGCGGGCGGACAGGTCGGCGGCCCGGATGGTGCGCGGACCATCCCCGCGGCCCAAAGCCCCCCTGCCGGTGGAGAGGCGCACCTATCCCTTTGGTCGCGCGCCTCGCCCGATGGTTCGAATTATTAGCCTTTGATTGGCCATAGTGATTGGCCACACTCGCCGCCGAGGACGATGCCAAGGATGGGGAACACGTCATGAGAGTATTGATCGCCGACGACCACGACCTGCTGCGCGACACGCTCGTGATGTATCTCGAAGGCCAGGGCGGGATCGAGACGATGGCCGTCGGCACCTTCGACGAGGCCTGCGCCCGGATCGAGGCCGACGCGCCCTACGACCTCGTGCTCCTGGACTACAACATGCCCGGCATGCAGGGCCTCGACAGCCTGCGCGCGGCCCTGGCCATGGGCGCGGGCCAGCGCGTGGCGCTGATCTCGGGCGAGGCCAGCCGCCAGATCGCCGAGGACGCGCTGGAGGCGGGTGCGGCGGGCTTCGTGCCGAAGTCCCTGCCCGCCAAGTCCCTCGTCAACGCCGTGCGCTTCATGGCCATGGGAGAGCAATACGCCCCCATCGACTTCATGACCGCCCCCGAGGACACCCCCGCCAACCCGCTGGCCGAGAAGCTCACCCCCCGCGAACTGCAGGTCCTCAAGGGCCTCAC
>NZ_SELQ01000021.1 GCF_004145405.1 Salipiger sp. IMCC34102
CGACCAGCAGATCGTCGAGGGACATCGCCCGTCCCTCGGCCCGGGCCCGACGGCGTGCGGCGGTCACGCGCTCCGCGAGCTGTGCCTGTGTCAGGCCTGCGGCGGCGCGGGCGGCAGGAGCAAGGTCGGTGCCGGCCAGATCGTCGCCCAGGTGATAGCGCAACACGCCCGGGATCTGGCGCACCGTCGGCGGACGCACGTCGATCCGCGCCCCCAGCCGCCCGGCCCGGATCAAGGCCGGATCGAGATGATCGGGAAAATTGGTGGCGCTGACGACGAAGATCCCTTCGCAGTCCAGCGCCTCGGTGACCTGGGTCAGCAGCGTATTGGTGACACTGGTGAAATAGGAGGTGTTGTGGTCGTGCGGCCGGTCGCGCGACGCAAAGCTGTCGATCTCGTCCAGGAACACCACGGCAAGACCGCCCCCCGCGGTCGCGGCGCGGGCGCTGTCGAAGAGGGCGGACATCTCCTGGGTGACCTTGCTGCCGCCGCTGTCGCGCTTCTGCATGTCCCCCAGCGTCGTGGGAAAGAACGATGCGCCGAGGCTGCGCGCCAGGGCCGCCGCGAGAAGCGTCTTGCCGGTTCCCGGCGGTCCGGCGAAGAGAAGACCGCGCTCGACCTCTCCCCAGCCGAGCTGGCCTACACGGTAGGCCGCGACGTCGGTGACGATCTGCGCCAGCCGCGGCCCCGCTTCTCCAAGCCCCGGCAGGTCCTCAAGGGTGGGACCGTCCGTGTCGGGGGCGACGGGGGCCACCAGCTCGGCGAGCTTGCGCGCGACGCGGAGCGGACCGCGTTCGCGCAAGGCCAGACCGACGAGGGCTGTCCCCATCCGCGCAAGCGCCGCGTCCGCGGGCAGGGCGGCGCGCAGGGCGTCCTCGGAAAGCTTGCCCGTGGCGCTGTGGGTCTGCCGCAGGGCCCAGACCAGCGCGTCGGCGCAGAGCGGGGCGAGGCGGGTCACGGGGAGCCGGGCCATCGCGCCGTTGAGCCCCGCGAGATCGTCGGTGACGAGCACCAGCGCGCCCGGCTGGCTCAACTGTGCGTCGGCGGTGCGCAAGGTCGTGGCCCGGCCCGTCGGGCTTGCCTCCGCCGCGACCAGAACGGTCGGGCGGCGGGGCATCTCGTAGCGCGACTGGCCGGGACGCAGGCCACGGCGGACCAACCCGTTCTTGAACGCGGTCCAGGCATGGGTCGCCTCCTGGGACGTGGCGCAGAGCAGCACCGAGGCGGCTCCGTCGGCGAGGATGCCGTTGACCGCGGCCTGGTCGCCGTAGGTCATCGCAAGCTGTGCCAGCGCCAGTACG
>NZ_SELQ01000022.1 GCF_004145405.1 Salipiger sp. IMCC34102
CGACCAGCAGATCGTCGAGGGACATCGCCCGTCCCTCGGCCCGGGCCCGACGGCGTGCGGCGGTCACGCGCTCCGCGAGCTGTGCCTGTGTCAGGCCTGCGGCGGCGCGGGCGGCAGGAGCAAGGTCAGTGCCTGCGAGGTCGTCGCCGACGTGATAGCGCAGCACGTCCGGGATCTGGCGCACCGTTGGCGGACGCACATCGATCCGCGCCCCCAGCCGGCCCGCCCGGATCAGGGCCGGGTCGAGATGCTTGGGAAAATTGGTGGCGCTGACGACGAAGATCCCTTCGCAGGTCAGAGCCTCGGTGATGTGGGTCAGCAGCGTATTCGTAACGCTGGTGAAGTACGACGTGTTGTGGTCGTGCGGCCGGTCGCGGGAGGCGAAGCTGTCGATCTCGTCAAGGAACACCACGGCGAGACCTCCTCCCGCGGTCGCGGCGCGGGCGCTGTCGAAGAGAGCAGACATCTCCTGGATGACTTTGCTGCCGCCACTGTCGCGCTTCTGCATGTCCCCCAGCGTCGTGGGAAAGAACGATGCGCCGAGGCTGCGGGCGAGCGCCGCCGCGAGCAGCGTCTTTCCGGTGCCCGGCGGTCCGGCGAGGAGAAGACCGCGCTCGATCTCCGCCCAGTCGAGCCGGCCTGCACGGTAGGCCGCGACGTCGGTGACGATCTGCGCCAGCCGCGGCCCCGCTTCTCCGAGCCCCGGCAGGTCCTCGAGGGTGGGGCCGTCGGTGTCCGGTGCAACCGGGGCCACCAGCTCGGTGAGCTTGCGGGCGACGCGGATCGGACCGCGTTCGCGCAGGGCCAGACCGATCAGCGCGGCTGACATCCGGGCGAGAGCCGCGTCCGCGGGCAAGGCCGCGCGCAGGGCGTCCTCGGAAAGCTTGCCCGTGGCGCTGTGGGTCTGCCGCAAGGCCCAGACCAGCGCGTCGGCGCAGAGCGGGGCGAGGCGGGTCACGGGGAGCCGGGCCATCGCGCCGGTGAGACCCGCGAGATCGTCGGTGACGAGCACCAGCGCGCCCGGCTGGCTCAACTGCGCGTCGGCGGTGCGCAAGGTCGTGGCCCGGCCCGTCGGGCTTGTCTCCGCCGCGACCAGAACGGTCGGGCGGCGGGGCATCTCGTAGCGCGACTGACCGGGACGCGGGGACCCACGCACGAGACCCCCCTTGAACAGGGTCCAGGCATGGGTCGCCTCCTGGGACGTGGCGCAGAGCAGCACCGAGGCGGCTCCGTCGGCGAGGATGCCGTTGACCGCGGCCTGGTCGCCGTAGGTCATCGCAAGCTGTGCCAGCGCCAGTACG
>NZ_SELQ01000023.1 GCF_004145405.1 Salipiger sp. IMCC34102
GGTCCAGGCATGGGTCGCCTCCTGGGACGTGGCGCAGAGCAGCACCGAGGCGGCTCCGTCGGCGAGGATGCCGTTGACCGCGGCCTGGTCGCCGTAGGTCATCGCAAGCTGTGCCAGCGCCAGTACGGCCCCCGGCTCGACCGCCCGCGGCGGGTCGTAGATCCGCGCGGCACTGTCCATGGCCATCGGATCGTTCCCCGTGGCGAGGGCGTCGGCGATCTCCCTGGCCGTCATGCCTTCCGCTGCCGGCGCGCCGCTTCGACGGGCGGCCTCGAAAGCCGCGTGGGTCTCGGTGTCGGTCTCCCATTCCTGGTCAAGGATGGGGTCGAAGCCCGCTTGGGTCGCACCGGTGTCGTCGGCAGCTGCGCCGCCCTTCGAAGAACGCGCATCGTCCTTCGGAGCCCTCGCGTCCCACGGCTCCAGTTCGGTTGGGACGACCGGCGGGGACGAGAGCACCGGACGGCCCCAAGCGTCCCGCGTCGAATCGGTGGTAGAGCGGCCCGCCGTCGCAGGACCGGAGGTCCGGCTACCTGCGTCGTCCCGCATCTCGCGTGCGGCGGGGGCGATGTCGTCCGGATCGTCCGGCTGGCGCATGGCGTCGAGGAAGCTCCGGAGGCTGGTCGCTTCGGCCCCCGGATGGCCGGGATAAAGGCGGCCGAGAGCAGCATTGGCAAGGACGTCCCAGCGGCGGGGCGGCGCAGGCGTGGAGGGACGGGCAGGACGTGCCGTCGAAGTAGCGGGGGGAGGCGTGGTCTGGGTCATAGCA
The DNA here is from genome assembly GCF_004145405.1 of Salipiger sp. IMCC34102. Classification (GTDB taxonomy): domain Bacteria; phylum Pseudomonadota; class Alphaproteobacteria; order Rhodobacterales; family Rhodobacteraceae; genus Loktanella. The sequence goes on from NZ_SELQ01000023.1 coordinate 767, forward strand.
GGATCCGATCTGGGTATAGGAAGCACTGCGGTGCGCGGACGGCACCGAGGACGGGCAGTGAGGCTCGGAGAACGAAGAAGAGCGGGTGCACCGGTCCCGCGTGCGGGACCGGCAAGGACGGGACCCTCCCTTGGTGTCAGCCGGAGCTATCCGGGCCGCCGTGGCGCGCCGCGATCCGGTCGAGGAGGGCCTGCAGGACGGGCAGGGCGGTGGCGTGGTAGATCTCGCCTTGCGTGTTGATCGC
>NZ_SELQ01000024.1 GCF_004145405.1 Salipiger sp. IMCC34102
CCGAAGCCGACCGACAGGATACTGGCTGCCATCAGGCCGAGGAAGGACCAGTGGACGCGATCGAGACCGAACCGGCCGACGAGCGTGCCGGCCCAGGCTCCGGCCAGTCCCCCGGTGCCGATGCAGGTCCAGAGAAAGCCGGTTCCGGTCGCCCCCCAGCCCATCTGCTCCGCGACGAGTTGGCCGCCGAAGGACCATAGCGCTGTGCTCGCAGCCCCCATCAGGAAGGAGGCGGAGATCAGCCGCAGGACCGGTCCCGTCATCGGGGGAAGGCCACCTGCGCGGTCGCTGCCCGAGGCGGCAGGAAGCGAGATCGCTGCCGCGACGGCCAGCAGCAGCGCGACGGCGGCGAAAGCCCCGAAGGCCAATCTCCATTGTCCCGCGAGGCCAAGCGCGATTGGCCCAGACAGCGCCACGCCTGCGCTCACACCCGCATTGATCACCGTGTTCGTCAGGTCCTGCCGGTTCTTGTCGACGGCAGCGGCGACCGCGGCGGCCATGGGGGGAGAGGCGAGCCCCGTGCTCGATCCCGCGACCACCACTGCGATGGCCAGGATCAGCGGCGATGGCGCAAGCGCGATGCCCGCCATCCCGATCGCCGCGACGAGGGCGGCGCCTGTCGCGACGGCGCGCGCGCCGAGGCGTTCGGTCAGGATGGCAGAGGCGACGATGGCGACACAGTAGCCGGCGAAGGAGCCGCCCGAAATCACGCCGCCGAGGGACGGGCCGAGACCAAGTTCTCCGTCGATCTGCGGCAGGAACAGGCCGAAGGCGAAGCGGGCAAAGCCGTAGCAGACCGCGATGAGGGCGAAGCCTGTCACGCCGATGCGAAGGGCCGGGCTCATGCGCGCGCCCTTTCAAGCAGGACGACCGCCGCCGCCCGAGCCGCAGAGACGGCCCCCGCTCCGCGATAGACAGCCGCGTGGGTAGCGCCCTCGAAGAGAACCAGAACCTGCTCTGCGAGTGCCGGGTCCTCGCGTCCGAGTTCCATTGCGA
>NZ_SELQ01000025.1 GCF_004145405.1 Salipiger sp. IMCC34102
CGGCTTGCCCGGCGCGATGTAGTGCCATTCGACCCGGTGCTCGGAACACCACCGCAGGATCGCGTTACTGGTCAGCTCCGTCCCATTATCGCTGACAATCATGCCGGGCTTGCCGCGGCGCTCGATCAGGGCCGTCAGTTCACGCGCGACACGGCGCCCTGAGATCGAGGTGTCCGGGATCGCCGCCAGGCATTCCCGGGTGACGTCGTCGACCACGTTGAGCACGCGGAAGCGCTGGCCGTTGGCGAACTGGTCATGGACGAAATCCAATGACCAACGGGCGTTCGGTCGCGCCTCGACCAGGATCGGTGCCCGCGTTCCGACCGCCTTGCGCCGCGCCTTCCGCTTGCGCACCGTCAGCCCTTCTTCGCGGTAGATCCGATAGATCCGATTGATCCCCGAGGGCTCGCCCTCGCGGCGCAGCAGCACGAACAGGCGCCGGTAGCCGAACCGCCGACGCTCGTTGGCCAGGTCCCGCAACCGGCCGCGCAGAACCGTGTCCGGCGCGCGCTGAGATCGATAGCGGATCATCGTGCGATCCGCGCCGACGATGTGGCAGGCCCGCCGTTCCGACAGGCCATGCTCAGCCTGAAGATATGCGACGACTTCGCGCTTCACCGCGGGCCCTACCACTTTTTTGAAACCAGATCCTTCATCGCCGCCAGATCCAGCATCTGTTCGGCCAGAAGCTTCTTCAACTTGGCGTTCTCATCCTCAAGCGCCTTCAGCCGCTTGGCCTCTGATACCGTCATGCCACCGAACTTGGCCTTCCAGTTGTAGAAGGTGCCTTCCGACATGCCGTGCTTGCGGCATAGATCGGCGCACTTCGCGCCGGCCTCATGCTCGGCCAGGATGCCGATGATCTGATCGTCCGTGAATCTCGTTCGCTTCATTGTCCGTCCTCAGGTTGGGCCGGACTCTAATCGACG
>NZ_SELQ01000026.1 GCF_004145405.1 Salipiger sp. IMCC34102
CCCATCCGTTCCGACGCGTAGGAACCCGGCGAGGCCGGGAAGACGACCGTCTTGTTGCCGTTGAGGAAGACCCGCCCGTGGATATGCGCGTGGATCGCGCGGGCCAGGACCTGCGCCTCGACGTCACGGCCCAGGCTGACGTAGTCGTTGGGCGACTGGGCGTGGGTGACGCGGATCGTGTCCTGCTCGATGATCGGCCCCTCGTCGAGGTCGGCGGTCACGTAGTGGGAGGTCGCCCCGATCAGCTTCACGCCACGCTCGTAGGCCTGCTTGTAGGGGTTCGCCCCCTTGAAGCTGGGCAGGAACGAGTGATGGATGTTGATGATCCGTCCCGACATCTGTTTGCACATCTGGTCGCTGAGGATCTGCATGTAGCGGGCCAGCACGATCAGGTCCGCGCCGGTGTCCTCGACCACGTTCATGATGCGGGCCTCGGCCTCTGGCTTGTTCTCCTTGGTGACCTTGATGCAGTGGAACGGGATGTCGTGGTTCACGACGACCTTCTGGTAGTCCATGTGGTTGCTGATGACGGCCACGATCTCGATCGGCAGCGCGCCGATGCGCCAGCGGTAGAGCAGGTCGTTCAGACAGTGCCCGAAACGGCTGACCATGATGATGACCTTGGGCTTTGCGGATTCATCGAAGATCTCGAAGGTCATCTCGAACTCGGTCGCCAGATCGCCCATCGCCTCCGTCAGCTCGTCGATGCTGCGCCCCTTCTCGGAGGTGAAGCTGATGCGCATGAAGAAGATCCCGGTCTCCAGGTCGTCGAACTGCGAGGCATCGGTGATGTTGCAGCCCTGGTCGGCCAGGAACACGGCGATGGCGGCGACGATCCCGCGACGGGAGGGGCATTGGACGCGAATGGCGAATTTGCTCATG
>NZ_SELQ01000002.1 GCF_004145405.1 Salipiger sp. IMCC34102
GCCGCTCGGCTGGATGCGTAGACACCGGCACATCGCCCGGACGGAAAATTGCCCGCGATGCTCGGCCACGAACGCGTATCTCACTTTGCATCCCTGGCGAAATACGCGTCGTCATTGTCGCTCGGACCAATGGCGCGTCAATGACGACCCTTTTTTAGGATGTCACGCTCCTCCGTCACCCGTGCCAGCTCCCGTTTCAGACGCCGGATCTCTGCATCGTTCGTGGCGTCGCCCGAGGCGGACTTCGAGAACTTCTTCTTCCAGGCGTAGAGAGAATACGCGCTGACCCCGAGGCGATCGGAAACCTCCCTGACGGGGTAACCCCGTTCGGTGATCTGCGCGACCGCGTCCCGCTTGAAATCGTCACTGTAAATGTTGCTGCCCATCATGGCCTCCTTGCTTCAGATTTAGCTAAGAAGGCGTCCACGATACACGGGGCTATTCACATTTTTTGCGCGCTACACGCCTCGCGATCTGTGCTTTCGTCACGGTTCACGACCTCGACGACCTCGTCCGAAACACGTGTTCCGCAGGCTTCCTGTCCGCCCCAGTTGCAGGTCGTCCAAGATTTCGCGCCCGGTCCCGTTTTTTTGCCCGATCTGCGGCTTGACGGGGCAGGGGGGCTTGCATAGAAGCGCGACACGCTTTGCGAGATGCAAGGTGGTCATGATGCGCGGTTGTAGCTCAGTTGGTTAGAGTACCGGCCTGTCACGCCGGGGGTCGCGGGTTCGAGCCCCGTCAACCGCGCCATTGACCCCCCCCTTTCGCAAGCGCCTGAAATGCGCGGTTGTAGCTCAGTTGGTTAGAGTACCGGCCTGTCACGCCGGGGGTCGCGGGTTCGAGCCCCGTCAACCGCGCCATTTCACCCCCTCTTCGCCACAGGTTTCGGGACCGCGTCCACGGGTCGCTGGCCCTGCCGCGCGGTGGTGCGGCAGGGACCCCCTTTTCGAAATTAGGCAGCGCCTTCGGACAGGGCGTGCAGGATACGGGCCCAGCTGCGCGTGCCCTTGTGAAAGGACGACAGGTCGTACTTCTCGTTCGGCGAATGGATCTGGTCGTCGTCCTTGCCGAAGCCGATCAGCATCGCATCCATGTCGAGGTAGGTCTTGAAGTAGGCCGCCACCGGGATCGAGCCGCCCGCGCCCACGAAGGCCGCCGCCTGCGGCCATTCGTCCGACAGCGCCTTGCGCGCCTGGTCGAAGGCCGGGTGAGTCGTGGTCATCTGTCCCGCCGCCGAGGCGCCGTGGGACGTGAACTCCACGCTGCAATCGGCCGGAATGGCGGCGCGGACCTGCGCGCGGAATGCCTCGCGGATCGCGAGGGGGTCCTGATCGCCCACCAGGCGGAAGCTGATCTTGGCGCGCGCCTCGCTCGGCAAAACCGTCTTGAAGCCGTCGCCGGTGTAGCCCGCCGACAGGCCGTTGACCTCGCAGGTGGGGCGGGACCAGATCATCTCCAGCGGGCGACGGCCCTGTTCTCCTGCCGGGAACTTCAGGCCGACCGCATCGAGGAAGGCCTCGGCGTCGAAGTTCAGATCGTCCCAGGCCGCGGCCAGCTCGTTCGAGAGTTCCGGCACGCCGTCGTAGAAGCCCGGCACGGTGACCCGGCCCGTGTCGTCATGGAGGTCCGCGATGATGCGCGACAGCACCCGCGCGGGGTTCATCGCGATCCCGCCGTAGGAGCCCGAGTGCAGATCCTTGGAGGGGCCGGTGATGACCACTTCCTCGCCCAGCAGGCCGCGCAGCTGCGTCACGATGGCCGGGGTGTTCGCATCGAAGAGCCCGGTGTCGCAGATCAGCGCCACATCCGCGCGCAGCAGATCGGCGTTCTCCTTCAGGAAAGGCACGAGCGAGGGCGAGCCCGACTCTTCTTCGCCTTCGAAGAAGATGGTGATGTTGGCGGGCAAGCTGCCGTGGACCTCCTTCCAGGCGCGGCAGGCCTCGACGAAGGTCATCAATTGTCCCTTGTCGTCCGACGCGCCGCGACCGCGGATCACGGTGCCGTTCGGCGTTTCCTCCACTGCGGGATCGAAGGGATCGCGCTTCCACAGGGTCAACGGATCGACCGGTTGGACATCGTAGTGACCGTAGAATAACAGCCGTGGGCCGTCGCCGCCGGAGTGTGCCACCACCATCGGGCGGCCGGGCGTCGCGTGCTTGGACGCCTCGAAACCGATGGAGGCAAGGTCCGCCACCAACCAGTCTGCGGCGCGGTCACATTCGGCGGCATAGGCCGGGTCAGTGGAGATCGAGGGGATCCGCAGAAGCTCCAGCAGGCGGTCGGTGGCCCGGGGCAGGGCGTCGTCGATGGCGGTCAGGACGGGTTCGAGGCTCATAGCCACTCCATTTCAGATGGGATCTGACCCGAGGTTAGGCCGCGCAACGGGAGGGCGCCAGTCCTGTGACAGGACGCCACGGCTTGTTGCGCCGGTCGGTGACCTATATAGCGACGGTGCGAAACGACGACAGGATACGACCGGTGAATTACGACGCTGCCCTCGACGACGCTCTTTCCCGCCTGCACGCCGAGGACCGCTACCGGACTTTCATCGACATCGAGCGCAAGCGGGGCCAGTACCCCCATGCGACCTGGAACCGGACCGACGGCACGACGCGGCCCGTGACGGTCTGGTGCGGCAACGACTACCTGGGGATGGGGCAGCACCCGGTGGTGCTTTCGGCGATGCACGATGCGCTGGAGGCGACCGGCGCAGGCTCGGGCGGGACGCGCAACATCTCCGGCACCACGGTCTATCACAAGCGGCTTGAGGCCGAGCTTGCGGATCTGCACCGCAAGGAAGCGGCGTTGCTGTTCACCTCGGCCTACATCGCCAACGACGCGACGCTCTCGACCCTGCCGAAGCTGTTTCCCGGGCTGATCATCTATTCCGACGCGCTCAACCACGCGAGCATGATCGAAGGGGTGCGCCGCAACGGCGGGGCCAAGCGGATCTTCAAGCACAACGACGTCGATCACCTGCGGTCCCTGCTGGAGGCGGACGATCCCGCCGCGCCGAAGGTCATCGCCTTCGAATCGATCTACTCGATGGACGGCGATTTCGGCCCGATCGAGCAGATTTGCGACCTGGCCCAGGAATTCGGTGCGCTCACCTACATCGACGAGGTCCATGCCGTCGGCATGTACGGCCCCCGCGGCGCCGGCGTGGCCGAGCGCGAGGGGCTGATGGGGCGGCTCGACATCATCAACGGGACACTCGCCAAGGCTTACGGCGTCATGGGCGGCTATATCGCGGCCTCGGCGCGCATGTGCGATGCCATCCGGTCCTACGCGCCCGGCTTCATCTTCACCACCTCGCTGCCGCCCAGCGTCGCGGCGGGGGCGGCGGCGAGCGTGGCGCACCTCAAGACCGACCAGGCCTTGCGCGACAGTCACCAGACGCAGGCGCGCATCCTCAAGACCCGGCTGAAGGGCATGGGCCTGCCGATCATCGACCACGGCAGCCATATCGTCCCGCTCATCGTCGGCGATCCCAAGCACACCAAGATGCTTTCGGACATGCTGCTGGAGGATTTCGGGATCTACGTGCAGCCGATCAACTATCCCACCGTGCCGCGCGGGACCGAGCGTCTGCGCTTCACGCCGTCGCCGGTTCACGGACCGCGTGAAATGGATGCATTGGTCAAGTCCTTGGACCGGCTTTGGTCACATTGTGCGCTGAATCGCGCCGATTTGACGGGCTGACCCGCCGTCGGGTGCACACGGCGGCGTGATCCGTGCTACATGTTGTCGTGTGGATAAGGACATAGCGGTCGACTTGACCCGCAAAACCTTTATCTACGGGGCAAGGGCAGGGCAAACGGCGGTTCGACCGATGATTGTGAAAAGCTTCCGGCGCGACAAGACGGTTGACGAGTCGAACTCGGCCGGGTTCGACGCGTTCGACATGCGTCTGGGCGATCTGATGCGTGGTGAACGCGCCACCTTGGGCAAGAGCCTGCTCGACGTGCAAGCCGAGCTGCGGATCAAGGCGTCCTACATCGCCGCGATCGAGAACGCCGATCCCGCCGCCTTCGACACACCCGGTTTCATCGCCGGCTACGTGCGGTCCTACGCGCGTTACCTGAACATGGACCCCGACTGGGCCTTCGATACCTTCTGCAAGGAAAGCGGGTTCGCCACCGCCCATGGCATGTCGCGGGAAGCCTCCGCCGCCAAGCCGTCGAATGTCGCGGCGCAGACACCGCCGGCGCGCGATATCTTCGCGTCTTCCGCCACGCCCTTCGTGCCGCGCGGTGATCGCATGTTCACCGGTGTCGAACCTGCCGCCGTGGGCTCGATGCTGGTCCTCGTGGCGCTGATCGCGGGGCTGGGCTGGGGCGGCTGGTCCGTGCTGCAGGAAGTCCAGAAAGTCCGCCTCGCCCCGGTGGAACAGACGCCCGTGGTGCTGACCGACCTTGATCCGCTGGCCGGTGCCACGACCGTGGCGGTCGAGGACGATGTCCTGCCGTCCATGAATACACCGACGCCGGAAGCGCTCGATCGCCTCTACCGGCCGCAGGCGCTCGACGTGCCGGTGCTGGTCGCGCGGGATGCGCCGATTTCGACCCTGAACCCGCGGTCCGGCGGGACGCTGATACCGCAGGGCGTGGACGCGGCCCTGGCGGAGGCTGTGGCCGATGCGCAAGACCTCGTGATCGACACGCCCCTCACCGGGGAAGAAGACGATTTCGCGGGCCCCCGGATCCAGGTGTCCGAGACGCCGCAACCCGGCGTGCAGATGGTGGCGGTCCGTCCCGCCTGGGTGCGCGTGCGGGCCGCCGACGATTCCGTGATCTTCGAGGGGATCATGAACGCCGGGGACACCTTCGATCTGCCCAATACCGAGGAGCCGGCGACCTTGCGCGTCGGCGAAAGCGGCGCGGTCTACTTCGCGGTCAATGGCCAGCACTACGGTCCCGCCGGCCCCAACGGCACGGTGACGAGCAACCTCGCCCTCTCGGTCGACAACCTGACACAGACCTATTCGCTGGCCGACCTCGAAGCCGACGGCGATCTGGCGGCGGTCGTCAACGTGGCAGAGGTCGTGACGGAATAAGCCGCGTCGTGGCGGTTGCCCGGCCCCGGGGCAGCGCTTAGGTAGGCGGTAACCGACCCAACCCAAGGCTGGCCCCATGTCGCTTCATTCCATTCGTCCCTGGCGCCAGATCGACCGGCGACCCTCGCGGCAGATCATGGTGGGCAAGGTACCCGTCGGCGGTGACGCACCGATCACGGTGCAGACGATGACCAACACCCTGACGACGGACGTGAAGGCCACCATCGCGCAGATCCAGGCTGCCGCCGACGCAGGCGCCGACATCGTGCGTGTCTCCGTCCCGGACGAGGAATCCTCCAGGGCGCTGAAACAGATCGTGCCCGAAGTCAGCGTGCCGATCGTGGCGGACATCCACTTTCACTACAAGCGCGGGATCGAGGCGGCGGAGGCGGGGGCGGCATGCCTGCGTATCAACCCCGGCAACATCGGTGACGAAAAGCGCGTGAAGGAGGTCATCAAGGCCGCGCGCGACCACAACTGCTCGATCCGGATCGGCGTGAACGCCGGAAGCCTGGAGCGGCACTTGCTGGAGAAATACGGCGAGCCGTGCCCCGACGCGATGGTCGAAAGCGGCATGGACCATATCAAGATCCTGCAGGACAACGATTTTCACGAGTTCAAGATCAGCTGCAAGGCCTCGGATGTCTTCATGGCCTCCGCCGCCTATCAGCAACTGTCCGAGCAGACCGACGCCCCCATCCACCTTGGCATCACCGAGGCGGGGGGCCTGACCTCCGGCACGATCAAGTCGGCGATCGGGTTGGGTCAGCTTCTGTGGATGGGGATCGGCGACACGATCCGCGTGAGCCTGTCGGCCGATCCGGTCGAAGAGGTGAAGGTCGGCTACGAGATTCTGAAATCGCTCGGGCTGCGGCATCGCGGCGTGAACATCATATCTTGCCCGTCCTGCGCGCGGCAGGGGTTCGACGTCATCAAGACGGTCGAGATTTTGGAAAAGCGGCTGGAGCACATCAAGACGCCGATGTCGCTGTCGATCATCGGCTGCGTGGTCAACGGTCCCGGAGAGGCGCTGATGACCGACGTGGGCTTCACGGGCGGCGGGGCCGGAAACGGGATGGTCTATCTTGCGGGCAAGCAAAGTCACCGACAGGACAACGCCTCGATGATCGATCACATCGTCGAACAGGTCGAGAAGAAGGCCGCGCAGCTGGAAGCCGAGGCGGCAGCCGAGGCGACCGCGGCGGAATAGGAACGCTTGCCAAGCGACTGACACGCATCAGAAAAGGCGCGGGGGGGGGGGGGGCAGCGCCTTTTCTTGTTTTTGAATTGACCGCGATGCCGGGCTCGGCGCTCGACCTGTCTGGCGGGGAAGGTGTCCCCGGACGCTCGCCCGAATGTCAGCTCCGCAGATCCTCGATCAGTGCGGCCATGTCGGCGGCGGGGACGTAGCCACGCACCATCTGGTCCTCGATCACGAAGGTAGGCGTCCCACTGATCGCCAGCGCCTGTCCGAGGTCACGGTTGTCGGCGATGATCTGGGTGACTTCCTCGCTGTCCATCGCGGCGACGATGGCGTCCGTATCCAGGCCCAGCGTATTGCCCAGCCGGGTCAGCGTTTCCACGTCGAGCGTCCCGTTGATCCCCATCAGCGTGTCGTGGACCATCTTGTAGGCACCGTCACCCTCGATCATCTTGGTGGCGATGGCAAAGCGCGAGGCGATGACGGATTCTTCGCCCAGGATCGGAAATTCCTTCACGATCAGGCGGATGTTGCCATCCTCGGCCAGAAGCTGCTCGACCTCGGGGAAGGCGCGTTTGCAGTAGCCGCAGCGGTAATCCATGAACTCGACCACGGTGATGTCGCCCTGCGGGTTGCCGCCGACGTAGGAAAATCCGTCGTCGACAAGCGCGTCGCGCTGGTCTGCCAGCATCTGCGCGTCCGCATCGGCCTGGGCCATGGCTTCGCGGTCCTGCAGGACGCCGATCGCCTCCATCAGGACCTCCGGGTTCTCCATCAGGTAGTCGCGCACCTCCGTGCGGAAGGCGTCACGCTCGGCGTCGGTCATGCCGGTCACGTCGGTCTGGGCCTGGGCGGGCAGGGCGAGGGCGAAGGTCAGGGCGAGGGCGGCGGAAAAAGGGCGCATGGGTCAGCTTTCGGCAAGGGTTGCGACACTGGACCACGAATGGCCGCGGCTGCCAAGCGGTTGACGCAACCGCCGTCGCCCGGGCAAATGAGGGCCGAAGCAACGAAGGACAGCCATGACGCCCGCACGCCGCAGCTTACGTCCGGATCTGGTCGGAATCGTCCTCCTGCTGTTCTGGGCGGGTATGGCCACGGCGCAGGATTTCGGCGCGCGGGTCCGGGTCGATCCCGTGACCAGCCGCGTCGCGGACGCAGGCGAGGGCGTTGCGGTGCAACTGACCCTGTCCCAGCCGGTGCCGTGGCGGGTCTATACCCTGACCGACCCCGACCGTCTGGCGGTGGAGTTCCGGGAGGTCGACTGGTCCGGCCTGACGGCGGCGGACCTGCTGCGGCCCGGTCTGGTCGAGGACCTGAGCTTCGATATCCCGCGGCCCGGCTGGTCGCGGCTCGTGGCCCCCGTGACGGTGCCCCTCGCGCTGGAGCAGGCGGGGATGCAGGTCGATTCCGCGACCGGTGCGGCCGTCTTGTCGCTCGACTGGTCCCCCACCACGCCCGAGCTTTTCGCCGCAAACGCGGGCGGGCCTGAAGAACGGCAACTTCCCACGCCCGCGCTGCCCGCCCCCGACCGGGCGGCACGTCCCATGACCATAGCCATCGACCCCGGTCACGGCGGTGTCGATCCCGGTGCCATGCGCGACGGCGCGGTGGAGGCGCACCTGATGCTGAGCCTTGCCATCGAACTGGCAGAGGCGATCAACCGCGAGGGGATCTTTCGCGCCGTTCTGACGCGGCAGGACGACAGTTTCGTCCCGCTTGCCACCCGAATGACCATCGCGCGGGCGGCGGGGGCGGACGCGCTGATGTCGTTGCACGCGGACGCGCTGGAAGCGGGCGGCGCACGGGGCGCATCGGTCTACACGTTGAACGCGGCCGGGGCGACCCGCGCCTCGGAGCGCATGGCCGAGCGGCACGAGCGAGAGGACCTCATCGCGGGCCTGGACCTGACGGGGCAGGACGACCGGGTCGCCTCTGTCCTGATGGACCTTGCCCGCGCGCAGACGCGGCCGGCCTCCGAGGCGCTGGCCCAGTCCATCGTCACGGGCCTGCGCGGCGCGGGTGCACGGCTCAACACGCGCCCCCGGCGCGACGGGCGACTGGCCGTGCTGAATGCCGCCGATTTTCCGTCCGTCCTCGTCGAGGTGGGCTTTCTGTCCGATGCCGTCGACCGGGCGGCCCTGTCCTCCGCGGCGGGGCGGGCCCCGATCGTGGCGGGCCTGCACGACGGGCTGCGCGACTGGGGACAGGCGCAGGCCGCACGGGCGCCGTTGCTGCGCCGGTAAACGTGATGGCGGGACGCGGAAGCCTGCCGATATCCGGCTGATCTGCTTTTGACGGCACCCGTCCCCGGCCCTATAAGCGGCCCAATTCCCCAGACCAGAGGCTGACGCTTTGCTGCGATTCATCATGTCCTTCTTCGGCGCCATCTTCTCGATGGTGACGCTCGGCCTCGCGATGCTGGCGCTGTCCCTTGGGGCGGTGTTCTTCATGTACGGCCGGGACCTGCCGTCCTACGACACGCTGGCGCAGTACACGCCCAAGACGATCAGCCGGATCTACTCTGGCGAGGGCGACATCATCGACGAATTCGCCGTGGAACGTCGCCTCTTCACCCCGGCCGAGGAAATTCCCGACATCGTCAAGCAGGCCTTCATATCGGCCGAGGACAAGAACTTCTACACCCACGCGGGCTACGATCCGCGGGGCATCATGGTGGCCATCTACGACGCGGTGGAATCGCGCGGGGCCGACGTGCGCGGCGCGTCCACGATCACCCAGCAGGTGATGAAGAACTTCCTGCTCGACGGCTCCCGCTCGGTCGAGCGCAAGATCAAGGAAATCATCCTCGCCAGCCGGATCGACGGCGCGATGAGCAAGGAGAAGATCCTCGAACTCTACCTCAACGAGATCTTCTTGGGAAAAAACAGCTACGGCGTGACCGCGGCCTCGCTGACCTACTTCAACAAGCCATTGGCCGAACTCACGGTGGAAGAGGCGGCCTACCTCGCGATCCTGCCCAAGGCACCGTCGGACTACGACCCGGTGCGGCAGTACGATCGCTCCATCGGGCGGCGCAACTTCGTGCTGCGCGAAATGTGGGAGAACGGCTACATCGACGAGGCGACCTATGAAGAGGCCCGCGACCACCCGCTGGAAACCGTGCAGAGCGGCGATTACGAAAGCTTCCGCTCCGAATTGCCGCCGCGCGACTACTTCACCGACGAGATCCGTCGGCAATTGTCCCAGAACTTCGGCGAGGAAGAATTCTTTTCCGGCGGCCTCGCGATCCGGGCCACGGTCGATCCCGCCCTTCAGGTCGAGGCGGCCCACGCGCTGCAACGCGCGCTCGAAACCTACGACAGGGGCACGGGCCGCTGGCGCGGCACCGGCAAATCGATCCCGGCCGAGCAACTGGAAACCTGGCGCGATGCCTTGCGGGACGTATCCGTCGCGCGCGACATCACGTTGGAAAGCCCGTGGCATCCCGCCGTCGTGCTCGAGATCGCGGACCAGTCGCTCACCGTCGGCGTCGAAGGCGAGGAAGAGCTGAAGTCGATTCCGCGCGACGACATCGCCTGGATGTCGGGCAACTTCTTCGACAATTTCGAGGTAGGCGACGTCGTCCACGTGCGCCGCATGACCGACGACGCGAGCGGCGAACTGATCCGCTGGACACTACGCCAGGTGCCGCAGGTGCAGGGCGCTTTCATGGCGATGGACGTGAACACCGGCCGTGTGCTGGCGATGCAGGGCGGCTTTTCCTACCAGGCCAGCGTCTTCAACCGTGCGACGCAGGCGATGCGCCAGCCGGGGTCCAGCTTCAAGCCGTTCGTCTATGCGACCGCGCTCGATTCCGGCTATTCGCCCGCCACGATCGTCGTGGACGCCCCGATCGAGATCAACACGCCGCAGGGCGTCTGGCGGCCCAAGAACTATTCCAACCGCTTCTATGGCCCGACGCCCCTGCGGACCGGCATCGAGCAGTCGCGCAACCTGATGACCGTGCGCCTGGCGCAGGAGGTCGGGATCGACACGGTCGCCCGTTATGCCGAGAAGTTCGGCGTCTACGACAACATGCGCCCGAACCTTGCGGCCTCTCTGGGCTCGGAGGAGACGACGCTCTTCAAGATGGTCGCCGCCTACGCCATGTTCGCCAACGGTGGTGAGCGGGTGGAGCCGACGCTGGTGGACCGCGTCCAGGACCGCTACGGCAACACGGTCTATCGCCACGACCAGCGGATCTGCGAAGACTGCCAGTTGACCAGCCTGCCCGCCGGACAGGCCCCTAGGATCGACAGCAACCGCCAACGCGTCATGAACGAGATCACCGCCTATCAGCTGACCTCGATGCTCAAGGGCGTGGTGGACCGGGGCACGGCTTCGGGCGCGATCAATCTGCCGGTCCCCATCGCGGGCAAGACCGGCACGACCAACGACGAGAAGGATGCCTGGTTCGTGGGCTTTTCGTCCAATATTGCGGCCGGCTGCTACATCGGCTTCGACAACCCGCGTCCCATGGGCAAGAGCGCGTCCGGTGGCGGCATCTGCGCGCCGGTCTTCAACAGCTTCATGGCGGAGGCGATCAAGACCTACGGCGGCGGTCCGTTCAACGCCCCGGCCGATTGCCAGTTCATCAACATCGACCGCTTCACCGGCGCGCGCCTGCCCGATGGGGCCTCCGGCAACAACGTGATCGGCGAATGCTTCCGCCCGGGCGAAGAGCCGGTCTTCGGCATCACCTTCGACGGCGGTTTCGCGATGTCCTCGGACCTGCCGCTCTTCGACGAGGTGCCGCAGGCGGCGCGGCAGGTCACGACCTCCACCGGTCGCACGGCGACGGTTGGCCCGCGGGCGACGTCAGGCGCGCTGTCTTCGGGCGGGCTCTACTAGGCTGCGCTTGTTCCTGCCGTCGTGGCGCGGTATCTGCCGTAGGATCCATTTGAAGTAAGGGCCGTACATGCGCGCCGAGACCGAACAGGCCATCGCGGCCACCGAGAAATCGCTGAAACTTCTGGCCCAGCGGCTCGACTATGAGACGGCGCCGCATCGCCTGGAAGAGTTCAACGCGCGCGTCGAGGACCCGACCCTCTGGGACGATCCGGCCAATGCGCAGAAGCTGATGCGCGAGCGTCAGATGCTGGTCGACGCGATGGAGAATTACGAGGGCATCCGGCAGGAACTGGCCGACAACGTCGAGCTGATCGAACTGGGCGAGATGGAGGACGACGCCGAGGTCGTGGCCGAGGCCGAGGCCGCGCTGCTGGCCTTGCGGGACAAGGCCGCCGAGAAGGAGCTGGAGGCGCTGCTGGACGGCGAGGCCGACGGCAACGACACCTTCCTCGAGATCAACTCTGGCGCGGGCGGCACCGAATCCTGCGATTGGGCGAACATGCTCAAGCGCATGTATATCCGCTGGGCGGAGAAGAAGGGCTACAAGGTCGAACTGCAATCCGAAAGCCCGGGCGAAGAGGTGGGAATCAAGTCGACCGCGCTGAAGATCAGCGGGCCGAACGCCTACGGTTGGTTGAAGTCGGAAAGCGGCGTGCACCGGCTGGTGCGGATCTCTCCCTACGATTCAGCGGCGAAGCGGCACACGTCGTTCTCCTCCGTGTGGGTCTATCCGGTGGTGGACGACAACATCGAGATCGAGGTGAATCCGGCGGACATCCGCATCGACACCTACCGCTCCTCCGGCGCGGGCGGTCAGCACGTAAACACGACCGACTCGGCGGTGCGGATCACGCACGAGCCGACGGGAATCGTGGTGACCTCGTCCGAGAAGTCTCAGCACCAGAACCGCGACATCGCCATGAAAGCGCTGAAATCCCGGCTCTACCAGATGGAGCTCGACCGCCGGAACGCCGCGATCAACGAGGCGCACGAGAACAAGGGCGATGCGGGCTGGGGCAACCAGATCCGGTCTTACGTGCTGCAACCCTACCAGATGGTGAAGGACCTGCGGACCCGCTACGAGACCTCCGACACCTCCGGCGTGCTGGACGGCGACCTCGATGGGCTGATGGCGGCGACGCTGGCGCTCGACGTGAGCGGCAAGAGCCGGGCCGAGGCCACGGCGGAGGATTAACGCCGCCGCGCGATCCCGGCCAAGGCCACCGCCGCGGCCAGCAGCGCCATGCCGGCCGCACACCAGGCGATGACCGAAAAGCCCGTGTTCATCGCCTCCACGTGGCCCGGGTCCGGCAGTCGATCACCGAAATCCGCCATGCCGCCCGACAGGTTGTAGGCGATGGTCACGACAGAGCTCATGGCCGCGACCGCGATCAGGCCGCCGATCCGGCTGACGGAGTTGTTGATCCCCGACGCGATCCCGTCGCGACCGCGTCCCGCCGCCGACATCACCGAGGCCGAGAGGGGGGCGACCACCATGCTCATGCCCAGGCCCACGACCGCCATGGCGGGCAGGACACCCAGCCAGAAATTCTGCGTATGGACGACCAGGGCCAGCACGCCGTACCCAAGCGCCGCCAGGCCCGCGCCTCCCGCGATCAAGCCACGCGCGCCCCGCGCGTCCGCGAGCTTTCCGAACCGGGTCGAGAAGAGCGCGATGAAGCCAGAGAGCGGTGCGAAGGCGGCAATGGTCTCGATCTCGGTCATGCCCCATCCTGCGACGGTCAGCATCGGCAGGAAGAAGAGGATCGCGGACATCCCGAAGTAGAGCAGGAAGGTGGTCGCGTTCGCCGCCGAGAAGGTGCGGTTGGCAAAGAGCGCCAGCGGCATCATCGGCGTCGTCGTCCGCGACTGGTGGATCACGAAGATGCCCAGGACGGCCAATCCCAGGACACCCGTGGCAATGGTGAGGCGGGTATCGTTGTAGGCCTCGAGATGGGTCAGCGCCCAGGCGATCAGGCCCAATCCCGCGACGGCGAGGCCCGCGCCGATGAAATCCACGCGCTCGCCCGAGCGGCGGGGGTCGGTCTGGACGGCGGACCAGGTCAGCCAGAGGCAAAGCGCGCCGAGCGGAAGATTGATCGCGAAGATCCCGCGCCAGAACTCCGGCCCGCCCAGTGACAGCAGCAAGCCGCCGACGATGGGGCCGGCGGCCGTCGTCAGGCCCGATGCCGCGGCCCATATGCCGATGGCGCGGCCGCGCTCCTCGCGCGGGTAGGCCCGGCTGATCATCGCAAGCGAGCCCGGCACCATCAGGGCGGCACCCGCCCCCTGCGCCAGTCGCGCCGCGATCAGCGCGTCGGGCGTCGGGGCCAGCGCGCAGACCATCGACGTCAGAAGAAACAGCCCCACCCCCAGCGAGAACATCCGTGCCAGGCCGAAGCGATCACCGAAGGCACCGCCCGCAAGGATCAGCGCCGAAAGCGTCACCATGTAGGCGTTGTTGATCCAGGTGGCCTGGTCGAGCGTGGCGCCCAGGGTGCTGCGGATCGCCGGGATCGCGATGCTGACCACGGTGCCGTCGATGAATCCCATCGACGAGGCGAGCACCCCCGCCGCCAGGATCCAGCCGCGCCGTTTCGGGCGCGCGAAGTCCGGCACGAAAACGGGCCGCGCCGCAGGTGGCGTGGCCCGTGTCAGGCGTGAAGTCTCGGTCACCCGCGGCCTTAGCTGTCGCTCTCTTTGCCGCTGGAATTGCCCGGGGCGGGCAGGCTCTGGGTCGGCATCTTGGTCGACTTGCCGCCGTTTGCGAGCGGGTCGTCCTGGCGCTGCACGGAGCCTTCGAAGTGGGCGCCCGATTCGATGGCGATGGTCTTGTGGATGATGTCGCCCTCGACCCGCGCGGTGGAGGTCAGGCGGACCTTCAGGCCCCGCACGCGGCCCACGATGCGGCCGTGGATGACCACGTCGTCGCCCACGACCTCGCCCTTGACGGTGGCGCCTTCGCCGACGGTCAGCAGGTGGGCCCGGATGTCGCCGTCGACCTCGCCCTCGATCTGGATGTCACCGCTGGTGCGCATGTTGCCGGTGACCAGCAGATCCGCCGACAGGATCGACGCGGGCGGCTTGGCTTTGGCGGGGGCCTTGTAGTCGCTGTTGGCGGCGGGCGCCGGGGAAGACGTCTGCTGTACCGGCGCGTCGGCTTTCGGGCCCGGTTCGTTGATCTTGGATTTAGAAAACATCTTGTCCAGCTCTTATGTAGGTCATCGGATTGACGGGGGTACCGCCCACACGCACTTCGTAGTGAAGGTGTGGCCCGGTCGACCGTCCCGAGTTCCCCATATCACCGATCCGTTCCCCGCGCGAGACCCTTTGGCCGACCTTCACCTGCATGGCGGAGAGGTGCGCGTAGCGTGTCTCGATGCCGAATTCGTGCTGGATCTTGATGAGCCGCCCGTAGCCGGAAGACCAACCCGCGCTGGTCACGACGCCATCGGCGGTGGCGTAGATCGGCGTGCCGATGGGGGCCGCGAAATCGGTTCCGGCGTGCAGCCGGCCCCAGCGCTGGCCGAAGCCGGAGGTGAAGCGGTAGGCGGCCTTCACGGGCACGTCGAACGGCGCCTTCTCGGCCGCGATGCGATAGAGATTGATCTCGTCCAGGCGGTTCAGGATGCCGTTGGCGCGCGCGGCGTCCGGATCGGGGCCGCCACCGCGGGTGGAGAAGGCCAGCGGCGTCAACGGGCCGCCCGAGCCGGAATAGCCGCGGCGGATCTGGCTGATCATGTTGTCGGGGTTCATGCCGGCGGCGCGGAACATCTTGTCCAGCGGCTCGACCGAGACGGTCATCGCGTCCTCGAGTTGGCGGAAGATGTCGTCGTTGCGTTCCTGCAGAAGGCGCAGCTCGAGCTGTGTTTCGGCCGCGTTGTCGAGCGCGAATTGGGCATCGGCCGCGATCTGGTCGCGTTCGGCGGCGGTCTCGGCCAGGGCGGTGGCCAGCAGATCGACGGTGGTGTCGGCCTCGGCGGTCTGCGTGGCGGAGGTGGCGCCGTCTTCCTCGCTCAGTGCGGCCAGTTCGGTCCGGCTTTGCTTCACCTCCTGCATGGTCTCGCGCAGGGTGCTCTGGACCACGTCAAGACCGGTTTCCAGCTCGCGGCGGCGATCCTCCACCGACAGGAGTTCGGATTGCATGACCGAGATCTGTTCCAGCGCCGCGTTGAAGCGTTCCTGGGCCGCGACCGCCTCCGTTGCGCGGGCGTCGCGTTCCTCGGACAGGGCGTTCAGGCGCTGTTCGTAGACGATCTGATCCCGCTGGGCCTGGGCGCGAAAGTTTCCGGCACCGATGCTGTCCATCAGCAGGATCGCGGTCGAGATGATCGACCAACCGACCAGTGCCGTGGCGACCCCCCAGCCCAGAAGCTGATGCGAGGGACGCAGCCGGATGAAACGGGTTTCAGTATCCGAACGGATGAAGAGCCGCTTTTCGGGGAACCGCTTCTCGAGGCGCGCGTGCACAGCCAAAGCCAGTCGTGATCTCACGTAAGTCTCCCAAACCTGTCCCAGTCAGCAGCGGCTGCCTGAATTTTTTTATCACCGCTGACAGGGTTCTACCCAGACTGCGGCCACGGAGCAACGGTTCGGGACTTTATTTCAAGTTCACGCCAACTTTTGGCGAATTTACGCCGAATTCGCGTGTAGAAATCCGCGCTTTCGCGTTGTTTTGCAGGCCCGCATGACGGACCGACCTTCTGCGGGGGACAGGCGTAAAGCGCCGTGCGGATAGGACAATCTCCCCCCCGCCTCCGCCATCCGAAGGGCGAATCGTCACCCTTCGGGAGCGTGGCGATCGTCAGCCTAAGGTGCGGGCCGCCTCCAGCACGGCCTCGACATGGCCCGGCACCTTCACCTTGCGCCAGACCTGCGCGATGCGGCCTTCGGCGTCGATCAGGAAGGTCGCACGCTCGATCCCCATGTGCGTCTTGCCGTACATGCTCTTCTCGACCCAGGTGCCGTAGCGCTCGCAGACGTCGCCGTCCGCGTCGGACAGAAGGATTACTGAAAGACCGTGCTTGTCGCGGAACTTCTCGTGCTTGGCGACACTGTCCTTCGAGATTCCCAGAACCACCGTGCCGGCCTGCGCGAAGACTTCGGCGGCTTCGGTGAACCCAAGCGCTTCCTTCGTGCACCCGGAGGTGTCGTCACGCGGGTAGAAGTAAAGCACGACCTTCCGCCCGGCGAAGTCGGCCAGGGAGACTGTTTCGCCACCGTCGCGGGGCAGGGTGACGGGCGGGGCGAGATCTCCGGGCTGGGGGGCGGTCATGGGGGTGCTCCTTGCATCAGGTTGAGGGTTCCGTTCCGGCACCCGACGGGGGAAGGTAGGGCAGGGCGACGAGGCAGGCAACGATGACACGAACCGAACGGGGTAAGCGCAGGCGGTGGCCGTGGGCCGTGGGCCTCGTCGTGGGGCTGCTGGCCGTCCTCGCGCTGCCGCTCGTCGGGCGCGAGATCGAGGTGCCCGACCGCTTGCGAGACCGGATCGAGGCGCGCGCCGCCGAAGCCTTGGCCGGTGGCGCGATCGAGGTCGGTCGCATGAGCCTGCGGCTGGACCGCGATCTGCATCCCTGGCTGATCCTGCGCGATACGATCGTGCGTGACGCGAACGGCACTCAGGTGGTCGATGCGCGCGCCGTGCGGGTCGGTGTCTCGCCCCGCGGGCTGGTCTTCGCGCGCCGCGTGCTCGTGCAGGACATCGTGCTGGAGGGTCTGGCGGCCCAGGTGGCCCGCGACGCGGAAGGCCGGTTTCGCCTTGCCTTCGATCGCAGCGGCACGGCGGGCCCGCTCTTTGCCGACGGTGTGGGGGGGCTCGTCACGCGGATCGACGGGCTGCGAGACCAACCCGCGCTGGAGGCGCTGGAACGGCTGGCGGTCGACGACCTCGTGCTGACGTTCGCGGATGCGCGTGCGGGCCGCACCTGGACCGGCACCGGTGCCGTGGCGCTGACCACCGGACAGGCAAGCACGACGGGGGCCCTGTCCGTGACGGTCGCGGAGGAGGCGGGCCCGATCGCCCTGGACGTGGCCTTCGACAGCCCGCGCGACATCCCCGCGGCGCGGTTCGAGATCGCGCTGACCGACTTGCCCGCGCGGACGATTGCCGCGCAATCGCCGGCCCTGGCCCCGCTCGGCGTGCTCGACGCCCCGATGTCGGCACGGGTCGAGGTCACGCGCCGCGCCGATGCCACGCTTGCTCCCGTGGCGCTGCGACTGGCGGCGGGTGCGGGGTCCGTCGCCCTGGGGCAGGACCGGGTCCCATTGGAAGAGGCGACGATAGAGGCGCATTTCGATCCCGGCAGCGACCGGGTCGGGCTGGACAGGTTGCGCCTGATCGCGGGCGGCAACCGGCTTTCGGGGTCCGGTTCGGTGTTGCTAAATCGATCGACCGGCCCTGTGCCCGAAAGCGCGGTGGTCCAGCTTGCGTTGCAGGACCTGACCGTGCGGCCCGGCGCGCTCTACCCCGAGCCGCTGCGCTTCGACCGCGCCGACGTCGATGTCCGGATCCGGCGCGACCCCTTGCGGATCGACCTGGGCCAGTTGCGCCTCTCCGATGGCGAAGCGACCTTCGGTGTCACGGGCCGGGCACGGGCCACGGCGCGGGGTTGGGATTTGTCGGCGGACCTGACTAGCCCAAAGGTGGACGTGGCGACGGTTCTGCGGCTTTGGCCGGAACGTCTGCGTCCCGGGACACGCACCTGGATCGAGAACAATGTCGAGGCCGGGCGCGCGCAGGATCTGACGCTTGCGCTTCGCCGTGGTCCGGGGGGCAAGCCAGAGGTTGCGGCAACGTTCGGCTTCGCGGACGCGGAAGTACAGTACCTGCGCGGCTCTCCCCTGATCGAGGGTGGTGCCGGCTTCGCGGCGCTCGGCGACGGGCGGTTCGATCTGACGCTGGACGCGGGCCAGGTGGTGGCGTCGCAGGGCGGGGCGGTGCGCCTGGACGGATCGCGGCTTCAGATCGCGGATCTGTCGCGAAAGCCCGCGCGACTCGACCTGTCGCTGCAGACCGCGGGCACCGTCACCGCGAGCCTGGCCTTGCTGAATGCACCGCCTTTGGGACTGATCGACCGCACAAAGCTGCCGGTCGACGTGGCCGACGGGCGCACGCGCATCGCGGCCGAGGTGGGCCTGCCGCTGCGTCCCGGCGTGAAAGGTCCAGACGTGGACTGGCGCGCGACCGGGCAGGTAAGTGATCTGCAAAGCGCGACCCTGGTGCCGGGGCGACGACTTGTGGCCTCGGCCCTGGATCTGTCGGTGGACCCGCAAGGGCTGACCGCCGAAGGGGCGGCGCGCCTGGACGGCGTTCCGCTTCGTGGACGCTATACGCAAGGGATCGGCCCCGGCGCCGCGCGGCCGCAGGTGACGGCCCGCGTCGCGGTGACGCCCGCGGCCTTGCGCACCTTCGGCGTGGCCCTGCCGCCGGGGCTGGTGGAGGGGGAGGGATCGGCGAATCTGACGCTCGATCTGCCCGCGGGCGGGCCGCCGCGATTGCAGGCCAGTTCAGACCTCGAAGGGCTGCGGATGACGATTCCTGCGATCGGCTGGACCAAGGCCACGCGCGCCGGGGGCGAGCTGTCGCTGACGGCGACCCTGGGCGCCACCCCCCAGGTCGAGCGGCTCAGCCTGACCGCGCCGGGCTTGCGCGCGACCGGCGCGCTGCGCCTCGGCCCCGGAGGGCTGCAGGAGGCCGCGTTCGACCGGGTCCGGGTCGCGAACTGGTTCGACGGGGCGGTGACCCTCGTCGGGCGCGGTGCGGGACGGCCCTTGGGTCTGCGGATCGGCGGCGGGGTGCTGGATCTTGCGGCGGCAGACCTAGGTGGCGGCGGCGCGGGTGGTGGCGGCGCCGGCGGCAGTCCGCTGAACGTGCGCCTCGACCGGCTGGAGATCGCGCAGGGGCTGGCCCTGACCGGCTTTACCGGCCAGTTCGACACCACGGGCGGGCTGAGGGGGCGGTTCGAGGCCGATTTCAACGGCGCGGCACCGGTCCAGGGCGAGGTTTCTCCCAGCGGGGGGCGCACGGCGGTTCACATCGGCGCGGACGATGCGGGTGCCGTGCTGCGCGCGGGCGGGTTCCTGCGGGGTGCTTTGGGCGGTACGCTCGATCTGACGCTGCTGCCGGCCCCCGGCGAAGGGGCATTCGACGGCACGCTCGCGATCCGGTCCTTGCGGGTGCGCGACGCGCCGGGGATCGCGGCCTTGCTGGATGCGATCAGCGTGGTGGGACTTCTGCAACAGCTCGACGGGCAGGGGATCGCCTTCGACGAGGTCGATGCGCAATTCCGCCTGTCGCGCGATGCGGTGACGGTGACGCAGTCGAGTGCCGTGGGCCCGGGGCTTGGCATCTCGCTCGACGGGATCTACAGGCTGGCGTCGAAACAGGTGGATTTCCAGGGCGTCATCTCGCCCGTCTACGTCCTCAACGGATTGGGCAGCTTCCTGACCCGCCGGGGCGAAGGGCTGATCGGGTTCAACTTCGCCGTCACCGGGGCGGCCGCGGCGCCCCAGGTCAGCGTGAACCCCCTGTCGCTTTTCACGCCGGGCATGTTCCGGGACATCTTCCGCCGCCCGCCGCCAGAGGTGCCGAATTGAAACTCTCCGACTTCGACTTCGACCTGCCCGACGACCGGATCGCCTTGCGTCCCGCGCGGCCACGGACCTCCGCCAAGCTCCTTGTCGCCACGCCGGACGAGATCCGCGACGCCCATGTGCGGGATCTCGTGGACCTGCTTCAGCCCGGCGACCGGCTCGTGCTGAACGACACCAAGGTCATCCCCGCGCGGCTGACGGGCACCCGGACCCGGACCGGCGCGGCGGGCACGACCTCTGCCCGGATCGAGGTGACCTTGCTCAGCCCCACGCCGGAGGGGTGGCAGGCGCTGGTCAAACCGCTCAAGAAGGTGCGCGACGGTGAGGTGATCGCATTCAAGGCCGGTCTGCGGGCGCGCGTCCTGGGCCGGGCCGAGGGTCAGGCGCATCTGGCCTTCGACACGCAAGGTGCCGATTTCGACGCAGCACTCGATCGTGCGGGCCAGATGCCGTTGCCGCCCTACATCGCGGCCCTTCGCCCGGCGGATGCGGCGGACCGCGACGACTACCAGACCGCCTGGGCGCGCGCCACCGGCGCCGTGGCCGCCCCCACCGCATCGCTGCATTTCGATGCGAAGCTGCTGCAGGCCCTGGCCGCGAAGGGGGTCGAGACGACCTTCGTCACCCTTCACGTGGGCGCGGGCACCTTCCTGCCGGTGAAGGTCGACGATATCGCCGATCACCGGATGCACGCCGAATGGGGAGAGGTCACCCCCGAGGCCGCCGCCCAGATCGCCGCGACCAAGGCGGCGGGCGGGCGCGTGATCCCGGTGGGCACGACCGCCCTGCGCCTGATCGAGACCGCCGCCCGCGCGGGCGAAATCGGCCCCTGGACGGGCGAGACCGACATCTTCATCACGCCGGGCTTCACGTTCCACGTGGCGGACGCGCTGATGACGAATTTTCATCTGCCGAAGTCGACGCTGATGATGCTCGTATCGGCCTTCATCGGGGTGGAGCGGATCCGGCAGATCTACGATCACGCCATCGCGAACGATTACCGCTTCTTCTCTTACGGGGATGCGTCCCTGCTGTTGCCCCGCGGTTAGCGCAGGAACAATTCAAGCAGGGTCTGCTGGTCGGGCAGGCCCGTCGTCTCGATGCCTTCGTCGGTCTGGAAGGCGGTCAGGGCCTGGGTCAATCCGTCCGGTCCCTCCGCCACCTCGTAGCCGGCCTCCGTCAGGGCGCGGCGCACGCCGTCGAGCACGGTCACGTAGATCCGGACGCTGTCCTCGCCTTCGCCGAGCACCTGCACCTGGCTTGATTCCGTCAGACGGGCCGGGGCGAAAGTCTGGATCAGGCGGCCCACGGCATTGACGAACAAGGTCTCGGGGTTCTGGCCGCAGAAGGTGTTGAGCAGGTTCAGGGTGAGCGCCTCGCTCTGCCAGGGGGTCACGTCGAAGGTCTGCTCGCTCAGCGCGTTGGTGGCCGAGATGAAGCCGGAGGTCCAGGAGCCGAAGGCGTTGATCTTGTCCGTCTCATCGGCCGCGATGGCGGTCGTCAGCTCTTCGCAGGAGGCGCGCCCGATGCCGTCGACACCGAAGTCGCCATCGGCGTCGGCGGCGAGCGCGGGCAAGGGCAGGGCGATCAGGGCGGCAAGGGCGGCGGCGCGGGACATCATGGCGGTCTCCTGTTTTGGGTTCCCCGAGTGATAGAGCCGTGGTGCCCGCAGGCAATCCCCAAGGCGGACGCGGGGCCGTTCGCGACACCCGCCAGTCGTGGAGCGACGGCCTTTGCATATTCTTTACCAAACTTCGCCAAGCCTGTCCGCGAGCGCTTGACACGGAGGCCGGACGGCGCGACGGGGCGCTTGAAATTCGGTGCTCTGACGGAGACTAAAATGTTCGGTGTTCTGACCTCCAGCTGGGCCCTGTTCCTGGGGATGTTCATGCTGATGATCGGCAACGGCCTGCAAGGCACGCTGCTGGGTCTGCGCGGCGAGATCGAGGGATTCTCCACATTGGAAATCTCGGTCGTGATGTCGGGCTACTTCATGGGCTTCCTGTTCGCCTCCAAGATGGTGCCGGAGCTGATCCGCAGGGTCGGACACGTGCGGGTCTTCGCGGCCCTGGGCTCGACCATCTCCGCGGTGCTGATCCTATACCCGGTGCTCACCGACCCGATTTCCTGGACGCTGGGCCGGGTCGTGATCGGGTTCTGCTTCTGCGGCGTCTACGTGACGGCGGAAAGCTGGCTGAACGATTCCTCCACCAACGAGACGCGGGGCCAGGCGCTGTCGATCTACATGATCGTCCAGATGGCCGGGATCGTGACCGCCCAGTTCATCATTGCCCGCGGCGACGTGGCGGGCTACGTGCTCTTCATCGTGCCGAGCGTTCTGGTGTCGCTGGCCTTCGCGCCGATCCTGTTGTCGATCAAGCCGATGCCGGCCTTCGGTCGCACCAAGCCGATGAAGGTGGCGCAGCTGATCAAGACCTCGCCGCTGGCGAGCGTGGGGATGTTCATCCTCGGCGGCGTCTTCTCGGCCCAGTTCGGGATGTCGGCGGTCTACGGCGCGCGGGCGGGCTTCACGGTCGGGCAGATCTCGCTCTTCGTCTCGGCGATCTACACGGCGGCCCTGGTGGCGCAATATCCCATCGGATGGCTGTCGGACCGGCTGGACCGTCGGATCCTGATCATCGGGGTGTCGATCGTGGGCGGGTTCGGCGCGCTGATCGCCGGGGTGTTCCCCGCCTCCTACACGTTGGCCGTGGTCTCCGGCGCACTGGTGGGGGGGACATCGAACCCGCTCTACGCGCTGCTCATCGCCTATTGCAACGACTACCTCGAACGCGAGGACATGGCGGCGGCCTCGGGCGGTCTGTTGTTCGTCAACGGGGTGGGCGCGATCATGGGCCCGCTGATCCTGGGCCAGACGCTCGAGCTTTTCGGGCCCGCGGGGTACTGGATGTTCCTCAGCGTGCTCATGCTGGCGATGGCGGCCTACGGCCTGGTGCGGATGTTCCAGCGCGTGCGGCCGGCGGACGAATACGACCCGGTCAGCTATTCGGCCGTCACGCCCGCCACGACCCCGGTCTTCGTGGAACTCGCCCAGGAGGTCTACGCCCATAACGACGAAGTGGCCGAACACGAGGGCGAAGAGGTCACACAAGCGTCATAGAGCGCCGGGTGAGGGTTGCGCGTCCCGGCACGACTTGGTTGAGTCGACCGGCGCAGGCATCAAGGAAACGTTGACATGACGACGCCACAGGACGTGCTCGACTTCTGGCTGGAGGACTGCGGTCCCTCGGACTGGTACGCGCAGGACGACGCGCTGGATGCCCGCATCCGCGACCGCTTCATGGCGCGCTGGGAAGAGGCCGACGACGGCGGTCTGGGCCTGTGGCTGACCGTCCCGTCCGAGGCCTTGGCCTATATCATCCTGGTCGACCAGTTCCCGCGGAACATGTTCCGCAACGACCCCAGGGCCTTCCAGTCCGACCCGCTGGCGCGGTCCGCCGCGAAGATGGCGATCGACCGCGACTGGGATCTGCGGATCGACGTGCCAGCGCGGCAGTTCTTCTACCTGCCGCTCATGCATTCCGAGAACCTGACCGATCAGGATCGCGCGGTGCGACTGTTTCACGCAAGGATGCCGGACAGCGACAACCACGTCCACGCCCGTGCGCACCGCCAGATCATTCGCGACTTCGGCCGCTTTCCCTACCGGAACGAGGCGTTGGGACGTCAGACCACGAAGGACGAGCAGGCGTTCATGGACGCCGGCGGCTACAGGGCGGCCTTGCAGGCGGCGCAGACCGAAACGGCCTGACCCCGCTTGCCCTCGCGCGGCAGACCCATATAGTTCAACGTTGAACAAGTTGCAGATCGGGAGCCGGACAGATGGCCGCAGAAACCTATGACGTGATCGTGATCGGGGCCGGGCCGGGGGGCTACGTCGCCGCCATTCGCGCGGCCCAGCTGGGCCAGAAGGTCGTCATCGTCGAGCGTGAGCACATGGGCGGGATCTGCCTGAACTGGGGCTGCATCCCGACGAAGGCGCTGCTGCGCTCGGCGGAGGTCTATCACCTGATGCACCGGGCCAAGGACTTCGGTCTGAGCGTGGACAAGGCCAGTTTCGATCTGGCCGCGGTGGTCAAGCGCTCTCGCGGCGTGGCCAACCAGCTGTCGTCGGGCATCGGGCACCTGATGAAGAAGAACAAGATCAAGACCGTGATGGGCGAGGCCCGGATCACCGCCAAGGGCAAGGTGACGGTCAAGACCGAGAAGGGCGAGGAAAAGCTCGAAGCCAAGAACATCGTGCTGGCCACCGGCGCACGCGCCCGCAACCTGCCGGGGCTGGAGGCGGACGGCGACCGGGTCTGGAGCTACAAGCACGCGCTGCAGGCCGACCGGATGCCGAAAAAGCTGCTGGTGATCGGCTCGGGCGCCATCGGGATCGAGTTCGCGAGCTTCTTCAACACCATGGGCGCCGACACCACGGTGGTCGAGGTGATGGACCGCGTGTTGCCCGTCGAGGACGAGGAAATCTCGAAATTTGCCAAGAAGCAGTTCGAGAAGCAGGGCATGACCCTGATGGAGAAGGCCATCGTCCAGAAGCTCGAGCGCGGCAAGGACAAGGTCACCGCCCATATCGAGAGCAAAGGCAAGACCGAGAAGATGGAGTTCGACACCGTGATCTCCGCCGTGGGGATCGTCGGCAATGTCGAGAACCTCGGCCTGGAAGACCTGGGGGTGAAGATCGACCGCAGCCATGTCGTGACGGACGAATACTGCCGCACCGGGGTCGAGGGGCTCTACGCCATCGGCGACATCGCGGGCGCGCCCTGGCTTGCGCACAAGGCGTCCCACGAAGGCGTCATGGTGGCCGAGTTGATTGCCGGCAAGGACCCGCACCCCGTGAAGCCGGAAAGCATCGCGGGATGTACCTATTGCTACCCGCAGGTGGCCTCCGTCGGCTATACCGAAGCCAAGGCCAAGGAGCTGGGCTACGACATCAAGGTCGGCCGCTTCCCCTTCATCGGCAACGGCAAGGCCATCGCGCTCGGAGAGCCGGAGGGGATGATCAAGACGATCTTCGACGCCAAGACCGGCGAACTTCTGGGCGCGCACATGGTCGGGGCGGAAGTGACCGAACTGATCCAGGGCTACGTCGTGGGCCGCCAGCTGGAGACGACGGAAGAGGATCTGATGAACACCGTGTTCCCGCATCCGACCCTGTCGGAAATGATGCACGAAAGCGTGCTCGACGCCTACGACCAGGTCATCCACATGTGAGTGAATTTGCCGCGGGGAAATTGGGGCTCTGCCCCAAACCCCGAGGTATTTTCAGCCAGTAGACGGGCGGGCCGCCCGGTCGACCACGTGTTCATTATTTGTTCATTTTTCGGGGTGGCATTTGCGGACGTGATCGCTATCTGAGTCCCTGAACCAATTTCGGGGGCGGTATGGCCGAGTTGAAGAACATCGAGGTGCGCGGCGCGCGCGAGCACAACCTCAAGAACATCGACGTCGACATTCCGCGCGACCAGCTTGTCGTGATCACCGGCCTGTCCGGCTCTGGCAAATCGTCGCTCGCCTTCGACACGATCTACGCCGAAGGGCAGCGGCGCTACGTGGAAAGCCTCTCCGCCTACGCGCGGCAGTTCCTCGACATGATGGAGAAGCCGGACGTCGATCACATCAGCGGTCTGTCGCCCGCCATCTCCATCGAGCAGAAGACGACCTCGAAGAACCCGCGCTCCACGGTCGGCACGATCACCGAGATCTACGACTACCTGCGTCTTCTGTTCGCGCGCGCGGGCACGCCCTATTCGCCTGCCACCGGCATGCCGATCGAGGCGCAGCAGGTGCAGGACATGGTCGACCGCGTGATGGAGATGGAGGAGGGCACCCGCGGCTACCTGCTGGCCCCGATCATCCGCGACCGCAAAGGCGAGTACCGCAAGGAGTTCCTCGACCTGCGCAAGCAGGGGTTCCAGCGCGTGAAGGTGGACGGGCAATTCTACGAGCTGGACGAGCCGCCGACGCTGGACAAGAAGTTCCGCCATGACATCGACGTGGTGGTGGACCGGATCGTGGTGCGGGAAGGGCTCGAGACGCGATTGGCCGACAGCTTCCGCACGGCGCTCGACCTTGCGCAGGGGATCGCCATCCTCGAGACCGCTCCGGCCGAAGGGGAGCCCGAGCGCACGACATTCTCGGAAAATTTCGCCTGTCCGGTCAGCGGTTTCACGATCCCCGAGATCGAGCCGCGGCTTTTTTCGTTCAATGCGCCGGTGGGGGCCTGCCCCAGCTGTGATGGTCTGGGGATGGAGCTGTTTTTCGACGAAGCGCTCGTGGTGCCGGATGTCACGCTGAAGATCGCGGACGGTGCGATCGCGCCCTGGCGCAAGGGCAAGTCGCCGTATTTCCTGCAAACGATCGAAGCGATCGCCAAGCACTACGGGTTCAAGAAGACCGCGCGCTGGAAGGACCTCGACCCGCAGGTGCAGCAGGTCTTCCTGCGCGGTTCCGGCAAGGAAGAGATCAAGTTCCGCTACGACGAAGGGGGACGGGTCTATACCGTCAGCCGTCCGTTCGAAGGCGTGATCCCCAACATGGAACGTCGTTACCGCGAGACCGACAGCAATTGGATCCGCGAGGAATTCGAGCAGTACCAGAACAACCGCCCCTGCGGCACCTGCCACGGTTACCGGCTGCGCGAAGAGGCACTGGCCGTGAAGATCGGCATGCGCCACATCGGCGAGGTCGTGCAGATGTCCATCGCCGAGGCCTTCGAATGGTGCAACGGCGTGCCCGACAGCCTGTCGAAGCAGAAGAACGAGATCGCCCGCGCCATCCTCAAGGAGATCCGCGAGCGGTTGGGGTTCCTCAACAACGTCGGTCTGAATTACCTGACGATGGCGCGCAACGCGGGCACCCTGTCGGGCGGCGAAAGCCAGCGGATCCGGCTGGCCAGCCAGATCGGTTCCGGGCTGACGGGCGTGCTCTACGTGCTCGACGAGCCATCCATCGGGTTGCACCAGCGCGACAACGATCGGTTGCTGACGACGCTCAAGAACCTGCGCGATCAGGGCAACACGGTGATTGTCGTCGAACACGACGAGGAGGCGATCCGCGAGGCGGATTACGTCTTCGACATCGGCCCGGGCGCCGGGGTGCATGGCGGCAGCGTGGTGGCGCATGGGACGCCGCAGGGGATCATGGACGATCCCAAGTCGATGACCGGGGATTACCTCGCCGGCCGACGCGAGATCGCGGTGCCCGCCACGCGGCGCACGGGCAACGGCAAGAAACTGACCGTCAAGAAGGCGACCGGCAACAACCTGCAGAGCGTGACCGCGGATTTCCCGCTGGGCAAGTTCGTCTGCGTGACCGGGGTGTCGGGCGGGGGCAAGTCCACGCTGACCATCGAGACGCTGTTCAAGAACGCCGCGATGAAGCTGAACGGCGCGCGGCAGGTGCCCGGCCCTTGCGAGACCATCACCGGGTTCGAACATCTGGACAAGGTCATCGACATCGACCAGCGGCCCATCGGGCGCACCCCGCGGTCGAACCCCGCCACCTATACCGGCGCCTTCACACCGATCCGCGACTGGTTCGCGGGCCTGCCGGAGGCGAAGGCGCGTGGCTACAAGCCGGGGCGCTTCTCTTTCAACGTCAAGGGGGGCCGCTGCGAGGCCTGCCAGGGCGACGGCGTCATCAAGATCGAGATGCATTTCCTGCCGGACGTCTACGTCACCTGCGAGACCTGCAAGGGCGCGCGCTACAACCGTGAAACCCTGGAAATTCAGTTCAAGGGCAAGAGCATAGCGGACGTTCTTGATATGACGGTTGAAGATGCGCAGGAGTTCTTCAAGGCTGTTCCCTCGATCCGGTCCAAGATGGATGCGCTGGTGCGCGTGGGCCTGGGCTACATCAAGGTTGGCCAGCAGGCAACGACGCTTTCGGGTGGCGAGGCGCAGCGCGTGAAGCTGTCCAAGGAGCTGGCGCGGCAATCCACGGGGCGCACGCTCTACATACTGGACGAGCCGACGACGGGCCTGCATTTCGAGGACGTACGCAAGCTGCTGGAGGTCCTGCACGAGCTGGTGGAGCAGGGCAATTCGGTCGTGGTGATCGAGCACAACCTCGACGTCATCAAGACCGCCGACCACCTGATCGACATCGGCCCCGAGGGCGGTGACGGCGGCGGGCGCATCGTGGCCGAAGGCACGCCGGAAGAGGTGGCCGAGGTCGAAGGAAGCCACACCGGGCGCTATCTTCGTCCGATGCTCGATCCCAAGAGGGTTGCCGCAGAATAGACCGACCACGACCTGCGGCCGCCCTCATTCGTCCGACCGCGGGTCGCGGCTACGCGGCATCGAGGTCGGGCGCAGCACGGGGGCCTTGCCAAGTCGTTGCCGACCAAGCAGGCGACCTGCGGTGTCGCACCTTCCGTCAGACGCCGTGTTTTAGCGTCTTTGCGAGACTAGGTGGTCGCGAAAGCAAAGACGGGATGAACGCCGGGCGTCGCGAGGACGACCGGCAGTCCCTCAATCCATCGGCTTGAAGTTGAACTCGCCGCCTTCCTTGATCCCCGAGGGCCAGCGCGAGGTGACGGTCTTGGTCCGCGTGTAGAACTTGAACGCGTCGGGGCCGTGCTGGTTGAGGTCGCCGAAGACGGATTTCTTCCAGCCGCCGAAGGTGTGGTAGGCCAGCGGGACCGGGATGGGGACGTTCACGCCGATCATGCCCACGTTGACCCGGGCGGCGAAGTCGCGGGCGGCGTCACCGTCACGGGTGAAGATCGCGGTGCCGTTGCCCATCTCGTGGTCCATGGCAAGGCCGAGCGCTTCCTCGTAGTCGCCCGCACGCACGACCGACAGGACGGGGCCGAAGATTTCCTGTTTGTAGATGTCCATGTCCTTCGTGACACGGTCGAAGAGATGCGGGCCCACGAAAAACCCGTCCTCGTAGCCCTGCAGGTTGAAATCGCGACCGTCGACGACCAGTTCGGCGCCTTGTTCGACGCCGGATTCGACCAGCTTGAGGATGTTGGCCTTGGCGGCTGCCGTCACGACGGGACCGTAGTCCACGTCCTTTCCGGCGGTGTAGGGGCCGACCTTCAGCTTGTCGATGCGCGGGACCAGCTTCTCGACCAGGCGGTCGGCGGTCTCCTCGCCCACGGGGACGGCGACGGAGATCGCCATGCAGCGCTCTCCGGCGGCCCCGTAGCCCGCGCCGATCAGCGCGTCTGCGGCCTGGTCCATGTCGGCGTCGGGCATGATGATCATGTGGTTCTTGGCCCCGCCGAAGCACTGCACGCGCTTGCCGTTGGAGCAGCCGCGCCCGTAGATGTATTCCGCGATCGGCGTGGAGCCGACGAAGCCGACTGACTGGATCACGGGATGGTCGAGGATCGCGTCCACCGCCTCCTTGTCGCCGTTGACGACCTGCAGGATGCCCGTGGGCAGGCCTGCTTCCTCCATCAGCTCGGCCAGCATCAGGGGGACCGACGGGTCGCGTTCGGAGGGTTTGAGGATGAAGGCGTTGCCGCAGACGATCGCGGGGGCGAACATCCACATCGGGATCATGGCGGGAAAGTTGAAGGGCGTGATGCCGGCGCAGACGCCCAGGGCCTGGCGCATGGAATACATGTCGATGCCGGGGCCCGCGCCGTCGGTGAACTCTCCCTTCAGCAGCTGCGGCGCGCCGATGCAGTATTCCACGACCTCCAGGCCTCGCTGCACGTCACCGGCGGCGTCGGGCAGGGTCTTGCCGTGCTCGCGGCTCAGGGCCTCGGCCAGCTTGTCCATGTCTCGGTGCAGCAGGTCGACGAACTTCATCATCACCCGTGCGCGGCGCTGTGGGTTCACGGCGGCCCATGCGGGTTGCGCGGCCTGCGCCACTTGCACGGCCCGGTCGAGATCCGCGGCATCGGCGAGTGGAACGCGGGCCTGAACCTCGCCGGTGGCGGGGTTGAAAACATCGCCGAACCGGCCGCTGTTGCCGGGAACACGGGCACCGTCGATGTAGTGGGTCAGGTCTTGCATGGGGCTCTCCCTTTCATTCTGCCGCCAGCGTAGTCGGCGGATTTGCCGGGATAAAGCGTCAATCGGGATCGTCCGACCGATCCCGTCCGGGCCACGGGATGTCGTGGCGGCGCATGTAGGCCTGCATTGGCCAGATCTCCATCAGCATCAGGGTCAGCAGCGCGAAGGGAAACCAGCCGACGTCGAAGAGGATCAGCGAAAACCGCGTGCCGCTGCCCGCGTAGAGCAGCCCCGCGACGAGAAGGGCGGCGCCCGTGACGAACAGGTCGTAGAAGGCCAGGCGCCAGGGATCGCGGACCCGCAGAAGCGGGTAGGCCAGAAGGTAGGCAAAGCCCAGGAAGGCGGCATTGACGATCAGCAGGGTGGCTTCGGGGCTCATGCCGTGCACCTTAATCGCCCCACCCGCGCGCGCCAATCCCGCTTGACCGCCCGCGCGCGGTCTGGAACCATCGTCTTGCGTTGAGGGAGAACAATCATGTTGGTGCAACAGATACTTGGCTCGAAAGCGTCTCAGGACATCCATTGGGTCAAGCCCGGCGATGCGATCTCGGACGCGGCCCGGATCATGTCCGAGAACCGGATCGGCACGGTCGTGGTGTCCGAGGATGGCCGTGCCCTGGCGGGGATCCTGTCGGAGCGCGACATCGTGCGCGAGATCGGCAAGACCGGTGCGGAGTGTCTGTCCAACGCCGTGTCGACACTGATGACCAGCCGGATCGTCACGTGCGTGAAATCGGACGATGCGCACCACGTGCTGGCGCAGATGACCGAAGGGCGCTTTCGTCACCTGCCGGTGATGGAAGGCGAGGGGATGATTGGCCTGATCTCGATCGGGGACGTCGTGAAGGCGCGCCTGTCGGAGTTGTCGATGGAAAAGGATGCCCTCGAAGGCATGATAAAAGGGTACTGACGTGATGGACGAAGAACGCGGCCGGCATCGGATCGGGCTTTATCCCGGGACGTTCGATCCGGTCACGCATGGTCACATCGACATCATTCGGCGGGCCTGTTCGCTGGTCGACCGCCTGGTGATCGGTGTCGCGATCAACCGCGACAAGGGCCCGCTCTTCGACCTGGATGAACGGGTCGAGATGATCCGGTCAGAGGTCGTGCCCATCGGCGCGCCCATGGGGACCGAGATCGTCGTGCACCCCTTCGAGAACCTGCTGATCCAATGCGCCCGCGACGTGCGCGCCAATGTCATCATTCGCGGCCTGCGCGCGGTGGCGGATTTCGAGTACGAATTCCAGATGGTAGGCATGAACCGCAGCTTGGACAACACGGTCGAGACGGTCTTCCTGATGGCCGATGCCAAGAACCAGGCGATCGCCAGCAAGCTCGTGAAGGAGATTGCGCGGCTGGGCGGGGATGTATCTAAGTTCGTGACGCCGGCGGTGGACAAGGCGCTGAAGGACCGGCTGGCGGGCTGAGGCAGGCCTGCGCGAAAACGGCGGCCCGATGGACCGCCGTTTCAGATCGCGATATTCTGCATTCTGGACCTCAACGGCCGTAGACGCACTGGCGGGCGATCTTGTCGGCGTCTTCGCGCGCAAGGTCGAGGTCGAGCGCGACGTCCAGCGGCATCCGGGACAATTCCCGGCGGGTGCGATTGTAGCTGCGGCGCTGGCCGATCTTGCGACGGAGAGTTTCGATAAGTGTCATGACGGCCTCCTTTCGGGCGTGGGTATCGTCTCGCCCCCTACCTACCAATGCTGCGGTGCAGCACAACGCGCAAATCCGAAAGGCCGCCTTGCACTGACTGCAAGGCGACAGCCCCACGCCTCCGGGGCACGTCAGCGCGCGTTGACGAAGGCCCAGGCCTCGGCTTCTTCGGCCTGGGAGAAGGTGCGGGCTTCCACCGGTATGATGTGGTTGAAGAAGGTGACCATCCGTTCGGCCCCGCGCGGCGCGCCGATGGTGGCGTAGCGGGTCACGCTGGTGAGGCTGCGCAGACCGGTGCCCAGTCCCGACAGGGTGCCGCCCGCGGCATCGTCGGGCTCGAAGTCATTGAAGCGCAACAGGACGTTCACCTTTTCCGCGTGCTGGTCGAACGCGTGGGACAGCAGTTCGGCCAGTTCGGTCATCCCCTGCGCGTCGAGGTCCCGGGTGATGTCGAAGGCGACGACATGGTCGAAGTCGCAGGCGATGGGGATCACCCCGTGTCGGGTCGTCATGGCAGGTGTCCTGTGAAAACGGATGGCGAAGACAACCTGCCAGACCCGCCCGCGCTGTGCCAACGAAAAAGGCCGCCCCCGCGGGGCGGCCTTCGATGTGGGCGCCGTTGGAGGCGATTCAGAGGTATTTGCCCATTTCGACGGCGACGTCGGACATCCGGTTCGAGAAGCCCCATTCGTTATCGTACCAGGTCAGGATGCGGACCATGGTGCCTTCCATGACCTTGGTCTGGTCCATGTGGAAGGTGGAGGAATGGGGGTCGTGGTTGAAGTCGGTGCTGACCATCGGCAGGTCCGTGTAGGCCAGAACGCCCTTCATCGGGCCGTCTGCGGCGGTACGGATCGCGTCGTTGATCTTCTCGACCGTGGTCTCGCGGGAGGCCTCGAAGGTCAGGTCCACGACAGAGACGTTGGGCGTCGGCACCCGGATCGCCACGCCGTCGAGCTTGCCCGCCAGTTCCGGCAGCACGAGACCCACGGCCTTGGCCGCACCGGTCGAGGTCGGGATCATCGACAGCGCCGCGGCGCGCGCGCGGTAGAGATCCTTGTGCATCGTATCCAGCGTCGGCTGGTCGCCGGTGTAGCTGTGGATCGTGGTCATGAAACCCTTGTTGATCCCCACGGCGTCGTTCAGCACCTTGGCGACCGGCGACAGGCAGTTCGTGGTGCAGGAGGCGTTCGAGACGACGATGTCGTCGGCGCTCAGCGTCTTGTGGTTGACGCCGTAGCAGATCGTGGCGTCGGCGTCCTTGCCGGGGGCCGAGATCAGGACACGCTTCGACCCGTTCTCCAGGTGCGCATGGCAGGCGTCCTTGCTGGCGAAGATGCCGGTGCATTCCATGACGATGTCGATGTCGCCCCAGGGCAGTTCGGCGGGGTTGCGGATCGCCGTCACGCGGATCGGGCCGCGACCGGCGTCGATCGTGTCCTCGGTCGTGGTCACGGTGCCGGGAAAGCGGCCGTGCACGCTGTCGAAGCGCAGCAGGTGGGCGTTCGTCTCGACCGGGCCGAGATCGTTGATCGCCACCACCTCGATATCGGTGCGACCCGATTCGATGATCGCGCGCAGCACGTTGCGCCCGATCCGTCCGAACCCGTTGATTGCGACTTTGACGGCCATGAGAGTCTCCCTTTAGGCGAAGGCCGCAGCGCTGCGGCGGTTGCGCGCGAACATTGCGCATTTGTCATGAAGGTCAAGGGCAAAGGACGCGGGTTGCGCTAACGCCAGAAGGCCAACCAGTTCAAAAGATCCGCGAATTCGCGGGCCAGGAACAGGGGGGCGCCCCAGTTCAGCACGTAGTGATCGAGCGCGAAGAACGCGGCGATGGCGAGCACGAGACCGATGGCGAGACCGTTGGACATGGCGCTTTGGTAAAACGCGGGCGTTGCGGGGTAAAGCACGGGCTTGCGGTCGGGGCTGCACGGGCTAGCTTGGGGTCACCGAAACGAGAGGGACCGGGACATGAGTGGATTGCTGGCGCTGCTGGACGACGTGGCGGCTATCGCGAAGGTCGCGGCAGCCAGCGTGGACGACGTGATCGGGCAGGCGACGAAGGCCGGCGCCAAGGCCGCCGGGGCCGTCATCGACGACGCGGCCGTCAGCCCCAAGTACGTGCAAGGCTTCGCCCCGGCGCGCGAACTGCCCATCGTGGGCAAGATCGCGCTCGGCTCGATCAAGAACAAGGTCCTGATCCTGTTGCCCGCGGCGATGCTTCTGTCGGTCTTCGCGCCCTGGCTGATCGCGCCCTTGCTCATCATCGGGGGGTCGTACCTGTGTTACGAAGGGGCCGAGAAGATCCTGCACGCCTTCAGTCACAAGGACGCCCATTCCAAGGCGACGGGCGACCCCGCGCACCTTGAGGAGCAGAAGGTGAAGGGGGCGATCAAGACCGACTTCATCCTCTCGGCCGAGATCATGACCATCGCGCTCGCCGCGATCGACACCGACAATCTGTGGACCCGCGCGGCGGTGCTTCTGGTGGTGGCGATCGGGATCACGGCGGCGGTCTACGGTTCGGTCGCCGTGATCGTGAAGGCGGACGATGTCGGGCTTTGGATGGCCAACAACGGCAGGCTCGGCGCGACCAGGGCCCTAGGCCGCGGGATCGTCGGCGGCATGCCCACGTTCCTCTTCCTGCTGACCTGGGTCGGCACGGCCGCCATGCTCTGGGTGGGAGGGCAGATCATCGTCCACTCGGTGGCGCAGCTGGGCTGGCACGGGCCGGAGGACTTGATCCACGGCTGGGCCGTCGCCGCCGCTGCCGCCACGCCGGACGGTTGGCACGGTGCGGTCGAATGGACGGTGACGGCGTTCTGCGACGGCGTGCTGGGCTTCTTGCTTGGATGTCTGATCATTCCGCTGGTGACACACGTGCTCAAGCCGATCGCGGGGGCCGTTCGGCCTGCATGATCGATGCGGCCCTATTCTTTGCGCGGCTGCTGATCGGGGCGCTGCTGGTCGGTGGTGCCGTCCAGAAGGCCACAGCCCCGGACGTCCCGGGCGGGATGCTGACCGGCGCCGGTCTGCCCTTCGCGCTGATCTGGGTGGCGCTGGTCTACGACGCGCTCGCGGGGCTGGCCCTTTGGCTGGGGGTTGCCGTCGGACCGGTTGCTGCCTCGGCCGCGGCCTATTGCGCGGTGACGAGCTTCTTTCACCTCGCGATCTTCCTGGAGACGGGCGACGCCTGGCAGATGACGATTTTCGTCAAGAACTGGGCCAT
Organism: Salipiger sp. IMCC34102; assembly: GCF_004145405.1. Classification (GTDB taxonomy): domain Bacteria; phylum Pseudomonadota; class Alphaproteobacteria; order Rhodobacterales; family Rhodobacteraceae; genus Loktanella. Next base: position 34,596 of record NZ_SELQ01000002.1, read on the forward strand.
CGCGGGCGGCTGCCTGGCGCTGGCCGTGGCCGGCGCGGGGCGTTGGCGGATCAAGGCACACACGCATGCGTGAATGGCTGCGCGCGCTCTACGAGGGCGACGGGGCACGTGCCACCCGGTTTCGCTACGGATTGCTCATCTTCGATCTGGTCACGCTGGCCTACGTCATCGTCACCTCGTTCTTCCCGCACGACGGCTGGCTGCTGACGGTCGACCTGCTGTTCGGCGTCCTGATCCTGATCGACTTCTGCATCCGGTCCTGGCTGACACCCAATTGGACGCAGGCCCTGACCCGTCTGTCGACCTGGGCGGACATCGTCGCGGTCATCAGCTTCCTCGGTCCGCTTTTCGCCGAAGGCCTGGGGTTTTTACGGGTGTTGCGGACGTTGCGCCTGCTCAAGAGCTACGAGACTGTGCGGCGGTTGCGGGCCGACTTCCCCTATTTCCGCCGCAACGAGGAAATCTTCCTCGCGACGGTGAACCTCGGCGTGTTCCTCTTCGTGATGACGGGGTTCCTCTACGCAAGCCAGGCGCGGGTGAACCCGGACGTGAGCAACTACGCGGATGCCTTCTATTTCAGCGTCTCGACGCTGACGACCACGGGCTACGGCGATATCGTCGTCGTGGGCTGGTGGGGGCGGCTTCTTGCGGTCGTCGTGATGATCTTCGGCGTGACGCTCTTCCTGCAACTCGTGAAGGTGCTGTTCCAGCCCTACAAGGTGCAGTTCGAATGCCCCGAGTGCGGGTTGATGAAGCATGACCGGGACGCCAGCCACTGCAAGCATTGCGGGACAGTGATCCATATTCGGACGGACGGCGCGATCTGATCGGCCGTCGCGCGGGCGCACAATGCGGGACGCCTCGCCGGCGGGGCGGATATTTTCAGAACAGAGATTGCCCGTGCGCCGGTTGCACGTCTTGCGCCTTTGCGGCGCGGTTGGTGCGTTTGTCGGATAAAAGGCGGGAGTTTGCGCGTGGAGGAAAGGGAGCGGGGGCGGCGGATGTCGCCGCACCCCGCTTGATCGTCAGAGCAGGTCGCGGGCGGCGGCGGCCACGGCCTCGGCGGTGATGCCGAACTGCGCGAAAAGCTCTTCGGCGGGGGCGGAGGCGCCGAACCCCTCCATGCCCACGAAGGCCGATTTCTTCGCCGTGCCGCGCTCGCCCATCAGCAGCAGGTTCCAGGATTGCTGCACGCCGGCCTCCACGCCGACGCGGACCGGGCCCGCGGGCAGGACGCGGCGGCGATAGGCCTCGTCCTGGTTCAGGAAGAGTTCCATGCAGGGCATCGAGACGACGCGCGTGCCGATGCCCTCGGCCTGCAGCGCCTCGCGCGCCTGCAGGGCGAGGTGCACCTCGGACCCGGTGGCGATCAGGATCACCCGGCGCTTGCCTTCCGCGTCCTTCAGCACGTAGCCGCCCTGGGCTGTCAGGTTCTTCGTCTTGTGCTCCGTCCGGACCGCGGGGAGGTTCTGCCGCGACAGCGCCAGCACCGCGGGGACGCGCTTGTCGGTCAGTGCCAGTTCCCAGGCCTCCGCCGTTTCGATCGTGTCGGCGGGGCGGAACACGTGGCAGTTGGGCGTGGCGCGCAGCATGGAGAGGTGTTCGACCGGCTGGTGGGTCGGGCCGTCCTCGCCCAGGCCGATGCTGTCGTGGGTCATCACGTAGACCGACGGCAGCGCCATCAGCGAGCTGAGGCGGATGGCCCCGCGCGCGTAATCGGTGAAGCACATGAACGTTCCGCCGTAGGGGCGTACGCCGCCGTGCAGCACCATGCCGTTCATCGCCGCGGCCATCCCGTGTTCGCGGATGCCGTAATGGATGTAGCGGCCCTTGCGGTTCTCGGGGCTGAAGACGCCCATGTCCGACGACTTGGTGTTGTTCGAGCCGGTCAGGTCCGCCGAGCCGCCCATGGTTTCGGGCATGATCGGGTTGAGCACTTCGAGCACGCTTTCGGAGGCCTTGCGGGTCGCCACGTTGGGCTGGCTTTCGACGGCCTGCTTCTTGAACGCGCGGATCGTGGAGGACAGCGACTTGGGCACTTCGAGGTCGTAGGTGCGGTTGAACTCGCGCTGCTTGGTGTCCGACAGCTTGCCGAAACGCGCGTGCCAGTCAGCGTGAGCGGCTTTTCCGCGCTCGGCCGTGGCTTCCCACTGCTGCTTGATCTCCGCGGGAACCTCGAACGGGCCGTAGTGCCAGTCGTAGACCTCCTTGGCGTCCGTCAGCTGCTGCTGATCGGTCAGCGCGCCGTGGCCCTTGGCGGTGTCCTGGGCGGCGTGACCCAGCGCGATATGGGTCTTGCAGGCGATCATTGACGGGCGATCGTCGGCCTTGGCTGCCGTGATCGCCGCATCGATGGCGTCGGGATCGTGGCCGTCGATGGACTGCACGTGCCAGCCGGAGGCGGCGAAACGCGCGGGCTGGTCGGTTTCGTCCGCGAGGCCCACGTGGCCGTCGATGGTGATGTCGTTGTTGTCGAAGAAGACGATGAGGTGCCCCAGCTTCTGCATGCCGGCCAGGCCGATGGCTTCCTGACTGACCCCCTCCATCAGGCAGCCGTCACCGGCGATGACGTAGGTGTAGTGGTTGCAGACCTTGGATCCCCAGACGGCGCGCTGGTGTTCTTCGGCGATGGCGAAACCGACGGAGTTGGCGACACCCTGGCCAAGCGGTCCGGTGGTCACCTCGATCCCGCGGCCGTGGCCGTACTCGGGGTGGCCTGCCGTGCGGTAGCCCCATTGGCGGAAGTTCTTGAGCTGATCGAGGTCGAAGTCCTCGTAGCCCGTCAGGTGCAGCAGGCTGTAAAGCAGCATCGACCCGTGGCCGGCGGACAGCATGAAGCGGTCCCGGTCGGGCCAGTGCGGCGTGGCGGGGTCGAAGTTCAGGTGGTTGCGGAACAGCACGGTGGCCACGTCCGCCATGCCCATCGGCATGCCCGAGTGTCCCGAGTTCGCGGCGGCCACGGCATCGAGCGTCAGGGCGCGGATCGCGGCCGCCATCTTCCAATGCTGGGGATGCGCGGTCTTGAGGGTTTCGATGTCCATGGGGCGGGTCCTGTCAAACGGGGTAACGGTCGAAGGGTTTCATAACAGGGCCGGGGGGCAGTTCAAGGCTGCGTGTTTACCCGGCCCGTCGCCTCGGACTAGGCTGAGCGCGCAGGGGCGGGCGATTCGCCGGCCCGCGGGCAAGAGGACAGGATGAGCGATCTCAAGGACCTGGAAGCCAGACTTAACGAAGCGCTGGACCGGATCGCGGCGGCGGCCCGCGGGGCGTCGCCCGACATGGACGCGCGACTGGCCGAGGAGCGGCAGGCGAAATCCGACCTCGAAGCGCGGGTCGCCGTCCTGAAGGACCGGCAGGATGGCCGGATCGCCGATCTCGAAAAACGCGACCGCGACCATGTTGCGAGCCTCGAGGCGCTGGAAAGCGCGCTCGAACGGCTTCGCGCGGCCCACGCCGATCTGAGCCAGGAGGCCGCGGCCTTGCGCGCCGCCGCCACCGAGGGGGCTGCGGATGCGGAGCTGATCAACCGCGCGCTGGTGGCCGAGGTCGAGGCCCTGCGCGCCGAACGTGCGGCGGAGGCGGCGGAAGTCGCGGCCATCCTGGGCGCGTTGAAACCCGCTTTGGAGAAGGGAGCGTGAGCATGGCGCAAGTGACGATCACCATCGACGGGCGCACGTTCGAGGTTGCCTGCGAGGCGGGGCAGGAGGACTACCTGCACACCGCAGCCCGGTTGCTGGACAACGAGGCAAGCGAGATGTCAGGCCAGATCGGGCGGATGTCCGAAAGCCGGATGCTGCTGATGGCGGGGTTGATGCTGGCGGATCGTTTCGCGAGCCTGGCCGACCGGACGCAGACCGCCGAGGCGGAGGTGGAGCAATTGCGCGCGCAACTCGATGAAGTGCGCGCGCGGGTGCCCGAGCGTGTCGAAGTTCCTGCGATTCCGCAGGAGGTCACCGACAGCCTGTCCCGGATCGCCGCACGCGCCGAGGCGATCGCGGAGGACCTGGAACGGACCGGCTGACCTCGGCTGCTTCCTCAGGCGTTGGCTTCGCGGATCTTCTCGGCGGCGGCCTTGTCGAAATCGATCTGGTTCTCGGCGAACATCGTGTCGAGTTCGCCCGAGAGGGTCATCTCGGTGACGATATCGCAACCGCCGACGAATTCGCCCTTCACGTAAAGCTGCGGAATCGTGGGCCAGTCGGAATAGTCCTTGATCCCCTGGCGGATGTCGTCGTCGGCAAGCACGTTCACGTCCGCGTAGTCGACGCCCATGAAGTTCAGCACGCCCGCCACGCGGCTGGAAAAGCCGCACTGGGGCATCGTCTTGGTGCCTTTCATGAAGAGTACGACGTCGTTGGCGGTCACGGTCTCTTTGATCTTGTCTGAAGCGGTCATCGTGTTGGTCCTTGTCCGGAGGGGCAGATCCTTTCGCAGCGAAAGGGCCTGGCGGTGTATCAATCAGGGGCGCGGGTGGTCAGGGCCAGCGCGTGAAGCTCGCCCTGCGATCCGTCCATCTTGCCTTTCAGGGCTGCATAGACCGCGCGCTGTTGCTGGACCCGGTTCTTGCCGGCGAAGCTGGCGTCCACCACTTCGGCAGCGAAATGCGCGCCGTCGTCGCCCTGCACGGTGATCTGTGCGTCGGGGAAATCCTCGCGGATCAGGCGTTCGATCTCTTGGGCGGTAATGGGCATGGGCGGTCCTTTGTCGTGTGAGGTGAACCTAGGAAGCGCGCCCCCCGGGGGCAAGGGGCGAACCGGGTCGGGTCAGCTCACGGCGTGGGCGAAGGCGGTCCGGTAGATCTCCAGCAGATCGGCCAGAGGTGCGCTTTGCCCGTCGAAGCTGAAGTCCGTTCCCTGTGCCATCCCGACCCGCGAGATCACCAGATCCGCACTCGCGGCGGCGATGAAGAGCGCCTCTGCCCCGTCGAAGGTGGTGGCGATCAGGTAGCGGCCCTGATCCTCGGCGAAGAGTGCCGCGGTCTCGGCGGTTTCGAGCGCGACCCCGGTGCCGGAGGCGGCCGCCAACTCGAAGGCGGCGAGTGCGAGGCCCCCGTCGGAGAGGTCGGTGCAGGCGGCGATCCAGGCGCGGTTGGCCCGGATGAAGTCCCCGTGCGCGGCCTCCGCCTGAAGGTCGACAGGCGGGGCGTCGCCTTCCACCCGGCCTAGGTGTTCGGCCAGCAGGGCGGTCTGGCCCATGTGGCCCCGGGTTTCACCCAGTTGCAAAAGCACGTGTCCGGGTTGCAGCGTGCCGGTGATCGCCTCCGCGTGGTCGGCGATGATCCCGACCGCGCCGATGGTGGGCGTGGGCAGGATGCCGGTGCCGTCGGTTTCGTTGTAAAGCGACACGTTGCCCGAGACGATGGGCATGTCGAGCGCGTCGACGGCGGCGCCGATCCCCCGGATCGCCCCCACGAACTGGCCCATGATGCGCGGCTTCTCGGGGTTGCCGAAGTTCATGTTGTCGGTGGTTGCCAGCGGCGTGGCGCCGACGGCGGTCAGGTTGCGGTAAGCCTCGGCCACGGCTTGCTTGCCGCCTTGGACCGGGTTGGCTGCGACGTAGCGCGGCGTCACGTCCGAGGTGAAGGCCAGCGCCTTGGTCGTGCCGTGGACGCGCACGATGCCGGCGCCGGCGCCGGGCGTGCGCAGGGTGTCGGCCATGACCTGGCTGTCGTATTGCTCGTAGACCCAGGCCTTGCTGGCATGGTTGGGGCTGCCGATCAGGCTGCGCAGCCCCTCCATGGGATCGACCTGCGGCACCTCGCCCATGGGGGCGGGGGGCGGCGTCTCTTCCCAGGGGCGGTCGTATTCGGGGGCCGTGGAGGACAGTTTCGAGAGCGGCAGGTCGGCCATGACCTCGCCGTTGTGGACGATCAGGAAGCGGTCTTCGGCGATGGTCTCCCCGACGATGGCGAAGTCGAGGTCCCACTTGACGAAGACCGCACGGGCCGCGTCCTCCAGCGCGGGGTCGAGCACCATGAGCATCCGTTCCTGGGATTCGGACAGCATCATCTCGTAGGCGGTCATGTTCTCTTCGCGCTGTGGCACCTTCTCGAGGTCGAGCCGCACGCCGAGGCCGCCCTTGTCGCCCATCTCGACGGCGGAACAGGTCAGGCCAGCGGCCCCCATGTCCTGGATCGAGACGACCGCGCCCGTGGCCATGAGTTCGAGGCAGGCTTCCATCAAACGCTTTTCGGTGAACGGGTCGCCGACCTGCACGGTGGGGCGCTTGTCCTCGATCGTGTCGTCGAACTCGGCCGAGGCCATGGTGGCCCCGCCGACGCCGTCGCGGCCCGTCTTGGCGCCGAGGTAGACCACGGGGCGTCCCACGCCGGAGGCTGCGGAGTAGAAGATCTTGTCCGCATCCGCGAGGCCAGCCGCGAAGGCGTTCACCAGGCAGTTGCCGTTGTAGGACGGATCGAAGCGGACCTCGCCGCCGACCGTGGGCACGCCGAAGCAATTGCCGTAGCCGCCGATGCCGGCCACGACGCCGCTGACGAGGCTGCGGGTCTTTGGGTGGTCCGGCATCCCGAAGGACAGCGAGTTCATCGCGGCGATGGGACGCGCGCCCATGGTGAAGACATCGCGCAGGATGCCGCCCATGCCGGTGGCCGCGCCCTGGAAGGGCTCGATGTAGCTGGGGTGGTTGTGGCTTTCCATCTTGAAGACGACGGCTTGGCCGTCACCGATGTCGACGACGCCCGCGTTCTCTCCGGGGCCGCAGATGACCTGGGGGCCGGTGGTGGGCAGGGTGCGCAGCCATTTCTTCGAGGACTTGTAGGAGCAATGCTCGTTCCACATTGCCGAAAAAATGCCCATTTCGGTGAAAGTCGGGTCCCGGCCGAGGATCGAGAGAACCTCCTGCCATTCGTCGGGCGAGAACCCGTGTGCGGCGATGACGTCTTGGGTGATGGCTGGATCCGGCATGGACTTCCCCTTCGGGCGGTTTACGGGCTTTTAGGTCACGCACAGCCGAAGGGAAAGGGAGTGTCACGGGATTGCGGCGCGCGCGCCGTCCCTGTCATCTTTTCGTCGCACAGGTTTTCGTAAGGTGGGGTGATGGCCCTGCGATGGTCACACGGTTGGGCAAAAAAATGCCGGGCACAAAGGCCCGGCGCAGTCCAACAGGGAGGTAGAAGCGTGTCGCTATGACGTTGCTTCTGAAACCGGAGTTAGTGGCCAAAGATTAAGCAAACAAGAAAAATATCGCTTCAATTTCGCAATTCCGCCATGCGTTGTGCGCATATCACAACCGTCAAGGGCCGTTTTCACCCGTCGAGGTTCATGTCGGCGAGCGTCTTTCGATGGGCGATGATCTCGTCCTGGACGAAATCGCGGAACGCGGTGATGCGTTTGGACTGCCGCAGTTCCTCGGGGTAGGCGAGGAAGACGGGGACCTCACCGCTTTCGATTTCCGGAAGGCAGCGGACGAGATGCGGGAAATCCTGCACGACGTAATCGGGCAGAACCCCGACACCGAGGTCGTTGATCACCGCCTGGAGCACGCCGAAGTAATTGTTGACCGTGAAGATCGACCCGACCTCGTGGCTGAGCAGATGGTGGATCAACGTGGCCCCCGCGCTGACCTGCGTCGAGGAGAGTTGCTGGCAGATCAGGCGGTGATCGGAGATATCGTGAACCTCTTCGAGGGGGCGCCGGCTGTCGAGATATTCGCGCGTCGCGTAAAGGCGCATCCGCACGCTCATCAGCCGCTTGCGGATCAGGTCGGCCTGCGAAGGTTCCTTCATGCGAATGGCGACGTCGGCCTCGCGCATGGGAAGGTCGAGGACGCGTTCCTCGAGCATCAGGTCGATCTTGATGTCGGGGTAGAGCTCGTAGAGCTTGGGCAGTCGCGGCGCCAGCCAGAGCGTGCCGAAACCCGTGGTCGTGGTCACGCGCAACTCGCCGAAGACCTCCTCCTCTGAATCGCGGATCCGGGCGCTCGCGGCTTCCAGCCTGCGGTTCATGGATTTGGTCGCGTCAAAGAGCAATTCGCCCTGTTCGGTGAGGATCAACCCGCGGGCGTGGCGGTGGAAGAGATTCGTGTTCAGTGTCTCTTCGAGCGCGCGAATCTGGCGGCTGACGGCGGATTGCGACAGGTGCAGCACGTCGCCCGCATGGGTCAGCGACCCTGCGTCCGCGACGGCGTGAAATATTCTAAGCTTGTCCCAGTCCATCGCGTTCGTTCCTTGTCGAAAGTCCGACCCAATCGCCCGGGGAATTACGCACGAAACGTGAGCAATTCAATCTGTCGCGACCGACCGCTCATCTCGCCTTTGTGCTTTGTGGGTCACACGAACTGACCTAGAGTTAATCGGGAACATGGAGGTCGATGATGTCGCGTCAAGATATTTCCCTGCAGGACCGCTTCGATCTGGACAAACGACACGTCCTGCTGAACGGCACGCAGGCACTCGTACGGTTGATGCTGATGCAACGGGCACGCGACGAACGCGCGGGGCTGAATACAGCCGGTTACGTGACCGGCTATCGCGGCTCGCCATTGGGGGCCGTCGACCAGCAGATGGCGCGCGCGGGAAAGCATCTGGCCGACGCGCAGGTGACGTTCCAGCCCGGTCTGAACGAGGATCTGGCCGCCACCGCCCTCTGGGGCAGCCAGCAGGCCGAGTTGCGCGGGGAAGGGCGGTACGACGGCGTCTTCGGGCTTTGGTACGGCAAGGGGCCGGGGGTGGACCGCTCCGGTGACGTCATGCGCCACGCGAACATGGCCGGAACCTCGGCCCATGGCGGGGTCATCATGGCGATGGGCGACGATCACACGGGCGAATCCTCGACGACCTTGCACCAGTCGGACTTCGCGATGGTGGACGCCTACATGCCCGTGGTCAGCCCCGCGGGCGTGCAGGAAGTGCTGGACTACGGCCTCTACGCCTGGGCGCTGAGCCGCTACGCGGGCGTCTGGGTCGGGCTGAAGACGATGAAGGACACGATCGAGGTCACCTCGGTCGTGGATGGCGATCCGCACCGGCTGGACTTCGTGACACCGGATCTGCCGCTGCCCGAAGAGGGGCTCAACATCCGCCTGGTGGACACGCCCGTGGCGCAGGAAGCGCGGATGATCGACCACAAGCGGTTCGCGGCCGAAGCCTTCAGCCGCGCCAACCGCATGGACCGGCGCAAGTGGGGCCGTGCAGGCGCGCGGATCGGTCTGGTGGCGGCGGGGAAGAACTACCTCGATCTGGTGCATGCGCTGTCGCTCCTGGGCATCGACGAGGACAAGGTGCAGGCGCTGGGGCTCACGACCTACAAAGTGGGCCAGGTCTGGCCGCTCGACATGGCGTCGTTCCACGAGTTCGCCCAGGATCTCGACCTGGTCATCGTGGTCGAGGAGAAGCGCAAGCTGATCGAGGTCCAGGTGAAGGAGGCGCTGTTCGACGATACCGCGACCCGCGTCTACGGCTGGCACAAGGGGGACGAGCATTCGCAGGGCCGGCGGGAGGAGATCTTTCCGACCCGCTACGCGCTTGACCCGCTGGGAATCGCCGAACGCCTGGGTGTGATCTTCATCGAGGAAGGCTGCGCCGACGACGGCGTGCACGCAGGGCTTAAGGCTCTGTCCGAAGCGCGGCGGGCCGACAACCTGCCGGAGCTGGCGGCGCGGTTGCCCTATTTCTGCGCGGGCTGCCCGCACAACACGTCGACCAAGGTGCCCGATGGCAGCCGCGCCTATGCCGGGATCGGATGTCATTACATGGTGCAATGGATGGACCGTGACACCGTGGGCTTCACCCAGATGGGGGGCGAAGGGGCGAACTGGGTGGGCGAGGCGCCCTTCAGCACGCGCGATCACGTGTTCCAGAACCTGGGCGATGGAACCTACAACCATTCCGGCGTGCAGGCGATCCGTTTTGCGCTGATGGCGGGGACCAACGTCACCTACAAGATCCTCTACAACGATGCGGTGGCGATGACCGGCGGTCAGACCAACGACGGCGACCTGCAGGCCGACCAGATCGTGCGCGAACTTCTGGCGATGGGGGTCCGGGACGTCCGCGTGGTCTATGACGAGAAGGAGGACGTCGATGCTACGCGCTTCCCCACCGGCGTGCCCTTGTCGGAGCGGGCCGAGCTGCCGCGCGTGCAGGACGAATTGTCGAAGGTGAAGGGCGTGAGCGCGCTGGTCTACATCCAGACCTGCGCCGCAGAGAAGCGCCGCCGCCGCAAGCGCGGCCAGTTTCCCGATCCCGACCGCCGGGTCTTCATCAACACGGACGTCTGCGAGGGCTGCGGCGATTGCGGCGTGCAGTCCAACTGCGTGGCCGTCGTCCCGGTGGAGACCGAGCTGGGCCGCAAGCGGGCCATCGACCAGTCCGCCTGCAACAAGGATTTTTCCTGCCTCAAGGGGTTCTGTCCCAGCTTCGTGACGGTCGAAGGTGCCACGCTTAAGAAGACCGCGACCGCCAGCGTGGAGGTCGGCGATCTGCCGATGCCGGATTTGCCCGCGATCCGCGGCACCCACAACGTCGTCATCACCGGCGTGGGTGGCACCGGGGTCGTGACCATCGGCGCGGTGCTCGCGATGGCGGCGCACCTCGACGGCAAGGGCGCCGGTATGATGGAGATGGCCGGCCTCGCCCAGAAGGGCGGTGCGGTGCATATCCACTGCCGCCTGGCCGAACGGCCGGAGGATATCAGCGCGATCCGCGTCGCTACCGGCGAGTGCGACGCGCTGATCGGCGGCGATCTGGTGGTCAGCGCCGGTGCCAAGACGCTTGGGCTGATGAAGACCGGGCGCACCAAGGGCGTCGTCAATGCCCACGAGATCGTCACCGGCGATTTCACCCGCAACACCGAATTCCGCCTGCCGGTCGAAGACCTCAAGCTGAGCCTCGAGCGGCGGCTGAAGGACGGCCTCGCGCTCATGGACGCGACGGATCTGGCCAAGGCGACCATGGGCGACAGCCTCTATTCCAATATGATGGTCTTCGGGGCGGTCTGGCAGATGGGGGGCATTCCGGTGGCGCTGGACGCGATCCGGCAGGCGATCGAACTCAACGGCACCGCGGTGGAGCGCAACCTGCGGGCCTTCGACCTTGGCCGGTGGGCGGTTCTCCATCCCGAGGAAGCGGCGCGGGTGGCCGCCCCGCGCGTGGTCTCCTTGCCGAAGTCCCTGAACGAGCGCATCGCGTTTCGGGAAAGACACCTCGTCGACTACCAGAACGACCGACTGGCCCGTCGCTACCGCGCCCTCGTCGATCGGTTCACCGATGCGGACATGCGCGAAGCGGTGGCGCTGGGCTACCACAAACTCTTGGCCTACAAGGACGAATACGAGGTTGCGCGCCTTTTGCAGCAAACCGAAGCCAAGGCGCGAGAGGCTTTCGACGGTGACGTGCGGCTGACCTATCACCTCGCCCCGCCGGTCCTGACCAAGACCGGCCCCGACGGGCGGCCCCGGAAGAAGGCGGTCGGCGGCTGGATGGGACGGGCGTTTCCCGTGCTCGCGCGTCTGAAGGGGTTGCGTGGCACGCTGTTCGACCCCTTCGGTCGGACCGCGGAGCGGCGGATGGAACGCGCGCTGATCGCGCAATACGAGGCGGACCTGTCAGCGCTGGGCGACGACGAGGCCCGGGCGGAAGCCGTGGCATTGGCCCGCCTGCCGCTGGACATCCGCGGCTTCGGCCCCGTCAAGGAGGCCAACGCCGCGGCGGCCGAGAAACGGCGGGAGGTGCTTCTCGCAGCCCTGAACGACGGGGGCACGCGTCTCGCGGCCGAGTAGAGCGTCACGCCGCCGTCACATCGGTCTGCGAAGCATCCGGCATTCCGCGCAGGAGGCCCCGGATGGACCGCGAGGTCGTGAAACGCCTGTCCTATGCCCACTCGACGCCGCACCGCGGTGGGCGGGCGATGATCCGTCTGATCGAAAACGCGACGGGCCGCATCGGGCTGATCCGGCGCGGGCGGGACTACGCGCGCGCCAAGACCGAAGGCAGCGACATGTGGTCCGCGATCACCGCCCGTTACGGGTTGTCGCTGGATCTGGCTTCCGGGACCCTGTCGAACATTCCCGCGCAGGGGCCGGTCATCGTCGTCGCGAACCATCCGTACGGGATCCTCGACGGGTTGATGATGGGCCGGATCCTCGCGGCCGGGCGGGCCGGAGAGGTCCGCATCATGGCCAGTCATATCTTCTGTGACGCGCCCGACCTGCGCGACGTCATCCTGCCCATCGACTTTTCCGAAACGCCAAGTGCGGTGCGGGCCAATCTGCAGACCCGGGCGGCCGCGATCGATCAGCTGGGCAGAGGCGGCGTAATAGGCATATTCCCGGGCGGCACGGTCTCGACCGCGCCACGCCCGTTCGGAACACCGATGGATCCCACCTGGCGCAACTTCACCGCCAAGATGATCGCCCGGAGCGATGCCACCGTGGTCCCGATCTACTTCGACGGGGCGAACAGCCGATTGTTCCAGATCGCCAGCCATATCCATTACAACCTGCGCGTGGGTCTGCTGATCCGCGAATTCCGCACGCGGATCGACCGTCCGGTCCGCGTCTGCATCGGCGATCCGATCCCCAATGCGGCCTTTCACCGGTTTGCCGGCGATGCGAAAGGGTGCATGGATTTCCTGCGCAAAGCGACCTATGACCTGAGTCCGGGGCCCGTCGACGCATTCGCGCTGGGCCACGAGTTCGAGGCTAAGTACAAGGGTCGCGCAGATGGCGGTGGGGATTTTCGACAGCGGGTTGGGCGGGCTGACAATCCATCGGGCGATTGCGGACCGGATGCCCGATCTTCCCTTGGTGTACCTTGGTGACAGTGCCAACGCGCCCTACGGCGTGCGCAAGGCCGACGATATCTACGACCTGACGACCGCCGCCACGCAAAGGCTCTTCGACGAAGGCTGCGATCTGGTGATCCTGGCCTGCAACACCGCCTCCGCCGCGGCACTTCGGCGGATGCAGGAAGGCTGGGTGCCCAAGGGCAAGCGCGTTCTCGGCGTCTTCGTGCCGCTGATCGAGGCGCTGACCGAACGGCAGTGGGGCGACAACTCCCCCCCGCGCGAAGTCGCGGTAAAGCACGTGGCGCTCTTCGCGACACCGGCGACCGTCTCCACCCGGGCGTTCCAGCGCGAACTGGCGTTTCGCGCGATCGGCGTCGATGTCGAGGCGCAGGCCTGCGGCGGTGTCGTCGATGCCATCGAGGAGGGCGATTTCGTCCTGGCCGAGGCGCTGGTGCGCAGCCATGTCGATGCGCTCAAGCGCAAGATGCCAAGCCCCGATGCGGCGATGCTGGGCTGCACCCATTATCCCCTGTTGGCGGAGGCGTTCCAGGATGCGCTGGGTCCCGACGTGCAGGTCTTCAGCCAGGCCAACCTGGTGGCCGCAAGCCTCGCCGATTACCTGGAGCGACGACCCGAGATGCGCGGCAACGGCACCGAAAGCCGGTTCCTGACCACCGGCGATCCCAAGCGCGTGTCGGACCGCGCCATGCAGTTCCTGGGCCGGTCCATCACGTTCGAACCGGCCTGACCGCCGCAGTCTTGCCCGGGCCGGGTCTTGTTCCTAACTGTCATCCCGAAGGGGACACCATCATGAGCTACAATGTCGCGATCCTCGGCGCCTCCGGCTACACCGGTGCGGAGCTTGTGCGCCTCATTGCAACCCATCCCTCGATGCGGATCGTGGGACTGTCCGGCAACTCCAAGGCCGGCATGGCCATGGCGGAGGTCTTTCCGCACTTGCGTCACCTTGACCTGCCGCGCCTGACCACCATCGAGGAGATGGACCTCGGTGGTGTCGATCTGGTGTTCTGCGCCTTGCCGCATGCAACCAGCCAGGCGGTCATCAAGGATCTGCCGGAGCACGTGAAGATCGTCGACCTTTCGGCCGATTTTCGACTTCGCGATGGGGACGCCTACGAAAAATGGTACGGCAAGCCCCACGCGGCGCCCGAGCTGCAGCAAACCGCCGTCTACGGGCTGACCGAGTTCTACCGCGAGGAGATCCGCACCGCCCGGCTGGTCGCTGGCACCGGCTGCAATGCCGCCACGGGGCAATACGCGCTACGCCCGTTGATCGAAGCGGGGGTGATCGACCTCGACCGGATCGTGATCGACCTCAAGGCCGCCGTGTCGGGGGCGGGGCGGTCGCTGAAGGAAAACCTGCTGCACGCAGAGCTTTCGGAAGGGCTGCACGCCTATGCCGCCGGCGGCACGCACCGGCATCTGGGGGAGTTCGACCAGGAATTCTCGGCCCTCGCCGGGCGTCCGGTCCAGGTGCAGTTCACGCCGCACTTGATCCCCGCCAACCGCGGCATCCTCGCCACGGTCTACGTCGATGGCGATGCGCAGGCGATCCACGACACGCTGGCGCAGGCCTACAAGCTGGAGCCCTTCATCGAGGTCCTGCCGATGGGACAGCACCCGTCGATCAAGCACGTCCGGGCCAGCAACTTCTGCCATATCGGCGTCGTGGCGGACCGGGTGGCGGGGCGTGCCATGGTCATCGCCACGCTCGACAACCTGACCAAGGGATCGAGCGGGCAGGCGGTGCAGAACGCCAACCTGATGCTGGGACTTCTGGAAACCGAAGGGCTGATGATGGCCCCGGTCTTCCCGTGAAGGGGCTCAAGAAGAAGCGTCGCGTCCAGATCATGGCGCTTTCGGGCGTCTGCGTCGCGGCCGTGCTGGCCCTTCTGGCGTTCCTGCCGGACGAATCGTTCCAGTTCTTCCGCGCGCCGTCCGAGATCGCGGCCGATCCCCCGCGCGAGACCGAGTTGTTCCGCATCGGCGGGCTGGTGGAGAACGGGTCGCTGAACCGTGGGCAGGGCATGCAGGTCAGCTTCAACGTGACGGACGGCGGCGCCTCGATTCCGGTGGTCTACAGCGGCATCCTCCCCGACCTCTTCGAGGAAGGCCAAGGCATGGTCGGGCAGGGCCGTTACGTCAACGGCACCTTCGAGGCCATTGAAATCCTTGCCAAACACGACGAGACCTACATGCCCAAGGAGGTGATCGACGCGCTCAAGGCGCAAGGCACCTATGAGGCACCGGACGCTGCGGTCGCCACCAATTAACCCTCCCTCCGTGATGTTTTCCCCGGCTTTGAGGGAGACATCAGCATGCAGACTGTCAGGCAGATCGCCGCCGAGATCGTGGGGCGCGAAGGCGGCTACGTGGACGACCCCGACGACCCGGGCGGGGCGACCAACCACGGGGTGACGATCCACACGATGCGGCGCCTGGGGCTGGATCTCGACGGCGATGGCGATGTGGACCGGGCCGATGTGCGGCGTCTGACCCGCGCCCAGGCCGAGGACATCTTCATCCGCCATTACTTCGAAGCGCCACGGATCGGACTGCTGCCGGAGGCGTTGCAGCCCACAGTCTTCGACATGTACGTAAACGCGGGCAATCAGGCGGTGAAGATCCTGCAGACCCTGCTGACCCAGATGCGGATCGAATGCGCCGTCGACGGGGTGATCGGCCCGCAGACGCAAGCGGCCGCAGCGCAGGGGTTCGCCGCCGCCGCCGAGCACCTGGTCGATGCCTACGGGATCGCGCGTCGGAACTACTACTACGCACTTGCCGACCGCCGTCCCGCCAGCCGCAAGTACGCGCGGCGCCGGGACGGCGGCAAGGGCGGCTGGATCGTGCGCGCCGAAAGCTTCATGGCGCAGCGCTTCCACTATTCGCAAGCACAACACCGCGAGAGGGTTCGGGCATGGGATTGATCCAAGGCATCACGAAACTGCTGTTTGGCGACGGGCGCAACGTCGTGGCGGAGACGGTCGAGGTCTTCCGCGAAAGCGCCGAAAAGGGGGCGCAGCGCAACGCGGAGGCGCGCATGGCGGCGATGGAGCAGTTCGCGGCGGAGTTCGCGCACGCCAGGCGGTCCGGCTTCGACCGGTTCGTCGATGCGCTCAACCGCTTGCCGCGGCCGATGCTGGCGCTGGGGACGATCGGGCTGTTCGTTTCGGCCATGGCGAACCCGGCGTGGTTCGCGGACCGGATGCTGGGGGTGGCCCTGATCCCTGAGCCGCTGTGGTGGTTGATGGGGGCCATCGTCAGCTTCTACTTCGGCGCGCGCTACCAGGCGAAGGGGCAGGAATTCCAGCGCTCGGTTGCTCAGACGCTGGTGCTGGGCGAGGCGATCCGCAAGCCCGCCCGCGAGGACGACCACGGTCCGGAAGCGATCCTGAAAGGGCCGACCCCTTACCCCGACAACGCCGCGCTGGCGGAATGGTGGAGCCTGCGTCATGCAGCATGACCGGTTGGGGGCGATCGAGCGGCGTCTGATCGACCTCGAGACCAGCAACGCCGTCAACGCGGTGCACCAGGTCAACGTGGGCGAGCGGTTGTCCTCCATCGAGGATACGCTGAAATGGCTGGTCCGGCTGGTGGTGGGCGGTATGATCCTGGCGGTGATCTCCGTCACGCTGGAAGGGCATATCCCGCTTTGAGATCGGCGTTTTCGTCGCGGTCACGGTGCGGCGATCGGGCTGGGCGCGGTCCCCTTGATGGGGTAACAGGGCGCCATGTTGATCGAACTCGCGCATTTCGCCCTCATCCTCGCCTTCGCCGTGTCGATTGCCCAGACCGTCGTGCCGATGGTGGGCGCGCAGAAGGGCTGGCGGGGATGGATGACCTTTGCGGAGCCGGCCGCGACGAGCCAGCTGATCCTTGTCGGCTTTGCCTTTCTGGTGCTGACGCGGGCCTTCGTGATGTCCGATTTCTCGGTCGAACTGGTCTATGCCAACAGCCACACCGCCAAGCCCCTGATCTACAAGATCAGCGGCGTCTGGGGGAACCACGAAGGCTCCATGCTGCTGTGGGTGCTGATCCTGGCGCTTTTCGGGGCCTCGGCCGCCTGGTTCGGCGGCAACCTGCCCGCGCCGCTCAAGGCACGGGTCCTGGCGGTGCAGGCCAGCATTTCGGTCGCCTTCTACGCCTTCATCCTTTTCACCTCGAATCCCTTCGCGCGTCTGGCCAATCCGCCCCTCGACGGGCGCGATCTGAACCCGCTGCTGCAGGATCCCGGGCTCGCGTTCCACCCGCCGTTCCTCTACCTCGGCTACGTGGGGCTGAGCATGACGTTCAGCTTCGCCGTGGCCGCCCTGATCGAGGGACGCGTCGATGCCGCCTGGGGTCGCTGGGTCCGGCCCTGGACGCTGGCAGCCTGGATGTTCCTGACCGTCGGCATCGCCCTCGGCTCGTGGTGGGCCTACTACGAGCTTGGCTGGGGCGGCTTCTGGTTCTGGGACCCGGTGGAGAACGCGAGCTTCATGCCCTGGCTCATCGCCGCGGCACTGCTTCATTCGGCCATCGTCGTGGAAAAGCGCGAGACGCTGAAAAGCTGGACGATCCTGCTGGCGATCCTGGCCTTCGGGTTCTCGCTTCTGGGGACGTTCATCGTCCGCTCGGGCGTGCTGACCAGCGTGCACGCCTTCGCCAACGACCCCGAACGGGGGGTGTTCATCCTGATGATCCTGGGCGTGTTCCTGGGCGGGTCGCTCACGCTCTACGCCGCCCGTGCGGGCACCATGCAGGCGCAGGGCGTCTTCGGCACGGTCAGTCGCGAGAGCGCGCTCGTGCTCAACAACATCCTGCTGGCCGTCAGCGCCTTCGTGGTCTTCATCGGCACGCTCTGGCCGCTGGTGGCCGAGATGCTGTTCGACCGGACGCTTTCGGTCGGGCCCCCGTTCTTCGATGCGGCCTTCACGCCCTTCATGGTGGCGCTTGCGATCGTCCTGCCGCTGGGCAGCCTGCTGGCCTGGAAGCGCGGGACGCTGACGCGGGCACGGGGGCCGCTGACCGGGCTTGTCGCCCTGTCCGTCGCGGCCGCGCTGCTGGCCTACGCGGTCCATTCGGGCCGTTCGCTGGTGGGGCCGGCGGGCGTGGCGCTGGGGGTCTGGGTCGTGGGCGGCGCGCTGCTGGACCTGTGGCTTCGCTCTGGCCGCGGAAGCGTTACCGACCGCCTGCGTCGCATGGCCCGCCTGCCGCGCGGCGACTGGGGCAAGACGGTCGCCCATCTTGGCATGGGGGTCACGATCTTCGGTATCGCCGCCATGACCGCCTGGGACGTGGAGGATATCCGCGTCGTCGACATAGGCGAGACCTACGAGGTCGCGCCCTACACGGTCACCCTCGACAGCGTCGAGACGGTGCAGGGGCCGAACTACCGCTCGACCTTCGCCACGCTGGCAATCCGGCGCGGGCAGGGGACGCCCTTCACCCTGACGCCCGAGAAACGCTTCTACCCGGTGGCGCAGATGCCCACGACCGAGGCCGCGATCCGCAACGGCATCCTGCGCGACCTCTACGTCGTGATCGGCGACCCGCAGGAGGCGGGGGGCTACGCGGTACGGGTCTACATCAAGCCCTTCGCCAACTGGATCTGGGGCGGCGCGATCCTGATGGCGCTCGGCGGTTTGATCTCTCTCACCGACCGGCGGTTGCGGATCGCCGTTGGCGCGCGTCGCGCAGCACCGGTGGCCGCGGAATGAGGTGGCTGGCGCTCGTCCTGTGCCTGCTGGCAGCGCCGCTTCACGCGGTCGAACCAGGGGAGATGCTGGACGATCCCGCGCTCGAGGCGCGAGCCCGCGCGCTGTCTCAAGGGCTCCGCTGCCCCGTCTGCCAGAACGAAAGTATCGACGAATCGAACGCCCCCATCAGCCGCGAGCTGCGCGTGCTCCTGCGGGAGCGGCTGGTGGCCGGGGATACCGATGCCGAGGCGCGCGCCTTCCTCGTCGCCCGCTTCGGAGAGTTCATCCTTCTCGAGCCGGACAGATCCGGCAGCAACCTGATCCTCTGGGGGGCGGCCCCCGCCTTGCTGCTGCTGGCGCTCGGGGTCGGCTGGGTGGCCATTCGCCGCCGCGCCGAACCGGAGGCGGCCCTGACCGAGGACGAAGAGGCCGAGTTGGAGCGGATCCTGCGGTCCTGACGCGTGGTTTCGCTTTCGCGAGGGGCAGGCGGCGATAGAGTGGCCGCGCAACCCCTTAGGAGCGCCCATGCCGTATGAGACCCTGACCGTCGACATCCGCGACGGTATCGTCGCCATCTCGATGAACCGTCCCGAAAAGATGAACGCCCTCAATACCCGGATGCGGGCCGAGATCACGCAAGCCGTCGCTGACGCCCCGAACCACGGGCGGGTCGTGGTGCTGACGGGGACGGGCCGCGCCTTCTGCTCGGGCCAGGACCTCGACCTCAAGGAGGGCGCCAAGCTCGATCTGGAAGCGACCTTGCGGGATGAATACGTGCCGATGCTGCGCGCGATCGTGGACTGTCCGCTGCCGACGATCTGCGCGGTCAACGGTCCGGCGGCCGGGGCGGGGGCGAACCTGGCCCTGTGCGCGGACGTGGTCATCGCAAGCGACGAGGCTTACTTCGTCCAGGCCTTCGCCCGGATCGGCCTCATTCCCGACGCGGGCGGAACCTGGTTCCTGCCGCGGCAGATCGGCCTGGCCCGGGCGATGGGTGCGGCCCTTTTCACCGACAAGATCACTGCGACACAGGCGGTCGAATGGGGCCTGATCTACGAGGCCGCCCCGGCGGAGTCGTTCGATACCCATTGGCGGGCCCGCGCGGCGCAACTGGCCCAGGGTCCGACCCAGACCTACCGCCATATCAAGCAGGCCTTGCGGGCGAGCTTCGGCAACGATCTGGACGCCCAACTCGCGCTGGAGGCCGAGTTGCAGGGCAAATGCGGCCAGACCCGCGATTTCCGCGAAGGTGTCTCTGCCTTCGTCGAAAAACGGGCGCCGCGGTTCGAAGGACGCTAGGGCAAGCGGAACAAGCCCCAAGCTGTCGTGTTGCTATGGGTGAATTCAAGACAGGAGCCATTCCATGGCCGACCAAGACATCCTCTTCAGCCCCGTCGAGATTGGCGCGCTGACGCTGCCCAACCGCGTGCTGATGGCGCCGCTGACGCGCAACCGTGCGCGCGCCGACGGCGTGCCCGCCGACATGGCGATCGAATACTACCGCCAGCGCGCCAGCGCAGGGCTGATCATGACCGAGGCCACCCAGATCTCCGAGATGGGCAAGGGGTACATCGACACCCCCGGCATCCATACCGAAGAACAGGCGATGAAGTGGCGCGAGATCACCGACGCCGTCCACGCCGAAGGCGGCCGCATCCTGATCCAGTTGTGGCACGTGGGCCGCATCAGCCATACCTCCGTCCTGCCGGAGGGACGCCAGCCCGTCTCCTCGACCGACAAGGCCGCCGAGACCCAGACCTTCACCCGCAACGGGTTCGAGGATTGCTCCAAGCCTGTGGCGCTCGACGAGGCCGGGATCCGCGAGACGATCGATGATTTCCGCGAGGCCGCGCGCCTGGCCAAGCTTGCGGGGTTCGACGCGATCGAAGTGCATGCCGCCAACGGTTACCTGATCGAACAGTTCCTGATGGACGGTGCCAACGACCGCACCGACGGCTACGGCGGCAGCGTCGAGAACCGCATGCGTTTCCTCGAAGAGGCGCTGGATGCGGTGGCCGAACATTGGCCCGCCGACCGGACCGGCGTGCGCCTGTCGCCACTGGGCCAGGCCAACGCGATCTCGGACAGCGATCCGGTCGAGCACTACAAGACGATCTACAAGATGCTGAGCGATCGCAAACTGGCCTACCTGCACGTGCTGGAAAGCTTCCCCGGGTCCGACAACGAGGAAGGGCGCGACAAGATCGAGACGCTGCGCAAACACTACGACGGCTTCTACATCGCCAACGGCGGCTACGATGCCGCCCGCGCCCGCGAAGTGATCGAGACGGGCCACGCCGACGCCGTGACCTTCGGCCGTCCGTTCATCGCGAACCCCGACCTGCCGCGCCGCATGAACCTCGACGCCGAGATGAACGAGCCCGATCAGGACACGTTCTACGGTGGCGACGAACACGGCTACACCGACTACCCGTTCCTGCCGGATGCGGGGGTCGCCGCCGAGTAAGCGAAACGGACGATGGATGGAAAGGCGCGCGGTTTGGTCCGCGCGCCTTTTCACGTGGGCCGGTCCAGCGCGAAATAGGCGCTGTCGAACCAGACGCCGCCGATCAGGTAGGTGTTCTTTGCCCGGTGGGTTTCGCGAAACCCGAACTTGCGCAACGTCGCCGCAGAGGCCGCGTTGCGCGGATCGATGTCCGCCATCAGACGCGGGTGACCGGTTCGCGCGAACACCGCTGGCAACACGACCGCCAGCGCCTCCGAGACGTAGCCTTTGCGGTGATGCGCGGGATCGAGCATGAAGCCGATCTCATGGCCCGTGAACAACCCGACGTTGCCGATCCAGGCCCCGTCGAGCGTGATCTGGAAGTTGGTCTGCTGCTGCGCCCAATGGGCGATGCGACGATCCAGCAATTCTTTCGTCGTCGCCCTGTCGGGATGCGGCAGCGTTGCCCAGTAGCGCATGGCGTAAGGGTCGGAATAGACGCGGTGCATCGCGTCGAGGTCGTGCTCTTTCGGACCGCGCAGCACCAGCCGCGCGGTCCGAAGCGCGCCGTCAGCGCTTTTCGATGTCGACATAATCGCGCATGGTCGACCCTTGGTAGAGCTGCCGCGGCCGGCCGATCTTCAGCGCGGGATCGCTCAACTGCTCCTGCCATTGCGAAACCCAGCCGATGGTGCGGCTGACGGCGAAGATCGGCGTGAACATCGAGGTCGGGAAGCCCATCGCTTCGAGGATGATGCCCGAGTAGAAATCGACGTTCGGGAACAGCTTCTTCTCGGCGAAGTAGGGATCGTTCAGGGCCTGCTTTTCCAGCTCTTTGGCGACCTTGAGCGTCTCGTTGTTCTCGATGCCCAGAAGCTCCAACACTTCGTCGGCGCTTTCCTTCAGGACCGTCGCCCGGGGGTCGAAGTTCTTGTAGACGCGGTGCCCGAAGCCCATCAGGCGGAACGGATCGTCCTTGTCCTTGGCGCGGGCGATGTATTCGGGGATCCGGTCGACGGTCCCGATCTCGCGCAGCATCTCGAGGCAGGCCTGGTTGGCGCCACCGTGCGCCGGGCCCCAGAGGCAGGCGATGCCGGCGGCGATGCAGGCGAAGGGGTTGGCCCCCGAAGAGGACGCCAGCCGCACCGTCGAGGTCGAGGCGTTCTGTTCGTGATCGGCATGCAGGGTGAAGATCCGGTCCATCGCGCGGGCCAGCACGGGGTCGACGTGATAGGGTTCCGCCGGGACGCTGAAGCACATGTTCAGGAAGTTCGAGGCGTAGTCCAGATCGTTGCGCGGATAGACGAAGGGCTGGCCCACGTGGTACTTGTAGGCCATCGCCGCAATGGTCGGCATCTTGGCGATCAGCCGGAAGGCCGCGATCTCGCGCTCGCGGGGGTCGTTGATGTTGGTGCTGTCGTGGTAGAAGGCCGACATCGCGCCGACAACGCCCACCATGATCGACATCGGATGAGCGTCGCGGCGGAAGCCGCGGAAGAAGTTCATCATCTGCTCGTGCAGCATCGTGTGATGGGTGACGATGAATTCGAACTCCTCCAGTTGCTCGGCGTTCGGCAATTCGCCGTTCAGCAGCAGGTAGCAAACCTCCAGGTAGTGCGACTTGCTGGCCAGCTGGTCGATCGGGTAGCCGCGGTGCAGCAACTCGCCCTTGTCGCCGTCGATGAAGGTGATCTCGCTCGGGGTGGAGGCGGTGGAGGTGAAGCCCGGATCGTAGGTGAACACGCCCGCCTGGGAGTAGAGCTTGCGGATGTCGATGACGTCGGGACCGGCGGTAGGGGTGAAGATCGGCAGATCGTAGTCTGTCCCGTCGATGGTCAACTTGGCGGTCTTGTCGGTCATGATCGTTTCCTGTCTTGTCCGGGTCGCAAGTGCGACCGCTTGGGGGTGCTTCGCCGCTTATCTAGCGGCGTCGTCGATCCGGGCGATACTTTCGTCGCGTCCGAGTACCAGCATCATGTCGAACACGCTGGGAGATACCGCGCGACCCGCGAGTGCTGCGCGCAGAGGTCCTGCGAGTTTGCCCAGCTTGGTCTCCCGTGCGGCCGCAAAATCGGCGACCGCCTGTTCGAGAGCGTCGCGTTCCCAACTAACATTCTGCAGGTGCGGCGTCAATTCGACGAAATATTGCTGCGCCACAGCATCGATGGCCTTGGCCGACTTCTCGTCCGGGTGAATTGGGCGGTCGGTCAGTGCGAAATGGGCCTTGTCCAGAAGCTCCGGGAAGGTCTTGGAGCGTTCCTTGAGGCTCGGCATCGCGCTCAGCACCCGGTCGGCCTGCGCCTCCGTCAGGGGCAGGGCGCCGGTGGCCGCAAGGTAGTCCTGCGCTTCGGCCAGCAGCTCGGCGTCGTCGGTGGCGGCGATGTGTTGGCCGCAGATATGTTCCAGCTTCTTGAGGTCGAACCGGGCGGGCGACTTGCCGATGCCGTCCAGGTCGAACCATTCCTTGGCCTGGTCGTCGGTGAAGAACTCGTCGTCCCCGTGGCTCCAGCCCAGACGAGCGAGGTAGTTGCGCATGCCGGCGGCCGGGTAGCCCATCTTGCGGTAGTCCGCCGCCGCGGTCGCGCCGTGGCGCTTCGACAGCTTCTTGCCGTCGGGTCCGAAGATCAGCGGGATATGTGCAAGCACCGGCGCGTCCCAGCCCATTGCCTGGTAGATCAGGTTCTGGCGGAACGCATTCGCCAAGTGGTCGTCGCCGCGGATCACGTGGGTGACGCCCATGTCGTGGTCGTCCACCACCACCGCCAGCATGTAGACCGGCGTCCCGTCCGAGCGCAGCAGGATCATGTCGTCGAGCTGGTCGTTCGACCAGGTAACGGCGCCCTGCACGGTGTCGGTCAGCGTCGTCTCGCCTTCGCGCGGGGCCTTGAGGCGCACGACGTAAGGCGCGTCCGGGTGCTGGTCCTCGGGCACGTCGCGCCAGGGCGAGCGGAACAGGGTCGAGCTGCGCTCCGCCCGGGCTCGTTCGCGGAAAGCCTCGATTTCTTCGGGCGTGCTGAAGCACTTGTAGGCCGTTCCGGCCTCCAGCATCCGCAAGGCGACCTCGCGGTGGCGCGCGGCATTCGCGGCCTGGCTCACGGGCTCTCCATCCCAGTCGAGGCCCAGCCACGTCAGCCCGTCGAGGATGACTTGCGTGTTTTCGGGGTTCGAGCGCGCGGTGTCGGTATCCTCGATCCGCAGCAGGAAGGTTCCGCCCTGGCCGCGGGCGTAAAGCCAGTTGAACAGCGCCGTGCGTGCGCCGCCGATATGCAGCGCACCGGTGGGCGAGGGCGCGAAGCGGGTCACGGGCGGCGTCGGGGTCGTGGTCTGGGTCAAGAGATTAACCTGTTGTTTACGATTGCGGCCAATGCTCAACCGCGTCCCTGCCGGGATATGTCGGTGAAAGGTCAAGGACAAGTGCAAGAGGCGTTGCTGTCCCAGCGCGGCCGGCTGGTCCTGTGGCTGCCGGTGTTCCTGGGACTCGGGATAGGCGGGTATTACGCCCTGTCGTGGGAGCCGGGCCGCGCGACCTGGGCTGCCCTGGGGCTCTGCGCGCCGTCACTGATCCTGCTCTCGCGCGCCATGCGGGAGGCCTGGCGCCCGCTCGTCTGGGCGCTGGCGGTCTGTGCGTGCGGGGCCGGGCTGGCCAAGCTGGAAGTCTGGCGGGTCGAAGCCCCGGTTCTGGGATTTCGCTACTACGGACCAATCGAAGGACGGGTGGTGGGGATCGACCGGTCCGCCTCCGACGCGGTGCGGCTGACGCTGGACCGGGTCCGGTTGGACCGCTTGGCGCCTGGCCGGACACCGGCGCGGGTTCGGGTCTCGCTGCACGGAGATCAGCCGCTGTCGCGCATCAAGCCGGCGGAGCGGCTGATCCTGACCGGACACCTGACCCCGCCTGCGGGGCCGGCAGAGCCCGGTGGGTTCGATTTCCGGCGTCATGCCTGGTTCGAGGGGATCGGGGCGGTGGGCTACACGCGCACGCCGGTCCTGCGGATCGCCCCCGCCGATCCGGGGCCCGGGCAATGGATCTTCGCCAGACGCATGGCGATCAGCGACGCCATCCGCGACCGCTTGCCCGGTGAGATCGGCGGGGTGGCGGCGGCCATTGTCACCGGTGATCGCTCCGGCATCGACCAGCCGACGTTGGAGGCGTTGCGGGCCTCGAACCTCGCGCATCTGCTGGCGATTTCGGGGCTGCACATGGGGCTGCTGACCGCTTTCGTCTTCACCGGCGTGCGGATCGCGATCTGCGCCGTGCCGCCCGTGGCGCTCCGCCTGCCGGTCAAGAAGGTCGCGGCGGTGGCGGCGCTGATCGCGGGGGCGATCTACCTCGCGCTGTCGGGGGGCAGCGTGGCGACGCAGCGCGCCTTCATCATGGTATCGGTCATGTTGGTGGCCGTCTTGCTGGACCGCCGCGCGCTGACCTTGCGGGCCATAGCCCTGGCGGCGACCATCGTGCTCGTCTTGCGACCGCACGCCTTGCTCGGCCCGGGGTTCCAGATGTCCTTTGCGGCAACCACGGCGCTCGTGGTGATCTTCGGTCGGTTGCGCGGCGTCCGGGTCGGGCCGCGATGGATGGGGCCCGCGGTCTCTGTCTTCATCTCCTCGCTGGTGGCGGGCCTGGCCACGGCGCCATTCGCGGCGGCGCATTTCAACCAGATCTCGCACTACGGGCTGATCGCCAATCTCGCCAGCGTGCCCCTGATGGGGACACTCGTCATGCCCGCCGCGGTGCTCGCGGCCTGCCTGGCGCCGGTCGGGCTGGAGGAGGTCGGATTGTGGATCATGGGGCAGGGGCTTGCGTGGATCCTGTTCGTCGCGCGCGGCGTCTCAAGCTGGGACGGCGCGCTCAGCTACGTGCCCACGCCGCAGACCGTCGTCCTGCCCGTGCTGACACTCGGGTTGCTGTGGTTAATCCTCTGGGCGGGACGGGCGCGCTCGCTGGGTATTCCGGTCGCGGCGGTTGCCTTCGGGCTGTGGGCGATGACCGAACGGCCCGACGTCCTGATCGCCGACACGGGCGGTCTGATCGGTGTTCTGACGCCGGAGGGGCGCGCCCTGTCGCGGGCGACCGGCAACGGCTTCGTCGCCCGCGTCTGGCTGGAGAATGACGGTTTGCCGGTTCCGCAGGCGCAAGCCGCGTCCCGTCCCGGGATCACCCAGATGGATCGCGGGGTACTTGCAACGCTGGGCGGCCAGCAGATCCGGCAGGTGCGCGGGAAGACGGCGCGTGACGTCCTGGGCGACTGCGGAGGCGCCACGATCTTGGTGCTGACCGTTCCGGACGAAGCTGAGCGTCCTTGCCTCGTTCTCGATCAAACGCGGTTGCGCCAGACCGGCTCGGTCCGCCTTGATCTGGCCGACGACGGAAGTCTTCGCGTGCGGACGGCGAGCGAGGTGACGGGGACGCGCCCCTGGTCCGGTGGATCCGCAGTGTCAGGCGACAGGCTGCCGGCGTTGCCGCACGCGATACAGCCCTTCGACCGGCCCCAAACGAACACTCGGACGGCCAATGTCGAAAAGCCGTCCGGGACGCAGAGCGTTCAGTAGGTGCGGATCAATCCGACCAGCCGTCCCTGCACCTTGACCTGGTCGTCGCGGAACAACCGCGTCGGGTAGGCCGGGTTCGCGGCTTCGAGCGCGATCATGCCGTCGGACCGGCGGAACCGCTTGAGCGTGGCTTCCTGATCCTCGACCAGAGCGACCACGATATCGCCGTCGTCAGCGGCCCCGGACTCGCGGATCACGACCACGTCGCCATCGTTGATCCCGGCGTCGATCATCGAATCGCCCTTCACTTCCAACGCGTAATGCTCACCCTTGCCGAGCATGCCCTGCGGGACGGCAACGGAGTGCGACACTTCAGAGATGGCGGCGATCGGCACACCGGCGGCGATCCGGCCCATGACGTTGAGCTCCACCGCGGCCACGCTGACGGCCTGCGCCTGCGGCGGAATGCTGTCGGGACGGTCGCCGTCGATCACCCGCGGCGTGAAGCCCGGCTTGTCCTGCATCGCCTCGGGAAGTTTCACGATCTCCAGCGCCCGCGCACGGTGAGCGAGACGTCGGATGAAGCCACGCTCCTCCAACGCCGTGATCAGGCGATGGATACCGGATTTGGACCGCAAATCCAGCGCTTCCTTCATCTCGTCGAATGACGGGGGCACGCCGTCGCGCTGGACGCGTTTATGAATGAAATTCAGCAGGTCGAGCTGTTTCTTGGTGAGCATGGTAATGCCTTTCGGGACAATCCTGTTCACCGGCGTTCTAGGTTCGTTCCCGGTTTGTGTCAACCCGTCACAGGTCTATCACCTCGATCGCCTCCCCCGCCTGCCGTGCGCGATCGCCCGGCGGTCGGACCGCGAGGGCGTTGGCTTGCGACAGGACCGATAGCAGCGCCGAGTCCTGGCGTTCGAATACGGTGACCCGGTCGCCCTCGACCTGCGCCCGCGCGTAATGTTCCCGTCCGCCGTTTGCGCCCACGGCGGCCGCGAGGGTGACTGGCCGTCGTGGCAGAGCTGCGGTTCCCAACCCCAGGAACGCCCGCAGCACCGGCCGCAGGAAGACATGACCGCAGACCATGGCCGAAACGGGGTTGCCAGGCAGACCGATCATCGCGGCGCGGCCCAGGCGCCCGGCCATCAGCGGTTTGCCCGGCCGCATCGCGACCTTGTAGAAGACGCGCTCCATCCCGGCGGTTTGGGCCGCCTGCGCCACGAGGTCGTGATCCCCCACCGACGCCCCGCCGATCGTGACGATCAGGTCCGCGTCGCGTGCAAGGTCGAGGCACAGGGCCAGGCTTTCGACCCGGTCGCGCGCGATGGGAAGCATCCGCACCTCGGCCCCCTGGGCCCGCAGGAGCGCGTCGAGCCCGTAGGAGTTGCTCGCGATGATCTGGTCGGGACCGGGATCCTCGCCGGGCTGCACCAGCTCGTCACCGGTGGCGATGAGGGCCACGACGGGACGGCGCACGACCGGCACGCGGGCCACGTTCATCGCCGCCAGAAGGGCAATGTCGGAGGGGGTGAGCTGGCGGGGGCCGGACAGCGTGTCGCCTGCGCGAAAATCGGTTCCTGCGGGGCGGATGTAGGGGCCGGGATCGAGATCGTCATGCAGGGTGATCGTATCGCCAGCGCGCGTCGTGTCCTCCTGGATCACGACCCGGTCGCAGCCTTCCGGAACGGGCGCGCCGGTGAAGATCCGCACGGCCTCCCCCGCGGCGACGGGCCCGGTGAAGCGGTGGCCCGCGGCGGATTCCCCGATCACGCGAAAGCGGGCCCGGGGCCGCGCGCCTGTCAGCGCGTAGCCATCCATCGCAGACGCCGGAAAGGGCGGCTGCGTGCGCGCGGCGGCGACGTCGCGGCTGAGCACCCGGCCCGCGGCCTCGCGCAAGGGCACGTCCTCGGACCCAAGCGGCGTCACCAGCGCGAAGAGCGCGTCCAGCGCCTGCGCGACAGGGATCATTCGGTCTCGAACCGGCCGGACTTGCCGCCGTACTTCAGCGTGACGCGGATGCCGTCGATGACCATGTCCTTCTGCACCGCCTTGAGCATGTCATGCACGGTAAGCGCCGCGACGGAGACCGCCGTCAACGCCTCCATCTCGACGCCGGTCTGGCCGGTGGTCTTGACGGTCGCCGCGATCCGCACGCCGGGCAGGGCGGGGTCCGGGGTCAGATCGACGGACACCTTGGTGATCGGCAGCGGGTGGCACAGCGGAATGAGGTCCGCGCAGCGCTTGGCGCCCATGATGCCCGCAAGCCTGGCGGTCCCCAGCACGTCGCCCTTCTTCGCGGTCCCTTCCATCACGAGGGTCAGCACGTCGGGCCGCATGGTGATCCGGCCTTCCGCCACCGCGATGCGGTCGGTCACCTGCTTGTCGGAGACGTCGACCATATGCGCGTGGCCCTGCGCGTCGAAATGCGACAGCGCCACCGCTAGAGGCCCGGCGTCGTCAGCGGGCTGGCGAGCAGCGCGCGGGTCGCGGCCTCGATGTCGGGCTGGCGCATCAGCGTCTCTCCGATCAGGAAGCTGCGCGCGCCCCAGCGGGCGAGGTCGGCCAGATCCTCCGGCGAGGCAAGCCCGCTTTCCGACACGATCGTGCGCCCGGCGGGCACGTGCTTGGACAGCTTGCGCGTCACGTCGAGCGATGTCTCGAAGGTGCGCAAGTCGCGGTTGTTGATCCCCAGAAGCTTCGCGTCCATCCGGGCCGCGCGATCGAGTTCCTCGCGGTCGTGCACCTCGACCAGAACGTCCATGCCCCACTCGAGAGCCGTTGCTTCCAATTCGGCAGCCTGGGTGTCGTCGACGCTGGCCAGGATGATCAGGATGCAGTCGGCCCCCCAGGCGCGGGCCTCGATCACCTGGTAGGGGTCGTAGAGGAAATCCTTGCGCAGCACCGGCAGGTCGCAGGCCTCGCGGGCCTGACCCAGGAATTCCGGGGCGCCCTGGAACGACGGGGTGTCGGTCAGGACCGACAGGCAGGCCGCGCCACCGGCCTCGTAGGCGCGGGCGATCTCCGCGGGGTCGAAGTCCTCGCGGATCAATCCCTTGGACGGGCTGGCCTTCTTGATTTCGGCGATGAGTGCGTAGCCTTCGGTCGAGGCGCGATGCAGGCTCTTGGCGAACCCGCGCGGGGCCGAGGCGTCGCGGGCGCGGCGCTCGATCTCGGCCAGCGGGACCTCCTCTTTCTGGGCGGCGACTTCCTCCAGCTTGTAGGCCTTGATGTCGTCAAGGATGTTCTGGCTCATCGGGGTCCGTCCAATCAATCGGGAGAATGCCTCGCGTTGTAAGCCAGCGGTTCACGGTTGAAAATGGGCGGCTGCCGAAAAACCCGCGGTGTGCCGAGAGGGGTGAGGGGTGGGCCGCCGTCAGCACGAGGTGATGCGCGGCCTGCGGCGCGAACTTCTGCGCGGGTCCACCCCACAGAAGAAAGGCGCGGGGCCGATCCTCCAGCCGTGCGATGACTTGCCGCACGAGCGCGTCCCATCCCAGCCGCGCGTGCGCCTTGGCGGCCCCTTGCGGCACGGAGAGCGCCGTGTTGAGCAACAACACCCCCTGGTCGGCCCAGTCGTCGAGGGACGTCACTTCACGCGTCACCTCAAGATCCGCGCGCAACTCCTTGAAGATGTTACCCAAGGAGTCCAGCCTTCCGCCGAAGCCCCGCGGGATCGAGAAGGCAAGCCCATCCGCCTTGCCCGGCGTGTGGTAGGGATCCTGCCCGAGGATCACGACGCGGACCGCCTCCGGAGGGCAGCGGCGCAGGGCCTCGAACATGCGCGCGGGCGGCGGGAAGACGGGCCGTGTCTCGGCGGCGAGGGCGGCCTTGATGCGGGGCCAATCCTCCTGCCAGAACGGCAGGTCTGCCCAGCCGTCCAGACCTTCAGGCGTTGGTGACACGGGCGAGCGCCTTGACGCAGGCGCGCGCGGCCCCGCTGTCGATGCTCAAGGCCGCCATGGCGGCCCCGTCACGCAGATCCTCTGCCTTGCCGGCGACCAGCAGGGCCGCCGCGGCGTTCAGCAGCACTGCATCGCGATAGGCGGAGGGCGTACCGCTCAGCAAGAGGCGGAAGGCCTCCGCGTTTTCTTCTGGCGTACCGCCGACGATGTCCTCGAAAGGATGCGCGGGCAGGCCCGCGTCTTGCGGCGTGACCTCGAACTCGGTGATCTCGCCGTCCTTGAGCGCCGCGACCCAGCTCTTGCCGGTGATCGTCAATTCGTCGGTCCCGTCGGAGCCGTGGCAGAGCCAGGCGGCCTCCGACCCCAGGGCCTTCAGGATCTCGGCCATTGGCCGGATCAGATCGCGGTCGAACGTGCCCGTCAGCTGGCGTTTCACGCCCGCGGGATTGGTCAGGGGACCGAGGATGTTGAAGATCGTCCGGGTCCCAAGCTCGGTGCGGACCGGGCCCACGTGGGCCATGGCCGGGTGATGCATCGGGGCCATCATGAAGCCGATCCCGACCTCACGCAGGGCGCGTTCCACCACCTCCGGCCCCACCATGACGTTGATCCCCATCGCGCCCTGCACGTCCGCCGTGCCGGACTTCGACGACAGGTTGCGGTTGCCGTGCTTTGCGACCGGCACGCCGGCCCCCGCCACGACGAAGGCCGTCGCGGTCGAGATGTTGAGCGTGTGCTTGCCGTCGCCTCCGGTGCCGACGATGTCCATCGCCCCTTCGGGCGCCCGCACGGGCAGGCATTTCGCGCGCATGACGGTGGCCGCGGCGGCGTATTCGTCGACCGTCTCGCCACGCGTGCGCAGCGCCATGAGCAGACCGCCGATCTGGCCGGGGGTCGCATCGCCTGCAAAGAGGATGCCGAAGGCCTGCTCGGCCTGAGCGCGGCTCAGGGGGCCTTGCGCCGCGGCGTGGATCAGCGGCTTGAGCGTGTCGCTCATGCCGCGGCCCGCGTCGCGACACCCGCGAGGTCGAGGAAATTGCGCAGCAGCGTGTGGCCGTGCTCAGAGCGGATCGATTCGGGGTGGAACTGCACCCCGTGGATCGGCAGGTCGCGATGCTGAAGCCCCATGATCGTGCCGTCCTCCAGCCGCGCCGTGACCTTCAGGCGGTCGGGCAGGGTGGCGGGATCGACCACCAGGCTGTGATAGCGGGTCGCCTGGAACGGGTTCGGCAGACCGGCGAAGATCCCGGTGCCGTCGTGATGCATGACGCCCATCTTGCCGTGCACGATGTCGCCCGCCCGCACGATCCGCCCGCCGAAGGCCTGGCCGATGCTCTGGTGTCCCAAACAGACCCCCAGCAAGGGCAGGCGCGCCTCGGCGGCGGCACGCGTCATGTCGAGGCAGATCCCGGCCCGATCGGGATCGCAGGGACCCGGCGACAGGACGATCGCCTGTGCCCCCATGGCCAGAGCCTCGGGCACGGTGACCTGGTCGTTGCGCCGCACCACGACCTCGGCGCCGAGATCGCCCAGGTAGTGCACGAGATTGTAGGTGAAACTGTCGTAATTATCGATCAGCAGGATCATCGCGGCTCCGGGCGGCAGGCAATTAGGGGCTACCGTCCGGGCTGCGCCGCGCGGTATAGTCGCTACCGATATGCGGTGGGACCCGGGCAGCCGTCAAGTGCTGCGCCCGGCGCACGACGGGCAAGCGGGCAAAGGATCGAGTGGTATGGCATTCCTCAAAGGGGCAGGCTGGGGATTGGTGGTCGGCGGGCTGACGGCGGCGATCACGTCGCTGATCGCGCCGCAGCCTGCCGGTCGGACACCCCCCGCGGCTCCACAGGTCGACGCGCCCGGCACAGCATCTGCGCCCCGGGTCGAGGCGGAAGGTGCGCCGGTCGCCCCGGCGACCGACAGCGCGGGCGGCGGTATGGCGCAAGGTCCCGACATGCCGGCCCCCGCCGCCGCGGGGGATGCGCCCGTTGCGGTGACCGAGACCGCCGATGCGCCGCCGGTCACGGTGCTGGACGACGGTCTCGACGCGCCTGCGCCCGACACCGGTACGCAGGTCGCCCCGGGGCCAGAGGCGCCGGTGCTGCCCAACCCGCAAAGCATGGCGCCCCGGGTGCCCACCGACGAAAGCGACGTCGAGATCCAGACCGACCCGCCCGCGCCTGTCGTGGTCGAAACCCCCGACACCGCCGAGATCGTCGTGATAGAGACCGTGCCCGTGGTCCCCTCCGACGAGAGTCCCGACGTGGTCGCATCAGGGGCGCCCGAACTTGATGCGGGGACCGCGTCCGAAACGGACCCGACCGCGGAACGCCCCGCACCCTCCGGCGCAGCCGTGAGCGGCCCGCAGACGTCCGACGCGCCGCGGGTCCCGTCGGACGCGCGTGATATCGCCGCGGGGCCGAACGCCGAGGCCTCGACACGGGTCCGGATCGATACGCCCGTGCGGGGATCGGCCGCGCGGACCGCCGATGCGCGCGTCGCCCCCCCCGACGCCGCCGCACCGTCAGAGCGCGCGGACGAGAGCACCACCACCGATACGCCCGATGGCATGTCCTCTTCCGCCAGTCGCAGCGATCTCGCCAATCCATCACCGGTCCGCCAAGAGGCCGAAGGCGAAGGCGAAGTCGAAGAGAACCCGGACGCCCCCATGTCCTTCGACGCCCCGGACGTCGCCGCAGGCGATACCCCGGACCCGATGACCGCTCCGGTCGAAGGCGGCGCCGATGCCGACCGGCCGGCGGACACGGCTTCCGATGAGGCCCCGTCCAGCGTCGTGGTGGACCAGCCGGAACCGATGCCTGCGCCGCGTTCCAGCACCGCCAACGAGGATGAGGGGCCGCGGTTCGACAGCTCCTCTGACGCGGCGTCCGACACGACGCCGGCCGACATGTCGGAAAGGGATACCGCGCCCGACTCCGAAACACCGAGGCCGCCCCGCGCCGCCGCGCCGGAGCAGACCGTCGTCATCGTCCCGCCGGAGACGCCGACGGTCGTGACACGGCCCGCCGAACGATCCGCACCTCAGACGTCCGGCACGCAGGCCGATCCACAGACCGGTGTCATCGTTCGTCGCCCCGCGCTGGACTCCACGAGGGAGGACGAAGCGGCTTCGCAGGTCACCACAGTCGAGCCCGAGGATCCGCCCGCCATCGAGGCCTACGCCGCCTTCCATGACGGCGCGATGGGCCTGCCGCTGATGTCGGTGGTTCTGATCGACGACGGATCGCTGCCCGACGGCCCGCGCGCCCTGGCAGATATCCCCTTCGCGGTGACCGTGGCGCTCGACCCCGCGGCACCCGACGCGGGCGCCCGGATGCAGGCCTACCGCGACGAGGGCTTCGAGGTCGCGGCGCTGGCCAAGCTGCCGGAGGGCGGCACCGCACAGGACGTGGCCGTGGCGCTGGAGGGGACCTTTACCGCCTTGCCCGAAACCGTGGCGCTCGTCGCAGCCCAAGGTGCGCGACTGGGCCGATCCGATCCCGCGACCGAACGGGTGGCACGGGTCCTGGCCGAAGAGGGGCGCGGGTTGCTGGCGCTCGAAGACGGATTGAACGGCGCGCTCGGGGTTGCGCGCGGGACCGGCGTGCCTGCCTTGCCGATCTACCGTGACCTGCGCGAGGTGGAGCAGAACGCGCGCACCCTGCGCCGTTTCGTGGATCAGGCCGCGTTCCGGGCCGGACAGCAAGACGGGGTGGTGGTGATCGCGGACCTGACCCCCGACGTGCTGTCCGCCCTGATCCTGTGGGGGACGGCGAACCGGGCGGAGCAGGTGTCGCTGGCGCCGCTCTCGGCCACGTTGCAGGCCGAAGGGCACTGAGCGCCGGGTGACCGGCGTCCGTTTCGTCTAAACGGCTGCCTTGTCGTCGGACCTCAAACCTGAACCCTCGCCAGCGGGGCCATCCGTTCGATGCCCGCTCCGTCGCCATGGCTGCGTCGGATCAGCCGTTGTTGCCGCCGCTGCCGAACATGGCGGCATCCGCGGCGGCCTTGCGGATCGCGTTGGACTTGTGGACGGTTTCCTGGAACTCGGCCTCTGGGTCGCTGTCGTAGACCACGCCGCCGCCCGCCTGGATGTAGAGCGACCGGTCCTTCAGCACCGCCGTGCGCAGGGCGATGCACATGTCCATGTCGCCGTTCGCGCTGAAATACCCCACGCCGCCGCCGTAGACGCCGCGTTTCTCGGGTTCCAGCTCGTCGATGATCTCCATCGCGCGCACCTTCGGCGCGCCGGACACGGTGCCCGCCGGCATGCCCGCAAAGAAGGCGGACAGCGCATCCTGGTCCTCTGCCAACTCGCCCACCACGTTCGAGACGATGTGCATCACGTGGCTGTAGTATTCGACCTTGAACTCTTCCGTCGGGCGGACGGTGCCGATGCGGCTGACCTTGCCGGTGTCGTTGCGGCCCAGATCGAGCAGCATCAGGTGCTCTGCCAGCTCCTTCTCGTCGGCCATCAGGGAGGCCTCGTTCGCGGCGTCCTCCTCGGGGGTGGCGCCCCGGGGCCGGGTGCCCGCGATGGGGCGGATCGTGACGCGGCTGCCCGTCACCTGCACGAGGATCTCGGGGCTGGCGCCGACCACCTGGTAGCCGCCGAAGTTGAAGTAGAACATGTAGGGCGAGGGATTCGTGCGACGCAGACTGCGGTAGAGCGCGAAGGGTGGTTCGTTGAAATCCTGCCGCCAGCGCTGCGAGGGCACCACCTGGAAGATGTCGCCCGCCCGGATGTAGTCCTTGGCCCGCGCCACCGCGGATAGATAGCCATCATGCGTGAAGTTCGACACCGGCGCGGCGGCTGGAGAGGCGTCATGCAAGGCGCGCTGGTGCGGCAGGCTGCGGGACAGGGCGCGTTCAGCGTCCATCACGCGCTCCGCCGCCTGGGCATAGGCCGCGCGCGCGGTGAGCGTGCCGTCGGCCCAGGCGGGGGCCACGAGGATCACGTCGCCCTTCACGCCGTCCAGCACCGCCATGACCGTGGGACGCAGCATCACCGCGTCGGGCAGGCCAAGCGGGTCTGGATTGACGTTCGGCAAGCGTTCGACCAGCCGGATCATGTCGTAGCCCAGGTAGCCGAACAGCCCCGCGCAGGCCCCCGGCAGGTCGGCGGGCAGGTCGATGCGGCTTTCCGCGATCAGCGCGCGCAGGGCCGATAGCGGATCGGTGGCATCCGGGGCGAAGGCCGCGTCGTCGTAGCGGGCCGCGCGGTTGGTCCGGCTGGTCGTGCCGCGGCATTCCCAGATCAGGTCGGGGTTCATCCCGACCATGGAATAGCGCCCGCGCACCTCTCCACCCGTGACGCTTTCCAGCATGAAGGTGTTCCGGCCCGCATCCCCCAGCTTCAGCATCAGTGACACGGGCGTGTCGAGGTCGGCCGCAAGGCGGGTCCAGACCACCTGGTTGCGGCCCGCGTCGAAGCCTTCCGCGAAACTCTCGAAGTCGGGCAGCATCGCCATCAGTTCATCTGCGCGTTGACCGCGTTCACCGCAGCCTGGTCGATCACCACGTCGGTCCGCGCGCGCACGCGGTCGGCGTAGGCGGCATAGAGATCCTGCGCGAGGCCCGCGTTCACCTGCTCGGTGATGGACTGCGCCTGCGCGGACATGCGCTCGCTGTCGGTGTCGGCCTCCGTCACCTGGTCCAGCCGCACGATCACCGCCCCGTCGGAGGTCGGCAGGGCGCGTACCTCGTCGGGCTGCATCTCGAAGACGGTCTGCATGAAGTCCTGCGGCGTGCCTTCGACGAAACTGCCGCGCGTCAGGCCGGTCTGCGTGAGTGGCTCCAGCCCCAGCGTGGCGAGGTCGGTCTCTGCGGTAATTTCTCCGGCCAGCTCCTCGGCGCGGTCGATGATCGCCTGCCGCTCGGCCTCGGCGCGCCAGGCCTGGCCCAGCTCTTCGCGGACCTGCGGGATGGGGCGCAGTTCGGGCGGGGTGACCGCGTCGAGGCGCAGGGCGAAGATGCCGCCGTCCTCAAGCTCCATCAGCTCGGGGTAGGCGCCCTGTTCGGCCTCCTGGATGGCGGTGCGGAAGTTTTCGTAGGCGGCGGGCCCTTCGGTGCTGTCGACGCTGAAGCTGGCGGAATCAAGCGTCAGCTCCGTGCGGTCGGCCAGGTCCTCCAGCGCGGCCCCGCCGGCGATGAGGTCGTTGATCTGCTCGGCGCTTTGGTTGATGACCCGGCGCGCCTGATCGGTCGCCAACTCCTGGCGCAACGCAGGGGCGGCTTCCTCGAGC
Source organism: Salipiger sp. IMCC34102 (assembly GCF_004145405.1). Taxonomy (GTDB): domain Bacteria; phylum Pseudomonadota; class Alphaproteobacteria; order Rhodobacterales; family Rhodobacteraceae; genus Loktanella. The sequence continues at coordinate 71,127 of NZ_SELQ01000002.1, forward strand.
GGGGTCTCCTCGGCGGCCAGAACGGCGTTCACGCGGAAGAGCGCGGGGCCCAGCGAGGTTTCGACCGGGCCCGCCACGTCGCCGGGTTCGGCGGCGAAGACGGTCTCTCCGGCGGGGCCCAGATCGTCGATCGCCACGTCGCCCAGGTCGACCTGCGACAGGGTCAAGCCACGCTCCTCGACGAGCGCGTCGAAGGTCGTCTCGCCCGCGTCGAGGGCGGTGCGCGCGGCCTCCGCCGCCTCCGCGTCGGACAGGACCAGCCGTTCGACCAGGCGCCGCTCGGGTTGCTGGAACTCCTCGATCCGCTGCTCGTAGAGCGCTTCGACCTGCGCGTCGTCGATCTCGACCTCGTCGGCAAGCATGGCGGGCGTCAGCATGACGTAGGTGATCTGGCGCATCTCGGGGGCGGTGAAGAGATCGGGGTTCTCTTCGTAGAAGCTGCGCAGATCGTTCGCGGACGGGCCGCGCACGGGGGCCGTCAAGTCGTCGGCGGTGACGGGGGCCAGCACCAGGTCGCGGGTCTCGCCCAGGAAGGACACCAGCGTGTCGGTATAGACGGACGGCATGTCGACTCCGCCGATCACGGCCCCCTGCAGCAGGGTCCGGGCGATGTCGGCGCGCAAGGTGTCCTCGTAGTCGGCTTCGGTGAAACCCGCGTTGGACAGCGCCCGGCGATAGGTCTCGCGGTCGAAGCTGCCGGAGAGGTTCTGGAAGGTGGGGGTGGCCACGACCTCGTCGGCCACGCGCGCATCGCCAATGGACAGCCCGAGGCGTGCGGCTTCGTTGTCGAGCGTGGCCTGCGTGACCACCTGGCCCAGCACCTGCCGATCAAGACCGGCCTGCTGCGCCTGCTGGAACGGCACCCGCGATCCGGTCTGCGCCTCGAGGCTGCGCAACTGGTCGTTGAGTGCCGCGGTATAGGCGTTCAGCCGGATCTCGGTGTCGCCCGCCATGCCGAGGCGCTGGACCGACCCGGAGAAGCCCCCGGTGCCGAAGCCCAGGAGACCCACGAACAGCAGGATCAGGATGACCCAGACGGAAAACCGGGTGCTCTTCTTCTTCGTCTCGGCCATGCTCGGATCCCCCGCAAAACGCTTCGCGCTTCAATATGAGGCCGGGGGCGAGGGTGCAAGGGTCAGGGGGAGATCCGCGCCAGCCGGTCGAACAATTCCCCGATGGCCGCCCGGTCCACGTTGGCGAAGGCGATGCGCAACTCGGAGGCACCCGCGGGATCGCCCGCGGGACGGAACATGGTGCCCGGCAGACACAGGATCGAGGCATGGCGCACCAGCCAGGGCGCAAGCTCGTCCGAGGGCATGTCGTGGGGATGACGCAGATAGGCGAAATAGGCGCCGCAACCCAGCAGCTTCCAGCCCTTGGCGGCAAGCTTCGGGAAATGCGCCTCGATGGCCGCGCGGCGGTCGAGGATCTCGCACCGTTCGCCGGCCAGCCAGTCCGACAGGTTCCGCATGCCCCAAAGCGCGGCGCGCTGGCCCAGCTGGTTGGGACAGATCGCTACGGTGTCGAGGAATTTCTCGACCTCCGTCAGCCGCGCGGGAGAGGCGAGGATCGCCCCCACGCGGTGCCCCGTCAGGCGGTAGGCTTTGGAGAAGGAGTAGAGCTGGATCAGCGTGTCGTCCCAGGCGTCCTCGAAAAGACGATGCGGCGCGCCGTCGCGCGCGTCGAAGTCGCGGTAGGTCTCATCCACGATCAATGCGATACCCCGCGCGCGGCAGAGGTCGCGGAAAGCGGTCAGCGTGGGGGCGGGATATTCGACACCGCCGGGATTGTTGGGGCTGACGAGTGCGATCGCACGGGTGCGGTCGGTGATCAACGCGGCGGCGTCCTCCGCCCGCGGGATCAGCCCGGGCCCGGCTGGAAGCGGCACGGTACGCACGCCGGAGATGTCGAGCCACATGGCGTGGTTGAAGTAATAGGGCACCGGCAGGATCACCTCGTCCCCGTCGGCGCAGAGCGTGGCGATCGCGGCCGTGAAGGCCTGGTTGCAGCCGGAGGTGATGGCCACCTGGGCGGCCTCCACCGACCCGCCGTAGGCCTGCGACCACTGCGCCGCGATTTCCGCGCGCAACTCGGGCAGGCCCAGGACCGGCCCGTAGAGATGCGCGCCCGCATCCTCCATCACGATGCGCGCCATCTCGGCGCGCAAGGGCTCGGGCGGTGGGTCGACGGGGGCGGCCTGGCTTACGTTCAAAAGCGGGCGATCGGCGGGATGGCTTATCCCGTCGAGCCAGCGGCGGGCCTCCATCACCGGTGGCGAGAAGGTCTGCATCGTGCGCGGCTGTGACATGAAGCTTTCCCAAAGGAGCGGCTGCGCCGCATTCGATTCCATTTCCGGGGGGCTGTCTGCCCCCCGAAGACCCCCTGAGAGTTTGTCCAGCCAGATGAAGAGGGGCGGGCTTCATCTGGCCGGATAAACTCCCGCCGGAGGCTCCCGTCCTCTCAATCGCGTCCGCGGTAGGGTTCGACGTATTGCAGCGCCATGTCCCAGGGGAAGAAGATCCAGGTGTCCTGGCTTACTTCGGTGATGAAGGTGTCCACCTGGGCACGCCCCTTGGGCTTGGCGTAGACGGTGGCGAAATGCGCCTTGGGATACATCTCGCGCACGAGCTCCAGGGTCCGACCCGAATCCACAAGGTCGTCGACGATCAGGATGCCGGTGCCGTCGCCCATCATCTGCGCATCTGGCGTCTTCAGGACGGTGGCTTCGGATTGCGCCTGGTTGTCGTAGGATTTCACGCTGATGGTGTCGACGGTGCGGATGTCGAGCTCTCGCGCCACGATCATCGCGGGGGCCATGCCGCCGCGGGTGATGGCGACGATGGCCGACCAGCCGCCGCCCTTGTCGCCTTGCTCTCCATCCGGGCCGAGCCCGTCCAGTCTCCAGGCCAGCGCACGGCTGTCGCGGTGGATCTGGTCCCAGCTGATGTGGAATCCCTTTTCGTGGGGAAGGCGGTCGGCCATGAAGCGTCCTTTCAGGTCAGGGCGGGGGGCTGGCAAAGAGCGGCGGGATCGCGGCGCGAGAGGTGGATCGTCCGGGCCGGGACAAGCGCCGCGCGTGTCATTCCTTGCTGATATCGGGGGCGTCGACCGCCTTCATTCCGACGACGTGGTACCCCGCGTCGACGTGCAGCACCTCCCCGGTCACCGCCGAGCCGAGGTCGGAGAGCAGGTAGAGCGCGGATTTGCCGACTTCCTCCTGGGTGACGGTGCGGCGCAGGGGCGAATTGTACTCGTTCCATTTCATGATCAGTCGGAAGTCGCCGATGCCGGAGGCAGCCAGCGTCTTGATCGTGCCCGCGCTGATGGCGTTGACGCGGATGCCGTCCTTGCCCAGATCCTCGGCGAGGTAACGCACGGAGGCCTCCAGCGCCGCCTTGGCCACGCCCATGACGTTGTAATGCGGCATGACCTTCTCGGCCCCGTAATAGGTCAGCGTCAGGGCCGAGCCGCCGTTCGTCATCATCTTCTCCGCGCGCTGGACCACGGCGGTGAACGAGTAGACCGAGATATCCATCGAGGTCAGGAAGTTCTGGCGGCTGGTGTCGACGTAACGGCCGCGCAGCTCGGTCTTGTCGGAAAAGCCGATGGCGTGGACGATGAAGTCCATGCTGTCCCAGCGGTCCTGCAATGCGCCGAACATCGCGTCCACGCTGTCCATGTCGCCCACGTCGCAGGGCAGCACGATGTCGGAGCCCAATTGCTCTGCCAGCGGGCCCACGCGCTTCTTCAGCGCCTCGCCCTGGTAGGAAAAGGCGAGTTCGGCCCCGGCGTCCGACAGCGCCTTCGCGATGCCCCAGGCGATCGACTTGTCGTTGGCCAACCCCATGATCAGCCCGCGTTTTCCGGCCATCAACTGCGCTGTCATGGTAGGACCTCTCGTATGCCTCATTCCGCTCAGAACCGTCTAAGCGATCCGGCGGGGCTGGACAAGCGTGGCGAAAGCAGGCTTTGAATACCCCGCGACCGCGCGTGTTCATACGTGCGAGGAAAGGACGGACCGTGCCCGACCGAGGCGACATCTTTGCTGGCGACGACCCCTTCGACATCGCCCGGCGGTGGCTGGAAGAGGCCTCGGCGACGGAACCCAACGACCCCAACGCGATCGCCTTGGCCAGCGTGGACGCGGACGGTCTGCCGAACGTGCGGATCGTGCTGCTCAAGGAGATCGAGCCCGCGGCCTTCGTGTTCTATACCAACTACGAGAGCGCAAAGGGCACCGAGTTGCAGGCCAGCGGCAAGGCCGCATTCGTCCTGCACTGGAAGACCCTGCGCCGGCAGATCCGCGTGCGCGGGACCGTGTCCCGCGAGGATGGCCCGCAGGCGGATGCCTACTATCGCAGCCGTGCGCTCGACAGCCGGATCGGGGCCTGGGCCTCGGCCCAGTCGCGCCCGCTGGGGTCGCGCGCGGACCTGATGGAACAAGTCGAAGCCGCACGCCGCGCGCAGGGCGACGATCCCCGGCGTCCGCCGTTCTGGGGCGGATTTCGCATCGTGCCCACGGAAGTGGAATTCTGGGCCGATGGGGCCCATCGCCTGCACGATCGCTTCCGTTGGACCCGCGCCGACGCGGGGGCAGGGTGGACCATCACCCGTCTTTCGCCATAAGAGGGATGATCGGTCAACTAGAGGCTGCTGACAGGAACACTTTACAATGAGTCAAAGGACGACATCCGAAACCGGTGAACGGGTCGAAGGCGTCGTTAAATGGTTCGACACATCCAAGGGCTACGGCTTCGTGCTGCGCGAAGACGGCGGTCCGGATGTTCTTTTACATGGCAACGTGCTGCGAAACTTCGGCCAGACCTCGGTCGCAGACGGAAGCCGCATCATTCTTCATGCGATCGAAACACCGCGCGGCCGCCAGGCTGGCCGGATCGAGGCGATCTATCCCCCCGAGAGCACCCATGCCGTGCCGCTCGAGGACCAGACGGAACTGACGCCCGGGGACCTCGAGCGGCTCGAACCTCTGCCTGCGCGAATCAAGTGGTTCGATCGCGCAAAGGGCTTCGGCTTCGCCAATGCCTACGGGGCGCGCGACGATATCTTCCTTCATGCCGAAGTGTTGCGCGCCGCGGGTCTTGCGGAAATGACCACCGGTGAGGCATTGGTGATCCGCGTCGTCGAAGGCGCCAGAGGCCGCGTCGCGGTCCAGATCCTGCCATGGGACCATGAGGGCATATCATGAAATTCGCGCTGACCGTCACCCTGACATCGTCTTTGCTGGCGACCACGGCTCAGGCCGCCTGCGCGCCGGACGTGGTTACGGTGCAGGGCGACTTCGGACGGGCGCGCTTCAGCGTCGACGTGGCCGACACAGAGGCGGCCCGCGCCAAGGGTCTGATGTACGTCGAGGAGATGGGCACCTTCGAAGGCATGCTCTTCGTCTACGACGCGCCGCGTCCGGCCAGCTTCTGGATGCGCAATACGCTGATCCCGCTCGACATGATCTTCGCCGAGGCGGACGGCACCATCGCGAACATCCACGCGGAGGCGATTCCCCTCGACGAGACACCGATCTTCGGCGGCGAGGCGATCGCCTACGTGCTGGAAGTCAACGGCGGCCTGGCGGAGCGTCTGGGCATCGCACCCGGCGACGTGCTCCAACATCCCGCCATCGGACCCGATCCCGCCGCCCCCTGCGAGTGAATTCGGGCTTTCCAAGCGCGCGCGCTTTGCCTAAACGGGGCCATGGTCCGGGGCGTAGCGCAGCCTGGTAGCGCATCTGTTTTGGGAACAGAGGGTCGGGAGTTCGAATCTCTCCGCCCCGACCATCCACCTCATCGCTCTCTTCTCGTGTCGTGCCGGGCAGTGTCTTGCCGCGATCGGCAGCGGGCTGCCTATGGTTTGGGCACCACCACAGGTGGTGTGTTGCAGGTAAGCACTCCACCATTTCTGGTGAGCTTAGACGCCGCTCACCCGTTCGAAGCGACGCGATCCCGGTGGATGTCTTGACGTTCCGTTTACAGGCTCTTGATGCGCAAGGGACTTTTCCGATCGCTCCCGGTGGACTTGTCTGGGGATAACCCGGGCGGGAATCGTGGAAGGTTGCGCGCGCGAAATCGAGTTCCCGACTGCAACGTAAATATTGCGTGGAGAGACCAAATAATCTCGTTGACCCGGAGCCTGCGCCTACGGCAGGTAGTGGGGACCGGCGCGGAACGACACAATATGTAGTTGCCGGTGGGCGCGAGCAGACCAAGGTGTATCGGACCTTGGCGGCGTGGTCCGAACCGACCACGAGCCGTTTCCCAGTTCCAATCTTCGTCGTCGCTCGGGCAGGGCGTCGCATCATTCATAGGACCACGGGTCCGACAGGAGAGCATCATGAAGATCGACCGCAACTTCACCGCCAACGGTCAGGACGCCTACGCCGAGATCGCTTTCAGAAGCGCGACCTCCGAGATTCGCAATCCCGACGGCACGGTCGTCTTCAAGCTCGAAGGCTGTGAGATTCCCAAGGACTGGAGCCAAGTCGCCTCCGACGTGATCGCGCAGAAATACTTCCGCAAGGCGGGCGTGCCCTCCGCCGTGAAGAAGGTGAAGGAGAAGGGCGTGCCCTCTTTCCTGTGGCGCTCGGAGCCCGCGGACGGCGCCACCTTCGGTGGCGAGACCTCCGCCAAGCAGGTCTTTGACCGGCTGGCCGGGGCCTGGACCTACTGGGGCTGGAAAGGCGGCTACTTCAGCACCGAGGAAGACGCCCGCACCTACTTCGACGAGATGCGCTACATGCTGGCGACCCAGCGCGCGGCCCCCAACAGCCCGCAATGGTTCAACACCGGCCTGCACTGGGCCTACGGCATCGACGGTCCGGCGCAGGGCCACTACTACGTCGATTTCGAAAGCAAGGAACTGGTCAAGTCGACCTCTTCCTACGAGCATCCGCAACCGCACGCCTGCTTCATCCAGTCCGTCGGCGACGATCTGGTGAACGACGGTGGGATCATGGACCTCTGGGTCCGCGAGGCGCGCCTGTTCAAGTACGGTTCGGGCACCGGCACCAACTTCAGCAGCCTGCGCGGCGAGGGCGAGCCCCTGTCCGGCGGCGGCAAGTCCTCGGGCCTGATGGGCTTTCTCAAGATCGGCGACCGTGCGGCGGGCGCCATCAAGTCGGGCGGCACCACGCGGCGCGCGGCCAAGATGGTCATCGTCGATGCAGACCACCCCGACATCGAGCAATTCATCAACTGGAAGGTCCTCGAAGAGCAGAAGGTCGCCAGCATCGTCGCGGGATCGAAGATGCACGAAGAGAAGCTCAACGCGATCTTCGCCGCCATCAAGGCCTGGGACGGGGCCGAGGCCGACGCCTATGACCCCAAGGTGAACCCGGCGCTGCAGACGGCCGTGAAGGCGGCGAAGAAAGTTGCGATCCCGGAAACCTACATCAAGCGCGTGCTGGATTACGCCCGTCAGGGGCATACCAGCATTCACTTCCCCACCTATGACACCGACTGGGATTCGGAAGCCTATTCCAGCGTGTCGGGTCAGAACTCGAACAATTCGATCCGGGTGACCGACGCCTTCCTGAAGGCCGTCCAGGACGACGCCGACTGGAAGCTGATCAACCGCCGCAACGGTGAGGTGGCCAAGATCGTGCGCGCCCGCGACCTTTGGGAACAGGTGGGCCACGCCGCCTGGGCCTGCGCCGATCCCGGCATCCAGTACCACGACACCGTCAACGCCTGGCACACCTGCCCCGAGGACGGCGAGATCCGCGGCTCGAACCCCTGTTCCGAGTACATGTTCCTCGACGACACCGCCTGCAACCTCGCCTCGATGAACCTGCTGAAGTTCTACGAGAACGGCGAATTTCAGGCCGACGACTACATCCACGCGACCCGGCTCTGGACCGTGACGCTGGAGATCAGCGTTCTGATGGCGCAGTTCCCCTCCAAGGAGATCGCGCAACGCTCCTTTGATTTCCGCACGCTGGGCCTGGGCTATGCCAACATCGGCGGTCTGCTGATGAACATGGGTCTGGGCTACGACAGCGACGAGGGACGCGCACTGGCGGGCTCGCTCACCGCGATCCTGACGGGCGTATCCTATGCCACCTCGGCCGAGATGGCCGGCGAGCTGGGGGCCTTCCCGGGCTACGAGCGGAATGCCCAGCACATGCTGCGCGTCATCCGCAACCACCGCAACGCCGCCAAGGGCAAGCTGGTGGGCTACGAGGGGCTGGAGATCAAGCCGGTCCCGCTCGACCGCAAATCCTGCCCCGACGACCGCCTGCCCAAGCTCGCGATGGAGGCCTGGGACAACGCTTTGGCGCTGGGTGAAAAACACGGCTACCGCAACGCGCAGGTCAGCGTGATCGCCCCCACCGGCACCATCGGCCTGGTGATGGACTGCGACACGACGGGGATCGAGCCGGACTTCGCGCTGGTGAAGTTCAAGAAGCTCGCCGGCGGCGGCTACTTCAAGATCATCAACCAGTCGGTGCCCGCGGCCCTCGAAAAGCTGGGCTACCGCTCCAGCGAGATCGAGGAGATCATCGCCCATGCCGTCGGCCACGGCTCTCTGGGCCAGGCGCCGGGGATCAACCATTCCTCGCTCGTCGGACATGGCTTCGGCCAGGAAGAGATCGACAAGGTGGAAGGCGCACTGAAGGCCGCCTTCGACATCCGCTTCGTCTTCAACCAGTGGACCCTTGGAGAGGACTTCTGCACCGGCACGCTGGGCATCCCCGACGCCAAGCTGAACGATCCGACCTTCGACCTGCTCAAGCACCTGGGCTTCTCGAAGCGGGACGTGGACGCGGCCAACGCCCATGTCTGCGGGACCATGACGCTGGAAGGCGCACCGCACCTCAAGGAGGCGCACTACCACGTCTTCGATTGCGCCAACCCCTGCGGCAAGACCGGCAAGCGTTACCTCTCGGTCGACAGCCACATCCACATGATGGCAGCGGCGCAGTCGTTCATCTCGGGCGCGATCTCGAAGACGATCAACATGCCCAACGACGCCACGATCGAGGACTGCCAGAGCGCCTACGAGCTGTCCTGGTCGCTCGGCATCAAGGCCAACGCGCTCTACCGCGACGGCTCCAAGCTGAGCCAGCCGCTCGCGGCCTCCCTGGTGGAGGACGACGACGACGCGGCGGAAGTGCTGGAGACCGGCTCCAACCAGGAGAAAGCCTCGGTCCTGGCCGAGAAGATCGTCGAGAAGATCATCATCAAGGAGGTGATCAAGTCCCACCGCGAGAAGATGCCCCAGCGCCGCAAGGGCTACACCCAGAAGGCGAACGTCGGCGGTCACAAGGTCTACCTGCGCACCGGCGAATACGAGGACGGCCAGCTGGGCGAGATCTTCATCGACATGCACAAGGAAGGCGCGGGCTTCCGGGCGATGATGAACAACTTCGCCATCGCCGTGTCGGTCGGTCTGCAATACGGCGTGCCGCTGGAGGAGTTCGTCGACGCCTTTACCTTCACCAAGTTCGAGCCCGCGGGCATGGTGCAAGGCAACGACAGCATCAAGAACGCCACCTCGATCCTGGATTACGTCTTCCGGGAACTGGCGGTCAGCTACCTCGACCGCACGGACTTGGCCCACGTCAAACCCGAAGGCGCCTCCTTCGACGACATCGGGCGTGGCGAGGAAGAGGGCGTGAGCAACGTGCGCACGCCGACCGAGACGGCCGCCAACCGCAGCCTCGCGGTGCTCAAGCAGATCTCCTCCACCGGGTATCTGCGCAAGCGGATGCCGCAGGACCTCGTCGTGCTGCAGGGCGGCGCCGAGGCGGTCGAGGAAACCGTGGCCGCGCTCCAGACCCTGGTGCCGGAAGTGGAGGCCAAGGTCGCCAAGGCCGCGGGCCAGACCAGCCCCGCCGCGGCGAGCACCGGGATCACCGCGCGCGACAAGGCCAAGATGCAGGGCTACGAGGGCGATCCTTGCGGCGAGTGCGGCAACTACACGCTGGTGCGCAACGGCACCTGCATGAAGTGCAACACCTGCGGCGGCACCTCCGGGTGTAGCTAAGATACAGGTGCCGCGCTCCGGATCCCGGGGCGCGGCATCCTTGCCATTCGCGCCGGTTTCGACCGGCAGCGCGGCCGGACAGCGGCAACGAGACATGGCAAGCGGTCGATGAACAGAGCTTGCCAAGTCGTTTTGCGGGCGCCCTTCGGGGCGTCCTTTTTCGTGTCATCAGGTCAGCGGCTGCCGGTGTTCCAAGGATACGCGGTCAGTCGCAAATGTCGTGGTTTCGGGCGGAGGCAAGGGGAAACGGCACAAGGAAACCCGCAAGCGGGCGACCGACGAGGGCAACCCGATCGCGCATCTGCCAGTGGCGTCGCATCAAGCCCGGGCTGGGACTGCGGTGACACAGTTCCCCGCCCGGGTCTGTCCGAAGACCTTCTCAGAGGTACAGCCGGAACTCGGCGAAGCCGTCTTCCGTTTCGCCGATGGGTTCGACCTCGACGCTTTCGATCGACTCGGCGTATTGCGCGCCGTTGGGCCCGGTCTGGAAGACGGCGGTGGTGCCGTCCATCGGGGCGAAGGTCCAGTTGGCATCCGCCGACGGGCTGATCGTGCCCTGATCCACGATGTAGCGCACGATGACGTCGCGGTTGGTGTCCGGCCCCTCGAAGACGACGGTGTCGCCCGTGCCGGGGAAACTTCCGCCGCCCGAGGCACGGTAGTTGTTGGTGGCCACGATGAACTCCTGCGCGGGGTCGATCGGCTCGCCCTGGTAGCGCAGGTCCACGATGCGGATGGCTTCGGGGTTCGCGAGCCCGCCGTCGCTGTCGAACTTCGACGGCTGGCTCAGGTCGATGGCGTAGGTGACACCGTCCATGACGTCGAAATTGTAGGACGGGAAGTCGGGGTTCAGAAGCGGCGCGTCCTGCGCCCCGGCCTCGATCTGGTTGAAGGCCCCGGCAGAGCGTTCCAGCCAGTCCTTCACCTGCGCGCCGGTGACCCGCACCGCCCGTACCGTGTTGGGATAGAGGTAGAGGTCGGCCACGTTCTTGATCGCCACGTCGCCCGCGGCCACGTCGGTGTAATAGTCCGGGCCGCCACGGCCACCGGCCTTGAACGGCGCCGCCGCCGACAGGATCGGCAGACCTTCGTGGGGCGTGCCCTGCATCATCTGCTCGATGTACCAGGTCTGTGCGTTCGAGACGATCTGCACCGACGGGTCGTCGGCCACGAGGGCGAAGTAGGAATAGAGCGGCGCATCGGTCTTGCCGACCGCGCGGCGGATGTAATCCAGCGTCTCCTCGTGCTCCTGTTCGACGCTTTGCAGGATCTCCTCGTCGCTCTCGACCAGCGCGCTGACCGTTCCCTCCGCGTCGCGGGCGGAGATCGGTCGCGCCTCCACGTCGTGCGAGGCCACGCGCCAGCCCGACCCGTCGCGTTCCAGCAGCAGGTCGATCAGCCCCATGTGGCTGCCCCAGAAGCCCGCCATGACCCCCGGCTTGCCGCCGATGGTGCCCGCGTCCACGTCGACGCCCGGCCAGTCGGCGTAGTCGGGGCCGGGGAAGACCTGGTGGGAGTGACCCGTCAGCACCGCGTCGATGCCCTCGACCCGGGCAAGCGGGATCGCGGCATCCTCCATCATGTCCTGGTGCTCCTCCGCCCCGATGCCGGAGTGGCTGAGCGCAATGACGAGGTCCGCGCCCTCGGCCCGGATCTGCGGCACGTAGGCCTGCGCCGCCTCGACGATGTCGCGCACCTCCACGTTGCCTTCCAGGTGCTTGCGGTCCCAGTTCATGATCTGCGGCGGCACGAAGCCGATGATGCCGATGCGGATGGGATGCGTCTCTCCGCTGCCGTCGGTGATCTGGCGGTCGAGGATGACGTAAGGCGGCACTAGCGTCTCGTCCTCCGTGGGCGTGGCACCGCGTTTCTTGAGGACATTGGCGCTGACCACCGGGTAGCCCGAACCGGCGAGCGATTTCATCAGGAAGTCGAGCCCGTAGTTGAACTCGTGATTGCCCAGGGTGGAGGCGTCGATGCCCAGCGTGTTCAGCGCCTCGATCACCGGGTGCATGTCGCCGTCCTTCATCCCGCGCTCGTAGGCGATGTAATCGCCCATGGGATTGCCCTGCAGGAAGTCGCCGTTGTCCAGCACGATGGAGTTCGTGGCCTCCGCCCGGATGCCGTCGATCAGGCTGGCGGTGCGCGCCAGCCCCACCGTGTCGATCTGGCGGTCGCTGTAGTAGTCGTAAGGATAGACGTGGACGTGGATATCCGTGGTCTCCATGATCCGCAGGTGTGCCTGGTTGGCCTGCGCGCGGGCGGAGAAGGGATGCAGTGCAATCAGTCCGGCGCTGCCTGCAAGAAACGATCTGCGCGAGAGGATCATGGGGGATTTCCTTATGTATGCATGGTTCCGAGGTTAAGCCCCTAGGGTCTCATTGCAACAGTTTTGCGATGCTTGCGGATCCCGCTGTGCCTTTGCCGCTGATGCGGATGGGCCAGTGTCAGGCCCGTGATCCCGCGCACGCGCGGCGATGCCAGATGTTCAGCGTCTCGTGCCGGATTGAAACATGCGGATGTGAATCGCGCGGACGTCGACCGGGCTAGAGGGCGCCGGACGCCGCGCTCCATCCTGCGCGGATCCCCGGTCGGGGCAAGATCTTCCCCTTGAACCCGCAGGACTTCTCTGTGAGTCTGATACCTGAGTTTTTGCGTCGGTTCCGCACCCCCTCATTTTGGGCGCGGTGCCGCAGGGATCCGCTTCGGTTTCGACCGGACGCGGACGTAGGTCGGGCCGCAGGCATAAAACATTCCGAGCGGTAAACCAATCGAGCCCGACCGACGAACCTGAGGGCGCCCTGCGGGGCGTCCTTTTTTATGCCCGTGGTGGCGATGGAGCAGCCCGTCCTTCTAACGGTGACCGACCCAGCCCCGGTCGTCCGTGAAGGCCCGTCCCGATGCGATCCGCGCAGCGGTGTAGCGGTCGGGCAGGTCGCCCGGGGCGGCCAGCGGCCTGTCCGAGGCCGCGAGAACCACGTTGGCATAACCCCGCCCGCTCAAGGGGCCTTGAACCGCGCTGACGTGCGGGTAAAGCTGGGCGAGGATCGCGTGCACACCCGTGACCAGCGGACCGTCCGGCGGTCCGATGAGGTTGACGTAGACCGGACCGTCCACGATCTCGCGCAGCCGGGCGTAGGTTTCGACCGTGACGAGATGCGCCGGCACCGAGCTCGACGAAAAGGCGTCCATGACGGCGGCGTCGAAGCCTTCCTTCGTCTCGTTCAGGTAGACCCGGCCGTCGGCGTGCACGAGATCAAGCCGGGCCTCCCCGTCGGCACCGTCCGCATCCGCGCTTTCCCGCGCGATCATGGCGCCGGCGCGGGGCAGGCGGCGGCGCACGACCTGCGTGACCAGCGGATCGATCTCGACCGTGACGGCGGTGGCCCGGGGGCGGTCGGCCATGAGTTTCGTGGGCAGCGTATAGCCGCCGCCGCCGATGAACAGCACATGCGGGGCGGGGCCCAGGTCACGTTCCATCCGGGACCAGATGACCTGCGTATAGGGCAGGGTCAGGCCGTCGTTGCTGCCCAGGGGTTCCGCCGCCTGGACCGTGCGATCGGAATAGAGGCTGATGCGGTCCCCGGACCGCACGACGTGCAGGCAGGACTGGCCCGATTCGAAGTCGCAGACCGCGCTGCCCGCCAGGCCCGCGAACCCGATGAAGCCCAGTGCGGCGACGATGACCGGTGCGCCGATGCGTCCGTCGCCGCCCTTGACGAAGGGCAGGCAGGCCAGAGTGACCAGCCCGCAGCCCGCGAAGGTGGCGACCGATCCGATCAGCGGCAAGGCGATGAAACCCGCCAGGATCGCGCCGAGGATCGCACCCACCGACCCCGCGGCGAGCACGATTCCCAGCGAGGACCCCGCGCGGCCCGGACGCGCCTCGATCGCGCATTTCGCAAGGTAGGGGGTCGGCAAGGTCACGAAGACGGAGGCCGGAAAGAAGGTCAGCACGACGCTGAGCATCATGCCCGCGGTCCCGCGCGCGCCGCCAGCGTGCAGGAACCCCAGAAGCGTGGGGGAGACCGCCATCAGGATCGCCGTCGCGAGCAGGGCGGCCCGGACGCGCGCGGCGGCCTGCGGGGCGGGGCGTTCCGCCACGAAACCGCCCAGCGCGCTGCCCAGCGAGAAGCCCGCGAGCACCGTCGCGATGACGGCCGTCCATGTCAGAAGCGATGTGCCGAAGTAGGGCGCCAGCACGCGGCCCGCGGCAATCTCGTAGGTCAGCCCGACCGCGGAGAGAACCAGGGTCAGGCCGATGATGATCCAGAAGCGCATGGGGTCTCTCGAAGGGCCAGGTTCCGGCCCTGCATCGGGGCGATTCCGGCCCGATGCAAGAGAAAAGCCCCGCGCGGATCTTTCCGCGCGGGGCTGCAAGTCAGACGTTGTAGCTGTTCTTCTTCACGTCGAAGCGGCCCGACATCATCACCTTGTCCCAGGCGGCGACGAAATCCTCGACCATCTTGGCGTGGCCGTCGTCCGAGGCATAGACCTCGCAGACAGAGCGCAGCTGCGTGTTGTGGCCAAAGACCAGGTCCACCCGCGTCGCGGTGTAGCGCTTCTGGCCGGTCTTGCGGTCGGACCCCTCGAAGTGCGTCCGCGCCTCCGAAACAGGCGTCCACTTCGTCCCCATGTCCAGCAGGTTGACGAAGAAGTCGTTGCTCAGCACGCCGGGCCGGTCGGTGAAGACACCGTGTTCGGAATCGTCCCAGTTGGTGCCCAGAACGCGCATCCCGCCCAGCAGGACAGTCAGCTCGGGCGCGGTCAGACCCAGCTGGTCGGCCTTGTCGAGCATCAGCGATTCCGACTTCGCCTTCACGTCCATCACGTAGTTGCGGAACGGGTCGGAGACCGGTTCCAGCCACTTGAAGCTTTCGTGGTCGGTCATCTCGTCGGTGGCGTCGGTGCGGCCGGGGGTGAAGGGCACCGTCACCTCGACACCGGCATCACGGGCAGCCTTCTCGATGCCGGCGGCACCGGCCAGCACGATCAGGTCGGCCATCGAGACCGTCTTCTCGCCCTTGCCGTCGAACTCCGCCTTCACGCTCTCCAGCGTCGAGAGGACGCGCGCCAGTTGATCGGGCTTGTTCACCTCCCACTCGGTCTGCGGGAAAAGACGCAGACGCGCACCGTTGGCACCACCACGCAGGTCGCCCCGGCGGAAGGTCGAGGCCGAGGCCCAGGCCGCGCCGACCAGCTCGCTCACCGACAGGCCGGTGGCCAGGATCGCGGACTTCAGGTCAGCGGCCTCCGCTGCGTCGATCTGCGGACCGGTGGCCTTGGGCGTGGGATCCATCCACAGGAAGTCCTGCTCGGGCACGTCCTTGCCGACGTAACGGTCCTTCGGGCCCATGTCGCGGTGCAGCAGCTTGAACCACGCTTTCGAGAAGGCTTCCGTGAAGTAGTCGAAATCGTTCAGGAACTTCTCGGAGATCTTGCGATACTCGGGGTCGGTGATGAGCGCGATGTCGGAGGTCATCATCATCAGCGGGTTCATCTTGCCTTCGATATGCGCATCCGGCGTCTTGCGCGCGTCGGGGTCCTTGGGCGTCCACTGCTGCGATCCCGCGGGGGAGGTCGTCTGCTCCCACTCGAACCGGAAGAGGTTCTCGAAGTAGTCGTTGTCCCATTGCAGCGGGTTGGAGGTCCAGGCGCCTTCGATCCCGTTGGAGATCGTGTATTCGGCGTTGCCGGTGCCAGCGTCGTTGATCCAGCCCAGGCCCTGGTGCTCGATGTCCGCACCGTCGGGGCCGGGGCCCATGTGATCGGGGCTGACCGCGCCGTGGGACTTGCCGAAGGCGTGCCCGCCGGCGATCAGGGCCACGGTTTCCTCGTCGTTCATCGCCATGCGGGTGAAGGTCTCGCGGATCTCGCGGGCCGAACCCATGGGATCCATGTTGCCCGCGGGGCCTTCGGGGTTCACGTAGATGAGCGCCATGTGGGACGCGGCGACCGGCGCTTCGAGGTCGGCGTCGTCACCGTCCGTCGACGGGTTGCCTTCCCAGCGACCACGGGCCAGCATCTCGTGCTCGGGGCCCCAGTAGGTGCCAAGGTCGTCTTCCCAGACGTCGATGCGACCGCCGCCGAAACCGACCATCGGCAGGCCCATCTCTTCCATCGAGACGTTACCCGTCAGCGCGATCAGATCGCCCCAGGACAGCGATTTGCCGTACTTTTGCTTGATCGGCCACAGCAGGCGGCGCGACTTGTCGACGTTGGCGTTGTCGATCCAGGACCCGATCGGGAAGAAGCGCTGGTAGGCGCCGCCGTTGCCGCCGCGCCCGTCGGAGATCCGGTAGGTCCCGGCGGAGTGCCAGGACATCCGCACCATCTGCGGGCCGTAATGGCCGTAGTCGGCGGGCCACCAATCCTGGCTGGTGCGCAGGGTGGTCCGGATCTCTTCCTTCAGCGCGTCGAGGTCGATCTTCGAGAACGCCTCGGCGTAGTCGAATTCGGCCCCCAGGGGGTTGGCCTCGGGGCTGTTGTTGTGCAGCAGTTCCACCGGCAGGCGCTCGGGCCACCATTCGGAGGCCGGTTTGCCATCGCCGAAGGCACCTTCGACGCGGTTTCCGCCGAACGGGCAGCGGCCGGGAGGGGTGACGGTATCTTTCATGACGTTGGCCTTTCTTGCGACTCTCGAACAGATGGGCGCGGTCACCGACCGCTGCCTTGTGGTATCGCATCGAACCTAGTGGCCTTCCCCCGTTATACCAGTGCGGAAAGGTCGCAGGTCACGCTTTTTTTGAATCGTTCTAAAGACCGATGAACCGCACGCCCGGCATTTCCGCGATCCGGGCCAGGTCCGCGTCGTAGGCGGCGGACATCTGTGCGATGTCGGAGGCGTCGAAACCGGGCAGTTCCACCGTCTCGACCAGTTCCTCTTCAAGTGCGTACTTGTCGAGGAAGGCCGCGATGACCCGGCGCTTCTGGGTGATGGTCCGCGGCGGGTGGGCGTTGGTATAGGCCAGGAAGCGGTGCATGCCCTCGGCCGTCATGATGGTAGAGAGCAGGTCGTGGCCGCCATTGATCTCCGTCCCGATGTTCAGACCCGAGAGCGCCCAGATCAGCTCGTCCCAGATCATCGGCGTATCCTCGTTGCACCAGACCGTCAGCGCGGCCTCCGGCACCGTGGCCCGGATCCGCGCCACGAGGTCCGACCAGCGCAGATCGAGCGGATCGACGCCTTGCAGGAAGTCGGCCACGCTCTCGGCGTTGGCCTTCGCGTAGCAATCGGGCAGGAATGTCGCGGGATCGCGAACCGCAAGATAGAGGTCCAGCTCGTCCTCGCGGAAGATGTCGCGCAGGGCCGCCAGCTTGATTTCCGCCTGCTCGTAAAAGACGCCGTTCTCGAAGATCCGGTTGGGCACACAGATGAAGTTCGAATTGCTCATCACCAGACGGTCGCAGGCATCGCCCTCGGCCATGGCCGCGATCAGGTTGTCCCGGGCCATGGGATTGGGGGCGCCTTCGCCCATCGACTGGATCGTCTGGCGCAGCATCTTGCGGTACTTGGCGGGGCCGGGCGCCTTCAGCCCCTCGGCCTCCATGATGCTGCCGTTCTTGAGAAGTGTGCGGATCAGCCGGTCGTCATCGGTGCAGTTTGCGCCGAAATGAAGCGCGATTTCCATGAACTGTGCTCCGGTCTGCGGTCTTGGGGGTCTTATACCGCAGTTTCTGGACAGGGGAACCGCTATCGGCTAGCGCGGGGGCATGACCGACGCGCCCCTGTCCCGCCCGCGTTCGCGGCCCGTCGACCCCTGGTCGCTGGGGGCGATCGCGATCGCCTGCATCGTGCTGGCCCCGCTGGTGGCCGTGGTCTGGTTCGCCTTCAACCCGACGGAGAACATCTGGCCGCATCTTCTGTCGACCACCCTGCCGCGCTACATGGCCAACACGGGCTGGCTGATGCTGGGAACGGGGGTCGTGACGGGACTCGTCGGCACCGCCTGTGCCTGGCTGGTGGTCATGTACCGCTTCCCCGGTCGGCGCTGGCTGCAATGGGCGCTGCTGATGCCGCTCGCCGTGCCGGCCTACGTGGGGGCCTATGCGCTGGTGGATTTCCTGGATTACGCGGGCCCCGTGCAGACCGCATTGCGCGAAACCTTCGGCTGGGCCGACGCCCGGTCCTACTGGTTTCCCCAGATCCGGAGCCGCTGGGCGGCGGTGCTGGTGATCTCGGCCGCGCTTTATCCTTACGTCTATCTGCTGGCCCGCGCCGCCTTCCGCGAGCAATCGGGCGCCGGCTACGAGGTGGCCCGCGCGCTCGGCGTAGGGCCTTGGGGCCGGTTCTGGCGGGTCGGACTTCCGCTCGCCCGTCCCGCGATCGCGGCGGGCGTGGCCGTGGTGATGATGGAGACGGTGAACGACTTCGGCACGGTGGACTACTTCGCGGTGCAGACGCTGACGACGGGCATCTTCTCGGTCTGGCGGCAGGGCGGCAACCTGGGCGGGGCCGCGCAGATCGCCTGCGTGATCCTGACGGTCATCGTGCTGCTGGTCACGCTGGAAAAGCGCAGCCGGGCACGGGTCAGGTTCGCCTCCGGCGCGCGCAACCTCCGCCCCGTCCAACCGCAGGCCCTTCGCGGATGGCGGGCAGGGGCGGCCTGCGCCGTCTGCCTCCTGCCGCTCGGGCTGGGGTTCGTGCTGCCGGTAAGCGTGATCGCCAGCCACGCCGTCAACGCGGCCGAGTGGTCCGCCCCGGGTCTCGGCGCCGCGATGGGGCGTACGCTGACGATCTGTGCCGCCGCCGCGATCCTGGCCGTGATGGGCGGCGTCTTCATGGTCTACGGCACACGCCTGTCGGGCCGCCGTCTGCCGCAACTGGCCCTGCCGGTCACCGCCCTGGGCTATGCCGCGCCCGGTGCGGTGCTGGCGCTGGGGATCCTCGTGCCGCTGGCCGCCTTCGACAACCGCCTTGCGGATCTGGTGCTGGCGGTGACCGGTACCGACCCGGGCCTCATGCTGACCGGTAGCGCGGGCGTCGTCGTGCTGGCCTACGTCGTGCGGTTCTTCGCGATCGCGCAAGGCACCGCGGACGCGGCCCTGGGGCGCATCCCGCCCAGCCTGCCGATGGCCGCGCGCTCTCTCGGGCAATCGGCGGGCGGCACGCTGGCGCGTGTCCACGTGCCGCTTATCCGCGCCAGCATCGGCTCGGCCCTGCTTCTGACCTTCGTCGACGCGGTCAAGGAATTGCCCGCCACCCTGATGCTCTACCGCCACGACACGCTGTCGACGCGGGTCTACGCCAAGGCCTCGCTGGAGGATCTGTCCGGCGCCGCCCCCGCGGCGCTGATCATCTGTGCCGTGGGTCTCTGCGCCGTGCTGCTCCTGGCGCGGGCGAACCGCTAAGGCCGTGCCCGCGCGGCTTCGATCCGGTCGAAAAGCGCCAGCAGATCGTCCTGAACCGATCCGTCGTCGCACTCCAGGTGCGCCACGATCGCCTCTTCTTTCATCACGGTGATCCCGCCTTGAAGCCTGGCGGCCTCGTCCAGGCGATCCACGCTCGACCAGACCTCGTAGGTATAGCCGGCGTTGAGGAACGAGACCGTCTGATAGTAATACCGCCCGATTCCCGGCCAGGGCCGCGTCACCAGCCCCGCCAGATCGACCGTGAGCGCCAGCTCCGGCTCCGACATCCGCGCCCCGTACCGGTAGGTCACCGTATCGTTGTCCGGGGGCGTGCAGACCTCGACCCGCGTCGCGCCATCCTTGAAGGTGCAGAAGAAGGCCGCATCGCGGGGCGCACACGCGCCCTCCGCCCAGGCGGAAGTCGTGGCGAGGCCCATCAGGATCGCGCAGGTCACTCTCATCACACCCTCGCCGGTCACGACCGCTTGCGTTTCGGATGCGCTCTTTCTATAGCGAACCCGAACGCCTCGCCAAGGGCGTCGGCCCCTATAGCTCAGCTGGTAGAGCAACTGATTTGTAATCAGTAGGTCCGCGGTTCGAGTCCGTGTGGGGGCACCATCACCAGTTTCTCAGCACTTTGAAAACCGCAGGCCTCCCCCGGAATCGCGGGCGGACCGGGACAAGACGACCTTGTTCCGAATGCCCCGATCCTTGCGGTCGCGTTCGACAATTTCCATGCCCGACCGTCACGCAGGCCCTGACAAGGCATCCGCGGTGTGGCAACCTTTGCCTCAAGCGTCCGGCGCAGGTCCGGATGCCGGCTTTGGGAGGAGTCGCATGTTTACCGCATCCATGACCTTCGATCTGGGAGAGGACGTGAACGCCCTGCGCGACATGGTCCACCGCTGGGCGCAGGAGCGGGTCAAACCCATCGCCGCAGAGATCGACAGCTCGAACGCCTTCCCGCCCGACCTCTGGACCGAGATGGGCGAGCTGGGACTTCTGGGCATCACCGTGCCGGAAGAGGACGGCGGCGCGGGCATGGGCTATCTTGCCCACGTCGTAGCGGTGGAGGAGATCGCGCGCGCCTCGGCCTCCGTCTCGCTGTCCTACGGGGCGCATTCGAACCTTTGCGTGAACCAGATCAACCTCAACGGCACGCCCGCGCAGAAGGCGAAGTTCCTGCCGGACCTCATCTCGGGTGCGCACGTCGGCGCGCTCGCCATGTCGGAAGCGGCGGCGGGCTCTGACGTGGTGTCGATGAAACTCTCGGCAGAGAAGCGCAACGACCACTACCGCCTGAACGGCACGAAGTACTGGATCACCAACGGTCCCGACGCGCAGACGCTTGTGGTCTATGCCAAGACCGACGCGGACGCCGGATCGAAGGGGATCACCGCCTTCCTGATCGAGAGGTCGATGAAAGGGTTTTCCACCAGCCCGCATTTCGACAAGCTCGGCATGCGCGGGTCGAACACCGCCGAGCTGGTCTTCGAGGATGTCGAAGTGCCTTTCGAGAACGTGCTGGGTGAAGAAGGCCGCGGCGTGCGGGTCCTGATGTCGGGACTGGATTACGAGCGGGTGGTACTGTCCGGCATCGGCACCGGCATCATGGCGGCCTGCCTGGACGAGATCATGCCCTACATGGCCGAGCGCCGCCAATTCGGCCAGCGGATCGGGGATTTCCAGCTGATGCAGGGCAAGATCGCGGACATGTATACCAAGATGAACTCCGCCCGGGCCTACGTCTACGAAGTGGCAAAGGCCTGCGACGCGGGCCGGGTCACGCGGCAGGACGCGGCGGCCTGCGTGCTCTACGCCAGCGAGGAGGCGATGACCGTCGCGCATCAGGCGGTGCAGGCGATGGGCGGGGCGGGGTTCCTGAACAACAGCCCCGTGGCCCGCATCTTCCGCGACGCCAAGCTGATGGAGATCGGGGCCGGCACCTCGGAAATTCGCCGCATGCTGATCGGGCGAGAGATGATGGGGGCCATGGGCTGATGGCGACCTTACGCAGCCAGATCTCGCCCCGATCCGAAAGTTTCGCCGCCAACCGCGCCGCCCACGAGGCCGCCATGGCGCCGGTGCAGGAGGCGGCGGAAGCGGCCCAGCAAGGCGGCGGCGCGCGGTCGCGCGAGCGCCACCTCGGCCGCGGCAAGCTGCTGCCGCGCGACCGGGTGAACCAGCTTCTGGACCCCGGCAGCGCGTTCCTGGAGGTGGGCCTGTTCGCGGCCCACGGGCTCTACGACGGCGACAGCCCCTGCGCGGGCGTCGTGGCCGGGGTGGGGCGCGTCTCTGGCCGCGATTGCATGATCGTCTGCAATGACGCCACCGTGAAGGGCGGAACCTACTACCCGATGACGGTCAAGAAGCACCTGCGCGCGCAGGAGATCGCGCAGGAAAACCGTCTGCCGTGCCTCTACCTCGTCGACTCAGGCGGGGCGAACCTGCCGAACCAGGACGAGGTCTTTCCAGACCGCGATCACTTCGGGCGGATCTTCTTCAACCAGGCGCGGATGAGCGCGCAGGGCATCCCCCAGATCGCCGTGGTCATGGGCTCCTGCACCGCAGGTGGCGCCTACGTGCCCGCCATGTCGGACGTCACGATCATCGTGAAAGCGCAGGGGACGATCTTCCTCGCCGGCCCGCCCTTGGTGAAGGCCGCCACGGGCGAGGTCGTCAGTGCGGAGGATCTGGGCGGCGGTGACGTGCACACCCGGCTTTCGGGCGTCGCGGATTACCTGGCGGAGGACGACGCCCACGCGCTGGCCCTCGCGCGGGAAGCTGTGGCGAACCTCAATATTGCGCCGCCACCGGTCGCGCGCGCGCCGATAGAGGCGCCGCTCTACGACCCCGAGGAGATCCTCGGCGTCGTCCCCGCCGACCTGCGCACGCCCTACGACATCCGCGAGGTCATCGCGCGGGTCGTCGACGGCTCCCGCTTCGACGAGTTCAAGGCGCGCTACGGCACCACGCTGGTCTGCGGCTTCGCCCATGTCATGGGCATGCCGGTGGGGATCATCGCCAACAACGGCGTTCTGTTTTCCGAAAGTGCCGTGAAGGGGTCGCACTTCGTGCAGCTCTGCTCGCAGCGCAAGGTGCCCCTGGTCTTCCTGCAGAACGTCACAGGCTTCATGGTCGGCCAGGCCTACGAGGCGGGCGGCATCGCCAAGGCGGGGGCCAAGCTGGTGACGGCGGTGGCGACGACCTCCGTGCCCAAGATCACCATGCTGGTGGGCGGCTCCTTCGGGGCGGGCAACTACGGCATGTGCGGTCGCGCCTACGGCCCGCGGTTCTTGTGGACATGGCCCAACAGCCGCATCGCCGTGATGGGCGGCGAACAGGCGGCGGGCGTTCTGGCCACCGTCAGGCGCGATGCGATGGAACGGCGCGGCGAGCCCTGGACGGAGGAAGAGGAAACCGCCTTCAAGCGACCCACCATCGAGATGTTCGACCGCCAGTCGCACCCGCTCTACGCCAGCGCGCGGCTGTGGGACGACGGCATCATCGACCCCCGGGCGACGCGGCAGACGCTGGCCCTGTCGCTGGCCGCAGCTTTCAACGCCCCGATCGAGGAGACACGCTTCGGCGTGTTCCGGATGTGACGATGTTCACCAAGATCCTGATCGCCAACCGGGGCGAGATCGCCGCCCGTGTCATCACCACTGCCCGCCGCATGGGGATCGCGACCGTGGCCGTCTACTCGGACGCCGATGCGGGCGCGCTGCACGTCGAGATGGCGGACGAGGCCGTGCGGATCGGTCCCGCGCCGGTCGCCGAAAGCTACCTGCTGGGCGACCGGATCATAGACGCCGCCCTCTCCACCGGTGCGCAGGCGATCCACCCCGGCTACGGCTTCCTGTCCGAGAACCCCGACTTTGTGGAGGCGGTCGAGGCCGCGGGGCTTACCTTCATCGGGCCACCGGCCTCCGCGATCCGGGCGATGGGCCTGAAGGACGCCGCCAAGGACCTGATGATTGAAGCGGGCGTGCCGGTCGTGCCGGGCTACCAGGGCGCGGATCAGGACCCGGACCTCATGGCCGCCGAGGCGGACAAGATCGGCTACCCGGTCCTCATCAAGGCCCGCGCGGGCGGCGGCGGCAAGGGCATGCGGCTGGTCGAGGATCCCGCCGACTTCGCCGAGGCGCTCAAGGCCGCCCAGCGCGAAGGGCAGTCCAGCTTCGGCGATCCCGCCTGCCTGATCGAGAAATACATCACCACGCCGCGCCACATCGAAATCCAGATCATGGGCGACGGCCACGGCAACGTCGTCCACCTGTTCGAGCGGGATTGCTCGCTGCAGCGCCGCCACCAGAAGGTGATCGAGGAAGCCCCGGCCCCCGACATGCCCGAAGCCGTCCGCGCCGCCATGGGCCGCGCCGCCGTCGAGGCCGCCCGCGCGATCAGCTACACCGGGGCGGGCACGGTGGAGTTCATCGTCGACGGCTCAGGCCCGCTGCGCGAGGACGGCTTCTGGTTCATGGAGATGAACACCCGTCTGCAAGTCGAACACCCGGTCTCGGAAGCGATCACAGGGCTCGATTTTGTCGAGTTGCAGTTGCGCGTCGCCGCAGGCGAGCGGCTGCCCATCGCGCAGGACGATCTGCGCATCGACGGCTGGGCCTTCGAGGCGCGACTCTACGCCGAGGATGTCGCGAAAGGCTTCCTGCCCGCGACCGGCACGCTCGATCACTTGTCCTTCCCGGACGGCACAAGGTTCGCGCGCGGGCCCGTGCGGATCGACAGCGGCGTGCGCGAGGGGGACGAAATCAGCCCCTGGTACGACCCGATGATCGCCAAGGTCGTCGTGCATGGCCCCACGCGCGAAGTTGCGCTGAACATGCTCGCCCAGGCGCTGGGCGCCTGCCACGTCGCGGGATCGGTCACCAACCTGGCCTTCCTCGGCGCGCTGGCGCGGCACGATGGGTTCGGCAAGGGCAAGGTCGACACCGGTCTCATCGCTCGCGATATCGCAGCACTTTCGGACACATCGGCCCCAAACGATCTGGCCGTCGCTCTGGCCGCCCTGGGCGCGCTCGGCCTGCTGGATGTGCCGGACTCCACGGATTTGTTCACCGCGTTCACGGGCTTCCGGCTTTGGGGCGCGGCGCAGCACCTCGTCCATCTCGACGCCGGGGACACCCGGATCGAGGCCCGGGTCACGCTGCACGGCGCCGGGCGTTTCACGGTCGAGACGTCGGAGGACGCCGTGACCCTGACCGCCCACCCGGCGGAGGGGGCTTTCGTCCGCATCCAGCGCGAGGATCGCCGCGTCACGGCCAAGGTCCTGCGGACCGGGCCCCGGATCACCGTCTTCTCCGGATCGCGAAGCCATGGCTTCACCACCGTCGATCCACTGGCCGAAGCGGAAGACGCGGGCGCCGGTGGCGATGGTCTGACGGCGCCGATGCCGGGGCGGGTGCTCGGCGTCTCGGTCGCGGCCGGCGACACGGTCACGAAGGGCACGGCCCTGATTGTGCTCGAGGCGATGAAGATGGAGCATACCCTGCGCGCGCCACGAGACGGCCAGGTGGCCGAGCTGCTGGTGGGCGAGGGCGACCAGGTCGCCGACGGGACGCTTCTGCTTACGCTGGAACCCGGGGATGACTGACCGCGTCACCCTGTTCGAGATGGGTCCGCGGGACGGTCTGCAGAACGAGACCGTGCAGATCGCCACCGCCGACAAGATCGCGCTGGTGGACCTCCTCTCGGCCTGCGGTTTCACGAAGATCGAGGTGACCAGCTTCGTGAGCCCCCGCTGGGTGCCCCAGATGGCCAACGCGACCGAGGTGCTGGCCGGCATCACCCGCGCGCCGGGCGTGTCCTACGCCGCGCTGACGCCGAACCTGCGCGGGTTCGATGGGGCGCTGGCCGCGAAGGCGGACGAGGTGGCGATCTTCGCCTCCGCCTCCGAAGGGTTCAGCCGGGCCAACATCAACTGCTCGATCGACGAGAGCCTCGCGCGGTTCGCGCCGGTCGCGCAGGCGGCACGGGACGCAGACCTGCCCCTTCGCGGCTACGTCTCCTGCGTGACCGACTGCCCTTACGACGGCCCGACCGACCCGGCGCAGGTGCTGCGCGTGGCGCAAGCGCTGATCGACCTCGGCGCCTACGAGGTGAGCCTGGGCGACACCATCGGGGCCGCCACGCCGGAGACGACCAAGCGCTTGCTGGACAGGCTTTTGGACCACATCCCCGCGACCCGGTTGGCGGGCCATTTCCACGACACCGGGGGCCGGGCACTGGACAACATCGCCGCCAGCCTCGACCGCGGCCTGCGCACCTTCGACGCCGCCATCGGCGGGTTGGGCGGCTGTCCCTACGCCCCCGGCGCGAAAGGCAACGTGGCGACAGAGGCCGTCACCGCGATGCTGGCCGATCGCGGTTTCGACACCGGCCTTGACCCGCAGGCCCTCGACCGGGCCCGCGCCTTCGCCCAAAACCTGCGGAGCCCGCGATGAGCTACGACACGCTTGCCATCCAGACCGACCCCCGCGGCGTCGCAACCGTCACCCTGGGCCTGCCCGAGACGCGCAACGCGCTCTCTGGCCAGATGCTGGCGGACCTTACGGACATGGCGCAGACCCTGGGCCAGGACCGCGCGACGCGCGCCATCGTCCTGCAAGGGGCGGGCAAGACCTTCTGCGCGGGCGGCGACCTGCGCTGGATGAAGGCCCAGATCGAGGCGGACCGCCAGACCCGGATGAGGGAAGCCCGCAAGCTGGCGGAGATGCTGCAGGCGCTGAACACGATGCCCACTCCGCTGATCGGGCGGCTGCACGGCGGGGCCTTCGGCGGCGGCGTGGGGCTGGCCTGCGTCTGCGACGTGGCCATCGCAGCGGCGGGCACGCGTTTCGGGTTGACCGAAACCCGTCTCGGCCTGATCCCCGCCACCATCGGCCCTTACGTGATCGCCCGCATGGGCGAGGCGCGCGCCCGGCGGGTCTTCATGTCCGCGCGCCTTTTCGACGCGGCGGAGGCGGTGGACCTTAGCCTGATCGCCCGGGCCGTCCCGCCGGAGGATCTGGACGCCGCAATCGAGGCCGAAGTCGCGCCTTACCTGTCCGTCGCCCCCGGCGCGGTGGGGGCTGCGAAGCGGCTGGCGCGCCGTCTCGGACCGCGGATCGACGACGCCGTCATCGACGACACGATCCGTCGCCTGGCCGAGACCTGGGAAGGCGAGGAGGCGCGACAGGGCATCGCGGCCTTCCTTGACAAGACATCGCCGCCCTGGGCCTGACCGCAAGCCGGTCATATCCCTCGGCATCCCCGAAAGGCATGGACCGCGCATGCCATTCCAAACCGATGAAAGCCGCGATAGCTTGCGCCCAAATCGCGCGACACAAGGCCAGGACATGCACCGATCCAACGTCAGGCACAGCATGGATTGGTCCTCGGATCCTCGAGATTTTGGAGGTCTTGGCACATGAATGACGCCATCGATCCACGCACCTTACTGCGCCGGCTCTTCGACACCGCCGTCGCCCGCGCCGACCCGATGCGCGTTGTGGCCGAGGCGCTGCCGCTCGCACCGCGCGGTCGTCTGGTCGTCATCGGTGCCGGCAAGGCCAGCGCCCGCATGGCCGAAGCGGTGGAGGCCGCCCAGGGCCCTTCCGAGGGTCTCGTGCTGACGCGCTACGGCTACGCGCGGCCCACCCGCGGGATCGAGATCGTGGAAGCCGCGCACCCGGTCCCCGATGCCGCGGGCGAGGCCGCGACGGCGCGCCTTCTGGACCGCGTCTCGGACCTCGGGCCGGACGATCTGGTGCTGGCGCTGATCTCGGGCGGGGGCTCATCGCTCTTGTGCGCGCCGCAGGAGGGCCTGGACCTGGCGGGCAAGCAGGCGCTCAACGCGGCGCTGCTGGCCTCCGGTGCGCCGATCCGCGTGATGAACGCGATCCGCACGCGCGCCAGCCGGGTGAAGGGCGGACGGCTGGCCGCGGCCTGCGCCCCGGCGCGGGTGCTGTCTTTGGTGATCTCGGACGTGCCGGGCGACGACCCGGCGGAGGTCGCTTCGGGCCCGACCGTCGGAGCCAGGACGGTTGAGGACGTGGACGCGCTGATCGAGCGCCACGGGATCGATTTGCCCGACCCCATTCGCACAGCCTTGCGGCACGCTCCGCCACCGCTGCGCGTAGGAGACGACCGGCTCGCGCATACCACGGCGCGGGTGATCGCGGCACCGCGCCAGTCTCTCGACGCGGCGGCGGCCTTGCTGGACGGCTGGGACGTGCGCCTGCTCGGCGACGCGCTGGAAGGCGAGGCGCGCGATCTGGCCGCGGCGCAGGCGGCGCAGGCGGTCGAGATCGCAGCCGGGCTCGCGCCCGGCGACGCCCCGGTGGCCCTGCTTTCGGGTGGAGAGGTCACGGTCACCCGGCGCGGCGACGGGACCGGTGGGCCGAATGCGGAATTCGCACTGGCCGCGGCGCTTGCGCTGGACGGCCATCCCCGGATCCACCTCGCGGCGGGCGACACCGACGGCGTCGATGGCGCGGCAGAGATCGCGGGCGCCCTCGTCGGTCCCGACACCCTTGCGCGGGGAGGGCGGGCGGCGGCGGAAGAGGCGCTGGCGCGCAACGACGCGCACAGTTTCTTCGCTGCCCTCGGCGACGGGATCGTCACAGGTCCGACGCTGACGAACGTCAACGATTTCAGGGCGATCCTGATCTATCCGCCGGATTGAGACCGGGGGGCTTCAGCCTCGGCACGGCGTCCGGTGGGGGTCGACAGGGCTCTTCGGTTCAATCCGGCGTCATCTCACCGAACAGGCGTCCGCCCTCGGCCCACCAAGCGGCGGTGAGCGACATCAGCGCCAGCGTCACGCCACCGCCCAGGAGCGGGATCAACGTCCCGTCGTAGAGGAAGCCCACGACGCCGCCCAGCACGCCGCCCAGCACCGTCTGCGCGGCGCCCAGCACGGCGGAGCCCACGCCCGCGACGCGGCCCAGCGGCTCCATCGCCAGCGCGTTGAAGTTCGCGGGCACGATGCCCACGCAGCACATCATCACGGTGAAAAGGGCCAAGAACAGCCAGAACGGGGTATGGCCGCCCATCGCGATCGCCAGCACCAGGTGGACCGTGGCCACGGTCAGGAAGACCGTCAGGCCGCCGTGCGACAAGCGCCGCGCGCCGAAGCGCGCCACCAGTCGGCTGTTGAGGAACGCGGCCACCGCCATGAACCCCGCCACCACCGAGAACCACAGCGTGAATTCCGCACCCATGCCGTAGATCTGGGTGTAGATCTGCTCGGCCTGGGCGATGAAGGCGAAGATGAAGGCAAAGAAGGTGCCCATCGCGAAGAGATATCCCACCGACGTGCGGTTCGTCAGCACGATGCGGAACGCCTCGGCCACGGGCTTGAGGCGCAGCTCGCGGCGGTCCTCGGGGTGCAGGGTCTCGGCCAGGCGGAAGTAGGACCAGACCAGCGCCACGCCGCCGAAGACGACCATGAAGCCCGAGACCTCGCGCCAGTTGCCGAAGAGCATGATCAGGCTGCCCAGGTTGGGGGCCAGCACCGGCATGATCATGAAGACCATCATCACCAGCGACATCACGCTCGCCATCCGCGCGCCAGAGAACCGGTCGCGCACCGCCGCCGTCACGATCACCCGGGTGGAGGCGGCGCCGACGCCTTGCACGAAGCGCGTGACCAGAAGCGCCTCGAAGCTGGGCACGACGACCGCGGCCAGGGCGCCCGCCAGGTAGATCCCCAGCCCCGCGAAGAGCACCGGGCGCCGCCCGAAGCGGTCCGACAGCGGCCCGTAGAGCACCTGCGCCCCGCCGAAGCCCATCACGTAGGACGTGATGACCAGTTGGCGCGCGTTGCCGTCCGCGATGCCGAAGGCCGATCCGATCTGTTGCAGGGCGGGAATGTAGACGTCGATGGCCGCCGAGTTCAGCGCCATCAGAAGGGCCATCAGACCGACGAATTCGAGATAGGGGATCTGTGTCCCCCGGGTCAGTCGAGGGTCGGTCACGGCGGTCATAAGGGATCCTTTCAGTCCGCGCATGCTCTGCCTCTTGGTCGCGGCGTGCAACCCGGCAGCTGCGCATAGCGGCCCTGCGGGAACAGAGTAGGTCGGGATCAGTGGAAATCCCGGCTTTTCGGCACGATCCGCGCATCACGCGGGTGGCTCTGGCCCGAGGCGGGCAGGGGCTTTCGCACGTGATCGGCGCGCGCCAGCGTGGTGGGCATGGCATCGGGCGCCAGCCGCAGCAGCGCGTCCGACCGGTCGGTCAGCGTCATCGCGACCACGTGCACGACATCCGCGTCGCGCTGGATATAACCTTCGACCGCCAGCAGGCGCGAGGTCATGACCGCCTTGCGGAAGGTCTCCATCACCGCGGGCCAGACCACCAGGTTGGCCACGCCGAACTCGTCTTCCAGCGTGATGAAGCAGACCCCCTTGGCGCTGCCGGGACGCTGACGGATCAGCACGATGCCCGCGATCTTGATGCGTTGGCGGTGGTGCATGCGCGCCAGATCGGCGGTGCTGCGGTAGCCCTGCCGCGTCATGGACTTGCGCAGGAACGAGATCGGGTGCGCCTTCAGCGACAGCCGCAGGGTCTGGTAATCGGCCACCACCTGCTCGCAGACCGGCATGACGGGAAGCGGCACGGTCACCTCGGTGCCTTCGTCGGTGCCGTCCCGGAACAGCGGCAGGTCGGGGGCGTCGCGCAGGCCCTTGGCCTCCCACAGGGCCTGCCTGCGGTCGATCCAGAGCGAGCGGACCGCATCCGCCTCGGCCAGCCGCCGCACGATGGGCGCGGTCAGGCGCGCACGGACGTGCAGGTCCTTGACGTCCCGGTAAGGGGTGTCGCGGGCCGCCACCAGCCGATCCGCGGCGTCCCGGCGCAGCCCGCCGATCTGGCGCATGCCCAGCCGGATCGCGAAGCGGGGCGGGGGCGGGGCATCCTGGTCCCAGACCACATCGGAGGAGGCGTTTTCGCGCGCCCCCTGCGCCTCCGGGGGCGCTGGCGGACCCGACAGCGCGCGGTCGCGCGCGCGCGCCGGCGACAGCCCCGATCCGTAGAGGCTCGTCGCCACGGGCTCCAGCGTGTTGTCCCAGTCGGAGTAGTTCACGTCCACGCCCCGCACCTCGACCCCGTGGGCCTGGGCGTCGCGCACGAGCTGTGCCGGCGCGTAGAAACCCATGGGCTGGGAATTGAGCAAG
This sequence comes from Salipiger sp. IMCC34102, assembly GCF_004145405.1. Classification (GTDB taxonomy): domain Bacteria; phylum Pseudomonadota; class Alphaproteobacteria; order Rhodobacterales; family Rhodobacteraceae; genus Loktanella. Next base: position 101,651 of record NZ_SELQ01000002.1, read on the forward strand.
GCCGCGGTGAAGGCCGCCGGAAAATGATGCTTGAGCCAGCAGGAGACATAGACCAGCTGCGCGAAACTGGCCGCGTGGCTTTCGGGGAATCCGTATTCGCCGAAGCCCTTGATCTGGTCGAAACAACGCTGCGCGAACTCCGGATCGTAGCCGCGGCGGGCCATCCGGCCGACCATCTTTTCCTGCAACAGCTCGATCTGGCCGCGGCTGCGGAAGGTGGCCATGGCCTTGCGCAACTCGTTGGCTTCGGCGGGGCTGAACTCGGCGGCGTCGATGGCGATCTTCATCGCCTGTTCCTGGAAGATCGGAACCCCCAGCGTGCGCCCGAGGATGTTCTTGAGCTCCGACGGGTCATGGGGCGCGCCGGGCGAGGGGTAGCTGACCGGTTCCTGCCCCGAGCGGCGGCGCAGGTAGGGGTGGACCATGTCGCCCTGAATGGGGCCGGGGCGGACGATGGCGACCTCGATCACCAGGTCGTAGAACGTGCGCGGCTGCAGGCGTGGCAGCATGTTCATCTGCGCACGGCTCTCGATCTGGAAGACGCCCACCGTGTCGCCGCGGCAGACCATGTCATAGACGCGCGGGTCCTCCTGCGGGATCGTGGCGAGCGACCAGTCCTGCCCGTAATGCGCCCGCACGAGGTCAAAGCACTTGCGGATGCAGGTCAGCATCCCCAGCGCCAGGATATCGACCTTGAGGATCCCCAGCGCGTCGATGTCGTCCTTGTCCCATTCGATGAAGGTGCGGTCGGGCATGGCGCCGTTGCCGATGGGCACCGTCTCGGTCAGTTTCTTCTGGGTCAGGATGAAGCCGCCCACGTGCTGGCCCAAGTGGCGCGGCATCCCGATCATCTGCCCCGCCACGATCAGCGCGCGCCGCACGGTCGGGTCGGTCAGATCGACGCCCGCCTCGTCGGCGTTCTTCTGCGCCATCTCGCGCCCGAAACTGCCCCAGACGGTCTTGGCGAGCGCCCCGGTCACGTCCTCGGAGAGGCCCATCACCTTGCCCACCTCGCGAATGGCCGAGCGCGGGCGGTAGTGGATTACGGTGGCACAAAGCCCCGCGCGGTCGCGGCCGTATTTGTTGTAGATATGCTGGATCACCTCCTCGCGCCGTTCGTGTTCGAAGTCGACGTCGATGTCGGGCGGCTCGCGGCGCTCCTCGCTGATGAACCGCTCGAACAAAAGCGCGTGCTGCGCGGGGTCCACGGCGGTGATCCCCAGCACGTAGCACACGGCCGAATTCGCCGCCGATCCGCGTCCCTGGCACAGGATCGGCGGGTCCGCCTCTTCGCGGGCGAAGCGGATGATGTCGTGGATCGTCAGGAAATACTGCGCGATATCGAGCTTCTCGATCATCGCGAGTTCCTTGGCGAGCGTGGCGCGGGTGGCCTTTGGCACGCCGTCCGGATAGCGCTCCGCAGCCCCGTCCCAGGTCAGTTGTTCGAGGTAGGCCTGGGCGGACATCTCCTGCGGGATCACCTCGGAGGGGTATTCGTAGGCCAGTTCCGTCAGCGTGAACCGGCAGGCGTCGGCCACGGTACGCGTGGCCGAGATGGCATGCGGCCATTCGGCAAAGAGACGCTGCATCTCGGCGGGTGACTTGAGGTGCCGTTCGGCGTTGGCCTCCAGCAGGTAGCCCGCCCGCGCAAGCGTGGTCTTGTGGCGGATGCAGGTCATCACGTCCTGCAGGGGGCGACGGTCGGGCGCGTGGTAGAGCACCTCGTTCGTGGCCAGAAGCCCCATCCCGTGCTGCCCGGCCAGGGCATCCAGCCGGTTGATTCGCGCCCGGTCGTCCCCGCGGTAGAGATAGCTCGCAGCGATATGGGACAGCGTCGGCAGCCGGCGGACGAGGCGCGGCAGATCGCGGGCGAAGCCGTCGAGGTCGGGGGGCGGCACGACGATCAGCTGCACCCCCGCGGCATGCGCCGCCAGATCCCCCAGCGTCAGATCGCAGACCCCCTTGGCCTGCCAGCGGCCTTGCGCATCGTGCATCCGCCCCTTGGAAATCAGCGCACTCAGCCGGCCGTAGGCCGCCCGGTCGCGCGGGTAGGCCAGAAAGGTCTCGCCGGTGCGAAGCGCGATCCGCGCGCCGATGACGGGTCTCAACTTCGCCGTATTCGCCTCGGTATGGAGGCGCACCACGCCGGCGAGCGAATTCAGATCCGCGCAGCCCAGCGCATCGTAGCCCAGCGCCCAGGCCTCCATCGCCAGATCGACCGCGTCGGAGGCGCCCCGGAGGAACGAAAAGCAGGTGAAGACTCCCAGCTCGACGAAGGGACTGCGCGGATTGGGCGTGAAATCGCCGTCTTCCGGCAGGCTCCGACGGGGGATCTGGTCATTTTGGGGCATCGCGGGTGATCCCCGACGCAAGGGGGGCCAGCCCCCCCGGACCTGCGGTCCGTCCCCCCGGGATATTTTTGGCCAGAAGAAGCCCCCCGCGGATCCAGCGTCCCGCCTTCGGGTGGAAGGACGGGACGCCTTCTCCTGGCGCGGTCATCGGCGTCCCCGCCTGTACCGCCTGCAAAGCGTCGCACCGAGTGGTTAACGAACCCTTACTTCTTCTGGCCAAAAATATCCCGGGGGAGCCCGAAGGGCGGGGGCAGAGCCCCCTGTCGACGCAGGTCACGCAAAACACCCGTGGACGAACCAGCGCGGGGTCTCACCGCGGTCGTCGCCAAGCACGCCGTCACGGTAGATCCACAGGCGGTGGCCGGATTGCGCCTCGATCCGGTAGTAGTCGCGCAGGCGGGTGCCGGGGCAGTCCGTCCACCATTCCGGCGCGATCCGCTCGGGCCCCGCGAAACGGGTGATGCGCTGGGTCTGGCGGCGCCAGACGAATTGTGCAGGCGGGCCTTCGGGAACGGCGTAGAGGACACGGATCTCCTCGGGGCTGTCGAAAAGGGTCACGGGGCGGGCAGGCGCGGGCAGAGTGCCGGTGTCCGGGGCGAGGCCGGACATGGCGGGCAGCCAGTGTTCGGCCCGGTCGGGCATGTGTCGTGGCCGCGGGGCGGGGATCTGGACGGCCGCGTGGCCCAGCCGGGCCACCAGCCGGTCGATCAGCTTGGCACGGGCGGCGCTCTCGTCCGCGCGCCCGTCGAGACGGGTCTGCACCCGGGCCAGATCCTCGGCCTCGTTCGCTTCCAGCGTGATCAGATCGAAGCCGAAGCCGGGGTCGATCCGCTCCAGCCGGTCGCCCCACAGCCGCATGAGGTGCGCGGGATCGCGGGTCGGGCGGGCGGTGGCGGCGGTTATGCGCGAGACTTCCCCATCGGTGCGGTAGACGGCGATGGTCAGGCGCCGTGCCCCGAAGCCCGCCTGTTCGAGGGCCGCACAGAGATCCGTGCAGAGATCCGGCAAATGCGGCGCCGGGTCCTGCACCGGTTCGGCCAGCCGGGCCTGGACCGCGAAGGACGGCGGTTCGGTCTCGGCGCTGACGGGTTCGGGCAGGCGGCCCTGCAACTGGTCGAGCCGGGCGAGCGGGTTCTGCGGCAGGGCCGTGGTGGCGAAACGCCGGGCCAGGCTGGCGCGGGGCACGGCGCAGAGGTCCCCCACGGTCTTGAGGCCCAGGCGCTGCAGCAGCAGTACCGTTTCGGCATCGAGCCGCAAGGCGCGGGTCGGCAGCGGGGCCGTGGCCTGTGCCAGCGTGTCCGGTGTCGCCACGGTGCGGACGGGACCGTAGCGGGCCAGCGCCCAGGCGGCTCCATGGGTCGGCGCCATCGCCAGCCGGGTGGACAGGCCCAGCAGGCTGAACCGGCCTTCGATCTCGCGCAGCATGGCGGCCTCACCGCCCCAGAGATGGGCGGATCCGGTGGTGTCCAGCACCAGGCCGTCCTCGCCGTCGGGCGCCGTCCAGGGACACCAGCGGCGTGCCCAGAAGCTCAGGCGGCGCAGGGTGGCGCGGTCGCCCTCGGGATCCGCCGGCTCGACCCGGATCTGCGGGCAGAGCGCACGGATATCGACGACCCGTGCTCCGGGAATGATCCCCTGGAGGGCGCCGGCACGATTGGTGGCATGGACGACGGGGCCATGCGGTCCTTCGGTGGCCAGGACCACGGGCAGATCCTCGGGCGGGGCATCCTGGCGGCCTTCGGCCCAGCGCAGCCAGCGGGCCATGGGCAGATCCTCGAAGACGAGGCTGACGATGCGCCGCGACAGCGGATCGCGCGCCGTCTTGGTGCGGCTCGGCACATCCTGCCCGTCCTTGCGCTGATCGGGATCCGCCGTGGCGCCCTGGATGTGGTCCGCGTGCTGGATCGGGGCGGCGGGGAACAGCGGCGTGGAGTCCTGCCGGGACCCGGGCGTCTCGCAAGGCGCGCGGTGGGCCCAGGTGCTTTCGACCTGTTGCAGGGCCGTCAGCGCCCGGGACAGACCTGTCCGGGGCGACGGACCCTGATCCCCCGAGGAGGCCTGCGCAGATCGAAGGGCGCGGGATTCGTCCACCACGTCCATCTCAGGCGGTGGCGCGCTGTGGCGCCTGTGCGGCGACGGGGTGCGTCAGGCTCAGCGCGCCGTCCGCCGGCTGGGCGACCCAGGTGCCGGGCGCGCGGCTGCGGGCGCGAAAGAGCTCCGCCTGCCATTGCGGAACGCCAGGCGCGCGCGCGTCGTAGGGGTCGGGCAGGGCCGGCAGCGCGCCGATACGCCAGCGCAGGCGTGCGGCACTCAGGTTCGCGGTCGCGGCCCGGCGCAGCAGCAGGGCGGGGGTGGCCCGGGCTTCCGCCCGCAGGGCGATGCGCTTGGTGGCGGTGAAGTCGAGCACGGCCGGATCGCCCCAGACCTCCGCGATGACGGCGCAGATGCCGTCGCTGTAGAGCGATTCCTCCATCGACCAGAGCACGTCCACGGGGCGGTTGGCGCGCACGTAAAGCAGCTTCAGACCGCGCGGCAGGCCCGCGATGCAAGGGCGCCCCGCCTCGCGCCGGGACAGGCGGTCCTGGATCCAGACCACGGGGCGGGGATCTTCCGCGAACCGGGCCAGCTGGGCGCAGGCAAAGCCCGTGACGGCACCGTCCAGCGTGCTGGTGGCGAAGAGTTCCGACAAGGTGGGCTCCGCCCCCGAGGGGGCGTCGGTCGCGTCGGGAAGAGGGTCAGACAGGCGTGTCACGGGGCAGATCCGATTCCGTTTGTTCCTGTTATGTTCTAATCCGATTCCCGGTTTCGGTCAATTTGAGTCGCGCCTGCTGCCCGGATAAACCGGTGTAAGGTACTGGCAAAGGATTGAAAATTTCGACACGAAAAAACGGGGCTCTGCCCCCGCCCGTGCCGGGCTCCCCCGGGATATTTCGGGCCAGAAGAAGCCCCAAGCCCGATCTTGCCGCGGTTACGCGTCGTCCTGGGGCTGGAACGCGCCGTAGCGTCCGCCGTGGAAGACGAGGGGGGCGCCGCCGGTATGGTGGGCCTTCGTGACCTCGCCCACGACGATGACGTGATCGCCCGCATCGTGGGTTGCGGACAGGGTGCATTCGAAGGTCGCGAGCGCGCCTTCGATGATCGGCATCCCGCAATGGGACAGGTGCATCGGCACCTTCGAGATCGCGGTCTTGGAGCCGATGATCGCGGCACAGACGTCGCGCTGGTCGGCGGCGAGGACATGGACCGCAAAGCGGCGCGCGCCCGCGAAATGTTCGAACCGCCGGCTGGACTTGGCAGGCGACCACAGCACCAGCGGCGGATCGAGGCTGACGGACGCGAAGCTGTTGGCCACGATCCCCACGGGCCCTTCGGCACTGTCGGTGGTCACCACGGTCACGCCGGTCACGAAGGACCCCAGCGCGCCGCGAAAGCTGTCGGGATCGCTGGCCGGATCGAAGGTCGCGATGGTGCCGCTGTCCCTGCTCATGCCACCTCTTCCCCGCGCGCGGCGGTGTAGAGCGTGAACCAGTCGGTCCGGCTGAGATCAACCTCAAGAGCGTCGCCCAAGGCCTTGATGCGGCTCAGATTGTTCGTGCCCATCACCGGCAGGATACGGGCCGGATGCGCCAGCAGGAAGGCCGTCGCCACGGCGGCGCGGTCGGTGCCGGTGTCCTGCGCGATGCGGTCCAGCTCTGCCGCGAGGGCGGCATTCGATCCGTCCATCAGCGCACCACCCCCCAGCGGGGACCAGGCCATGACCGGTTTGTCCAGCCGCTGCAGATGGGCCAGGTCGCCGTTCACGAAAGCCTCCCGCGCGGCGAGCGACAGTTCGATCTGGTTGGTGGCGAGCGTGGTCTCCATCGCCGATTGGAGCAGGTTCCAGTCCCAGGGGCGGAAGTTCGACACGCCCACCGCGCGCACCTTGCCTGCGGCCACGAGGTCGTCGAGCGTGCGGCCCGTCTCGTAATGATCCATCAGCGGATCGGGACGGTGGATGAGCAGAAGATCGATCCGATCCAGCCCCATCAGCGACAGCGAGGCGTCGACGGAGGCCTCGATATGCGCGCGGCTGGTGTCGTAATGTTTCACCGGTGCCCCCGCATGGCGGCCCGCGTCGATGACGATGTCGCACTTGGTGACGATCTCGATTCGGTCGCGCAGCCCGGGGGATTGCTTCAGCGCCTGCCCCAGGATCTCCTCGGCCATGTAGCCGCCGTAGATGTCGGCCTGGTCCATGGTGGTGATGCCCTGATCGAGGCAGGCCTCGATCTTGGACTGCACATGGGCGGGCGAGGTGTCGGCGTCATCGCCCAGGCGCCACATGCCGTAGACGATGCGGCTGAAATCCAGCTCGTCGGTGATCGATACGCGGTCCATCTAGCGGCGCTCTCCTGTGCCCAAGGGGGTGGCGGGTGGCTCGGACGGCACCCGTCCGTAGACATGGGGCAGCGAGCAGGTTTTCAACTCCGGCAGGACCCGCGATCCGAAATGCCGGGCCTCCTCGATATGCGGGTAGCCCGAGAAGATGAAGGCACGGATCCCCATCTTGCGATAGGCCTCGATCTTGCTCAGCACCTGATCGGTGGATCCGACCAGCGCCGCACCGCAGCCCGAACGGGCGCGCCCGATGCCGGTCCACAAACCCGGCTCCACATAGCCGAACTTGTCGGCCAACTCGCGGGCGCGGGCCTGGTGGGCCACGCCGAGAGAGGTGGAATCATGCGCCCGGTCGCGGATCAGCGTGCCGTATTCGTCGTCGAGCTGGCTGGCCAGATGCTCGGCATATTCCTTGGCCTCGGCCTCGGTGTCGCGGACGATCATGTGCACCCGCAGCCCGTACTCGAGCGTGCGGCCGTGCTCTTCGGCGCGGGCATGGACGTCGCGCATCCGCTGCGCGAGCTGGTCCATCGGTTCGGGCCACATCAGGTAGACGTCGCAATGCGCGCCGCAGAGTTCCAGCGCGGCGGGCGAGTAGCCGCCGAAGTACAACAGCGGCCCGCCGGTCTGGTAGGGCTTGGCGGGATCGGTGGATACGCCTTTGAAGTCATAGACTTCGCCGGTGAAGTTGATCTCGTCCCGCGTCCAGGCCTGCTTGAGGATCTGCACGACCTCGTGGCTGCGCCGGTAGCGGAAGGCGCTCTCGGCCACCTCACCGGGGAAATCGGAGGAGATCACGTTCAGCGTCAGCCGCCCTTCGAGCATGTGATCGAGCGTGGCGACGGTGCGCGCCAGCATGATCGGCTGCATCTCGCCGCAGCGGATCGCGGCGAGGAAGTTCATGCGGGAGGTCAGCGGGGCCATGCCGGCCACGTAGCTCAGCGTGTCCTGGCCCACCTGGAAGGACGAGGGGCACAGGATGTTGTTGAAGCCTTGGCGCTCCGCCTCCAGGCCGATGTCGCGGCAATGCGCCCAGGACGAGCGCAGATCGCCCTCCGGCACGCCGAGCAGGCGGTAATCGTCGGAGCAGAGCGCGGAGAACCAAGACACTTCGGAAGCGTCGAGGTCGGGGCTGGTGATGGGCACGATTGTATCTGTCATGGGTCTTGCGTAGCACGGGGGCAGGGGTGTAGCAATCCTGTATCAATTCGAGGCGACCCGTGGCGCAAACCCTTCCCAGATACCTGTCGATCAGCGAGCGGCTGGTGCGCGAGATCGCGGCCGGTCTCTGGGCCGACGGCACCCGCCTGCCGCCAGAGCGCGAGATGGCGGCGGATCTGGGCGCCTCGGTCGGCACCCTGCGCAAGGCCTTGGCGGACCTGACCGAAAAGGGTCTGCTGGAACGGCGCCAGGGATCGGGAAACTACGTGCGGCACCGCACCGACGTGACCTCGATCTACGGGTTCTTCCGGCTGGAACTGCCGCGCGGCGGGGGGCTGCCATCCGCGCGGATCCTGTCGACCGGGCTTCACGCAGCACCCCCTCTCGCACCGGCGGGTTGGGGCGGCGAAGGATTTCGCCTGCGCCGTGCCCGCGCGCTCGACGACACCCCCGTCGCGGCGGAGGAGATCTGGCTGAGCCCGACGCATGCGATCCCCGACCGTGCGCTGGGGCCCTCGCTCTACCGTGTCTACCGCGAGCTTTTCGGGATCATCGTGGCCCGGGTCGAGGACCGCATCGACCTCGGCCGTGCCCCCGGCTGGATGCCCGAGGGGACCACCCTGTCGCCGGGCGATCCGTGCTGTCACGTCGCGCGCACCGCCTTCGATTCGACCGGGCAGATCGTCGAGATCTCGTCCACATGGGTGGATACCACCCGTGCCAAATATGTATCCCGCGTAGGAGCCGGCTGAATGCCTCGTCCCCTGAAATACGGCCTGATCGGCTGCGGCATGATGGGCCGCGAGCACATCCAGAACATCGCCCTGCTGGACGACGCCCGCGTCGCGGCCGTCTACGATCCGGTAGAGGCGCTGGCCGCGTCCGCCGCCGAACTGGCAGGCGGGGCGCGGGTGGCTGCTTCGATCGACGATCTTCTGGCCGAGGAAGCGCTCGACGCGGTCGTGCTGGTCAGCCCCAACGATTGCCACGCCGACCAGTTGCGGCAGGTGACGGCGCTGCCCGTCGCGGTGCTGTGCGAAAAGCCGCTCTACATCGATCCCGCCGACGCGGACGAGCTCGCGACCCTGGCCGCGCGGCATCCCGCGCCGATCTGGGTCGCGATGGAATACCGCTACATGCCGCCCATCGCAGCCTTCCTCGCACAGGCGCAGGAGGCCACGGGCGGGATCAGGATGCTCACGATCCGGGAGCATCGTTTCCCCTTCCTGCCCAAGATCGGCAACTGGAACCGCTTCAACGCGCGCTCCGGCGGGACGCTGGTCGAGAAGTGCTGCCATTTCTTCGATCTCATGCGCCTCGCACTGGGGTCCGATCCGGTGCGGGTGATGGCCTCGGGATCGGCGGACGTGAACCACCTCGACGAACGCTACGACGGCGCCGCCCCCGACATCTGGGACAACGCCTACGTCATCGTCGATTTCGCCTCCGGTCAGCGGGCGATGCTGGAATTGTGCATGTTCGCCGAAGGCGCGCGCTTCCAGGAGGAGATCACCGCCACGGGTCCCAATGGCCGGATCGAGGCGCAGGTGCCAGGGCCCGGCCGGTTCTGGCCCAAGGACCTCGGCCCCGCGCCGACGCCGCTGCTGACCATCAGCCCGCGCAACCCCCGGGGGCCCTACACGGCCGAGATCCCAGTCGACCCGCACCTGCTGGAGGCGGGCGATCACAACGGATCGACCTTCTACCAGCACCAGCGCTTCGCCGCCGCCGTGCGCGGCGAAGGGCCGGTCGAGGTTTCGGTCACCGACGGAAGCTGGGCGGTGCGCATAGGTCAGGCGGCGCAGACCTCGGCCCTGACGGGGCAGTCGGTCACGTTCTGAGGCGCGGGTGCAGGGCCCTGCGGCGCGCCACGCCGCAGGCGCGATCCGCGCTCAGCTTGCCAGGCTGCGGGAAATTTCCTCGGCCAGCCGCGTGATGGCAAGCCCCTGGGCCGCCACGGCGCCGGGGATGTCGGGGGTCGCCATCGGGATCGTGTAGCTGAAGCTCTCCGCGCTGTTGGGATAGTCGATCCCGTCACCGCCGATGAAATACTGCCCCGACATCACGAAGTTGCCGGTCACGGCGCTGCCCAGCATCTGCGAGACGCGCACGTCGACCACCACGTCCGCAAGCCCCGGGAAGGGCCAGGGATCGGGGCTGACGATGGCGCTGAGGATCCCGTCCATCTGGCGCGACAGCGACAGGGTGACCGCCCGGGACGGCTCGTCCGCGGCCAGAAGATCCCCGTCGGAGCTGATCACCCCCGGCGCGGTCTCGATCCCCAGCTCCTCGGTCGCGGCGTAGGTGGGCAGCGTCACGTCGCGCACCACGACGGAGCCTACGTTCGCGCGCAGGTTCAGCGCGGGTTCCGGCGTCGGCATGTCCAGGCGGGTGATCGTGCTGCCGCAGGCGGCAAGCGCGGTCAGGCCGAGGGCCGCGAGAAGGATCGTTCTGGTCATGGGTTATCGCCCCGTCAGCAAGGAGTTGGGATTGCGCTGGATCTGGCGGGCCAGCGTGGTGATGGCATCCGCCGCGGTCTGAAGGTCGCGCAGGGTCTGCTGCAGTTCCGCATCGACGCGCGATCCGGTGCCGTAGCTGCCGATGGTGGTATTGGCGGTGCCGATCAGCCCGCGCGCCTCGGACGTGAAGGCGGGCAGGGTGGCGGCGGCCACCTCGATCGCGTCCGCCGCGTCCGACGCCGATTGCAGGGCCGCGTTCACGTTCTCGATCGCGCCGCCTTCGCGCACGTCCGCAAGGATCAGCTGCAGCTCGTCCAGGGCCGAGGACAACGACGCGGGCAGGGCCTGCGCCGAAGGCGTCCCGGTGATCGCCGAGATGTCGTCGAGCACACCCGTCGCCGCCGCCGAAAGCGCGTCGAGGTCCATCCGCGCGGCCTCCGCCGAAAGCTGGTTCAATTGCTCGGTGATCGCGGGCAGCTGGGCCGAAGCGGTCTCGATGTTCTCCGCCGCGGTGGCCGCCGCCGCGATGGCGTTGGTCAACTGGCCGCTGATGTTCTGCGCGGTCAAATCCGACAGGATCTGGCCCGCTTCCCCCGTCACGCTGCGCAACTCGCCCGGCAGGGCCTGCACGTCACCCGATTCGACCAGCAACCGGACCTCTTCCAGCAGCTGGTTCACGAAGACCGGCACCTCCGCCAGGTCGTCGTTGGAGGCCACGGCCTCCACGCTGGCGAGGGCCTGGTCGGCCTGGGTCAGCAGCGCCTCGAGCTCCAGCGCGTTGAGCTTCGCCAGCGTCGCCTCGAGCTGGTCGGAGATCTGCGGCAGGTTCGCCGTGCCGTCCTCGACATTGGTGAGGATCGCACCGGCCTGGCCCACGACGTTGTTGTCCTCGATGCTCTGCACGATGCCCAGCAGGCCGCCCGCGGTGTCCTGGACCTGCGCCAGCAGCGCGCTGACCTGCCCCGGAACCGCCTGCACCCCTTCGGAGGCGACGAGCGCCTGCGCCTCGGCCAGAAGCTGGTTCAGGAAGACCGGCACTTCCGCAAGGTCGTCGTTCGAGGCGACCCCCTCCACCGCGACCAGCGCGGCATTGGCCTGCGCCACCAGCGCCTGCAGTTCCAGCTCGTTGACCTTGGCCAGCGTCGCTTCGAGTTCCGTGGTGATCTGCGACAGGTTCTGCGTGCCGCCTTCGACGTTGCTCAGGATGGTGCCGGTCTGGCCCACGATGTCCGCATCCTCGACGCTCTGGACGACGCCCAGAAGGCCCGCGGCGGTGTCCTGCAGCTGCGCCAGCAGATCGGCGATCTGCGTGGGCACCTGCTGCACGGGCTCGGAGTCGACGAAATCGCGCACGTCCGCAAGCAGGCCCGCGACCTGTTCGGGGGTGTCCAGCACACCGTCCGACCGAAGGATCGCGTTGGCGCTGTCCATCACGTCGATCGCCGAGGCCAGCAGATCCTCGATCGGCAGATCGTTGATCCGGGCGAGCACGCCCTGCGCCTCGTCGGCGACGTCGGTGATCTGTGACGCGGTGCTGGGGATGATCGGGTAGGGCTCCGCCTCGGTGTCGAGCACCACGGGCAGCGCATCCGCGACCTCCACCAGTTCGACGATCAGCCCGCCGGACAGGATGTTTCCGGTCGCCAGCCGCGCCCGCAGGCCCTGGTCGACGAAACTGGCAAGCAGGTCGAGCGCGTTCTCCGGCGTGGCCTCGTCGCCCAGGCCAAGCCGGGCGGGTTCGATCGACAGGATGGTGCGCAGGTCGATCCGGGTGTCCTCGGGCGCCTCGCCCGAGACGACCGTGGCACCGAGGTCGGTGACCTGGCCGATGCGGATGCCCTGGTAGCGCACGTCCGAGCCCACCGTCAGGCCGCTGACCGACCCGTCGAACAGCACCGCCACCTGCAGCTTGGGCGCGCCCGCGTCGTTGAAGAGGCTCGACCGGGCGCTTTCCTCGTCGGTGAACAGATCGAAGATCTGCCCGTCCTCGATCGGCTCCCCGCCCGAGACGACGGTGTCGAAGGCCACACCGCCCTCGATCAGAGAGGCCAGGGACGAGACGTTCAACGACACGCCGCTTGCGCCAAGGCTCACGCTGAAGCCCGCGGTGTCCCAGAACCGGGTGGAGGAGGTGATGAGCGCGTCGTAGGGTTCGCGCACGAAGGCGGCCACGGTCACCGATTGCCCGTCATCGGACAGGACCGGATCGGACAGGACGCCCACCTCGATCCCCTGGTGCAGGATCGGCGCCCCTGCCGACAGGGCGGTGCCTTCGTCGGTGCGCAGCACCAGCTCGGTGCCGCGCTGTCCGGGCGGGACCACCGGCGGCGTCTCGAGCCCCTGGAACCGGTCCTGCGGATCGCCCGAAACCTCGTTCCAGTTGCCCTGGATGTAGACCCCCGACAGCACCGTATCGAGACCAGAGATCCCGCGCACGCTCACGTCGGGGCGCACCACCCAGAACCGCGCATCCTCGTCCATGTAGGCATGGACCGGCTGATCGACGCGGGCGTAGACCAGCACGTCCTGCAGGTCGCGCGTGAATTCGACCCGCTCGACCCGGCCCACGACCACGTCGCGGTAGCGGATCTCGGTCTCTCCCGCGACGATGCCGGAGGCGTTCTCGAAGGTGATCTCGATCTCGACGCCCAGGTCCTGAAAGGACTGCCACGCCACGCCGAGCGAGACCACGAGCGCCAGGATCGGCACGAGCCAGACGAAGGACAGCCGCCGCCAGATGCTGGGTTTCGATTGGCGCACGTCCAGGTCCGAGGCTTGGTTCGTCTCACTCATGCGCGGTCGGTCCTTCTGCATCCCAGATCAGCCGCGGATCGAACGCCATGGCCGAAAGCATCGTGAAAATGACCGACAGCGCGAAGCTCAGCGCCGCGATGCCGGGATTGATGGTGGCAACGGCCTTCAACTGCACCAGGGCCGAGAGTATGGCAACGACGAAGACGTCGATCATCGACCAGCGGCCGATGAATTCGACCACGTCGTATAGCTTGTGACGCCGGTGCGCGTTCGCCGGGCGACCGCGCTGCACGCTGATCGCGAGGTAGGCGATGGCGATGAACTTGCCGACCGGGATCATGACGGAGGCCGCGAAGACGATCCCCGCGATCCCGTAGTTGCCGTAGTGGATCAGTTCGATCACGCCGCCGACGATGGTCTGCTCGTCGTATTGGAACAGGCTTGCGGTGATCAGCATCGGGTAGACGTTGGCGGGTATGTAGGCGATCAGCCCCGCGATCAGCCAGGCCCAGACCTTCTGCAGGCTCTGCGTATCGCGCGATCGGATCGGGCCGTGGCAGCGTTGGCAGCGCACCGCGCGTCCCGCGTTGACCCGCCCGCAGCGACGGCAGGCGACGAGCCCCGCCGCCCGCGCGGTGGTCACCCCCGGTGGGATGCCGACGGGATCCGCGATCGGGGCGGTGACGGGCGTGTCGGGGGTGGTGCTCACACCGCGCCCTCCCGCTCCAGCGCCTTCCAGATGCTCAAGCGGCTCATGACGCGGTCGTTGAAGAGCGTAATGATCACCAGCACCACGAAGGCCCAGAACGCCGGACCGATGGTGACCGTGGCCAGACCCACGATCTTGACCAGCGCGACCGAGACGCCGACCATGAAGATCTCCGCCATGGCCCAGGGACGCAGCTGCTCGGTCATCGCGAAGGCCACGTGGGCGCCGCGCCGGGGGCGGTGACCCGTGACCAGCGGACCGATGGCGTAGATCAGCGCCAGCAGGCGGACCATGGGCAGCACGATGATGAAAAGCGCGACCGCCACGGCCAGCGGCACCCCGCGCCCTTCTGAGAAGGCCGTCACCGCGTTCAGCACCGAGGTCTGGTTCTCGAACCCCATCGCGTCGATGTCGATGAACGGAAAGCTGATCGCCGCCACCAGCAGGATCACCCCCGCGATCGACAGGCTGAGAAGCTGCGTCAGCGCCTGCTTGCGCGGGGCGAACAGGACGACGCCGCAGCGCTTGCACCGCGCGATGCTGCCGGGCGGCACCGGGGCGTCGATGTGCAGCGTGTCGCAGTGCGGACAGGCGATGAGATCTTCCAGGGGCGGCAGCGGCATGATCCCGATGAGTGGACGTCTGTCGACGAAAAAGGTGGCACTGGCGGGGCGGTGCTTCATATCCCGAAGCGACACCGACCCTAAACACGAACGATATCCATGCCAAATTATACCTTTGACGCCCCGACGCAACCGTTCCTGCCCGTGGCGGGGTCAGAGCTCCGTTACCCGGTGCGGCGGATCTTCTGCGTGGGCCGCAACTACGCCGACCACGTGGCCGAGATGGGCGGCTCGACCGAGCGCGACGCCCCGATCTATTTCACCAAGTCTCCGCACGGGCTGCTGCAATCGGGCGAGGACATGCCCTATCCGCCGGGCACGCAGGACCTGCACCACGAGATCGAGCTCGTCGTGGCCATCGGGGCCGAGGCCCGCGCCATCGACCGGACCGCCGCACTGCAGGCGGTCTGGGGCTACGGGGTCGGCCTCGACATGACGCGGCGCGATCTGCAAGGCGTGGCCAAGAAAGGCGGCCAGCCATGGGATACGGCCAAGGATTTCGACGGCTCCGCCATCATCGGCGCGCTCACCCCGGCCGAGCGGTTCCAGCTGACGGAGGAGAAGATCCACCTTTCGGTCAACGACGAGACGCGACAGGACAGCCCGCTCGCCGCCATGATCTGGTCGGTCCCCGAGATCGTGGCGAACCTTTCGACCCTCTACACGCTGCGGCCGGGCGATCTGATCATGACCGGCACCCCCGCGGGCGTGGGACCGGTGAACGTGGGCGACCGGCTCGTGGGCAAGGTCGACCGGCTGGAGCCCGTGACGACGCGCATTGTTTGAGCACTTCTGCGCGGCGCTTCGATTTCCTGACGCGCGACCTCGACCTTTCGCGGGGCAGGGCAAGGCGCCTGGGTGCGGGCCCCGCGGCAAGGACACGCGCGCGACGGGCGCCGCTCAGGTCTCGGGTGACGACAACGTGATCTCGCAGGGCAGGGCGTGGTCGATCACGCGCTGCGCGTTCAGGATGTCGTTGCTCTCGGCCCGTCGGGTCGCGGCGGCGCGGCTGTGGTTGAGGGCCAGCCACCGATGAATGAGCCGCGCGCGCAACTGGGGCATCGGCACCTCGATCCGGACGGTGAGGTCCCACAGCGGGGCCAGGTACTCCCAGGGCGGTTCCTCGAACATCAGGTAATTGCCCTCGACGATGACGATGGGGCAGCTCGCCGGCACCGCGATGGCCCCCGCGACGGACAGGTCCCGGGTACGGTCGAACATAGGGGCGATCACCTCCGCCGGGTCGGACAGGCGCCGCACGAGGTGCAGGAACCCGTCCGCGTCGAAGGTCTCCGGCGCGCCCTTGCGGTGCTGCAGGTCGCGCGCTTCCAGAACCGCGTTGTCCAGGTGAAACCCGTCCATCGGCACGACGAGGGCGGGGATCTTGCGCAGGTTCAGGCGGCGGCACAACTCCCTGGCGAGCGTGGTCTTTCCCGACGCCGGCGCCCCGCAGACCGCGACCAGCATTCTGTCCTTGTCCGCCCGCCTGGCGTCGATCTGGTCAAGCAGAAGGTTGACCTGGTCGTTCACGTCGATCACGGGCAGTGCCTTTTCGCAGGGAGGGTCAGGGCCGATTAGCGACAAACGGCAGTCACGCGCAAGCGCGTGGGATGACGGGCAGGCCACATCGCCCGGAATTTACGCATCTTTGCTTGGGCTGCGCCCGCAAACGCCCTACGACTAGTCTATGGCCGATGTCTCGCGCACCTCTGACGACACTCCCGGATTGCTGCAGCGTGGCTGGCGGCTGGCGATGGACGTCTGGACCACGGCCGCCGAACGGCACATCACCCTGATCGCGGGCGGCGTCGCCTTCTTCGGGATCTTCGCGATCTTTCCCGGCATCGCCGCGGTCATCTCGCTCTTCGGACTGATGGCCGACCCCGCGGTGGTGGTCCAGCAACTCGACCTGATGGAAGAGATCATCCCGCGGGAGACCTATCTTCTGCTCGTGGGCCAGATGGGCCGCCTGCTCGCCGCCCAGACCGAGACGCTGGGCTGGACCTCGATCGTGTCGCTGGCGCTGGCCGTCTGGGCGGCGCGCCTGGGGGTGGCGGGGCTGATGGATGGTCTCAACGCCATTGCGGGGCGGCGCGCGCGCAACGGCTTCAAGCAGATCGTCGTGGCGCTCACGCTGACTGTGCTTCTGGTGGCCCTGTCGCTTGTCGCGCTGATCGCGGTCGTGGTGGCGCCCATCGTCATCGCCTTCGCGCAGCTGCCCGACGACACCGCCTGGGTGCTCGAGGGGATTCGCTGGGCGGTGGCGCTCTTCGTGCTCTATGCCGCCCTCAGCCTGCTTTACCGATTCGGACCGAACCAGCGCGACGCGCGTCTGCGCTGGATGACGGTGGGGGCGGCCACCGCCGTGGTGCTGTGGATCGGCGCCTCGGCCGGGCTGTCCTACTACCTGGGGAACTTCACCCGCTACAACGAGGTCTACGGCTCGATCGGGGCCGTCATCGGCATGCTGCTATGGCTGTACCTGACCGCGTTCCTGATTTTGCTGGGCGCCGCCCTTAATTTGCATGTGCACGGATCCGTCGACGGCGAACACTAACGCGGAGCGCGCCGTTCGGTTGCGACAAATGTGTCACCCCTTGGGCGAAGATGGGGCGACGCCCTGCGGAATGCCTCTGGATTCGGCCCTGGCGCCTCGATAGCTTCAGGGCAATCAAAACCGACATGTCCCTTGATGGACATGCACATGAGGCGGAGCAGTTATTATGTCGACGATTGAATTCGTCGTCCGCAATAGTGCGGGCGGATTGCAGCGTGGCACGGTCGCACCGGGCGCCGGCGCGCAGAACATCGTGGTGGGGTCGGGCGACGACGTGTCGCTCAACCTGCAGCGCGGCCACGTCCTGAGCTACGCGCGCCAGGGCCAGGCGCTTCAGATCATGCTGGTGGATGGCGAGACCATCACCATCGAGGGCTTCTTCGGCGCCGACGGCAGCGTTCAGAACGAGCTGTTCCTCTCCTCCGGCGGCCAGCTGAGCCAGGTCAACCTCTACCAGGGCGACGGCAACCTGATGGTCGCGGAATACGTCGACGAGGACGGCTTCGGCAAATGGTCCCCGGACGACGACCTCTACTTCATCCAGGTCGCATCGCTCGACGCCAGCAGCGATTCCGAGGCCGGCATGCTGGCCGCTCCGCTGCTGGCGGGCTTCGGCGGCCTGGGCGGCGGCACTGCGGCACTGGGGGCTGCGGCGCTGGGCGGCGGTCTTCTGCTGACCGGCGGCGGTGATTCCGACGACGAGACGGACGAGGGCGCGGCACCGGGCGGTGGCGACGGCGACGATTCGTCGACCGACGAGGATGTCCCGACCGACGGCGGCGGCGATGGAAGCGGCGGCGGCGACGGCAGCGGTGGCGGCGACGGCGATGGCGAGGGCGGCGACGGCGACAACGGCGGCGGCGACAACGGTGATGGTGGCAACGGGGACGGCGGCGCCGATGACGGCGACGGCGGCGACGGCGGCGCCGATGACGACGACGGCGGCGACGGTGACACCGATGACGGCGGCGACAACACTGGCGACGGCGACAACGAAGACGACGGGGACGGCGACGGCGACACCGGCGGTGGCGATGGCGGCGACGATGACGGCGGCGCCGGCGATACGGCCACGATCACCATCACCGACGGCGTGCGCAGCACCGGCGACAGCGTGAACAACGACACCTGGACCAACGGCGTGACGATCACCGGAACCGGAACCCCCGGTGCCGCCGCGACGCTCGTGATCAACGAGCAGACCATCGACTTCACCATCGGCGGCGACGGCACCTGGTCGGTCGACGTGCCCACGTCGATTCTGCCCGAGGGCGAATACGAAAGTGCGGTCACCGCGACGGTCACGACCTCTACCGGGACGGCCACCGACAGTGATTTCATTGACGTCGACACGATCAACGACATCACGATCGACACCTCGAAGTCCGGCGGCGACGGCACGCTCAACGCGGTCGAACGCACCGTGTCCGGCCTGACCGTGACCGGCACCGCCGAGGCAGGCATCGCGGTCGCCGTCACCATCGGCGAAGTCACCCGCACCACGACGGCGGATGCCAACGGCAATTGGTCCTACACCTTCGAATCCTCGTTGGTGAAGACCGGCGAATACGATCTGACCGTCACCGCAAGTTCGACGGACGCCGCCGGCAACAGCGCCACGGCAAGCGGCACGGTGATCATCGACACCGAGCTCAACGTCACCTTCGACGGCTCCACGGTCGAGACTGACGGCACGATCAACATGGTCGAACGCGCCGACGGCGTGACGCTGGAAGGCACCGCCGACGCGGGCTCCGAGGTGCGGGTCCAGTTCCGGGGCGGCGCGCACACCGTGATCGCCGATGCCGACGGCATCTGGAGCGCCGATTTCTCGGCCGCCGAGATCGGCACCGGCAACATCGAGGAGACCTCGCTCGTCACGGTGACCGCGACCGACACGGCCGGAAACGTGGCTACGACCTCCGACACCGTCCGGATCGACACCTTCGTCAACAAGCTGACCCAGAACCAGCCGGTCGAAGGCGACGACGTGGTCAACCGGGCCGAGGCCTCCGACGGCATCACGCTGAAGGGCCAGGTCGAGGCGGGCTCCACCGTGCGCGTGACCTTCGACACCACCGACAGCGGCGTGGGCGGCGGCACCGTGACCCGGACCGCCACCGTGACCGCCTCGGGCAACTGGTCGGTCGACTTCGCGGCGGGAGAGATCCCGGACGGCGAATACACGGCCAACGTCTCGATCCAGGCGACGGACCGGGCGGGCAACACCGCCACGATCACCGACACCTTCGAGGTGGACACCCTGCCGCCCGAAGCCCCCGACGTGACGGGTCACTACGTCAAGTCGTTCGCCGGGACGACCGATATCACGGTCGCATCGACCGACGACGATATCGACGTCTATTCCTTCGAAAGCGGCGGCGGCGATTTGATGGAGATCTCGTCCTCGGAATACGCGACCGCCAGTCCGAAAGGCGGCATGTGGTTCGGGTTCGCCAACCCCGTCAGCGACGGGCGCCACATCATTGTCGCCAGCGAGGACGAGGCGGGCAACACCAACGCGACCTACCTCGTGCTGGACGAGAACGGCACCAATGTGGTCGATCCGACTGCCGCAGCGCTGAAGGGCTTCAACATCGGCACCATCGACATGTCGCTGGCCGACAAGTCGACGCTGACGCTCAGCAAGGCCTCGGTGGACGCACTGTCGCAGAACGACAACGTCCTGGTGGTGAAGGGGGCCTTCGACGACAAGGTCACCTTCGAAGGGCCCGCCCAGAACACCGGCACGCAAAACGTCGACGGAGAGACCTACGACGTCTGGGACCTCGACGGCTCCACGGTGCTGCTCGACCCCGAGATCGTCATCGGCAACAGCGGCGTCAGCTGACCTGGCTACGGGGCGCGTCCCCCGCAAGCGGCGCACCATAGGCGTCATCGGCAACGACCGATGCGCCGCGATTTCCCCGGGCTGTCCTAAGGCCCGGGGGGATCGCACCCAAACGATAATGAATACGGGCGGATATCGGGTGACGGGCAGGACCTTCACGAAGACGACGGGCGCAATGTGTCTTGCACTTGCCCTTTCCGCCTGCGCGGGGGGCGAGGAGGTCTCGCGCAGTGACGCCAACCCCGCCGACATCGCCCTGCAATCGTCCCCCGCGCTCGATCCCGGACTGCCCGGCGAGCAAACGTCTTCCCTGATCGCGGATCTGCGCGCCCGTCGCTCGGTCCTGCCGCAGGGACCTTACACGCAACTGGCCACCGACGTGCTCGCAAGCCGCACCCTGCCGGCCGAGCAGGAGTTGCGCGCGGCCCGGTTCCGCGCCCAGTCGGCGTCGAAGAACTGGCTGCCGTCGGCAGGTCCGCAGGTGAACCTGACCTCCGTGGGCAGCCTCGTGACGACGCTCTTTCTCGAGCAGACCGTGCTCGACAACGGCCGCAAGAAGGCCGAGCGCGCCTATGCCAACGCGGAAGTGGAGCAGGCTTCCGTCACGCTGGTGCAGGCCGCCAACGACCGGGTGGCCGAGGCGCTCGGGCTGACGCTGACCGCCCAGGCCGCGGAGGCGCGCGCCTCCATCAACGATGCGGCGCTGCCCAAGCTCGACCGCTATGCCTATATCATGGACGAACGGGTCCGGGGCGGCATCTCAAGCCCGGTCGACGCGCGCATCGTGCGCGACAAGCTGGCCGAGATGACTTCCCAGCGTGATCTCGATCTCGAAGGAGCCGCCGCCGCCCGGGCCGAGCTTGCCACGATGACGGGCGGACAGGCGGTGGCGCTTCCCGACCTTGCGGACCTGCCGGCGGACCCCGCCGTGGAACCGCTGCCGATCCTGCAGGCCCGCGCCAAGGCCGCGCTGGCCGACGCCGAGGCCGATGCGGGCAAGGCGGGCTTCTTCCCGGGCCTGTCCGCCGTGGCGAGCCTTGGCAGTGAATCGGACGCGGGGCTGACCGCCCAGATGAACCAGAACATCGGCTTCGGCACCCGCGACGCCATGCGCGCGATCGAGGCGGAGGCCACAGCCGCGCGCGCCGCCGTCGCGCAGACACAGGAAGACACCGCCCGCCGGATCGCCGCGCTGGAGGTCGAGCGCGCCTCGAAGCTGCGCCAGCTCGAACAGGCCCGCAGCCTCGCCGCCAACGCGACAGAGACCTTCAACACCTACGTCACCGCCCACCGCGAAGGCCAGCGCACCGTGCGCGAGGTCGTCACCCTTCTCGAAGCGCAGGTCGATGCGGCGCGCCGGGCGGCGGGCCTGCGGTTCGACGTGATCCGCACGGAAATTGACCTCGCCGCCCTGCGCGGCACCCTCGTCGATGGAGAAACGCTATGACCGGACCCGTGATCGCCTTCGACGCCGGTGCCACGCGCGGCGCGAAGCTCGCCCGTATCGAGCCCCGGAAGGTGCCCGCCAGCGAGGCGAAGCCAGCCCCGTCCGCGCCGCCCGCCTTCGACGCCGTGGCGCGCCAGCGGGCCGAGGTGGCGGCCTGTTTCGCGGGGCTGCTGGGGCAACCGCTCAAGGCCAGCG
Source organism: Salipiger sp. IMCC34102 (assembly GCF_004145405.1). GTDB lineage: Bacteria > Pseudomonadota > Alphaproteobacteria > Rhodobacterales > Rhodobacteraceae > Loktanella. Next base: position 123,135 of record NZ_SELQ01000002.1, read on the forward strand.
ACATCCTCGAAACGCAAGGCCCCGACGAGACCGGCGCGCTCACGCCAGAGGCGATCGTGGCCGCGTTGAACGACGCGGGCCTGGCGGCCGAGGCTACGGTCGTCCTGCCACCCAAGCCCAAGACATGGCCCGCCATCGCGCGGCTGACCTCCGACAAGCTCGTGGTGGTGCTGGAGCAGACCCGCGACACCGTCGTCATCCACGACCCCACCGCCCGCGACAACCGCGAGGAGGTGCCGCTGCGCGAGTTCACCGAGCATTTCACCGGCCGCGTCATCCGCGCCACCGTGCCCGCCGCCGTGCTGACCGAGCGTCACGGCACCAAGGTGGGACAGGGCCACTGGTTCTGGTCCGAGATCCTGTCCTTCCGCCGCATCATCGGCGAGGTGGCACTCGGATCGCTGGTGGCGAACCTGCTGGCCGTGGCCGTGGCGCTCTTCTCGCTGCAGGTCTACGACCGGGTCATCCCGAACCAGTCCACCGCGACGCTCTGGGTGCTGACGATCGGCGCGGGCCTCGCCCTGCTGCTGGAGGCCTCCTTGCGCATCGCCCGCGCACGCCTGATGGACAACGCGGGCCGCCGGGTGGAGCTGCGCCTGCAGGAGATGCTGATGGGCAAGCTTCTGGGCATGAAGTCGAAACCCGACGCCTCGCCCAGCCAGACCTTCGCCGCGATGCGCGAATTCTCCTCGATCCGCGAGTTCTTCACCGCCTCGACCATCGGCTCGCTCACGGACATTCCCTTCGTCTTCCTGTTCCTCGCCCTCGTCTGGTCCATCGGCGGCCCCGTCGTCTGGGTGCTGGTCGCGGGCGGCGTCCTCATGGTGCTGCCGTCACTCTTCCTGCAAAAGCGGATGATGGCGCTGACGCTGGCCACGCAGGGCGCCTCCACCAAGTCGAGCCGCCTGCTGCAGGAAACCGTCTTCGAGGCCGACACCATCAAGTCGCAACGCGCCGAAGGCCGCTTCGCCCGGCAATGGGCGGAGCTGACTACGCTGTCCGCCTTCTCCAACTCCGAACAACGGCGCCTGTCGAGCACGCTGACCTCCTGGGCGCAGGGCGTGCAGCAGGCCACCTACGTCTCCGCCGTGGTCCTCGGCACCTTCCTCGTCTTCGCCGGGGAATTCACCGTCGGCACGATCATCGCCGTGGGCATCCTGACCTCGCGCACGCTGGGGCCGCTCACGGGCCTCGCCAGCCTGATCGCGCGCTGGTCCAACACCAAGGCCGCACTCGAGGCGCTGGACAAGATCGTCGAGGCCGAGCAGGACGACGACACCGCCCGCACCTACCTGCGCCGCGAGACCCTGCGCGGCCAGTTCGAGCTGCGCGACCTGTCCTACAGCTACGATCCCGACGGCGCGCGCGCGCTCGACATCGCGGGGCTGGAGATTCCGGCCGGCCAGACCATCGCCGTGCTGGGCGCCAACGGGTCCGGCAAGTCGACACTTCTGAAGCTGATGGCAGGGCTTGCGGATCCCACCACGGGCCGGGTGATGATCGACGGCGCGGACATGGCCCAGGTGGCGACCCGCGATTTGCGCCGGTCCATCGGCTACCTCGGTCAGGAAGTGAAGCTCTTCGCGGGCAGCCTGCGCGACAACCTCAACCTCACGCAGCTCGAACGCGACGACGACCGGATGCTGGACGCGCTCGACTTCGCGGGCCTGGGCCAGTTCGTGCGGGCCCATCCCAAGGGGCTGGATCTGGACATCCGCGACGGCGGGGCGGGCCTGTCGGTCGGCCAGCGCCAGTCCATCGGCTGGGCGCGGCTCTGGCTGCAGGACCCGTCGGTCTGCATCCTCGACGAGCCGACCTCGGCGCTCGACCAGACGCTGGAGAACACGCTCGTCAGCCGCCTGGGCGACTGGCTCAAGGACCGCACCGCGGTCGTCGCCACGCATCGCATGGCGCTGCTGCAGCTCGCCGATCGCACCATGGTGCTGCACAACGGACGGCTCGCCGTCGACGGGCCGCGCGACCAGGTCCTGGCGCATCTCTCGAAGGAGGCCTCCTGATGGCGCTTGCCGATACCGATTTCACCCGTGCGGCCCGCGGTCCCAGCCTCGTCGTCTGGCTGGTCGCGGCCACCGTGCTGATCTTCATCGTCTGGGCGAAGTTCGCCTGGGTGGACGAGCTGGTGCGTGCCCCCGGCGAGGTCGTCAGCGCCTCGCGCCCGCAGATCGTTCAGAACTTCGAGGGCGGCATCCTGGCCGAGGTGCTGGTCGCCGAAGGCGACACGGTGGAGGAAGGCGACGTCCTGATGCGGCTGGAAGGCACGCAGTTCGCCTCCCAGGTCCGCGACCTGACCGAACAGGTCAACGCTGCCACCATCCGTCGGCTGCGGCTGGAGGCCGAGATCGCGGGCCTCTTCGACTTCGAGGTCCCCGCCGAGATCGACGAGGCCGCCGCCGATACCGTGGCCTCCGAACGCGCGCTGCTGGCCGCGCGGCAGGCCGATTATGCGGCCAAGGTCGATGGGGCCGCCCGCGTGATGGAGGAGACCCGCATCGAGCTTGACCTGATGGAGGACATGTTCGCCCGAGAGATCGTCTCGCAGATCGAGGCCTCCGGCGCGCGCAAGGCCTTCGCCGACGCCGAGATCCGCTACAACGAGGTCGTCACCGGCGCCGAACTGACCCGCGCCACCGAATATTCCGAGGTCCTGCAGGTCCTCGCCACGCTGGAACAGAACCTCGCCATCGCGCGCGACCAGCTTGACCGGACGGTGATCCGCGCGCCGATGCGCGGCGTCGTCAACGACCTGGCCGTCACCACCATCGGCGGCGTCGTGCGCGCGGGCGAGCAGATCGTGCAGATCATCCCCTCCGACGACGCGCTCTGGGTCGAGGCACGGGTCAGCCCGCAGGACATCTCCGGCGTCACCACCGGCCAGCCCGCGACGGTGAAGCTGACGGCCTACGACTACACGATCTACGGGTCCCTCAAGGGCGAGGTGCACACGATCAGCGCCGACACCTTCAAGGACGAACGCCGCCCCGACATCGACCCGCACTACCGCGTCATGCTGCGCGTCCAGACCGAGGATCTGGGCGTGCGCCAGTCCCGGATCGAGCTGCGCCCCGGCCTGCAGGCCAGCGTCGAGTTGCACACCGGCGAGAAGACCATCCTGAGCTACCTGACCAAGCCGCTCTACCGCAGCCAGGAGGCGCTGCACGAGCGTTAACCGCACGGTAAGGGGCGCGGTCCTAGGGTGGCGTCGCACCGCCCCGACAGGACCGTTTTCAGCCAGGACAACGTCATGCCCCAATTCCGCCGACCGGCCCACCAGATCACGCCGACCTACGAAGACCGCGGATTGTTCCGCTCCGACTATTGCGCGCAACGGTTCGACCTCGTCCCGATCGTGCAAAGCAACAGCCGCAAGGACCTGATCGTTACGGCGCTCTTCCGGGGCGAGCACGTCGCGCCGATCCTCTTCGCCGGGCGGCGCAGGCGCTATGCCGAACAGGTCATGTCCCGGCTGGAGGCCTTGCGCGGCGCGCTGCCCGCGACCCGGTCTGTGGATGTCTTCGCCCGACGCGGCGCGCTCCTCCCGCTGGAGGTCGAAGGCACCTGGCGGCGCCTCGTCTCGGAGGATCGTCACGGCATCCTGCACCGCAGTTACCACTTCATCGCGGCCTGCTGGACGCTGACGCTGGGCGACGGACGGCGCATCCGCTTCGGATTGCCGCCCGCGGTTCCGGTCCGGACCCTGGACTGAAGCGCGCGCGACCTCTCTGGCATCGAAGCGCGCGTCGCCTTCGGGACGGGCGTGGCGGGATGAGCACATCGGTCGGTCCGATCTGCGTGGACAGGCCGCTACGCCGTTCTCTCAGGTGACGGCGCCGCGGGCCTGCATCGCGGGGTCGTCCCACAGGCGGTCACGCATCACGCGGGCAATGACCTCCACCGCGCGGTCGACGTCACCTTCGTCGATGAAAAGCGGCGTGAACCCGAAGCGCATGATGTCGGGCGCGCGGAAATCGCCCACCACGCCGTGCGCGATGCAGGCCTGCATCGCGGCATAGCCCTCCGGGTGCCGGAACGACACCTGGCTGCCGCGCGCCTGCGCGTCGCGTGGAGAGGCGAGGTCCAGGTCGGGGCAGGTGGCCTCCACCCCCGTGATGAAGCGCTCGGTCAGCGCGACGGAGGCGTCGCGCAGCGCCGTCATGTCGATCCCGTCCCAGATGTCCATCGAAGCCTCCAGCGCCGCCATCTGGATCACCGGCGGCGTGCCCACCCGCATCCGCGCCACGCCCTCTCCGGGCCGGTAGGATTGCTCGAATGCGAAGGGCGTGTCGTGGCCCAGCCAACCGGCGAGGATCGGCTTGGCCACCTGCGCGTGCCGCGGGGCCACGTAGATGAAGGCCGGCGCACCGGGTCCGCCGTTGAGATACTTGTAGGTGCAGCCCACCGCGAAATCGGCCCCCGCGCCTGCGACGTCGACCGCCAGTGCGCCCGCCGAATGCGCCAGATCCCAGACCGTCACGATTCCCAGCGCCTGGGCCTTCGCGGTCAGCGCCGCCATGTCGTGCAGGCGCCCCGTGCGATAGTCGACCTGCGTCAGCATCAGCACCGCGATCTCCTCGGTCAGGTGATCCGCCACATCCTCCGGCGCCACGACGCGCAGGGACCTGCCGCCGCCCAGCGCCTCGACCAGACCTTCGGCCATGTAAAGGTCCGAGGGGAAGTTCCCGCTGTCCGACAGGATCACCCGCCGGTCGGTCATCGCAAGCGCGGCCGCCAGCGCCTGGAACACCTTCACCGACAACGTGTCGCCCAGCGTGACATGCCCCGGCTCCGCCCCGATCAGGCGCCCGATGCGATCGCCCAGCGCCATCGGCTGCGCCATCCAGCCGGCCCGGTTCCAGCCGGTGATCACCATCTCTCCCCATTCCTGTTGTAGTGTGCGGGCCACCCGTTCGGGCGTCGCGCGGGGCAGGGGGCCCAGCGAATTGCCGTCGAGGTAGATCATCCCCTCGGGCAGGTGAAACAGCGCCTTGGTCGCGGCGAAATCGGTCATGGTCGTCCTGTCGGTTGAAAGAAATATGCGCGTCTTGAAGCGGCGATCGCAGTCAAACCTGCCCGCCTGAAAGCTGGATCGTCTGACCGTTCACGCTGCGCGCCGCGTCGGAACACAGCCACATCAGCGCGCCCGTCGTCTCGTCCACCTCCAGCAGGCGGCGGTGACGGTTGCCCTTGGCGATGATCGCTTGGGCTCCCGCTTCGTCGACCTCGAACCGGCGCATGAGCCCCGGCAACTGGTTCTTCACGATATCGGTGTCGACGTAGCCCGGGCAGAGCGCGTTGAAGGTGACGGGCCGCTTGCCCAGGTGTTCCTCCGACAGGCCCCGCATCAGTCCGATCACCGCGTGCTTGGAGGCGGTGTAGGGCACTGCGTTCTTCAGCCCCCGCTTGCCCGCGATGGAGCTGACCACGATTATCCGCCCCTCCGCCTCGGGCGGCAGATGGGCCAGCACCTCGCGGAATGTCAGGAACACCCCGTCGAGGTTCGTAGCCATGGTCCGCCGCCAGGCGTCCAGGCTGGTCTTGGCGAAGGGGCCGCCTTCGGCGATGCCCGCGTTGGCGATGCAGATCCCCACGGGCCCCCGCGCCGCGACGGCCTCTGCGATCCCGTCGCGGACGGAAGTCTCGTCGCTCACGTCCATGGCCAGGGGATGCAGGCCCGGCGTCTCTTCCGCCGCGGCGCGCAGTCGTTCCAGCCCGCGCCCGGTGATCGTCACCTGCGCGCCGGCCTCCGCCAGCGCCCGCGCGATGGCCAGCCCTATCCCGCTGCCGCCGCCGGTGACCAGCGCGTGTTTGCCCTCGTGTTCCATGTCTTTCCCCCTGATGCCGCCATGCTAGTCCCGCGCCGGGGGCTTTGCAAAGAATTGCCGCCGCGTCACAACGGTCCGAAATCGACCGGGGCGTTCGCGGATGCAGCATCTTGTGAAACATAATTGCGCGGGCTAGGACTCGACCCACCGCAGCGATGAGGAGGCCCCCGCTATGAAGATCGGCGCACCGACGGAAACCTACGCGGGGGAGGCGCGGGTCGCCTTGACACCCGCCTCCGCCAAGGATCTGGCGAAGCTGGGGCACGACTGCCTGATCCAGTCCGGGGCCGGGATGAAGGCGGGCTTCACCGACGACGCCTACCGCGCCGCCGACGTCACGGTGGTGGAGGATGCCGCGGCGCTCTTCGCGCAGGCCGACGTCGTGGTCAAGGTCCGCCCCCCGTCGGAGGAGGAGGTGGCCCTGCTGCGCGAGGACCAGACCCTCATCAGCTTCTTCTACCCCGGCCAGAACGAGGATCTGCTGGCCCGCGTAAAGGACCGGGGGGCCACGCTGATCGCCATGGACATGGTTCCGCGCATCAGCCGCGCGCAGAAGATGGACGCGCTGTCGTCGATGGCCAATATCGCGGGCTACCGCGCGGTGATCGAGGCGGGCAACAACTTCGGTCGCTTCTTCACCGGCCAGGTCACCGCGGCGGGCAAGGTGCCGCCGGCCAAGGTGCTGGTGGTGGGCGCGGGCGTGGCCGGGCTGGCCGCGATCGGCACCTCCGTCTCTCTGGGGGCGATCACCTACGCCTTCGACGTGCGACCCGAGGTGGCCGAACAGGTCGAATCCATGGGGGCGGAATTCGTCTTCCTCGACTTCGAGGGCGAACAGCAGGACGGATCCGCGACCGGCGGTTACGCCGCCGTCTCCTCGCCCGAGTTCGCGGAAGCGCAGCTCAGGAAGTTCCGCGAGATCGCGGGCGACATGGACATCGTCATCACCACCGCGCTGATCCCGGGCCGCGAGGCGCCGGAGCTGTGGACCGAGGACATGGTCAAGGCGATGAAGCCCGGCTCCGTCGTCGTGGACCTCGCGGCCGAGCGGGGCGGCAACTGCAAGCTGACGGTCAAGGACGACAAGATCGTGACCGAGAACGGCGTGACGATCATCGGCTACACCGACTTCCCCAGCCGCATGGCCACCCAATCCTCGCTCCTCTATTCCACCAACGTCCGGCATATGCTCTCCGACCTGACCCCCGACAAGGACGGCCGGATCGACCACGACATGGACGACGACGTGATCCGCGGGGCCACCGCGACCCACGAAGGAGAGATCACCTATCCGCCGCCCAAGCCCAAGGTCGCGGCCATCGCGGCCCAGCCCCGCAAGGAAAAACCGAAGGAGCTGACGCCAGAGGAACGCCGCGCGGCAGAGGTCGCGGCCTTCCAGCAGGAGACGAAGACGCAGGTCGGCCTGCTGGCGATCGGCGGCGCGCTGCTTTTGCTCGTGGGCCTCGTCGCACCGGCAAGCTTCATGCAGCATTTCATCGTCTTCGTGCTGGCGGTTTTCGTGGGCTTCCAGGTGATCTGGGGCGTCGCGCACAGCCTGCACACGCCGCTCATGGCGGTGACCAACGCGATCTCCTCGATCATCATCCTGGGCGCGCTGGTGCAGATCGGTTCGGGCTCGTTCCTCGTCGTTCTGCTTGCGGCGCTCGCGGTCTTCATGACCGGCATCAACATCTTCGGGGGCTTTCTCGTCACGCGGCGCATGCTCGCCATGTTCCAGAAGTCCTGAGGGAGAACGCATCATGGAATTCGGTTTCACAACGGCCGCCTACGTCGTCGCGGCAGTCCTGTTCATTCTCTCTCTCGGCGGCCTGTCGGGGCAGGAAAGCGCCAAGCGCGCGGTCTGGTACGGTATCGTGGGCATGGCGCTGGCCGTTGCCGCCACACTGGTCGGTCCGGGTGCGGGCTACTGGCTGCTGTCGCTTCTGATGATCATCGGTGGCGGCATCATCGGCTATCAGCTGGCAACCCGCGTGCAGATGACGCAGATGCCCGAGCTTGTCGCGGCGATGCACAGCCTTGTCGGTCTGGCGGCCGTCCTGGTCGGATACATTGCCCATTTCGAGCTGAACCGCGTCCTCGGCATGGACCCGGTCGAGCGCGAACTTCTGCAAGGTTTCGCGGGCCTGCTGGCGCACAAGACCACGGTCGAGGTCAACATCCTGCGGGTGGAGCTCTTCCTCGGCGTCTTCATCGGCGCCGTGACCTTCACCGGCTCCGTCATCGCCTACGGCAAGCTGGCGGGCCGGGTGAACACCGCCGCCGAGAAGCTGCCGGGCGGGCACATGCTCAACATCGCCGCCGCCGTCATTTCGGTGCTCTGCCTGATCTGGTATTTCAACTCGGGCGGCTTCTTGCCGCTCTTCATCATGACGCTGGCAGCCCTCTTCGTGGGCTACCACCTGATCATGGGGATCGGCGGGGCCGACATGCCGGTCGTGGTGTCCATGCTCAACAGCTACTCCGGCTGGGCCGCGGCGGCGATCGGTTTCAGCCTGGGCAACGATCTGCTGATCGTCGTGGGCGCGCTCGTGGGCTCCTCGGGGGCAATCCTGTCCTACATCATGTGCAAGGCGATGAACCGCAGCTTCGTCAGCGTGATCCTGGGCGGTTTCGGCGGCCCGGCAGGCGCGCAGGCGGCGGTCGAGGGCGAGCAGGTGGCCATCGACGCCGACGGTGTCGCCACCGCGCTGAACGAGGCCGATTCCATCATCATCGTCCCCGGCTACGGCATGGCGGTGGCCCAGGCCCAACAGGCGGTCAGCCAGCTCGTTACCAAGCTGCGTGTCGCCGGCAAGGAGGTCCGCTTCGCGATCCATCCCGTCGCGGGCCGTCTGCCCGGCCACATGAACGTGCTCCTGGCAGAGGCCAAGGTGCCCTACGACATCGTGCTTGAGATGGACGAGATCAACGAGGACTTCCCTTCCACCGACGTGGTCATCGTCATCGGCTCCAACGATATCGTGAACCCCGCAGCCCAGGACGACCCGAACTCGCCCATCGCCGGAATGCCGGTGCTCGAGGTCTGGCGCGCCAAGCAGGTGTTCGTCTCGAAGCGCGGGCAGGGGACCGGGTACTCGGGCATCGAGAACCCGCTGTTCTACAAGGAGAACACGCGCATGTTCTACGGCGACGCCAAGCAATCGGTCGAGGCCTTGCTGCCCAAGATCGACTGACGGGCGATCTGTAAGAAGAGATGCGCGCGAAGGCCCGGTGTGATGCACCGGGCCTTCGTATGTCGACGCGCATCCCGGGAAGGCTTTCGACCATCTCGCGTCTCGCGACGCTAACCGTAGCGCGGTGGCCGAAACGGGGCTAATAGCAAGAAGGTCGACCATGAAACCGGTCCGCCGATTCTCGCGGCCAAGCCTGCAGGACGTTCACGATATGCGCAGTTTTTCCGTATGTGCTTTACTTCTTACCCTGCTCTGCGCCTGCGGCGACGGCGGCCTCGTCGATGACGACAGCCGCGACGTGATCGCCCTCCTGCGCGACGCGGAACGCACGTCAGAGCGTCTGGGCGATCTGCCGGGCACCGCCTTCGACGCGATGCCGACCTCCGGGCGGGCGACCTTCGAGGGGTTGGGCGGGGTCTTCATCGACCCGGTGATCGCCCGCGATTCGGACGATCTTTCCATCTTCGGCGACGCGAGGCTGGATGCGGATTTCCGGCGTGGCACCATAACCGGGCGGGTCGACAACCTCGTGGGCGTCCAGGGCCTGAACCCCGCCACCGGGGAACGCTTCGACGTGGACGGCACGATCGAGATAGGCGACCGCGGCTCGCGGATCGGGGCCGGGGCGCCCAACGACGCGCGTGCGACCTACACCGCGCGCCTGGCGACCGAAGACCGCGGCACCTTCGACGTGCGCGGCACGGCGAACGGCAAGTTCCTGGGCACCCGCGCAAGCGAGGCCGGCACGGCGCGCGCGCCCCGCGGCCTTCGCCTGCAGGACGACGACCTGACGGCGCGGCGCCGCGGCGACGACCGGATCCTGACCGGCACGTTCGACGTCTTCGGCGAGAACTGATCGCGGCCCCGGCGTCAGGCCTCTCGCCAGTCGCCGGGGGACAACCCCTCGACCGACCACGCCCCGATCCGCCAGCGCACCAGCCGCAGAGTGGGGAAGCCGACGTGGGCCGTCATGCGGCGCACCTGCCGGTTGCGGCCTTCGGTCAGGGTGATCCTCAGCCAGCGATCGGGGACCGTCTTGCGAAAGCGCACCGGCGGGTCGCGGTCCCACAGGGCGGGCGGGTCCACGCGCTCCACCTCCGCGGGCCGCGTCGGACCGTCCTTCAGCGTGACACCCGTCCTGAGCGGGGCAAGATCCGCGTCCTCGGGCGCCCCTTCGACCTGCACCAGGTAGGTCTTGGGCGCCTTGAACCGCGGAGAGGCGATGCGCGCCTGCAACGCGCCGTCGTCGGTCAGCACCAGCAGCCCCTCGCTGTCGCGATCCAGTCGCCCGGCGGGATAGACCCCCGGCGGCAGGCCGAACTCCGACAGCGTCCGGCGGGCGGTGGGGCTTTTCGCATCGGTGAATTGCGACAGCACGTCGAAGGGTTTGTTCAGCAGGATCACGCGGCTCATGGCGCCTCCTACCGCGGGTCCGGCCCGTGCGCAAAATTAATCGCGAGGGGGGCCAGAAAACGCTTGATCGAAGGCGGCGCATGGCCCAGATGCGCCTCTACAGACGCCAACGCACGCGCTTGCCGGGACCCCCGATCAAGCAGCGACGGTAACGTCTCCCTTGGAACTGAGCGGTCTTCGGCGGGTTGGTCCCGCAATGGCCGGGTCTACTGGAGATGACCATGATTGCACCTGCTGGCGCCTCCGCGCCCGTCCGCGTCCCCACCCCGAAACTCGATGACTGGGTCGCCTCCCAGACCTTCGAGCGGCCCACGCTCGTCATCGACGTGGACCGGGTCGAGGCGCAGTACCGCGCCCTGTCCGAAGGGCTGGGAAAGGCGTCGATCCACTACGCGGTGAAGGCCAATCCCGCGCCCGAGATCCTCGAGCGCCTGGCCAAGCTCGGCTCGCATTTCGACGCGGCCTCCCGCGGCGAAGTGCAGATGTGCCTCGACGCCGGTGCGACGCCCGACATCATCAGCTTCGGCAACACGATCAAGCGCGCCACCGACATCGCCTGGGCGCATGCGAAAGGTATCACGCTCTTCGCCGCCGACGCGCCGGAAGAGCTCGACAAGATCGCCGAACACGCCCCCGGCGCGTCCGTCTACATCCGCCTCATCGTCGAGACGTCGGAGGCCGACTGGCCGCTCACCCGCAAGTTCGGCTGCGACAAGGACATGGCGCTGGAGATGCTGGATTACGCCAAGTCCGTCGGCCTCGACCCCGTCGGCCTGTCGTTCCACGTGGGCTCCCAGACCCGCCGCGCGGAAATGTGGGTGCCGACGCTGGAGCAGCTTTCCGGCATCTGGTCGCGCGCGCGCGAGGCGGGCCATGACCTGACCCTGCTCAACATCGGCGGCGGCTTTCCCGCCTTCTACGGCGAGGAGATCCAGGCCCCCACCGATTACGCCGCCCGCGTCGTGGCCTTGGTGCGCGACTATTTCGGCGACGTGCCCCGCATCATGGCCGAACCGGGCCGCGGCATGGTCGCCGAGGCTGGGGTCATCGTCTCCGAGGTGATGCTGGTCAGCCGCAAGTCCGACCGCGACGTGCACCGCTGGGTCTATTTGTCGATCGGACGTTTCTCCGGCCTTGCGGAAACCGAAGGCGAGGCGATCCGCTACCAGTTCGAAACCGACCGCGACGGCGACGCCACCGGCCCCTGCATCGTGGCGGGGCCGTCCTGCGACAGCGCCGATGTCCTGTACGAAAAGCGGCCCATGCAACTGCCGCTCACGCTGCAAAGCGGCGACCGGGTGCTGATCCGCAACACGGGCGCCTATACCTCGACCTATTCGAGCGTGTCCTTCAACGGCTTCCCGCCGCTCGACGTGGTCGTGATCTAGGGCGCATGTCCCGCCCGGACGTCCTGACAGGCGGCGCACGGTATACCATCGTGCGCCGCTAAGTCGTTCAAGACGCATAGATTTTCGCTTTACCCATGCCGATCCCGCGTTAGCATGGGTGCCGAACGACGCAGTCTAGAGACGCCCCATGCCGCCAATCGAGGATCACCCGCTGCGATACGTGATGGCCAACGAGCTGCACGCGCGTCCCTTTCCCGCCGTCCAGGCCCCGGCGCGGGCGGCCTTTCTGGCCCTTGCCCCCGCGCAGAACGCCGCCGGGCGCGACCGGGAGGCCGACCGCACTCACCTGATCGCACTTCTCGACCGCTACGGAGCCGCCCATCCGCAACCGGGCGCCACGCATTACTCGGGCCAGCTCGGCAAGCACCTGCTGAAGTGGGAAAGCCATACGGAATTCGTGACCTACACCATCTTCGGCCCCGGCACCGCAGCCCGGCCCTTCGACGGGCAGACCTTCGATCTCTTCCCGCCGGATTGGCTGGCAAAGGCGCCGGGCGTGCGGATCACCTCGGCGCTGATCCGGGTGGAGCTGGCCCAGGACGACGCTGGCCTGGCCGCCAAGGTGGACGACTGGTTCGTGCCAGAAAGCCTTGCGATCAGCCGCGTGCTGGACGGCGAGCTCATTGTCGCCTCCGACTTTCGCATCGATCCCCACGGGCACATGCGTCTCGCCGTCTTCGCGCGGCCGGAGGCGGGGCAGCGCCGCACGGGACGCGTGGTCCAGCGCCTGTGCGAGATCGAGACCTACAAGGCGATGTCTATGCTAGGCTTGGCCCAGGCGCGCGACCTGTCAGCGCCGATGGCGGCGATCGACGCGCGCCTGACCTCCCTCCTGGAAGAGATGTGCGGCACGGTGACCGACCCCGCCGATCTGCTGCACGACCTTCTGCACGTCTCATCCGAGCTCGAGAACATCGTCGCGCAATCGGCCTTCCGCTTCGGCGCGACCGGCGCTTACGAAACAATCGTCAACCAGCGCATCGAGGTCCTGCGCGAGGCGCGCTTCGAAGGTCGCCAGACCTTCGGAGAGTTCATGATGCGCCGCTTCGATCCGGCCATGCGGACGGTGAAATCCACCGAAGCGCGCCTCAAGGCGATGTCGGACCGGGCCTTGCGCGCGGGCGATCTTCTGCGCACGCGGGTCGACGTGGACCGCTCCGCCCAGAACCGGGATCTGCTGAAAAGCATGGACCGCCGGTCGGACCAGCAGTTGCGGCTGCAGCGCACGGTGGAGGGGCTTTCCACCGTGGCGATCAGCTACTACGCCGTGAACCTGGTCCTCTACCTCGTCGGGCCGCTGGAATACGAAACCGGGGTGAGCAAGACCGTCATGGCCGCCCTCGCGACCCCGGTGGTCCTGCTCTGCGTCTGGCTGATGATCCAGCGGTTGCGCAGGCACCTGGACTAGGGCGTACCCGCTCAGGCGAAGGTCTCGCCCAAGCGGCGGGGACGCAACAGGCCGGTCTTGTAGGCGAACAACAGCCCCACGGCCCCGGCCGCGACGTTGGCCGTCACCGCCGCCAGCGTGATCCCGGTGAAGTCGAAGGCGCTGACCCCGATCCAGGCGAGCGGCAGGTAAAGCGCGAAGGTCCGCGACACCGACAGCACCATCGACCAGGCGGCCTTGGACCGGGCGTTCATCGCCGCGTTGGTGACCACGACGAAGCCGTAACCGAAAAGCGACCAGCCCACGATCCGCATGTAGAGTGCTGCATACTCCGCCGGTGCCCCGCCGGAGGTCAGCACCTGCGCGAAGGGCTGCGCGAAGACGAACAGCGCCAGTCCCACGGCGGCCCCGTAGGCCAGGCAGAAGGCCAGCGCCGCCTGCAGCCCCTGCGCGGCCCGGTCGCGCCGGTCTGCCCCCCAGTTCTGGCCCACGACCGGCCCGATCCCCGAGGACAGCGCCAGCATCGGCACCAGCGCGATCTGCTGCACCCGGGTCGCGGCGCCGAAGCCGCCCACCGCCTCGGTCCCCAGGGTCGCGACGGCTGCGGTGACGGCGGCCATGCCCGCGGGATTGATCGCGTTGGAAAAGGCCGCCGGTCCGCCCACGGCGAAAAGCTCCTTCGTCGACCACCACAGGTTCTTCGTCACCTGACCGCACCAGACGAGGATGCCCTTGTGCAGCGCGTAGCCGATCGCCAGCACCGTCGCACTTGCGCGCGCGATGAAGGTGGCCAGCGCCGCGCCTTCGGTGCCCATGCCGGCGGTGAAGATCAGCAGCGGGTCGAACCCGATGTTCACCACCGCCGAGAGCGTCATCAACACCGCCGGGGCGACCGAGCTGCCATGCGCGCGAAAGAGCGCGCTTGCCTGCATCTGCACGACGAGGAACGGGAAGGAGGCACACCACCACGGCATGAAGAGCGCGATCTCGGCCGCCGCGTCCTCCTGCGCGCCGAGAAGGCCGAAAAGCCACGGATACCCCGCGAACATCGCCCCGGCGACGATCAGGCTCAGCGCCAATCCAAGGCCCACCGCGTGCAGCCCGATCCGGTTCGGATCCCGCTCCGCGCCGATGGCCTGCGACACGGTGGCGTTGGCCCCGGCACTGAGCCCGATGGACAGCGACGTGACGGCGGCGGTCACGGGGTAGATGAAGCCTACCGCCGCCAGCGGCGCGCTTCCCAGTTGCCCCAGGAAATACGCATCCGCCAGGCCGACCGACAGCACCGACAGGATCCCGATCACCATCGGCCCCGTCAGGCGCGCCAGCGCACGCCAGACAGGCCCCGTCGTCAGGTCTTGGGTCGTCTCCGGCATCGGGAATCCTTCACCTTAAGGCGCGAAGGCATCCCTTACTGGCCGCGGATACGCGGGTCCAGTGCGTCACGTAGTCCATCCCCGATGTAGTTAACCGCCAGCACCGTGAGAGAGATCGCAAGCCCCGGCCAGATCACCCGCTCGGGGAAGCTGACCATGCGCGGCACGGCGTCCGCCAGCAGCTTGCCCCAGGTCGGGTAATCGGGCGGGAAGCCCAGGCCCAGGAAGGACACGGCGCTTTCGGTAATGATCGCGGTGGCCAGCCCCAGCGTGGCCGAGACCATGATCGGCGACAGCACGTTGGGCAGCAGGTGCCGCGTGATGACACGCCGGCTGGGCGTCCCGATGGACCGGGCGGCGAGCACGTATTCGCGCTCCTTCAAAGCCAGCACGTCGCCGCGCACGATCCGCGCGGTCTGCATCCAGGAGGTGATGCCGATGCCGATGACGATCAGGATGAAGATCCCTTCCTCCGGCCCGAAGGCCGCGCGCAGCGGATCGCGGAACAGCAACATCATCACCAGCAGAAGCGGCAGCAGGGGCAAGGCGAGGAAAAGGTCCGTCAGGCGCATCAGCAGCCCGTCGAGCCGCGGGAAATAGCCCGCCACGACCCCGATGAAGGTGCCGATCACGATCGCCAGGATCATCGCCGTCCAGCCCACCGCCAGGCTGATCCGACCGCCCTGCATGGTCTGCGCCATGATGTCCCGACCAAGGTTGTCGGTCCCGAAAGGATGCGCCCAGGACACGTTCTCCACCCCCCAGAGCGCGTTCACGATGGGCCGCAGATCCTTGTTGCGGATGTCGAGCGTGGTGGGATCGATCCCCCAGAGCCACGGTCCCACGAGGCAGAACAGCGTGATGCCCACGAGGAAGATCAGCCCCGCCATCGCCCCCTTGTGGCTGCGGAACTGCGCCCAGACGTCCCACCACTGGTTGCGGTCCACCACCGGGGCCGTGGGATCGCCCGCGGGCAGGGGCGGGTTGGCGGTGTTCTCAGTCATAGCGGATCCTGGGGTCGAAAACGCCGTAAAGGACGTCGGCAATGAGGTTGAACATCACGATCAGCACCGCGAAGAGGAACGTCAGCGTCATCACCATCGGGATGTCGTTGCCCTGCAGGGCGATGATCAGAAGTTGCCCCAGCCCGTTCACCTTGAAGATCTGCTCGGTGATGATCGCCCCCCCGAAGATCGAGGGAATGCCCAGCGCGATCACCGTGATGACCGGGATCATCGAGTTGCGCAGCACGTGTTTGAGCACCACGATCCGCTCGGACATGCCCTTGGCGCGGGCGGTGCGCACATAGTCCTGACCCAGGTTGTCGAGCATCGCGGCGCGCATGTAGCGGCTGATCTGGGCCGTGGTCTGCAACGCCAGCACCATGACCGGCATCACCATCTGGCGCAGCTGGAAGACGAAGCTGTCCCAGTCGGTCACGCTGTGGGTGGTGTCGTAGATCGACGGCAGCCAGCCCAGCGAGACAGAGAAGATCACGATCAGGAGCACGCCCGAGAAGAACGGCGGCACCGAGAAGCCGATCATCGACACGAAGGTGCCCGCCTGGTCGAAGACCGAATACTGACGATAGGCACTGATGATGCCCACGGGCAGGGCGATTGCGACGCCCACCACGTAGGACATGCCCACGACCCAGAGCGTCTGCGGCATCCGCTCGGCGATCGTGTCGAAGACGGGGCTGCGCGACTGGAAGCTGATGATGCGCTGCTGGCCGCCCGCAAGATCGGTGCCGAAGGCGCTGTCGATCCAGTAGGCGGGCTCGACGATGAAGAACTGCTTGAGCCACAGCGGGAAACGCACCCACCACGGCTCCCCAAGGCCCAGCGCCTCGCGCATCTGCTGCTTGACCTCCGCCGGGATCGTCAGCGGCATCGAGGCCATCGGATCGCCTGGGGCCAGCTCCAGCAGCATGAAGATCACGAAGGCGATCAGCAAAAGCGCCGGGATCGAGATCAGGAGCCTGCGGATGATGTAGGTCAGCATTGCGACGGCTCCTGAAGTCCGGCGCGGCGCGCGCTGTGCGAGGTTTCACTCATCTGTCGTTCCCGTTCGGCTGTCGAAGGACCCGCAGGCCCTTTGAGAGGCGAATGTCAGCGGCGCGGGGCGCCCGTTGCGGTGAGGGGTCGGGGCGGCGAAGATCAAACCGCCGCCCCGTGCGGCCCCGGATCAGGTCCGGGGCGCGCGTGCGGGCTGTCGGTCAGCCGTCCTCGCCTTCGCGGTACCAGTCGGCCGCGTTCCACAGCTCGGAATCCCAGGTGTTCAGGATCACCCCGCCCAGCGTGTTCGACCGGGCCGACAGGCGACCGCGGTCGACCAGCGGGATCATCATCCCGTTCTGCACCGCCATGTCGTTGAGTTCCTTGGCGATCCGGCCCCGTTCGGCGAGGTCCGCGGTCTGGCTCAGCTCGGTGTGAAGGGCGTCGTATTCCTCCATGCAGAAGCGGCTGATGTTCTCGCCCTGCCACTGGGTGTCGGGGGTCGGGGCCGCCTTGCACAGCCCGTTGCCCAGGTAGGCCTGCGGGTCGGTTCCGGGGAAGTTGTTGGCGTACATCTCGACGTCCGCGTAGAACTTCTGGAAGGTGTCGGGCGAACCCGGGTCACCGCCGAAGAAGACAGAGCTGTCGACGTTGCGCAGTTCCACGCCGATGCCGATCTGCTCCCACCAGTCCTTGATCAGCGCCTGGAAGTCCTGACGGACGGCGTTGGTGGACGACTGGAAGAGGATCTGCATGGGCACACCGTCCGGCGTCTCGCGGATGCCGTCACCGTTGGTGTCGGTGTAACCGGCCTCTTCCAGCATGGCGTTCGCGCCTTCGATGTCCTGCGTGTCGCAGCTCATCGAGGTCGAGGCGTAGTTCTCGGGCGCGGGCACCCAGTTGCAGGTCACGCGACCGGCCTGGCCGTAGCCCACTTCCACCAGCAGCGGGCGGTCGATGGCCATGGACATGGCGTTGAACACCGCCGGATCGCCCAGGAACGGGTGCGGGCGGATGACCGAGCGTTCGTCGTCGGGCAGGCTGGGATCGGGGTTGGTGTTGTTGATCATGATGCGCTCGACCAGCGTGCCAAAACCCGCGATCGGAACGCCCTGGCCGCCCGCTTCCATCTGCGCGATCACGTCGGGGGCCAGCTGCAGGTTCCAAGCATAGTCGAACTCGCCCGTCTCCATCACCGCACGGCCTGCCGCCGTCGCGTCGCCGCCGCCTTTCAGCGTCACGGTCGCGAAGGCGGGCTTGCTCGCGTCGCGGTAGTTCTCGTTGGCTTCCAGCTGGATCACGTCGTTGGTGCGGAAATCCGTCACGACGAAAGGTCCGGTGCCGATCGGCATGAAGTTCTGGTCGGTGCACTCGGGCGCGCGCGGGCCCAGGCAGTCGGCGAATTGCGCGGCCTGAATGATCGGGCTCTCGGCGCCGTTGAAGGCCGAGTAGGGGTAGGGCTGCGGTGCGGTGAAGTTGACGACCACGGTCAGATCGTCGGGCGTCTCGACGCTTTCGATGCCGTCGAACTTGCTGGCCTGCGCGCAGCCGCCGCCTTCGGCGGTGCAGTAGTCATAGGTGAACTTCACGTCCGCAGAGGTGAAGGGCGTGCCGTCGGACCAGGTCAGCCCCTCGGTGATGTTGTAGGTGATCGAGGTCAGGTCTTCCGAGACGCCGCCGTTCTCGACCGTGGGCACCTCGTCGACCAGCCAGGGCACCAGCTCGCCGGTTTCGTCGAAGCGCATCAGCGGCTCCAGCACGAGGCTGGCCGCTTCCACGTCCTTGGTCCCGCCCGACAGGAAGGGGTTCATGATCGAGGGCGCCTGCCAGTAGATGATGTTCACCTGGCCGTCGCGGCCGCGTTCGCCGTCCTCGGCCTGGGCGAAGGCCGTCGAGGCGGGCGCCCCGAGCGCCACCGCACCCATCAGGATTGTCTTGAGTTTCATGCGTTGCTCCCTTGCTGGTTTGCATGTGCCTCGGCCTTTTCGGCTCTTGAGGCGTGGTCTTCATAAAGGTGGCAGGCGACGAAGCGCCCCGGTTCCACCTCCTGAAAGGTCGGGTCGATGCGCCGGCAGACGTCCATGACGGCCGGGCACCGGGTGCAGAAGTTGCAGCCTTCCGGCGGGTTCGCGGGCGAGGGCACGTCGCCTTGCAGCACGATCCGCTCGCGGGCCTCGGCCTTGGCGGGATCGGGTTCCGGCACGGCCGACAGCAGCGCCCGGGTATAAGGATGCAAGGGCGCGTCGTAGAGCGGCGCGCGCGGGGCAAGCTCCACCACCTTGCCCAGGTACATCACCGCGATCCGGGTCGCGATATGGCGGACCATCGACAGATCGTGGCTGATGAACAGGTAGGTGAGGCCGAACTCCTCCTGCAGGTCCTCCAGCAGGTTGACCACCTGTGCCTGGATCGACACGTCGAGCGCCGCGATCGGCTCGTCGCAGACGATGAACTTCGGGTTGAGCGCCAAGGCCCGCGCGATCCCCACGCGCTGACGCTGCCCGCCGGAGAAGGCATGCGGGTAGCGCTTTGCGAAACGGCGGTTCAGCCCCACCGCGTCCATCAGCTCAAGAACCTTCTTCGACTTTTCCGCCTTGGACAGCGTGGTATGCTCGTCCAGCGGCTCGCGGATGATCGCCTCCACCGTCATGCGCGGATTGAGCGAGGCCTGCGGATCCTGGAACACCATCTGCATGGTGGGCCGCATCCGGCGAAGGTCGGATTGAGAGCTCTCGCCGATCTCGACCCCGTCGATCTCGATCGCGCCGCCGGTGATGTCGTAAAGCCGCAGCACCGCCCGCCCGCAGGTGGATTTGCCGCAGCCCGATTCACCGACGAGGCCCAGCGTCTCGCCGCGCTGGATGTCGAAGCTCACGCCGTCGACGGCCTTCACGGCGCCGGTCTGGCGGCGGAACAGGCCCGAGTAGATCGGGAAGTGCATCTTGAGGTCGCGGATGCGCACCAGGGGCGTGGTCTCATCCAGCATCGCTGACCTCCGCGGCGACGAAACAGGCGGCGTCGTGGCGGTCGCCGAACTCGAACCGGGGCGGGTTGCGCCGCGCGCAGATGGGTATCGCCCTGGGGCAGCGGTCGCGGAACGAACAGGCGCTCGGCGCCTCGCCCAGGATGGGGGGCTGGCCTTCGATGACCGTCAGGCGCCGGGCGCGCTCCTCGCTGAGCTTGGGGATCGTGGTAAGCAAAGCCTGCGTGTAGGGATGCTTGGGGTTGCCGAACAGCTCCTTCACCGGGGCCTGTTCGACCACCTGGCCGCCGTACATCACCATCACCCGGTCCGCGATGCCCGCGATCACGCCCAGATCGTGGGTGATCCAGATCACCGCCATGCCAAGCTTGTCGCGCAGGTCCTTCATCAGCTCGATGATCTGCGCCTGGATCGTCACGTCCAGTGCCGTCGTCGGCTCGTCCGCGATCAGCACCTTGGGATCGCAGGCCAGGGCGATGGCGATCATCACCCGCTGGCGCATCCCGCCGGAGAACTGGTGCGGGTAGTCGTCCAGCCGCGCCCGGGCCGAAGGGATCCCCACCAGCTCCAAGAGCTCCTGCGCGCGGTCGCGGGCGGCGGATTTCGACAGGTTCATGTGCGACCGAAGCGGCTCCATGATCTGGTAGCCCACGGTGAACACCGGGTTGAGAGAGGTCATCGGGTCCTGGAACACGAAGCCGATCCGCCCGCCGCGCACGTCACGCAAGGTGGCGGGATCGACCTGCAACAGATCCTTGCCCTCGAAGGTCACGCGGCCCTGCCGGATGTCGGCGGGGGGCGAGGGCAGAAGGCCCAGCAGCGACATCATCGTCACCGACTTGCCGGAGCCGCTTTCGCCCACGACGCCCAGCAGTTCGCCCGCCTTCAGATCGAAGCTGACATCGTTGACCGCGTGGACTTCGCCGCCGCGCACCTTGAATACGGTCTGAAGGCCGCGCACGTCCAGCACGGCCTGGGCCCCATCGGGCATATGGCGAACCTCCCCGGTTCGGATGTTATGCGGCCCGTCATTGACGCGGGTCCGTCGGGGTTTACGCTAACGAAGTTTCCCGACGCCGCAAGAGGCCGCGTGCGGAACCCTGCGGCAGGCGCGACCCACGCGTGGCAGGGTGGCCACGGCCCCGCGACCTGCTAGGAAGGCCATACCCACCGGAGGCGCGACATGCAGACCAAGCAGATCATCTGTATCAACTGGGGCACCAAGTACGGCGCGCCCTTCATCAACCGGCTCTACGGGATGGTCGCGCGCCACGTCACGCCGCCCTTCACCTTCACCTGTTTCACCGACACCCGCGACGGCGTCCGGCCCGAGGTCCTGTGCGAGGATCTTCCGCCGATCGACTACGAGATCCCGAAGGTCAAAAGCGGCATCTGGCCGAAATCGCGTCTCTGGGGGCCGAAACTCGGCAGCCTGTCGGGGCCGGTGCTGTTTCTGGACCTCGACCTCGTGGTAACCGGATCGCTCGATGCCTTCTTCGAGGTGGGCAAACCCTCTGACACGATCCTCGCGCGCAACCAGTCGACCCCGCTGGAAAAGCTGGGTCAGACCAGCGTCTTCCGCTTCGAGGTGGGCGCGCTCCAGCCCTTGCAGGAGAAGTTCAAACAAGACCCCCGCGGCATCGCCGAGGAATACCGCTACGAGCAGCGCTTCGTCACCCGCAACGCGCCGGGCGGCGTCGATTTCTTCCCGCGGACCTGGGTCCGGCACTACCGTCTGAACTGCCGCTGGCCCTTTCCGCTGAACTACGCGCTGACGCCGCGCCTGCCCAGGGACGCGCGCATCGTGATCTTTCCCGGCGGCATCCATCCGCAACACGCGATCGAGGGGCGCTACGGCAACACCTACAAGACCGGATCGGCGCTGGAGCACATTCGCGGCCTCACCGATCCGGACCGCCCCGACAAGGGCCGCCCGATCCGCTACCTGCGGCACTACATGAAACCGGCCCCCTGGGTGGCCGAGCACTGGCAGGCTTGACGCGCCCCCCCAAAGGCGCAGTCTGCCCGTGCCCCTGAACCGGAGACCCCGATGCCCGACGCGCTGAGCCCCCGCGACCTTCTCGACCGTCTCGTGGGCTTTCCCACGGTCAGCCGGGACGGCAACCTCGATCTCATCGCCTTCGCCGAGGATTACCTGGCGGGCTTCGGCATCGCCTCCACCCGGGTGCCCAACGCGGACGGCACGAAGGCCGCACTCTATGCGCACGTCGGCCCGCAGGTCGATGGGGGCGTGGTGCTGTCGGGCCACACGGACGTGGTCCCGGTGGACGGGCAGGCCTGGGACACCGATCCCTTCACCGTGCGGGAGGCGGACGGCAAGCTTTACGGCCGCGGGACCTGCGACATGAAGGGGTTCGATGCGCTGGCGCTCTGGGCCATGGGGCAGGCGGCGGGGCGGGACCTCAAGCGGCCCCTGCAGATCGCCTTGTCCTACGACGAGGAAATCGGCTGCCTCGGCGCGCCGCCGATGATCGACCACATGGTCGGCCACGGGTTGCCGCGCGCCGATACCGTCCTGGTGGGAGAGCCCTCGATGATGCAGGTCGTCACCGCCCACAAGGGCGGCAAGGGGTTCACCGTCCACGTCCACGGGTTCGAGGCGCATTCCTCTCGCATCCACGAAGGCGTCTCGGCGGTGATGCAGGCGGCCCGTCTGATCGACTGGGCCAACGGCGTGAACGCCGAGCGCGCGGCGGCCACGCCCAGCGCCCTCGCCGCCGCCTTCGACCCGCCCTATACCTCGGCCCACGTGGGCCGGATCGAGGGCGGCACCGCGCACAACATCATCGCCAAGGACTGCCGCTTCGATCTGTCCTTCCGCGTCGTCCCGGGCGAGGATATCGCCACCTGGACCGACCTCTTCCGGGCCGAGGTGGCGCGGATCGAGGCGCAGATGCAGGCGATCCACCCCGACACCCGGATCGAGGTCGGAGAGTACTTCGTCCTGCCCGCCCTCGCGCCCGAAACCGCGGGCCGGGCCGAAGAGCTCGCCCGCCGCCTGACCGGCGACAACGGCACCCATGTCGTGAGCTACGGCACCGAGGCTGGCCAGTTCCAGGAGCGCGGCTATTCCGCCTGCGTCGTGGGGCCCGGCGACATCGCCCAGGCGCACCAGCCCAACGAGTTCATCACGGTGGCGCAGTTCGACGAAGGCCGGGCCTTCATGTCGCGCCTGCTGGACGATCTGTCCGCGTGACGCGCCGGGCCGCGCCTCGGCCGCGACCCGTGGACCTGATCTTCGCGACCCCCGTCCTTCCTTCATCCCGACCTTCGAGGTATCCAGAATGACCGGACCCATCACCGCGGCGACCCCCATCGCCTTCGCGCCGGACCTGCCGTCCCGGACCGAGGTCGTCGTCATCGGCGCGGGCATCGTCGGCGTCATGACCGCCTGGGAGTTGGCCAGACAGGGCATCCCCGTGGTCCTGCTGGAGAAGGGCCGCGTCGCGGGCGAGCAATCCAGCCGCAACTGGGGCTGGGTCCGCGCGCAGGGGCGCGACATGGCCGAACTGCCGATCATGCTGGAGGCCCAGTCGATGTGGCCCGGGCTGGAGGAAGAGGCGGGCGATGTCGGCCTGCGCCGGACCGGCACGCTCTACCTCGCCTCGTCGGAAAAGCAGATGGCCGGTTACGCGGACTGGCTGGAGCAGGCGAAGGCCTACCAGGTCTCCACCCGCCTGCTGAGCGCGGGGGAGGTGGCCGAGCAGCTGCCCGGCGTCGCCCGGACCTACCACGGCGCGCTCTACACGCCGAACGATCACAAGGCCGAACCCTGGCTCGCCGTGCCCGCCTTCGCGCGGGCCGCGCAGGCTGCGGGGGCGGTGATCGCGGAAGAGTGTGCCGTGCGCAGTCTCGACATCTCCGCCGGGCAGGTGACGGGGGTCGTGACCGAACGGGGGACCATCGCCTGCAGGTCGGTCGTGCTGGCAAGCGGGGCGTGGTCCTCGCTCTTCTTGCGCAACCACGGGGTCAAGATCCCGCAGCTTTCGGTCCGGGCGACGGTGGCGGCCACGGCGCCGCTGGGCGACGTGAACCCGGGCGGGGCGGTGGACGACCATCTGGCCTGGCGCAAGCGCGCCGACGGCGGCTTCAGCCTGGCCCCGGCGGGCTTTCACGAGCTCTTCGTCGGCCCCGACGCCTTTCGCGCCGCGGGGCGTTTCGCGCGGCAACTCATGGCCTCGCCCCTGGGGACCGCCTATCGCCCGACCGCCCCGCGCGGCTACCCCGACGCCTGGGGCACGCCGCGCCGCTGGTCGGGGGAGGAGACCTCTCCCTTCGAGCGGATGCGCGTGCTCGACCCCGCGCCCAACGCCCGCAAGGTGCGCCGGCTGATCCGCGACTTCGCGGCCCGCTTCCCGCACCTGGGCGAGGTGAAGCTCGCTAGCGCCTGGGCGGGGATGATCGACGTGATGCCCGACGTGGTTCCGGTGGTCGACAGGGTAGAGACGCTGCCGGGTCTCACGGTCTGCACCGGCATGTGCGGCCACGGCTTCGGCATCGGGCCCGCCATGGGACGGATCGCGGCGAAGCTCAGCCAGGGCGCGGATCCGGGCCACGACCTTTCCCGGTTCCGGCTGGGGCGGTTCAGCGACGGATCGCGGCTGACGCTCGGCCCGAACCTGTGACCCTTGCGGGCCGCGCGGCGCGGTGACAGCATGCGGGCAAAGGAGAGTCCCATGCCCATCAAGAACCGTTTCGCCGACCTGCACGCCGACATCACCGAGATTCGCCGCGACCTGCACGCGCACCCCGAGATCCTCTTCGACACTCACCGCACCTCGGCCCTGGTGGCCGAGCAGTTGCGCGCCATGGGCTGCGACGAGGTCGTGGAGGGGATCGGCCGCACCGGCGTCGTGGGGGTCATCAAGGGCCGGACGGATGCATCTGGAAAGGTGATCGGGCTGCGCGCCGACATGGACGCGCTGCCGATCACGGAAGCGACCGGGCTGGATTATGCCAGCACCACGCCGGGGGCCATGCACGCCTGCGGCCACGACGGCCATACCGCGATGCTGCTGGGTGCCGCGCGCTATTTGTGCGAGACGCGCAACTTCGACGGCACCGCCGTGGTCATCTTCCAGCCCGCCGAGGAAGGCGGCGGCGGCGGCGACGAGATGTGTCGCGACGGCCTGATGGACCGCTGGAACATCCAGGAGGTCTACGGCATGCACAACTGGCCCGGCCGCCCGGTGGGCTCCTTCGCGATCCGGCCCGGCGCCTTCTTCGCCGCGACCGACACCTTCGAGATCACCGTCGAAGGCAAGGGCGGCCATGCGGCCAAGCCGCATGAAACCGTCGATTCGACGCTTGTCGCCGCCCACGTTGTGCTGGCGCTGCAATCCATTGCCGCGCGCAACGTCGATCCCGTCGAGCAGGTCGTGGTCTCCGTCACCTCGGTCGAGAGTTCGTCCAAGGCCTTCAACGTCATCGCCCAGCGGGTCGAGCTGCGCGGCACGGTGCGCACGCTGTCGGCCTCCGTGCGCAGCCTTGCCGAAAAGCGGCTGACCGCCATCGCCGAGACCACGGCGCAGGCCTACGGCGCCACGGCAACGGTGCGCTACCACAAGGGCTACCCGGTGATGATCAACCACGACGAGCAAACCGCCTTCGCCGCCGATGTCGCGCGCGAGATCGCGGGCGACTGCGCCGAGGCGCCGCTGGTCATGGGGGGCGAGGATTTCGCCTACATGCTGGAGGAACGGCCCGGCGCCTACATCCTCGTGGGCAACGGCGATACCGCCTCGGTCCACCACCCGGAATACAATTTCAACGACGAGGCGATCCCTGCGGGATGTTCCTGGTGGGCCGAGGTGGTCGAACGGCGGATGCCGGCGGCGGGGTGATCCGCGTGAAGGGGAGCCTCGCGGACGCGAGGCTTGCCTTCGGCGAGGATATTTGAAGAACAGAGTTGGGCGCAGGGCTGTGGCGGGCGGGCGCGGCGCCTTGCTGCGCGGATCCGCGCTTCAGGCGTCCCGTGCCCGCGCGGGGGCGTCTTCCCCCAGAAGGTCGCGGTAGAGGGCGACGAGGGCCTGCGCCTCGTCCGCGAGGCGAAAGCCCCGTTCCACCCGCGGACGACAGGCGGCGGACCAGCGCGCGAGCCGCGCGTGATCGCGCAGGAGCGCATCGACGGCGCGCGCGATGGTCTCGGGATCGCCGTCTGGCAGAAGGGTGCCGGTCTTCCCCTCGGCGATGATGTCGGAGAACGCGCCCACGTCCGTGGCGATGGTGGGCACCCCGCAGGCCGCGGCCTCGAGCGGGGTGAGGCCGAATCCTTCGGAGCGCTGCGGGGCCACGTAGAGGTCGAGGGCGGCGTACCAGTCGGGCGTCGCCTCGACCGGGACTTCGGGCAGGAAGCGGATCCGGTCGGTGAGGTCCGCGACACAGATCCGGTCCCTCAGGTCGGCGAGGAAGTCGCGGTCCTTGTCGACCGCGCGGCCCATGACGAGGGCGATGGCGTCCGGGTGGTCCGGCAGGCAGCGGATCATCGCCTCGACAAAACGGTCGGTCCCCTTGGAGGCCCGGATGCGGCCGAAACAGCCGATCAGCCGCGCGCCCTGCGGCAAGCCCAGCCGCGCGCGCAAGGCGGCGCGGTCGGGGGCGGGACGGAAGACGCCGGTGTCGATGCCGTGGTGGATCACGGTGGCGGGGACCTTGAGGAAGGCGCGCGACTTCTCCGAGGTCGCGACCACCGCGTCCATGCGCGCGATCAGCCAGCGGGTGAGCCAGGTGTGCGGCCGCTGCGAGGCAGAGGTGAACATCAGCGCGAGGTTCTTGCGTGCCACGTGTTTGAGCGCGAGGCCCGCGATCATCTCGACGTTGCGGCGGGCGTGCCAGACGCGGCGCGGCGCGCGGGGCAGAATGGGCAGGGCTGCGAGAGAGATCTGCGGCACGTGGGCCGGAAGGGCCGGACCGGTGGCGCGAATCTCGATCTGTCGCGCCTGCAGGGGCACCAGCCGGATCACGGTCGAGGTGACGCCGGACAGGCGCCGCTTGAGGTTCGGGGCGATGACGCGGATGTTCATGCGGGAGACTCCATCAACGTCAACAAATCCCGTGCGAGACCTTCGGTTCCATCGGACTGGGCGGCCTTGGCGCGCATGGCGGCCTCGCCGATGCGCCGCGCGCGCCCCGGATCGGACCAGAGCGCCGCGATTTCGGGGGCAAGGGTTTCCGGCGTGACCTCGACGCTGCCACCCGCGGTATCGAGGCGCGCGTAGTCGGTGGCGCAATTCGCGACCAGCGGCCCGTGCAGCAGGGCGGTGCCGCAGGTCGCCTCCCAGGGGTTGTGGCCGCCGACGGGGATGAAGCTGCCGGCGATCAGGGTGACCGGCACGAGCCGGTAGAAGGTGCCGAGCTGGCCCATCGTGTCGACGAGATGCACCGCCGCGGCGGGGGCCTGCCCCTCGGACTGCCGCGTAAGGTCCAGGTCACGCGCGCGGCAGAGCGCCTCGATGGCCTGCGTCCGGTCGAGGTGGCGCGGCGCGAGGAGCAGAAGGGCCTCTGGGTGGTCCTGCCGCAGGCGGGTGTGGGCGTCGAGCACGATCTCCTCTTCGCCGGCGTGGGTCGAGGCGGCGAGCCAGACCGGGCGGCTGCCGATCGCCGCCGCCAGTTCGTGCCGCAGGGCGGGCGCGTCGGGGGCCGGGGGGGCCGCGGCCTTGAGATTGGGACCGGGACGGACGTATGGGGCGCCAAGGTCGCGCAGCGCCTCGGTGGTGTCCGGCGTCTGGGTCACGATGACCGAGAAGCGCTGCAAGAGCCAGCGCGCGGGGCGGCCGAACCGTTGCCAGCGCCGCAGCGACCGGGCCGAGAGGCGCGCGTTCAGCAAGGCCACGGGTACGCGGCGCCGCGTGCAGGAGGCCAAGAGCTGCGGCCAAATCTCGGATTCCACGAGCACCAGCAGATCCGGGCGCCAGTGGGCGTGGAACCGCGCGAGGGCCGCGGAACTGTCGATCGGCGCGAACTGGTGCAGCGCGCCCTCGGGCAGGCGCTGGGCCAGCACCGTGGCCGAGGCGGCGGTGCCGGAGGTCACCAGCACCGTCAGGTCGGGCCGGGCCCTGCGCAGGGGCGCGATGAGCGGAAGGATCGAGAGCGTCTCTCCCACGGAGGCGCCGTGAAACCAGACCAGCGGACCCGGCGGGCGGTCCTTCGTCGGATGGCCCAGCCGTTCGCGGATGCGGTCGGGGGGAACGCCTTCGGAGGCCAGCTTGCGGCGGATCTTGCGAAACAGCAGCGGCGCGATCGCATCCGCCGCCCAGCCGTAGGCGCGCAAGGCCGGCGGTGGCGTCACGTCAACCGCCGGTATGGCTCATGTGCCGCGAGACCTGCCCGTCGACCGCCTGACGCGAGTAGTCGAAATCGTGACCTTTCGGCTTGAGCGCGATGGCCGCGCGGATCGCGTCGGCGAGCACCGCATCGTCGCCCGAGGCGCGCAGGGGCGCGCGCAGGTCGGAATGACCTTCCTGGCCGAGGCAGGTGTAGATCTCTCCGGTGCAGGTCACGCGGACGCGGTTGCAGGATTCGCAGAAGTTGTGGCTGAGCGGGGTGATGAAGCCGATGCGCTGGCCGGTTTCCTCCAGCCGGACGTAGCGGGCGGGGCCGCCGGTGTCGTCGGGCAGATCGATCACCGTGTAGTGCCGGGCCAGTTGCGCGCGCAAATCCTTGAGCGACCAGTACTGGCCGATCCGGTCCTCGTTGCCGATGTCGCCCATGGGCATGACCTCGATCCAGGTGAGGTCGATGTCGCGGCTGGCGCACCAGGCGGTCATGCGGTGCAGCTCTTCCTCGTTGAAGTCCTTGAGGGCCACGGCATTGATCTTGACCCGCAGGCCCGCCGCCTGCGCCGCGTCGATGCCGCGCAGGACCTGCGGCAGGCGGCCCCAGCGGGTCACGCGGGCGAACTTCGCCTCGTCCAGCGTGTCGAGGCTGACGTTCACGCGCCGCACGCCCGCGGCGTGAAGATCGGTCGCGAACCGCTCCAGCTGGCTGCCGTTGGTGGTGAGCGTGAGTTCGCGCAACGCGCCGCTGTCGAGGTGCCGCGACATGGCGCGGAAGAACGTCATGATGTCGCGGCGCACCAGGGGCTCGCCGCCGGTGATGCGCAGCTTCTCGACGCCCAGCCGGACGAAGGCGCTGCACAACCGGTCGAGCTCCTCGAGGCTGAGGAGGTCCTTCTTGGGCAGGAAGGTCATGTTCTCGGACATGCAGTAGACGCAGCGGAAATCGCAGCGGTCGGTGACCGACACCCGAAGGTAGCGAATGGCGCGGGCGAAAGGATCGATGAGCGGTGCGGTCATGGGGCTGAACCTAGGGCGCGGCGGAGGGCTGCGCAACCGGCTCACGCCGACTTGTCACGGGGCCGGGCGCCGCTAGCTTGGGGGATATGAAAATCCTGTTCCTGATCCCCGTGTTCGCCCTGTCCGCCTGCGAGGCGATGATGGCCCCCGCAACCACCCCGGCGCCGGGGGCCACGCCCGCCAGCGCACCCGGCGCGCAGCCCATACAGACGCTTGATCCCACGCCGCCACCGCCGCCTCCGGCCGCGGCGACCACCGTGGACGAGTTCGACACCACGACGGAAGAGGACAAGGCCGAGGCCTTGCAGATCGATACGCCCGCGTCGGCGGAACTGGGGACCACGCTGGTGACCCTGGGGTCGCCCGCGGATCCCGGCATCTGGCTGAAGACGCCGCTGGTGTCGTCGCTGACGCCCGGGCGCGTGACCTACCGCGACAACGAGGCGAACATGGAGCTGCGCCCCTCCGGCGGGGCCGCGGGGTCGGGCAGCGAGATGTCCTTGCCCGCCATGGGGCTGC
The DNA here is from genome assembly GCF_004145405.1 of Salipiger sp. IMCC34102. Lineage (GTDB taxonomy): Bacteria > Pseudomonadota > Alphaproteobacteria > Rhodobacterales > Rhodobacteraceae > Loktanella. Next base: position 152,567 of record NZ_SELQ01000002.1, read on the forward strand.
TGGAGATCCCCCTGACGGAGATCGCCGAGGTCACCGTCTTCGAGCGGTAAAGCAGCGCGCGCCGGGCCTTGCCCGGTCGGGCGATTTTTCGGACAGGTGCTTGCCCTTCGTCGGCCTGTCACGGGCAGCCGTCTGCGCGGGGGGCGATCGAGGCGGGGGCTCTGCCCCCGTCGCTTGCGCGACTCCCCCGGGATACTTTTCGCCAGAAGAAGCAGGGGATGCCGCTTTCGGGGGCGACCTGCGACAGGGGCGCGCGCCGCGTGGATTGCCAATTGGCAATCGGGGGATTTAACGTTTTACGTGAGGGATTTACCTCAAAACGCTGATTTTGTTCATATTTTCTAAAATGATGCGCGCGCGGGGGTTACTCGACCGTGACGGATTTCGCGAGGTTGCGGGGTTGGTCGACGTCGGTGCCCTTGGCGATCGCGGTGTGGTAGGCCAGCAGCTGCGCGGGGATCGCGTAGAGGATGGGGGCGAGGAAGGGCGAGACCTTGGGCAGGGTCAGGACCTTCCAGGTGCCGTCCGCGGCGGTTCTCGCACCCTCCTCGTCGGTGACGAGCAGCACCTTTCCGCCGCGGGCCATGACCTCCTGCATGTTGGAGACGGTCTTGTCGAAGAGCGGATCGGTGGGGGCCATGACGATGACGGGCACATGGGCGTCGACCAGGGCGATGGGGCCGTGCTTGAGTTCGCCCGACGCATAGGCTTCGGCGTGGATGTAGCTGATTTCCTTGAGTTTCAGCGCGCCTTCATGGGCGAGCGGATACATCGCGCCGCGGCCCAGGAAGAGGATGTCGCGCGCCTCCGCGAGGTCGGTCGCGAGGGCGCGGGTCGTCTCCTCGATGGCGAGGGCGGCGTTCATCGTGCCGGGCAGCTGGCGCAGCTCGCGCAAATGATCGGCGAGGGTGGCCGCGTCGATCTCGCCGCGGTCGCGGGCCGCCTTGAGCGCCAGCAATGCAAGCGTCGTGAGCTGGCAGGTGAAGGCCTTGGTGGAGGCCACCCCGATCTCGGCGCCCGCGAGGATCGGCAGGGCGAGGTCGCTTTCGCGCGCGATCGAGCTTTCGGGCACGTTCACCACCGAGACGATCCGCGCGGCCTTGCCGGCCATGTAGCGCAGGGCGGCGAGCGTGTCCGCCGTCTCTCCCGACTGGCTGACGAAGAGGGCAACGGTGCCTTCCGTCACGGGCGGCTCGCGGTAGCGGAACTCGGAGGCCACGTCGATCTCGACCGGCAGGCGGGCCACCTGCTCGAACCAGTATTTCGCCACCATGCAGGCGTAATAGGCGGTGCCGCAGGCGACCATGGTCAGCCGTTCCACGGACGCGAAGTCGATACCGGGGTCGGGCAGGGTGACCGCGTCGGCGTCCTGGGCGATGTAATGGGCCAGCGCGCCTTGCAGCACGGTGGGCTGCTCGGCGATCTCCTTGGCCATGAAGTGCTTGTAGCCGCCCTTGTCGGTGGCGGCCGACCCGCCCTCGATCCGGCGGATCTCGCGGCTGACCTGCTGGCCGTCGGCGTCGCGGATCTCGACGCTCGCGCGGGTCAGGACGGCCCAGTCGCCTTCCTCGAGGTAGGCGATCCGGTCGGTGATGGGGGCCAGGGCGATGGCGTCGGAGCCCACGAAGGTCTCCCCCTCGCCATAGCCCACCGCAAGCGGGCTGCCCTTGCGGGCGGCGATCAGCAGATCGCCTTCGCCGTCGAAGAGGAAGCACAGCGCGTAGGCGCCTTCGAGGCGGGCGATGGTCTCGCGCGCGGCCTCGCGGGGGGACAGGCCCTGGTCGAGGTGATACTGGGCGAGCAGGGCGACGGTTTCGGTGTCGGTGTCGGTCTCGTATCCGATGCCCTGTCGGGCCAGGAAGTCCCGCAGGGCGCGGAAGTTCTCGATGATGCCGTTATGGACGACCGCGACGCCGGCCGCGCGGTGCGGGTGGGCGTTGGCCTCGTTCGGGGCGCCATGGGTGGCCCAACGGGTGTGGCCGATGCCGGACTTGCCCGCCAGCGGCGCGTGCACCAGCCGGTCCTGCAGGTTCACCAGCTTGCCCACGGCGCGCCTGCGGTCGAGACGACCGCCGTCGACCGTGGCGATGCCCGCGCTGTCGTAGCCGCGGTATTCCAGCCGCTTGAGGCTTTCGACCAGCAGGGGGGCTGCCTCGTGGTTGGAGAGGACGCCGATGATACCGCACATGTCAGTTGATTCCCTTGGATTTGAGCGCCTTGAGCCGGCCCATCAGCCGCGCGCCGAGGCCCGTCTTGTTGGTCTGCCGGGCCCGGCCCATGGCCAGATCGCCCGGCGGCACGTCCATCGTCACCACCGAGCCCGAGGCGGTGACCGCCCCGTCGCCCACGCTGACCGGGGCCACGAGCATGGTGCTCGACCCGATGAAGGCGCCCGCGCCGATGGTGGTCTTGTGCTTGAAGTAGCCGTCGTAGTTGCAGGTCACGGTGCCCGCGCCCAGGTTCGCGGCCGCGCCCACCTCGGCGTCGCCCACGTAGGACAGGTGGTTGACCTTGGCACCGGCGCCCAAGGTGGCGTTCTTGACCTCGACGAAGTTGCCGACCTTCGCCCCTTCGGACAGCGTAGCACCGGGGCGCAGGCGGGCGTAGGGACCGACCACGGCGTCGCGGCTGACGTGGCAGCCTTCGAGGTGGGAGAACGCGCGGATCGTGGCGCCGCTTTCGACCGTCACGCCGGGGGCGAAGACGACGTAGGGTTCGACCAGCGTGTCGGCGCCGACATGGGTGTCCTGGGCGAAGATCACCGTCTCGGGCGCGGGCAGGATCACGCCGTCCTCGATCGCGCGCGCGCGCTTGCGGGCCTGGAAGGCGGCCTCGGCCGCAGCGAGCTCGGCACGGGTGTTGATGCCCAGCGTCTCGGCCTCGGCGCAGGTGACGACGCCCGCCGAGAGGCCGCGCGCGCGCGCGAGGCCCACGATGTCGGTGAGGTAGTATTCGCCGCTGGCGTTGTCGTTGCCCACCGCCTCGATCAGGGAAAAGAGCGTCTTCGCATCGGCGCAGATCACGCCGGAGTTGCACAGGGTCAGCGCGCGGGTGGCCGCGTCCGCGTCCTTGTACTCGACGATCGCCTGCAGGCTGTCGCCTTCCATGACCAGCCGCCCGTAGCGGCCCGGATCGGCGGCCTCGAAGCCCAGCACGACGATGTCGTGGTCAGCACGGGCCGCCTTCATGGCCTCGAGCGTGGCGGGTTCGATGAAGGGCGTGTCGCCGTAGAGCACCACGGCGTCGCCGTCGAACCCGTCCAGCGCGGGGCGGGCCTGGGCCACGGCATGGGCGGTGCCCAGCTGCGCGTCCTGGCGGACGGTGACGATGCGATCGTCGAAACGGGCGGCTGTGCGTTCCACCGCCTCCGCCCCGTGGCCGGTGACAACCACGGTCCGGTCAGGGTCGAGCGTGCCGCCCGCGTCGAGGGCATGGACCAGCAAGGGCGCCGCCCCGATGGGATGCAGCACCTTCGGCAGATCCGAGTTCATCCGGCTCCCCTTGCCCGCGGCAAGGACGATCAATGCGGTTGCCATGGGGTAAAACATGCTCCATCTGCGGTCGGGTCGCTTTTAGTTGACCTGTTGCAGGGCGCAAGCGCGTTGCCCGTCACACAAGGTTACAGGGCCGTAACGGCGAAGGGGGGCGGGATGCGCACCGTGGTTTTCGATCTCGACGGGACGTTGGCGGATACCAGCGGCGATCTGCTGGTCGCGGCGAACCGCTGTTTCACCGGGCTGGGCCACGCGCCGCCGCTCGTCATGGGCGAGGATGGCGGCACGGCGGTGCAGGGCGCGCGGGCGATGCTGCGGCTGGGGTTCGAGCGGTTGCGGGGGCCGGGCGATCATTCGCGGGACGTGGAGGCGCATTACGCCCCCCTGCTGGACTTCTATGCCGCCGATATCGCGACGCATTCCTACTTCTACGAGGGCGCCCTGGACGCAGTGGCGGGCTTGCGCGACGCAGGCCTGGCTTGCTCGATCTGCACCAACAAGCCCGGCTGGCTGACCGACATCATGCTGGCCGAGATGGGGGCCGCGGACGCTTTCGACGCCGTGGTCTGCGCCGATACTCTGCCCGTCTCGAAACCCGATCCGGCGCCCTTCGTCGAGGCGGTGACGCGCGCGGGCGGCGATCCGGCGCGGGCGTTCCTGGTGGGGGACACGCAGACGGATGTCTCGACCGCGCGGGCGGCGGGGGTGCCGATCGTTCTGGTCAGCTTCGGACCCGCCGGGCGGCAGGTTCTGGAGCTGGACCACGATCACGTCCTGGACCGCTACACCGATCTTGGGGAATTGGCCCGGCGTCTCCTAACCGATTGACGCGGCGGGGGGCCTCCCCGACACTCGGTCCATGGACGACATCTTCGAGGGCAGTTTCACCGAACCCGAACCCCTGCCGGAGGCCGCGCGAGAGGCGGCGATGGCGGTGCTGGGCCGCGGGCGGTTGCATCGCTACACCACCGTTCAGGGCGAACGCGCCGAGACGGTCCTGCTGGAAGAGGACTTCGCGGCGCGGGTGGGCGCGCGGTATTGCCTGGCCGTGGCCTCTGGCGGCTATGCCATCGGCGCGGCGCTCAGGGCCTGCGGCGTGGGGCCGGGCGAGCGGGTGCTGACCAATGCCTTCACGCTGGCCCCGGTGCCGGGGGCCATCGCGGCGCTGGGGGCCGTGCCCGTCTACGTAGGCGTGACGCGGGATCTGGTGATCGACCTCGACGATCTGGAGGCCAAGCTGGACCGCGCCTCGGTGCTGTTGCTCAGCCACATGCGCGGGCATATCTGCGACATGACGCGGCTGATGGCGCTTTGCGACGCGGCGGGGGTGCGGGTGATCGAGGATTGCGCGCATACCATGGGCGCCGATTGGGACGGCGTGCCCACGGGCCGCTGGGGAGCTGCGGGGTGTTTCTCGACCCAGACCTACAAGCACGTGAACTCTGGCGAAGGGGGCCTTTTGATCACCGACGACGCAGACCTCGCCGCGCGGGCGATCCTGCTGTCGGGGAGTTACATGCTCTACGACCGGCACACGGCCGCGCCGCCGGCAGAAGCCTTCGCCGACCTGCGGTTCGAGGTGCCCAACGTCTCCGGCCGGATGGACAATCTGCGCGCCGCGATCCTGCGGCCGCAACTGGCGGACCTCGACGTCGCGGCGCGGCGCTGGAACGCGCTGCACGACGCGGTGGCGGCGGGACTGGCGGAGGTGCCGGGGCTTTACCTGCCGCGGCGGCCCGCGCGGGAGGGATACGTCGCCTCCTCGATCCAGTTCCTGCTGCCGGATCACGGGCCTGCGCGGATCGCGGATGTCGTCGCCCGCTGTGCCGCGCGGGGCGTGGCGCTGAAGTGGTTCGGGGGCGATCCCGCGGGCTATACCGCGCGCTACGATCACTGGCGCTACGCCCGGGCGGAGCCGATGCCCGCCACCGATGCCACGCTGGCCTGCCTTCTGGACATGCGGCTGCCGCTGCGGTTCGATACGGACGATTGCGCCACGATCGCGCGGATCATTCGACAGGAAGCCGCCCGATGACCCTGACAGAGATCGAGACAGAGATCGGCGCCCACCTCGCGCGGCTGAACCTGGACCCGGGCCAGGCGACACTCGACCGCCGCCCGCGCGGGGACGGCACGCCGCACGTGGAAGGCGAGGGGCCGATCTATGACCTAGTCGTGGACGCCGACGGGACCGAGCAATCGCGCGAGGCGGTGGACGGGCATGAGCTGGTCTACCTGATCCTGCGCCGCCGCACCCGCCTGATCGCGCAAGCAGAGGAGAAGCGCACGCGGCAGGTCTTCTCTCCGGCATGGCTTGGGCCGGTGGGGCAGGCGATGCCGAAAGGGCTCTGGGCGCTCTTCGGGGCGCATGATTATTCGCGCGGGACCTGGATCGACGCCCACGTGCGGCTGATGGACCACCTGCGCGGCGACTGGGGCGCGCGGGTCCAAAGCGAGCACGACCGCACCTTGCGGCGCTACCCGCTGACCCCAACGGAGCGGGGCTTCACGCGGCGGCTGGATCTGAGCGCCTACGGGGCGGGGTCCTGACAGGGGTGGCCGCGCGTGGCGGCGGTTCGGGGCGGCGGATCGTGTCCATCGCCCTCATGCGAGGCGCGCCACGGGCGCCGGTCCTGTCCGCTGTGCTGCCGGTTATCCTGCCGGGTGTCGAACCCCGAGGCGCCGGGTCACTCGGCGGTCGGGGTTCCGGCGGCCGGATCGTAGAGCGGCACGGTGGAGATCGACATCTTGGCCGAGCCCTGCGTCAGTTCCGTCGCATGGGCGAGGTAGATCAGTGTCTGGTTGGCCTCGTCGAAGATCCGCTTGACCCGCAGGGATTTCAGCAGGACCGACTGGCGTTCGCGAAAGACGTTCTCTCCATCGTCGCTGCGGTCGATGTCGCCGATCACGATGGGACCGGTCTGGCGGCAGGCGATGGAGGCGTTGGAGGGATCCTCTAACCAGTTGCCGTTGGACAGCCAGCCTGTCGATGATCGACCGTTCGAAATAGGCGAGATGGCAGGTGACGCCCTGCACCTCCGGATCGCGGAGCGCTTCGATGATGATGTCGTTGCCGACCCAGTCGACGCCGACCTGGCCGACTTCCTCGGCAAGGGCGGGGGGGGAGAGGGCGAGGGCTGCGGCGGTCAGGATATATTTCATGAAACCGACCCTAGCCCGCGGGCCGCGCCGCGCCAAGTGGGAAGCAAGGTGCCCCAAAGGCATCGCCCGCACGAAAGGTCCGCATGATCCCGCGACTGCCCCTGATCTGGTTGCTGCCGATCGCCGCCCTGACGCTGAGCGCGGGCTACCTGGGCTGGCGGCTGGGTCAGCCGGTGAGCGAGGGGGAGGTCATCGCGCGGGTCGCCGCCTTTTACGTGCAAGAGGCGCCCGACGGGGCGGCGCGCACCGATTGCCTGGGACGGCCGGGCCGGGGGCGGGTCTGGTTGCGGGTGATCTGCACGCATCCCGCCGGCACGGTCTTTGTCTATGCCGCGGATCGGCGCGGGCGGCTGGTCGAGAAGCGCGCCGCACCGCGGACGTGACAGGCGCTCGCGCGGGTGGCATCCTGTCCGCAAAGGGGGAGGCCCATATGATCCGGTTGCACCATTGTCCCGGCACGCGGTCCGTGCGGTCGCTGTGGCTGCTCTACGAGTTGGGCGTGGACTTCGAACTGGTCACGCTGCCCTTCGACAAGACCCTGCGCCAGCCCGCGCACCTGGCGCTGAACCCCGCCGGGCGCGTGCCCGCGCTGGAACTCGGTGGCACGGCGCTCTTCGAATCGGGGGCCATCGCGGAGGTGCTGTGCGAGCGGTTCTCTCCCGCGGGGCTGGGCCGACCCGTAGGGCACCCCGAGCGTGCCGCCTGGCTGCAATGGGTGCATTTCGCAGAGACCGTCAGCCAGCATTGCGCGAACCTGACCCAGCAGCACCTGATGCTGCGCGAGGATCACATGCGCAGCCCGATCCTCACGCAGCTCGAAGCGCGGCGGCTGGGCAAGACCTTCGGCGTGATCGAGGCGGCGGTGCAGGGCTCCGACTACCTGCTGTCCGAGTTCTCGGCCGCGGATATCGGCGCAGGCCAGGCGGTGGAGATGGGGCGGCATTTCGTCCGGCTTGCCGACTACCCGGCGCTCGGGCGCTGGTTCGACCGGCTGTTGGCGCGGCCCGCCTTTGCCCGCGCGCTCGAGGGGGCGGGCGGGTTCTACGCGCGCGACTTCTATCCCCCGCTGGAGGACCCGGCGGGCAGTTGACCCCGCCGGGGTGGCGTTCTACACCCGAGGCAGACCCGCCAGAGGATGCGCTTCGTGGAATTCCTGCTTTCCGAATACCTGCCGATCATGATCTTCCTGGGCCTGGCCATCGTGCTGGGCGCGGTGCTGATCCTCGCCGCCGCGGTGCTCGCGGTGCGCAACCCCGACCCCGAGAAGGTCTCGGCCTACGAATGCGGGTTCAACGCCTTCGACGACGCGCGCATGAAGTTCGACGTGCGCTTCTACCTGGTGTCGATCCTGTTCATCATCTTCGACCTGGAAGTGGCGTTCCTGTTCCCCTGGGCGGTCGCGTTCCAGCACATCTCGATGACGGCGTTCTGGTCGATGATGGTCTTCCTTCTGGTGCTGACCGCCGGGTTTGCCTACGAATGGAAGAAGGGCGCGCTCGACTGGCAGTGATCCCGCCGCGCCACGCGACCCCGAAGCCCCGCCCGCGCGGGGCTTTTTCGTGTTTCGGTCAAGGTAGGAATCAGGAAATGACGATGCGCTTTTCACTTATCGTTGCGGTAACCACTGCCTTCGGAACGGCAGTATCGGCAGACCCTTCGTTCTTGCTTGATCTCGATGCCCGGGATGTGACGGTCAGCACGGTGGATTACGCTTGCGGTGAAGATGAACGCATCGCGGTGGAGTATGTCAATTTCGACACGAACATGCTGGCGCTGATGCCTGTGGATGGGGTGCCGCGTGTCTTCGTCAACGTGCTTTCCGGCTCAGGTGCGAGATACGTATCCGGTCCCTACGAGTGGTGGTCGAAGGGTGACGGCGCCACTCTGACCGATCTGACGAAGGACGAGGCGGCGGTCGAGTGCACGGCGGTGGACCGCTAGAGCGGCATAGGCGGGATGTCGCGTGCAAGTCGGCCTTTGGCGCGTCGCGAGAGCGAGATGGAATCGCAGACGCGCCCGGGCCCGAACGCGCCTGATGCGCGGCACCCCGTTCCGGTGTCCGCTCCGCTTGAGCGGCGATCAGAGGCTTGACCTTCGCAGGGCGTTGGAGGCGACAGTTCGTGGCTGTTCGGATGGGCCGAAAAAGCCCCCGCGGATCACACCGCGAGGGCTTGTCGCTTTGCGCCGCGGCTCAGACGGGCCAGCCGCCGATGGCCTTGACTTCGAGGAATTCCTCCATCCCCCAGGGGCCGCCTTCGCGGCCGTTGCCGGACTGGCGCATGCCGCCGAAGGGGGCGCCGGAGCCGCGGCTTTGGCCGTTGATGTCGACCATGCCGGTGCGCACGGCGCGGGCGACGCGTTTCGCGCGCTCGGGGTCGGAGGTCTGGATGTAGTTGGTGAGGCCGTAGACCGTGTCGTTGGCGATCTCGATGGCCTCGTCTTCCGTGTCGAAGGGCATCATCGACAGGACCGGGCCGAAGATCTCCTCGCGCATGATGTCCATGTCGTTGGTGCAATCGGCGAAGACCGTGGGCCGCACGTAGTAGCCGCGGTTCAGCCCCTCGGGACGTCCGGTGCCGCCCGCCACGAGCCTGGCCCCTTCGTCGATGCCGCGCTGGATCAGGTCCTGCACCTTGTCGAACTGCACCTCTGAGACGAGCGGCCCGATGTGGCGCCCGGATTCGGAACCCGCGTTGACGAAGGTCGCCTCGGCCGCTTCCCGGGCCTGCTCAACCGCCTCGTCGTAGCGGGGGCGTTCGACCAGCATCCGGGTGGGCGCATTGCACGACTGGCCGGTGTTGTTGAAGCAGCTCATGACGCCGCGCTTGACCGCCTTGGGGTCTGCGTCGGCGAAGACGATGTTGGCGCCCTTGCCGCCAAGCTCCAGGCTGACGCGCTTGATCGTCTCGGCCGCCGCCACGGTGATCGCGCGGCCCGCGCGGGTCGAGCCGGTGAAGCTGACCATGTCCACGTCCCGATGCGCCGACAGCTGGCTGCCCACGCCCGGGCCGTCGCCGTTGAGCATGTTGTAGACGCCCGCGGGCACGCCCGCCTCGTGCAGGATCTCGGTGAAGACGAGGCCGGAGAGGGGGGATTGTTCCGACGGTTTGAGGACCATCGTGCAGCCGGTGGCGAGCGCCGGCATGACCTTCAGCGCGATCTGGTTCATCGGCCAGTTCCACGGCGTGATGAGCGCGCAGACGCCGATCGGTTCCTTGATGATATGGGTGTCCTCGGCACCGGCGCGGAGGGGATGCTCGAACTCGAAATCGCGCAGGGCGGCGATGAAGGCCTTCATGTGGCCCGAGCCCGCGCCCGACTGCTGGGATTTCGCCATGTCGATGGGCGCGCCCATCTCGCGGCTGATCGCCTCCGCCATGTCGTCGCTGCGGCGGGTGTAGATGTCGAGGATGCTCTCCATCAGCTCCAGCCGTTCGGCCTTGGTGCTGCGCGACCAGGTGGCGAAGGCGCGCTTGGCGGCGGCGACGGCGGCGTTGGTATCGGCCTCGCCGCCCAGGGCGATCTGGCCCACGACCTCCTCGGTGGAGGGGTCGATGACGTCGAAGTCGCGCCCGTCCTGCGGGTCGACCCAGGCGCCGTCGATGTAGAATTTGCGTGCGTTGTCCATGATGAACCCCCCGTTGGTGCGTTTGACCGCACCTTGCGCCCGCGCCGGGGAATTGTCCAACAGGATCCGCGGGGGACGTGCGGCGGCCGGGTGGGGGATGGCGGAGAGACAGGGATTCGAACCCTGGGACCCCGTGAAGGGTCAACGGTTTTCGAGACCGCCCCGTTCGACCACTCCGGCACCTCTCCGCACCAAGGGTCAACGGGGGGGCGTGTAATGGCAGGGATCGGCGGGTGCAAGCCCCTTCCTTGCGCGATGGCTTGCCGGGGCGGGCGGGGGTGTTAGCTTTCGGGTCACGTCCGACAAAGGTTGATGCCATGTTCCGTGCCCTACTTCCCGCCGCCGCCCTGTGGATGCAGCCCGCCGTGGCCCAGCAGATCGACGATCTGAGCGCGGCGCTGCTTCTGCCGCAGACGGTGGAGGTCATGCGCGCGGAAGGGCTGGCCTATACCGACGAGCTGGCGGAGGACCTCTTCGCCGGCGCGCCCAGTGCCGTCTGGCGCGAGGCGGTGGACGCGATCTTCGACGAGGCGATCCTGCTGGACAGTCTTCTAGATACCCTCGAGGCCGAGATGACCGACGCGCAGATCGCCGCGGCGACGGCGTTCTATGCCTCTGCTCCGGGGGCCGAGATCGCGCGGCTCGAGCTTTCGGCGCGCGAGGCGCTGCTCGACGAGACGGTGGAAGAGACCACCGTTCGCGACGTGGGCGACGCGTTGCGCGACGGCGAGCGGCAGGCGGTGCGCCTGACGGATTACGTCGCCCGCTTCGGCATGATCGAGGAGGAGGTCGCCTCTGCCATGACGCTGAGCCTCGCGTTCACCAACGGGCTGCGCGACGGCGGTGCGCTCGAGGGGGTGGACGAGGCGACCTTGCTGCGCGACCTTTACGACCGCCAGCCCGAGATCCGCCGCGAGGTGACGGAACGGATCTACGCCTACTTCTGGCTTGCGTATCGCCCGCTGGAGGACGACCGGGTGGCGGAGTACATCGACTACCTGGGCGGCGCCGAGGGCCAGGCGTTGCGGGCCGCGTTCTTCGAGGCCTTCGACACGGTCTACATTCGCGCGTCGCGCCAGCTGGGGCTGGTGGCGGCCAGCCAGATGCGCGGTTCGGACTTGTGATCCGGCGCCGGGCGCGCCGGGGTTGACTTGACGCCCGCATGACCCGATAAGCCGCCATCCGCGCGGGTTGGCCGTGTGGACAGATTCGAACATTCGCCCACGGGCGCGCTGTTGACGGGTGGCCTTGTGCCGCGAACGCCCCGGACCCGGGGGACCTGACCGACGCGAAAGACAAAGGAAGATACGATGTTTGCGGTTCTCAAGACCGGTGGCAAGCAATACCGCGTCCAGTCGGGCGACGTGCTGCGCGTGGAAAAGCTGGACGCCCAGGCGGGTGACGAAGTCCAGTTCAACGATATCCTGATGGTCGGCGACACGGTCGGCGCCCCCCTGGTGAAGGGTGCGGGCGTGAAGGCCACGGTCATCGACCAGATCAAGGGCGAGAAGACGATCAACTTCGTCAAGCGTCGCCGCAAGCACGGCAGCCAGCGCAAGAAGGGCCACCGTCAGCAGCTGACGCTGGTGCGGATCGGCGACATCATGGAATCTGGTGCCGACAAGTCGGGCCTGCGCGCCGCCGTCTCGGGCCGCGGCATGGCCTTCGCCGCCGGTGGCCTGGCCGCCGTCGCAGCCGGGGCCGCCGCCGCCTATGCCGCGACCCGCGGTGACGACGACAGCGCCAAGGCGCCCGCCGCCAAGGACAAGCCCTCGGCCACCGAGAAGGAGGCGCCGACCCCCAAGACCGCCAAGGAAGCGTCGGTCACGGGCGGTGCGGACGATCTCAAGAAGCTGTCGGGCGTCGGCCCCGCGCTTGAGAAGAAGCTGCACGCCGCCGGTATCACCACCTTCGAGCAGATCGCGGGCTGGACCGACGAGGACGTCGAAAAGTTCGGCGAGGAGCTGAACTTCAAGGGCCGGATCGAGCGTGAAGGCTGGGTCGAGCAGGCCAAAGAACTGAGCAAGTAAGGAGCACCACCCATGGCACACAAAAAGGCAGGCGGTTCCTCCCGCAACGGTCGCGACTCCGCCGGACGCCGTCTCGGCGTCAAGAAGTTCGGTGGCGAAGCCGTCATCCCGGGCAACATCATCATGCGTCAGCGCGGCACCAAGATGTGGCCGGGCGAAGGCGTCGGCATGGGCAAGGATCACACGATCTTCGCCACCGTCGAGGGCGCCGTCCAGTTCCACAAGGGCCTGAAGGGTCGCACCTTCATTTCCGTCCTCCCGGTGGCCGAGGCCGCCGAGTAACGCCGGGACCCTGACCAATCTTGACGGGGATCGGCATCCAGCCGGTCCCCGTTTTTCGTTTGTCGTGCACATTTCACGCGGCCCCTTTGCGAAGAGGTACTGTCGATGTCCTACCTACCGTCCCAGACCGGCCCGCAGACCGACCAGGCGACCTATCCGTCGGACCGATTCGTGCTGCGCCCCCTGCGGACCTCGGACACGGGGCTGATCTCGATGTATGCCGCCGATCCGGTGCTGGCGCGGGGCACGCGGTCGATCCCGCACCCATTGCCGCCCGGCGTGATCGAGGCGATGATCGACCGTGCGCAACGACCCGACCGGATCGAGGACGTCTGGGCGATGGACGGCTCCTGCGCGGGCCACGCGGAGGTGCTGGGCCTCGTCAGCCTGGTGCGGATGGACCGCGCGCAGTCCGAGGTCTTCTTCTGGGTCGCCTCGGCGTTCTGGAACGTGGGTTTCGCGACCGAGGCCCTGCGCACGCTCCTGACCGCCAACCCGCACGGGGCGCGCCAGTATTTCGCGGAAAGCTTCCAGGACAATCCCGGCTCCGCCCGCGTGCTGACCAACTGCGGCTTCGACTACCTGGGCGATGCCGAGGCCTTCTCTCTCGCCCGCAACGCGGTGGTGCCGACATGGACCTACATGATGAAGACGGGGCGCTAGCCCCCCGGCTGTCGACCGCCCGCCTGACGCTGCGGCCGGTCGTGCCCGCGGATGCGCCCGCAATCGTCGCGGCCTTGAGCGATTGGGAGGTCACGCGCTGGCTGACCCTGGTGCCGTTTCCCTACACCCGCGCCGATGCGGACGGCTGGATCGGCCGGGCGGATCAATCGGGTTACTAGGTGCTCGACGCGGGGCAGGGCGCTGTCAGCGCGATTTCGATCAAGCCCGACATGGGCTACTGGCTGGCCCGGTCAGAGCACGGCAAGGGCTACATGACCGAGGCCGCCCGCGCCGTCGTGGCCGAGCATTTCCGCGTGACGCAGGCGCCGCTGGTGTCCGGCCATTATCCCGGCAACGCCGCCTCCCGCGCGGTGCTGCTGAAACTCGGCTTCACCGACACCCACGTCGAGACGCAAGCCCAGGTGTCGACGGGGCGGGATGTCGACGTGCAACGGATGGTGCTGACGGCGGAGGCGTTTCGTGGATGACGTCCTGACCCGTCCGCCGCGCGCGGGCGACTGGCGCGACTTGCACGCCATCGCTTCGCACTGGCCCACGGTGCGGCAGATGGGGTCCTGGCCCTGGCCGCCGCAGGAAGCCTTCACGCGGTCGCGCAGCCGACCTTACGACGGCGACGGTTTCGTCTGGGCGCTGGAGCAGGCGGGCCGGGTGATCGGCAGCGTCGCGATCACGGGCGAAGAGCTGGGCTACATGCTGCATCCCGACGCCGCGGGGCAGGGGATCGTCAGCCGGATCGCCGGGGCGGCCATCGACCACGCGTTCCGGCAGATGGGCCGACGGCGGCTCGTCGCCTCGGTCTGGGAGGACAACCCGGCCTCCTACCGGGTACTGTCGAAGCTGGGGTTCGTCCATTGGCAGACGGCCTACGTGCGCGGGGCCGTCCGCTATCCGACGCGGAGCTTCTGGTTCCGGCTGTCGCGCGACAGGTGGCGGACCTTGAGCGCGCCCGCGCAATCGACTAGGGCGAAGATCAACCCCGAAAGGCCCGGCCCATGAAATTCCTCGACCTGTGCAAAGTCTACATCCGCTCCGGCGGTGGGGGGGCGGGCTGCATTTCGTTCCGCCGCGAGAAGTTCATCGAATACGGCGGGCCGGACGGCGGCGACGGCGGCAACGGCGGGTCGGTCTGGGCCGAGGCGGTGGACGGGCTGAACACGCTCATCGACTTTCGCTACCAGCAGCACTGGTTCGCCAAGTCCGGCCAGCATGGGATGGGCAGCCAGCGCACGGGCAAGACCGGCGAGGATGTGACCTTGCGCGTGCCCGTCGGCACGGAGATCCTCGACGAGGACCAGGAGACGGTGATCGCCGACCTCACGGAAGTGGGCCAGCGCGTGCTTCTGGCCCAGGGCGGCAACGGCGGCTGGGGCAACCTGCACTTCAAATCCGCCACCCACCAGGCCCCGCGCCGCGCCAACCCCGGCCAGGAGGGCGTGGAGCGCACGCTGTGGCTGCGGCTGAAGCTGATCGCGGACGCAGGTCTTCTGGGGCTGCCCAACGCGGGCAAATCGACCTTTCTCGCCGCGACCTCCAACGCACGGCCGAAGGTGGCGGATTATCCGTTTACCACGCTGGTGCCGAACCTGGGCGTCGTGGGCGTGGACGGGGTCGAATTCGTGGTGGCCGACATTCCGGGTCTGATCGAGGGTGCCTCCGAAGGACGGGGGCTGGGGGATCTGTTCCTGGGCCATGTCGAGCGGTGCAACGTGCTCTTGCACCTGATCGATGGCACCTCCGGCGATCCGGTTTGGGATGCGCGCACCATCATCGGGGAGCTCGAAGCCTACGGCGGGGATCTGGCCGAGAAGCCTCGGGTCACGGTTTTGAACAAGATCGATGCGATGGACGCGGAAGAGCGGCAGTTCCTGCTCGACGAGGTCAGCGAAGGGCTGGGGGTCGAGGTGATGCCTATGTCCGGCGTCTCGGGCGAGGGGGTGACGGAGGTGCTGCGTGCGCTGCGCCGAGAGATCGACGAGGGCCGCTTGCGCCACCGCCAGGACGCGGCCGCCGAAAGCGGCGAGGAGACCCGGTCGTGGGAGCCCTGAGCGACACGCGCCGCCTGGTCGTCAAGATCGGCTCGGCGCTGCTGGTCGACCGGGAGACGGGCGCTCTGCGCTCGGACTGGCTGGCCTCGCTCGCGGCGGACGTGGCGGACCTGCGCCGTCGCGGCGTCGACGTGGTGCTGGTGTCATCGGGGTCGATCGCGCTGGGGCGCGGGGTGCTGGGGCTGGCCGCGGGGGAACTGCCGCTGGAGCAATCGCAGGCCGCCGCCGCCGTGGGGCAGATCCGGCTCGCGCGGGCCTACCAGGAGGCGCTGGAGCCCCTTGGCATCGTCACGGCGCAGGTGCTGGTCACGCTCGACGACAGCGCGGATCGGCGGCGGTATCTGAACTCGCGCGCGACCTTGGCCACGCTCTTGTCCCTGGGCACGGTGCCCATCGTGAACGAGAACGACACCATCGCCACCGACGAGATCCGCTACGGTGACAACGACCGGTTGGCGGCGCAGGTTGCGGTGACCGTGGGGGCGGATCGGCTGGTGCTGCTGTCGGACGTCGATGGGCTGTACACGGCCAACCCCAACACCGACCCCGAGGCGCGCCATGTTCCCGTCGTCCCGCAGTTGACGCCCGAGGTGCTGGCGATGGCGGGCGACCCGGTCTCTGGCCTGTCGAAGGGCGGCATGAAGACCAAGGTGCTGGCCGCGCGCGTCGCGATGGAGGCGGGTTGCACGCTGGGCATCACGCTGGGCTCGACCCTGAATCCCCTCTCCGCGCTGGAGAACGGCGCCCGGGCCACCTGGTTCACCGCGCAGATCAGCCCGCAGGTGGCGCGCAAGCGCTGGATCTCGGCCATGAAGCCGCGTGGTGTGTTGACGGTCGATGCTGGCGCCGAGGATGCGCTGCGCGGGGGCAAGAGCCTTCTGCCGGCCGGTGTCCGCGCGATCGACGGCGATTTTGACCGGGGCGATCCCTTGCAGATCGTCGCGCAATCGGGCGCCCACCTGGGCATCGGTCTGTCGAATTATCCAGGGCAGGACGCGCGCCTGATCCAGGGGCGCCACAGCCGCGACATCGCGCAGATCCTGGGTTACAAGGGGCGACCGGCGCTCATCCACCGCGACGACATGGTTTTGACCGACAGGGGGTCCGCATGACCGAAGAGACAGACCAGATGATGCAACAGATCGGCCTGCAGGCGCGGGCCGCGGCGCGCGAGCTGGCGATGGCCCCGGCGGAGGCCAAGACCCGCGCGCTGAGCGTCGCCGCCGACCGCGTGTGGGAACGGCGGGCCGAGATCATCGCGGCCAATGCCCGCGACATGGCGTTCGGCCGCGACAAGGGGCTGACCGACGCGATGCTCGACCGGCTGGCGCTGGACGAGGACCGGATCGGCGGGATCGTGGCCGGGCTGCGCGCGGTGGCCGCCCAGGACGATCCGGTGGGCGAGGTGATGACGGAATGGACGCAGCCCACGGGGCTGACCATCCGACGCGTACGCACGCCCATAGGGGTGATCGGCGTGATCTACGAAAGCCGTCCGAACGTGACCGCCGACGCGGGCGCGCTGTGCCTGAAGTCGGGCAATGCGGTGATCCTGCGGGGGGGATCGGAGAGTTTCCATTCCTCGGGTGCGATCCACGCCTGCCTCGTCGACGGCTTGCGGGCGGCGGACCTGCCGGAACACGCGATCCAGCTTGTCCCGACGCGGGACCGGGCGGCCGTGTCGGCGATGCTGTCGGCGGTGGAGCATATCGACGTCATTGTTCCGCGCGGCGGCAAGGGGCTGGTGGGGCTGGTCCAGCGCGAGGCGCGGGTGCCGGTCTTCGCCCACCTCGAAGGGATCTGCCATATCTACGTCGACGCGAGCGCCGATCCCGACAAGGCCCGCACGGTCGTCGTGAACGCCAAGACCCGGCGGACGGGGATCTGCGGCGCCGTCGAGTGCCTGCTGATCGACCGCGCCTATTGGGACGCGCAGGGGCCGGGGTTGGTGCAAGCGCTGCTCGATGCCGGTGTGGAGGTTCGCGCCGAAGGCGATGCCGCGATCTCGGGCACGACACCGGCGGCCGCCGATGATTTCGGGCGCGAGTTCCTCGACATGATCATCGCGGTGCGGCTGGTCGACGGGGTCGATGCCGCGATGGAGCATATCCGTCACTACGGTTCCGGCCATACGGAGGCGATCCTGGCGGAAGACGACGTTGTCGCCGAGCGGTTCTTCACGGGGCTCGATTCGGCCATCCTGATGCGCAATGCTTCGACGCAATTCGCGGACGGCGGGGAGTTTGGCATGGGCGCCGAGATCGGCATCGCCACCGGCAAACTGCACGCGCGCGGGCCGGTCGGTGCGATGCAGCTGACAAGCTTCAAGTACCTCGTGACCGGAGACGGCACGATCCGCGGCTAGAGGTTGCTCGTCAGTCGATCAGGCGGGATTGGCGGTCAGGCAGGATGGGCGGTCAGGCGGGATTGGCGGTCAGGCAGGATGGATCTCGACGGTGATCTGCGCCGTCGACAGGTCGGTGGTGATCGCCAGATCCGCGGCGCTCAGCACCTCCGGCAGGAGGGCGAATTGCACCTTGGACGCGCTGACCTGCGGAAGGGTGGCCGGGTTGTGCAGGCCTTTCCAGAACTCTTCCTCCGGTGCAAGGCGCGGCCCCGTCGCGGCCAGGATCCAGCGATCGCCTTCCTCCGACACGGTGACCTGGCCGCCGAGCGGCATGGCACTTTCCAGGCATTGCAGCACGAGGAACGCCACCTGCACCCGGTCGCGGGGCGCCTCCCGCGGGATCTGCCAGTCGACCGCGGTCCGGTTCGCGGCACCGACCGCGTCGAGGATCGACCGCACCTCTTGGGGGGCGACGTGGCCCTGGGATCGGGCGGAGCCGAAGGCGATGCGGAAGTACCGGATCCGGGCGGCGGCGTCTTCCACCGAACTGCTGATGAGGGCCATCTCCTCCGACATGGTGCCGGCGCCGGCGAGGCCCATCAGTTCGACCCCATTGCCGATCGCGCCGATCGGGCTGATAAGGTCGTGACAGATCCGCGATCCCACGAGGGTGGCCAGGTCGTCGCGCATCACGCATCCCCCTGCCGAAAGGACCGGCCCATATCCGAAGATCTGAACGCCATGCTGGAACCGGGAATGCTGGTCACGAACCCCGATGCGCCCGACTGGGGCACGGGGCAGGTGCAGTCGAACATCAACGGCCGCATCACCGTCAACTTCCGCGAAGCGGGCAAGGTCGTCCTGGATGGCGGTCGTGTCATGTTGATTCCCGTCGTCGAATAGCGCAACCCACGGTAGCAAGGTCCCGTGGCCGATCAATGCCAGCTTCCGGGTAAATGGTTTCACAAACCTTAACCCCCGCGCTATAGCCTCGCCGTCCCGACCGGAGCCTGCATGTCCGCATCGACCGTCCAGCTCAGCCACAGGCTTGCGCGCTCTGCCGCCGACCTCGACCGCGTGCAGCGGTTGCGCTACGACGTCTTCGTGCGCGAGTTGCAGGCCGACGGCCCGCTGGTCGATCATCCGGGCGGGCGCGAGCGGGATGCCTTCGACGATCGCGCCGATCACCTGATGCTGCTGGACGGCATGGGCACCTTGATCGGGACGAGCCGGATCATGGATGCGCGCCAGGCCGCGGCTGCGGGGGGATTTTCCTCGGCGGCGGAGTTCGACCTTGCGCCCCTGACGGACAGCGGTCTGGAACTGCTGGAGTTGAGCCGCACCTGCCTGCATCCGGACTGGCGCGGCGGTATCGCGCTGCATCGCCTTTGGGAAGGGGTGGGGACTTGCGTCAGGGCGCGCGGGGCCCGGGTGCTTTTCGGTGCCGCCTCGTTCCGCGGCACGGACCGGACGCGGCTCGAGGCGCCGGTGGCGCTCTTGCAGGCGCGTCATCCCGGGCCGCGCGATCTGCGCCCGAAGGCCCATGGGCCGGGGCATTGGGTGCCGGGCCCTTACGAGGGTGACACGAAGGCGGCGCTGCGGCAGGTGCCCTCGCTCATCAAGGCCTACCTGCGGCTGGGTGGCGGCGTGGGGATCGGCGCATGCCCGGACCCGGCCTTTCGCACGACGGATGTCTGCATGGTGCTGAACGTCGCCCGCATCCCGCCAGAGCGCGCGGCCCGCTTCGGGGGCGCCGCGTGACCTGGTCGGAGGTGCCAGCTCCCGCACCCGCCGAGCTGGGCGCGCGGGACTGGCTGCGCGCCGCGCGGCGGGCGGTGCCGATGGCGGTTCTGGTGGCCGGGGGGCTTGCCCTTACACTTGCGCTGCGCCCGGTCGAACGCGCGGTCCACGGGGCGCGCAGGCCCTGGACGCCCCATGTGACCCGCGCCGTCTGCCGCGGGGCGCTTCGGCTGATGGGGCTCGGCCGAGAGGTCGCGGGCAAGCCTTCGCGGGACGCGGCCGCCTGGGTCAGCAATCACGTAAGCTGGCTGGATATTTTCGCCCTGAACGCAAACGGTTGCGTGACGTTCCTGTCGAAGGCGGAGGTCGCGCGCTGGCCCGGCATCGGTCTGCTTGCACGGGCGACCGGCACGCTTTTCGTCACCCGCGATCCGCGCCGCGCGGCGCAGGACGTGGCCGCCGTGCGGGACCGGATCGCGCTGGGGCAGACGCTGGTCTTCTTCCCCGAGGGAACCTCCACCGACGGGGCGCAGGTGCTGGCGTTCAAGCCGACGCTCTTCGCCCCATTCGCGGGGCAGGCGCTGACCGTGCAGCCGGTGACCCTGCGTTACGAGGTGCCGGGGGGCGCCTCCGACCGGGTCTACGGCTGGTGGGGCGACATGGCCTTCGGGCCGCACCTTCTGCGCACGCTCGCGCTCAAGCGGCACGGGCGGGTCACGACGATCTTCCACCCGGCAGTGGCGATGCAGGACAGCCCCGATCGCAAGACCGTCGCCCGGGCGCTTGAGGCGCAGGTCCGCGCGGGCCTTGCGCCTTCAGGCGAAGAGCGCGTGAAGCTCTGACAGGCGCGCCGCGGGATCGGGGTGGGACCAGATCTCGTCGCCCAGGCCGAAGAAGTCGACGTGCGGGGCGAGACTGCGGATCAGGTCGTCGTCCAGCGCGCCTTCGGCGACGATGGGCACCTCGATCATCTGGCTCCACCATTCGAAGAGGTCGCGCGGTGCCTGCGCGCCGTCGTCGAGCGCGGTGACGCCCGCGGGGCCGAAGCTGACGTAATCGGCGCCCAGTTCGGCGGCGGTCATCCCGTCGTGGCGCGATTGCGCGGCATGGGTGCCGACGATGGCATCCTCGCCCAGGGCCTTGCGCGCCGCAGCCACCCCGCGCGAGCCGTCGGTGAGGTGCACCCCGTCGAGCCCGTGGCGCGTGACCAGCCCGCTGTGCCGCTCGACCACGAGGGCCACGTCGCGCACCTCCGTCACCGCGCGCAGGGCGTCGGCGGCGCGGCCCAGGCGATCCTCGTCACGCGTGGCGAGCGCCATGCGCAGGCAGGCGACGGGCGACGTATCGAGGCAGGCGGCCAGCCGGTCGGGGAAGGTCGCGAGATCGATCTCGGTCGGGGTGATCAGGTAGATCTGGGGCGTGTCGCCGGTGTCTTGGGCAAGGTCGGTCTGGTCGGTCATCGGGGTCTTCCTGTGGTTGGCCGACCCTTAGAACGGGCAGCGCCGCGACGCAAAGCTATTTCGGCGGTGGCGCGCCGTCGAGGGTGAGGCCGCACGCCTTGTTCCGATGCGCGCCTTGGCCTAAGGCAGGGTCCGATCCCGTGAAAGGCCCGTCCCATGTCGCAACCCGTCTTCGTCCTGATCCGGCCCCAGATGGGCGAGAACATCGGGGCCGCGGCGCGCGCGATGTGGAACTTCGGGCTGGACCGGATGCGCCTGACCGCCCCGCGCGACGGCTGGCCGAACCCGGCGGCGAACGCGATGGCCTCCGGCGCGGGACGGCTTCTGGATGCGGCACAGGTCTTCGAGACGACGGCGGCTGCGCTGGAGGATTGCCACTACACCTATGCCACCACCGCCCGCCCGCGCGAGCTGACCAAACCCGTACTGACGCCGGAGGCCGCGATGGCCGACGCCGCCGCGCGCATCGCCGCCGGAGAGCGGGTGGCGATGATCTTCGGTCCCGAACGCGCGGGGCTCGAGAACGCCGACGTGGCGCAGGCCAACGCCATCGTCTCGGTGCCCGTGAACCCGGCCTTCGCGTCGCTCAACCTCGCGCAATGCGTGCTGCTGACCGCCTACGAATGGCAACGCGCGCAAGGCGGCACCCTGCGGGAGGCCTTCGCCCAGCCCGAGCAGGCCACGGGGCAGGAGGTCGAGGCGTTGGCCCGGCACTACGAGGATCGGTTGGAGGACAGCGGCTTCTTCTACCCCGATCACAAGGCCGAGAGCATGAAGCTGAACCTGCGCAACATGTGGAGCCGGATGCCGCTGACACCGCACGACGTGCGGATGCTGCACGGGATGTTGCGCCAATTGATCCGCCGGTCGGACGGGTCATGAATTCGTTACGCCCCTGTCATCTGGTTGGGCACAAGGGACGTTAGATCGTCCACGACCCTGATCCAGGTAAAGTGCCATGACGCCCTACGACCTCGCCCTTGCCCCGCTCGTCGCCATGCAGGCCATCGCCGTGAAGGCCCGCGCCGAGGTGATGCCGGAAGCCGCGGGGCCACGATTGGGCGAGATCGGGCAGGGGGCCGCCTTGCGCATCCTGATCCTGGGCGACAGCTCTGCGGCGGGGGTCGGCGTGCGGACCCAGGCCGAGGCGCTGGCGGGGCAGCTGACCGCGCGGCTGTCGCGGCGCCACCGGGTGGATTGGTTCCTGCATGCGAAATCGGGGGCGACGACGGCCTCTACCCTGCGGCGCTTGCGACTGGCACCGAAGCGCCCCTTCGACGTGAGCCTGGTGTGCCTGGGGATCAACGATGCCAAGAACGGCGTGCGTGGCCGGGCCTTCCAGGCGCGCTACGCCCGGGTCCTGGACCGGTTGCGGGACGATTACGCGGTGGAGCGGGTCTATCTTGCCGGCATGCCGCCGGCGGAGCTGGTGCCGGCCCTGCCCAATCCCCTGCGAGACATGCTGATCGCGCGGTTGACCTGGTTCGACGGGCTGATCCGCCAGATCGCCGCGGCGCGTCCGGGCGCGGTGCACCTGCCGTTCGACGTGACGCGCGATCCGTCGCTGATGGCCTCCGACCGGTTCCATCCGGGGCCGAAACTCTATGCCGAGTGGGCCGGCCTTGCGGCGGCGGCGATCCAGCGCGACCGGGCCGCGCTGCACTGACTGCGACAGGGGTGCACCTTGCCCCCGTGCGCGCGCGGAAATAGGGTGCGCCAAACCGCAGCCGGAGGCCCCCATGGCAACCAGATCCCGCCCCATCTTCGAAGAGGTCGGCACCACCCAGAAGCAGGTGGCGACGCCGGGCGGCATCGACGCGCGCGGGCAGGGCGCACGCGGCGCGATCCGGATCTGGCTCATGGTGCTTTTTGCGCTGCTGGCGGTGATGATCGCGGTGGGTGGGCTGACCCGGCTAACGGATTCGGGCCTGTCGATCACCGAATGGGCACCGCTCTCGGGTGCGGTGCCGCCGCTGAACGAGGCCGACTGGCAGGCCGAGTTCGAGGCCTACCAGCAGATCCCCCAGTACCAGTTGCAGAACGTCGGGATGAGCCTGGCCGAGTTCCAGTCGATCTACTGGTGGGAATGGGGCCACCGCCAGTTGGGCCGCGTGATCGGCCTGGTCTGGGCGATCGGGTTTTTCGGGTTCCTCGTGGCGCGCAAGATCCCCGCCGGCTGGACGGGGCGGCTGCTGTTCATCGGCGCCCTGGGCGGACTGCAGGGGGCGATCGGCTGGTGGATGGTCGCGAGCGGGCTGGAAGAGGGGATGCTCAGCGTGGCCTCCTACCGGCTGGCGACGCACCTTGGCCTGGCCTTCGTGATCTTCGGTTTCATCACCTGGTACATCCTGCGGATCGGGCGGCGCAGCGCGGACCTGCTCACCGCGCGACGGGCCGGGGACGCGGGGTTGTGGACGCTTGCGACGGTGCTGATGGGGCTGGCGTTCCTGCAGATCCTGCTGGGGGCGCTGGTCGCGGGCATCGACGCGGGCCGCGCCTATCCCGACTGGCCGCTCATGGCGGGCGGGTTTCTGCCGCCGCAGATGTGGGAGCTGCAGCCCTGGTGGCGCAACCTGTTCGAGAACAACGGCACGGTGCAGTTCATGCACCGGATGAGCGGCTATGTCCTCTTCGTCTTCGCGGGGATCGTCTGGTGGCGCAGCCGGCGGCTTGCGAACCGGCGCACGCGGCAGGCCTTCGCCATGATGATGGGGATGATGGTCGTGCAGATGGCTTTGGGCATCTGGACCGTGATGACCATGGCGCCGGCGCATATCGCGATCCTGCACCAGTTCGGCGCGGTGATCCTCTGGGTGCTGGTGATGCGCGCGCGCTTCCTGACCCGCTACCCCCTGACCCAATCCGTGAGAGAGGCCCGCGCATGACCGCCCTTGACGAGCTGATGGCCTTCCAGCGCGAAACGGAGGCGCTGTCGCAGGTCGCCGGACGGCTGGGCTGGGACCAGGAGACGATGATGCCCGACGGGGCGGTGGACCAGCGCGCCGAGGAACACGGCGCCATGGCCGGCGTGCTGCACGCCCGCCGGATCGACCCGCGGATCGGCGATTGGCTGGCGCGGGCGGAGCCTGCGGACGAGGTTTCGGCCGCGAACCTGGCCCTCATCCGCCGCGACTTCGAGCGGACGGCCAAGGTCCCCGCGCGGCTGGCTACGGCGCTGGCGCAGGAAACCTCTCGCGCGCACCGGATCTGGGCGCAAGCCCGGGCCGAGGAGGACGTGGCCGCCTTCCTGCCCGCCCTGTCCCGCGTGCTGGACCTGCGGCGGGAGGAGGCGGCCTGCGTCGCGGGCGACGCCGATCCCTACGACGCGCTGCTGGACGACTACGAACCGGGTGCCACGGCGGCGCAGCTTTCGACGATGTTCGGCGCCTTGCGGCCCCGCCTGTCGGAGTTGCGCGCGCGCATCCTCGACCGACCCGCACCGCCCGGGCTGGCGGGGGACTTCCCCGAGGCGGCGCAGCTGGCGCTGAGCCAGGAACTGGCGCTGGCCTTCGGCTACGACTTGAACATGGGGCGGATCGACAAGGCGGTGCATCCGTTCTCCTCCGGCTCGGGGCTGGATGTGCGGATCACCACGCGGACGGTGCCCGCCGATCCGTTCAACTGCTTTTACTCGACGATTCACGAGGTGGGCCACGCCGCCTACGAACAGGGCATCGACCGCGCGCACCTGCTGACCCCGGTGGGGGCCGGTGTCTCGATGGGGGTGCACGAAAGCCAGAGCCGCATCTACGAGAACCAGCTGGGCCGGTCGGAGGCCTTTACCGGATGGCTCTACGGGCGGATGCGCGACCGGTTCGGCGACATTGGCATCGCGAACGAGCGGGACTTCTTCGCCTGCGTGAACCGGGTAAGCTCCGGCTTCATTCGCACGGAAGCGGACGAGGTGCAATACAACCTGCACGTCCTGCTGCGCTTCGATCTGGAGCGGGCGCTGGTCGCGGGCGATCTGGCCGTGACGGACCTGGAGGCCGCCTGGAATGACCGTTTCGCGGCGGACTTCGGGTTCGCCGTGGACAAGCCGTCGCACGGCGTTCTGCAGGACGTGCACTGGTCGGAGGGGCTGTTCGGCTACTTCCCGACCTATTCGCTGGGCAACGTCTACGCGGGCTGCCTGCACGAGGCCCTGCGCGGGGCGGTGCCGGACCTGGATGCGCAGCTTGCGCGCGGCGATACCTCGGGGGCCACGGGATGGCTGCGCGAGAACGTGCAGCGGTTCGGCGGGCTTTACCAGCCGGTCGAGCTGATCGGGCGCGCGGCGGGGCGCACGCCGGACGAAGGCCCGCTGCTGTCCTACCTGGAAACCAAGTTCGGCGCGATCTACGGGATCTGACGCGACGCGGATTGGGGTGCGCCCGGGGCCGCGTCAGGGCGGTCCGGTCAGCTCGGTCCGATCAGGGAATGATCCGCGTGTACTTCGAGCCCTTCAGCGTGGCGCCCACCCGCAGGCCCGATTGCGCGAAGAGGATCGCGATCACCGGGGAGAGGCTGGTCAGCGTCTCGGCGCGCAGAACCTCGCCCTGTTCGGGCGTCGCGTATTCAAGGTCGGCGCCCGCGACCCATCCCGGGGAGGCCCGGAATTCCGCCAGCGCGTTGGCCGTGGTGAAGAACAAGACGTGGCTGTATTGTTGCGCGCCGATCTGAAGACCCGCCGAGGCGGAGGCGACGGAATAGTAATCCACCGTCGAGCCGTTGATCTGCAGCGCACCGCGCCCGTAGGCCCCGCCGAGGCCCAGCCCCGCCTCGGTCACCAGCGGCATGACCAGGCGGCCCGCGGACCGCTCGGACAGGTCCCGCGTGCCGGGATAGGTGTCGTGCATGAAGGCCACGGTGCTGGAGACGCGTGCGTCGATCAGCGTCGCGTTGTTGTTGCCCACACCGTTGCCGCAGGCCGCAAGGCCCGTTGCCGCCGCGCCCCAAAGCACGGATCGTCTTGTCATCACTGTCATCTGCTCTGCCTTCGATTGCCTGTCCGATTGCCCATCCGAGGCGTTTCCCGCCTTCTGGGGCGAAAGCATAGGCCGCAATTTCCGATAAGTCACCGCCTATTGCGTGCACCGGCGGCATCGCGCAGCGCGCGGGCGGCCTCGGGGGCGAAATAGGTGAGGATCCCGTCGCAGCCCGCGCGCTTGAAGGCGAGCAGGCTTTCCAGCATGACCTTGGGCCCGTCGAGCCAGCCGTTCTGCGCCGCGGCCTGCAGCATCGCGTATTCGCCGGAGACCTGGTAGGCGAAGACCGGCACGCTGAAGGTCTGTTTCGCCGCACGGCAGATATCGAGGTAGGGCATGCCGGGCTTGACCATGATCATGTCGGCCCCTTCCTGCAAATCGCGTTCGACCAGGCGCATCGCCTCGTCGGCATTGCCGGGGTCCATCTGGTAGGTGGTCTTGTCGCCGGTGAGCGCGGCGGTGGCGCCCACCGCGTCGCGGAAGGGTCCGTAGAAGGCGGAGGCGAATTTCGCGGTGTAGCTGAGGATGGTGACGTTCTCGTGGCCGTGGGATTCCAGCGCGCCGCGGATGGCCCCGATCCGCCCGTCCATCATGTCGGAGGGACCGAGGATATCTGCCCCCGCCTCGGCCTGGGCCAGCGCCATTTTCACCAGCGCCTCGACCGTGCGGTCGTTCACGATCCGCCCGTCCTCGACGAAGCCGTCGTGACCGTTGATGTTGTAGGGATCGAGCGCAATGTCGGTCATGATCGCCATCTCGGGCACGGCGTCCTTGATCGCGCGGATCGCCTGGTTGGAGATGTTGTCGGGCGACCAGGCCAGGGCGCAATCCTCGGTCCGCGCCTCCATCGCGGTGTAGGGAAAGATGCAGATCGCGGGAATGCCCAGGCCGTAGGCCTCGCGCGCGGCGGTGACGGCGCGGTCAACGGTCTTGCGGGTGACGCCGGGCATCGAGGCTATGGGCTCTTCCGCATCGCGGCCGTCCATCACGAAGATCGGCCAGATCAGGTCGTCGGCGCTCAACCGGTGCTGGCGGGACAGGCGGCGGAGCGCCTCGGAACTGCGCAGGCGGCGCAGGCGCGTGGCGGGGAACGGGGCGACGGTGGGTTTCATGGGCGGGCCTTTCTTGTCACACCGAAGGGGTCGCACACCCGGGCAAGCCTCACAAGTCTGGGCATCCGGGCCGCGGCGGCCTAAAGAGGCGGTCATGCTGCCAGCAAGAGACGCCCCCCGCCCGTGGATCTGACCCCGACCATTTTGCAGGTTATCGATTTTCGCTCGTTCAGCTCGATCTGGTTCTGGCTGGTGCTGGCGGCGCTTTGGTCCTCGATGTCCTATTACGTCCTGGGCATACCCTACGACGTCATCACCCGCGCCAAGCGTCACGGCGGGCAGGCGCAGGCCGATCTGGCGGACCTCACCCGGCTGAACGTGAACCGGCTGCTGACCCTTGCGGGCACCGCGGGGCTGGTGATGACCGGTGTCATGTGTTTCGTGCTGAGCTCGCTTGCGGTGCTGGGCTTCGTCTACTGGATCCAGTTCGCGCAGGCGGCCTTCCTGCTGCTCTTTCCGCTGTCGATCGCGGGCGCGATCAGCATCACGACCGCCGCGCGCATCCAGGCCGAGGAACCGAGTGGCGAGGCGCTGTTGCGCGTGCTCATGCGACACAGGCTCTGGACGCAGATCCTGGGCATGACGGCGATCTTCGTCACCGCCATGTTCGGGATGGCGCAGAACCTGATCGCGGTGCGCGGTCTGTGACTTGACACCACGCGGGGCCGGGGCCAAGTCGGCGGCCATGTCACAACCCAACCACATCACCGTCAGCGCCGCGCCGGAAGGCTTCGACGCGCGGTTGATCCTGAAGGAACTGGACAAGAGCGGCGGGCCGGTGCTGCACGTCGCGCGCGACGACAAGCGGCTGGCCGCGATGCAGGCCGCACTCGCCTTCTTCGCGCCGGACGTGCCGGTTTTCGTGTTTCCCGCCTGGGATTGCCTGCCCTACGACCGGGTGTCGCCGAACCCCGACATCTCTGCCGCGCGGATGGCGGCACTGGCGGCGCTCGTGCATGGGATGCCTAGGGCCTACGTCATGCTGACGACGCTCAACGCCGCGACCCAGCGGGTGCCGGCGCGAGCGACGTTGCGGCAGGCGGCCTTCCGGGCCCGCGTGGGCGACCGGATCGACGAGGGCGCCTTGCGCGATTTCCTGGCCCGCATGGGCTTCAGCCAGAGCCCCACGGTGATGGAGGCGGGCGATTACGCCGTGCGCGGCGGGATCATCGACATCTATCCCCCCGGACAGGACGGGCCGATCCGGCTGGATCTGTTCGGCGACGTGCTCGACGGGGCGCGGCGCTTCGATCCCGTGAGCCAGCGCACGGTCGAAAAGCTGACCGAGATCGAGCTTGCCCCCGTGTCGGAGGTGATCCTCGACGAGGCGGCGATCACGCGGTTCCGCCAGTCCTACCGGATCGAGTTCGGCGCCGCGGGCACGGACGATCCGCTTTACGAGGCGGTCAGCGCGGGCCGCAAGCACCAGGGGGTGGAGCACTGGCTGAGCCTGTTCCAGGACGACCTGGAGACGCTTTTCGACTACATGCCGGATGTCACGGTCACGCTGGACGACCAGACCACGCCGCAGCGCATCGCCCGGTGGGAGAGCATCGTCGATCAGTACGAGACGCGGATGCACGCCCTGCGCGAGAAGGGGCGGATGGACAGCGTCTACAAGCCCGCGCCGCCGGGGGGGCTCTACCTCGACGACAGTGCCTGGGATGCGGCGGTGAACGATCACCGCGTCTTGCAGTTCGCGCCTCTGCCGCAGGCGACGGGGGCCGGCGTCACGGACGCCGGCGCGCGCCCGGGCCGCAACTTTGCACCCGAACGCCAATCCGAAAGCCTGAGCCTGTTCGGAGCATTGGCCGATCACATCAGGGCCAAGGCCAAGGCCGGGCCGGTCATCGTGGCCAGCTACTCGGAAGGTGCGCGCGAACGCCTGACGGGGCTGATCGAGGACGAGGGCGTGGGCGAGGTGATCGAGGTCGCCAATTATACCCGCGTGGGCAAATCCGGCATCCACCTCGCCGTCTGGGCACTGGAGGCCGGGTTCGAGGCGCCGGGGCTGACGGTCATCTCGGAACAGGACGTGCTGGGGGACCGGCTGATCCGCAGGCCCTCCCGCAAGCGGCGCGCCGACAATTTCCTGACGGAAGCCAACGCGCTGTCGCCCGGCGATCTGGTGGTGCACGTCGATCACGGCGTCGGCCGCTTCCTGGGGCTGGAGGTCGTCACGGCACTGGGGGCCGCGCACGAATGCCTGGCGCTGGAATACGCCGAGAGCAGCAAGCTTTACCTGCCGGTCGAGAACATCGAGCTTCTGTCGAAATACGGCCACGAGGAAGGTCTTCTCGACAAGCTGGGCGGCGGGGCCTGGCAGGCCAAGAAGGCACGCCTGAAGGAGCGTATCCGCCAGATCGCCGAACGGCTGATCCGCGTGGCGGCCGAGCGCGCGTTGCGCAAGGCCCCCGTGCTGGAACCGCCGGAGGGGTTGTGGGACCAGTTCCTCGCGCGCTTCCCTTACGCCGAGACGGACGACCAGCTGGCCGCGATCGAGGACGTGCTGAACGACCTCGACGCGGGCTCGCCCATGGACCGGCTGATCTGCGGCGACGTGGGCTTCGGCAAGACGGAGGTCGCGATCCGCGCGGCCTTCGTCGCGGCCCTGTCCGGCGTGCAGGTGGCGATCATCGCGCCCACCACGCTGCTCGCGCGCCAGCACTACCAAAGCTTCGCCGAACGCTTCCGCGGCTTCCCCGTCAACGTCCGCCCCCTGTCGCGCTTCGTGAGCGCGGGCGAGGCCGCGAAGACCCGCAAGGGGCTGGCCGACGGTACGGTGGATATCGTGGTGGGCACGCACGCGCTTCTGGCCAAGACGGTGAAGTTCCGCGACCTCGGCCTTCTGATCATCGACGAGGAACAGAAGTTCGGCGTCCAGCACAAGGAACGGCTGAAGGCGCTACGCACGGACGTCCACGTCCTGACGCTGACCGCCACGCCGATCCCGCGCACGCTGCAACTGTCGCTGTCGGGCGTGCGGGACCTGTCAATCATCGGAACGCCGCCAATCGACCGGCTGGCGATCCGCACCTACGTCTCAGAGTTCGACACGATCACCATCCGGGAGGCGCTGCTGCGCGAGCATTACCGCGGCGGGCAGTCGTTCTTCGTAGTGCCGCGGATTTCGGACATGGCGGAGATGGAAGACTGGCTGAAGCGCGAGGTCCCCGAGGTCAGCTACATCACCGCGACCGGCCAGATGGCGGCGGGCGAGCTCGACGATCGGATGAACGCCTTCTACGACGGCAAATACGACGTGCTGATGGCCACGACGATCGTGGAATCGGGTCTGGATATTCCCACGGCCAACACCATGATCGTTTGGCGTGCCGATATGTTCGGGTTGAGCCAGCTCTACCAGATCCGGGGCCGCGTGGGCCGGTCGAAGACCCGCGCCTATGCCTATCTCACCACCAAGCCGCGTCAGCCGCTGACGGACACCGCGCAAAAGCGGCTGCGCGTTCTGGCAAGCCTCGATTCCCTCGGGGCGGGCTTCACGCTTGCGAGCCAGGACCTCGATATCCGGGGGGCGGGCAACCTGCTGGGCGAGGAGCAATCGGGCCAGATGCGCGAGGTGGGCTACGAGCTGTATCAGCAGATGCTGGAGGACCAGATCGACGCGATCCGTTCGGGCTCTGCCGAAGGGCTGCAGGACGAAGGCGAATGGTCGCCGCAACTCAACCTCGGGTTGCCGGTGCTGATCCCCGAGGACTACATCCCCGACCTCGACGTGCGGTTGGGCCTGTATCGGCGCCTGTCGGATCTGACCACGAAGGTGGAGTTGGAAGGCTTCGCGGCGGAGCTGATCGATCGTTTCGGCAAGCTGCCGCGCGAGGTCAACACGCTGTTGACGGTGGTGCGCATCAAGGCCGAGTGCAAGAAGGCCGGGATCGCGGCCCTCGATGCGGGGCCCAAGGGGGCCACGGTGCGGTTCCACAACGACAAGTTCGCCAACCCGGCGGGCCTCGTGGACTTCATCGCGGCCTACAAGGGGCAGGCGAAGGTCAAGGACAACAAGATCGTCGTGCTGCAGGACTGGGCCAAGCCCAAGGACAAGGTGCAGGGCGCGTTCAACATCGCCCGCGATCTCGCGGCCTTGGGCAAGCAAGGTTGAGCTTCCACGCCTTGCCTTTGCGGCAAGCCCGATGAAGAGGTGATGTCCTCACGTCGCCCTGAGAAAAATTGGCGCGCCATGCGAGATCCTGGATGCAAAGAGGCCGCGCCGATTGGGCGCGGCCTCTTGCCGTTTTCCCGGGCGTGGACGGCTCAGGGGTTCACGATCACCGTGCCGACCATGCCGTTGGCGACCTGCGATTCGCTGAAGTAACGGTAGGTGC
This sequence comes from Salipiger sp. IMCC34102, assembly GCF_004145405.1. GTDB lineage: Bacteria > Pseudomonadota > Alphaproteobacteria > Rhodobacterales > Rhodobacteraceae > Loktanella. The sequence goes on from NZ_SELQ01000002.1 coordinate 183,861, forward strand.
CTGGGGTCGTGAAGGTGTAGGTATAGGTCTCACCCGGGGCGATCACGCCGGAATCGAAGGCGGCCGCACCGCTCGGCAGACGCGTCACCTGCTGCTCGGCGGGGGTGGAGGCTTCGGTCGAGACGGAATGACCGAAGGTCGAGATGTTCTGGAAGGCTACCGTTTCGCCCGACCGGATGGTGACGGCGTTGGGAGAGAACGTCTGGGCGCTGGTCATCTGGACCGTGGCGTCGACCCCGGCGGGGGCGGTGGTCTGCGCTACGGAACCAGTCGTCTCGCAGGCGGCGAGGATGGCGAAGGGGGCGAGGGCGATCAGGGCGCGCATGGAATTACTCCTTGGGGTTTATTTACGACCGAACGCCACCCGTCCCTCTTTCGTTCCGACCTCAGGCGTCGTCGGCGAGCTTTTCCTTGATCTCGGTGATGACCTGGACCCAGGTTTCGGGCGGTTGCGCACCGGGAACGGCATGCTGGCCCGCGACGATGAAGGTCGGGACGGCGGTGACCCCCATCTCGCGGCTGTGGGCATCGCGCTTGCGGATGTCGTCGGCATCCGCGTCGGAGGCGAGGAGCTTGCCCACGACGGCCGCGTCCATCTCGGCGGTGTCGGCGATATCGCAGAGCACCTCGTGGCCGCCGATGTCGCGGCCCTGCTCGAAGTAGGCACGGAACAGCAGGTCCACGACGAAGGTCTGCCGTTGCTCGATCCCGGCCCAGTGAATCAGGCGATGCGCGTCGAGCGTGTTGGGCGTGCGGTCCATGGCTTCGAAGTTGATCGTGAGACCCGCGGACCTGGCGTGCTCCTCGACCGTGGCGTAGGCGCGTGCGGCGGCCTCCTTGCTGCCGAACTTCGCCTCGAGGTAGCTTCGACGGTCAAGGCCGCCTTCGGGCATGTCGGGGTTCAGCTGGAACGGGTGCCATTCGATGGTAAAGGGGTGATCGCCCACCTGTTCGAGCGCGCGGAAGAGCTGCGCCTTGCCGATGTAGCACCAGGGGCAGATCGGGTCGGAGAGGATGTCGAGCTTGACCATGTGCGGTCTCCCAGTCTTGGCGCAGGCGGCGGCGCGGCTTCAGGTGGTTCGCCCCGACCGGCACGGCCGCGTCCGCGGGATCTTTTGTCTGCCTGCGATGGCGGTTTTCAGCGGACATCTAGCACGTCGGCCCCGAGGTGGAACATCGGGACGCCCGAAAACGAAGGGCAGGCTGCGTTTTCGGTCGGCGACACGCCGGACGTGACGGCCGCTCGTGGATTGAGGGGGTCGGTTCGGCGGTGCCTTCGGAAAGGGCATATCCTGGCGAAGACGGACCGTGCATCCAAGGCCTGTGTCATGCAAAAGCCCGGTCGCGCAATGGCGGATCCGGGCTTCGAGCGGGGGCGAGACGAGGTCCCGCCCAAGACATCCGACGCGGGCTTGGTCGCGCGCGTCGGGGATGCGGTATCAGCTGCGACCGACGGGCGTGGCCGGGGCGGGGTCGGTGCCGAACTTCGCATCGTCGGCCAACGCGTCTTCGCCGGTGCCGACGTTCTTGGCGCTGTCCATGATCTGGGCGTTGTCGTTCTGTTCGTCCATGGTGACGTCGATCGGCTCGGAGCCCATCAGCCAGTCGGCCAGTTCCATCTGGGCCGCGACGCGGTCCTCGCCCTTGGACTTCGACAGATAGTCGATGAAGGCGTCCTGGTCACCGTCGAGCGACTGGACGTCGGCCTCGTTCAGGGTGGGCCACTGGGTCAGGATGCGCGGGATATAGGCATTCCAGTTCTGAGAGACATCTTTCCACTGCATGGGAAACTCCTTTGAATTCCGTGTTGCGGACCAACGGTGCGCTGCATGTTTCGTTCCGGTCGGTCGGTCCGCCCCCTGATGGGACGGGACCTGGCGGCCCGTGACCCGCGCGCCGCGGTGGCGGCGGAACGCCTGGCGAGACCTGCTCGTCACGACGGTTCGGTCGGGCGGATCGGGAACGGGATGCAGCCGAGACAGCGTCGCCGGTCGATGAGCGGCATCCTTATGCCCCGCAAGCGCGGAAGGCAACCTATGATCACCGAAGCACCGGGGCCGGGCCACGCGGAGGGGTTCGGTGCGCAGGATCGGGGCGGGGAGGGGGGCTGTCTGCCCCCCGCTGGCCGGTGGCCAGCCCCCCCGAGGATATTTCCGGAACAGAGAAGGCCGCCCTTGTCAGATGACCGCGTCGGCGGCCCCGAGGGTCAATTGCCCGGCGCCGATGGCGGTGTTGCCGATGATCCGGGCCGGGGTGCAGGCGCTGGCGGAAAGGACCGCCAGCACGAGGAGAAGGCGCGTCACTCTTCTTCCCACCACCACAGGTCGGGCTGCCAACCGGGCCAGTCGCCCATCACCGGGAGCACCTCGGGATAGGTGAGTTCCTTGGCATGCGCGAGCCGGCTGATGTTCCACTGATAGATCGGGATCACGTAGCGCCCCGCGGTCAGGATCCGGTCGAGCGCCTTCACGCTGGCCGCGAAGTTCTCCTGGCTTTCGGAGGTCAGCATCGTGTCGATCATGGCGTCCACCGCCGGGGACTTCACGCCCATCAGGTTACGCGAGCCGGGCGCGTCCGCCGTCTCTTCCCCGAAGTAGAAGTACTGCTCGTTGCCGGGGCTGAGCGACAGGCCCACGCGGTAATAGGTCATGTCGAAATCGAGCGCGTCGGTGCGTTCCTTGTAGGCGGCATCGTCCACCACGCTGACCGTCGGCGTGATGCCGAGGCGCGAGAGGCTCTGGGTGTACATGTCGATGATGGCCTGGTTCTCGGACCCGCCCTGTTCGAGCAGGATGTCGAAGGTGAAGGGCGCGCCGTCGGGGCCGGTCATGACGCCGTTCTCGACCGTGTAGCCGGCCTCGCGCATCAGTTCGAGCGCGCGGGCGGTGCCGGCGCGGTTGCGCTCGGTGCCGTCGGAGACGGGCAGGGCATAGCCGTCGATCGCACCGGGCGGCAGGTCGTCCGCGAAAGGCTCCAGCATCTCGGCCACGCGGCCCGTGGCGGGGCCCTCGTCCATGCCCAGGGGCGAGTTCGACCAGTAGGAGGTGATGCGCGGCTGCTCGGAGCCGGTCATCGCCTCGTTGATGAACTCGAAGTTGAAGGCCTGGAGCATCGCCTCGCGCACCTGCCAGTCGTCGAACTGCGGCCGACGGGTGTTCATCACGAAACCGGTCATGCCCGAGGGGCGGGCATGGGGCAGGACGGACTTGACCACGTCGCCGTTCTGGACGGCCGGGAAGTCGTACTGGCTTTCCCAGCGGGCCACGTTGAATTCGCGGTTCGAATTTACGGAGCCGGTCTTGAAGGCCTCGAAGGCGGCGGTTTCGTCACCGAAGAATTCGAGCCGGATCTCGTCGAGGTTGTGCAGGCCGGTCTCGAACGGGACCACGCCGCGGCCCCAGTAATCGGGGTTGCGGGTGAGCGTGATGGACCGCCCGAGGTCGACATCCTCGATAACGTAGGGACCGGAGGTGATCGGGGCGACATCCGCGCTGGAATCGGCGAAATCGACGCCGTCCCACTGGGCCTTCTTCAGAATCGGGCGCATGCCGGCCAAGAGCGCCAGTTCGCGGTCGTCGACGTTGAACGTCAGGCGCACCGTGCCGGGAGAGGTTTCCTCGATGCTCTCGACCTTTTCCCAGAAGCCGCGATAGCGCCCGTGGCCTTCGGTGCCGAGCGTCTCGAACGACCAGATCACGTCCTCGGCCGTGACCGGGCTGCCGTCGGAAAACTCCGCCTGCGGGTGGAGGGTGAATTCGACCCAGGACCGGTCCTCCGCCGTCTCGACGCTTTCGGCGAGCAGGCCGTAGAGCGTGAAGGGCTCGTCCAGCGAGCGGGCCATCAGGCTTTCGCCGATCAGGTAGCGCAGCTGCCAGGGAACGGAGCCTTTCTGGATGTAGGGGTTGAGACTGTCGAAGGTGCCGACCTCCGCCGTGACGATCTGGCCGCCGGTCGGCGCGTCGGGGTTGGCGTAGGGAAGGTGATCGAAGTCGGCGGGCAGGGCTGGTTCGCCGTACATCGAGATGCCGTGGCTTTCCGCCCAGGCCCCGTTTGCCAGCAATGCCAAGGCGGTGGCCGCGGAAGTTAAGAGATGTCGCGTCATGGCAAGATCTGTCCTGTTGCTCTGATTGTTGCCTGCCACGCTAAAGAGGGTTTCTCGCCGACACAAACTTTTACCTTTCACCCGGGCTAAGTTCGGCCTATAAGTAACTCACTGCTCGATAGGTTTCTTGCCTGTATGAAACCTGCCTCAATGACTACACCCCGGCTTCGGCCGGGGTTTTTTTTGGTCCTGCGGTGGGTCGGTGCTTCCTCATAGCGATCTGCGAATCACCCGGCAACCCCCCGATTCGCCCTTGTAAAAAAGGATTGCGGTGGCGAGCTGTCGCGGCGTCGTTGCCCTGCGCCGCTTCGGTTTGAGAATGGGACGATGCGGTTTATGTCATGCTGCATCTGCATCATGCGCGCGCCGCAAACCAGGAGAATCACCATGTCCCATACCCTTGAAGGCAAGACCGCAATCGTGACCGGTTCCAATTCCGGGATCGGTTTGGGCGTTGCGCGGAGTTTCGCCGAGGCGAAGATGCGCGTTGTCCTGAACTCCTACACCGACGATGCGGCCGATCACGACCTGGCCCGCGAGATCGGCGAGGAGTTCGGGACGGAGGTGATCTACATCCAGGCCGATATGAGCAAGCCCGAGCAATGCCGCGCGCTGGTCGAACAGGCGGGGGCCTGCGATGTCCTGGTGAACAATGCGGGCATCCAGCACGTGGCCCCGATCGAGGATTTCGCGCCCGAGAAATGGGATGCCATCCTGGCGATCAACCTGTCCTCGGCCTTTCACACGACCGCCGCCGCCCTGCCGATGATGCGCAAGGCCGGTTGGGGCCGCGTGATCAACATCGCAAGCGCCCACGGGCTGACGGCCTCTCCCTACAAGAGCGCCTATGTCGCCGCCAAGCACGGGATCGTGGGCCTGACCAAGGTCACGGCACTCGAGACCGCGAAGGAGCCGATCACCGCCAATGCGATCTGCCCGGGCTACGTGCTGACCCCGCTGGTGGAAAGCCAGATCCCCGACACGGCCAAGAAATACGACATGACCGAGGACGAGGCGAAGGAGAAGGTGATCCTCGAACGCCAGCCGTCCAAGGAGTTCGCCACGACCGAGCAGATCGGCGGAACGGCGGTCTTCCTGTGCTCGGATCATGCGGCCCAGATCACCGGTACCACGATCAGCGTCGACGGCGGCTGGACGGCCCTGTGATCCGTCTGAACCTCGCGCTGCAGGGCGGCGGGGCGCATGGCGCCTTCACCTGGGGGGTGCTCGACCGGCTCTTGCAGGACGACGGACTCGAGATCGCGGGCATCTCCGGCACCTCAGCCGGGGCCTTGAACGGCGCCGCCCTGAAAGCGGGTCTTGCAACCGGGGGGCGAGAGGGGGCGCGCGCGAACCTGCGGTGGGTCTGGGAACAGGTGGGGGCGGTCACGACCCCCTGGGCGCAGGACTGGCTGGCCGCCGCCGCCCCCTCGGCGGGGTGGCTCGCTGCGATGACGTCGGTGTCGCCCGCGTTCATGGCCTTCGACGTCATGGCCCGGACGACCTCGCCTTACGTCTACGGGTCCGTCTTCCGCAATCCGCTGGAGCGGATCCTGCGGGACATGCGGTTCGAGGAGATCTGCGCCGACAGCGGACCCGCGCTCTACATCGGGGCCACGAACGTGCGCACTGGCAAGATCCGCGTCTTTTCCGGCCAGCAGATCACGCCGGAGGCGATCATGGCCTCGGCCTGCCTGCCCACGCTGTTCGAGGCGATCGAGATCGAGGATCCGGACACCGGCCGGACGGAGGCGTACTGGGACGGTGGCTATACCGGGAACCCGCCGCTCTTTCCGTTGTATCGCAACGACTTGCCGAACGATGTTGTCATCGTCAACATCAACCCCCTGGTCCGCGACGAGGTCCCCAAGAGTGCGGAGGCGATCACCAACCGGATCAACGAGATCGGGTTCAACACATCGCTTCTGGGCGAGTTGCGCTCGATCCATTTCGTCCAGCGCCTGCTGGAGACCGGGGCGATCCAGTCCGGTACCATGAAGGCGGTGCGGATCCACCTGATCGAGGACGATGCGCTGATGAACGAGTTGAACGTCGCGACGAAGACGATCCCCAACCCGGTCATCCTCGCCCGGCTGAAGGAGGCGGGAGAGCAGGCGGCGGAGCGGTTCCTGCAGGACCACAGGGCCGACCTCGGCACGCGGTCGAGCGTCGATCTGAAGGCGATGTTCAGCTGAGAAGCTTGAGCGCCAGCGCCCACATGACCACGCCGATCGCCGCGTCGAGGATGCGCCAGGCGCGGGCCGACTGCATGACCGGGGCGAGAAAGCGCGCACCGTAGCCCAGCCCGAAGAAGAACACGAAGGAGGCGAGCACCGCGCCGGCACCGAAGGCGGTCTTGTCGGCGCTGTCGGGGTAGTTCGTCGAATAGGCGCCGACCAGTCCCAGCGTGTCGAGGTAGACATGCGGGTTCAGCCAGGTGAAGGCCGCTGCCGTCGCAAGCGTCGGGCCAAGCGCCAGCGTCTTTCCGGCCAGTTGCATCTGGTAATCGCCGCGCCAGGCGGCCACGAACCGGGTGGCGCCGTAGACGAAGAGGAACGCGGCCCCTGCCAAGGCCATGATCCGCGGCAGGGCGGGAAAGGCCTGCGTGATCGCATCAAACCCCAGCACGCCCGCGCTGATCAGCACCGCATCCGAGGTGGCGCAGAGCAGGCAAAGCCAGAACACATGCGCGCGCGCCAGCCCCTGCCGCAGCACGAAGGCATTCTGCGCCCCGATCGCGAGAATGAGCGAAAAGCCCGTCGCGAATCCCGTCAGCGCGGGTCCGATCATGCCTCGGGCGGCCGTTCCGGCGGGTAGACGAGACCGGCGGAGATCACCAGTTTCGCCGCCTCCTCGACGCCCATGTCCAAGATCATCACGTCCTCGCGCTTGAGGAACAGCAGGAACCCCGAGGTCGGGTTGGGCGTGGTGGGCAGGAAAACGGTCAGGATGTCGTCGCCCGGCAGCTTCGCGCGCACCTCGCCCTTGGCGGAGGTACTGATGAAAGCGATGGCCCAGATGCCCTTGCGCGGATACTCGACCAGGCAGGCCTGGTCGAAGGAGGTGTCGCGCTGGGAGAAGACCGTCTCGGCGATCTGCTTGGCGCCGTTGTAGACCGAGCGGATGACGGGCATCCGGTCGACCAGACGCTCGGCCAGGCGCAGCAGGCTGCGTCCGATATAGCCCTTGCCCAGCCAGCCGATCAGGACGGTGAAGACCAGGAAGATGATGACGCCAAGACCCCGCACGTCGATCGTGATCGGGTCCGCGGGGTCGCCGAACCAGCGGTTCAGCAGCGCGTTGGGCAGGTAGCGGTCCGGCACGAAGGGCCAGACCCAGCTGTCGATCATCCCGACGACCGCGTAGATCAGCCAGAACGTCAGCGCGATGGGCGCGATGATGATGATCCCCGCCAGGAAGTTGCCGCGCAGCCGGGCGACGAGACCCGGCCGTCTCGGCGGTTGGATGATGGGATCGATCTCGGGCGGCATCGCGGGACTTTCGGTGTGACGCGCTCACAGATAGAAGGGCGGGCCCGGCTTCACAAGCGACGGCGCGCATCCTCCCCCGATCGCCATTCGGGAAACGGGGGGGGCGCCGTCTGCCTGCCCAAGATTGCGGCAGAGTCAGACCAGATGCGTCGCGATCTGTGCGGCGAGCCGCGCGTTGTTGCGCACCAGCGCGATATTGGCGGTGAGCGAGCGCCCTTCCGTCAGATCGAAGATCCGGCCCAGCAGGAAGGGTGTGACCCCCTTGGCCGAGATGCCCTGCGCCTCGGCCTCTTCGAGGGCCTGGGCTATGACCGGGGCCAGTTCCTCGGCCGGGATCTGGTCGGCGGCGGGGATCGGGTTGCAGACCAGTTGCCCGCCGGGCAGCCCCATGCGGTTGCGCACGATCTGGGCGGTCGCGATTTCCTGCGCGCTGTCCATCCGCAAGGGCGCCGTCATGTCGGAGGTGGCGGACCAGAAGGCCGGCAGGTTGTCCTGGCCGTAGGCGATGACCGGCACGCCGAGGGTTTCGAGCACCTCGAAGGTGGCGGAGAGATCGAGGATCGCCTTGGCGCCCGCGGCCACCACGGTGACGGGGGTCTGGGATAGTTCCTGCAGGTCGGCGGAGATATCGAGGCTCCGCTCCCAGCCGCGATGCACGCCGCCGATCCCGCCGGTGGCGAAGACGTGGATCCCCGCGATATGGGCCGCGATCATCGTGGCCGCCACGGTGGTGGCGCCCGTGCCGCCCAGCGCGATGCAGGCGGCGAGATCCGCGCGCGAGAGCTTGGCGACGTTTTCGGCCTGGCCCAGCTCATCCAGTTCGTCCGCTTCGAGGCCGATGTGCAGCGTGCCGTCGATCACCGCCATGGTGGCGGGCGTGGCCCCGCCATCGCGGATGTCCTGTTCCACCGCGCGGGCAGTCTCGACGTTCTGCGGGTAGGGCATGCCGTGGGTGATGATCGTGCTTTCCAGCGCCACCAGCGGTGTGCCCGCCTCGAGCGCCTTCGCGACTTCGGCGGAGTGGGTCATGGGAAAATCGGTCATAATGGGGTGTCTCCTGAGACGTAGGATGCGGCGGCCTGCAAGGCGCGGGCGAGGGCGGCGGGACGGTCGAGCCCCTGCCGTTCGGAGGCGATATGCGCCGCCATGAAGGTATCCCCCGCGCCCGTCACGCGCGAGACGAGCACCTGCGGCGGGGTGGCGGTGATGACGTCGCCGTCGGTGCCTTCGGAGGCCTGCTGGCCGCCATCCGTCACCAGAACGCGTTTCGCGCCGCGCGCCAGCAGGCCCCGGGCGGCCTCGGCGCTGCTCTCGAAGGTGGTCTGGCAGAGCAGGCCGGCCTCTTCGAGGTTGACGTAGAGCGTGGCGGAGGGGTGGCCCAGCAGGGCCAGCAGGCGCTCCGCCTTGCCGGGCGAGGCGGGGGCCACGCGCAGATCGGCGCGGGTGAACAGCGGCGAGGTCGCGATGGTGCGCAGAAGATCCTCGGTCAGGTTTCCGTCGAGCGCGATGGGGCCGGGGTAGGGGGCCTCCTTTGATCCCAACCGGCCGTCCGAGAGCGGGCGCAGGATCTTGTCGCCCGCGGCTTCCAGCGAATGGGCGTCGGCGATGGCGGCGATCAGGCCGTTCGATGCCTCGATCGCCATGTAGACGTCCGTCGGCAGATCGTCGGAGCGGTAGACGTGGTCGCAGATCAACCCCATGCCGCTTGCTTCGGCGATCAGGGCATTGCCTTGCGCGTCGCGGCCCACGACCGACAGAAGCGCCGGCGTGAAACCGAACCGGCCCAGCGTCATGGCGATGTTCATGGCGACGCCGCCGGGCAGGCGGGTGATCCGCCCCGGCACGTCGGAGCCCGCGCGCATGTGGCTGGCGGTGCGCCCGATCACGTCCCAAAGGACCGAACCGATGCACAGGATGTCGGGTGTCTGGGTGTCGGGCGTCTGGCTCATGGGCCGCTCATGCCCCGGCAGGGCGCGCGGCGCAAGACGTGCCGTTACTCCGGCACCGCCCAGGTCATGTTGGCCCAGAGGGTTTCCCAGACCGCCCCGCCGGAGGCCTCCACCGTCGCGGCGGAGGGTTCGCGGTAGAGAACCGCATCGGCCATGTAGGCGTGGCCCGCCTCGACCGGGACCGTGACGCGGCCTTCGGCGTCGGTGCGGTAGAATGTCTGGCGGACCTCGCCCGCGGGGCTGCGGTCCCAGACCTCGAACCGGGCGTCGGCGCGCGGCGCGTCACCATACCAGAGCTGGAACGCCATGCCGTCCGACAGATCGTCGGTGTAGGGATTGGTGAGCGCCACGATCTCTGTCTCGAGGCCGGTGCGGCGGTCGGCGCCCACGCCGTTGCCCACGGCGATCAGGGCCTTGGAATAGCGCGAATAGACCTCCCGGAAGGGCTCCTCCGGCAGGCCGCGGGCGGCGTGGTCGGCATAGAAGTCGTCGAGACCCTTGTGAGCCACGAAACGGGTGACGACATCCCAGCCGTCGTATTCGACGAGGCTGTCGGTGGATTCGTAGGCCAGGACGTTCAGACCTTCGGGCGGCGCGTCGATCTGCACGGCGGGCCGATCACCGACGCGACCGGGGACCGGCTGCGATCCCGCCCCGGAGATATTCAAGAAGGTTATGAATTTTTGAGGCAGATAGGGGATCTTTTGACCCTTGAACTCGTCGCCGTTGACGATGGACACTGTCATCGCGTCGCCGGTGGCCAGGGTATAATCCTCGGCCTCCAGCCAGAATTCATGGGCGGATGCAGGTCCGGCCGCCAAAGCGATAATCAAAGCGAGAGACCGCATGTCCAATTCCTTTCAAGCCTTCCTCAGGGTCTGGGTTCTGACGCTCGTGTCAAGCCTGGCCCTTGCGCTCGTCACGCTGCCGTCAGGCGCCCGGGCGCACGAGGTGCTGCCATCGGTGGCCGACATGACGCGGGACGGCGATGTATTGCGCTTCGAGGTCGAGGCGAACCTCGAAACCTTCATCGCGGGCATCGACCAAAGCGCCGTCACCGACACCAACGAGGCCCCGCAGGCGGAAGCCTACGACGATCTGCGCGCGCTCGACCCCGCCGCGCTGGAAGAGGCGTTTCGCGACTACTGGCCGCAGATGGCCGACCGGATCGACGTGGTGGCCAACGGCAACCGCCTGCCGCTGACGCTGGACAGTGTCACGGCGGGCGAGACGGGCGACGTGGAATTGCCGCGCACCTCGACCTTCGTCTTCAGCGCGGCACTCTCCGGGGCGGAGGACGTGAACGTGGGCTGGGACCGAAGCCTCGGCGCGCTGGTGCTCCGCCAGCAAGGGGTAGAGCAGCCCTTTGACGCCTACCTGACCGGCGGCCAGACCTCCGACCAGATCGCCCTTGAGGGTGGCAACGCGCGGGGCGCGCTCGTCACTTTCTTCAGCTACATTCCCACCGGGTTCGATCACATCGTGCCGCTTGGGCTGGATCATATCCTCTTCGTGCTGGGGCTGTTCTTCCTGTCGACGCACCTCAAGCCGCTCCTGTGGCAGGTCACGGCCTTCACGCTCGCCCATACCATCACGCTGGCGCTGGCGGCGCTGGGCATCGTCAACGTACCCGGCAGTATCGTGGAGCCGCTGATCGCGCTGTCGATCGCCTATGTCGCGATCGAGAACCTCTTCACCCGCGGGTTGTCGCCCTGGCGGCCCATCGTCATCTTCGGCTTCGGCCTGTTGCACGGCTTGGGATTCGCTTCCGTTCTGGCCGAGTTCGGCCTGCCGCAGGGGCAGTTCGTGCCCGCGCTCATCGGCTTCAACATCGGGGTCGAGATCGGCCAGCTTGCCGTCATCGCCGTGGCCTTCGCCATCGTCTGGAAGGCGCGCGAGATGAGCGCCTCGGCCACGCGGCACGTGGGGCTGGCCGCGGCCTACCTCGTGGGCGTGGTCGCGGTGCTGGCGCTGCTGATCCCGCTTGCGGCCTTCGCACCGGGCTGGACCGGCGACTTGATCCCCGTGATGGCGACGGTCGCGGTGCTTCTGGGGCTTTGCGCCGTTTCGGTGAACCTCGGGCGCTACGACAGCTACAACGATGTCGTGGCGCAGCCCGCCTCGGTCCTGATCGCCATCGTTGCGATCTACTGGGTGATCGAGCGGGTGTTTCTGTAGAGCGACGCAGGGCCATCGCCGATCCGGGGGGCGGGTCGGCGATGGCCCGGCGGCCTGTGGCCTTGGGCCGAGCCTGTCAGCGTAGAGCCCCTTGTATCCCGGTTCCGCTTCGACTAAAGCGCCCTCACTCAATCCCGCAGGCGGGGGCGGGTCGATCCGGGGAGACATCCCGGACGATCCACCGGTTGGGCCGACAGGCCTGATACCCCCGCCGAGGCTAAACCGGAAAAGGACAAGACCATGGCTCTTCCCGAGTTCTCCATGCGTCAGCTCTTGGAAGCTGGCGTTCACTTCGGCCACCAGACCGCGCGCTGGAACCCGCGCATGTCCGAGTACATCTACGGCGCGCGCAACGGCATCCACATCATGGACCTGACGCAGACCGTCCCGATGCTGGACCAGGCGCTGCAGGTCGTGCGCGACACCGTCGCCAAGGGCGGCCGCGTGCTCTTCGTCGGCACCAAGCGCCAGGCGCAGGCCCCGATCAAGGACGCCGCCGAGAAATCCGCGCAGTTCTACATGAACCACCGCTGGCTGGGCGGCACGCTGACCAACTGGCAGACCGTGTCCCAGTCGATCAACCGCCTGAAGGCGATCGACGAGGCCTCCGAGAACGGCTTTGCCGGCCTGACCAAGAAAGAGCGTCTGGGCATGGAGCGCGAGCAGGGCAAACTGCAAGCCTCGCTGGGCGGCATCCGCGAGATGGGCGGCGTGCCGGACCTGTTGTTCGTCATCGACGTCAACAAGGAAGACCTCGCCATCCTCGAGGCGCAGAAGCTGGGCATCCCGGTCGTGGCCGTGGTCGACACCAACTGCTCGCCCAAGGGCGTGGACTACGTCATCCCCGGCAACGACGACGCGGCCCGCGCGATCGGTCTTTACTGTGACCTCGCCGCCCGCGCTGCCCTCGACGGCATGCAGGCGCAGCTGGGTGCCGCAGGCGTCGACATGGGCGCCATGGAAGAGCTGATGGCCGAGGAAGACGCGGCCGCCGCCGCCGCCGAAGCCGGCGAAGAGCAGCCCGCCGAGGCCTGAGCCTCGCGTTACCCGGGTGTCGCACCCGGGTGCCACACCATGTTACAGACCCGGGGCAGGGCGGCGGCAGACGTGCGCCCCGACCGGGGCCCGAACACATCAGGAGAGAGATCATGGCTGTTACCGCAGCACAGGTGAAAGAGCTTCGCGACACGACCGGCGCGGGCATGATGGACGCCAAGAAGGCGCTGACCGAAACCGATGGCGACATGGAAGCCGCCGTCGATTGGCTGCGCACCAAGGGTCTGGCCAAGGCCGCCAAGAAGTCCGGCCGCACCGCCGCCGAAGGCCTCGTGGCCGTCGCGACCGAAGGTGGCAAGGGCGTCGCCGTCGAGGTGAACTCCGAGACCGACTTCGTCGCCAAGAACGCCGATTTCCAGAAGATGGTCGGTAAGATCGCCACCGCCGCCATCGTGGTCGATGACGTCGACGCGCTGAAGTCCGCCGAGGTCGACGGCAAGTCCGTGGATCAGACCGTCACCGACGCCGTCGCCGTGATCGGCGAGAACATGTCCGTGCGCCGCATGGCGAAGGTCACCGGCGGGAACGTCGTGTCCTACGTCCACAACTCTGTCGCACCCGGCATGGGCTCCATCGGGGTTCTGGTCGCCATGGACGGCGAGAACGAGGCCTTCGGGCGCCAGGTCGCGATGCACATCGCCGCCGCGAACCCGGCGGCCCTGGGCGAGGCCGACCTCGACCCCGCGATGGTCGAGAAGGAAAAGCAGGTCCAGATGGACATCGCGCGCGAAAGCGGCAAGCCCGAGCAGGTCATCGAGAAGATGATCGAAGGCCGTATGCGCAAGTTCATGGCCGAAAGCACCCTGATGGGCCAGGCCTTCGTCGTGAACCCCGACCTGACCGTGGCCCAGGCCGCGCAGGAAGCCGGTGTCACGATCACCGCCTTCCAGCGCCTGGAAGTGGGCGAAGGTATCGAGATCGAGAAAGAGGACTTCGCCGCCGAAGTCGCCAAGATGAACGGCTGATCCTTCCGGATCACCCGCGAATTCAAGCCGGCCCCGTGTTTCGCGCGGGGCCGGTTTTTTGTTGCCCGGCAAGCGGTCATCGCTCGGATTGCGCCCTCGATTCGCTCGGAGGACCGTTCCGGGGCAGGGCGGTCTCGCGGCTCAGCCCAGGTAGATCTGGCCGGGCGCATATTTCACCCGCGGCGCCACGCGGGTCGCGAGGAAGAAGCCCAATGCCAGCGGTCCCACACGGCCCGCGAACATCGTCACCATCACGACGGTCAGGCCCAGCGGGTCGAGTGTCGCCGTCGTCCCACGCGACAGGCCGACGGTGCCGAAGGCGGAGGTGATCTCGAAGGCGAGGTCGAGGAAGTCACCGTCGTGGGAGATCGTCGTGATGAAAAGCCCGGTGAACACCAGCAGCATGCTGACGGTGGTCAGGGCGAGCACCTTGATGATCTCTTCCAAACGCAGCGACCGGCCGAAGATCGAGGGGCTGGCACTGCGGCGAAAGAAGGCCACCGTGGCGATCAGCAGGACGACCAGCGTGGTCACCTTGATCCCGCCCGCGGTCGAGGTGCTGCCGCCGCCGACCACCATCAGCAGCATCGTCAGAAGCGTGGTCGAATCGTGCATCGCGCTGGTGTCGATCGTGTTGAACCCCGCGGTGCGCGGGGTCACGGCCTGAAACCACGCGGCCCAGAGCCGATCGCCGGTCGAGGGCAGGGCGCCCAGGGTGCCGGGATTGGTCCATTCGAGCGCCGCGAAGGTGGCGAACCCCCAGAGGATCAGCGCCGCCGTTCCCGTCAGCATGATCTTGGAATGCAGCGTGAGACGCGCCCAGTTGCGCTGTTGCAGGATGTCTCCGATCACCACGAACCCGAGACCGCCCAGGATGAAAAGCGCAGGGATCGCGATGTTCACGACCGGATCGTCGACGTAAGGGACGAGCCCCGTCGGCAGCAGCGAGAAGCCTGCGTTGTTGAACGCCGAGATCGCGTGAAACAGCGCCTGCCAGAGCCCGTGTACAAGCCCGAACTCCGGCACGAAGACGACGGCAAGCACCGCGGTGGCGACGAGTTCGCAGCTGACCGCGAGCAGCAGGATGATGCGCACCAGCACGGTGAGGTTGTTGAACGCGGTCTGGTTGAGGTCCTCGCGCAGGATCAGCCGTTGTGGCATGCCCACGGGGATGCCGAGCGCCGACAACACCATGACGGCGAAGGTCATCAGTCCCAGACCGCCCAACTGGATGAGCGTTGCGATCACGATTTCTCCGAACAGGCTGAAGGTGGTGCCGACGTCCACCGTCGAAAGACCCGTGACCGTCACCGCGGAGGTCGAGATGAAGACCGCCGTGAGAAAGCCGATCGGCGTCTCGGTTGCGATCGGCAGACGCAGCAGGATGGCGCCCGCGAGGATCGAGCACAGGTAGATGACGCAAAGCATCAGCGGCGGCGGGGCCCGGAAGCTGCGCAGACCGAACCGGCCACGCCGCTGGATATGCGAACGCGCTTTCACATGACCCTCACAGCGTGGCCGCGAAGGCCCTCAGGTCCGAGCGTTGTCCCAAAAGCAGCAAGAGATCGTCACGCTCCAGCGTGCAGCTTGACCCGTCCTGGCCGATGAATTCGGTTCCGCGCATGACGCCCACGCAGCGCAGCCTGTGGTCCTTCTGATGCGGCAGATCCGTAAGCTTGCGGCCTTCGAGGCTTTCGGGAATGCGGAAGTTCACCACGTGGTAGCCATTGCCCAGGCTGATGTAGTCGCGCACCAGCGGATTGTGCATGACCTGCGCGATCTGCAGGCCGACCTCGTGTTCGGGGTGGATGACGCGGTCGACGCCCAGCTTCGACAGGATCCGGTGGTGGGTCTTCGTGCGCGCCTTGGCCCAGACCGTGGGCACGCCGATCAGCTTGAGGTTCATGACCGACACGATCGACGCCTCGAGGTCGGATCCCATGGCCACCAGCACCATGTCGCAATCCGCGAACCCGGCTTCCCGAAGGGCGGCATCGTCGCGCGCATCGACGATCATCGCCTGGGACAGCGTCTCGACCATCTCGGCCACCGGGGCATTTTCCTTGTCGATCCCGATCACGTGATTGCCGAAGCGCATGAGCTCGTTGCCGACCGCGCGGCCGAAGATCCCCAGACCGATGATACCGAAGGTGCGGGCGTGGCGTGCCATGAGAGATTCCGTTGCCGTGTCGCCGCGCAATGTGGGGCACGCCGAACGAAAGGCCAATCCCATATCGGTATTCGGCCTCATGCTTAAGTTACATAATACCGATTAACGGGCTTTTAACCGGTGCTAGGAGGCCTTCCCCCAAAACATCCGACTATACAGAAAAACCGTTTACCACTATAACGATCACCGTAGCTAGCCCAGGACCTTTCATGACACCTCCTCTGGCCGAAGATGCCGTGACCCGGACCGAGATCGATGGCGATATCGCGACGATCCATTTCATCCGCCCCGACAAGCGCAACGCGATGAACGACCGGCTGATTGCCGACCTCGATGCGTTCTTCAGCGCGCCGCCCGAAGGCGTGCGTGCCGTGGTGCTCTACGGCGAAGGCGGCCATTTCTGCTCCGGCCTCGATCTGTCCGAACACAAGAGCCGCTCGCCCGAGGAAACCGTCTTTCATTCGCGCAACTGGCACCGTGTCGCGGATGCGATCGAGTTCGGTGGCCTGCCCGTCATCGCCGCCATGACCGGTGCCGTGATCGGTGGCGGGCTCGAAATCGCGGCGGCCTGCCACGTGCGCATCGCCGAACCGTCGGTCCGGTTCCAATTGCCCGAAGGCCGCCGCGGCATCTTCGTCGGTGGCGGCGCCACGGTGCGCGTGGGCAAGATCCTGGGTCCCGACCGGATGCGCGAGATGATGCTCACCGGCCGCAGCTACGGCGCCGAGGACGGTTTGCGGCTGGGACTTGCGCATTACAGCGTGGCCAGCGACGAGGCCTTGCCGCTGGCGTTGGACCTGGCGCGGAAAATTGCGGACAACGCGCCGTTTTCGAACTACCTCATGATCCAGGCGCTCAGCCGGATCAACGACATGTCCCGCCAGGACGGGCTTTTCACCGAAAGCCTGGCCGCGGCCATGTCGCAGACGACGGACGCCGCGCGCGAAGGCCTTGCCGCCTTCCTGGAGAAGCGCGCGCCGGATTTCCGGCCCAAGTCGTGACGTGAGGAAGCTCTTTCAAGTGTTTGCCAAGGTTAGGAAAAGACGTGACTGACGGAACGCGGACGCAGGTCGTCATCATCGGCGGCGGGCCTTCGGGCCTGTTGCTGTCCCAGCTTTTGTCGACCGTCGGCGTCGACAGCGTCGTGCTCGAACGCAAGACCAAGGACTACGTTCTGGGCCGCATCCGCGCGGGCGTTCTGGAAAGCGGTATGGTGGATCTTCTGCGACAGGCGGGCGTCTCCGACCGGATGGACAAGGAAGGCCACCCGCACGACGGCACGATCATCGCCAGCGGAGAGGACGAATTCCGCCTGTCCTTCCGGGAACGGACCGGCCGTCCCGTCATGGTCTACGGCCAGACCGAGGTGACACGCGATCTCTACGCCGCGCGGGAAGCCGCGGGCGCCGACCTGCGGTTCGAGGTCGAGGACGTGGTAATCCATGACGCCAAGAGCGACGCGCCTTACGTCACCTATTCCGCGGGCGGCACGACCCACCGGATCGACTGCGATTTCGTCGCGGGCTGCGACGGGTTCCACGGGGTCAGCCGCAAGACGATCCCCGACGACGTCCGGCAGGAGTTCGAGAAGGTCTATCCCTTCGGTTGGCTCGGCATCCTGTCGGAGACGCCGCCGGTCCACGACGAGCTGATCTACGCCACCTCCGAGCGCGGTTTTGCCCTGTGCTCGATGCGCAACGATGCGCTCAGCCGCTACTACGTGCAGTGCGACCTGTCGGACCGGGTCGAGGATTGGTCGGACAACGCCTTCTGGGACGAACTCAAGCGCCGGATCCCCTCGCGGTTCGCCGAAGCGCTGGTCACCGGTCCCAGCATCGAGAAATCCATCGCGCCGCTCCGGTCCTTCGTGACCGAGCCGATGCGCTGGGGACGGCTGTTCCTGTGCGGCGACGCGGCCCATATCGTGCCGCCCACCGGGGCCAAGGGGTTGAACACCGCGGCGTCGGATGTTCATTACCTTTTCAACGGCTTGCGCGACTTTTACAACAAGGGTGACAGCACGGGCATCGACAGCTATTCCGAGCGTGCGCTGGCCCGGGTCTGGAAGGCGGAGCGGTTCAGCTGGTGGTTCTCGACCTTGATCCACCGTTTTCCGGACCGCTCGGACTTCGATGCGCGGATGCAGATGGCCGAGATGGCCTTCCTGCGCGAGAACGACGCGGCCCAACAGGCCATGGCCGAAAATTACGTGGGCCTGCCTTACTGAGGCGCCCCGGGGAGGAGCCAGATGACACGATACGAAACCGGAATGCGGGTCCGCCGCGAGGTTCTGGGGGATGCGCATGTCGACCGCGCCGAAGCCGCGAAGACCGACTTCGACCAGGCCTTCCAGGGGTTGATCACCGAAAGCGCCTGGGGGACCGTCTGGGCCTCCGACGCGATCAGCCGCCGCGAGCGGTCGATGCTGACGCTGGCGCTTCTGGCCGCGACCGGCAACTTCGCCGAGATCCCGATGCACGTGCGCGCCACCGCCAACACCGGTGCGAGCCAGGCGGACGTGCTGGAGGCCTTCCAGCACGTCGCGATCTACGCGGGCGTGCCCAAGGCCAACCACGCGATCAAGCTGGCGAAAGAGACCTTTGCAGAGATGGAGCAGGGCGCATGACCGGGGAACTCTACCAACGCGACAGGACATGGCACCCCCCTGCCCTGACCCCCGATTACAAGACCAGCGTGGCGCGCTCTCCGCGGCTGCCGCTGCTGTCGCTGCAGAACTCCGACAGCGAGCTGACCGGCCCGACCTTCGGCCACGGCGACATCGCGGCGGGCGATGCGGATCTTCTGTCGAACTACGCGCAGACGGGCGATCCCATCGGTGAGCGCATCATCGTTCATGGCCGGGTGCTGGACGAGAATGCGCGTCCCGTGCCCAACACGCTGGTCGAAGTCTGGCAGGCAAACGCGGGCGGGCGCTACCGGCATGTGAAGGACACCTATTTCGCCCCGGTCGATCCCAATTTCGGCGGCTGCGGGCGCACGATCACCGACGCGGAGGGCCGCTACGCCTTTCGCACGGTGAAGCCCGGCGCCTACCCCTGGCGGAACTGGACGAACTCCTGGCGGCCCGCGCATATCCACGTCTCGGTCTTCGGGACGGCCTTCGCGCAGCGGCTGATCACGCAGATGTATTTCGAAGGCGATCCGCTGATCCCGAAGTGCCCGATCGTGGCGACGCTGAAGGATCCGGCCGCGGTTACGCAACTTACGGCGGCGCTGGATCTGAACGCGACGATCCCGCTCGACACCATCGCCTACAAGTTCGACATCGTGCTGCGCGGGCATCGCGCGACCTGGTTCGAGAACCGCCCGGAGGGGAACTGACATGGTCCAGAAACTCGACTACCTGCGCGAAACACCATCGCAGACGGCAGGGCCTTACGTCCATATCGGCCTGTCGCCGCGCGACGCGGGCTTCGACATCTACGACAACCAGTTGGGCGAGGATATCGCGGGCCCCGACGCCAAGGGAGAGCGGATCACGATTCAGGGCCGTGTGCTCGACGGGACCGGTGCCCCGGTGCGCGACGTCCTGATCGAGACCTGGCAGGCCAACGCCGACGGCATCTACCCCGGTCGTGGCGCGGTCGAGGACGGCTTTCGCGGCTGGGGCCGGGTCGTGCCCGACGCCGAGGGCGTCTTCACGATCAAGACCGTGAAACCGGGCGCCGCCCCGGGCCGCCACGACACCGTCATGGCGCCGCATCTGAACCTGTGGCTGGTGGCGCGCGGGATCAACGTCGGGCTGAACACCCGCATGTATTTCGCCGATGAAGAGGCGCTCAACGCGGACGACGCGGTGCTGAACCTGATCGAACAGGCCCATCGCCGCGACAGCCTGCTGGCGCAGCCCGACGGCGACGTCTACCGTTTCGACATTCACCTGCAAGGTGAGCGTGAAACCGTCTTTCTGGATATCTGAGCCATGACCAACCCCTGCATCATCTGCGTCGCCATCACCGGCTCGGTGCCCACCAAGGCCGACAACCCGGCGGTGCCGATCACCATCGCCGAACAGGTCGAAAGCACGCAAGCCGCGTTCGAGGCCGGTGCCTCCATCGCGCATTGCCACGTGCGCGACGACGAGGGCAAACCCACCTCCGATCCCGAGCGCTTTGCAGCGCTCAAGGAAGGGATCGAGACGCATTGCCCCGGCATGATCGTCCAGCTCTCCACCGGGGGGCGGTCCGGGGCGGGCCGCGCGCGCGGCGGCATGCTGTCCCTGCGCCCGGACATGGCCTCGCTTTCGGTGGGGTCGAACAATTTCCCGACCCGCGTCTACGACAACCCGCCCGACCTCGTGGACTGGCTCGCCTCCGAGATGATCGCCCATGACGTCAAACCCGAAGTCGAGGCTTTCGATCTGTCCCATATCGTGCAGGCCACGCGGCTGGCCCAGGACGGACGGCTGCAAGGCCCGCTTTACGTGCAGTTCGTCATGGGTGTGAAGAACGCGATGCCCGCGGACGAGCCGATCTTCGACTTCTACATCGAGACGCTGAAGCGCCTGGCCCCCGACGCGGTCTGGTGCGGCGCGGGGATCGGGGCCGCGCAGGCCACCGTGAACGAATGGTCGATCGCCAAGGGCGGGCACACCCGCACCGGGCTCGAGGATAACATCCGCCTCGACCGCGACACGCTGGCCCCTTCCAACGCGGCGCTGGTCGCCCGCACGGCGGAGCTTTGCGCGAAGTACGACCGTCCCGTGGCCACGGTCGCGCAGGCGCGCGAGATCCTGGGGCTGCGCGCTTGAGCGATGTCTTCGATCACCCGTGGCTCGGCGATCTCTTCGGGGATGCCGAAGGCCGCGCGATCTGGTCACCGGACCGGCAGTTGCAGCACCTTTTGCGAATCGAGGCCGCGCTGACCCGCGCCATGGGCGCCGCCGGAACGGTCGAGACGGCCGAGGACACCGCCGCCGGGATCGAGACGGCCGGGATCGACACCGATGCCCTGTCCGCCGCGACCCGCCGCGATGGCCTGCCGATCCCCGAACTCGTGCGCCAGTTGCACGCCGGCGCGCAGACGCCCGAGGCGATTCATACCGGTGCGACCTCTCAGGACATCCTCGACACCGCGCTGGCGTTGACGCTGAAAGAGACGAACGTGCTGATCGAGCGGCGGTTGGACGGTCTGTCGACGGCGCTTGCCGCGCTGGGACGCACTTTCGGCAACGAGTCCCTGATGGCGCGCACGCGGATGCAGGCGGCGGTGCCGACCACCGTGGGGCAACGGCTGGACAGCTGGTCCGCCCCCCTGCCCCGACACGCCGCGAGGTTGTCCGCCCTGCGGCCACAGGTCGAGGCGCTTCAGCTTGGCGGCGCCGTGGGCGACCGTGCCGCCTTCGGCGATGCCGGCGACCGCATCGCGGCCGAGATGGCGCGCAGGCTAGAGCTGACCGACGCGCCCTGCTGGCACACCAGCCGCGACAGTCTGGCTGCCTGGGCGGCCCTTTGCGCGGGGATCGCGGGCAGCCTGGGGAAAATGGGCCAGGACATCGCCCTTATGGCGCAGCAGGGCGTGGACGAGATCGCCCTGACCGGCGGCGGCGGATCCTCCGCCATGCCGCACAAGCAAAACCCCGTCACCGCGGAACTGCTGGTCACGCTGGCGCGCTACGCGGCCGGGCAAAGCGCCCTGATGCATCAAGCCCTGGTGCACGAACAGGAACGCTCCGGTGCCGCCTGGATGCTGGAATGGATGGTCCTGCCGGGCCTTGCGCAAGCCACGTTGCGCAGCCTGTCGGCCGCCACCGACCTGTGTGCCCGGATCGAGCGGATCGGGTAACCGGCGCGCGGGCGCCTTCCCCTCACACATGACCCCGACGACGGAGATTCCCATGAGCAACTGCGACATCGGCCTGCTGGGCCTCGGCACGATGGGGGCGGCACTGGCGCTCAACATCGCGGACAACGGGTTCGACATCGCGGTCTTCAACCGCACGACGCAGGTGACCCGCGACTTTGCGGCACAGGCCGGATCGCTGGCCGTCCGGATCACGCCGACGGAGGACCTGGAAAGCTTCGTGGCCGCTCTGAAGACACCGCGCGCGATCATCCTGATGGTGCCCGCGGGGGCCGTCGTGGACAAGCAGATCGCGGCCCTGCGCCCGCTTCTGGACGACGACGACATGATCATCGACGCGGGCAACGCCAACTTCCACGACACCAATCGCCGCGCGAAGGAGGCGGGCGACAAGCCGTTCCTCGGCATCGGCGTCTCGGGCGGAGAAGACGGGGCCCGACATGGCCCGTCGATCATGGGCGGCGGACCGAAGGAGGCCTGGGACCGCGTCGCCCCGATCCTCACGAAGATCGCGGCCGAGCACGAGGGCACCCCCTGCGCCACATGGATGGGCGCGGAAGGGGCCGGCCATTTCGTCAAGGCGGTGCACAACGGCATCGAATACGCCGACATGCAGATGATCGCCGAGGTCTATGGGCTGATGCGCGACGGCATGGCGATGAGCTACCCCGAGATCTCGGAGGTCTTCGCGCGCTGGAACGACGGCGCGTTGTCGTCCTACCTGATCGAGATCTCCGCGAAGGTCGCGGCCGCCACCGACACCGGGACCGGCAAGCCGCTCCTGTCGGTGATCATGGATGCCGCGGGCCAGAAAGGCACGGGGCGCTGGACCGCGGTCGAAGCGCAACATCTGGCCGCGCCCGTCCCGGCGATCGAGGCGGCGGTAGGCGCGCGCAACGTCTCGGCCCGCAAGGATCTGCGGGTGGAGGGAGAGAAGCGCTTCGGCGCGGCGCCCAAGGCGCTGGACGGTGCGCTCGACCTTGATCAGTTGGAAAGCGCGCTCATCGCGGGCAAAGTGCTGTGCTACGCGCAGGGGTTCCACATGATCGCGCGGGCCTCCGACGATTTCGGCTGGGCCCTGCCCTTGCCGGAGGTCGCCCGCGTCTGGCGGGCGGGCTGCATCATTCGCTCGGTCATGCTCGACGACATGGCCACCGCCCTGACCGAGGCACCGGATCAGAACCTGATGATGTCTGATCATTTCTCGACACTTCTGGCCGACAACCACATGGCGCTGCGCCAGGTGGTGGCACAAGCCGCGCTGCACGGGCTTGCGGTGCCGGCGCTGTCGTCCGGCCTGGCTTATTTCGACGCGATGCGCACGGCGCGCGGTACGGCGGACATGATCCAAGGGCAACGCGACTACTTCGGGCGCCACGGATTCGAGCGAATGGACCGCGACGGGACGGATTTCCACGGGCCTTGGGCCGATTAGGGTTTGACCACGAGACCTTGCGGGGTGTTCGTGATCCGCTCCGCCCCGCTTGGGGTGATGACGATCGGCTCCGTGATCTCTATCCCGCCGTCGTCGAGCCAGAGTGCCGGCATGAAGTGGAAGACCATGCCAGGCTGCAACTCCGTGGTGTCGGAGCGGCGCAGGGACATGGTGCGCTCGCCCCAGTCCGGCGGGTAGGACATGCCGATGGAGTAGCCGCAGCGGCTGTCCTTTTGAAATCCGTAGCGCGCAAGGGTGCCGTTGAAGGTCCGTGCCACGTCGGCGCAGGTGGCCCCGGGCGCGGCCGTTGCCATCACGGCGTCGGTGGCGGCCTGCACCGCCTCCTCCGCGCGGCGATAGGTGGATGGGACCTCTCCCAAAAAAAGGGTGCGGGATTGCGGGCATTGGTAGCGCCTGTAGGCGCCTGCGATCTCGAAGAATGTCGCGACACCTCCCTCCAGAGGCCGGTCGTCCCAGGTGAGGTGCGGCGCCGTCGCGTCGAGGCCTGAAGGTGCCATCGGCACGATCGCGGGGTAGTCGCCCCAATGTCCGTCCGCGCCTTCGATGCCCACGCGCATGATCTGGGCGATCAGGTCGTTCTTGCGCATCCCCGCCTCCGCCGTCTCGGCGATATGGGCATGCATCCGCGTCACGATGGCCCCGGCGCGGCGCATGAACTCGAGCTCGGTCTGGGACTTGATCGCGCGGCACCAGTTCACGAGACCCGTCGCATCCTCCAACTTCGGGCGATGCTTTAGAAGTTCCCGGTAAGCGGCGGCGCTGAAATAGTAATTCTCCATCTCGACGCCGAGACGGCCGGTCCAACCGAGCGCATCGAGCAAAAACGCGAGATCCCCCATCGGGTGCGCCTGTGGATTCTGGACGAGCCG
This sequence comes from Salipiger sp. IMCC34102, assembly GCF_004145405.1. Taxonomy (GTDB): domain Bacteria; phylum Pseudomonadota; class Alphaproteobacteria; order Rhodobacterales; family Rhodobacteraceae; genus Loktanella. Next base: position 207,920 of record NZ_SELQ01000002.1, read on the forward strand.
GTCGTCGTAGCCGTGAATGCAATCGTCGGGCATGTAGACGGTGCGCACGGCACCCGCGGCATCCATGCCCCGGCCCCACCAGCGCGGCGGTCCGTCCGGACCCACGATCACACCCTGGTGGACGTAGAAGGACCAGCCGTCGTAACCGGTGAGCCATCCCATGTTCGACGGATCGGTGATCAGCAGGACGTCGAGTCCCGCCGCCTCCATCGCGCCGCGCACGCGCAGGAGGCGGTGGGCGTAATCCTCTGCGGTGAAGGCGGGATGGGGGTTCGGCATGCCGTAAGATCAGCACGGCATGCGATCCCCGCGCAAGGGCTATCCCAGCGCGTATCCGGCGCCGCGCACGGTGCGCAGGGGATCGGCGCCGCCGTGCGCGGTCAGGATCTTGCGGAGCCGGCCCACGTGCACGTCGACGGTCCGGGTGTCGACGTAGATGTCACGCCCCCACACCCGATCGAGCAACTGGTCGCGCGACCAGACGCGGCCGGGTTTCTCCATGAAGGTCGAGAGCAGCCGGAACTCCGTCGGACCCAGCTTCAGCATGTCGCCGTCGCGGGTCACGCGGTGGGTTTCGGCATCCAGCAGGATGTCGTCGTAGGCCAGCACCTGCCCCACGGTCGTCGGGCGCACCCGCCGCAGCTGCGATCGGACACGGGCCATCATCTCGGTCATGGAGTAGGGTTTGACGACGTAGTCGTCGGCCCCCGTCTCCAGCCCGCGGACGCGGTCCACCTCCTCGCTGCGGGCCGAAAGCATGATGATCGCGATGTCGCGCGTCGCGGGGTCCTGCTTGAGCCGTCGGCACACCTCGATCCCGGTGAGCCGCGGGATCATCCAGTCCAGCACCACCACGTCCGGCCGGTCTTCCGCCACGACGAGCAAGGCTTCCTCGCCGTCGGGGGCGGTGCTGACGCGGCAGCCCTCGGCCTCCAGGTTGTAGCTCAGGACCTCGCGGATTGCGAGTTCGTCCTCGACCACCAAAACGTGGGGATGGGTCGGCATCGTCTCACTCCGGTTGCGTCGTGTAGGAGGTGCGGTCGGATTTCGGGCGATCCTCGTCGGGCATCTCGCCGGTGACCAGGTAGATGATCTGCTCGGCCATGTTGGTCGTGAGATCGCCCATCCGCTCGATGTTCTTGGCCATGAAATGCAGGTGCATGCAGGCCGTGATCTGGCGCGGATCCTCCATCATGAAGGTCAGGAATTCGCGGAACAGTGCATTGTACATCTGGTCGACGTCCTGGTCGTGCTGGCGCACGTCCTCCGCCAGGTCGGCGTCGCCGCGGATGTAGGCGTCCAGCGTGTCGTTCAGCATGCCCTGCACCTCGCGCGCCATGCGGCGCAGCGCCTGGTCGGATCCGTCGACGACCGGCATCTCCACCAGGGCGGAGGTGCGCTTGGCGATGTTCTTGGCATAATCCCCGATCCGTTCGAGCGAGGCGGTCAGCCGCAGCACGGTCAGGATCACGCGCAGATCCTTGGAGACAGGCGCGCGCAAGGCGATGGTGCGCGCGGCTTCCTCGTTGATCTGGATTTCCAGCGCGTCGATCGCCTTGTCGTTCTTGCGCACGCGCTCGGCCAGTTCGGTGTCGCGGGTGACGAGCGCCTCTGCGGTCTGCAGGATCGCCTGCTCCACCAGCCCGCCCATCTTGACGATGAGCGTGGTGATCGCCTCCAGGTCGCGGTCGTAGGCCGAGGAGATGTGCTGTTCGTGGACCATGGGTGTCTCCTTCAGCCGATCCGGCCGGAAATGTAGCTTTCCGTGCGCGAATCCTGGGGATTGGTGAAAATCTTGTCGGTCTCGTCGAATTCGACCATGTGCCCGAGGTGGAAGAACGCGGTCTTCTGGCTGACCCGCGCGGCCTGCTGCATCGAGTGCGTCACGATGACGACCGAATAGTTCTGCCGCAGCTCGTCGATCAGTTCCTCGACCTGCGCCGTGGCGATGGGATCGAGTGCCGAACAAGGCTCGTCCATCAGCAGCACTTCGGGTTCGGTGGCCACCGCGCGGGCGATGCACAGGCGCTGCTGCTGACCGCCGGAAAGCCCGGTGCCGGGCGCTTGCAGGCGATCCTTGACCTCGTCCCAGATCGCCCCGCGGCGCAGCGCCTTTTCGACGATGTCGTCGAGTTCGGCCTTGTTCTTGGCCAGGCCGTGAATCTTGGGACCGTAGGCCACGTTGTCGTAGATCGATTTCGGGAACGGGTTGGGCTTCTGGAAGACCATGCCGACCTTGGCGCGCAACTGCACCGGGTCGACGCGGGAATCGTAGATGTCCTCTCCGTCGATGTCGATGTGGCCGGTGACCTTCGCGATCGAGATCGTATCGTTCATCCGGTTGATGCAGCGCAGGAAGGTCGACTTCCCGCAGCCCGAGGGGCCGATGAAGGCGGTTACGGTCTTGTCCGCGATCTCGACGCTGACGTCCTTGATGGCGTGGGTGTCGCCGTAGCGGACATCGACATTGCGCGCGCTGATCTTGGTGTCCTGCATGGTGCTCAAGGCCCTTTCGGCTTGGAAGAAATCGTCCACGGTGTGCTCCCCTACCAGCGGCGTTCGAAACGGCGGCGCAGCAGCACCGCGATCAGGTTCATGGTCAGCAGGAACAGCAACAGCACGATGATGCCCCCCCAGGCGCGTTCGTAATAGGCCGGATCGGCGCGCTTGGCCCATTCGTAGATCTGTGCGGGCATGGCCGAGTTCGGCGACAGGAAGCCTTCGGCCACCCCGTCGGGATAGTTCGAGGCGATGAAGCCCACCATGCCGATCAGAAGCAAGGGGGCCGTCTCGCCCAGGGCCTGTGCCAGGCCGATGATCGTGCCCGTCAGGATGCCCGGCATGGCGAGCGGCAGCACGTGGTGGAACACCGACTGCATCTTGGAGGCCCCGACCCCCAATGCGGCGTCGCGGATCGACGGCGGCACGGATTTCAGTGCCGCCCGGGTCGAGATCACGATGGTCGGCAACGTCATCAGAGTGAGCGTCAGCCCCCCCACGAGCGGCGCGGACTGCGGCAGATGCGCGAACTGGATGAAGGCCGCGAGGCCGAGGATACCGAAGACGATGGAGGGCACCGCGGCAAGGTTCGAGATGTTGACCTCGATGATGTCGGTCAGACGGTTCTGCGGCGCGAACTCCTCGAGGTAGATGGACGCCGCGACGCCGATCGGCAGCGACAGGCCCAGCACCACGAGCATCATGAAGAACGAGCCGATCATCGACACGCCGATGCCCGCTTGCTCCGGCCGGCTTTCCGAGGCGTCGGAGCCCAGCACGAACTGCCAGTTGAAGCGCCGCTCCACGTCGCCGCGTTCGACCATGACGTCGATCAGGTCGAGGTGGGCGGCGTCGAGGTTGTTGTCCCGTGCGAGGTCCGCCCGTTCGACCCGGCCCTTCAGGTAGCCATCGACGCGCGAGGAAGCGAGCAGTTCGAATTCCTGCAACGTGCCGATCACCGAAGGATCCGCGATGACCGTATTGCGCAGAATCGCACCGGCAGAGGCCGAGAGGATCTTGTCCAGATCCCCATCCTCGATCTCGGTCGGGATGTCGGCGGTGGCCTCGATCAGTGCCTGTTCGATCAGGGGGTTGTAGCCGAAGGTCGAGACCTTCTTCAGATCCGCCTCCAACCGCTCGCCGTTGGGGTCGAGCGTCGCCTCGGGCAGCGGAACCTCAAGGACGATGAAGGTCTGCGTGAAGGCCGGGATGCCGTTGCGCACGATCGTCGTGAGCAAGAGCACCAGGAACACGATGCCGACGCCCAGGGCGGCCATGCCGTACATCTTGAAACGGCGCTCCGCGGCGTTGCGTTTCCGGGTCCTGGCGTCCTCCGACAGGATGGATCTGGTGGGGCGCGATGCGGGAAAGGGCGCGCCTTGGGTTGCGTCGGTCATTCGTATTGCTCCCGGTAGCGGCGCACGATGTAGAGGGCGAAGACGTTCAGGCCCAGCGTGATGACGAAGAGCGTGATGCCCAGGGCGAAGGCGACCAGCGCCTCCGGCGAGGAGAAGTCACTGTCCCCGGTCAGCTGGCTGACGATCTTGGCGGTCACGGTGGTCATGGCGTCGAAGGGGTTCAGCGACAGGCGTGCGGCGGCGCCGGCGCCCAGGACCACGATCATCGTCTCGCCGATGGCGCGGGAGGCGGCCAGCAGAACGGCGCCGACGATACCCGGAAGGGCCGCGGGCATCACCACCTGGCGGACCGTCTCGGAATGGGTGGCACCGATGCCAAGCGATCCGTCGCGCATGGATTGCGGGACCGAGTTGATGATGTCGTCCGACAGCGAGGAGACGAAGGGGATGAGCATGATCCCCATCACGAGGCCGGCGGTCATCACGGCGGTTCCGCCCTGCATCCAGTTAACGCCCAGCAGACCGCCTCTGCCGAAGACATCGACCAGAAGCGGTCCCACGGTCACCAGCGCGAAAAGCCCGTAGACGATCGTGGGGATGCCGGCGAGGATCTCCAGCGCGGGTTTGGCGTAGGTGCGCACCTTCTTGCTGGCGTATTCGGCCAGATAGATCGCGGCCATCAGGCCGATCGGCACCGCGACGACGAGCGCCACGAAGGAGATATAGAGCGTCCCCCAGAGCAGCGGCAGGATCCCCAATTCAGATCCGCCGCCCCGGCCCGAGAAGCTGGGGTTCCAGTTCAGCCCCAGGAAGAAGTCCTCCGCCGGGTAGAGGCCGAGGAATTTCACCGTGTTGAAGATCAGCGACAGGAAGATGCCCACGGTGGTCAGCACGGCGATGAAGGCGGCGAAGATCAGAAGGTAGCGCACCGCGCGTTCGACCGTGTTGCGGGCGCGGAACGCGGGCGCGATGGCCCGGAAGGCCAGAGCGAAGCCTGCCACCGCAACCACGATGACGGCGATGTTGCGGGCCAGATCACCCCAGCCTGCCAGTTGGCGATAGCGTTGCGCCGCGCGCAGCGTGACGGCGTCGACGGCGGACCCCAGTGCGACGCCGGCTTGCGCCAGGCGGTCGCGGATGTCGTTGGCCTCGACGCTCAGCCCGCGCGCTTCCTCGGCGGTGAGCACCCCTGCGGCCTGCGCGGTGTCGAGACCGCCTGCCAGGCGCCGGACGTCCGCCATGACCAGGGCGCGGGATCCGGCTTGGGCCACGCGCTCTTCGGGGATCATGTCCGAGATGCCCATGTTCACCGCGAAAGGTTGGATCGCCAGCCAAAGCGCGAGCAGAGCGAAGGCCGGCACCATCACGAAGATCGCGACCTGCCAGCCGTAGTAGTTCGGCAAAGAGTGGAGCTGGCGCTGGTCCCCTTCGACCATTGCCAAGGCGCGGCGGCGTCCCAGGATCCATCCCGCGGCGGCGAGGATCAGGATCAGGGCCAGAAGTGTCGTGGTGGTCATGCAAGGATCCCGTGGGGCGTGGTCTGCGGTGCGGCTATCGAACCCGCTGCGCATCCGAAAGACAAGAAGGGGCCGCTTATCGCGCCCCCTTCGGTGGGCGGCCCCGCGCGTGGGACCGCCCGAAGAGCGATTACATGGTCTCTTCGTTCTCGATCTTGGCCTGGGTCTCGGCCAGCTCGGGGTCGGAGACGAGGCCGTAGTTCGCCAGCGGACCGGAGGGGCCGGCGATCTCGTCGGAGACGAAGAACTGCGCGTAGTCCTTCAGGCCGGGGATCACGCCCAGGTGCGCTGCCTTGATGTAGAAGTAGAGCGGACGCGACACCGGGTATTCGCCGGTCGAGATCGTGTCGGTGGTGGGCTCCACACCGGACATCGTCGCCACTTTCAGGCTGTCGGTGTTGTTCTCGTAGAAGGCGAGACCGAAGACACCCACGCCGTTGGTGTTCGAGCTGATGCGGGCCAGCGTCTCGGAGTAGTCGCCGTCGATGTCCACGGACAGACCGTCGGAGCGGACCGCGAGGCAGGCGTCCTCGGCGTCGTCCTCGGACATGCCGTTGTCCATCATCGCCTGCATGGCGCCGGTCTCTTCGCAGCCGGCCGCCAGGACCTTCTCTTCGAAGACTTCACGGGTGCCGTGACGGGTGCCGGGGATGAAGGCCAGGATTTCCGCGTCGGGCAGCTCTTCGTTGAAGTCGGACCAGTTGGTGTGCGGGTTGTCGACCAGTTCGCCGTCGACCATCACCTGCGGGGCCAGCGCGTTGAACCAGTCGGACGGCTCGAAGCTGGTGAACTCGGGGCCGTCGATCTGGCTGGCGAAGACGATGCCGTCGTAGCCGATGCGCACTTCGATGATGTCGGAGACGCCGTTGGCGGCGCATTCTTCGACTTCACCTTCGCGGATCGCGCGGGAGGCGTTGGCGATGTCGATGGTGTTCTCACCCACGCCTTCGCAGAAGCGTGCCAGACCGGCGGAGGAGCCGCCCGATTCGACGACCGGCGTGGGATAGTCGAAGTTCTCGCCGAAGGCTTCGGCGACGATCGAGGCGTAGGGCAGCACGGTCGAGGACCCGGCGACCTGAACGTTGTCACGGCTTTGCGCCGTGGCAGCGGAAGCGGCGAGGATCGCGACGGCCGAGGTGGCCAGCTTGGGGAACGACATTGAAGATCTCCTGTCTGTCGTGTGGGGCAGCACGGCTGCACTGCCTTCCCGGCGGGGAGTAGTCCGCCTGCTCAAAGCTTTTGTGACAGGAATGTAAAAGTAATATGACAGCGCGCGCCCGGGCCTCAGGTCTCGAGCGGGAGGAGGACCGTGAAGACAGTGCCTTCGCCCAGCGTGCTTTCGATGAGCAATCTGCCCCGGTGACGATTAAGAATGTGTTTGACGATGGCGAGGCCCAGTCCGGTTCCGCCCAGCGACCGGTCGCGGTGGGTGTCGATGCGGTAGAATCGCTCGGTCAGACGTGGCAGGTGATGCGCGGCGATTCCCTGTCCGTGATCGCGCACCTGCAGCGCAAGACCCTGTCCCCGCAACTTGCGGATCGGCGCGGGGGCTTCGAGCACCAGATCGACCGATCCGCCCCCTGCCCCGTATTTCAAGGCGTTCTGCACCAGGTTGACCACCACCTGCCGCAGCTGGTTTGCGTCCCCGGGCACCTGCGCGCCGCCGCTGTCGTCCGCGAAGGTGACGCCAAGGCCGGTATCCGCGATCACCGGGCCGAGGTCCTCCAACGTGCCGGCCACCAGCGCGCCGAGTGCGACCGGATCGCGCGGACGCTGGCGTTCGCTGTCCTCGACCCGGCTGAGCGAGAGAAGGTCGTCGACGAGTTGCGTCATCCGCGTCGTCTCGCGCGCCATGATGCCGAGGAAGCGGTCACGTGCGGCGGCATCGTCGCGCGCGGCCCCGCCCAGCGTCTCGATGAATCCCTGCAAGGCGGTGAGCGGCGTCCGCAATTCGTGGCTGACGTTGGCCACGAAATCCCGGCGCAGCTGACCCACGGCCTGCGCTGCGGTCTGGTCCTCGAAGACCAGCAGAAGGCGCCTGTCCGAAGCGCGAATCGCGACCTCCCAGGTCACGTCGCGCCCGCCGTCGCGGCCCAGGTAGGTCGCGTTGCGCGGTTGGCGGTCGGCGCGGGTCGCCTCGATCGCGTCCAGCAGGACGGGCTGACGCAGCACGGTGATGTAGTGCCGCCCCACCAGCTTGGGCGACAGGATCGCCTGCATCGCCGGGCTCATGGCGGTGACGGTCTGGTCCGGCCCGATGACGGCCACCGGAACCGGCAGGGCGTCGATCGGAACCTCTTGCGTCATGCGCTGGAGGCGACCCGGATCGCCGTGCCCAGCTCCTCGATCAGAAGCGCCGGATCCTCCACCCCGACGGAGGCGCGGAAAAACCCTTCGGTGATTCCCAGCGCGGCGCGGGCCTCCGGCGTGAGGCCCCGGTGCGAGGAACTGGGCGGATGCGACAGCGTGGTGCCGATGTCGCCCAAGGTGGGCGCGAAGGCGATATTCGGCGCGGCCCGTGTCAGTGCGTTGGCCTGCGCGCGTCCTCCGTGGAGCATGAAGGACAGCATGTGACCGCCCTGCCCGCCCAGAAGCGAAACGGCGCGGTTGTGATCGGGATGATCGGGGCGCGTCGGGTAGAGGACGCGCGCGACGCCGGGCATCTGCGCCAGCGCGTCGGCCAGTTTCGTCGCCCCCTCCTGTGCGGCGCGGTAGCGCAGGTGGAAGGAATGCAGACCGCGTTCGGCCAGCCAGCAGTCGAAGGGGCTCGGCGTCAGCCCCCAGGTGACGTTGGCATCGTTGATCGCACGACGCAGGTCGGGATCCTGCGTGGCCACGTAGCCCAGCGTCGCGTCGGAATGCCCCGCGAGCAGCTTGGTGACCGAATGCACGACGATATCCGCCCCCGCGACCAGCGGGTTGTAGGCCGCCGGCGTGGTAAAGGTGTTGTCGACGACCAGTAGGATGCCGCGCGCCTTCGCCAGAGCCGTGATGCCTTCCATGTCCGCTACGCGGATCGTGGGGTTCGAGACGACCTCGACCAGGATCATCCGGGTGTTGGGGCGCAGTGCAGCCTCCATCGCCGCGGCGTCGGTGGGATCGGCCAGCGAGGTCTCGATCCCCATGCGTGGCAGGTCCTGGCTCATCAGGCGCAGCGACCGGCCGTAAAGCTGGTCGCCGCCCAGCACGTGATCGCCCGCCTTCAGCAGGCCCAGGAACACCGCGCCGATGGCCGACATGCCCGATCCGGTGACGATGCCGCCGCCCGAACCGGGGTCCACCTGTTCCAGAAGGTCGATCTTCTGCGCCAGCACCTGCGCGTTGGGATGCCCTTCGCGCGCGTAGGTGTAGCCCGTGGCATCGGCGTATTGCGCATCCAGCGCGTCCGGATCGGGTGAGCTATAGACAACGGACGGTTGCAGCGGTGTCACGACCGGGGCGGAGACGGACGTGGGCCAGGCGGTGCGGCGGACGATGGAGGAGGTCATTCGATCACTTTCAATTCCTGCGCGAACCGCGCGGCGTTGTCGACGTAGTGAAGGGCCGAGGCGCGCAAGGCCTCGATCGCGCCTGCGTCAAGTTGGCGGACCACCTTCCCGGGCGCGCCCATCACGAGGCTGCCGTCCGGAATCTCCTTGCCCTCCGTAATCAGCGCGCCTGCCCCGATCAGGCAGTTCCGACCGATCCGAGCGCCGTTCAGGACGGTGGCACCCATGCCGATCAGGGAATTGTCGCCGATGGCACACCCGTGAAGCATTGCCTTGTGACCTATGGTGCAGCCCTCGCCGACGGTCAGCGGAAAGCCCATGTCGGTGTGAAGTACGCAGTTTTCCTGCACGTTGGACCCCTCGCCGATCACGATGGGCTCGTTGTCGCCGCGCATGGTGGTGCCGAACCAGACGTTGGCGCGGGCGTGCAACGTGACGCGCCCGATCAGGTGGCAGCCCGGCGCGATCCAGGCATCCTCGGCAATTTCAGGACGGTGGTCGCCCAGGGCATAAAGGGTCATGGCGCGCGCTCCTCGAATTCCGATTGCAGGCGGCGGACGATGTCCAGAAGGCCCGGTTGCTGGGCGCGGCGCAGGCGCTCGGCCTCGATGATGGTCTTCAGCCGGGCTTCCGTCGCGTCGAGATCATCGTTGACCAGCACGTAGTCGTAGCCGTCCCAGTGGCTGATCTCGTCCCAGCTTTTCTGCATCCGCTTGGCGATGATCTCGGGCCCGTCCTGCCCGCGGCTGACCAGCCTGCGATGCAACTCCGTGATCGAGGGTGGCAGGATGAAGATCGACAGCACCGAATCCTTCAAATCCGAGTTCGCGACCTGCTGCGCGCCCTGCCAGTCGATGTCGAAGAGCACGTCGCGGCCCTGGTCGATGGCGGCCTCGACCGGGGCCTTGGGGCTGCCGTAGTAGTTCCCGAAGACGCGCGCGTGCTCCAGCATGCCGCGGGTATCGACGAGGCGGCGAAATTCGGATTCGGTGACGAAATGGTAGTGCTGGCCGTCGACCTCGCCCGCGCGGGGGGGACGCGTGGTGGCCGAGACCGAGAAGGTCAGCGTGTCGTCCCAGGCCATCAGCCGCCGCGTCAGGGTGGATTTGCCGGCCCCCGAGGGGGAGGAGACGATGATCAGAAGCCCGCGGCGCGTCATGTCGGTCATTCCACGTTCCGCGCCTGTTCGCGCAGCCGGTCGAGGCTGAGCTTGAGTTCGATGCCGAGCGCGCTCAGATCGGGGTCGGCGGCCTTGGCACACAGGGTGTTGGCCTCGCGCATCGCCTCTTCGGCCAGGAATTCCAACCGCCGACCCGAGGGCGCGTCGAGGTCCATCGCATCCCAGATGGCCGCGAGATGTGCGGCCAGGCGGTCGATCTCCTCGGTGACGTCGCGGCGCAGGGCCAGGACGGCCAGTTCCTGCATGATCCGGGCGTCGTCGGCTTCCGTCACCTCGGACATCAGGCGGGCGTAGCCCTCCCGCAGGCCGGCGCGGGCGGCCTTGGTCCGGGCGGGCGCGTTCTCGCGCATCTGGCGCAGCAGATCCTGCGCGGTTTCCACGTGGGTGGCGATCGCCTGCTGCAGGGCCCGGCCCTCGTCCGCGCGCATGGAGGTGAGGTCCGACAGCAGCGGGCCGAGGTCGGTCGTCATCGCGGCGATCAGGTCCGCATCGGCGCGTCCGCAGGGTCCCTCCGCGACACGGTCGAGGACGTCCGCCGCGGTCGGCTGGCCCAGCGTCACCCCCAACGACACCGCGCGGTCCTGCACCGCGTCCATCGCCTGCAGGACAGCATCCAGACGGTCCGGATCGGGCGGGCCCGCGTCGCCCTTCGCCGTCTCCACCGTCAGCGTGACCTGCACCGTTCCGCGTGTCAGCGCCTTGCCAAGCGCCCGGCGCAAGGTCGTCTCCAACCGCTCGAACCCCGTGGGCAGCGACAGGCGCAGGTCCAGACCGCGCGCATTGTGGGACCGGATATGCCAGGTCCAGGCGGTGCCCGCCCCCTGCCCCCGGCGGCTGGCGATCGCGGTCATCGAATTCAGCATGAAAGTCCTCGTTTGCGCACCGCGCCATTCTGCTGCGATGGGGCGGCGGGAACAAGAGCCACCGCCGCCGTTAACGCTTTAACACTTAAATTGAGGAAGACGGGCCCGGGATCTGTTAGGAATTTGGTAACACCTTTACCGCGTCGCCACGAGGTTCGCTATGTTCACCCCCTACCCCGTCACCCCCGCAAGCCACCGCCGGACGCCACGCCTGAGCGACCGGGCGCGCCTTCTTCTGTCGGAGGTCGAGCGGGACTGGCGGGCGGTCACGGGGCTCGACCAGGACCCGGCGAAGACAGGCTCCGCCGAATTGCAAGAGGCGCTGCCGCATTGCTTCGTGCTGGGACGCAACGCGGCGGGCATCCTGCGCGTGCGTGTCGCGGGGCAGAAGCTGCACGACGCGCTGCGCCATGACCCGCGCGGGGCGTCCTTCGGCACGCTCTTCGCCGATCCGGGCCGCGAGACGATCCTGGGGCTGATGGACACGGTGCTCGACACCCCGGCGATCATGGAACTGCCGCTTGTGGTGCATCGCGGCCTGGCCCGCCGGTCGATTTCCGCCGCCCTTCTGGCCCTGCCGCTGCGCGATGCGGATGGCGAGATCAGCAAGATCATGGGCGCCATCGTGCCGTCGGAGCCGCTGGCGGGCGGGTCCGCCGTGCGGTTCGACCTCGCGACCGACCGGACGATCCGGCACGAGCCTCTCAAGCACGGGCTGGTGGAGCGCCGCCGAAACGGCCGCGGCGCGCCGGTTCCCCCCCGCCCTGCCCTGCGGCTGGTGGTGAACAACGGCTAAGACCCGGCGGCCGCGCATGAAAAAGGGCGCCCCCTGCCGGGGACGCCCTCTTCGACAGATCGGTCGCGCATCTCAGACCGCCTGGGCGTCGGCCATGTGGGAGCGGCGATCGCGCAGCTCTTCGGCCACGAGGAAGGCCAGTTCCAGCGATTGGCTGGCGTTCAGGCGCGGATCGCAGGCGGTGTGGTACCGGTCCGAGAGGTCCTCGTCGGTGACCGCGCGCACGCCGCCGGTGCATTCGGTGACGTCCTTGCCGGTCATCTCGAAATGGACGCCGCCGGGGATCGTGCCCTCGGCGTTGTGGATCTGGAAGAACTCCTTCACCTCGCGCAGAACCGAATCGAAGGGCCGCGTCTTGTAGCCGGTCGACGACTTGATCGTGTTGCCGTGCATCGGATCGCAGGTCCAGACGACGTTGGCACCCTCTTCCTGAACGGCCTTCACAAGCCGTGGCAGATGCTCGCCCACCGATCCTGCGCCGAAGCGCGCGATCAGCGTCAGGCGACCGGCCTCGTTGTTCGGGTTGAGCGTGTTCATCAGCGCCTTGAGATGACCGGAGGTCATCGACGGTCCGCACTTGAGCCCGATGGGATTCACGACGCCCTTGCAGTATTCGACGTGCGCGCCGTCGGGCTGGCGGGTCCGGTCGCCGATCCAGATCATGTGACCCGAGCCCGCGAGCGTCTGGCCGGTCAGGCTGTCGACGCGGGTCAGCGCCTCTTCATACTCCAGCAGCAGCGCCTCGTGGCTGGTGTAGAACTCCACCGTCTGAAGCTCGTGGTTGCGTTCGGTCGTAAGACCCGCGGCTTGCATGAAATCGAGCGTGTCGCTGATCCGGTTGGCGATGTCGCGGTACTTTTCGGCCTCTGGCGCCTCGGTGAAGCCCAGCGTCCACTGGTGCACCTTGTGCACGTCCGCGTAGCCGCCGGTGGAGAAGGCGCGCAGCAGGTTCAGCGAGGCGGCGGCCTGCAGGTAGGCCTGTTCCATTCGCGCGGGATCGGGCGTGCGATCCTCGGGCGTGAAGTCGAAGCCGTTGATGATGTCGCCGCGGTAGCTGGGCAGTTCGGTGCCGTTCACGGTCTCGGTGGGGGCAGAGCGCGGCTTGGCCATCTGGCCCGCCATGCGTCCCACCTTCACCACGGGCACCTTGGCGCCGTAGGTCAGGACCATGGCCATCTGCAGCATCACCTTGAAGGTGTCGCGGATCGTATCAGCGCTGAACTCGGCGAAGCTCTCGGCGCAATCGCCGCCCTGCAGAAGGAAGGCCTCCCCACGGCTGACCTTTGCGAGGTGGCTGCGCAGGCGCCGCGCCTCGCCGGCAAAGACGAGCGGCGGATAGCTGGCCAGTTTCGCCTCGACCGCGTTCAGCGCGGCCGCGTCGGTGTAATCTGGCATCTGCACGCGCGGCTTGGCGCGCCAGTCGGATTTGGTCCAGGTGCTCATCAATTGTCCCCTCGTCCGCGTGAACGGTCACTTGCGTCGGAGGCGGCTTATACCCCGCGGGCCGCGCGCGTCCAACGACAAATTCCCCCGGGCCCCGTCGGCCCTTGTGAAGACGGCGAAAATCGCGTTCTAGTAAGTGTCATCGGCGGCTGGAGGGGCGATGACACCAGTTACAAGACATCGGCGGGAGGATCTCGCTCACCGGCCCCGCCGGTTCGTCTTCGTTTTGCTAGACCAGTTCACCATGCTTTGCTTCGCATCGGCCATCGAGGCGTTGCGCATCGCCAACCGCACCGCGGGGCGCGAGCTTTACAGCTGGACCATCCTGGCCGAGGGGGGCGAGACGGCGACCTGTTCGAACGGTTGCGTCTTCAAGGTCGACGACGACCTGATCGAGCTGGACCGCGACGACACGATCCTCATCTGCGGCGGCGTGGGCATCAAGGCGGCATCGACCAAGCGCGTGCTGAACTGGCTGCGACGCGAAGCGCGGCGCGGCTCGACCGTGGCGGGGCTGTGCACGGCGGCCTATACCATGGCGACCGCGGGCCTTTTGCAGAACAAGCGTGCCACGATCCATTGGGAGAACCAGGACAGCTTCAGCGAAGCGTTCGAGGATGTGCAACTGACGCGGTCCGTCTTCATCGTGGACGGCAACCGGATCACCACGGCGGGCGGCACCGCCTCCATCGACCTGATGCTCAAGATCGTGGCCGACGACCATGGCGAAGAGCTTGCCAACGCCGTCGCCGACACCTTGATCTATTCCGCGATCCGGACCGACCAGGACACCCAGAGGTTGTCGATCCCGGCGCGGATCGGCGTCCGCCACCCCAAGCTGAGCCGTGTCATCCAGATGATGGAAGCCAACATCGAGGACCCCATCAGCCCCTCCCTGCTGGCAAAGGAGGTCGGCATGTCGACCCGCCAGCTCGAACGGCTGTTCAGGCGGTATCTCTCGCGCAGTCCCAAGCGTTACTACATGGAGTTGCGCCTGTCTAAGGCGCGCAACCTGCTGATGCAGACCGACATGACGGTCATCAACGTGGCACTGGCCTGCGGTTTCGCCTCGCCATCGCATTTCTCCAAGTGCTACCGCGCGCATTACGAGACGACCCCCTACCGCGAACGCGGGGCCCATGCCTCGCGGGCGGACCTGCCGCAGGAGGAATGACGCAGGGTCCGTCGCATCGCGGACAACCGGCCCGGGAATAACGGCTTCACAATCCGCGCAGCATTGCTAGTCTGCCGGCCAGAACAAAACACACAGGGAGACTACGAATGAACAAGCTGATGCTTGCAACCGCCGCCACGGCACTGATGACGGGCCAGGTCATGGCCCAGGAACAGTCCGGCGACGTGAAGATCGGGATCGTGCTGGGTTTCACCGGCCCGCTGGAATCGATCACGCCCGACATGGCCGCCGGGGCCGAGATGGCGATCGAGGAAGTGAACGCCTCGGGCATGCTGCTCGACGGGGCGAACGTCACCTCGGTGCGCGCCGATTCCACCTGCATCGACGCCGGTGCCGCCACCTCCGCCGCCGAAGGCCTGATCACCGGCGAGAACGTGAACGCGATCATGGGCGCCGACTGCTCCGGCGTAACCGGTGCCATCCTGCAGAACGTCGCGCGCCCGAACGGCGTCGTGATGGTCTCGCCCTCCGCCACCTCGCCGGGCCTGTCCACGGCGGAAGACGATGGCCTGTTCTTCCGCACCGCACCGTCGGATGCCCGCCAGGGTGTCGTCATGACCGAGATCCTGATGGACCGCGGCATCGAATCCGTTGCCCTGACCTATACCAACAACGACTACGGCAAGGGCCTGGCGGATTCGTTCCAGAGCGCCTTCGAGGAGGCCGGCGGATCGGTGACGATCTCGGCCGCGCACGAGGACGGCAAGGGTGACTATTCCTCCGAGGTGGCCGCGCTGGCCGCAGCCGGCGGTGAGGTGCTGGTCGTCGCGGGCTACACCGACCAGGGCGGCAAGGGGATCATCCAGAACGCGCTCGACACCGGGGCCTTCGACACCTTCGTGCTGCCCGACGGCATGGTCGGCCAGCAGCTGGTCGATGACATCGGCGACGGCCTGACCGGGTCCTTCGGCCAGTTCCCCGGCACCGACAGCGAAGGCGCCGAGATGTTCCAGACCCAGGCCGAGGAAGCGGGCTTCAACGGCACCGGCACCTTCGCGCCGGAAAGCTACGACGCCGCGGCCCTGATCATGCTGGCCATGCAGGCGGCGGGGTCCAGTCAATCGGCCGATTTCATGGGGTCCGTCATGGACGTGGCCAACGCGCCGGGCGAGGAGATCTTCCCCGGTGAACTGGACAAGGCTCTAGAGCTGCTCGCCAACGGCGAGGAGATCGACTACGTCGGCGCGACCGCAGTGGAGCTGATCGGCGAAGGTGAATCCGCCGGCAACTTCCGCGAGATCGAGATCCAGGACGGCGAGATCGTCACGGTCAACTTCCGCTAAGCACGTATTGGCCCGGCGTCCTGCACGCCGGGCCACCCCATCGGATATTTCCCCATGATCGAAGTGCAAAACCTGCGAAAGTCGTTCGGCGGCTTTCACGCCGTCGATGGCGCATCGCTGACCATCCGCGAAGGCTCGATCACCGGGCTGATTGGCCCCAACGGGGCCGGAAAGACGACCCTTTTCAACGTGATTGCGGGCGTTCTTCAACCTTCGGGCGGCACCGTGCGCATGGGCGGCGACGACATCACCGGCCTGCCGCCACACGATCTGTTCCACAAGGGCCTGCTGCGCACTTTCCAGATCGCGCATGAATTCTCTTCGATGACCTGCCGCGAGAACCTGATGATGGTCCCCGGCAACCAGGCGGGCGAGAGCCTGTGGAACACCTGGTTCGGCCGCAAGCGCATCGCGGACGAGGAACGTGCGCTGCGGGCCAAGGCCGACGAGGTGCTGGAGTTCCTGACCATCACGCATCTGGCCGATCACAAGGCGGGCCAGGTCTCCGGCGGGCAGAAGAAGCTGCTCGAGCTGGGGCGCACGATGATGGTCGACGCGCGTATCGTCTTCCTCGACGAGGTCGGCGCGGGCGTGAACCGCACGCTTTTGAACACCATCGGCGATGCGATCCAGCGCCTGAACGCCGAGCGCGGCTACACCTTCGTCGTGATCGAGCACGACATGGATTTCATCGGACGCCTGTGCGATCCGGTCATCTGCATGGCCGAGGGCAAGGTCCTCGCCACAGGCACGCTGGACGAGATCAAGGCCAACGAGCAGGTGATCGAGGCCTACCTGGGCACCGGCCTGAAGAACAAGGACCAGATCCCCGCATGACCCGTGCACACACCGCCCCGGGCCTGACCCGGGGCCTCTTCGTCCCATGCAAGACACCGGCCCTGTCGCGGCCATCCCGCCATTCTCATGCGTCGGGTAGCGCGGTCCCGAAACCGGCCCGGGACGGGAGCCTCCTGCGATGAGCGATGCCTACCAGGACGACCGCGGCAACAAGGACCGCTCGATCACGCGGCCCGGCGGCGGTTCGGCGCGTCCCGTGGCCAAGGGAGGGCATGCCTCGCCCGCGGAGGCGAGCGCCTTCCTGGTCGGCGAGGCGATGACCGGCGGCTACGGCAAGGGGCCCGACATCCTGCACGACTGCACCATCGCCGTGGACCCTGGCGAGATCGCCGTCATCGTAGGTCCCAACGGGGCCGGAAAATCGACCGCGATGAAGGCGATGTTCGGCATGCTCGACGTGCGGCAGGGCCGCGTGCTGCTGGATGGCGAGGATATCACCGCCCTCACCCCGCAGGACCGCGTGGTGCGCGGCATGGGCTTCGTGCCCCAGACGCAGAACATCTTCACCACGATGACGGTGGAGGAGAACCTCGAAATGGGCGCCTTCATCCGGCGCGACGATTTCCGGAACACGATGGCCCAGGTCTACGACCTGTTCCCGATCCTCAAGGACAAACGCAACCAGGCGGCGGGAGAGCTTTCTGGCGGGCAGCGCCAGCAGGTCGCCGTGGGCCGCGCGTTGATGACCCAGCCCAAGGTGCTCATGCTGGACGAGCCGACGGCGGGCGTCTCTCCCATCGTGATGGACGAGCTTTTCGACCGGATCATCGAGGTCGCCCGCACCGGCATCCCGATCCTGATGGTCGAGCAGAACGCGCGGCAAGCGCTCGAAATCGCGGACAAGGCCTACGTGCTTGTCCAGGGGGCCAATGCGCATACCGGGACCGGCAAGGAATTGCTGGCCGATGCCGAGGTCCGCCGGAGCTTTTTGGGCGGATGACGTGCCTGGTGGGAAAGCGGCCCTCCGGGGGGGATATTTTTGGCCAGAAGAAGGGGATCCTCTGCGCCCTGTTTCTCGGTCAGCCGCTGTTGGCCGAAGAGGTGCGCTGCGACCTGGGCGGAGTGGCGCTTGGGTTTGCAGTGGACCGCGCGCAGTTCGTGGACGGCTATGCGGGCGATCCGCCGCGCCGCAAGGTCTCGCGCGTGCGGCTGGGGGACGAGGACTTCGAGGCCGAGCCCATCGTGATGGGCACCACGCTTGGATTTCATGGCGCGGGACGGATGTTCCTGCTGCAGGACGGTTCGGGCCGTCTGACGGACATGACCACCAGGGCGGCACTGACCGGCCCTTGCGAGGTAGACTGAATGGATTTCCTGAACGGACTGGTGTTCTTCACCAATTTCGTCGTCATTCCCGCGACCGCCTACGGCGCGCAACTGGCGCTGGGCGCGCTGGGGATCACGCTGGTCTACGCGATCCTGCGATTCTCGAACTTCGCGCATGGCGACACGATGGCGTTCGGAACGGCGGTCGCGATCAAGGTGACCGCCGGGTTGGTGGCGCTTGGGATCACGCTGGGCCCCCTGCCCACCGCGCTGCTGGCGCTGCCCATTGGGATCGTCGTGACAGGGCTCTTGCTGCTGGGCACCGACTGGCTGATCTACAAGTTCTACCGTGAACAGAAGGCCAAGCCGGTGATCCTCGTAATCGTCTCGCTGGGGGTGATGTTCGTCCTCAACGGGCTGACGCGGGTCTTCATCGGCGTGCGGGACATCCAGTTCGCCGACGGCGCGCGGTTCCTGGTCACCGTACGCCAGTTCCGCGATGCGACCGGTCTGGACGAGGGCCTGGCCATTCGCACCACGCAGGCGATCACGCTGGTGACCGCGGTGATCGTGATGGTTGTGCTGTTCTGGTTCCTCAACCGCACGCGCACGGGCAAGTCGATGCGCGCCTTTTCCGACAACGAGGATCTGGCGCTGCTGTCGGGCATCGACCCCGACCGGGTGGTGCGCGTGACCTGGCTGATCGTGGCGGGCCTCGCCACGACCGCGGGCGTGCTCTACGGGCTCGACAAGTCCTTCAAGGCCTTCACCTACTTCCAGCTTCTGCTGCCGATGTTCGCCGCGGCGATCGTGGGCGGGATCGGCAATCCGCTCGGGGCCATCGTGGGGGGCTTTCTCATCGCCTTTGCCGAGGTGACGATCACCTACCCGCTCAAGCGCGTGCTGACCTACTGGCTGCCCGACAGCATGGCGCCCGAGGGCCTCGTGCAACTGATGAGCGGCGACTACAAGTTCGCCGTGAGCTTCATGATCCTGATCATCGTTCTGCTGTTCCGGCCCACCGGACTGTTCAAGGGGCAATCCATATGACCGACAGCCTGCGCACCGCTCTCTTCGCCGGCCTCGTGGTCTTCCTGATCGTGAGCACCGGGGTCCTGGACAATTGGAACCTGGCGCTGATCATCGTGAACTACGGGCTCATCTCGGCGATCATGGCGCTGGGGGTGAACCTGCAATGGGGCCTTGCCGGGCTGTTCAACGTGGGCGTCATGGGGTTCGTCGCCCTTGGCGGGCTGGCCTCGGTGCTGATCTCGATGCCGCCGGTGCCCGAGGCCTGGGCCGCGGGCGGCGGTCGGGTCCTGGGCGCGCTTGCGATCGGCGTGGCGATCATCGTGGCGCTCGTGACGCTTTACAAGCGGACCTCGGGACGGCTGCGGGCGCTGTCGATGGCGGTCCTGATGATCGCGGGGTTCTTCATCTTCCGCGGGGTGTTCGATGCGGGCGTGGCGGCGATCGAGTCCGTGAACCCGGCCTCGACCGGCTACCTGGGCGGGCTGAACTTCGGCGGCGATTCCGGGCGCGACTGGCCTTGGATCGTGATCCTCGGCTGGCCCGTGGGCGGTCTGCTGGCCGCCGGGGCCGCCTGGGTCATCGGCAAGACCGCGCTGGGGCTGCGCAGCGACTATCTGGCCATCGCGACGCTGGGCATCGCCGAGATCATCATCGCCGTCCTCAAGAACGAGAACTGGATGTCGCGGGGCGTGATGAACGTCATCGGCCTGCCCCGCCCCGTGCCCTACGAGACCGATCTGCAGGCCGATCCGGGCTTCGTGTCGGCCGCGCAGGACCTGGGCGTGGACGCGGTGACGGCCTCCACCATCGCGGTAAAGCTCGCGTACTCGGGGCTTTTCGCGGCCTTCCTGATCGTGCTCCTGATCCTGGCACAGCGTGCGCTGCACAGCCCCTGGGGCCGGATGATGCGCGCGATCCGCGACAACGAGGTCGCCGCCGAGGCGATGGGCAAGGACGTCACGCGCCGTCACTTGCAGGTCTTCGTCATCGGGTCGGCGATCTGCGGGCTTGCGGGGGCGATGATGACCACGCTGGACGGCCAGCTGACCCCTGCGGCCTACCAGCCCCTGCGGTTCACGTTCCTTGTCTGGGTGATGGTCATCGTCGGCGGATCGGGAAACAATTTCGGGGCCGCGCTGGGTGGCATGCTGATCTGGTGGCTTTGGGTCGCGGTGGGCGAATACGGGCCGGACCTGATGGTCTGGGCGACCTCCGCCCTCGATCCCGACAATTCGTTCCGGCAGGGCCTCGTCGATTCGGCGCCGCAGATGCGGTTCCTCGTGATGGGAACGGTGCTGTTGCTGATCCTGCGCTTCAGTCCGCGGGGAATCCTGCCGGAGAAGTAGCGCCTGAGCTGCCAGCGTTCCACCGGCGGAGGGTGCGGGACGCCTCGTCGGCGGGGCAGGTATTTCCGGCCAGAAGAAGAAGCTGCGCGGGGCGCTATGGGGTCCGGCGGGGCGAAAAAGGGTGCCGCGGTTCGAGCTGGGTCTTGTCAGAGGCAACCGTCCCCCCTACCTATGGAGTGTCCTTCGGGACTATGGACATAAACGCGCTCGTAATAAGCGGATCGGACCCGGGGGCGGTACCCGGCGGCTCCACCAACATCTGGTCATTTGCCAGCGATGGGGCCGAAACAGGATCGACGAACGTCTAAAGGGGTTTGCTTTGTCCCGGTGAGTTACCACCGTTATCGGTACACATAAGCTAGTTGCAAATGACAACCATGCTCCGGTCGCGGTCGCAGCGTAAGCTGTGCCCAACACCGAAAACTTAAGCCCTAAGGCTTTGCAGCTTTAGGCGGGGTTCGCAGGCACCTGGCAACAGAAGCCTGCACTTACCCCGTCTTGACCGTGATGACCTGCCAGGGATCGAGCGTGATCTCTCCCTCGAGGATCGCTTGCTCCTGCGTGAAGAGATCGACACCGGTCGCTGCCAGATCGTCTGGGACTTCGTAAGGCGCGGGACGGGACGAGAAGTTGCCCACGACGGATAGTTCCTCGCCGTTCAGGCGGCGGGCGTAGGCCATCACCTGGGGGTGCGCCTCGTCGAAGGGGTGGTAGGTGCCGAACCGGATAAGGTCGGAGGTTCTGCGCAACTTCGCCAGATCGCGATGGCGGGCGAAGACGCCGTCGGGGTCGGCGCGGTCGTCCTCGGCGTTGATGTCGACGTGGTTGGGGTTCACCTCGATCCAGGGGGTGCCGGTGGTGAAACCCGCCTGTGCGCCGGCGGTCCATTGCATGGGCGTGCGCGCGTTGTCGCGGCCGTTCGCGTTGGCGCCACGGATGAAGGCGTCCGGGTCGATGCCGCGCTCCGTCTCGATGCGGTAGAAGTTCAGCGTCTCCACGTCGCGGAACTGGTCGATATGGCCGAATTCGACATTGGTCATGCCGATCTCCTCGCCTTGGTAGATATAGGGCGTGCCCTTCATCAGATGCAGCAGCGTGGCGATGCAGCGGGCGGACGCCACCCGGTGCTGCGCGGAATCGTCGCCGTATTTCGACACCGCACGCGGCAGGTCGTGGTTACCCCAGAAGAGCGAGTTCCAGCCGTCCTCGGCGCAGACCTGCTGCCAGGTGTTCAGCGTCCGTTTCAGCCGCGGCAGATCGAAGGCGCGGGGGTGCCACTTGCCCTTCCCCGGCTCGTAGCCGTCGAGCACGTGGGCGAACTGGAAGACCATGGACAACTCGCCCCGGTCGCGACCGCAGTAGAGCAAGGCGTTCTCCGGCGTGGCGCTCCAGGCCTCGCCCACGGTGACCACGTCCCGGTGGGCCAGGGTCTCGCGGTTCATCTCCTGGATGTAGTCGTGCAGCTTGGGACCGTCGGCGGTGATCCCGGCGTCGATGTCCTTGCCGATGAGGTCGATCACGTCCATCCGGAACCCCGCCACGCCCCGGTCGAGCCACCAGTTCATCATCTCGTAGACGTCGCGGCGCATTTCGGGGTTCGACCAGTTCAGGTCGGGCTGCTTGGGATCGAAGAGGTGCAGGTAGTACTGGCCGGTCGCCTCGTGGAAGGTCCAGGCGGGTCCGCCGAAGTTCGATTGAATATCGCTGGGCGGGCCGCCGTCGGGACCGGGATCGCGCCAGACGTAGTAGTCGCGATAGGGGGCGTCGCGGCCTTCGCAGGCCGAACGGAACCAAGCGTGCTCGTCCGAGGTGTGGTTGACCACCAGGTCCATGACGATGCCGATTCCCCGGTCGCGGGCGCCGGCGATCAACCGGTCCATGTCGGCCAGGGTGCCGAATTCGGGGGCGATGTCGCGGTAGTCAGAGATGTCGTAGCCGTTGTCCGCCATCGGCGAGGCGAAGACGGGGGACAGCCAGACGAAGCCGATCCCCAGGTCCGCGAGGTAATCCAGTTTCGAGATGATCCCCGGTATGTCGCCGATCCCGTCCCCGTTGCTGTCGCAGAAGCTGCGGGGGTAGATCTGGTAGGCTGTGGCGGATTGCCACCAGGGGGCATCGGTCATGGCGTCTCTCCTTTCGGGGAAATCTGTGCACTGACTTGCAAAAGTCAAATCAACGGCATCCGGGCTATCAACGCGCACCGATGCTGCGGCAGACTGGGGACATGTTGCG
Organism: Salipiger sp. IMCC34102; assembly: GCF_004145405.1. Classification (GTDB taxonomy): domain Bacteria; phylum Pseudomonadota; class Alphaproteobacteria; order Rhodobacterales; family Rhodobacteraceae; genus Loktanella. The sequence goes on from NZ_SELQ01000002.1 coordinate 230,276, forward strand.
CGCGTTGATCCTGTCTTTCCTGCCCCTGCCCGCCCTCGCCTGCGAGACCGCCCTGATGCTGACGGTCGACGTCAGCAACTCGGTCGACGGGGCGGAGTATCACCTGCAGGTCGACGGACTTGCCGATGCGCTGAACGATCCCGATATCGTGGACGCCTTGGTGCGCGGGCAATCGGCGATCTCCGTCGTGCAATGGTCGGGACTGGCCGAGCAGGCCGTCACCATTCCGTGGACACGCGTACGCAGCGCCGCCGATGTGGCCCGTCTTTCCGAGCGGGCCCGAAGGCAGGAGCGTGCCTTCGTCCTGTCCGGCACGGCCCCGGCGGATGCGCTGCTCTTCTCGCTGAACAATTTCGCGCCGGTCCTGGATTGTGCCCGGCGGGTCATCGATGTCTCGGGCGACGGGACGCCGAACACGGGCGGCAACGTGGCCACGGCGCGCGCCCGGGCCGAGCGCGACGGCATCACCGTGAACGCCATCGCGATCGAACTGATGGGGGTCGCGGTCACGAATTTCTACCGCAACCGCGTCATCACCCGCGACGGTTTCGTCGTGACGGCGCGGATGCATCGCGACTATCCGCGCGCGATCCGGGCCAAGATCCTGCGCGAACTGGCGCAGGTGATGGGCTAAGGCCCCCTTTCGCTCGGGGGGGAATGCGGTAAGGTAGAGGGAAATCGACCTAAGGATCCACGATGGCCCAGCACATCGACTATGGCAGCCTGATGCACCGTGCGATGCGGACCCTGATCCGCGAAGTGCTGCAAGGCATTCAGAAGACGGGCGAAATGCCCGGCGAGCACCGTTTTATCATCACCTTCGACACGCTGCATCCGGATGTCGAGATGGCCGATCACCTCTCCGACCGCTACCCGGGCGAGATGACGATCATCATGCAGCACTGGTTCCAGAACCTCGACGTGGGCGACGAAGGCTTTGCCGTGACCCTGTCCTTCGGCAACGTGCCCGAACCGCTCTACATCCCCTATGACGCGATCACGACCTTCGCCGATCCCTCCGTCGAATTCGGCCTGCGGTTCGAGACGCAGGAGACCGACGACGAGGACGAGATCGCGGATGCGCCCATGGCCGAAGACGCCGAGCCAGAGGAGGCGCCGCGCAAGGACGCCGAGGTCGTGAGCCTGGACAAGTTCCGCAAGTAGGGTTTGAAGCGCGGGGCCGGTCGGGCTAGCAAGGGCCAATCGAAGAGGAGCCCTGCCATGACCGACACCCGCACCGAATCAGACAGCTTCGGACCCATCGAGGTTGACACCTCCCGCTATTGGGGTGCGCAGACCCAACGGTCGCTGCAGAACTTCCCCATCGGCTGGGAAAAGCAGCCGGTCGCCATCGTCCGTGCCCTGGGTGTCATCAAGCAGGCCTGCGCGCAGGCCAATGCCGCACGCGGCAAGCTGGACCAGGACAAGGCAGACGCCATGATCGAGGCGGCGAAAGAGGTCGTCGCCGGCAAGCTCGACGATCACTTCCCGCTGGTGGTCTGGCAGACCGGGTCGGGCACCCAGTCGAACATGAACGCCAACGAGGTCATCTCGAATCGCGCGATCGAGATCATGGGCGGGGAGATCGGCTCGAAGACGCCGGTGCATCCCAACGATCACTGCAACATGGGTCAATCGTCGAACGACACCTTCCCCACGGCGATGCACATCGCCGTGGCGCGCACCGCGCACGACGTGCTGTTGCCGGGGCTGGAGCATCTGCACACCGCGCTGGAGGCCAAGCAGGCCGAGTTCGAGGACATCATCAAGATCGGCCGCACCCACACGATGGACGCGACACCGCTGACGCTGGGTCAGGAATTTTCGGGCTACGTGCATCAGGTCGCGATGGGCATTCGCCGGGTGAAGGCGGCGCTGCCCGCCATCTACGAGCTCGCGCAAGGCGGCACCGCCGTTGGCACGGGCCTCAACACGCCGAAGGGTTGGGGCGAGACCGTGGCTCGCGAGATCGCCGAGATCACCGGCCTGCCCTTCGTCACGGCCCCCAACAAGTTCGAGGCGCTGGCTGCCCACGACGCGCTGGTCGAGATGTCGAGCGCCCTGCGTGGCGTCGCGGCGTCCATCTACAAGATCGCCTGCGACATCCGGATGCTGGGCTCCGGCCCCCGCTGCGGGTTGGGAGAGCTGATGCTGCCCGAGAACGAACCGGGCTCCTCGATCATGCCGGGCAAGGTGAACCCCACCCAGGTCGAGGCGATCACCCAGGTCTGCGCCCACGTCATGGGCAACGACGCCGCCGTGGGCTTCGCGGGCAGCCAGGGTCATTTCGAGCTGAACGTGATGAAGCCCATGATGGCCTATAACGTGCTGCAATCCATGCAGCTTCTGGGCGATTCGGCCGTGGCCTTCACCGACAACTGCGTTTTGGGCATCCGCGCCGACCGCGACCGGATCGAGCGCCTGATGCGCGAATCCCTGATGCTGGTGACGGCCCTCGCGCCCGAGATCGGTTACGACAACGCGACCACGGTGGCGAAGACCGCGCACAAGAACGGCACCACGCTGAAGCAGGAAGCCATCGCTCTGGGCTTCGTCGACGAGGAAACCTTCGAACGTGTCGTGCGCCCCGAGGACATGATCGGCCCCAGGTAAATCCAGGGCTCTCTGCTATTTTCCCGGCCCGCGACGCCTGCGCGCGGGCCGTCCCCGTCCCCTCGCAGCCAAGGAAAGTTCACGGCATGACGTCGAAAGTCATCTCGCTCAATCAGGTGCGCAAGAAACGCGACCGGGCCGAGGCCAAGGCCGAGGCGGACGCAAACGCGGTTCGGCATGGGCGCACGAAAGCGCAACGTCTGCTGGAAGCCACGCAGGCCGAACGCGCGCGTAAATCCCTCGATGATTCCAAGTTCGAGGAATGACGCAAGTTCCGCCGGTCCCCGCCGGTCGGCCGGTCAAGCATTCGCTCAGCCTGCGCGGGCATCGCACCAGCGTCTCTCTCGAAGCGGAGTTCTGGACGGCGTTCCGCGCACTGGCCGCGCGGCGGAACCTTGCGCTGAATGCGCTGGCCGCTCAGATCGACGTGCGCCGGGGGGACGTGGGCCTCGCCTCCGCCATCCGGGTGGCGGTCCTGGCAGACCTTCTGGACCGGGTGGAGGACGCCGGGTCATCCGACCGACCGCCGTCCCCGGTAGAGGACTTCGGGACCGACCGATAGGAGACCTGGCTCCGGGTTCAACCTCCGCTTGATCCATCGCAGCAGATTGAGAGCAGTCGCACTGTTGAAGGGCATCGTAAGTCCTCGTCGTTTGCCCACCCTCGGGCGGGGTCGGGCCGTGGATGATGATTGGATTTTTGAACTCTTGGCACTGCCTCGGTCAGGTGGTCGCAGGGTCAGACAAAGCGTGCCGTCGGATGGATAGGAAAAGCCCCGACCGGCTGCGTACGGTCAGATGGGCCACGGGAACGGGAATCCGGTCCTCGACCAGATCGAAGCGGTATTGCTTGAGCAGTTTCGCCAGCAACACGACTCCTTCGATCATCGCAAAGCCCGCACCGGTGCAAACGCGCGGTCCGGCGGAGAACGGCATGTAGGCCTGTCGTTGCTGGTCCTTCTCCTCGGCTCGCTGCCAGCGCGCGGGGTCGAAGCCGTCGGGGTCGTTCCAGATTCGCGCATGGCGGTGAAGGTGCCAGGGTGACAGCACCACCTGCCCACCGGGCCGGACGGCGCGATCGCGGAACACCTCGGGCCGCGTCGTCTCCCGCACCATCATCGGAACGGGCGGGTAGAGCCGCAGCGATTCGCGGAAGACGTCGCGCGTCACCTTCAACGTCGAGAGGCCCGCGAAACTGCCGTCCCAGGCCAGCGCCTCCGCGATGACCCGCTCCTGCCAGTCCGGCGCCTGGGCGAGCAGATAGAGCGTCCAAGCCAACGCCGCGGCAGAGGTTTCGTGCCCTGCGAGAAAGAAGATCGCGACCTGGTCGACCATCTCCTCGGCATCGAAGGTCTGGCCGGTCTCGGGATCGGCGGTGGTCATGATCTTGGTCGCAAGATCGTCCGGGGCAACCCCGCTTGCGATCGCCTCCAGCCGCGCCTGCGTGAGGTCACCGATCAGCGCGCGGATCCGCCGCGCGGTCGCGCGCGTCTCGCGCCGGAAGAACCGCGGCAGCCGGGACAGCCCGGGCAGGAAGGCCGCAAGGTTCAGGATCGGCTGACTGCGCTGGTAGTCGCGGAAGGCGTCGAAGACCTCCGCCGCCACGCGATCCTCGATCGGCAGCGAGAAAAGCGTGCGGAAAATGACATCGGCTGCGGCATGGCTCGTCTCGGGCTCGACGTCGACGGGGGCGCCCGTGGCCAGCGGTCCAAGGCGGTCCACGGCGCGATCCCCCGCATCGACGATGGCGGGAAAGACGTCCCGCAGCCGCCCGCCGGCGAAGGCGGGGTCGATGATGCGGCGCTGCCGTTTCCAGGTTTCGCCGTTCGTCAGGAAGACCGAATTGCCCAGCAGCGGCCGCAGCCCCGCGCCGATGCGGTCGGATTTCGGGAAGTCATCGGGGCGCTCGCGCAGGACGAGGTCGACCAGTGCGGGATCGTTGACCATGTAGCTGCGAAAGAACGGTGTGCGGAACTCGGCCATCCAGGCGCGGTAGAGCTTTGCCGGCTGGGCCGAGAGGATGTCGGCGCGAAAGAGCTTCGCGTAACGCCAAAGCGAGACCTTGTCGGGACGGCTGTCGGGCTTGACGGGATGGGTCACGCCGCAACCGAGGTGAACTTGGAGACGGGTTTGACGATCCGCGATTTCGAGGGCGCGCGGCCCGCGAAGCGCGCGCCAAGCGTCGCGGGGCCAGCGGTGATGCGGAAGTAATCGTAATCCCCGGGCCGGTCGAACGCGCAGAGGTACTGGAAGTGCAATCGGAAAAACTTCCACCGCAACTCCTTCCAGCGCGCGGGCGACAGGGTCTGGGTAAAGGCCGCCGAGATCACAAGCGGCCAGCGTTGGTCCTTGGGCGCGACACCGCTGACGGCCACCGGGTCGCAAAGCGCGAAGGCGCAGCCGTCGCCCGGCGCGGTCACGTCGACCCAAGTGACGTCCTGCGCTGAAAGATAGGCCAGGTCGCGCCGCAACCGCTCCGCCCGCGGCAGGAAGCTGACCATGGGCACGACCTGGCCCAAGGTCAGGAATGACAGGACCGGGCCGTCCTGCGGCAGGCGGCCCGCGCGGATCAGATCCGACAGGATCGACACGCCCAGATGCGCGCCGGAGGAATGGCCGACCACCAGCACCTCGTCCACGTCCTCTGCAAGGGCTTCAGCGATGATATCGGCGAACTGCGCCATCCGCGCCTCCAGCGGCGGCGGGTTGGCGCCTTTCCAGCGGGCGGAATAGGCGTAGTCGTGCATCAGGTAATAGGCGTAGACCTTGCCGTCCTTGCGCTTGAACCAGCGCAGAATGCCCACTGCGACAGCGACACCCACGACAAGGCCGACCGTGCCGGACAACACCAGTGGCGTCCCCAGTCCCGCTAACGTGGCGAGCGCCCAGCCCGCGAGCGCGCCCAGACCCAGCGCCACAACCAGTTGCAGCAAGAGCATGCCAACCGGGTAGAGCGCCGCGATCACCGGGCCCTTGCGCAGGCGCATGAGCCGCCTCAGCGCGCCGCTGCCGATATAGGTCCAGGCGGTGCGGACAAGGTGCGCGTAGGTCGCGGGGATCGAGTTCGACATGCTGTCGCGCACGATGTCGGACCAGACCAGCACGTCGATCCGGGTCTCGACCCGCGCGCCCTCGATCTCTGCCGCGACCTGCCAGCCATAGGTCTGGCCGCCCGTCTTGGGGGAGAGGGCGATCTCGAAGCCGCTGATCCGCCCCTGCGCCGCGCTTTCGGTGCGGTAGAGTTCCCGGTAGCGACGCGGATGGATGGGATCGTAGCCGGGGATGTAGAACACCCGGCGTCTGCGCACCTGCCCCTGATCCTCTGCCATAGCTTGCCCGTCGCTGTTTGCGTCACCTTGGCACGGGGGCGGGGCGAAATTAAGCCCCTAGCCGACCGCCGCGAGGGCGGGAAAGCGTTCCAGAAGCCAGAAGCTGAAGGCGGTGAACTGGCCCGTGACCATCATCAGCCCGACGGTCCAGAGCAGCAGGCCCGAGATCCGCTCGATCCGCGCCATGTGCCGCTTCATCCATGCCATGACGCCCTTGAGCCGCGGGAAGAACGCCGCGACCGCGAGGAAGGGAATGCCCAGCCCAAGCGCGTAGACTGCCAGCAGGACCGATCCGCGGGTCAGGCTCGCCTCGGTCGCGGCGAGGCTGAGTATCGTGCCCAGGATCGGGCCCAGGCAGGGCGTCCAGCCGAAGGCGAAGGCCAGCCCCAGCACGTAGGCCCCGAGGGCACTGCCGCCGCGGTCCCCGGCCTCGATCCGGGCTTCGCGGTCGAGGAACCCCAGGCGGAAGACCCCGATGAAATGCGCCCCGAACAGCATGACCACCGCACCCGAGATCGGCACGAACCAGCCCTGCCACTGCAGCAGGAGCCGCCCCATCGAGGAGAACGCCATGCCCAGCAACAAAAATACCGTCGACAGACCCAGCACGAACATTACCGCCGCCACAAGCACCTTGCGGCGGGCGGCGCCGGCCTGATCCATCTCGGTCACCGTCACCCCACCCATGAAGGCAAGGTAAGGCGGGACGATCGGCAGCACGCAGGGGCTGAGGAACGACAACACGCCCGCGGCCAGCGCGATCAGCATCGCGGGCAACAGGCTGGCATCCATCAAGGTGGCGGACTCGATCATGGCGCTTGCCTAGCAGGGTGCCGGGGGGAGGTCACGCCCTGCCCCGTCACGTCGGCGTTTACAAGTTCGACGCCGCGGATTACGCCGCTGGGATGGACCATGATGCCGATCTTGATGCCACCGGGCTTTTGTGCCCCCTGCCCGTCCTGAAGGCGCGCAAGCGGTTGCAAGCGCTGGCCCCTGGACAGGTGCTGCGCATGCAGGCGGACGATCCCGCGGCGGTCGTCGACGTGCCGCATTTCTGCGCCGAGGCCGGTCATACGCTTGTATCGAGCGGCGAGAGCGGTGGTGTCCAGACCTACCTGATCCGCAAGGGCTGAACGCGCCGCGCGACGGTCCGATCCGCACGAAAGGCCTCGCGTCCGGGTGGTCCCGGTTGACGCCGACCGAACCGCGTTTCCGCGATCCGCGCGAAGGCGAAGCCTTTTCAACGATTGCTTCGGCTCGAATTCTCCTCCGCCATAAGAAAAAGGGCGCACCTGCGGCACGCCCTCTTCATTCGTTTCAGCGTAGCCGGGCCTCAGCGGCCCAGCGACCACCAGCCGCGTTTGCGGGGCTTCGCTTCACCCTCGTCGGTGTCTTCGGCTTCCTCGGTCTGTCCCGTGGTGGAGGTGTCCTCACCCTTCGAGACCTCCGGCACCTCGGTGACCGCCTTCACCTCCGGCGCGGCCTCGGCCGGCGCGGGCTCGGGGGCTTCGGTGGCCGGGGTCGGAACGGGGGTGCCAAGTGCCTCGTCCGCTGACGCGGCGGCGGGCGCCTCCTCAGGGGATCCGGCTGCGGGAGCGCTTTCCTCGGTCGCGGTCGACGCGGGTGCCACGGGCGTGTCGGCAACCGGCGTTTCCTCGGCCGGGGCCGCCGGTTTCCGGGCGCGGCTGCGACGCTTGGGCTTAGATGTCTCCACCTCGCCTTCCGCGGCTTCCGGCTGGGGCGCAAATTCGCCCTCGACCTCCTTGGGGGAGTCCTCGGTCTTCTTGCGGCGGCTGCGGGTGCGCTTCTTGGGCGCCTCCTCGGCCTTCGCTTCGGCGGTATCCGTCGCCTCGGCCGCGTCAGCCGCAGGGGTCGCTGTGTCCTCGGTCGCCGCCTCCGCCGGGGCGTCGGCCTTCTTGCGCCGCGACCGGCTGCGGCGGGGCTTCGGCTCCTCGGTCACAGCTTCCGCAAGCTCGGCCGGCGTCTCCGGCGCGTCGTCGGACCTGCTGTCGCGGGCCGCGGCGGGCGTCTCCTCCGACCCGTCGCGCGACGCGGTGTCGTCGGATGCCGTGTCGTCCTGCGATCCGTCCGACCCGTTCTCGTCCGAGCGGCCGCCCCGCCGCCGGCGCCGGCGGCGCCGCTTCTTCTTGGGCTGACCTTCGCCATCCTCGGATCCCGGCGCGGACGACCTTGTGTCGTCGCCGGTGTTGGCCGTGTCCGGCGCTTCGTCCTCTTCCGGGGTCTCCTCGACGATATCCGTATCGTCCTCGTCGAGATCCTGCATCAGCGCGGCATCGGCCTGCACGAAGGCACCGGCTTCCGGGACCACGCGGGTGGCCTGCTTGAACTTGTCGAGGGCGAATTCAGGCGAAACCAGCTTAAGATCGCATTCCACCCGCACGGCCATGCCGTAGCGCGCTTCCACCGCGGCCACATGTTCGCGCTTGGCGTTCATCAGGAAGTTCGCGATGGAGGCCGGTGCGCGGACCAGCACCTCCTTCGTGCGCCCGCGGACGCCCTCTTCCTCCAACTGGCGGATGATGTTGAGCGCGACGTTGTCGTCGGACCGCAGAAGACCGGTGCCGTGACAATGCGGGCAAGGCTGCGTCGTCGCTTCCAGCATGCCGGGACGCAGGCGCTGACGCGACATCTCTAAAAGGCCGAAGCCCGAGATGCGGCCCACCTGGATGCGCGCCCGGTCGTTCTTGAGCTTGTCCTTGAAGCGCTTCTCGACGGCCGCGTTGTTGCGACGTTCGTCCATGTCGATGAAGTCGATCACGATCAGCCCCGCGAGGTCGCGCAGGCGCAACTGGCGGGCCACCTCGTCGGCGGCCTCCAGGTTGGTCTTCAGCGCCGTCTGCTCGATCGAGCCTTCCTTGGTGGCCCGGCCGGAGTTCACGTCGATGGCGACCAGCGCCTCGGTGATGCCGATCACGATGTAGCCGCCCGAGGGCAGTTGCACCGTCGGGTTGAACATGCCGCCCAGGTAGCTTTCCACCTGGTAGCGCGCGTAAAGCGGCATCTGCTCGGCGTAGTGCTTCACGTTCTTGGCGTGGGACGGCATGATCATCTTCATGAAGTCCTTGGCCGTGCGATAGCCCTGCTGGCCCGCGACGATGACCTCGTCGATCTCCTTGGAATAGAGATCGCGGATCGTGCGCTTGATGAGGTCGCCTTCCTCGTAGATCTTGGCGGGCGCGACCGACTTCAGCGTCAGCTCGCGGATCTGCTCCCACATGCGCTGCAGGTACTCGTAGTCGCGCTTGATCTCGGTCCGGCTGCGCTGGCTGCCGGCGGTGCGGATGATCAGGCCGGCGCCGTCGGGCACCTCCATCTCTCCGGCGATCTGCTTGAGCTTCTTGCGGTCGGCCGCGTTGGTGATCTTGCGGCTGATGCCGCCGCCGCGCGCGGTATTGGGCATCAGCACGCAGTAACGACCTGCAAGGCTGAGGTATGTGGTCAGGGCCGCGCCCTTGTTGCCGCGCTCTTCCTTGACGACCTGGATCAGCAGGATCTGGCGGACCTTGATGACCTCCTGGATCTTGTAGCGCTTGGGGCGGGGCTTGCGGACCGGGCGCACCTCGTCGGTGTCGTCGTCGGCGACCCGTTCGATGCTGTCGTCCTTTTCGGAGGCATCGGGCGCGTCGTCCTCGTCGTCGTGATGATCGTCCTCGGCGGCGTGCGTGTCGCCGTCGGCTTTTGCCGCGTCACCGTTCCCGTTCTCGTCGAGGTCGATGGTCTCCATGCCGGAGACCTTCTCGGAGGTCGTGGCATCGGTGTCGGCTGCGTCCTCTGCCTTGGTGCGGCGGGACCGGCGGCGGTTGGGTTTCTGGTCCTCTTCCTCGTCGGCGGCTTTGAGGCTTTCGGCGTAGGCGCGCTCTTCCTCCATCAGGGCCTGACGGTCGGCGATGGGGATCTGGTAGTAGTCGGGGTGAATTTCCGAGAAGGCGAGGAACCCGTGGCGATTCCCGCCGTAGTCGACGAAGGCCGCCTGCAGCGACGGTTCGACCCGGGTGACCTTTGCAAGGTAGATGTTGCCGGCAAGCTGACGCTTGAACTGGCTTTCGAAATCAAATTCCTCGACTTTGTTTCCATCCACCACAACGACGCGGGTTTCTTCCGCGTGCGTGGCGTCGATCAGCATTTTCTTGGCCATGGTATCCATTCGCACGACAGCGCCTGGGGCACCCGGGGGGTGCGGCAGGGTCTGGGTCGTGTCTGTAAAGGGCGAGCCGCGCGACACGCTTCATGCAACCCCTCGGGGTTGCCTGCTGAAGCTTGTGACTGTCTGCGCGTTGCATCGCGGTTTGTCTCCGACCCTTTTTGCAAGGGCCCGTTCGGGTGCCCGGTCCTGTCTTCGCAACCGACCAGGGCGATTTACCGGTCCGGCGTGCGGACCAATTCGGGGCGGCCCGGTCACCCCTTTCCGGGGCGGGCCTGAAATCTCACCGGACCTTTGCGCAAAGCGTCTTGGCAACGGACCGTAGTTCCTACCTAATCCAGTGATAGGTTCCATGACAACGACAAAATGTCGTGGGTCGACCGGTCGGGCGCCACAAGGCTGACCGTGCTGGCGCCTGATATCGTCAGCGGTGCCCGGGGTGTTCGTATCGGTTGCGGGATTGCGGCTGGCTCACGCGCCCGGCGCGCGGGCGCATCAAGGCGTGGGCTAAGCCCCTGCCCCGGCGGGACGCCGGGGCCAGGGTCACAGGATCAGATATAGTCCGACCGCTGAAGTTGATACTTCGCCATCTTCTCGTTCAGGGTCCGGCGTGGCAGGCAGAGTTCCTCCATCACGGCGACGATGGATCCCTTGTGGCGGCGCATGGTGTTGTCGATCAGCATCCGCTCGAAGGCTTCGACGAATTCCTTGAGCGGCTTGCCCTCGGTCGTCATCGCGGGACGCATCTGGTCGTCTTCCTCGCCGTCGGTCATCAGCAGCGACGCGATCGAACCAGAGCCGCGGCGGTTCTGCAGAACCGCCCGTTCGGCCACGTTGATGAGTTGCCGCACGTTGCCGGGCCAAGGGGCCTGTAGGAGTTGTGCGGCCTCCTGGGCGCTGACCTGGGGCGCGTCGCAGCCGTATTCGTCCGAGAATTGCTCGGAGTAATGGGTGAAGAGTGTCAGGATATCCTCGCCGCGTTGCCGCAGGGGCGGAACGACGATCCGCATCGCCGAGATCCGGTAGTAGAGGTCGGGCCGCAGCACGCTTTCGCAGGTCTTGTCCTGTTCCTGCAGGTTGCAGATCGCGACGATTCGCGTCTCGGCGGGCGTGCCCTGGTCGTTGAGCGCGGTCAGAAGCCGCGATTGCTGGGCCGCGCTCAACGCCTCGACGTCCTCCAGAACGAGGGTGCCGCCGCGGGCTTCCTCGATGGCCGGGACGGGATCGGAATCGTCGGCGGGCCCGAAAAGGCGGCGGGTCAAGGAGTCTTCGTCCAGAGCCGAGCAGGAGACGAGGACGAACTTCTTCGACGCGCGTGCGCCAACCGCGTGCAGCGCATGGGCCACGAGCGTCTTGCCGGTGCCGGTCTCGCCTTCGATCAGCACGTGACCGTCCGCCTGGCCCAGGTCGAGGATGTCCTCCTTGAGCCGCTCCATCGGGTTGGACGACCCGATCAGCTTCTTCATCAGCGACGTGCCGTCTGACAGTTCACGACGCAACGCCCGGTTGTCGAGCGTCAGGCGGCGTGCGTTGCAGGCCTTCTTGGCAAGCTCGGTCATCCGATCTGGATTGAACGGCTTTTCGAGAAAGTCGAAGGCCCCTACGCGCATCGCCTCGACGGCCATGGGCACGTCGCCGTGGCCGGTGATCATGATGACGGGCAGTGCGGAGTCCACCCCGCGCAGCTTCTTGAGGAATTGCATCCCGTCCATGCCGGGCATCTTCACGTCCGTGACCACGATCCCGCCAAAATCGGGCGAGAGCGCCTTCAGCGCCTCTTCCGCACCGGCGTAGGTCTCGGTCTCGAACCCCGAGAGGGCCAGCCACTGGCCGATGGACTGGCGCATGTCCTTTTCGTCGTCGACGATGGCGATCTTCATCGCTTTGCTCATTTTGGTCTTCCTATTCAGCGGCGCGCAGATCGGACTTCAGCAAGGGAAGCTGGACTTCGAAGACAGCCCCGCCGCCTGCCCCGTTCCGCGCGGTCATGCGACCACCTAGGTCGTTCACGATCCCTGACGAGATCGCAAGCCCCAGTCCGACGCCGTCTCCCGGTTGTTTGGTCGTGTAGAAGGGTTCGAAGAGTTCCGTCAGGTCCTCGATCCCGGTGCCGTTGTCGCGGACGGTCAGCGTGACCGTGTCGCCGAGCGCCAGGATCACGTCGATGCGCGGATGGGTGGCCGTCTTGGTCGCGTCGAGCGCGTTGCGCAGCAGATTGATGATCACCTGTTCCAGCCGCAGCCGGTCGCCGTGGATCAGCGCGGGTTCGCTGGGCAGCGTGCGCGTAATCTCGACCTCGCGGGTCTTCAACTGCGGTTCCATCATCGCGAGCGCCGACGAGACGGCCGCACGCGCGTCCACCGGCTCGAAGGCGTCGGAACCCTTGCGGGCGTAGGATTTCAACTGCCGGGTGATCGCGCCCATGCGGTCGATCAGGTCGTCGATGCGCTGGAACGAGGCCAGCGTCTCGTCCGGGCGCTTGCGTTGCAACAAGAGCCGTGCGCCCGCGAGATAGGTCTTCATGGCGGCGAGCGGCTGGTTCAGCTCGTGGCTGACGGCGGCCGACATCTCCCCCAAGGCGGCCAGCTTCGAGGTCTGCTCCACCGTCTGTTCGGCAACCTGCAGGTTGCGCTCCATCGCCTTGCGCGCCGCGATCTCGCGCTGGAGAGCCGCGTTGAGCTTGCGCAGGTCCGCGGATTCGCGCTCGAAGGCAGCGACCCGCGTGGCGGACCGGCGGGACGAAAACCAGAACAGCAGCGCAAGCAGGATGGCGAAGCCCATGACCTCAAGCGCCAGGACGCCGTTGACCCGTTCGCGCACCGACGAATAGCTGGTGAAACTGACCATGCGCCAGCCCTGGAACGGCACCCGCTGGTCGCGACGCATCACGGCCTCGCCACGGAAATAGGCGTCGATGGGGAAATCGTTCCAGATCTCGGTCGCACGCAAGGCGCGGTCGATGGCACTGGACGGCGGTTCGAGGGCGAGCGCGTCCTCCTCGGCCTGGCCGCGCCAGCGCGGTTCGGTCGACAGGATGATCGTCCCCTCGCTGTCGGTCACGTAGACCGCGTCCGACACGCCGGCCCAGCCGCGCTCGATCCGGGCAAGGTCCACGGCCACCAGGATGACGCCCAGCGTCGTGGCGCTGTCCGTCAGCCGCCTGGAGTAGACGAAGGACGACCCGCCCTGTGGCGTCTGGCCCCGGGTGAAGATCGTTGAGTTCGACCGCACCGCGTTCACGAATTGCGGCGTGCCGCGAAAGCTTTCACCCAAGCGGTTGCGGTCGGTCGCCGCCACGACGCGGCCGTCACTGTCCAGCAGCATGAGCGAGGCGGCCTCGATCTCGTCCACGTAGGACAGAAGCCGCTGGGTTGAAAGCGAGAAATCCCCTTCGCGCAAGGCCCCGATCAGGGCCGGGTCGCGCGACAGAAGCTGCGGGACGATGGCATTGCGCTGCAGCTCGGCCATCAGGTTGGCGACGTAAAGCGTCAGGCGCACCTCCGCCCGGTTGCGAGTGGATTCGGTGAAGCGTTCCGTCAGCAGGATGTTGGTGACATAGATCGTGGCCGCCCCCAGAAGACACAGGGCCAGCACGGCCAGGCGCAAGCGCCAGCGGGACAGCACGGTCCGGGCCTTATGAGCGGGTCGTTTCGACATCCGCCGAACGATAGGTCGGCGCAGCGGCCTTGCCAAGCGCGCCACTCAGGCGTCAGCGAGTTGCCGCACAAGCCCCGTGAAGACCGCGCGGCCCGCATCGCTGCCCGTCGCCGGGTCGACCGCACGCTCGGGATGGGGCATCATGCCCAGCACCCGGCGGTTCTGCGACAAGATGCCGGCGATATCGTTCTGGCTGCCGTTGAAGTTCGCGCCATAGGCGAAGGCGATGCGGTCCTCGTCGCGCAACTGCGCCAGCGTCTGTGCATCGGCGAAGTAATTCCCGTCGTGATGCGCCACCGGAAGGCTGACGACCGTGTCCGCGCCATAGCCTTCGGTGAAGACACAGTCCGCGGTCACGACCCGAAGCGGCGTCGATTTGCATACGAAGGTCAGGCCCGCGTTGCGCATCAGGGCGCCGGGCAGAAGACCCGTCTCGCACAGGACCTGAAATCCGTTGCAGACTCCCAGCGCGTAACCGCCCCGCTCCACGTGGGCCTTGAGGGCGGCGCAGACCGGCGAGTTCGCGGCGATCGCCCCGCAGCGCAGGTAATCCCCGAAGGAGAATCCGCCCGGAACCGCGACCAGGTCGACATCGCCGATCTCGGCGTCCTTGTGCCAGACCATGCGCACGTCGGCGCCCGCTTCGCGCAGCGCCACGGCCATGTCGCGGTCGCAATTCGACCCGGGAAAGACGAGAACGGCGGCCTTCATGCGGAAATCTCCCCCAGACGGACGTCGCAATCGTCCCAATGCGCCAGGCGGTCGGGCCAGTCGTGCCCGTGATTGTGCAGGGCGGAAAAGAGCAGGCCCTTGCCTGCGAACCCTTCGAAATGGTGCGCGTGGTCGTCGATCAGCACATCGGCCCGCAGGATGCTCTTGTCGCCGCAGAAGACGAGGTTCGAGATCGGGAAATCGGGGAAATGCCGTTCCATCCAGGCCACCTTGTGCACGCAGGAGGCGGGATATTCCATCGCGGCGGAGGCCACGAATACGTCGTGCTCGGCCCGTAGCCGCCGCAGCGCGTCCTGCGCCCCCGGCACCGGGTCGAGGTCGGCGAAGAACAGCCCCGTATGCAGACGGCGTTCGACCTCGGCGGCCATCTCCGCCGGGGCCTTGTCGCGCAGCTCGCAGCCGCGCAGATCCTCGTCCGTCGGATCGAAGCCGAGGTCGCGGTAGAGCCTGCGCTGACCCGCGTGGGCGTCCGCCAGGACCTCGTCCATGTCGATGGCGATGCGCATCAGGACAGGTCGATCCTGTAGGACTCGATCACCGTGTTCGCCAGAAGCTTCTCGCACATCTCGCGCACCCGCGCCTCGTCCGTACCGTCTGCGAGATCCAGTTCGATCACCTTGCCCTGCCGGACACCGTCCACCCCGTCGAATCCCAGCGCCCCGAGCGCGTGGCGGATCGCCTCTCCCTGCGGGTCGAGAACGCCGTCCTTGAGCATGACGTGGACAGTGGCCTTCATCGGTCTCTCCTCAGTTGATCAGCGTGGGCTTGGGGCGATGGGTGACATTGCTGGGCAGCACGCCCAGGCGTCGCGCGACTTCCGTGTAGGCGTCCGAGAGCGAACCCAGATCCTGGCGGAACACGTCCTTGTCCAGCTTCTGGCCGCTTTCGATGTCCCAAAGCCGGCAGCTGTCGGGGCTGATCTCGTCGGCGACGACGAGCCGCATGTAGTCGTTGTCCCAGATCCGGCCGACCTCGATCTTGAAGTCGACCAGCTTGATGCCCACGCCGTGCATGACGCCGGACATGAAGTCGTTCACCCGCAACGCCATGGCCACGATATCGTCCATGTCCGCCTGCGAGGCCCAGCCGAAGGCGATGATGTATTCCTCGGGCACGAGCGGATCGCCCAGCTTGTCGTCCTTGAGGCTGAACTCGACGATCGGGCGCGGCAGGGCGGCGCCCTCCTCCATGCCGAGCCGCTTGGCCATTGAGCCCGCGGCGAAGTTGCGCACGATGATCTCCAGGGGAATGATCTCGACTTGGCGAATGAGCTGTTCGCGCATGTTCAGACGGCGGATGAAGTGCGTCGGAATGCCGATGTTCTGCAACCCGGTCATGAAGAATTCCGACAGGCGGTTGTTGAGCACGCCCTTGCCTTCGATGACGTCCTTCTTGGCGCCGTTGCCGGCGGTCGCGTCATCCTTGAAGTACTGCACGAAGGTGCCCGGTTCGGGTCCTTCGTAAAGGATCTTGGCCTTGCCTTCGTAGACCAGCTTGCGACGTGCCATGGGATGCCCCGATCTTTTGCGCGGACATGGATGCCCGCCTCCTGCGCCTCTTACGACGAAGGTGCCCGGGCGGCAAGCGCCTCGCCGTTGCGCACGGGCGGGTGCGGGTCTAGAAGGCTGCAAACTCTTGCAAGGATGCCAAAGATGACCACAGCACTCGTCGACATGCTGTCTTCCCGCGACTGGATCCTGGCGGATGGCGCCACGGGGACCAACCTCTTCAACATGGGATTGTCCTCGGGCGACGCGCCGGAAATGTGGAACATCGACCATCCCGACCGGATCACGAAGCTCTACCAGGACGCGGTGGACGCGGGCTCTGACCTTTTCCTGACCAACAGTTTCGGCGGCAACGCGAGCCGGTTGAAGCTGCACGACGCGCAGTCCCGCGTGTTCGAGCTGAACAAGGCGGCCGCCGAACTGGGCCGCGCCGTGGCCGACAAGGCGGGTCGTCCTGTCGTGGTGGCAGGCTCGGTCGGTCCCACCGGCGACATCATGGCGCCCATGGGCACGCTGACCCACGAGTCCGCGGTCGAGATGTTTCACGAGCAGGCCGAGGGCCTGAAGGCCGGCGGTGCCGACGTGCTCTGGGTCGAGACGATCTCGGCTTTCGAGGAATACAAGGCCGCCGCCGAGGCCTTCCGCCTGGCGGACATGCCCTGGTGCGGCACCATGAGCTTCGACACCGCGGGCCGCACGATGATGGGCGTGACCAGCAAGGACATGGTGAACCACGTGGGCAAGCTGGGCTACCAGCCGCTGGCCTTCGGCGCGAACTGCGGCACCGGCGCGTCCGACCTTCTGCGCACGATCCTCGGGATGGAGGAGGCCGATCCCGGCCAGCCGCTGATTTCCAAGGGCAATGCGGGTATCCCGAAGTATCACGACGGCCATATTCACTACGACGGCACGCCGGAACTCATGGCCGATTACGCCGAACTCGCACGCAATTGCGGCGCGCGGATCATCGGCGGCTGCTGCGGCACCACGCCGGAGCATCTCGCGGCCATGCGCGAGGCGCTGGAAACGCGTCCCAAGGGCGACCGCCCGACGCTGGAGCAGATCACCGCCGCCTTGGGCGATTTCTCCTCCGAAAGCGACGGCACCGATGGCAATGCCCCCACCCGCACCGCCCGCCGGGGCCGCCGCCGCGGCTGACCCCGGCGAATGCGCAACCCCCGTCGTCCGGATCCTTCATCTGGCCGGATAAACTCCGGGGGAGCGCGGCAGGCGCGGGGGCAGAGCCCCCTCCTTATCTTCAGAAAAGCGCCAGCTGATCCCCGGGCGCCGGCGGCACCTTGAATAGATCGCACCGCAACGGTGGCAGGTCCCGCTTCAGTCCCAGCTTTCGGGCAGCCAGGTCGAAGCGTTGCTTCGTCAGCCGCGCCCATTCCCCCTGCCCGGTCATCCGTTGCCCCCATTCGGGATCGTAGGTCTTGCCGCCGTGCAATTCGCGCACCCGCGCCATGATCCGGGCAGCGCGGTCGGGATAGGTCTCGCGCACCCAGTCCTCGAACAAACCCGCGACCTCGCGCGGCAACCTCAGGACGATGGCGGAGGCCGCGACCGCCCCCGCCTCGGCCGCGCGGGCCAGGATCGTCTCGACCTCGTGATCGGTAAGCGCCGGCACGATGGGGGACACCATGACGCGTACGTCCACGCCCGCGTCGGTCAGCGCGCGGATCGCCCGCAGGCGCGCGGCTGGCGACGGCACCCGGGGTTCCATGGCACGCGCGGTCGCGGGGTCCAGCGTCGTGACGGAAATGCCCACCCGCACCAGCCCCTTCGCGGCCATCGGGCCCAGGATGTCGATGTCGCGGGTAATCATCGCCCCCTTGGTGACGATGCCCACGGGATGCTCGAACTCCGCCAGGACCTTCAGGATCCCGCGCATGATCCGCCGGTCGCGTTCGATGGGCTGGTAGGGATCCGTGTTGGTGCCGATCGCGATGACCTTCGGCACGTAGCCCTTGGCCCGCAATTCGCGCCACAGCAGGTTCGGCGCATCGGGGCGCGCGATCAGCCGCGTTTCGAAATCCAGCCCCGGCGACAGGCCGAGGTAGGCGTGGCTCGGGCGCGCAAAGCAATAGATGCAACCATGTTCGCAGCCGCGGTAGGGATTGATCGATCGATCGAAACCGACATCCGGGGAGGTGTTGCGGGTGATGACGCGCCGCGGCACTTCTTCGCTGACTTCGGTGCGCAGGACCGTCAGTTCCTCCTCCCGCGCCCAGCCGTCGTCGACGGCCTCGACGTGCACCCGGTCGAACCGGTTGTCGGGATTCGTCAGCGCCGCGCGGCCGGGCGCACGGAAGGACGGTGGAGCTTCGTTTTGCATTGCTCAACGGTAGAACGGATGGTGAACATTGACAAGAGGTCGCCGCAGGATCGCACTATGTCGCAAAACGTCGCGTGACACCGCCCGGGCCTGCCCATATCATTTCGTGAAACTGGTCAGACACATGCCGAAAGGACCACGCCCATGTCCGATGACGAAGACATCATACTGGCCGAACTTAACGATGAGGATCTCGTCGCGCAGATGTTCGACGATCTCTACGACGGCATGAAGGAGGAGATCGAGGAAGGCGTTCAGATCCTGTTGGAGCGTGGCTGGGCCCCCTACAAGATCCTGACCGAGGCGCTGGTCGGCGGCATGACCATCGTCGGCGCAGATTTCCGCGACGGGATCCTCTTCGTCCCCGAGGTTCTGCTGGCCGCCAACGCGATGAAGGGCGGCATGGCGATCCTCAAGCCGCTGCTGGCCGAAACCGGCGCGCCTCGCGTGGGCAAGATGGTGATCGGCACCGTGAAGGGCGACATCCACGACATCGGCAAGAACCTCGTCGGCATGATGATGGAAGGTGCGGGCTTCGAGGTCGTCGATCTGGGCATCAACAATGCCGTTGAAGGCTACATCGAGGCGCTCGAGACCGAGACGCCGGATATCCTCGGCATGTCCGCGCTGCTGACGACGACGATGCCCTACATGAAGGTAGTCATCGACACCATGGTCGAGAAGGGCCTGCGCGACGACTACATCGTTCTCGTGGGCGGTGCCCCGCTGAACGAGGAATTCGGCCGTGCCATCGGGGCGGACGCCTACTGCCGCGACGCGGCCGTCGCGGTGGAGACCGCGAAGACCTTCATGGCCCGCAAGCACAACCAGGCCACGGCCAATTGAGACCCGTCGCGGCTTCGGTTTGACTGGACGTCCGAAGCCGCGCTCTCTATGCTGGGGGTGTCCTGACGGAGCTGCCTTATGCCGACCCGTAATTTCATCGCATTGATCGCCGTCGTCCTGCTTCTGTCCGCCCTGACGATCTGGATGGCAAGCGCGTCCGTGGGCTTGGCCCTGCTGCCCGCCCTCTCGACCGTTGCCCTTGTCCTCAGCGTGTTGATTCGCCGCCAGCAATGATATCCGACAGCGGTCTGACGCGGGACGGGCTTGCCCCGACCGGGGCCGGACGCTGCCTCGTCATCGCCTGCGGTGCCCTTGCGCACGAGATCGTCGCCCTCAAGCGGCTCAACGGCTGGGACCACATCGACCTGCAGTGTCTTCCCGCGATCTGGCACAACCACCCCGAACGGATCGTGCCCGGTGTCCGCGCCGCCGTCGACCGCGCCCGCGACCGCTACGCCACGATCTTCGTGGCCTACGCCGATTGCGGGACCGGCGGACAACTCCGCGCGGCCTGCGACGAGTTGGGCGTCCGGATGATCCCCGGCCCGCATTGCTACAGCTTCTTCGAAGGCACCGAACGCTTCGCCGCCCACGCCGACGAGATCACGGCCTTCTACCTCACCGATTTCCTCACGCGGCAATTCGATGCCTTCGTGTGGAAACCGCTCGGCCTCGACCGCCATCCGCAACTGCTGGACATGTACTTCGGCCATTACGAAACGCTGGTCTACCTGTCCCAGACAGAGGCCCCCGAACTGGTCGAGGCGGCCCGGGCCATCGCGACCCGCATGGGCCTCGCCTTCGAGCATCGACCGACCGGCTACGGCGAGCTCGCCACAGAACTGGCCCGGATCTGAGCGCGGTCCACGATCCCAGATCAACTGGCAAGCGTAAACGCGCGTCCAGCTTTCATCTGGCCGGATAAACTCCGGGGGAGTCCGAAGGACGGGGGCAGAGCCCCCTACCCCTCTGCCGTCTGCCTGATCCGTTCGACCATGGCGCGCAGCCCGTTGGATCGCTGCGCGGACAGGTGATCGTTGAGGCCCAGCCGTTCCAGCTGGTGACGCGCGTCGATCTCGAGGACCTCCTGTCGCGGGATACCGTCGTAAAGCGCCCCCAGCACGGCGATCAGGCCACGCACGATCATCGCGTCGCTGTCGCCGCGGAAATGGTAGGTCGAGCCCTCGGGGGCCGGCACCAGCCAGACCTGGCTTGCGCAGCCGTCGACCTTGGTCGCGGGCACCTTCAGCGCATCTTCGATCGGCGGCATGGCCTTGCCCATCTCGATCACGTGGCGATAGCGGTCTTCCCAGTCGTCGAGGAACTCGAAGGTCTCGACCAGGTCTTCGAAGGCGGCGGTGGGCATGGAGGCTCCAGGCTTAGCGGGGGACGGTAACGACGGTAGCGCCATCGACGGCCAGGGCCACCCGGCCTTCGGTCAGAAGAACCGCGTCACGGCCGAAGACCTCGTTGCGCCACCCCTTGAGCGCGGCGACGTCGCGTTCGCCCGCCGCCAGCCGGTCGAGGTCCGCGGAAGATGCGATCAGCTTCTGCGCCACGTCCTTCTCCTCCGACTTGGCCTTCAGCAGCACGCGCAGCATGTCGGCGATGGCGGGATTGACCTGAAGCTTTTCCAGCGTGCCGTCAGGCTTCGGCAGCTTGTCCTGCGGCACGGCAAGGCCCGCCTTCACCGCCTCGATGATGCCCGCGGCGATGTCGCCACGCCGCGCTTCGCGCTGCAGCAGGCGCGACCGGCCGAGGTCCTTTTCCGAAGCGGGTTTCGCCGCGGCCAGTTCCACCAGCGCGTCGTCCTTGAACACCCGGTTGCGCGGCATGTCGCGGGTCTGCGCGAAGTTCTCTCGGAAGCGGGCCAACTCGCGCACGATCGCCAGGAACCGGCCGGAGGTGGTCCGCGTCTTGACCCTGCGCCAGGCCTCCGCCGGGTCGGTCTGGTAGGTCGCGGGATCCTCCAGCACCGCCATCTCCTCGGTCACCCACTTTTGGCGGCCGGTGCTGCGCAGCCGTTCCGAGAGGACTTCGTAGATGTCGCGCAGATAGGTGACGTCCCCCAGGGCATAGGTCTTCTGTGCCTCCGTCAGCGGGCGGCGCGACCAGTCGGTGAAGCGGCTCGACTTGTCGAGACCGGATTTCGCGATCTTGCGCACCAGCGTCTCGTAACCCACCTGGTCGCCGTAGCCGCAGACCATCGCCGCCACCTGCGTGTCGAACAGGGGATGTGGGATGAGTTGCGCATCGACCCAGAAGATTTCCAGGTCCTGCCGGGCGGCGTGGAATACCTTGACCACGCCCGGATCGCGGAAGAGGTCGTAGAGCGGCTCCAGCGACAGATCGCCGTCCAGCGGGTCGACCAGCACGGCATCCGCGCCCTCCGCGTCGCGGTAGGCCAGCTGGATGAGGCAAAGCTTGGAATAATAGGTGCGTTCCCGCAGGAACTCGGTGTCGACGGTGACGTAGTCGCAGCGGGCGGCGCGGCTGCAGAAGGCGGCAAGATCTTCGGTGGTCGTGATGGTCTGCATGGGCCCTCGCGTTCAGCGGCGCGCGGCGCCGTCGGTGTCCTGAGCGCTTGATAGGGGATCGGGCCCGGGTTGGAAAGCGCGTCAGTCCCGCGCGTCGATCTCGATCCGAGTGCCGTCGCCGGCGAGGATCTGCCGCAGCACCGCGGGGTAGAGGCGGTGTTCCAGCGGCAGCAGCCGCGCGGCCAGGGTCTGTGGGGTGTCGTCGGGCCGGATCGTGATCCGCGCCTGCCCCAGCACCGGCCCGCCATCGAGTTCCGAGGTGACGGCATGCACGCTTGCGCCGTGTTCGGTGTCGCCAGCCTCGATCGCGCGGGCGTGGGTGTGAAGCCCCTTGTATTTGGGCAAGAGCGAGGGGTGGATGTTCAGCATCCGCCCGCGCCACTGATCAGTGAACGCCGGGGTGAGGATCCGCATGAAGCCCGCCAGGCAGACGAATTCGATGCGTGCGGCTTCAAGCTCTGCCTGCAAGGCCGCCTCGAAACCCGCACGGTCGGCGTAGTCGCGGTGGTCGACGACCGCGGTGGGGATGCGCAGAGCGCTGGCCTTCAGCAGGCCCCCCGCCTGCGGCACGTTCGACAAAACGAGCGCCGGACGTGCGGGGTGATCGCCCGTCATGTCCCGGGCGAGCGCCACCATGTTGGACCCGCCGCCCGAGATCAGCAGCGCCGTGCGTGTCACGAAAGCGATCCGTCGTAGTTCACCCCGGGTTCGGTCGTGACGGTCCCCAGCCGGTGCACCCGCTCGCCTGCGTCCGACAGGACCGCCGTAAGTGCCTCGGCCCGGTCGGCTTCGACCACCAGCACCATGCCGATGCCCGCGTTGAAGGTCTTGAGCATCTCCGCGGTGTCGAGCCCGCCGGTGCGCGACAGCCATTCGAAGACCGGCGGCAACGCCCAGCTTTGCAGGTCGATCCGCGCCCCCAGGCCATCGGGCAGGACGCGGGGCAGGTTCTCTGTCAGGCCGCCGCCGGTGATATGCGCCAGCGCCTGGACGCCGCCCGCGCGGATCGCGGCCAGGGCGGGCTTCACGTAAAGCCGCGTGGGGGCCAGCAAGGCACGACCGAGGGTGCCCCCGCCGAAGGGGCTGTCGTCGGACCACGAAAGGCCTGCGTGATCAACGATCCGGCGCACCAGCGAATAGCCGTTGGAATGCACACCGTCGCTTTCCAGCCCCAGCAGGACGGAGCCTTCGACGACACCCGCGGGCAAATCCGTGCCGCGCTCCATCGCACCGACCGCAAAGCCCGCGAGGTCGAAATCGCCGCCCGCGTACATCCCCGGCATCTCTGCCGTCTCACCGCCGATCAGCGCGCAACCCGACAGCTCGCAGCCGCGGGCGATGCCCTCGATGATCCGGGTGGCGCTGTCGAGCTCCAGCGCGCCGGTGGCGAAGTAGTCGAGGAAGAACAGCGGTTCCGCGCCTTGGCAGACGAGGTCGTTGACGCACATCGCGACGAGGTCGATGCCGATGGTGTCCACCTCGCCGGTGTCGATGGCGATCCGCAGCTTGGTGCCGACACCGTCGGTCGCGGCGACCAGGATCGGATCCTCGTAGCCCGCACCCTTGAGATCGAAGAGCGCGCCGAAGCCTCCCAGTCCCGCCATCGTGCCGGGACGCTGCGTGCGCTTGGCCGCAGGCTTGATCCGCTCGATCAAGGCGTTGCCCGCGTCGATGTCGACACCCGCCTGCGCGTAGGTCAGCCCGTTCTTCGTCATGTCCCGCCCCCGATCCGATTGACCACCGCGCCTTAGCCCGTCCCGCGCGCCTGTGCAACGGACGCAAAAGGCAAGCGTCGTGGCGATTTTTTGCCGATCGTAGGAAACCTTTGCCGTGCGCCCGCGTTTGATGGACATGATGACACGCTTGACGATCACCGCCGCCGCACTTTTCGCCTTCGCCGCCCCCGCCGCGGCCGAGGTCCTGCCCATGATGCCGTCCGATCCGCTCGACGGTCCTTACGTGTCGGTGGAACAGGTATCTGCCGAAATGGCCGAGCCGATGACCTACGCGCGGGTGGTCGAGATGTCCGACATGGACGGCGACCCCACCGTCACCACCGACGAGGAAGAGCGCATGATCGCCCTCCTGTCGCAGGTGCTGACCGTCGCGCCGGTTGCGCAGTAAAACACGCATCCCTCTCTCAAACTGATGCTTGACCCGTCCCCCCTGTCGGGTATGCACGACTTCGGCGGGCCTGTAGCTCAATTGGTTAGAGCAGAGCGCTCATAACGCTTTGGTTGCGGGTTCAAGTCCTGCCGGGCCTACCAGCCGTCACGCCGTCTTTGCCAATCCTGCGGCGGTTTCCCTGCTTTGCTATTCCGAATTGTTCCGAGGTCTTCTGCGCGCAGGACGCCGCGCGGACCCAGCCGACGCCGATGACGGCGCCGGGGAATTAACAGCCCGGCTGACGATACATCGCATGTGAAACGGTCGGCTCCGGCTGTGTGAAACGCCCCTTGGCAAATGCGCCGACCTCTTCCGGCGGGCGTCGGTTCGCCAGCCGGAAGAGATCGATGTGCATCCGAAATCCGCGCGACTCCGGTCTAGGCGACCTTCGTCTCTTCCCGGCCATGACCCGCGAGTTTCAGGATCGCGACGTAGAAGACAGGCACCGTGAAGATGCCGATCACGGCCGCCGCGGTCATCCCGCCGAGCACGCTGATGCCGATCGACTGCTGGGCCGCGGCCCCCGCGCCAGAGGCGGTGGCAAGCGGCAGCACGCCGAACATGAAGGCCAGCGTCGTCATGAGGATCGGCCGCAAGCGCATGCGTGAGGCCGTGACCGCTGCCTCCATCAGCCCCTTGCCGGCACGCCGCTGCTCCTCTGCGAATTCCACGATCAGGATGGCGTTCCGGGCGGCAAGGCCGATCGTCGTCAGAAGGCCCACCTTGAAGTAGACGTCGTTGAGCTGCCCCAGCAGAAGCGCCGCGGTGATCGCACCGAAGATACCGATGGGCACCGTCATCATGACCGCCAGCGGCAGGGCCCAGCTTTCGTAAAGGGCGGCAAGAGCCAGGAAGACGACCAGCGCCGACAGCGCGTAGAGGAGCGGCGCCTGATTGCCCGAAAGGCGTTCCTGGTAGGACAACCCGGTCCAGGCGACGGAGAACCCTTCGCCCAGGCCGGCGACGATCTCCTCCATCCGCTCCATCGCGTCGCCCGAAGACACGCCTTCTGCGGCCGTTCCGGTCAGGCTGATCCCGCGGGTGGCGGCAAAGCGGGCGATGGACTGCGGCTGCGCGTCCCAGACCAGCGACGAGAAGGCGTCGAGCGATACCATCTCGCCGTCGGCATTGCGCGCATACCAGCGGCCGATATCCTCGGGCTGGGACCGCGCCTCGGCGGCGCCTTGCACGATCACCGGGCGCAACTCGTTGTTCATCGGAAAATCGCCCACGTCGCGACCGCTGAAGATGACCGAGAGCATCGCGTTGACGTTCGGGATCGACAGGCCGAGGGCGGCCGCCTTCTGCTGGTCGATGTCGATCCGCAGCGAGGTCTGCGCGGTCGCTTCGTTGCCCCGCAGGTTGGTCACCTGCCCGCCTTGCTGGGCGGCGGCGACGACTTCGTTCGCGGCCTCGGCCAGACGATCGGGCCCCTGACCCGCCTGGTCGACCATGTACATCGAGAAGCCCGAGGTCGCGCCCATTCCCTGGATCGCGGGCGGCTGCAGGGCGTAGACGGTCCCGCCCCGGCCGTTGAGGTAGAAGTGCTGGTTGATCCGTCCGGCGATATCCGCGGCGCTGACGCCGTGACGCTCTTCGTAGTCGGCCAGCTTGACGAAGAGCATCGCGGCCGACTGACCCGATCCGCCGAAACTGAACCCCATGACCCCGAAGACCGAATCGACGGCCCCGTCCTGAGCGCTGAGCAGGAAGTCCTCGACCTGGCGCACGCGGGCCTCGGTCTTGGGCGTGGTCGACCCGTCCGGGGCCTGCACCATGACCAGCAGAACGCCCTGGTCCTCTTGCGGGATGAAGGAACTGGGCAGGCGCTCGTAGACCCAAAGCGCACCTGCGGTGATCCCCGCCAGCACGATCAGCATGGCGAAGGGGCGCCGGATCAGCGTGCCCACGGCCCCGCCGTAGCCCCGGGTCGTGCGATCGAGGCCGCTGTTGAACCAACGCGCAGGTGCGAATCGCGTGCCGTGACCGCCCTTCTTGAGCAGCGTGGCGCACATCGCGGGCGTCAGGATCACCGCCACCCCCAGTGAAAGAACCATCGCGGTGATGATCGTGACCGAGAACTGGCGGTAGATCGCCCCGGTGGACCCGGTCATGAACGCCATGGGCAGGAAGACCGCGCAAAGCACCAGCACGATCCCCACCAGGGCAGAGGTGATCTCTCCCATGCTCCTTTCGGTGGCGGCAACCGGGTCGAGGCCTTCTTCCTCCATGATGCGCTCGACATTCTCGACCACGACGATGGCATCGTCGACCAGAAGGCCGATCGCCAGCACCAGGGCGAACATGGTGAGCGTGTTGATCGTGTAGCCAAAGACCAGCAGGATCCCGAAGGTGCCCAGAAGCACCACCGGCACGGCGACGATCGGAATGAGCGTCGCGCGCCAGCTTTGCAGGAAGACGAAGATCACCACGAAGACCAAGACCACCGCCTCGATCAGGGTGTGATAGACTTGGTTGATCGATTCCTCGATGAAGGGCGACGTGTCGTAGGGATAGACGACCTCGACCCCGGCAGGCAGCGCCCCGGCGAGCGCCGAAAGCGTGTTGCGCACGTCCTCCGCCGTGCCGACCGCGTTGGCGCCCGGCGCGAGCGAGACCGAGAAACCGGCCGCCGGCTGCCCGTTGTAGCGCCCGCCGGTGCCGTAGGTCTCCTGCCCGATGGAAATCTCTGCCACGTCACCCAGGAAGACGGTGGAGCCGTCCTGCGTGGTGCGCAACAGGATCCGCTCGAATTCATCGACCGTGCTCAACTGTGACTGCGCGGTGAGCGCCATGGTGACCTGCTGGCCTTCGACGATGGGCTGACTGCCCAGTTCGCCCACGGTCACGTTGGTGTTCTGATCCCCGATCGCGGTGGTCACGTCCGATGGCGTGACGCCGTACTGGTTCATCCGCAGCGGATCCATCCAGATCCGCATGGCGTAGCCCGCTCCGAAAAGCTGGACCGACCCGACCCCGTCGAGCCGTTGGACCGGACCCACGATCCGGCCCGTGACCAGATCCCCCAGCTCCAGCGCGGTCATCCCGCCTTCCGGCGCCACGAGCGCCGCGACGAGCAAGGTCGAACTGCCCGACCGCGATACCGAGACGCCGGATTGCTGCACCGCCGAGGGCAGTTGCGAGGTCGCCATCTGAAGCGCGTTCTGGACCTGGACCTGCGCGATATCCGGATCGACGCTGTCGCCGAAGGTCAGCGCGACGCTGGCGCTGCCCCCCGACGACGAGGAGGTCATGTAGGTCACCCCCTCGATCCCGGTCAGCGCGTCCTCGATCACCGTGGTGACGGAATTGGCGACCACGTCGGCGCTGGCGCCGCTGTAGCGGGCGCTGACGTTGATCGTGGTGGGTGCGATCTGCGGATACTGCTCGATCGGCAGGTTCCAAAGGCTGATCGCGCCCATGAGCATGACGAAGATCGCGATGACCTAGGCGAAGACGGGGCGATGAATGAAGAACTGTGCCATGATCCGCTCACTCCGCCTGGGGCGCGCCCGACGCATCGTCGCCGTCGAGGTCCTGCACGACCCCGTCCGCGTCGAGCTCCACCGGCACCGTCCGAACCTCCATCCCCGGGGCCAGGTTTGCCAGGCCATCGACGGCCAGCGCCTCACCGGCCTCCAGACCGTCGGTGACGATCCAGGCGTTCTCGTGGGTGCCGATGTCCTGCAGGACGCGCTGCTCGGCGGTGCCGTCGCTGACGACCCAGGCGGTAAGTTCACCGGTGGTGGCGCGTTCGGCCGCCGATTGCGGCACGAGGATCGCCTGCATGGACCCCAGCGCCACCTCGGAGCGGACGAACATGCCCGGCAGGAGGATCCGGTGCGGGTTGTCGAACTGGAACCGGACCGCGCGCGCGCCCGTCGTCTCGGACACGGTCTGCCCGCTTGCGATCATCTGGCCTTCCGCCTCGTAGGTGCGGCCCGTCTCCAGCGTGAGGGTCGCGGTGATGTCCTCGTCGACCGTCACCCGAGCGTTCGAGACGTCCTCGATCAGCGACAGGATCCGCCGGGCGGGGGCGTAGATCTCGACGTCGATGGGATCGAGCTGCGTCACGGTAGCCATCGCATCCGCCTGATTGGCGGCCACCAGATCGCCCACGGACACGGCGGCGAACCCCACGACCCCGGCGATCGGGCTGACGATGGTGGTCCGGTCCAGATCGGTCTGCGCCCGGTCCCGCGCGACGGTCGCCGATTGCAGCGTCGCGCGGGCCTGTTCGAGCGTGCTGCGCGCGGTGTCCACCTGCGCCTGGCTGACACCCGTGCCTGCCAATTGCTCGGAGCGCTGCAAGGTCGCCTCGGCCTCGCGGATGCCGGCCTGGGCCGAGGCCAGATCGGCCTCCGCCGCCGCAAGATCCGCCTCGAAGCTGTCGGGGTCGATCCGGAAGAGCGGTGTGCCCGCCTCGACCGGGGTATCGGGCTGGTAGAGGATCTCGGTCACCATGCCGCCCACCCGCGGCCTGATCCCGACCTGGGCCGCGGCAATGGCCCGCCCCGGTTCGACCAGCGTCCGAGGGATTTCGCGCATCTCGAGCGTGATCACCCCGACGGCGGGCGGCGGCATCTGCGCCTGGGCAGACGTGGCAAACGCGGCAACCAACATAAGGGGCCAGGGACGCAGACGCATGGGAAACCTCGTTCACTCGGGCGCGGGCGCCTTGCCCGCTTTCGGGCGGACCTTGCATAGAATTGCATGGAGTGCAATTATCGTTGCACGGGATGGAGGAGATTTGATCATGACCGATGACGCCGGCGCAGAACTGCACGGCAAGCGCGCCCGGACCGCTCGCGCGATCCACCATGCCACGCTCGACCTCGCGGTGGACCATGGCCTGGACGCTGTCACGGTCGACACGATCGCCGAACGGGCCGGGATCAGCCGACGGACGTTCTTCAATTATTTCAAAAACAAGGAAGAGGCGCTCGCCGGGCCTCGAACGCGGCAACTGGGCACGGCGTTCGATTGGTTCGCCACCTCGCAGGGGCCGCTCTTGCCGGATCTGCAGCGGCTCATTCGACAGATCGTCCTCGATGCGCGGCCCGAGCATGTGCCGATCCGCAACATCGGCCGGATCGTCAAGGCCGCGCCGGAACTGCAGCCGCTGTTTTCCGACCTGATCGACGGTTTCGCTTCGGAACTGACGCCGCTTCTGGCACGTCGCCTCGACGCGCGTCGCAAGCTTGTCGCGCCGCTGCTGGCGCGCGCGGTCGGTCATGCCATTGCGCTGTCGTTCCAAGGCTGGACGATGGGGGACGAAAGCTCCATCGAGCATATCGCCGAGACTGCGGGCGAGAGAATCCGGTTGCTGCACGAGGCGCTGTCCGCCTGATCGTCCAAAGCTGCCCGCCCGCTCAGCGCGCCCTCCTCAGGTCAGGGCAAAGCGGACACGACGCCCTTGCATCGCGGGGCCACCGGCTGGAGGGAGAACGACGTCACCTTAGGATGCAGGCGCCGTATGGCCGTGGAGGAAGATCTCGATTGCGCGAGCCAGCACCGCTTCGGTCTCCGCCCTGTCCGACGGGTCCTGCATCATGGCGCGGTGCAGCGTCGGCATCACCGTCATCGACAAGAAGACCTGCGCATCGCGGTTCAACCGCTCCGGCGAGACTGCACCCGTCGCGTTGACATGCGCCAGGCTGCGCATGACGACCGCCACCGTGCGGCGGGATTGTTCCCGACGCAGCTTGGCCAGCTCCGGGAAATCCTGCGCCATGTCCATCGCCATGCGCTCCATCGCGATCGTGTCCCGGTCGAGCCCGAAGGCGACCAACTGCCATCCCAAGGTCAGGAGAACCTGGTAGGGCGTTCCTTCCGGATCGGCTGCCGCCTCGAGTTCGCTCAAGGTCTCGTGCCCGAGTTGTCGCGCCACGCCCAGAAACAAATCAGCCTTCGACCCGCACCGGGAATAGACGGTCCGTTTTGACACGCCCGCTTCCGACGCGACCTGGTCCATCGATGTCCGGTCAAACCCCTGTGTCACGAAGAGCCTGCGGGCCGCGTTCATGATCGCCTCGCCGATCTGGTGCGCTTCCACGGCCGTAGGTCGCCCGGGGCGTACCGACGTGCGTGTGGCGTCCTCGTCAGGTTTCGACTTGTCACTCACGCCGGTTTCCTATGTATACTTCACGGTATAGTTTCATAAACGCCCGCCTTGGGCAATCGCGTCGTGCGGCACTGTCGCTCTGGAGGTCCCCCTTGCGCACATCTTTCCTGCGTCTCCTTGCAATCGGCCTGTCCTCCGGATCATGGCTTCTCGGCGTGGCGGTCGTCCCGGCATATGCTCAGGACTCGACCCGCCCGGTCAAGATCGTCAAGCTTGCCCCCGAAACGGTCGTCTAGCAGCGCAGCTTCCCCGGACAGGTGCGCGCCTTGCAGACCGTCGAACTTGCGTTCCAGGTCGGTGGCCAGATCGACACCCTGCCCGTGGTCGAAGGAGATATCCTGGAGGAAGGCGACGTGGTCGCATCCCTCGAACGGACCGGATTCGAACGCACCTTGCGGCAGGCCGAGATCACCCTCTCTCAGGATCAGCAGGATTTGGACAGGTTCGAGCAACTTTCGGGAACCGGCGTGCCCCGATCCGAAGTGAGCGCGGCCACCACGCGGGTCGATTTGTCGCGCGTCGCCGTCGAGGAGGCCGAGGCCGCGCTGCAGGATGCGACCTTGCATGCCCCGTTCGATGCGCTGGTGGCGCGCCGCATGGTGGCGAATTACACGACCGTTTCCGCGGGGCAGCCCGTGGTCCGGCTGCACGACATGTCGCAGGTCCTCATCGACATCAACATCCCCGAGGTGCTGGTCGGCGCGACGCAGGACGGGTCGACCACCTTTACCGCGACGTTCCCGGGCCGGAACCGGACCTATCCGCTGTCGATCCAGGAGTTCGAGGCGGAAAGCGCCGACGTCGGCCAGACCTTCCGCCTGTCGTTGCGGATCGACAGCGACAACGCCTCCGGCATCCTGCCCGG
The DNA here is from genome assembly GCF_004145405.1 of Salipiger sp. IMCC34102. Classification (GTDB taxonomy): domain Bacteria; phylum Pseudomonadota; class Alphaproteobacteria; order Rhodobacterales; family Rhodobacteraceae; genus Loktanella. Next base: position 261,152 of record NZ_SELQ01000002.1, read on the forward strand.
CGCGTCGGCCATGGTGTTGATCGAGCATCAGGCCGACTCGCGTCAAATGGTCATCCTGCCGCCCGAGGCCCTGGTCTATGCCCCCGACGGCTCTGCGCAGGTGTTCGTCTTCGAACCCGATGCAGAGACCGAGGGCGCGGGTCGGGTGACCTTGACCCCGGTCGAGATCCGGCTGCGCGACGATGCCCATGTCGAGCTGATCGACGGCCCTGCCCCGGGCACCGAGATCGTGGCCGCCGGTGCTACGATGATCGAAGACGGACAGACGGTCCGCCGCTTCACCGGGCTTGGAGAGTAGGCTTATGTTTTCCATCGCGCGCGCGTCGATCGACAAGGCCCTCATCACCTGGATTCTCATGCTGGGCTGCCTTGTGGGCGGTATCTGGGGATTCTCCACGATCGGTCGGCTCGAAGACCCGGCCTTCTCGATCAAGACGGCGGTGGTCATCACGTCCTACCCGGGCGCATCCGCCGAACAGGTCGCGCGCGAGGTGTCCGAACCGCTGGAATCGGCCATCCAGCAGATAGCGGAGGTCGACGTGATCTCTTCCGTGAACACCCGCGGGATGAGCCGGATCACGGTGGACGTGGAATCGACCTTCGGACCGGACGAGCTGCCATTGATCTGGGAAACCCTGCGCAACCGCGTGAACGAAGCCCGCGGGGACTTGCCGCAGAACGCCAGCGCGCCTTTCGTGAACGACGCCTTCGGGGATGTCTACGGGCTGTTCTACGCGGTGACGGCGCCCGGTTTCAGCGATGCCGAGATCCACGATATCGCCACCTATATCCGGCGCGAGTTGCTGGTGGTGGAGGGCGTGGCGGACGTGGTCCTCGACGGGCTGCCGCAGGAGGCAATCTACGTCGAGCCGCATCCCGCGATCCTTGCCAACCTCAACCTGCCTGCGTCCGCGGTCAGCGGGGCGGTCGCCTCCGCCGACACGGTCAATCCCGCGGGTTCCGTCACGCAAGACGGCGCACGCCGGGCAATCGCACCCCCGGTCGGGTCCGGCACGGTCGAGAACATCAGCAACCTGACCCTGGGCGTGGGCGGACGGGTCGTGTCGTTGCAGGATTTCGCGACCGTCAGCCGGGCGCGCGTGAGCGAGCGCAGCAAGCTGATCCGCTTCGAAGGACAGGAAGCCTTCACCATCGGTGTCTCGGCGCTGGCCTCCCTGAACGTGGTGGACGTGGGCAACCGGGTCGACGAGAACCTGGCCCGGATTTTCCAGACCCTGCCGCAGGGGGTCGAACTCCACTCGGTCTACCAGCAACACGTCGTGGTCGACGAGGCCTCGAACAACTTCCTGTTCAGCCTGGCCCTGTCGGTCGTGATCGTCGTGGTGGTGCTGGGTCTGTTCATGGGGTGGCGATCGGCGGTCGTCGTGGGGACCACGTTGCTCTTGACGGTGGTGGGAACGCTCTTTTTCATGGCGATTTTCGGGATCGACATGCAACGCATCAGCCTGGGCGCGCTGATCATCGCCATGGGCATGCTGGTCGACAACGCCATCGTCGTGGCGGACGGGATGCAGATCGACATGGCAAAGGGCACGCCGTCGCGCGATGCCGCCGAAGATGTCGCGAGCAAGACGCAGATCCCCCTCCTGGGGGCCACGATCATCGGGATCCTCGCCTTCTCGGGGATCGGGCTGAGCCCGGATTCCACCGGCGAGTTCCTGTTCTCGCTCTTTGCGGTGGTGGGAATCTCGCTTTTGCTGTCGTGGCTCCTGGCCGTGACGGTGACGCCGCTTCTGGGCCACTACCTGTTCAAGCAGGGCAAGGCCGGCGACCCCGATCCCGGCACGGGCCGGTTCCTGTCGGCCTACGGCGCGATGCTGCGCGGCGCCATTCGGTTCCGCTGGCTGGTCGTGGCGGCGCTCATCGGGACCACGGTGGCCTGCGTGATCGGCTTCGGCCAGGTCAAGCAGCAGTTCTTTCTCAACAGCAACACGCCGATCTTCTTCGTCCACTACAAGTTGCCGCAGGGCACCGACCTCGAGACGACCTCGGCAGACCTCGCGCTGGTCGAGGATTGGCTTGAGACCCGCCCCGAGGTCGTGTCCAGCGCGACCTTCGTCGGCGGGAGGGCCTCGCGTTTCATGCTGACCTACCAGTCAGAGGACCCTGCCCCGTCCTACGGGCAGATGATCATTCGCGCCCGCTCGCTCGATGCGATCACGGCATTGCGCCGGGATCTCGACGTCTTCGGGGCCGACCAGCTTCCGGGCGGCGAGTTCCGGACCGAGCAACTGGTCTTCGGGCCAGGTGGAGGCACGCCGATCCAGGCACGGTTCTCCGGACCGGACCCGGTCGTTCTGCGTGAGCTGGCCGAAGAGGCCCGCGCCCTGATGTTGGAGCACGGGCCGGACCTGCGTAACATCCGCACCAACTGGTTCGAGCAAGAGATGGTGATGCGCCCGCTCTACGCCGACAACCGCGCGCAGGCCGCCGGCATCGCCCGCGAGGATATCTCGGACACGCTGAAGATGGCGACCGAGGGACTTTCGGCCGGTATCTACCAGGAAGGCGCGCGCCAGATCCCGATCATCATGCGCACGCCCGATTTCGGACTGGATCGAAGCGAACGGCTGATGGACGTGCAGATCTATTCAGAGCCAAGCCAGACCTATCTTCCGATCTCGCAGGTCGTGGATGGTTTCTCGCCCGAGATCCACAACTCGGTGGTCGAGCGACGCAACCGTATGCTGACGCTGACGGTGCAGTCGGGAATTACTCAAGGCGCGAACGCCTCCAACGTGCTTCTGCAGATCCAGCCACACCTCGAGGCGATGGAGATCCCGCCGGGCTACAAGTTCGAATGGGGCGGCGAATACGAAAGCCAGCAGGACGCGCAGGGCAATCTTGGCAAGGTGCTGCCGGTGTCGCTGCTAGCGATGATCGTGACCTCGGTGCTCTTGTTCGGACGGTTGCGGCAGCCCTTGCTGATCTGGCTGTTGGTGCCCATGGCGATCAACGGGGCGGCCATCGCGCTGCTGGCGACCGGCATGCCTTTCTCCTTCACCGCGCTGCTCGGCCTGCTCAGCCTGTCGGGCATGCTGATCAAGAACGGCATCGTCCTGGTCGAGGAGATCGACATCGTGCGCGGCGAAGGGGTTCGCATGGAGGAGGCCATCGTGCGCGCCTCCACCAGCCGTGTGCGCCCGGTGGTCCTGGCCGCGGCGACGACCATCCTCGGGATGATCCCGCTTCTTTGGGATGCATTCTTTGCCTCCATGGCCGTGACGATCATGGGGGGACTGGGGTTTGCCTCCATCCTCACCCTCGTCGCGGCCCCGGTCTTCTACTACCTCTTCTTCTATCCCGAGCGCCGTACCGAAGCGGCAACTGCCTGACTGCGCGCAAATCGACGTGGTCCCGCTACAAGGGCGGGGCCTGATCGGAATGATGGAGGGAACTGGCGGTCCGTAGAGGATTCGAACCTCTGGCCTCTGCCTTCGGAGGGCAGCGCTCTATCCAGCTGAGCTAACGGACCGTTGGCGCTGCTATATCCAACGGGGCGTCGACCCGCAACGGCAAATCAGGCGAAAAGCTCGTGGCAAAGCTCCAGCGCCTCGACCAGCGTGTCGACTTCGGCCCGCGTGTTGTAGACCCCGAAGGACGCGCGGCAGGTCGCCGTCTCGCCCAGGTGGTCCATCAGCGGCATGGCGCAATGAGAGCCCGCGCGCACCGCGACGCCCTTCTTGTCCAGCACGGTCGAGATGTCGTGCGCGTGGGCCGCGCCCTCGATCGCGAAGGAGAAGATCGCGCCCTTGTCGCCCGCGCGGCCCTGCACCCGCAGCCAGTTCAGACCGTAGAGCCGTTCGGCGGCATAGTCACGCAATTGGGCCTCGTGAGCGGCGATGTTCGCCATGCCGACGTCCATCATCCACTCCAGCGCCACGCCGAGGCCGATGGTGCCGACGATCCCGGGCGTGCCGGCCTCGAACTTCATCGGGGCGTCGTTGTAGGTGATCGCATCGCGGCTGACGTCGCGGATCATGTCGCCGCCGCCGAGGAAGGGACGCATCTCGGCCATGCGGTCGGGATGCACCCAGATCGCGCCCGATCCGGAGGGGCCGTACAGCTTGTGGCCCGTGATCGCGAAGAAGTCGCAGCCGATGTCCTGCACGTCGACGGGCATGTGCACCGCCGATTGCGATCCGTCGACCAGCACCGGGACGCCTTGTGCGCGCGCGGCCTGGCTGATCGCCTTGACGTTCACGACCGTGCCCAGCACGTTCGACATCTGCGTGATCGCCACCAGCTTGGTCTTCGGTCCGATGGCGTCGATCACCGCCTGCGGGTCGAGATTGCCATCGGCGTCGCAATCGACCCATTTCAGCACCACGCCCTGCCGCTCGCGCAGGAAGTGCCAGGGGACGATGTTGGCGTGGTGTTCCATGATCGACAGGACGATCTCGTCGCCGGCCTCCAGCCGTGGTGCCGCCCAGGCGTAGGAGACCATGTTGATCCCCTCGGTCGTGCCGGAGTTCAGGATGATCTCGTCCTCGGAGGCCGCGTTGAGAAAGCGCGCGATGGTGCCGCGCACACTCTCGTAGCGGTCGGTGGCGAGGTTCGACAGGTAATGCAGCCCGCGGTGGACGTTGGAATATTCCTCCGCGTAGGCGCGGTTGACCGCGTCGAGGACGACCTGCGGCTTCTGCGCCGAGGCACCGTTGTCGAGATAGACCAGCGGCTTGCCGTTCACCTCTCGCGACAGGATCGGGAATTGCGCGCGGATGGCGTCGACGTCGAACATCAGACAGGTCCCCCTTGGACCGAGACGCCCAGCAGCGTCAGAATGAAGGCGATCCCGAAGGAAAACCCGAGGATGCCCAGAAGGACGGTCCCCAGCGATTTGAAGAGGCTTCCGAAGCCGTGCAACTCGTTGACGAAGTGCAGCAGCGCGAAGACCAGCCAAGCCAGGCCCACCAAGGTCACCAAGGTGGCCATCGGTGGCAGGATCAGCAGCGCGATCGTTTGCGCTACCTGGATCACCAACCCGATCCCCTGCCACCAGGCGACCAGCAGGACCGTCTGATCGTGGGTTCCGGTTCCGCCGAAGATACGTCCCATCAAGTGGATCGCGAAGGTCAGCACGACCAGCGAACAAGCCAGTATCAGTGTGAGCGTGAATGGCGTCATCCGCACGGCCATCTCGCCGGTCACGATGACCTGCCCCAATTCGACCAGCAGTACGCTGAGGATCGTGACAAGCGCCAGCAGCGCATACCGCGTGGCGCGCGACAGGGGCTCGGACAGCAGGCGCCGGCTTGTCCCGGCGGGGTCGATGAGCGAGCGTTTCACGAAAGTGCCGGTGGTCACGCCTCGGCCTCGCGCAGGCTTTGCAGCCAGATCCAGAGGAACCCCAACACCCAGAGGGCGCCGACAAGCTGCGTGCCCGCCCCCGGCCCCACGAAGCCCGCCATGAGCCCGTAGAGCAGCAGCAGCGGCACGCTGGCCAGGAGCGACCAGAAGAGTGCCATGCGGGCCGACCAGAACGACCCCTGCCCGCCCAAAAGCCGTGCGACCAGATGGCTCGCTGCCGCGATCGCATAGAACAGCAGCGGCCAGACCATCAGCCAGGCAAAAAGCTCGTAGGTCATCAGCCGCGTCAGTTCCGGCACCTCGGCGCTCGGCGGCAGGTCGAACCCGGCCGACAGACGCACGAGGCGTGGCCATTGGGCCACGAAGACCAGCAGGCAGAAGACCAACAGATAGGCGATGGCGCGCTCCTCGCCACGGCCTTCGGCCAGGCGCGCGCGCATCACGCGGCGCGGCGCGCGCCAGCTTGCCAGTATGTCGGTCGTGACGGCCATCAGCCCGCGTGGCGATCCAGCCAGCCGGCCAGCCGCTCGCGCAGGTCGTCGGCAAGGGCGTCGTCGTCGATCTCCTCCAGCGCTTCGGCCAGGAAGGCCAGCGTCAGCAGGTTCGTCGCCTGGCTCTCCGGCACCCCGCGTGAACGCAGGTAGAAAAGCGCCTCCTCCGAGATCGCACCGGAGGTCGAACCGTGCGAACAGGCCACGTCGTCGGCGTAGATCTCGAGCTCGGGCTTGGCCAGGAACTGGCTGTCGCCGTCCAGAAGCAGCGATTGACTGATCTGATAGCCGTCGGTCTTCTGCGCGCCTTCCTTCACGAGGATCTTGCCCTGAAACACGCCCACGGCCCCGTTGCGCAGCACCTTCTTGAAGACCTGCCGGCTTTCTCCGTTCAGGGCGTCGTGGGTGATGAAGACGGTGTCGTCGTGGTGGAACTTCTCTCCGTCGCCCACGCAGGCTCCGGCGACATGCGCCACGGCGTCGTCGCCCAGCATCTCGATCACGCAGTCGTTGCGGGTCAGGACGCCGTTCAGGGACAGGGTGAAGGACTTGAAGGTCGATTCGGCCCCGATCCGGGCGAAGGTGTGGGTGTTCATCCGGCGGCCATGGTCGCGGCCCTGCTGGCGCACGTGGTGAAACGCGGCCCCGTCGGCGACGGAGACTTCCGTCACCGTGGACAGGCGCGCCGCGGCGGACCCGGTTTCCAGCAGCGTGACGGACGCGCCCTCTTCCACGCGGATCACGTGGTGCAGCACGGCGTCGGCGTCCTCGGCCGAGCGGCGATAGCGCAGGCACACCGGCCGGTCGGCCTTGCCCGTCGCGCGGATCAGCACGCCGTCGGTCGCCGTCGCGGTGTTCAGCGCCGCAAGCGGCCGTTCGACCGGCGTCTGCCCGGCCAGTTCCAGAGAGCCATAGAGATCACGCGCCCAGGAGATATCCTGCGCCTCGGCCAGCCGGGAAATTTCGATCCCCGCGCCCGACAGATCGTCAGAGGCGTCGGAATCGAAGACTCCGTCGACGAAAACCAGCGTCAACGCGCCCGCGCCTTCGAAGAGCGCGTCGTCGTCATCCATCACCTCCGCCGGGGCGGAGTCGACCGCGACCAGCGCGGACGGATCGGTGAACTTCCAGTATTCATCGCGGCGGTGCGGCAGGCCCATGCGGGCGGCGCGGTGCAGCGCCTCTTCCCGCGCGGCGCGGGCCCAGGCGGGGCCGTCGGGCAGGACAGCCTCGGCCAGCCGGGCGTCGGTCGCCTCTTGCTTGAGCTTCGGCAGGGCCATCAGGACGCCTCCGCCAGCAGGTCCGCGTAACCGTTGTTCTCGACCTCGAGCGCAAGCTCCGGACCGCCGGACTTGATGATCCGGCCTTCGGACATGATGTGCACCACGTCGGGTTTGATATGGTCGAGCAGCCGCTGGTAGTGCGTGATCACCAGAAACGCGCGCCCCTCCGACCGTAACGCGTTCACGCCGTCGGCCACCAGCTTCATCGCGTCCACATCGAGACCGGAGTCGGTTTCGTCCATAATGCACATCTTCGGCTCCAGCATCGCCATCTGCAGGATCTCGTTGCGCTTCTTCTCGCCGCCAGAGAAGCCCACGTTCACGGGCCGCTTGAGCATGTCGGCGTCGATCTTCAGATCCTTGGCACGCGCCCGGACTTCCTTGAGGAAGTCACCGGCGGAGAGTTCCTCCTGCCCGCGGGCCTTGCGCTGAGCGTTCACGGCCGTGCGCAGGAAGGTCATGTTGCCGACCCCGGGGATCTCCACCGGGTACTGGAACGCCAGGAACAGGCCCGCCGCGGCGCGCTCTTCGGGTTCCATGTCCAGAAGATCGACCCCGTCGAGCGTCGCTTCCCCGCCCGTCACCTCGTAGCCGTCCTTGCCAGACAGGACATAGGACAAGGTCGATTTGCCGGACCCGTTCGGCCCCATGATCGCGTGCACCTCGCCCGCTTTCACGTCCAGGTCGACACCCTTGAGGATCGACTTCTCTTCTTCTTCAAGATCGACCTTCAGGCCCTTGATGTTCAGCATTCTTTCTTCCTTTCGTCAGGACGCGGCGGTCCCGTTGTTCCTTCAGGCCAGCGACACGGCGGTGCCCGAGACGGACACCATCAACATGCTTTCGCCGACGACTTCGTAATCCAGATCGACCCCCACGACGGCATCGGCGCCAAGCGCTTTCGCCTCGGCCTCGATCTCCTTCATGGCAATATCACGGGCATCGCGCAGCTTGTTCTCGTAGGATCCCGACCGCCCGCCGATCACGTCAGTGACGGAGGCGAAGAAATCCCGCACGAAGTTCGCACCCATGATCGCCTCGCCCACCACGACGCCGTGATAGGCAGTGATGGTGCGGCCCTCGATGGACTGGGTGGTCGTGACGATCATCCGACCGACCCTTCGAGTGAGATCGCGACCAGCGCCTGGGCTTCCATCGCGAATTCCATCGGCAGCGCCTGCAGAACTTCCTTGCAGAACCCGTTCACGACCAAGGCCACGGCCTCCTCCTCGTCCATCCCGCGCGAGCGGCAATAGAAGAGCTGGTCGTCGTCTACCTTGGAGGTCGTCGCCTCGTGTTCGACCCGGGAGGAATTGTTCTTCACCTCGATGTAGGGCACCGTGTGGGCGCCGCACTCCGACCCGATCAGCAAGCTGTCGCATTGTGTGTAGTTCCGGCTGTCCTTCGCCTTCGGGTGCATGGACACCAGGCCGCGGTAGGTGTTCTGCGCCTTGCCCGCGCTGATCCCCTTGGAGACGATGCGGCTCTTCGTGTTCTTTCCCAGATGCACCATCTTCGTGCCGGTATCGGCCTGCTGGTGGTTGTTGGCGATGGCGATCGAGTAAAACTCGCCCTGGCTGTCGTTGCCGCGCAGGATGCAGGAGGGGTACTTCCACGTCACGGCGGATCCGGTTTCCACCTGCGTCCACATCACCTTGGACCGGTCGCCCCGGCAATCGGCGCGCTTGGTCACGAAGTTGTAGATGCCGCCCTTGCCCTCTTCATCGCCGGGATACCAGTTCTGGACGGTCGAGTATTTCACCTCGGCGTCTTCCTCGACGATGATCTCGACCACGGCGGCGTGCAATTGAGCCACGTCGCGCTTGGGGGCAGTGCAGCCTTCGAGGTAGCTGACGTAGGAGCCCTTGTCGGCGATGATCAGCGTCCGCTCGAACTGGCCGGTGTTCTCGGCGTTGATGCGGAAATAGGTCGACAGCTCCATCGGGCAGCGCACGCCGGGCGGTACGTAGACGAAGGACCCGTCAGAGAAGACGGCCGAGTTCAGCGTAGCATAGAAGTTGTCCGACGGCGGCACCACCGAGCCCAGGTATTTCTTCACCAGATCGGGGTAATCGCGGATCGCCTCCGAAATCGAGCAGAAGATGACGCCCGCCTTCTTCAACTCCTTCTGGAACGTCGTGCCGACGGAGACGGAGTCGAAGACCGCGTCGACCGCGACCTTGCGCTCGGGTTCGAGTTCTGCACCCTCGACACCGGCGAGCACGGCCTGCTCCTTCAGCGGGATGCCCAGCTTCTTGTAGGTCTCCAAGAGCTTGGGATCGACCTCGTCCAGGGACTTCGGCTTCACCTCCATGCTCTTGGGGCGCGCGTAGTAATAGAGGTCCTGGAAGTCGATCTCGGCCAGCTTCAGCATCGCCCAGTTCGGCACCGACATCGTCTCCCACCGCTCGAAGGCGGAGAGGCGCCAGTCGGTCATCCACGCGGGCTCCTCGTTCTTGGAGGAGATCAGCTTGACGATCTCGGGGTTCACGCCCTTGGGGGCGTAGTCCATCTCGATGTCGTCGTCGTTCCAGCCGTACTTGTAGACGCCGGAGAGTTCCTTGACCGCGTCCACCGTTTCGCGGTCGACACCTTCCTTGACGTCAATATCCATGGGCGACATATCGTTTCCTCTCTCGCGGCCTCATGCCGCCTGACGTTTCTGCGCCGAAGCGCCCCAACGGTCCACGAACCGCTCGATTTCTTCTCGCCGCGTCTGCGGCCCCAGCGACACGCGCAGCGCGCAACCCGCGTCCTCGTCCGAGAACCCGAGCGTCTGCAGCACCCGGCTCGCACGGACCTTGCCGCTCGAACAGGCCGATCCCGCGCTGACGGCGAACCCCGCAAGGTCCATCGACATCACCTGGGTTTCGCCCTTCCAGCCGGGGGTCACGAAACAGGCCGTGTTGGGCAGCCGCTCCAGCGAATTCCCTACAAAAATAGTCTGCGAAGAGACCTCTACAATGGCCTTTTCTAGAAAAGTTCTAAGATCCGCAACCCGGTCCCAGAGGCCATCCGCAAGATCGACTTGCGCGGCCTTTGCCGCCGCACCCATGCCCGCAATGGCAATGACGTTCTCGGTGCCGGACCGGCGTCCCATCTCCTGTCCGCCGCCTCGGATCTGGGCCGCGATCTCCGCTCCTTGCGGCACGATCAGCGCGCCCACCCCCTTCGGCCCGCCGAACTTGTGCGCCGAAAGGAACACCATCCCGACGCCGGACCAACCGTAGGAAAACGGCACGCGCCCGAACCCTTGGGTAATGTCGCTGACGGCCAGACCTTCCGGCAGGTGCTGCAGGATCCCGGTCTCCGAGTTGGCGAGCTGCACGCAGGCGCGCGTGGGATCGGGGACCTGGACGCGGCCCCCCTCCACGGTCAGGGTCGCGTCGCACCAGGTGCGCACTGCTTCGTGTTCGATCCCCGCACAAATCAGGCCGCGCCCCGAGAGCGCCAGGGCCGCCGCCTCGGTCGATCCGCTGACGAAGATCACGTCCGCCCCGCCGGCCCCCACTGCCTCGGCGATCTGGCCGCGGGCGCGCTCGACCAGTCCCTTGGCGGCCCGACCTTCGGCGTGCACCGACGAGGGGTTGCCCACGACATCCATCGCCGCGACCATCGCGGCCCGCGCCTCCGCCCGCAAGGGCGTCGTCGCGTTATGATCGAGGTAGCACCGTTCCATCTTCATCTGGCCCATAAACTCCGGGGTCCGGGGCAGCGCCCCGGATGGGCGCAGCCCATTCAATTCTCGTCGACGACTTCGAACAGCGCGGGCACGGCCGGACAGGGTGCCATGCCGTTGCCCACCACGTCCGACAGCCGCGTCTGGTGCAGGAAGACGTAGACATGCGCACTCAAACCTTCCCACAACCGGTTCGTCAGCGATTGCGCCCGGCTGCCGGAGGTGCCGCCGGAGGCGCCCGCGCCCTTGTGCATGGCGCTCACCGTCTCGTCCACGGCGCCGAGGATATCGGCCACGCGGATCTCGGAGGCCGGGCGCGCCAGCCTGTAGCCGCCACCGGGGCCGCGTACCGATTGCACCAGCCCCGCCCGCCGCAGCTTGACGAACAACTGCTCGAGATACGGCAAAGAGATGTCCTGACGCTTGGAGATCTCGCTCAGGCTGATCAGCTTGTCCTCCGGCTGCAGGGCCACGTCCGCCAATGCCACCATCGCGTAGCGGCCCTTCGTGCTCAGTTTCATCGGTTCCCTCCTTGTGGCCCCAACCCCCCGGGGGCCCGCCAGATCCCTGTCCGGCCGTATCGCGTTGACGAAAAGCAGCAAGGCGATTAGGTCACGTCAACCCGTCTTCTGCACCTCGCAAAGACTTAGAAACGTTCTAAAGTGGCCGGCGGTTCTCGTCAACCGGCCCTCAGCTCGGAAGGCCCAGATGCCCGAAGTCATATTTCCCGGTCCCGAAGGTCGCCTCGAAGGCCGTTATCACCCCCAGCGGGACCGCGACGCGCCGATCGCCATCGTGCTGCACCCGCACCCGCAATTCGGGGGCACGATGAACAACAAGGTCGTCTACAACCTGCACTACGCCTTCTACCAGATGGGCTTCACCGTGCTGCGCTTCAACTTCCGCGGCGTGGGCCGCAGCCAAGGGGAATACGACCAGGGCATCGGCGAGCTCTCGGATGCCGCCTCGGCGCTCGATTACCTGCAGTCGATGAACTCCAACGCCAAGCATTGCTGGGTCGCGGGCTTCTCCTTCGGGGCCTGGATCGGGATGCAGCTTCTGATGCGACGGCCCGAGATCACGGGCTTCATCAGCGTGAGCCCGCCCGCCAACATGTACGACTTCAGCTTCCTGGCCCCCTGCCCCTCCTCGGGTCTGGTCATCAACGGCGCCGCCGACCGCGTGGCCCCGCCCGCCGATACCACGAGCCTCGTGAACAAGCTGCACGAGCAAAAGGGCATCACCATCACCCATGAAGAGGTCGAAGGCGCCGGGCATTTCTTCGAGGAACCGCACATGGAGCCGATGATCGGCACCGTGCAGGACTACGTCCGCCGCCGCCTGACCGAAAGCACGCGATGAGCTACGTCGAGGAGGTCGCGAACGAACTCGCCGCCAAGGCGCTCGAGGACGAGGCCCGCACCGGCGACGACAAGATCGTGGCCCGGGTGGGAGAGATCCTCGGCGCCTCCTCGCAGACCCTGCAGGAAAGCTACCTGACCGCCGTGCGGGTACGGCGCGCGGAAGAACGCGCACGAAGCTTGCTTGCGGAGCGCGCGGCGTCACATCAGGGCTGATCCCATACTGCGAAAGCCCATTCCATGACCCAGATCCGGACCTTCGCCACGGCCCGCCCCCTGTGGGCGGCCGTGATCGCGGTGCTTGTCGTGCTGGCCCTGCTGTTTTCTCCGGTGCTCATCTCCGGCCCGACGGACCTGACGCAGGGCACCGGCACGCTCGAAGTGGTGGTGGGGCTTTTCGCGCTCGTCTTTCAAAGCGCGGCGGCGGCGCTGGCGCTGGCCGCGGTCTGGGTGCTTGGCTGGGGCCGCGAGACTACGCTGATCGCCCGCTCCGACCCAGAGGGACTCAAACTCTCCGCCTGGTTCCTGGGGCCGGTCGTGATCTTGTGCCTGGCGTGTGCGGTGCTGGCGCTGCAGGCGCCGCGCTACGACGCGACGGGGGCGCGGCTTGTCATGACGCTGCTCTTCGGCCTCGCCGTCGGTGTGACCGAGGAGGTCCTCTTTCGCGGAGTGCTGATGCACGGGCTGCGCAGCCGGGTCTCGACCGGACGCGCGCTGGTGATCTGTTCGCTGGCCTTTGCCGTCAGTCACTCGGCCAACGGGCTCTGGGGACAGTCCCCCCTGCTGACCGCGCAGCAGATCGGGTTCACCTTCGTCTTCGGCGCCCTTCTGGGCGCCATCGCGCTGCAGACAGCGTCGCTGTGGCCCGCGATCCTGCTGCACGGGCTTTGGGACGTCGCCGTCATCACCCTGCAACTGGTGGAGGATCCCTTCGTCCCCGAACCGGGCTCTGACCCGACCGGTCCCGTGCCCCAGGGCGGCCCCCCGCCCGACGCGACGACCTACGACGCCCCGCCGCTCGAGACCTGGGCCGTGATCGGAACCGCCGGTGTGGCACTGGGGGTCATCGCGGTGGTGGGACTTCTTGCGCTGATCGTCTACCGGCGGTGGCGCCGGCGGATTGCCGCCTCGGCGGTCTGGCGCGCATGACGCGATTGCGCCGATTGCCTCTATACAAGACGGCGGGCGCGGCGTAGGCGGCGCGCACCCGACGACCGAAAGCCGCACCCGATGACCGACATGATCCCGACCCTTGCCCAGGCCCTGGCGACGCAAGGCTACGACAGCCTGACGCCCGTCCAGGAGGCCGTGACCGACCCCGACCTTGCGGGCCGCGACCTGCTGGTGAGCGCGCAGACCGGATCGGGCAAGACCGTGGGCTTCGGCCTTGCCATCGGGCCGACGATCCTGCCAGAGGACGGTCGCTTCGGCCCCGCAGGCCGCCCGCTGGCGCTGATCGTCGCCCCTACGCGCGAGCTTGCGATGCAGGTGAAACGCGAGTTGACCTGGCTCTACGGTCCCGCAGGGGCCACGCTGGCCTCCTGCGTCGGCGGCATGGACGTGCGCGACGAGCGCCGGGCGCTGGACCGGGGCGCGCATATCGTCGTGGCCACCCCGGGCCGCCTGCGCGACCACATCACGCGCGGCAACATCGACCTCTCCGATACGCGCGCCGTGGTGCTGGACGAAGCCGACGAGATGCTGGACCTGGGCTTCAAGGAGGATCTGGAATTCATCCTTGGCGAAGCGCCCGAGACGCGGCGCACGCTCATGTTCTCGGCCACGGTGCCGCCGATGATCGAACGGCTGGCCAAGGACTACCAGACCGACGCCAGGCGCATCGTCACGGCCACCAAGGAAAGCCAGCACGCCGACATCGACTACCGCGCGCTGACCGTGGCCCAGCACGATGCCGACAACGCGATCATCAACCTGCTGCGCTACTACGAGGCGCCCAACGCCATCGTCTTCGCCAACACGCGGGCCATGGTCACCCGCCTGACGACCCGTCTGTCGAACCGTGGCTTCGCCGTCGTGGCGCTGTCCGGTGAGTTGTCCCAGACCGAACGTTCCCACGCGCTGCAGGCGATGCGCGACGGGCGCGCACGGGTCTGCGTGGCGACCGACGTGGCCGCGCGCGGCATCGACTTGCCGAACCTCGAACTGGTGATCCACGCGGAACTGCCGACCAACGCCGAAATCCTGCTTCACCGCTCGGGCCGCACGGGCCGCGCCGGGCGCAAGGGCGTCAGCGCTATGATCGTGCCGCCCAAGATGAACCGCCGCGCGCGCAACCTGCTGACCTGGGGCAAGCTGGACGCGACCTGGGACACGCCGCCCTCCGCCGACGAGATCCTCGCCAAGGACGAAGAGCGCCTGCTCGCCGACGAGATCTGGACGACCGACTTCACCGAAGGCGAAACCGCCTTCGCCGCCCGCCTGCTGGAGCTGCACGCGCCGGAAAAGATCGCCGCCGCCTACCTGCGCCTCTATCAGGGCCGCCAGTCCGCGCCAGAGGATCTGGCCCCCGCGCCCGCCCCCGGCGAAGGCTACAAGGGCGAAAAGCCCCCGCGCGAGCGCAAGGAGACCTTCGGCCCCTCGAAATGGTTCAAGGTCAACGTTGGCCGCGAGCAAAAGGCCGAGGCGCGCTGGCTTCTGCCCATGCTCTGCAAGGCCGGCGACATCACCAAGAAAGAGATCGGCGCGATCCGCATCCAGCCCGAGGAAACTTATGTCGAGATCGCCGAGGCCGCCGTTCCGGGCTTCCTGCGCGCCGTTGGTCCCGAGATGAGCCTCGAGAACCAGGCGAAGCTGGAACAAATCGAAGGCACGCCGCAACTGGGCGGTCGCGGCCCACGCCCGTCGAAGCGCGATTACGACACGCCGCGCGATACGAAACACCGCGCGCCCAAGGGGAACCGCCCCACGCGCGACGACCGCCCGGTGCACGACCGCGAGACCTCCGCCCCTCCGCCGTCCCGGCAGGAAGAGCTTCCACCGGTCGACGCGGCCCCCCGCAAGCCGCGTGCCAAGCCTGCCCCGCGCGACCACGACGGCGCCGTGACCAAGCCCCGGTCGAAGGCGGTCTGGAAGGACAAGGGCGAGGCCAAGTCGCGCCCGGCCAAGGCGCCCTACACGTCCGACGGCCCTCGCGACGACAAACGCGGCAAGGGCAAACCTTCGGGTGGCGACAAACCACGCGGCGGCAAATCCTACGCCCCTGGCGGCAAACCTGCCCGCGACAGCGAAGGGCGGGCGCCCAACAAGGGTGGCAAACCGTTCGGCAAGTCCTCCGGCAAACCCGGTGGACCCGGTGCGAAGCCGACGGCACGGGCCAGCGACACATCGAAGCGTTTCACGCCCCCCGGCGCGAAGCCCGGTGGACCCCGGAAGGGCGGCGGTGCGCCTCCGAAACGGTCGAAAAGCGGAAAATCGTAGCGATTAAGCCGCATTTTGTCGCGGAATAGACCCCCAACGGCCCAATTCCGTCGAAATTCTGGAAAAATTCTGAACTCCCGCCCACCCTGATCGTTGGGGGGCCAATTGCGACATGCACAAGGGACGCCACCATGGCTTCGACTGCGAAAACGACGAACGAAAACACAAAGCCGGCACAGCGTGATGCCGAGCAATCCACGACCCAGCGTCAGCCGATATCGGCCACGGCCCGGTCCGAATCTTACCGCTTCCGGGATTTCGCTAGCATCTGACCTGCCGGGGGATCCGGCGGATCACGAGGCCATCGTCGCCGGACACCGGATCGCTGCTAGACCTTGGCGGCCGGAATCTGCGCAGGCGCGGCCTTTTGGCGGACCCGACCGCGATGCGACGGTCGTCCCGCCGGCGTGCCAGGATCGTTTTGCTCTCCGGCCGGGGCTTGGGTCGATCGTCCGCCCACACCTCTCGCGATAACGGAACCGTTATCAGCTGGCTTGCGTTGACACCGGAACCATACCGGAGGCCCGAAGCCATGAATATACTCAAGCTTGTTCTCGCCGTGATCCTGCCCCCGCTGGGCGTTCTTCTCGAAGAGGGCATCGGCAAGCAGTTCCTGATCAACGTCCTGCTGACCCTGCTGGGCTTCATTCCCGGCCTCGTTCACGCGGTCTGGATCATCGCGCGGTCGCCCTCGACGCAGTCGACGACGCTGTGAGCGATCACGAAGCCCGCCTGCGGCGTCTGGAAAGCCTCGCCGTCAAGATGGACTCGGCGTTCCGTTTGCCCATCGTGAACATGCGGATCGGCTGGGATGCGATCATCGGAATCGTCCCTGGGATAGGCGATGTTTTGACGCTGGTTCCCGCCCTGATGATCCTGGGGGAAGCGAAACGTCTGGGCGCCTCGACAGCGACGATAAGCCGGATGGGGGTCAACACGGCCGTGGACGTCCTGATCGGCGGCATTCCGATCATCGGCGACCTGTTCGACGCCAGGTTCAAGTCCAATCGGCGCAACGTGCAGATCCTGCGCCAGCACCTTTATGAAAAAGGGGCCGTGCTTGATCCGCGCAGCCCCTTGATGGCGATGTGAAGCGGCGGGCCCAACGGCCCGCCTTTTTCGTTCAGCCGACCAGCTCGAGGCCGGAGAAGAAGAACGCGATCTCTTCCTTGGCGGTCTCGGGCGCGTCGGAGCCGTGGACCGAGTTTTCGCCGACCGACTCAGCGAATTCGGCGCGGATCGTGCCGGGGGCTGCGTCTGCCGGGTTCGTCGCGCCCATGACTTCGCGGTTCTTCGCGATGGCGCCTTCACCTTCCAGCACCTGGACGACGACCGGCTCGGAGGCCATGAATTCGGTCAGCTCGCCGAAGAAGGGGCGATCCTTGTGGACCTCGTAGAACTTGCCGGCCTGCGCGGGCGTCAGGTGAATGCGCTTGGAGGCCACGACCCGCAGGCCCGCCTCTTCGAACTTGGCAATGATCTTGCCGGTCAGGTTGCGCTTGGTGGCATCGGGCTTGATGATGGAGAGCGTGCGTTCGACAGCCATTTGGGACCTCGTATCTGGTGGGTTCATGTTTCCCGCGCGCCCTAGCATGCGGGCGTGGCGCTGAAAAGCGCGAACGGTCGGGCTTGGCCGAACGCGAAATTCGGTTAGGCTCACGGGACCGTGATTCCTTTAAGGACAAGCCATGACCGCGATTGTCGATTTTCTGAACACCGTTTTGTGGGGCTACGTCCTCGTCTGGGGCCTGCTGGGCGTCGGCATCTTCTTCACGATCCGCCTGGGCTTTATTCAGATCCGCCACTTCGCAGAGTATTTCCGCGTCATCATCGGCTCGAACAAGACGTCCTCTTCCGGCATTTCGCCGCTGCAGGCGCTGACGATTTCGCTGGCGTCACGCGTGGGCACCGGCAACCTCGCGGGTGTCGCGGTGGCGATCTACCTCGGCGGGCCCGGGGCCATCTTCTGGATGTGGATCGTGGCGCTCGTCGGCATGGCGACGGCCTACGCGGAAAGCACTTTGGCGCAGCTTTACAAGGTGCGCAACGCCAACAGCCAGTATCGCGGCGGACCGGCCTTCTACATGGCCAACGGCGTGGGATCCCGCGCGATGGGCTATGCCTTCTCGATCTGCCTGATCCTGAGCTTCGGGCTGATCTTCTCGGCCGTGCAGGCGAACTCGATCTCGCAATCCATGACGGCGGCCTTCGGAATCCCGGGCATCTGGACCGGTATCGTCATCGCGGCCCTCGCCGGGATCGTGATCTTCGGCGGCATCCGCTCGATCGCGCGCGTGGCCGAAAAGATCGTCCCCGCCATGGCCGGCGTCTATATCCTCGTGGCGCTCTACGTGCTGGTCATCAACATCACCGAGGTGCCGGGGATGCTGGCCACGATCGTGGGCTCCGCCTTCGGGTTCGAGCAGGCGACGGGCGGCGTCACGGGCGGCATCATGGTGGCACTCCTGAACGGCGTGAAGCGCGGCCTCTTCTCCAACGAGGCGGGCATGGGCTCCGCCCCCAACATCGCGGCAACCGCGGTGCCGGACCCGCACCACCCCTCCAGCCAGGGGCTCGTGCAGGGGTTGGGCGTCTTCATCGACACGTTGGTGATCTGCACCGCCACGGCGCTGATGATCCTGCTGTCGGGGGCGGTCGACTATGGCCCCGAGGGGGCACAGGGCATGGTTCTGACCCAGAACGCGCTGTCCGAACATATCGGCGCCGCCGGTCCGATCTTCATCGCCATCGCGATCCTGTTCTTCGCCTTCACCTCGATCATTGGCAACTATTCCTACGCCGAAAGCGCCATGGAATTCCTCGGTCTCGGCACCGCGGGGCCGTTGGCCGTGCTCAAGCTGATCGCGCTTGCCATGGTCATCTGGGGCGCCGTCCAGCCGGTGGCGACGGTGTTCAACTTCGCGGATGCGAGCATGGCGGTCATGGCCACGATCAACCTCGTGGCGATCGTGATCCTTTCGGGCACGGTGAAGCAATTGACCGACGACTACTTCGCGCAGCGCAAGGCGGGGAAGGAGCCGCTCTTCCGGTTCAAGGACCACCCGCGTCTCGACAAGGGTATCGACCCCACGATCTGGAACCGCGATGTCGCGGCGGAGCGCCGCTAATCCGCTTTCCCGGGGCGCGCCTCTCTGCTAGAGGCGCGCCATGCTGAAGATTTCCGACATCACCTATTCCGTCGAAGGCCGCACGCTGCTCGAGCACGCGACCGTCACCATTCCCACCGGCCACAAGGTGGGTCTCGTGGGGCGCAACGGCACCGGCAAGACGACGCTGTTCCGCATCATCCGCGGCGAGATGGTGCTCGACACCGGCACGATCGATATCCCCCGCGGCTGGCGGATCGGTGGCGTCAGCCAGGAAGTGCCCGGCAACGAGGTCAGCCTGATCGACACCGTCCTGCGCGCCGACACCGAACGCGAGGCGCTGCTGGCGGAGGCCGAGACCGCCACCGACCCCACCCGCATTGCCGACATCCAGACGCGGCTTGCCGACATCGACGCCTGGTCGGCCGAGGCGCGCGCCTCGACGATCCTCAAGGGTCTCGGCTTCACCGACGAAGAGCAGCGCATGCCCTGCTCCGCCTTCTCGGGTGGTTGGCGGATGCGGGTGGCGCTGGCCGCCGTCTTGTTCTCAGAACCCGACCTGCTGCTGCTCGACGAGCCGACGAACTACCTCGACCTCGAAGGGGCACTCTGGCTCGAGGCCTATATCGGCAAGTACCCCCACACTGTGCTGATCGTCAGCCACGACCGGGAGCTTCTCAACCGCTCCGTGGGCGGCATCCTGCACCTCGAGAACAAGGGCCTGACCTATTACACCGGCCCCTATGACCAGTTCGCCCGCCAACGCGCCGAGAAGATCGCGCTGCTGACCTCTGCGGCCAAGAAACAGGACGCCAAGCGCGAGCATCTGCAGAAGTTCGTGGATCGCTTCAAGGCCAAGGCCTCCAAGGCGAAACAGGCCCAGTCCCGCGTCAAGGCGCTCGAGAAGATGGAGACGATCCGCGTCCCCGCCGACGCCGCCCGCACGGTCTTCACCTTCCCCGAACCCGAGGAGCTCTCGCCGCCCATCATCGCGACCGAGGGGGCCGCGGTGGGCTACGGCAACCAGATCATCCTGCACGATCTGAACTTGCGCATCGATCAAGACGACCGGATCGCCCTTCTGGGCCGCAACGGCGAAGGCAAGTCGACGCTCTCCAAGATGCTCTCGGACCGGCTGCCCGTCGCCCGCGGCAAGATGGTCACCGCCAACAAGCTGCGCATCGGCTTCTTCGCCCAGCACCAGGTGGACGAATTGCGAGTCGAGGAAACCCCGCTTGAACACCTCCTGCGCGAACGCCCCGAGGAGGGTCAGGCGAAACTGCGCGCCCGGCTCGCAGGCTTCGGACTTGGCGCGGATCAGGCCGAAACCGAAGTGGGCCGCCTCTCGGGCGGTCAAAAGGCGCGCCTCTCGCTGCTGCTGGCCACCCTGCCCGCGCCGCACCTGCTGATCCTCGACGAGCCGACCAACCACCTCGACATCGAAAGCCGCGAGGCGCTGGTCGAGGCGCTGACCGCCTACTCCGGCGCCGTGATCCTCGTCAGCCACGACATGCATCTTTTGTCGATGGTGGCCGACCGGCTCTGGCTGGTGAAGGGCGGACACGTCAAACCCTACGACGATGACCTGCATAGCTACCGCAAGATGCTGCTGACTCCGGACAAGCCCGCGAAGGCGGAAAAGCCCGCACCGCCCAAGGCGAAAAAGCCCAGTCGCGACCAGATCCTCGCCCTGCGCGCCGAGGCCCGCAAGGCAGAGGAGCGCGTCACCAAGATCAACGAGATGCGCGACAAGCTGGCGAAGAAACTGGCCGACCCCGAACTCTACGAGGACAGCCGCATCGGTGAGCTCGCCACCTGGAACAAGAAATACGCCGAGGTGATGGACGGCCTCTCCCGCGCGGAGGCGATGTGGATGGCCGCTCTGGAACAATTGGAAAGGGCCGAAAGCGCCTGATCTTCATCTTGCAAGATAAACTCCCGCCGGAGGCTCCGACAGCGCCGCCAGTCTGACGTCGCCCATTCAAGATCCGATCCTCGCTTTACTTAAAATACTCCCGCCGGAGGCTTCCACGGTTCCCCCATGACCGACATGACGTTCCTGATCACCGCCTTCACCACCCTGTTCGTCGTCATCGACCCCATCGGCATGGCGCCGCTCTTCGTGGCGATGACGCAAGGGATGAACCGACACCAGCGGCGCGCCATCGCGATCCGGGCCTGCGTGGCGGGTGTCGTGATCCTGATGATCTTCGCCTTCGCGGGCGAGGCCCTGCTGGAGTTCATCGGAATTTCCATGCCCGCCTTCCGCATCGCGGGGGGCGTGCTCTTGTTCCTCACGGCGCTCGACATGCTCTTCGAACGGCGCCAGCAGCGGCGCGAGGACAATTCCAGCGATCACGTCGATCCCGAGATGGACCCCTCCATCTTCCCGCTGGCCATTCCGCTGATCGCGGGACCCGGGGCCATCGCCACGATCATCCTGCTCACCGGCCAGGCAGACACGGCGATCGGGATCGGCGCGGTGCTGGGCGTGATGGCCTTCGTGATCGCGATCGTCTTCGCGCTCTTCATGGCAGCGGGTCTGCTGGAGCGCGCCCTGGGCAAGACCGGGATCAACGTCGTCACCCGTCTGCTGGGCATGCTGCTCGCGGCACTGTCGGTGCAGTTCATCCTCGACGGGTTGAAGGGTTTCGGTCTGGCCGGCTGACACCTATATCTGGTCCATGAACACCGATCAGATCATGCAGGTCACCTTCCTCGCCCTCATGGGCGGGGCGATCTTCGTAAGCTACCTCGTCAGCCAGCGCGGCCAGATGGGCCGCGTCGCCCAACAGGCCAGCATCTGGGGGCTGATCTTCGTCGGCGTCATCGCCGCCGTCGGGTTGTGGGGCGACATCAGCCGGGACATCCTCCCACGCCAGTCGGTCACCCAGGGCGGTGACATCGTGTTGCCGCAGCAGGCGGACGGACATTACTACGTGCAACTCGACGTGAACGGCACGCCGATCGATTTCGTCGTGGATACCGGGGCCAGCCAGATGGTGCTGAGCCGCGCGGACGCGCTCCGGGCCGGCCTCGACCCCGAGAGCTTGCGCTACCTGGGTTCCGCCAGCACGGCGAACGGCGTGGTGCGCACCGCCAACGTCCGGCTCGACAGCGTCCGCCTGGGTCCATTGACCGAAACCGACGTCCCCGCCGTCGTCAACGAAGGCGAGATGTTCGGCTCGCTTCTGGGCATGAGCTACCTCAGCCGATTTTCCGCCATCCAGATTCGCGACGGCGAACTGGTCCTCACCCGATAGGAGTGCCCATGCGCCTGACCCTGCTGCTGATCCTGACCCTCGCCGCCTGCAGCCCGCAGCCGCAAATCCCCGAAGGGTTCGACCCGACCTTCGCCTACTAGGCCCGGGCGTCCGACCCGCCGCTTTCGGCTTTATTCGTCCAGCGGCCGTCCTCCTGTGCCCAGTACTGGGCCGCCACCCCCTGCCCGGTCAGCGTCTTCCACTGGGTGCGCGCGGCGGACAGGGCGCTTTCGTCGTGCCCGTCAAAGAGCACGCAAGCGCGCTTCGAGGTGGCGACTTCCGCCGCCGTCAGATCCGCGCCTGCGATGCACATCACGCAGTCGAAGCCCTCCATCCCGACCTGCGTCCCCAGCAGGATCGGCTGATCCGCGTCCGAAGGCCCCCCGGCCATTCCGTGGGCGCGAAAGCTCTCGGGCGGCCCTTGCCATAGCAGCGCGTCGAGCTGCGCCAGCTGGTCGGGATCGGTCCCGCGCACCAGCACCCGCCAGCCCTGCCCGCGCGCCCGGTCCAGCAGGCCGGGCAGGGTCGACTCCAGCGAACTTTCGGTCAGATGATAGAAGTAGACGGCGCCCATCAGCTCTCGAAGCGGTCCGCGATCAACCGGTTGAGGGCCAGCACGCCCCAGCCGGTCGCGCCCTTCGGCGCAAGGTCCGTGGCCGACGACCGGCTGGCGGTGCCCGCGATATCCAGGTGGCACCACGGCACGTCATCCTTCACGAAACGGCCCAGGAATTGCGCTGCCGTGATCGACCCCGCCATGCGCCCTCCGGAGTTCTTCACGTCCGCGATATGGCTGTCGATGATCTTGTCGTAGGCAGACCCCATCGGCATCCGCCAGGCACCTTCGCCTTCCGCCGCGCAGGCGGCCAGGAAATCCTCCGCTAGCGCGTCGGAATTGCCGAAGACCCCCGCGCGCTCGTGGCCCAGGGCCACCAGCATCGCCCCGGTCAGCGTGGCGAGGTCGATGATCCCCGTGGGCTTGAACCGATCCTGCGCGTACCACAGCACGTCCGCGAGAACGAGGCGGCCTTCCGCGTCGGTGTTGATCACCTCGATCGTGTCCCCCTTCATCGAGGTGACCACGTCGCCCGGCTTGTAGGCGCGGCCGTCGGGCATGTTCTCGACCAGTCCGACGAGGCCCACGACATTGGCCTTCGCCTTGCGCAGCGCCAGGGTCCGCATGACGCCCGCGACGGTGCCCGCGCCACCCATGTCCATCGTCATGTCTTCCATGCCCGCGCCCGGCTTGATCGAGATGCCCCCGGTGTCGAAGGTCACCCCCTTGCCGACCAGCGCGAAGGGGGCGGCATCGCCGCCGCCGTTCCACTGCATCACCACCACCTTCGAGGGCGCCTCGGACCCCTGCCCCACGGCCAGCAGCGCGCCCATGCCGAGACGCTTCAGCTCGTCCTCTTCGAGGATCTCGACTTCGAGGCCCAGGTCCTGCATCGCGGCCAGCCGTGCGGCGAAATCATCCGTCGTCAGCACGTTGCCCGGTGCATTGATCAGGTCGCGCGTGAAATAGATGCCTTCGGCCACGGCCATGCCGGTGCGCGCGGCCTTGGCCGCCTCCTCGGGGGTATCGCTGCGCAAGGACACGGGGCCTTGGTCCTTGCCCTTGTCGGTCTTGTGATCGGTAAAGCGGTAGCCCCGCAGCACGAGCCCCAACGCGATGTCGGACAGATCCGCGCGGTCCCCAGCAAGCACCGTCAGCGCGCTGTCCTTCTGCGCCACCGCCAGTTTTCCGCCCAGCTTGCGCGCGGCCGCGGGATCGTCCTGCGGGCCTGCCTTCACGACCAGCACCAGATCCGCCGCAAGGCCCGCGGGAAAGTTCACCGAACGCAAGTCGCCTGCCTTCGCCGAGGCGAACCCTTTGCTGGACACGACGCGGGTGACCGATCCCCCGGCCAGATCGTCGACCGCCTTCGCCCCCGCGCTCAGCGTCCCGTCCTCTTCCACGAAGACCGCGATGGCCCCCGTCACCTCGGCCAGGGTGTCGAGGTCCATCGCATCGAAGCGGATGTCGGTCATGTCGGTCATAGCAGTGCCTTTCCGGGGCAGGGTCGATCGGGTTTCGACCTTGCTAGCGAGACTGCGCCGCTTTGACCAGATTGCAGTTTTCGCGCGACGCCGCCTCGGCTAGGTTGCGCGGACACGACGAAGGCGGGACGCTTGGGACGGATCGACAGATATCTGCTGAGACAGCTCACGCTCGTCTTCAACTTCTTCGGCCTCGTGCTGGTGCTGGTCTACTGGATCAACGCGGCGGTGCGGCTCTTCGACCAACTCATCGCGGACGGGCAATCGGCGACGGCCATCGGCGAATTGCTCATCCTGACCTTGCCGGGCGTCATCCGCATCGTCGTGCCGATCGCGGCTTTCGCGGCCTCGGTCTACGTGACCAACCGGCTAAGCCAGGATTCCGAGCTCGTGGTCGTGCAGGCCACCGGCTTCTCGCCCTGGCGGCTGGCGCGCCCGGCCTTCTATTTCGGCGTGCTGGTCCTTGCCGGCATGTCGGTGCTGGTGCATCTGCTGGTGCCGCTCTCGGCCTCGGCGCTGTCGGACCGCCAGACCGAGCTTGCGCAGAGCATCACCGCGCGGCTGCTGACCGAGGGGCAGTTCATCGAGCCGTCGGACGCGATGACGATCTACATCCGCGAAATCTCTCCCGAGGGGGAGCTGCGCGACGTCTTTCTGTCCGACATGAGCGCCCCCGACACCACCGTGACCTACACGGCGGGCCGCGCCTACCTCGTGCGCAGCGACGACCGGTCGCAACTGGTGATGCTGGACGGGATGGCGCAAAGCTACCGGGTCGAGACCGGGCGGCTCGTGGTGACGACTTTCGACGATTTCTCCTACGACCTGGGCGATCTGATCACGCGCGACCCCGAGGGCCCCCGCAGCCTGCGTCAGGTGCCGACGCACCAGATCCTGGCCAACCGCGCGGCCATCGCGGCGGAAACCGGTGCCACGCCCATGCGCATCGGGCTGGAGCTGCACGAGCGGATCAACCAGTCGCTTCTGGGCCTCGTCGGCGCGCTGCTGGGATTCTCGGCCTTGCTCGCCGGCGGGTTCAGCCGGTTCGGGCTTTGGCCGCGGGTGGTCATGGCAGTGGTGCTGATCGTGATCATCAAATCGCTGGAGACGGTGGGCTTCGATCTGGCGGCACAGGATGCGCGCTATTGGCCGGCCGCCTACCTGTCGATCGCGGCGGGACTGGGGATGGTGGCGGTGCTTTTGTTCATCGCGGCCCGGCCCTACCTCTTGCATCGCAGCCCGCGGGTGGCGGCATGATCCTGGACGCCTATATCGCGCGGCGCTTTGCCCAGACGCTGGTCTATACCTTCGTCGTCTTCGCGTTGCTGATCAGCTTCGTCGCCATCGCCGACACCGCGCGGCGCTTTTCGGGCGATGGTGCGTCGCTCGCGCAGATCGTGCGGCTCGCCCTGCTCAGCGCCCCCGAGAGCCTCTACGAGATCACGCCGCTCATCACGATCATCGCGGTCATCTTCCTTTTTCTCGGCCTCGCGCGGACCTCGGAGCTGGTCGTGGTCCGGGCCGTCGGACGGTCGGGACTGCGCCTTTTGATCGCCCCGGTGATCGTCGCGATGCTGGCGGGCGTCATCGGGGTGAGCGTGCTCAACCCGATCGTCGCCGCGACCGGTCGCCAGTTCGAGGCCGTCGCCGCCACCTTCGACGGGCCCGGATCGGTGCTGAGCCTCGGCACCTCGGGCCTGTGGCTGCGGCAAGGCGGGGTGGACGGACAGACCGTGATCCGGGCCGAGCGCGCCAACCTGTCTGGCACGCAGCTCATGGGGGCCTCCTTCCTGACCTTCAGCCCCGAAGGCCCCCCCAGCCGCCGGATCGAGGCTGCGTCCGCCCGGCTCGATCCCGGCCAATGGGTTCTGACCGATGCCAAGATCTGGCCCCTGCAAGGCG
This sequence comes from Salipiger sp. IMCC34102, assembly GCF_004145405.1. Taxonomy (GTDB): domain Bacteria; phylum Pseudomonadota; class Alphaproteobacteria; order Rhodobacterales; family Rhodobacteraceae; genus Loktanella. The sequence goes on from NZ_SELQ01000002.1 coordinate 287,047, forward strand.
CCCAGAACCCCGAGGCGCAGGCCGAGACGGCGGCAAGCATGACGATTCCCTCGACACTGACGCCGGACCAGATCCGCAACAGTTTCGGCACGCCCTCGGAAGTGGCGATCTGGGATTTGCCGCAATTCATCGAGCGGCTGCAACAGGCGGGGTTCTCGGCGCAGCGCCACCGGGTCTGGCTGCAGATGGAACTGTCGTCACCGGCCTTTCTCGCTGCGATGGTCCTGATCGGCGCCGCTTTCACCATGCGCCCCCAGCGGGCGGGGCGCGTGGGCCTGAACGTCCTGCTGGCCATCATCGTGGCCTTCGCCATTTACTTCATCCGCAACTTTGCCCAGATCCTGGGCGAGAACGGCGACATTCCCGTGGTGCTGGCAGCCTGGGTCCCGCCGATCGCCGCCGTGGGCCTTGCCATGGGCCTGCTGCTGCAACGGGAGGACGGTTGATGCGTGGCCTTGCCCTATGGCTGATCCTGACGGTGCTGCCGCTCGCCGCCACGGCGCAGATGGCCGCGACCCTCGTGGCCGACCGGGTGGACGTCACCGCCGACAGTCGTCTCATCGCCACCGGCGGGGTCGAGGCGCTTTACCAGGGCACCCGCCTGCGGGCCGAACGCATCACCTACGACCGCACCACGGACAAGCTCACCATCGAGGGGCCGATCCTGATCACCGATCCCGACGGCCAGATCCTGACCGCCGAGTCGGCGCGCCTCGACCCGCAGTTCGAAACCGGTCTCCTGCTCGGCGCGCGGCTGGTGCTGGACCAGCAGCTGCAACTGGCCGCCAACCGCATCGACCGCGTCGACGGGCGTTTCTCGCAGCTGTCGCAGACGGCCGTCACCTCCTGTGCTGTCTGCGGCGGGCGGGCGCCGCTCTGGTCGATCCGGGCCGACCGGGTGCTGCTCGATGACGCCGAGGAGATGCTCTACCTCGAACGGGTGCGCTTCCGCGTGAAAGACGTGCCGATCGCCTACCTGCCGTCCCTGCGCCTGCCGACCCCGTCGAACGGGCGGGCCACGGGCCTTCTGACGCCGCGGTTCACGACGAGCGATCTGCTGGGTCCTGGCCTGCGCCTGCCCTATTTCATCACCATCGGTCCCAGCCGCGATTTGACCCTGACACCCTTCATCTCGCGCGAGACCCGCACGCTCGAGGCCCGTTACCGTCAGGCCTTCGGGCGTGGCGGTATCGACATCCAGACCGCCGTGACCCAAGACGACCTGAGGGGCGGCCCGGACCTGCGCGGCTTTACCACGGCCACGGGCACGTTCCGCGTGGCCGAGGATTACGACCTTTCCTTCGACCTGCAATACGCCTCAGACGACGCCTACCTGTCGGATTACAACATCTCGGACACCGACCGGCTGGCCAGCGTGATCGCCCTGACCCGGGTGGACGAGGACAGCGTCTTCTCGATCTCGGGCAGCAATTACAGTTCCTTGCGGGAAAACGAAGTGACCTCCAGCCTGCCGCCGGTGGTCCTGACAGGCGGTGTCCTGCGCCAGTTCGAACGGCTGGGCGGGACGCTGACCCTGGCTGCGAGTGGCGATACCCTGCTGCGCTACGCGGACGACCGCGACGATTTCGAACGCGACCAGGGCCGGCTGGGGGCCTCCGCCTATTACAGCACCCGGCGCGTGACCGATGCGGGCCTGTCGGCGTCGATGACCGTGGGGGTGCGCGCCGACGCATTTCGGATCGAGAACGAGATGGGCGGCCCCGACACGTCGCTCGGACGGATAGCCCCGTCGGCCCGGGCGGTGCTGCGTTATCCCCTGGCGCGGATCTCCTCCGGCAGTCGCAACCTGATCGAACCGGTGCTCGCCATCAGCTATTCCGAGGCTTTCGGCGAGACCCCGCCGAACGAGGACAGCCTTCGCCAGGAGTTCGACGAAGGCAACCTGACGACGCTGACGCAACTGCCCGGCGAGGATGCGGTCCAGACCGGAGGACGCGCGGCGCTGGGCATCACCTGGACGCGCACGGGCGGCGAAGGCGTCACCTCGGCGCTGACCTTCGGCCGCGTCTTCCAGCAGGAGGTGCAGCAAGACTTCACGCGATCCTCCGGCCTCGATCACGCGCGGTCGGACTGGCTCGTGGCGGCACAGCTCGAATTGCCGCGCGGGCTGACCTTCGACGGACGCGCACTGATCGACGACGAGGGAGAGACATCCTTGTCGACCGCCCGTGTCTACTGGGACCGCCCCGAGGTGCAGCTTGCCGCGGCCTATATCTTTCAGCGAGCCGATCCACGCATCGACCGGCCGGAGGATATCTCGGAATACAGTTTCGACGGTGCGGTGCGTGTCAGCCCGGCCTGGGACGTCAGCTTCGACGCGCGCTACGATCTGGGACAGGATGCCGCCGTCGAGGCGGGCCTCGGCGTCGGCTGGACGAACGAATGTGTCAACCTCGCGCTTTCGGTCTCGCGCCGCTTTGCGAGTTCCACTACGCTGCAGCCATCGACGGATTACGGCCTGTCGGTCGAACTGCTGGGCTTTTCCGCCCGGTCGGACGGCGTTCGGTCGCAGGCCCGTTGCGACAGCTGAAGACCAAGGGATCCTCTTATGCGCCTGACCACACTCCTGACCGCGGCCGTGCTTGCCTTCGCGACCCCTGCCGTGGGGCAAGGTCAGTTCGACGCGGCGATCACCGTGAACAACGACGTCATCACGCCCTACGAACTGGACCAGCGCGCCCGGATGCTGGGGCTGTTCCGCACCCCCGGCAACCTGACGGAGCTTGCGCGCGAGCAATTGATCGAGGAGCGCCTGAAGCAACAGGAGCTGCGGCGGCAGGGGATCGGCATCACGCCGGAGGCACTGGCCGGCGAGCTGGAACAATTCGCCGCCCGTGCCGACCTGTCGCTGGACCAGTTCACCCAGACCCTGGCCCAGGGCGGCGTCGATTTCACCACGTTGGAAAATTTCGTCAGGACCGGGTCGAGCTGGCGGGACTACATCCGGCTGCGCTTCAGCTCGCAGGCGGACGTCACCGACGAGGAGGTCCGCCAGGCCGCCAATGCCGCCACCGGGTCCGCCGACGCGCTCGAGATCCTGCTGAGCGAGATCATCATTCCCGCGCCGCCCCCCCGCGCGGCGCAGGCGCAGGCCATCGCCAACCAGATCGCGGAAGGCACCAGCCTTGCGGGATTCGAGGCCGCCGCCCGGCAGTATTCCGCCCTTCCCAGCCGGGACGATGGCGGACGTCTGGGATGGTTGCCCTTGTCGAACTATCCGCCCACGCTGCAGCCGCTGCTGCGCGGCCTCGCGGTGGGCGAAATCACCCCGCCGATCGCCATTCCGAATGGCATCGCCCTGTTCCAGTCCCGGGGCCTGCGCGAGGTGCCGCAACCACGCCCGATCGCCACACAGGTCGACTATGCCATGTTCATGCTGCCCGCAGGCCAGGGTGAAACCGCCGCCCGCGCGCTCGATGCCCGGACAGACACCTGCGACGACCTTTACGGCGCCGCCCGCGGCCTGCCGGAAGAGGTTCTGCAGCGCCAAACCGTCGCCCCGGCGGACATCCCGCAGGATATCGCGATCGAATTGGCGCGCCTCGACTCCAACGAGGCATCTTGGAACGTGCTGCGCGGCAACGGCCAGACCCGCGTCTACCTGATGCTGTGCAGCCGGCAATTCGCAGGCGGGGCCGGGTCCGACCCTGAGGCGATCCGCGATCAGCTGCGCAGCCAGCGGCTGACGGGTTACGCCGACGCGCTGTTGGCCGATCTGCGCGCGGCGGCGACGATCCGCCCGTGACCGACGCCCCCATCGCGATCAGCTGCGGCGAACCCGCGGGCATCGGCCCCGAGGTCGCCGCCCGCGCCTGGGCGGAGCTTGGCTCCACGACGCCGATGCTCTGGATCGGGGATCCCCGTCACCTTCCGGACGATCTGCCGATCCGCGAGATAAGCGATGCCTCCGCGGCCCGTGGCCCCTGTCCCGATGCCCTGCCCGTCCTGGTCCGCGACTTCGGCCCGGCCCGGACCCCCGGGCAGGCGAACCCGGCCCATGCCCAAGGCGTGATGGAGGCCATCGCCACCGGGGCTGACCTTGCCGCCACCGGAGCAGCCGCAGCGCTGTGTACGGCGCCCATACACAAGGCCGCCCTGATCGACGGGGCCGATTTTGCCTACCCGGGTCACACCGAATACCTGTCGGCCCTGGCGGGGGACGTGCCGGTCGTGATGATGCTGGCCTGCGAGCAGTTGCGCGTCGTGCCTGCCACGATCCACATTCCGCTGTCGCAGGTACCGAGCGCGTTGACGCCGGCGCGGTTGCGCACCGTCATCGAGATCACCCACGCGGCGCTGATCCGCGACTTCGGCGTAACGGAGCCCGTGATCGCCGTGGCGGGGCTCAACCCGCACGCGGGTGAGGAAGGCAAGATAGGGACCGAGGAACGCGACTGGATCGCGGGCTGTCTCGACGATCTGCGGGCCGAGGGAATGCGCCTCACCGGTCCACTGCCCGCCGACACGATGTTCCACGCCGGCGCCCGCGCGCGCTATGATGCCGCCGTCGCGATGTATCACGACCAGGCGCTCATCCCGATCAAGACCATCGACTTCGCGGGCGGGGTCAACGTGACGCTGGGGCTGCCTTTCGTGCGCACCTCGCCCGATCACGGGACGGCCTTCGATATCGCGGGCAAGGGGGTGGCGGATGCGACCTCGATGATCGCGGCGGTCCGAATGGCGCGCATGATGGCGGACGCCCGTGCGGGGTGAGGGTGCGGAAGCCTCCGGCGGGAGTTTGTCTGGCCAGATGAAGGCCCGGCCGCCGGTCGCGGTTCCGGAGGATCGTGCATGAGCCAGATCGACGGGTTGCCGCCGCTGCGCGAGGTGATCGCCACCCACGGGATCGCGGCGAAGAAGTCGCTGGGGCAGAACTTCCTGCTGGACCTGAACCTGACGGCCAAGATCGCGCGCATGGCGGGCGACCTTGCGGGCGCGGACGTGCTGGAGGTCGGCCCCGGCCCGGGCGGTCTGACCCGCGGGCTGTTGGCCGAAGGTGCGCGCCGGGTCGTCGCGATCGAAAAGGACAGCCGCTGCATCGCCGCACTGGAGGAGATCGCCGCCGCCTATCCCGGGCGGCTGGAGATCGTGAACGCCGACGCGATGGAGGTCGACCTGTCCGATCGCCTGAGCGCGCCTGTGAAGATCGCGGCCAACCTGCCCTACAACGTCGGCACCGAACTTCTGGTGCGCTGGCTGACACCGCCTGCCTGGCCGCCGGTCTGGGAGAGCCTGACGCTGATGTTCCAGCGCGAGGTGGCGCAGAGGATCGTGGCGCAACCGGGCTCGAAGGCCTACGGGCGGCTTGCCATCCTGTCGCAGTGGCGGGCGGATCCGGCGATCGTGCTGGACCTGCCGCCCGAGGCCTTCACCCCCGCGCCCAAGGTCAGCTCTGCCGTGGTGCATCTGCGGGCCCGGCCTGCGCCGCGCTACCCGGCCGATGCCGCCTGGCTGAACAAGGTCGTGGCGACGGCCTTCAACCAGCGGCGGAAGATGCTGCGATCTGCCCTGAAGCCGCTGGGCCCGGATGCGGAGGATCGTTTGCACGCCGCAGGCCTGAAGCCCACCGCGCGCGCCGAGGAGATCGGGTTGGAAGGCTTCTGTGCCCTGGCCCGGGCCTACGCGCCTTAGCTCGCCTGGCTGTCCGGAGCGGCGGCCTCACCACCGCTTTCGGTCCCTTCGGCGGGCTTTGCCTTGGGCTTGCGGGGGGCGCGCGGCTTGCGCTTGGGTTTTTCCGGCGCCGCTTCGGGCTGCGGCTCCGTTTTCGCCTCCGGCGTCTCCACCAGGCCGCTGTCCTGATCGGACTCTTCGCCGTTCGCGGCGTCTTCCTGGGCGCGCAGCCGCTCGTTGCGTTCGCGATCGCGCTCGGACTGGCGCTGACGGTTCAGCTCTTCCTGTTCGGCGCGCTCGCGGTCGCGTTCGGCCTGGCGCTGGCGGTTCTGCTCTTCCTGCTCCTCGCGCTGGCGATCGACCTCCTTCTGGGCTTCCGATAGCATCCGCAGGTAGTGTTCCGCGTGCTGGGCGAAGTTCTCCGCGTTGACGCGGTCGCCGGAGAGCTGCGCGTCGCGGTGGAGCTGGTTGTACTTGTCGATGATCTGCTGCGGCGTGCCACGCACCTTGCCGTCGGGGCCGGAACTGTCGAACACGCGGTTGATCAGGTTTCCGCCCGAGGGCCGGTTGTTACGGTTCTTGTTGTTCCGCGAGCGGGACTTGGAAGATCTCATCTTGAAACTTTCGGCAAGCCCGGCACGGGCTTCGTTGCGCTTTGCGGTCCCGCGCCGGAAGGGCTGCGCAATCGGACCAGGCGGTGTCTGACGACGGACCGGAGAGAGCCAGGCTCTTCATCTCGGTGACGCTGTGAAACCACGTCGGGCGGCGCGTGACAAGCCGATTCCCGTCATTTGCGGGGAAAATAGCTCAATTCGCGCCGAAATGTCCCGATACGACACGGTCCCGACCGTCCAGATCGACATCGACCGCGATGCCCGACAGCCCGTAGGCTGCGAAAAGATCTGCGACGGCGGCGCCTTGCGTGGGTCCGATCTCGACCAACAGGACACCATTCGGGGCAAGATGCGCGGGCGCATCGCGCGCGATGCGGCGGTATGCGGTCAGCCCGTCAGCCTCGTCCGTCAGGGCGAGCCGCGGCTCGTGGTCCAGTTCGGGGTCGAGGCCCGGCATCTCGTCCCGCGCGATATAGGGCGGGTTCGACACGATGAGGTCGAACGGCCCCGATCCGGCGGGCACCGCGTCGAGCCAGTCGCCGGACTGAAACGCCACACGATCGGCAAGCTTCAGCATATCCGCATTGCGCGCGGCCACGGTCAACGCCGCTGCCGACAGATCGGTGCCCAGACCCCTGGCCCCGGCGCGTTCCGCAAGCAAGGTCAGCAGGATGCAGCCCGATCCGGTGCCGAGGTCCAAGACGCGCGACCAATCGTGTTCCAGGGCGCGGGCGATCAGCGTTTCCGTTTCGGGACGGGGGTCGAGCACGTCGCGCGACACGGCAAAGTCCCGGCCGTAGAACGCCCGTCGTCCAGTCAGATGAGAGACCGGGATCCGCCGGGCCCGTTGCGCGATCAGCGCGTCGAACCGGGCCCGCAGATCATCCGGCGCCGCCTCATGGGTCAGCAGCGACAGGCGGGACGGGTCGCATTCCAGCACATGTGCGAGAAGCCTGCGGGCATCGCGCGGGGCGTCGGCAAGGCCCGCCGCGGACAGGGACGCGCTGGCCTGCCGCAGCACTTGATCCCAGGTCACGCGGCGCCCATCTCTGCGAGCAATTGCGCCTGGGCGTCGGATTGCAGCGCGTCGATGATCTGATCGAGGTCGCCCTGCATCACCTGCCCCAGCGCGTAGAGCGTCAGGTTGATCCGGTGGTCGGTCAGGCGACCTTGCGGGAAGTTGTAGGTGCGGATCCGCTCGGACCGGTCGCCGCTGCCCACCATCGCCTTGCGGTCGGCGGAGCGTTCGCCGTCGATCCGCTGCCGTTCCAGGTCGTAAAGCCGCGTCCGCAGCACCTGCATCGCGATCTCTCGGTTGCGATGCTGCGATTTTTCGGCGCTGACCACGATGATGCCCGTCGGAACATGGGTGATCCGCACGGCCGAGTCGGTCGTGTTGACGTGTTGTCCCCCGGCCCCGCTGGCGCGCATGGTATCGATGCGGATGTCGGTCGCCGGGATCTGGACGTCGACCTCCTGCGCTTCCGGCAGCACGGCCACCGTCGCGGCGGAGGTATGGATCCGCCCGCCGCTTTCCGTTTCCGGCACGCGCTGGACCCGGTGCACGCCGGATTCGTACTTCATCCGAGCAAAGACCCCCGCGCCCGCGATCCGTGCGGTCACTTCCTTGATGCCGCCCAGCTCGGTCTGGCTTTCTTCGAGGATCTCGAACGTCCAACCTCGGCCTTCGGCGTAGCGCTGGTACATTCGCAAGAGATCACCCGCGAAGAGTGAGGCCTCGTCACCCCCCGTGCCGGGCCGGATCTCAAGAAGCGCGGGACGCTCGTCGGCGGCATCCTTGGGAAGCAGCGCCAGTTGCACCGCGCGTTCGGATTCCTCCAATGCGATCCGCAGATCCGGCAGATCCGCCTCCGCCAGTTCGCGCATCTCCGGATCGCGCAGCAGCGCCTCCGTCTCGGCCAGCTGGGTCTGCAGGGACTGGTAGGCCTGCACGGTGTCGACCACGGGCTTGAGCTCGGCATATTCCTTGGACAACGCCACGAAATCGGCGTCCATGTCGCTTGACATCTTCGCCTCCAGGAACTGGAAACGGTCGACGATCTGGGCCATGCGGTCTTGCGGGATCATGGATGTCAGGTGAGGCCAAACGCGCGCGCCGTCAAGACGCAGGCGCGACCAGCGGCCCGAGGCGCGACAGCCAGTCTTCCACCCGGGCCTTGTTGACCCCCATGTCGCCCTTGCCGTAGCGTGAGCGCCCCTTGATCGCGAGCAACGGGGGCTGCGCCTCGGTCACCGTGACGGTCGTGTAATCGGGATACCCCATCAGCGCCGAGCGCGTCTCGAACGTCATCAGCCCCTCGGCCACGTCGCCGGCCATGAGCCTGGTGCGCGGGCGATCTTCCGCCATGGTGCGCACCCCGCGCAGGACATCCGCAGGAGGCGCGGTCATCGTCCGCACCGCCTTGAAGCTGTTGAGCGTCTTCTCGTCGCCCGGGGCCGCAGCCGACGGCGGGGTATGGAAGGCCGCGATATCGACCGGCGCCAGCCGGACGTAGGCCATCACGGCCGCGACGGCCAAGATCAGGAAAAGTATAACGGTGGCAATCATCTGAACGCCTTTCTTCATCTGTCCTTGCGACGGTTCCAAAGGGCGAGGCAGCACAATTCCATCGCGACATGCGCGCCCGCGACCGCCGTGGCGCCGGTGGTATCATACGGGGGCGAGACTTCAACGACATCGCCTCCGACCACGTTCAGACCCGCGAGATCGCGCAGCATCGCCGCCGCCTGCCATGACGCCAGACCACCCCAGACCGGGGTTCCGGTGCCCGGCGCGAAGGCCGGATCCAGCGCGTCGATATCGAAGGTCACGTAGGCGGGATGATCGCCGACGATGCGCTTGACCTCGGCCACCACGTGGGCGGTGCCCCGCTCGTGACAGGTCCGCGCGTCGATGTATGGCATGCCGAGGTAATCCCCGCACTCGGTCCGGATCCCGATCTGCACCGACCGCGCCGGATCCACGAGGCCGAGCTTCACCGCCTTGTACATGAAGGTCCCGTGATCGATGCGCCCCATGTCGTCGTCGGGCCAGAGGTCGGAATGGGCATCGAACTGGATAACCGACATCGGGCCGAACTTTTCGGCGTAGGCCCGCAGGATCGGCAGGGTGATGAAGTGATCCCCGCCCAGCGTGATCGTTCCGGGCCCTTGCCCGAGGATCCCCGCGATATGCCGCTGCACCAAGTCGGGCACGCCCGGCACATCCGCGTAATCGAAGGCCACGTCGCCTGCGTCCAGAATCGAGAACTCTCCAAGCGGATCGAACCCGTCCCAGCCATAGGGTGGATCGTAGGGCTGGAGAGTAGAGGCCTCCCGGATCGCGCGGGGCCCGAACCGCGCACCGGGCCGATGTGTCACGGCCTGGTCGAACGGCACGCCGGTCACGACCAGATCGGCCCCGGCCACATCCTTGGAATAGCGGCGCCGCAGGAAGGACGTCGCACCGCCGAAAGCGTTCTCGTAGCTCAATCCGCGTGAGGTTTCGCGTGTAAACGCTTGATCGACTTGTGTTTTCGCATCCTCCAATGCCATGTCAGGAAACCTCCAGCGGCAAGGCCCGCTCAATCAGGCGCGCAAAGAAAGACGCCCCATAAGCGGTTGTCTCGTCGTTGAAATCATACTCGGGATGGTGCAGCCCCGCGCTGTCACCGTTGCCCACGAAGAGGTAGGCACCGGGGCGCTCGGCCAGGAAGTAGGCGAAATCCTCCGCCCCCATCTCGCGCCTGGCGTCGGTGGGACAGGCGCTGACCTCGGCCGCGACGGCGGCTGCGAAGGCGGCACGGTCTGGGTCGTTGATCGTCGCGGGGTATCCCACCTCGTACTCGAGCCGCGCGGTTACATCGAAGCTTGCCGCCTGACCTTCCACGATGGCCTTCAGGCGCGCCATGACCATCGCCTGCACGTTTGGATCGAAGGTCCGTACCGTGCCGTTGATGAAGGCCGTGCCGGGGATGACGTTGTCGACGGTGCCCGCGTGGATCTGCGTGACCGAGACCACCAGATCGTCCAGCGCGTAGTGATTGCGGCTGACGATCGTCTGAATGGCCTGCACCATCGACACGGCGGCGACGATGGGATCGCGGGTCTCGTGCGGCATGGCGCCATGCCCGCCCTGGCCGTCGACGTGAATCTCGAAAGTGTCCACGGCGGCCATGATCGGCCCCAGCGTGGTATAGAACTGGCCGGCGGGGGTGCCGGGGGCGTTGTGCAGGGCGTAGACCTCCGCCACGTCGAACCGGTCGAGAACCCCCTCCTGCACCATCACCTGCGCACCGGCCCCCATCTCCTCTGCGGGCTGGAAGATCAGCGCGACCCGGCCCGCGAAATTGCGCGTCTGGATAAGGTATCGCGCGGCAGCGAGAAGCATGACCGTATGCCCGTCGTGACCGCAGGCGTGCATCGCGCCCGCGTGGGTAGAAGCATGCTCCAACCCGGTGCGTTCCTCCATCGGCAGCGCGTCCATGTCGGCGCGCAACCCGATCGTCCGACCCGGCGCGCGCCCGTCGATCAAGGCCACGATCCCGGTCCCGGCAACACCCTCGTGTATTTCGTCCACGCCGATCTCGCGCAGGCGCTTCGCCACGAAGGCAGAGGTCTTGTGCAGCGCGAACATCGTCTCGGGGATCCGGTGCAGATCTTTGCGCCAGGCTGCGAGGTCATCCTGCGCATTGGCGATGGAATTGAGGACGGGCATGGTGGCACTCCGGCGTTCGACTGCTACAACCTTGGCACCCCGACAGGAGACCCGCAATGCCCCCCGACCTGATCCACGACCCCGACGGCGGGCTGCCACGCCTGCGCGAGATCATGCGCCGCCTGCGCGACCCCGACACCGGCTGCCCCTGGGACGTCGAGCAGACCTTCGCCACCATCGCCCCCTATACCATCGAAGAGGCTTACGAGGTGGACGACGCGATCCAGCGCGGCGCCTGGGACGAGCTGCGCGGCGAGCTGGGCGATCTTCTGTTCCAATCGGTCTTTCACGCCCAGATGGCGGAGGACGCCGGTCTCTTCGACCTCGACGATGTCCTGCGCACGATCAGCGACAAGATGGTCACCCGCCATCCGCATGTCTTCGGCGAGGAGAGCCGCGACAAGTCCGCCGACCAGCAGACCGCGGACTGGGAGACGGTGAAGGCCGCCGAACGCGGCCCCGCCCGCACGCTCGACGGCGTGGCCCTGGGGCTGCCGGCTCTGATGCGCGCCGTGAAACTGCAAAAGCGCGCGGCCCGGGTCGGCTTTGACTGGCCGCGGATCGATGAGGTCATCGACAAGATCGCGGAGGAATCGCGCGAACTGGCAGAGGCCCGCGATACGCTCGACGCACAGGACGTGGCCGAGGAGTATGGCGATCTGCTGTTCGTGATGGCCAATCTCGGCCGCCATCTGAAGGTCGACCCGGAGGAGGCGCTGCGCGCCGCGAACGCCAAGTTCACCCGTCGTTTCAACGCGGTGGAGGACGCTCTTGCGGCAAGAGGCCAGACACCGGCTGACAGTGACCTGTCCGAGATGGATGCCATATGGAACGCGGCGAAACACGCGGAGCGCCAATCGAACCCGCCAAAGACGGATTGACCCAAGAAAAATTGTCGGGTTTACCAAGGCCACCTTTACAGGAGACCTGAAGATGACATTCCGTACTTTCCTTCTGGCCACCGCCGCCGGCGTTACCGCCTTGCCCGCACTGGCCGACGTCACCATCTACACCACCCGCCAGCCCGAATTGATCCAGCCCGTGATCGACGGCTTCACGGAAGAAAGCGGCATCGCCGTCAACCTCAACTTCGTGAACGAAGGGCTCGTCGAACGGCTGAAGGCCGAAGGCGCGCGGTCCCCCGCAGACCTCGTCATGGATGTCGACATCGCCAACCTGCAACGCGTCGTGGACGAAGGCGTCACGCAGCCCGTCGACAGCGAAGTGCTGCAGGACGCGATCCCTGCATCCCTGCGCGGGGCGAACAACCACTGGTTCGGCCTTACGACCCGGGCGCGCATCGTCTACGCCAGCAAGGAGCGCGTGGCCGATGGCGAAGTCACCACCTACGAGGATCTGACCGACCCGAAGTGGGAAGGCCGCATCTGCAGCCGCTCCGGCCTGAACAACTACAACCTGGCACTGCTCTCCGCCGTGATCGCTCATCACGGTGAAGACGCGGCGCGGGACTGGGCCGAAGGGCTCAAGGCCAACCTCGCCCGCACGCCCGAAGGCAACGACCGCGCGCAGGTCAAGGCAATCTGGGCCGGCCAGTGCGACATCAGCCTCGGCAATACCTACTACATGGGCAAGATGCTCGAAGATCCCGAGCAGACCGAATGGGCCAACTCCGTGCGCATCGTCTTCCCCGAGTTCGAGGAGGGCGGCACTCACGTGAACGTCTCCGGCATCGCGATGACGCAAAGCGCGCCGAACCGCGAGGAAGCGTTGCAGCTGATGGAATATCTCGTCAGCCCCGCCGCGCAGGCGATCTACGCCGAAGAGAACTACGAATACCCCGTTCTGCCCTCGGCCGAACGGTCCGACCTGGTCGCGGGCTGGGGTGATTTCACCGCAGACGACATCGACCTGTCCGAAGTGGCGAGCCATCGCGGCGCTGCCCTTCGCATCATGGAAGAAGTGAACTTCGACGGCTAAGCGCCGACACTGACACAAGAAAGGCCCGCCAGGGAATGTCCGGGCGGGCCTTTTTCATGAGTGGGCGTTCACTCGGACAGGTGGTCCGACAGGAACCCGGCGGTCTGTTCGATCGCAGCCCGCGGGGCGGGCGTATCGGTGATCGGGTTCAGCATCATGAAGTCGTGGATGGTGAAGTCGTACCGCGCGGCCTCGACCTCGACGCCCGCCTGCACCAGCTTGGCCGCAAAGGCCTCGCCTTCGTCGCGCAGCACGTCATTGGCATCGGTGATCACCAGCGAAGGTGCGAGCCGCGCCAGATCCTCCTCGCCGTAGTTCAGCGGAGAGATCATCGGATCGGTCGTGTCCGCACCTTCGGGTAGGTAAGCTTCCCACATCCATTCCATCATGTTCTTGGTCAGCCAGGGCCCGTCGCTGAAAAGCTCGTAGGATTCGCTGGTCAGATCGGCGGTCGTCACCGGATAGAGGAACGCAAGGGCGTCAAGTTCCGGCCCGCCATTGTCAGCCGCCATCTGTGCGACAACCGCGACCATCTGGCCGCCGACACTGTCACCGGCAAGGGCGAGGCGTTCGGGGTCGATTCCGAATTCCCCTGCGTTGTCAGCGACGTATTGCAAGGTCTGAAAATTCTGGTTCAACTGCGTCGGATGCTTGGCTTCCGGGGCGGCGGTGTAGTCTACGAAGACGAAGGCCGCATTGGCCTCATTCGCAAGTTCGCGGACCAGCCGTTCATGGGTGGTGAAATTGCCCAGGATCCAGCCGCCCCCGTGGAAGTAGACCACGCCCGGCAGGGTCTCCCCCTCGCTGCCCGCGGGACGGACGGTGTAGATGGTGAAACTGCCGTCGTCCCCGTCGAGCGTCATTTCCTGCACATCGGCATCGGCCATGTCGACATCGGCCCCGGTCTGGGTGTCGATCAGGACTTGCCGCGCATCCTCATAGGACATCGACGGCAGCGGATCGGACCCGGCGAGGCTGTCGATGAAGCCTTGGGTCTGCTCTTGCAGAACCACGCGCGGGACGTCTGCGTCCGTGCCGTCCTGGGCCATCGCGGCCAGCGGAAGGATGGCAGCCACGGCTGCGGCGGTGAAGGTCTTCGTCATTGGTCTCTCCTCTTTAATCACGCCAGCCAACGAATTGGGGCGGCAAAGAGTTGCATGACGATGAATTTATGACGCGGCCGGACCGGACCGCCGTCAGCCGTTTTCGGACTTCTCTTCCAGTTCAAGCCATTCGGCCTCGGCCGCGTCCAGCATGCCCTGCCGTTCGGTCAGGGCATCGGTGGCTTTCTCGAACTTCACCGGGTTCTGGGTGAACAGGTCGGGATCGGCCAGCAGATCGACGAGCTTGGCGATCTCCGCCTCCAGTCGCGCGATGACGCCCGGAAGCTCCTCAAGCCGGTGCCGCTCGGTGAAGGACAGCCCTTCCTTGCGCGCAACCTGCTGGCTTTGCTTGCCTTTCTTGGCCATGGGCTTGCCGACCGACGACGGGGCGGCGGCCCTGTCCCCACGCTGCGCCCGGTAATCCGTCCAGCCGCCGGCATAGACCGTGGCCTGCCCGTCCCCCTCCATCGCCACCGTGGTCGTCGCCACCCGGTCGAGGAAATCGCGGTCGTGGCTGACCAGCAGCACGGTGCCGTCGTAGTCCCCCAGAAGGTCCTGCAGCAGATCCAGTGTCTCGATGTCCAGGTCGTTCGTCGGTTCGTCCAGCACCAGAAGGTTGCTGGGCTTGGCCATCAGCCGCGCCAAGAGCAGCCGGGCCCGCTCTCCCCCCGACAGGGCGCGGACCGGTGCGCGGGCCTGGGCTTCGTCGAAGAGGAACTCCTTGAGGTAGCCCACCACGTGTTTCGGTGTGCCGCGCACCATGATCTGGTCGGCCTTGCCGGAGACGCCCATCTCGGGGTCGTTCACCAGGTTGTCCCAAAGCGACAGCTGCGGATCCAGTTGCGCGCGGGTCTGGTCGAAGACGGCCGTCTCGAGGTTCGTACCAAGCTTGATCGTCCCGTCGTCGGGTGCGACCTGTCCCAGCAGCATCTTGATCAGCGTGGTCTTGCCGACGCCATTCGGACCGACGAAGGCCACGCGATCGCCGCGCTGCACCGTCAGGTCCAGGTGGCGCACGATCTCCTTGCCGTCGAAGGCTTTCCTGAGGCCCGTCGCCTCCATCACCTTCTTGCCCGACGTGGGTCCCGACTCCAACGCCATGGCCGCGGTGCCTTGGCGCTGGATCTGCCCGGCCCGTTCGGCGCGCAATTCCTGCAGCGCGCGAACGCGACCCTGGTTGCGCTTGCGCCGGGCGGAAATCCCCTCGACCGCCCAGCGGGCCTCGGCCTTGATCTTGCGATTGAGCTTGTGGCGCTGCTGGTCTTCTTCCTCCCAGATCCGATCGCGCCAGGCCTCGAACCCGTCGAAGCCTTCCTCGGTGCGCCTGACCTGACCGCGGTCGATCCAGAGCGTCGCGCGCGTCAGGTTGCGCAGGAAGGCCCGGTCGTGGCTGATCAGCACGAAGCCCGCGCGGGTCGATTTCAGCTCGTTTTCAAGCCAGGCGATCGCCTCGATATCGAGGTGGTTGGTGGGCTCGTCCAGCAGCATCAGCTCCGGCGCCTCTGCCATCAGCTTGGCCAGCGCCGCGCGCCGTCGTTCCCCGCCAGAGGCCGTCGCGACGGCGCCCGCGGGGTCAAACTTCAACCCTTCGGCCACCATCTCCACGCGGTAGGCCTCCGACGGATCCAGCCCGCTTGCGGCGTAATCGCCCAGCGTGGCGTGGCCCTCCATGGTGGGCTCCTGCTCCATGTAGCCCACGCTGACGCCGGGGGCCGCGATCGCGGTGCCGCGGTCGGCCTCGACCAGTCCCGCCATGACTTTCATCAAGGTCGACTTGCCAGACCCGTTGCGCCCCACCAGGGCCACGCGGTCGCCGGGTTGCACCACGAGGGAGAGATCCTCGAAGACGGGGTCGCCGCCGAAAGTCAGGGAGATGTCGGAGAGCTGAAGAAGGGGTGTGCGTGCCATGCCCGCCAGCTACGGTCCCGCCCGCACCAGCGCAAGTCCCTCGCCTCACAATTCATGCCATCGCGGGTGTAAGCTCCTCGCCCAGGGGCTGCCGGCAGCGCAAGGCCGCCCGTGGCGCGCCGGCCATCTCTGTTCTGGAAATATCCGCCCCGCCGGCGAGGCGTCCCGCACCTTCCAAGCGCTCCGTCCTCGCCCGTGACGCGCATCTTCGACACACGAAGCATGAGTCCTACCCCGCCAGTGCCCGCAAGGCCCGGGTGCGCGCCGCGGGGATGCGGGCGACTTCGACGCAGGTGAAGACGTGCATGGTGTCGAGCTTGCGGTCGATGACCGCCTGCGGTCCCACCCATCCGCCCATGGCGAGGTAGCTGCGCAAGAGCGGCGGCAGGCTGGCCAAAGCCGCCCGGCGGTCCAGAACCGCACCGTTCAGCTCGACCGCCTCCGCCGTCCGCGCGGTGGGACGCAGGCCCCGCGGGCTGAGGTGGTGCCGCCCCAGCAGACCCAGGCCCGCCGCATGCCGGGAGGGATCGGCACCGGGAAAGCTCGTGCAGCCGATCATCAGCCCGATGCGCCTTTCGTCGACCATGCGCGTCAGAGCCGCCAGGAGGCAGCGCAGCACGTCGGCGTCCAGCGTTCCGGCGGCGGTACACAGGCGCCCCACCTCCAGGATCGGAGTACCCACGACCGCCAGCGGGGACAGATCGTAGCTTTGCGCCGACAGGGTCCGGTCGAGCGCCGCACCGTCCGGCACCAGCAGCGTCCGCGCGGTGGCCACCAATCGGCCCCGGGTCTCGATCATCAGGTGATCGCAGGCGGTGTCATGGGCGTCCGTATCCTGTCCCTCGCCGCCGATGAACCGCCGGTGGCGCAGGCGCAGGCAGGCGTCCAGGTCCGCGCCCGTCCTGGCCGGTCTGGCGGTCAGCCGCACGTTGGGGCCGGTCATCGCGACTCCTTGGCTCTGGAAGGCTTTGACCCTACATACCCTCAAGACACCGAAAAGAGGACGAAAAAATGGACAAGGTCACGAAAACCGACGCGGAGTGGAAGGAAGAGCTCGCCCCCGACGCCTTCAAGGTCCTGCGCAAGCACGGCACCGAGCGTGCGGGAAGCCATGACGATTTTCCGAAGGAAGACGGGATCTTTCTGTGCAAGGGCTGTGGCAACCCGCTGTTCGACCAGGACACGAAGTACGAATCCGGTACCGGCTGGCCGTCCTTCTACGCCCCCATCGACCCCAGTGCCGTGGGAGAGAGCGAGGATCGCCGCCTCTTCACCCGCCGTACGGAGGTGCATTGCGCCAGGTGTGACGGCCACCTCGGTCACGTCTTTCCCGACGGTCCCGCGCCCACCGGCCTACGCTATTGCATGAACGGCGTCGCCATGACCTTCGAGCCGAAGGACTGAGTTCCCCGCATCGTTCTCGAACCGAAAAAAAGGGGCCGCGCAACCAAGTGCTGCGCGGCCCCTTCTTCATGTGTTCCTCGTGTCGCACGTCACGGCGAGTTCAGGATATCCTGTGCATCGACCCGGCCCACGTTGCCCAGGATCTGGCGCAGCAGCGCGCCGTCGGCCTCGTTGCTGTCGGTCACGCGGCGCGACAGGGTGATCACGCGGCCGTCTTCAAGCCCGTAGCGCTCGATGTTGGACAGGATCCCGGCGGAATCGAACCGGATCGCAAGCACCTCGCGGGCCGTCTCCACCGGGGCCGCGGCGCCCCGGGTGACGAAGCGGCTTTGCACGTAGTAAAGCGCGTCGTTGTTGCTGACGCCCCCGGTGACGGGCGGGCCGACCGCGGCGATCACGGTTTCGCGGGTGTCCTGGCCGACCGTCAGCCCGGCGAGATCCTCAGCCACGGGGATATAGCCGTGATTGCGCACGATCGGCGTGCAGGCCACGGCCAGGGCCAAGGCCGCGGCGGCAAGCGCCGGGATATGTCTGCGATTGGTGCTGATCTTGCGCATGCGCGCCCCCTTGCCTTGACGCCGCGCGCCCTTGTATCCCCCTTATCGAAGCCCGGCCCCCTTGCCAAGAATGGATGCCCGCCATGACGTCCGACCTGCCGACCCACGTCCTCCAGCTGTCCCAGTTGCGCAACCGCCGCGGAACCGCGTTCGACCTCGAGACAACGCCCGCAGAACGCGCGGCCACCGCGCGCGAACTGGACATCGTCGCCGTGAAGAAACTGACCTTCGTGGGCGAGATCGCGCCCGAAGGGCGCGCCGACTGGCGCCTGACCGGAACGCTTGGGGCCACGGTCGTCCAGTCCTGCGTTGCCACGCTGGAGCCGGTGACGACCCGCATCGACGAGTCCGTCCTGCGCACCTACGCCGCCGATTTCGAATTCCCCGAGGCCTCCGAGACCGAGATGCCGGAGGATGACACGATCGAACCGCTTCCGGCGGCCGTCGACGTGGCCCAGGTGATGATCGAGGCGCTGAGCCTCGCCCTGCCCGCCTTCCCGCGCGCCGAAGGGGCCGAGGTCGGCCAAGTGCTGGCCGCCGAGGACGGGGTCGACCCCATGACGGACGAGGACGTGAAGCCGTTTGCCGGTCTCGGTGCATTGCGCGACCGCCTGGCGAAGGACGATTAGCCCGATACCGGGTTGCCACGGCGCGATTTCGGAGTATGTAGGCGGCCTTCCGTAAGGCCCTCTCGACAGGGCCGCGCGAATGTCCTAGGACCGCGCAAATCATTTGAACCACGGGCCATGAACCGGCCCCCCAACCAGTTGATAGGGTGCGCCATGGCCGTCCAGCAGAACAAAGTCTCCAAGTCCCGTCGCAACAACCGTCGCGCGCACGATTCGCTCGAAGGGGCCAACCCCAACGAATGCGAAAACTGCGGCGAGCTGAAGCGCCCGCACCACATCTGCCCGTCCTGCGGCCACTACGCCTCGAAGGAAGTGATCGGCACCGACCTCGATCTGGACGAAGACGCGGCATAATCGCCCGCGCGGGGGGGACGCACATGGCACGGACGGATCCCGTCTCTGCGGCCAGGGGCGACGCCTCGCGTGTGCTTTCTGTCGATGCGATGGGCGGTGACAACGGGCCTGCGACGGTCGTCGCGGGCCTCGCGCGTTTTCTGAACAAGGCGCCCGACACCGCGATCCTCCTTCACGGCCGCGCGTCGGAACTGGCGCCGCTTCTGGCGCGCTACAAGCTGACCGATCGGGTCACGCTGCGCGACGCGCCGGACGTCGTCACCATGGACGACAAGCCCAGCCAGGTGGTGCGCCGTGGCAAGCAGACCTCCATGTGGTCCGCGATCGAGGCCGTGCGCAACGGCGAGGCCGGCGTCGTCGTCAGCTGCGGCAACACCGGTGGCCTGATGGCGATGTCGATGCTGCGGTTGCGCAAGATCGACGGCGTGAACCGCCCCGCCATCGCCTGCCTCTGGCCGTCGCGCAATCCCCAAGGATTCAACGTCATGCTGGACGCGGGCGCCGACATCCGCGCCGACCAGGACGACCTGCTGACCTACGCGCTGATGGGGTCCTCCTACGCGCGCAACGCCTTCGACCTGGATCAGCCCCGCGTCGGCCTGCTGAATGTCGGCACCGAGGAGCACAAGGGCCGGGCTGAGCTGAAGGTCGCGCACGAGATGATCGCCGCAGCCGCCGGTCCGGGTGGATTCGACTACGCGGGGTTCATCGAAGGCGGCGATCTGCCGGGGGACCGCTGCGACGTGATCGTCACCGACGGCTTCACCGGCAACGTGGCGCTGAAGACCGGCGAGGGCATCGCCAACCTGATCTCCGACACCCTGCGCGCCAGCCTGCGGCGCACGCCCCTGTCGATGCTGGGCGCGCTGATGGCAAAAGGCGCCCTGGCCCGGCTCAAGCGCAAGGTCGATCCGCGCCGGGTGAACGGCGGCGTGTTCCTCGGGCTGTCCAAGATCGTCATCAAGAGCCATGGGTCCGCCGACGAAACCGGGGTCGCCGCGGCACTCAAGCTCGCGCACCGGCTGGCCGATCAGGGTTTTTCGGAAAAGCTCGCGGCGCGCCTGACCGCCGCCCTCCCCCATACCGACGAGAAAGAGAGCGCTTCATGACCTTGCGCGCCGTCGTCAAAGGTTGCGGCCATTACCTGCCCGACCGCGTGGTCGAGAATGCGGAATTCGAGGCCTCTCTCGACACTTCCGACGAATGGATCCGCTCGCGCTCCGGCATCGAGCGGCGCCACTTCTCGGCCGAGGGTCAAGGCACATCGGTTTTGGCCACGCGCGCCGCGCAGGCGGCCCTCGCGGATGCCGGCATGGAGGCCTCGGAGATCGACGTCATCATCCTTGCCACCTCGACCCCGGACATGACCTTTCCCTCCGCCGCCACGATGGTGCAGGGCAACCTGGGCATGACGAACGGTTTCGCCTACGACGTCCAGGCGGTCTGCGCGGGCTTCGTCTTCGCGCTGGCCAATGCCAACGCCCTGATCCAGTCGGGCCAGGCGAAGACCGCTCTGGTCATCGGGGCAGAGACCTTCAGCCGGATCATGGACTGGACCGACCGGTCCACCTGTGTGCTCTTCGGCGACGGTGCCGGCGCGCTGGTCCTCAAGGCAGAGGACGGCGAAGGGACCAGCGCCGACCGCGGCATCCTGTCGACGGACCTCAATTCCGACGGACGCTATCGCGATCTGCTTTACGTCGACGGCGGCGTTGCCACGCAGAATACCGGCAAGCTGCGCATGGAAGGCCGCGAGATCTTTCGCCACGCAGTCGAGAAGCTGGCGCAAACCGCGGAGGCGGCACTCCAGAAGGCCAGCCTGTCGCCGCAGGACGTCGACTGGGTCGTCCCGCACCAGGCCAATATCCGCATCATCCAGTCCACCGCGCGCAAGCTGGGGCTGGACATGGAGCACGTCGTCGTGACGGTGCAGGACCATGGCAATACGTCCGCCGCGTCGATCCCGCTGGCCCTGTCGGTCGGGCACGCGCGCGGTCAGATCAAGCCCGGCGATCTGGTGGTGACGGAAGCCATTGGCGGCGGTCTGGCCTGGGGGTCGGTCGTCCTGCGCTGGTAGAACGCTTGACAGCCGAACCGACCCGTCTAAGTTAACCGGCGATTGGATTGGGGAATTTATGTCGGACAAGACTTTGACACGGATGGATTTGTCCGACGCGGTCTACGAACAGGTCGGCCTGTCGCGCAACGAAAGCGCCGAGCTGGTGGAAAGCGTGATCAACCATATCTCCGACGCTCTCGTCGACGGCGAACAAGTCAAGATCTCGTCCTTCGGCACCTTCAGCACCCGGGACAAGGCGGCCCGGATCGGGCGCAACCCGAAGACCGGGGAAGAGGTACCGATCTTGCCGCGCCGTGTCCTTACGTTCCGGCCCAGCCACCTCATGAAGGACAAGGTCGCCGCCGGAAACAAGCGCTAGGAACGATCCCTTGGCAAAATCTCCCGACGCCTTTCGCACCATCGGAGAGGTGTCCGACGTGCTCGACACCCCGCCACACGTGCTGCGGTTCTGGGAAAGCAAGTTCGCCCAGGTGAAGCCCGTGAAACGCGCCGGCGGGCGGCGGTATTACCGTCCCGACGACTTGGCCCTGCTGGGCGGGATCCGCGTGTTGCTGCACGAACAGGGGTTGACGATCAAAGGCGCCCAGAAGGTCCTGCGCGATCAGGGCGTGAAGCATGTCGCCGACCTTGGCCTTTCCGCGCTCGAGGACGCCCAGGACGACCGGACAGGGGCGGCGGACGTCATCGACCACGTCCCGTCCGATTCGTCCAAGCTGACCGGGGTTCCGACAAGCGCCTCCGCACCGTCGGACGATACCGAATCAATACGGGCGGAGGATGCTGCATCACCTGCGTCTGCCCAACCATCCGAACCGCGTTCCCAGGTCGTGCCCCTGCGCCCCCGGCCCGCCGGGGCGACCCGACCTGCGCTGCTGTCGCTCGCCGCCCGATCCGACCCCGAGAACCTCTTGCGGGAGGCTGATACTCTCGGTCCGCTCCTCGACCGGCTGGATGCGTTGCACGACCGCCTGAGACAGGGTCGATAAACCGCTTCACAAGCGTCAAAACCGCCTTGCCTCCACGCGTCATTCGGGTAAACACGCGCTCAGTCGGGCTATAGCGCAGCCTGGTAGCGCGTCCGTCTGGGGGACGGAAGGTCGCAGGTTCGAGTCCTGCTAGCCCGACCAACAAACCGCCCGCCCGCATCCCGCGGCGGGCGTTTTGCTATGAAGGGGGCACTGCGATGACCATTCCCGCCGGCGTCCTTGCGGACCACCAGATCGCCCAATTGATCGCGAATGGCGCGGTGCAGGTGCCGGACCTTGCGGAGGGTCAGATCCAGCCGGCCTCTCTCGACCTCACGTTGGGGGACGTGGCCTACCGCGTCCGCGCGTCCTTCCTGCCGGGACACGGGCGCACGGTCGCCGACCGGCTTGCCGATTTCACCATGCACGAAGTCCCGCTTGCCGGTGGTGCCGTGCTGGAGAAAGGCTGCGTCTACGTCGTGCCCTTGCGCGAATCCCTGGCCCTGCCGGCGGGCATGACCGCCGCGGCCAGCGCCAAGTCGTCCATCGGGCGGCTGGATCTTCTCACCCGGATCATCACCGACCGCGGGACGGAGTTCGACCGCGCCCCCGACGGCTACACCGGCCCACTCTACGTCGAGATCTGCCCGCGCAGCTTCTCGGTCGTGGCGCAGCCGGGGCAGATGCTGACCCAGATCATATTTCGCGCGGGCCAGACCCGATTGAGCGATACCGAGCTTCTGGCATTGCACGCCGAAACGCCGATCGTCGACACACGGCCCGTGATCTCGGACGGACTCGGTTTCTCGGTCGACCTGCGGCCCGCAACCGGCACCCGCGTCGGCTTTCGTGCCAAGCCCCACACGGGCGTCGTCGACCTCTCCAAGCTCACGCACTACGATCCCGCCGATTACTGGGAAGATATCCACAGCGACAGCGGCTGGATCATCCTGGATCCGGGCGCCTTCTACATCCTCGTCAGCCGCGAATCGATCGCGATCCCGCCGCTACAGGCGGCCGAGATGGCGCCTTACCTCGCCATGGTCGGTGAATTTCGCGTGCATTACGCGGGCTTCTTCGACCCCGGTTTCGGATGGGCGGCTTCCGGCGGCGCGGGTGCGCGGGGCGTCCTCGAAGTCCGCTGCCACGAGGCTCCTTTCGTGCTGGAACACGGCCAGATCGTCGGCCGCCTGATCTACGAGCGGATGTCGCAAGTGCCCGACGCGCTCTACGGTCAGGACATAAAATCGAATTATCAGGGACAGGGCTTGAAGCTGTCGAAGCACTTCCGGACCCCGGCCTAAAAGGCCTGACCCCCTTGGCAGCATCAACCAGAACTGCGCCTCATGGCGCGCCGCCCGCAATCTCTGTTCTGAAAATATCCGCCCCGCCGGCGAGGCGTCCCGCACTTTCGGCCAGCGCGACCTCTGCCTAGACGCGCGACGCCCCCCGAGGCGACTCACTCTTCCTCGAACAGACCGCCCTGCCCGTCGTCATCGCTCTCGTCCGGTGTGCCCGGCACGGGGCGGTTGTCCAGCAGCCCAGCCGCGCGCAGTTCCTTCAGCCCCGGCAGATCGCGTGCGGTCTCCAGCCCGAAGTGGTCAAGGAACGCGGGCGTCACCACGAAGGTCACGGGCCTGCCGGGCGTCATGCGCCTGCGGCCCAGCTTCACCCAACCCATCTCGATCAACTGGTCGATGGTCCCGCGAGAGACGCTGACACCCCTGATCTCCTCGATCTCGGCCCGGGTGGCGGGCTGGTGGTAGGCGATGATCGCCAGCGTCTCGATCGCCGCACGGCTGAGCTTGCGGGTTTCCGTCACCTCGTCGTGCATGAGGTGGCCGAGGTCCGGGGCGGTCCGCATGGCCCAGGCGTCGCCTACGCGCACCAGCCGCACGCCGCGCCCTTCGTAGCGACGGCGCAACGAGGCGAGCGCCGTCGCGGGATCGCAGCCGTGCGGCAGGCGTCCGGCCAGTTGCGGCACCGTCATGGGATCGGAGGTCGCGAACAAGAGCGCCTCGACCATCCGTTCTTGTTCGGCCACGGGCGGCGCCTCGAAAAGGCCGGGGTCATCCTGCATTGCGGCCCTCGCTGCGGCGGATCTGCAAGGGGGCGAAGGTCTCGGACTGCCTTATCTGAAGTTTGCCTTCCTTCACCAGTTCCAGCGAGGCCGCGAAGGTCGCGGCGGTCGCGCTGCGGCGACGCACCGGATCCTCTGTCCAGCCCGGCGGCAGGTACGCCGAGATGTCGCTCCATTCCCCCGCAAAGCCGATCAGCTTGCGCAGGCTGCCGAGCGCGTCCTCCAGTGTCATCAGGTTTTCGCGGTCCATGACGTAAGGCCTGAAGTCGTCGCGGGTGCGGATGCGCGCGTAGCCCTGCATGAGGTCCAGAAGCGTCGCGGTGTAGCTCACCCGGCGCACGCGGGTCACGTCCTGCGTGATGCCGCGGCCGAAGAAGTCCCGCCCCAGCTGGTCGCGGGCCATCAGTCGGGCCGAGGCACGGCGCATCGCCTCCAGCCGTTCCAGTTGGAACGCAAGGTGCGCGGCCAGCTCCTCTCCCGACGGGCCCTCTTCCTCGGGGTCCGGCGGCAGCAGCAGGCGCGATTTCAGGAACGCGAGCCAGGCCGCCATCACCAGGTAATCCGCCGCCAGTTCCAGCCGCAGGGCCCGCGCCCGCTCGACGAAGGCCAGGTACTGTCGGGCCAAGGCCAGGATCGAGATTTCCCGCAGGTCGACCTTTTGCGTGCGCGACAACGTCAGCAGCAGGTCGAGCGGTCCTTCGAAGCCGTCCACGTCGACGATCAGCGCCTCGGCGGCGACACGGTCGGCAACACTCAGGTCTGTGTCCTGCGGCACTGTTCAGCCTTTCAGCTCAGAAGCGCCTCAAGTTCCGCCGTCAGCGCCGCGGTGTCAACGTCCACGGGCGGCTGTCGCTGGGCCAGCGCGCTCGCGGCCCGGGCTTGCGCCAGAACGCCCATTTTCCCCGCCGCCGCGACGGCCGTTTCCATCTCGTCCAGCTCGCCGTTGCAATGCAAAACCAGGTCGCAGCCTGCGGCGATGGCCGCAGTGGAGCGTTCGGCCACGCTGCCCGACAGAGCCTCCATAGAGATATCGTCGGTCATCATCAGCCCGTCGAAGCCGATGTCCTTGCGGATCACCTCCATCATGCGCGCAGAGGTCGTGGCGGGCGCCACCGGGTCGATGTCGGAAAAGACGATATGCGCGGTCATCCCCATGCGGATGTCGTTGAGTGCGACGAAGGGGGCAAAGTCCCGGGCGTCGAGATCTTCGCGCGGGGCATGGACACGCGGCAAGCTCTTGTGGCTGTCGACGCTGGCGCGGCCATAGCCCGGAATATGCTTCAGCACCGGCAGGACGCCACCCGCGAGGAACGCCTCGGCGCAGACGCGTGCGGCAGAGGTGACCTCTTCCAGCGTCTGGCCGGACAATCGGTTGCGCAGGACGGGATGGGTTTCCGCCTCGACCAGGTCGGCAAGCGGCGCGCAGTTCACGTCGATGCCCACGTCGTGCAGTTCCTGCGCGATCAACCGGTTGCGGACCCAATGGGCGCGCAAGGGATCGCTGGCACGCGCCATCTGGGTGAGCGCCGGCAGGTATTCCCGCCAATGCGGGCTGCGCAGCCGCTGCACGCGACCGCCTTCCTGGTCCACGAGGATCGGCGCCTCTCGCCCCACGGCCTGTCGCAGGTCGGACGTCAGCGCCCGGAGCTGGTCGGGGTTGTCCACGTTGCGCGCGAAAAGGATGAAACCCCAGGGATCGGCATCGCGGAAGAACGCGGCCTCGCGCGCGGTCAGGCGGGGGCCCGACGTGCCGAGGATGGTGGCGTTGCTCGCGGACAAGGGCGTTAGCGGACGATGACGGGAATGCAGGCCGCGCGGGCCGCGTCCAGGGTGGCGCAGAACCGCCGCGCATCGGCCAGATCGCCGAACCCGCTGGCGCGCAGGCGATAGAACGTCGCCCCGCCCGAGGAGGCCTCCTGGATCACCCGCGTCTTGTCGCCCATGTAATCGGCGAAGCGGACGGACAGGCGGTCCCATTCGGCCTGCGCCTCGGTCGGGGTCGGGAAGGCGCCCAGTTGCACCAGCTTCGTACCGACCGGCAGCGCGTCGGTCAGGACGGCGGCGCTGGGAAGCGGGACATCCTCGGTCGTCAGGGAGACCGGAACCACCATCGACTCCGATTGCGGTTGGATGCCGGGGTTCGCACGGGGCCGCAGCGCCGGACGCAGGGTCTGCGCCAGCTTGCCCTCAATGGCGGGCGGCGCGTCCATGGCCATCGCCTCGGCCAGGGCTGCGGCAACCGGGTCGATCTCCTCGCCGTCGACCATCGTGACGGGGGCCACGTCCTCGCCTTCGGCCAGATCCGTCAGGGGGTCGGCGCCTTCCGCGATGCGATCGGCGAAGGCCAGGATCTCGTCGGCGCTCATCGGACCGCTCGTCACGGAAACGGTCTGCAGCGCCTCCGACGCGGCCTCGTCCTGCGGGGCTTCGGCGACTTCGGTGCCGTCGTCCTCGACAAGTTCGGTCACGGTCAATTCGTCCTCGCCCAGCGGCGCCACCTCGAGATCCTCGGCGGCGAGGTCCGACCCGGAGGGGGCCAGCAGAAGCATGTCCTCGGGCCCGCCCGCCTCGCCGCGCGCGGCGATCTCGTTCACGGAAAGCCCTTCGTGGTCCGCGATGCGACCGCCCGCGTGGTCGGGGGCGCGGCGCATCTCACCCTGCACGGCGCGCACCACAGGCACGCCGGAGACGTCGCGGATCACCATCGTCGTACCCCAGGCGCCGATGCCCACCATCAAGGCCAGCGAACATGCGGCCCCTGCCAGTTGCGTCACGGGTTTGCGCGCGGGTGCGCTCATATCGTCGAATGCTGCCATTACTGCCTCTTGTCCCGGACCTCTCGCGGGTCCTTTGCTGCCTGATCGGATCGCGTGCGCTTCAACGCATCTCTGTTACCGGTGTGACGCCAAGGATACCCAAGCCCGCGGCGATCACAACCTGGGCTGCACGAATGAGGGCGATCTTGGCCTGCGATGTGGCATTGTCGCCATCCTGCAGGAAACGCAAGGATTCGTCCGTGTTTCCCTGGTGCCAGAGGCCGTGCAATTCGGACGCCAGATCATAAAGGTAGAATGCCACCCGGTGCGGTTCGTGCCCGCGGGCGGCGATCTCCACCAGGCGTGGCCATTCGGCGATCTTGGCGGCAAGCGCAAGTTCCGCCGCGTGGTCCAGCTTGGACAGCTCCGCCCCGGCGAGCGTGGCGTCCGAGACGTCGATCCCGGCCTCGCGCGCCTTGCGCAGGACAGAGTTCACCCGTGCGTGCGCGTATTGCACGTAGAAGACCGGGTTGTCCTTGGATTGCTCTGTCACCTTGGCAAAATCGAAATCGAGCGGCGCGTCGTTCTTGCGCGTCAGCATGTGGAAGCGGGTCACGTCGGGGCCCACCTCGTCGACGACATCCGCCAGCGTGATGAAGGTGCCCGCCCGCTTGGACATCTTGTAGGGCTCGCCGTTCTGGTAAAGCTTGACCAGCTGCGTCAGCTTCACGTCGAGCGGCACGCGCCCGTTCGACAGGGCCGACACGGCCGCCTTCATGCGCTTGACGTAGCCACCGTGATCGGCGCCGAAGACGTCGATCAGCGCGTCGTAACCCCGGTCGATCTTGTCGTAGTGATAGGCGATGTCGGGCGCGAAATAGGTCCAGGCGCCATCGCTTTTCTGAACGGGCCGGTCCACGTCGTCGCCGTGCGCCGTGGACTTGAAGAGTGTCTGCTCCCGCGGTTCCCAGTCCTCCGGCATCTTGCCCTTGGGCGGCTCCAGCGTGCCGCGGTAGATCAGGCCCGCGGCGTCCAGCCGCTCGATCGCCTTTTCGATCTTGCCGGTGCCGTAGAGCGACTTCTCGGAATAGAAGTTGTCCATCACGATGCCCAGCTTGGCCAGGTCGGTGCGGATCAGCTCCATCATGGCGTCCGTCGCGAAAAGCCGCACCTCCTCCAGCCAGACCTCCTCGGGCTGGTCGAGGTAGGCATCGCCCACCTTTTCCTTCAGCGCCTCGCCCACCTCGATCAGGTAGTCGCCGGGATAGGTGCCCTCTGGCCAGTCGACGGAGAGGTCGTGCGCCTCCTGGTAGCGCAGGTAGACGGACCGGGCGAGCACGTCGACCTGCGCGCCGCCGTCGTTGATGTAGTATTCGCGCGTCACGTCGAAGCCCGCGTAGTCCAGCAAGGCGGCCAGGGCATCGCCGAAGACGGCGCCGCGCGTATGGCCCACGTGCAGCGGCCCGGTGGGGTTGGCACTGACGTATTCCACCAGCGTGCGCAGGTTGTTCCCCATTTTCGAGCGCCCGTAGCCGGGATCCGTCAGGGCCGCCCGCAGAATCTCGTGCCAGACGCCGGGCGCCAGCCGCAGGTTCAGGAACCCCGGTCCCGCCACCTCCGCGGCGGCGATCCGGTCGTCGCCGGCCAGTTTCGCGGCCAGCGCCTCGGCGATGTCGCGCGGTTTTTTCTGCGCGGGTTTGGCCAGCACCATCGCGGCATTGGTCGCCATGTCGCCGTGGCCCGCGTCGCGCGGCGGTTCGACGGTGATGGCGTCGGTGGACAGACCCTCCGGCAGGACGCCTTCGCGCACCAGACCGTCCAGCGCGTCGAGAACGAGGGTGCGGATGTCGGCGAAGATATTCATGGCAGGACCTGTGACTGGGGGTGTCGGGTGGTTTACCAGCCCCCTGCCCCGCGTCAACGCATCATGCACCATCTCGAAGGCCCGCAAGCGCCGATCGTGCCTTGCGAACCCCTGTCGCCTCCCTCCGCGCGACGCGCCGGCCTGTCGCGCGCCGCCCCCATCTCTGTTCTGAAAACATCCGCCCCGCCGGCGAGGCGTCCCGCAGATTCAGCCCGAACCGCGGCCGGAAATTTGGCGTCAGGTATCCGCAGGCGGCTGCACGCTGCCCGTTTTCGGATCCGGCGGACGCAAGGCGATCAGGCGGGTATCGGGGATGCCGCGGATCTCCTCGTCTTCGTGCAGAAGGCGGAAGTCGCCGTTGGGCAGGATCCGCCCGACGAGGTGCGACCGGGGACGTTTCTCCTGCCAATGCGCGAGCGTGAATTCCTCGGTCAGGCGGGTAATCCGGAAGGTCCAGCCCGCTTTCACCAGCCGCTCCCATTCGTCGAAGGTGACACCGTGCCCGAAGGGACGGCCGCCCAGCGTCGCCGGCAGCGTATGGCGGGCCCCGTCGGTGCGGGTGCGTTCGATCTGGAAAACGTTCTCGCGTCCGAACTCGGGGCCGAGGTCGGTGGCCACCAGCGTATTGTAGGCATCGTTGTCGGTGGCGGCGAGAAGCTTGTCGTAGCTGACCAGTTCCAGCCGCTGTTCGGCGGCCTCCGACAGGATGTCGCCGGTGAAGGTCGCGATACCGGCCGTCCGCGCCTTGCGCAGGTGTCCGAAGTTGGCATCCGTCATCAGGACGGGCACGTCGGCCTTGGCCAGCGCCTCGGCCAGCGCGGTGGTCCATTCGGACCCGCCGACGATGATGACGCCCGGATTGCCCGCCCCCGCTAGTTTCAGGAACCGGGCCATGGGCTTGAGCGTGAAGCCGTGGATGACGACCGTGGCCGCGACCAGGACGAAGGCCAGCGGTCCGATCACCCGGGCGTCCTCCAGCCCCAGTTCCACGAGACGATCGGCGAAGAGCCCGGCCACCGCGACCAGCACAACGCCCCGCGGTCCGGTGAAGGCCACCAGCACCTGCTCGCGCCACGGCAGGCCGGACCCAGCCAGCGACAAGAAGACGGTCACGGGACGCGCCACGAGGATGATGAGCGCCACGAACAGCGCCGCCCGCCCGGTCAATTGGCCGAGTTCCGCGAAATCGAGCGAGGCCGCGAGCAGGATGAAGACGCCAGAGACGAGCAGGATCGTCGCATGCTCCTTGAACCGGCGCAGCTCCGCGTAGGACGCCAGGTTGGCGTTGGCGATCACGATGCCCATGACGGTCACGGCCAGAAGCCCGCTTTCGTGCAGGATCGCATCGGACAGGCCGAAGATCCCCAGAAGGGCTGCGAAGAGGATGCTGACCTTCATGTATTCCGGCACATGCGCGTTACGGAACGCCCAGGCCAGCCCGTAACCCCCCGCGAGGCCGAGAGCGATCGCGCAGCCGATGCCCAGGGCAAGCACCCAGACGGCACTCGCGACGGTTTCGGCGGAGTTCAGGACAAGGACCACCTGAAAGGCCAGCACCGCGGCGATCGCCCCGATGGGGTCGTTGACGATCGCCTCCCACTGCAGCAGCTGCGCGGGACGGCGTGCCAGGCGTGCGGTGCGCAGCAAGGGTGCGATGACCGTGGGGCCGGTCACGATCATGATGCCGCCGAAGACCCAGGACGAGGACCAGGACAGCCCCGCCCCGTACCGCAGGACCAGGGCCGACAGGATCCACCCCACCGGCGCACCGACGAAGACCAGCCGCCGCACGCCGACGGCCGCGTCGCGCAACTTGTGGAAGTTGAGCGTGAGCCCCCCCTCGAACAGGATGACGGCCACGGCGATGGCGATGATCGGTGTCATCAGCGGCCCGATGTCGCGGGCGGGATCGAAGACGCCCAGGACCGGGCCGATCACGATGCCGGCGGCCAGCATCAGCACGATCGCGGGCATCCGCAGGCGCCAGGCCAGCCATTGGCTTCCGACGCCAAGGCCGCCGACCAGTGCAATGGCGATAACGGGGCTCAGGGCCCCCGGGGCGGTCTCAATGGCCATCTGTCACTCCTGGTGGGACGTCGCGACCGCCGATCAGCCGCTGGTGTTCCTGGATCGCGAAACGATCCGTCATTCCGGCGATATAGTCCGCAACCAGCCGTGCCAAGGTCTGGCGGTCCAATGCCTCTGCCACTTCCTTGCGCCATTGCTTTGGCAGTTCGGACGGATGGGTCAGGTAGAAGTCGAAGAGCTCGTCCAGCATGCCGGTCACGGTCCGGCGCATCTCGATCACCGCGGGGGCGCGGTACATGCGTTCGAAGAGGAACCGGCGGATGACCTTCAGGTCCGCCCAGAGCGCCGGGGTGAACTGGATCACCATGCGGCCCGCGTGCCGGATATCCGCGACGCTTTTCGCATCGAGCGCGGCGAGGTTGGCGCGACTGACCGCGATCACGTCCTCCACCAGCACGCCGAAGAACCGCCGCAGCGCCTCGTGCCGGCGGCGATAGTAGTTCAACCCGGGGTACTTCGCGTCCACCTTCGCGAAACATGTGCTCAGGATCGGAAGCTCGGCCAATTCGTCGGTGCTGAACAGCTCTGCGCGCAGACCGTCGTGCAGGTCGTGGTTGTTGTAGGCGATATCGTCCGACAGCGCCGCCACCTGCGCCTCGGCGCTGGCGTGGGTCTGCAGCTCGAGATCGTGGCGCGCATCGTATGCGGCGAGCGCGTAAGGATGCGGCGCCGGCACCGGCCCGTTGTGCTTGGCGATGCCTTCCAGCGTCTCCCACGTCAGGTTCAGCCCGTCCCATTCTGCATAGTGCCGCTCGAGATCGGTGACGATCCGCAGGGCCTGGGCGTTGTGGTCGAACCCGCCGTAAGGCCGCATCAGGCGGTCGAGCGCCTCTTCCCCCGTGTGGCCGAAAGGGGTGTGGCCAAGGTCGTGCGCAAGCGCGATGGCCTCCGTCAGTTCGACGTTCAGGTCGAGTGCGGCGGCCACGGTGCGGGCCACCTGGGCCACCTCGATCGAATGGGTCAGACGCGTGCGGAAGTAATCGCCTTCGTGTTCGATGAAGACCTGCGTCTTGTGCTTGAGTCGCCGGAACGCGCTGGAATGGATGATCCGGTCGCGGTCGCGCTGGAACGGCGAGCGGTGCGCGCTTTCCTCTTCGGCGTAAAGTCGCCCGCGCGAACCCGCGGGGTCGGTTGCGTAAGGTGCTGCCATCTGCCCGTCTTGTGTCGATTGCCCGCGCTTCCTATATTTCAAGCGAAGCCAAACCGATAGGTCCGATATGTTGACGTTGCCGCCCAAAGTCACCCCGCGCGCCTTCGAGCGCCTGAGCGAGATCGGTGCCGCAGGCCAGGGCAAGGTTCTGCGTATCGCCGTCGACGGCGGTGGCTGTTCGGGCTTCCAGTACGACATCGCCCTGGACGAGCCGCGAGAGGATGATCTCAAGCTGTCCGACAAGGGCGAGACGGTGGTGATCGATTCCGTCTCCCTGCCGTTCCTGGCCGATGCCACCATCGACTTCAGCGAAGAGTTGATCGGCGCGCGGTTCGTCATCGAAAATCCCAACGCCACCTCGTCCTGCGGCTGCGGCACCTCGTTCTCGATCTGACCACACGCGACGATGTCGCAGGAACCGAACTCATCCAGCGATCGTTTCACGATCAACAGGAGGAAACATACATGACCGTCTTGATTGGAACCATCCTTGCAGGCCTGGCCGGTCTGACCATCGCCGGACAGGCCGCGCGCGGTCCGCGAGAGGATCACGCCCCCATCCCGGTTCGCGTCCGCGATCCCCGTCGCTGATCTCTTGCACCCCGACGGTGCCTTGGCCTAGTTTGGCGATCTCTCGAGGGGCCAGGCACATGAAGATCGCGACTTTCAACATCAACGGCGTCAAGGCCCGCATCGACGGCCTTCTCCACTGGTTAAAGGACAGCGCGCCGGACGTCGCCCTTTTGCAAGAGATCAAGTCCGTCGACGACGGCTTCCCCCGCGACGTGATCGAGGATCTGGGCTACACGGTCGAGACCCATGGACAAAAGGGGTTCAACGGTGTCGCGATCCTGTCGAAACTTCCCCTCGAGGATGTCACACGCGGACTGCCCGGCGACGATAGTGACGAACAGGCGCGCTGGATCGAAGCCACGGTCATCGGCGAGACGGCGGTGCGGGTCTGCGGGCTCTACCTGCCGAACGGAAACCCCGCGCCGGGGCCGAAACACGAATACAAGCTCGCCTGGATGGACCGCCTGCGCGCCCGGGCCGCCGATCTTCTGACCGAAGAGATGCCGGCCCTCATGGCGGGCGACTACAACATCATCCCCCAAGCCGAAGACGCCGCCCGGCCAGACGCCTGGCGCGAGGATGCGCTGTTCCGGCTGGACAGCCGGATGGCCTGGCGGAAGGTCGTCAACCTCGGGTTCACCGAAGCCTTTCGCGCGCGCACCCGCGGGCCCGGGCACTACAGCTTCTGGGATTACCAGGCCGGGGCCTTCGATCGGAACGACGGCATCCGGATCGACCACGTACTGCTGACCCCGCAAGGCGCCGATCTGCTCACCGACGCCTGGATCGAGAAGGACGTCCGCGCCCGCGAGAAACCGTCGGACCACGTGCCGGTCTGGGTCGATCTGGCCGCATGATCGCCCGCCTGGCCTGCGCGGCGGTCATCGCGGCGTGCACCTTGCCGCCTGCACCGGCCACCGCCCAATGCCGCATGGCCAGCATCGGCGCCGGCTGCGCCACCGCCCCGATCCGGCGCGTAAGCCCGCCGGACCCCGGCCCGCCGCCGGTGGACATCGGGGAAATCCTCGACCGCGGGCGTTACTCGATGCTGATGAACGCAGGCTATTATGGCCTGCCCCTGCCACAGGATGGTTGGGTATATTTCCGGATCGAGAGAGACATCTACCGGGTCGATTACCGCACGATGGAAGTGCTCGAACGCGCCACTGCAGAGGCTGCCCGCAACTGGCCCTGATCCACGCGCGCTTCATCTGGCCGGATAAACTCCGGGGGAGCGCCGCAGGCGCGGGGGCAGAGCCCCTTCATCTTTCGGCAGGATCGTAATCGTAGAGCCAGGCGAGCCGATCGATGAAGGCCCCGGGTGCGAGCTTGCCGATCCCGGCCAGCCCAAGGTGCGCCACGCGCCGCCGCATCCCGCGCAGGTGGTAGTTCACCGCGTTGGACCTAGCCGCGGCGATGGCGCGGCTGACCCGTGGGGCGCGCTCCGCCTGGTAAGCCGCAAGCCCGGCGGAGAGACCTTTGGTCGACAGGCACCGCACCAGCACCACCGCATCCTCCAGCGCCAGGTTCGCGCCCTGGGCCAGGAATGGCAGCGTCGGGTGGGCGGCATCGCCGACCAGAACAGTGTCCGCGTCGTGCCAGACGGCCGCAACGGGGTGCAGGAACAGGCCCCATAGATGCACCGTCTCGACCTTCGACAGCAGGCCGATCAGCGCGGGACAGGCATCGACAAACGCAGCTCGCAAATTGTCGGGGTCGTCCGCATGCCGCCAGCCCTCTGCCGTCCACTCTGCGCGCTCCTGCACAGCGACGAGGTTCACGAGGCCACCCGGCAGCGGATAGCTCACCACATGGCGGCCCGGCAGCATCCAGATATGCGCTTGCGGAGCGGCCTCTGCCGGGACGGTCGCACGCCAGGCAACCTGGCCGGAGAACGCCGGCGCCGCCCCACCGTTGAGCCTGCGCCGGATGCCAGAGCCGATCCCGTCCGCCCCGACGGTCAGGTCGAACTTTTCGGGTCGGTCGATGGCGGTGCCGGTCGTGATCTCGACCCCCGCCCGCGCGCAGGCCTCCGCCAGCAGGCCCACCAGGTCGGGGCGGGCGACGAAGCGATATCGCGGCACTTGCGCGGTCAAGTCGAAGCGGGTCACCGCGCGGCCCGTCAGCCCGTCCGTGGGCACGACCGCGTCGGAGGTCAGACCGATCCGATCGAGCCCGCCCGACAAATCGAGCGCCCTCAGAGCCCGCGCGCCGTTGGGGCTGATCTGCAGGCCTGCACCACCTTCTCCCAGCACGGCGGCCCGCTCGAAAACTCGAACGCTGGCGCCTTGCATCGCAAGGGCCAGCGCCGTTGTCAGTCCCGCCGGGCCGCCGCCTACGACGGCAACCCGCATGTTCCGCATCCGCTCAGTCCTTGCGATGCACCCGTTCGCCGCGCTCGTGGCGCTCCTGCGCCTCCAGCGTCATGGTGGCGATGGGGCGCGCGTCCAGCCGCTTGAGGCTGATCGGATCGCCGGTGATCGCGCAATAGCCGAACTCTCCGTCCTCGATGCGGCGCAGGGCGGCGTCGATCTTCGAGACCAGCTTGCGCTGGCGGTCGCGGGTGCGCAGCTCGATGCTGCGGTCTGTCTCTTCGCTGGCGCGGTCGGCGATGTCGGGAATGTTGCGGGTCTGGTCCTTCATTCCGGCCACGGTGTCGCGCGTGTCGTCCAGCAGGTCGGATTTCCAGTCCAGCAGCTTGCGGCGGAAATATTCGATCTGACGGTCGTTCATGAACGGCTCGTCCTCGGCCGGGCGGTAATCGTCCGGCAGAAAGGTTTCTGCTTTCATTGGTGTCCCCTTGTCCCGGTCGAGTGTCAGGTCTTGGTGGTCGGATGACATTCGACTCTCCTGCTGGCTACTGGCGCCCTCTTAGACGGATGATGCCGGGGTGTCACCTGTTTTCATTGGCTTGCGACGCTTGT
Source organism: Salipiger sp. IMCC34102 (assembly GCF_004145405.1). Classification (GTDB taxonomy): domain Bacteria; phylum Pseudomonadota; class Alphaproteobacteria; order Rhodobacterales; family Rhodobacteraceae; genus Loktanella. The sequence goes on from NZ_SELQ01000002.1 coordinate 322,385, forward strand.
GAGCCTCTCTGCGACACCCTATCACGGGACGACCCAAGACGGAGCGTCCCATGCAATTCACCGGATCCGACAGCTACATCGCCACCGACGATCTGACGATGGCGGTCAACGCCGCGGTCACGCTGGAGCGGCCGCTCCTGGTCAAGGGGGAACCCGGCACCGGCAAGACCGAACTGGCCCGCCAGGTGGCCGCGGGGCTGGGCCTGCCGATCATCGAGTGGCACATCAAGTCGACCACGCGGGCCCAGCAGGGCCTTTACGAATACGATGCCGTCAGCCGGTTGCGCGACAGCCAGCTGGGCGACGCACGCGTCCACGACATCGGCAACTACATCAAACGCGGCAAGCTGTGGCAGGCCTTCGCCGCGGGCGAACGCACGGTGCTATTGATCGACGAGATCGACAAGGCCGACATCGAGTTCCCCAACGATCTGCTGCAGGAACTCGACCGGATGGAATTCCACGTCTACGAGACCGGCGAGACCGTGAAGGCCACGGTGCGGCCGATCGTCATCATCACGTCGAACAACGAGAAGGAACTGCCGGACGCCTTCCTGCGCCGCTGCTTCTTTCATTACATACAGTTCCCCGACATGGAGACCCTCAAGCGCATCGTCGAGGTCCACCACCCCGGCATCAAGGAGCGTCTTCTGACCACCGCCCTTACCCAGTTCTACGAGCTGCGAGAGACGCAGGGCCTCAAGAAGAAGCCCTCGACGTCGGAGGTGCTGGATTGGCTCAAACTCCTGCTGGCGGAGGATCTGTCCCCCGAGGATCTGGCCCGCGACGGGGCGAGCGCGCTGCCGAAACTGCACGGCGCCCTGCTCAAGACCGAGCAGGACGTGCACCTGTTCGAGCGGCTGGCCTTCATGGCGCGAAGGCAGCGCTGATCCACCCGGCCCCAACCGCCGGAATGGGGTATTGCGGCAACGCCTGGGGGGCCGATTGCCTGCGCGTGCGATTTCGTTCGCACGAATCTCGCCGTTTCCCCTTAGATGGCGCCGCGTTCCTTTCAAAATTGCGGCATTCGCGCCGCAATCGGGTCCTCAAGGAGCCGCAGTCCGCTGCCAGGTCGGGTGTCGAAACAAGAAGGAGAGCGCGCCATGACCCATGCCGAGCCCCCGACATTCCTCTTGACCGCGCGGCGCGACGGCTTTTGCGCATGAGGCGGTCCATCGCACTTCTCTGGCTTGCGCTCTGCGCGTCCTGCGCCCCCGGCCCATCTACCCCACCGCCCCCCAGCCGGGCCGCGACGGCGCCGGCCATGGCGATGATCGACGGCTTCAAGGGTCGCTCACCGGTGCGGGTCACGCGATCGAACGCGGAGATGGCGCAGGATTTCCTCGACCTCACCTTCCGCCTGGAAAGTGGGCGCGTGGTCACCGCGATGAGCCGCTTCGAAGGCCCGCTGACCGTGCGCATCCTTGGTGCGGCCCCGCCGTCACTCTCCGGCGATCTGTCGACCCTGCTGGGCCGGCTGCGGCAGGAAGCGGGTCTCGACATCCAGCCCACCACCAGCGACGACGCGCGCATCACCGTGCAGGCCATTCCGCAGCGCGACCTGCGGCGCGCCGTGCCGACCGCCGCCTGTTTCGTCGTGCCAGACGCGCGCGACTGGAGCGACTACCTGTCCCGCCGCCGGGGCGGGTCCATCGACTGGGGCAACGTCAGGCAACGGCAGCGTGCCGCGATCTTCGTGCCCTCCGATGCGGCCCCGCAGGAAATCCGCGACTGCCTGCACGAGGAACTGGCCCAGGCGCTGGGTCCGCTCAACGACCTCTACCGGTTGCCGGATTCGGTGTTCAACGACGACAACATCCACGCCGTGCTCACCGATTTCGACATGTTGATGCTGCGCGTGACCTACGCGCCCGAGTTGCGCTCTGGCATGAGCCGCGCCCAGGCCGCCGCCGTGGTCCCGGACGTGCTGGACCGGCTGAACCCCGGCGGACGCTTCGCGGGGGCCGGCAGCTTTGCCGACACCTCGCGCGACTGGATCGACGCGATGGAGACCGCCCTGACCGACGGGGCCACGCCGGGCGCGCGCCGCGCCGCAGCCGCGCGTGCCGTGCGCATCAGCCGCACCTTGGGCTGGACCGGACCGCGGCAGGGCTTTTCCTACTACGCCTACGGCCGCTTGCAGGTGGGCCACGACTCCGCCGCGGCCATCGCCGCGTTCGAGACCGCGGACCGCGCCTATTCCGCAAGCCCCGTTACCCGGATCCATGCCGCCCATATCGCCGTGCAGAAAGCCGCATTCGCGCTGTCCCAGGGCGATGCGATGACCACGATCGAGATCGCGGACCGGGCCATCCCCACCGCCAGACTTCACCAGAATGCGGCCTTGCTTGCGACCTTGATGATGTTCAAGGCAGAGGCGCTGGACCTGCAAGGCGGCACCGTCGCGGCAGAGGCCCTGCGGCTGGACAGTCTGCCGATGGCGCGTTACGGCTTCGGGTCTGAAACAGACGTGCGCGCGCGCTTTGCGGAAGTGAAGAGATTGCGCCCTTTCTAGACGGGACAGGCCCATGATCATCCCCTTAGGCGGTTTCCTTCTCGGCGCCCTGCTCGGGGCCTGGCGCGCCCGCGCCGCCGGCGGCAACGGCCGTGACATGGCGCAATGGGCCTTCGGTATGGGGACGGCGCTGGCGCTCGTCGGATTGTTCGTGCTGATCTTCATCTCCCGCGCCGCGGTCTGATGTTCCTGCCCTTCTTCGAGGCGTTGCGAGAGGCGCGCGTGCCCGCCACGCTGCGCGAGTTCCTCGCCTTCCTCGAAGGAATGGACGCAGGCCTCGCGACCTACGACATCGACGCCTTCTATCACCTCGGCCGCACGATCCTGGTGAAGGACGAACGTCACATCGACCGCTACGACCGGGCTTTCGCGAAGGCTTTCTCGGGGCTGGAGGCGATCCCGCAAGAGGCCGTGATGGACGCCGTCGACATTCCCGACGACTGGCTCAGGAAAATGGCCGAGAAGCATCTGAGTGAAGAGGAGAAAGCCGAGATCGAAGCCTCCGGCGGCTTCGAGGCCCTCATGGAGCGGCTGAAGAAACGACTCGAGGAACAGAAAGGTCGTCACCAGGGGGGCAGCAAGTGGGTCGGCACCGCCGGAACCTCGCCCTTCGGCGCCTACGGCTACAACCCCGAGGGCGTCCGCATCGGGCAGGACAAGTCCCGCCACCAGCGCGCGGTGAAGGTCTGGGACAAGCGCGAATTTCGCAATCTCGACGACGAGGTCGATCTGGGCACGCGCAACATCAAGGTCGCACTCAAACGCCTGCGCCGCTGGGCCCGCGACGGCGCGCACGAGGAATTGGACCTCGACGGCACGATCCGCCATACGGCGCGCAACGGATACCTGGACGTGAAGACCCGGCCAGAGCGGCGCAATGCGGTGAAGGTGTTGCTGTTTCTCGACGTGGGCGGCAGCATGGACCCCCACGTGCGCGTGGTCGAAGAGCTGTTCAGTGCCGCCAAGGCCGAATTCAAGCACCTTGAACACTTCTATTTTCACAACTGCCTCTACGAGGGCGTCTGGCGCGACAACCGCCGCCGCTGGACAGAGCAGACGCCGACCTGGGAGGTGCTGCGCACCTATGGGTCCGACTGGAAATGCATCTTCGTAGGCGATGCCTCGATGTCGCCCTACGAGATCGCCATGCCCGGCGGGGCGAACGAGCACTGGAACGCAGAGGCAGGGTCGGTCTGGCTGGAGCGGGCCCGCGATCAATGGCCGCAGCATGTCTGGATCAACCCGATGGACCGCCGCTACTGGCCGCATACCCAGTCGCTGCACATGATCCAGGAGATCTTCGGGCCCGACCGCATGGTGCCGATGACGCTGGGCGGGATCACCGAAGGCATGAAGCTGCTGTCGTGATTGCGCGCGGCCCCGCGCGGCCCCATATCTAGAGCATGATCAAGTTCACCCCGATCCTTCTGGCGGTTCTCTACGGGCTGGCCATGTACCAGTTCAGCGCGTGGCGGACCCGGCGCGAGCTGGACGACCGATCGACCGAGCTGGCCGACGGCCCCCTTCGCGCGCTCTGCGACCGCATGGCCCGCGCGCTGGGGATCGAGCGGATCAAGGTCCACATCTACGAGATCGAGCAGGTCAACGGCCTCGCGGCCCCCGACGGGCGCATCTTCATCACCCGCGGCTTCTACAACCGCTACCGGAAGGGCGACGTCACCGCAGAGGAGATGGCGTCGGTCATCGCGCATGAGCTGGGGCATGTCGCGCTGGGACATTCGCGGCGACGGCTGACGGATTTCTCGGCCCAGAACGCGATGCGCACGGCCATCGCGATGGTGTTGAACCGGATCCTGCCGGGTATCGGGTTGATGATCGGCAACGCGCTGATGTCCCTGCTGGCCGCGCGGCTATCACGCAGCGACGAGTTCGAGGCCGATGCCTATGCCAGTGCCCTGCTTCTGAAGGCAGAGATCGGGACTGGGCCGCAGAAGTCGCTCTTCACCAAGCTTGAGGACCTCACGGGCAGCCGCGGCAACAGCACCCCCGCCTGGATGCTGAGCCATCCGAAGACGCCCGAGCGGATCAAGGCGATCGAGGCGAACGAGGCCAAGTGGCTCGCCTGACGTCCTAGGCCGTTCGGGGAAAGACGAAGCAGCGGTCCCGCCGCAGCATAAGCCACAATGGCGTCCCCGGTTTCGGCAGGAAGACCGACGGCACCTTGGCGGTCAGGATCGTGGCGTCGTGGTCCATGCGGAACTCCACCAGGCTCTCGGAGCCCATGAAGCGCGCCCGCTGCACGGTCCCGCGCGCCGCCGTGCCCTCGGACGGTGTCGGATGGGGGCCGCGACCGCCGCGGTCGAAGTCGATCCGCAGGTGCTGCGGGCGGATGCAGATATCGACACGCGTGCCGTCGGCCAGTCCCGGCGTCAGGAACTGACCGAAGGGCGTCTCTGTCAGCGCGCCGTGAACTTCGCCTTCGATCACGTTGATATCGCTGAAGAAAAACGCGGCCTCCAGGTCCACGGGCGTGTTGTAGATGTTGTAGGGCGCGCCGCGCTGCACGATCCGACCGTGGCGCATGAGCGCGATCTCGTCGGCCATGCGCATGGCTTCCTGGGGTTCATGCGTGACCAGCAGGACCGCGGTGCCCTCGGCCTTGAGCACGTCCAGCGTCTGGTCCCGGATCTCGTCCCGTAGCCGGTCGTCGAGGCCCGAGAACGGTTCGTCCATCAGCAGGATCCGGGGCTGCGGCGCCAACGCGCGCGCAAGCGCCACGCGCTGCTGTTCGCCGCCCGACAGTTCGTGCGGGTAGCGGTCCGCGTAGCCCGGCAAGTCCACCTTGGCCAAGAGTTCCTCGACCCGGGCCGCCACCCCGGCCCCGCGCGCCAGGCCGAACGCCACGTTGCGCGCCACGGTAAGATGAGGGAAAAGCGCGAAATCCTGGAACATCAGGCCGATCGAGCGGTCCTCCGGCGGGACCGAGCGGTCCGCGTCGCAGATCAGCGCGCCGTCCACCTCGATTTTTCCAGCGTCCGGCGCGTCGACGCCCGCGATGATGCGCAAGGTCGTCGACTTGCCGCACCCCGATGGGCCCAGCAGGCAGGTCACCTGCCCCGGCATGACCGACAGGGACACGTCGTCCACCACGCGGCGGCCATCGAAGGACTTGGCCAGATGTGACACGCGCAGGCGCGGCGGCTGGGACATCGGAAACCTTAGCGAAAGACTCCGGCGTGCCTAGCAACCGCCCGCCCGGGCTGCAAGCTCACAGCGTCGCGTTGGTCGCGCCGCCGTCGAGCAGGATGTTCTGGCCCACGATGAAACCGGCCCGGTCGGAACACAGGAAGGCACACATCGCGCCGAACTCCTCCGGCGTGCCGTAGCGGCGGGCGGGGATCGTCGCCTCCCGCTTCGCCTTCGCCTCTTCCATCGAGATGCCTTCGTTCTGCGCGACGCCGGTGTCGAGCGATACGGCCCGATCCGTGGCATGGATGCCGGGCAGCAGGTTGTTGATCGTCACACCGTGTTCGGCCACCTGCCGTGCGGTCCCTGCGACATAGCCCGTCAGGCCCGCGCGGGCCGAGTTCGACAGGCCCAGTTGCGGGATCGGCGCCTTGACCGACTGGCTGGTGATGTTCACCACCCGGCCCCAGCCGCGGTCGATCATGCCGGGCAGAAGCGCCTTCATCAGGGCGATCGGTGCCAGCATGTTGGAATCGAGCGCCTTGATGAAATCCTCGCGGTCCCAGTCCGACCACATGCCCGGCGGCGGGCCGCCCGCGTTGTTGACGAGGATATCGACGCCCTGCGCCTTCTCCAGCAACGCAGAACGGCCCTCTTCGGTCGAGACATCGGCGGCGACGCAGACCACCTCGACGCCGTGGGCATCGCGGATCTCCTGCGCGGTCGCCTCGAGCGCCTCGGCGCCGCGGGCGTTCAGGATCAGATCGACCCCTGCTTCGGCCAGCGCCATGGCGCAGCCGCGTCCCAGTCCCTTGGACGAGGCGCAGACCAGCGCCCGTTTTCCGGTTATGTTCAAATCCATCGGTTCCACCCTCCTAGGTTGCATGGTCCGGACGGGGCCGGTGCCTGCGCCGTTTACACTCGGCGCGCGCCTTCGCACTATCACGGTAGCCGGCGCATGGCTTTCTTGCACGCCGTGCCATATGTGTCCAACCGGAACGAATGTGCAGGCGATGACCCAGACCAGATCACAAGTGCAGAATTTCTCGGTCTGGCAGGCGAAGCATTTCGTTGTCGCCGAAGGCGTGGCCGACGGCGAACCTTTGAGCTTTGCCGACGAGCTGGTGCTGGACGACACCTACATGCTGGCGCCGGACGCGCGCCCGCATCCCATGACGCTGGAGATGCCCGCGGACGGCGGGCCGTTCCACGTGGCGCAGGCCTCGCAGACCGGGCTGCCCGCGGCGCAGATCTACCTCGATTGCTGCATTACCTTGATGAGCACCGACGGCACGACCTACGAAGGGATCGTCCTGGTCGAGGTCGTGGGCGGCGGTGTGGAGGAGATCTACCTGCTCCCCCTTGCCGACCTTCACCCCAAGACGCCCTACCGGCTGGTCGGCATCGATCGCCAACTGGCCACGACCCGGTTTGCGGAAGCCGCCAGCGTCTCGTTCACCCGCGGAACGCATATCACCATGGCCTCGGGTGCGCAGGTCAGGATCGAGGACGTGCGCATCGGCGACCGGGTGCTGACACGCAACGACGGCCCGCAACCGGTCCGCTGGATCGGAGAGACGACGCTGCGCGCGGTGGGCGAATTCGCCCCGGTGGTGGTGAAAGCGGGCACGTTGCACAACCAGAATGACCTGGTTCTCAGCCCCGACCACCGGCTTTTCATCTACCAGCGGCAGGACAAGCTGGGCGCGGGCCGGTCGGAGGTGCTGGTCAAGGTACGACACCTCATCAACGGCAAGACCGTCTACCAGCGCGACGGCGGGTTCGTGGATTACTTTCAACTGCTCTTCGACCAGCACCAGATCATCTATGCCGAAGGTATCGCCGCCGAATCCATGCTGATCGACCACCGCACGCGCGCGGCCCTGCCGAAGCACCTGGACGGGATCGCGGAAGGCGGCCACGGGTTCCGGCCGCACATGAACTACGAGGTGCAGAAACAGCTCGTCTCCCACCCCGACGCAGTCGCCTTGCTCAAGCGCGCCTCCAGAAGCTGAGGCTTGCCGGCAGGTTCGCGGCTTCGCGCGGGCGGGCGAAACGCGAAAGCGGCAAGCGCTTTCACGCATGGGCCATCGCTGTCATACGCCGAAGCACGCGTGCGGTCCTTACTCCCGCTGTTTCTCTCCGGCGAAGGACCCGTCGAAGACGTCCTGCCCCAGCGGTCCTGTCACGTCACCGAACAGCAAGCCGCTGACGGCCGTCTGGTCCGCGCCCTTGAATTCGCCTTCGATCCCGGCGTCGATGCGATAGGTGTCGTCGCCGCGCCGCAAATCGCCGTCGACATCGCCGGTAAAGGTATAATTCTCGCGCACCTCGGTGTCGCGAAAGATGTCGCCGCCGGCGATGTCGAGGCGCCCGGCGAGGCGGTCGCCGTCGCCGGTCTGGAAGCCGTCCGCTTGGCCCGCGATCTCGTCCCGGGCCGCGCCGAAGTTCACGTTCATTTCCATGTCGCCGATGTATCCGATACGCTCGCCGTTCGGACCGGTGGGCAGGGTCGCGCGCATGAAACCTTCGTAGAAGGCACGACCTTGGTTCGGAAGGACGGCCGGGTCGGACACCGGTTCGCGCGCGATCCGGCTTTCCAGACGCTCGACCACTTCCGTGCGGACGGGCTGGGGGTCGACCGCAGCCTCCCCCCCGCCGCCGCCGCCGCAGCCCGCGAGCAGGAACAAGAGCGGAAGGCTACGTGAAACCGTCATGTGCGGGGTCCCTTTCGTCAGATCCCGCTCACCCTGCGCCAGATCGGTTAACGATCCCTTAAGACGCGCGGACGCCTCTCACCGCTCGAGTTGTGCGCGCATGTCGATCGAACCGGGTTGACCATCGACGTTCACGCCGCCTTCGACGCTGCCACCGATGTATTCGACGTTCCGGCCCTTGAAACCGCTTTCGCGCAGGCGGGCGTCGACGACGATCCGCTCGCCGGCCGCCGACCGCAGCGTGCCGTCGACGTCACCGAAGATGGCGACCTGGCGGCTGTTCGACTGGCGGTTCAGAACCCCGTTGTTCACACCGAGCGAGCCCGTGATCTCATCGCCGTCCCGGGTCACGAAGTTGCTCAGGCGACCGCCGACGCGGTTCGCCGCGAAATCGACGCCGAGGCCCATGACGCCGGCGACCTCGGTTCGGTTGCGGCCCACGACGATGTCACCGCCCACGGCGCCGAAATAATCCGCACGCCCCGCCGTCGGAACTTGCGATTTGGGTGTGATGGGCACGTCGTTGTAGCCGTCGTTCACCTCTGCCGCGACATCGGCGATCTCGGCGAAGGTCAGGCGATCGCGGGGCGCGGACTCCAATGCATCGGCGGCCGCGGCACCGCCCTGCAGCGCGGATCCACCGCCCCCGCAGGCGCTCATCAGGACAAGGGCGCCGGCGGCAAAGAGCGCGCGGGTAGAAGAATGGACGGTCATGGCAGGTCTCCAGGTTGGGCTTTCCCCGCAGTCACGGGATCTGACCCCAACGTCCGGGAATGCCGGGGGGAAGGCAATTTCAGCCCCCCGCTATCCGATAGCGAGCGCCCCGGCGCTCACCGGTCCGCGACGAAACCGCCCTGAACGGTCTGAACCCGCCCCGCATTGCGCGCAACGCCGGTCAACTGTCCGGCCACCGCGGCGCCATCGGCCAGCGCATCCCCCGACATTTCCAGATCGAGGTTCAGGGTCTGGTCCCCACCGCGCAGATCGCCCTGCGCGCGCGCGCGCAGGCCAGCCTGCTGCGACGGATCCGTCCCGCGCCGCAAGTCGCCGGCGATGGACAGATCACCCGCATAGGCCTTGCCCGACCGGACCTCGAAGACATCGTCGATCTTGCCCGAGAGCGCGCTGTCGCGAAAGTCGACGTCCAGTTCCAGGCGCGAGAGCATCTCGGCCGCTTCCAGGGCCGCGACGTCCGATAGTAGCGGGTCACCGCCCAGGGACCAGCCCGCCACACCCTCGTAGGTCGCAGAGCCTGTCGCCGGCAGCGCATCGGGGTCGGTGAACCGCGCCTGCGCGATGCGGCCCTCGTATCGGCTCAGCAATGCCTCCGCCCGGTCGCGGATCCGCAGTTGCCCGTCGATTTGCCCTTCGGTCGTATCCGGGGAAGCGGTGTCTTCCGTCGCCTCCTGCCGGGGGGTGGTCGGGACCTTGTCGGAGGTGTCGGCCTTCGTCGCACGATCCCTGGCGGGCGGTGGCGTCTCGGAGGATCCGCCCCCGCCGCCACAACCGGCCGCGAGGGTCAGGACGAGAACCGTCGTCATCGATTTCAGCGACATTCTGCTCTTCTCTTGTCGTTTCGCTTTCCCGTCGTATCGCCGGTGATTACGTCGGATCTGGCGCGTGGCTGTGACCAATTTGTGCAGCCTTGCGCGAGCCACGGGCGCGGTCTATGGCTCGCCCCATGTCCAATCGCCCCGCCCTGCCCGCCGAGATCGCCCGCCGCCGGACCTTTGCGATCATCTCGCATCCCGACGCCGGCAAGACGACCTTGACCGAAAAGTTCCTGCTCTACGGCGGGGCCATCCAGATGGCCGGACAGGTGCGCGCCAAGGGCGAGGCCCGGCGCACGCGGTCCGATTTCATGCAGATGGAGAAGGACCGCGGGATCTCGGTCAGCGCTTCGGCCATGTCCTTCGACTTCGAGACCTACCGCTTCAACCTCGTGGACACGCCCGGTCACTCGGATTTCTCCGAGGATACCTATCGCACCCTGACGGCCGTCGACGCCGCCGTCATGGTGATCGACGGGGCCAAGGGGGTAGAAAGCCAGACGCAGAAGCTGTTCGAGGTCTGCCGGTTGCGCGACCTGCCGATCCTGACCTTCTGCAACAAGATGGACCGCGAAAGCCGCGATACCTTCGAGATCATCGACGAGATCCAGGAAAACCTGGCCATCGACGTGACCCCTGCCGCCTGGCCCATCGGGCGCGGCCGCGACTTCATCGGGACCTACGACATCCTGCGCGACCGGCTGGAGCTGATGGACCGCGCCGACCGCAACAAGGTCGGCGAAAGCGTCAAGATCAGCGGGCTCGACGATCCCAAGCTGGCCGAACACGTGCCCGCGGACCTGCTGGACACCTTCCTCGAAGAGATCGAGATGGCGCGAGAACTGCTGCCGCCGCTCGACCGTCAGGCGCTCCTCGCGGGCACGATGACGCCGATCTGGTTCGGCTCCGCGATCAACTCCTTCGGGGTGAAGGAATTGATGGACGGCATCGGCACCTTCGGCCCCGAGCCGCAGGTGCAGAAGGCCACCCCGCGCGAGATTGCGCCAGAGGAAGACAAGGTCGCGGGCTTCGTCTTCAAGGTGCAGGCCAACATGGACCCCAAGCACCGCGACCGCGTGGCCTTCGTCCGCATGGCCTCGGGTCACTTCGAACGCGGCATGAAGCTGACGCATGTGCGGTCGAAAAAGCAGATGGCGGTGACCAACCCGGTCATGTTTCTCGCCTCGGACCGCGAGCTGGCAGAGGAAGCCTGGGCCGGCGACATCATCGGCATCCCCAACCACGGCCAGCTTCGGATCGGCGATACGCTGACCGAAGGCGAGGCGCTGCGTGTCTCGGGCATTCCCTCCTTCGCGCCGGAGCTTTTGCAGACCTGCCGCGCGGGCGACCCGATGAAGGCCAAGCACCTGGAAAAGGCGCTGATGCAATTCGCGGAGGAAGGCGCCGCCAAGGTCTTCAAGCCGACCTTCGGGTCGGGCTTCATCGTGGGCGTCGTGGGGGCGCTGCAGTTCGAGGTCTTGGCCAGCCGGATCGAGATGGAATACGGCCTGCCGGTCCGGTTCGAGCCGTCGCAGTTCACCTCTGCCCGCTGGGTGCACGGCACGAAGGACGCGGTCGACAAGTTCGCCGCGGCCAACAAGCAGCACATCGCGACCGACAACGATGGTGACACGGTCTACCTGACGCGGCTGCAATGGGACATCGACCGGGTGGACCGCGACTATCCGGACGTGACTTTGTCGTCGACGAAAGAGATGATGGTGGCCTGACGGCGCGGGAGAGCCGCCGGGTTTCGGTCCGACGGCTGTTCAGACTTGGTTAATCTTCTGCGCCCAAGCTAGCCCGCATGTGCCGCGCGTTGTTTCTTCTGATCTTTCTGGCGGGATGCACGCCGCCTCTCGGTGCTCCGCGTCTGGGGCCGCTCGATGGGCAAGTGATCGCCTCGGAAGGCACGTCGTCGGGCATCCAGACCTTCACCACGCGGGAACGCGAGATCTTTCGCGACGGCACCGGGCTGATGGCCGCGCGTCCCGCCATCGTCCAGCGCGGCGGTGCGCGCGCTTACGCGGTCCTGACCAACGTGCGTCGCCGCGCGCCGAATGCGCCGGCGGTCAGGCTCATGGCGACGGGTACGCAACTCCTGCCCTACGAGCGGCATGACAGGCTTTACACCCATTGCATCGACGGTTGCCAGAAAGCCGAGGTCGGCGCGATCCGCCTGACAGAGGACCAGTTCATCGCCGCGGCAAAGAACGGCCTGCCGCTGATCGTGGAGGGACGCATGCAATCCTACGCCGGCTCCGTGCCCGCCGGGGCCTTCGCCCGTGTCCTCGCCGCGGCAGAGGCGCAACGTGGGTCGGACCCGCCGCCGATCGCGCCACGTGGTGATCTTGTCTTTGAAGGGCCCGTTCCGGAACCATGACCCCTGCGACGGGTTGTCGCAACATGACCAGATCCAATGACGGCCCCCTGCTCGACCTGCTCGACTGCGTCCTCGAGGATGAGGAAGGAGAGAAAACCCGCTTCGGCGATCTCGTCGAACGAATCGAAGAGCGCGGCTATGGGCCACTGATCGCATTTTTGTCCGCCTTCGTCGTCCTGCCCACCGGTGCCATTCCCGGGGTCCCAGCCCTTATCGGCGTCATGCTGGTTTTGATGGGCGGCCAGATGCTTCTGGGCAGACCCCTATGGTTCCCCCGAAAGCTTAAGGACATCGAGATCGAGACAAGCAAGGTAGAGACTGCGCTCGACAAAGCGCGTCCCTGGGCCAAGCGGCTGGAAAAATTGCTTTCGAACCGGCTCCATGCGGTCTGTCAGGGCCCGGTGGCACGACGGCTGACCGCGCTGTGCATCCTTGCAAGCGGGGCGATCATGGTCCCCTTGGGCTTCGTGCCGGGCGCGCCTTTTGCGCTGGGATTGTCAGCCATGATCCTTGGGATCGGCACGACCGTGCGTGACGGTGTCTGGGTCTGTATCGGCTACGTGCTTTTCGCGGTCGGCGGGTATCTTGCGTTGCAATTCACCGTCATATGAAAAAGGGATCCCGAAGGATCCCCTTTTTTGCATATTCGCGATCCGAACGGGGTCAGACCAGCTTGGCGTCCATCGAGATTTCCGCAGTCAGCAACTTGCTGATCGGGCAGCCGGTCTCGGTTGCCTTCGCGACTTCCATGAACTCCTCCTCGGAGATATCGGGCACGCTCGCGGAGACTTCGATATGGGCCTTCGTCACAGCGAAGCCGCCATCGACCTCTTCGAGCGAGACCGTCGACTTGGCGTCGATGTTGCTGGCGGTGTAGCCCTTCTCGCCCAAGCCCATGGCAAGCGCCATGGCGAAGCAGGAGGCATGCGCCGCGCCGACGAGCTCTTCGGGGTTCGTCCCCTTGCCGCCTTCGAAACGGGCCTTGAAGCCGTAGGGATGTTCTTGCAGCGCGGCCGTTTCGGTCGAGACGTGGCCTTCGCCGTCCTTGAGCGTGCCCTTCCAGTTCGCGGTACCATGCTTCTTGATCATCTTGATCTCCTTTTATTCATCTTCGCTCACCAACGCCGGCTCTTGCGGCAGGTTCCTCGCTACCTTGACCCAATCTTCACAAAGGCGTAACGGACCCCCATCGACGTGTCCGACAATCCGGTCGGACCTGGCCGCGCAAGATCTGCGGCCCATCAGCCGCCAAGATCGAAAGGGCCTCGATGACCAAATTCTCCGACCTGAACCTGGATGCGAAGGTTCTGAAAGCCGTGGCCGACACCGGTTACGAAACCCCCACGCCGATCCAGGCGGGGGCCATTCCCCCGGCCCTCGAAGGACGCGACGTCCTGGGGATCGCGCAGACCGGCACCGGCAAGACCGCCAGCTTCACGCTGCCGATGATCACGCTGCTGGGCCGTGGCCGGGCCCGCGCCCGCATGCCCCGCAGCCTGGTTCTTGCACCGACGCGCGAACTGGCGGCGCAAGTGGCCGAGAATTTCGACGCCTATGCCAAGTACACCAAGCTGACCAAGGCCCTGCTGATCGGCGGCACGTCGTTCAAGGAACAGGACGCGCTGATCGACAAGGGCGTCGACGTGCTGATCGCGACGCCGGGCCGGCTGATCGACCATTTCGAACGCGGCAAGCTGATCCTGTCGGACGTGAAGATCATGGTCGTGGACGAAGCCGACCGGATGCTCGACATGGGGTTCATCCCCGACATCGAGCGTATCTTCCAGATGACGCCTTTCACGCGCCAGACGCTGTTCTTCTCGGCCACCATGGCGCCCGAGATCGAGCGGATCACCAACACGTTCCTCTCCAGCCCCGCCAAGGTCGAGGTCGCCCGCGCGGCCACGACAGGGGAGAACATCAAGCAGGGCGTGGTGATCTTCGAAGGCTCGACCAAGGCCAAGGCGGACCGCGAAAAGCGCGACCTGCTGCGCGCGCTCATCGACGCCGAAGGCGACGCCTGCACCAATGCGATCATCTTCTGCAATCGCAAGTCCGACGTGGACACGGTCGCGAAGTCGCTGTCCAAGCATGGCTACGACGCGGCCCCGATCCATGGCGACCTGGATCAGTCGCACCGCACCCGCACGCTGGAGGGGTTTCGCGACGGAACCTTGCGCTTCCTCGTGGCCTCCGACGTGGCCGCGCGCGGGTTGGACATTCCGGCGGTGACCCATGTCTTCAACTTCGACGTGCCGTCCCATGCCGAGGATTACGTACACCGCATCGGGCGCACGGGCCGCGCGGGCCGCAAGGGCACGGCGATCATGATTTGCGCGCCGCGCGACGTGAAGAACCTCGAAGACGTGGAACGGCTGGTCCAGACCACCATCCCGCGCCTCGATAATCCGACGGGCACGACTCCCGCCGAGGCGTCCGAGACCGAGGCCGCACCTGCCGCCGCGACCGAAGACAAGCCCAAGCGCACCCGCAGCCGGTCGCGTCGCAAGGACAGCCCGAAACCCGACGAAAGCGCGCCCACCGCATCGCCCCGGACGCCGGATCCCGCGGCCGCGACCGAGGATGCGCAGACCGTCGCGGAGGACATCCATACGGAACCTGCCGCGAAAGCGCCGTCGCAGCCGCGCGCCGCACAGACGACCGAAGAGCCGCAATCCGATGCACCGAAGGGCGGACGCTCCAGCCGCGGCGGCCGCGGTCGCGCGCGAGGTGGCAACGACCAGCGCGAGGGCCAGTCCAACGACAAGGGCGGGCATGGGCGCGCCGTCGTCGGCATGGGCGAAGACGTTCCCGATTTCATCGCGAAGAGTTTTGCCGAACGCGGGGCTGGCTGAGGCGCAACGCCTGAACGGCTCAGCTGGGGTTCAGCCAGTTCCCCCGACCGTAGGGTCGCCCCGCCCGGATTCACCATCAGGACATGAAAAAGCCCGCGCCGATCGCGCGGGCTTTCGCTTGTTCCGAAGGGCCGGTCAGTTCAACCGGCTGATCACCACGATGACTTCCGGCTTCTTACCGATCTCGGCCTGGGCGGCCTTGCGGGCGTGGAATTTCAGCTCTTTCTCGAGCTTCACGTCGTCGCGCAGGACCTTGGCATCTGCCCGGTTCACGAACTCGGCAAGACTGTCTTCCAGCGCCTCGGCAAGCGAGACGTCCGACCGGCCCTCTTCGGCGAGGCCAGAAATCTCGACCCAGGGGTCGCCCAGCGATTCGTCGTTCTCGTCCAGGATCATGGTCACGACGACCAGCCCGTTCAGCGCCATGCGGATCCGGTCGCGCACAACCCCGTCCATCGCGCCGATCGTCGTCGCGCCGTCGAGGTAGGTCCGCCCGGTGTCGATGTATTCCGCGACCTTGGGCGCATTGCCCGACAGGTCGACCATCATGCCGTTGACCGCGACGATGCCCGGAAGCCCGCGCAATCCTGCGACCTTTACGTGCTCTCGCAGGTGACGGTGCTCGCCGTGCATGGGAATCAGGAACTGCGGCTTGATGAGCTGGTGCATCGTCTCGAGGTCCGGGCGGTTCGCATGGCCCGAGACGTGGTACTTGCCGCCGTCGTCGTCCACGATATCGACCCCCAGCTCGCTGAGCTGGTTCATGATGCGGATGACGCCCTTCTCGTTCCCCGGGATCGTCTTGGACGAGAACAGGAACGTATCCCCTTCCTTCAACGACAGACCGAGGTAGCTGCCCTGGCTCAACTGGGCGGAGGCCGCGCGGCGCTCGCCCTGGCTGCCGGTCACCAGCAGCATCAGATTCTCGCGCGGGATGTTCTGCGCTTCCTCCGGGCCGATCGTGGGCGGGAAGTCGTGCAGAAGATCGGTCTCGATCGCGGCCTGTGTCATGCGCTGCATCGACCGGCCCAGAAGGCAGACCGTGCGCCCGGCGGCCTGTGCCGCAGTCGCCAGCGTCTTGAGCCGCGCGATGTTCGACGCAAAGGTCGTGGCCACGACCATCCCCTCGGCGTCCTTCATCAGGTCGGTGATCGCGGGCCCGATCGAGATTTCGGACCGGCCCGGGTTGGGCGAGAAGATGTTGGTCGAATCGCAGACCAGCGCCTTCACGCCGGGCTTCGCGATCTCTTCCCACAGGGCGGTGTCGAAAGGGTCGCCCACGACCGGCGTCATGTCGATCTTGAAATCGCCCGTGTGCACGATCCGCCCGCCGTCGGTGTCGATCACCAGTCCCGCACTTTCCGGGATCGAGTGACTGATCGGCACGTAGCCCACGGTGAAGGGACCGCATTTGGTGACCTCGGGCCAGGCCTCGACGACCTGCACGACATTATCGGGCAGACCGCGTTCCTGCATCTTGCGCTTGGCAATGTTCGCGGTGAACTTGCGCGCGTAGATGGGCGCGCCCAGATCCTCCCAGGCAAGGCCCACGGCGCCGACGTGGTCTTCGTGCGCGTGGGTGATGAAGATTCCATCGATCCGGTCGCGGCGTTCCTTCAGCCACGAGATGTCGGCGAAGATCAAATCGACGCCGGGGGTTCCGTCCATGTCCGGGAAGGTCACGCCCAGATCGACGACGATCAACCGCTCCTTGCCCGGTTGGCCGTAGCCGTAGACGTAGGCGTTCATGCCGATCTCTCCGGCGCCGCCCAGGGCGAGGTAGATCAGTCGGTCCTTTGCTTTTGCAGCACTCATTCGGTTTCCTTGTTGTAAGCGTGGATCACGGTCAGGCCGTGCATCGTCAGGTCATCCTCGACCTGGTCAAATAATGTATCGCCCTGCGCGAACAGCGACGCGAGGCCGCCGGTTCCGATCACCGTCATGGGACGGTCGCGCTCGGACTTGATGCGTTGCGTTATCTCTTTCACCAGCCCGATGTAACCCCAGAAGGCCCCGGACTGCATGCAGGCGACCGTATTGGTCCCTATGACGCGGTCCGGCCGGGTGACATCGACGTGAGGCAAGGCGGCGGCGGCCATGTGGAACGCCTCAAGGCTGACGTTCACGCCGGGCGCGATCACGCCGCCGACATAGGCGCCGTCGGCGTCCACTACGTCGGCGGTCGTTGCCGTACCGAAATCGATGACGATCAGATCGCCGCCGTGCCGATCGAAGGCGCCCACCGTGTTGACCAGCCGGTCCGGCCCCACCGCGGTTCCGGCATCGACCCGGGGGGCGACGGGCAGGCGACACTCGGGCTTGCCGACGACCAGCGGGCGGCAGGCGAAGTACCGATCCGCCAGGACCCGCAGGTTGAAGACCACGCGCGGCACGGTCGAGCTGATGATCATGTCGGTCACGGTCACGTCGAGCTTGCGCATGGCCATCAGCGTGGAAAGCCAGACGTAATACTGGTCCGCCGTGCGCTGCCAATCGGTCTTGGTGCGCCAGGTGCCCAGGAACCGCGCCCCGTCCCAAAGCGCGAAGACGGTGTTCGTGTTTCCGCAATCGACCGTCAGCAGCATGCCCGCGCCCTTTCGCCTAGAAATAGACGTCGGCCGCCGGGATCGCGCGCGGCCCCTCCGGCGTGATCAGGACGAGGTTGCCATCCTCGTCGATGGTCTCGAAGGTGCCGGTGATCTCTTCGCGGGCGGTGCGGGCGGTGATGACCTCGCCTAGCCGGGCGGCCCGGCGCAGCCAGTCGTCGCGGATGAGGCCGAAGTCGAACTCCCAGAGTTTCGCCTCCTGCGTGGCGTAATCGGCGGCGAGCCGTACGAGGAACGTCTGCGGATCCGTGGGCCTCCCCCCTTCCCCGGCAAGCGACACCGGCGGGAAGGCGGCGTCGCGCACGCTCTGCGGCACCTCCGTCAGGTTCACGCCAACGCCGACCGCCAGCCAGTCGACGTATGGCCCTGAGCCTGCCGATTCCAGCAGGATGCCCGCCACCTTGCCACCGTTCAGCAGGACGTCGTTGGGCCACTTCAGCGAAAGCTTGGTGCGGTCGATCGACATGGCCAATGCCTCGAAAAGCGCGATGGCGGCCATGAAGGATCGCAGCCCAGCCTGTTGTGCGGTGCAGTTCGGCTTGTAGACGAGCGTGGCGGCGAAGTTGCCCGTCGGCGAGGCCCAATCGCGCCCGCGCCGCCCCCGCGCGCTGGTCTGTTCGTCCGCGATGATCCAGGTCGGCGCTTCCAGGGTCGGCGCGATGCGCGCGGCCTCCGCCATGGTGGAATTGACGCTGTCCAGATGGCGGCAAAGGACGCCCTCCGGCCAGAGAGCGTCCTGTGTTGGATCAATTGACAAGGGTGAGCGCGGCGGCGGCCGCCCAGGGTTCGATCCCGAAGAGGTTGACGACCCCGAAGACCATGATCGCGGCCGAGCCCATCAGAAAGACGCCCAGCATCGGTTGCGACGGCGCGTCCAGGGCCTCCGTCTCTTCACCGAAGTACATCAGGTAGACGATCCGCAGGTAGTAGAAGGCGCTGATGACCGAGGCAACGACGCCTGCCACGGCCAGCCAGCCAAGCCCACCGTCGACGGCCGCGCGCAGCACGTAGAACTTGCCGAAGAAGCCCACCAGCGGCGGCACGCCCGCGAGGCTGAACATCAGCACCAGCATCGCCAAGGCGCGGAGGGGCTGGGCCGTCGCATACATTCGCAGGCTGTCGATCTGCGTGATCGGGCGGCCGTCCCGCTCCATCCCGAGGATGAAGGCGAAAGTGCCGATGTTCATGGTGACGTAGATCGCCATGTAGATCAGCATCGCCTGCACCCCGAAGGCCGTGCCGGCCGCGAGACCCATCAGCGCGAAACCCATGTGGCTGATCGAAGAATAGGCCATCAGGCGCTTGATGTCGCGCTGGCCGATCCCGGCCACGGCGCCCAGGAACATCGACAGCACCGACAGGAAAGCCACGATCTGCTGCCAGTCACCGACCACGCCACCGAAGGCGTCGAACATCACCCGCGCGAAGAGCGCGATTGCCGCGACCTTGGGGGCAGTGGCGAAGAAGGCGGTGATCGGCGTGGGCGAGCCTTCGTAGACGTCCGGCGTCCACATGTGGAAAGGAGCGGCCGAAACCTTGAAGGCGAAGCCCGCCATCAGGAAGACGAGGCCGAACAGGAGTCCGAGCGACACGTCGCCCTGCACCGCCACGATGATGCCGGAGAACATCGTCGTGCCCGCGAACCCGTAGGTGAGCGAGGCGCCATAAAGCAGCAGGCCCGAGGACAGGGCGCCGAGCACGAAGTACTTCAATCCCGCTTCCGTCGATTTCACGCTGTCGCGGCGCAGCGAGGCGACGACGTAGAGCGCCAGCGACTGCAGCTCCAACCCCATGTAGAGCGCCATCAGATCGCCCGCGCTGACCATGACCATCATGCCGACCACGGCGAGCGACAGCAGGACAGGATATTCGAAGCGCAGCAGGTTGCGGCGTT
This sequence comes from Salipiger sp. IMCC34102, assembly GCF_004145405.1. Classification (GTDB taxonomy): domain Bacteria; phylum Pseudomonadota; class Alphaproteobacteria; order Rhodobacterales; family Rhodobacteraceae; genus Loktanella. The sequence goes on from NZ_SELQ01000002.1 coordinate 342,052, forward strand.
CCATGTAGGTCTTGGACATCAGCAGGATCGCCGCCGCCGACAGAAGGATCGTGACCTTCGCGAAGCGGGAGAATCCGTCCGAGATGAACATCCCGTCGAAGGCGATCATGCCCGGCTGGCCGTCAAGACCGATCCAGATGGCCAGCAACACGTAGACGGCGGAGGTCACGTAGACCAGAAGTCCGGCCGCGCCGTCCTTGATCGTGTAGACCGCCACCAGAAGGGCCGCCATGGCGTAGGCCGCCAGCAGGATCTCCGGCAGGGCGACGGAAAGATCGGGTCCCATGATCAGTTCCCCTCGGAAAGGGCGACGTCATTGGCAGTGTCGAACTGCGCGGTCGCGGTGTCGTATTGGCCGATCAGCGCCTCGACGCTGGGTCCGGTGATGTCGGTCACGAGGCTGGGATAGACCCCCAGCAGAAGCGTCATGGCAACCAGCGGGGCGAAGATCCAGCGCTCTCGCGCGGTCATGTCCTTGATCGAACGCAGGCTCTCCTTGATGAGATCGCCCATGACGACCCGGCGGTAGAGCCACAGCCCGTAGGCCGCCGAGAAGATCACGCCGGAGGTCGCCACGAGTGCCACCCAGGTGTTGACCTGGAACACGCCCATCAGCGTCAGGAATTCGCCGATGAAGCCGCTGGTGCCCGGCAGACCCACGTTGGCCATGGTGAAGAACATGAAGATCATCGCGTAGGCCGGCATCCGGTTCACCAGCCCGCCGTAGGCGTCGATCTCGCGGGTGTGCATCCGGTCGTAGATCACGCCGACGCAGAGGAACAGCGCGCCAGAGATGAAGCCGTGGCTGATCATCTGGAAGATCGCCCCGTCCAGCCCCTGCTGGTTCACCGCGAAGATCCCCATGGTCACGTAGCCCATGTGGGCGACGGACGAGTAGGCGATCAGCTTCTTCATGTCCGCCTGCACCAGCGCCACGAGCGAGGTGTAGACGATCGCGATGGCCGACAGCCACAGCACGAAGGTGCCCCAGACCTCGGATCCGACGGGGAACATCGGCAGGCTGAACCGCAGGAAGCCGTAGCCACCCATCTTCAGCAGAATCGCGGCGAGCACCACCGAGCCCGCGGTCGGCGCCTGCACGTGGGCGTCCGGCAACCAGGTGTGCACGGGCCACATCGGCATCTTCACCGCGAAGCTGGCGAAGAACGCGAGCCACAGCAGCGACTGTGCCCCGCCCGTGATCGGCACGCCGAGAAGCGTGAAGGTGTTCGACGGGAAGGTCGTCTCCATCAGCGTCGGGATGTCGGTGGTGCCCGCGTAGGCGAACATCGCCACCATCGCGACCAGCATCAGGACCGAGCCGAGGAAGGTGTAGAGGAAGAACTTGAAGGAGGCGTAGATCCGGTTCGCACCGCCCCAGATGCCGATGATCAGGAACATCGGAATGAGGCCCGCCTCGAAGAAGAGGTAGAAGAGGATCAGGTCCAGCGCCATGAAAACGCCTAGCATCAGCGTTTCCAGCACGAGAAACGCGATCATGTATTCTTTCACCCGCGTCTCGACGCCCCAGCAGGCGGCGATGACCAGCGGCATCAGGAACGTGGTAAGCATCACGAACAGGACGGAGATCCCGTCGACGCCCATCTTGTACTGCATGCCCAGAAGCCAGTCGGCCTGTTCGACCATCTGGAAACCGGTGTCCTGGGGGTCGAATTCCGACAGGATGAAGAGCGAGACGAGGAAGGTCGCCACCGTCGCGGCCATGGCCACCCACTTGGCGTTGCGCTGCGCCGCGGCATCGTCGCCGCGCAGGAACAGCGCCAGGATCGCGGCGGCGATTGCCGGGATGAAGGTGGTGAGCGTAAGCAGGTTGCCCATCAGTTGGCGCCTCCGGTGAAGGTGATCCACGACAGCAGCAGCGCCAGGCCCACGACCATCGCGAAGGCGTAGGTGAAGAGATAGCCGGACTGCATCCTGTTCACGTTCCGCGTGACGAAGGGGACGATCCCCAGGGCAAGCCCGTTGATGCCGCCGTCGATGGTGCCCTCGTCACCGCGCTTCCACAGGGTCCGGCCAAGCCAGCCCGCGGGGCGCACGAAGACGAAGTTGTAGAGCTCGTCGAAGTACCACTTGTTGAGCAGGAAGTTGTAGAGCGGCCGCTGGTTCGCCGCGAGTTGGGCGGGGAGCTCCGGACGGCGGATGTACATCTGAAGCGCCGTCAGAAAGCCGATCAGCATCGCGAAGAACGGGGCCACCTTGACCCAGATCGGTGCCTCGTGCGCATCGTCGAGGACATGGTTGTCCGGCGAGATGTAGATCGCACCCTCGCCCGGCGCCCCGCCGAAGGTGAAGTGATGACCGCCTTCTTCGGCGTGATCGCCCTCCTCCATCGCGACGGCCTGCTCTTCGGTTTCGGCGTCGGTCACGGCATCCTCGGTGATGGCCTCGCCTGCTTCCTCGAGATCGCCTTCGGCCAGTTCCTCGACCGCGCCGGTCACCCCTTCGGAGTGATCGCCCGTGGCTTGCGCCTCGGCCGCGGGGATCGAGAAGTAGGCGGCAACGCTTTCGGATTTGCCGAAGAACGGGTTGTACCAGATCATCCCGGCCAAAATCGCGCCTGCGGACAGGACACCCAGCGGCACCAGCATGATGGCGGGACTCTCGTGGGCATGCTCATGCGTGTGCTTGTCGCCGCGCGGCGTGCCAAAGAAGGTCAGGAAGATCAGGCGCCAGCTGTAGAAACTGGTCATCAGCGCCGCCACCACCAGCATCCAGAAAGCGTAGCCGGTGCCGCCGGCCCAGGCGCTCTCGATCACGGCGTCCTTGGACAGGAAACCGGCGAAGCCAATGTGCGTCAGCGGGATCCCGACCCCGGTGATCGCCAGCGTGCCGATCATCATGGCCCAGAAGGTATAGGGCAGCTTCTTGCGCAGCCCCCCGTAGTTCCGCATGTCCTGCTCGTGGTGCATTCCGTGAATGACGGACCCCGCCCCGAGGAACAGCAGCGCCTTGAAGAAGGCATGCGTGAACAGGTGGAACATCGCGACCGAATAGGCGCCGACACCCGCCGCCACGAACATGTAACCCAGCTGCGAGCAGGTCGAATAGGCGATCACGCGCTTGATGTCGGTCTGCACCAGGCCCACGGTCGCGGCGAAGAACGCCGTGGTCGCGCCCAGGAACACGACGAAGCCCGTGGCATAAGGTGCGAATTCCATCAGCGGCGACATGCGGCAGACGAGGAACACGCCCGCGGTCACCATGGTGGCCGCATGGATCAGCGCCGACACCGGGGTCGGACCTTCCATCGCGTCCGGCAACCAGGTGTGCAGCAGAAGCTGTGCGGATTTGCCCATCGCGCCGATGAAGAGCAGCAGCGCCACGACCTCCGCCGCGTTCCATTCGCGCCACAGGAAAGTCAACTGCGTCTGAGCGATCTCGGGAGCTTGCGCGAAGATCACGTCGAAGGAGATGCTGTCGGTCAGCAAAAACAGCGCGAAGATGCCGAGCGCGAAGCCGAAGTCGCCCACGCGGTTGACCACGAAGGCCTTGATCGCCGCGGCGTTGGCGGAGGGCTTGCGGAAGTAGAACCCGATCAGCAGGTAGGAGGCGACGCCGACCCCTTCCCAGCCGAAGAACATCTGCACCAAGTTGTCCGCCGTCACGAGCATCAGCATCGCGAAGGTGAAGAACGACAGGTAGGCGAAGAAGCGCGGGCGGTAGCTTTCATCGTCGCGGAAGTTGTCGTCGTGCGCCATGTAGCCGAAGGAATACAGGTGCACGAGGCTTGAGACGCTGGTGATCACGATCAGCATGATCAGCGTCAGCCGATCGACGCGGATCGCCCAGTCGGTCGACAGCGATCCGCTCTCGATCCAGCGCATCAGCGTGTAGCTGGTGTTCGTGCCGTCGAAGGTCAGGAAGGCCCACCACGACAGCACCGCCGACAGGAACAGCAAGGCCGTCGCGGTCCATTGCGCGGGCTTCTCGCCGATGACCTTCCAGGTGAAGCCGCAGATCAGCGCGCCGACCAATGGCGCAAAGAGGATGATCGAATACATGGCTTAACCCTTCATCACGTTGACGTCTTCAACGTCGATGGTGCCCCGGTTGCGGAAGAAACAGACGAGGATCGCAAGGCCGATGGCGGCCTCGGCGGCGGCCACGGTCAGCACGAACAGCGTGAAGACCTGTCCGACCAGATCGTTCAGGAAGGACGAGAAAGCCACGAAGTTGATGTTCACCGCCAGAAGCATCAGCTCGATGCTCATCAGCAGGATGATCACGTTCTTGCGGTTCAGGAAAAGCCCGAAGATCCCGATCACGAAGAGCGCCGCCGCGACGGTCAGGTAGTGTTCCAGTCCGATCATGATTACAGCCCCTGCCCCGGTTTCACGTCCTTGAGTTCCATCGCCAGCTTCGGGTCGCGGTGCATCTGCGCGATCACGTTCTGGCGCTTGACGTCCACCCGGTGGCGCAGCGTCAGCACGATCGCCCCGATCATCGCGACCAGCAGGATAAGGCCGGCAAGCTGGAACAGGATGAAATAGCGGTCATAGATCAGAAGGCCCAGCAGGCCCGTGTTCTCTCCGACGGCCCAGGGGGCGGCGAGGCGTTCGTCGATGCCGGGCGAATAGCCCCAGGCGCCGAAAGCCACCGCCAGCTGCATCAGGATCACGATCCCGATCAGCAAGCCGATGGGCAGGTATTTCGACATCTCGGCCTTCAACGCCGCGAAATCCACGTCCAGCATCATGACGACGAAAAGGAACAGGACCGCGACGGCCCCCACGTAGACGATGATCAGAAGCATCGCGACGAACTCGGCCCCCAGGGTCACGAAAAGACCCGCCGACGACAGGAACGCCAGGATCAGCCACAGGACCGAGTGCACGGGGTTGCGCGAAAGCACCGTCATCAGCCCGCCCAGAAGGGTCGTCACCGCGAAGAGGTAGAAGGTAAACACCATGACCGTCATGCGTCGTCGTCCTTGCTCAATTCGTCCGTGGCGAGCTCCATCGCCCTGGTCATCGCGGGAACGCCGCCGAACAGACCCGCTTGCGCGATGGTCTCGGCCACTTCCTGCTTGGTGGCGCCGGCCTCGATCAGGTGGCGCACGGTCAGCCGGATCTGGCTTTCCGCCTGCGCACCCAGGATCACGAGTCCCGTCAGTGTCACCGTCAGCCGCGTCTTGGCGTCAAGCCCGTCGGGGTTCAACCCCTTGCCGAAAAACATCTCCATCGCGGAAGCCGGCATGGTGGGAAAAAACCCTTCCATGCCATTGACCGAGAACGTCTTCATGGCCGGGTTCATCTGCTCGACCCAGGTCTCGCCCAGGCGCATCATCGCGGCGAACGGGTTCGTGTCGGTCATCGGTAGGGCGCGTCCATCTCGAGGTTGCGCGCGATTTCGACCTCCCAGCGGTCACCGTTGTCGAGAAGCTTTTCCTTGTTGTAGTAAAGCTCTTCACGCGTCTCGGTGCTGAACTCGAAGTTCGGCCCCTCGACGATGGCGTCCACCGGGCAGGCCTCCTGGCAGAGGCCGCAGTAGATGCATTTCGTCATGTCGATGTCGTAGCGCGTCGTCCGGCGGCTGCCGTCGTCGGTGCGCGGAGCGGCATCGATGGTAATTGCCTGCGCGGGGCAGATCGCCTCGCACAGCTTGCAGGCGATACAGCGTTCTTCCCCGTTGGGATAGCGGCGCAGGGCGTGCTCCCCGCGGAAGCGCGGCGAAAGCGGGCCCTTCTCGTGGGGGTAGTTCACCGTGGCCTTGGGCCCGAAGAAATACTTGAACCCCAGACGGAAGCCCGCCCAGATGTCCGTCATCAGGAAGTACTTGGCGGCGCGGGTATAATCCATATCAGCCTCCGATCGTGTAACGGGCCCACATCGACCCGAACACTTCAAATTTCGCAAGGAACGACACCAGCACGACCCAGCCCAGCGACAGCGGCAGGAAGACCTTCCAGCCGATGCGCATCAACTGGTCGTAGCGGTAACGCGGGGTGATGGCCTTGACCATGGCGAAGACGAAGAAGCAGATCATCATCTTCAGCACCATCCACAGGACGCCGTCGGGCAGCCCGGGGATCGGCGACAGCCAGCCACCGAGGAACAGCAGGCTCACCAGGGCGCACATCAGCACCACGGTCATCAGCTCGCCGATCATGAACAGCAGGAACGGCGTCGAGGAATATTCCACCTGATAGCCCGCGACGAGCTCCGATTCCGCCTCCGGCAGGTCGAAGGGGGGACGGTTGGTCTCGGCCAGGGCGCTCACGAAGAACAGGAACAGCATCGGGAAGTGGGCGACCCAGTACCACGACAGGATGCCCGCACCGCGCTGCGCCTCGACGATGGCGCCGAAGTTCATCGACCCCGTGGAGATGATGATGCCGATGATGATCAGCCCCAGCGAGACCTCGTAGGAGATCATCTGCGCGGCGGAGCGGAGCGAGCCCAGGAACGGATATTTCGAGTTCGAGGCCCAGCCGCCCATGATCACGCCGTAGACCTCCAGCGAGGAGACGGCGAAGACGAAGAGGATCGCCACGTTTATCTCGGACAGGACCCAACCTTCGTTGAAGGGAATCACGGACCAGGCGATGACCGGCAGCACGAAGGACAGCATCGGTGCGATGAAGTAGACCGGCTTGTCGGCGCCCGCCGGGACGACGATTTCCTTGACGATGTACTTCAGGAAGTCCGCGAAGGATTGCAGCACGCCCCAGGGGCCCACCACGTTGGGACCGCGGCGCATCTGGACGGCGGCCCAGATCTTGCGGTCGGCGTACATCAGCATCGCCAGCGCCAGCAGCAGCGGGATCAGAACCAGCAGGCATTGTCCGAGGATCAACAGGACCTGGCCCGAATTGGTTTGTGTAAAGAAGGTGTACATATCCAAATCCTGTTCAGACGGTCGGGAACCCGGAGGCGCCGCAGTCTGCCACCTTCACGGCGGCGTCAAGGGTGGCACGACCGCGCGGCAGATCCGACGAGATCGTGTAAACAGCATCCGCGCGCCAAGTGCCACCCTCCTGCGTCGTATTTACCCGCACGCGGCGTGTGAATCCCTGCCCCCGGATGAGGGCGTACTGGGCGGCGGCGCAGGCGGCATACTCCTCTGCCACCGTGGGATCGTCGGTCCCGGCGACGGCCACGTCGAATTGCACGAGGTCACCTTCCAGCAGGGCCGTCTCGACCCCCAGGAAACGCGGACCGGCGGGTTCCGGTGCGGCACAGCCGGTCATCAGACCCAGCGCCAGCCAGATCGGCAGGACCCGGTTCACTCTGCCGCGATCTTGTCCGAGACGCGCATCTTCGCGTTGGCCGACAGTTCCGCCATCAGGGTCGAGGCGCGGGCGATCGGGTTGCTGAGGTAGAAGTCCGGCACGGCGTAATCGAAATCGCCCGATCCCAGATCGCCGGCGGCCAGGGCCTCGCCCTCGTTGTCCGGCACCTGGTCGACCTTGGAGAGCACCGGGTGCGCCTCGATCATCGCGCGGCGCAATTGCGCCAGCGAATCGAACGGCAGCGTCGCGTCGAGTTCCGCGGAGAGCGCCCGCAGGATCGCCCAGTTCTCCTTGGCCTGACCCGGCGGGAAGCTGGCGCGCATCGCCAGCTGGGGGCGGCCTTCGGTGTTCACGAAAAGGCCGTTCTCCTCGGTATAGGCGGCGGCCGGCAGGATTACGTCGGCGCGGTGCGCCCCGCGGTCCCCGTGGCTGCCTTGATAGACGACGAAGGCCCCGGCCGGCACATCGACTTCGTCGGCGCCCAGATTATAGACCACTTCCGCGCCGTCGAGCGCTGCTGAAAGGCCGCCATCGGTCACGGCGCCGACGTCCATCGCGCCGACGCGGCTGGCGGCGGTGTGCAGGATCATGACCTTCGCGCCAGCGTCCTGCGCCATCTTCTGCACGGCGGCCAAGACAGCGGCCCCGTCCTCGCCCTGCAGGGCGCCCTGCCCCACGATCACGAGGCTGCGCTTGTCCGAGGCGAGCGGGCCATCGGACCCGGAAGCGCCGTTCAAAGCCGCGCGATCCGAGCCGAGCTCGGTCACGTCGTAGGTCAGATCCACCGGCGACCCGCTGCGAGAGACATCCGCCCCCCGCAGCCAGGCCTTGCGGATGCGCGCGTTCAGGCCGGCAGCCTCCGCCCGGGGGTTGGTGCCGATGAGCAGGATCGCCTCCGCCTCGTCCAGATCGGCGATCGCGGCATTGCCTACATAGCCCAGACGATTGCCCGCAGGCAGTGCAGCGCCATCGGTCCGGCACTCGACCGAGCCGCCCAGACCTTCGACCAACTGCTTGAGCGCAAAGGCTGCTTCCACCGGGGCCAGATCCCCGATCAGGCCCGCGACCTTCCCGGACGTCATGGCCTTGGCCACCGCGGCGAGCGCCTCGGGCCACTCGGCCTTGCGAAGCTTGCCGTTCTCGCGGACGTAGGGCGTATCCAGACGCTGGCGGCGCAACCCGTCGAAGACGAAGCGGGTCTTGTCGTTGATCCATTCCTCGTTCACGCCGTCGTGGTTGCGCGGCAGGATGCGCATCACTTCGCGCCCCTTGGTGTCGACCCGGATGGAACTGCCGAGCGCATCCATCACGTCGATGGATTCGGTCTTCGACAGCTCCCAAGGGCGGGCGGTGAAGCTGTAGGGCTTGCTGACCAGCGCGCCCACCGGGCACAGGTCGATGATGTTGCCCTGCATGTTCGAGGAAAGCGTCTCACCCAGATAGGCAGTGATCTCGGCGTCCTCGCCGCGACCGGTCTGGCCCATCTGGTGGATGCCGGCGACTTCGGTCGTGAAGCGCACGCAGCGGGTGCAGGAGATGCAGCGCGTCATGTGGGTTTCGACCAGCGGCCCGAGGTCCAGATCCTCGGTCGCGCGCTTGGGCTCGCGGAAGCGGCTGAAATCGACGCCGTAGGCCATCGCCTGATCCTGCAGGTCGCACTCGCCGCCCTGGTCGCAGATCGGGCAATCCAGCGGGTGGTTGATGAGCAGGAACTCCATCACCCCCTCTCTGGCCTTCTTCACCATGGGGGAATTCGTCTTCACCCGCGGCGGCTCTCCGTCCTTGCCGGGGCGCAGGTCGCGCACCTGCATCGCACAGGAGGCGGCGGGCTTGGGCGGGCCGCCCACGACCTCGACCAGACACATCCGGCAGTTCCCGGCGATCGACAGGCGCTCGTGATAGCAAAAGCGGGGGATCTCGATGCCCGCGACCTCGCAGGCCTGGATCAGGGTCATCGCACCGTCGACCTCGATATCGGTGCCGTCGATGTTGATTGTCTTGAGGTCGGACATGGAAGCTCTCCGGACGTCGCGCGCCCGCCAGGGCGCTGTTGCCCGCGGTTCTAGCGCGCCACGCGCCGGGATGCCAGCGGGAGCGCGGGTTTTTCCGCGCCCTGCTGCGGCGTGACGCAGCCCGCCGTCGGACAGCTCGTCAGCGTAAGAGCCGTCCCACCGCGTCGCCCTGAGCAATGCGCGCGCGGCCGACGCGGCAGAAGCTCTCGCGATCGGCGCGATCGACGCCAAGCCGTTCGAGACGGGTCCAGGCGATGGCTTCCAGGCGATCCTTCTCGGCGTCGTTGTCGACGAAAGCGTCAACCTCGGCGCTGGAATAACCCAGGGAGCGCGCCTGGTTCTTCAGCCCGAAGAGCGTCGCGATCCCCGTCAGGGTGCGCGCGCTGATGCTGTCGCATTGCTCGGAGATTTCGTAGGCCATGCCGACGGCGATCAGCCCTTCGGTGATGGCGGTCTCGTCGCGCAGTTGCGCGCTGGCCGTGGTGGTGGCGGTGGCCATGATGGCGGCGATGGCGAAGGTGCGCATGGTCTGTCGTCCTGTTGGGAAGACATCACAGATGGGGCCGCCGCCCGCGCTATCCAATATCAGGGCGCCGTCGCGCGCCCCGCTCTCGGATCTTTGACCCGTTTCAACAGCCCGCGCGCGCCGAAGGTCTCCGCCGTCTCGCCCGCCTGCTCGAGGGCACGCCACCGCGCAAGCCCTTCCGCAAGGTCCGGGCGGTGGTCCTGCGGCACGGTCCAGATCACCAGGTGACCGCTGTCGTCCGGCACGAACCATTCCGCGGAACGGGCCAGGAATTTCGCGTGCACCGTCTTGTGAACGAAGGACCACAGGCTATCGGCGTCGCGCCAGACCAAAAGCGTGCTTGCCGTGTTCGGCCGAAGCGCGAAGGCACCCGACAGCTCCGTCTGCGCCTCGAACATGCTTTCGCCGTCCAGCATCCAGACGAAACCGTCGCTGCGCTGCGCCAGCAGGTTCACCCAGTCGAGCGCATTCTGGAAATCCGCGATTCGGGGATCGTCCCACGGATAGCGCAGCGTCCCGAAGTTGAGCTCCGCGAGCGGCATTACTCCGCGGCGATGGGACGCTTGTGCTTGATGCGGTCCTCGATCTCGTCGCGGAAGTTGCGGATCAGGCCCTGGATCGGCCAGGCGGCGGCGTCGCCGAGGGCGCAGATCGTGTGACCCTCGACCTGCTTGGTCACGTCGAGCAGCATGTCGATCTCCTCGACCGCGGCGTTGCCCGCGATCAGACGTTCCATCACGCGCATCATCCAGCCGGTGCCCTCGCGGCAGGGGGTGCACTGGCCACAGGATTCGTGCTTGTAGAACTTGGCCAGCCGCCAGATCGCCTTGATCATGTCGACGTTCTTGTCCATCACGATGACCGCCGCGGTGCCCAGACCCGACTGCAACTCGTTGCGCAGGTAGTCGAAATCCATCACCGCGTCGCGCATCTTCTCGCCGCGCACGCAAGGCACGGACGACCCGCCCGGGATCACGGCCTTGAGGTTGTCCCAACCGCCGCGGATGCCGCCGCAGTGCTTCTCGATCAGCTCCTCGAAGGAGATGCTCATCTCCTCCTCGACCACGCAGGGGTTGTTCACGTGGCCGGAGATCGCGAAGAGCTTGGTGCCCGCGTTGTTCGGACGTCCCATGCCGGCGAACCATGCACCGCCCCGGCGCAGGATCGTCGGCACCACGGCGATGGATTCCACGTTGTTCACCGTCGTCGGGCAACCGTAGAGGCCCGCGCCCGCCGGGAACGGCGGTTTCATCCGGGGCATGCCCTTCTTGCCTTCGAGGCTTTCCAGAAGCGCCGTTTCCTCGCCGCAGATATAGGCCCCCGCCCCGTGCGCGAGGTAGAGGTCGAAGTCCCAGCCGGAGCCGCAGGCGTCCATGCCGATCAGACCGGCCTCGTAGGCCTCGTCGATGGCGTTCTGCAGCGCTTCCTTCTCGCGGATGTATTCGCCGCGGATGTAGATGTAGCAGGCGTGGGCCTGCATGGCGAAGCTGGCGATCAGGCAGCCTTCGATCAGCGTGTGCGGATCGTGGCGCATGATCTCGCGGTCCTTGCAGGTGCCCGGCTCGGATTCGTCGGCGTTCACCACCAGATAGGCAGGCCGCCCGTCGCTTTCCTTGGGCATGAAGGACCACTTGAGACCCGTCGGAAAGCCCGCCCCGCCGCGTCCGCGCAGGCCGGAGGCCTTCATTTCCTCGACGATCCAGTCCTTGCCCTTGCCCAGGATATCCTTCGTGCCGTCCCAGTGGCCGCGCGCCTGCGCGCCCTTCAGCGACCGGTCGTGCATCCCGTAGAGATTGGTGAAAATGCGGTCCTGATCTTTCAGCATGGCGCGGGTCCTCAAACGTCAGTCAGGGCCCACCGGCCCCCGTTACCGCGTCTTTTGCCAGATTCTGACGGTGACAACCAGTGACCAAATGAACGCAGCCAGGCTGATGAGGTAGAACAGGATCTCGAACCGCGGCGGAAGGCCCGTCACGGCCACGAGCCACGGCGCGAGGATCGCGAGCACACCGCCCGCGGCGATCACGATTGCGGCGATGCGCCCCTGGCGCGCGGTCTCTTCGGTGTGCTGGCTCATGCGTCAGGACCTATCGTCCGTGACGGCCGGGGTCGAGGCCCCCGCCTCCGTCGCGTTGAACAGGGCCTTGGCCTGATCGACCCAGGCGTCGCGGCTGGCCCGCCCCCGAAAGCCCACGAGGTTGTCGTCGACCCAGGCCAGTTCCGCGTCGGACCAACCGGCCATCTGGTCGAAATGGTAGATGCCGAGATCGTTGAGGGCTGATTCGAGCTTCGGCCCCACCCCCTTGATCCGCTTGAGGTCATCCGCCGTTCCGTTGCGTGGAGCGCCAAGCGTCTCGGGCTTGGCCGCATCATCGGTTGCGGTCCCCTCCCCCATCTCCGCCGGGTCGGATGGCCTCTCACCTCCGGGCGTCGGCGTGGCATTGGGCGGCGTTGCAGCATCGGAGGGCGTCGCAGCCGTGATCGGCACGGCCGCGCCGGATGCCGTCGAGACGCTGGCCGGGACCGGTTTCGGCTGTGCCTCCACCTCGGACGTGCCGGGCGCACCGGGATCGGACATCGCGGAGTCGGGCGACGGGCCCGTCGCTTTCGGTTCCGGTCTGGCCATTACCTCAGACGCCCCTTTCGACCCGGGGTCGGCTGCGGCATCGGGGGCCACGGACGGCTCGGTCGACGGGGCCGGACCGACGGGCGAGGTTTGCGCCTCGGCGGTCTCGACCGATGCCGCACCTTTCGCGCCGGGTGCAGGCACGGCGTCAACTTCGTGTGCTTCGTCCTCGCGTGCGTCGACCTGCGTGGGGGCCGTACCCTCGCCCTGTCGTGCATGATCGGAGGTGTCAGCGCCCGCCCCTTGCGGACCGGCCGCGGTCGCGCCGGTGGCATGCGACGCGGCGGCACCTGTCGCCGGAGCGTTCGTGCTCCGCCCCGCCGCGCGGGGTTCGACCGTCCGGGTGGCCGCCGGGCCTTGCCGTCCCTTCCAGACCGCATAGGCGACGATCACCGTCACCACCCCTGCGACGAGCAAGGCCCACCCGAAGCCGGCCCCGAACATCGCTGCGACCACGCCGGCGATCAGCCCGAGCGCCGCCGCGATCAACAGAATTCCCACTTCCTTCGGAGCCGTCGTTTTCATCGCACTTCCTCTGGTTGCCTTCCCAAGAGACTAAGCGCGTTCGAGCGTCAGACCAGAAAAAAGGCCCGAACCGGGACGACGTGTCCGGTTCAGGCCTGGAAACAAGGTGAAAAATGATGCGCCGCGCGCTAGTCAGCGGAAAGATGCCGCGCCTGACCGACCCAATCGTCGCGCATCACGCGGCCACGGAATTTCAGCCGCGAATCGACCCAGGCCATCTCCGCCTCCGACCAGCTTGCGATCTGGTCGAAATGGTAGATGCCCAGATCGTGCAGCATGCCTTCGATCTTCGGGCCCACGCCCTTGAGTTGCTTCAGGTCGTCCGCTTCGCCCCCACGGGGGCCGTCGAGCGTTTCGGGTTCGGATTCCTCGACCCCTTCCAACGGGTTGTGGGCGGCCGAGGTGGGCTTGGACGAGGCGGCACCGTCGCGCGCCGTCACGTCGCTGTCGTCGGTATCGACGGCAGCGCCGCCGGTCTTGGGCCCCGCGCCGGTCGTGCGCGGACCGGGGGCGGGCGTGTCCTCTCCATCGTGGCCGGAGGCGCCCTTGAGGTTCTCGCGCGCGTCCTCTTCGCTGTCGAGCGAGGAATCCTTCATCGTCTCGCGCGTATCGACCTTCTCCTCGGGGGCGACGCTGCCTTCCTCTGGCTTGCCGGACGGCTCGACGTCGGGCGCTTCGCCGCGCACCTCGGCCATCCCGTCGGAGGCATCGCCCACGTCACGCGGCGCCTCTTCATCGCCCGCAACCCGGCCGCCCTGCGCGCCGTCCGGTCCGTCGGGGGCCATCTTCTCGTCGCGCGCGGCGGCGACGGGATCTTCGTCCGCCGTCCCGGCCCTTTGCCAAGGCGTGAGCAGCGGCACCTCGGTCCCGTCGATCCGCTTGAGCGTGTCGCCGATGTCCGTGGCCAGCTGGGCGCTCGCGTTGAACTGGGCCTTGCCGCTTTCGTGGTCCTTGAGGCTGGTCAGCCCCGAGAGCGGCTCGGAAGCGTAGCGCCCGTTCTGCGGTCCGGGGACCGGAACCTCGCCCTTGCCCATCCGCTCGATCAGCTCGCGCAGCTTTTCGGCGGTCAGATCCTCGTAGTAATCCTTGCCGATCTGAGCCATCGGCGCGTTGGCGCAGGAGCCGAGACACTCGACCTCCTCCCAAGAGAACTTACCGTCGGAGGACAGCGTGTGCGGCTTGTCCGAGATCATCTCGCGGCAGACGCCGATCAGGTCCTCGGCGCCGCAGATCATGCAAGACAGCGTACCGCAGACCTGGATATGCGCGACGGAGCCCACAGGGGCCAGCTGGAACATGAAGTAGAAGGTCGCGACCTCGAGCACGCGGATGTATTGCATGCCCAGCATGTCGGCCACGTGTTCGATCGCTGCGCGGGTCAGCCAGCCTTCCTGTTCCTGCGCGCGCCACAGCAGCGGAATGACCGCGCTGGCCTGGCGGCCTTCGGGAAACTTGGTCATCTGCCCCTCGGCCCAGGCGCGGTTGGCATCCGTGAAAGCGAACGAATCCGGCTGGTCGGGGTGCAGGCGTCTTAGCATGTCGTAGTCTTTCGCAGGGTCGGGTCAGATGCAGCGGTCGCTTAGCACGCGGATCGCGCCGCTGCCAGAGACCTCCACCCGGCCTTCGGCTTCGAGTTGCGGCGTCAGCGAGAGCAGTTCCTGCTGGCTGATGGTGGCATCCGTCAGCACGTCCGAGACGTTCTCCGTCGTCAGCGCGCAGCCGTTGTCCTCGATCCCGCGCACCAGCCGTTCCTTGGCCGTTAGCAGCGTGGGCTGCGGCGTCGGCGCCGATTGTTCCATCGGATCGGCGGGCATGTTGTTGCCCAGGCTCGGAATGCCGGGCGAACAGGCGGTCACGCCGATCAGGGCCAGCGGGGTCAGGATACGCTTCATCGGTCGATCTCTCCAAAAACGACGTCCATGGTGCCGATGATGGCGGCGACGTCGGCCAGTTGGTGCCCCTTGGAGATGTGGTCCATCGCCTGCAGGTTCAGATATCCGGGCGCGCGCAGCTTGGCGCGATAGGGCTTGTTGGTGCCATCCGCCACGAGGTACACGCCGAACTCGCCCTTGGGGGCCTCGACCGCGGCGTAGACCTCTCCGGGGGGCACGTGGAAGCCTTCGGTGTAGAGCTTGAAGTGGTGGATCAGACTTTCCATGTCGGTCTTCATCTGACCGCGCGTCGGCGGGGTCATCTTGCCCCGCGCCATGACTTCGCCCTTCTCGACGCGCAGCTTCTCGCAGGCCTGGCGCATGATGTGGACCGACTGGCGCATCTCCTCCAACCGGACGAGGTAACGGTCGTAGCAATCGCCGTTCTTGCCCACGGGGATCTGGAAGTCGAACTCGTCGTAGCACTCGTAAGGCTGCGACCGCCGCAGGTCCCAGGCAAGCCCGGATCCCCGCACCATCACGCCGGAGAAGCCCCACTGCTGGATCTCTTCCTCGGTCACAATGCCGATGTCGGCGTTGCGCTGCTTGAAGATCCGGTTCTCGGACAGAAGCCCGTCGATGTCGTCGATGACGCTTGGGAACTGCTGGCACCAGGCGTCGATATCCTCGATCAACTGGTCCGGCAGATCCTGGTGCACGCCGCCCGGGCGGAAGTAGTTGGCATGCAGCCGCGCACCGCAGGCGCGTTCGTAGAAGATCATCAGCTTCTCGCGCTCCTCGAAGCCCCAGAGCGGCGGCGTCAGCGCGCCCACGTCCATGGCCTGCGTGGTCACGTTCAGCAGGTGGCTCAGGATGCGCCCGATCTCGGCGAAGAGAACGCGGATCAGCGAGGCGCGGCGCGGAACTTCCGTCTTCGTCAGCCGCTCGATGGCAAGGCACCAGGCGTGTTCCTGATTCATCGGCGCCACGTAATCGAGACGATCGAAATACGGCAGGTTCTGCAGGTAGGTCCGGCTTTCCATCAGCTTCTCGGTCCCGCGGTGCAGCAGGCCGATATGCGGGTCGCAGCGCTCCACGATCTCGCCGTCGAGTTCGAGAACGAGGCGCAGAACGCCGTGCGCCGCAGGGTGTTGCGGGCCGAAGTTGATATTGAAGTTACGGATCTTCTGTTCGCCGGTGCGCGCGTCCGTCGATCCGTCGTCGTAGGTGTTCACGCGGATGTCGCCGTCCATCATTTCGCGCTCTCCTTGCTCACGTGGCCGTCCGGGGCCGCCTTGTCGTCGCCCGGCAGGATGTATTCGGCCCCTTCCCAGGGCGACATGAAGTCGAACTGCCGGTATTCCTGAACCAGGCTCACGGGTTCGTAGACCACGCGCTTCTGCACTTCGTCGTAGCGCACTTCGGTGTAGCCCGTCGTCGGGAAATCCTTGCGCAGCGGATGCCCGCGGAAGCCGTAGTCCGTAAGGATCCGGCGCAGGTCCGGATGGCCCGAGAAGAGGATGCCGAACATGTCGAAGATCTCGCGCTCGAACCAGTTGGCGCTGGGATGCACCGGCAGGATCGAGGGCACCATGTCCTCCTCGCGCACGTCGATCTTCAGGCGGATACGCTGGTTCCGGTACATCGACAGGAAGTGGTAGACGACCTCGAACCGCTTGGGACGATTGGGGTGATCGACCGCGGTGATGTCCACGAGGGTCGAGAACTTGCACGCCGGATCGGCCTTCAGGAAGTCGACGAGGCCCACGATGTTGGACAGGGCCACCTTCACGGTCAGCTCGCCATGCGCCACGTCCCACGACAGGACGCAATCCTTGCGGCGGGTTTCCAGATGCTGGCCAAGTTCGGTCAGGGCGTCGGACATGGGCGGCCTCCTCAGCGAATGATGTTGCCGGTGCGGCGGATCTTGCGCTGCAACTGCAGGATCCCGTAAAGCAGCGCCTCCGCCGTCGGCGGGCAGCCGGGCACGTAGATGTCCACGGGCACGATCCGGTCGCAGCCGCGCACCACGGAATAGCTGTAGTGATAGTAGCCGCCGCCGTTGGCGCAGGACCCCATCGAGATCACGTAGCGCGGCTCGGGCATCTGGTCGTAGACCTTGCGCAGCGCGGGCGCCATCTTGTTGGTCAGCGTGCCCGCCACGATCATCAGGTCGGACTGGCGTGGCGACGCGCGCGGTGCCGTCCCGAAGCGTTCCACGTCGTAGCGCGGCATGGAGGTGTGCATCATCTCGACAGCGCAGCAGGCCAGCCCGAAGGTCATCCAGTGCAGGCTGCCGGTGCGCGCCCAGTTCACGATGTCCGCGGTCGAGGTGACGAGGAATCCCTTGTCGCTCAACTCCTTGTTGAGCGCCTGCGTGGCGACTTCCCGATCGGGGCCTGCGTCGTTGAGACCTGTGGCGATACCCATGCGCGATCCGCTCCTGGCTGGTGGTCGATGGCCTTTCGGCCGGTCCTCTTCGACCTAAGTGCCGCGCTCAACAAGGTCAAGGCGACATGCCGCCCCCCCACCTGCGTCACACGCGCCCGTTCACGCGATTGTATTGCTGGCCGGTGGAGCTTGGGACGCACCATCGCGGAGAAAAGATCTAGGGGGGGTATCTGGCGGAGAGACAGGGATTCGAACCCTGGAGACGGTCTCCCGCCTACACACTTTCCAGGCGTGCGCCTTCGACCACTCGGCCACCTCTCCGGTGCGGGCTACTTAGCGGCGGGGCGCGGGCTGTGCAAGCCCGATGCGCGCGGAATCGCACGGGGTGGGCATTGTTCTTTGTGCGCCCGGGCGACATAGTCGGGGCGGACTTGGCGATGCTGCACGAACGAAAGGCGGGGTCGATGAAACATACGCCCCCTTCGAAGGTGGAACGCAGCAGCGTGCGGGTCGATCCCGCGCGCGTGCAGACCACGGCGCTGGTCATCATCGCCTTTGCCGTGGTGCTCTTTCTGCTGGTGCAGGCGCGATTCCTGCTGATCTCGCTCGCGACCGCGATCATCCTGTTCTCGCTGACCTCCGACGTGATCAACTTCATCGCCCGGCAGCGTATCGGACCGGTGCGTATCCCCAACTGGCTCGCCAGCCTCGCGGCCGTGCTGCTGATCGCCGCGGCGCTGATCACGCTGACCTCGATCCTGGTGGCGCAGCTCAACACCGTGCTCGTCACCACGCTGGCCTACGCCGAGCGGGCCCCCGACGCCATCGCGGCGCTCTTCGGCTGGGCCGGTGCGGACGTGGAAGAGGCGGTGCGCAACTCCGTCGCTTCGATCGAACTGTCGGGCTACCTGCGCGGTGCGGCGGGCGGCGCCACCTCGATGACGCAGGCCAGCGTGCTGGTGATCCTCTTCGTGGGGTTCCTCTTCGTCGAGCGGGTCTGGTTCCAGACCAAGCTGTCCAATTTCATCGGCGATCCAGAGCAGGCGCGCCGGGTCGGTCGGATCATCGGGTCGATCATCCACCGCGTGAACTACTACCTGCTGGTCAAGACGGGCATCAGCCTGGTCACGGGGGCGATGACCTACGTGCTGGCGCGCGCCTTCGGGCTGGAGATCGCCCTGCCCCTCGGGGTCATCACGTTCGTGCTGAACTTCATCCCCAACGTGGGCTCGATCATCGCGACGGGCCTCGTAGCGCTGGCCGCCTACATTCAGCTGGGCGATCCTTGGTACACGACGGTGATCTTCGCGGTCGCGGGCACGATCCAGTTCGTCAACGGCTCGATCATCGACCCGATGCTCATGGGCCGCGCCCTGCGCCTGTCGAGCTTCGGAATCCTGCTGAGCCTCGCCTTCTGGGGCGCGGTCTGGGGCATCCCGGGAATGTTCCTGTCGGTGCCGATCATGGTGATGCTGCTGGTCGTGTGCAGTCACGTCGAAGCGCTGCGCCCCGTCGCGATCCTTCTGTCGCGCGAAGGATTGCCGGAGGACGACGGCGAACTGCCCCCCTCGCGGGCACCGCGCCCGTGACCAGCTACATCATCCATCTGGCGCGGGCCGTGGAGCGTGCGCCCAACGTCGCGCGCCTGCAGGGCATCCTGCCCGGACCGGTCCATATGCTCGACGCGGTGGACGCGCGTGCGCTGACCGGCGACTTGGGCGCCCGGCGCAGGCTTCATTTCCCCCCCTACCCCTTCGCCTTACGCCCGGCCGAAATCGCCTGCCTGCACAGTCACCGCCTGGCCTGGAAAACGATCCTGGAGGGGCCCGACGACACGGCGCTGGTGGTCGAGGACGATTGCACCTTCGACCCCGTCCGGTTTCCCGCGGCCCTGTCGCTGGCCCGGGCGCAAGCCACGCCGGAGAGCTACATCCGATTCCCGATTCGCACCATCGAACGACCGGCGGAGGAACTGGCGCAGGACGGCGCGACGCGTCTGTTTCGTCCGCAGGTCACCGGCCTGGGGGCGCAGGCGCAACTGGTGGGCCGTGCCGCAGCCGCGCGCCTGCTTGAGGCGACGCAGCGCTTCGATCGGCCCGTCGACACCCTGCTGCAGATGACCTGGATCACCGGCCAGACGATGCACTGCGTGTTGCCCAGCGGAGTTTCCGAAATCTCGCGCGAGATCGGCGGCTCCACCATCGGCACGCGCCTGTCGCCGGGGGCCAGACTTGGCCGAGAAATCGCCCGCCCGCTCTACCGACTGGCGCTTCGGGCGACGGCACGGGTGCGGGCCCCGTGATCCGCGTCGCCATCGTCGGCAACGGTCCGGTGGCCAAGCGCGATCAGGCAGAGATTGCGCAGGCGAAGGTGATTTTCAGGTTCAACCGCGTCCCGGAGGCGAACCGGACGGAAAGTGTCGCGACCACCCACCTCGTCCTGGCCAACAGCACCAAGCAGATCGGCACCTACCTGACGCAACGCGCCTACCTGGCCGACCCCTGCTTTTCGGCGGCCCGGACCATCGTCGCGCCCCATGCGCCGCAGATCGTCGCGGCCTACATGCGCAAACCCAACCTGCTGTCGCGCCTGAAGGGCCGCCGTGCCGACTGGGCCGAGGCCTGCGCCCGGGCGGCGGCGGACACCGGCAAGAGCTTCGCGATCTGGCCGGCCTCCCTCTACCTGACCGCATGCGAAACCTTGGGCATCGACCCCGTCCCGCGGACGATGTTCCCCAGCACGGGCTTCCTTGCCGTCCAGCACGCGCGGGACAGCTACCCGCCCGAGACCCACCAGATCCATCTCTACGGCTTCGGGTTTCAAGGCTGGAAGCGTCACGACTGGCCGGCGGAGGCGCGGGTCCTGCGCGGCTGGGCCGACGAGGGCGCGCTTACCCTGCATCCCGTCGGTGATCCCCCCTGACCGGGTGCCGTCAGCCGTTTCCCAGGTGCAGGTAGACGCGCCGGTTCTCGCGGCCCTTCTTCTCGATCTTGCCAAGCCGCAGCGCGCCAATCTCGCCGGTGCGCGCAACATGGGTGCCGCCACAGGGTTGCAGATCGACCATCGCCTCCCCTTCGCCGATCCGCACCAGGCGGATCCGTCCGGCGCCGCGCGGGGGCTTCACCCGCAGGGTCTTCACCAATTGCGGGGCCGCGGCGAGTGCGGTCTCGGTGATCCACTCCGCGGTCACCGGCAGGTCGCGCGCGACGAGATCATCGAGTGCGGCCTGCACAGCCTCGCGGTCCTTCGGCGGGGCGTCCATGTCGAAGTCGAGACGGCTCTTGTCCGCGCCGATCTGGCCGCCGGTGACGGGCCTGGGGATCACCACGGACAACAGGTGAAGCGCTGTGTGCATCCGCATGTGTGCCCTGCGGCGCGCCCGGTCGATGCGCTGCGTGACCGGCGTTCCCGGCGCGGGCAGACGGGACGGCTCTGCCGGGACGAGCACGATGTCGTCACCCTGCCCCTTCACCGTCGTTCCGATCGCCAGGCTGCCGCCGGCCCAGTCCAGCCGCCCGCTGTCGCCCGGCTGCCCCCCCGCCCTGGGGTAGAAGAGGGTCCGGTCGAGCACGATCCCGCCTTCCTCGGTCAGGGCGGTGACCACCCCTCCCGCCTCGACGCGGTAGGCATCCTCGAGATAGAGCGGCACGCTCATGATGCGGTTGCACCTGCGTCGGCATCGCCCTCGCCTTCCGGCGTGCCGTCTTCGAGGTCCTCCGCCGTCAGCATCGATTGCGGCTCGTCCGGGCGTTGCCGGACCGGCGCGCCCTCGTCCGACGCGGTCCCCGCCGCGTCGCGCGACCGGATCCAGATGTCCGTCTGCGGGAAGGGCACCTCGATCCCGGCGGCATCCAGACGCCGCTCGATCAGGCTGTTCATCTCGTCGATGACGATCACCTTCCAGTTCACGTCCCGCAGGATCACCCGCAGCTCGAAATCGAGAGAGGATGCCCCGAAGGCCATGAACAGCGCTTGTGGAGCGGGATCGGCGATCACCATCGGGTTGTCGTCGGCCACCTCGAGAAGGATTTCCTTCACCGCCGCCACGTCCGACCCGTAGGCCACGCTGACCGGCAGGATCAGACGGCCGACGAGGTTGCCCCGGGTCCAGTTCGTCACCTGTCCGCTGACGAGGTCGGCATTGGGGATGATGACGTCCGTGCGATCGAAGGTCTCGATCCGCGTCGCCCGGACCGAGATGTCTCGCACGTAGCCCACCTGCCCGTTCACCTCGATCATGTCGCCTTCCCCGATGGGGCGCTCGATCAGCAGGATGATCCCGGACACGAAGTTCGACACGATGGTCTGCAGGCCGAAACCGATCCCGACCGACAGGGCACCCGCGACGATCGCGAGGCTGCTGAGGTTGATCCCCGCCAGCGTGATCGCAAGCAAGGCCGCCAGGGTGATCCCGATGTAGCCCAGGCCGGACACGACGGCGTTCTGCCCCCCGAGGTCGAGCCGCGTCCGCGGCAGCACCGTCGTGCGAAGCGAGCGCTGCAGAACGCGCGTCGCGATGTAGCCGATGGCGAAGACGGCGGCGAAGGTCAGGAAATCGGTGGGCGAGATCGTCGCCTCTCCGATCCGGAAGCCCGCGCGGAACCGGGTCCAGACCTCGATCAAATCGGCGGTCGAGGCGCCCCAGACCAGGGCCGTGACAGGAATGAGGGCGATGAACAGCATGACACCGACCAGGATCGGCACCAGCGAGGACGTCTCCTCCGCCGGATCGGCCGGTGCGAAGAGCCGCGTCACGAGCCGCTGCATGACCACGAAGCCACCAAGGATGGCCAGCGTCATCACCGTGGGAGAGAAGAGCGCCCGCGTGGCGTCCGCGAAGCCCAAGGCCGCCAGGATCGGGGCCGCGACCGCCACCAGCGTGCAAAGCTGTCCCACGATGATCCGCTTGCGCCCCGGCCCCTCCTGCGCCTCGCCGCCCACGGGGGCGTGGCGCAGCAGCCAGCCCATGCGCCAGAGCGGCAGGCAGGTTACGATCAGCACCGGCAAGCTCACGACGGAGATCGCGATGGTCGCGGCCCCGACGTCACGCAGCATCGCGTTCACCACCAGGACGATCGCCACCATCACGCCAAGCCCGATCCCGGCGTGGCGGAACTTGTGCCGATTCTCCGCATCGTAGCCCAGCGGGCCGCGGGTGGCATCTTTCGGAAAGAGGTTCAGGTTCAGCCAGCGCGCGACGATCACGATCACGCCCGCGTTGTAGAGCGCCGCCAACAGGGCCTGACCGGTGCGCGGCAGCACGCCGAACTGGCGCAGGGCTATGAAAAGCGCCGACATGCCCAGCAGGGGCAGCAGAAGCTGAAGGGCCGAGAGCAAGGTCGCCCACAGGGCCCTGCCCCGCGCCTGGCTCGCTTCGACCTTCGTCTGCGCCAGCGACAGCCAGCGAGGAGAGCGCACCAGCAACAGCAGCGCCGCCGCGAGCGCCAGAAGACCCAGCGGCACCGTCTGCCACAGATTGCCCGTCACCTCCGCGTCGGTGACCTGCGCGTAGAGCCGATCGCCGACCTGTCGCATCGACGTGGAAACCGCCTCCGTCGCCGCGGCCCAGTTGTCGGGGTTGAGCGGCGACGACGCACGCACGGTCAACCGCCGGGTGTCGGCGGCGCGCAGGGTGCGGTCGATCTCGGCGATCAACCCGTTGGCGCGGGCGTAGGCCTCCGAGGCGAGCATCGCGGGCGCCTGCAGCGCGTCGAGCTGGGCGCGGACCTCTTCCATACGTGCCGCGATGGCGGGTGGAACCTCGGCGCCTTCGGTGGCGGGCGTCAGGGCGGCGATCTGGGCCCGCAGCGTGCTGATCCGTCCGGTGTTCAGGTTGGAATAGGCCATGAACCGCGCGCGCCAATCGAAAAGCCGCGTGCGCAGGGCCTGCAGGGTCGGAACCGACGCCTCGGTGGCCAGGGTTTCCTCTGCCATGGCCGCCAGGTCGCGCCAGTCGGACAGTGGACCGGTGCGGTCGGCCAGCGCGGCTTCGGCATCATTGAGTGCGCCGGGATCGGGGTCGACGGCGTCGGCCGACGCCGCCTCTTCCTCGGCGGCAGATTCGGACCCGCCGGTGAGGGCGTCGAGGCCGACCTGTGCGCTTGCCTGGAACCCGAAGAGCAAGCACAGCAGAACCGCAAGGATGCGTGTCATGCGTCCTCGAACACGCCGGGGATCGATTGCGGGGACTGGTCGAGCCAATCCGGGTAAGGCAGCCCCTTCGATTTCAGGAAGTCGGGGTTCCAGACCTTGGACTGGTAGCGCGTGCCGTAGTCGCACAGGATCGTCACGATGGTATGACCCGGCCCCAGTTCGCGGGCCAGACGCATCGCGCCCGCGACGTTGACGCCGGAAGACCCGCCAAGGCACAGCCCCTCGGTCTTGAGCAGATCGAAGGTGACCTCCAGCGCCTCGGCGTCGCTGATCCGGTAGCAGTAATCGGGCGTGAACCCTTCGAGGTTCGCCGTGATCCGTCCCTGACCGATGCCTTCGGTGATGCTGTCGCCGGGATTTTCCTCGCCGGTATAGATCTTGAAAAGCCCGGCGCCTTCGGGGTCGGACAGCGCGACCTTCACGCCCTTGGGCTGAAGCACCTCGGCCACCCCCGCCAGCGTCCCGCCGGAGCCCACGGCACAGGTGAATCCATCTACCTTACCTTCCGTCTGCTCCCAGATCTCGGGTCCGGTCGTCTCGACGTGGGCCTGCCGGTTCGCCACGTTGTCGAACTGGTTGGCCCAGATGACGCCTTCGGGCGTGTCCTGAGCCAGCTTCTCGGCCAGGCGGCCCGAGTATTTGACGTAGTTGTTGGGGTTCTTGTAAGGCACCGCGGGAACCTGCACGAGTTCCGCGCCGGCCAGCCGCAGCATGTCCTTCTTTTCCTCGGACTGGGTTTCGGGGATGACGATGACCGTCCTGAAGCCCATCGAGGCACCGACGAGGGCCAAACCGATCCCGGTGTTGCCGGCCGTGCCCTCCACGATCGTACCGCCGGGCTTCAGCTGCCCCTTCGCGACCGCGTCGCGGATGATGTAGAGCGCTGCGCGGTCCTTGACCGACTGGCCTGGGTTCAGGAACTC
The DNA here is from genome assembly GCF_004145405.1 of Salipiger sp. IMCC34102. Lineage (GTDB taxonomy): Bacteria > Pseudomonadota > Alphaproteobacteria > Rhodobacterales > Rhodobacteraceae > Loktanella. The sequence continues at coordinate 366,331 of NZ_SELQ01000002.1, forward strand.
CGCCTTGCCAAGGATCGTGCAGCCGGTCGCCTCGGAAGGACCGCGAAGCTTGATGAGCGGGGTGTTGCCCACGGCGTCGGCAAGATCGGACTTGATATGCATGAGGGCGGCCTTTCGCGTGAATTGCCCGTCCTACCTAACCTCGCGCGCGGCGAACTCAAGTCGCAACCGGTCGCGGTTGCGTGCGCACCAGTTCAGAAGGCCGATGCAGGGCAAGGCCGTGATCTCTCCGCTGTCGACGAGCGCCAGCGCCCGGTCGAGGGGGATCGCGTGCAGCCGCAGATCCTCGTGTTCCTCCGCCAGCCCGCCGCGCCAGCGCGAGTCGCTCTCGGGCAGGTCGCAGAGGCCCGCGAAGCAGTGAAAGTAATCCGTGGCGTTCCCCGGGGAGGCATAGCCCGCCATCGCGCGCACCAGCGTCACATCCAGTCCGGCTTCCTCGCTGGTTTCGCGCAAGGCCGCCGTCTCGGGGGCCTCGAAGGCGTCGATCATGCCCGCGACCGGCTCCAGCGTCCAAGGGTTGGGGGCGCCGTGTTCCAGCGCGCCCATGCGGACCTGTTCGACCAGCACGACGCGGTCGCGGGCGGGGTCGTAGGGCAAAACGAGGACCGCATCGGTGCCCACCAGCACTTCGCGCGGATGCGGCCCCTGTGTCGTGCCGTCGAAACCGCGGTGCGTGACCTCGAACGCCTGCAGGCGGAAGAAGTTGCCCGCAGGCTGTGCGCGGTTCAGGCTGACCGCATCGCCGGGTGCTGCCGCGTGACGCAAATCCGCCGGTGCCGCGCGGCGGGTGGCCTGCAGCCGGTTCCAGGCCCGGCGTTGCATCATCGGGAACTGGGCGCGCAGATCTTCCGCTGCGGGACGCGGCGTCGTTGCGAAAAGCTCCTCCGCCGCCCAGACCGCGGCCGGACCGTATTCCGCCTGCCAATGGGAAAGCGACCAATCGCCCTCCCCCGCTTCGGCCTCCTCGGGCGGCAGCCACATCCGCGCAGAGCGCGACAGGCCGCCCACGGTGACCTGAACCTCGACCAGTGTGTAGCCGAAAGCCCCTTCGTAGAGCGCGATCCGTTCGGCCTGAACATCGGACAGGTCGGGCCAGAGAAGTCCCTCGCACCGCGCCCCTTCGCCGGGTTCGATCAGCGGCACCACCGATCCCATCAGGGGCCGAAGGCGATACCCCTCCACCGTCGCGGGGACCGGCTCCGTCGCCGCCCCCGCACCGGCGACGGCTTCGCGCAGGTCCGCGTCCCGCAAGGTGCCGTAGAGAAAGAGATCCATCTCAGCGATACCGTCGGCCGATGAACTCGCAGGTCAGCCCGGCGATCACGCCGCCTATGACCAGAACGGCGGCGATCTCGACGCTGGCCAGTTGGACCGCGTACTCGGCGATGAACTCGAATATCCGCACGACCGCTTCGACCGGATCGTCGTAGGCCCCGCGCATCGCCCGCGAGATCATCGTCCAGAAGCTCATCACGAAAAGTGTCACGACGGCGAGTGCCGCAGCCGCGGTCAACCCGATGCCCACCGCCTGACCGTAGCCCTGCCCGGTGCGGGCCCCAATCACCGACCATCCCGCCCAAAGCCCGATCACACCGCAGATCGCGTGCCAGGGCCGGGCCGCGTCGGCCCCCTGGAGGGCCGGCACGAACAGCACCGCAAGCGCAAGCCCCATCGCGCCGAACAGGATCGCTCCGGTCAGTTTAGAGGCGGTCGGCATGCGGGGCCCTCCGGGTCGCGCCCGACGACGCTCAGGCCGGTCGGGCGATGGTGATCTGGGTCACGTCGCAGTTTCCGCTCGCGAAGGTCGAGGCACAAGAGGTGAGGTAGAAATTCCACATCCGCCGAAAGCGCTCGTCGAACCCCATCTTCGCGACCTCTGCCCAGGATGCGTTGAAGGCTTCGTGCCAGCGGCGCAGGGTCTGGTCGTAGCTCTGGCCGAACTCTTTGGACTTGACGACCACCAGCCCCGCCGCATCCACCACCCGGCGCAGGGCACCGGGGCTGGGCAGCATGCCGCCGGGGAAGATGTATTTCTGGATGAAATCCGGGCCGCGCTTGTAGACGGTCCACCGGCGGTCGGCCACGGTGATGATCTGCAACGTGGCGCGCGCGCCCGGCTTCAGGCGGTTTCGCACGGTCTCGAAGTAGACGGGCCAGTATTGTTCGCCCACCGCCTCGAACATCTCGATGCTGGCGATGCCGTCGTAGGTGCCGCGTTCGTCGCGGTAGTCCTGAAGCTTGATGGTCACGCGATCCGACAGGCCCGCTTTCTCCATTCGGTCGACGGCATAGTTGAACTGCTCGGTGCTGATCGTCAGGCAGGTGACCTTCAGGTCACGTTCGGCGGCGGCGTATTCCGCGAAGCCGCCCCAGCCGCAGCCGATCTCCAGCACGTGGTCACCGGGCTTTGCGCCCATCTCGTCCACCATGGAGGCGTATTTCCTGCGTTGCGCGGCTTCCAGACTTTCCTGCCCGGTCTCGAAGATCGCGCTGGAGTAGGTCATGCTCTCGTCCAGCCAGGTCGCGTAGAAATCGTTGCCCAGGTCGTAGTGGAACTCGATGTTGCGCCGCGCCTGCTTCTTGGAGTTGCGCTGCAACCAGAACCGCAATTTCTCGTACATCCGCACGAGCGCCTGCCCGGGGAAGCCATCGTACATCTCCTCGGCGTCGTCGTGCACGAGGTCCATGAAGGCCTGCAGGTCCGGCGTCGACCACCAGCCGTCGAGGTAGGCGTCGCAGAGCCCCAGGTCCCCTTCGCGCACGGTGCGCGCGAACACGTCGCCGTTGTGCACGGTGACCTCAGCCACATGGCCCGGCCCCTCACCTTCCGCGCGGAAATGCCGCCCGTCGGGCAGGATCACATCCAGGCGTCCGCGCTTGAGTTTGAGGATGTTGAAGACAGAGGCGAAGTAGCGCGGAAGACCGGTCTGGCCCTCGGTGGTCGTCAGGATCATGCGCGTGGGGTCCTCTGGATGGTCGGTTCAGATGCCACTATAGCACTGGATTAACTTTGTAACCCGCAGACACGGGCTGTCACCGCGACAAGTTGCACGCATCCGGTCGGGCGGCGGCTATTCCTTGAAGTCGTCGTAGGCGGCCAGCGCGGCCTTGCGCCCTTCGTCGGCGTCCACGATCGGATCGGGATAGGGATCGTCGGCGGACATCGACCAGTGCTTCGGGATCGCCTCGAAGTAGGACAGCGCCGTCTTAGGCGGGTCGTCCTGCCCTTCGGCGATCCAGGTATCGACATAGGCACGGTCCTTGTCGAACCGATCCAGTTGCGTGACCGGGTTGAAGACGCGGAAATACGGCGTGGCATCCGGCCCCGACCCGGCCGACCACTGCCAGCCCATCGCGTTGCTGGCCGGGTCCCAGTCGATCAGGCAATCCTGGAACCAGCGCTGACCGATCCGCCAGTCGCATCGCAGGTGCTTGGTCAGGTAGCTCGCCACGATCATCCGGCCGCGGTTGTGCATCGTGCCGGTCACGTAAAGCTCGCGCATGGCGGCATCGACGAACTTGATCCCGGTCCGGCCCTGCTTCCACGCCTTGACCTCGGCCTTGCGCTCGTCGGTGTTCCAGTCGAAATCGTCCCACTTCTCGCGCCAGTTGTCGGTGGCGATCCGGGGCGTGTGATAGATGAGGTGATAGGCGAACTCGCGCCAGACCAGCTCCTGCAGGAACGTCTCCGCGTCCTTGGACCCTTCGCCGACCTGCCGCTGGCCCGCGTGCCAGCACGCAAGTGGCGAGATCTCTCCGCATGTCAGGTTCTCGGACAGACCGGAGGTGCCGTCCTTCTTGGCCGGAAGGTCTCGGTTCGTCTCGTAGTCGGACAGGCGGTGCTGGATGAAGGTGGCAAGACGCTGTTGCGCGGCCTCTTCGCCGACCGTGCACCAGGGCCGGACGATCGGCGCGCCGCGGTCCATGGCGTCCCCCATCTTCCACTCGTCGAGGTCGTCGCTGTCCGGCCACGTGCCGGGACCGGCAATCTTCGACGGTGCCGCGGTCGTGCCCGGCAGCTCGCGCTCGCGCACGGCGCGCCACATCGGGGTGAAGACCTTGTAGAAACCGCCGCTCTTGGTCTCCACCGTCCAGGGTTCGAACAGAAGGTGACCGTCGAAGCTGCGCGCGTCGAGGCCGTCGTCGGTCAGCCCCTCCTTCACGCGGGTGTCGCGCTCCACGCAGTCGGGATCGTAAAGGCGCGACCACCAGACGGCGCCTGCCCCGGTCTCCTCGGCCAGTTCGCGCAGCACTTCCAGCGCGGGGCCGCGACGCAGGATCAGGCGGTTGTTCTTGTCCTGCAGGGCGTCGGCATGGGCGGCGATCGACATGCCCCAGCGCATCCGCGCGGCGGCACCGGTATCGGCCACGATGCCGTCGTGGATGAAGACGGGGATGACGGGCCGGCCGCTGTCGCAGGCCTTCGCCAGGGCGGGATGATCGGAGAGCCGCAAATCGCGGCGAAACCACAGAAGGATCGGAGAGGTATCGGACATCGCCCACATCTAGCGCCGGTCCCGCCGGATCAACCCTGCCCATACGCAAAACGCCCCGCACGAGGCGGGGCGTTTCAGAATGTTCGCTGTGACGGCGATCAGGCCGGTTTCGGCTCGGACCGCAGCCCTTGGAAGATGGCCCAGCACATGAAGAGCAGCACCACCGTGAACGGCAGCCCGGTCGAGATGACCATCGACTGCAACGATCCAAGTCCGCCCGCGGAGAGCAGCAGCACGATCGCCACCGCGCCCTCGAACAGGCACCAGAACACGCGCTGCGGTGCGGGAGCGTCGATCTTGCCGCCGGCCGTGATCGTGTCGATGACCAGAGAACCCGAGTCCGACGAGGTCACGAAGAAGACGATGACCAGGACGATCCCGATGAAGCTGGTGATCTGCGCCAGCGGCAGCGCGTCCAGCATCGCGAAAAGCTGCACGGGCAGTTCGGCATCCTGGGCCGCGGTGTAGCCGTCGTTGACCACCTGCAGGATCGCCGTGCCGCCGAAGACGGACATCCACAGCACGCAGACGAGGCTCGGGATCAGCAGGACGCAGGTGACGAATTCACGCACCGTCCGGCCGCGGCTGACGCGCGCGATGAACATGCCGACGAAAGGCGACCAGCTGATCCACCACGCCCAGTAGAAGGACGTCCAGCCCTGCACGAAGTTCGTGTCGAGCCGTCCGACGGGGTTCGACAGGGCGGGCAGGAAGGTGACGTAGGCCAGCAGCGATTCACCAAACAGCACCAGAAGCGCCACGGTCGGCCCCACCAGCAAGGTGAAGATCAGCAAGAGGGCCGCGAGCCCCATGTTGAGCTCGGACAGGACCTTCACGCCCCCGTCCAGGCCGCGCAGCACCGACACCAGGGCGACGGCGGTGATCAGCGTGATCAGGATGACCTCGGTCGTGTTGCCCGTCGGGATCCCGAAGAGCTCGTTGAGACCGGCGGTCGCCTGTGTGGCCCCGAAGCCCAGCGAGGTCGCCAGACCGAAAAGCGTGGCAAAGACCGCGATGATGTCGATCACGTGACCGGGCCAGCCCCAGACACGTTCGCCCAGCAGCGGGTAGAAGGCGGAGCGGATGGTCAGCGGCAGGCCCTTGTTGTAGCTGAAGAGCGCCAGTGCGAGACCCACGACGGCGTAGATGCCCCAGGGGTGCAGACCCCAGTGGAAGATCGTCGCGGCCATACCCAGCCGGATCGCTTCCTGCTGGTTGTCGGCGGCCCCGTTGAGCGGCGACCAGTCGGTCCGCGCGACGGAGGTGTCGGCCCCTTCCAGCGGCGCCGGGGCGGTGCCGCCCATCGCGGTGGAGAAGTGCGTCAACGGTTCCGAGACGCCGTAGAACATCAGGCCGATGCCCATGCCGGCCGCAAAGAGCATCGCGAACCAACCAAGGTAGGTGTAGTCGGCCGTCGCGTCCGCCCCGCCCAGCCGCACACGGCCCAGCGGAGAGACGATGAGGAACAGGCAGAACAGCACGAAGATGTTCGCCGCCGTCAGAAAGAACCAGTCGAAGCCCTGCGTGACCGCGCTGAACAGCCAGCTGAACGCGCCACTGGCCTGTTCGGGAAGCGCCAGCGTGTAGAACACGAAGGCGATGACCGCACCCGCCGACACGCCGAAGACGGGGTTGTGGATGTCGTATCCGATCCTGCCGAAGGAACCTTCGATGTTGTCCTGTCCAATGTCGTATTCGGTCTCGATGGTGTTAACGGCACCATCGGGCTCGGGTATACCCTGCCCAGTTGTGTCAGTCATAAACGGACTCCAAATTTTACATGTGTGTTAACCTAACACGCGTTTACCCGTCGGCGCAAACCCGCCGTTCACCTCGGGGGCAATAAAAAAAGGCCCCGCGTCTTGGCGCGAGGCCCTTGCCTGCCGGTGTTCAGGCGGCTATTCGGCCGGGCTGGGTTGCCCCGGCCGGCCCTGGGCGGCACCCTTTTGGTGGTGCAGCTCCGCGACGTTGGGCTCCGCCGTCGTGGGCATCCCCGCCTTCAGCCGACGGCTGTCCAGCCAGATCGCCTTGATCAGCGACACGGCCATCAGCACCATCACCACCGAGAACGGCAGCGCCCCGATCACCATGGCGGTCTGGATCGCGCCGATCCCGCCGATGATCAGCAGGGCCGCCACCACCGCGCCAAGCGCCACGCCCCAGAAGATGATGTGGGGCCGCGCTTTGGGGCCCTCGTCGCCCGCGGCGTTGATCGTGTTGACGATCAGCACCGCCGAGTCCGCCGAGGTCACGAGGTAGGTCATCAGCAGTACCACGATGATGACGGCCATGGCGTACTGCAGGATCTCGCTGCCGATGAGGATATCGGTCATGGCGAAGATCTTGCCGCCGTCCGTCGCCTCGAAGATGGCGCCGCCCGCCTGGCCCGACAGTTCGAGGTCGATGGCGGTGCCGCCCGCCCAGGCGAACCAGACGAAGCACATCAGTGCGGGCACCAGGATCGCGCCGAGCACGAACTCGCGGATCGTCCGCCCCTTGGAAATCCGGGCCAGGAACAGGCCCACGAAGGGCGCGAAGGCCACCCACCAGGCCCAGTAGAAGACCGTCCAGCCGCCCTGCCAGCTGGCTAGCGCCACGTCCGTCTCGCTCTCGCCGCCGTAGACGCTGACCATCATGGCGGGAAGCGCCACGATATATTCCCAGATGCCCACGAAGAACGCCTGTGCGCCGAAGAAGGTCGCGCCGAAGATCATCAAAAAGCCCAGCAGGAAGATCGACAGCACCATGTTGAGGTTGGACAGCCACTTGATGCCCTTGCCCACGCCAGACAGCGCCGACAGGGTCGAGGCGCCCATGATCACCGTGATCGCCACCAGGATCCCCAGCACAGAGGGGCTCACCGCACCCTCCGCGTCGGTGCGCATCAGCCAGTCGCCGACGCCGATCCGGCTCAACCCGTCGATGAACTGGTTCACGCCGAAGCCCAGCGTCTGCGCCACGCCCAGGACCGTGGCGATCACCGCCACCGCGTCGATCACGTGCCCCAGCTTGCCCGACAGCCGCGCGCCGAAGAGCGGCGTCAGCGAAGAGCGGATCGTCAGCGGCAGGCTACGCCGGTAGGCGAAGAACGCAAGTCCCAGCCCCGCGATGGCGTAGGCCGACCAGGCGGTGAACCCCCAATGCAGGTAGGACCACTTGAAGGCGTTCATCGCGTTGTCGGCGCCCGCCGCCGTGGCGCCCCCCAGGATCACGTCGGGGTTGTTGTTGAAGTGATAGATCGGCTCGGCCACGGCCCAGGTCAGCATGCCGACCCCGATCCCGGCCCCGAACATCATCGAAAACCACGAGAAGTTGTCGAACTCGGGCACGTCATCCGGCAGGCCCAGCTTCAGCTTGCCCGCGATGGGCCAGCAGGCCAGCCCGAGGCAGACGATCACGAAGAAGGCCATCACGGCCACGTACCAAGTGGCGAAGTTCGTCAGGATGAAGCTGTTGAACTCGCCCAGGATGCGGCCCGCGTTGTTCGGAAAGGCCACCGCCCAGATCACCAGCAACCCGATGACGATCTTGGACGACAACGTCACGTCGAGGTTGAAGCCGGAGTAGAACCCCCGCTTCGCCACCTTGATCGGCAGATCGGTCAATATCGGTTTGAGCGCCATCTCGTGTTCTCCGTCATGCAGGGCCCCGTGCCCTGCTCTGACGGGTTTTTTATACGCGGCCCGCGCCTTCTCCTACGAAAATCGACGCTTTCAGCCGTTTACATCCACGACGACGCGCCCGCGCACCTGTCCGTCGAGAATCTCCGCGCCAAGCTTCGGCAGATCCGAAAGCGTCGCGGGCTGGATCATCGCGTCGAGCTTGTCCAAAGGCAGGTCCCGCGCGATCCGCTCCCAGGCTCGCTGCCGACTCTCGAAGGGCTGCAGGACCGAGTCGATCCCCAGCAGGCTGACCCCGCGCAGCAGGAAGGGAATGACCGTCGCGGGCAGATCCGCCCCGCCGGCCAGCCCCACGGCGGCGACCGAGGCCCCATATTCCATCTGACCCAGCACTCGCGCCAGCATGGCGCCGCCCACCGCGTCGACGCAGCCGCCCCAGCGCTCGCCTTCGAGCGGTTTCTTCACCGTCTCGTTGATCTCGTCGCGGGCCACGATCTCGGCCGCCCCCAGGTCGCGCAGGTAGTCGGCGCTCTCGGGCCGACCGGTCACGCAGGCCACCCGGTGACCGAGGCCCGCCAGGATCGTCGTCGCGACCGACCCCACCCCCCCGGAGGCGCCGGTCACCAGCACCGGACCTGCCTTGATCCCCCGATCCTCCAGCGCCATGACCGCCAGCATTGCGGTGAAGCCCGCCGTGCCCACGGCCATCGCGGCCCGCGTCGTCAGCCCCTCTGGCAAGGGGACCAGCCAGTCGGCCTTCACCCGCGCCTTTTGCGCGTAACCGCCCCAATGCGCCTCACCCACGCGCCAGCCGGTCAGCACGACCTTGTCGCCCGGGGCATAGCGATCGTCCGAGGACTCCTCGACCGTCCCGGCGAAATCGATGCCCGGCACGTGCGGATAGGTCCGCACGAGGCCGCCGCCCGACCCGATGCACAACCCGTCCTTGTAATTGACGGTCGTATATTCGACCGAGACCAGAACTTCGCCCTCCGGCAGGTCGGAGACCTCAAGCTGCTCGACCTGCGCCGAGGTCTTCCCGTCATCGCCCTTTCGCACCACTACCGCGTCGAACATCGCATCTCTCCCTTCATTCATCTGGCAAATCAAACTCCCGCCGGAGGCTCCGACAGTGCCGTCCCGCCCTGCCTCCGCAACGGCTCGCACAGCATCTTTTCATCGCAAGCAGCCTCACCGGTAAGCGCCGCCTGCTTCGCACCGCCGCGCCTCCCCGCAAAAAACCGGGCGCATGCTGCGAACGCGATGGTCTCCTCCAGGTCGGAGCGACACACACCCCGCCCGCCATCAAGGCCCATCTCGCCCGGCGGATCAAGCGGCGTCCTGCCTGAAAACACCTCTTGGGCGCCCCGAACACCGGGGGCAAACCCGATCGCGATCGACGACATGGCAACTCCAGTGAGCACAGCCGCCACGGCACCTTGCAATCGCAGGTCCTTCCCCGTCAGGCGGGTCCCCCCGATGAGGCGCCTTGACGCTTGAACGGCGCGGCGCGCAGCCCTAGCATTCCCCGCAACAAGACCATTCAACCGGGAGACTTCCATCATGAACCGCATCTTGTGCACCACCGCCCTCATCACCCTCGCCTCCGCCGCGGCGGCCCAGGACGATAGCCTTCTGGTCTTCGACTACCCGGGCTTCGAGAATCCCGATTTCCACACCGGCTACATCGAGAAGAACGGCGACACGCCGTCCTTCACCTTCTTCGGCGACGAGGACGAGGCCTTCCAGAAGATCCGCTCCGGCTTCCAGGCGGATGTCGCGCACATCTGCGCGGGATCGGTCACCAAGTGGGCCGACAGCGGGATCCTCGATCCCTGGGATACCAGCCGGATCGACGCCTACGAGGATCTCGACAGCAACCTCACCGGCGAGGACGTGGCCGCGGGTGAAGATGTCTACTTCATCCCGACCGATTTCGGCTCGACCGCCATCGCCTACAACCCCGACGAGGTGCCGGCCGAGGACGTAAGCTCGCTCAACGTCTTCCAGAACCCCGCCTACGCGGGCCGCATGACGCTGCCCGACAACGTCGACGACGCCTATGCACTGGCCTACCTCGCGACCGGCGTGGACAACTGGACCAACGCCACCGACGAGCAATTCGAGGCCGCGTCGAACTGGCTGCGCGAGGTGCACCCCAACCTGCGCACCTACTGGACCGATCCCGCGGAACTGGCGCAGCTCATGGCCTCGGGCGAAATCCTCGTAAGCTGGGCCTGGAACGAGACCTATCCCACGATGGTCGAGGAAAATCGCCCCATCGGCTTCCAGCGCGAAGCGGCGGAAGGCTCGTCGCTCTGGCTGTGCGGCTACGTCAACCTGTCCGACGGGCAAGGGTCCGAGGACAGGGCCTATGACTACCTTAACGCGATGCTGGCGCCTGCCTCGGTCGAGCCGCTGCTGGCCGAAGGGTTCGGATCGGCGAACGCCGTCGCCCTCAACGAGGTGGTCAGCGAAGAGGACCTCGCCGCTTCCGGGCTCGAACCCATCGCCGTTCCGGTGCTCGCGCAGCTGCCGATGAGCAACGAGATGCGTGAACGCCAAGCCGAGACCTTCGAGCTGATCAAGGCCGGCTTCTGATCCCACCCTTCAGACCGGGAATGACAAGGCGGCCTTCTCACGAGGGCCGCCTTTTTCGTACCACCCGGATTCGCGATCGCCGCCTCCCAATCCACGCCAGGCAGCTCTCACGCACGCCCGCATCGAGGCCCCACTCGCGGCCGTGCGGCCTCGCGCCCGGACTTCTTTAAGCCCGAGATACCACGGGGGACGTCCGCGGGACGGGGGGTAGAGCCCCTCCCCGGCTGGGCAGTCCCTCCCGCCGAACTAGCTTCCGACGGAACGCATAGTGACAAAGGACGCTTTCCATGGACCTTATCAACATCCTGCTGGCCCTTCTGTCCATCGGCTTCGGCGCACTCGGCTGGCTGGCACCGCGCTACACGATGGACAAGCTCGACCTCGCCACGAAGAACGACAGCACCATGGGCGTGTCAGAGGTCCGCGCGGCCTCGGGGGCGCTCTTCGTGGGTCTGGGGCTTGGCGCCTTGCTTACCGGCCTGCCCGGCGCCTATGCGGCGATCGGCTTCGCATGGGGGGGCGGCGCGGTCGGACGGCTGACCTCGATCGTGCTGGACGGGTCCAGCCGTTCAAAGTGGATCTTCTTCGCGGTGGAGGCCGTCGTGGGACTCCTGGCCATCGCGATCAACCTGTGACGCTTTCCTCCACGCGCGCGGTTGGCTAGACACGAGGCCAACCGCAGCGACGAGGCACCCACATGGCAAGACTTTTCCGATGGCTCCTGCGGCTCGCGACCGTCCTGTTCGTCGTCGTTCTCGGGGGACTGGTGCTGGTGTGGTACTTCGCCTCGCGCTCCCTGCCCGACATCGACGGCACCCACACGGTCGCAGGCATCACGGCACCGGTCGAGATCGTGCGCGACAACGCCGCCGTGCCGCATATCTTCGGCCAGACCGACGAGGATACCTACTTCGCGCTGGGCTACGCCCATGCGCAGGACCGCCTGTGGCAGATGACGATGCTGCGGCGCACCGCCCAGGGCCGCCTGTCGGAACTCTTCGGGCCGCGCACCGTGTCGATCGACAATCTGTTGCGCAGGCTCGACCTCTACAATCTGGCCGTCTCCTCGGTGGAGACGCAGGACGCGCAGACGACCTCCGCACTGGAGGCCTATGCCGATGGCGTGAACGCCTGGCTGGAAGAGATCAACTCGGGCGCCCACGGACGCGGCGCGCCGGAGATGTGGATCTTCGACCACGCCATCGCCCCCTGGCAGCCCGCCGACAGCATCGCGGTGCTCAAGCTGATGGCCTTGCAACTCTCGGGCCACGCCAGCAGCGAAGTGCTGCGCGCGCGCACGTCCCTCATGGTCCCGCCCGAGCGGCTGGCGGACATCCTGCCCGATGATCCCTCGCGCGGGATCGCGGCCTTGCCGGAATACCGCGCGATGATCGACGGGGTGGAGCCGGGCCTGCGCAGCGCAAGGGCCTTCGACGACCCGTTGTCGCCGGTGAAATCGCACGAGCTTTCGGGTGCCTCGAACGCCTGGGCGGCGGGCATCGACAGGGCCGCCGCCGGTTCGACCTTGCTGGCCAACGATCCTCACCTGGGGCTGACCGCCCCCGGAATCTGGTACCTCGCGCGGCTGCAACTCGAAACCGGCGACGTGATCGGCGCCACGATCCCGGGCCTGCCGGTGGTCCTGTCGGGTCGCAGCGCGGACATCGGCTGGGGCGTGACGACCGCTTACGTCGACGATCAGGACATTCACCTCGAAGAGGTCAATCCCGACAATCCCGGGCAGTACCGCACGCCCGACGGCTGGGCCGATTTTCGCAGCCGCGACAGCATCGTGCGCGTCAAGGGCGCGCCCGCGATCACTCTGCGGCTGCGCTGGACAGACAATGGCCCCGTCCTGCCCGGTCCCGTCTACGAGGTGGGCACCGTCACCCCGCCGGGGCACGTGGCCTCGCTGTCCTGGACGGCGCTGTCGGGGTCGGACCCGTCGGTTTCTGCCGCGATGGCGATGATGCGGGCCCGCACGATCGAAGCCGCCATCGACGCGGCCGAAAGCTACATGGCACCGGCCCAGAACCTGACGCTGGCGGATCGCACGGACGTGGCGCTCAAGACCATCGGAGTCATCCCCCGCCGCGATCCCGCCCATCAAAGCCAAGGGCGCATGCCGTCCTACGGCTACCTGCCCGAGAACCGCTGGGACGGGCGGATGCCCTACGACACCAACCCCGAGTTCATAGCCCCCGAGGGCGGGATTCTGGGCAATACCAACAACAAGACCGTGGACCGGCCCTTCCCCGATCACGTCAGCTTCCGCTGGGGCGATACGCAGCGGATCAATCGCTGGCGGCGGCTCATGCAAAGCCGCCAGGTCCACACGCGCGACAGCTTCATCGAGGCGCAACTCGACACCGTCAGCTTCACCGCCCGGTCGCTCCTGCCCCTGATCGGCGCCGACCTGTGGTTCACCGGCGAAGCCGCGCCCGAGAACACACCCGAACGCCGCCGCCAGATCGCCCTGTCGCTGCTGGCCGACTGGAATGGCGAGATGAACGAGCACCTGCCGGAGCCGCTCATCTACGCGGCCTGGATCCGCGCCTTGCAGGACCGGCTGATCCGCGACGAGCTGGGCCCGCTGGCCGAGGAGTTCACCCACGTCGATCCGGTCTTCATCGAGCGGGTCTATCGCGACGTGGGCGGCGCCGCCGCCTGGTGCGACGTGGCCCAGTCGGCTCCGGAGGAGACCTGCACCCAGATCGCCCGGCTGGCGCTCGACGATGCGCTGCAATGGATCGACGAAACCTACGGCACCAACATCGAGGCATTGCGCTGGGGCGATGCCCACCAGGCGACCCACGACCACCCGACGCTCGGGGAGGTGCCGGTGCTGCAATGGTTCGTCAACATCCGGCAATCGACCTCGGGCGGCGACAACACGCTGATGCGCGGGCGCACCTCGGGAACCGGACCGCACCCGTTCCGCAACGTCCACGCGGCCGGCTACCGGGGGGTCTACGATTTCGCCGATCCCGACAGCTCGGTCTACGTGACGGCCACCGGCCAGTCCGGGCATTTCCTGTCGCGCTACTACGACAACCTGGGCGAGCTCTGGCGGCGCGGGGAATACGTGCCGATGTCCCTCGACCCGGCGCTGGCGCGCGCGGCGGCCCTCGGCACGCTGACGTTGATGCCGGAGGTCCGCTGACGACGGCTGCCGCGTCGGACCGCTGTGAACGTGTTAACCTTTTGGTAACATTTTTTGTCTAGCAGGACCCATGATCCGTTCGCTGCGCGATATACCTCTCGTCCTGTTGCGTCTGGCGACGCCGACGGGGCGGATCAGCGCGCTGCTGAAGTTCATGGCGTTCAATGCCCTGATCTATGTGATCTCGGTGGCCTTAGAATACGGGCTGACCGGCACGATCCTGCATGAAACACCGGTTCGGGTCGCGATCATCTTCGGCACCTCGACCCCTTTCATCTTGTTGCTGATGTTCGGGTTTTCCGTGGCGCGCCAGTCCAATGCACGGTTGGCCAATCTGGCGGCGACCGATCCCATGACCCGCCTGCCGAACCGCCGGGCCTTCTTCGACGGCATCGCGGAAAGTCGGCGGACGGGCGCACGCGGCTATCTCGCGATCCTCGATGCGGACCGGTTCAAGACGATCAACGACACGCTCGGCCATGATGCGGGCGACCGGGCCCTTCTGGCCGTTGCCGACTGGATGCGGCGCCGGGCGGGACCGGAGCTTCTCTTCGCGCGGATCGGGGGGGAGGAGTTCGGCGTCCTGGCCACCGGCGCATCGGCCCGGTCCGCGATCGACGCGATCGAAACCGACCTTTGCCCGAACCTGTGCTTCGGCTTGCAGGACGAGGGTCCGACCAGATCGCTTACGCTGTCGGCCGGGGTCGTGGTCTTCGATCCCGATCTCGACCCCCATGACATGCTGCGCGAAGCGGACGCGGCGCTCTACCGCTCGAAGATCGCCGGTGGCGCCAGGTTGACGCGATCGGCCGCGCGCTTCCACGAAGCGGCACCGAACCTGTCCCCGAAATCTTACGAGCGGAGCGCCCACAGGGCGACCGGTGCGGGTGCGTGACGCATGGAATGACGGCCGCTTCGTTGGGGAGAGGCAGCGGCAGCGCGCCCGCGCCTCACCGCGTGTGACATCAAGCTGCGACCGCACGTTGAGGACCGGATGCGCCGCAATGCACCGGGCCTTTTCACGAAAAAGCCCGGCGGTCGGTCTGACCGCCGGGCTTGGCCCCGTAAGCGCGCACGCCTTTCAGCGGCGGGCGTCGCCCACCAGCTTCCACAGGCCGGGCACAAGCAAGGCGGCAAGGGCCAGCTTCAGGACGTCGCCGACCAGGAAGGGCGTCACACCCCAGGCCATGAGCGGCTGGTCCCAGCCGTAGAGCACGCCCAGCCACAGCACGCCGGGGACGTAGATCGCGACGTTGCCCGCGACCAGCGCCGCGACCATGCCGCCGACGCTGCGATCGAGGCCCGCGCGCGCGGCCATGCCCAGCAGGCCCACGGCAAACACGTAGCCCAGAAGGTAGCCCCCGGTGCCGCCCATCATGTAGCTCAGGCCCGCGGCCTCGGCACCCGATCCGGCGAAGACTTCGAGCCCGAGCGCACCAAGGATCAGGTAGCCCAGGATCGTCACCAGACCCAGGCGTGGCCCGTATGCGGCCCCCAGCGTCAGGACCGCGAAGGTGCCCATCGTGATCGGCACGGGCCACATCGGGATCTTGATCTTCGCCGCAAGCGCCAGAAGCGCGATCCCGGCGACAACCATCACCGCCTGCTTGACCCGCAACGCGGTGCCTTCGGTCGCGCCGAAGGTCTCCCCCAGCACCTTGTCCGTCATCGTGAGCGCCATTGCCGCCCCTCCGTCCTAATTGAAACTTCACCCATGTTTGGCGCAGCCACGCGCGCGGCGCAAGGCATCACGCACGCAGGTAAGTCGTGCGCATCTCGTAGTCCTTGCGTGGACCGCTCACGCGCCATCGGGTCGTCCACCGAGGAAAGTCATTGAAATCATAAGCCACGCGGTAGAAATCGGCCCCGCACGGGTGGTCGGTTCCCGCGCCTTCGCCCGTGGGACGGAAACTGTGGAAGGTCCGACCGTCCGCGAAGAAGACCGCGATGCGACCGTCCTGCGCGCGCCAGATGTAGCGTCGTTCTGCCTGCAGGGGCGGGGCCGCGCCAAGATGCAGCGTCCCGCTCTCGACATAGGCAAGCGCGCCGTCGCCCGCCGCCGTCAGGCGCGCGCGGCCCTCGAACCGGCCCTCTTGCCCCGCCAGGCGGTCGTCGATCAGGCGCGCAAGCCGCCAATCCCCTTCGAAGTCGCCGAGTTCCGGCATGGCCACCTTTCCAAATTCGCCGCACCCCAGTATGACGCGCGCGACCCCGCTGCCAACCCGAAAGGCCTCCCGCATGATCCTGCGTTATTCCCGCCCCGACATGGTCGCCATCTGGGAGCCCGCCACCAAGTACCGCATCTGGTTCGAGATCGAGGCCCACGCCTGCGATGCGATGGCAAAGCTCGGCACGATCCCGCAGGAAAACGCGGACGCGGTCTGGAAGGCCAAGGACGTGGAGTTCGACGTGGCCCGCATCGACGAGATCGAGGCCGTCACCAAGCACGACGTCATCGCCTTCCTCACCCACCTGGCCGAACACATCGGGTCCGAGGACGCACGCTTCGTCCATCAGGGCATGACCAGCTCCGACGTGCTGGACACCACGCTGAACGTGCAGCTGACCCGCGCCGCGGACCTGCTGCTGGAAGGGCTGGACCGGGTGCTGGCCGCGCTGAAGGCGCGTGCGATGGAACACAAGGACACGGTGCGCATCGGGCGCAGCCACGGCATCCACGCCGAACCCACCACCATGGGCCTGACCTTCGCGCGCTTCTACGCCGAGATGGACCGCGGTCGCCGCCGGCTTGTCGCCGCGCGCGAGGAGATCGCGACCGGCGCGATCTCCGGCGCGGTGGGCACTTTCGCCAACATCGACCCGGCGGTGGAAGAACACGTCTGCGCGCAGATGGGCCTGACGCCCGAACCGATCAGTACGCAAGTCATCCCCCGCGACCGGCACGCGATGTTCTTCGCCACGCTGGGCGTCATAGCCTCCTCGATGGAGAATATCGCGACGGAGATTCGCCACATGCAGCGCACCGAGGTGCTGGAGGCCGAGGAGTTCTTCTCGAAAGGTCAGAAGGGCTCTTCCGCCATGCCCCACAAGCGCAACCCGGTGCTGACGGAGAATCTGACCGGCCTTGCGCGCCTCGTCCGGATGTCGGTCACGCCTGCGCTGGAGAACGTGACGCTCTGGCACGAGCGCGACATCAGCCATTCCTCCGTCGAACGCGCGATCGGCCCGGACACCACGATCACCCTCGATTTCGCGCTGCACCGGCTGGCGGGGCTGGTCGAGAAGCTGGTGATCTACCCGCAGCGCATGCTCGACAACATGAACAAGTTCCGCGGGCTGGTGATGTCGCAGCGCGTGCTTCTGGCCCTGACCCAGTCGGGCGTCAGCCGTGAGGATGCCTACACGCTGGTGCAACGCAACGCGATGAAGGTCTGGGAGGAAGACCGGGATTTCATGACCGAGCTTCTGGCCGACGACGACGTGCGGGCCGCCCTGTCGGAAGACGAGATCCGCGAGAAGTTCGATCTGGGCTATCACACCAAGCACGTGGACACGATCTTCAAGCGGGTCTTCGGCGACGCGTGACATTCCGCCCGGCGCGTCCGACCGCAGCACTCCATGCGCCGCCAGCGCCACGTTTGAACCTTGCGGCCCGGAGGCAACAAACCGCCGGGAGGCATGGCCGCGCCAAGGCCTCCCGTCCGGTCCTTGACATGGGCGAGGGCAGATTTCTGCCGCGTCGCGGCGCTCGCGTTCAGGGATCGTTCACGAAGATTCCCTAGCGGAGGGCATGCATCACGCTGACCTCCCTTCTCCCGACGCGGGCACACCGCCCCAGCAGCTCACGCGGCAGCGCAAGGCTGCGATCATCGTGCAATTGCTGATCAACGACGGCAACCGGCTGGCCCTGTCGAGCCTGCCCGAACGCATACAGGAAGACCTGACGCGCGAAATCGCGGCGATCCGGCTCGTGGACCGCGACACGGTCAACGCCGTGGCGGAAGAGTTCGTGGCGCTGCTGGACGCCATCGGGCTCAGCGCGCCGGGCGATCCCCTGGCCACGCTCGAGGCGATGAGCGACCTGATCTCGCCCGAACTGCTGGCGACCCTGCGCGAGAAGATCGAGAGCGGCGGCCAGGTCGAACGCTGGGGCACGGTCCTGAACCTCGACGACGCCACGATCCGCCAGATCCTGGAAACCGAGGATCTGCAGGTCAGCGCGGTCCTTCTGTCGAAACTGCCCGTCGCACGGGCGGCGCGCCTGCTGGGCGCCCTGCCCGGCGAACGCGCGCGGCGCATCGCGGTGGCGGTGAAGACCACCGGCGATATCGCCCCGGTGGCGGTGACGCGGATCGGCCAGGCGCTGGCGGCCAGCTACGGATCGCTCCGGCAACCGGCCTTCGGCAAGGCCCCCTCGGCCCGGATGGGGGATATCCTGAATTCCTCCTCCTCCAAGGCACGCAACACGATGCTTGGAGACCTCGAGGAGGCCGACCGCGACTTCGCAACCGACGTGCGCCGCGCGATCTTCACCTTCGAGGATATCCCCGACCGCTTGGAACAATTCGACGTGCCGGGCTGCCTGCGCGATGTGGATCCGACCGAACTGGCCCGCGGCGTGGCCTTCGCGATAGCGGAAGGTGGACAGTTGCGCGAAGCCGCGGACTTCCTGCTGAATGGTCTCAGCCAGCGCATGGCCCAGCAGATCCGCGATGCCGGGGACGACATGGGCGAAATCCCGACCTCTGACGGGGAAGACGCGGTCGGTGCCATTGCCGCCGTGATACGCGACCAGGCCGACGCCGGCACGATCCGGCTGAAGGCCCCCAAGGACGGCTGACGCAGGGCCCTTTTCACCACCGGCCGGGAGCGGTATCGCAAGGCATGACCCGTTCCCTTGCCCCTGACGACGGCCGACTGTCCCATCGCCTGCAGGATATGACCCTCCGTGGGGTTCTATGGGGGCTGCGTCGCCTGCCCTACGGGACACGGCTTGCGCTGATGGGGCGTGTCATGGCGCGGGTCGTCGGACCGCTCAGCGGCTACCGTGCTCGTGCCGAGGCCAATCTCGCGTTGATCCGGCCCGAACTGACCGCGACGGAGCGGCGCGAACGCGCGCGGCAGGTCTGCGACAACTTCGGCCGGACGCTGATCGAGAACTACTCGCACGTCGAATTCGGCGCCCGCCTGTCCGGGACGACGCCGGAAGGTCCGGGTGTCGCGGCACTCGAGGAGGCCGTGTCACAGGGGCGGCCCGTGATCTTCGTCACCGGGCATTTCGGGAACTTCGAGGCCCCGCGCCACGTGCTCACGCAAAGGGGCCTGACCATCGGGGGCCTCTACCGGCCGATGGCCAACCCCCAGATCGACGCCCACTACCGCGAGACGATGACAAGCTGGGGCGGGCCGGTCTTCGCGCAGGGAAGTCGCGGGACCATGGGCTTCGCGCGGCATCTCAAGTCCGGCGGGCTGGGCACATTGCTGTTCGACGTGATGGTCCACGAAGGCGTCCCGATCCCCTTCCTGGGCCGCGACGCCATGACCTCGCTCTCCGCCGCCGAGATGGCGGTGCGCTTCGACGCGGCGATGATCCCCTATTTCGGGATCCGGCAGGCCGACGGGGTCTCGTTCCGGGTGGAGGTCGATGCCCCGATCCCCCATGGTCCGCCGGACGAGATGATGCGCGCCGCGACTGCCCGGCTGGAGGCGCGGATCGAGCGACATCCGGAACAATGGTTCTGGGTGCACCGCCGGTGGAAACAGTCGAAGCGCTGACCGGTCACGGCGCGTGCGGCATCGGTTGCCCCGGACCCGGGGCCGTCCAAGTGGAGCCGGTTCAGTTCGGCTCGACCGCCGCCAGGATCGGGCCGGTCGGATCGCCTTGCAGGATGACGACCACGGGGCTCTCGTCGGCGAGCGGGACGCTCAATTCCAGCGGTGTTCCGGTGCGCCATTCGCCGGCGACCGCCCAGTCGGTGACGATATTGCGGTAGGTGATCGTCTTGCCCGCATTCTCTCCACGGGTGATGACGCGGGTCTCGGACGGGGCGTAGCGCACCACCTGCACGATGGCCGTCGCGGGAACGACACCCGTCGCCCGGGCCGAGATGTGCAGGCTGCCCGCCGCGCGGGTCGCGGTCAAGTCGACCGGTGCAGGCTGCGCCTTCGCCTGCGCCAATCCCGCATCCAGCGCCGCAGGATCGCTGCCGACCACCGACATCTGGCCGTCGATCACCATCTGCGGCGTGAAGACGTGCCGTGCCTTGACCGCCCGCGCGTAGGCCCGTTGCCGCGCGCTGTAGGCCGGATCGGCCAGATCGTCGACCCAACCGATGTAATCCCAGTAGTCCACGTGCAGCGCCAATGCGATGACGTCGCCCGCCTCGATCAGCTCCGCCAGAAGACGGTCCGCCGGCGGGCAGCTGGAGCACCCTTGCGAGGTATAGAGTTCCACCACCGGTCGCGAGGTCTGGGCCGCCACCGGCGCTGACAGGGCGGCGAGCATCGCGATGGGGGTGAGGATATGGCGCATGAACTTCTCCGGTTGGTGGGGGTGTCTTATGCAAGGCGGGACCCGCGTGCCAATCAACCAATCGAGATTGTCACGACTGTGGCCCTGACGACATCCCTGCGAACTGGGCGCGTCGCGAGATGGACACATTTGTATGCAATAGTATGCCGAAATCTCGCCACCCCTCTTGCGCGCTTCCCTTCCTTTCGTCAAAACCGGGGCTAAGTCGCTTGAGAGCCATATCAGAAAGGGATTGCCATGACCGTCACTGTCGGCACCGATACCAACAAGACCCGCAAGACGCTGTCCGTGGGCGACCAATCGGTCGACTACTATTCCATCGATGCGGCGAGCGCGGCCGGTCTGGGTGATTTCAGCAAACTGCCCGCGGCCCTCAAGGTCGTGCTGGAGAACATGCTGCGCTTCGAGGATGGCAAGACCGTCACCTCCGAGGACATCAAGGCCTTTGCCAAGTGGGCCGAGAACGGCGGCAAGAACCCGATCGAGATCGCCTACCGCCCTGCCCGTGTGCTGATGCAGGACTTCACAGGCGTCCCGGCCGTGGTCGACCTTGCCGCGATGCGCGACGGGATCGTGGCCCTGGGCGGCGACGCGCAGCAGATCAACCCGCTGAACCCGGTCGATCTGGTCATCGACCACTCGGTGATGATCGACGAATTCGGCAACCCTCGCGCCTTCCAGATGAACGTGGACCGCGAGTACGAGCGCAACATGGAGCGCTACCAGTTCCTCAAGTGGGGTCAGAAGGCCTTCAACAACTTCCGCGTGGTCCCGCCGGGCACCGGCATCTGCCACCAGGTGAACCTCGAATACCTCGCGCAGACGGTCTGGACCGACACCGACCAGAACGGGACCGAAATCGCCTATCCCGACACGCTGGTGGGCACCGACAGCCACACGACGATGGTCAACGGCCTTGCCGTCCTGGGCTGGGGCGTCGGCGGAATCGAGGCCGAGGCCGCGATGCTGGGTCAGCCGATCTCGATGCTGATCCCCGAGGTCGTGGGCTTCAAGCTGACCGGAGAGATGACCGAAGGCACCACCGCCACCGACCTCGTGCTGCGCGTGGTCGAGATGCTGCGCGAGAAGGGCGTGGTCAACAAGTTCGTCGAATTCTACGGGCCGGGCCTCGACAACCTGCCGCTGGCGGACCGCGCCACGATCGGCAACATGGCGCCCGAGTACGGTGCGACCTGCGGCTATTTCCCGATCGACGACGAGACGCTGAAGTACCTGCGCCTGACGGGCCGCGACGAGGACCGTATCGCGCTGGTCGAAGCCTACGCCAAGGAAAACGGTTTCTGGCGTCACGCCGATTACGACCCGATCTATTCCGACACGCTTGAGCTGGACATGGGCACCGTCGTGCCCGCGATCTCCGGCCCGAAACGGCCGCAGGACCACATCGCGCTGGACGTGGCGGCGACGGAGTTCGGCAAGTACGTCAAGGGCATCCGCGAGGGCAAGGACACCACCGTCACCTCCGAGATCCGCTGGGAAGGCGAAGGCGGCCAGCCCGAACCGCTGGAGATTCCCGGCGACGAAGGTCACCACCAGCGCGCCTACGTCAACAATCCCCACGGCGACAACTACCAGATCCACGACGGGTCCATCGTGATCGCCTCGATCACCTCCTGCACCAACACGTCGAACCCCTACGTGATGATCGGTGCCGGTCTGGTGGCCCGCAAGGCCCGCGAAAAGGGCCTGACCCGCAAGCCCTGGGTGAAGACCTCCCTCGCGCCGGGCAGCCAGGTGGTGTCGCAGTACCTCGAAGCCGCGGGCCTGCAGGATGACCTCGACGCGCTGGACTTCGACCTGGTGGGCTACGGCTGCACTACCTGCATCGGCAACTCCGGCCCGCTGGAGCCCGAGATCAGCAAGGCGATCAATGACGGCGACATCATCGGCGTCTCGGTCCTGTCGGGCAACCGCAACTTCGAAGGCCGGATCAGCCCGGACGTGCGCGCGAACTACCTGGCCTCGCCGCCGCTGGTGGTGGCCTACGCGTTGGTGGGCGACATGAACGTCGACATCACCAAGGACAGCCTGGGCAAGGACAAGGACGGCAACGACGTCTACCTCAAGGACATCTGGCCCTCTCAGAAGGAGATTGCCGAGCTGGTCGAGAAGACCGTCACCCGCGAGGCGTTCCAGTCGAAATACGCCGATGTCTTCAAGGGCGACGAGAAGTGGCAGGCGGTCGAGGTCACCGACAGCGAGACCTACGATTGGCCGCCGCAATCGACCTATGTCCAGAACCCGCCCTACTTCCAGAACATGTCCAAGGAGCCGGGCGCGATCGACGATGTGAAGGACGCACGGATGCTGGCCCTGCTGGGCGACATGGTCACCACCGACCACATCAGCCCGGCGGGATCCTTCAAGGAATCCAGCCCCGCGGGCCAGTACCTGGTGGAACGCCAGGTGCCGGTGCGCGAGTTCAACTCCTACGGCAGCCGTCGCGGCAACCACGAGGTGATGATGCGCGGCACCTTCGCCAACATCCGCATCCGCAACGAGATGCTGGACGGCGTCGAAGGTGGCTACACCAAGGGGCCGGATGGCGAGCAGACGTCGATCTTCGATGCGGCGATGGAACACCAGGCCAACGACACGCCACTGGTGGTCGTGGCCGGCGAGCAGTACGGCGCGGGATCCTCGCGCGACTGGGCGGCCAAGGGCACGGCCCTGCTGGGCGTGAAGGCCGTGATCGCGGAAAGCTTCGAGCGGATCCACCGCTCGAACCTCGTGGGCTTCGGCGTCATCCCGTTCGAGTTCACGGGCGGCGACACCCGGTCCTCGCTGAACCTGACCGGCGACGAGCAGATCACGATCGAGGGCCTCTCTGACGTCAAGCCGCAGCAGGTCTGCACCGCGACCATCACCTACGCGGACGGCACCACGAAGGACATCGAGATCAAGTGCCGGATCGATACGGCGATCGAGATCGAATATGTCGAACATGGCGGCGTGCTGCACTACGTGCTGCGCAACCTCGCGCAAGCCGCCTGAGCCAGGCCATCATCACGACCGACGGGCTGCGCAGATCTGCGCGGCCCGTTTTCGTTCGAACGTCTTTTCTCGACCCTCCCCTTGCACAGCGCGTGCGCACAGCCATATACCATCCACACGGATGGAGAATGGATGATGAGCAACGTCAGGAACATTCGGGACAAGATGCCCGAAAGCGAGAAGATCACGATCAACCTGGGCTATGTGGACCTCGGCCGGATCGACCTGCTGGTGCAGGAGGGGTTCTATTCCAATCGCAGCGATTTCATTCGCACCGCGATCCGCAACCAGCTTGATACCCAGGGCGATACCGTGTCGCGTTCCATCGACCGGCACACCATGGAGCTGGGGTTGCGCGACTATTCCGTGACCGACCTCGAGGCCCTGAGGGCCGCGAACGAGGTGCTGCACGTCAAAGTCGTGGGCCTTGCGCGTATCCATCCCGACGTCACGCCCGAACTGGCCTTGGCCACCATCGGATCGATCACCGTCCTCGGCGCGCTACAGGCCAGCGCCGAGGTCAAGGCGGCCCTCGCCGACCGAATCAAGTAACTCCTTCAAGGAACTGACATCATGAGACTTCTCAACGCAGGCGCCCCGCGCCCGGCGACCGGTGACGCACGTCTTGCCACAGCCAACGACCTCGTCCGGCGCACGCTGGCGCAACACGGGCTGATGCCCGGAGGGGACGGGTCTTCCCCGGCTCCGACAATCCGATCAGCCGCACGGAACACCGCCGATCCCATGGCGCAGCTCAAAAGCCGGATGCCCAACATGGACTTCGGCGACCTGACCTCCCGCCTTTCGGGCATGACGCGATCCGGCGGCGCGATGGCCAACTTCGGCGCGACGGCAGATCCCGTCATTCCCGACGGGGCCGCATTCGAGACCGGCAGCTATTCCAACGCAGCGGGCCGCCGCGACTATCGGCTCTACGTGCCCGCGAAGGCCGATGCCGTCACCGGCGTCGTGATGATGTTGCACGGTTGCACCCAGACGCCAGAGGATTTCGCCGCCGGCACCGGCATGAACGCGCTGGCCGAGGCCCGGGGATTCGTCGTGATCTATCCCCGTCAGTCGCGAGGCGACAACGCGCAATCCTGCTGGAACTGGTTCCAGCGCAGCGACCAGACCCGCGACCGGGGCGAACCCGCGATCCTGGCGGGCCTCGCCCGGGAGGTTGCGGCGCGCTTCGGGATCGGTGCCGAGCGGACCTTCGTTGCGGGCCTTTCGGCCGGGGCGGCCATGGCCGTGATCCTGGGCGAGACGCATGGCGATTCCTTCGCCGCCGTCGGCGCTCATTCCGGCCTGGCGTACGGGGCCGCGCGCGACGTCCCGTCCGCCTTCGCTGCCATGGGGGGCACCGCCGCCGACCGGCGGGTCCTGCCCCGGAACGGCATCGCCCGGACCATCGTCTTTCACGGCAGCGCGGATGCGACGGTGCATCCTTCCAACGGGGAAACCATCGGGCGCGACGTGCTGACCACCGCTGGCGGCCAGACGATCCAGACCGAGCGCAGGGGCACCACGAAGGGCCGCGACTGGCGCGTCGAGACGACGACCGATGCCAATGGCACCACCCTGCTGGAACACTGGACCATCGACGGGCTGGGCCACGCCTGGTCGGGCGGGCAGCCTACGGGCTCCTACACCGATGCGGCGGGCCCCGATGCCAGCGCCGAGATGATCCGCTTCTTCTTCGACGACAAGGATATTTGACATGACCGACATGACACTCACCTTCGACGCCGTCTCCGAACCCACGCCCGGCCCCAAGTGGCGGGCCCGGTGGGAGCGGTCCTGGCCCGCCTACGAGGCCTGGTTCACCGCCCGCGGCGGCGATGCCGGACCGACGCCCGCCGCCTGTCGCGCGGCGCTCGAGCGGCACATGCCGGAGCTTCTGGCGACCTACGACCGGCTGGTGCTGCTGGCGGGAGGCTCGGATCGGGCCAGGCAGTTCCTTTCCACCTGGTGCCCACCGACGTATCTGGGCGGATGCTCCCTGGCCGCCGTCGCGGACGCGCACGACGTGCGACTGGTGCGCAATTACGATCTGTCACCCACCCTCAACGAAGGGCTGCTGCTTCGGACCGAGTGGACCGGGCGTCCCGTGATGGGCATGGTGGAATTCCTCTGGGGCCTGTCCGACGGGATCAATGCGGCTGGCCTGTCCATAGCACTGGCCTACGGTGGCCGCGCGGAAAGCGGCGAAGGTTTCGGGATCACCACGATCCTGCGCTACGTGCTGGAGGTCTGCGACACGGTCGAGGAGGCGCTCGCCGTCCTGCACCGCGTGCCGTCGCACATGGCCTACAACGTGGTGCTGGCCGATGCCGCCGGTGCAACCGCGAGCGTCGAACTTTCACCCGGTGGCGGGGCCAAGGTCATGGACAAGGCCATTGCCACCAACCACCAAAGCGGACCCGTGCCCGCAGACCGGCCCGGTTTCACGCGCACGACCGAGCGGCACGATCACCTGTCCGCCCTCGACACCCCGGCGCGGGACCTTGCAGACCGCTTCCTCGAAGCGCCGCTGATCCAGACTCGCTACGGCGAAGGCTTCGGGACGCTCTTTACCGCGGAATACGATCCAAGGGCGTTGAGCCTGGCGCTGACCATCGCGGGTGACCGCTGGGACCAATCGCTGAATGCCTTCGAGGAAGGCCAGCGGACGGCCGATTACGCGGGCGGCACGCTTGCCGCGGCGACCGATGCGACGGGCGTGCGCGCCGGGATCGACTGGTCGGCGGCGGCGCGGGTCGATTGGGTCAAGGTCGGTCGCGACTACGCCGAAGGCCGCGGGCGCTCGGTGGAGGACTACATCGCCGAATACGCCTGATGGCACGCGGGCGGCACGGAAGGGCCGCCCGCCCCTGCCCCGTCACTCCGCGCGGGCCGCTTCCAGCATCGGCAGGAAGCGCTGTTCGTAATCGTCCCCCACGAGCGGGCCGATGAAGCGATTGAGGACCGTGCCGTCGGGACCGACGATGAAGGTCTCAGGCGGCGCGGTCACGCCCCAGTCGATCGCTCGACGCCCCCGCGGATCGAACCCGGTGGCGAAGAAGGGATCGCCCTCGTCCGCGAGGTAGCTTGCGGCGTCCTCTCCGGTGTCGCGGAAATTCACACCCGCCACGCGCACGCCCTGGTCGGAAAGAGCCTGCAAGTTCGGATGTTCCGCGCGGCACGGCGGGCACCAGCTGGCCCAGAAGTTGACGATGGTGATCTCTCCCGACGCGAGGTCCTCCGCGGTCAGAAGCGTCGTGCCGGCCACGGCCTCCTCGGGAAGTGCCGGGGCCTGCTGGCCAATGAAGGTCGACGGCAATTCGCCTGCGTTCTCGCGGTAGAGGCCTACGTAGAACAAAGCCGCGAGGCCCGCGAAAATCACCGGCGGGACGATCAGCAAAGGTGAGACCCTAGCCACGTTCGATCTCCTGCAAGGTGCGCTTGACGCGGCGCGACCGGCGGACCGAAAGGCCCACGATGGCCGCCAGCAACACCAGCGTCGCGGCGTAGGACGTCAGGACGTAGACAGCATACTCCCCAAGCTCAGGCACGATGCGCCCTCGCGGTCAGCGCGCGGATCCGGCGGGCGCGGATCTCGGTCCTCGTGCGTAGCAGGACAAGGGCCAGGAACAGCAGGCCGAAGCCCACCATGCACAGCACCAGCGGCACGAAATAGACGTCGGACACCGTGCGCCCGCCGGTGGCGACCGGCACGGAGGTGCCCTGGTGCAACCCCTGGTTCCAGAACCGGACCGCGTAGCGCGACAGGATCGCGAAGACCGAGCCCACCACGCACAGCACGGAAGTGAGGTCGGCGGCGGTGTCGGGATCCTCGATCGCCTCCCACAGGGCGATGTAGCCCAGGTAGAAGAGGAACAGGATCATGAAGC
Organism: Salipiger sp. IMCC34102; assembly: GCF_004145405.1. Lineage (GTDB taxonomy): Bacteria > Pseudomonadota > Alphaproteobacteria > Rhodobacterales > Rhodobacteraceae > Loktanella. The sequence goes on from NZ_SELQ01000002.1 coordinate 393,612, forward strand.
TGGTCAGGCGCGGGTCCCAGACCCAGTAGGTGCCCCAAGTGGGCATGCCCCAGATCGCCCCGGTCACCAGTGCGATCACGGTCATCACCATCCCGACGGGGGCCGCCGCGCGGGCGGCCAGTGCGCTTACGTGGTGGCGACGGATCACCCAGATCAGCGAGGCCACGAGCATCATGAACCATGCGTTGATCGCCATGAGGGCTGCGGGCACGTGCAGGTAGATGATCTTGACGGTCGATCCGAACTTGTCCGCCTCCGGTGTCAGGAAGAACCCCCAGACCAGCCCCGCGCCGCAGGCCAGCGCCGCAAGGCCGAAGGTCCACGGGACCACCGGCGCGGTCCAGTCCATGAACTTCTTGGGGTTGGAGTATTCCCAGATCGACATGTGGTTCCTCTAGCGGGCGCGGGACGGGCGCTCAATCCCCCATCACCTCAGGTTGATGCGCAAGACCGTCGCGGTGGCGAAGGGCAAGGCGGCGAAGGTTCCCAGCGTGACGGCGGCCAGCAGCATCAGCGGGGCCTGCGCGCCGGTCGCCTCCGCCCCGCGGCGCACCGCCTCGGCCCCGAAGAGCAGCGTGGGAATATAAAGCGGCAGGACCAGCAGCGACAACAGCAGCCCGCCCCGTCGCAGCCCCACGGTCAGGGCCGCGCCGAAGGTGCCGATCATCGAGAGGGCCGGCGTGCCCAGGGCCAGGCTCAGCAGCAGCCATGGGTAGGCGGCGGGGGCCATGTTCAGGAAGAACCCCAGCAGCGGGGCCACCAGCGTCAAGGGCAGACCGGTCGTGATCCAATGCGCCAAGGCCTTCATCACCGCAACCCCCTCCATCGGGACGGGCGCGGTCGCGAGCAGCGTGAGGCTGCCGTCCTCGTGGTCGAGCGCGAAGATCCGGTCGAGTGAAAGAAGGGCTGCAAGCAGGGCCGCGACCCAGAGGATCCCGGGCGCGATGGGCTGCAGGATCGTGCGATCGGGCCCCACGCCGAAAGGCACCAGCAAGACGACGATGAGAAAAAACGCAAGCCCCAGCCCGAAGCCCCCCCCGGCCCGCAAGGCGAGGGCCAGGTCGCGCCGCAGGAGGGCGATCACAGGAACGCCTCGTCCGCGCCGCCGCCCGCATCGGGCGCCGCGACGAAAGGCGAGAGGTTCAGGTCCGGCGCGTCGAGGCCAAGGTCGATATGGGTGGCGATGACGGCGCAGCCGCCCTGCCCCAGGTGCACCTCGCGCATCCAGCGTGCGAACATCTTTACCGAGAACGCATCGAGGCTGACCGTCGGCTCGTCGAGGAACAGGACCGCCCGTCCGATCACCTCCAGCCGTGCGAGACCCAGACGCCGTTTCTGCCCGGCGGAAAGCGTCCCCGCCAACCTGTCGCGTAAGTCGGAAAGGTCGAAAGCCCCAAAGACGGCCTCCGGCACGGGGCGGTCGTGGATCCGGGCCCAGAAGGCCAGGTTCTCGGTCACGGTGAGGGCCGCCTTGATGCCGTCGGCGTGGCTCGCGTAGGCGCCGGTGCCCTCGGCAAAGTCGACGGATCCCGCGATCGGCGGCTGAAGTCCCGCAAGGGTGCGCAAGAGGGTCGTCTTGCCGACCCCGTTGGGGCCGCGCAGGATCAGCGCCTCGCCGGGAGCGAGGGAGAAGCTGACACCTTCCAGAACCGGCACGCCGCCCCGGGCGCAGGCGAGATCCGTCGCCCGCAGCACCGTCAGATCGGCAGAAGCGCGAGGGCAACACGGCGACCCTCGCTCAACAAAACGTTGTAGGTCCGACAGGCGGCAGGGCTCGCCATCACGTCGACGCCGATGCCTGCGTCCTCCATCGTGCGGCGGAAATCGGTGGGCGCATGGGCGATGTTGGCCCCCGTGCCAAGGAACAGCACATCGATCAGGTCGGCCTGCGTCAGCAGCGTTTCCGTGTCGTCGTATCCGCCCCAAAGGGCGATGCCCGACGGCAGGACGGTGACCGGACCTTCGTAGACCTCCCCCCCGATGCGAAAGAAACCCGGGCCGTAGCCGTCGATCGGGCGCGCGTTGTCGTAGGTGATCTCGGTCAGGCGCATCAGTCGGCCTCCACGTCCGCGTAGCGACCGCCGGTGGCGGGGTTCTTCTTGGACCAGTCGCGTTTGACGCCCAGCATCAGGACGATGTTCTTGGCGATGTAGATCGACGAATAGGTCCCGACCAGGATGCCCCAGGTGATCGCGAAGACGAAACCGCGGATCACGTCCCCGCCCAGGGCCAGAAGCGCCAGAAGCGCCAGAAGCGTCGTGCCGGAGGTCATCATCGTCCGGCTCAAAGTCTCGTTGGCCGACAGGTTGAGCACGTCGACCAGCGGCATGACCTTGTACTTGCGCAGGTTCTCGCGCACCCGGTCGAAGACCACGACCGTGTCGTTGATCGAATAGCCGACGATGGTCAGCAGGGCCGCGATGATGGCCAGATCGAAGCGGATCTGCAGAAGCGAGAACAGACCGATGGTCAGGCCCACGTCGTGCACCAGTGCCACGATGCCACCTACCGCGAATTGCCATTCGAAGCGCAGCCAGATGTAGATCACGATGGCGGCGATGGCGCCCAGAACCGCGTAGATGGCGGATCGGATCAACTCCTGGCTGACCGTGGGACCGACGCTTTCGACAGCCGCGAATTCGAGGCTGGGCGCGACCTCCTGCAAGGCCGCGCGGACCGCGTCGATCGTCTCGGCCTCGACCGATTCGGCACCGTCCTGCGCCTGGATGCGGATGGAGGCCACGTTCTGGTCGTCGTCGAAACCGGGGTCGAAGACCTCGGTGATCGACACGTCGCCAAGTTCGAGCGGCACGAGCGCCTCGCGGTAGGCGCTGACGTCGACGGGCTCCACCGCCTCGGTGCGGATCGTGGTGCCGCCGCGGAAGTCGATGCCGTAGTTCAGGCCGAAGGCGAAGAAGGCCGCGATCGACAGGATCAGCGCCACGACGCTGGCACCGAAGGTGACACGCGCCGCCTTGAAGAAGTCGATGTTGGTCTGGTCGGGTATCAGGCGAAGACGCATGGGATCAGACCTCGATTGTCTTTGGACGTTTGCGCGCGAACCACACCACGATCAGCGCCCGGGTGACGAAGATCGCCGTGAAGACCGACGTGAGGATCCCCAACCCCAGCGTGACGGCAAAGCCGCGCACCGGGCCGGAGCCGAGGTAGTAGAGGATACCGGCCGTGATCAGCGTCGTGAAGTTGGAGTCCACGATCGCGGAGAGTGCGCGTTCGTAGCCCAGTTCGATCGCACGGGCGGGCCCCTTTGCGGTGCGCAGCTCCTCGCGGATGCGCTCGAAGACCAGCACGTTGGCGTCCACCGCCATGCCGACAGTCAGAACGATCCCCGCGATCCCCGGCAGTGTCAGCGTGGCCCCGATCAGCGACAGGATCCCGAAGATCAACCCCATGTTGATGATGAGCGCGATGTTGGCGAAGATCCCGAACAGCCCGTAGGTCATTCCCATGAAGACGATGACCAGCAGCCCGCCCACCAGCGCCGCGCGCTGGCCCGCCTCGATGCTGTCCTGGCCAAGCTGCGGCCCGATCGTCCGTTCTTCGAGGAAGTCGAGCGAGGCCGGCAGGGCCCCGGCCCGCAGCAGCACGGCGAGGTTGGTCGATTCCGGAACCGAGAAATCGCCGGTGATGATGCCCGATCCGCCGGGGATGTGGCTTTGGATGACGGGGGCGCTGATGACCTCCTCGTCGAGCACGATGGCAAATTGCGTGCCGATGTGATCGAGCGTGTAATCCCCGAACTTGCGCGCGCCGGAGACGTTGAAGCGGAAGTTGACCGCCGGGCGCCCGTTCTCGTCGAAGGCGGGCTGGGCGTCGACCAGCTCTTCGCCGGTCACGACGGGGGCGCTGTCGAGGATGTAGTAGATGCCCTCCTGGTCGAGGCTGGGCAGGACTTCCTGGCCCACGCCCGCGGGGCTGTCGGGGTCGTCCACGGGGCCGATCACCTGCTGGAAGGTCAGCTGCGCGGTGGTGCCGATCAGGTCGATGATCTCGGCGCTGGAACCGACGCCGGGCACCTGGATCAGGATCCGCTCGTCGCCCTGCCGCTGGATCACCGGCTCTCGCGTGCCGACCTCGTCGATACGGCGGCGGATGATCTCGAGGCTTTGCTGCATGGTGCGATCGTCGACGGCCAGCTTCTCGGCGTCCGACAGGCGCACGGTCAGCACCGGGCCGTTCTGCACGACCTCGATGTCCGTCGATCCCGCCCCGGTGAGCGTCTGGATCGGGCGGGCCAGCCCGCGCACGATTTCCGCTGCACGATCCGCCCCGGCGGCGTCCGAAACGCGCACGATCAACTCGTCGGCGGGGCTCTCCTCGCGGGTGACGAAGCCCACGGTATCGCGCTCGGCAGCCAGGGCGTCGCGCACTTCCGGCCAGGTCGCGTCCATGATCGAGGCATAGACGTCCTCCACGTTGACTTCCGCCAACAGGTGCGCCCCGCCGCGCAGGTCGAGCCCGAGGTTCACCAGGTTCGACGGCAGGAAGGAAGGCCAGCCCGCGCCCTCCGCCCCGGTGGCGATGGCGTCGTTGTGGGTCTCGACCCGGTCGTAGAACAGATTGGGCAAGGCCAGCAGAAGGCCGACCGCGACCGTCAGCCAGATCAACGCTTGCCGGAACGGCGATATGTGCAGCATGTGGTGGCCCCCCGGCCGGAAATCAGGCGGCGGGTTCGGTCTTGGACAAGACGGTCGCGACGGTGGAGCGGATGACGCGGACCTTCACGCCCTGCGCGATCTCGACCTCGATCTCCTTCTCGGCCTCGCGCACGTTCGTCACCTTGCCGACGATCCCGCCTTGCGTGACGACCTGGTCGCCGCGGCGCAGCGCCTCGACCATGGCCTGGTGCTGCTTGAGCTTCTTCTGCTGCGGACGGATGAGCAGGAAATACATGATCCCGAAGATCAGGATCAGGGGAACGAGGGATGCGATGCCTTCCATGGAGGGCTCCTAGTAATCTGGGCGCGGATCGCGCGGCGTCAAAGTCGCGGCACCCTAGGGGCGGGTGTCGGAATTGACAACCGAAAGCCGCGTGCGATGGCCGCGATATAGGCGTGGCGCGGGCCCGCGCCAAGATGTCTTGACCTCTTCACCCGCAGGCTCGCTTGGGGCATAGGGGGGCAAGACCGCCAAACAGGAGCCGCGCCATGCATGACATTCGCCTCATCCGGGACGATCCCGCAGCTTTCGACGCCGCCCTGTCCCGCCGCGGGCTGGAACCTCAGTCGCCGCACCTGCTGGGCCTCGACACCGAACGGCGGCAGGCGATCACCCAGGCCGAAGAAGCGCAGGCCGCCGCCAATGCCGCCGCCAAACAGGTCGGTGCCGCCAAGGCGCGCGGCGACGAGGACGAGTTCCAGCGCCTGCGCGCCGAGGTGGCCGAAGCCAAGTCGCGCATCGCCGATCTGCAAGCGGTGGCCAAGGACCGCGACGCGAAACTGACGCAGGCCCTGATGGAGCTGCCCAACCTGCTCGCCGACGATGTCCCGGACGGCGCCAACGAGGACGACAACGTCGAGCTGCGCCGCGTGGGCGCGCCGCGCAACTTCGACTTCGACCCGCTCGAGCACTACCAGCTGCCTTGCGTCGAGACCGGCATGGATTTCGAGACGGCGGCGAAACTCTCCGGCAGCCGCTTCGTGCTGCTCAAGGGGGGCGTCGCGCGCCTGCACCGGGCGCTCGCGCAGTTCATGCTGGACACCCACGTCGACGAGCACGGGTTGACGGAGGCCAACGCGCCGGTGCTGGTCCGCGAGGAGATGATGGTGGGGACCGGCCAACTGCCAAAATTCGGCGAGGACAGCTACCAGACCACCAACGGGTGGTGGCTGATCCCCACCGCCGAGGTTCCGCTGACCAATACCGTCGGCGGCGCCACCCTGGAGGCCTCCGCCCTGCCCCTGCGCTATGTTGCCCACACCCCCTGCTTCCGCTCGGAGGCGGGCAGCGCGGGACGCGACACCAGCGGCATGCTACGTCAGCACCAGTTCGAAAAGGTCGAGATGGTCTCGATCACCCATCCGGACGAAAGCGACGCCGAACACGCCCGCATGACCCAATGCGCCGAGACGATCCTCGACAAGCTGGAACTGCCCTACCGCACCGTGATCCTGTGCACCGGCGACATCGGCTTCGGCGCGATCCGCACCCACGACATCGAAGTCTGGCTGCCCGGGCAGAATACCTACCGCGAGATCTCGAGCGTTTCGACCTGCGGGGCCTTCCAAGCCCGGCGGATGAATGCGCGCTTCAAGCCGGAAGGCGGCGGCAAGCCCGACTTCGTCCACACGCTGAACGGGTCGGGCCTTGCCGTGGGCCGCACGCTGATCGCGGTGCTTGAGAACGGCCAGCAGGCCGACGGATCGGTCGCCATTCCGGCTGTCCTGCAGCCTTACCTGGGTGGGCGCACGGTCCTGAGTGCCACGGGCGATTTAAACTAGTTCAAGAGAGAAACAATTCGTCTTCGCGTCGCGTTGGCCGGGTATGAGACGCCTGATCGCCCCCCTGACCTTGGCCGTGACGCTGGCATTCGCCGTGGCGCCGCTGTTCACGTCCTTCTCGGGGTTCGACGCGACGCAGCTTCCGGTGCCCCAGATCGACCCGCCCGTTCAGCCCGCGGGCTACACCTTCGGGATCTGGGGCCTGATCTACCTGTGGCTCATCGTCTCGGCCGTCTACGGGGTCCTGCGCAAACGCGACGATCCGGCCTGGAATCGCGCGCGGACCCCGCTCTGCGCGTCGCTGGCCCTTGGCGTGCCCTGGTTGTGGATCGCCACGGAAAGCGCGCTTCTGGCGACCTTGTTGATCTGGTTGATGTTGGGCTTCGCGATCCTAGCCCTGTTGCGCGCCTCGCGCGAGAAACGCCTTTTCCTGCGCGCGCCGGTGGCGCTCTACGCCGGCTGGCTGACGGCGGCGAGTTTCGTTTCGCTCGCAACCGTGCTCGCAGGCTACGGGATCGGGATGACGAGTTACGGCTGGGCCTTCGCCGGCATCCTCGGCACGCTGGGGATGGGCATCGTGGTCTACCGGATCCTGCCCGCCCCGCTCTATCTCGCCGCTCTGGTCTGGGCGCTGGTGGGCATCATCGCGGCCAACGGGCTGGAGACCTTCATGGTGACCGCCACGGCGCTGAGCGGCGTGGTCGTTCTGGCCTGCGTCATGGCCGTCTACTTCCCGCGCGACATGCGGCCCTGAGGCGCCCGTCCCGCCCGAATGCCGCGCCTCAGCGGTCGGCGCCGGGCTTCTTCTTGTGCTTGGACAGCCGCGAGGGCTGAGAGGACTTGCGGTCCTTGTAGGGGTTCTTCTCCCCCTGGTCGCGCAAGGTCAGGCGGATCGGCGTGCCGGGCATGTCGAAATCGGTCCGCAATCCGTTCACGAGATAGCGGTTGTAACTGGCCGGAACCAGGTCGGGGTGAGAGGTCATCACAACGAACCCCGGCGGGCGCGTCTTCACCTGCGTGGCGTAGCGCATCTTGATCCGCTTGCCGCCCGGCGCGGGCGGCGGGTGCTGTTCCAGCATCCCCGTCAGCCAGCGGTTCAGCTGAGCGGTCGTCACGCGGCGGTTCCAGGTCTCGTAGACACGCATGACGGCCTGCTGCAGCCGGTCGAGCCCCTTGGCCGTCTTGGCCGAGACCGTCACCAGCGGCGCGCCGCGCAACTGCGGCAGCAGGCGCGCAAATTCCTCTTTCAACTCGCGCAGCTTGTCCTGCTTGTCATCCTCGGTGTCCCACTTGTTCACACCGATCACCACGGCGCGGCCTTCGCGCTCGGCCAGGTCCGCGATGCGCAAATCCTGCTGTTCGAAGGGGATATCGACGTCGAGCAGCACGATCACGACTTCCGCGAACTTCACCGCCCGCAGCCCGTCGCTGACCGAAAGCTTCTCCAGCTTGTCGTTGATCCGGGCCTTCTTGCGCATGCCGGCAGTGTCGAAGATCCGCATCGGCACCCCGCCCCAGTCGGCCTGGACCGAGATCGCGTCGCGGGTGATCCCCGCCTCGGGCCCCGTCAGCAGGCGATCCTCTCCGAGGATCTTGTTGATGAGCGTGGACTTGCCCGCGTTGGGACGGCCCACGACGGCGATCTGCAAAGGCTTCGCTCGGGTCGGAACCGGGGCGGCGTCCTCGTCCTCCTCGCCCACCTCGACATCCGTCTCGGGGGCGTCCTTTTCGGCGCGGGCCTCGAACTGTTCGGCCAGGGGGCGAAGCGCATCCATCAGCTCCCCGATACCCTCGCCGTGCTCGGCGGAGAGGCGGATCGGCTCGCCCAGGCCCAGGGCGTAGGCCTCCAGGATGGTGGCGTCGGCGGCCTTCCCCTCGCCCTTGTTGGCGGCCAGGATCACATGGGCGTTCTTGCGCCGCAGAATGTCGGCGAAGACCTCGTCGGCGGGCAGGACGCCCGCGCGCGCGTCGATCATGAAAAGGCAGACGTCGGCCATCTCGACCGCGCGTTCGGTGAGTGCGCGCATCCGGCCTTGAAGCGAGTCGTCGGTGGCTTCCTCCAGGCCCGCGGTGTCGATCACGGTGAAGCGGATGTCCGCGATCCGGCCCGGGCCTTCGCGCAGGTCGCGGGTCACGCCGGGCTGGTCGTCGACCAGCGCCAGACGCTTGCCCACCAGCCGGTTGAAGAGCGTGGACTTGCCCACGTTGGGCCGGCCCACGAGGGCGAGTGTGAAGGACATGGGCGCGCTCCGATCAAGGTCAGGGGCGAGCCTTACACCCAAGCGCGCTTAACGGAAAGCCAGCAGTTGCCCGTCCTTGCTGACGACGTAGAGCATCCCGTTCGCAAGCGCCGGGGCCGTGGCCGCCCCGCCGGGCAGTTCGATGGACCCGGTGAGCGCGCCAGAGACGGGATCGAAAAGGCGCAACCGTTCGTCGGAAGAGGCCAAGATCAGCCGGCCGCCCGCCATCACCGGCCCGTAATGGGCGTAGACCGTGCGGTCACGGCCCAGAAAACTGCTGGCTTCGGTGAAATCGGGCAAGGTGACGCGCCAGATCGGGTCCCCGGTCGCGGCGTCGAGCCGCAGCAACTGGTTGAGGTCGTTGACCATGAAGATCGATCCGCCCGCGGGCCAGACCGGGCCGGTGGCCCCTTCCTCCGCGGTCCAGATCCGTTCTCCCGTGCCGCGGTTCAAGGCCACGGTCCGGCCCGAGAAGTTGCCGACGTAGACTCTGTCGCCGTCGATCACCGGATCGCCCGCGATGTCGGAGATGTTGCCGACGGCCTGGCCCACGCGGTCGCCGGTGACGATCTGGCTCCACCGTTGCAGGCCGCCTTGCGGGAAGACGCCCACCACCTCGCCCGAGGAGAAGGGATAGACCGCAAGATCGCTGTCGACGGCCGGTCCAGCCCCGCCCGAGTAGGACGAGACCGACGGAATGCCCCGCGTCTGGTGACGGATGCGGCCGGTATCGACCTCCAGCGCCCAGGCGCGGCTGTCGCGACCGATGACGTGGACGAGATCACCCATGACCGTGGGGGCGGAGGTGCCCGGCGCGTCGATGTCCTGGGTCCAGTATTCGCCGCCCGTGGCGGGATCGAGTGCCACCAGCCGACCGAATCCGGTCGAGGCAAAGAGCCGCCCGGCCCCGAAGGCAAGGCCGCCCCCCGACGCATCGGTCGGCCGTTGAAGTGGCGGGACTAGCTGGGTCGACCAGACCCGCTCTCCGCCGACGGTGGTGGCGGTCACGCCGCTCGTGGCATCCATCGTGTAGACCATGCCGTTCGCCACGATGGGATCGGCGGTGATGCGGGTGCCGCGGCTTTCGCCCGCCCCGATCGGAACCGCGAAGGCGAGCGACGGGGACTGCGACAGGGTCGCCTGCGGCGTCGCATGATCGGCGGCACCGTTGCGGTGCGTCCATTCGGCCCGCGCCTGCGGGGCGGGCAGCGCAATCGGCAAAGCGCGGTTCACCTCGACCGCGTCGTCGCGGATCGGCTCGCGCAGCCCGGGCAGGTCGATATCGTCCTCGCCGCAGGCGTTCAGCGCAAGCAGCAGTAGAATTGTGGCGCTCAGTCGGGTGGGTATTGACGTCAAAACGCACGCCTTTCGATCATTCACTGTTCGACCCCGCATCAAGCGTGAGGTCCGCGGCAGGGGCCGCCGTGTCGGGCAGTTCCGCTCCAAGCGCCACCATCAGGGTTTGCACGCGATCCCGCAAGCCTCGGGTGACGCTCGCATCCTGAAGGACGGCGGTCAGTTGCTCGACGGCGGCGTCACGGTCGCCCGCGGCCAGGTTCATCAGCGCCAACTGCTCCTGTGCCAGAAGCGAGAAGGTCTGCCCGGGCTGCGCCAGCCGCTCGAAGGTCTGGCGGCGGGCGTCATCGCTCAGCCCCTCGTCCAGGGCCGCGGCCTTGAAGGCGGCGAGGTCGCGGTAGACCTGCGGCAGGTCCCCTTCCGTCGCCAGACGCTCCAGCGTCTGCGCGGCCTCGGCCGGCTGGCCGGTTTCCTGCTGGATCGAGGCAAACAGCAGATCGGACACCGCCCCGGCGGAGCCATCGAGCGAAAGTTGCGACAGCGCCTCGGCCCGCGCCTCGGGGTCGTTCTCCTCGAGCGCGGCCAGCACCGCATCGCCGGCGGCCTGCGCCGCCGCACGGTCGCGGGCCTTGGTATATTCGAACCAGGCCGCACCGCCCACCAGCAGGACGACCGCGAGCACCGCAATCCAGCCGAAGCGCTTGAGCAGGCCGAACAGGCGTTCGCGCCGAACTTCTTCGGTCACTTCATTGATGAAGCTGTCGGTCTCGCTCATGCCGCCTCCTGCGGGGTCCGTGGCGGACCGCTGTCGTTCGGGCGCTTCATAACGTGATCGGTCGAGATTTGCCAAGGGGCGCGTGCCGGAGCGGGGCGGGATCCGCCACGCGGGCGGCGGGCATCGCAGGGGTCGTCGAACGCGGTCCGTCTGGACCCCCGCCAACGGCGGCAAAGCCCCCTCCCCCGAAACATCCCGCTCCAGGGGCGCATCGGCCTAGATGGCGACCTCTGTTTCATGCACGCGACCCAGCGTCAGCACCGCCAGCGCCAGCGCGCAAAGCGCGCAAAGCGCGATCCCCGCGATCATCGGCGTGGCCGTGCCATCGAAGAAAAGGCCCGTGACCACGATCATCGCGCCACCGGTGACCATCTGCAGCGTGCCGCCCAGTGACGAGGCCAGGCCCGCGATGCGACCATGCGGATCCAGCGCCATGACCATCGTCGCGGGCACCACGACGCCAAGGCAGGCGTTGGCGCAGAACAGGAAGGCCACGATCACGTAGAGGTTCGCACCCAACGTCAGGGTGATCGCGAAAAGGGCCACCGAGAACCCGGCGAATCCCATGACGCCCCAACGCATCAGCGGCACGATGCCGACCCGCTCTCCCAGCGGGCCCGCGACCTGGCTTGCCGCAAAGAAGCCGATGGCATTGATCGCGAAGGCCAGGCTGAAGCCGGTGGGCGTCAGGCCGAATTGCTCGACGTAGACGAAGGAGGCGCTGGCGATGAAGACGAAGAAGCTCGCCATCCCGAAGCCGCCGATGAAGGTCAGCCCCATGAAGACCGGATCGCGAAAGAGCGTGGCCGCCCCTGCGCGCAGATGGGCGAAGTCGATCGGCTCTCGTTGGTCGGCGGGGCGCGTCTCGGGCAAGGCGGTGGCGGTCAGCACGAGTGACAGCGCGGCAGCGCCCCCCAGCACCCAGAAGATCAGACGCCAGTCGCCGAAGGCGATCAGCCCCGCCCCCGCGAGCGGTGCCAGCATCGGCGAGACCGAGATCACCAGCATCACCAGCGCCATCATCTTGGTCGCCGCCGTGCCGGTGTGCATGTCGCGGATCACCGCGCGCGGAATGACCATCAGCACCGCGCCGCCGATCCCCTGCACCGCGCGGCCCAGCACCAGCATGCCGATGCTGCCCGCCATGGCGCAGACGACCGATCCCCCGATGAAGATGGCGAGACCCGCGAACAGCGGCACCTTGCGGCCCGCCTGGTCCGACCAGGGGCCGTAGAAGAGCTGTGCCAACCCGAAGGCCACGAAATAGCTGGTCAGCGTCAGCTGCGCCGCCGTCTCCTCGACCCCGAGCGAGGCGGCGAGCCCCGGAAGCGCGGGCAGATACATGTCGATCGCGAAGGGACCGACGGCAGAGAGAAGGCCAAGCACGAGGGCGGCACGCAGGAGAGACATTTCGGATCTTTCAGTCAGGATGCCCGCCCGTTACGCCGATCTTCCGGCGCTGGCAATGTCGGGTCCCGGCAGGTCGTGCTGTGCGCCGGTGCAAAGGTGGACGTCAGCCGCGCGAGATTCGCAGGCCGGTGTCAGCCGCTGCCACGGGCCTGCGCGTCCGCGTCCAGATCGGCCCACCAACCAGCGTAGGAGGTGTTCTTCGGGTGCTTACCGCCTTCGTCCGGCGCGCCGTCGTCCCACCACACGGGACCGCGCTCGCCCAAGGCGCGCTTGGCGGCATCGACCGCCGCGCGGGCGTCGCGGGTAGCCTCCTCCGTGTCGGCCTGGCCCACGGCGCGACGGGCCTGCATCAGCCGCTTCACCGCCGCGCGGCGGGTGGTGTCGTCAAGCGATGGGTCGGTCTTGCGCCACAGCCGGGACTTGGCCACGAAATAGCGCCCGTCCGGCGTCTCGGGATAGTCCTTCCGGCTCATGCGGCTTCCTGTTCCTGCCGGCTCCAGAGCTGCGCGTAACGGCCCCCTTCGGCCAAAAGCGCATCGTGGGTGCCCTGTTCGACGATCACCCCGTCTTCGAGCACGACGATCCGGTCGGCGTCCTGGATCGTCGACAGCCGGTGCGCGATGGTCAGCACCGTGCGTCCCCGGCCCATGGTGCGCAGTTCCGACTGGATCCCGCGCTCCGTGTCGGTGTCGAGCGCGCTCGTGGCCTCATCCAGCAGCAGGATGGGCGGGTTCTTCAAAAGCGTGCGTGCGATGCCCACGCGCTGCTTCTCGCCGCCCGAGAGCTTCAGCCCGCGCTCCCCGACGGTGGTGTCGTAGCCGTCGGGCAAGGACATGACGAAATCGTGGATCTTGGCGGCCCGGGCGGCGGCGCGGATCTCGGCCTCGGTCGCGTCGGGACGGCCGTAGGCGATGTTGTAGTGGATCGTGTCGTTGAACAGCACCGTGTCTTGCGGCACCACCCCGATCTGGGCGTGAAGGCTGTCTTGGGTCACGTCGCGCACGTCCTGCCCGTCGATCAGCACCGCACCGCCCGTCACGTCGTAGAACCGGAACAGAAGCCGCCCGATGGTGGACTTCCCCGCCCCCGAAGAGCCCACGATCGCCACCGTCTGCCCCGGCTCCAGGGTCAGGTCCACGCCCTTGAGGATCGGGCGAGCGGGGTCGTAGCCGAAGTGGACATCGTGCAGCTCGACCCGCCCGCCGGTGACATGCAACGTCGTGGCGCCGGGCTTGTCCTGCACCTCGGCAGGCTGTTCGAGCAGATCGAACATGTCGCCCATGTCGATCAGCGCCTGACGGATTTCGCGGTAGACGGTGCCGAGGAAGTTGAGCGGCATGGTGATCTGGATCATGTAGGCGTTGACCAGCACGAAGTCCCCTACCGTCAATGCCCCGTTCGACACGCCGACGGCCGCCATGACCATCACCGCCACGAGGCCCGCGGTGATGATGAAGGACTGCCCGAAGTTCAGAAAGGCGAGACTTACGTTGGTGCGGATCGCCGCCGTTTCGTATTGCTTCATCGCGCTGTCGTAGCGCGCGGCCTCCAGCCGTTCGGCGCCGAAGTACTTCACCGTCTCGAAGTTCAGCAGGCTGTCGATCGCCTTCTGGTTGGCGTCTGTGTCCTGCTCGTTCATCACCTTGCGGATCTTCACGCGCCATTCGGTCACGCGGAAGGTGAAGGTGACATAGGCCACGATGGTCAGACCCACGACCACCAGGTACCAGACGTCGAACATGAAAAAGAGCACGACGGAGATCATCAGAAGCTCCAGCAGGAGCGGTCCGATGCTGAACAATAAGAACCGCAGCAGGAACTCGACCCCCTTCACGCCGCGCTCCATCACGCGGGAAAGCCCGCCGGTCCTGCGGGTGATGTGGTAGCGCATCGACAGGCGGTGGATATGGGTGAAGGTCTGCAGCGCCAGCGCCCGCAGCGCACGCTGTCCCACCGGCGCGAAGAGCACGTCGCGCGTCTGCTGGAAGCCCACGTTGGCCAGCCGGGTGAGCCCGTAGATCACCGTCAGCGCCACGGCCCCGAGGCCGATCAGCCACAGATCGTCCCGCGCCTCCCCCGAGAGGGTGTCGACGGCGGCCTTGTAGAAGAACGGCGTGCCCACGGCGATGATCTTGGCCATGACGAGGACCGAGATCGCGGCCACCACGCGCACCTTGATCCCCCGCTCGCCCTCGGGCCAGAGGTAGGGCAGCACCCGGCGGATCACGTTCCAGCCCTGAATGCGTGCCGTGGGGTCGAAATTGGCGTCCGTCTTGGTCAGTCTGCGCATCTGGGGTCCCGGTCGGCGAACCACCAACCTAAGGGGAGGTGCGGGGATTACCAGCGCGATCGGCCTCGGGCATGACGAAGACCTGCCCGGGATAGATCAGGTCCGGGTCGCGGATCAGGTCGGCATTCGCCTCGTAGATCGCCACGTACATCATACCGTCGTCGAAGCGATCCGTCGCAAAGGCCCAGAGCGTGTGTCCCGGCTGCACGGTGCGGGTGTCGATCTGCTGGACGGCGCCCCCCCCTTCGCGCAGGGCCCGGACCTGCGCGGGATCCTCCTTGAGGAAGGGCGTCTCGATCCGGCTCTCGACCTGACCGTCCGCCCCGATCTGGTCGATGCGCAAGGTATAGGTGCCCGGATCGACCTGCGGCAGCTCGGTCTGCCAGCCGCCGTCGGGCAACATCGGGCTTTGACTGACGGGCCGGTTGTCGAGGTAGATGCGCAATTCTCCCACGCCGGGGCCGCGTCCGGTCAGCCGCACCTCCCCGCTGTCGTCGTAGCTGATCGCATCAAGCGAGACGGTGGGCGTGGGCCGCGGCGCGCCGGTCGTGCGCACCCCGTCGGCGGAGACGATGAGGCTGGGCGCCGCACCGAGCGCGGGGCTGGCGCCGCCCGTGCCCGCCCCCGTGCCGCCCGGTTGCGCCGTGGCGGCATCGTCCGGTTCGACGGTGCTCGACGCCGTGCTGTCCGATGCGCCTCCGAGATCCGCCTCTTCCGTTTGCGCGGGTGCCATGCTGCCGTCCGGCGCGCGGGTCAGAACACCTTCGCCGGGCTCCGGCATGCGGGTATCGGCCAGATCGGTCGTGGGCGGCGCATCGCGCGGGCCTCCGCCCTCCTCGTCGGTGGCCTGCGGGGATGTGTCGTCCTCTGAGGACCTCCGATCCTCGCTGTCCGCGGTCCCCTCCCCGGGCGTGGCCCGCACGCCTTCGACGGTTCCTCCCGCGGAATCGGTGTCGTCGGCGGGCGCACCCACGACCTCGTCGGTCGCGGCCAGGTCAAAGGTGTCCGCATCGATCCCGGCGATATCTATGTCGTCGCCCGCATCGGTCACCCGAAGGTCCGCAGGTTCCTCGCCCGCGTCCGCGACCGCTGTCTCGTCCGCCGTCGCATCAATAGAAGCCGGACCATCGGTGGCCGGGCCGCTGGCGGCAGACCCGTCCGTGGCCGCTGTGCCTGGTGCGGTTCCTGCCCCCGCCATATCGTTCGACGTGCTGTCTCCCGTTCCGCCTCCCACCGTCCCCGCCTCGGCAAGGGCTGTCGGTGCGCCGTCGACGGCATCGGCATCGGCATCGGCATCGGCATCGGCATCGGCATCGGCATCGGCATCGGCATCGGCATCGGCATCGGCATCGGCATCGGAGCCCAAGCCGCCGCCGGCATCCCCGTCAACCGATTCCCCTTGCGGCGGTTCGGTCCCGCCCGCCTCGCTTGACGAATCGGCGGAGGCAATCCGCGTGTCGTCCGGGGCGGGTGCGGCCCCCCTGCCCGGCTGCACCAGGATCGTGTCGCTGCCGGCCGTCTGTCCGTCGACCTCGAAGGTCAGGGCACGGGGGCGATCGGCGGCCGGGATCTGCGGAAAGCCCGCGAAGGCGCCGGCGGCGTCGGCGGTCAGGGTCTCGATCTCCTCCCCGTCGAGCAGGACGCGGACCTTCGCGCCCGGGGCCGTCCGGCCCGCGACGGTCGCGGACCCGCCGGGGCCGAGCTCGAAATAATCGACCGCGGCAGGAACCGGCGCCGGGGCCTCTGGCACCTCGGGTGTCCGGACGGGCGCACCCTTTTGCTCACCCGCTTGTACGTCCGTTTCCGGGTCGACCGTGGTCTCGGGCAGTGCAGTGGTCGCGGGTCCTCCCGCGGCAAGCGTGTCTTGGGGCTGCGTCTGCCCGTCCGAGAATAGCCCGCGCTGGCCCAGCACGATCGCCAGCACGGCAAGGGCGGCGGCGATGGCGGCACCTCTGGCCAGGATCCGGTTGTTCCGCGTCATCTCGTCCCTTGTCAAATCGGCCCGTCGACCACAGGCTGTGGCATCGTAGCAAGGGTTTTGCCCGACCGATAGCCCGCCCCCCCGAAATGGAGTGTTCCCGTGGCCCTTTCCTCCTCCGTCTGCGTCTACTGCGGCAGCCGTGACGGCGACGATCCCGCCTTCGCAGCCCTGGCCGAGGCCACGGGAGCGCTCATTGCCGCGAATGGCTGGCGGCTGGTCTACGGCGCGGGCGACGTCGGCCTGATGGGTCGTGTCGCGCGGGCCACGCAAGCGGCGGGCGGGGCCACCATGGGGGTCATCCCGCAACACCTGCTGGACTGGGAGGTCGGCAAGCGCGATCTCGATACCTTCGTCGTCACCGAGACGATGCACGAACGCAAGAAGGTCATGGTGATGAACGCGCAGGCCATCGTGGTGCTGCCGGGCGGGGCCGGATCGCTCGACGAGTTCTTCGAAGTGCTGACCTGGCGCCAGCTTGGTCTGCACGACAAGCCGATCTTCGTGGTGAACCAAGGCAGCTACTGGGATCCCTTGGTGGCGCTGCTCGATCACGTGGTGGCCCATGGCTTCGCGGGCGCCGAGACGCGTGGCTACGTCACCGTCGTGACGGGCGTGACCGCGCTGGAGGACGCCCTGCGTCGCGCCCTGTCCTGACGCATGGCCGACAGCGAATAAAGCGCCAGCGCCGCCCAGATCAGCGGAAAGGCAATGGCGTGCCACGGCGTGATCGGGTTGGCGAAGAACAGCACCGCGCAACCGAACTGCAACGTCGGGTTGAGGTATTGCACCAGCCCGATGGTCGACAGCCGGACCCGCTGCGCCGCATAGCTGAACAGGATGAGCGGCAACCCCGTCAGCGGCCCCGAGGCCATGAGCAGCGCGTGGGTCTGCCATCCCGTCCCGCCTTCGAGGCTGGTGGAGAAAAAGACGAGGTAGGCGAAAGCGAAAGGCGCGATCAGCAGGACCTCGGCCGTGACGGACTGGATCGCGCCCAGGGTCAGGCCCTTCTTCACCACCCCGTAGGCGCCGAAGGTCAGCGCCAGCGACAGCGCAATCCACGGCGGCACACCCAGACCGATCGTCAGCACGGTGACGGCCACGCCCGCCAACCCCACGGCCACCGCCTGCGCCCGGCTCAACAGCTCGCCGAAGAAGATCCGCCCCAGCACGACCGAGACCAGCGGAAAGATGTAATACCCCAGCGAGGCCTGAAGCCCGTTGCCGATCGAGATCGAATAGATGAACCCGAGCCAGTTGAGCGAGATCATGAACCCCGCGAAGGCCACGGTGACAAGCGTTCGGACATCCCGCAGTGCCGACAGCGAGGCGCGCAGACGCCCCTGTAGCCCCAGGATCGCGACGAAGAAGACCAGCGACCAGAGCGATCGGTAGGACAGCACCTCCAGCGGAGGTATGTCGGACAGCAACCAGTAGAACAGGGGCGAAAGCCCCCAGATCGTGCAGGCCGCGACCATGGCGGCTATTCCCCGGGCCATCGCGGATCTCCTTTGCGCCTTGGTGGCGTGGATCACGCGGAGGCGCAAGCGAAAGGGCCGCCCCGGGGAAAGGCGGCCCCTTGCAGGCCATTCGCGAAGATCGAGCGATATCACGCAGCAGGCGCAGGCGAAGCGCAGCGTCGCGAAGACGCCCGTTGCCCTACACCGTCTCAGCCCGCCAGTTCGGACTTCACGATTTTCTCGATGTCCTGAACCGGATGGTTGGTGAGCGTCTTGTCGATCTCGCCCACCACCTTGTCGGAGACTTCCTGGTGCAGCTTGTCGCGCAGCTCACCCAGGACCGACGGTGCCGCCACGAGAACGATCTCCTTGAACCTGCCCTTGTGGGCCCGCTCGTAGAGCATGTCGGCAAGATCCGCGGCGAAGCGGTCCTTGGCCAACTCGTGCCAGTCGGTGTCGTCGTAGGCGCTCTTGCCGGGGCCGGCGCTTTGGCCCACGCGGCCCGGACGATTGGCGGATTGGTCGATGTCCTTGGGGTTGTCCTGCTCTTCCTTGCGGATCACCTCGAGGTTCGGATCCTCGCCGTCGGTCACGTTGCGCAGGAACAGGGCCTTCTCACCGTCGGCGACGACGACCCAAGCGTCGTTGTTGAGTTTAGTCATCGCGCGTATCCGTGCCGGTTGCGATCTTGTCGGACTTGCGGGCGTCCGTCGTGGTGTCGGGGCTGTCCATGACGCGGTCTTCCTCGTCACGCTTGCCGACGCGGCGTCCCAAGGCACCACCGTCGGTGCCGGCCTTGTCGGGGGCTTCGGGGGGATTACCGATCAGCTCTTCGGTTTCGCTGCGGCCATCCTTCGATTTCAGGCGCTCTGCCATTGTGCTACCTCCTTGGTTCTGGAGGACCAACGGCTGCCGCGCGCCGGGGTTCCGTTCAGCCGATCAGGCTTTGCCACCGTTGGAGCGAGATGTTCGACCCGCAGGCGATGATCCCCACGCGGCGTCCGGCCAGATCCTGCGCCAACGGACCGCAGAGAGCGGCAAGGCTGGCCGCGCAGGCCGGTTCCGCCACCAGGCGCAGGTGATCCATGTAGAGACGCATCGCCGCGCGCATCTGGTCGTCGGTCACATGCACCATCCGGTCCACGTGGGCCTGCGCCACGGCAAAACTCATGGGCATCGCCGTGGGCGCGCTCAGGCTGTCTGCTATCGTGTCGATCCGCTCAAGCCGTTGCGGCGCGCCCGCGGCAAGGCTGCGCGTCAGGCTGTCGGCCCCGACGGGTTCGACCCCGATGATCGTCGCGGAGGGGCGCAGCAGCTTGACGGCCCGCGCGATCCCGGAAATCAGCCCGCCGCCGCCCACCGGCACCACGAAGGTGTCGAGGTCCGGTGCCTGGGACAGGTATTCCGCGCCGCAGACCGCGGCCCCAAGGGTCATGTGCGCGCCTTCGAAGGGATGCATCATGCCGCGCCCCTCCTCCGCCACGACGCGGTCCATCTCTGCGAAGGCCGCGGGCATGTCGTCGTGCAGGCTGACTTCGGCCCCCATCGTGCGGCAGCCGTCGATCCGCAAGGGATCGACGCTGCGGGGCATGGCGATGCGCGCCGAAACGCCCGCCGCCTGCGCGGCCCAGCTGACCGCCAGCGCGTGGTTGCCGCCGGAGGCCGCGACGACGCCCGCCGCCTTCTCCTCCGGGCCAAGGGCCTGGATCCCAAGGTAGGCCCCCCGCGCCTTGAAGCTGCCGGCCTGCTGGAAAAGCTCCAGCTTGACGGTCACCTGCGCGCCCTCCGGCAGATGTGGCCGCAACCGGTCCGATCCGAGCGACAACACGGGGGTACGGATCGTGGCGTCCGCAAGCGTGGCTGCGGCGGTTTTGATCTTGGCCAGGGTGGGACCGGTCATGGGCTCGTCTCCAACGAAAAAGGCCCGCGCCGGGGCACGGGCCTTTCCTTAACTGGATCGCGGCGCGGATTACATCCGGCTGGCGACGTTTTCCCAGTCGACCAACTCCTTGAGGAAGTTGTCGAGGTAGGCGGGACGCGCGTTGCGATGGTCGAGGTAGTAGGCGTGCTCCCACACGTCACAGCCCAGCAGCGCGGTCTGGTTGTAGCACAGCGGGTTGATGCCGTTGGCGGTGTTCGTCACCTTCAGGCCGCCGTCGGCGTCCTTGACAAGCCAGACCCAGCCGGAGCCGAACTGGCCGCCACCCTTGGTCTTGAACTCTTCCATGAACTTGTCGGTGGAGCCGAAGCTGTCGGTGATGGCCTTTTCCAGCTCACCCGGCATCTTGCTGTCGGAGGGCGACATCATTTCCCAGAACTGGCAGTGGTTCCAGTACTGCGACGCGTTGTCGAACAGGCCCGACTGCGTCACCGAGGAGCTGTCGAAGGTGCCCTTGACGATCTCCTCGATGGACTTGCCGTCCCACTCGCTGCCCTTGACCATGTCGGCGGTCTTGGTGGCGTAGGCGTTGTGGTGCTTGTCGTGGTGGTATTCCAGCGTCTCCTTCGACATGCCCTTGGAGGCGAGCGCGTCGTGGGCGTAGGGAAGGTCGGGAAGTTCGAAAGCCATGATTTGGGCCCCTTCATCTGGTTTGGTCTCGCGCGTCATAGAAGCGCGATTGCTCACCGCGTCAACCCGACCCCCGCCCTTTAGGTTCCGCGCGGAAAGTGCCCCACCGGACCGGCCTTGGCGGAAGCGGCCAGCAGATCGAAGGCGTAGTCCGCGACCGAGCGGAAACAGATGACCCGCGCGCTGGTCTCGTCCTCCAGCCAGAAGCCCGCCGCGATCTGTCCCAGCCGCGTGCGCACCACGGTGCCGGGTTTCAGCACATCGGGGTGCAGATCGACGGGGGCAAGCTTGGCCAGCACCTCGCGCAGGAACGGCCCTTCCACCGCCAGCACGGCGCGCGCATCCGAGACGTCGACCGCCAGGTGGTGCAGATCCTTCGCCCCTTTCGCAAAGCGGTCCATCCGGTCGGCGACCTCTCCGTAGGGGACCAGCAGCAGAAGCTCGTCCGGCGACATCCACAGGGCAGAGGTGCCGTCCCGCGTCGTCATCGACAGCGATTCCGGGACCTTGCCGCCGGTGACGGCCTTCACCGCCGCGGCCAAGCGCGCGTCCGACAGGTCCCCCCGGACCGAGATCATGCCCTGCAGGCCCGCGTCCCGGACCTGCACCGATCCATGCGTCTCGCGGTTCATCAATGCGGTTACGGCATCAGACATTCTGCTTCTCCCCATCCTTGTCGTAGAAGACCGGATCGACGATCCGCGCCTCCTGCAGACCGCCGGAGGTCGTGGTGAAGCCGATCACCTCTCCCATCCGGTTGGGCCCATCCTTCACCAGCCCCATGGCGATGCCGCGGTCCAGCGTGGGCGAGTAGTAGGTGGACGTCACCCGCCCCTGCACGTTGCGCTGGTCGTTGGCATTCTCGCCCTCCTCGGGGGCATAGGCGCCGTCTTCCAGCACCGTCCCGTCGGTGGTCTCGAGCCCGACGAGCTTCCAGCGGTGCGGATCCTGCATGTGATCGCGCATCTGGCCCCGCTTGCCCAGGAAATCGGTCTTCTTCTTCGAAATCGCCCAGTGCAGTCCAAGGTCCTGCGGAATGATCGTCCCGTCGGTTTCGTCACCGATCATGATGAAGCCCTTCTCGGCCCGCAGGACGTGCAGCCCTTCGGTGCCGTAGGGCATCACGCCCAGGTCCTTGCCCTC
The DNA here is from genome assembly GCF_004145405.1 of Salipiger sp. IMCC34102. Taxonomy (GTDB): domain Bacteria; phylum Pseudomonadota; class Alphaproteobacteria; order Rhodobacterales; family Rhodobacteraceae; genus Loktanella. Next base: position 415,234 of record NZ_SELQ01000002.1, read on the forward strand.
GCGCCAGAGGATGTCCCAGAAGGCGCGGCCCTGGCTTGCGGGCACGGCGATCTCGAACGACAACTCGCCGCTGAAGCTGATGCGGAAGACCCGTGCGCGGATGCCCGCGATCGTGCCCTCGACCCACTGCATGAAGGGCAAGGCCTCCCTGGACAGGTCGATGTCGCTTTCCAGCTTCTGCAACAGGCGACGCGCCTTGGGGCCGACGACCGCGACCTGCGCGTATTGCTCGGTCACGTTGGTGACGTAGACGTTCCAGTCCCACCATTCGGTCTGCAGCCAGTCCTCCATGTGGGCGTGAACGCGTTCGGCCCCGCCGGTGGTGGTATGGCACAGCCAGGTCTGCTCATCGAGCCGTGCCACGACGCCGTCGTCCATCAGGAAGCCGTTCTCGCTGCACATCAGGCCGTAGCGGCATTTCCCCACGGCGAGGTTCGACATCATGTTCGTGTAGAGCATGTCCATGAACCGGCCCGCGTCGGGCCCCTTCACGATGATCTTGCCCAAGGTGCTGGCATCCAGCAGACCCACGTTCTCGCGGGTGTTCTTCACCTCGCGGTTGACGGCGGCGTGAAGGTCCTCGTCGCCGCGGGGATAGGCATAAGGGCGGCGCCAGTGGCCGACGGGTTCGAATTCCGCGCCGTTGTCCACGTGCCAGCCGTGGATCGGGGTGCGTCGGACGGGCTGGAACAGCTCGTCGCGCGCGACACCGGTGATCGCGGCCAGGGGCAGCGGCGTGTAGGGCGGACGGAAGGTGGTGGTGCCGACCTGCGGGATCTCTTTATCCAGCGCATCAGAAAGCGTCGCGATGCCGTTGATATTACTCAATTTCCCCTGGTCCGTCGCCATGCCGAGTGTGGTATAGCGCTTGGTATGCTCGACGCTTTCGAAACCTTCCTGCGCCGCAAGCTGGACGTCCGACACCTTCACGTCGTTCTGGTAGTCGAGCCACATCTTCGCGCGCTTCTCGTAGGGGGCCAGCGCGGGCATCAGCCAGATCGGCTCCATCGCGGCTTCGACGGCGCATTCGCCCTGAGGCGCCGCGCCGATCTTCTTGTCGAAGCCCAGATCGCGCACCGCTTGCTTTCCGGCGGCGAAACCGTCGGCGATCGCCTCGGCGGTGTAGAGGTGACCATTCGCGGTGCCGGCGGCGCGCACGAAGCCGTTCCCGTCCGCGCCACGCGGCGGTTGCGCGGGATCGGGCCGGTACATCGCCTGCTCGGCATCCCAGATCAGCTTGCCGCCGCAGTGCGACCACAGGTGGACCACCGGCGACCAGCCGCCGGACATGGCGACGCAATCGCAGGCAATCTCCTCGATCTTCCCGCCGGAGCCTGCCTGATCGCAGGTGACGACACCCGTGACGCGCTTGCCGCCCTGCACTTCGGCGATGGCGCGACCGGTCTCGATCCGGATACCACGGGCGCGGGCCCGCTCGGGCAGTTCGCCGTCCGCCTTGGCGCGCGCATCGAGGATCACCGGAACGCTCAAGCCCGCGTCGACCAGGGCCAGCGCGGTGCGGTAGGCATCGTCGTTGTTGGTCACCAAGACCGTCCGCTCACCCACGGCCACGCCGTAGTTCACGACGTAGTCGCGCAGCGCACTTGCAAGAAGAACACCCGGCACATCGTTGTAAGGAAAAGACAAAGGACGTTCGATCGCGCCCGTCGCGGTGACGATGCGACCCGCCCGGACGCGCCACAGCCGCTGTCGCGGTCCGTCGGATTTCGCCAGGTGATCGGTCAGCTGCTCGTTGCACAGCGCATAGCCGTGGTCGTAGACGCCCGCGCATTGGGTGCGGGTGCGCATGGTCACGTTGGGCATCTCGTCCAGGGTCGAGAGCGTCGTGTCGATCCAGTCCTGGGCATCCTGCCCGTCAATACGCGGCTGATCCACGATCCCGCGCCCGCCCCAGTGGGCCGACTGCTCGACCAGCAGCACGCGCGCGCCGGTCTTGGCCGCTGCCAGCGCCGCGGCAAGGCCCGACAGGCCCCCGCCCGCGACGAGGACGTCGACGGTGGTGTTGAAATGCTCGTAGGTGTGATCGTCCGCCGTCTCGGGGGCCGCACCAAGGCCCGCGGACTTGCGGATGATCGGCTCGTAGACGTGCTTCCAGAAGGCGCGCGGCTGGATGAAGGTCTTGTAGTAGAAACCCGCCGGCAGGAAACGCGAAAGCTTGTTGTTGATCACGCCCACGTCGAATTCGAGGCTCGGCCAGTGGTTCTGGCTTTTCGCGACGAGCCCGTCGTAGAGCGGCACCTGCGTGACGCGGTGGTTCGGCTCCTGCCGGTCGCCGCGACCCAGTTCGACCAGCGCGTTGGGCTCTTCCGCGCCGGAGGCCACGACGCCGCGCGGGCGGTGGTACTTGAACGACCGGCCCAGCAGGATCTGGTCGTTCCCCATCAGCGCCGAGGCCAGCGTATCGCCGGAATAGCCGCGCATCCGCTTGCCGTTGAAGGTGAAGTGAACGGGCCGGTTCTTGGCGATCAGGCGGCCGTGGTTGGTCAATCTCATGCCTGGCTCTCCTGTGCGGCGCGGATCGCTTCGGTGATATGCGCTGGGGGTTCGGTGGTCTGGGCGGAATAGGTGCCGTAGACCTGCAGTGTCGCGGTATTGCGCGCCGCGAGGAACCACTTGCCGCAGCCGTAGACATGACGCCACCGCTCGAAATGGACGCCCTTGGTGTTGCGCCGCATGAACAGATACTGCTCGAAGGCCGCCGCGTCCGCCTCGGGGCCGACGCGTTTGAGATGCGCCTCGCCGCCTGCGTGCAGGTCGGTTTCGTCCACGTCGCGCTGGCAATAGGGACAGTGCAGGATCAGCATGAGAACCTCGTGACAAAGCATTGATCAGACAGGCGAAAGCCGCGCAGACCCCTAGGGCCTGCGCGGTTGGTCGCGCGCAGCGATGACGCGGGCTTAGTTGCCGGTTGCGTCTTCTGCGGCGTCTTCGGTCGCGTCGGCAGCGTCGTCGACGGTGTCAGCGGTCGCGTCGGCCGCATCATCGACGGTGTCGACGGTGGCGTCGGCCGCACTTTCGGCCGCGTCACCGGTGGCCGTGGCTGCCTCGTCGGCCGCGGCAGCACCATCGTCGATGACGTTGTCGCCGACGATGCCCACGTCATCCGCGGCCCCTTCGGTTTCGACCGCCGCGTCGGCGGGAACGTCCGCTGCGATGGTGTCGTCGTTGCCGCCGAAGAAGATGAAGGCCGCGATGGCCAGCACGATGACCACGGCCGCGAGCACGAAGGCCGAAGACCGTCCGCCGCTGCTCGTCGTGGTGTTGTTGATCGTGGTGCCGGCGGGCCGACCGGGATCGTCGGGCCGCGTGGAATCGATGCGGCCGGGATCGCCCGGGCGACCGGTGCCGATCGGACGACCGTCGTCGATCGGTCGACCCGGCTCGGCGGGGCTGTGGGGATCGACCGGGCGGTTGGGATCGTCGGGACGGTTCGAATTGCGATCGGACATGGCTTCGTACTCCTCAAGGATGCGATTGCATCCAAAACGAGCGAAGCGTCCGCGATGTTCCGTCGCAGGCAGCGGACTGGCGACAAGTCGCCCATCAGTGCGCCACGCCCGCCGCGACGGATTCGTCGATGAACTGGCCGCGCTGGAACCGGTGCATCGAAAAGGCATCGGTCAGCGGCGAATGCCCCTTTGCCACCAGCTCCGCCATGGCCCAGCCGGACCCCGGGATCGCCTTGAACCCGCCGGTGCCCCAGCCGCAGTTGACGAAGACGCCCTCCACCGGAGTCTTCGACAGGATCGGCGAGCGGTCGCCGGTCACGTCCACGATCCCGCCCCATTGGCGCAGCATCTTCAGACGTCCCACGATGGGGAAGGTTTCGACCAGGGCGCGGACGGTCTCCTCGATATGGTGGAAGGAGCCGCGCTGGGTGTAGTTGTTGTAGCCGTCGGTGCCGCCGCCGATCACCATCTCGCCCTTGTCGGATTGGCTGAGGTAGCCGTGCACGGTGTTGGCCATGACGACCACGTCCATGCAGGGCTTGATCGGCTCGGACACCAGCGCCTGCAGTGCGACGGATTCGATCGGCAACTGGAAACCCGCCATCTCGGCCAGGACGCTGGCGTGACCGGCCACGACCATCGCCAGCTTGTTGCACTTGATGTCGCCCCGGGTGGTGGTCACGCCGGTCACCCGGCCGCCTTCCGTCCGGACGCCCTTCACCTCGCACTGCTGGATGATGTCCATGCCCATGTCCGAACAGGCCCGCGCGTAGCCCCAGGCCACGGCGTCGTGCCGCGCGGTGCCTCCGCGCGCCTGCCAGAGCGCGCCCAGAACCGGGTAGCGCGGCCCGTCGATGTTCATGATCGGGCACAACTCCTTCACGCGCTCGGGGCCGATGAACTCCGTCGTGACGTTCTGAAGAGAGTTGGCATGGGCCGTGCGCTTGTAGCCGCGGACCTCGTGCTCGGTCTGGGCCAGCATCATCACGCCGCGCGGGCTGAACATGACGTTGTAGTTCAGGTCCTGGCTCATCGTCTCGTAGAGGCTGCGGGATTTCTCGTAGATCGCGGCCGAGGGGTCCTGCAGGTAGTTCGAGCGGATGATCGTCGTGTTGCGGCCCGTGTTGCCGCCGCCCAGCCAGCCCTTTTCCAGCACCGCCACGTTGGTGATGCCGAAGTTCTTGCCCAGGTAATAGGCCGTCGCCAGCCCGTGACCGCCGGCGCCCACCACGATGACGTCGTATTTCGACTTGGGTTCGGAATGTCCCCAGGCCTTGTTCCAGCCGGTGTGCTGGCGGAAGGCCTCTCGGGCGACGGCGAAGGCGGAATAGCGTTTCATGGGCGACCTCGAACGGAAGGGTGCGTCCAGTGCGGTTTGGACCTCTGCGAGGTAATCGACCCCATCGCCTGCGGCAAGGGAGACGGGTTTTGCGACATCGAGGTGCGCGCGAGGGTCGCAGGGAAACGGGCGGGGTTTCCCCGGTCGGGCAGTCTGACTAGGTAGGGCCCATGTTCTGGATCCTCTGCACCCTGCTGACGCTGGTCGTCGTGTCCTACCTGGCCCTCCCGCTCCTGCGTCCGGAAGCCGGGGAAGAGGCCGCGCCGGACGTCGAGATCTACAAGGCGCAGCTGGCCGAGGTGGATCGCGATGTCGCGCGCGGCACGCTGGACGCCGATGACGCCGAACGCGCGCGGGTCGAGATCTCGCGCCGGCTGCTGGCCGCGGCCCGCGCGGACCGGGCGACGGGCGTGGCGGCGCCAAGGGTGAACCGCCTGGCGACCGGTCTCGTGCTGCTGCTGGTCGCGGGCGTCGGGGCCGCGACCTACGCGTTCACCGGTGCGCCGGGCGTGCCGGATCAACCGCTGGAGGCACGGCTCGCCCAGGCCGAGGACATGCGCCGGCAGCGTCCCGGGCAGGAGGCGCTCGAGGCCGAGACCCCGCCCTTGCCTGCCGCGGAGGCCGATCCCGAGTACCTCGCGCAGATCGAACAGCTGCGGCAGGTGGTTCCGACCCGCCCCGACGATCTGGAAGGCTGGACGCTGCTGGCCTACCACGAATCGCAGCTCAACAATTTTGCCGCCGCCGCCCGCGCGCAGACCCGCGTGGTGGAGCTGAAGCGTGACGAGGTGGAGCTTGTCGACCTCGTGCGGCAAGCGGACCTCATGGTGATCGCCGCCGACGGGATCATCTCGCCCGAGGCGGAGGCGGTCGCGCGCCAGATCCTCGCGCAGGATCCGGACAACGTCCCGGCCACGTATTTCCTGGGCGCTATGTATTACCAGACCGGCCGGCCCGACGTGGCCTTCCGCGCCTGGCGGTCACTCGCGGAAAGTGGCGCGCAGAGCTTTCACGCGCAGATGGCCCGCTCGCAGATCGAACGGGCCGCGGCGCAGGCGGGGATCGACTACACGCTGCCCGCCCTGCCCGGCCCCTCCGCCGAGGAGATCGCCGCAGCAGAGGACATGGCCCCCGAGGACCGCGCCGCCTTCATCGAGGGCATGGTCGCCCAACTCTCCGACCGGCTGGCCACCCAAGGCGGGCCCGCGTCCGAATGGGCGCGGCTCATCTCGGCCTACGGCGTGCTGGGTGATACCTCCGCCGCCGCCACCGTATGGGGAGAGGCGCAACAGGTCTTCGCCGATGACCCCTCCGCGATGGAGGCGCTGCGCGCGGCGGCGGGCTCTGCGGGGGTGCTGGAATGATCTGCGACGACATCACCGCCTTCGCCGCCGCCGTGCCCCCGATGGGACCGCTGGCGGGGCTCGACCTGGGGACCGTCACCATCGGCGTCGCCATATCGGACCGCCTGCGCGGCGTGGCCACCCCGGTCCAGACGATCCGGCGCAAGAAGTTCGGCGTCGACGCGGCCGCCCTGCTGGCGCTCCTTGCCGAGCGCGAGGTGGGCGGCATCGTCCTGGGCCTGCCGCTAAACATGGACGGCTCCGAAGGGCCACGCTGCCAGTCCACGCGCGCCTTCGCGCGCAACCTCGAACGGCTGACGGATCTGCCGATCGTCTTCTGGGACGAACGCCTGTCCACCGTCGCCGCCGAACGTGCCCTGATCGAGGCGGACACCAGCCGTGCGAAACGCGCCAAGATCATCGACCACGTGGCGGCGGCCTATATCCTGCAAGGCGCGCTCGACCGGATGACCTATGCCAGGGGGGCCCCATGACCGACGAGATCTGGAAACGGGCCGAGGTGCAGAGCCCTTGCGTGAAGATCTGCGTGATCGAGCCGAAGAGCCGGCTTTGCACCGGCTGCCTGCGCTCCATCGACGAGATCGCCTCCTGGGGGTCGATGACGTCGGAGACCCGTGCCCGGATCCTGGCCGAACTGCCCGCCCGCCAGCCTTTGCTGACCCGCAGGCGCGGCGGCCGCAAGGGACGCCTGGGCGAGCAATAGGCCTGTATGGGATCGCCAGGCCCGGACGGGCGCGCGCCCGGCGATTGCCGCGCGTCAGTCCGCCAGCCGTTTGCCCAGCCGCGGAAGGCGGGCCTTCTTCATCAGCGCGCGCATCGTCCAGGGCTGCGGGGACAGTCGATTGGCCTCGGCCAGGGTGGCGCGGGCCACGCCCGCCACGACCTCCGGGAGTTCGTCGTGCAACCGCATGAGCAACCCGTCGGGGTCCGATCGGAACAGCCCCTCCTCCGCCAGCAGGTTGCCGGGAAAATCCTTGGCGTTGAGCGTCACGATCCCGTCGCAATGCCCCGCCACGGCGGCGGCGAGCACGTGGATGTCGTCAGGGTCCGGCAGCCAGAAGCTGCGTTCCAGCTCCTCCGGATAGCGCACCCGCGCGTCGGGGAACGCCCCCGCCAGCGCCGCGATCTCTGCCCGGGCGAAGACCTCGGCCTCAGCCCCCAGCTTGACCGTGGCGCGCGCCCATTCCTCCAGGATGCGATCCGACCAGCGCGGTGCGTAGAGGCCCGCGCGGGCGCAGCCCAGCAGCACCTCCCGCATGACCGTCGGGTAAAGGACACAGGCGTCGAGCAGCAGCCTCACAGCCGGAACGTGACCGCCTTGAGGTAACCCGACTCGGCCAGTTGGGGCATCAAAGGATGGTCCGGCCCCGCGAAGCCCGTGTGCACGATCTGCCCGCGCCGCCCGCCGCGCCCGATCCCCCGGGCAGAGGCGTTGCGAAACCGCGTGAGGTCCGCCGCGTGAGAGCAGGAGCACAGCGTCAGGTAGCCGCCTTCCGCCACCAGCGGGGCCGCCAGTTTCGCCACCCGCTCGTAGGCGCGCAGACCGGCCTCCAGGGCGGATTTCGACGGCGCGAAGGCGGGCGGGTCGCAGACGACGATATCGAAGGTCTCGCCTTCCTCGGCCAGGGCCGCCATCGTGTCGAAGGCATCGCCCTTGCGGGTCGCGAAACGCGCCGCCACGCCCGATTGCCGCGCCCCCTCCTCGGCCAGTGCCAACGCGGGCGCGGAGCCGTCGACGGCCAGCGCGGAGGTCGCCCCCTGCGCCAGGGCCGCCAGCCCGAAGCCGCCCACGTGGGCGAAGACGTCGAGCACCCGCGCCCCGCGCGCGAGGCTTGCGACGAAGGCATGGTTCGGGCGCTGATCGTAGAAGAGCCCCGTCTTCTGTCCGCCCGTCAGGTCGGCCATGTAGGTGGCGCCGTTCATCGGAACCGGCACCGCCGCCTCCGGCGTCTCGCCCAGTAGCGTGGCCGAGCGATCCTCCAACCCTTCCAGGCTGCGCGCCCGGCCCGTGGCGTTGAGCAGGATCGTGGTGCAGCCAATGACGCGGGCGAGGGACGCCGACAGCGCCTCGATCCGGGTGTCGGCCCAGGCGGCGTTGGGCTGGATCACGCAAGTGTCGCCGAAGCGGTCGATGACGACGCCGGGCAACCCGTCGGCCTCGGCGTGGACCAGCCGGTAATAGGGGTCCGCGTAAAGCCGCTCGCGGTGGGCCAGCGCGCGGGTCAGGCGGGCGGCGAACCAGGCCTCGTCGATCTGCGCCTGCGGGTCCGTATCCAGCATCCGGGCGATGATCTTGCTGGCGGGGTTCATCGCGACCGTGCCCATGGGCACGCGGTTGGCGTCCTCCAGCGTGGCGAGCGTGCCGGGGGCCAACGCCCGGGTGCGGCGGTCGGTCACCAGCTCGTTGGCGTAGACCCAAGGGAAGCCGTGCCGGATGGCGCGGGCATCGCCCTTGGGCAGAAGGCGGACGGTGGGGCGGGTATCTGGGCTGGCATCGGTCATGCCACCCCCTACCCCGACACCGTCCGGCCCGCCAGACCTTTAGCGGCCAGACCGCCGGGCCGACCGGCGAAGGATGGCCCGCCCGGTGGTCCTTGCCCATGAATGCCCTACCCTTCGCAGCGCGATCCGGGACCCCGATCCCGCACGGCAGGTTGTTAGCGATAACGCCGCGTGTTAGTTTGACGCAAACGCCCTTGACCGAGGTTCATCATGGCCCTGCATCCGAAAATCGCCGAAGTGACCGACCGCATCCGCGAACGCTCAGAAGGCCCGCGGCGGCGCTATCTCGACACGATGGAGCGGGCGGCGGCCCAGGGCCCCCGCCGGGCGCATCTGACCTGCGGCAACCAGGCCCATGCCTATGCCGCGATGGAAGGCCAGAAGGACGCGCTCGTGGGCGAGAGCGCGCCCAACATCGGGATCATCACCGCCTACAACGACATGCTGAGCGCGCACCAACCATTCGAGACCTTCCCCGCCCTGATCAAGAAGGCCGCCAACGCGGTCGGCGCCACGGCGCAGGTCGCGGGCGGCGTGCCGGCGATGTGCGACGGGGTCACGCAGGGGCAGACGGGGATGGAGTTGTCGCTTTTCAGCCGCGACGTGATCGCCCTCGCCGCCGCCGTGGGGCTGTCCCACAACACCTATGACAGCGCGATCTACCTCGGGGTCTGCGACAAGATCGTGCCGGGCCTCGTGATGGCCGCGGCGACCTTCGGCTACATCCCCTCAATCTTCCTGCCCGCGGGGCCGATGACCTCGGGCCTGCCCAACGACGAAAAGTCGCGCATCCGCCAGCAATTCGCCACCGGCGAGATCGACCGCGCGGAGTTGATGAAGGCGGAGATGGCCTCCTACCACGGGCCGGGCACCTGCACCTTCTACGGCACCGCCAATTCCAACCAGATGCTGATGGAGTTCATGGGGCTACACCTGCCCGGCGCCTCCTTCGTGAACCCGAACACGCCCCTGCGCGAGGCGCTGACCGTGGCGGGGACCGAACGCGCGGCACAGATCACGGCACTGGGCAACGATTTCACCCCCGTCAGCGATATCCTGGACGAACGCGCCTTCGTGAACGGGCTCGTGGGCCTGATGGCCACGGGCGGCTCGACGAACCTCGTGCTACACCTGCCCGCCATGGCACGTGCTGCCGGGATCGTTCTGGACCTGCAGGATTTCTCGGACATCTCGGACGTGACGCCGCTGATGGCCAAGGTCTATCCCAACGGCCTCGCAGACGTGAACCACTTCCACGCCGCGGGCGGGTTGAACTACATGATCGGCGAGCTTCTGAACGCGGGCCTGCTGCACGACGACGTGCGCACCGTCGCGGGCGACGGGCTGGAGCTCTACACGCAGGAGCCAAAGCTCGACGGCGACCGGATCACCTATTCCCGGATCGACGGGCAGACGCAGAATGACAAGATCCTGCGCCCGGTCTCGGATCCGTTCCAGGCGACCGGCGGGCTGCAACAGCTCGAAGGCAACCTCGGGCGCGGGGTGATGAAGACCTCCGCCGTCGCGAAGGAACGCCACATCGTCGAGGCGCCCTGCCGCATCTTCCACGACCAGGGCAGCGTGAAGGACGCCTTCAAGGCCGGTGAATTCACCGAGGACACGGTCATCGTCGTCCGCTTCCAGGGGCCGAAATCGAACGGCATGCCCGAACTTCACGGCCTCACGCCGGTGCTGGCGGTCCTGCAGGATCGCGGGCTGAAGGTGGCACTGGTGACCGACGGGCGCATGTCGGGGGCCTCCGGCAAGGTGCCCTCCGCGATCCACGTCTGCCCAGAGGCCGCCGACGGCGGCCCCATCGCGCGGTTGCGCGACGGCGACGTGGTGCGGCTCGACGCGACCGCCGGCACGATCGACGTGAAGAACGTCGATCTTGGCACCCGCGACGTGGCAAAGGCCGACCTGACCGGCAACGGCACCGGCGTCGGGCGCGAACTCTTCGCCGCCTTCCGCGCCAACGTGGGCCTCGCCACCGACGGTGCCTCGGCCGTTCTGTAACCTGACGAAAGCTGATTCCATGACCCCCGAACAAGCCTCCGACCTGAACCGCAAGCTTTGCGCGTTGGCCCCCGTGATCCCGGTGCTGGTGCTCAAGGACGCCGGCAAGGCGGCCGGGCTCGCCCGCGCGCTGATCGCGGGCGGCCTGCCCGCACTGGAAGTGACCCTGCGCACCCCCGCAGCCCTCGACGCGATCCGCGAGATGGCCGCCATCGAAGGCGGCGTGGTGGGGGCCGGCACCCTGCTCACGCCCGAGGACGTGGAGAACGCCAAGGAGGCCGGCGCGCAATTCGGCGTCTCTCCGGGCGCCACCGACCGCCTGCTCGACGCTTGCGAGGCGAACGAGCTGCCACTCCTGCCCGGTGCCGCCACCGCGACAGAGGCGATGGCACTGCTGGAACGCGGCTACACCGTGCAGAAGTTCTTCCCGGCAGAGGCCAACGGCGGCGTGCCCGCGCTCAAGGCCATCGGCGCGCCGATCCCGCAGGTCAGCTTCTGTCCCACGGGCGGCGTCAGCCTCAGGAACGCGCCCGACTACCTTGGCCTGTCGAACACGCTTTGCGTCGGTGGAAGCTGGGTCGCCCCGGCCGACCGCGTCGAGGCCGAGGATTGGGCGGCGATCGAAACGCTCGCCCGCGAGGCCGCAGCCCTTTCACGCTGACGGCGAAGGGCTCGCGGTCTCGGGGCCACTCCCTGTCGCCGTCCGCGCGCGGATCCCCTTCATCTGGCAAGATAAACTCCCGCCGGAGGCCGGGCCGCCTGCGGCCCGATCAGCGCGCCCGCCCCGCACGACCGCCGCGGCGGCGGGGTGCCGCGGTGTCCGCAAGCCCTGCACGCAGCGTTTCGGTCATCGGATGGTCGGCAGGCTCGCCCGCGTGCCGCTCCAGCAAGGCGGCGATGGCCTGGCGCAGATCGGTTCCCGCGGCGACCTTCAAGGCCCAGTCGAGGAAGATCTCGCGGCATTCGCCCGGCCCGAGCGTCTCGATGCGGTAGGATTCCGCGATCAGCCCGCCGGGATCCAGCGCGTCGCCTTTCATGCGGTCTCCTCCAGCACGGCGCTCACCACCCGGTCGGTGGCGGTCGAGACCTCTTCTATCCGCTGCGCCAGCGCATCCAGACTGTCGCAACCGACCTCTCTGAGCACGAAACGACGTCCGCCCTCGCCCAGCGCATCGGGATCGAGCTTCGCGCCGGTCAGAAGCCGTGCCGCGGCCTGCAGCGACCAGAAGAGGTCCTGCGCCGAAAGCAGGGCCTCGGACTGCGCGGGCGTGACCACGCCCGCGGCGCGCGCCGCGGCGATCTGACCGCCCCCGTCGGTCGCGGTGCAGCCCGCGCGCAGGGCCAGGGTCTGGATCGCAAGATCGCTGTCCATCAGGCGCCCGGGCCCGTCCTTGGCGTCCCAGCCGCCCCCCGGCTTGGCTTCCGCCAGCCTGCGGCGCATCTGCGCCACGTCCTCCAGCACGCCTGCCCCCTGCCCCTTGTCGGCGATCAGATCGGCACGGAAGGCCTCGAAGTCCGCGAGCAGGTCCGGCGGCCCCGCGATCCCGCGCGCCCGGGTGAGCGCCAGGTGCTCCCAGGTCCAGGCCTCCTCGCGCTGGTAGCCCCGGAATGCGTCCCAGGACGTGGCGACCGGCCCTTGCCGTCCCGAAGGGCGCAGGCGCATGTCGACCTCGTAAAGGCGACCCTCCGCGGTCGGCGCGCTCAGGGCCGTGACCAGCGCCTGCGTCAGGCGCGCGAAGTAGGGCCGCGCGCCGAGCGACCGGCGCCCGTCGGAGCTTGCCTCGGTGTCCGCGTCGTAGATCACGATCAGGTCGAGGTCCGACAACGCGTTGAGCCGCCCCGCCCCGAGAGAGCCCATGCCCACTACGGCGGCCCCGCGCCCCGGAATGTCGCCGTGCTTGGCGCGGAACTCCTCCAGCACGACGGGCCAGAGCGCCGCGACGACCGCCTGCGCCAGGTCGGCGTAATGCGTGCCGCTGGTGGTGGCATCCGCAAGCCCGCGCAGATGGTGGACTCCGATGCGGAAATGCCGCTCCTTCATCCACACGCGCGCCAGCGACAGGGCCGCCTCGTAATCGGGCGCGCGGGCAAGCTCTTGGGCAAGCTGTTCGGTCAGCGCCTCGACCCCCGGCCAGGGGGCGAAGAAATCCCCCCCGATCACCGCGTCCAGCACGCCCGCGTTGCGCGACAGGTACTGCGCGAGCGCGGGCGCCGTCGCACAGATGTCGACGATCAGCCGTGTGAGCTGCGGGTTCGCCTCGAAGAGAGAGAAGAGCTGCACGCCCGCGGGCAGACCCGCGAGGAAACGGTCGAACTGGGCCAGGGCCTCCTCGGGCCGGGCCGCGTCCGACAGATGGGTGAGGATCACGGGCCGGACACGGCGGAAGATCTCGGTCGCACGGGTGGAGCGCAGGGCGGGGTAATCGAGCCAGCGCGCCGTGGTCTCCGCCCCCCATTCCTGCGGGGGCGCGGGATCTGGCGCGTCGGGGGCGAAGAAGTCCTCCGTCAGGGCGTGGACCTCTTCCAGCCGGTCGGTCAGGTCGCGGCGCAACTCCGCTTCGTCGCGATCCATGAAGGCGGCAAGGCGGGCAAACCCCTCCGCGTCGCCGGGCAGGGCATGGGTCTGCGCGTCGTTGATCATCTGCAGTCGATGTTCGACCGTGCGGTGAAAGGTGTAGTGATCGCTCAGCGTGTCGCGGGCCGCGTCGGGTATCCAACCCGCCGTCGCCAGCGCCGCAAGCCCCTCCTTCGTTCCGCGCACCCGCAACGCGGGATCGCGTCCGCCCGCGATCAGTTGCCGGGTCTGGGTGAAGAACTCGATCTCGCGGATGCCGCCGCGTCCCAGCTTCATGTTGTGGCCCGCAAGCTTCAGCGGCCCGTGGAGCCCCTTGTGGTCGCGGATCCGCAGCCGCATGTCGTGGGCGTCCTGGATCGCCGCGAAATCGAGGTGCTTGCGCCAGACGAAGGGCCGCAGCGTATCCAGGAACCGCCGCCCCGCCGCCCGGTCCCCCGCGCAAGGGGCGGCCTTGATGTAGGCGGCGCGTTCCCAGGTCCGGCCGACGCTTTCGTAGTAGCGTTCGGCGGCGGTCATCGACAGGCAGACGGGCGTGACGCTGGCGTCGGGACGCAGCCGCAGATCGGTGCGGAAGACGTAGCCGCCCGCCGTCACGTCCGACAGCATCGCGCACATGGCCCGCGTGATGCGCACGAAGACCGACCGGACCTCGGCCACCTCGTCCGGCGCGAAACGGTCGTCGTCGAACAGGCAGATCAGGTCGATGTCGGAGGAATAGTTCAGCTCTCCCGCACCCATCTTGCCCATGGCGAGCGCCACCATCCCCCCGGCGGTCCTTGCGTCCTCGGGTGCGAGACCCGGCAGCCGTCCGCGCCCGATCTGGACGGCGGTCAGGGCGCGCAGGCTCGCGTCCACGGCGTCCCCGGCCAGATCCGTCAGCGCCGCCGTGACGACCTCCAGCGGCCAGACGCCGCCGAGGTCCGCGAGCGCCGTCATCAGGGCCGTGCGCCGCTTGGCCTGCCGCAGCCGGTCGGGCAGGTCCGGCAGGGGCGTGTCGAATAGCACCGCCCGTTCGGCCGCCAGCGCATCCTCTGGGGTCTCGCAGGCGTGCTCCAGCCAGTCCGCCTCGGCCCGGACAAGGCCCGACAGGTAGGGGCTGCATCCCGCCGTCCCGTGCAGCAGGTCGCGCAGCCCGCCCCGGGCCCAGGGGGCCTGCGCAAGCGCATCGTCGCCGCGGTCGGGTTGAAAGGGCCGCGGAACACGCGTCAGCCGCTGCTCTAGCGACATGGGAGGGTCTGCAAGGTCATGGGCGAGGCCTTCGTTCGAGGTGCGTGCAACCTGTCAAACGGGTCGCCTCTGGGCAAGCGAAAGCGGACCCCATCGCCTGCCAGGGAAAAGGGCGGTTTCGCTACGCAAGATCAATGACTTGCGAGATTTATGTAAAAACCTTTCACATTTCCTCTTGCGCGAATGCCCTCCTGACCCGATATCTTCAATGTGAAAGCAATTTACATCAACCTTCAGGAGAGACCCATGACCGCCACACCGACCTTCCCCGCCCAGACCAGCGCCCCGATCCTGTGGTTGCGCCGGGTCGAGGCCTGGCTCGACGCCCGCGGGCGCGGCGCCTGGATCGCCGCCATGGTGATCGGCTTCATCGCGGCCTGGCCGCTGGGTCTCGCGCTGCTGGCCTATATGCTCTACGCCACCAAGTTCTCCGGCGGAGCGGCCGTGCAGACGCGGCCTGCAAGCCTGCACGGATCGAGCGGCAACCGCGCCTTCGACGCCTACAAGGAAGAGACGCTGCGTCGCCTGCAGGACGAACAGGACGAGTTCGCGGCCTTCCTAGGTCGCCTGCGCGAGGCCAAGGACAAGGCCGAGTTCGACCAGTTCATGGCGGACCGCAACAAGGACGACCGCGCCCCGGTTCAAACCGAGCGTGACGACGCCTAAGTGAAGCAGCGGCGATCCCCCGGGGTCGCCGCGCCGTCCAGACCGGAGATTTCGATGACCGCCCTGACCCTCGACCGCCTGCCGGACCCCGAGACCTTGCCCCAGTTCTACGACGGCGTGCCGACCCGGCGCGCGCTGGCCTGGCTCGTGGACATCGGCGTGATCTTCCTGATGTCCCTGCTGCTTTTGCCGCTGACATTGTTCACGGCGCTGTTCTTCTTTCCGCTGCTGATGGCGGGCGTGGGCTTTCTCTACCGCTGGTTCACCCTGTCGAGCGGGTCGGCGACCTGGGGGATGCGCATGTTCAACATCGAGCTGCGCGAGGCGGACGGCGCACGCTTTTCCTCCACCACGGCGCTGGTGCATACGGCCGGCTACGCGCTCAGCCTCGTCACCTTCCCCGCCCAGCTGATTTCAATCGGCATGATGGCCGTCACGCCAAGGCGGCAGGGGCTCACGGACATGGTCCTGGGCAGCACCGCGATCAACCGCCCGGCCTGACCCCCGGCGCCTCTTGGGCCGGAATCGGCAAAAGGACGGCCCCGCCGGTCTTGCGGGGTTGCACGGGCGCGCGGCAGACGCCACTTTCCCCTCATGCGCCATGATCTTCAAATCGTTCCCCAGTTCTACGTGACGGCCCCGCAGCCCTGCCCCTACCTCGAGGGCCGGATGGAGCGGAAGCTGTTCACCGCCCTGCAGGGCGAGGGCGCGTCCGAGCTCAACGATACGCTGTCCAAGCAGGGCTTTCGCCGGTCGCAGAACGTGCTCTACCGCCCCTCTTGTGCGGAATGTTCCGCCTGCATGTCGGCCCGGATCCGGGTCGCCGATTTCGAGCCCACCCGCAGCCAGAAACGCGTCCTCAAGCGCAACGCCCGGCTGCGGCGCAGGCCCACCTCGCCCTGGGCCACGGAAGAGCAGTACGAGCTTTTCCGCCGATACCTCGACGCGCGTCACGCGGAGGGCGGCATGGCCGACATGGACATGTTCGAATTCGCCGCCATGGTCGAGGAGACGCCGGTGCGCTCCCGCTTGATCGAGTATTCCGACGGCTCGTCCGAGGATCCGGTCGCCGCCTGTTTGACGGATATCCTCGATGACGGGGTGTCGATGGTCTATTCGTTCTTCGCGCCGGAACTCACCCGCGACAGCCCCGGCACCTACCTGATCCTCGATCACGTGGACATCGCGCGCGAGATGAAGCTGCCCTTCGTCTACCTGGGCTACTGGGTCCCCGGCAGCGCCAAGATGGGATACAAGGCGAATTTCTCTGGCGTGGAGATCTACCGCGACGGCGCCTGGGAACCCTTGCGCGACCGCGACGACTACGACAGCGCGCTGCATCCGCTCTCCACCGATCCGATCGCCGAGCAGGTCTCGAAGATCGAGCTGCCCCACGGCCGTCCCGTCCGGCGCTAGACAGGCACCCACTTGATCCGCGACACCCGGCGCTAGGTCACGGTCAAAGCGGATCACGAAGGAGTGCACCATGTCCAGCTACACGCCCCCCAAGGTCTGGGAATGGGACGCCGAGAACGGCGGCAAGTTCGCCTCGACCAACCGTCCCGTCGCAGGGCCCACGCACGACGCCCCCCTGCCCCAGGGAAAGCATCGCTGGCAGTTGCACAGCCTGGCCACGCCCAACGGCGTGAAGGTCACGGTCATGTTCGAGGAACTGCTGGAGGCCGGCCACGACGCCGAATACGACGCCTGGCCCATTGACATCGGCAAGGGCGACCAGTTCGGCAGCGGGTTCGTCGCGGTGAACCCGAACTCGAAGATTCCCGCACTCCTGGACACCAAGACCGGTCTGCGGCTGTTCGAAAGCGGCTCGATCCTGTTGCAACTGGCGACCGAATACGACGCCTTCCTGCCCCACGAGCCGCGCGCGCGGGCCGAGACGCTGAACTGGCTCTTCTGGCAGATGGGTAGCGCGCCCTACCTGGGCGGCGGGTTCGGGCATTTCTATTCCTACGCGCCGGAGCCAATGGAATACCCCATCAACCGCTTCACGATGGAGGCCAAGCGCCAGCTCGACGTGCTCGACCGGACACTGGCCGAGCGCGAGTTCATCGCGGGCGATCAATACACCATCGCCGACATGGCCATAGCACCCTGGTACGGCGGTGTGGCCACGGGGGCCGTCTACGACGCCAAGGAATTCCTGCAGGCCGACGGCTACACCCACGTGCAGCGCTGGGCCGCGCAGGTGATGGACCGGCCAGCCTACAAGCGCGGGCGGATGGTCAACCGCACCTTCGGCGACCCCGCAGAGCAGTTGCACGAGCGGCACGCCGCCGCGGACTTCGACACCCGCACGCAGGACAAGATCGGCTGACGTTGGAAAAACGCGCAGGGACCGGGTAACGGTTTTGCGACCTCAGAGGAAAACCTGATGCCCGATTCGCACCCCCACCCGTCCGACATCACGTCCAAGGGCTGGATCGCCGCCGCCAAGCGGATCTTCGGCGAAATCTCCGAGGACCACCTGCTGCTGATCGCGG
This sequence comes from Salipiger sp. IMCC34102, assembly GCF_004145405.1. Classification (GTDB taxonomy): domain Bacteria; phylum Pseudomonadota; class Alphaproteobacteria; order Rhodobacterales; family Rhodobacteraceae; genus Loktanella. The sequence goes on from NZ_SELQ01000002.1 coordinate 432,894, forward strand.
CGGGCTGCGCCTTCTACGGCCTGCTCGCGGTCTTTCCCGGCATCGTCGCCGCGATGGCGATCGCCGGGCTGTTCACCGATCCGTCCGAACTGGTCGGCTACATCGAGACGCTTTCGCGTTTCATGCCGGCGGAAGCCGCGCAGATCGTGATCGACCAGGCCAAGGCCGTCGCCGGTTCGGACGAAGGCGGCCTGGGGCTTGCGGCAGTGATCGGTGTGCTGACCGCGTTCTGGTCCGCCTCCGCCGGCATGTCCGCCCTGATCGAGGGGCTCAACGTGGCCTTCGAGGTCGAGCATCCCCGCGGTTTCTTCAAGAACGTGCTCGCGCGCCTGTCGTTGACCCTGGGGCTGGTCGGGGGCTTCTTCATGATCGTCATCGCCCTCGTGGTGATCCCGCTGGTGATGGGGTTCCTGCCGCTCGGTCCGACGACGGAGTTCGTGATCACCTTGATCCGCTGGCCGGTGGTCTTCGTGATCGTGGCGGCGGGACTTGCGATCCTCTACCGCTATAGCCCCGCGCGCGCACCGCGCCGCTGGCGCTGGATCACGCCGGGTGCGGCGGTGGCCTGCGTTCTGTGGGTCGCGGGGTCGCTCGCCTTCGCCTACTACGTCAGCAACTTCGGCAGCTACAACGAAACCTTCGGTGCGCTGGGCGGCGTCATCATCCTGCTCATGTGGCTGTGGCTGTCGTCGGTCATCATCCTTCTGGGGGCCGAGATCGATTCCGAGATCGAGGCGCAGGCCAAGCAGAACCCCGCCCCCGCCACGGCGGAGGCCACGAGCGCCAGCGCCGAAACCCTCCAGCAACACGCGTTCGAGGCGGACTCCTCGGCGGCCCGCCCGGCCTCCGCGACCGATCGCTCCGTGGGAGGAGACGCGCCGGCATCCCGCCCGGAGGCCGAAAAGGTCAAGGGCTGGAAGCGCTTGGCGATCCTCGCCGGGCTTGCCGCACTTGCCGCGAAGCGCGATTGACCGTCGGTCATTTTACGAAAGTTACAAAACATCGCGCCGGGACGTAACTTTCTCCATGAATGCGGTTGACCCTCCTGCCCCCCGGGCATAGGGTCGCCGCAGAGAAGGAAACCCGCATGACCTTTGTCGTACTAATCGTAGGAAAGACGCGCATGGGCCGGTAACGGTTGACCCATCAGGTTCCCATGCGCCCCCGTCAGACCGGGGGTTTTTTTATGTGCAGTCGCCAGACCAGAACGGAAAAGACGATGACCAGACAGATGACCGGCGCGAAAATGGTGGTTCAGGCCCTGATCGATCAGGGGGTGGAGGTCGTCTTTGGCTACCCCGGCGGGGCCGTGCTGCCGATCTACGACGAAATCTTCCAGCAAAACCACATCAAGCACGTCCTCGTCCGTCACGAACAGGGCGCCGTGCATGCCGCCGAAGGCTACGCGCGCTCCACCGGCAAGCCCGGCGTGGCGCTCGTGACCTCCGGCCCCGGGGCCACGAACGCGGTCACCGGTCTGACGGACGCGCTGATGGATTCGATCCCGCTGGTCGTGCTCACGGGCCAGGTGCCGACCTTCATGATCGGCTCCGACGCCTTTCAGGAGGCCGACACGGTGGGCATCACGCGGCCCTGCACCAAGCACAACTGGCTGGTCAAGGACACCGACAAGCTGGCCCCCACCCTGCACGAGGCGTTCCATATCGCGACCTCCGGCCGGCCCGGCCCGGTGCTGATCGACATCCCCAAGGACATCCAGTTCGCCAACGGCACCTACGCCGACAAGGCCAAGCGCCGCTCGCACTACAGCCCGCAGGTCAAGGGCGACATCGAGACGATCCAGGAACTCGCCCGCGCGATGGAGACGGCGAAGCGTCCGATCTTCTACACCGGCGGCGGGGTCATCAACTCCGGCCCCGGTGCCAGCCAGCTCCTGCGCGAACTGGTCGAGGCGACGGGCTTTCCGATCACCTCCACCCTGATGGGGCTGGGCTGCTATCCTGCGTCGGGGGACAAGTGGCTGGGGATGCTGGGGATGCACGGCACCTACGAAGCCAACCTCGCGATGCACGACTGCGACTTGATGATCAACGTGGGCGCGCGTTTCGACGACCGGATCACGGGCCGGGTCGACGCCTTCTCGCCGAAGTCGAAGAAGGCGCATATCGACATCGACGCCTCCTCGATCAACAAGGTCATCCGCGTCGACATGCCGATCCTGGGCGACGTGGCCCACGTGCTGGAGGATCTGCTGAAGGTCTGGAAGGCGAACGGCCGCAAGACCGACAAGGACGGCCTTTCGAAGTGGTGGAAGAAGATCGAGGGCTGGCGCGCCGAGGATTGCCTGGGCTTCGAGCAGACAGGCCCCGTCATCCGGCCACAGCACGCGATATCCCGGCTGGAGGCGCTGACCAAGGATCACGACCGCTACATCACGACCGAAGTGGGACAGCACCAGATGTGGGCCGCGCAATACATGGGGTTCGAGGCGCCGAACCGCTGGATGACCTCGGGCGGTCTGGGCACCATGGGCTACGGCGTCCCCGCTTCCATCGGTGTGCAGATGGCGCACCCCGACGCGCTGGTCATCAACGTCGCCGGCGAGGCATCCTGGATGATGAACATGCAGGAGATGGGCACCGCCATGCAGTATCGCCTGCCGGTCAAGCAGTTCATCCTCAACAACGAACGCCTCGGCATGGTGCGCCAGTGGCAGGAGCTGCTGCACGGCGAGCGTTATTCCTCCAGCTGGTCCGAGGCGCTGCCCGATTTCGTGAAGCTGGCCGAGGCCTTCGGCGCCAAGGGAATCAAGGTGGACGACGCCGCCGACCTCGACGAGGCGATCGCCGAGATGATCGCCTACGACGGCCCCGTGATCCTCGACTGTCTGGTCGAGAAGCACGAGAACTGCTTCCCGATGATCCCCTCGGGCAAGGGCCACAACGAGATGCTGCTGGCCAACGCGAAGACGCAAGGCGCCATCACGGCGACCGGCGCGGTGCTGGTGTAAGAAGACAAAGGTCGCGCCACGCGCGACCGGCAAGGAGACAGATCATGGCAGCACTGAAGATCAAGAAAGGCGCCACCAGCCACAGCGCCTACGACCTGCGGTCGCATTTCTCCGACGTGATCGAGCGGCACACGCTCGCCGTCATCGTCGAGAACGAACCGGGGGTGCTGGCCCGCGTCATCGGCCTCTTCTCGGGGCGCGGCTACAACATCGAAAGCCTGACCGTGGCCGAGATCGACCACGAAGGGCATCGCAGCCGGATCACCATCGTGACCTCCGGCACGCCGCAGGTGATCGTGCAGATCAAGGCGCAACTGGGTCGGATCGTGCCGGTGCACGAGGTCCACGACCTGACCGTCGAAGGCGCCTCCGTCGAACGGGAACTGGCGCTGTTGAAGGTCCGCGGCCAGGGAGATCACCGGGTCGAGGCGCTGCGGCTGGCGGACATCTTCCGCGCGAGCGTCGTGGACAGCACCCTGGAAAGCTTCGTCTTCGAGATCACCGGCACGCCTGAGAAGATCGACGCCTTCGCCGACCTCATGCGCCCGCTGGGCCTGCAGGAAGTCGCCCGTACCGGCGTCGCCGCACTGGCCCGTGGCGAGGTCGCGCACGGCTGACCGAAGCCGGGGTCGCCGGGCCTCGCCAGGCGGCCCTCAACGCGAAAGTGCATCGCAAGCCGCCCCCCGGGCGTGCGGCTTGCGGCTTACCCGTGCGACGGACCTTGCCCCGCCGCCCCGCGTCGGTCACACACGCATCAAACCGACGGAGACTCCATGCCGCAGAAGATCATCATCGACACCGACCCGGGCCAGGACGACGCCGTGGCGATCCTGCTCGCCCTCGCCTCCCCAGAGCTGGAGGTGCTGGGCATCACCGCCGTCGCGGGCAACGTGCCGCTGGAGCTGACGGCCCGGAACGCGCGCATGGTCTGCGAGCTGGCGGGCCGCACCGACGTACCGGTCTTCGCAGGCTGCGACCGCCCGCTCGACCGGGCGCTGGTCACGGCGGAACACGTGCACGGCCAGACCGGCCTCGACGGCCCCACCCTGCCCGAGCCCGAGATGCCGCTTCAGGACAAGCACGCGGTCGATTTCATCGTCGAGACGGTCCGCGCGACGGACGGCGTCACGCTCTGCCCGCTGGGACCGCTCACGAACATCGCCACGGCCCTGCGGCGCGCCCCCGACATCGCCGAGCGGATCGAGCGGATCGTCCTGATGGGCGGCGCCTACTTCGAGGTGGGCAACATCACCCCCACCGCCGAGTTCAACATCTACGTCGACCCCCAGGCCGCCGACGAGGTCTTCCGCGCGGGCGTTCCGATCACCGTCCTGCCGCTCGACGTGACGCACAAGGCGCTGGTCACGCAGCCCCGCCTCGACGCCTTCCGCGCGATGGGCACGCCGATCGGCCAGACGGTCGCCGAATGGACCGGCTTCTTCGAGCGTTTCGACAAGGAGAAATACGGCAGCCAGGGCGCGCCCCTGCACGACCCTTGCGTCATCGCCTGGCTCTTGCGGCCCGACCTCTTTTCGGGCCGCGAGGTCAACGTCGAGATCGAGACCGCCTCGGAGCTTTGCCTCGGCATGACGGTCGCGGACTGGTGGGGCGTCACCGACCGCGCGCCCAATGCGCTCTTCATCGGCGACGTGGACGCGGATGGATTCTTCGGCCTTCTGACCGACCGGCTCGCGCACCTATGAGCACGGCGATCAACCTCGCGGGCCCGGACGATCTGGACCGGGCGCTCGCCCTGATGGCCCGTTTCCACGAGGAGGCCAGCCTGCCTTACGACGACGCCCACCGCCGCGCCACGATGGAGCCGCTGCTCTCCGGCTCGCCCCTCGGGGCGGTCTGGCTCATCGGGCCGCAGCGCGCGCCATTGGGCTACGTCATGGTCACCTTCGGCTGGTCCGTCGCACAGGGCGGCATGGTGGGCTGGCTGGAAGAGCTCTTCATCCGCCCCTCCGTCCGCGGCCGCGGCATCGGGACGGAGGTGCTGCACGCCGTCACCGTCTCCCTGCGGCGGGCCGAGTTGCGCGCGATGCACGTGATCGTCCCCGACGATGCGCCAGAGCTGGCCCGCTTTTGCGCGAGAACCGGGTTCAGCGTGACGACCACGCCCACGCTGATGACCGATCCGCTGTGATCGCCTTCGACAACAGCTTCGCCCGACTGCCCGAGCGGTTCTACACCCGGCTCGATCCGACGCCCGTCGCGACGGCGGAAACGATCGTCGTCAACGACGCGCTGGCCACCGCGCTGGGCCTCGACCGCGACTGGTTGAACGGACCCCAGGCCGTCCAGGTCTTCGCGGGCAACGCCGTGCCGGACGGGGCGGAACCGCTCGCCCAGCTCTACGGCGGCCACCAGTTCGGATCCTGGTCCGGGCAACTGGGCGACGGCCGCGCGATCCTTCTGGGAGAGGTCCGTGCCGAGGACGGGGCCTTGCGCGATATCCAGCTGAAAGGCGCCGGTCGCACGCCCTACTCGCGCGGCGGCGACGGGCGGGCCTGGCTGGGGCCGGTTCTGCGCGAATACCTCGTCTCGGAAGCGATGCATGCGATGGGCGTGCCCACGACCCGCGCGCTGGCCGCCGTGACCACCGGCGAGCAGGTCGCGCGCGAGACGCTCCTGCCCGGTGCCATCCTGACCCGCGTGGCGCGCAGCCACATCCGCGTCGGCACCTTCCAGATCCATACCGCGCGCCAGGATGTCGAGGCGCTGCGGACCCTCACCGACTACACAATCGCCCGGCACTGGCCCGACGCGGACGGGCCCGCCGGGCTGCTCGACGCGGTGGTGGCCGCGCAGGCCGAGTTGATCGCGCAATGGATGGGGCTGGGGTTCATCCATGGCGTGATGAACACCGACAATTGCAGCCTCGCGGGCGAGACGATCGATTACGGCCCCTGCGCCTTCCTCGACACCTACGACCCGCAGAAGGTGTTCTCGAGCATCGACCGGATGGGGCGCTACGCCTACGCCAACCAGCCCGGCATCGCGATCTGGAACCTGGCCCAGCTGGCGACGGCGCTCATCCCGCTGATGCCCGACGAAGAGGCGGCGGTCGCGGATTTCACCACCCGGATCAACCGGTTCGCCGACCTCTACCAGGCCGCTTGGGTCCGTGTCTTCGGCGCCAAGCTGGGCCTGGCCGACCCGACGCTGGAGGACGCCGATCTGATCCAGCGCCTCCTGACCCTCATGGCCGGGGAGGCGCTCGATTTCACCGCCACCTTCACCCGGCTCGGCATGGGCGAGATGCCGCCCGCCCTCTCCGCCTGGGCCGCGGAGTGGCAAAGGCGGCGTGCCGGGGATTGGACAGATCGTATGGCGCGCGCCAACCCGACCGTGATCCCGCGCAACCACCGCGTGGAAGCGGTGATCGCCGCCGCAACACGCGGCGATTTCGCACCGTTCCACGAGATGTTGAAGATCGCCACCCGGCCCTTCGACCCGCTGGACGAGACGCGCGCGCCCTACGCCCTGCCGCCCGAGCCGACCGAGGTCGTGCGGCAAACCTTTTGCGGCACCTGACCCGCGCCTCCCGGGCCCCGAAGGGCCACGCAGGGCTTCTTTGGATCGAAAATACTTCCGCCGGAGGCATCCGCCCTTGCCAGCGGCAAGGGCGGACCACTGTTATTCGGTAACGGTGACGGAGGTCATCACGTCGGGGTCGGAGGTCACGGACCCGTTCGGGCCGTCGCCGCGCTTGATCTGGTCGACCACGTCCATGCCGTCGGTGACTTCACCGACGATGGTGTACTGCCCGTCCAGGAAGGGGCCCGGCTCGAACATGATGAAGAACTGGCTGTTGGCCGAATCCGGGTTCTGGCTGCGGGCCATGCCGACGACGCCCCGCTCGAAGGACAGATCGGTGGTGAACTCGGCGGGAATGTCCGGCAGGTCCGACCCGCCGGTGCCTGCGCGCGACAGGTCCGCGCCGGCCTGGCCGTAGGCCACGTCGCCGGTCTGGGCCATGAAGCCGTCGATCACGCGGTGGAAGACGACGTTGTCGTAGCCGCCCTGTTCGGCGATCGTCGTGATCTGCTCGACGTGCGCGGGGGCCACGTCCTCGAAGAGGTTCACGTGAACCGTGCCGCTCGCCTGGCCCGAGATCTCGATATCCAGACCGGCGGCGGCCACGGGACCTGCAAGCAGCGCGAGGGGGAGAGTGAGTTTAAGCATCGGCGGCCACCACTACCTTGATCATGCGGTCGGGATTCGCGGGCGGCTCGCCCCGGGCGATGTTGTCGACATGCTCCATGCCCTCGATCACCTGCCCGTAGACGGTGTACTGCCCGTTGAGGAAGTCGTTGTCCTTGAAGCTGATGAAGAACTGGCTGTTGGCCGAGTTCGGATTGGCCGACCGGGCCGCCCCGAGAGCGCCGCGCGCGTGCGGCACCTTGGAGAATTCCGCCGGCAGATCCGGCAGGTCCGACCCGCCCGTGCCTGCCCGGTTGGGCGCGTAGTCGCGTTCCATGTTGGCGTGCTGCACGTCGCCGGTCTGCGCCATGAAGCCCTCGATCACGCGGTGGAAGGCCACGTTGTCGTATTTGCCCGCGCGGGCCAGTTCCTTCATCCGCTCGACGTGCTTGGGCGCCACGTCCGGCAGCAGCTTGATCACCACGTCGCCGTCCTTCAGCGTCATGATGATGGTGTTCTCTGGATCTTCGATGTCGGCCATTGCGGGCTCCTGTTGGTTGCTGCCTTGGGACATATGGCGCGATCCCCGGATTGCCAACCGGGGGGCGTTGACGCCCGCGGGTCCTTGCCACAGGTAAGGTGCAGCAACGACAGGAGGCCGCGATGGGCTGGAAGACACTCGACGACATGGATCTGGACGGCAAGCGCGTGCTGGTGCGCGTCGATATCAATGTGCCGGTCGAGGATGGCCGCGTCACCGACACCACGCGGATCGACCGGATCGTCCCAACCGTGCGCGACATCCGCGCCGCCGGCGGCACACCGATCCTGCTGGCGCACTTCGACCGGCCCAAGGGCAAGGTCGTGCCGGAGATGTCTCTGAAACAGATCGTCCCGGCCCTCGAAAAGGCGCTGGGCTGCGACGTGACCTTCATCGACGGCTCCTACGGCGAACGTGTCGGCGCGCTGGGCCAAGGCGACGTCGCCCTTCTGGAGAACCTGCGCTTCAACCCGGGCGAGGAGAGCAACGACGACGGGTTCGCCGCGCGTCTCGCCTCGCTGGGAGAGGTCTACGTCAACGACGCCTTCTCCGCCGCGCACCGCGCGCACGCCAGCACCGAGGCGCTGGCCCGCAAGCTGCCCGCCTGCGCCGGCCGCCTGATGGCGGAAGAGCTGGGCGCGCTGGACCGTGCGCTGGGCAATCCCGAACGTCCCGTGGTCGCCGTCGTCGGCGGCGCGAAGGTCTCGACCAAGCTCGACCTGTTGTCGAACCTCGTGGAAAAGGTCGACACGCTGGTGATCGGCGGCGGGATGGCCAACACCTTCCTCGCGGCCTCCGGCGTCGACGTGGGCAAATCGCTCTGCGAGCACGACCTGGCCGAGACCGCGCGCGCGATCGCCAGCAAGGCCGCCGAGACGGGGTGCGAGATCCTGTTGCCCCGCGACGTGGTCGTCGCGCGCGCGTTCGAGGTCGGTGCCGACAGCGAAACCGTCAAGACCGAGGACGTGCCCGCGGACGCGATGATCCTCGACGCGGGCCCCGATTCCGTCGCCCACGTGGCGGATGTGCTGAAACGCTCGAAGACGCTGGTCTGGAACGGCCCCCTCGGCGCCTTCGAGATCGAGCCCTTCGACGCTGCCACCAATGCCGCGGCGCAGGCGGCGGCGGGTCTGACGAAGGACGGCGCGCTGATCTCCGTGGCCGGTGGCGGCGATACGGTCGCCGCGCTGAACAAGGCGGGCGTGTCGAAGGAGTTCACCTACGTCTCCACCGCGGGCGGTGCTTTCCTGGAATGGATGGAAGGCAAGACCCTGCCCGGCGTGGCCGCGCTGGAGCGCTAATCGCCCGCCTGTTGGCGTTACCACGATTGTCAGGCCCCCGCGGCTTTCCTACACCCGTGGCAACCAACACAACTGACGGGTGAGAGACGTGAACCAGGAGATGGCAGCGAAAATGCGCGGGGGCGACGGTTTCATCGCCGCCCTCGACCAAAGTGGCGGATCGACCCCCAAGGCGCTGCGGGCCTACGGGCTGAGCGAAAGCGACTGGTCCTCCGAAGAGGAGATGTTCGATCTCATCCACGACATGCGCGCCCGCATCGTGGCCGCCCCGGCCTTCAACGGCGAAAAGGTGGTGGGTGCGATCCTGTTCGAGCAGACCATGGACCGCCAGTTCGCGGGCGAACCCGCCGCCCAACACCTTTGGAACACGCAAGGGGTCGTCCCCTTCCTGAAGATCGACAAGGGCCTGCTCGACCGTGAGAACGGCGTGCAGATGCTGGCCCCCATGCCCGGATTGCAGGACACCCTGAAGCGGGCGCACGACCTGGGCGTCTTCGGGACCAAGGAACGCTCTGTCATTCACGAGCCAAACGAGACCGGGATCGAGGCGATCGTCGCGCAGCAGTTCGACGTGGCCGCACAGGTGCTGAACGCGGACATGATGCCGATCCTGGAGCCTGAAATCAGCATCGACGCCCCCGACAAGGCCCGGGCCGAGACGCTGCTTCTGGGCTGCGTCATGGACAACCTCGAACGGTTGCCCAAGGACGCCGAGGTCATGCTGAAGCTGACGCTTCCCGAACAGGCGGGCCTCTACCAGCCGCTGGTCGATCACCCCAAGGTCATGCGCGTCGTCGCCCTGTCCGGCGGCTACGACCGCGAGGAGGCGACGCGGCGGCTGGCCCAGAACCCGGGCGTCATCGCCAGCTTCTCGCGCGCGTTGACCGAGGGGCTTTCCGCGCAGCAGTCGGACGAGGCGTTCAACGCGCAGATCGAGCAAACCATCGACACGATCTACCGCGCCTCGACCGCCGCCTGAGTCCGACGGGCCACGGGCATCACAAATCACGACGCGGGCATTCCCATTGCCCGCGTTTTCTGATTCTGTGGACCTCAACCGCGGGATCACATCGGCGGAGCGAGGCTGAAGCATGACCAATTCCAGACCCTCCGTGGGAACCATCATCTACGTCCTCGGTGCGCTGGGACTGGGGCTTTATTTCGCCTTCGCCGCGGTGCAGGGCGATTACGGTGTCCTCAAGCGCGCGGGCGTGGCCGCCGAAGGCCGTGCCCTTGCCCAGGAGCTCGAGGTGCTGGAAGCCGAGGTCGCCCGGATGGAGAACCTGACCCTGCGCCTGTCGGACAAGTACCTCGACCTCGACCTGCTGGATGAGCGTGCGCGCGACGTGCTGGGCATGGTCCGCCAGGACGAGATCGTCCTCGACTGATCCGGCGCCCCGTCCGGATCGCCCGTCGCCGACCGTCCTTCCTTGTGCGAAAAACTGCGCAATCGCGTTGCCAAGCCGCGCCGCCCGTTCTACCCTTCAAAATTAGTTTAACGCTAAACAATTCCCGGGACCGGGTGGAGGGCGCGCGATGGCGACCAAGAAGGACGCAAAACCGAACGTCTCGGCCGACGAGCTGAAGGCCTATTACAAGGACATGCTGCTGATCCGGCGGTTCGAGGAGAAGGCGGGCCAGCTTTACGGCATGGGCCTGATCGGCGGCTTCTGCCACCTCTACATCGGCCAGGAAGCCGTCGTCGTGGGACTGGAAGCCACGGCGAAGGACGGCGACAAGCGCGTCACCTCCTACCGCGACCACGGCCACATGCTGGCCTGCGGCATGGACCCCAAGGGCGTCATGGCCGAGCTGACGGGTCGCGAGGACGGCTATTCCAAGGGCAAGGGCGGGAGCATGCACATGTTCTCGAAGGAAAAGCACTTCTACGGCGGCCACGGCATCGTCGCGGCCCAGGTGCCGATCGGCGCGGGCCTGGCATTGGCCGACCAGTACAAGGGCAACGACAACGTGACCTTCGTCTATTTCGGCGACGGCGCCGCGAACCAGGGCCAGGTCTACGAGACCTACAACATGGCGCAGTTGTGGGACCTGCCGGTGGTCTTCGTGATCGAGAACAACCAGTACGCGATGGGCACGTCGACCAAGCGGTCCACCAAGTCGCCCAGCTACTGGGAACGCGGCGCCGCCTACGGGATCAAAGGCGAAGAGGTCGACGGCATGGACGTGCTGGCGGTCAAGGAAGTCGGCGAGAAGGCCGTCGCCCACTGCCGCTCGGGCAAGGGCCCCTACATCCTCGAGATCAAGACCTACCGCTACCGGGGCCACTCGATGTCGGACCCGGCGAAATACCGGACCCGCGAAGAGGTTCAGAAGATGCGCGACGAGCGCGACCCCATCGAGCAGATCCGCGACCTTCTGCTGACCGGCAAGCACGCCAGCGAAGACGACCTCAAGGCGATGGACAAGGAGATCAAGGAAATCGTCAACGAGGCGGCCGAATTCTCCAAGGAAAGCCCCGAGCCGAACCTCGACGAGCTCTGGACCGATATCTACGCAACCGAAGTCCCGCAGGAGGCTTGATCGATGGCAACCGAAATTCTGATGCCCGCCCTCTCGCCGACGATGGAAGAGGGCACGCTGGCCAAGTGGCTGGTGAAGGAAGGCGATACCGTCTCCTCCGGCGACATCCTGGCGGAAATCGAGACCGACAAGGCAACGATGGAATTCGAGGCCGTGGACGAAGGCACCATCGGCAAGATCCTGATCGATGAAGGCACCGAAGGCGTGGCCGTGAACACCGCCATCGCCGTGCTGCTCGAAGAAGGCGAAAATATGGACGACGCCGAGATCGAGGAAAGCCAGGCCCAGCAGCCCGTCGCCGCCGACAAGGAGCAATCCTCGGAAACCGCGCCGGCGAACTCGAAATCGCACCCCGAACCGAAAGCCGCAGCACCTGCGAAATCCGACCGCACGCCGGACTGGGGCGACGATGTCGAGGTCAAGCAGACCACCGTCCGCGAAGCCCTGCGCGACGCCATGGCCGAAGAGATGCGCCGCGACGGCGACGTCTTCCTGATGGGCGAGGAAGTCGCCGAATATCAGGGCGCCTACAAGATCACCCAGGGCCTTCTGGACGAATTCGGCGCCAAGCGGGTCATCGACACGCCGATCACCGAACACGGCTTTGCCGGTCTGGGTGTCGGCGCGGCCTTCGGCGGGCTGCGCCCCATCGTGGAATTCATGACCTTCAACTTCGCCATGCAGGCGATGGACCAGATCATCAACTCGGCGGCCAAGACGCTCTACATGTCTGGCGGCCAGATGGGCTGTCCCATGGTCTTCCGCGGCCCCAATGGCGCCGCCGCGCGCGTGGGCGCCCAGCACAGCCAGGATTACGCCGCCTGGTTCATGCAGGTCCCCGGTTTGAAGGTCTGCATGCCCTACTCCGCCGCCGACGCGAAGGGCCTGTTGAAGTCCGCGATCCGCGATCCCAACCCGGTGATCTTCCTCGAGAACGAGATCCTCTACGGCCGCTCCTTCGACGTGCCCGTCATGGATGATTTCACCATTCCCTTCGGCAAGGCCAAGATCGAACGCGACGGCGACGGTGTCACCATCGTCTCCTTCGGGATCGGGATGACCTACGCGCTGGAAGCGGCAGAGAAACTGGCCGAGGACGGCATCGAGGCCGAGGTCATCAACCTGCGCACCCTGCGCCCCATGGACACCGAGACGATCCTCGAGTCGGTACGCAAGACAAACCGCTGCGTCACCGTCGAGGAAGGCTGGCCGCAGGGCAGCGTCGGCGGCTACATCTCCAGCGTCATCATGCAGGGAGCCTTCGACTACCTCGACGCGCCGGTCATCACCTGCACGGGCAAGGACGTGCCGATGCCCTACGCCGCGAACCTCGAAAAGCACGCGCTGATCACCACCGACGAGGTGGTCGAGGCCTGCAAGACCGTCTGCTACAAATAGGGAGCGCAAGAGATGAGCATCATGATCGTGACCGAACGCGACGGCCCTGCCACCATCAACGTCTCGCTCGAGGACAACCTGAACCTCAAGGCCACCGCCTCGCGCGCCTTCATCGACCAGCACGTCGGCGAAGGCGCGAACGGCAACCGCGTGACGCAGTGGTTCACCGAACGCTCCAGCGCGGTCGAGGCCGCGGTGAAGGCGAAACACGACGGCGGCACGGCCGAGGCCCCGTTCGACCAGCTGACCCTGGAAGGAATGCAGTAATGCCCGTCGAAATCCTGATGCCCGCCCTCTCCCCCACGATGGAGGAAGGCACGCTGGCGAAATGGCTGGTCAAGGAAGGCGATACCGTCTCCGCCGGTGACCTGCTGGCCGAAATCGAGACCGACAAGGCCACGATGGAATTCGAGGCCGTGGACGAAGGCACCATGGGCAAGATCGTCGTGCCCGAAGGCACCGAAGGCGTGAAGGTCAACGACGTGATCGCGGTCCTCTTGGCCGAGGGCGAATCCGCCGACGACATCGGCGAGATCTCGCAGCACTCCGAAGGGGAGTCCTCGCACGCCGAACCGGCCGAACCCTCCGAGCAGACCGAACCCGCCGCCGGATACGGCCGCGAAGGCTCCGCCGCGCAAGAGGAAAAGCCCGACACCGAGAGCGCCGACGACCACCACGCCGAGGAAGGCGCGCGCATCTTCGCCTCCCCGCTGGCGCGTCGCATCGCAGAGGAGAAGGGTCTCGATCTGGCCGATATCGAAGGCTCGGGCCCCCGCGGCCGCATCGTGAAGGCCGATGTCGAGAACGCCCAGCCCAAGACGAAGTCGGAAAAGGCAAAGTCCGAGGCGCCCAAGGATGCGCCCGCCCCGGCCGCGAAAGCGGGCGGTGGGGCCATGCCGGCCGGTCCGTCGACCGACACGATCCTCAAGACCTACGACGGTCGCCCCTTCGAGGAGGTCAAGCTCGACGGCATGCGCAAGACCGTCGCCGCCCGCCTGACCGAGGCCAAGCAGACCGTGCCGCATTTCTACCTGCGCCGCGACATCCTGCTCGACGATCTGATGGCATTCCGCAGCCAGTTGAACACCCAGCTCGAAGCGCGCGGCGTGAAGCTGTCGGTCAACGACTTCATCATCAAGGCCTGCGCCCTGGCCCTGCAACAGGTGCCGGAGGCGAACGCCGTCTGGGCGAACGACCGCACCCTGCGGTTCGAAAAGTCCGACGTCGCCGTGGCCGTGGCCATCGAAGGCGGGCTCTTCACCCCGGTCCTGAAAGACGCAGAGATGAAATCGCTTTCCGCCCTGTCGTCCGAGATGAAGGACCTCGCCGCCCGGGCCCGCGACCGCAAGCTTGCCCCGCACGAATACGCGGGCGGCAGCTTCGCCATCAGCAACCTCGGAATGTTCGGGATCGACAACTTCGACGCGATCATCAACCCGCCCCACTCCGCGATCCTCGCGGTCGGCGCAGGCGTCAAGAAGCCCATCGTCGGCAAGGACGGCACGGTGTCGGTCGGCACGGTGATGTCGGTCACGCTCTCGGTCGATCACCGCGTCATCGACGGCGCGCTGGGGGCGAACCTGTTGCAGGCCATCAAGGACAACCTCGAGAACCCGATGACCATGCTGGCGTAAGTCGGCCCCACACGACAAAAAAACGCCGGGTCCCGCGACCCGGCGTTTTTCGTTCTACGGGCGCCGAGGGTTTAGAGCTCCACCGGCCCCAGCATGTGGTCCATCAGGATCGACGGCTGCGAACAGCCCGCCTCGCCCACGACCTTGGCCGGTACGCCCGCCACGGTCTTCTTGGACTCCACATCGTGCAGGACCACGGACCCCGCCGCGATCCGGCTGCAGTGCCCGATGGTGATGTTGCCCAGCACCTTGGCCCCGGCCCCGATCAGAACGCCGTCCTGGATCGTCGGGTGGCGCTTTTCCTCTTCCTTGCCGGTGCCGCCCAGCGTGACCGAATGCAGCATGGAGACATTGTCGCCGATCACCGCCGTCTCGCCGATCACGACCGAGTGTGCGTGGTCGATCATGATCCCGCGACCGATGCGTGCGCCGGGATGAATGTCGACGCCGAAACTTTCGGAGGCGCGCATCTGCAGGAAATAGGCGAAATCCTGTTGATCGTTCTGCCACATCCAGTGCGCAAGCCGGTGCACCTGGATCGCCTGGAAGCCCTTGAAGAAGATAAGCGGCTGCAACATGCGCAGGCAGGCCGGATCACGCTCGAAGGTCGCGACCAAATCCGCCCGCGCCGCCTGCACCACGTCCGGGGAATCGGCATAGGCTGCCTCGGTCATGTCGCGCAGGTCCTGCGCCGACATCTCGCTCGAGGCCAGCTTCATCGCCAGCCGGTAGCCCAGCGCATCCTCGAACCGGCGATGCTGCAGGATGCTCGCGTGCATCATCGACCCCATGCCGGGGGTCGCGGTCACGGCGATCTCCGCCTCGTCCCGAATGCGGTCCCAGACCGGATCGACCTGCGTCACTTGCGCCTTCAATTGGGCCATGGCGCATCCTTTCGCGTCGCCTACGTTTGGCGGCTACATAGCAGCGAGGCCCGGGATTTCAATCCATGCGCCGCCGCTCGATCCGCTCCAGCACGACCCCAAGGGCCCGCAGATACTCCGCATCGAGCCGGGCCGCCACGGGGACCATCCCAAGGCCCTGTGCCGCAGCCGAAAGGCTGCCGTCGCCGAACACCTTGTGCCGGTATCCCATGCGCTTGCGATAGCGATCCGCCGCATCCGCTTGACGCAGCAGATCGTCCGCCACCCCGATCTGCCGCGCTTGGGGCCGCCCCAGCAGGCAGCGCACCCCCGCATCCAGATCGAGCCACCCCAGGGGCCGCATCACCGCACCTCGATCCGCACGAAGGGCCCGGTCCCGTAGCGCGGCGAGCGCTGTGCCACCGCGACCGCGAAAGGCGCCTCACCCACGTCCTGCTGTCCCATCGCCGCCGGATAGAGCCATTCTGTCTCGTTCACCGTGACCTCCCGGACGACATCGCCATTCCGCAGGACCTGCACCACGAAGGCCTTCTCTTCCTCCCCCAGCGGCACGTCGCCCCGCCGCCAGCTGTCGCCGTCGATCCGCGTCTGGCGCACCCAGTCGACCCGTAGGCCGCCCGAGACGAACCGGGCCTTCAGATGCACCACGGGATAGGGCCTGTACCCATTGCCTTCGACCCTCAGCACTCGGTGGCGATAGCTCGGATCGCCGAGGCCGCGCTTGATCGGCCCGAACCGGAAATGCCGCCGCTGACCCCGCGCATATGTCGGGATCGTGATCTGACGCGGCCGTCCGTCCAGCAGCACCACCTTCGTCCCCACGGGCCAGGGATCGGCGATGAAGGTCGAGGTGCCGGCCTGCCCGCGCAACAGCTTGGTCAACTCGAAGGTGCGGTCTTCCACCATCTGGGCCTGGGCGAACTGAACGATCTCCCAATTGTCCAGGCTGCCGTCGCCCAGCGCAAGCACGTTGCGCCCGGCCAGGACATCCTCGACGTCGCGCGCCTGCAAAAGCCCGTGCACCAGCCGGACTCGCAGCGTCTGCCGGTCCCAAAGCCCCGTGCGCCCCTTTTCCAACGGCGCGCGGAGCGTCCCGATCACGCTGCGCTGCCGGAACACGTCCTGCAGGACGTAGCCATCGTCCGCCGGCGCACTGTAAAGCGCCACCGCGGGCCCCCAGTTGCGAGAGGTCGGCGCGAAATAGGGTTCGTGCGGCACCTCGTCGCCACGGATCAGCGGCAGGTCGAGGAAAAGTCCCGTAACCGGCCCCGGCGCGCGATAGCTGGGCAGGCGGCCGCCGCCTTCCTGGCGCCGCTGCGGCAGGTAAAGCTCGCGCTCGATCCGGGTCGCCTCGATCCGCAGCCGCCCGATATCCTCCACCCGGTCGATCCGGTAGCGCCCGGACAGGTCGGCGTCGAAAAGTTCGACGACGTCGCCCGCACCGATCTCGCCCCGCGACAACGGCAGAGAGAAACTGATCGTATCCCGCGCCACCCCGGCCTCGTTGATCCAGCGCGCGACGGTCCCCGCGGCCCGCGCTTGCGTCAGCACCAAGGGGACTTCGCTTCGGGTGACGCCGGGATCGGGCCGCGGTCCGGCAGCGGCCTCCGATACGGCGACCGCGTAATCCCCCTCCGCCGTGACGAAGCCCAGCTGCACCCGGCCGGTCAACTCCGCCTCGGGCGCGCGGGTCAGGGCAATGTCCGACCCCCGCTCTGCGTCGAGCAGAAGATCGTCCGGCGCGATCCGCGCATCGACGGCGCCGTCCCGGGTCTCGAAGACCAGCACCCCCTCCCGCTCGGCCACGTCGACGCCGTAGGCCAAGAGCAACGGCTGCAACGCCGCCCGCGCGGTCGAGATCCGGTCCACCACGTAGCCCAGCACGGACCCGTGAAGACGGCTCGTGTCGATTTGCGTCACCCCGGCGTCGGCGCAGATCTCGGTGACGACATTGGCCAGCGTCCGCGACACCGCCCGTCCGTTCAGCCAATGCCCCCGCGCGTAATTGTCGCCATCCGACCAAAGCGCCGAATTGGCCGGGAACCAGGGAAACGGCCGGGCATCCCAGCACCAGACATGCGCACGGCTCATGTCCAGCATCGGTCCCACGTAAGGCCCCGCCTCGGATACCGGCATGTTACGCGCGCGACCGAAGTAGCCGAAGATCGCCCGCAGGTACTGCATCTGCATGAAATCGTCCCGCGCCCCGTTCGAGAAATGGGGCAATACCGATTCCGAGGATTTCGGATCGAGGAACTTGTTCGGCTGGTTCGTGCCGCGGTCGATGGCCGCACAACCGAACTCGGTGAACCAGATCGGCTTGCTGCGCGGCACCCAAGGCGTCGGCTGGGCCGCGCGCGTGCCGTTCACCCGGTCGTGGTGAGCCTGTTCCCACCAGTTCGGCAGGTCCTTGTACCGATAGATCCACGGCTCGCCGTAGGCGCCGTCGGTGATCGGCGTCCGGATCTGCGCCGCGCGCGCCTCCGGCGAATGGTAGTACCAATCGTACCCCTCCCCGCCCATGACGTTGCCCATCAGGTAATCGAGATCGTAGATAGAGCCCGCCCCGGCATCGAGGTGATCCTCGCCATCGCGCCAGTCCGACAGCGGCATGTAGTTGTCGATCCCGATGAAATCGATGTCCGGATGCGCCCAGAGCGGGTCGAGGTGGAAATACTTGTCCGCCGTCCCCGCCGGTTGATAGCCGTGGTACTCCGACCAGTCGGCGGCATAGCTGATCTTCACGTCCGGCCCCAGGATGCCGCGCACCTCGCCCGCAAGCGTCATCAGGGCCTCCACCGCGGGAAAGCTGTCGTTTTGCCCGCGGATCTGCGTCAGACCCCGCATCTCGGAGCCGATGCAAAAGGCATCGACCCCGCCCGCCGCGGCACACAGGTGCGCGTAATGCAGGATGAAGCGGCGATAGCCCCAGGTCGGCGGCCCCGCGTAGGAAACCTCGTCCCCGACCACCTGGAAATCGCCGGGCTGCGCCGTTCCCATGAAGGCCGCGACCTGCGCCTCCGCCGTTGCCGAGCCATCGGGACTGCCCGCCCGGCCCGGCGCCACGTCGGTGGTGATCCGCCCGCGCCAGGGCAGCACCTTCTGATCCGCCGCTCCCGTGTAGGGATCGGTCAGACCGTTTCCCGGCATCTGGGTCATCAGGATGAACGGATAGAACACCGGTTTCATGCCCCGCGCCACGAGGTCGCGGATCGACTGGATCACCGACAGATCCGACGGCGTGCCTCCGTAGACCGGCCGCCCGTCCTTCAACGGCACGATCCTGGCCGTGGCCCGGTCGATGTCGGCTACCCGCCACGGCTGCTCATCGCCCTCGGCGACCTTCTGCTCGACCATCGGCTGGACCTCGCAGCTGGCGCAGCGCAGATCGTTCCCGAACCAGGACACCACCAGGCTGACGGATTTGCAGCGTGGCAGCTCTTCCTCCAGCGCCAATGCCGAGGTGCTGAAATCCGTCCCGCCGCTGGGCGTGTTCACGTTTATGGGCAGGCTCTCCCCGAACTCCGAGGACAGGTTCACCTGCTCTGTCGCCAGCGAATACTCACCCGTGCCCGGGATCAGCGCGACGCCGCGAACCTGACGCGCGATGTCGTCCAGCCGCTCGGGTGTGCCCGGCTCCGCGGGGCGCATCACCTCGAAGGAGAACTGCGGCACCCGGTTGCCGAACTGGCCCAGCGGCAGATCCTCGAACACGACGTATGCGGTGCCGCGATAGGCCGGCACCCGCCCCTGCCCTTCGACGGCCACCATCTTCGGATCGGGCACCTGGTCCTCGGTCCCGAGGTAGACCCGCATGTTCAGATCGACCGGAGAGACCTCCACCCCGTCCGCCCACACGCGTCCGACGCGCGCGATCTCTCCCTCGCACAGGGCCACGGCCAAGCTCACCGTGTAGCTGTAGGTCGTCACCTCCGGATCCGCGGGCCGCGGCGCGCCCTTGCCGCCACCGCCGCCCGTGACGGTCTCGCTCTCGCGGTACTCGGTCGACCAGATCACCTGTCCGCCGACACGCACCCTGCCGTGGACCCGCGGGATCGCCTGTCCTTCGCTGGCGGCCGTCAGGCGGTAGCGGTCGAGTTGCCCGACCTCCACCGGCTCCGCCCCCTGACCCAGCAGCCGCGCGTCGATCGCCCGACCGGCCGTCGCTCCGACGGCCCGCCCGATGACGGCGGTGGACAGGCCCAGGACCGTTCCGCCGACGGATCCGCCGACCGCCATGCCCGCAGCAGAGAGAACCAAGGTTGCCATGCGCTTATCCTTCCAGAAAGTCGAAACGTGCCACGATCCGCCGCCGCCAGGGCGCCGAGAGCGGGCTTTCGGTCACGCCATGACCGCTGTAGGCGTGGATGAATGTCGGGCCGTCCCCGACCTCGGCCAGGATCGCCAGGTGCTTGGCGACCGCGCCGGCGCGCATGCGAAACAGCAGCACCTGCCCTGGTCGCAGCGGGGCGTCGTCGCAGCTGCGCAGATGACGCGCCGCGGCCCGCCACAATCGCTCGTCCCCCTGCGGCTCCGACCAATCCGGCGCGTAAGCCGGCAGCGCTTCGGGCTCCGCGCCATATCGCGCACGCCACACCCCCCGGATCAGGCCGAGGCAATCGCAACCGGCTCCCCGGCAAGAGGCCTGGTGCACGTAAGGCGTGCCGATCCAGCGCCGTGCCTCGGCCACGACCGCGTTCATCGAAACAGGCTCCCGCCGTCCATGTTCGCCTCCGTTCGCGGCACCGACACCAGCCAGTCGTCGCCCGGGATGAACGGGAACCCCTGGAAATTTATCATGTTCGAGAACTTCAGCCGGCAGGTCTCCGCCCGCTTGTCGCAGCCCGCCGTCACCCGCACGCGGTCCCCCGCCCGAAGCTTCGCCCGCAAGCTCTCCCACAGGACGAAGCGATGTCGCCCGCCCGCGCGGGTGTGAGCCTTGACCGCGCCGGACAGTCCCGCGGCAGGACCGTCGAGAACCTCCAGCACGCCTTGCGCGAAGAAACCCTCCGCCACATCCCCAACATCGAGCTCGATGACCCTGCGTTCGGATTGAGACACCACCTCCGCCGTGCGCCGCAGCCCTGCCGCGTCGAGGTTCACCTTGCAGGCCGCGTCCCCCAGCACTGCCGAGCACTGGCGCAAATAGGACCGCCCCGTCGGCCGGTTGAGCCCTTCCGCCAGACCGCGCAGCTCCGCCCGGAACTGCCCCGCCTCGCGGGTGATTTCTCCGATGGTGCCGCGAAAGCGGATCTGCCGGGCGGACACGTCGTCCCACCGCACCAGCCACTGCGTGACCTCCGCCGCGTCGAAGCGGCCGGCGACGATATCCTGCTCGGCGATGACATCCGACTGCAGCAGGCCCAGGGCCTCGCTGTTGTCGACGTCGAGCCCCGTGCCGGTGCTCAAGGCGCGAGCGGTCAGACCGCTGTCCGGACGGAACGTCCAGCCGCCGAAACGCAAGGTCCGGTCGTGATCGGTGAACCCGAAAGCCATGCCGTCCCGTCGCACGACCAACCAGGCCCGGCAGACATGGGCGGCCCCCTCCGCCATATGATCGAAAAGCGCGCGCCCGCTCACAGCCGCACCTCCACCACCGGCACGCTCGGGGCTTGACCGGCCTGGAACGAGGTGACCGCCGTCTCGATCCGGTCGGTGTCGAAGCGGACCGGCACGTCGAACTCGAAGCCCGCCTCGATCGAGGCACCCTCGTCGGGCGTGTCGCTGAAGGTCACGATCCCGGTCGTGAAATCGACGTCGAAGTCGATGCTCTCCTGCAATGGATCGCCGCCCACCGCGATCTGCACCGTGCCTTCGACCGGCTTTGCGATCGCACGCGCGTAAGT
The DNA here is from genome assembly GCF_004145405.1 of Salipiger sp. IMCC34102. GTDB lineage: Bacteria > Pseudomonadota > Alphaproteobacteria > Rhodobacterales > Rhodobacteraceae > Loktanella. Next base: position 454,162 of record NZ_SELQ01000002.1, read on the forward strand.
CTGCGCGCCAGAGCGGTAGACCTTCACCAGCTGCCAATCCGCCGTGGTCCCATCGCCCGTGCCGATCACCTGGTCGAAGGCGGTGACGGTCTTCGAGGGCAGGCAGGACTTGTAGTCGGCCCAATCCTTCCAGCGAAAGGCGTGCAGCTGCCCTTCGCGCGCCTCGAAGAACCCCGTCACCCGTTCCACGTCGTCCAGGGACCGCAGGCCAAGACCCGCGTCGTACCGCCGGCGGGACTGGCTCCACGGGGTCGAGCGTTCCTCGAAGCCGTTGGCCAGCGTGACGATCTCGGTGCGCCGCTCCGGCCCGCCCATCGCCCCGAAGCTGAGATTCGCGGGAAATCGAATGTCGTGAAATGCCATCTCGGCCTCCTACCTGTTGCGCTGACCGCGGTTCAGGACCCGGCCCATCTGGGCCGCGATCTGTGCTTGCGACCGCTGGAACCCGGCCACGTCGGGCGTATGGATGTTCATCGTGACCTGCACCGCCCCACCGCCTTGCGCACGCACGCCGAGGCTGCCGTCGGACCCGCGCGCAAGCGGCATGATCGCCTCCGGACCCGCCTCGCCCATCAGCCCCGTGCCTCCGCGCATCCCGAAGTACGTGGCGCCACCGACGACCCCGCCCTTGGCGAAGGGCATCACCCGCCCCTGGCTGAAGGGCGCGCCCTGCGCATAGGGCATCACCGCCGAGACGGCGGCGTTCACCCCCTCCGACAAGAGACCGCCCGCGTGTTTCATCACCGGGTTGATCGCGGCGGCATAGGCGGTATCGGCCATCGACTGCGCCACGCCGCGCAGCGCGTCAGACATCTTCATCCCGTCGAACACGACCCCGTCGAAGGCCCGCCGCAAGCCCGAGGAAAACCCCGTCGTGAGGTTGCCCAGGTCGCGCGTCGTCTCCCCCAGCGTGGTCTGCATGCCGCGCAACGTCCGGTCGAAGCTGCGGGCCATGGCACTGGCGTCCCCCAGCGTGCGCTCCAGCGTCGTCACGTCGGCGTCGAGGTCCTCGATCCGGTCCGTGTCATTCATCGCATGTCTCTCCTTTTGTCCCGTCGGGATAGGCGGCCATCAGGCCGTCCAGCCCGCTGCGCCGCATCGGCCCCTGCGCGCCCGCAGCCCCCAGCATCACCGACAGTTCCGCCGGTGTCAGACGCCAGAACTGGTCGGGCGTCAGCCGCAGCCCGAACAGTCCCGCGCGCATCAGCCCGGCCCAGTCCAGGCCGCTCATGTCGGCGGCGCGAAGGCGCGCGCCAGAAGCTCCGCCGCCAGCCGCGCCGCCTCGACGGGGCTGCCGCCGATGTCGGCGCTCAGCAGATCCTCCGCCCCTCCACGCCACCCGCCGCCCCGCAGGCCCGCCACGATCAGCGCCAGCACGTCGCGCCCGCGGTAGCGCCCGCTCTCGAACCGCTCGACCAGATCGACCAGAGCGCCTTCCTCCAGCTCGGCCTCCAGCGCCGCCAGTGCGCCCAGCGTCAGCTTGGCCACGTGGACCTCGCCGTCGATGGGCACCGCGACCTCGCCTGCATGCGGGTTCAGCATCACGCCGCCACGAAGCTCAGCGGCCCCGCGCTCGACAGCGCCATCTCGTAGGTCGCCTCGCCGTCGAAGGTGCCCGCGTATTCGATCGAGGAGATATGGAACGCCCCCTCCACCACGCCGAAATCGGGGATCACCACCTGGAAGTCCGGTGTCTCTCCGTCGAAGAAGATCTGCCGCATCCGGGCGTCGGTGGCCGCGTCGCGAAACACCCCCGACCCGCTGATCGAGGCGGTCTTCACCCCCGCCCCGCCCAGGATCTCGCGCCAGCCGCCCTGGCTTTCCAGCGAGGTCACGTCGACCGATTCCGCGTTGAAGCTGATCCGCGTCGCGCGCAGTCCCGCGGCACTCTCGAAGGTGCCGTCGTTGCTCATGTCGACCTTGACCAGAAGGTCCTTGCCGCTTTGTGCTGCCATTGTGATGCTCCTTGTGAAGGCGTCAGTGTAAAGGCGTCAGTCGTCTGACAGACGCGCGTGGAAAGTAAGGTCGATCCGGCGGCGTTCGTTGCTGCCCACCCGGGCCGCTGCCGCCTTGTGAAACCGCAGGCCAAGGACCCGCCCCCGCGACAGCGCAAGCGGCGCGTCCAGCGCGTCCGAGATCGCCGCCGCTGCCGCTTTCGCCGCAGCGAACCCGTCGCGTTCCGTCAGGACCGAAACGGTGAACTCGTGCACCGCTCCCGCCCCGCCCGCGTCGGAGGCATCGCGCGCCTTCTCGGCCCCCAGCACGACGTAAAGATCCGGCAAGGCCCCCCCGGGCAGCGCGTCGTAGACGTGACCGCCCACCAGCGCGCCCAGGTCCGCATCGGTCGAGAGGCGCTGGTAGAGCGCTTCCTGCAAGGCCAGCGTCATCGCGTAGCTCATGTGACGTTCTCCTCTTGAGCGGTGCAGATCAGGTAGGCCCGCGACGCATCGCGTTCGGTCACGGCCTCGATGGCGTAGCGGCGCGTTCCCTCGACGAAACGTTGTCCCGGGCGGGGCCGCGCGTCCGAGGACGGGGCGGCGAAACGCAGGGTAATCTTCAGCGACACGCGGCTCAGCACGGTCTCGCCCGCGCCCCGCGCCCGCCCGGTTCCCGGCGCCACCTCCGCCCAGAGGTGTCCCAATGGCCGCCAATCGGTCAGGTAGCCTCCGGCGCCATCGGCGACCTCGACCGGGGTCTCCAGCCTCAGGCGGCGGGTCAGGCGGGGCGGGCTCATGACCGGCCTCCCATGAACAGCCGCACCGTGCGGTAGCGTTCGATCAGCGCCGCGACGCCCTGCGGCAGGCCATGGCCCGTGTCGCCGCTCATCGTGCGGAACTCGTAGAAATGCGCCGCCAGCAGCAGGACCGCCTGCGCCAGGTCGTCCGGCAGGTCCGACCAGTCGGGCCCGTATCCCGCCAGCATGACGACCTCGATCCGCCCGTCGCGCGGCACATCGGGAAGTGCGGCCCCGACGGGCACCACCGCCGGGCGCTGGCTGTCGGGTTCCAGCCGGTAGCGCGTGGGCGCCACCTCCTGCCGTTGGCCGTCACCCGAAACCCGCGTCATCCGCACGATGGCGCTCACCGGGGCGACCGGCAGAGGCTGGCGCATCCGTGCGCGCCATGCGGTCACGTCCCAGCGCATCTCGCGGTCCAGCAGCACCTTGCCGGTGCGCGCCTCGATCGCCGATTGCGCCGCGCGCAGGTAGGTTTCCAGGATCCGGTCCTGTCCGCCGTCGTCGTCGAACCCGGCCCCCAGCCGCAGGTGTTCCTTGAACACCGCGAGCGGCAGGGCGGCGGTCGGCACGCGGGTCAGGTCGTTTAAGTTCATGGGACTAATCCTTCGATCCTCTCGCCCGCGTCCTCGTGCACTGGGTCGGGCGCGCCACCGTTCGTACCGCTCGGACGGGAGTGAGCAGCTGGACGGCACGCACGGCGCAAGGCGCGCCCGACTGTCACGCGGCGGAACGGATCCCGCCGCGATTCCGGGCTCAGCTGGCCGCGAACTTCAGCAGCTTGATCGCGGCGAAATCGCTGACACCACCGCCGACGCGCTTGGTGGCGTAGAACAGCACGTGCGGCTTGGCCGAGAAGGGATCGCGCAGCACGCGCAGATCGGGCCGCTCCGCCACGGTATAGCCCGCACCGAAGTCGCCGAAGGCGATGGGCAGGGCATCCTGACCGGGATCGGGCATGTCCTCGGCGATCAGCACCGGATAGCCCATCAGCCGCGCGGGCTCTCCGCTGGCCAGGCCGTCGGACCACAGGAAGCGTCCGTCGGCATCCTTGAGCTTGCGCACCAGGCCCGCCGTGCGCGAGTTCATCACGAAGGTCGCATTGGCGCGGTACTCGGCCCCCAGCGCATAGACGAGGTCCACGATCGCATCGCCATCGCCCAGCCCCGCATCGGTGCCGGTCGCGACGGTGCCCAGGTAGCCCCAGTCCCACAGCTCGTTCTCGACCACGGGATAGGCCAGGATACCCTTGGGCTTGTCGACACCGTCCCCGCCGACGAAAGCCGCCGCTTCCGAGCGCGCGAACTTGTCCGCGATGCGCTGCGCCAGCCAGCCCTCGATGTCGAAGGCGCTGTCGTCCAGCAACCGCTGCGAGGCCTTGGGCAGCGCCGAAAGCTCGTGCAGCGGGATGGTGATCCGGTCGATCTGCGGGCTGTCGGTCTCGGGCGTGGCGTCGGTCTCGTTCGCCCAGCCGGCCCCCATCTCGGTATGGTCGATCAGCACGTCGTAACTCGTGGCATCGACGCTCACGACATTCGCCACGGCCCGGATCGAGGCGGTCGACGACAGCGTCCCGCGCACCGTCTCCGAGGTCTTGGGATCGACGAGGTAGCCCCCGTCGGCGGCCACCGCCGTGCTCATCCCCTTGCCGTCCAGCGAAAGGCCCCGCAGCCCGTCGTCGTCGCCCGAGCGCAGGTAGGCGGCAAAGGCCTTCTGGTGCGGCGCCTCCTCGGCGGCCGCCGAGGCCAGGGCGGGCCGCTGACCCATCAGCGATTTGCGGTCGAGCTTGTTCATGCGTTCATCCTGTCTTTGCAGCTTGGCGTTGATGCCGTTGGAGAAGGTCTTAAAATCCTCCACGAAGGCGCCGATCGCGCTTCGCAGATCCTCGGTCGGGGACGGATCTTCCCCGGTCCAAGGCGCAGCCTCGGTCTTTCCCATGTCAGGTCCTTTCGAAGGTGAAGAGGTGTTCGCCGGGCCCGGTCAGCCCGTCCGGAACGCCGCGCGCGCTCCGGTGAACAAGGTCGCAAGGTCGCGCAGCACGGCCGCCTCGGGGTCCTCGGACTTGCCCGCGACCCGCGCGTCCGCCAGCATCGGGAAGGTCACCAGCGACACCTCCCACAGGTCGAGCTCGATCAGCTTGCGTCCCGGGGCGGCCGTCTTTTCGGCACGCAGCGTCCGGTAGCCGATGGACAACCCGTCGATGGCGCCGGCCTCGACCAGGGCCGCGGCCTCCTTGGCCTGCGCGATCTGCGGCAACAGCCGACCCTTGACGTAAAGCCCGTGGGCGTCCTCGCGCACCTCGTCCCAGATGCCGATGGGCTTCGCGGGGTCGTGCTGCCAGAGCATCTTGATCGTGCGGCCCGCCGTGCCGAGCTTCGCCAACGACCCGGCATAGGCCCCCGCCACCACGCTGTCGCCCCCCTGATCGACCCGCCCGAAGACCGAGGCATAGCCCGAGATCTCGAGCCCGTCGGACACGACCAGCCTGGCCTCGGGGTCGCAGAACTTGTGTTCAAGCGTCATGTTCAATCCTTTCGCAAAACCAATCGGGCTCAGTGCCCCGCCAGCCAGTCGACCAGGCCCGATCCGATCAGGACGCAGCCGCCGCAAAGCATCACCCAGATCTGCCATTCCAGCCGCCGCAGCATCCGCTCGATCCGGGTAAGGCGCAGGTTCACCTGGCAGTGCCAGACCTCCGCGGGGCGCACCGCTGGCCGTTCCGCCCCGCGCGGCTTGAGGTCGACGATCTTGTCGGACATCACTCGACCTCCACCTGGGGCAGCCCCAGCAAGGCGCGCTTCTCGGCTTGTGTCAGGAACGTGGCCTCCGACACGCGGCGCCATTGCGCATCGCGCTCGCCCGACAGCGCCGCCACCTGGTCGAGGTCGGGCCGGATCTCCAGCCGGTCCCCGGTGAAATCCGACAGCCAATCCGCGATTGCGCTCATGACACGGCTCGCCAGTGGCAATACCGTCAGCCGGTAGAAGGCGCGATTGGCCTCCTGGTAGTTGGCGTAGGTCGCATCCCCCGGGATCCCCAGCAGCATCGGCGGCACTCCGAAGGCCACCGAAATCTCCCGCGCCGCGGCTTCCTTGGTCTTCTGGAACTCCATGTCGGAGGGCGAGAACCCCATCGGCTTCCAGTCGAGCCCGCCTTCCAGCAACATCGGCCGGCCCGCGTTGCGCGCGCCCTGGTGCTGGCTTTCCATCTCGTCGACCAGCCGGTCGTATTGATCGGCACTCAACTGCGATTGCCCGTCGCCGCCCTTGTAGATGATCGCCCCCGAAGGCCTTGCGGCATTGTCGAGCAGCGCCTTCGACCAGGCCGAGGCCGCGTTGTGCACGTCGATCGCGTTCGCCGCCGCCTGCAGCGGGCTGAAGCCGTAGTGATCGTCCTGCGGATGAAAGCTTCGGATGTGGCAGATCGGGCTGACGTCCGGTGCGACCTCGAAGCGGTGCTTCTGGCCGCCGACACTGTATTCATAGGCCTCCGCCCATCCGTCCCGCCCCGGCACCAGCCGCATTCGGTCGGACCGCAACACGTGCATCTCGACCGGCAGTCCCGCCTCGCCCACGGCCTCCAGGTAGGCATCGCCCGACAGCAGAAGCTGACCGTAGAGCGCCTCCAGCAGTTCCGCGCGGCCCTGCGCCGCGTTGGGCCGCGCGATCAGATACTGCACCGGGTGGCGGTCGAACCGCGTTTCTCGATCCTGCACCACCAACGGCAGGGCGCCCGCCGCCTCCGAGATCAGCTTGACCGCGCGAAACCCGATCGGATTGGCCGCAAAGCCGTTGCGCGTCAGCGTCGCCGTGTCCCGCGCACTCCAGGCCACCCGGCCGGACCCGGCCCAGGTCACCGCCTTCTGCGTGGCCGAGGCCTTCATCTCCGGCGCGGATTTGGGCGCGGTCTTGGACAGGAAGTCGAACATGTAAGCTCCTCGGTCTGCGCGCCTCGCCGGTGGCGAAGGGCCGGTCTCTGCGTCGTTGGACAGGTTTTGCCAGACAGGTCTTGATGAACTGCGAGACCACCGTCCGGCGGTCCCGCAACCCCCCTCACAAGCGCCGCATCCGGGGCGAAAGGTGGCTTTTGGCAGGCGCGATCATCAGGTCGTGCAAGGCCCAGACCAGCGCGTCCACCCGGTCAGGGGAGCCCGCCCCGGTGAACCCCCGCGCCGTCATCAGGCACATCTGGTCCTCCAGCGCGCCCAGGCCCCGCAGGTGCCGGATCCGCCCCTGCTCGTAGAGCGCGGCCACCGGTTCCGCCCGCGCCACCTTGCCCTTGCGCGCATTGACCGCCCGGTAGGAAATCAGCGGATCGACCTGCCGCAGGATCGCCTCCACCATGTCGCCGCCCTGGTTGACCTCCGCCACCAGCCGGTCCGCGCCATGCCTGTGATAGGCCTCCGCCGCCGCCCGCGCCCAGTCCAGCGGAGTGGCCGCCTCGACCGTCGCATCCTCCAGCACGATCCCGCGCCACCCCTGCGGCGGCCCGCGCATGAAGACGCCCGCGACGACGATGCCGCAGGCATCAGACCCCCTGTGCCCGGTGACCGGAGGATCGACCGCCACCACGATCCGGTCCGGTGCCTCCACCTGCCGGACACTCGCGCCCTCCAGTTGCGCCGCCGTCCAGAGCGCGCCTTCCGCATCCTCCAGCAGCATCCCCTCCAGTTCCTGCCGGCCCATCCGCGTGCCGTCGAACCGCCGGTGGATTTCCTCGATGAAGCTGTCCGCCAGGTTCGCCGCGTTGGCACGCGTTGGTGCATGGGTCCGCACCGTGCCGGGCCGCGCCAGCAGATCGCGCAGGACGGCCACGTTGCGCGGTGTCGTCGTGACCACGGCCCGGGGATCGTCCCCCAGCCGCAACCCGAATTCCACCATGTCCCAGGTCGTCCCGCCCGACTTCCACTTCGCCAGCTCGTCCGCCCAGACCGCATCGAACTGCGGCCCCCGCAACGCCTCTGGATCGAAGGCCGAGAACACCTGCGCCTCCGCCCCGTTCGGCCAGACCAGCAGCTTGCGCCCCGCGATCCAGGCGGGCCTGCGGTCCTCGGGCGAGATCGCGAGGATCCCGCTCTCTCCGAAAACCATCACCTCGCGGGCCTGGTCGTAGGTCTCGCCGATGATGGCGATCCGGCGGGATCGGCCCGGACGGCGCGGCGTCGCGCCTTCGGCGCTGTTTCGTACCCATTCGGCCCCCGCCCGGGTCTTGCCCGCCCCCCGTCCGCCCAGGATGACCCAGGTCCGCCAGGCACCATCGGGCGGCACCTGGTGCGGCAGGGCCCAGAAGTCGAACAGGTGCGGCAGCGCCGCCAGCTCGCGGTCACTCAGCCGTGCGAGGAACGCCTTCTGCCGGTCGCGTGTCCCGGATGCGATCAAGCTTGCGCCCGATCTGAGCGCGCAGCGCCTCGTAATCGGGAACGCGGGTGTCGTCTTCGCAGAATTTTTCACAGAACGCGTCCTCGGCTTTGAGCAATGCAAGATGGGCGGCCGAAAGCTCGCCCAGTTTCGCGACAAGCGCCTTGGGCGTCCCGCCGTCTCCTGCCTCGAACGCGAGGATCTGCTTCGCCAAGGTCCGTTTGATCGTCTGGAAAAGGGCCAGGATCTCTCTCTGGCGCGCAAGCGCGGTCTCTCGACCGGCCTGCCCGGTCGCGGTTCTGTTGTGCATGTGACGGAATCCCTTCGCATGCTCCCGTGAAGGGTCGAGCCGCGCGCCACCACGGGGCAAGACCCCGCAGCCTCCCGGCACGCGGTCCAGCTCGGGGTCTATCCTGCGATGTCGCTCTTAAGCCGCGGTTAGGGCACAGCGCTCAGCGCGGAGGCGGTTCAGCCGTCCTCGCTGGCCTGCTGGGCCTCGATCGCGCGCCAGGCGGCCACGTTGCGATTGTGATCGTCGAGGTTGGTCGCGAAGGCATGCCCGCCGGTGCCATCCGCCACGAAGTAGACGTAGTCGGTGGTATCGGGGTTCAGCGCCGCCTCGATCGCCGCGCGGCCGGGGTTTGCGATGGGCGTGGGCGGCAGCCCGTCGATCAGGTAGGTGTTCCAGGGCGTCGGCGTGTCCAGTTCGCTGCGCCGCAATCCGCGCCCCAGGATGCCTTCGCCACGTGTCACACCGTAGATCACCGCCGGGTCGGTCTGCAGCCGCATTCCGCGCTCCAGCCGGTTGGCGAAGACGCTCGCCACCTGCCGCCGCTCCTCGGCAAGCCCGGTTTCCTTCTCCACGATGGACGCCAGGATCAACGCCTCTTCCGGTGTCGCGACCGGGGTATCGGGTGCGCGCGTCTCCCAGGCCTCCGCCAGGATCCGCTCTTGCGCCGCGGCCATCCGCTCGATGATCCGCGTCCGACTTTCGCCTTGCGCGAACTCGTAGCTGTCGGGGGCAAGCGTGCCCTCCGCCGGTGTCTCGCCCACCTCGCCGTCGAGCACGTCGATGGCGGCCAGCGCCTGCGCCACCTGCCAGCTCGTCACGCCTTCCGCGACCGCAAGGCGCAGCCGCACGTCGGGCTCGGCCAGCACGCGGGTGTATTCCTCGGGCACGTCCCCTTCGCCGGGGGTGAACTCGGCCACCTCCTCGTAGCGCCCGTCGGCGGGGTCGAGCTCGCGCACCTCCACCTCGTTCTGGCGCACGCCCACGCGATAGACGATCTCCGTCCCGCAGGTGCTGGCCCCGCCGCGCGTCACCGTATCGACGATCTCCTCCATCGAGGCGCCATCCTCGATCAGGAAACTTCCCGCCTTCAAAAGCGGCGCCTTCTCGGAGTAATCCGCCCCGATGCGAAACAGCGCGCCGGAGCTCACGGCCCCCTGCTCGACGAGGTTTTCGCTGACCCGGCGCATGTTCGAACCGGGCGTGACCTGCAAACAGATCCCCTGCTCAAGCGGTCCTTCGGCGCGGTATTCCTGCGACCCCCAGGCCACGACCCCGGCACACAGGAACAGCGCCACGATCAGAAAGGTCATCGCGTTGGAGGCCAGGTGTCGCCACATCTAGTCCACCCGCCCCAGCACGAGGCTCGCGTTGGTGCCACCGAACCCGAAGGAGTTCGACAGGGCGATATCGATCCGCCGTTCGCGCTTTTCGTTCGCGCACAGATCGACTTTCGTTTCGGCGTCGATGTTGTCGAGGTTGATCGTCGGCGGCGCCACCTGGTCACGGATCGCCAGCACCGAGAAGATCGCCTCGATCGCGCCGGCAGCCCCCAGCAGGTGCCCGGTGGCGGACTTGGTCGAGGACATGGACAGCTTCGCGGCCGCCTCCGGCCCCACCATCCGCTCGACGGCGCCCAGCTCGATCGTGTCGGCCATGGTCGAGGTGCCATGCGCGTTCACGTAATCAATGTCCTGCGGCGTAATGCCCGCGTTGCGGCAGGCCGCGCGCATCGCACGCTCGGCCCCTTCGTGATCGGGGGGCGGTGCGGTGATGTGGTGCGCGTCGCCCGACAGGCCGTAGCCCTTCACCTCGGCGTAGATCTTTGCGCCCCGCGCCTTGGCGTGCTCGTATTCCTCCAGCACCACGATGCCGGCCCCCTCGCCCATGACGAAACCGTCGCGGTCGCGGTCCCATGGACGGCTGGCCTTGGTCGGATCGTCGGCCCGGTCGGTCGACAGCGCCTTGCAGGCGTTGAACCCCGCGATGCCGATCTTGCAGATCGCGGCCTCGGCCCCGCCCGCGATCATCACGTCCGCATCGCCGTGCTGGATCAGACGGCTTGCGTCGCCGATGGCATGCGCACCGGTCGAACAGGCGGTCACCACCGAATGGTTCGGCCCCTTGAAGCCGTAACGGATGCTCACCTGGCCCGAAATCAGGTTGATCAACGCCCCCGGCACGAAGAACGGAGAGACCCGGCGCGGTCCCTTCTCTTCCATCATCACGGCGGTGTTCGCGATCGAGTTCAGCCCGCCGATCCCCGACCCGATCAGAACGCCGGTGCGTTCAAGGTCCTCGGTCTCGGTCGGGGTCCAGCCGGCATCCTCGATGGCCTGCTGTGCCGCGGCCATGCCGAACAGGATGAAGGTATCGACCTTGCGCTGCTCCTTGGGCTCCATGTAGCGATCGGGGTCGAAATCCCCCTCGCCGCTGCCGCGCGGCACCTCGCAGGCGTAGGTGGTCGTCAGCCCTTCGGGATCGAACTGGGTGATCGGGCCCGCACCGGATTTTCCCGCCAGGATCCGGCTCCAGCTCGCGTCCACACCGTCGGCCAGCGGCGTCACCAGACCCAGCCCCGTTATCACCACTCGACGCATGCTCGCTCCCGCTCGACACTGTTGAAGTCCAGCCCCCATAGCGCAACCCGCGCGATACAGGCAAGAGCGGCGCCGCCGATCGCCCGTCCCGCGCCGTCCGCCGCTTGGAGGGGCCTGTCCGCCCACGAAAAAGGCCCCCGCGAAAGCGGAGGCCCCGACCGGTCCGACTAGGAACCGACAGACGCTTAGATGGCGCCCTTGATGAACTTCACGGCATCGCCGAAGGTCTGGATCGTCTCGGCGGCGTCGTCGGGGATCTCGATCCCGAACTCTTCCTCGAAAGCCATGACCAGCTCGACGGTGTCCAGGCTGTCCGCGCCCAGATCGTCGATGAACGAGGCGCTTTCCACGACCTTGCTCTCTTCGACACCCAGGTGCTCGACTACGATCTTGCGTACGCGATCTTCGACGTCGCTCATGAAATATCCTCACGTTCTGTTGGGGAGTGACCCCGTTGAGTTGGACAGCCCTTCCGGTACCGTCCGTTTGGTTCCGACTGGCCTATAGCAGAGAACATAGACCACGCAAACGCTTTCACAAGCCCGTGGGCGCGGGCGTCAAAGCATCGCCATGCCGCCGTTCACGTGCAGCGTCGTGCCCGTGACATAGGCCGCCTCGGGGCTGGCGAGGTAGAGAACCGCCGCCGCGATCTCGTCGGCCTCGCCCATGCGACCGGCGGGAATCTGGTCCAGTATGCCGCTGCGCTGATCATCGTTGAGCGCCTCCGTCATGGCCGTGGCGATGAAGCCCGGTGCGACGCAGTTGACCGTGATCCCGCGGCTGGCGACCTCGTAGGCGATGGACTTGCTCATCCCCACCATGCCGGCCTTCGAGGCCGCATAATTCGCTTGGCCCGGGTTGCCCGTGGCGCCCACGATGGACGAGATGTTGATGATCCGTCCCCAGCGCGACTTCATCATGCCCCTGACGGAGGCCTTGCACAGCCGCATGGTCGAGGTCAGGTTCACCTCCATCACGCTCAGCCAGTCCTCGTCCGACATCCGCATGAAGACGTTGTCGCGCGTGATGCCAGCGTTGTTCACCAAGATGTCCAGCGATCCCATCGCCTCCACCGCCTGCTTGGGCAGCGCCGTGACGGCCTCGGCATCGGACAGGTTGCAGGGCAGCACATGGGTCCGCTCGCCCAGTTCCGCAGCCAGGGCCTCCAGCGGCTCCACCCGCGTGCCGGACAGGGCCACCGTGGCGCCCGCCGCGTGCAGCGCGCCGGCGATCGCCCCGCCGATCCCGCCGGAGGCCCCGGTCACCAGCGCGTTCTTCCCGCTCAGATCAAACATCATGCTCTCCCTTGATTACGATGGCGGCGGACTGCACCGCCTCCGGCGTGCCGACCGCGTGGCAGGTCACGTCCCTTGCGATTCTCTTGATCATGCCGGACAGGGCCTTGCCCGCGCCGACCTCGTAGGCTTCCGTGACGCCCTGGCGCGCCATCCAGTCGACCGAAGCCGACCAGCGCACCCGGCCCGCGACCTGGGCGACCAGCAGCGCGCGGATCTCGTCGGGATCGGTCACCGGCCCGGCCTTCACGTTGGCCACGACCGGCACGGAGGGCGTCGCGATCGTCACCGCCGCCAGCGCCTCTTCCATCACCCGCGCGGCGGGCTCCATGAGAACACAATGGAACGGGGCGGACACCGGCAGCAGCAAGGCGCGCTTCGCCCCGGCTTCCTTGGCGAGCACCGTCGCGCGCTCCACCGCCGGCTTCGCGCCCGAGATCACCGTCTGCGCCGGATCGTTCTCGTTGGCGACCTCGCAGACCCCTTCCGATGCAGCCTCCGCCGCGATCCGCTCGACCTCCTCGATGGGCAGGCCCAGAACGGCGGCCATCGCGCCTTCGCCCACCGGCACGGCGTTCTGCATCGCCTCTCCTCGGGTGCGCAGCAGGCGGGCGCAATCGGCGATCGACAGGGCATCTGCCGCGGCCAGCGCGGAGTATTCACCCAGCGAATGTCCGGCCACGAAATCCACGTCCTGCATGCTCACGCCTTCGGCCTCCAGCGCCGCCATCGCCGCCAGCGAGGTCGCCATCAGCGCGGGCTGGGCATTGCGGGTCAGCGTCAGCGCGTCGGCCTCCCCCTCCCAGATCAGGGTGGAGAGCTTCTCGCCCAGGGCCTCGTCGACCATGTCGAAGACGGCGCGGGCCGCCGGGTAATGCTCGGCAAGGTCCCGCCCCATGCCGATGGCCTGGGCCCCCTGACCGGGGAATACGAATGCGCGCATGTGATCTCCTTCCGCGTGTTCGGGCGCGGGATAGCCAAAGCCCCCTTCGCGCACAATGGCCCTGCGCCTTTGCCGATTGGCGGCGGGGGTCCATGCGCATAGCCTAGCCCGAAGCCATCGAAGGACGAAACCCATGCCAGACGCGCCCCCCGCCCACTACGGCACCGTGACCAAGCTGTTCCACTGGACCACCGCCGCCCTGATCCTCACGCTCATCCCGCTGGGGCTGATCGCCAGCGACTGGGCCTCCGATAGCGATGCCGCCCTCGCCACCAAGGCCACCCTGTTTTCCATCCACAAGACGCTGGGCGTCACCGTCTTCTTCGTGGCCCTGGCGCGCATCCTCTGGGCGCTGGGTCACCGCAAGCCCGGGCCCCTGCACCCCGAGCGCAAGGGCGAGACGCTGCTGGCAGAGATCATCCACTGGACGCTTTACGGCAGCCTCGTGGCAGCCCCGCTGACCGGCTGGATCGACCACGCGGCCACGACCGGTTTCGCGCCGATCTGGTGGCCCTTCGGCCAGTCCCTGCCCTTCGTGCCCAAGGACCCGGAGATAGCACATCTGTTCGGCAGCATGCACTGGGTGCTGACCCGGATCCTCGCCGCGTCGGTGCTGCTGCACGTCGCGGGCGCGCTCAAGCACCATGTCATCGACCGCGACGCCACGCTGCGCCGCATGTGGTTCGGCCAGAGCGACGTGCCGCGCACCGTCTGGCACCGCACCCCGATCATCGCCCCCGTCTTGGCCTTCGCGCTTCTCGGCAGCGGTGCCCTTGCCGGTCTCGCCCTGGGCCAGGGAGAACCCGCCCCGCAAGCCGCTGCCCTCGACGAGGTCGCCTCCGACTGGACCGTTCAGGACGGCACCCTGGGGATCACCGTGATCCAGATGGGGTCGGAGGTCTCGGGCCAGTTCGCCGACTGGACCGCCGCCATCGCCTTCGACCCGGAGGCCACCGGCGACGCGGGGTCGGTCGAGGTCACGGTGAACATCGCCTCCCTCACCCTGGGCTCGGTGACCGACCAGGCGATGGGCCCGGACTACTTCGACGCCGAGACCCACCCCACGGCCACCTTCGCCGCCCCGCTGGTGGCCCAGGACGACGGCAGCTACTTGGCCGACGGCACCTTGACGCTGAAGGGCACCACCGCCCCCGTCACCCTGCCCTTCACGCTGAGCGTGGACGGCGACACGGCGACCGCCAGCGGAAAGGCGACCCTCGACCGGATGACCTACGCCGTGGGAGAGAGCATGGCGGACGAAAGCAACCTCGGCTTCGACGTGCAAGTCTCGGTCGACCTCACGGCCACCCGCGCCGAGTAGGCAAACCGGCTAGGCCTTTGTCCCCACGGGCGAAGGCCTTCGTCAGCGATCCGGCATCGCGCATGTGCCGGATCGCGGGACGCTGGACCGCGATGACCGTCGAACGAGACGACCTTCACAACGAAAAAGGGCCGCACCCCTCGGGGTGCGGCCCTTGGCCTATCAGGTCTCGCTCGGGTTTACTCGGGCAGGCCGGCTTCCAGCGAGATCATCACTTCGACTTCGTCGCTGATGTTCGGCGCGAAGGCGCCCACGTTGAAGTCCGAACGCAGCAGCGTCGTGGTGGCGTCGAAGCCCAGCCACTCGCGACCTTCCATCGGCTGCGTGCCCGCCTGGTTCAGCGTCGTGTCGAGCACGACTTCCTTGGTCACGTCGTTCATGCTCAGATCGCCGGTGATCAACGCGGTGTCGTCGCCGGTCACCTCGATCGAGGTCGAGGTGAAGGTAACCATGTCTTCCTCACCCGCGCCGAAGAAATCTTCAGACATGAAGTGCTCGAAGCGGCCTTCCCAGCCGGTCATCATCGACCGCACGGGGAAAGAGACCTCGACGGACGAGTTCGCGGGGTCCTCTTCGTCGAAGTCGATCGTGCCTTCGAAGCCCGAGAACATCCCGTAGGTGGTCGAGAAGCCGAGGTGCTCGTAGTTGAACACGACCTGGCTGTGACCGGGGTCGAGTTCGTAGGTGACCGGCTCGGCGAAGGCCGGGGCGGCCAGCAGGGCCGCGGCCGCGGCGGTGGTGTAAAGGGTCTTCATTGCATCTCTCCTATGCTTTCCTGGCCGGCAAACTGTGGCACGGGGCAGGCTTCGGCAACTCGCGATTATGAACAGTCTCTGTTCGCCGCCGACGCAGCACCGTCCCACGGCGGCGAAGCGCCCTTGATCCCGGGCCGCGCGCGTGTATAAGCGCCCGACTTCCGCGCGACTTTTGACCTGCGCAGCCTCTCGTGACCGGGACGCGGAAGCCTCATCGCCCGGTCTTTGAAGTGCGCCGAACATGTAAGGAATGCCATGCCGCTTTATGAGCATGTGATGATTGCGCGTCAGGACCTGTCCAACACGCAAGCCGAATCCCTGATCGAACACTTCGGAACGGTGCTGTCGGACAACGACGGCAAGCTGGTCGATTCCGAGTACTGGGGCGTCAAGACGATGGCCTACAAGATCAACAAGAACCGCAAGGGCCACTACGCCTTCCTGCGCAGCGACGCTCCCGCGGCCGCCGTCCAGGAGATGGAGCGCCTGATGCGCCTGCACGACGACGTGATGCGCGTTCTGACGATCAAGGTCGACGCCCACGAGGACGGACCTTCCATCCAGATGCAGAAACGCGACGAGCGCGACAGCCGTCGCGAGCGCCGCTAAGCCCCGAAGAAAGGACCGCAATCATGGCCACCAAACCGTTTTTCCGTCGCCGCAAGTCCGATCCGTTCGAGGGCGAGAACGCCCCCGCGATCGACTACAAGGACACCCGCACCCTGCAGCGCTACATCTCCGAGCGCGGCAAGATCGTGCCCGCCCGCATCACCGCCGTCGGCGCCAAGAACCAGCGCAAGCTCGCCCAGGCGATCAAGCGTGCCCGGTTTCTCGCCCTTCTGCCCTACGCCGTGAAGTAAGGAGCCACCCCATGGACATCATTCTTCTCGAACGCGTCGCCAAGCTTGGCCAGATGGGCGAAGTCGTCTCGGTCAAGGAAGGCTATGCGCGCAACTACCTGCTGCCGCAGAAAAAGGCTCTGCGCGTGAACGCCGCGAACATGGCCCGTTTCGAGGCGGAAAAGGCTGCCCTCGAAGCCCGCAACGCCGAAACCCGCGCTACCGCCCAGACCGAGGCCGACAAGATCGACGGACAGCAGTTCGTCATCATCCGCTCGGCGTCCGACGCGGGCTCGCTCTACGGGTCGGTCACGCCGCGCGACGTGGCGGATGCCGCCGCCAAGGACGGCTACACCGTCGATCGCAACCAGGTCGTGCTGCAAGGCCCGATCAAGGAGCTGGGCCTGCACGACGTCACCCTGAACCTGCACCCCGAGGTCGAGGCCACGATCACCCTCAACGTCGCGCGCAGCACCGAGGAAGCGGAACTTCAGGCCTCCGGCAAGTCGATCCAGGAGCTGGCCGCCGAAGAGGAAGCCGCCGCCGAGTTCGAAATCCAGGAGCTCTTCGACGACATCGGCTCTGCCCTTCTCGACGACGACGAATCGGAAGCCGAGCAGCGCAACGACCAGCCCGCGACCCAGGAAAAGTCCACGCTGGACGAAAAGCTGGACCGCTGAAATCGCAGCGCCGAACCAATGCAGGAAGGCCGCCCCCCGGGGCGGCCTTTTTCATGAACCCTCCCCGATCCGGGGCCAGGCCGCGCCGGTCCGTGGTCAATACGTCCGAAGTTGCAGCTGCGCGTCGCAGACATCGCCGTCGTAGGTCCCGATCCAGATGTCGATATAGCCATCCGCCGGCCGCGACAGCGTGATGCGCGGATCGAGGTTTCCGTTGTCGTCGTCGTCGTAATACCAGGTCGCCGAGGCGGTGTTGATCAGCAGCGCCGCATCGCAGGCGCTGACCACGCTGACCGCCAGCCGGCGCCCGGCCATCCCGGACATGTCGAACGTGAAGTCGGGACGACTGGTGAAATAGCCCGCGCCCACATCGGTCGCCGGCACGACGTTCGGGCATTTGCGGATATCGTTGCCGCCGCCCGCCTGCACGTCGTAGGCCAATCCGCCGGCAATCTGCATGCCGGAAATCTTCCCCCCCGGCCCGCTTTGCATGTAGTCCGGGCAGGCCGACGCCGCCCCTCCACAAAAGCCAAGCGCCAGTCCCGCCGCCACAACACTTCGCATATGAAAAACTCCCGAATGAATATCACGCTCTCGTGATCTCAAATTCGGGTCGGATTTGTCCAGCTTTTTCCTGGAAGTTGCGGTTTCTACCGTGCCGCCACGGTCGAGACCTGGATCCGCATCCGGCACTGGTCCCCCGGCGCCGTGCCGATCCAGAGCCGTACCGGCCCGTCACGCACCGCGCTCAGCACCACCGGCGGCACCATGCCGTTCAGGCCCGGGCCCCGGTGATACCAGTTGCCGTCCGAGCTGAGGATCAGGAACTCGCGCGCGCAGCCGCGAACGGGCTTCAACTCGATCCCCAGACCGATCATCCCCGCAAGGCTCAGCTCCAGGGCCGGCTGGGTCGAGAAATGGGCACTGGTCTCGTGGGCAATCTCGACCTGAGGGCAGCTTTCCAGCGTTGCCTCGCCCCCCGCCAGAACCCGGACCGAGCTGCCCCAGCGCAAGCCGACGCCGGTTTCGCTCAGCATCGAATTGGCTGCTGCATCGGGGTTCGGACACGCCCCGGCGAGCGTCGGCACCGCCCCCAGTACGACCAGGACGCAGACCGCTTTCAAATATTTGCGAAAAAGGCTCAACGCGCACTCCGATCGGACCGAAACGGCATTCCGAATAATCGCCCCTCCGGGGGCCGGAAACAAGGCCCCCACGAAAAAGGCGCCCCCGGTCGACCGGAGGCGCCTTTCAAATCGTCTTGAGGCAGGATCAGGCCGCCTGCTCTTCCGCGTCCAGCGCCTCGACGGCGGACTGCAGCTCTTCTTTCGAGACCTCTTTCTCGGTCACATCGGCCTGTTCGAGCACGTGGTCGATGACCTTGTCCTCGAACAGCGGCGCCTGAAGCTGCTGGCGGAACTGGGCGTTCTGCTGGACGAACTCGAAGAACTGCTGTTCCTGACCGGGATACTGGCGTGCCTGGTTCATGACCGCCTGCGTCATTTCCTGGTCGGTCACCTGGATCTGGTTCTTCTGGCCGATCTCGGCCAGCAGCAGGCCCAGCTTCACGCGACGCTTGGCTAGGGCCACGTGCTCCTCGGTCGTCTCGATCTCGGGGTGATCGTGGCCCTGCACGTCCGGGTTGTCCTCGTGCCACAGCTGGTGAGCGATCTGGTTGGCCTCCGCCTCGACGAGGCTCGGCGGCAGGTCGAAGTCGACCGCCGTGTCCAGCTCGTCCAGAAGCTTGCGCTTGGCCACCGCGCGAGAGGCACCGGCGTATTCGGATTCCAGCCGCTCGCGGATCTGACCCTTCAGGGCCTCCAGATCCTCGGCCCCGAACTTCTGAGCAAGCTCATCGTTCATCTCGGGTGTCGTGGGCTTGCGCACTTCCTTGACGGTCACGTCGAAGACCGCGTCCTTGCCGGCCAGATGCTCGGCCTGGTACTGCTCGGGGAAGCTGACCTCGACCGCCTTCTCATCCCCTTCGGAGACGCCGACGAGCTGATCCTCGAACCCCGGGATGAAGGAGTTCGAACCCAGGACCAGCGGGTAGTCCTCCGCAGCACCGCCGTCGAAGGCTTCACCGTCGACCTTGCCCAGGAAGTCGATGACAACCTCGTCGCCGTCTTCGGCCGCACCGTCCTTCTTCTCGAAGCTGCGCGCCTGCGGGCTTTCGGAAAGGCTTTGCAGCGCCTCGTCCACGGCGGCGTCGTCGGCCTTCACGACCAGCCGCTCCAGGCTGATCTTGGAGAAATCGGTTTCGGGCACGTCGGGCAGCTTTTCGTACTCGACGTCGACGACGACGTCCTCGCCCTCTTTCCAGTCCTCGTTGGTCATCTTCATCGAAGGCTGGGCCGCCGGGCGGTCGCCGGTCTGCTCCAGGTGGTCACGCAGCGCGCCGTCGATGCTGTCCTGCATCGCTTCGCCCATCAGGCGCGGGCCGTGCTGCTTGCGCAGAAGCGCCATCGGAACCTTGCCCTTGCGAAACCCCTTCATCTCGACGCCGGGCCGCGCCTGTTCCAGCTTCTCGGTCACTTTCGCGTCCAGCTCGTCCGCCGTCACGGTGATCGTGTAGCCGCGCTTCAGTCCGTCGTTGAGGGTCTCGTTGACCTGCATGGGTTGTCCTTCTTTCGACTGTCATGGTGCGGGTGAAGGGACTTGAACCCCCACGCCTTGCGGCGCCAGAACCTAAATCTGGTGCGTCTACCAATTCCGCCACACCCGCATGTGAAACAGGGGCCGACGTCCCGGCCCCCATGGTTGGCGGCTGTCTAGCAAAGGACACATCCGGATGCGAGAGGGAATCGCACCCCCCTTTCCGGGGCGGTCCCACGTCATGACCGAAGCGCGCGCAGGACCGCGGGCAAGGCCTCCGGCAGGTCTTCCGCGATCAGGCCCGGCCCGAACCGTAGCGCGGCGTCGCAGTGCAGCCAGGCGGCGCCGGCACCTGCGTCGGTGGGGTCAAAGCCCCGCGCCAGCAGTCCCGTGATGAGGCCCGCCAGGACATCCCCCGCGCCGGCCGTCGCAAGCCAAGGGGCGGCCCGCGCGCCCGTGGCACGATGGACCACCGGCGCACGCGCGGGATCCGCGATGACGGTCTCCTGTCCCTTGAGCAGCACGGTCGCCCCGCAGCGCCGCGCCGCCGCCACCGCACCCTCCCCCGCCGCATCGAGATCCGGGAACATCCGCGCGAACTCCCCCGCGTGGGGCGTCAGGATGCACCGGTCGTGCAACAGCGCCATCACGTCCGCGTCGCGCCCCAGCAGCGTCAGCGCATCCGCATCGAGGCAAATCGCAAGCCCGTCTGCCCGCAACGCCGCGCGCACGAGAGCGGCCTCGCGGTCGCCGGTGCCCAGCCCGGGGCCGAGGCACAGGGCATCGAAGCGTCCCGCCTCCAGCACCTTTTCCAACGCCTCCGCATCCGCCACGCGGGTCAGCATGACGGCATTCAACTGCGCCGCATTCTCGATCAGTGCCGCGGGCGGACAGCCGAGCGTCACCGCCCCCGCGCCCATGCGCAGCGCGGCCCGCGCCGCCAACCGGGCCGCACCGCCTTTGCCCACACCGCCGGACAGGACCAGCGCATGACCGTGGTCGTACTTGTGCCCCTGCGGCTTGTCGAAGTCCGGCAGAGCGTCCCGCGTGATTTCCTTCATGTCCGCCCTTCCATCGACAGCATATTCTCACTCTGCCCGCTTTTTGATCTTTCGGCCCAAAATCGCGGCATCACGCCCTGAATCGAGCGGCGGCGATCCGGCCCACTTGCAGCCGCTCTGGCCCCGCTTCGCAGATGATGGTCTCACCGCCCGGGAATGCAACTCGGGGGATCCTTACGTGAAAAAGATCGAGGCGATCATCAAGCCGTTCAAGCTCGATGAAGTGAAGGAAGCCCTGCAGGACGTAGGCATCCAGGGTCTTTCGGTGGTCGAGGTCAAGGGCTTCGGCCGGCAGAAGGGCCACACCGAACTCTACCGCGGCGCGGAATACGTCGTGGACTTCCTGCCCAAGGTGAAGCTCGAGGTCGTCCTGACCGACGATCTGGTCGAGACCGCCATCGAGGCCATCGTGGCCGCTGCCAAGACCGACAAGATCGGCGACGGCAAGATCTTCGTCAGCCCCGTCGAGCAGGCGATCCGCATCCGGACCGGCGAAACCGGCGACGACGCGCTGTAACTCATTCCGAACACCCAAGAAAAGGAAACGACATGACCAACAAGGACGTCATCAAGCTGATGAAGGACGAGGAGGTCGACTACGTCGACATCCGCTTCACCGACCCGCGCGGCAAGCTGCAGCACGTCACCATCGTGGCCGATCTCGTCGACGAGGACTTCATGGAAGAAGGCTTCATGTTCGACGGCTCCTCGATCGCCGGGTGGAAGTCGATCGACCAGTCCGACATGAAGCTGCTGCCCGACGCCTCCTCCGCCTACATCGACCCGTTCTACGCCGAGAAGACGCTCTGCCTGCACTGCACGGTCGTCGAACCCGACACGATGGAGCCCTACGACCGCGACCCCCGCGGCACCGCCGAGAAGGCCGAGGCCTACCTCAAGTCCTCCGGCATCGGCGACGACTTCTTCTGCGGGCCCGAGGCCGAGTTCTTCATCTTCGACGACGTGCGCTACTCGGTCGCGATGAACAAGGTCAGCTTCCAGGTCGATGCCATCGACGGCGCCTGGAACACCGACACCGAGTATGAGATGGGCAACACTGGCCACCGTCCGGGCGTCAAGGGCGGCTACTTCCCCGTCAACCCCGTCGACGACGCCCAGGACATGCGCGGCGAGATGCTGTCCACCATGAAGCGCATGGGCATGAAGGTCGACAAGCACCACCACGAGGTCGCCTCCTGCCAGCACGAGCTTGGCCTGATCTTCGGCACGCTGACCAAGCAGGCGGACGAGATCCAGAAGTACAAGTACGTGATCCACAACGTGGCACAGGCCTACGGCAAGTCGGCCACCTTCATGCCCAAGCCCATCTCGGGCGACAACGGCACCGGCATGCACGTCAACATGTCGATCTGGAAGGACGGCAAGCCGCTCTTCGCGGGCGACAAGTATGCCGACCTCAGCCAGGAAGCGCTGTGGTTCATCGGCGGCCTGCTGAAGCACGCCAAGGCGCTGAACGCGATCACCAACCCCTCGACCAACAGCTACAAGCGCCTGATCCCGGGCTTCGAGGCCCCCGTCCTGCGCGCCTACTCGGCCCGCAACCGCTCGGGCTGCGTGCGGATCCCCTGGGCCGAAAGCCCCAAGGCCAAGCGCGTCGAGGCCCGCTTCCCCGACCCGGCGGCGAACCCCTACCTGTGCTTCGCGGCCCTGCTGATGGCCGGCCTTGACGGCATCAAGAACAAGATCGACCCCGGCCCCTCCTCGGACAAGGACCTTTACGACCTGCCGCCCGAGGAACTGGCCGCGATCCCGACGGTCTGCGGAAGCCTGCGCGAAGCGCTGGAGTCGCTGGAAGCCGATCACGACTTCCTGCTGCAGGGCGACGTCTTCACCAAGAGCCAGCTCGAAGGCTACATGGCCCTCAAGTGGGACGAGGTGCACGCCGTCGAGCACACCCCGCACCCGGTCGAATACAAGCTCTACTACAGCTGCTGATCCGCTTCGGATCACGACAAGGGCGCCCCGCGGGGCGCCCTTTTTCGTTCCGTCAGGCGCGTTTTCGTTGAGGTGGAGGGACCGCCGCTGCGCGGCGGGTGGAGGCTCTGCCTCCACGCCTCCGGGATATTTAGGGCCATAAGAAGGGGATCACCGCGCGCGGCCGCGGGGCGCGACGTGCGGAGGCGCGGCGTCAGAGCTTGGGGTAACGCGCCGCCTGCGTCTCGGTCCAGAACACGTCGAGGACGTAGCCGTCGTCGGTCTGCTCCTCGTGGGTCACGACGCCCGCGTCGAAGAGCCAGGCGCGCTGCTTGCCTTCGGCAAACCCCAGGGTCAGCCGCTCCTTCGCGCGCGGCGCCTTCAGCACCTCGCTGATCGCGTCCAGTAGGCTGTCCAGCCCCTCGCCGCTGATGGCGGAGGTGGCGAAGATCCCTTCGGTCCGCTCGGCCTGCGTCACCACGGCATCGTGGGTGTCCGGTGACAACCGGTCGATCTTGTTCCACACCTCCAGAAGCGGCGCATCGTCGGCCACGCCGAGCGAGGTGAGGATCGCCATGACATCCTCGGACTGCTCCTCGGTCTGGGCATGGCTGATGTCGCGGACGTGGACGATCAAATCGGCATCCAGCACTTCTTCGAGCGTCGCCCGGAACGCCGCCACCAGTTCGGTAGGCAGATCCGAGATGAAGCCCACCGTGTCCGACAGGATGACCTTGTCGCCCGACGGCAGTTCCACCTGCCGCATGGTGGGATCGAGCGTCGCGAAGAGCATGTCCTTGGCGAAGACCTCTGCCCCGGTCATCCGGTTGAAGAGCGTCGACTTGCCGGCGTTGGTGTAGCCTACCAGCGCCACGATCGGATAGGGCACCTTGGCGCGCGCCGCCCGGTGCAGGGTGCGTGTCTTCACCACCTTGTCGAGCTGGCCTTTTAGCGCCTTGAGCTGCATGTCGATGGCGCGCCTGTCCGCCTCGATCTGCGTCTCGCCCGGGCCGCCGACAAAGCCCAGACCGCCGCGCTGGCGTTCGAGGTGCGTCCAGGCCCGCACGAGCCGCGTGCGCTGGTAGGACAGCGCCGCCATCTCCACCTGCAGGACACCTTCGGCGGTACGGGCGCGGTCCGAGAATATCTCGAGGATGAGCCCGGTCCGGTCCAGGAGCTTCACGTCCCAGGCCTTTTCGAGGTTGCGCTGCTGCACGGGGCTCACGTGACCGTCGATCAGCACGAGCTCGACCTCGGCCTCCTTCATCCGCGCGGCGAGTTCCTCGATCTTGCCCTTGCCGAAAAGCGTGCCGGGCAGAAGCTTGGGCAGGCGCACGATCTCGGCGCCCACGACATCGAGGTCGGGCAAGGCGGCCGCAAGCGAGACGGCTTCTTCCAGCGCGGGCTCGGCCTCGCGCCGGTCGCGGTCGGACTTCAGGTCCGGGTGCAGAACGAAGGCCCGCGTGACGGGCCGGTCATGTTCCAGCAATTACCCTTCACCTTCGTAGAGGCTGATCGGCTGGGCGGGCATGATCGTCGAGATCGCGGACTTGTAGACAAGCTGGCTTTGGCCGTCGCGACGCAGCAGGACGCAGAAGCTGTCGAACCAGGTGATGACGCCCTGCAGCTTGACCCCGTTCACCAGGAAGATGGTCACGGGCACCTTGGTCTTGCGGACGTGGTTCAGGAACGCATCCTGCAGGTTGGCCTTGTCGGACGCCATGCCAATTCTCCATCTTGTTCTTGCGGGCCGCGGATCGGCCGGAATCGGTCGTCCAGCACTATGTAGGCGAAATGAGCGGTTTTCCACCCAAAAGAACAAATCGTCAGCGCCGCCAGATTTCCGGATTGAACAGCGCGATCAGGGCCAGCGTCTCCAACCGGCCCAGGACCATGGCGCCGGCCAGGATCGCCTTGGCCGCGTCCGGGATGCCCGCGTAGCTGATCGGCGATTCCGCGGCGACGACCGCAAGCGGTCCCGTCGTCGACAAGGACGCGACCGTCAGCACCATGGACACCTCGAACTGCACGCCGGTCATGGACACGAGGATCATCGTCGCCGCGATCGACAGCGCGAAAAGCATGAAGAACACCCAGGACACGTAGGCCCCCTGCTTGCGGATCATCCGCGCCTCGCGTCCGCCGCCCCCCACCGAGGAGGGATGCAGCAGGCGCTGCACCTCGCGCTCGGAATGGCGGAAGAGCGCATAGACCCGCAGCAGTTTCACGCCCCCCGCGGTGGTGGCAGCCCCCCCGCCGATCAGCGCCAGGCCCACCAGGAACAGGCCCGGCGTCTCCAGCCCCGACCATTCGGCGGCCCCGTCCCAGTAGCGCGACTCGAACCCCGTGGTCGTCAGGAAGGACGTCACCGTGAAGATGCTGCCCCAGAGCGACGCAAAGAGATCGGGCAGGCCCGAGGCGGTCCCCTCCTCGATGCTGCCCAGCCAATGCCGCGCGAAGAGCATCATGGTCGTGCCCGAGATCAGCAAAAGCGCCATGTGCACCTCCGGGTCGCGCACCAGCCGGGCATCGCTGTCCCCGAACATCCCGCGCGAGAAGGTCAGCCGGCTGATCGCGAAGGCGAAGAATAGGAAGATCAGCACCTCCCCCCAGAATCCCGAAACGGCGTAGTAGACCCCGTTGATCGGCGAGATGCCGGAGGTCGAGAGCGTCGACATCGCGTGGCACAGCGCGATGGTCGGCACTTCGCCCAGCACCACGAGTCCCAGCCACAGGATGAAGGTGAGCCCCACGTAGATCGGCGTCAGCGTCAGCGTGTGGCGCGCCAGGCGGTCCTGCATGCGGGCCACGAGGCCCTTCTGGCTGAACCCGGCGATGGTCGATCGCGTCGATCCGCCCGCCGCGCGGACCTCGAATCCGCCCAGGTTCATCGGCGCGAAGATCGCCACCGCCACGACCCAGGTCAGCAGGCCGCCCAACCATCCCACCGTGGCACGCCACAGGTGGACCGACGGCGGCAGGCGACCCGCCCTGTCGTAGAGCGTGGCGCCCGTCGTGGTGAAGGAAGACACCATCTCGAACCAGGCATCGACGAAGCGGATGTTGGAGGCCGCCTCCTGGAACGGCACGGCAAAGAGCACCGGCAAGGCGCCGAAGGCCAGCACGAGCGTGCCAAGCTGGCTCAGCGTCGCGTTGCGCGGATGCGTGCCGGCCGTGGCGAGAGCCGCGAGCAGGGTCAGTGTCGTCGACAGAAGGCTTGCGTAGAAGAACGTCTGCATCTGCGGCGTGGCCCCCACCGCCGCGGCATGGAACGCCGGGATCAGCATGGCCAGCGACCCGATCCCCATCAGCAGGACGAAGAACGGCAGGGAGCGCAGCCAGGTCATCATCAGAAGAAGTCGATCGAGACCTGCAGCAGCCGCTCGACCTCGGGCACGTCGTCGGCCATCGCGAAGATCGCGATCAGGTCCCCGTCGTCGATCCGCGTGTCGGCCACCGGCTTGACCATCCGGTCGCCTTTCAGAAGCCCGCACACCATGGTGCCCTCCGGAAAGGCGATGTCGCGGATCTTGCGTCCCGCCATGGGCGAGGTGGACAGGACCTGCGCCTCGATCACCTCGGCCTCGGCGTCGCCCACGGAATAGACCCCGCGCACCCGCCCGTGCCGCACGTGCCGCAGGATCGAGGAAACCGTGGTCGACCGCGGGTTGATCCAGGCATCCACGTCGAGGGGTCCCATCAGAGGCACCAACGTGGGATCGTTGACCAGGCAGATCGACATCTTGCAGCCCATCTCCTTCGAGCGGACGGCGGCCAGCAGGTTGACCTTGTCGTCGTCGGTCACGGTCAGCACCGCGTCGGCGGTGGCGATCCCCGCCTCGTCCAGAAGTGCGGAATCCAGGCCGTCGCCATTCAGCACGATGGTCCGGTCAAGCGCGTCGGCGGCCCGTTCGGCCATCTTGCGGTCCCGCTCGATCATCCGCACCCGCAGACGTTCGGTGCGCTGCTCAAGCGTGCGCGCGACGGCCAGGCCCACGTTGCCGCCGCCGATCACCACGATCCGGTGCTGCTGGGTCTCGTGCTTGCCGAAGATCTCCAGCGTGCGCCGCACGTCATCGGAATGGGTGAAGATATAGGCGTCGTCGCCGGTGAAAAGCTGGTCCTTCGCGGAAGGCACGAAAAGCGCACCGTCCCGCCGGATCCCCACCACGATCGCGCGCAGGGTCGAGAAGAGATCCGTCAACTGGCGCAGCGGCGTGTTGACCACCGGGCAATCGGGGTCGATCGAGATGCCCAGCAGCACCGCCTTGTTGTCGAGGAAATTGTGGATGTCGAAGCTCGACGGCGAGGCGAGACGTTTCAACGCCGCCTCCGCCACCTCGCGCTCGGGGCTGATGACCACGTCGATGGGCAGGTGATCGCGGCGGTAGAGGTCGGAATAGATCGCGTCGAGGTAGCTTTGCGCGCGCAGCCGCGCGATCTTGCGCCGGATCGCGAAGACCGAATGGGCCACCTGGCAGGTGACCATGTTGACCTCGTCGGAATGGGTCGCGGCGATGATCATGTCCGCGTCGCGCGCGCCTGCCCGGTCCAGGATGTCGGGGTAGCTTGCGAAACCGGCGATGCCCTGCACGTCCAGCGTATCCGTGGCACGGCGCACCAGGTCGGGGTTGCTGTCGACGACGGTGACGTCGTTGCGCTCCCCTGCCAGGTGGCGGGCGATCTGCCAGCCGACCTGTCCCGCACCGCAGATGATGACCTTCATGGACGTTCTCCTGACCGATCAGAGCCGTCTGACACGCCCCCCCGCCCTCGTCAATTCACGCCCCTTCCTCGACGAAGGCAACCCGCGCGCCCGCCTTGTTGGCGGTGGTGACGCCAAGGGACTTCAGCTTGCGGTGCAGCGCGCTGCGCTCCATGCCGACGAAGCTTGCGGTGCGGCTGATATTGCCGCCGAACCGGTTGATCTGCGTAAGCAGGTATTCCCGCTCGAACAACTCGCGCGCCTCGCGCAGGGGCAGCGTGGCCAACCCGCCCGAAAGCACGATGCGCCCGTCGCCCGTCGGCGCCTCCTCGACGGCAGGCAGTTCCTTGGCACTGATCGGCGCGGTGGAATCGCCGAGGATCAGCACGCGCTCGACCACGTTCTTGAGCTGGCGCACGTTGCCCGGCCATTGCATCGTCTGCAAAAGCGCGCGCGCGTCCTCGGCCAGTTCGCGCAGCGCGAGGCCCTGCGTGCGATTCAGCACCTCGATGAAATGCTCGACCAGCGCCGGGATGTCCTCGCGCCGCTCCTCCAGGCTCGGCACCGAGATCGGCACCACGTTGAGCCGGTGGTAGAGTTCCTGACGGAACGCGCCCTGCTCGATCAGCGCGCCCAGATCCTGGTTGGTCGAGGAGATCACGCGCAGATCGACCTGCACCTTCTCGGTCCCGCCAACACGCTGGAAGGACTGATCCGTAAGCACGCGCAGCATCTTGGCCTGCGTGCCCATCGGCATCTCCGCCACTTCGTCGAGGTAGACAACGCCGCCGTTGGCCTGCTCCAGCAGGCCCTTCTCGACGCCCTTGCCGCCGCTCTCGCGCCCGAAGAGCGCCTCTTCCATGTGCTCTGGCTCCACGCTGGCCGAGTTTACGGTGATGAAGGGCGCCTGGGCGCGGGCGGAATTGGCGTGGATATAGCGCGCGGCGATCTCCTTTCCGCTGCCCGCGGGACCGGTCAGCATGACCCGGCCGTTGGACTTCGTCACCTTGTCGAGCTGGCTCTTCATCGCGCGGAAGGCAGCACTTTCGCCCAGCATCTCCGCTGGCGAAGTCTCGCCGCGCTTGAGTTCCACGTTCTCGCGGCGCAGGCGGCTGGTTTCCATCGCGCGGCGGATCACGACCATCAGCTGGTCGATGTTGAAGGGCTTTTCGATGAAGTCGTAGGCGCCCTGCTTGATCGCCGCGACCGCGATCTCGATGTTGCCGTGGCCGGAGATGATGACGATCGGAATTTCGGGATGATCGCGCTTCACGGACTTGAGGATGTCGATCCCGTCCATGTTGCTGTCCTTGAGCCAGATATCGAGGATCATCAGCGCGGGCTTCTCGCGGGCGATCTCGGCCATGCACTGGTCAGAGTTCGCGGCCAGCCGCGTGCTGAACCCCTCGTCCTCCAGGATGTCGCCGATCAGCTCGCGGATATCGCGTTCGTCGTCGGTGATCAGAATATCGCTCATGTCTCAATCCTCATGCTGGTATCTTGTTGGCCGCATGCGCGTCTTGCGCCAGCGGCAGGTCGATGACGGCGCAGGCCCCGCGGTGCCCGGTGCCGTCGAAAGCGTCGGCGTCCACCAGGTGCAGGCTGCCGCCGTGTTCCTCGATGATCTTTCGCACGATGGGCAGGCCCAGGCCCGTGCCCTTGTCGCGGGTCGTCACGTAAGGCTCGAACAGGCGCGCGCGATCCTGCGGCAACCCGATCCCGTTGTCAGAGATCTCGATCCGGGCCGCCCCTTGGTCCACGCGCATCGTGACGCGGATCTGCGGATCGACCGCATCGCCCGTTTCCGCCCGAGTTTCAATGGCTTCGCCGGCGTTCTTGACCAGGTTCGTCAAGGCTTGCCCGATCATGGTCTCGTCGAGTTCGGTCCAGACCGGCGCATCCGGCAGATCGGCCGTCAGGGCCACGCCGGGCTGGCCCGATTCCTGCAACGTCACCACGCCGCGCACCAGTTCCGCCAGGTCCGCCTGCCGCAGCTCGGGCTCCGGCATCCGGGCGAACTTAGAGAATTCGTCCACGATCCGGCGCAGATCGTTGGTCTGGCGCACGATGACATCGGTCATCTGGTCGAGCTTCTCGCCATCGGCGACCTCGGCGCGGAACTTGCGCTTGATCCGCTCGGCCGACAGCTGGATCGGGGTTAGCGGGTTCTTGATCTCGTGCGCGATCCGGCGCGCGACGTCGCCCCAGGCCGCCATCCGTTGCGCGCTGACCAGGTCCGTCACGTCGTCGAAGGCCACCACGTAGCCGTCGAGCGTCCCTTCCCCGCCGCTGCGCGGGGCCATGCGCACCAGCAAGGTCTCCTGGCTGCCACCGCGCACGAGGTTCACCTGCTGCTGCACGAAGGGACGCCCTTCCGTGCGCAGCTTGTCGAAGAGCGGCGCGAACTCCGGCACGGCAACCGCGAGCGCGGTGGTGGTCTGCTGGTGATCGACCTTCAAGAGCCGCATCGCGGAAGGGTTCACGAAGCTGATCCGCCCGTCCGGGTCCAGCCCCACCACGCCCGAGGTCACCGACGACAGCACGCTGTCGAACAGCCGGTTGGAGCCCACCAGCTCTTCACGCTGGGTCTTGAGCTGTCCGGTCATCTGGTTGAAGTAATGCCCCAGCTGGCTGATCTCGTCGTCGGCGTCGTCCTCGACCACGCGCACGTCCAGATCGCCCGCGCCCACCCGCTGGGACGCCGTGACCAGCCGCCCCACGGGGCGCGACAGACGCTCCGCGAACCACAGGCCCAGCCAGCTTGCGGCCAGGATCAGGATCACCGCAAACCCCAGGTAGAGACCGCCGAACTGGAACAAAAGCGCCCCGCGGTCGCGTTCGAGTTGCTCGTAAAGCGCCACCGTCGCCTCGGTCTCGTCCAGCAGCGACAGGATCTCGCCGTCCACCGGGCGGGTGACCAGCAGGTAGCGATCGGGAAAGGTCTCCAGCGGCATCAGCATGCGGAATTCGTTGTTGTCGCCGTCCTCGATGACCGTGTAGCCCTGATCGAGCGCGCGCGCGAAGTCGTCGGGCGCGGGGCGTTCGTAGTTGAAATCGTAGCTGTTGCCGCCACGGGTGCGGATCTCTCCCGCACCGTCGAGGAAGAAGACCTCCGTCAGGCCGCGGTCGATCTGCGGCTGCACCGCGGCGATCGCCTGGCGCACATCGCCGTCGTTCATGAAGAAATTCGTCTGCCGCTCGGTATTGAGGTAGGCCGCCAGCGCGTTCCCGTCGCGCAAAAGCTCTGTGCGCTCTTCTTCCTCGTAGGCCTGCGCGGTGGTCAGCGACGTGCCGAGCACCCGCTGCACCCGTTCGGAGAACCATCCCTCGAAGCCGAGGTTGATCGACAGCACCGCGAAGATCGCGACCAGGACCGTCGGGATGAGCGCCAGCGCCACGAAGACGCCGGTCAGGCGCAGGTGCAACCGCGAGCCCGCGGACTGGTTGCGGCGCGCGACGATCAGGTAGAACACGCGGCTGAGCACCAGCCCCGCCACGATCACGACGTAGACGAAGTCGGCCAGCAGCACGAGGCGCAGGACGGGCGAGGAGGTTCCCGCCTCCAGCGGGCTGCGCAGGATCAGGAACGTCACCGCCGCCAGCACGGGGCCCAGAACCACGAGCCCGAGGGTCGCGACATTCTGGACGGCACGCTGCCGCCGCCAGCGCTGGATGCGCTGGTAATTGAACCTCAGCCGGGACCGCTGCACGCGAATTGCCCTGTCTTGCGACGGGTGTGACCCCGCCTATACCGCCGTTTTTGTGGTCCTTTCCGGGGATCATGTTCCACCGGGGCCACGTTTATGTTGCCCTTTTACATCAACTTGCGGCGGCGTGTCACCTGTATATCGAGGTCGGTGATCTTCTTTCTCAGCGTATTGCGGTTGATCCCCAGCAGATCGGCGCATTTCGCCTGGTTTCCCCCCGTCGCATCGAGCGCGATCTCGATCAGCGGGGCCTCCACCTCGCGCAGGATCCGGTTGTAGAGCCCGGGCGCGGGCAGCATTCCGCCGTGCAAGTCGAAGTAGCGGCGCAGGTGCCGCGTGACGGAAGCCGAAAGCTTGTCGCCGTCACGCCCCTGCACGGGCTCCAGCGCGGGCTGGTTGCCCAGCACGGCATCGACCTCCGCCAGCGATATCTCCTCGCCCGCCGAGGTATAGACCAGCCGCCGCACGGTATTCTCGAGCTGCCGGACGTTGCCGGGCCAACTGTAGCTGCGGATCGTCTCGACCGCCTGCGACGACAGGCGCCGGCTGGGGCCGCCTTCGCGTTCGGTCTTGTGCAGGAAATGCTCCGCCAGCAGCGGGATGTCGTCGACGCGCTCGCGCAACGACGGCACCGCGATGGTGACCCCCGTCAGCCGGTAGTAGAGGTCCTCTCGGAAGCTGTCGTCATCCAGTTTCGCGCCGAGATCCCCCTGGCTCGTGGCCATGACCCGTGGCGCGGTATCCCCGAACTGGTCGAGCATCCGCACGATGCGGGCCTGCGCCTCCAGCCCCATGTCGCCGATCTCGTCGAAAAGGATCGACCCGCCCCGGGCCCGCGACAGAAGCCCCGACGGCCCGTCGGCCCCTTCGAGATCGGCGGCACTCGCGGTCACGAACGGCAGGGACCGACGGTCCGAGAAGTCGTGGATCGCCCGCGCGATCAGCGATTTGCCGGTCCCGCTTTCGCCGGTGATCAGCACCGGCAGTGCTGTGTTCATCACCCGCGCCACCAGCTTGTAGAGCGACTGCATCGCGGGCGTGCGCCCCACCAGCGGCAGATCGGAGCTTTCCTGCGCCGTCGCCTGCGCCCCCCGCGCGGGGGCTGCGGTGCGCTTGACCTCCAACGCGCGGGCCGCGCGCTTCATCAGGTCCGGCAGGTCGAACGGCTTGGGCAGGTAGTCGTAGGCTTCCGCCTCGGCCGCCTGGATCGCCGTCATGATCGTGTTCTGAGCAGAGATCACGATCACGGGCAGGCCTGGCCGTGCTTCGGCGATCTTGGGCAGTTGTTCCAGCCCGTTGCCGTCCGGCATGACCACGTCCGAGATCACCAGATCCCCCTTCCCTTCCTTCACCCAGCGCATCAGCGTCACCAGGCTGGAGGTCGCGTGGACCTTGCATCCCGCGCGCGTCAGCGCCTGCGTGAGGACCGTCCGGATCGTGCGGTCGTCGTCGGCCACCAGTATCGTGCCATCCATCAATCGTCTCCGTCTTGGATTTCCGCGCGCGGCAGGGACAGGCGGAACACGGTGCGGCCCGGCACGCTGTCCACCGAGATCCATCCGCCGCCGTCCTGTACCAGCTTGCTCACCAGCGCGAGCCCCAGCCCCGTCCCGTTCTCTCGGCCCGAGACGAAAGGCTCGAAGATGTCGGCGGCAAGCTCGGGCGGCAGGCCCGGCCCGTCGTCGATCACCTCGACCTGCAGGGGCAGCCGCGCCTGGGTGCCGTCGGCCTGGCGCACGCGCAGGCTGGCGTCGTAGAAGCTGCGCAGCCGGATCGTGCCGCCGGGCTGGCCCGCCTCAGCCGCGTTCTTGAGAAGGTTCAGGAAGATCTGCTGCAGCTGGTCCGCATCCGCAAAGGCGCGCGGCAGAGAGGGGTCGTAATCCGTCTCCAGCGTCATATGCGCGGCGAAGCCTACGGAAGCCGACTGTCGCGCGCGGTCGAGCGTGTCGTGGATGTTCACCGACCGGCGGGCGGGCGGTCTCAGGTTTCCGAACTGTTCGACCTGCTCCAGCAGTTTCACGATGCGCCGCGATTCGGCGACGATCAGATCGGTCAGCTCCTGGTCCTCGCGGCTCAGCCCCATGGACAGAAGCTGGGCCGCCCCGGTGATGCCCGCCAGCGGGTTCTTGATCTCGTGGGCCAGCATCTCGGCCATGCCGATGGCGGAGCGCGCGGCCTTGCCGGTGATCGCGTTGCGGGTCAGGCGTACGGCGATCTGCTGGGGGGTGACCATCATCACCGTGACCCCCTCGCGCCCCGCGAGCGGCGCGAACTGCACGGTGCAGGGCTGCGGTGCGGCGTTGCCGGAACCCACGTTCACGTCGTTGATGAACAAGGAGGCCCGTTGCGTCCGCGACCGCTCGAAGGCGTCGCGCAGGTCGAGGTCGATCGTCACCCGGTCCCAAAGAACGCTGCCCTCGATCGCGCGGGCGGAGAGATTGAGGAAGCTTTCCGCGGCACCATTGGACGACAGGATCGTATCGTCCTGATCGATCAGAAGCGCCGGGGTCGGCAGGGAGGCCCAGAGGGTATCGCCGGGCGTCACGCTGCGACAACCTCGCCAAAGGCCGCGTCGAGCCGGGCCAGGACGGCGCCGGGGGCCGCGGCGGTCAGCACCTCGCGCCGCAGCGCCGAAGGCGTCCGCGCCGTGTCCATGTACCAACCCAGATGCTTGCGCGCGACGCGCAGCCCCAGCTTGGATCCATAGAAGGACAGCATCGCCTCGTAATGCGCGCCGACGAGTGCCGCGAGCGCCGCCCCCCTTGGCGCGACCGGTCCCGGTTTCCCATCCAGCGCGGCCTGCACCTGCGCCAGCCGCCAGGGGGCGCCCTGCGCCCCGCGCCCGATCATCACGCCCGCCGCCCCCGATTGCGACAGCGCCCGGCGGGCACCGGCGGCATCGACGATATCCCCGTTGGCGATCACGGGGATCGAGACCGCGTCCCGCACCGCCCGGATCGCGGCCCAATCGGCGGAGCCCTTGTAGAACTGGCAGCGCGTGCGCCCGTGGATCGTCACGAGG
Source organism: Salipiger sp. IMCC34102 (assembly GCF_004145405.1). Taxonomy (GTDB): domain Bacteria; phylum Pseudomonadota; class Alphaproteobacteria; order Rhodobacterales; family Rhodobacteraceae; genus Loktanella. The sequence continues at coordinate 488,000 of NZ_SELQ01000002.1, forward strand.
CGGATGCCCGCCTCTTCGGCCCGGCGCGCCACTTCCGGCGCGTTCATCAGCTGCGCATCCCAGCCCAGCCGGGTCTTCAGCGTGACCGGAACGCTGACCGCGCCCACGACCGCCTCGATCAGGCGCAGCGCGTGGTCGGGATCGCGCAGCAGGGCCGAGCCAGACAGCCCGCCCACGACCTTCTTGGCCGGGCAGCCCATGTTGATGTCGATGAGGGCGGCGCCGTTCGCCTCCACCATCCGCGCGGCCTCGGCCATCCAATGCGGATCGCGCCCGGCGAGTTGCACGGCCGTCGCGCGCTGGTCCGTGCCCAGTTCCGCCCGGTCCCGGACGCTGGGCTTGGCCTCGACCATCTCCTGGCTCGCCACCATCTCCGAGACGACCCAGGACGCGCCGAAGCGGGCCACCAACTGGCGGAACGGCAGATCGGTGATCCCCGCGAGCGGCGCCAGGGCCACGGACGGCCGCGCAATCGGATCCGGATCTGCCATTCTTTTCATCGTTCGCCCAAGGCTTGTGCACGCATCAGCACCTGGCGCTGGTCCTACCCCGCCCGCAAGGGTGCGCCAAGGGCAGCTTTGGCCGCGGGACGGCAAGTGCCACATTTTTAGGCGGCATCCCGCCCCCTTGCCTAGTGAGGGGCGGATGAATAACCACGAGGGAACAGACGCCCCGGGAACCCGCATGCCTCGCACCGCCGCCATCATCGTCGCCGCCGGACGCGGTCTGCGCGCGGGCGCGGGCCAGCCCAAGCAGTGGCGTATGCTGGACGACCGTCCGGTCCTGCACCATACGCTGGCCGCCTTCCGCGCCCACCCCGCGATCGACGAGATCGTGCTGGTGCTGCACCCCGACGAGATCGACCATTGGACCCCCGAGGGCGTGATACGTGTCCCCGGCGGGGACAGCCGCCAGGCCTCGGTTCGCGCGGGCCTCAAGGCCGCCACCGCCGCGCGCGTGCTGATCCACGACGCCGCCCGCCCGCTGGTCCCGGCGCAGGTGATCTCCGCCGTCTGCGATGCACTGGACGGCCATCCCGGCGCAGCCCCCGGCCTGCCCGTCACCGACGCGCTCTGGCACGGGGCGGAGGGGCGTGTCACCGGGCTTGCAGACCGCACGGGGCTGTTCCGCGCGCAGACCCCGCAGGGCTTTCACCGCGACGCCATCCTCGCCGCCCACGCGGTGGCGCCGGAAGGGTCCGCCGACGACGTGGCCGTGGCCCGCGCCGCCGGGATGGAGGTCGCGATCGTTCCGGGAGATCCGGTCAACTTCAAGATCACGCACCCCGCCGACTTCGCGCGGGCCCAACAGATGATGGAGCAGCGCATGGACGTGCGACTGGGCAACGGTTTCGACGTGCACGCCTTCTGCGAAGGCGATCACGTCACCCTCTGCGGCGTAAGGGTGCCGCACGATCGCGGCCTTCTGGGGCACTCGGACGCGGACGTCGGCATGCATGCGATCACCGACGCGATCTACGGCGCCCTGGGCCAGGGCGACATCGGCGTGCACTTTCCACCCAGCGATCCGAAGTGGAAAGGGGCCGAGAGCCATATCTTCCTAGCGCACGCCGCAGACCTTGCGCGAAAGGCAGGTCTGCGGATCGGAAACGTCGATTGCACCCTGATCTGCGAGCGGCCCAAGATCGGACCGCACCAGGAAGCGATGCGTGCGGCACTGGCGCAGATCCTCGACCTCGACCCCGGGCGGATCAGCGTGAAGGCAACCACGTCCGAGCGGCTCGGGTTCACGGGCCGGGGCGAAGGGATCGCGGCGCTGGCCACCGCGACGCTGGTGTCGGCATGATCCGCTTCATCGCCACCTTCGCCTTCGTGGGCTACCTCAAGCCCGCACCGGGAACCTGGGGCTCACTGGCCGCCCTGCCTACCGGCTTGGGACTGATGCTGCTCGCGGGGCCCTGGGGCCTCGTCCTCGGCACGCTGACGATCTTCGCGCTGGGCCTCTGGGCCACCACGCGCATGATCGCGGGCAGCGCCAACCACGACCCGTCGGAGATCGTCGTGGACGAGGTCGCGGGCCAGTGGATCGCCCTCTGGCCGCTGGCCTTCGGCGCGGCCAACGCAGGCGCCGCCTATACCGCGCTCTGGCCCGGCTGGGTCGCGGCCTTCATGCTGTTCCGCCTCTTCGACATCACCAAGTGGGGGCCCGTCGGCTGGGCCGACAGGCGCGGCGACCCGCTGGGCGTGATGCTCGACGACGTCATCGCCGGTGTCTTCGCCGCCGTGGGCGTGGTGATCCTCGCAGGTCTCTTCCACGCGGTGCTGATGTGAGCGCGCAGCTCCTCGCGGCGGCACAAGCGCGCGGCTGGATGATCGCGACCGCCGAAAGCTGCACCGGGGGGCTGGTCGCGGGTGCCATCACCGAAACGCCCGGCTCCTCGGCCATCTTCGACCGCGGGTTCGTCACCTACACGAACGCCGCAAAGACCGAGATGCTGGGCGTCGCCCCCGGCACGCTGGAGGCGCACGGCGCCGTCTCGGAGCCGGTCGCGGCCGAGATGGCCCGGGGCGCGCTTGCCGGGTCGCGGGCCGACATCGCCGTCTCGATCACCGGCGTCGCGGGCCCCGGCGGATCAGAGCACAAGCCCGAAGGCCGGGTCTGTTTCGGCCTCGCCACCCCGCAAGGTGTCACCACCGAAGCCCGCGAGTTCGGCCCGCTTGGCCGCGCCGCCGTGCGACAGGCCAGCGTCGATCACGCCCTGGCCCTTCTTTTGTCCGCGATGACCTGACCGCGCGCCCGATCCGGACAAGGCGGCAATCCTCGCTTTTTTCGAAATACTCCGGGGGAGCGACGCAGCCGCGGGGGCAGAGCCCTCACGAACAAGAGCTGCACTAGGCCCCGTCCCGTCCGCTATGCCTCAGGCAGGCCCGTAAAGCTCCTTGGCACGCCGTTCGAAGGCCTTCACGATGGTCTGCATCGCCTGGTTGAAGAACATGCCCGCAGCCCCCTGCAGCATCCGGTTCTTGAACTCGAAATCGACGTGGAAATGGACTCGGCAGCCCCCCTCCGCCTCGGAAAACTCCCACCGCGAGTTGAGGTGCTTGAAAGGCCCGTCGATGTATTCGGTGTCGATCGCCTTCTGACGGGGCCAGAGCGTGACCCGGCTGCCGAAGGTTTCGCGGAAGACCTTGAAGCTGATGACGAGGTCGGCCAGCAGCGTGGTGTGGTCGGCAAAGTCCTCACGGCTCCTGATCCGCGCGGCGGCGGTCCAGGGCAGGAATTTCGGATAGCTTTCGACGTCGGCGACGAGGTCGTACATCTGGTCCGGGGTGTAGGGCAGAACCCGTGTCTCGTCGTGAACTGGCATCGGCAGCTTTCATCTGGTTACTCGTCCCTGAAATGTCGTATGTAGCGACCCGAAATCAACCCCACCGCGACAGGTCCCCCATGAGCCAACCCTACGTGATCGACCAGATGATCAGCGCCAAGTCGATCGCCGCCCGGATCGAGGCGCTCGCCCACGAGATTCGCGAAGCCTTCGAGGGCACGGACCAATTGGTCGTCGTGGGCCTTTTGCGCGGGTCCTTCATCTTCATCGCCGATCTGGTGCGCGAACTGGACCTGCCGGTGGAGGTCGACTTCATCGAGGCCTCCTCCTACGGCGACGGCATGGAAAGCAGCCGCGAGGTGCGAATCCTCAAGGACATGCGGGGGGCGATCGAAGGTCGCGACGTGCTCATCGTCGAGGATATCGTCGACACCGGCCACACGCTGGCGCGCGTCCACGACTTCGTCGCGGCACGTAACCCGGGGCGGCTGAAGACCATCGCCCTTCTCGACAAGCCCGCCCGGCGCGAGGTCGATTTTCGCGCCGACCTGATCGGGTTCGAGATCCCCGACGAATTCGTCGTGGGCTACGGGATCGACTACGCGCAACGCGACCGCAACCTGCCGTTCATCGGCAAGGTGCGGTTCACGTGAACCCGCATTGGCTCTTGCGGGCCAGCCGCTGGGCGCGAAATCCGCCGCCCCTGAAGCGCGTTCTGGTGGTTCTGGCGATCGTGGCCGGGTGCCTTCTGCTGGCGGGGGCGGAGTGGGTCTTCGACTGGGACATCGGATCGCAGCCCCAGCGGAACCGGATCGTCACCACGCCCTGAAACGCCAGACCCGGCCCGTGTGCCAGGTACGGCTTCCGGCGATCGAAATGGCATCCCGTGCTGCTTCCGTCCCGGCCCCACGCCCGATGGCCCCCGATTTGATGAAGGCCTGACGCCTCGCACTGGTTTCGGGATCAGCCGACGCTTGCCAGCCGGGCCGCCCGCAGACGGGCGAAGTCGTCCCCGGCGTGATAGCTCGACCGGGTCAGGGGCGAGGCCGAGACCATCAGGAAGCCCTTGCCGAAGGCCGCCTTCTCGTAGGAGGCGAATTCCTCCGGCGTGACGAAGCGGTCGACGGCATGGTGCTTGGGTGTCGGCTGCAGGTATTGGCCGATGGTCAGGAAATCGATATCGGCGGCGCGCATGTCCTCCATCACCTGGATGACCGCCTGGCGATCTTCGCCGAGGCCCACCATGATGCCAGACTTCGTGAACATCGTCGGGTCGAGTTCCTTCACCCGCTGCAGAAGGCGCAGCGAATGGAAGTAGCGCGCGCCGGGGCGCACCTGCGGGTAGAGGCCGGGCACGGTCTCGAGGTTGTGGTTGAAGACATCCGGCCGGGCCGCGACGACCGTCTCCAGCGCCTCCGGGCCGCAGCGGATGAAATCCGGCGTCAGGATCTCGATCGCGGTGCCGGGGGCCTGCCTGCGGATCGCCCGGATCGTCTGGGCGAAGTGTTCAGCCCCGCCGTCCGCGACATCGTCGCGATCGACGGAGGTGATGACCACGTGGTTGAGGCCCAGCTTCTTGACCGCGTCCGCCACGCGCCCCGGTTCGAAGACGTCGAGCGCCTCGGGCGGCTTGCCGGTCGCGATGTTGCAGAAGGTGCAGGCGCGCGTGCAGACCTCGCCCATGATCATCATCGTGGCGTGCCCCTGCCCCCAGCATTCGCCGACGTTTGGACAGCCCGCCTCTTCGCAGACGGTCGTCAGCTTGTGCTCGCGCATGATTTCGCGCGTCTGCTTGTAGCCTTCCGAGGTCGGCGCCTTGACGCGGATCCAGTCGGGTTTCTTGGGCTGCGCGCTGTCGGGGCGGCGCTGCTTCTCGGGGTGACGCTGGGCGGGGATCTTGAGATCGCGCATCGGACGGCCTTCGGTTGCGGGCGTTGCCACTCACCTAAGCACGCGCGGACCGAAAGTCCAACGGTGCTAGCCGATCATGGCCGGTTGCGCCTGCCCCGCATAATGGCGCCGCAACCGTTCGAGTGCGATGCCCAGCACCACCTTGCCCGAGCGGGCCGACCAGCCCATCGCCGCTTCCGTCACCTCCAGCCCTTCGAGCAGGCAGCAGCAGCGCAGGACCGCATCCTCCAGCCCGGGACCCAAATCTTTCATCGCCGCGATCACGCGGGCGCGTGCGGCGAGAACGGCGGGCGGCTGCGTGCCTTCGTCCACGGCAAGGGCAGCGCGCCAATCCTCGGCCACCTGCGGGCCCGGGTCGGCCAGCACGAAGTCCTCGCGCAGCCGTTCGCCCGCACGGACGTGTTCGCGCCCCAGAAACGGCTTGCCGGTCTTGTCGCGCCGGCGCGCCAGGCTCATAAGCGGGGTCTCCACCGCGATCACCCGGGAGGCGGCGCGCAGCGCATCGGCCTCGTCGCGCGTGGTCCAGCCGCCTTGCCGGTCGGAGAATCCCTGCGCGCGGTTCTCGCTGCGCGCCATCAGCCGGCGCATCTCGGTCCGCCCGCCGGGCGTGATAAAATAGCGCGCGATCCGCGTCGCGGGTTCCGGGCAGTGGATCCAGTTCCGAAGCGCCAGGACCTGCGCCACCTTGCCGTCCACCACGGCCGTCCGCACCGTCTCGCCGCTGGCGTCCTCGCGGACGACGACCGCGCTGTCCATGGCCCGCGCCACCGCCATCACGGCGCCCGGCTCGCACAGGCGGCGCAGGACGTTCTCCGTCTGGGTGTCCAGATCCGTGGCATCCGCGACGGACGGGCGGGCGGGCCGGCTTTCGGCGCAGTCCCCGCCCGCTTCGGCTTCCGACAGGGATTTCAGCGCGGCGTCAATCAGGGGATCCTCGCGCCGGGCCTCGCAGGAGCGGACCTGCCGCAGGATCGTCGACGGATGCACCCGCCGTTCACGGGCCAGCGCGCGGATCGAGCGCCCGTCGACCGTATGCGCAAGATAATCCTGCATCGGCTCCGGCAGCCAGGCCGGGATCGTCTCATTTGTTTTCAAGTCCATCGAATTGCCCCCTCGCACAGCCTTGCAGGTCTCGAACATGACGTGTCGCAGACGCAACTTATAAGTGCATATGTCCGAGCCGCATAGGAATTAACGATTTCACGCAGGTTTGACGCGCACCCTTTAAGGGTTCCTACCCCCTCCGCGCGCAGACCGACGATCTTCCGCAACGCCCGTTCAGGCTGTGCTTAGCTGGCATCCGTCGTCGAAAACGAAGGGACTTTGCCATGATCGATATCCAGACCCGGCTGCGTGACCTGCACCGCCCCGACCTGCTCACCCGGGCCGCGCGCTTCGCCGTGGACGACTACCGGCGGACCCGGGATCTGCCGCGGCTGCTGCCCGGCACGCCCCCCTTGCGCCCCGCGCCCGCGCTGGTGGAACTGCTCGAAGTCGAACGCGGGCTGAACGAGGATCGCAAGGCCGGCGCGGTCGGTTACTCCCTGTCGCGCCACGTCCTGGCGCTGGCCGCCATCATGGCAGAGGCGCGTGACCTTGCAGCCACGCGCCCCCCGTCGACGTGAAGCTTGGTTCGATCCTTACAGGAAGCTGTCCTGCATCGATTCCTTCTTCTCCGCGACGAAGGCCCGCAGCCGCGATTCGATCTCCGCGTCGAGCGTCGGCTGCCGGTAGGTCTCCAGCAGCTTCTGCACGCGCAACCGGGCCAGTTCGGTCGTGTCGCGCGCGCCTTCCTCGTCCCAGGTCTCGAACGGTTTGTAGTCGAAAAGATCGGAGCGCCAGAAGGCCGTCTTGAAGTTGGCCTGCGTATGCGCGCAACCCAGGTAGTGTCCGCCCGGGCCGACCTCCTCGATGGCGTCCATCGCCATGCCGTTGTCGCCCAGATCCACGCCCTTGGCGAACTGGTGCAGCGCGCCCAGCTGGTCGGCATCCATGACGAATTTCTCGAAACTGGCGACCAGACCGCCTTCGAGCCATCCGCAGGAGTGCAACATGAAGTTCACGCCCGACAGCAGACCCATCTGCAGGCTGTTGGCCGATTCGTAGCCCGCCTGCGTGTCCGGCAGCTTCGACCCGCAGAACCCGCCGGCCGAGCGGTAGGGCAGGTTCAGACGTCGGGCGAGCTGGCCCATACCGTAGGTGATCTGGCTCGCCTCGGGCGTGCCGAAGGTCGGCGCGCCGGAGTTCATGTCGATGGACGTTACCATGGCCCCCATCACCACCGGCGCGCCCGGGCGCACGATCTGGGAATAGGCCACGCCCGCCAGCGTCTCGGCCGCGACCTGCACCAGCGTGCCCGCGACCGTGACGGGCGCCATGGCGCCGCCTACGATGAAGGGGCTGATGATACTGGCCTGGTTGTTTTCGGCGAAGACTTCCAGCGCGCCCATCATGATCGAATCGAAGGTGAGCGGTGAGTTGATGTTGATGAGCGAGGTCATCACCGTGTTGTCGCGCACGAACTCCTCTCCGAAGAGGATCTTGCACATGTCGACCGAATCCTGCGCCCGGCTGGGTTCGGTCACGGATCCCATGAAGGGCTTGTCCGACAGCGTCATGTGGGCCAGCAGCATGTCGAGGTGGCGCTTGTTCACCGGGATGTCGGTGGGTTCGCAGACCGTCCCGCCGGAGTGGTGCAGCCACTTCGACATGTAGCCCAGTTTCACGAACTTCTCGAAATCGGCCATCGTCGCGTAGCGCCGCCCGCCTTCGACGTCGCGCACGAAGGGCGGGCCGTAGACGGGCGCGAGGACGAGGTTCTTGCCGCCCACCACGACCGAGCGTTCGGGGTTGCGCGCATGCTGGGTGTATTGCGCCGGCGCGGTCTTGCACAATTCGCGGGCCAGGCCGCGGGGAATGCGTACCCGCTCGCCGTCGATCGAAGCCCCGGCGGCCCGCCAGCGTTCCAGCGCCTGCGGGTTGTCGACGAAATTGACGCCGATCTCCTCCAGCACCGTTTCGGCGTTGTACTCGATCCGCTCCAGCGCCTCGTCGGTCAGGACTTCGTAGTTGGGGATGTTGCGCTCGATGAAACGGGCGGTCTCCACGCTGACGGCGGTGCGTTCGGCACGGCGGGCGGCCCCGCCACCACCACGGGATCTGCGGGTCGGGGTTGCGGCATCGGTCATGGCGGGCCTCTTTTCGCTCTGCTTTATGGTCTGATACGCGCACTCCCCCGTCTGCGAAGGCCGACAAACGCCGTCCATGCCACGAAAGCGACATTGCGGGGCGCGCGCGTTGGGCATAGTCAGGCGGACATGGATATCACCGACCACCAACGCCTGCTCATCATCGACTTCGGATCCCAGGTCACGCAGCTGATCGCGCGCCGCCTGCGGGAGCTGAACGTCTTTTGCGAAATCCACCCCTTCCAGAAGGTGACCGACGCCTTCCTCGACGACTTCGCCCCGCAAGCGGTGATCCTGTCGGGCGGGCCCGCCAGCGTGATCGACGCCGAATCTCCCCGCCCGCCGGAGAAGGTCTTTTCCCTCGGTGTGCCGGTGCTGGGGATCTGCTACGGCCAGCAGGTGATGATGCACATGCTGGGCGGCCAGGTCCTGCGCGGCGACGGCACCGCCGAATTCGGCCGCGCCTATATTGCCTCCCAGGCCGATCTGTCCTTGCTGGAAGGTTGGTTCCTGACCGAGCGCGAGCAGGTCTGGATGTCCCACGGCGACCACGTGGCCAAGCTGGCCCCCGGGTTCGAGGTCTACGCGACCTCCCCCGGTGCGCCCTTCGCGGTAACGGCCGACACCGACCGCCATTTCTACGCCGTGCAGTTCCACCCGGAGGTGCACCACACGCCGATGGGGTCCAAGCTTTACGAGAATTTCGTGCGCCTGGCGGGCTTTACCGGCGACTGGACGATGGACGCCTATCGCGAACAGGCGGTCGAGGCGATCCGCGCGCAGGTGGGCGAAGCCAAGGTGATCTGCGCACTTTCGGGCGGGGTCGATTCTTCCGTCGCGGCGGCCTTGATCCACGAGGCGATCGGCGACCAGCTGACCTGCGTCTTCGTCGATCACGGTCTTCTGCGCCAGAACGAGGCGGAAGAGGTCGTGACCATGTTCCGCGATCACATGAACCTGCAGGTCATCCATGCGCAGGAACAGGATCGGTTCCTGAACGAGCTCGACGGCGTCTCCGACCCCGAAACCAAGCGCAAGATCATCGGGCGGCTCTTCATCGACGTGTTCCAGCATTACGCGGACGAGATCGAGGGGGCCGCGTATCTCGCGCAGGGCACCCTCTACCCCGACGTGATCGAATCGGTCAGCTTCTCCGGCGGGCCTTCGGTCACGATCAAGAGCCACCACAACGTCGGCGGCCTGCCCGAGAAAATGGGCCTGAAACTGGTCGAACCCCTGCGCGAGCTCTTCAAGGACGAGGTGCGAGCCCTGGGCACCGAACTGGGCCTGCCGCCGTCCTTCATCGGCCGCCACCCCTTCCCCGGCCCGGGCCTCGCGATCCGCTGCCCCGGAGAGATCACGCGCGAAAAGCTCGAGATCCTGCGGAAGGCGGATGCCGTCTACATCGACCAGATCCGCCGCCACGGCCTCTACGACGAGATCTGGCAGGCCTTCGTCGCGATCCTGCCGGTGCGGACCGTGGGCGTCATGGGCGACGGGCGGACCTACGACTTCGCCTGCGCGCTGCGGGCGGTCACCTCTGTCGACGGGATGACGGCGGATTACTACCCGTTCAGCCACGATTTCCTGGGCGAGACGGCGACGCGCATCATCAACGAGGTGCCGGGCATCAACCGCGTGACCTACGACATCACCTCGAAGCCGCCGGGCACCATCGAATGGGAGTGATCCACCTGACCGGCGCTCTGACCTGCCCGCCCGAGCGGCTGGAGGCGGTTCGCGCCGCCCTGCCCGGGCATATCGCCCTGACCCGCGCCGAACCGGGATGTCTGTCCTTCGAGGTGACCGAAACGACGCCTGGCATATTCACCGTGCACGAGCGTTTCGCGGACCGCGCCGCCTTCGACACCCACCAGGCCCGCACGACGGCAAGCGACTGGGGCCGGATCACAGAAGGCCTGCCGCGCGACTACAGCGTCACCGAAGAATGAACCCGACCCTGCGCGCCTGTCTGTGGATGATCGGTGCCATCGCGTCCTTCACCGCCATGGCGATCGCGGGGCGGCAGGTCAGCCTCAGCCTCGATACCTTCGAGATCATGCTCTACCGCAGCCTGATTGGGATCGGGATCGTCTGTGCGGCGGCGACCAAGTCCGGCACCTGGGGCCAGATCGACACCCGCAACCTGCGCCTGCACGGGATCCGGAACCTTGCGCATTTCACCGGTCAGAACCTGTGGTTCTTCGCCGTGGCGACGATCCCGCTGGCGCAGGTCTTCTCGCTCGAATTCACGGCCCCGATCTGGGTGTTGCTGCTGTCACCGCTCCTGCTGGGCGAGCGGATGACCCGGCAGGGGGCCATCGCCGCGACGGTGGGCTTCGTGGGAATCCTGCTGATCACGCGACCGGGGTCGGCACCGCCGACGCCGGGTCTGCTGGCGGCGGCCACCTGCGCGATCTTCTTCGCGCTCAGTGCGATCTTCACCCGCAAGCTGACGCGGGACCATTCGATTACCTGCATCCTGTTCTGGCTGACGGTCATGCAGGCGGTCTTCGGGCTGGCTTGCGCGGGCTGGGACCTGCAGATCGCCCTGCCCGATCCGGTCACCGCCCCCTGGCTCGTGCTCATCGGCTGCGCGGGATTGCTCGCGCATTTTTGCCTGACGACGGCCCTGTCGCTCGCGCCCGCCAGCACGGTGATGCCCATCGACTTCGCCCGCCTGCCGGTCATCGCCCTCGTGGGCGCGCTGTTCTACGGCGAATCGGTCGAACTCGCCCTGGTCGCGGGTGCCCTGCTGATCGTCGCGGGCAACTGGCTGAACCTGCGAAAGCCGCGCGCCGCCACCTCCTGAGGCCGCGTTTCGCGCGAACGGTTGGAAATATGTGTCATTCAAGCCTCCGACGTGAGCTTTCCTCAACCTAACGCTGCGTCAACAATTGCCCGGTTCCGCGCCAGCCCGCATCCTCGGTGTCACAATTATCACGTTCATGGATGGGATGGAGACATGAAACTCACGCTTACCACCGGGGCAGCCCTGTTGCTGACCACCGCGGCGACCGCGGGCGGCATCGACCGCACGCTCAACAACTACAGCGTCCTGTTCGAGGACGGGAACTACGCCGAACTCGCGTTCAGCTTCGTGCGTCCGGACGTGACGGGTGAATATCCCACGGCACTGGGCGGCGGTTCGACCGGCGTCATGTCCGAGGATTACGAGACCGCGGCCTTCTCGATGAAATACGAGCTGAACCCCACCGTGGACCTCGGCCTGTTCGTGAACCAGCCCTTCGGCGCCGACGCCTCCTACCCGGAAGGGCTCTACACCGGGCTGGCCGCCGAGTGGGACAGCAACCAGGTGGCGCTCGTCCTGAAGTACCAGGCAACGCCGAACATCAGCGTCTACGGCGGTGTGCGCAGCATCGAAAGCCAGGCCGACATCCTGATCCCCAACGCGCTGGTCGCCGGACCGATCGCCCAGTCGCTGGGCGCGCAAGCGCAGGCCGACGGCGCCGTGGCGCAAGAGATCGGTGCACGTGCGCTGGCCATCGGTGGCCGTGCGCAGGACACCGCCGACCGCGCCCAGGCCGCGGCGCAGCAAGCGGCGGCGGCCGCGGCTGCCGGTGACCTCGCGCAGGCCCAGACGCTGGGCGCGCGCGCAGCGGCGCTTGGGGCGCAGGCCGGCGAGTTGCGAGACAATGCCGTGGCCCTCGGGGCCCAGGCCGAAGCGCAGGGTGCGGCGGCTCAGGCGCTCGGCGCGCAGGCCCAGGCGATCGGCGACATCGCCCAGACCGCCAGCCCGACCGATGGCCCCTACACCTACCGGGCCAACACCGAAAGCGACCGTCGGACCAGCTACATCATCGGTGCCGCCTACGAGCGCCCCGAGATCGCGCTGCGCGTCGCGCTGACCTACGAATCGGGCTACACGCACGAGTTCGAATCGTTCGAGACCATCCCCGCCCTGGCGGCCTTCCCGGTCACCAGCGTGACCGAGATCGAGATGCCCGACGTGCTGACCCTGGACTTCCAGACCGGCGTCGCGCCGGGCACCCTGGTCTTCGGCTCGATCCGCCACGCCACCTGGAGCGACTGGCAGGTTGCCCCCGCGGGCTACCTCGCGCTGACGGGCGGCCCGGTGACCGGCATCGACGATGACGTGACCACCTACCGCATCGGCGTCGGCCGCGCCTTCACCGACCAGCTGTCGGGCTTCGCCCGCTTCACTTACGAGGACGGCAACGGCACCGAGCTGTCGCGTCTCGCCCCCACCGACGGCAGCCGCGCCTTCGGCATCGGCGGCAGCTACACCCGTGGCGCGGTCAAGTTCACCGGCGGGCTCGAGTACATCGACTTCGGCGACGGGAACGATGCCTCCGGGACGGTCTTCGCGGACAACGATGCGGTCGGCCTCGGCCTGTCCGTGGGCTACAGCTTCTAAGCCTGTCGCCGCGCTTAAGCCTTCGAAGCCCCGCCAGACCGGCGGGGCTTTTTCGTGTCGCGCCACCTGCCGGGTGAATCAGATGCGGTGTCCGACGGCTTTCAGGATGGACCGCGCCGCCCTGAGGCCGGGTGCTTCCTGACCGCGGCCCAGACGCTCCATCGTCAGACGCATCGCCTCTTCCTGCGCGCGCGGTGCGGCCAGCGTCCGGCGCAGCCCCTCGGCAATCCGCGCGGGCGTGCAGTCGGCGCCGACGAACTCGGGCACCGTGCGCCTGTCGGAGACGAGGTTGACCAGCGTCACGGTGTCCACCTTGACCAGCCGCTGGATGATCACCCGACTGAGCCAGGCCATGTCGTAGGCGATCACCATCGGCGTGCCATTGGCCGCAAGCTCCAGCGAGACGGTGCCGGAGGCGGCCAATGCGATGTCCGCCGCCCGAAAAGCCGCCCGTTTGAGCGCGCCATCCGCATCCTCGGCCGGGTCGATCAGGACGGGCGGGATGGGCCAATCCGCCACCTGCGCTTTCACGAGGTCCACGACCCCCGGCGCACAGGGGATGACGACTTGCAGGTCCGGGTGCGCGTCCCGCACGTGTCCGAGGGCGGCACCGAAACGCGGCGCGAGCCGCGTGACCTCTCCCCGCCGGGACCCCGGCAGGCACAACAGCAAGGGCCCCTCCCCCGTGCGATGGCGGTCGCGGAAAGCCTGCGCCGCGGTGGGGCCCGCGATATCCTGCGTCGCGATCGGATGCCCGACGAAGTCACAGGTCATCCCGGCGGCGTGCATGTAGGGCGGCTCGAACGGCAGCAGCGCAAGCACGTGATCGACGTGCCGCGCCATCTTCTTCGCCCGCCCCGCGCGCCAGGCCCAGACCGAGGGGGCCACGTAGTGCACCACCGGCACATCCGCCTTCGCCTTCACCGATTTCGCGACGCGCAGGCAGAAATCGGGGCTGTCGATCGTCAGCAGCACGTCGGGGCGCGTTTCGATGACCGCCGCGGCGCATTCCGCGATCCGCCGTTTCAGGGCGCGGTAGCGCGGCAGCACCTCGGCCAGCCCCATGACGCTCAATTCGTCCATCGGGAACCGGCTGTCGAGCCCCATCGCCTGCATCCGCGGCCCGCCGACGCCGTCGAAGCGCACCCCGGGCACCAGACTGCGCAGCCCGTCCATGACGGCCGCCCCCAGCGCATCGCCGGAGGCTTCGCCCGCGATCACAAAGACCCTCATGTGCCCGCCGTCCTGACCCAGAGAAACTTGCCCGCCGCATCGAGCGTGGCGAGCGTCGCAGCACGATCCAGCACCATGACGCCGCCTGCGGCGATCACGATACCGTCCAGGCCCGCGGCGATGATTCCCTCCGCCGTGCCCGGCCCGATCACCGGCAGATCCGCCCGCCGGTCCTGTCCCGGTTTCGGCCCCTTGAAAAGAAGCCCGCCCGCACCCGCCGCCCGCCGGATCAGCGCGTCCGTGCCCGCGCGATCCTCTTCCGCAGCGACCTGGCCATCGCGCAGCACGCAGGCCTGCCCGGTGTCGCGGCGGCCCATGTCGGCCAGGCAGGCATCCCCCAGCCGCGCCAGGTCCACCTCCTCGGGCGTGGGGGCGGCTTTCGTCAGAACATCGTGTGGCGGAAGCAGGTCGGGTGCGATGTCCTGGGCCGCGACGATTTGCAGCCCCCGTGCCTCCATCACGCCGATGAAGGCGCGAAGGGCCCCGTCGTCGCCGCGACGCAAGGCGCGCAGCATGACGGGCACCAAGGGCAGCGTGGACAGCCCGAAGGCACGCCACGAAATGTTCGGCCGCGCCAATCCGCCGGCCATGCAGACCTGCGTGATGCCGCGCGCCTTCAGCGCGGCCATGAACTCCGCCAACCGCTCCAGCCGGAACCACAGGTCGACGGGCAGCCGTGGAGAGACGCCTTCGAGGGCACAGACGAGCGGTGGCGCGGCCAATTCACCGACCAGGGCGGGCGGCAGATCGCCCTCTCCCGCGATCAGCGCCAAGGTCATTTCGGTGTCAGGAAACTGCGATCGGAGTGGCCCAGCACGAAATCCGCCAGTTGCCGCACGTGGGGCGATGTGTTGCCCGACAGCGCCTCCACCCGGTCGTGGAACGTGCCCTCACCGGTCTTGAGCGCGTCGTAGGCCCGGCGCAGGGCCTGGATCTCGGCCTTGTCGACACCGCGGCGCTTGAGACCCACGAGGTTCAATCCCTCCAGCCGCGCCCGGTCGCCCATGACCAGACCGTGCGGGATCACGTCGTGCGTCACCATCGAAAGCGCGCCGATGATCGCCCCCTGCCCGACGCGGACGAACTGGTGGATGCCGGACAGGCCGCCGACGATCACGTCGTCCTCGATCACGCAATGGCCCGCCACCGCACTGGAGTTCACGACGATCACCCGGTCGCCCAACTGCACGTCATGCGCCACGTGACAGCCCGCCATCAGCAGGCAATCTTCGCCGATCTTCGTCAGCCCCCCGCCGCCCTTCGTTCCGGTGTTCACCGTCACGTGCTCGCGGATGCGGGTCCGGGCACCGATGCGCAACTGGGTCTGTTCACCGTCGAACTTCAGATCCTGCGGGATTTCGCCGATCACCGCGAAGGAAAAGACGGTCGAATCCTCGCCAATTTGCGTGTCGCCATCCACCACGACGTGGCTTTTCAGCCAGACGCCCTTGTCGAGCTTGACCTGGGGGCCGACGATGCAGAACGGCCCGATGGTCACGTCGTCGGCCAAGGTCGCGTGGTCCGAGACCACGGCGCTGGGGTGGATGTCGGGGCTCACGCCCGCAGGTCCAGCATTGCCGAGAATTCGCATTCCGCCGCCAGCTCGCCCTCGACCTCGGCGCGGCCGTGGAACTTCCACACCTTGCCGCCGGGCTTGCCGCGGGTGGTGGTCACATGCATCAGCATCCGGTCGCCGGGGATCACCTTGCGGCGAAACTTGGCCTTGTCGATCGACATGAAGTAGATCAGCAGATCGCCGTTCACCAGGCCCATCGCGGCCCCCACCATGACGCCAGCGGTCTGGGCCATCGCCTCAATGATGGTGACGCCGGGCATGATCGGCGCTCCGGGGAAATGGCCCTGGAAATGCGGCTCGTTCATTGTGACGTTCTTGATGCCCGTCGCGGAATTCGTCCCCTCGATGTCCACCACCCGGTCGACCAGCAGGAAAGGGTAGCGATGCGGCAGGATCGCCTGGATCAGGCCGATATCGGCCTCTGTCACGGCGCGGTCATCGGTCTGGGACATGAAGGCTCCTGTTGTGCGGTGGGCCTTGACTAGCAAGCGCCCGTCGAACCGGCAAGGCGGCTCAAGGATCGAGTTGCGGCGCCTCGGCGGGTTCGGGCTGAACCGGTCCGGCCTCGTCCTCGCCTTCGGGGCTGCCACTGATGAGGGGTGTCGCCGCATCCGGTGCGGGATCGTCGGGGTCCAGCATCGTCTCGTCGATCCGCGCGATGGCCTCGTCGGTGATGTCCGAGGCCGCGAGCGCCAGGAACACGGACCGCCGGTCCAGGATGACCGAGGCGCCGCGTTCCAGCATGAGCTGGCCGATCACGTCGCGCACGGAGGTGTAGAAGCCTTCCCGCGCCGCGACCCGGGCCTGTTGCAACTCGACCTCCTTGGCGTCGCGGGCGCGGCGGATCGCCTGGACCTTCGTGTCGAAGGCCGTGGCTTCCTCGCGGAACGCCTCGGCGGTCATGGACGGACGGCGCAGGGTCAGGCTGCGTTCCTCCTCCGTCAAGGCCGCGACGATGCGGTCGTTTTCGGCCTTCAGCGCCTCGGCGTCGCGGTCGAGCTGGTCCCGGATCGTGTCGGCGAAAGCACTGTCCTGGTAGAGCCTGTCATAATCGACGATCAGGATCGGCAATTGCTGAGGCGGCGCCTGCGTCTGCGCCGCCACCGGTCCCGCCAGGGCCAGGACCAGTGCCAGGGCCGCGCGGACCCGCCGCATCAGAATTCGGTCGAGATCGTCAGGTCGAAGTTACGCACCTCGTCGAACTCTTCGGCCTTGAGCGCGTCAGTGAAGTTGAACCGCAGCGGGCCAAGAGGCGTCGTCCAGAACAAGGCCAGACCGGCGGTCGCGCGCGGCGTGAACTCGTCGTAGAGCACCGTGTCACGCCCGCTGCGACCGATGTCCCAGACCGACCCGTAGTCGATGAAGGCACCGCCCGAGAGGCCGTATTCCTCGGGCACGGGCAGCGGGAACTCGGTCTCCAGCCGCACGACGGCGAAGGAATTGCCCCCCAGCGCATCGTTGATCCCGTTGGCCGGGTCCACGTCGCGCGGGCCGACCCCGTTGGCATCGAAGCCGCGCAGCGTGTTGCCGTTGAGGAAGTAACGGTCCGTCACCCGGCTGAAGCCGTCCTGGTAGGACAGGTGGCCGCCTTCGATGGTGGCGCGCAGTGTCACGTCATCGTTCAGGATCCGGGTTTCGGCCGCCGCCAGGGCGCTGGTCTTGATGAACTGGGTGTCGCCGAAGCCGAATTCCTGGCCGAAGCGGATCACGTAGCCGGTCGTCGGATCAAGCCCGGTCCGGCGGTTGTCGAAGCTGTAGGCATAGCCCAGCGAGTAGGTCTGCACGCCGTCGAGCGCCGCTTCCTCGCGGATGATCGGGCTGATCGTGGTCGCATCCTCGAGCCCGGTCAGGTCGTCGTAGCTGACCGCGGCGAAGGTGCGAAGACGCCCGTTCTCGCTGACCGGGAAGGACAGGCTGGGGCTGAAGCGGAAGTTCTCGGTATCGTAATCGGCGTTCTGGTTGTCCGTCGTCCGGTAGCTGAGCGCGAGTCCCGCGCCCAGGTCGCGGCCCAGGAAGTTCGGCTCCTGGAAGGTGAAGTCGAAGACCTTGTTGGTCGAGGCGGTCGAGAACTGGAAGCTCAGCGCCTGCCCGCGACCGAGGAAATTCTGCTCGCGGAAGCTGGCCAGGAAACCGATCCCGTTGTCGGTGTTGTAGTTGGCGCCGAACGACAGGGAGCCGGTGGGCGCCTCCTCGACGTTGACGTCGATGATGACCTGGTCGGGGCGGCTGCCTTCACGGGCATCCACTTCGGCATTGGCGAAGAAGCCGAGCGCGCGGATACGGTCGGCGGCCTGCCGGATCTCGCGCGGGTTGAAGGGGTCGCCCTCGGCGGTGCGGAACTGGTTGCGCACGACGCGGTCGAGGGTCGTGGTGTTGCCCTCGATGTCGATCCGCTCGACGAAGATGCGGGGCCCGCGCACCAATGCGTATTCGACGTTCAGCGAAAGGTCGCGGTCGTTGCGGGTGATCCGCGGCTCCACGGCGACGAAGGTCAGACCCTGCTGGATCGCCAGACGCTCCAGCCGGGCGATGTCGCGGTCGACCTGCGCGGGGTTGTAGGTGCTGCCGGGCCGCGTGGTCAACGCGGCCTGGAACAGGGCAGTATCGATCTCCGGCAGGGTCGAGCTGGCAGAGACGTTGCCAAAGGTGAACTGCTGGCCTTCCTGCACGTTGTAGGTGATCAGGTAGGCGTCCCGCTCGCGCGTCAGGCCGACGTCGATGTTCTGCACGGTGAAATCGGCATAGCCGCGCGACTGGTAGAAGTCGGTCAGCACCTGCCGGTCGAAGGCGATGCGTTCCTCCGAAAAGGTGTCGCGGCTGATGATCGCGCGCAAGAGCCCCGCCTCCTTCGTCTCGAGCACGCCGCGCAGGCGACGGTCCGAGAAGCTGCGGTTGCCCACGAACGAGATGCGCTGCACCTCCGTCACGCCGGATTCCTGCACTTCGAACACCAGGTTCACGCGGTTTTCCGACAGGCGGATCACGCGCGGTGTCACGCTGGCGTTGATGCGGCCGTTGCGGGCGTAAACTTCGGTGATGGCGGCCACGTCGCGGTCGACGATGGCGGGCGAATAGATCCGGCGCGGCTGGCTTTCCAGAAGCGGCAGGAATTCCGCGTCGCGCAGGCGCCGGTTTCCGTCGATGGCGATCTGGCTGATGGTGGGATACTCGGCCACGTCGATGACCAGCGTGTTGCCGCGCGCGCTGACGTTGACCGTCTCGAACAGGCCGGAGTCGCGCACGCCCTGGGCGGCCGCGTTCACGGCGCCCGCATCCACGGTCTCTCCGCGGGTAAGTCCGGTGAAGGACAGGATCGTGCTGTCGGCGACGCGCTGGTTGCCGCTGATCTCCGCCCCGGTGAAGGTAAAGGACTGCGCCGCAGCCACGCCGGCGGCCAGGATGAACACCCCCGCCACGCGCACCGTTTTCGTCGCCCCGGACGCGGAAACGCCCCAAATTCGCGTTGTCATGTCAGCGTCCGCTCAAGTCATCCCCAGTTGCCATTCGCTTACCCATTTCGCGGGAGGTTGTCAAAAGCAACGCGCGCGCCTGGCGGGGCGCGCGCGGACAAGATCTGGCGGTCGGGGGGTGGATCAGATCAAGGCGATGTGGGCGCCCAGATAAAGCGCTCCACCAAGCGCGCCCAGCATCAGCATCCGGTCCCAATTCAGGGTCATCAGCGTCTGCACGCCCTTGGTTCCTTGAAGGAGGGTCTGCATGGCTCATCCTTTCGGCGCGGGGTGACTAGATGAGCCGACGGTCGCGCGCGATTGTGGCCCGATTGTGCCGGACCCGGGATGTTTCAGGGGCAGAGCCAGATATCGTTGAGGATCGCGAAGGCCATGAAGGACAGGATCAGCGACAGGCCCGCCACCATCAGCACCTGGATGGCGCGGTCGGTCGGGGGCCGGCGGAAAACCGCCTCGTAGGCGTGAAAGACCAGGTGCCCCCCGTCGAGCACCGGGATCGGGAACAGGTTCAGCATCCCCACCGCCGCCGACAGCGAGGCGATGAACAGGATGAAGTTGCCCGTGCCTTGGCTTGCCATCGACCCGCTGGTCTCGGCGATGCCGACGGGGCCAGAGATGTTGCAGGTCGAGATCGCGCCGGTGATGACGTGCCACAGCCCCGAGAGCGACACGGTGATCGTGCGCCACAGGCTGAGCACCCCGCGCCGGAGCGCCTCGATCGGGCCGACGGACTCGTTGGCGGTCCGGAAGAACAGGTCGCCCTGCAGACCGATGAGCCAGCGCGTCTCGAACCCGCCTTCCGGCAAGGGCAGATCGACCCGGCGCGGCGTGAGCACTTCGGTGAAGGTCTCGCCGTGGCGCCAGATGGTCAGGTCAAGCGATGCGCCGTCGCCGTCCTTCACCAGATCGACGAGTTGCGCGAAGGCGTAGGTCGGCGTCCCGTCCACGGCCGTGATGACATCGCCGATCCGCAGGCCCGCGTCGTCCGCCGCCGAGCGCGGCGAAATGCCCGAGGCCCGCGGCGGTACGGGATAGGGACCGGAGACCACCACCTCCGCCCCGTCACGCAGCACGGTGTAGTCGACCCGTTCGCTGATGGGCAGGTCGTCGAAGGCGCCCTCCTCCTCGTCGAGCCGGACGTTGCCTGCCGCCAGGATCTGGTCGCCGGGTTCCAGTTCGCTCTCGAAGCCTTGCGGCAGCGGCACGGCGCTTCGGAAGGTGACCGGGTCCGTGGGCACGCCGACCCACATCAGGTAGCCCGCGAAGATCAGGATCGTCAGGATGAAATTGAACACCGGCCCCGCGGCGACCGTGGCCGCCCGCGCCCAAAGCGGTGCCCCCAGCATGGTATGGCGCGCGTCGCGCCCGTCCGCCGGATCGTCCTCTCCGCCCATGGAGGCCGCGTTGCCATCGCCCTGGAACTTGACGTAACCGCCCAGGGGCAAGGCCGCGACCTGCCAGATCGTGCCGTGCTTGTCCGTCCGGGACAAAAGGACGGGCCCGAACCCGATGGAGAAGACCTCCGCATTGATCCCCGACCAGCGCCCGACGATGTAATGGCCGTATTCGTGGATCGTCACGATGATCGACAGCGCCACGACGAAGGCCACCAAGGTGAACAGGCCGCCGCCCAGCGAAGGCAGAAGTGTCGTCAGGTCCATGCGGTCACCCCAGCGCTGCGATTGCCTCCTGCGCGCGAATGCGGGCAAGACGGTCGGTTTCCAGTACCTCATCAAGGGAAACCGGAGAGATTTCCAGCCCCCGGAGCGCTGACATCTTGGCGAGCGTCGTCTCGACCACCGCGTTCATGTCCATGAAACCGATGCGGGTCGCGATGAAGGCGTCGAGCGCGGCCTCCTTCGCGGCATTGAACACCGCGCCGCTTTTTCCCCCGGCCTGCATGACCTCCCGCGCCAGCCGCAGGGCGGGCCAGCGGGTCTCGTCGGGGGCCCGGAAGGTGAACTGGCCCAGCTTGGCGAAGTCGAGCCGTTCGACCGGCAGGGACACGCGGTCCGGCCAGTTCAGCGCGTAGCCGATGGCGTGGCGCATGTCGGGCGGGCCGACATGCGCCATGAGCGCGCCATCGGTGAAGCCGACCATGGCATGGATCATGGATTCGGGGTGGACCAGCGTCTCGATCCGATCGGGTGCAAAGCCGAAAAACTCTTTCGTCTCTATCAGTTCCAGCGCCTTGTTGAACATGGAGGCGCTGTCGATCGTGATCCGCTGGCCCATATCCCAGTTGGGGTGGGCAGACGCCTCCGCCACGGTGGCGCGCGCAAGGTCCTCCACCGGCCAGTCGCGCAGCGCCCCGCCGGAGGCCGTGATGATGACCCGTTCGACGGCATCCACCGGCTCGCCCACCAGGGCCTGGAAGACGGCGGAATGCTCTGAATCGACGGGCAGGATGCGGGCGCCGAAGCGCCTTGCGGTGCCCATCAGAAGCGGACCGGCCGTGACGAGCGATTCCTTGTTCGCCAGCGCCAGCGTCGTACCCTGCTCAAGCGCCGCCAGCCCCGGCGGCAGCCCCGCTGCGCCGACGATGGCCGACATGATCCAGTCGGCCGGCCGTCGCGCGGCCTCTGTCACGGCCTCGGGTCCGCATGCGGTCTCGATCCCCGTCCCGGCGAGCCGGTCGACCAGCTCGCCGTAGGCATCGGGTTCAGAGATCACGGCAAGTTCGGCGGACAAGCTCTTGGCATCATGCGCCAATTGCGCGGCGTTGCGTCCGGCGGTCAGGGCCACGACGTCGAAATCACCGGGCCTGCTGCGGATCAGGTCGATGGTGCTTTGTCCGATCGACCCGGTGGCCCCCAGGATCGAGACACGCCTTTTCAAGAAGTAACACCCGGCAGATCGAAGAGAGAGGCCGCCAGAAGCATGAACATCGACGCCCCCAGCAAGGCATCGAACCGGTCGAACAGGCCGCCGTGCCCGGGGATCAGGGTCGAACTGTCCTTGACCTTCATCCGCCGCTTGAACGCGCTTTCGAGGATATCTCCCATCTGGCCCGCGAAGCTGAGCAGGACACTCAGCAGCACGATCAGCGGGCCCGCATCGGTCACGACCATGAAGAGCACGCCGAACGCCGCCGCCGCGATCCAACCGCCGACGGTGCCGGACCAGGTCTTCTTGGGGCTGACCCTGGGCCAGAACTTCGGCCCGCCCAGGGTGCGCCCGACGAGGTAGCCGAAGACATCCGTCGCCACGACCACGCAGAGCAGCCAGAGGATCCAGGTGAAGCCGTATTCGTGGCGGAAAGTGATCAGGCCCCAGCCCGCCACCTGGACCGCCAGCGCGAAGAAGAAGAAGTAGAGCCTTTCGTGCTTGACCATCCAGGCCCCTACCGCTGGCACGACGAGGAAGAGCAGGAAGATCAGCGCGCTCTCCTGCGTCGCCATGCCGGACAGCAGCGAGGCGGTCAGCGCCGCGAGGATCATGCCGGTGGTCGGCATGTCGTGGGCGATCATCATCCAGATCTCCCAGATCATGACCGCCACGGCGAAGATGGCGAGCATCTGGAACCACACGCCGCCCAGCACGACGGCGGCGGTGCCGAACACCAGCATGGCGGCGCTCGACGCCAACCGGACGGTCAGGTCATCCCATTTACCGGGGTCGGTGGTAGAGGTCATCAGGCGGGGACGGCTCCGAAGCGGCGTTCGCGGTGACCGTAACCTGCCATCACCCGAGAGAAAACCTCTGCCGTGAAGTCGGGCCAGAGCGTGTCGATGAATTCGTATTCCGCGTAGGCCGACTGCCACAGCAGGAAATTCGAGATCCGCGCCTCTCCACTCGTGCGGATCACCAGGTCGGGGTCGGGCAGAAAGCGGGTGTCGAGGAACCGCGACAGGGTTTCGGCGTCGACGTCCTTGTGCTGCAGGCGGCCCTGTTCAATCTCGACCGCCATGCGCTGGGCCGCGCGTGTCACCTCGTCCCGGCCGCCGTAGTTCAGCGCGATGGTCAGGTGCACCTTGTCGTTGCGCGAGGTCAGCAGCTCGAGGTTGTCCATCAGGCTGACCAGCTTGTCGTCCAGTTTCATCCGGTCGCCTATGAACCGCACGCGCACGCCTTCGGACAAGAGCGCCTCCGCCTCGCGTTGGATATAGCGCCGGAAAAGCGCCATGAGACCTGTGACCTCGGTCTGGGTGCGCTTCCAGTTCTCGGTCGAGAAGGCGAAGATCGTCAGGTACTTGACCCCCTCGTCGGGGCAGGCGCGGACGATCTCGCGCACGCGGCGCGCACCGGCGTGGTGACCGAACAGCCGGGGTCGGCCGCGCATCTGGGCCCAGCGCCCGTTGCCATCCATGATGACCGCGACGTGCCGCGGCCCCTCGGAGCGGTGCTTTGTCAGGTCGGCCATGGACTCTCCCTTGCGGTCAGGCGACGCTTCGGTCGCAATTCAGGTCGCCCGTGACATATCACTTACGCGCGAATGTCGCAGACCTTATCTCACGTTAGGCGAAAAACCCCGAGCGTGGTAGCCCCCGGCCCTTCCGCGACGTCACTTGGCGCCCGGCACGGTCATCATGTGACCCGAACGAACCACAAGCCGACGATCGCGGGCGGCGCGTGACGCAGGTCGGTCATCGGGCATAAAGGTAAACAAACCCTTGCCCGTGATCGGCGTCACACCTGCATGATTTCGGTCTGCTTGGCGTCCAGCGTCTCGTCGACCTTCTTGATGTGATCGTCGGTCAATTCCTGCACCGCGGATTCCCAGAACTTCTGATCGTCGTCGGCCATGCCGTCCTTGGCCTTCTTGATCTGGTCCATGCCGTCGCGGCGCAGGTTGCGGATGCTGACCCGCGCACTTTCGGCGTATTGACCCGCGACCTTGGACAGCTCGCGGCGGCGCTCCTCGTTAAGCTCGGGGATGGGAAGCATGATGATCGTGCCGTTGGTCTGCGGGTTGATCCCGAGACCGCTTTCACGAATCGCCTTCTCGACCTTGCCGACCAGGCCCTTGTCCCAGACGTTGATCGTCACCATCCGCGGCTCTGGCACGTTCACGGTGCCGACCTGGTTGATCGGGGTCATCGCGCCATAGGCATCGACCATTACCGGTTCCAGCATGGAGCCGGAAGCACGCCCGGTCCGCAGCGACGCGAGTTCCGTGCGCAGGTTCGAAATGGCCCCATCCATGCGGCGGGCCAGGTCGTCGGTATCGAGTTCAAATTCTTGTGACATCTATCGGCTCTGGTTCGGTTGCGGTCAGGTTCCGCGACAAGGGCTTAAGGTACCCGCAGGCGATTGTATAGCCGGGCCGCTTGCGCCTTGGGTCCTTGGGTTTTTCGCGAACGCTTAGTTAACGCATCGACCCTATGTCGACGGCGAGGGCCGCGAGAAGGCGCTCGTGGGGTGCCACGGAAAGACCGCAATTGCGGCGCGACTTCACCACCTCATCCGTCGATTGAGGCGAAAGCCGATGTAAGCAGAGGGTACGATGATCAAAGCCAACTCGTTTGAACGTTACATGCTGAAACTGGTCAACCAGGAACGCGCGAAGGAGGGGCTGGATCCGGTCAGGCTGGAATTGAATCTCAACCAGTCCGCGCAGAACCACTCGAAATGGATGCTGCGCGAGGACATCTTTTCCCATACCGGCGTGAACGGCTCTTCGGCGCATGAACGCATGGAAAAGGCGGATTTCGATTTCTCCGGCGCCGCAGGCTCGGCCGAGAACCTGGCCGTCCAGACCCTGCGCGGCGAACCCGGGATCAAGGACGACGTCCGTGATCTGCACGTCTCCTTGATGAACAGCCCAGGCCACCGGGCCAATATCCTTAATCCCAAGTACGAGTATGTCGGTATCAGCGTCGAGGTGGGAGAATTCGAATACAGCAGCGGAACGGTCGGGCAATCGGCGATCGTCACGCAGAATTTCGCCTATACGTCCGGCAAGGTCGACCTCGACAAGGGCAACTCCTCGGACAAGGTCCTCAAGGGCAATGGTCGAAACGATACGCTGGCCGGCGGCAGCGGCGACGACCTGCTTGTCGGGCGCAACGGCAGCGACAGGCTGTCCGGCTTCGACGGCAAGGATACCCTGAAGGGCGGTAACGGGAACGACAAGCTGTACGGCGGTGACGGCAACGACAATCTCGGCGGCGGCAACCAGTCGGACCTGATGTATGGAAGCGACGGGAACGACAAGCTCTTCGGTGGCAATGACAAGGACAAGCTTTTCGGCGGCGACAATTCGGACCTGATATACGGTGGCGACGGCACGGATCGGCTCTTCGCCAGCCGCGGAGACGACAAGTTGTACGGCGGGTCGGGCGCCGACAGACTGTTCGGCGACCTTGGCGCGGACAAGCTTTACGGTGGGACCGGCAACGATCGGCTGTTCGGTGGAACCGACAACGACATCCTGTCCGGCGGCAACAACGATGACCGGTTGCACGGCGGAAACGGGCGGGATGACCTTTTCGGCGGCGACGGTCGCGACAGGATCTTCGGGGGCGCAAGCGACGACACCCTGAGCGGCGGAAGCGGCAACGACCTGCTCAAGGGTGGCGGCGGCAATGACGCGTTGAACGGCGGCAGCGGTGCAAACAAGCTTTTCGGCAACGGCGGTAACGACGAGATGATTGGCGGCGGCGGCAAGGACATCCTGAATGGCGGTCGTGGCAACGACGTGCTCAGGAGCGGCGGCGGCGATGACAAGCTGATCGGCGGCGGCGGCGAGGACATCCTCGTCGGCGGAAGCGGCGGCAACGATAGCCTTTTCGGCGATGGCGGCGGCGATACCCTTGACGGCGGCAACGGCAACGACGGGCTGTTCGGCGGCAGCGGCGACGACAAGCTCGATGGCGGAAGCGGCGGCGATGTTTTGAACGGCGGTGCGGGCGACGATATCCTGCACGGTGGCAGCGGCGCGGATACCTTCGTCTTCAATCCGAGCAACGGATCGGACCGGATCACGGATTTCACCGACGACCGCGACACCATCGATCTGAGCGATTTCGGCTTCTCATCCGTCGGGGACGCGCTCGACAGGGCGCGCGAACAGGGCGACGACACCGTATTCACCCTTCGTGGAGAGACCATCATCGTCTCGAACACCGCGCTCGCCGACTTGACCGACGATATACTGGTCTAAACAAGCGAGAATCAGTCGGACCCTTCAACGGAAACGGCGCGGAACGATCCGCGCCGTTTTCTCGTCCTACTGCGGTTCAGGCCACATCCCCGACCGGTCCATGACCAACCTTCGTCCACCTCGGCGGTCAGTCCTTGACGATCGTATAGGTCCCCTCGCCCGCGAGGATCCCCTTGAACCCGCCCGGCTCGTCCAGCGAGAACACCACGATCGGCAGTTGGTTGTCGCGCGCGAGCGCGATTGCGCTGGCGTCCATCACCCCCAGGTGCTGGGCCAGGACCTCGTCGTAGGTCACCCGGTCGAACCGCTTGGCATCGGCGTGCTTGGCGGGATCCTTGTCGTAGACGCCATCCACCTTCGTCCCCTTGAAGATCGCCTGGCAGGCCATTTCGTTGGCACGCAGGGTCGCGGCGGTATCGGTGGTGAAATAGGGGTTGCCGGTCCCGGCGGCGAAGATGCACACCCGCTTCTTCTCGAGGTGCCGGACCGCGCGGCGTCGGATGTAGGGCTCCGCCACCTCGTTCATGGTGATGGCGGAGATCACGCGGGTGTGGATGCCGAGTTCCTCAAGCGCGGATTGCATCGCCAGCGCGTTCATCACCGTAGCCAGCATCCCCATGTAATCCGCGGTCGTCCGCTCCATCCCCTGCGCGCTGCCCTGCAATCCGCGGAAGATGTTGCCGCCGCCGATCACCATGCAGATCTCGACGCCCAGATCGTGGACCGACTTCACCTCGCGCGCGATGCGCTGGACCGTCGGAGGGTTCAGCCCGAAGGCCGTGTCCCCCATCAGCGCCTCCCCCGAGATCTTCAGCATGACGCGGTCGTAGGTCGTTCGGGGCTCCGTCATGGCGGTCTCCTGGGCGGGGGGTTCTAACGGGGGGCAAAGTGATCCAAAAGAGGCCGAGTTACAATCGCTGAAAGGCCGGGCGTGTCCTCCGAACCCATTCCGATTCCCGCCGATCGTCCGGTGCTGATCGCGGGACCGACCGCCTCGGGGAAGTCGGCGCTGGCCCTGGCGATCGCCGAGGCGCAGGGCGGCGTGATCGTGAATGCCGATGCGCTGCAGGTCTTCGACGGCTGGCGCATCCTGACCGCACGCCCGACCCCCGCGGACGAGGCCCGTGCCCCGCATGTCCTATACGGCCACGTCCCCTTCGACGCCCCCTACTCCGTCGGGCACTGGCTGCGCGACCTCCGCCCGGTGCTCGCGGGCGCACGGCCGATCATCGTCGGCGGCACCGGGCTCTACCTCTCCGCCCTGACCGAAGGCCTGGCCGAGATCCCGCCCACCCCCGCCGCGATCCGGGCGGGCGGCGACGCGCTGTCGATCGCGGATCTGCGAGCGGGCCTCGACCCCGCGACCGCAGGGCGCATCGACCTTGCGAACCGCGCCCGCGTTCAGCGCGCCTGGGAGGTGCAGGCCGCCACCGGCAAAGGTCTCGCCCAATGGCAGGACGAAACACCACCGCCCCTGCTGCCTTTGCCCGAAGTCACCGCGCTGCGGGTGGACGCCCCGAAGGACTGGCTGACACCGCGCATCGCCGCGCGTTTCGACGCGATGCTGGACAATGGCGCATTGGAGGAGGCGCGCGCGATGCATCCGCACTGGTCGCCCGATCATCCGTCGTCCAAGGCCATCGGCGCTGCCGAGTTGATCGCCCATCTCGACGGTCGCATGCCGCTCCATGCGGCGCGTGACGCGGCCATCGTCGCGACACGGCAATACGCCAAGCGTCAGCGCACCTGGTTTCGCAAGCGCATGGCCGATTGGCATGCGGTGGACGCGTCATCGTCCGATCCGTCCGCAGCATTGCGGTTCGTGTCCACCCGGCGGGATTGAGTCCCTCCCGCAGTCACGATGACCAAGGTCCGCGGACCGTCGCAGGTTCGGACCGTCCATGACCTGAATTTCCCGCCTGCCGGCCGAGTCGGCAGGTCCGAAGGTGGGCCGGGCGGTTTCGTTCCACTTCTACCTTGCCCCGGGCCGTGGTCTCGGAATGGCCTGACCCAGACACGCCCCTTCGCCTGCGTGACGGACGCATTCGGCAAGACCGCGGCGCTTATCAAAAAGACCTGCGACGATCCTCTCTGTGACGAACGTGATCGCCGCTGACGGCCTTGCGCATTGACCCTCCGACGAGCCCCGTGCCTTCATGGCACAAAAGAGGGCCGGTTGCGCCGACGGGCGGCGGCCTGGCGGTCCGCCCCGTGCGAAAAGGAAGTGTCCCCGATGACGAAAGATCCGACAGATGGGATGCACCCCGCCGCCGGTATCTATTTGCGCGACGCGAAAACCGGCAAACTGGACCGGCGAGAGTTCCTCGCCCGGACCACGGCGCTCGGCCTGAGCGCCACGGCCGCCTACGGTCTGCTCGGCCTTTGCGCCCCCGCCCGGGCCGACACCGCTCGCCGCCCGGGGGGCACGATGCGGATGCAGATGGAGGTCCGCACGCTCAAGGATCCGCGCACCTTCGACTGGACGCAGCTTGCCTATGTCACCTCCGGTTGGCTGGAATACCTGGTCGAATACAACAACGACGGCACCTTCACGCCGATGCTGCTGGAAAGCTGGACGCTCAACGACGACGCCACCGAATACAGGCTGAACGTCCGCCCCCGCGTGACCTGGAACGACGGCACCCCCTTCACCGCCGCCGATGTCGCGCGCAACATCGAAGGCTGGTGCGACCGCTCGGTCCCCGGCAACTCCATGGCGGGGCGGTTCGCGGCGCTGATCGACGATGAAACCGGCCGTGCGATCGAGGGTGCGATCGTGGTGATCGACGAGACCACCCTTCGCCTGACCCTGCCCGCCTCCGACATCACGCTGATCGCCAGCATGTCCGACTACCCGGCGGCCATCGTGCCCGAGGGCTTCGACGCGGCCACGATGCTCGAGAGCCCCAAGGGCACCGGCCCCTTCTTGCCGGAGGTGCACGAGGTCGGCACGCGGGCCGTGCTGGTGCGCAATCCCGATCACACCTGGTGGGGAGAGGCGGCGGGCCTGGGCCCCGTCCTCGACCGGATCGAGTTCATCGACTACGGCACCGATCCCTCCGCCTGGGTCGCGGCGGCTGCGGCGGACGAGGTCGACATCTTCTACGAAACCGTCGGCGACTTCGTCGAGATCATGGACGAACTCGGCTGGCAGAAGTCCGAGATCGCCTCCGGCGCCACGATCTGCATCCGCCCCAACCAGCAGGCGGAGGTCGACGGAATGCGACCCTACGCCGATGTCCGTGTCCGCCGGGCGATCGCCATGGCGGTCGACCCGGCCGTCTGCCTTGAACTTGGCTACTCCGATCGCGGCTTGCCCGCGCGCAATCAGCACGTGGGCCCGATGCACCCCGAATGGGCGGACGTTCCCGCGATCCGGGTCGACCCGGAGGCGGCGCTGGTCCTGATGCAGGAGGCCGGCATGGCCGACTTCGAGATGGAGATCGTCTCGATCGACGACGACTGGCGCAAGAACACCACGGACGCCGTGGCCGCCCAGTTGCGCGATGCGGGGTTCAAGGTCACGCGCAGGATCCTGCCCGGCAGCACGTTCTGGAACGGCTGGACCACCTATCCGTTCAGCTCGACAAACTGGAACCACCGCCCGTTCGGCACCCAGATCCTGGCGCTCGCCTACCGCTCGGGCGAGGCCTGGAACGAATCCGGCTACGCCAACCCCGCTTTCGACGCGGCCCTGGCAGAGGCGAACGCGATCGCCGATGCCGACGCCCGCCGGGACGTCATGGCCCGGTTGCAGATGATGATGCGGGACGATGCCGTGACGCTGCAGCCCTACTGGCGATCGCTCTTCCGGCACGCGAGGCCCGGCGTGGTGGGCGGCGACATGCACATCTCCTACCTGCCGCAACTCTACAAGCTGGGCTTCGCGGCCTGACGATCCTTCAGTCGATCAGCTCTTTTCGCTCCCACCGACCACGCCGCCGAGACGCGCTGCCACGGATAAAGCGGCCCTCCCATCGCTGCTTATCCGGCGCACGCCGACCGCCATTCCTTGCAGGCAACCCAGCTTATTCTTGCCAGAAATACCTCGGGGGTTTGGCGGCAGCGCCCCCGGTCCTGCCCGCCCCGCACGCGCGCGGGTCGATCATTCACCCCCGAAACACGCCGCCCGGATCCATCGCTCCGGCACCGGCGGCGTTTCAGGCGACCCTTGCAAGCCCTTGACCGAACCCGACCGCCAGATAGCCGCAGGTCTTCAGATGATGGCCGAAGCGGCTCAGATCCGCCCCAGCAGACCCCGCTCCTGCCAGGCCCGCGCGGTCGCCGCGATCTCGTCGGCGATCTCTTGCAGGTGTGTCACGTCGGCCTCGATCCGCAAGGCATCCTTCGCGTGCTGCATCGCCCGGTCCGACTGGTTGGCGGCGGGTCCTCCGAAGATGCCGGGCTGCAAGGCGGTCAGGGCCAGAAGGCTGCGTTGCAGCGTGATCTGGACCTCGTAGATCCCGGCCCCGTCGCGCGCGATGGCCATGAAGGCATCGCGCATCAGATCCCGCACCTCGAGGCTGCGGATGAACACATGGGGGTAGGTGATGTCGGGCTCGGCGGGCTGGTCCCACTGGCCCAGAACCCGTGTCAGCCGCCGGATCACGTCGATGGCGGTGCCGGGATCGTTGACCGCCGGCGACAGCGCGCGGCTGGCGATCTCGGACAGGGCGATGATGCCGAACCGGGGATCCTGGTCGAAGCTGCGCACCATCGAGATCTCGACGCTCGAGCGTATATCGTCGAGCAGATCGTCGAACTCCGGCCCCACCGGCCCGCCGGCGACATAGGCGATGGGCGTTCCGACGGACCGGAACTCGCCGGGCAGCATATCGAGGTAGATCGTGGCGCCCGCCGCTTCAGCGCAGCTGTCCAGATAACCGATGTTGATGAAGTTGATGTGACCCGCCTCGCCCCCCTGCACCGGCACGACACCCTCGGGCAGGCGGCCGCGCATCGGCCGGGCGCCAAGCCAGGGTTCCTCCAGCCGCCGCGCGATGGCGGCAAGCGTCGCCTCCTCCACCCGGCTGACGGTATCGCCCAGGCGACCGAAATCCGTCAGGTGCCCGATCCAGCGCACGAGGTTCACGATGATCAGCGTCAGCACCAGCAGGGTCGCCACGAACAGGATCACGCGCCCGCCGTCGCCGTAGATCCCGACCTGCAGGCTGATGATCCCCACCAGGCTGAAGATGAAGGCCCCGATGAAGCTCGCCAGCACCTGCTGGGCGGTGTGGTCCTCCTTGAGGAGCGTGAAGGCGCGCGGGGTGGCCGTGCTGGAGGCGGAGGAGAATGCCGACAGCATGATCGACAGCGAGAATGTCGTCACCGCCAGCATCGAGGATGCAAGGATGTTGAGGATGCTGTCGATCGCGTCGGCCCCGATCTTGAACACCCAGGTGTCGGGGATCGTACCGCGCAGCACCCAAGCCACGCCCGCCGCCAGCACGCCCGAGGCGGCATAGGCGCCGATCGGCACCCAGATTTCCCGAAACAGGCGGTTCAATCGGTAACGCAGTGATGACAGCATAAAATCTCCCGTGGACTGCCATATGTCACGCGCGCGAAGGGAAGCAAACGCGGCCGATGGAACGAAATCACGGGTTGGTGAATTGGGCCGTCGAATATTGTGAAAGGATGAACATGTCAGAGCGTTCCTTGGACTGGGCCATGCCCGTCATGCGCACAGGTTATGCCGGCCGGGGCCTGGTCTACGTCATCGTGGCGGGGATCTCCCTCTTCGCGATCTGGCGCGGGGGGCAGGCCCAGGGCACGTCGGACGCGCTTGCCGCGGTCGAAAGCTCCCCCTTCGGCAAGATCCTGTTGACGCTCGTAGCGCTCGGGCTTTTCGCCTACATGATCTGGCGGCTGATCGATGCGTACTTCGATCTCGAGGACAAGGGCACCGACGCCAAGGGCATCGCCGCGCGGATCGGGCAGGCGGTCACGGGCCTCATCCACGGCGCGCTGGGCGTACTGACGGTGTCGCTGATGCTCAGCAGTGGCGGCGGTAGCGGCGGGTCCAAGACGGCCTATTACCTCAACCAGCTCATGGCCATGCCCGGCGGCAACTGGGTGGTCGGCATCGCGGGCGTCGTGACCATGGGTGCCGGGGTCTATTACCTGCACAAGGCATGGTCGCAGAAATACCTGCAGGTCCTGCGCGCGAACCATTTCACCATGAACTGGAACCAGGTTCTACGTGCCGGTGTCGCGGCCCAGGGGGCGACGGTGCTGATCATCGGCTACCTGATCCTGCGCGCGGCCCGCACCAGCGACGGCTCCGACGCGGGCGGTCTGGACAAGGCCTTCGGCTGGCTGTCGCAGCAGACCTATGGCCAGCTTCTGGTGACGGCGATGTGCCTCGGCCTGCTGGGCTTCGCGCTCTTCATGTTCGTCAACGCGATGTATCGCATCGTGCCGCGCCTCAAGGATCCCGACGTCTCCTCCGTCGCGCGGGAGATCAAGGCGAAGGCAAGCTGAGCGCAACTCAGCTGCTGCCCCAGATCCGCGCGACGTAGTTGCGCGTCTCGGCATAGGGTGGGATGCCGCCGTGGCGCTGCACCGCGCCGGGCCCGGCATTGTAGGCCGCCAGCGCATGGGGCCAATTGCCGAAGGTCCGGTACTGGATCGCGAGGTAGCGCGCCCCGCCGTCCAGGTTCTGTGCCGGGTCGTAGGGATCGACGCCCATCAGTTGCGCCGTTCCCGGCATCAATTGCGCCAGCCCGATCGCCCCCTTCGAGGAGATCGCCGCGACGTTCCACCCCGATTCCTGCTGTACGAGGCGCGCGAAGAGATCCTCGGGGATCCCGTGCCGGCGCGCCGCGGCGCGCGCGGGCTCCAGCCAGACGCCACCGTGGCGCCCGGTATAGGCCGGCACGGTCGGTGCAAGCTGCGGCACGATCGCCTTGGGCGGTTGCAGGCCTACCGAATTCGAATACTGCGTCGCCGCCCGCCGATCGAGCACGTTGAGCTGGCTTTGGAAAAGCTGGGTGCGACCGGAGGTCGATACGCTTTGTGCCTGCGCGGCGGATACGGCGAGGCCGAAGGCGATCGTGACGGACAACAGGCGCATGGGCAAACGGCTCCGGAACAAGGTCGCGGGCACCCTACCCCGATTCGCCTTTCGTGGCACCCGTTGCGGTTCAGGCCCTGTTAACCTTGCTCACCAAATCTGTCACAAGACGGAAAACGCGAATCGCAAGGGGACATCATGGCGGGATCGGTGAACAAGGTCATCCTGATCGGAAATCTGGGCCGCGACCCGGAGGTTCGGTCGTTCCAGAACGGCGGCAAGGTCTGCAACCTGCGGATCGCCACGTCGGAGACCTGGAAGGACAAGCAATCCGGCGAACGCCGCGAGAAGACCGAGTGGCACTCCGTCGCGATCTTCTCGGAACCCCTCGCCCGGGTGGCAGAGCAGTACCTTCGCAAGGGCTCCAAGGTCTATATCGAAGGCCAGCTCGAAACCCGCAAATGGCAGGACCAGAACGGTCAGGACCGCTACAGCACCGAAGTCGTGCTGCGGCCCTACCGCTCGGAGCTCACGATGCTCGACGGTCGTGACGGCGGCGGCGGTGGCGGTGGCGGCTACGGTGGGGACAGCGGCGGACACGGCGGCGGCTCCTCCGGTGGCGGGTACGGCGACAGCGGCGGCGGATACGGCGGCAGCTCTTCCGGTGGCGGCGGGTCCCGCGACATGGACGACGAAATCCCGTTCTAAGCTTGTACCAGACGAAGCCTCACGTCGCCGCGCCCTCGGGCGCGGCGTCCTTTGTTTCAGGCCCCAGATTTGGGAGAAGGCAGGCCAGTCCGCCGTCCCGAAGGCCAAGTTCCTCGGCCGAAGGAGGGCCATTTGCCCCGCCCCCGGGCCCCCCGGTCAGGCGCTTTCGCGCAGCACCTCCAGCACGGCATCGCGCGGCACCTCCGACGTCACGAAGGCCGCCCCGATCCCGCGGGCGAGGATGAAGCGCAGCACGCCGTCCTGCACCTTCTTGTCCTGCCCCATCAGATCGAGAAGGACCTCGGCCTCCGGCAGATCGTCGGGGATGTCGCGGATGTCGCGTTTCATCCCAAGCGCCTGCAGGTGGGCCCGCACCCGGCTGGGCTCTTCCTGCGCGCAAAGCCCCAGCCGGGCCGACAGCGCGAAGGCGAGCGCACAGCCGATCGCCACGCCTTCGCCGTGCAGCAGACGGTCGGAATAGCCGGTCGCCTTCTCCAGCGCGTGGCAGAAGGTATGGCCCAGGTTCAAGAGCGCCCGGTCCCCGGCCTCGCGTTCGTCGCGCAGGACGATCTCGGCCTTCATCTCGACCGAACGGGTGACCGCGCGCACCCGCGCCGCCGCATCGCCTTCGGCCATCGCGGCTGCGTTCGCCTCGAGCCAGCCGAAGAAGTCCGCATCCCCCAGCAGCCCGTATTTCACCACCTCGCCGTAGCCTGCGAGGAAATCGCGTCGCGGCAAGGTGTCCAGAAGGTCCGTGTCCGCCAGCACGAGGCTGGGCTGGTGGAACGCACCGATCAGGTTCTTGCCCTGGGCCGCGTTGATCCCGGTCTTGCCGCCGACGGAACTGTCGACCTGGGCCAGAAGCGTCGTGGGCACCTGCACGAAGCGCACCCCCCGCCGCAGGATCGCCGCGGCGAACCCGGCCAGATCCCCGATGACGCCGCCGCCAAGCGCCACGATCACGTCGCCACGCTCGACCTTCTGGTCCAGCAACCAATCCACGCTGCGCTGCAACTGCGGCCAGCCTTTCGTGGCCTCGCCCGCGGGCAGCGCCAGGGCCGCACTGGTCAGACCCGCCGCACGCAAGGCGGCCTGCAACGGGGCCAGGTGCAACTGTCCCACCGTCTCGTCCGTCAGGATCGCCACGTGCCGCCGCCCGCCTAGGGCCGCGATGCGCGGGCCGGCCTCGGCCAGCAGCCCCGGCCCGATCAGCACGTCGTAGGCGCGACCGGGCAAGGCGACGGGGACGGTGTTGATCACGGTTGAATCTCCAGGATGTCGGGTCGGGTCGTCAGCAGGTCCACGGCCTGCTGGGTCGTGGTCTCGATGCTGGCATGGGGCTGGACCGACAAGCGCAGCGCCGCCTTGGCATAGACGGGCGTGCGCGCCCGGTGGATCCGGGTCAGCGTGGCCAGCGGGTCCGACGTGCGCAAGAGCGGACGGGTATCCTTGTGGCGGACCCGCTCCCACAACAGATCGAGCGGTGCGTCCAGCCACAGCGCCACCCCCAGACGCGCGATGGTCCCCTGCGTCCCCGAGGCCAGAAAGGCGCCGCCGCCCGTCGACAGGATCATCGGGCGGGCCCGCATCAGGCGGGCGATGACCTCCTCCTCGCGCCGGCGGAAGAAGGTCTCTCCGTCGCGTTCGAAGATTTCGGCGATCGAGGCGTTGGCCGCCATCTCGATCTCGGCGTCGCTGTCGGCGAATTCCACCCCCAGTCGCGCCGAGAGCGCCCGCCCGATGGCGGTCTTGCCCGATCCCATCATGCCGACCATCACCACCGGGCGGTGCAGAACCGCGCGCATGGGATGGGATTGGTCGTGGGCCAGCGTCATGAGGAAGTCCGGTGGTCTGGCGCGGCAGGCCGACTGCCGCCCGATTTTCATTTGTGCTCCTGAATGGCGTGATCTTGCCGGAAAGGCCAGTTATAAGCGAAGCGAACCCGCCACGCGTGCGGGGCAAATTTATGACGGACCTGAATTGATGTGGCGACTGATCAAGTTTCTGATCCTCCTTGCGATCCTCGCCGGGGTGGCGCTGGTGGCCTATGCCTATGTCGGGCCGATCTTCTTCCCCGACGACTTCGCGGCCCCCGGAACCGAACGGAATCTTCCGGTCACGTTGGGCGAAGATTGACCCGCACGGTCCGCATTCTTGCCACCTTGACCCTTGCGTTGCCCTTGCAGGCAGTGGCGCAGGAGGGCGCACCGCTGTCGGCCATCGACTGGCTGTCCCGCTCGGTGGAGACGTCGGCCCCCGGGCCCGCGCCTTCGTCCTCCACGCGCATCGCGCCCGATCTTGCCGAACCCGGAACCAGTTCCGGCGTCAGGACACCGCAAGTCACCACCACGGTGCTGGGCGCGTCGGGTCTGGGCGCCGCGGGGGCGATGACGCCAGAGGTTTCGGGCCTGCCGGCGGAGATGTGGCGCGGCAGCGACCCCGATCGACTGCTCGACCTGCTGGCCCGGATCGAGGATCCCACCCTGCCCGCGACCCAGGATCTGCTGGTGCGCCTTCTGCTCACCCAGGCCGAACCCTCCGCCGGGGCGGCCTCCGACCTGCTGGTCGCGCGGATCGACACGCTGCTGAACCAGGGCCGACTGGATCCCGCGCAGGCGCTTCTCGACGCGGTCGACGGCACCCACACGCCCGAGATCTTCCGCCGCTGGTTCGACGTGGCCCTGCTGACCGGGGCGGAGGACCGCGCCTGCTCCGCGATGCAGGCAACCCCGACCCTGGCCCCCGCGGTGCCCGCGCGCATCTTCTGCCAGGCCCGCGCCGGCGACTGGCCCGGGGCCGCGCTGACGCTCAACACACACCGCGCGCTGGGGGATCTGTCGCAGGCCGACGAGGAACTTCTACTGCGGTTCCTCGACCCCGAGCTTTTCGAAGGCGAAGGCCCACCGCGCCCGCCCGAACGGGTGACCCCGCTGACCTTCCGCATGATGCAGGCGATCGGCGAAGGCATCCCGACGTTCCGGCTGCCGCTTGCATTCGCCCATGCCGACCTCGCGGACACCGTCGGCCTGAAGACCCGCGCCGAAGCCGCCGAGCGCCTGGCCGCCCGTGGCGCATTGGCCGCGCCGCAACTGGCGGAGATCTTCCTCACGCGCAGGCCATCGGCGTCGGGCGGTGTATGGGACCGGATGTCGGCCCTGCAGGACCTGAACGCCGCGGTGCGCATCACGGATGCGGACGCCATCTCGGCCACCCTGCCCGCCGCCTGGGACGCCGCCCGCGCGACCCGGTCGGAGCCACTTCTGGCCGAGTTGTTCGCCGAGGACCTGCCGGACCTTTCGGGCCCCGCGCAGGATATCGCGCGGCGGATGCACAACCTCGCGGGCCGCGCGACCGAAGGCACGCCGCCCCTGATCGCGGCCCTGCTGACCGGCGATCCCGCCGCGGTCGCGCCGGAAACCAGCACCGAGGAGGCCATCGTCGCGGCCTTCACCACCGCCCCGCCGGAGGTGTCCTCGGACCTGGCGGGCGAAACCTTGATCGAGACGATCGACCAGCTCAACGCCGGTGCCGCGGGCGATGTGACGGCGATCACCGAAGGACTTCTGACCTTGCGGGCCGTGGGCCTCGACGAATTGGCGCGACAAGCGGCGGTCGAGCTTTTGCTGCTGGATCGACCGACGTGACCGCACCGGCCGGCATGGGGCGGTGGATCCAGACCTTCGTCGCGGCGCAGGCCGCGGAACTGGATGCGGCGCGCAACACCCAGCTGGCCTACGCCCGTGACCTCAACGACTTCGCGGATTGGCTGTCGGACAAGGACCTCGACTTCGCCAAAGCCACGCAGGACGACGTGGAAGGCTACCTGATCGACTGCGACGCGCAGGGCCTGGCACGGGCCACCCGCGCGCGCCGGCTGTCGGCGATCCGGCAGCTCTACCGGTTCGCCTTCGAGGAAGGCTGGCGGGCGGACAATCCCGCGATCCGCATTCGCGGCCCCGGCAAGGCAAAGACCCTGCCCAAGACCCTGAGCGTCGCGCAGGTGGCGCGCCTGTTGCAGGCCGCCCGCGACAGTGGGGCCGACGCGGTGCGCAACACCTGTCTGATGGAGCTGCTCTACGCCACCGGAATGCGCGTGACCGAACTGGTCAGCCTGCCCGTCAGCGCGGCCCGCGGCGACCCGCGCATGCTGCTGGTGCGCGGCAAGGGCGGCAAGGAGCGGCTGGTGCCCCTCTCCCCGCCCGCGCGCATGGCGGTGCGCAACTGGCTTGCCGCCCGCGACGCGATCGAGGCGGCCCGCGTGAAGGACGGACACCCGGAATCGAAGGCGCTCTTTCCCGCACGCGGCAAGGCGGGGCACATGACGCGGCAGCGGTTCTTCACCCTGATCAAGGAACTGGCCGCGGTCGCCGGGATCGATCCCGCCGACGTGACGCCGCACACCATGCGTCACGCCTTCGCGACGCATCTGCTGGCGGGCGGCGCGGACCTGCGCGCGATCCAGATCATGCTGGGCCACGCCGACGTCGCCACGACCGAGATCTACACCCACGTCCTGGACGAGACCCTCTCCGAACTGGTGCTGACGCATCATCCTCTGGCGCAAACCGCCGCCAAGGCTTGAACCCCCGGCCCACAAGGCCATATCTTGCGGTCGACAACGACAAAAAGGCCCCCGATGGACCCCCTGCCGAGCGATCAGACGCTCTTTGACCCTGCCTTCTGGCTGACCGCCGCGGCAATCCTCATCCTGCTGGTCCTTTCGGGCTTCTTCTCCGGTTCAGAAACCGCGCTGACGGCGGCCTCTCGCGGCAAGCTGCGCGCCGCCGCGGACCGCGGCAACAAGGGCGCGGCCAACGCGCTCGCCGTGACGGAGGACAACGAGCGGCTGATCGGCTCGGTCCTGCTCGGCAACAACGTGGTCAACATCCTCGCCACCTCGCTGGCGACCGCGCTGCTGACGTCCGTCTTCGGGGCGAACGGCGTGGCGGTCGCGACGCTCGTGATGACCCTTCTCGTGCTGATCTTCGCCGAGGTGCTGCCGAAGACCTACGCCATCACCAACCCCGAGACGACGGCCAGCCTCGTCGCGCGGCCGATCCGGCTGGTGGTCATCGCCTTCTCGCCCATCGTGACGGCGGTGCGCTATCTGGTGCGCGGCGTGCTGCGGATCTTCGGCGTGCAGACCGATCCCGACAGCCAGATCCTCGCCGTCCGGGAAGAGATCGCGGGCGCGCTGCACCTGGGCCACTCCGAAGGCGTCGTCGAGAAGGAGGATCGCGACCGTATCCTGGGCGCGCTCGACCTGATCGAACGGACGGTGGAAGAGGTCATGCTGCACCGCTCGGGGATTGAGATGATCGACGCCGACCAGCCCGCCGCCGACATCCTGCGCCAGTGCCTGAGTTCCGCCCATACGCGGCTGCCGCTCTACCGCGACGACCCGGAAAACATCGTCGGCGTGATCCACGCCAAGGACCTGCTGCGCGCCATGCACGATGTTCAGGCCGATGGCGCGAAGCTGTCCGACGGCGTGACCCGGGTCGACATCATGGACGTGGCGATGCCGCCCTACTTCGTGCCGGAAACCACGACGCTCGACGATCAGATGCGCCAGTTCCTCAAGCGCAAGACCCACTTCGCGCTCGTGGTGGACGAATACGGCGCGCTGCAGGGCCTGCTGACGCTGGAAGACATCCTCGAAGAGATCGTCGGTGAAATCTCCGACGAACACGACACCGAAGACGACTACACCTTCGAGACGACGGCCGACGGCGGCTACCTCGTGGACGGGTCGATGACGATCCGCGACCTCAACCGCGCCCACGACTGGAACCTGCCCGACGACGAGGCGAACACCGTCGCGGGCCTCGTCATCCACGAAGCGCAGATCATCCCGCTCGAAGGCCAGGTCTTTAGCTTCCACGGCTTCCGCTTCGAGGTGATCGAGAAGGACGACAACCGGGTCTCGCTCCTTAACATCCGGCCGCTGTAAACGCGGCGCACCAGCCCATTCATCTGGCCAGGTAAACTCCGGGGGGGCCGCCCAGGGGGCGGCGGGGGCAGCGCCCCCTCCCGAACCTATCGCCCCTTGAAGAGACCGCCCAGGATGCCACGCACGATGCGTCGCCCGGTCGTGCCCTTCAGCTCCTTGATCACGACGGACGTGATGGCCTCGCCGATGCCGTGCTCTTTCGTCGTCCGCGACGCGGACCGCCCCGATCGAGGTCCCTCGTAGCGTCGGGCCTTGCGGTAGGCGCGTTCCTCGGCCTCGGCGTTTTCTTCCCTAGCCTCAGCCTGTCGCGCCTCCCGCGCGGCCGTGTCCGCCCGCGCGCGCAGCATCTCGAAAGCGCTCTCCCGGTCGATGGCGTTCTTGTATTTCGCCTGCATCGGGTTGGTTGCCATAAGCTTGCTTCGGGTTTCGGCGTCTATCGGTCCCAGTTGCGATGCGGGCGGTCGGATCAGCGTCCGCTCCACCACTCCCGGCGCGCCCTCCGCATCCAGCATCGAGGTGACCGCCTCTCCGGTTCCCACCTGCTGGATCGCCTCGGCGGTATCGAAGACCGGGTTCGCGCGATAGGTTTCCGCCGCCTTCTCCAGCGCGCGGCGGTCGCGGTCGGTGAAACTGCGCAGCGCGTGCTGCACCCGGTTGCCGATCTGTCCCAGCACGTCGTCGGGCACGTCATCGGGATTCTGCGTGACGAAGAAGACACCCACCCCCTTCGACCGGATCAGCCGCGCCACCTGCTCGACCTTGTCGACCAGCGCCTTGGGGGCATCATCGAACAGCAGGTGTGCCTCGTCGAAGAAGAAGACGAGCGTGGGCTTTTCGGGATTGCCGACTTCCGGCAGTGTCTCGAACAGTTCCGACAACAGCCACAGCAGGAAGGTCGCGTAAAGCGCGGGCGACGCCATCAGGCGGTCCGCCGCCAGGATGTTGATCATGCCCCGCCCGTCGTCATCACGGCGGATCATGTCCGAAAGCTGCAATGCCGGTTCGCCGAACAGGCTGCCACCGCCCTGGTTCTCCAGCACCAGAAGCTGCCGCTGGATCGCCCCCACCGAGGCGGTCGCCACGTTGCCGTAAGCCAGCGACAGGTCCTTCGCGGTCTGGCCGACCCAGACCAGCAGCGCCCTCAGATCCTTGAGGTCGAGCAAGGCAAGGCCTTCCTCGTCGGCCACGCGGAAGGCCACGTTCATCACCCCTTCCTGTGCGTCCGTGAGGTTCAGCAGACGACTGAGCAGGAGCGGCCCCATCTCGGCCACGGTGGCCCGCACCGGGTGCCCCTGTTCCCCCAGCAGGTCCCAGAAGGTCACCGGAAAGGCCGCGTAGGCCAAGTCCAGCCCAATGGTCTCAGCCCGGTTGAGGAAGGCCTCGTGCAGCTTGAAATCGGCGCGCCCGGCGGCGGCCAGTCCGGACAGATCGCCCTTCACATCCGACAGGAACACCGGCACGCCCTGGGCAGAGAACCCTTCCGCCAGGATCTGCAGCGTCACGGTCTTGCCGGTCCCGGTGGCCCCCGCGATCAGCCCGTGGCGGTTCGCCTTGTCCAAAAGCAGGTATTGCGGCGTGCCGTACTCCGGACCGCCGCCCCCGATGAAAATTCGATCCGTCACTGGCTGTCCTTCGCGTTTGCTGGCCGTTTCAACTTAAGGGGCGGCCGAAATCGGTGGAAGCCTCGAATTTCCTCCGCCCCGCGCTCGGGCGGGCGCAAGTGCAATCTTCGAGGGCCCCGATTATTTCGCGTTGACGTGACAAAATCCTTGGCCTAGCGTCACCCCAATTCGTCGGCAACGTCCGGCAGGGAGTTTGGGAAAGGGACCTTTTGGGGTCCCTTTCTTCTTGGCCGAAGCGCGCGTCGACGCTGGAATCCCGGTCGCGTCATGCTACGTCCCGGTTCAATACATCGCCAAGAGGTTCGAGATGCTCAAGACCATTCCCACCGCCCTTCTCTCTGTACTGCTGACCGCCCAACCGCTGCTCGCGCAGACCGAAGGCACCGAGGCCGAGACCGAGACGACCGTCCCGACCACCGAAGCGCCCGCCGCAGATCCCGCACCTCAGGCCGAGACCGCGCCGGCCACCGGGACCGAGACCGCGCCGACCGACGAAACCCCTGCCCCGACGCCCGAGACGGCCGACGCGCCCGACGCCGCCACGGGCACCGATCAGGCCGCGACCGCCGAGCCTGCCGCTCCGCGCCCGGGCCAGCCCTACATACGCGATGAGTTCGGCGATTGGGCCCTGCGCTGCCTGCGCGCCGAACCGGGCGAGGACGATCCCTGCCAGCTCTACCAGTTGCTGATGGATGAAGAGGGCAACGCGGTCGCGGAGTTCAGCACCTTCCCCCTGCCCCCCGGTGGCGAAGCCGCGGCCGGTGCGACCATCGTCGTCCCGCTCGAAACGCTGCTGACCGCGAACCTGCGCCTGTCGATCGACAACGGTGAACCGAAAACCTACCCCTTCACCTTCTGCAACCCTGCCGGCTGCGTGGCCCGCGTGGGCTTCACCGCGGCGGAAGTGAACCAGATGAAGCGCGGCGCCTCCGGCACCCTGCGCATGGTCCCCGCAGCCGCGCCTGACCAGGAAGTGCTGCTGACCGTCTCGCTTTCCGGCTTCACCGCCGGCTTCGAGAGCGTCAACGAACAGTAAGACCAGGGTCGGGGGGCCTCGCGCGGGTCCCCCGCTTCTTCCAGCCGAAAATACCTCGGGGGAGGCCCGCAGGGCCCGGGGGCAGCGCCCCGCCGCGGGTCCGGCCCCTACGCCCGGCTCGGCGTCAATACCACGGCTCTGCCCCTACCCCTGCCTTAAAGCCAGAACCGCATTCAGCCCGCCGAAGGCGAAGGCATTCGACAGCACCGCCTCGACGGACGCCTCCACGGCCGCGTTCGGCACCACGTCCAGATCGCAGTCCGGATCGGGCACGCGGTAGTTCACGGTGGGTGCGATCACCCCCGCGTTCAGGGCCATGAGGCACGCCAGCAGCTCCACCGCCCCCGCGGCACCGAT
The DNA here is from genome assembly GCF_004145405.1 of Salipiger sp. IMCC34102. Classification (GTDB taxonomy): domain Bacteria; phylum Pseudomonadota; class Alphaproteobacteria; order Rhodobacterales; family Rhodobacteraceae; genus Loktanella. The sequence goes on from NZ_SELQ01000002.1 coordinate 530,865, forward strand.
CAAATGGCCGTGCATCGATTTCGTCGCGCTGACGCGCAACCTGTCGGCATGCGCGCCGAAGACCGCGCGGATCGCGGCGGTCTCGGAGCGGTCGTTGGCCGCCGTGCCCGTGCCGTGCGCGTTGACGTAACCGACCTCTTCCGGCGCCAGCCCTGCGTCCGCCAGCGCGCCGCGCATGGCGCGCGCGGCCCCGTCCGGGTCCGGCGCCAGGATGTCGCCCGCGTCGGAGGTCGCGGCAAAACCCGCCACTTCGGCCAGCACCTTCGCCCCGCGCGCGAGGGCGCGCTCGCGCTCCTCGAAGACGAAGACCGCAGCCCCCTCGCCCTGCACCAGCCCGGTGCGATCCGCCGAGAACGGGCGGCAGGTGTCGCGCGCCATGACCCGAAGCCCCTCCCAGGCCTTGATCCCGCCGAAGCACAGCATCGCCTCGGACCCGCCGGTCAGCATCACGTCTGCCTGGCCCGCGCGGATCAGGGCCAATGCCTGTCCCATCGCGTGGTTGGACGAGGCGCAGGCCGTCGACACGGTCGAGACCGGGCCCCGGATCCCGTAGGTCATGGACAGGTGGCTGGCCGCGGCATTGGCCATCAGGCGCGGCACGACCAGCGGCGGCACCCGGTCCTTGCCCGCCTCGTAAACCGCGCGGTAATTGCCGTCCTGCGTCTGCAATCCCCCGCCGGAGGTGCCCAGCACCACGCCCGCCCGGTCGGAGGCGAGCGCTGCATCCCCCGCCTGCGCCACGGCCTCGGCGGCGGCGATCAGGGCGAATTGCGTGAAGGGATCGTAGAGCGTCAGTTGCGACCGGCTGAACCGGGCGGCCGGATCGTAGCCTGCAATTTGCGCGCCAATCCTGACGGAAAGCCGCTCGATCCCTTCGAGTTCGAGCGGTCCGATGGCGCAGCGGCCCGCGCGCATCGCGTCGAAGGTCTCCGGCACCGAACGCCCGAGCGGATTGATCGTGCCCGCCCCGGTGATGACGACCCGGCGCATGGTCGTTCAGGCCCGTTGGGTCGCAAGGTCCTGCACCGCTGCCACGATGGACCGGACCGAGGAGACATCGAAGCCGCTTTCCTGCGGTGCATTGGCGTTGAAGGGCACGGTGATGTCGAACGCCTCCTCGATCGCGAAGATGGTCTCGACCAGGCCCATGCTGTCCAGCCCAAGGCTTTCGAGCGTGTCGTCCAGCGTCACGTCCGAGGGATCCAGCAGGGCCTGATCGGCGAGAATGGCGATGACCCGATCCTGAACGGTCATGGGCGCCTCCTTGAGTTGCGCGTCAGGTCTAGTCACCCGCGCGCTCCGACGGAACCTGTTTCTTGAGTGCCGCGACGTCGTCGAGCGCAGCGGGCAAGCGGCGGATCGCCTTCTCGCGGACGCGGTGGGCGGGCATCTCGAGCGCGGGAGAGCCCATCATGAAGGACCCGTCGGGGGCGTCGACGAACAGGTTCGTCCCGCCGCCCAGCACCACGTCGTTGCCGATGGTGACGTGATCGCGGGTGCCGACCTTGCCCCCCAGCACGCAGCGGTCCCCGATGGTGGTGGAGCCCGCGACGCCGACCTGGCCGCACAGCAAGGTGTCCTCGCCGATCTGGCAGTTGTGCCCGACCATGACGATACTGTCGATCTTGGTGCCGCGTCCGACCCGGGTCGGCTGGATCGTGCCCGCATCGACGCAAGAGTTCGCGCCGACCTCGACGTCGTCGCCGAAGATCACGCCGCCCAAGCTGTGGATCCGGTGGCGGTACCCGTCCTCGGGCGGCTCCATCCGGGTGCGGCCCATGGACTGGTAGGCGCGTTCCTCGTTCGACAGGCCCGCGGTTGTGTAGGAGAATCCGTCCGCGCCCACCGAGGCATTGGGTTGCAGGATCACGCCGTTGCCGAACCAGCAGTTGCGACCCACGCGCGATCCCGCGTGAAGCCAGCAGTTCCGGCCCAGCGTGCTGCCATGCCCGACCGAGACATGTGCCTCCACGATGGAACCGTCGCCGATCGTCACCTGCGCCCCCAGCACCACGAAGGGCCCGATCGAGACATCCGCGCCGATGTGCGCGGACGGGTCGATCACGGCGGTCGGATGCACGCCGGTCGGCGCCGGCCGCGGGTCGAAGGCCTGCGTCAGGTGGGCCATCGCAAGCCGCGCCCGCGGGACACGTATCGCGGCCTCGAGCCCCATGTCTTCCCAGTCGGCCCCGTCCCAGACGATGGCGGCGCGGGCGGTGCTTGCGCGCAGCGCATCGGCGTAGTCCTTGCTCATGGCAAGGGCGAGGTCGTCCACGCCGGCCGCCGCCGGGGCCGCGGGGCGCGTCACGCGCAAACTCTGGTCACCGAAGGCTTGCGTGCCGAGGGCCTCGGCGATTTCCGCGATGGTAAAGGACATGGGATCTGGCTCCGGACGTTCAGGTCCGGACATTTCTACCCCTGCACGGCCCGGACGGCCACCCCTGCCTGCGACAGCGCCTTCCAGATCTCGGCGTCACGGCCATAGATATCCTCGCGGAACTGGAGGCTGCCCGTCACGTGGGTGAAGGCCGTGCGGTAGACGATATGGACCGGCACCGGTTCGTCGAGCGACACGCGGGCCTCGGATCCGGTGCGCAGGCGCGACTGGAAGAAGGCCTCGGGATCGCTTTCCTGACGGGCCAGCAGTGCGTAGGCGAAGTCGAAAGGATCGTTCAACCGGATGCAGCCGTGGCTGAACGCCCGGACCGAGCGGTCGAAGAGGCTCTTGGACGGGGTGTCGTGCAGGTAGATGTTGTACTGGTTGGGGAACATGAACTTCACCAGTCCAAGCGCGTTGCGCGGACCCGGTCCCTGCCGCATCGAGTAGGGGAAGGTGCGGGCATTGTAGGCATTCGCGTTCACGGACCCGCGCGAAACGACGCGTCCCGACCGGTCGGTCACGTCGAGGTGGCTGACGGCACCCGCGTTGCGCTGCAGCTGTGGCAGGTACTCGTTCACCACGATGGAACGCGGGACGTACCAGCTGGGATTGATGACCATGTACTCCATCACGTCCGAGAACTCGGGCGTGCGCCGGTCCATGTCCCGGGCCCCGATGACCGAACGGGTCGAGAAGGTCGTGCGGTCGTTGTCGACGATGGCCGCGGTGAAATCAGTGAGGTTCACCCAGATGTGGCGCGCCCCACGGGGACGGTTGATCCAGCGCTCGCGTTCCATCGCGACGACGACGGCCTGCATCCGGCGCTCGAGCGGTTCATTGATCGCGGCCATCGTGCTTTCGCCGGCGACACCGTCGACCTGCAGGCCGTGGGCCTGCTGGAACTTCTGCACCCCGGCCTGGACCGCGGCGTCATAGGTCTGGGTGGCCGTGCGGCCCATGTGACCCATCGCGATGAGCCTGTCGCGCAGGGCCACGACCGCCGCGCCGGTCGAACCGGGCGCCATGCTGCTGACGGGCACGGTCGGCCCGTAGCCGCCCTGGGCGAGCAACCGCTCCATCCGCAGCTTCTCGGCCATCAGGCGACCGTATTCCGGGCTGCTGGGCGGCAGGGACCGCAGGAACCCCGCGGGATTCGACTTGAGGAAGGCCGCCAGCGTCGACTGCGGTGCGCGCAGCGGCACCTCGCGCTTGATGAGCGGCACGACATTCGACGGCGTCAGCACGCCGGTCTGGATGTCGCGGGCATACTGAAGGAACGTCCGGCTCAGCTTCACCTCCATCGCGCCCTGCTGGGCAGGCGTGGCGGCGGCGCGCAGTTCGGCCATCAACGTGTCGGGATCGTAGCGGCCCGCGGGAAGCCCGTGGGCCGGAGCCTCGGCCAGGGCCGACAGGAGGGCGTTGCGCCGGTTGCGCGCAGTGGAATCGGATCCGGTCCAGATTCCCTCGAACTCGCGGCCGCGATAGAACGCCGCCAACACGTCGTCACGCGCGGCCGATTCGGCCACGGCCTGGCGGAACGCGGTCACCTGGGCCGATCCCGGCGTGGCCCAGAAAAGCGGTGCAAGCACGAAGGCCAGCAGAACGAGGAACCGCCCCCCGAAGGGCGCGAACTGGCGGATGAGGATGGTGGACATCGGAAACGAACCTCGCCTGGTTGAAGAACACCCTTGTCGGCAAGGGACATTACGCCCCTTCATTTGAGGCCGAGCTCGCCAGGGTGTCCATCGCTCGCGTGGCGCCATGGGCGACTTTACGCCCGGCCTGTGACATCCCTGCCCGGTTCCGCCCTGACGGGATCACACGAAACCGTGCGCAAAAACCTGCCGATTTTCGAACTTTTCAGGGAACAAAATCGCAACCGGGTTGGTCGGGGCCCTTCGATGTGTCAAAAGAAGTAACGGAACAGAGCGCGGTAGCCCGGATCAACCAGGCATCGCGACAGGCACAGGAAATGGGACAGGTATGGCACTGATAGGCTCTACGGGCATGACCCGGCGCGGACTCTTGGGCGCATTCGCGGCAACGGCGCTGACTGCGGCACCAACGTATTCGAATGCGGCCGGGTTCCTTCGTGGAAGTGGCGACGTGCGTCGCATCCGCATGTATTCGGGTCGCACCGGCGAACGGCTGGACACCATCTACTGGATCGACGGCGAATACGTCGGAGAGGCACTGGCAGAAATCAACATCTTCATGCGCGACTGGCGCAACAACAAGGTCGCCAACATCGACAACCGCACCGTCGACATCATGGCCGCCGCCCACCGTCTTCTGGACGTGAGCGAACCCTACATGCTGATCTCCGGCTACCGTTCGCCCGAGACGAACAACATGCTGCGCGCGCGCTCCTCCGGGGTCGCCAAGAGCTCCCTGCACCTCAAGGGTCAGGCCGCCGACCTTCGCCTCGACAGCCGTTCGGTCAACCAGATGGCACAGGCCGCCTCGTCCTGTGCGGCTGGTGGCGTCGGTCGTTACACCGGCTCGAACTTCGTGCACATGGATTGCGGCAACGTCCGGTCCTGGGGTAGCTGATCCCGCCGCGGCGGTTCCGATCGGTCCTGGATGAAAAGCGCCTTCGGGCGCTTTTTTCGTCTCTTGCCCAGCCCCGCGCCCCGGTGTAGCAGAGACGGGCGCGGGTATGGTGAAAAGGTATCACGAAAGCTTCCCAAGCTTCAGTTACGGGTTCGATTCCCGTTACCCGCTCCAGAATTCACCGCAGGAGCTTCCCCCATGACCATCACGCGGATCGACTGCGGTCCTCGCATGTCCCAAGCCGTCGTCCACAACGGCATCGCCTATCTCGCAGGCCAGGTCGGCGCACCGGGCGAAGACGCGACCGCCCAGACGAAAGCCATCCTGGCGAAGATCGACGATCTGCTGTTGCGTGCGGGCACCGACAAGACGAACCTGCTGACGGCCCAGGTCTGGGTCGCGGACATCGCGCGCGACTTCGCCCCGATGAACGAGGTCTGGGATGCCTGGGTCGCCGAAGGTCACGCCCCCGCGCGCTGGACCGGCGAAGCGCTTCTGGCCACGCCCGATCACCGGGTCGAGATCATCGTCACCGCCGCCGTCTGATGGATATTCCCTTCCTGACGCCGCTCGACGCCGATCAACTGCGCGGTGTCGGCATCCCCGACCCCTGGCGCTTCGGCATGGCCGACCAGGTCCGGTTCGGAGAGATCGACGCGCTGCAGCACGTGAACAACGCCGTCTACCTCAAGTGGTTCGAGAATCTGCGGATCCTCTATTTCCAGCAGTTCACCCTCTGGAACGAAGGGGAACGGCCCCGGATCGTGCTTCGCGCCGTCGATCTGGACTACCGGGGCGAGGTGAAGCTGACCGAGCGCTACATCCTCACCGGTCGGACCATGAAGATGGGGAACAGCAGCTTCACGATGCAATACGGCGTCTGGGTCGGTGACCGGCTGACCACGGTGAGCCATGCCACCATCGTGATGCTGAACGCAGACAACACCAAGCGCACCATCCCCGACAGCCTGCGCGAGGAGATGCGCCGCATCGACGGCGCCGAGGGCTGAACGGGGGCTAGAGCCCCTGCGCCTGCAACGCCTCGACCAGCGCCGCGGTCGACCCGTCCTTGCCCGCGGCCTCGGCCTTGCCTTCGACAACCGGTTGCAACGAGGTCGCAAGTTCCTTGCCCAGTTCCACGCCCCACTGGTCGTAGGAGTTGATGCCCAGCACCACCCCTTCGACGAAGACGCGGTGCTCGTAGAGCGCCACGATCATCCCCAGAACCTCCGGCGTGAGCTTGGGGTATGTCAGCGTCGTCGAGGGCCGGTTGCCGGGAAAAACCCGGTGGCGGGCCTGTCGTTCCAACTCGTCACCTTCGAACTTGCCCGCGAGCTTGCCGCGCGCTTCGTCGAGGTCGCGGCCTTTCATCAACGCCTCCGACTGGGCGAGACAATTGGCGACCAGAAGCTGGTGCTGGTGATGGAGCGCGTCGTCATGGCCGCGGGCCGCGACCATGAACTCGCAGGGGATCACGCGCGTGCCCTGGTGGATCAACTGGTAGAAGGCGTGCTGGCCGTTCGTCCCCGGCTCGCCCCAGACGACGGGACCGGAATTCGTGGGCAGGTCCTTGCCGTCCATGCTGACGCCCTTGCCGTTGCTCTCCATCTCCAACTGCTGAAGATAGGCCGGCAACCGGGCGAGGTTGTTGTCGTACGGAAGGACCGCCCGGGTGGCGTAGCCGCAAACCTGGTTGTGCCACAGGCCCACGAGCGCCAGCAGCGCGGGCAGGTTCTGCGCCCAGGGCGCGTCGCGGAAGTGGGTGTCCATCGCCTGGCCGCCACGCAGGAAGCTGCGGAAGTTGTCCGGGCCGATGGCGATCATCAGCGACAGGCCGATCGGCCCCCACATCGAATAGCGCCCACCGACCCAATCCGCGAAGCCGAAGACCCGGTCCTCCGCGATGCCAAACTCAGCCGTCTTTTCGGCAGCGGTGGAGAGGGCCGCGAACTGCGCGCCGGTGTCCTTGACCGACGCCGACATCCAGTCCTTCGCCGTCTGCGCGTTGGTCATCGTCTCGATCGTGGTGAAGGTCTTGGAGGCGACGATGACCAGCGTCGTCGCAGGGTCGCAGGCGGCCAGCGTCTGGCCGATGTCGGCGGGATCCACGTTCGAGACGAAATGACAGCGCGGCCCGTCGTGGTAAGGTGCCAGTGCTTTCACGGCCATCGCGGGGCCAAGGTCCGACCCGCCGATACCGATGTTGACGACATCGGTGATCCGCCCCCCCTGCCCTTCGAAGCTGCCGTCGCGCACGGAAGTGGCGAAAGCTTCCATCCGGTCCAGCGTCTCGCGCACCTGTTGCATCACATCCGCGCCGTCCACCGTCACGGCGTCCCCGTCGAGGTTGCGCAGCGCCGTGTGCAGCACGGCCCGGCCTTCGGTTTCGTTGATCGGCTGGCCCCCGAACATCGCGGCGCGCCGCTCGGCCACGCCGCGCTTGTGCAGAAGCTCGATCAGCAACTCACGGGCGCGGGTGTCGATATTGGTCTTCGCGTAGTCGAACCGCATCTCGCCCAGGGTCGCGCTGAAATCCGCGGCCCGGTCGGCGTCCAGGATCGTCTCGAACCGGCGATCGCGGGTGTTGGCGTGGTGTTGCTTGAGGTTTTCGAACATCGGCTCAGCTTTCTGCCCAGTGGACGGTGGCGCCATGCAGGATCGCGGACACGGGGGCCTTGTCCGGCGTCATCTGCGCGGCACGCTCCAGCGCCTCGCGCTTCTCGGTCCCGGTGATCAGGATATGGCGGTTCATCGCCCCGTTGAGCACCTTGGCCGACAGCGTGATCCGCGGCTCCGGTGCGCCCGGCGCGCGCATGGCCACCAGCGTCTCCTCGCCGGTGAGCGCGAGATCGAGCTGGTCGGCCTCGGGAAAGATCGAGGCGGTGTGCATATCCGCGCCCATCCCCAGCAGGCAGACCGTCAGCGGCAGATGCGCCTCCAACCCCGCCTGCAGCTCCTCCAGCCGGTCCTCCGGCCGGTCGGCGTCCGCGTAGAGCGGCACCAGCTGCGCCTCTGCCGCGCGGTCCGTGAGCAAGCGCCGCCGCAGCAGGGCGGTATTGGAACGGTCCGAGGTTTCGGGCACCCAGCGTTCGTCCGTCAGCATCACCCGCACGCGCGACCAGTCGAGGTTCGCGGAACTGAGGTTGTCGAAGACCGGTCCGGGCGTCGTGCCGCCCGGCACCGCGAGCGATACGGTATCGTGGCTTTGCAGGTCCTGCCGCAACTCTCCGGCGATCTTGCCGGCAAGGTCGATCATCATCGCCTCGACGTCGGGGTATTCGATGAAGTCCATGGTCCTATCCCTTGATCTCGCGCCAGCGGCGACCGTCGCGATGCATCAGCATCATCGAATCCTCCGGCCCCGCAGACCCCTGATCGTAGAGCTTGGGCACGTCGTTTCGAGCCTCCCAGCCTTCGATGATCGGATCGGTCCAGGCCCAGGCGGCCTCGACCTCGTCGCCGCGCATGAACAGGGTCTGGTTGCCGCGGATCACGTCCATGATAAGCCGCTCGTAGGCGTCGGTGGCGCTTTCCGCGTCCTCCCCCAGCGCATCGGCGAAGGTCATGTCGAGCGGCACGTCGATCAGCCGCATGCCCCCCGGACCGGGTTCCTTGATGGTGACCTGCAGGTCGATCCCCTCGTTGGGCTGCAGGCGGATCGCCAGGATGTTGCGGTGGCGCGCCGTGTCGCCTTCGAACATCTTGTGGCCGAGATCCTTGAAGACCACCGCGATCTCCGAGGCGCGGCCTTTCAGCTTCTTGCCGGTGCGCAGGTAGAAGGGCGTGTCGGCCCAGCGCCAGTTCGAGACGTGGCATTTCATCGCGACGAAGCTTTCGGTGAAGCTGCGCTGGTTCTCCACGTCCGCGCGGTAGCTCGGCGACTCGCCGTCCGCTTCGTACTGGCCGCGCACGATGTGGTGGCTTTCGACCGGTTGCAGCGCGCGGATCACCTTGAGCTTCTCGTCACGCACCTCGTTGGCGCCGAAGACTGAGGGCGGCTCCATCGCGATCAGGCACAAAAGCTGCATCAGGTGGTTCTGCACCATGTCCCGCATGGCGCCGGACTTGTCATAGTAGCTGCCGCGCCCGCCGACGCCCACCGTCTCGGCCACGGTGATCTGCACGTGATCGACGTAGTGGCTGTTCCACAGCGGCTCGAAAAGCACGTTGCCGAACCGGACGGCCATGAGGTTCTGGACCGTCTCCTTGCCCAGGTAGTGGTCGATCCGGTAGATCTGCCGCTCGTCGAAATGCTCGGCCAGCGTCGCGTTGAGGGCCTGTGCGCTCGCCAGGTCCCGCCCGAAGGGCTTTTCCACGACGATGCGGCTGTCGGGGGTCGCGATGCCGTGATCGTGCAACCGCTCCGCCAGGTCCCCGAAGAGCGACGGGGCCACCGAGAAGTAGAAGGCCTGCACGACGCCGTCGCGCATCAGGTCGCGCAGGGCCGCCCAGCCATCCTCTCCCGTGGCGTCGATCGCGATGTAATGCAGCCTCTCGAGGAACTGGTCGAGCATCTGCGTGTCGGATTTCTCCTCGCCGCCGAATTCCTCGACCGCCTCGCGCACCAGATCGCGAAAGCCCGCATCGTCCAGCTCGGACCGGGCCGCGCCGATGATGCGGCTGTCGGCGGGCATCTGACCGGTGCGGAACCGGCGGAACAGGCCCGGCAGGATCTTTCGCCGGGCAAGATCGCCGGTGCCCCCGAAGATGACCAGGTCGAAATCGTCGACGGGAATGACGCGGGATACCATGTGGGCCTCACCATTGGATGCGTTAGCGGTAACGCCTGCGTGTTACCCACGCGCGCGGCCAAAGTCTAGCGTCCGAAAGCGGGCTGCGTCACGCGTCCAGTTCGGCGTCCCAGTAGAGGTAGTCCATCCAGCTGTCGTGCAAGTGTCCCGGCGGGAACTTGCGACCGACGTTCTGAAGCTGCATCGGGTCGGGCTGGCGGGGCGGGGTGCGCAGGGTCATCCCCGACTGCTTGAGCGATTGCGACCCCTTGCGCAGGTTGCAGGGGCTGCAGGCCGCGACCACGTTGGTCCAGCTGGTGATCCCGCCCCGCGCGCGCGGCACCACGTGATCGAAGGTCAGATCGCCCCGCGCACCGCAATACTGGCAGCAGAATTCGTCCCTCAGAAAAAGATTGAAGCGCGTGAAGGCCACGCGCTTCTGGGGTTTGACGTAATCCTTTAGCACCACGACCGAGGGGATCCGTATGATCGTCGAGGGGGAGTGCACGACCTCGTCGTATTCGCTGACGATCTGCACCCGGTCCAGAAACGCCGCCTTCACCGCGTCCTGCCAGGGCCAGAGACTGAGCGGGTAGTAGCTGAGCGGGCGATAATCCGCGTTCAGCACCAAGGCTGGAAAGTGCTTCAGCCCCGCGGGGGAGTGCACGAATTCAGATCGAAAGTCGCCGTCCATGTCTGCGCCGTCCCGTATGCCGAGGCGCGGCCCATATGGCGCGCCACCTGTCAAGGGCGACTATATCTGGGGTCCGTCAGATTCCAAATGAAATCTGGGTGACAGTTTTTCAGTCCATGCCCAGCCGGTCGAGCATGAAGGCCAGGGCGACCTGCAACCCGTCGGGGGCGATCCCGTGGGCCGTGCCTTTCATGACGTGGGCGTAGACTTCGCTCCAGCCGGCCTCCTGCAGGGCCTCGGCGGCGGCGGGCAGCGATTGCGGCGGCACCACGTCGTCCTGATCGCCGTGGATGAGCAGCACGGGCGGACGGCTGACGGCCTGGTCGGCCAGCAGTTCGGGCTGCAGCAGACGCCCCGAGAAGGCGACGAGGCCCGCCACCGGATCCTCCCGCCGGGGCAGCACGTGCAGGGCCATCATGGTGCCCTGGCTGAAGCCCAGCACGATGACCTGTTCGGGCAGCAGGTCCTCTTCGACCATCACCCCGTCCAGGAAGGCGTTCAGATCCTCGGCGGCGCGCAGCATCCCGGCCTCGGATTCCTCTTCCGAAGACCCGTCGATCCAGGGGATCGGGAACCACTGGTAACCCATCGGCGCGCCCGCGCAGGCCTCCGGCGCGTCGGGCGACAGGAAGAGCGTGTCGGGCATGTGTTCGGCCAGCGGATCGGCCAGGCCCAGCAGGTCGGCCCCGTTGGCGCCGTAGCCGTGCAGGAAGACGACGGCGGCGCGCACCTCTCCCGATGCGGGGTCGCGGCGGCCTGCGGTAAGTGCACGTGTCATCTGATCCCTTCCCGTGACTTGACATGAGCGTAGTAGGCCCAGAGCACGCGCGCCGCAACCGACCGCCACGGTGCCCAGGCTTCCGCCATGGCGCGCAGGTCGCGGTCACGGGGCCGCTTAGGCAGTTCATAGAGCATCCGCGCACCCTCCTGCAGGGCAAGGTCACCCGCGGCAAGCACATCGGCCCGGCCGAGGCTGAACATCGCGTAGATCTCCGCCGTCCAGACGCCGATGCCCGGCACCTGCGTGAGCCGCGCCACCACCTCCTCCGTCGGCAGATCGCGCAAGGCGGCGAAGTCGATCCCCGCCTGCGACAGGGCGATGGCATAGCGTGCCTTGGGTCGCGACAGGCCCAGGGCCCGCAGCGCCTCCACGTCCGAGGCGGCGACGGCCTCCGGCGCGGTCATGCCGGCGGCCTCCAACCGGCCCCAGATCGCACTGGCCGAGGCCACGCTGACCTGCTGGCCGCAGATCGCCGACAAGAGCGCATCGAAGCCGTCCCCCTGCCGGCGCAGCGGCAGCACGCCCACGGTCTTCAACGCATGGGCCATCCGCGGATCGGCCTCCGCCAGGAATGCCGCCCCTTCCGCCACGCAGGCGTCGACCTCGATGATCCGCCCGACACTCATAGCCTGTCCACCCAGTCGAGACAGGCCTGCACCGTCTCGGCGATCGGCGCATCGGGCGGCGGCGGGCGGCGGATCATCAGGACCGGCAGGTCCAGGTCCGCCGCCGCCGTCAGTTTCGTGCGCGATGCAGCCCCGCCCGCGTTCTTCACCACCAGCACGTCGATCCCCAGTTGCGAAAACACGTCGCGTTCCTGTGCGACCGAAAACGGTGGTCGCCCGATCAGGAACTCGCCGCCTTCGAAGGGAAACGGCGCTGTCGGCGGGTCGATCTGGCGGCAGATCACCCGGCGGCCCTCCAGCCCCGAAAAGCGCGCCAGCGTCTGGCGCCCCGTCCCCAGGAACACCGTCCGCCCGGGCGGGATCAGCGCCGCGGCGTCCTCCTCCCGATCGATATGGGTCCAGCGATCCCCGGGACCCGCGACCCAGGGCGCGCGCAAGTGGTAAAGGTAGGGCAACCCTAGCTCCGCGCAGACCCGCGCCGTACGCGCGGTGATCCGGGCGGCGAATGGGTGCGTGGTGTCGAGAACGGCGGTGATGCCATTGGCCGCAAGGTAGGCCCTGAACCCCGCTTCCCCGCCGAAACCGCCGCTGCGCGTCGGCAGGGCCAGCGTCTCGGCCTGTCGCGTGGCCCCCGCCAGAGAGGCGACAGCGTCCGTGCCGCGCTCCGCCAGGGCCTGGGCGATCCGGCGCGCCTCGCCGGTTCCGGCCAGCAGCAGAAGCGTCATGACGCGGCCCGCCCGATGATCTCTCCGGCGCGGTCGATGACGACGATGTCGAATGTCATGTGCGCTCCGAACCTGTCCGTTACCTGCGCCAGGGCCTTGCGCGCCACGGCCTCCCCCAACGGTTTGCCCGCGATCTGGTAGGCCTGCAAGGCGGTCGCGGCCTCGGCCAGTTGCGGTTGGTCCACCAGCCGGGCGAGCGCGCCGAGATCGACCTGCGAGCGGGAAGAGTGCAGATCCAGTTCCCCCTGTGCGAGTTTCGCCAACTTGCCGATGCCGCCCCCGATCGTCACATGGGCCACGGGGTGACGCGACAGGTACTTCAGCATGCCCCCCGCGAAATCGCCCATGTCCAGCATCGCGTGATCCGGCAGATCGTAGAGCCCTTGCACGACCCGTTCGCTGGTCGCCCCGGTGCAGCCCGCGACATGGGGCAGCCCCGCCGCCCGCGCCACATCCACGCCGCGGTGGATGGAGGCGATCCACGCCGCGCAGGAGAACGGCCGCACGACACCGGTGGTGCCCAGGATGGACAGCCCCCCCTCGATCCCGAGCCGCGGGTTCCAGGTGCGTCTGGCGATCTCCGCCCCGCCCGGTATGCCCACGGTGATCGTGACATCGGGCGGCTGGCCATGCGCCAGCGCTTGCGCCGCGACGACGGCGGTCATCATGTCCCGCGGGACCGGGTTGATCGCGGGATCGCCCACGGGGATCGGCAGGCCGGGCCTGGTCACCCGGCCAACGCCCTCGCCCGCACGGAAGATCACGCCCCCGGAACTGGCGGACACCCGCACCTTGATCAGCGCCCCGTGGGTCACGTCCGGGTCGTCGCCCGCGTCCTTGGTTATCCCGACTTCGGCCCAGCCCGGGCCTTCGTCCGTATGGGCCAGCGCGAAAACCGGGGTCTCGCCCCGCGGCAGGGTGATCGTGACGTCCTGGGGAAAGGTTCCGCCCCACAGCCGCTGCAGCGCGGCCTTCGTCGCGGCCGTTGCACAGGCGCCCGTGGTCCAGCCACGGCGCAGGGGACCGTCGGGCTTGCGTGTCATGACCGGACTATAGGCAGCGCCCGGGCCGTCGCCAAGGGACCGCGATGCGCCGCGGCGAGGACTTTTCAATACGCGCCCCCTGCGTCATAACCGGCGCATGACCCACACGCCCGCCCTCCCCGCGCACGACTGGCCTTCGCTGGACCCCGGCTGGGTCTGGCTCTGCGGCGCGGGTCCCGGTGATCCGGGATTGCTGACCCTGCACGCGCTCAATGCCCTGCGCCAGGCAGAGGTCGTGATCTACGATGCGCTGGTGCAGGAGACGATCCTCGACTGGGCCCCGCAGGCCGAACACATCTACGCCGGCAAGCGCGGCGGCAAGCCTTCGTCCAGGCAGCGCGACATCTCCCTGCGGCTGGTGGACCTCGCGCGGGCGGGCAAGCGTGTGCTGCGGCTGAAGGGGGGCGATCCCTTCGTCTTCGGTCGCGGCGGGGAAGAGGCGCAGACCCTTATCCAGCACGACGTGCCGGTACGGATCATCCCCGGCATCTCCGCCGGGATCGGAGGCCTCGCCTACGCCGGCATCCCGGTCACCCACCGCGACGTGAATCAGTCGGTCACCTTCGTCACCGGACACGACCAAAGCGGAGAGACACCGTCCTCCCTCGACTGGGCCGCGATCTCGCGCGGCAGTCAGGTGCTGGTGATCTACATGGGCATGAAGCACATCGCCCGCATCGCTGGGCACCTGCTGGAGGCCGGCCGCGCCCCGTCCGAGCCGGTGGCCGTCGTGACCGATGCGACCACCGATCGCCAGCAGGTTCTGGAGACGACGCTCGCCGCCCTGGTGGACGACCTCGCCGCCTCCACGCTCGAACCGCCCGCCATCATCTGCGTAGGCCGCTCGGTCCTGATGCGGCAGGTGCTCGATTGGCAGGGGCTGGTCGCGGGCCAGCCCCCGCGCGACCTCGACCCTCTGGGCCGCGGTCTGCCGGCCGAGATCGCCTGACCGTGCCACCCAAGGCGCGGCCCTCGTTCATCTGGCCAGTTAAACTCCCGCCGGAGGCGCATGTCTCAGCAAGCGCATCCGATCGAACCAGGGCATTCAATTTCCTCGCTTTTTCCCAAATACTCCCGCCGGAGGCGTCCGTCCGATGCAACCGCCGCGCGGCCTGATCCTCTCGGCGCCGTCGTCCGCCAGCGGCAAGACGACCGTGACGCTGGGCCTTCTGCGCGCGCTGGCGCAGCGCGGCGTTCCCGTGCGCGGCGCGAAATCCGGCCCCGACTACATCGACCCCGGCTTTCACGCCGCGGCCTGCGGTCAGCCTTGCCTGAACCTCGATGCCTGGGCGATGCCGCCGGACCGGCTGCGGGCACGCGCCTCCGGTCCGGGGCTCTTGCTGGTCGAAGGCGCGATGGGCCTCTTCGACGGCGCACCGCCCGAGGGGCGCGGCGCCACCGCCGACCTCGCCCGGCTTCTGGATCTGCCCGTGGTACTGATCGTCGACGCGGGCCGGATGGCCCAGTCCATCGCCCCGCTCGTCGCGGGGTTCGCGCATCATGATGCAAAGGTGCGCATCGCGGGCGTGATCCTCAATCGGGTGGGGTCCGACCGGCACGTCGCGATGCTGCGCCGCGCGCTCGCCCCCCTCGGACTGCCGGTCTTGGGCGCACTCCCGCGATCGACAAGGCTCGCACGCCCCTCCCGCCATCTCGGTCTCGTCCAGGCCGAGGAGGACCCGAGCCTCGGCGCCTTCCTCGACGCCGCCGCCACGCAGGTGGCAAGCCATGTCGACCTGGACGCGCTCATGGATCTCGCAGCCCCCCTGGCCCCTGCACATGCGCCATTCGCAAAGCCATTGGCGCAGCGGATCGCCGTCGCTCGGGACGCGGCCTTCGGCTTTTCCTACCCCCACCAACTTGCCGAATGGCGCGCCGCCGGGGCCGAGGTCACGCCCTTCTCGCCCCTCGCGGACGACCCGGTGCCGAAGGCCGACCTGGTATTCCTGCCCGGCGGTTATCCCGAGTTGCATGCAGGCCCGCTCGCGGCGGCGACGCGCTTCATGCAAAGCCTGAGGTATGCTGCCCAAACCACTGACGTGTATGGAGAATGCGGCGGATACATGGTGCTGGGTCAGTGCCTGACCGATGCCCGTGGAACGGACCACCGGATGGCGGGCCTGCTCGATCTGCAGACCTCGTTCGAGGCCCGCAAGCTGCACCTGGGATATCGCAGCCTGCGAACCGATCACGCCCCTCTCGCCGGACCTTGGGCAGGGCACGAGTTCCACTACGCGACCACGCTCCATGCCCGGGGCGATCCATTGTTCGACGCCTGCGATGCGGAGGGCACGCCGCTGCCGCCGATGGGCTTGCGCGCGGGTCGGGTCGCGGGATCTTTCGCTCATCTCATCGACAGGACATAAGGCGGTCATGACACAGACTACCGATGACCGCATCGCCCGCCGCAACGTCGGCCTTCTCGTTGCAGCCCAGGCGATCCTCGGCAGCCAGATCACGATGATCTTCGTCGTGGGTGGCCTGGCCGGTCAGCAGTTGTCTCCCATTGCCTGCCTTGCCACGCTGCCCATTTCGGTCATCGTCTTCGGATCGATGACGACGGCCCCCTGGCTGTCGAGCCTGATGCAGACCCGCGGACGCCGCGCGGGCTTTCTGACCGGGGCCGCCGGCGGCCTGGTCGGCGCGGGGCTGTCGGCCTACGCCATCGTGATCGAGAGCTTCACGCTCTTTTTGCTCGGCAGCTACCTCACCGGCATCTACATGAGCGCGCAAGGCTTCTTCCGCTTTGCCGCCGCCGATACCGCCTCCGAGGCGTTCCGGCCGAAGGCGATCTCCTACGTGCTGGCGGGCGGTCTGGTCTCCGCCGTGATCGGACCGCAGCTTGTCAGCTATCTGACCATCGGCAACCCCGACGCCACTGTCGCGCGGTTTTTGCCGGTCTACTACGGCGCGATGGCGCTGAACGTGGTGGGCCTCGTGCTGTTCCCGCTGCTACGCATTCCCAGGCCCCCCGCCCCGGCGGAAGGCGACGATCGCGGACGCAGCGTGGCAGAGTTGCTGACCACTCCGCGCATCGCGGTGGCGATCATCTGCGCGATGGTGGCCTACGCGCTGATGAACCTGGTGATGACCTCGACCCCGCTGGCTGTGGTGGGCTGCGGCTACGCGGTCTCGGATGCGTCCAACGTGGTGACGGGCCACGTGCTTGCGATGTTCGCGCCCAGTTTCTTCACCGGTCACCTGATCGCGCGGTTCGGCGCGGAGCGGATCATCGGCACGGGCCTCGCGCTGCTGGCGGGCGCGGGTGTCGTGGCGCTGTCGGGGGTCGAGCTGGGCAATTTCTACCTGGCGCTCGTCCTGCTGGGGCTTGGCTGGAACTTCGGCTTCATCGGCGCGACCACGATGCTGGCGGGCGCGCATACCCCGGCAGAGCGTGGGCGGGTGCAGGGGCTGAACGACATGATCGTCTTCGGCATGGTCACGCTGGCATCCCTCGCCTCGGGCGGGTTGATGAACTGCGCTGGCGGGTCCGCCGTTCAAGGCTGGTCCTACGTGAACCTTGCCATGGTGCCGTTCCTGGTCCTGGCGGGCTCTGCCCTGATCTGGCTGGCACAGGGCCGCGCGCGCCGGGCCTAGAGTCTCCCCTAGACCCGTCCCGTCAGCGCCGCCCGGGCCAGCGCCATCCTATCGCGCAGCGCAGAGGGTGCGAGCGCGCCCTTCACCACCAGCTCCGGCATTTTCGCAGCCCGGCGCAGGACTGCGACTGACGCATGGGCCGGCAAGAGCGCCGGTCGTGCCGGGGCCGCCACCGCTTTCTGCGCCGCGCGGCCCTGCTTCAACCGCGCGAGGGCCGACCGGGCCAGGGACCTGACCCCTTCGGGCGTGCCGTCGATCAGGGGTTTTCGCCCCGCCTCCTCCAGCGCAGGAATCGCCTGCAGGAATCCCGCGACGCCGGAGCCGTAGGCGATGTCGCGCACGGGCGCCTCCGCCTCGGCGCCCAGGAGCCGGGCGGCGGTCCACATCAGCCCACCGGAGGTCGCGTCGATGTAGGCCTCGAAATGCGCCTGGTCCTCGAAGGTGTCGGAATAGACGTCCCAGCGTCGCGCGGCGATCAGCGCGTCCAGGGTCTCCGCCCCTTCGGGGTCCAGTACCGCGGCCAGTTCGTCCGTCACCTCGTGACGCCGCACCGGGCCGCCGGAGCGGACCTCCTCCAGCACGTCGCGCCACCACTGCAGCCGCATCTCCGCGATCATCGGCTCCTTGGTGACCCAGGGCGCGCGGCTGACCTCGATATTGAAGGCATAGAGCGCGAACAGGATCCGCCGCGCGGACAGCGGGGCCGCCATCGCCGCGCGGAACCGCATGGGATCGGCGCGTTCGACCAGCCGGGCGCAATCCTCAAAGGCCATGCTTCCTCGCTTTTTTCAATATACTCACGTCGCGACCTCGGCTCCGTCGCGGACCAGCTTCCAGTTGATCGCATCCACCAGCGCATCGAAGGACGCGTCGACTATGTTGGCCGAGACGCCCACCGTGGACCAGGTCCGCCCTTCGCTGTCGGCGCTGTCGATGATGACCCGCGTCACGGCCTCGGTCCCGCCGTTGGTGATGCGCACCTTGAAGTCCACGAGGTCGACGTCCTCTATCAGCTCCTGGAACGGGCCAAGGTCCTTGATCAGCGCGCGGCTGAGGGCGTTCACCGGGCCCTGGTCGCGGCCGTCGGGCCCCTGGCTTTCCGAGACGTTGAGCTTGCGCTCGCCCGCGATCTTGACCACCACCACGGCCTCGGACAGGGACACCATCTTGCCGCGCTTGTTGCGGCGGCGTTCGACGGTGACGCGGTAGCGCTTGACCTCGAAGAATTCCGGCATCAGGCCCAGCTCCCGCCGGGCCAGCAGTTCGAAGCTGGCCTGTGCCGTGTCGTAGGAATAGCCATTGGCCTCCTTCTCCTTGATCCGGTCGAGGATGCGCGCGAGGCGCGGATCGCCCTTCTCCACTTCGATGCCCGCCTGCATCAGGCGTTCGCGCAGGTTCGACTGGCCCGCCTGGTTCGACATCGGCACGATGCGGCTGTTGCCGACCAGCGCGGGGTCGATGTGTTCGTAGGTGGTCGGATCCTTGGCGATGGCGCTGGCGTGCAGGCCCGCCTTGTGGGCGAAGGCGGCACTGCCGATGAAGGCCGCCTGCTTGTCAGGGACGCGGTTCAGGATATCGTCCAGCGTGCGGCTGGCGGCCTTCAGACCGCGCAGGGCCTTCGGCGTGACGCCGGTCTCGAACCGGCTGGCGAAGGGTTCCTTGAGCAGCAGGGTCGGAATGAGCGTCGTCAGGTTGGCGTTCCCGCAACGCTCGCCCAGCCCGTTGAGCGTCCCCTGGATCTGGCGCGCCCCGGCCTGCACGGCGGCAAGCGAATTGGCAGCGGCGTGTTCGGTGTCGTCATGGGTATGGATACCCAGCCGGTCGCCGGGAATGCCGCTGTCGATCACGGCGGCGGTGATTTGCGAGACCTGCTCGGGCAGCGTGCCGCCGTTGGTGTCGCACAGGACGATCCAGCGCGCGCCGGCGTCGTAGGCGGCGTGGACCGCCTCCAGCGCGTAGTCGGGATCGGCCTTGTAGCCGTCGAAGAAGTGTTCCGCGTCGAAGAGCGCCTCGCGCCCCTGCGCCACGATATGCGCGATCGAGGCACGGATGTTGTCGGTGTTCTCTTCGTTGGTGATGCCAAGTGCTGTCGAGACGTGGAACGAATGGCTCTTGCCCACGATGCAGACCGCGGGCGTGCCGGCATTCAGCACCGCCGCCAGCACATCGTCGTTCTCGGCCGAGCGGCCCGCCCGCTTGGTCATCCCGAAGGCCGCGAGCGTGGGCGTGGTCTGGCCCACCGCGTCGAAATAGTCCGAATCGGTGGGGTTCGCCCCGGGCCAGCCGCCCTCGATGTAGTCGACCCCAAGGTCGCTGAGGACCTGCGTGATCCGCAGCTTCTCGTCGGTGGAGAACTGCACGCCCTGCGTCTGCTGCCCGTCACGCAGCGTCGTGTCGTAAAGGTAAAGGCGTTCCCTGCTCATGGCCGCCCCCCCGGCGTGATCCCTGCATGAGCCAAGACAACCTTTGGCCGCATCGTCGCCCGTTGCGTCATTCCATGTCCTCCAGCCGGCTGGCGTCGAAACCGGGGCCTGCCGTCCAGGTCGCCTGTCCGCCCACGTCCGTGACCTGGACGCCGGCGTCGGTCAGGATGTCGCGCACGCGGTCCGCCCGGTCCCAGTCACGGTCGGCGCGCGCCTGCGCCCGCTCCGTCAGCAGCGCGTCGATCCGCGCGGCCACCTTCTCCGAGACCCCGTCACCGCCTTCACCCCCATCGAGCCGCGGCAGCGCCGACCAGTCCGGGACGAGGCCCAGCAGGTCCAGCCCGTAGGCGAAGCCCGCCAATTGCGCCGCCGTCTTGCCCTTGGACAGGACGTGCAGCCGGGCCAGGGCGCCGGGGGTGTTCAGATCGTTGGCCAGGACGCCCAGGAACTCCGGGTCCGCCTGCCACTTGCCGTCGCGGCGCAGCGCCTCGATCAGGTTCGGCCCGAAGCCGTGCCCGGCGAGGATGCCCATCCAGCGGCGCAGCGTCGTCTCGGCCTCGGCGCGGCGCGTCTCGGTCCAGTCCATCGGCTTGCCGTAGTGGGTGCCCAGAAAGACCAGCCGGATGACCTCTCCGGCGATGCCCTTGTCCAGCAGGTCGCGCACGGTGAAGAAGTTGCCCAGGCTTTTGGACATCTTGCGCCCTTCGACCTGCAGCATCTCGTTGTGCAGCCAGACCTGCGCGAACTCGCCGTCCGGCGCGGCGCAGCAGCTTTGCGCGACCTCGTTCTCATGGTGGGGGAACATCAGGTCGGTGCCGCCGCCGTGGATGTCGAAGCTGTCACCGAACAGCGCCCGCGTCATGGCGGAGCATTCGATATGCCAGCCCGGACGCCCCATTCCCCAGGGGCTGTCCCAGCCCGGTTGCCCGTCGCCCGAGGGCTTCCACAGCACGAAATCCATCGCGTTGCGCTTGTAGGGCGCGACCTCGACCCGCGCGCCCGCGATCATGTCGTCGAGCGACCGGCCCGAGAGCGCCCCGTAGGCCTCGTAGCTGTCGACGGCGAAGAGCACGTGGCCTTCCGCCTCGTAGGCATGGCCGCGCGCGATCAGATCCTCGATCATCGCGATCATCTGGGGGATATGGCCGGTCGCGCGCGGCTCGTGGTCGGGCCTGCGCGCGCCGAGCGCGTCCATGTCCTCGTGATACCAGCGGATCGTCTGGGCGGTGATGTCGCCGATCTCGCGCCCGCTTTCGGCCGCGGCGGCGTTGATCTTGTCGTCCACGTCCGTGAAGTTGCGCGCGTAAGTGACGGCGGCTTCACCAAAGACCTCGCGCAACAGGCGGTAGAGCACGTCGAAGACCAGAACGGGCCGGGCGTTCCCCAGATGCGCGCGGGCATAGACGGTGGGCCCGCAAAGGTAGATGCGGACATTCCCGGGATCGAGGGGGACGAAGTCCTCCTTCCGGCGGGTCTTGGTGTTGTGCAGTCGGATCGTGGTCATGGGGCCTCGCGGACGGATTGCGGCGCGGCGGCAGACCTAGCGGTTTCGGTTCAGGAGAGGAACGTGAAAAAGCGGCCTGCCGAACGGATCAGCAGGGAATAATGCAGCAAATGAGGATGCAGCGCTTGTTCATGGCAACTGACTAGCAGCCGTCACCCCGCTTGCCAAGCGTCAAGGTATCCGGGCAGGCTCGGGGCATGAGCCGACAGATTGCGACAAACATCTGCACCGCCCTGCCCGGTTCGACCTGCGACGACCTGCTGGGTCCGGGCCACGACAGCTGGAAAGTCGGCGGCAAGATATTCGCCTCGATCGGGGCGGCCTCTTCCACCGTGTCGGTCAAGACCGACAGCGTCGAGACCGCAACCATGTTGATCGACGCCGGGGCGGCACGGCGGGCGGCCTATTTCCACCGCTCCTGGGTCGCCGTCCCGCTGGACGCAGCACCGGAGGACCTGCGCCACAGGCTCGTCACCTCCTACACGCTGATCCGGGCAAAGCTGCCGAAGTCGGTTCGCGATGAATTGCCCCCCTATCCAGAGGGTTGACACGCCGCTGCCGGAACTGTCGGGTGCGGGCATGAAACTCTCAGATCGCATACAGAATATCGTCACCGGCGGCGACGACGGCTGGTCCGTCTTCTACCGCGCCCGCGCGTTGCGCGACGCCGGTCATCCCATCATCGAGCTCACCATGGGCGAGCACGACATCGGCACCGATCGCGCGATCCTCGACGCGATGCACGAAAGCGGGCTGGCGGGCCATACCGGCTACAGCCTGGTGCCCGGCATGCCGGAGTTGCGTGCCGCCGTGGCCGCCCGCCTGCAGGAACGCACCGGCGTGCCCACGGGGTCCGAGAACGTCGTCATCACCCCCGGCGGCCAGGCCGCGCTCTTCGCCGCCCATGCCGCAGCCTGCGATCCGGGCGACGCGGCGCTCTTCATCGATCCCTATTACGCGACCTATCCCGGCACGATCCGCGCGGTGGGCGCCACGCCGCGCCCGGTCCGGGTCCGCGCGGAGGACGGCTTTCGTCCCCAACGTGCCGATCTCGAAGCCACGGCGGGTCCCGACGCACGGTCCTTGCTGATCAATTCGCCCAACAACCCCACCGGTGCCGTCTACGACCGTGCCACGCTGGAGGAGATCGCGGGCGTCTGCCAGGACCGCGATTTGTGGCTGATCTCGGACGAGGTCTACGACACGCAGGTCTGGGAGGGGGACCATATCTCTCCGCGCAGCCTGGACGGCATGGCCGGACGGACGCTGGTCGTGGGCTCCATGTCCAAGAGCCACGCGATGACCGGCAGCCGCGTGGGCTGGGTCGCGGGCCCGGCGGAGGCGATCCACGCCATCGGCGATCTTGCCACGCACAACACCTACGGCATCCCGCCCTTCATCCAGCGGGCGGCGCTTTTTGCGCTGGGCCGCGGTACGGAGCCGGAACAGCAGGTGGCCGAGCCCTTCCGCCGTCGCCGCAGCATCGTGCTGCGGGCCCTGGACGGACAGCGGGCGATCACCGCCTCGCCCATCGACGGGGCGATGTATGCCATGCTGGACGTGCGCGCGACGGGCATGACGGGGCTCGACTTCGCCAACGGGCTTCTTGATGCCGAACAGATCGGCGTCATGCCGGGCGAAAGCTTCGGCCAAGGCGGCGCGGGTCACATCCGCGTCGCGATGACGGTCGAGGATTCGCGGCTGGAAGAGGCGCTGGGACGCATCGTCGCCTACGCCGAGGGTCTGATGGCCGCGCGTACCGCCTGACGGCGATCCCGCAAAGAAGAACGGGCCTCCGAAGAGGCCCGTTTCACGTCCCAGTCGCAGGCGCGATCAGAATGCGAAGGACACGCGCAGCGACACCGTGGAGGCGTCGACGTCCGCGCCGCCGTCGTTGAAGTCGTCGAACTGGTGCTCGAGGTATTCGCCCGAGACGCGGATGTTTTCGTTGGCGGCGTACGCCAGGCCCAGACCGTAGAACGCACCGGTGTCATCGACACTGTCGACACCGTTGTCCACGTCCAGCTGGGCGACACCGGCGGTCACGTAGGGCAGGAAGCTGCCCGCGTTGTAGCCCGCGATCCCCTTCAGCCGTGCGACGCTTGCGTCGTCGAAGCCGTCGACGTCCAGATCGTCGTAATCGATTTCACCACCGACGACCACGGTCCCGAGGTCATAGAGGTAACCGGCGTGAACGCCGAAGCCATCCGCATCCGCGTCGGCATCGCCGACTTCGACGTCGCCCGTGACGATCTGGCCACCGGCGTAGAAGCCCGTCCAGCTGGGGTCCAGCACCACGGGCGCCGGGGCGACGGGCTGCGGTGCGGGGGTCGCGACGGCGTCGGCCAGGCTGCCCGCATGGGCGATACCGGCGGTGCCGATCAGTGCTGCGGTGGTGATTGCGAGCGTTCTCATGTCAGTGCCTCTTTCTTGACTGCTGTCTCTCAACCCGCCAGCTATGCCCGTGTTCCTCCCGGCGCAATGGGACCGGCCACTTTTCGGCCGAACCTTGCCGAATTTCGTCGCGTTCCAACCCCTTACCGAACGGCAGCCCGAGGGCGCGCCGCCTGTCCCGACGGGCGCGACAGCGTACCGCCGCTGACCGCGGCCCGCACGCCGGTCGTACCTTCGCAGGAGGTGGGCAAGCCTCGCGCCACGCGCACGGCGAGGTGGGCGAAGGCCTGCGCCTCCAGCATGTCACCGTCGAGGCCCGCCTCTTCCACCGGACGCAGCCGGACGGGAATCGAGGCCTCGATCATCCGCATCATCGTTGGGTTGTGCCGCCCGCCGCCGCAGACCCAGACCGTCTCGGGCGGGGCGGGACAGAATTCGAGCGCCGCCGCCACGCTAAGCGCCGTGGCCGCGGTGAGGGTCGCCGCGGCATCGGCGTCGCCCAGGGAGGTGACGGCCTCGGCCAGCGTGCGGAAGGTGTCGCGGTCGAGCGACTTCGGCGGGATCTTGTAGAAGTAGCCGTGCTCCAGGAAGGCCGCCACGATGTCGTCGTCGATCGTGCCACGCGCGGCCCATGCGCCGTCCTCGTCGCGGGCCTGCCCGGTGCGTGCCATCAGCGCGTCGTCCAGTAGCGCGTTCGCAGGGCCGGTGTCGAAGGCCAGAAGCGCGCCCGGCGCCTCGGGGCGGTCGCAGGCGGGGTCGATCCAGGTCAGGTTTCCGACCCCGCCGAGGTTCAGGAACGCAAGCGGCGCGGTGGCCTTCATCCACTTGGCCAGCGCGAAGTGATAGAACGGGGCCAGCGGCGCCCCCTGCCCGCCCAGCCGCACGTCGGCACTGCGGAAGTCCCAGACGACCGGCACGCCAAGACGCTCTGCCAGGTCCGCGCCGTCCCCCACCTGGTGGGTGCCGCGGCCTTGCGGATCGTGGGCCAGGGTCTGGCCGTGGAAGCCGATCAGATCGACGCTCTCGAACCCCGAGAGCAGCACGTCGTGGCCCTTGAGGATGATCGCCGCCGCCTCGGCCACGTCATCCTCCGGCCAGCGGCCCAGGGCGCGTCGCAATGCGGCACGTTCGGGGGTGGAATACTCGCGGTAGTCGCTGGGACCGAAGTCCACGATACGCTCGCCGTCGGTGACCAGCACGGCGGCGTCGATCCCGTCGAGAGAGGTGCCGGACATCGCGCCCAGCGCACGGATCGGTCCGGTGATCTTCATGCTCTTTCCCTTCGTGCCGACCGCCGCTATTGATGCCCCCTCACGACCCGAGGAACAAGCCATGACCTACCATCCCAAGTCGGACTTCATCGCGGTGATGAAGGAACGCGGCTTCCTGGCGGATTGCACCGATTACCAGGGCATGGACGAGGCGTTGAGCGCGGGGGTCGTGCCCGCCTATATCGGCTACGATGCCACCGCCGCGTCGCTTCACGTGGGCCACCTGATGAACATCATGGTCCTGCGCTGGCTGCAGAAGACCGGTCACAAGCCGATCACCCTGATGGGTGGCGGGACCACGAAGGTGGGCGATCCAAGCTTCCGCTCGGACGAGCGCCCGCTGCTGGGGCCCGACCAGATCCAGGACAACATCGACCGGATGCAGCGGGTCTTCGCACAGTACCTGTCCTACGGCGACGGGCCGACGGATGCAGTCATGCTCAACAACGCTGAATGGCTGGACCAGCTGAACTACCTCGATTTCCTGCGCGACATCGGGCGGCATTTCAGCGTGAACCGCATGCTGTCCTTCGAGAGCGTCAAGTCGCGGCTCGACCGCGAGCAATCGCTGTCGTTCCTCGAGTTCAACTACATGATCCTGCAGGCCTACGACTTCCTGGAGCTCAACCGCCGGCACGGCTGCCTTCTGCAGATGGGCGGATCCGACCAGTGGGGCAACATCGTCAACGGGATCGACCTGACCCGCCGCGTCGCCGACACCGAGATCTTCGGTCTGACGACGCCGCTTCTGACGACCTCCGACGGGCGCAAGATGGGCAAGAGTGCGGGGGGTGCCGTATGGCTGAACGGCGACATGCTGAGCCCCTACGAGTTCTGGCAGTTCTGGCGCAACACCACGGACGCGGACACGGGCAAGTTCCTCAAGCTCTTCACCGAGCTGCCGGTCGCGGAATGCGATCGTCTGGGCGCGCTGCAAGGGTCGGAGATCAACGAGGCCAAGATCCGGCTCGCCAACGAGGTCACGGCGCTTCTGCACGGCGAGGACGCCGCCCGCGCGGCGGAGGCCACCGCACGCGAGGTCTTCGAGCAAGGCGGCGTGGGCGCGGATCTGCCCACGCTGGAGCTGTCGCCCGCGGACATCGGCGCGGGGATTTCCATCGTGCAGCTGATCGTCCGGGCAGGCCTCGCCGGTTCGGGCAAGGAAGCCAAGCGCCTGATCGCGGAGAACGGCGCACGTCTGAACGATGCCCCGCTGGAGGACGCGGGCCTGATGGTCACGCCGGATATGCTGGACAGCCCGCTCAAGCTGAGCGCCGGCAAGAAGCGTCACGCGCTGGTCAAGCGCGCCTAGACCAGCGCCAGCACGACCCAGAGCAACAAGAGCGGCAGGCAGACCGCCGCGGCCAACAGCGCCGCACCCAACACCGTCGGGTGCGGCGCGCTGGCCTGAACACCCAGCACGGGGTGTGAGGTGACCTTGGGGACGCTCCTGGATTTCATGGCCCTCTTAACGCAGCTTTAGGTTTCCGGCGCGTTAATCGGGGCATGAAGGATTTCCTCCTGTCCCGCCCTCCGGTTCCGCTGGTGCAATCGCCCGCCTTCGCCACGGCGGTGCGCCACCTCGGGGGCCAGGCAGAGCTGCGGGCCTTGCCGGATGGCGGGTCGGTCGTCACGGTCTCGCGTCGCCTGCCCCTGCGCAGGGCCTTGCGTATGGTCTCGCGCGGGCCTGTCTTCGGGGCGCATACCGCGCCGGAGGACCGTCTGGCTTGTCTGCGCGGGCTGAGGCTTCACGTGGTCAATGCCCCCGATCCGGATGCGGGGCCGATGTTGCGCGCGGCCGGTTTCGGACAGGTGATGACCGCGGCGACGGTCGCGCAACTGACGACGCAACCCGATCTCGACCGGCAACTGGCCAACGCCCGGCCGAAATGGCGGAGCGATGCGCGCCAGGGGCTCCGCGCGGGGCTCGACCTGTGGTGCCGACCGTTCGAGACCGGTCGGGACGGCTGGCTTCTGACCCGTGATCTGGCCGCCCAGCGCCGCAAGGGCTACCGCGCGCTGCCGCCCGCCCTGTTGCGAGCGTTGCACCACGTGGCCCCGGGGGATCTGACCATGGCGGGGGCCGATCTCGACGGACGGACGGTGGCGGCGATGCTGTTCATCCGGCATGGAACATGCGCGACCTACCAGATCGGCTGGTCGGGCGCGCTCGGCCGTCGGGACCGCGCGCACCACGCGATGCTCGCACATGTGGCCCCGCGCTTCCACGCCTCGGGCGTGACGCAGATAGAGCTTGGCATGCTCGACACCGCGGCCACCCCCGGCCTTGCCCGGTTCAAGCTGGGGTCGGGAGCACGGCCGCAAACCCTGGGCGGGACATGGATACGAATGCCGGGTTGGCGCGGGTAAGATCGGCGTGATACCCCCGGCGGACACGCCCCCCGCGCCGGACCCTTGCCGATGACCCTGTTGCAGATCACCTCGCTTCTGATCGTCCTCGCGGGGCTCTTCGGTGCCGTGAACTACCTTTTCCTGCGACTGCCCTCGGCCATCGGGATCCTCGTCGTCTCGCTGATCGCCTCGCTATTGCTGATGGGACTGGACGCGGTGGTGCCGGGCCTTGGCATTGCGGACGTGGTGCGCTCGCAGGTCACGCAGCTGGAATTCTCCGATGCGCTGCTGGAGGGAATGCTGGGCCTGTTGCTCTTTGCCGGGGCGCTGCACGTGAAGACCTCGGACCTGGCGCGGGTCTGGCCCACGGTCGCGCTGATGGCGACCATGGGGATCGCCCTGTCGACGCTGATCGTGGGCTACGGGTTCAGCTGGCTCACGGGCATGCCGCTTCTGGTGGCGCTGGTCTTCGGGGCGTTGATCTCGCCCACCGATCCGGTGGCCGTCATGGGCGTGCTGCGTCAGACCAACCTCGCCAAGGCGCTGGAGACGAAGATCGCGGGCGAAAGCCTGTTCAACGACGGGGTGGGCTACGTGGTCTTCCTCGTCCTCGTGGACCTGGCCTTCGGGGCGGAGGGTCACGGCGACGGCCTGGGCGGGGCGGTCACGCTTTTCGTGCAGGAAGCGCTGGGCGGGGCGGTGCTGGGCCTCGTTCTGGGGTATCTGACGTTCCGGCTGATGCGCCGGATCGACGACTACAGCCTGGAGGTTCTGCTGACGCTGGGCCTGGCCTTCGGCGGCTACGAACTGGCGGTCGCCCTGCATTTCTCCGCGCCGATCATGGCGGTCTGCGCCGGGCTCCTGATCGGCGATATCGGCACCCGCCACGGCATGTCGGAGCAGACGCGCCGCTACGTCGAGGCCTTCTGGAAGCTGGTGGACGAGATCCTGAACGCGGTGCTCTTCCTGATGATCGGGGTCGAGGTCTTCGCGATCGCCTTCGAGGCGCCTTTCGTGGCCTACGGGGCCGCCGCCATCCTGCTGGCGCTTGCAGCACGGTTCGCCGCCGTGTCGGTGCCGGTCACGCTTCTGCGGCCTTTCCGAAACTATTCGGGCGGCGTGGTGCGGATCATGACCTGGGGCGGTCTGAAGGGCGGAATCTCGGTGGCCCTTGCGCTTTCGCTGCCGGACAGCGAATGGAAACCGCTCATCCTGACGGCCACCTACATGGTGGTGATCTTCTCGATCGTCGTGCAGGGCCTGACCGTGGGACGCCTGGCCGAAGCCGTCTCGCCCCAACCGGAGTTGCCGGAATGACCGTCTATGTCGTCTACGACGTCTTCACAGACACGCCCTTCGGGGGCAACCAGCTTGCGGTGATCCCCGACGGCGAAGGCGTGAAGCCGGAGCTTTTGCAGAAGATCACCGCCGAGTTCAATTTCTCCGAGGCGGTCTTCGTCTATCCACCCGACGATCTGCGCCATACGGCGAAGCTGCGGATCTTCACGCCATTGGCCGAGGTGCCCTTCGCCGGGCATCCGCTCATCGGTACCGCCGTGGCGCTCGCGGCGATGGGCTTCCCCACGGACATGATCCTAGAGACCGGGTCGGGACCCATCCCCTGCACGGTCGAAGGCCGGACCGCCTCCTTCACCGTGGCCACCCCCCTGACCCGCCATGCGGAACCGGACCCGGCACTGGTCGCCCGCGCGCTGGGGCTTGCGGAAGGGGACCTCGATCAACTGGGTCATCCCCCGGTGCAGGCCGACGTCGGATTGCCCTTCACCTTCGTCCGGCTGACCGACCGAGCGGCCCTGTCGCGTGCCTGCGCGGATGTCGCCGCGATGCGCGAGGGGCGCGATCGCTACCCCGCGGCGATGGATTTCGCCTGCTTTGCCTACGTGCGCGACGGCGACACCGTTCACGCGCGCATGTTCGCACCGCTCGACAACATCCCCGAGGATCCCGCCACCGGTAGCGCGAGCGCCGCCCTCGCGGCCCTTCTGCGCGAGCTCGACGGGGCCGACCAGTCCGTCGTGATCCACCAGGGAGAGGACATGGGCCGTCCCTCGCGGATAAAGGCGCGGGCCGGCGCCGCGGGCGTGACGATCACCGGCACGGCCGTCCAGACGATGGAGGGACGCCTTGTCCTCTGACGATCATACCCTCTCGCCGCTGTGTGCCTTCGACATCCACGCCGACGGCACCGCGCAGCCGGCGACCGACCTGCGCACCGCACCGGCGGACGGCGCGGCCTATCGCTGGTTGCACCTGGATCTGGCCGACCCGGGGCTTGCAGGGTGGACGACGCGGAACCTGCCCCCCCTCGCCCGGCGCACGCTGCTTGCGGACAAGACCCGCCCGCGCATGGACATGGGCGAAGGCGGTCTTTCGGTGACGCTGCGTGGCGTGAACCTCAACGACGGGGAAGAGACCGCGGACATGGTGTCGCTGCGGATCTGGATCGCGGAGGCGCTGATCGTCACCGTGCGCCGCCAGCGCGTCTTCGCGGTCGAGGAATTGCGCGCGCAGGTCGGTGCGGACGACGCCCCCCACAGCCCGGGCCACATGCTCGCGCGGATCACCGAAGGCCTGGTCAAACGGCTCGAGCAGATCGCCTTCGAGCGCGAGGATCTCGCCGACGACATGGAGGACGCCGTCTACGACGAGGACCGCGCCCCCGGCAGCGACCTGGCCCCGCTGCGGCGCGAGGTCATCAAGTTGCGCCGACACGTGGCCCCCCTGTCCGAGGCCCTAATGCAACTGGCCAAGTCGGACACGCCGCTGATCAAGCCCGATCTGCGCGCCCGGATGCGCGACACCGCCAGCCGCGCGCGCTGGGCGCTGGAGGAACTGCTGGAGGTCCACGAGCGGCTGGAGGCGATGGCCGATCACCTCGACGCCATCCACGACGCCCGCCTGGAGCGCAACAGCTACCGTCTGTCGGTGGTGGCCGCGATCTTCCTGCCGATCAGTTTCCTGACGGGCCTGTTCGGCGTGAACGTGGGCGGAATGCCGGGGATCGACAGCCCCCATGCCTTCGCGATCCTGTGTGTCGGGATGGGCGTGGTCGCCGTGGCGTCCTACGTCGTGATGCGCCTGCTGCGGTGGTTCTGACGTGGTGGGCTGGATCGAACGCCGTGTGGCCGAGGCGGGCCTGCGCATGACCGCCCCGCGCCGGGTCATCGCGGGCGTGCTGGACCGCGCCACCGATCACCCCGACGTGGAGGAATTGCACCGCCGCGCCATGGCGCAGGATGCCCGGATCTCGCTGGCGACGGTTTACCGGACGGTGAAGCTCTTCGAGGAGAAGGGAATCCTCGAAAAGCACGACTTCGGCTACGGGCGGGCACGCTACGAACCCGCCGACGGCGCGCACCACGACCACCTGATCGACATGACCACCGGCCGCGTCATCGAGTTCGTCGACCCGGAGATCGAGGCCCTGCAGGAACGCATCGCCGCCCGACTGGGCTACCGGCTCAAGGGCCACCGGCTGGAACTTTACGGGGTGCCGGTCAAGAGGGACTGATCGGGACCTTCGGCTGCGGACGCGCAGGACAGGTCCGGGCGCGCCCCTGCCGCAGGGCGCTGCGGGCGCCCGGGACAGCGCAAGAGGTCGGGCCGGGATTTCGCGTCATCCGGACGGGGCGTTCGAGCGATCCGAGCGTCTGCGAGGGTTGTGATGATGGAGGGGGCTCTGCCCCCGCCCGTGCCGGGCTCCCCCGGGATATTTGGAGCCAGAAGAAGAGGTGGGGTGGCGCTTCGGGACGGCGCTGCGTATCGCTGCGGAGGTGAACCAGCGGGGACCGGCATGGACAATCTCAAGGGCGGCCTGCTGATGGTCCTGGCGATGCTGGGGTTCGCCATCGAGGACATGTTCATCAAGCTGCTGGCGGGCTCACTTTCTGTGGGGGCGATCCTGGTGGTGCTGGGCCTGGGCGGCGGCGTGGTTTTCGGCGCGCTCGGCCTCGCCCGCGGGGACCGGCTGTGGTCGCGGGATCTGCTTCATCCGATGGTGCTCTTGCGCAACGGGTGCGAGGTCCTGGGCACGGTGGGCTTCGTAACCGCCATCGCCCTGACGCCGATTTCCTCTGCCAGTGCGATCCTTCAGGCGATCCCGCTGTTCGTGACCGCCGGCGCGGCCCTGTTTCTGGGCGAGACGGTCGGCTGGCGGCGCTGGGTCGCGGTGGCGGTCGGCTTTTTGGGGGTGCTTCTGATCCTGCGCCCGGGGCTTGACGCCTTCGAGCCGGCCTCGCTCTTTGCCCTGCAGGGCGCGGTGTTCCTGGCCGGACGCGACCTTGCCACGCGCGGCGTACCGCCGTCGGTCACGAGCCTGCAGTTGTCGACCTATGCCTTTCTGGTGATCGTGCCGACGGGCGCCGCCGTCGTCGCGTTCACCGACCAGACCTTCGACGTGCCCCACGGAGGGGCGCTGGTGCTGGCGGGGCTCTGCGTTCTGACCGGCGTCCTGGCCTATTACACGATCGTTGCGGCAACCCGGGTCGGAGAGGTCTCCTTCGTGTCGCCCTTCCGCTACAGCCGACTGGTCTTCGCGCTGATCGTCGGTGTCTTCGTCTTCGGCGAACGGCCCGATGTCTTCGTGCTGGCGGGCTCCGCCATCGTCGTGGCCTCGGGCCTCTATTCCTTCCTGCGCGAATCCCGTCGCCGCGCTTCCCTTCCCTAGGGTCGCTTGCTAAACGCGATCCAACCCCCTTGCTTCAGGAGCCAGCCCCATGAGCGCGATCATCGACATCCACGCCCGAGAGATCCTCGACAGCCGCGGCAACCCCACGGTCGAGGTCGACGTCACGCTGGAGGACGGCACCATGGGCCGGGCCGCAGTGCCGTCGGGCGCCTCGACGGGCGTGCACGAAGCGCACGAACGGCGCGACGGCGACACCGGCCGCTACATGGGCAAGGGCGTGCTGGAAGCGGTCGAGGCCGTGAACGGAGAGATTGCCGGGGAACTGCTTGACTTCGACGCCACCGACCAGGTCGGCATCGACATGACGATGATCGAACTCGACGGCACCGACAACAAGGGCCGCCTGGGCGCCAACGCGATCCTCGGCGTGTCGCTCGCCGTGGCGAAGGCGGCCGCCGACGTGACCTCCCAGCCGCTCTTTCGCTACATCGGCGGCACCTCCGCGCGGACCTTGCCGGTGCCGATGATGAACATCATCAACGGTGGAGAGCACGCCGACAACCCGATCGACATCCAGGAATTCATGATTATGCCGGTGGCCGCGGACAACATCCGCGAAGCCGTCCGCATGGGCGCCGAGGTGTTCCACACGCTCAAGAAGGAACTCTCCAAGGCCGGCCACAACACCGGCATCGGCGACGAGGGCGGTTTCGCGCCCGGCCTGTCGAGCACGCGCGAGGCGCTGGACTTCATCCTGCGCTCGGTCGAGACGGCGGGCTTCAAGCCGGGCGAGGACATCTACCTCGCGCTCGACTGCGCCTCGACCGAGTACTTCAAGGACGGCTCCTACGAGATGAAGGGCGAAGGCAAGTCGCTGACGTCCGAGCAGAACGTCGATTACCTCGAACAGCTGGTGTCGGACTATCCGATCATCAGCATCGAGGACGGCATGGCCGAGGACGACTGGGACGGCTGGAAGATGCTGACCGACCGCCTGGGCAACCGCGTGCAGCTGGTGGGCGACGATCTGTTCGTCACCAACCCCGCGCGGCTGGCCGAGGGCATCAAGAAGGGCAGCGCCAATTCCATGCTGGTCAAGGTCAATCAGATCGGCACCCTGACCGAGACCTTGCAGGCCGTCGAGATGGCCCACCGCGCGGGTTTCACCAACGTGATGTCCCACCGCTCCGGCGAGACCGAGGACGCGACCATCGCGGATCTGGCGGTGGCGACGAACTGCGGCCAGATCAAGACCGGATCCCTGTCGCGTTCGGACCGGTTGGCGAAATACAACCAGCTGATCCGGATCGAGGAGATGCTGGGCGATACCGCGCTCTACGCGGGCCGCGGCATCCTGCGCGGGTGATGCGATGTGGTCCGGGGCGTCTTGCGGTCCGGACCACGCGGTCTTGCGCCGCGGATCGTGCCCTCTGCGCCCATGGTAACGTTTACGCTGTTAACATTTTTGTTTACTCGACCGGTGCCGCATGAAATTCTGCACCGGACGCCGGATTGCACGGTTCGAAAGGTTCGCAAGGGGTGTATCGGCGCCGACGGTAAAGCGATGAGGAAGCTACCGCATGACGAATTCGCTTGGGCGCATCGCGCACATGGGCACGGCGCAACTCATCAGCTACCTGGACCTCGCCCCGCATCCCGAGGGCGGCTGGTTCCGCGAAACCTGGATGGTCGCGGCTCAGACCGGTCATCGTCCGGCCGCCACGGGGATCTATTACCTTCTTGCCGGGAACGATCGCAGCCGTTGGCACAGGATCGACTGCTCGGAAATCTGGATGTTCCACGCGGGCGCGCCCTTGGAGATTTCGATCTCGCCCACCGAAGCGGGTCCGGCGCGGGATGTCTTGCTGGGCTCGGAACTGGGGACGCCGCAACTGCCACAGGTGGAGGTCGAACCCTTCCACTGGCAATCGGCCCGGACGACGGGCGACTGGACCTTGTGCAGCTGCATCTGCGCGCCCGGCTTTCTTTACGAGACCCTGGAAATAGCGGAACCGGGGTTCGATATCCCGCGCGCCTGATACCGTGGGGCCCGACGCGCCGCAACGGGCCGCGACGTGTCTCAAGTGCCGAGCTTTTCCCTGATCCCGTGCCGGATATCCCGGACCGGCGCGATCCGCGGCGTTCGAACCGATGAACGACATCACCCTGGGCCTGCTCGAGGCGGCACGGCTGGTCATGACGCTCGACCCGGAACTGGTCGCGATCAGCCTGCTGTCCTTGCGCGTGACCTTGTCGGCGCTCGTCTTCGCCAGCCTCATCGCGATCCCGCTGGGCACCTTGCTTGCCATCCAGCGGTTCCGCTTCCGCCGCACGGCGATCGCGCTACTCAACGCGCTGATGGGGCTGCCGCCGGTCGTCGTGGGACTGGTGGTCTACGTGCTGCTGTCGCGTTCGGGCCCCTTGGGCGTGCTGGGGCTGCTATTCACGCCGACGGCGATGATTGCAGCACAGGTCATCATCATCACGCCGCTCATCGCCTCCGTCACGCATCAGGCGATGCGCGATCTGTGGTCGGACTACCACGACCTGCTGATCTCGCTGAACACCTCGAAGGCGCAGCGCATCGCCACCTTGATGTGGGACGGGAGGCGAACGCTTCTCACGGCGGCGCTCGCGGGCTTCGGTCGCGCGATCGGTGAGGTCGGCGCCATCATGATCGTGGGCGGCAACATCGACAACGCGACCCGGGTGCTGACCACGGCCATCGCGCTCGAGACCGGCAAGGGCAACTTCGCGCTGGCGCTGGGGCTGGGCTTCGTGCTGATCGGGCTTGCGATCGCGGTGAACTTCGCGATCCATGCCCTCAGCCGCACCGAACGCGAGGGCCGGTGGTGAGCCGCATTCTGCCCCTGCACGCCCGCGGCCTCGAGGTGCGGCGCCGCGGCAAGCGCCTGCTTGGGCCGGTGGATCTGACGCTGGAACCGGGCGGTTTGACGACGGTGATGGGTCCCAACGGATCGGGCAAGACCACGCTTTTGCGCGCCCTGCACGGGGTCGAGCGGCTGTCCGCAGGGCGCATCGACTGGGCCGCCCCGCCCGAGGCCGCCCAGGCCTTCGTCTTCCAGACGCCGATCATGCTGCGCCGCTCGGTCGCGGCCAACCTCGTCTATCCGCTGAAACTGGCGGGCGTGCCGCGCGCGACACGCCTGGCGGCGGCCCGCGACTGGGCCGGGCGCATCGGCCTGTCGGACCGGCTCGACACGCAGGCACCGCGTCTCTCGGGCGGGGAACGGCAGAAGCTGGCCTTGGCCCGAGCGCTGATCCGCCAACCCCAGATGCTGTTCCTGGACGAACCTTGTGCCAGTCTCGACGGGGCTGCTACGCAGGCGATCGAGGACCTTCTGCGCAAAGCGCGCGACGCCGGCGTCACGATCCTCATGGCGACCCACGACCTTGGGCAGGCCCGCCGCCTGTCCGACCGCGCGATTTTCATGCGGGCGGGCCAAATCGAGGAACACGGCCCCGCCGGGGACGTTTTCGACAGACCAACATCGGCGGCCCTGTCCGCTTTCCTGAACGGAGACATCGTCACATGACCCCCCGCCCCCTGCTCGCCGGAACCTTCCTTCTCGCCGCCCTGCCCGTCCAGGCACAGGAAATGCGCATGGCCGTGACCACCTCGTTCGAGAACTCCGGCCTGGCCGATGTTCTTCTGCCCGCCATCGCGGAAGACACCGGCATCGAGGTCCAGCTTCTCGTGGTCGGCACCGGCCAGGCCATCCGCCTCGGCGAGGCGGGCGACGTCGACGCGATCCTCGTGCACGCGCAGGCCGCCGAGGAGGAATTCGTCTCCGCCGGCTTCGGCACGGCGCGCCAGCCCATCATGTACAACGACTTCGTGATCGTGGGCCCGTCAGAGGATCCCGCAGGACTTGCGGACCTCAGCTCCGCCGTCGCGGCCGTGACCGCCGTCGAGATGACCGAGGCCCCCTTCGTGAGCCGCGGCGACGACAGCGGCACCCACAAGGCGGAACTGGCCTTGTGGAGCGAGGCCCTGCTGGACCCCGAAACCTTCGGGCCGTGGTACAACGCCGTGGGCGCCGGCATGGGCTCTGCGCTGAATACCGCGGCGGGCTTGAATGCCTATATCCTGGCCGATCGCGCAAGCTGGCTGAATTTCGGCAACAAGGGCGATCTCGCGGTGCTGTTCGAAGGCGATCCTGCGCTCTACAACCAGTACACCTATATTCCCGTGAACCCCGAACGGCACCCGAACGTGCAGGCCGACCTTGCGATGGAATTGCAGGACTGGCTGACCTCCCCCGCCGCGCAAGAGCTGATCGACAACTACACGATCGCGGGTGAGGCCCTGTTCGTCTTCAACGCCGATGACCCCGAAGCGGCCAGCCCGACGCCCCCGGCACCGGCCCCCATCGAGTGATCAATCCTCGGTGACGTGCAGGGCGAATTGCTCCAACCCGGCCTCCTGCGCCTCGATGGCGCGGTAGGTCTCCCGGACGCCGCCTTCGGTCAGTTCGCGCGCCACGGCCAGCAAGGTGTTGGGCGCGTGATCCTCGCACAGGTCGGTCATCTGCGCGAGTTCCTCCA
The DNA here is from genome assembly GCF_004145405.1 of Salipiger sp. IMCC34102. Classification (GTDB taxonomy): domain Bacteria; phylum Pseudomonadota; class Alphaproteobacteria; order Rhodobacterales; family Rhodobacteraceae; genus Loktanella. The sequence continues at coordinate 567,155 of NZ_SELQ01000002.1, forward strand.
CCGCGACGGGACGCGCGGCGGCGGCGTCCGGCGCCCCGTAGATCGTGACGAAATGGGCGGCGAGCATGTCCGCGAGGCGCGCAAGCTCCGCCTCCTCGATCGCGGTCACGGCAACGAATGTGACGCGCCCCCAGGTCTCAAGCCCCAGCCAACCGTTGGAGAACGCCTGACGCGCCTTGCCCGTCAGATCGCCCTCCCCCCAGTTCGAGAACTCGAACCCGCCGGGGATGCACCATTCCCCGGTGCGGGCGGGATTGTGGAAGATCCGCGTATCGCTTTCGTCGAAGTGGATCGCACGGGCCAGTTTCATGGGACGTCCTTTCTCAGGGCGGTGAGCGGGACCAGCGTGGTGTCCTCGCCCGATTTCAGCACCAGCGCGAAGGTGTCGTCCAGACCCAGCGCGGTGCCGGTGTGTCCGGCCACGGTAACGGTCTGCCCGATCTCGTCCGACAGCCCGCTCCAGTCGCGCAGCAAGGGGGCCGCACCGTCGTGTTCCCAAGTGTCGAGCCAGGACAGCGTGTGGCGCACCCAGGCCGACAGAAGCTCGGGCGGCGTGACATCGCCGCACCCTTCGGCGTAGAGCGCCGTGCGGTCGGGCGTATGGCCGCCGTCGCCCTCGGACGGCCACAAGTCGAGCGCAAGACCGATCACCAGCCAGTCGACCCCGGCGTAGAGGCTCAGCGCTCCGCAGGTCCCGCCGTTGAGCCGGATCGCACCATCCCAGCCGAGGTGCACCGCGACCTCCGGCGGGGCCAGCACGCCCAGCGCGTTCTGAAACCCCACCGCGCAGAGCGGCAGCATGACGGCGGCGTCTTCCGGCGGGATCTCCGGCGCGAAGAGGATCGCCGCGCGCATCCGGGTCTGAGCCAGATCGTGCAGGACGAGGCCAGGCGCCTCCCCGGCGCGGCCCGCCGCCGCAGCTTCGCCGACCGGGTCGGTGCTGGACCGGTCGCGAAACAGTGGCGGCAGGTCCATCAGGCCTCGCCCCTGTCGATCATGCCGCGCGCGATGTCGCGGAAGGCCTGCGCCTGCGCGCTTTCGGGGTCGGACACCACGATCGGCGCCCCCCCGTCAGAGGCGGTGCGGATCGCCATGTGCAGCGGCACCTCCGCCAGCAGTGGCACGCCCAGCTTGGCCGATTCCGCCGCAACGCCGCCATGGCCGAAGACGTGTTCCTCGTGCCCGCAGTTCGAACAGATATGCGTCGACATGTTCTCGACCATGCCGAGGATCGGGACGTTCAACTGCTTGAACATGTCGATCCCCTTGCGCGCGTCCAGAAGGGCGATGTCCTGCGGGGTCGACACGACGATGGCCCCGTCGACCTGCGCCTTCTGGGCCAGCGTCATCTGCACGTCCCCGGTGCCCGGCGGCAGGTCCACCAGCAGCACGTCGAGCGCGCCCCATTGGACCTGGTTCAGCATCTGCTGGAGCGCGCCCATCAGCATTGGACCGCGCCAGACCACGGCTTGATCCTCGTTGGTCATCAGGCCGATCGACATCATCGTCACGCCGTAGTTCCTGAGCGGCAGGATGGTCTGGCCGTCGGGGCTTGCGGGTCGACCCGAGACGCCCAGCATCCGCGGCTGGCTCGGCCCGTAGACATCGGCGTCCATAAGCCCGACGCGACGCCCCTCTGCGGCCAGCGCACAGGCGAGGTTCGCGGTCAGCGTCGACTTGCCCACGCCCCCCTTTCCGGAGGCGATCGCCACGATCCGGTCCACGCCCGGCACCTTCTGCGGCCCTTTCGGACCCGCCGGCTTGCCGGGCTTGAGGTCGGGCGGCGCCTCGGGCGTCGAATGGGCAGTCATGACGACGCTGACCCGGCTCACCCCGTCGAGGGCGTCCAGCCTGGCTTCGGCCTCGGCCTTCACCGCCTCGTAGTCCCTGGCGCGGGACGGCGCGATCTCCAGCACGAAACGGACGGCGCCTGCGTCGAGCGTCAGCGCCTTCACCGCCCCGCTTTCGGTCAGGGGGCCGCCGGTCGCGGGGTCGGTGATCCCGGCCAGCGCGGCAAGGACGTCGTCGCGGGTCGCGGTCATTGCTGTCCTTCGATCTTGCCGGTGACGACGTGTTCGAGGTCCAGCCCGTCGATGGTCAGCACGACCTTGGCCTGGAACGTCTTGCCGGCGGTGTCCTGTCCGCGCATCGCCTCCTCGATGGCCTGCTGGCTGGTCACGCCCACCTGCTTGAGGAACTTGCGCATCGACATGTTGAAGCTGTCGTCGGTCATAATCAGTGATCCTTCCGGTTCGAGAAATAGTCTTCGCTGGTGCGCGGCTTCGGCCGTTCGCCCCCCGCGAAGGGGTTGTTCTGGCTGTGGTACTGCGCCCCCACGCGGCAGGTGTCGCACATCTGGATCATCCGCAAGGCATCGGGGTTCGGAAACATCGAATGCCCCTCGAGTTTCCGGGTGATCGCCTCGATCGTGGACTTCGTGCCGAAGAGCGTCCCGCAGGAAATGCAGGCGAAGGGTTCTTCCTCGTTGACGACCTTCTGTGTGAGCGCCGCATCCGTCAGATCCATGCGAGGCTTCAGCGTGATCGCGTCCTCGGGGCAGATGTTCGCGCACAACCCGCATTGCAGGCAGGCGTCCTCCTGGAAGCGCAGCTGCGGCAGGTCGGGATTGTCGCCGAGCGCGCCCGACGGGCAGAGCGAGACGCAGGACAGGCACAGCGTGCAGGCGTCCGTGTCCACCAGCACCGCCCCGTAGGGCGCGCCGGTCGGCAGGTCGATGACCTCCGCGCCGGGGTTCAACGTCTTGGCGGCGAGCCGCGCGACCTGCCGCCTGCGACCCATCTGCAAGGCGGGCGTCGCCACGACCGGACCGCGCGTGGCATCGTAGAGCGCGTCCGACAGTGCATCCGGATCGTTCAGGTCCAGAAGGCGCACCGCCTCGCGTCCCGCCAGCGCATTGGCAAGCGCGGTCTGGGCGATGGGCGCCTCGCGTTCGGTCCTGGGCGACAGCAGGATGTCCACGTCCGAAAACCCCGCGCCGAGCGCCGCGAGCGCCTCGGCATGACCGAAGGCGGCCAGGGCCGCGACCTCCAGCGGGATCGTATCGGCGGGCAGGCCCCGCCCGAAGCGCGCGGAAAGACGGATCATCTCCGCCCCGTGGTCGGCGTCATGGACCAGCAGGCGCGGGGCCGTGCCGCCGGCCTTGCGGTAGGTGGCGGCCAGCAGGTTGAGGCGGGCGAAGGTGTCCTCGGGCGGTGGCGCATCGAAGCTGATCGCCCCCGACGGGCAGACCGCCGAACAGGCCCCGCAGCCCGCGCAGATCGCCGGGTCGACGGCGACATGCTCTCCGTTCGGGGTGATCGCCCCGGTGGGACACAGGTCCAGGCAGTTGGTGCAGGCCACCTGCTCGGCCCGCGAATGGGCGCAGAGCGTGGTGTCGAGACGGACGTAGAGCGGTTTCTCGAAGCTGCCGACGAGGTGCGAGGCGGCAAGGACCGCTTCGGCCACGGCCCGAACGCTGCCGGGATCGGCGCGCAGGTAGCCGTCGCGCTTGGCGTCGGCGGCAAAGAGCGGCCCGGCCCCGCGCAGGTCCAGGATGATGTCGCAGGACGACAGCGCACCGTTTTGCGGCGACGTCATGTCGGGCGCGCCGCGTCCACCGGGGATCACCTGCCGCAAGGCGTCGAACCGCGTCTCGAAGCTGCCCAGGGATCCCGTCGCATGGGTCAACCGGCCAGTGACCACGTCGAAACCGCGGGGCGGCCGGTCGACCTCCCACCCCTCCGGCATCAGAAGCGTCACGCCCAGTATCGGGGCGAGGTCCTGCGCTGCCTGCACCGCGACCTCGCCCGCCCCGAGGACCAGGCAGGTGCCGGCACTCGTGATTTCCATCGCGCGGGCCTGCGGCTGCGCGCGGGCGCCCTCGGCCAGCAGTGCGGCCTGTTTCGCGAAGGCGGCGGCGTCCTCCGTCCAGCCCGCCCGGTCGCGCAGATCGACGAAGCCCGGCTGATCGGCGCCCAGGTCCTCGGCCAGTTCCGAGAAACGCGCGGCCTCCTGCTGACACGCGACCAGAATGTCGCCCTGCGCCAGGGCCGCCTCGACCGCGCCGATTTCCCGGTCGCACAGGCTCGTGTGACACGCCGAACAGGACAGGCCCGTCACCTCCGACAGGCTGTCGCCGTCGACGCGCTGGCTGCCGAGGCAGTCGCAGATCAGGACGTGATTGGGCATTGGGGCCTCCCCGGCAAGTCGGCTGTGAATAGCAACGAATGGCGGGTCTTCACAACCGCGATCGGGACACCGATCGCCCCGTCGTGATGCTGCGGTGCAGCGCAGCCCCCTGTCACAAGTCGTTCATCATGCGAAGCTTTTCCCTTGCCTGCCCCCCCACAAGCCTGACAATGATAGAATCATTCAAAGTTGCAGGATCCGATGTCAGCCACGCCCACCATGCGCCACGTGACGCCCGACCAGGAGACCACCCCGATGGGTGTCGTCCTGCGCCGCGCGCCGGGGGTGACGCGTTGGGCCGCGTGGGTCTGGACGGCATCCGACGTGCTGCCGGGGGCCGCCCCCGCGACCGACGCCGTCCTGCGCGAGGTCGATGGCGTCACCTATATCCACGCCGCCACCTGCCAGGTCGCGTTGCACGTCTCGGACACCGAAGCCTATGTCCACGAGTTGCAGACGCGGACACCGTCGCTTTACGTCATCATGCGCCGCACGGGCACGGACACCGCCGCGGCCCCCAAGGTGATCGCCGTGACCGCCTCCCCCTACGAGGCGCAGGATTACGCCGACAACGGCGAGGATATCGTCGAGCGGGTCGTCATGCCGCAAGCCGTGCAGACCTGGGTCGAAAGCTTCGTCGCCCGCCACCACGTGGAGACACCTTTCGTCAAACGCCGTCGCGACAAGCATCGCGACGACGGATCCAGCGGGCTGGGCGATGCCCGGATCGCGAAGGCCAGCGACGTCTTTCGCGCACCCACCCGGCACGAGGACGCGACATGAGCGAGGCCGCCTCCTTCTTCGCCCGCCGGCGGGCCGGCCTGCGCGCCGAGCGCGAGGCGGACGCCCGTGCCGCCGATGCGCATGCGGAAGAAGAGCTTGCCGCGGCCGCGACCGACGCGCAGGTCGAAGCGGTCCCCCTGCCCGATCTGCCGGACCCCGACACGATGACCGCGGGCGACGATTTCACGGCCTTCATGGCGAAAGCCGTGCCCAGCCATCTGCGAAACCGCGCCCTGCGGCAGCTTTGGCGGTCGAACCCGGTGCTGGCCTGCCTCGACGGGCTGAACGACTACGACGACGACTACCTCGCGATGTCGAAGGGACAGGGGCCGCTCAAGACCACCTACGAGGTGGGCAAGGGCCTCAAACGCCACCTGGACTACATCACGCGCGATCGGGTCGAGGCGGACACGCCGGAAGAGGTCGAGGCGGACTGTGCGCCGGAGCCGATCGAAGCCCTCCCGACAGAGCCGATCGCCTACGCCGCCCCCCCCGAACCCGAGGACGAGGGGGAGGTTCCCCCCGCCCCCCGTCGCATGCGGTTCCGCAGTGAAAGTGCTTCGACATGAGCGCCCTGGCCCCCGAAGACCGGCTGCGCGCCGATCTCTACAATTACCTGGGCGTCCTGCTGGCCGCGCCACCGGACCAGATGCTGCTGGACCAGACGGCCCAGCTGTCCGGCGACGACACCGCGTTGGGACGCGCGATCGACGATCTGGCGAAGGCCGCGCGGGGCACGAAGCCGCGGGACGTGGCGCGCGAATACAACGCGCTCTTCGTGGGTCTGGGGCGCGGTGAACTGCTGCCCTACGCCAGTTATTACCTGACTGGTTTTCTCAACGAAAAGCCCCTCGCGCGGCTCCGCGGCGATATGGCGCGGCTTCGAATCGCCCGCACCCCGAATACCTTCGAACCGGAGGACAATGCGGCCTCGCTTTTGGAGATGATGGGTGGCATGATCGTCGGACGCTTCGGAGAGGCGGTGCCGCTCGCGGCGCAGAAGGATTTCTTCGCCAAGCATCTCGGGCCCTGGATGGGACATTTCTTCGACGACCTGTCGAAGGCCAAGACGGCGAAACTCTACACCCATGTCGGCGCCGTCGGGGCGGCCTTCATGGACATCGAACGAGAGGCTTTCAGGCTCGCCGCCTGAGCCCAGCACGGGAGGACGCGATATGACCGACAGCACCGACAAAAAGGCCAGGGGCCGCAGGGACTTTCTGAAACTCGCGGGCACGGCTGCACCGGCGGCGCTCGCCAGCGTGGCGATGGGCGTGCCGGACCAGGCGGAGGCCCAGCCGGTGGATCCGTCCTCGACCACGATGCAGGATACCGAACATACCCGCGCCTACCTCGACAGCGCGCGCTTTTAACGAATTCACGGACGGCCCCGGCAGTGGGGCGAGGGAGGACATCATGCTTCGCAAAAAGACACAGACCCGCCGTCCCGGCATCCAGACCCCGCGGCAGGGCGGCACGCTTGACCGGCGCGGGTTCCTGCGCGGCTCGGGCCTGGCCATCGGCGGGCTTTCCGCCATCGCCGCGACCGGCGGGGCCGTGACGCAGGCCAAGGCCCAGACGGTGGCCAACGACGACATTCAGACGGTCAAGACGGTCTGCACCCACTGCTCGGTCGGCTGCACCGTCATGGCAGAGGTCCAGAACGGTGTCTGGATCGGCCAGGAGCCCGGCTTCGACAGCCCCTTCAACATGGGCGCCCACTGCGCCAAGGGTGCTGCCGTGCGCGAAAGCAGCCACGGCGACCGGCGTCTGAAGTATCCGATGAAGAAGGTCGGCGGCGAATGGCAGCGGATGAGCTGGGCCGACGCCATCAACGAGATCGGCGACGGCATGATGCGGATCCGCGAGGAATCCGGCCCGGATTCGGTCTACTGGCTGGGGTCCGCCAAGCACAACAACGAACAGGCCTACCTCTTCCGCAAGTTCGCGGCTTACTGGGGCACCAACAACGTCGACCACCAGGCGCGGATCTGCCACTCCACCACCGTGGCGGGTGTCGCGAACACCTGGGGCTACGGCGCCATGACCAACAGCTACAACGACATCGCGAATTCCCGCGCGATCTTCATCATCGGCGGCAACCCGGCCGAGGCCCACCCCGTCTCGCTTCTGCACGTGCTCAAGGCCAAGGAGCAGAACAACGCCCCGCTGATCGTCTGCGATCCGCGCTTCACCCGCACCGCGGCGCACGCCGACGAATACCTGCGGTTCCGTCCCGGAACCGACGTGGCGCTGGTCTGGGGCATCCTGTGGCACATCTTCGAGAACGGCTGGGAGGACGAGGAGTTCATCCGCACCCGCGTCTGGGGCATGGACGAGATCCGCACTGAAGTCGCCAACTGGACGCCCGAGGAAGTCGAGCGCGTCACCGGCGCCCCCGGCGCCCAGGTCGCGCGCATCGCCCGCACCCTGGCCGAGAACCGTCCCGGCACCGTGATCTGGTGCATGGGCGGCACCCAGCACACCAACGGCAACAACAACACCCGTGCGTACTGCATCCTGCAGCTGGCCCTGGGCAACATGGGCGTCGCCGGTGGCGGCACCAACATCTTCCGCGGCCATGACAACGTGCAGGGGGCGACCGACCTCGGTGTGCTGGCCGACACCCTGCCCGGCTACTACGGCCTGGCCGAGGGCGCATGGGCCCACTGGGCCCGCGTCTGGGGCGAGGATCTGGACTGGCTTAAGTCCCGCTTCAGCGAGGCGACCTTCGACGACACCTCGATGATGAACCTGACCGGCATCCCGGTCAGCCGCTGGATCGACGGCGTGCTCGAAGCGCCCGAGAACATCGACCAGCCCGCCAACACCCGGGCCATGGTGCTCTGGGGTCACGCGCCCAACAGCCAGACCCGCCAGAAGGAAATGGTGACGGCGATGGAGCAGCTCGACATGCTGGTCGTCGTCGACCCGCATCCCACCGTCACGGCGGTGATGCAGAACCGCCAGGACGGCGTCTGGCTGCTGCCCGCGACGACCCAGTTCGAAACCCGCGGTTCCGTCACCGCGTCGAACCGGTCGCTGCAATGGCGCGACCAGGTGGTCGAGCCGATCTTCGAAAGCCTGCCCGACCACGTCATCATGAAGCTCTTCGCGGACAAGTTCGGTTTCTCCGACCGGCTGTTCCGCAACATCGCCGTCGAAGGCGACGAGCCCAACATCGAGGACATCACCCGCGAGTTCAATCGCGGCATGTGGACCGTCGGCTACACCGCGCAAAGCCCGGAGCGGCTGAAGATGCACATGGCCAACCAGGCCACCTTCGACCGCAAGACCCTGCGCGCCAACGGCGGCCCGGCGGACGGTGACTTCTACGGCATGCCCTGGCCCGCCTGGGGCACGCCCGAGATGAACCACCCCGGCACCGCGAACCTCTACGATGTCTCGATGCCGGTGGCCGAAGGCGGACTGACCTTCCGTGCCCGCTTCGGCGTGGAGCGCGACGGCGAAAGCCTGCTGGCCGACGGTGTCTTCACCCCGGGTTCGGACATCGAGGACGGCTACCCCGAGTTCACCATGCAGATGCTGCGCGAACTGGGCTGGGACAGCGACCTGACCGAGGACGAGATGAAGGTCATCGAATGGGTCGCGGGCTTCCGCGAGCGCACCGATGGCGAGGTCGGGGAGACCACCTTCACCGGAGAGATCCCCTCGGACTTCCAAGGACGGACGGGGTCGGTGAACTGGAAGACCGACCTGTCGGGCGGTATCCAGCGCGTGGCCATCGCGCACGGCTGCGCCCCCTTCGGCAACGCCAAGGCCCGCGCCGTGGTCTGGACCTTTCCCGACCCGGTGCCGATCCACCGCGAACCGCTCTACACGCCGCGCCGCGACCTCGTCGCCGAGTTCCCGACCTACGACGACAAGAAGTTCTGGCGCGTGCCCACGATGTACAGCTCGATCCAGCAGGAGGATTACTCCGAAGGCTTCCCGATCGTGCTCACCTCGGGGCGTCTCGTGGAATACGAGGGCGGCGGCGACGAGACCCGGTCGAACAAGTGGCTGGCCGAATTGCAGCAGGAGATGTTCGTCGAGGTGAACCCGCGCGATGCCAACAATCTGGGTATCCAGGACGGCCAGCAGGTCTGGGTCGAAGGGCCCGAGCAGGGGCGCGTGCGCGTCTCCGCCATGGTGACCGAACGGGTCGGACCGGGGGTGGCCTTCATGCCCTTCCACTTCGGCGGGGTCCTCGAAGGCGAGGATCTGCGATCGCGCTACCCCGAGGGGGCGGACCCGATCGTGCTGGGTGAATCGACCAACACCGCACAGACCTATGGATACGACAGCGTCACGCAGATGCAGGAAACCAAGGCCACCCTTTGCCGAATCAGCGTAGCGTAAGGAGACAAGACTATGGGACGCGCTAAATTCCTTTGCGACGCCGAACGCTGCATCGAGTGCAACGCCTGCGTCACCGCCTGCAAGAACGAGCACGAGGTGCCCTGGGGCATCAACCGGCGCAAGGTCATCACCATCGGTGACGGCGAACCCGGGGAGCGGTCGATCTCGGTCGCCTGCATGCATTGCTCTGATGCGCCCTGCATGGCCGTCTGCCCGGTGGATTGCTTCTACCAGACCGACGACGGCGTGGTGCTGCACTCCAAGGACCTGTGCATCGGCTGCGGCTACTGCTTCTATGCCTGCCCCTTCGGCGCGCCGCAGTACCCGCAGGCCGGGAACTTCGGCAGCCGCGGCAAGATGGACAAATGCACCTTCTGCGCCGGCGGCCCCGAGGAGAACGGCAGCCAGGCCGAGTTCTCGAAATACGGCCGCAACCGGATCGCGGAAGGCAAGCTGCCGATCTGCGCCGAGATGTGCTCGACCAAGGCGCTGCTGGCGGGCGACGGCAACGTCGTCTCCGAGATCTACCGCGAGCGTGTCGTGGCCCGCGGGTTCGGGTCTGGCGCCTGGGGCTGGGGTACGGCCTACGAACAAAGAGAAGGCTGAGCCGGTGGCGGGGCTGCAGGCCCCGCGCCGTCAGGGGGGAAGACCATGCTGAGACCGATCGCCGCCGCCTTGCTGGCGCTTGCCCTGACCGGGCCCGCCGCTGCCCAATACGTCGATCCGGACGTTACCGCAGCCCCCATGGGCAGCGTGCCCGCCGTGCCGGAGACCGAGCGCGCCCCGGCGCTGACGCCGGACCAGGAGTCCACCCGCGCCAGCACCGGCGGGGCCCCGACGCTGACCGACATCCTGCGCCGACAGAAGGGCCTGCCCGTCGACGACAGCGACCGCCGAGCGGATACCGCGTTCCAGGACGATGACCTTGCCACGGGTGCGATGGGACCGCAGGGCAATTTCTCTGACGCGCAGATGTGGCGTGCCTTGCGCTACGATAGCGCCGACATCACCACCGTGAACAACGGGCCTGCCGCCACGACCGTGATCCAGGACGGCGGCATGACCTGGCTGAACTGGCGCAGCGGTCCCTTGCGGATCTTCGCGGGTATCGCCCTGCTTGGCTCGCTGGCCCTGCTGATCGCGTTCTACCTGTTCCGCGGGCGCATGCGGCTCGATCACCCGCCGACCGGGCGCCGGATCGTCCGGTTCGAAGCCTTCGAACGCTTCGGTCACTGGCTTCTGGCGACAAGCTTCATCATCCTTGCCGTGACCGGCTTGCTGTCGCTCTTCGGCCGGCTGTTCTTCATCCCGCTCTTCGGCAAGCAGGCCTTCGCGCCGGTCGCCGGGGCCGCGAAATGGACCCATGACAACATCAGCTGGGCCTTCATGATTTCTCTGGTGCTGATCTTCGTCTTCTGGGTCCGCAACAACCTGCCCGACCGCACCGACCTGACCTGGCTCAAGCGCGCGGGCGGCATGTTCGGCGGCGGCCACCCGCCCGCCAAGAAGTTCAACGCAGGCCAGAAGCTGATCTTCTGGGCGGTCATCGTCTTCGGCACCACGATCTCGCTTTCGGGTCTGTCGCTCCTGTTCCCGTTCGAGCTGAACCTCTTCGGCAAGACCTTCGGTTTCATCAACGACACCGGCATCCTGCAAGCGCTGAACCTGCCCGCACTGCCCGGCGATCTGTCGCCGCAGGCCGAGATGGCGCTCTCGCAGATCTGGCACGCGACCATGTCGATCATCCTGACCGCGATCATCTTCTTCCACATCTACCTCGGCACCGTCGGGATGGAGGGTGCTTTCGACGCCATGGGCAAGGGCGACGTGGACGAGGAATGGGCCCGCGAGCATCACAACCTGTGGCTTCAGAAGGTCGCCGCCGAAAAGCCCGAGAAGATCAAGGAGTACCGCGCGTGAAAAGCTTCATCGCCGCCGTCGTGGCCTGTGTCGCCATCACCGTGATCGCCAATGTCGTGCTCACCACGACCACGCCGCTCAGCGCCGAGGAGGCCTATACTGCGGGCAATCACGTCCGGGTGGGCGCGGTCTCCGACTAGGCGCGCTTCCCCCCCGGGGCGGGATGCGCTAACGGTTGGGTCATATCCAGACCCAGCCGGAGCCCCCTCCCATGTCCAAGATCAAGGTAGAGAACCCCATCGTCGAACTCGACGGGGATGAGATGACCCGCATCATGTGGGATTTCATCAAGACGAAACTGATCCTGCCCTACCTGGACGTGGACCTGCTCTACTACGACCTGGGGATGGAGTCGCGCGACGCGACGGACGACCAGATCACGATCGACGCGGCCAACAAGATCAAGGAGGTCGGCGTCGGCGTGAAATGCGCCACGATCACCCCCGACGAAGGCCGGGTGGAGGAGTTCGGGCTCAAGAAGATGTGGAAGTCGCCCAACGGCACGATCCGCAACATCCTGGGCGGCGTGGTCTTCCGCGAGCCGATCATCTGTCGCAACGTCCCCCGTCTCGTCCCCGGCTGGACGCAGCCGATCATCATCGGCCGCCACGCCTTCGGCGACCAGTACAAGGCCACGGACATGAAGTTCCCCGGCCCCGGCAAGCTGTCGATGAAGTTCGTGGGCGAGGACGGCACCGTGATGGAGGAGGAGGTCTATGACGCCCCCGCCTCCGGTGTCTACATGGGGATGTACAACCTCGACGGCAGCATCGAGGATTTCGCCCGTGCGTCGTTCAACTACGGCCTCAAGCGCGGCTACCCGGTCTACCTGTCGACCAAGAACACGATCCTCAAGACCTACGACGGTCAGTTCATGCAGACCTTCCAGCGGATCTACGATGCAGAGTTCAAGGACCAGTTCGAAGAGGCGAAGCTCTGGTACGAGCATCGCCTGATCGACGACATGGTGGCCAGTGCCATGAAGTGGTCCGGCGGCTACGTCTGGGCCTGCAAGAACTACGACGGCGACGTGCAGTCGGATACCGTGGCGCAAGGGTTCGGCTCGCTTGGCCTTATGACCTCGATTCTGATGACCCCCGACGGCAAGATTGTCGAATCGGAAGCTGCCCACGGCACCGTCACCCGTCATTACCGCAACCACCAGCAGGGCAAGGCGACCTCGACCAACTCCATCGCGTCGATCTTCGCCTGGACCGGGGGGCTGAAGCACCGCGCCAAACTCGACGGCAACGCCGAGCTCAAGACCTTCGCCGAAACGCTGGAGAAGGTCGTCGTCGACACCGTCGAAGGCGGCGAGATGACCAAGGACCTCGCGCTGCTGGTCGGTCCCGACAAAGGCTGGCTGACGACCGAAGGTTTCCTGGAAGCGATCGACCGGAACCTTCAGGCCGCTCTGTAGCCTAAAGATCGGGCAGTCATGGGGCCGCGCCGCAAGGTGCGGCCCTTTTGCGTGGACAGGTCAGAAAGCATGACGTATCGGGCAGGCATGACCCCGACCAACCGCCATTCCTTCCTCGAAGACCTGCAAGGCATGTCGCTTGGCGTCTTCTTCTGCGCCCTCGGCCTGTCGTTCCTAACGGCGCTCGGGCTGGTCACCGGACAGACCGCGGGCATCGCGGTCATCATCAGCTACCTGACGGGCTGGTCCTTCGGGCCGGTCTTCTTCGTCATCAACATCCCCTTCTACGTTCTGGCCTGGTATCGGCTGGGGTCCGCCTTCACCGTCAAGTCGCTGATCTCGGTCACGGCGCTGTCGGTCCTGACCGAGATCCTCCCCCAGCACCTTGTTTTCGCGGAGCTGTCCTATCCCCTGGGCGCCGTGGCCTTCGGCGCGCTGGTGGGCCTGGGGCTGCTCGCCCTCTTTCGCCACAACGGCAGTCTCGGCGGCCTCGGGGTGGTGGCGCTGCTCGTGCAGGACAGCACCGGGTTCAAGGCGGGATACGTGCAACTTGGCGTCGATGCGGTGATCTTCGCGATAGCCTTGCTCCTGTTTCCCGCCACCATCGTCGCGTGGTCCCTGCTGGGGGCCGTGGTGCTGAACCTGATCATCACCTTCAACCACCGACGCGACCGCTACATCGCCACGTGACACGGGCCGCGGCCCGCGCTACCTCCCGGGCATGCACTACCTCTGGCTCATCATCGCGATCGCCTTCGAGACCATTGGCACGATGGCCTTGCAGGCCAGTCAGCAATTCTCGCGCATAGGCCCGTCGGCACTGTGTGTCGTCACCTACGCCGCGTCCTTCTACTTCATGGCGCTGGCGCTGAAGGTCATGCCGGTGGGAATCGTCTACGCGATCTGGTCGGGCTTGGGTATTGTACTGATCGCGGGCTTCTCCTGGGTCGTCTTCGGACAGAAGCTGGACGGACCGGCGGTGGCTGGCATCTCCTTGATCATGGCGGGGATCGTGGTGATCCAGCTCTTCTCGGACGCCTCGCCACACTAGGGCCTAGCCAATCGGCCTGCGGCGCTGTATGGCGCGCGCAACCCGCACAAAGGCTGACCCAATGGACATTCGCAACATCGCGATCATCGCGCACGTCGACCACGGCAAGACCACGCTCGTGGACGAGCTTCTCAAGCAATCCGGCATCTACCGCGAGAACGAGGCGACGACCGAACGCGCAATGGACAGCAACGACATCGAGCGCGAGCGCGGGATCACGATCCTGGCCAAGTGCACGAGTGTCGAGTGGAAAGGCACGCGCATCAACATCGTCGACACCCCCGGCCACGCCGACTTCGGCGGCGAGGTCGAGCGGATTTTGTCGATGGTCGACGGCGTGGTCCTGCTGGTGGACGCCGCCGAAGGCCCGATGCCGCAGACGAAGTTCGTGACCTCCAAGGCGCTGGCGCTGGGGCTGAAGCCCATCGTTGTCGTCAACAAGGTCGACAAACCGGACGGCGAGCCCGACCAGGCGGTGGACAATGTCTTCGACCTCTTCGCCGCACTCGACGCCGACGACGAGCAGCTGGACTTCCCGGTCATGTATGCCTCCGGCCGGGCCGGCTGGGCGGACATGACGCTGGACGGCCCGCGCGAGAATCTCGACGCGCTCTTCGATCTGATCGTGGATCACGTGAAGGAGCCCAAGCAGATCACCCGCAAGGACGAGCCGTTCCAGATGCTGGCGACGACGCTGTCGGCCGATCCGTTCATCGGGCGCATCCTGACGGGCCGGGTCGAGGCGGGCACCCTGCGCGCGGGCGACACGATCAAGGCGCTCAGCCGCAAGGGCGACAAGATCGAGCAGTTCCGCGTTTCCAAGATCCTTGCGTTCCGCGGACTGGGCCAGCAGCCCATCGACGTGGCCGAGGCGGGCGACATCGTCACCGTGGCCGGCATGACCAAGGCGACCGTGGCCGATACGCTCTGCGATCTGTCCCTGGACATCCCGATCCCCGCGCAGCCCATCGACCCGCCGACCATCACCGTGGCCTTCGGCATCAACGATTCACCCCTCGCCGGCAAGGACGGCAAGAAGGTGCAATCCCGCGTCATCCGCGAGCGCCTGATGAAGGAGGCCGAGGTCAACGTCGCCATCAAGATCGCCGACACCCCCGGCGGCGACGCCTTCGAGGTCTCCGGCCGCGGCGAATTGCAGATGGGTGTGTTGATCGAGAACATGCGCCGCGAGGGCTTCGAGCTGAGCATCTCCCGCCCGCAGGTCATCTTCCGCGAGGAAGACGGCAAGCGCATGGAGCCGGTCGAGGAAGTCACCATCGATGTCGACGACGAATACACCGGCGCCGTGGTCGAGAAACTGACCGGCCCCCGCAAGGGCGACCTGATCGAGATGAAGCCCGCCGGGGCCGGCAAGACCCGCATCATCGCGCAGGTCCCCTCGCGCGGGTTGATCGGCTATCACGGCGAGTTCCTGACCGACACGCGCGGCTCGGGCGTGCTGAACCGCCTGTTCCACGGCTGGACCGAATACAAGGGTCCGATCCAGGGGCGCCGTCAGGGCGTGCTGATCTCGATGGAGAACGGCACCTCGGTGGCCTTCGCGCTGTGGAACCTCGAAGACCGCGGCAAGATGTTCATCGGCGCGCAGGAGCCGGTCTACACCGGCATGATCATCGGCGAGCACTCCCGCGACAACGACCTGGAAGTGAACCCGCTGAAGGGCAAGAAGCTGACCAACGTCCGCGCCTCCGGCACCGACGAGGCCGTGCGCCTGACCACCCCCGTCACCATGTCGCTGGAGCAGGCTATCGCCTATATCGACGACGACGAGCTGGTCGAGGTCACGCCGAACGCGATCCGGTTGCGCAAGCGGCACCTCGACCCGCACGAGCGCAAGCGCGCCTCCCGCGCGGCCTCCTGAGGCGCAGTCTCGGTTACGAAAAAACGCCCGGTCCTCGTGGACCGGGCGTTTCTCGTTTGCGGGGGCTGCGCGGACCGGGCTTCAGATGATCGCCTTGCGCAGCATGTTGAGAGCGACAAGGATCAGGAACACGCCGAAGACCCGCTTCAGGCGTGCCGGATCGGTCCGGTGGGCCAGCGATGCGCCAAGCGGTGCCGTGATCAGCGTCATGGCGATCACCAACCCGAAGGCCACGAGGTTGACCGATCCTACCGTGAACGGGGGCGCGAATTCCATCGGTGTCAGCAAGAAGCCCGCGACCGACGGCACCGCGATGAGAACGCCGAAGCCCGCCGCCGTGGCCACCGCGCGATGGATCGCCATACCGTAGAGCGTCATCACCGGCACGCCGAAGGATCCCCCGCCGATCCCCATCAGGACCGACAGGAACCCCACCAGCGGCGACAGCATCCAGCGCAAGGGGCCCGTGGGCATCCGGTCTCCCAGCGACCAGTGCGCCCGACCGAAGGTCATGTAGGTGCCCACGAAGATCGCGAGCCCGCCGAAGATGATCTGCAGGACCGCGGTGCGCAGTTGCGCCACCAGCAGGACCCCCAGGATCGCGCCGATCGCGATGCCCGGCGCCCAGCCCTTGAGCACGTCCCAGGCGACGGCGCCGCGCTTGTTGTGCGCCATGACCGACCGGATCGAGGTCACGATGATCGTCGCGAGTGACGTGGCAAGGCACAGGCGCATCAACTCGGGGCTGTCGAAGCCCAGCGCCGCGAATGTGTAGTAGAACCCTGGCACCAGGATGATCCCGCCGCCGACCCCCAGAAGGCCGGCCAGCACGCCGGCGAAGGCACCGATCGCCAACAGCACGGCACCCATCGTCAATAGCAACGTCATATCCATCGGGGGTCTCCTTCAGGCGGCAACCTGACCCAAGTGCGAGAGCGCGTCCAGCACCGTTTGCGACCCTGCCCCGTCCTTGGGCGCCTCGACCGACAGATGCCGCCGCCAGGCGCGGGCGCCGGGGCGGCCCTGGAACATCCCCAGCATGTGTCGGGTGATCTGGTGCAGCCGTCCACCGGCCGCCAGATGCGCATCGATGTAGGGTACCATCGCCTGCACGACCGCCTCCGCCGTGGTCGCGTGGTCGGTGCCGAAGATCCTGGCGTCGGCATCCAGCAGGATCGCGGTCGGCGTATGGTAGGCCGCCCGACCGATCATCACGCCATCCAGCCCGGCGTCCAGGAACGCCTGCGCCTGTTCCAGCGAACCGATCCCGCCGTTGACCGAGATATGCATGTCGGGGAACCTGTCCTTCATCGCCATCACGAGGTCGTAGTCCAGCGGCGGCACGTCCCGGTTCTCCTTCGGCGAAAGCCCTTGCAGCCAAGCCTTGCGCGCGTGGATCGTCACCCGCCTGACGCCGGCCCCCGCCAAGTGGTCCAGGAAATCCGGCAGGACCGCGTGCGGATCCTGTTCGTCGACGCCGATCCGGCATTTCACCGTCACGGGCACCTCTACGGCGTCCTGCATCGCGCGGACGCAATTCGCCACCTGGGACGCTCGCGTCATCAGGATCGCTCCGAAGGCGCCCGATTGCACCCGGTCGGACGGGCAGCCGCAGTTGAGGTTCACCTCGTCGTAGCCCGCCTGTGCCGCGATGGCGCTCGCCTCGGCCAGAAGCCCAGCGTCGGACCCGCCCAGTTGCACCGCAACCGGGTGCTCGACCGGATCGTGGGCCAGCAGGCGCGGCGCGTCGCCGTGGACCAGTGCCGCGGCGGTGACCATCTCGGTATAAAGCAAGGCCTCGCGCGACATGAGCCGATGAAGATAGCGACAGTGCCGGTCGGTCCAGTCCATCATCGGGGCGACGGACAGGCGGGCGGCTTGGTCAAGCTGGGTCTGCGTAAGTTTTGTCATGCCCGGCATGTAGAGGATGGCACCTCGATAATCCAGAATTGGGTGCGCGCGACCCCTCGGCGGTTGCCCCGTGCCCTTAGAAACAGTGACGGTGCGCCTCGCGGATGCCGGGAAGGACGCGCAGGATGTGGCCCAGGTGATCGCGCAGACGTGCGTCGGCGCTTGCGCGGTCGGAGGCCGCGACCGCGTCGCGGATGGCGCGGTGATCCGCCAGCACTTCGCTTCGCCGGGTCTTGGACAGCGACAGCCAGCGCACCCGGTCGGTCTGGGCCTTCTGACGCCGGATCACGTCCCAGACGTGGGCATGACCGGCGATCGTGCAGAGCAGTTCATGGAACTCCTCGTCCAGTGCATGAAACCGCGAGATCGCGTCCTCTCCCGACGCTTCGGCCTGGGCGGCGAGATTGGCGTCCAGGCGGGCCAGGTCGGCCGCCTCGACGCGCTCGCAGACACGGGCGAGGCATTCCGCCTCCAGCGCTGTGCGCACGAAGGTCGCATCCACCACCGCCTGTTCCGAGATCTGCGTCACACGCGTCGCGCGCTGTGGCCGCACCGTCAGGAAGTCGAGTTGCGAGAGCCTAAAGAAGGCATCGCGCACCGGCTGACGCGACAGATCGAACTGGCGCGCGACCTCTGCCTCGGACAGCTTGGTGCCCGGCGGCAGCTCCATCGTGATGATCGCGTTGTAGAGCGACGAAAAGACGCCATCCGTCGAGGTGGCGACAGGCATCGGCACGGCAGGTTCTTCAAACATCATGTCGATCCTTCTGCCCCGGGCCCGCGCAATTCGGCAAGCTTCGATTGACGTGCTGGATGAACTAGCATACTAGAATGTCAAGAGTGAGGGGGAAATTGCAGATGCCATTGAACGATCCGGATCGCCTGTTCCCCGTGGAGGCATCGGTGCGTGCTGTGGCGCGGGATCTTTACGACGGGATCGCCGATCTGCCGATCCTTTCGCCCCATGGTCACTGCGATCCGCGCTGGTTCGCCGAGGATGCGCGGTTTCCGAACCCGGCCGAACTCTTCGTCGTTCCCGATCATTACGTCTTCCGGATGCTGATCAGTCAAGGCGTGAAGCCTGTGGACCTTGGCGTGCCCCGCATAGACGGCGGAGAGACCGAGTCCGATCCGCGGCTCATCTGGCGGCGCTTCGCGGAACGTTATCACCTGTTCCGCGGCACGCCTTCGTCGATGTGGCTGGATCACTCGTTCGAGCACGTCTTCGGCCTGACCGAGGTGCTCTCTGCCGAGACGGCGGATGACTATTACGATCATATCGACGCCAAGCTGGCCGAAGAGGATTTCCGCCCCCGTGCCCTGTTCGAACGGTTCAAGATCGAGGTCCTCTCGACCACCGAAAGCGCGCTGGACGACCTCAAGTGGCACCGCCAGATCCGCGAGAGCGGCTGGAAGGGCCGGGTCATCACGACCTACCGCCCCGACGCGGTGGTCGATCCCGAGTTCGGAGGTTTCGCAGACAACCTCGACACACTGGGCGATCTGACGGGCGAGGATTGCGGCACCTGGAAAGGCTATTTGGCCGCCCACCGCGCGCGGCGGGCCTATTTCAAGGAGGTCGGCGGCGCCACGGCGTCCGATCACGGGCATCCGACGGCCCGGACGGAAAACCTCGATCCCGCGGACGCCGGGACCCTCTTCGACATTGTCCGCAGCGGTGATGCGACGCCGGAGCAGGCCGACGCCTTCCGCGGGCAGATGCTGACCGAAATGGCCCGCATGAGCCTGGACGACGGGCTGACGCTGCAGATCCACGCAGGCTCTCGCCGCAACCACAACGCGACCGTCTTCGCGCAGCACGGGCGCGACAAGGGGTTCGACATTCCCGGCCGCACCGACTGGGTGGGCGGGCTGAAGCCGCTTCTAGACGCCGTCGGGATGGAACCCGACCTGACCGTGATCCCCTTCACGCTGGACGAGACGACCTACGGGCGCGAACTGGCGCCCATGGCCGGGGCCTATCCGGTGCTGAAGCTGGGACCGCCGTGGTGGTTCTTCGACAGCTTCGAAGGCATCACCCGGTTCCGCGAAGCCACGACCGAAACCGCCGGTTTCTACAACACCGCCGGTTTCAACGACGACACACGGGCGTTCTGCTCGATCCCCGCACGGCACGACGTCGCGCGGCGGTCGGACTGCGCCTATCTGGCCCGGTTGGTCGCCACCGGACGGCTGCGCAAGGAGGACGCGCATCACGTCGCCAGGGACCTGACCTACGACTTGGCCAAGACCGCATACGGGCTGTGATCCGCAGCCCGGTATCTCAGGGAGGAGAACCATGAAGACCCTTACCGCAACCTTGCTCGCCACCGTCGCCTTTTCGGGCGCCGCGATGGCCCAATCGTGCGAGATCACGCTGCGCGCGTCCGACACCCACCCCGAAGGCTACCCCACGGTCGCCGCGGTGGAGCACATGGGCGAGATGCTCACCGAACGCTCCGACGGGCGCATCTGCGTCGAGATGTTCCACTCCGCCCAGCTGGGCGAGGAAAAGGACACGATCGAGCAGACCCAGCTGGGCGTGATCGACCTCAACCGCGTCTCGCTCGGGCCGTTCAACAACATCATCGAGGCCACCAAGGTCTTCACGCTGCCCTACATCTTCCGCTCGACCGAGCACATGCACCAGATCGTCGACGGCGAGATCGGCCAGGAGATCCTGGACGAGTTCGAGAACCACCAGCTGGTCGGGCTGACCTACTACGATTCCGGCTCGCGCAGTTTCTACAACAGCCAGAAGCCCATCGAATCCATCGACGACATCGCGGGCATGAAGTTCCGCGTGATGCAGTCGGACGTCTTCGTGGACATGGTCGACGCGCTTGGCGGAAACGCGACACCCCTGCCCTACGGCGAGGTCTATTCCTCGATCCAGACCGGCGTCATCGACGGGGCCGAGAACAACTGGCCGTCCTTCGATTCCTCCGGTCATTACGAGGTCGCGCCCTACTACACTCTCGACCAGCATCTGATCGTGCCGGAGGTGCTGGTGATGAGCCAGCAGTCCTGGAACAACCTGTCGGAAGAGGACCAGCAGCTGATCCGCGAGGCCGCCCGGGAATCCACGCCCTACATGCGCGAACTCTGGACCGCGCGCGAGCAGGAGTCCGAAGAGGCGATCCGTGCCGCGGGTGTCGAGATCGTCACCGATATCGACAAGCAGCCGTTCATCGACGCGATGGGCCCGGTCTACGAAAAGCACGTGACCACCGAAGAGCTGCAGTCTCTGGTCGACCGTATCCAGGCGACCGAGTAATCGCCTCCCGCGCCGCCCCCATCCCGGGGCGGCGCCCTCCTCCCCCTCATTCCTGACTGGACCGCCATGCGCGACGGCATCCTTCGCCTCTCGGCCGTGATTTCCCGGCTGTGCACCTTCATCCTTTGGGGCGCGGCCTTCGGGCTTGTCCTGATGACCGCGCTGATCGGCTACCAGGTCTGGGGCCGTTTCGTGATGAACAACACCCCCACCTGGACCGAGACGACCTCGGTCCTGCTGATGGGTTGGTTCATCTTCCTCGGCGCCGCGATCGGCATCCGCGAGGGCAACCACCTCAGCTTCGACGTGGCGCTGTTCTTCATGCCGGATCGCGCCAAGCAGGTCTGTCACACGATCTCGGATCTGGTGGTGATCGCCTTCGGGGCGGGCATGCTCTGGTACGGCTGGACGCTGGCGCAGACGACCTGGAGTTCCACGATCCCCAACCTCGGCATCACCGGTGCGACCGCCTTCATGTCGCTGATCTTCGGAGGCGGCTTGATGGTGCTTTTATCCGTCGAACGCCTGCTGCGCCGGGCGGTCGGCGAACGTACCGCCCGGTTCGGCGAAGAGCTCGAGGATTAGACCATGGAACTTTGGATTCTCTTCGGCACCTTCAGCCTGCTCTTGCTGATCGGAACGCCCGTCGCCTTCTGCCTCGGCGCGTCGAGCTTCGCCACCGTCCTCTACATCGGCCTGCCGCCGGTCGTCGTCTTCCAGCGGCTCAATTCCGGCATCTCCGTCTTCGCGCTCATGGCGATCCCCTTCTTCATTTACGCGGGCGAGCTGATGGTCCGCGGCGATATCGCCCGGCGGCTGGTGGCCCTGGCCGGGGCGGCGGTGGGCCATCTGCGCGGCGGATTGGGTCAGGTGAACATCACCGCCTCCGTCCTCTTCGGCGGCATCTCTGGCTCGGCGGCGGCCGACACCTCTGCCATCGGCGGGCTGATGATCCCCCAGATGGCCGAACGGGGCTACGGGCGGGACTACGCGGTCAACATCACCGTGACCTCCTCCATCATCGCGCTGATGCTGCCGCCGTCGCACAACCTCATCATCTATTCCCTCTCGGCGGGGGGCCGGATTTCGATCGCGGATCTCTTCACCGCCGGGATCCTGCCGGGGATCATCCTGGCCGGGTCGCTGATGGTGGCGGCCTGGATCGTGGCCCGCCGCCGCGATTACCCGACCGAACCCTTCCCCGGTGCCCGTGCGGCGCTGTGGCTGCTGGTCAATGCCTTCCCGGGCCTGCTGCTGGTGGCGATCATCTTCGGTGGGGTGCGCTCTGGCGTGTTCACCGCGTCGGAATCCTCGTGCATCGCCGTGATCTACGCCATCGCGGTGACGCTGCTCGTCTACCGGTCACTGCCCTGGACCGAGTTCGTCTCGGCCACCATGCACGCGGTGCGGACCTCGTCGATGGTGCTTCTGGTGATCGGCTCGGCCGCGGCCTTCGGCTGGCTGCTGGCCTACCTGCGGGTGCCCGCGGATCTGGTGAACTGGCTGCAGGGGGTGTCCGACAACCCGATCGTGATCCTGCTGCTGCTGAACCTGATCCTGCTGCTTCTGGGCACCTTCATGGACATGTCGCCGTTGATCGTGATCACGACGCCGATCTTTTTGCCCGTGGCGCAGGCCTACGGCGTGGACCCGGTGCACTTCGGCATCATCCTGATCCTGAACCTCGGCATCGGGCTGTGCACACCGCCCGTGGGGGCCGTGCTCTTCGTGGGCTGTGCGGTGGGCAAGATCCAGATCGGCGACGTCCTGCGTTCGATCTGGCCTTTCTACATCGCGGCCTTCATGACGCTGATGCTCGTCACCTATATCCCGGCGCTGTCCCTGTGGCTGCCCGCCCTGTTCCGCTGAAAGACGCCATGACCGACCGACTGACCCGAACCACCCCGAAACCGAAGGCCGGCATCGTCCATTTGGGACCGGGTGCCTTCTTTCGCGCCTTCAACGCCGTTTACACCGACGAGGCGATGGCAAAGGCAGGCGGCGACTGGGGCATCCTGGCCGTCAGCCTGCGCAGCCCGGACGCCCGCGACCAGCTGGCCCCCCAGGACGGTGCCTACACCGCCGTCACACTGGGCCCCGAGGGGCGCGAGGCGCAGGTCGTGGGATCGATCACGGGGTGCCTCGTCGCCCCCGAAGACCCCGGCGCCGTGCTGGAGGCGATGGCCGACCCCGCGATCCGCATCGTGTCCCTGACGATCACCGAGAAGGGCTATTGCCACAACCCCGCCACGGGCAAGCTGATGCGCGATCACCCCGACATCGTGCACGACCTCGAACATCCGGAGGCGCCACGATCCGCCCCCGGCTTCCTGACCGCCGCCCTGGCCCGTCGCCGTGCCGCGGGCCACCCGCCCTTCACGGTGCTGAGCTGCGACAACCTGCCTTCGAACGGCGCGCTGGCCAAGCAGGTCGTGCTCGATTTCGCCCGGGCGCGCGACGAGGACCTGGCCGAGTGGATCGCTAACGAGGTCCGCTTCCCCGCGACCATGGTCGACCGTATCACGCCCGCCACAACCGAAGCCGACATCGCCGCCCTCGAAAAGGCGGCAGGCTACAGCGATCCCGCCATGGTCGCCGCCGAGCCGTTTCGCCAATGGGTCATCGAGGACAGCTTCGCCCAAGGTCGCCCCGCCTGGGACGAGGTCGGCGTCCAGATGGTCGCGGACGTGGAAGCGCACGAGCTGATGAAGCTGCGCTGCCTGAACGGTACCCATTCGACGCTGGCCTACCTGGGATACCTCGCAGGGTACGAGACCATCGCCGAGACCGTGGCCGATCCCGATTTCGCAGCACTTTGCCGAAAGATGTGGGATGAGGAGATCATTCCCACCCTGCCCCGCCCGGAAGGCGAGGACCTCGCGCGGTACACCGCGGCGCTGCTGGAGCGCTACCGCAACCCCGGCATTCGGCACCGGACCTGGCAGATCGCCATGGACGGCAGCCAGAAGCTGCCGCAGCGGATGCTGGGCACCGTGGCCGACTGCCTTGACCGAGGCACGGTGCCCGAAGGGCTGTGCCTCGCCGTGGCCGGCTGGATCCGCTACGTCTCCGGCACGGACGAGGCTGGGACGCCCATCGACGTGCGCGACCCGATGGCCGACCGTCTGCGCGTGGCGGCGACCTCCGCCGATCCGGTGGACGCGGTGCTGGCGCTGGACGCGGTCTTTCCGGTGAAACTCGCACGTGATGCCCGGTTCCGCGATGCGGTGGCGTCAGCCCACGACAGGCTGATGCGCGACGGTGCCGCGCGCACGGTGCAAGCCTACGTCCGATGACCTGCGTCGTCCTGCATCCCGACGACGATGTGGCGATGCTGACCGCGCAGGCGCAGGAAGGCGACAGGCCGCTCGCGGTGGGAGAGCCCTTGGCCCGCCGCCTTCAGGCGGGCCACAAGCTGGCACGGCACGCAATCTCAAAAGGCCAGCCGATCCGCAAGTTCGGCCAGGTCATCGGCCTCGCCACCGCCGACATCGCGGCCGGGGCGCATGTCCACACCCACAACTGCGGCATGGGCGGGCACGACGACAGCTACAGCATCGGCGCGGACCTAAGCGCCGCCCGCGCCGCGATCCCGGACTCCCCGCCGCGCACCTTCGAGGGCTACCTGCGCCCCGATGGGCGGGTCGGCACGCGCAACATGATCGCGCTCGTCTCGACCGTGAACTGCTCGGCCACGGTGATCCGGCAAGCCGTGCGCGCGATCGAACGCGCCGGGTTACTCGACGATTACCCGACCGTCGACGGTATCGTGGGCGTCACCCATGGCACCGGCTGCGGCATGGCCGCCGAAGGACCGGGTTGGGAGAACCTGCAGCGCACGCTCTGGGGGACCGCCACCCATCCCAACGTCGCCGCGGCGATCTTCGTGGGCCTGGGCTGCGAGGTCATGCAGATCGCGCGCCTGCGTGCGGCCTTCGGGGGCGACGGCTCCGACCGGATCCACGGCTTGACGATCCAGGACAGCGGCGGGACGGCCGCGACCGTCGCCGCGATCACCGCCCGCGTGGCGGAGATGCTGCCGGATCTTGCCCGGGTGCAGCGCACGCCGCAACCGCTCTCGGCCCTGACCGTGGGGCTGCAATGCGGGGGATCGGACGGCTACTCCGGCATCACCGCCAACCCCGCGCTGGGCGTAGCCTCCGACCTGATCGTGGGCCAGGGCGGCACCGTGATCCTCTCGGAGACGCCCGAGATCTACGGCGCCGAGCAATTGCTTCTGCGCCGGGCCGCCTCTCCGCAGGTGGCCGAGGCGCTCATCGCGCGGCTCGATTGGTGGACGGCCTACGCCGAGATGCACGGCGGCACGATGGACAACAACCCCTCGCCCGGGAACAAGGCCGGCGGGCTCACGACGATCCTCGAGAAATCGCTGGGCGCGGTGGCGAAGGCGGGCTCCACCCCGCTCAACGGTGTCTTGGCCTACGGCCAGCAGGTGACCGACCGGGGGCTGGTTTTCATGGATACGCCCGGCTTCGACCCGGTCTCGGCCACGGGCCAGATCGCGGGGGGCGCGCAACTGATCGTCTTCACCACCGGGCGCGGTTCGGCCTTCGGATCGAAACCCGCGCCCACCCTGAAGCTCGCCACGAACGACCGGCTGTTCGCGCAGATGGAAGGGGACATGGACCTCAACTGCGGCGACATCGTCTCGCAGGGCGTGTCGCTGCAGGACAAGGGGGCCGAGATCCTGGACCTGATCGTCCGGACCGCCTCGGGCCGCGCCTCCAAGAGCGAGGCACTGGGGCTGGGCGATCACGAATTCCTGCCCTGGCAGATCGGGGCGGTCATGTAAGGCGTCCAACCCGGTCGCAGGACAGTTCCACCAACCAGGGGTCGGCACTTCGGGGCAGGTTCACATCGTGCCGGTCCAGCCACTGGCCGAGGACTGCGCGCATCGCGGCGCGGTCGCGCTGGACGGGGCGATGACGCGCCGAGGACGTATCGTTCCACGGCGCCCATGGATCGGTCGCGACATGATCCCCGATGACACAGCGCTGCACGCGGCACTTGCCCACGGATTCCAGCGTCGCACGACTGATCGTGCCCTGACCCGACACCTCTGCCGGCACGCAGTCTAGGTCGCGTCTGTAAGGGGAAGTCCGCACCCCCTCGAACCACTGCCGTGCCAGGTGGGCCTGCCCGGTGCCAAGCCGGCCGTCCTGCACGAAGCGACAGCCGTCGAAGACGAACCCGAAGGGCGTCGCGATATTTGTGGCCGGGGCCGCGACCCAGGTCGAGGCGCCGCGCGCCCCGCGCGAGACGATGGTGCATCCGTCGAAGACCGCGGTGGCCTGTCCGAAGATGAAATCCACATCCCCCGCGATCCGGCAGTCCGACAGGTAGCTCCGCGCGGTCGAAAACGGTGCGGGGTGCTGAAGGTAAAGCGTATCCTGGAACGAGATCAGGCCGACCCGGTCGAGGTGCAGCCGGTCCGCCCCCGCCCCATGAAGCGCCACGGCCTGGTGCTGTCCTCGGGCGAACCGCCCCGCTGCATCGCGCGGGGCCCCCGGCGGGGCAGCGCTGGCACGATCGCAGGGATAGGTGTTCTCGATCTCGAGGCCACGCAGGGTGACGCCGTCGGCCTCGATCCGCACCACGCCGGAGTTGTGGGTGGTGATGGTCCGGCGCGCGCAGATCGCCTCGAAGATCTTGCGCACGCACTCCGGGGAGGTCGCGAAGCGGTGGGCAAAGCGACGTCGATACTCCTCCCCCGGCATCTCGGCGTCGATGTTCGCCGTGATCCGCACGCCTTTATCCGCCGTGATGGTCAGGTTCGCCGCCTCTCGCGGCAGGATGACAGGCCCCTCGCCTTCCCCGGCGGTCAGGTGCAGATGTCGTGTCTTGCCCGCGGCGATCGCCCGGTCGATGGCGTCCTGAAGGCGCTCGGGATGCAGCACCTTGTCCGGCGGTGGCGGGGGGGCCGCGTCCCACGGCGCCCATGGATCCATCCGTTCGGCCCCCGCGGGTCCGGTCCGGCACAGGACCGTGGCCCGGTCGACCAATTCCGGACGCGGCGCCGCCGTCATTCCCCCGCGGCCACCCGGCCCAGCGGCACGGCGGCGGCGCGGTGCCCTTCCGCGACCGCCATCATCAGCGGACCCACGCCCTTGGCGTCGTCGGCGACGCGCGCTTCGGTCAGGTAATACTCCGCGCTGCCGTCCCGGAACCGGCCCTCGAAAGGACCGAGGCCCGCCACCTCGCAGATCTCGACCATGCGGGTGCCCGCGCCTTCGCCCTGCAGTACGGTCGCGGTCAGCGTGTCCAGAAGCGAGGCCGTTTCCCCCTGCCACAAGTCCAGTCGCGTGGCCTTGCAAAGGGCGTAGACGATCATCGCGGAGGCAGAGGATTCCACGTAGTTCCCCTCCAGATCGGGGCGGTCGATGACCTGCAGCCACAGCCCCCCGGGGGCACGCAAGCTGTCGAGCCGCGCAAGAAGCGCCCGCGTGTCGGCTTGCAAGGGCGCGAACCGGACGGGCCCCACCAATTCGGCGATATCGACAAGGGCCATGGCGAGCCATCCCAACGCGCGCGACCAATGCGCCGGCGAATGTCCCGTATGGGGATCGGCCCAGGGCTGCTTGCGCGCCTCGTCGACGGCATGAGCATGCAGACCGGTTCCGGGCACGTATGTCATCTCGAGCGCGGTGGCGACCTGTGTCAGCGCGTCCGCAATTAGCGCCTCCTGCCCCGTGCGCAGACCGTACCCGATCTGGAAAGGCGCCCCCATGTAGAGCCCGTCCAGCCACACCTGCCAAGGATAGCGCAGCTTGTGCCAGTAGACGCCGCTTCTGGTACGCGGATGCGTCTCGAGCTGATCGGCCAACCTGTGCGCGGCGTTCAACCACAGCGGATCCCCGTCGATCCGGTCGAGGTACAAGAGCGCGCGACCCGACAGGATGTTGTCGATGTTGTAGGCGCTGGGATCGAACTCCGCCAGGCGGCCATCGGCGCTCACCTGTGCCCGGACGAGCCGTTCGAGATGCGCGCGCCAGCGGTCGTCGCCGGTTGCATCGTGCAGACATTCGAGACCGCGGTAGATGCAGCCGTCCTCGTAGCACCACGCCCCGCCCTTGTAGGCACGGTGGTCGCGGGCGTAGGCGTCGAAATAGGCGGTCAGGTCCATGCGGGCTCCGTCGGTTCGTCTGAATGGGTTTGGATCCGCCCGGCGATCTGCGCGTGTTCGGCGAAGAGCGGCACGGCGGCCATCGGCGCGACGCCGAGTGCCATCAGCGGCACCTCGGCCACCGCATCCGCCGCGAAGGCGATCTCGACGCGATCCAGCGTCACCCCGGTGATAGGCGCCTCGGGCAGACCGAGTGCGGCCACACCGGCGGAGATCGCCCCGGTCGCCACGATATCGCCGAGCGTGATGTCTGACAGCCGTGGCGTGCCCGTGTCCAGCGGTGCAGGGGCGCGAGACTGGACCGCGTCGGATTTGCCGTCGGGGTCGCAGAAATAGAAGGCGTTCAGGGCGACGGGGGTCGCGACGTCGGTCATCCGGACGCGCTCCACCCGGATCCGCGCGATCTGTCCGCCGCGCCCGCGTCGCGTCTTGATCCGCAGGCCCCGGTCGGTGCCGACAAAGTCGCAATCGCGGATATGGACGTCGGTGATGTCGCCGGACATTTCCGAGCCCAGCACCACGGCGCCGTGGCCACGCGCCATGCGGCAATGCGCGATCGTCAGCTCGCGCGTCGGGGACAGGTGGTCCTCCGCGCCGTCCTGGCCACGCTTGCCGGATTTCACCGCGATGCAGTCGTCCCCCACCGAGAAATCGAGTCCCACCAGACGCGCGCCGATACAGCATTCGGGATTCAGCCCGTCGGTATTTGGGCTGTCGGGGGGATTGCGGATCGTCAGGGCCGCCGCCACCAGCCGGTCGCAGCGATAGGGATGGACGGTCCAGGACGGCGCGTTGCAGATCGTAAGCCCGGTGATCTGCACGTCGTCGCTATGCGCCAGGAACAGGGCGCGCGGGCGACGGGCCCCCTCGCGCGTGCCCTTTGGCCAGCTCCACCAGTCGCCCCGGTCGCCGCCCGCGTCCAGCGTGCCGCGTCCGGTCAACGTGAGCCCGTGGCAGTCCACGCCGGTCAGAGGAGAGGCAAAACACCGCTCCGGCAGACCCTCCCAGGTTCCCAGCACCCGGCCCTCCGCGTCGCGCGCGGGCAGGATCGGCCAGCCCTCCTGCCGGCCATGGGCCGCGAGGGTGCACCCTTCGGGCAGCCAAACCGTGATCTGCGGACGCAGCCTGACCGATCCGAAGGCGATGCGTCCCACGGGCAAGGCCAGCACGCCGCCATTCGGGACGGCGGCGATAGCCGCGTCCAAGGCCGCGGTATTGTCCGCGCGGTCGGGGTCCACGCCGTGATCCGCGGCAGATAAAAACGCCGTGCAAGGTGCCGTACGGAAACGGATTTCGCCGATCCCGGTAATCAGGACATGATCCGTATCAGGGTCCAGCCCCTCGACGAAAAGTGGGGCGACCTCGGCCAGGCCCGACTGAAGCGACCGGCCATGCGCATCCTCGATCCGCCAGGGCAAGGATCGCGAAAGGGCGAACCGCGTGTCGCCAGGCGTCAGCAGGAAGGTGGCCGAAATCGCGGAGACCGCGACGAGCGAAAGGTCGGACATGGCAATACCCCATGAGGGGGGCCGACCGGTCAGGCCGGCCCCGGTTCGATCAGCTGTCGAAGTTGTCGGCCAGCACGTCCTCGATGCCGTAGAGGATCTCGTCGGCTGCCTGGGCCGCGTCGATCTGCCCGTAAGCGAAGGCTTCGAGGTTGTCCTCCATGGCCGAGCGCACGTCCGGATGCTCCATGAAGGGGTGGATCGCGGGCCCTTCGGCGGCCATCACCTTGGACTGGGCATCGGCCTGCTCGGGCGCGATGGCGTCAGCGTCCTGCAGGAGCGACAGGGCGGCCTGAGAGGCCGGGACGCCCCGGGCGGAGCCCATCGCTTCGACCCCTTCGGGCTCGTTCAGCAGGCAGTTCAGCACCTCGGCCGCAGCTTCGGGGTTGTCGGAGTTCTTCGAGATCGAGAACACCATGGAAGCCTTGCGATAGACCCCCGGGGTCTGCTGGCCGTCGAGTTCGAGCAGGCCCACGTATTCGATCTCTTCGCCCTCGCCCAGGGGATCGGAGATCTTGAAGTAGGTGGAATCCCACTGGTAGGTTCCCGCGATCTCGCCGTTCGTCCACTTGGGGTTCTCGTGCAGCGCCTGCACACCCGAGGCGAGCTGGTCGCGCCAGGGCAGGATCACGTGGTTGTCCACGAGGGTCTGGTAGAACGAAATCGCGTCGGTCATCTCCTCGACGGTCCAGTTGACCTCGTTCGTCTGCGCGTCGATCAACGGCTTGCCGGTTTTCTGCGTGCCGTAGAGTGTCACGATCATCGCAGCGTCGAGGCCGATCGCTTCCATCGGGTAGTATTCCTCGCCCAGGGTCTCGGCGAAGACGGGACCGGCGGCGATCAGGTCGTCCCAGGTCTGCGGCAGGTCCAGCCCAGCGTCGGCCCAGGTGGTTGTGTTGAAGACGAAGAGCCGTCCGGTGGTCGAAACCGGCAGCCCGTTCAGCGCGCCGTTGACCGTGCCCGACACGATCTGGTCCTCGGACCACTGGCTCAGATCGATGATGTCGGACATCTGCGACAGGTCCGCGAAGCCGTCACCGTTCTGCGAGAAGATCGGCAGCCAGGGCCAATTGATCTGCATGATGTCGGCTTCGGTCCCGCCCGCGATCTGGGTGGCGACCTTCTCGAAGTGGCCCGACCAGCCGGTGAACTCGGGCTGGATCGTGTGACCGTGCTTTTCGCCGCAGGCGGTCAGCGCGGCCTGCGTGGCCTCGTGGCGGCTGTCGCCACCCCACCACGACATCCGCAAATCCGCGGCATTGGCGGTGCCTGCAAGGGCGGTCGTTGCGAGCGCGAGGCTCAGGATACGTTTGGTCATCGTCTTGTTCCTCCTTTGACGATCAGTGATCTTTGGCAAGCGAGACGTTCTCGCCGGTGTCGGCGTCGAAAAGATGGATCCGCGCCGCGTAGGGCCGCAGCCCGATCAGGTCCCCGCGCGCGATCCGGCGCGTGAGGTCGGTCGTCTGCACCACGGCGACGAGCACCGCCTCCCCCAGGCGCGCATGGACGTTGATCTCGTGGCCCATGAACTCCACGTTCACGACCTCGGCGTCGAAGGCCCCGGGGCTGCCCGCATCGACGAGGCTCATGTGCTGTGGCCGGATGCCCAGGGTGACGGCGCCATCCTCGACGTTCAGGCGGTGCGCAAGGCCCTCCGGGACCTCCACCGTCTGGCCGCCGGCCGTGAGGCGCAGGCCCGCGTCGCGGGTCAAAACCGCCGGCACGAGGTTCATCTCGGGCATGCCGATGAAGCCGCCGACGAAGGCGTTGGCGGGCCGGTCGTAGAGCGTGCGCGGATCGGCGACCTGCATGATGTGCCCGTCCTTCATCACGCAGATCCGGTCGCCCATGGTCATCGCCTCGACCTGGTCGTGGGTGACGTAGACGACCGTGGCGGGCCGCCCCTCGTCGCGCAGGCGCTTGTGCAGGTCGGTGATCCGCACCCGCATCGAGGCGCGCAGCTTGGCGTCGAGGTTCGACAGCGGCTCGTCGAAGAGGAACACCTCGGGCTGCTTGATGAGCGCGCGCCCCAGCGCCACCCGCTGTGCCTGACCGCCCGAAAGCTGCTTGGGCAGCCGTTCGAGCAACTCGTCGATCTCCAGGATCCCCGAGACGTCGCTCGTCGCGCTTTCGATCTGCTCCTTGGGCTGGCGCTTCAGCTTCAGCCCGAAGGACAGGTTCCGGCGCACCTTCATGTGCGGGTAGAGCGCGTAGTTCTGGAACACCATCGCGATGCCGCGCTTGCCGGGCACGAGGTCGTTCACGACGTTCTCGCCGATGCGGACTTCGCCGCCGGTGATCGTCTCGAGCCCCGCGATCATGCGCAAGGTGGTCGACTTGGCACAGCCCGACGGGCCCACGAGCACCATGAACTCGCCTTCCTTCACCTTCAGGTCGATCCCGTGGACCGCCTTGAAGCCGTTGCCGTATTTCTTTTCGAGCGATTTGAGTTGAAGTTCGGCCATCAGCCTTTGACCCCTCCGGTGGAAATGCCCTCGATGAACGATTTCTGGGCGAGGAAGAACACGACGAGGGACGGGATCAGCGCCAGCACCGTCATCGACAGGATCGCGTTCCAGTTAAAGGCTTCGGTCGCGTCGATCGACAGCTTCAGCGCGATCGAGACCGGGTATTTCTCGACCGACGAGATGTAGATCAGCGGGCCCAGGAAGTCGTTCATCGTCCACATGAACTGGAACAGGCAGACCGAGATGATCGCGGGCATCAGGATCGGCACCACGATGAAGATCAGCGTCTGTGCCGTATTGGCCCCGTCGACGCGCGCGGCTTCCTCCATCTCGCGCGGGATGGCACGCAGGAACTGGATCACCATGAAGACGAAGAAGGCATCCCCCGCCACCCAGCTTGGCACGAAGAGCGGCAGGTAGGTGTCGAGCCATCCCAGTTCGCGAAACAGCAGGTATTGCGGAATGCGCGTGACCACGTCCGGAAGCAGAAGCGTCGCGATCAGGATCGAGAAAAGGATCTTCTTGCCCGGAAATTCGAAGCGCGCGAAGCCGTAGGCGACCAGCGTGCAGGAGATCGCCGTGCCGATCACCTTCGGGATCACGATATACATCGAGTTGAGGAAGAAATGCCCGAAGTTGTAGGGGGTCGAGGTCTCCCACCCTTCGCGGAACCCGTCCAGCGTCGGCCGCGCGGGCCAGAACCAGGCCGAGGAGAAGATCTCGGAGTTGGTTTTGAACGCCGCCCCCACAAGCCAGAGCAGCGGATAGATCATGATGAAGCCCACCAGGATCAGCAGCGAGTAGCGCACGAAGGCGTTGATCCGGTTGCGACGGCGCAGCTTCAGTTCCAGCGGCGTCGGCGGCGTGCGCTCGGCCCGGGATTGATCGGGAAGGTCGGACAGCGTCACCATGCGCTCAGCTCCTCTTGTCGCCGGCGTAGTAGACCCACTTCTTCGAGGACCAGAAGGCCACGAGGGTCAGCGCCATGATGATCACGAAAAGCACCCAGGCGATCGCCGAGGCATAGCCCATGTCGAAGCTCTTGAAGGCCTCGTCGTAGATGTAGAGCGGCAACAGGTAGGTGGACTTGAGCGGCCCGCCCTGGGTGATGATGTAAGGGCCGTTGAACTCCTGGAAGGCCTGCACGGTCTGCATGATCAGGTTGAAGAAGATGACCGGCGTGATCAGCGGCAGCGTGATGTTGCGAAAGATCTGCCAGGGCCCCGCGCCGTCGATGGAGGCGGCTTCGTAGAGCGTCTTGTCCACCGACTGGAGGGCCGCGAGGAAGATCACCATGGCCGATCCGAACTGCCAGCAGCGCAGCAGCGTGATGGTGAAGAGCGCGTTGCCCGGATCGCCGAACCAGTTGACCGGCTCGCCACCCAGCCCGGTGATGATCATGTTCACCAGACCTTCCTGCGCGAAGATGTACCGCCACAGGACCGCGATCGCGACCGAACCGCCAAGGATCGAGGGCACGTAGTAGGCCGTGCGGAACAGGCCGATCCCGCGCAGGCGGTAGTTCAGCACCACCGCGATGAAGAGCGCGAAGGCCAGCTTCAGCGGCACCGTCAGCGCGACATAGGTCAGCGTCACGCTCAGCGACTTGGAGAAGGTCCGGTCGCGGGTGAAGAGCTTCTCGTAGTTCTCGAGCCCGACCCATTCGGGCGTCGACAGAAGGTCGTAGTCCGTAAAGCTGAGATAGAAGCTGGTCACGAAGGGAAACGCGGTGAACAGCGCGAAGCCCAGGATGTAGGGGGTGACGTACCACAGGCCGAGGTATTTGCTGTCGCCTCCCATTACGCGGCTCCCTTGAGCGTCTCGGGCAGCCAGGTGGCGGTCGCGGCGACCATCTCGTCGAACATCGTACGGGCGCGGTCCCGGTCCAGATCCGCCACCAGCGGGTCGGCGTGAAACAGCGGAAAGAGTGCGGCGCGGTCCCCGGCCAGGATCGCGTGCAGCAGATCGGTCTGGCGCGTGGCGTGGGCGGCGGTGATCGTGGCCAGTTCGTCCGGCAAGCGCCCCGCCTGCACCGCCTGCACGCCAAGCTCCGAGAAGATCGCATTGGTCTCGACCACGGCCCCCAACGGCAGGTTCTCCACCTGGCCCGTGTTCGGAAGATTGACATTGGACAGATGCGCCTCGTCGCCCATCAGTGCCGCGATCTGGTCGATCAAGGCCTCGTCGGAGCGTCTGGCGAAAGGTTCCGCGCTCCCGCTCGCCAGCGCATCCGCCTTCGCGGCCTTGGCCGCGCGGTCGCGGACACGGTACTCCACCGGGGTCAGCGCGAAGTCCCAGGCTTCGGGATCGTGCAGGTAAAGGCCTGCGGGCAAGAATTCCACGAGGTGCCGGTCGCCCGCCGCCGCGGCGATGCCGAAGCGGCGGGTCAGGTCGAACTTCACGCGGCTGCGGTCCTCGAAGTAGCGCGCGTGTTCGTCGGCGGGGTCAGAGGGCGTCGCGGCCCAGCCCGTTTCGCGGAACTCTTCGACGAAGGCCCGGTATGCGGGCATCATGTCCTTACCGTCCAGGGCGATCCGGTCGACGAAGGTGAAATGGTTGATCCCGAGCACGTTCACCGAAACGTTTCGGTGCGAGGCCACGTTCTCGCCCGCGGCGCGGTTGGCGATCCAGGCGACCTGCTTGCGCAGCTTGGTCACCTCGTGACATTCGCCCCAGGCGCGGATGCCAGGAAACGCCGCATGAAGAGCGCCCGTCAACACGCTCATGGGGTTGGTCAGATTGCAGACGTAGGCCTTCGGCGCATGCTCTGCGATGGCGGTGCCGATCTCGGCCAGCATCGGGACCGCGCGCATCGCACGCACGAACCCGCCCGGCCCGACCGTGTCGCCCACGGCCTGGGGGATCCCGTACCGGGCCGGGATGCCGATGTCCTGGCCCATGTCCCCGAACCCGCCGGGCAGGATCGAGACCACGACGATATCCGCGCCCTCCAGCGCCTGGCCCAGGGTCTCGGCCACGGTGTAGCTGGCAGGACGCCCCTTGGAGACGTCGGCAAAGCGGGCCCCCATGGCGGCATTGCGGCGCGCGGCCTCCACGTCGAGATCAAAGAGCCGGACCTCGGCGGCCAGGCGGTCGTCCGCGGCCAGATCCGCCATCAGTCCCGGCGCCCAGTTCAAGGAGCCGCCGCCGATGTAGGCGATCCGAACGGGTCGATAGTCCGATTTCGTCATGCTAAACGGTGTCCGTTCCCACGCACCGGCAACTTCGGCGCGATTTCACGGATCACTCCTCCCCTTTTTTGACACCCGGACCTGAAATCCAGGGCGAAATCCTCCTGTTGATGACATTAATAGCCGTGGACGCGGGCCGGAATGACGCCTATGACACAATCTGATGGACGAAATCGAACATTTCCCGCTGAACTTGCTGCCGCCCTCGGCCCTACAACTCCGGCTTGCGCGTGCCGCGATCCAGATGGTGCATGGCAAAAGCTGGCGGATCGACAAACTGAACCCGGTGCACGATCTGGTCATTCCGCTTTCGGGATGCGGCCACTACCGGATCGGTGAGACGCAGATCACCCTCGCCCCGGGGGAGGCGATGCTGATCCCCGCCTTCCAGAGGTTTCACGGACGACACGGCGGCGGGGACGAGACCTACACCGGTATCGCGCAGCATTTCTCGCTCGATCTGTTCGGCAAGGGGGACCTGATCAGCCAGATGCGTCTGCGGCAAAAGGTGACGCTGTCGCGGTGGGACCTGCTTGAACCGCTCGTCCGCCTTTATCGCGAAACCGCACCGCAAGGCGCGACCACCCTGCCACAGCACCATCAGTTCATGGTCATCCTCCTGGCCTTCCTGCAGGATGCCTTCCTCGACTGGGGCAGCATGGACGCGGCGGTGCCGAAACAGGACCAGCTGTCGCTGCACATCATGTTCGTGACCTCGCGCCTCTCCGCGGATCCCCTGGGCCGGGGCATCGAGGAAGCCCTGGAAAGCGTGCCCTACAACCCCGACTACTTCCGCCGCGCATTCTCGGAGAAGATCGGCATGACGCCGCAGAAGTTCCGCGACCTCAAGCGGATGGAATTCGCGATCTCGCGTCTGGATGCGGGGCTGTCGGTCAAGCAGGTCGCGGCGGAGCTGGGCTATTCCGACCCCTATTTCTTCAGCCGGATCTTCAAGCGCCACATCGGTGCCCCGCCATCGAGTTATCACCCCCGCGCGGGGGCGGCGGTCGGGGAGGAGGGGTCAGCGGGCTAGCCAGCCGCCGTCGACGTTCAGGACCGCGCCGGTGACGTAGTTCGCCGCCGGGGTGCACAGGAAGGTCACCGCCCCCGCGATGTCGGCCGGATCGCCCCAGCGGCCCGCCGGGATCCGCTCGAGGATCGCGCGCGACCGCTCGGGGTCGTCGCGCAGCGCCGCGGTGTTGGCGGTGGCGATGTAGCCCGGGGCCACCGCGTTCACGTTGATCCCCTGCCCCGCCCATTCGTTGGCGAGGATCTTCGTCAGCCCCGCCACCCCGTGCTTGGAGGCGGTATAGGCCGGCACCCGGATGCCGCCCTGGAACGACAGGAGCGAGGCGATGTTCACGATCCGCCCGGACCGGCCCTGCGCGATCGCCGCCCGCCCGAAGGCCTGGCACAAGAGGAACACCGCCTTGAGGTTGACGTCCATCACGTCGTCCCAGTCGGCTTCGGAATATTCCACGCTGTCGGCGCGGCGGATGAGGCCCGCGTTGTTCACGAGGATGTCGAGATCGCCCGGCAGGGCCCCCGCCGCGGCGACCGGATCGGCGAGGTCGAGGATCAGCTCCTCTGCGCTGTCGCCTATCATCTCAATCGTCTGCGCGCAGGACCGGCGGCCGGCGGCGACGACATGCGCGCCCGCCTCGGCCAGCCCCACGGCGATCGCCTGACCGATGCCCGTGTTGGCCCCCGTGACCAGCGCGCGCTTGCCGCGCAGGCTGAACGGGCCGCTCATGCGAGGTCTTCCATCGCGATCATGTCCATGTCGGTGAAATCGACGTTGTCGCCCGCCATGGCCCAGCAGAAGGTGTAGCTCGCCGTGCCGGCGCCCGAGTGGATCGACCAGGGCGGAGAGATCACCGCCTCCTCGTTGGCCATCACGATGTGCCGCGTCTGGTCCGGCTCCCCCATGAAGTGGAAGACCCGCGCCGCCTCGGGCAGCTCGAAGTAGAGGTAGGCCTCCATCCGGCGGTCGTGCCGGTGGGCCGGCATCGTGTTCCAGATCGAGCCGTCGGCGAACTGCGTGTAGCCCATCAGAAGCTGGCAGGACTCGCAGACCTCCGGGTGCAGGAACTGGATGATCGTGCGCTCGTTGGCCTGCTCGCGGCTGCCCATCTCGACCCGGCGCGCCTCCGAGAGCTTGATGAGCCGGGTCGGACAGGCGCGGTGCGCGGGCGCCGAGAGGACGTAGAACCGCCCCGCCCCGGAAAAGGTGATCGGCCCCGATCCCATCCCGACGTAGAGCACCTCGCCCCGCTCCAGCGTGTAGCTCTCGCCGCCGACCTCGACCGTGCCGGTCTCGCCGATGTTCAGGATCCCCGCCTCGCGCCGGTCGAGAAAGCCCGGCGTGCCGGTCTCGGCCACGGTGTCCAGCGTCAGCCGGCCCGTGCCGGGCACGGCGGAGCCCAGGATCAGGCGGTCGTAGTGCGAATAGACCAGTTTGATCTCGCCTTCCGCGAAGAGGCCCGCGACGTGAAAATGGTCGCGCAGCCCTTGGGTGTCGAGCGTTTTGGTCGTCGCGGGATCGATGGCGTAGCGGGTCTGGGCGGAAATGCTCATGGGATCGGGCCTTTGTTTAAAGAAAATCGTCGCGGCGCGGGGTGAAGGTGTCGATCAGCTCCCCCGGCTCGAGGCAGACACAGCCGTGCCGCGCGCCCGAGGGGATGACGAAGCTGTCGCCGGGGCCCACCTCGAACGCCTCGCCCGCAATGGTGAAGCGAAAGCGGCCCTCGCGGACGTAGGTCGACTGGACGTGCGGATGATCGTGCAACTTGCCTTCCGCACCGCGCTCGAAGGCAAAGGAGACCACCATTAGATCCGCCGCCTCGCTCAAAACCCGCCGCGTCACACCCGCATCGGGATGCGCCACGGGATAAGTCCGCAGGTAGTCGGTCATGACATTGCCCCCTCCGCACGATCCGGGGGCGCCCGGCGCACCCGTCCTCTGAAGCAACTTTGCATGTAACATACTAGTATTCAAGTCTCGCCGCGTCGAAACCTTTGCTTGGGAATCTGCGCCGGGATGCGACTTGCTGTAAGCGATGCAATGCCTCGGTTTCGGTGCAGGAATTGCAAGGGGATACCATTGCCGATGCACCACCGAACCGGGCTGCGGGCTGACCCCAGACCGCCGCAGTGGATCAGGTTGCATTGTCCGGTGGCGTGGCTAGCGCACCAAGGCGCCCGGTGCGCCGATCACGCGCCCTGCGACCGTGGCGGCCTGCGCCATCGCCTGGCCCAGGTCCGCGCCGGTCAGTCGCGCGGCAAGAAAGGCGCCCGCGAAGGAATCACCCGCAGCGGTCGTATCGACGACCGCCTCCACCGGCGCGACCGGGATCTCGACCGGGTCGCCGCCGTCCCAGCCCAGCATCGGCGAAGGCCCGTTCTTGACCACCACGGTCCGCGCCCCGGCGCCTGCGTAGCGGGCAATCGTGGCCGCGGGGTCCGCGTCACCGAAGAGCGCCTCTTCCTCGTCGAAGCTGGGCAGGACGATATCGGAGACGCCCGCCGCCGCCGTCATGGCCGCGCGAGTCGCCGCCTCGCTTTCCCAAAGCCGCGGGCGGACGTTGGTGTCGAAGGAAACGCCGAGACCTTGCCGCCGCGCCGCACCGAGGGCGTCCAGGAAGCGCGCGCGGGCGTCGGGGGCGAGGATTGCCAGTGTGATGCCCGAGACATGGACGTGATCCGCCTGGCTCAACACGCCCTCGAGCCAATCCGCGTCATCGGCCAACAGCCGGGCCGCCGATTGCCCGCGCCAGTAGGCAAAGCTGCGTTCGCCCTCCGCGAGGGAGATCATGTATAGCCCGACGGTCCGCCCGGGCACCCGCCGCAGCATCCGGGTCGAGATCCCCTCGCCTTCGATGAAGGCGGTCATCTCCTCGGAGATCGCATCCTCGCCGATGCAACTGGCGTAACCGACCTGCCAATCGTCCGGCAGCGCCCGGCGGGCATACCAGGCCGCGTTGAACGTATCGCCAGCGAAGCCACGCGCGTAGCGGCCCGGACCGGTTTCGGCCAGTTCCACCATGCATTCGCCGATGCAGATCAATGTCTTCACGAATCTCCCCCTCCCCTTTGGCGCGAGGATGCCTGTCATCCCGCAACGTATTCGTGCGCGTCGTTCTAGGCCGGAACGAAAGCCTGCACAAACCCAAGGCGCGTCGATGTCGCCCCGCCGTCCCCGGGCCGCCCGTCCTGCCGTCACGGGCCGCCTGGTTCCTTTCACTCCGTCGGGTCGAAATAGTCCCGATTGGCCTGCGCGAGGTTCGACAGCGTCCCCAGCACGTGCCGCAAGTGGTCCCGTATCCGCGCCACGGCACTGTCCGTTCGTCCCTCGGCGATGTCGCGGGCAAGGCTTTCGTGCTCATCCAGCAGCCGCGCACGGTGGTCGACATCCGCCAAGGAGAGAACCCGCAGCCGGTCAAGGAGAGCCTTCTCGCGGATCAGGACGGCGCCGATGCGATCGAAGCCCGTCGCCTCGGCCAGGATCGCGTGAAAGCGATCGTCCTGCGCCTGGAAATGCGTCGGCTCATCGCGGTCCAGGGCCTCTCGCTGCTCCGACATGGCCTCCTCGAGCGCGACCCGCGACGCCTCTGGCAGCCCGTCTGCACAAAGCCGTTCCACGATCCCGACCTCGAGGGTTTCGCGCAGGAACTGCGCGCCGCGGATCCGGGGCACCGACAGGCGCGTGACGACCGTGCCGCGGCTGGGAAAGGTCTCGATCAGGCCGTCGTCGCGCAACTGGGCGAAGGCCTCGCGCACCGGCGTGCGGCTTGCGCCGAACATCTGTCCGACCTCCGCCTCGGAGATGCGCTGTCCCGGGGCCAACTGCATCGACAGGATCAAGGTCCTGAGCGCCCCCGCGATCTGGTCGTGGGCAGGGCGGGACAGATCGAGCGCCGGGACCTCGGGCAACCTCGCAGGCTCCGGCATGTCGGTCATCTGTCATCCCCGGACACGGTCTTGTAACGACGCCGGTATACCGGCATGCAGAGCGCTTGACAACCGATCCGACCCCTGCGCTATTCGGCGCGCACGAAAGGGAGGCCCGATCGCATGACCCACCAGAAAACCGCCGCGCTGATCGGGGCCGGCATGGTCGCGCGGACGCACGTCGCCGCCATTGCCGACAGCAAGATCGTGCGGCTCGCCACGATCTGTGCCCGCAGCCCTGACCGGGCGCAGGCCCTGTCCGAAGAGGCCACCCAGAAGACCGGTGCACCCGTGGCATTCTCCGCCGACCTGGGCGCCGTCGCGGCCGATCCGGACATCGACTTCGCCATCGTCCTGACCCCGCCCAACGCGCGGGCCGAGATCATCGGACCGCTGGCGCGCGCGGGCAAACACATCCTGCTGGAAAAGCCCGTCGCCCGCACCTCCGAAGAAGCACGCGAGGTCGTGGACCTGTGCCGCGACGCCGGTGTCACGCTGGGGGTCGTGTTCCAGCACCGGATGCGCGCGGCCTCGCAGGCCGCCGCCGCACGGATCCGCAACGACGATCTCGGCGCGCTGGGACTGGTGGAGATCACCGTGCCCTGGTGGCGGGAGCAGGCCTATTATGATGAACCCGGACGCGGCAGCTACGCCCGTGACGGCGGCGGCGTCCTGATCAGCCAGGCGATCCACACCATCGACCTCGCGCTCAGCCTTGCGGGTCCCGTCACGTCCGTCAGCGCCATGGCGGCGACGACCCGGTTCCACACGCTCGAGGCGGAGGATTTCGTGACCGCCGGCCTGCGGTTCGCCAACGGCGCCGTGGGGTCCATGGTCGCGAGCACCGCGAGCTTCCCGGGGGCCGCGGAAACCATCACGCTCCATTTCGAGCGGGCGAGCCTGCATCTGGCTTCCGGCGTGCTTACCACGAGCTGGCGCGACGGCCGGGTCGAGACCGACGGCGCCGCGGGCGGCACCGGTGGTGGCGCGGACCCGATGGCCTTCACCCACGAATGGCATCAATCGGTGATCGAGGATTTCGCCGCGGCGCTCGCCGAGGGTCGCCCGCCGATCGTCACCGGAGAGGCCGCCCTGCGCGCCCACGACCTCATCGACGCCTGCCTTTCCTCCGCCCGCACCGGCACCCCACAGGAGATCCCGCAATGAGTTTGCGTTTCGCCGCCATCGGCATCGACCACCGCCATGTCTACGGCATGGCCGCCAACCTCATCGACGCCGGTGCGCAGTTCGCCGGCTGGTGGACCGAAGGCCACCCCAACACCGAGGACGGCTTCGTCGAGCGTTTCCCCGATGTCCCGCGCGTGGCCGATGCCCAGGCGCTGCTGGACGACCCCGGGATCGACCTAATCGTCCTGTCCGGCATCCCGCGCGACCGGGCCGAATGGGCGATCCGCGCGATGCAGGCGGGCAAGGACGTGCTGTCCGACAAGCCCGGCTGCACCACGCGCGACCAGCTCGACGCGGTGCGCGCCTGCGTGGCCGAAACGGGGCGGATCTGGTCGATCGATTTCTCCGAACGCTTCGAGGTTCCCGCCGTCACCCGCGCCGCCGAGCTTGTGGCCGAGGGTGCGATCGGGCGCGTCGTGCAGACGCTCGGCATCGGCCCGCATCGGCTGAACCGGGGAACCCGGCCCGACTGGTTCTTCGACCGGGAGGCCTACGGCGGGATCCTGACGGACATCGCCAGCCACCAGATCGACCAGTTCCTGTACTTCACCGGCTCCACCGAGGCCGAGATCACGCTGGCGACCGTGGCGAACTACGCCAACCCGGACGACCCCGGTCTGCAGGATTTCGGCGAGATCGCCCTGCGCTCGCCCCAGGGGCACGGCTACATCCGCGTCGACTGGTACACGCCCGATGCGCTGCCGAACTGGGGCGACGGGCGGCTGACGATCCTCGGCACCGACGGCTACATCGAACTGCGCAAATACGTCGACGTCGGGCTGGAAGGGACCGATCACGTGATCCTGGTGAATGGCGAGGTCTGCGAACACACGACCGCCGCCGACGCGGGCCTGCCGTTCTTCGCGCGCCTCATCGCGGATATCGAGAACCGGACCGAGACGGCGATGACCCAGGACCACGCCTTCCTCGTCTGCGACCTCGCACTTCGGGCGCAGGCCATGGCGGAGGCGCGCGCGTGATCCGCGCGGCCATCGTCGGCGCGGGCATCGGGGCCGAGCACCTGGCGGGCTACCGCGCCCTGCCCGCCCGCTTCGCTGTGAAGACCTTCTGCGACCTCGACACCGCCCGCGCGCGTTCCGTCACCGGCGGCGATCCCGGGATCGCGATCACCGGCAGCCTCGACGCGGTGCTGGAGGATCCCGACATCGACCTCGTCGACGTCTGCCTGCCGCCCCTGCTACACGCCGACGTTACGATCAAGGCGCTGGAGGCGGGCAAGCACGTCATCTGCGAAAAGCCCATCGGCCGCTCCCTGGCGGAGGTCGACCGGATGCAGACCGCCGCCGATGCCGCCGGGCGGCAGGTCTTCCCGGTGTTCCAGTACCGTTACGGGCGCGCGATGGCACAGCTCGACGCGCTGATCGCGGCGGACCTTGCAGGCAAGGCCTTCGTGGCCAGCCTCGAAA
Organism: Salipiger sp. IMCC34102; assembly: GCF_004145405.1. Classification (GTDB taxonomy): domain Bacteria; phylum Pseudomonadota; class Alphaproteobacteria; order Rhodobacterales; family Rhodobacteraceae; genus Loktanella. Next base: position 609,822 of record NZ_SELQ01000002.1, read on the forward strand.
CCCATTGGTCGCGCGACGCGGCTTACTACGCGGTGCCCTGGCGCGGCACCTGGGCCGGAGAGTCGGGGGGCGCCTTGCTGGGTCATGCGATCCACGCGCATGACCTTCTGTGCCACGTGCTTGGCCCCGTGGCCGAAGTGACGGGCTTCGCCGACACCCGCGTGAACGCCATCGAGACCGAGGATTGCGCCGCCATCGCCTACCGCATGCAAAGCGGCGCGCTGGCGACCTCCTCCGTCACGCTGGGCGCGGGCGACGACACCTCTCGGCTGCGTTTCTGCTTCGAGGGGTTCACCGCGGAAAGCGGCACGCTGCCTTATGCTCCCGCGCAGGGCGACTGGCGGTTCACCGCCCGCACCAAGGACCTGCAGACGAAGATCGACGCCGTTCTGGCGGGGGTGGAGGCAGGCCATGCGGGATTCGCGGGCTACCTCGACGCCGTGGCCGACACGCTCGAAGGAGGGCCTTCCAAATCGGTCACGCTGGCGCAGGGCCGCCGCTCGATCGAGCTGGTCACGGCGCTCTATCACTCGGTCCGCTCGGGCGGGCCCGTGGAACTGCCCCTCGGGCCCCGGTCAGCGCTATACAACGGATGGACACCCGGCCTAGGGTAGCCGCACAAGGTCACGACCAATGGGAGGAACAACCTTATGAAACTTCTGACAACCACCGCGATCCTGACCGGGCTGGCCGCGGGTGCCGCCTCGGCGCAGGAAATCCGCTTCCAGTGCTATTCCGACGGCAACGAATGCGAGGTCTACGACGACCTGCTGACCCAGTTCGAAGAGCAGAACGAAGGCGTCGACGTCGTGGTCGACGTGGTGCCCTACCAAGCCATCCTCGAGAACCTGCCGGTGCAGCTGGCCTCCGGCAACGGCCCCGACATGGCGAAGATCACCGACCTCGGCGGTCTGAACGAATACTACCTCGACCTCACGGATTACGTCGACACGGCCTACTACGAGGATAATTTCGGCAATACGCTGGACTGGTACCGCGCCGGCGACCGCCAGGGTCTTTACGGTCTGCACACCCAGCTGACCATCACGGGGGCCTTCGTGAACGCCACGCTCTTCGAGCAGGCCGGCGTCGAGATGCCGGGCGAAGGGGCGACCTGGGACGACTGGGCGGAGGCCACGACCGCCGTGGCGGAGGCGACGGATGCCACCTATCCAATGGCGATCGACCGCTCGGGCCACCGGGTCGCGGGCCCCGCGATCTCCTACGGTGCGGAATACTTCGATGACGAGGGCAACGGCAGCTTCGACGGTTTCGCCCCCTTCGCCGAGCAATTCGTCGCCTGGAACGAGGACGGCACCATGGCGCGCGACGTCTGGGCCAGCCAGGGCGGCGCGACCTACGCCGACGCGGCGCAGGAGTTCATCAACGGTGAAGTCGTGCTCTACTACTCCGGCTCCTGGCAGGTCGCCCGAATGGACGAGCAGATTGGCGACTTCTTCGACTGGCAGGTCATCGGCTCGCCCTGCGGTCCGACCGGGGTCTGTTCCGCCATGCCCGGCGGCGCCGGCATCGTCGGTTTCGAGCAGACCGAGCACCCCGAGATCGTGGCGTCGGTGATCGACTTCCTGGCCCAGCAGGACATCTATGCCGAGGCGGCCGCCCGCACCCGCAACCTGCCCGCGCACGCCGGTGTCGCGTCTCAGGGCGTGGAATTCGAAGACAGTTCCGAGGCCGCGCAGGCCGCACTCAACGCCTTCGGGTCCGACCTCGAGAACGTCTCGCCCGTGGCCTTCGCCTACCAGGGCTACGCCGGCAACCGCGCGATGTTCGGCATCACGGTCGAGCGCCTGAGCCAAGCGATCGTGGGCGAGCTTTCGGTCGACGAGGCGATGACGCGCATGTCCGAGGACCTCGCCACCGCGACGGAAGAAGCGCAGTAAGACGGCGCTCGCCCTCGCCGCACCGCGCGGCGGGGGCCCCTTTTTGCGGGATTCCCCCATGCTGACCATCCTCAATCCCCTCATGCGGATCGTCGAGATCCCCATGCTGGCGCTGCAACGGCTGCTGGGCATCAACCGGCTGGCTTGGGCGTTCTTGTTGCCGAACCTCGTGCTCTTTGGACTTTTCGCCTTCCTGCCGGTCATCCTGAACGTCTTCTACGCGACCACCGGCAGCGACAACGTCCTGCTGGAGGCCCGCCCCTACATCGGTGCGCGCAACTTCGAGAGCCTGACCGACTGCGGCAACTACCTCGACGCCAACACCTGCCGAGAGGACAAGTTCTGGCGCGCGGTCTTCAACACGATCTGGTTCGTGACCCTGCAGGTCGGCATCATGGTGGGCTTCGCCCTGCTGACGGCGGTGATCCTGAACCGCGACATCCGGGCGCGCGGATTCTTCCGCTCGGTCTTCTTCTTTCCCGTGCTGCTGTCGCCGGTCGTCGTGGCGCTGATCTGGAAATGGATCCTGCAACGCGAGGGCGTGCTGAACGCCTTTCTCGACTGGACCGGTGCGGGCGGCATCAACTGGCTGGTCGATGCCGGCTGGGCCTTCGGCTGGTCGGTCTTCATCTCCGTCTGGGCACACATGGGCTTTTACACACTGATCCTGCTGGCAGGCCTGCAGGCGATCCCGCGCGACGTCTACGAGGCGGCGGAAATGGACGGCGCCTCGGCCTGGCGGACGTTCCGCCGGATCACGTTGCCGCTTTTGTCGCCCACCATGCTAGTGGTGCTGGTGCTAGCGCTCATCAAGGGCGTGCAGACCTTCGACGAGATCTACGCCTTCACCGGCGGCGGGCCGGGCACGGCCACGACCTTCATCATCCAGTACATCTATGAACGCGGCTTCGCGGGCGCGCCCCGCCTCTTCGGCCTTGCCGCCGCCGCGTCGCTCCTGGTCGCGGGCGTGCTGGTGCTGCTGACGCTGGCGCAACTGTGGGCCAACCGGAGGAACGTCGATGGGTGAGCGGCTGTTCGGCAAGCCCGATGGAGGCTCCGGCGGAGCCTCCAGGACGCGAACGGGCGGAGCCCCGGACCAGAACCGGTCCGATGAAATCGGCGGGGGGGCCAGCGGAGCCACCCAGGGTCGAACGGGCGGAGCTTCGGGCGTTCTGGATGAAACCCGGTCCGAAACCGCCCCCCGCGGTCCCGCAGGCGCGACCGCGGCCCCCGAACGCGCGGAGGCCCCCCGCAAGGCTCACGAAGGCCGGGACCGCGCGGAAGGTGCGCCGGCCTCCGCCGCGACCGCGACCCGGTCCGGCATCCTGGGCTTCCTGACCGCCACGCGCGGGCGGGGCCGGATGGACTGGACCGACTGGGTGTCCTACGCTTACCTGACCTTCGGCATCTTTTTGATGTTCGGCCCCGTGGTCTGGCTGGTGCTGTCCAGCTTCAAGGACCAGAACGAACTCGACCGCTTTCCGCCGCGGTTCCTGCCTTATGCCCAGGAAACCATGGTCGTCGACGGCTTCGACGACCCCCTGCCCATCTTCGTGGTGACCGAAGGAGAGCTCGAAGGGCAGCGCGTGGGCCAGACCCGTCGCGCCGCCGGCCGGGCCGAGGTCGTCACGCAGGACGATCCCGACAATCGCATCCGCCTGACCACCGACCAGATCACGCCGGTCGAAGGGGTGGCCTTCGCGACGGAGAACTACACCCAGCTCTTCGAGCGGTTCAACTTCATGCAGTTCTTCTGGAACTCGACCTTCATCACGCTGATGTCGACCGCGATCATGCTGCTGGTGAACTCCATGGCCGCCTTCGCGCTGTCGAAGTACCAGTTCCGGGGGCGCACCTCGGTGCTGCTGATCGTGATCGGCACGCTGATGATCCCGCAGACGGTCGTTCTGGTGCCGCTCTTCCTGATCGTGACCGAGATGGGGATGTTCAATTCGCTCTGGGGCGTCATCATCCCCGGCGCCGCCACGCCCACCGGCGTCTTCCTGCTGCGCCAGTACATGATCACCATCCCCGACGAGATCCTGGACGCGGCCCGGATGGACAAGGCCAGCGAATGGAAGATCTTCTGGCGCATCATCGTGCCGCTCTCGGCCCCCGCCATCGCGGTGCTCGCGATCCTCGCGATCATGTGGCGCTGGAACGACTTCCTCTGGCCGCTGATCGTGCTGACCCGGACCGAGAACTTCACCCTTCAACTGGCGCTCAATTCGTTCCAGGGCGAGTTGCAGACCGATTGGCCCAGCCTGCTTGCGATGACCGTGTTGACCTTGCTGCCGATCGCCTCGGTCTTCATGTTCCTGCAACGCTACATCGCAACCGGCATCGCCTCGACGGGCGGCAAATGAGAGAGGTGTCATGGCACGGGTTGAACTGAACAGGGTCCGCAAGTCCTTCGGCGACGTCGAGGTGATCAAGGGCATCGATCTCGACGTCCAGCACGGGGAATTCTGCGTCTTCGTGGGCCCCTCCGGCTGCGGCAAGTCAACGCTATTGCGCATGATCTCGGGGCTGGAGCCGATTTCGGGCGGCGACATCGTCATCGGCGACGAGGTGGTCAACCGCATCCCCGCCGCCGATCGCGGCCTTGCGATGGTGTTCCAGAGCTACGCGCTCTACCCGCACATGACCGTGCGCCAGAACCTGTCCTTCGGGTTGGAGAACACCCAGACGCCGAAGGCGGAGATCCGCGAGACGGTCGATCGCGTGGCGAGGATGCTGCAGATCGACATGCTGCTCGACCGAAGGCCCAAGGACCTGTCGGGCGGCCAGCGCCAGCGGGTCGCGATCGGCCGCGCCGTGGTGCGCGAACCGCGCGTGTTCCTCTTCGACGAGCCCCTGTCGAACCTCGACGCGGAGTTGCGCGTCGACATGCGCAAGGAGATCACCGCGCTGCACCGGCGCCTTCAGAACACGATGATCTACGTCACCCACGATCAGGTCGAGGCGATGACCATGGCCGACAAGATCGCCGTCCTGCGCCAGGGCGAGCTGGAGCAGTTCGGTCGGCCGCTCGATCTTTACAACCGGCCGCGCAACCTCTTCGTGGCGGGGTTCATCGGATCGCCCAAGATGAACTTCCTCTCGGGCCGGATCGAAGACGCGGCCCTGCGGTTGGACAGCGGCGAGACGCTGTCGCTGCCTGCCACCGGTTTCGATCTGTCGGAGGGCCGCGCCGTCACCCTCGGCGTCCGCCCCAACCACCTCGACATCGCCGAAGGCGGCCCGCTGCCGCTGACCGTCAGCAGCGTCGAGCAGCTGGGCGGCGAATCCTACGTCTACGGTGCGCTGTCGGACGGCACGGATCTGACGCTGCACCTCTCCGGGCAGGTCGGCGCCGAGGTCGGCGAGACCCTGCACATCGCCCCCCGGGGCGACGAGATCCACCTGTTCGACAGCGACACCGGCCTGTCCCTGCGCCGCGATTGAGGAGCCTGCCATGAAGGAAACCTGGCGCTGGTTCGGCCCCGCCGACGAAATCGCGATCCCCGAGATCGTGCAAACGGGGGCGACCGGAATCGTATCGGCCCTGCATCACATCGCCCCCGGGGCGGTCTGGTCGCCCGAGGAAATCGCCACCCGCAAAGCCCAGATCGAAGGCCCTGCCGAGGCCCCCAGCGGGCTGAGCTGGGACGTGGTGGAAAGCCTGCCGGTGTCGGAGGCAATCAAGACCCAGACCGGCGACTGGCGTACGCATCTGCAGGCCTACCGCGAAAGCCTCGCGCATCTGGCCCAGGCGGGGCTGCAGGTCATCTGTTACAACTTCATGCCGGTCCTCGACTGGACCCGCACCGATCTTGCCGCGCGCCAGCCGAACGGCGGGACGGCCATGGCCTTTGACCTCGTGGATTTCGCGGTCTTCGATCTGCATCTGCTGGGGCGCGCCGACGCGGGCGAGGATTACGGCGCACAGATAAAGGCCGCCGCCGAACGCCGTGCCGCCGAAATGGACGATGCGGTCCGGGTGGCGCTGACCTCCAACATCGTGGCGGGCCTGCCCGGCGCCAACGACCGCTGGACGCTGGACGACGTGCGCGCGCATCTGGCGACCTACGATCGCATCTCGCCCGACCGGCTGCGGCAGAACCTGATCGATTTCCTGGCCGAGGTCGCCCCCACAGCCCAGGACCTGGGGCTGCGACTGTGCTGCCATCCCGACGACCCGCCGTTCCCGCTGCTTGGCCTGCCACGGGTCATGTCGACGATCGACGACTACGCCGCCGTGCTGGACGCAGTGGATTTGCCCTCCAACGGGGCGACGCTGTGCACGGGGTCGCTGGGCGTGGACGCCGCCTTCGACCCGGTGGCCTTCGTCCGCAGGCATGGGCCCCGCATCCACTTCGTCCACCTGCGCAACACGACGCGCACCGCTCCCGACGACGGCCTGCGCACCAGTTTCCACGAATCAGAGCATCTGGCCGGCGACACCGACATGATCGCCACCATCGCGGCGCTGCTGGACGAGGAAGCACGCCGCCGTGCCGAGGGACGGGTCGACGCGCAAATTCCCATGCGCCCCGATCACGGTCACGCGCTCCTGTCGGATTTCGACCGGCCGATGATGCCGGGCTATCCGCTGATCGGACGCCTGCGCGGTCTGGCCGAGTTGCGCGGGGCGATGGCCGCCCTTTCGCCGCGCTGAGGCGCGCGTCCGACCGGGTATTTGCGCGGCCGTCCCCTTGCCGGTAGGATCACGAAACGCCCGCGTTTCGGTGTCGAAACCCGCGCGTCACACCGACGAAAAAGGGGCCTGATTCATGCAAGAACCCGGTGAGCGACGCATCGTCTCCTCCCGTCACCTGGCCGAAGGCGAGGGATGGGAATCCTCGGAAGTCGAATACGGCATGATCATCGCCTTCAACGGGTTCAGCCGCTGGATGGGCCGCTGCATGACCGCTGCCGGCATGCCCGAGATGTCGCCCCTGGAAATCCTGGTCCTGCACAACACCAACCACCGCGACCGCGAGAAGCGGCTGACCGACATCGCCTTCTTGCTGAACATAGAGGACACGCATACGGTCAACTACGCCCTGCGCAAGCTGCTGAAGCTGGAGCTTCTGACCTCAGAGAAACGCGGCAAGGAGGTGTTCTACCGCACGTCCGAGGCGGGTCGCGCCCTTTGCGCCGAGTACCGCAAGATCCGCGAGCAATGCCTGCTGGACGTGCTGCCCAACACCGGCCTCGACGGCGACGACCTGCGCCGGATCGCCAGCGCCCTGCGCGCCCTCTCCGGCGTCTACGATCAGGCGAGCCGGACGGCGGCCTCTCTCTAGCGCAGCATCAGCTGCGGCAGGATCGTCACGATCTGCGGAAAGACGGTGATCAGGACGGCCCCCAGCAAGAGCAGGCAGAAGAACGGCAAAGCCGCCCGCGCGATGCGCAGGATGTCGATGCCCGTCAGCCCCTGGATCACGAATAGGTTGAAGCCCACGGGCGGCGTGATCTGGCTCATCTCGACCACGATCACAAGGTAGATGCCGAACCAGAGCGGGTCGATTCCCACCGCCTCGACCATCGGCAGGATGATGGAGGTGGTCAGCACCACGACCGAAATTCCGTCTAGGAAACAGCCCAGCACCACGAAGAACACCGTCAGGGCGGCCAGCAGGGCGTAGGGCGACAACTCGAACCCCGCGATCCAGACGGCGAGGTTGCGCGGAATGCCGGTGAAGCCCATGGCGATGGACAGGACGGCGGCGCCGAACAGGATGAATGCGATCATGCAGCTGGTCCGCGTGGCCGAGATCAGCGCCTGCCCGAATTCACGCAGACCGAATTTCCCCGACAGCCACGCCAGCAGGACCGACAGGACCACCCCGACGGCCGCCGCGTCGGTCGGCGAGGCGACGCCGGTGTAGATGGTCCCGATCACGCCCAGGATCAGCAGCATCACGGGGATCAGCCGGCGCGAGGCCACGAGCTTCTCGCGCAGCGAAAACTGGCGCACCTCGGCAGGGATCGCGTCGGGAAAGCGCCAGGCCTGCAGCATGACGTAACCGGTGAAGAGACCCACGAGCAGCAGACCTGGCAGGATGCCCGCGATGAAGAGGCGGGCGATGGATTGCTCTGTCGCGACACCGTAGACGATCATTATGATCGACGGCGGGATCAGCAAACCAAGAGTGGCCGAGCCCGCCAGAGTGCCCAGGATCAACCCTTCGGGGTAGCCGCGACCGGTGAGCTCCGGCATCGACATCCGTCCCACCGTCGCCGCCGTCGCCGCAGAGGATCCCGACACGGCGGCGAAGATCGCGCAGCCCAGCACGTTGACGTGCAAGAGCCGTCCCGGAAGCCGCCCCAGCCAGGGGGCGAGGCCGCTGAACATGTCCTCGCTCAACCGCGATCGCAGCAGGATCTCTCCCATGAAGATAAAAAGCGGCAGCGCGGCAAGCGGCCAGCTGTGGCTATGCGCCCAGAAGGTCGTCGCCAGCACCTGCCCCGCGGGCGCGCCGGAAAAGAAGGTCAGCGCCGCAAGCGCCATGACCGCCAGCGACACCGCGACCCACAAGCCGCCCGCCAGCAGCGTCAGCAGCAGGATCAGCAGCACCAGGAACGTCATCGGATCGGACATGCTCATTCGATCCCTTCGTCGGTCAGGATCGGGCCGCGCGCGCGCAGGCTCTCGAGCAGCGTGTCCACGAAGGCCAGTGCCAGCAGTGCAAGCCCCGCCACCATGAAGCTTTGCGGCATCCAGATCGGGATCGCGACGATCCCCGTGGACTTGTCGTTGTAGCGCCAGCTTTCCTCCAGCAGGCGCGCGCCCCAGAAGGTGCCGTAGACGGCGAAGGCCGCGCCAACGGCCAGCGCGGCCAGTTCCGCCCCCCATCGCAGGGCGTCGGGCAACCGCTGGACGACAAGCCCCACCCGGATGTGCGCCCCGCTGCGCAAGGTGTAGGCCAGGGCCATGAAGCTTGCGGTGGACAAGAAGTAGCCGCAGAAATCGGCGTAGGACGGGATCGTGTAGGACCACGCCGCCCCGCCCAGGCGCGCCGCGATGTTGAAGCCGATCTGCGCCGTGATCACGAGGCAGATCGCCACGATGCAGGCGCCCGCCAGGCAGACCCCCGCGAAGTAAAGCCGGTCGAGCAGCGTGCGCATGGCGCGCCTCCTGTCAGGGAAGGATCGAGAAAGGCCCCCGCCGGTGGGACGAGGGCCGCTTCGCTTACTCGGACTGGTAGGCGTTCAGGATCTCCAGCGCCGGTTCGGAGGCACTGCTTTCCCAGTTCTCCAGCATGGTGTCGCCAATGTCCTGCAGACCGCTCGTCAACTCGTCCGTGGGCGCGGCCAGGGTCATGCCGTTCTCTTCCAGAACGGCGGTCTGGGCCGCGGTCTCCTCGCGCGACATCTCGATGCCCCGGGCTTCGGCGGCCTCGGCGGCCTCCATCACCGCTTGCTGCATCTCCTCCGACAGGCCGTCGAAGACTCGCGCGTTCACCACCACGATGTTCTTGGGCAGCCAGGCGTCGATCGCCGTGTAGGTGTCGACGAAGTCCCAGGCAGAGGAGTTGGCCCCGGTCGAAGGCGACGTGATCATCGCCTGCACCTGCCCCGTGGCGAAGGCCTGCGGGATGTCCGCGGCTTCGACCTGCACCGGGGCAGCCCCGGCCAGCGTGGCGAATTCCTCCAGCGCGGCATTGTAGGCCCGCATCCGCAGGCCGGTCATGCCGTCGATCGTCTCGATCTCGCCGTTGGTATAGAGCCCCTGTGCGGGCCAGGGCACGGAGAAGAGCGGGACCAGGTCCTGCTCGGCCAGCAGTTCGGTGATGACGGGCTCCTGCGCCGTCCAAAGCGCCTCGGCCTCCTCGTAGGAGGTCGCGAGGAACGGCAGGCTGTCCATGCCGTAGGCCGCGTCTTCGTTCACGATGGACGACAGGAAGAATTCCCCGATCGGGACCTGGCGCGAACGGACGGCGTTCTTGATCTCGCCCCCCGGAAAGAGCGAACCGGCGGAATGGACGGTGATTTCGAGCGCGCCGTCGGTGGCGGCGCTGACGTCCTCGGCGAACTGCCGGATGTTCTGGGTGTGGAACGTACTGTCGCCGTATGGCGTTGGCATATCCCAGCTTTGGGCCAGCGCCGGTGTGGCCAGAACGCCGGTGGCGGCTACGAGGGTCGCAAATCTGTACATGGTCGTCTCCCGTTGGGGGTCGCCGTTTGTCGGCAACCTTATCATTGATGTTACGTTGACAATTTGTAAGCGTTTTGCAACATCAGTCAAGTCCTTCCGAATTGAGGTCCAGATGCCCGACCCCGACGTCCCGAACGATACGCAGATCGCCCCCTTGGGACAGGACGGCGTACTCGTGCGGTTCGGCGACGGGGCCACGGCGCATCCGGCGAAGGCGCGCAGTTTCGGTGCCACGGTGCGCGGCGCGGGCCTGGACGGCATCGGTGAAGTGGCGACCTCGCTTGCTTCTACCCTCGTGCGATTCGACCCCCGTGCCGTCTCCCGCGCGACGGTGGAGGTCCACTTGCGCGCCCTGCTCGCCACCCCGCGAGAAATCGCGGCGACCGAAAGCCGGCTATGGACGATCCCTGCCAGTTTCGGCGGGGACGACGGCCCACAACTGGCCGATGCCGCGGGGCTCGCGGACCTCTCCCCCGAGGCGGCCATCGCCGAGATCGCCGAGACGGAGCTGTCGGTCCTGACCATCGGTTTCGCGCCCGGGCAGCCCTACCTTGGCCACTTGCCCGAGCGTTGGGACCTGCCGCGGCAGACCGACCTGACGCCACGGGTGCCGGAAGGCGCGCTGGTCGTGGCCTTGCGGCAGATCGTGCTCTTCGCGAACCCCAGCCCGACCGGATGGCGACAGGTCGGACGGACCGCCTTTCGCCCCTTTCGTCCGGACCGCGCCGAGCCCTTCGCCCTGCGCGCCGGGGACCGGATCCGCTTTTCACCGGTCGATGCCCGGACGCTGCGGGATCTCGGGCAGGCGCCCGACGGGCTGGGCGGCGCCATTTGTGAGGGCGAAGCATGACGGCGGTGCTGACCATCCGGCAGGCCGGCCCCTTGATGACGGTGCAGGACCTCGGCCGACCGGGGCACCTGGCGGAAGGGCTTTCGCCGGGCGGCGCCATGGACCGTGTGGCGCTGATCGAGGCCGCCGCCTTGCTGGGCCTCGACACCCCGGCCGCCGCGATCGAGATGGCGGGCCTCGGCGGGCAGTTCGTGACCGACGCACCGATCCGGTTCGCATTGACCGGCGCGCGGATGCAGGCGCTGATCGACGACGCCCCGCTGCGCTGGAACGCGACCCACACGCTCCACCCCGGCCAGGTCCTGACCATCGGCGGCGCGCGGGACGGCACCTACGGCTATCTTACCCCGGCGGGCGGCATCACGGGTGAACCCGTGCTGGGCAGCGTCGCCGCGCATCTCTCGATCGGGTTGGGCGCGGCCCTCAAAGACGGCGAGACCTTGCCCATCGGTCCCGATCCCTCCCCCGACCGGCCGCAGATGACCTTGCCCCAGGACGACCGGATGGGGGGCGGTCTGCTGCGCCTGATGCCCGGCCCGCAGACTGACCGCTTCGACGAGCAGACGCGGGCCCGGCTGGCCGCCACACGCTTTCACCGCAGCCCGCGGGCCAGCCGCACCGGCCTGCCCTTGCGGCACGAGGGCGATCCGTTCGCCATGATCGACCCCGCGGCCCCCATTTCGGACTTCATCCTGAGCGGGGATCTGCAGATCACGGGCGACGGCTCTCCTTTCCTGATGCTGGCCGAGTGCCAGACGGTCGGAGGCTATCCCCGGATCGGCTCCGTCATCGCGACGGACCTGGCCCGGGCGGCGCAGGCGCCGGTCACCGCACCGCTGCAGTTTGCCTGGATCACGACCGAGGAGGCCGACGCCCTTCACGTCCCTCCCGCGCGGATGCTGGACGACCTTTCGGCCAAGGTTCGACCGCTGATCCGTGACCCCGCCCGGATGCGCGATCTTCTGTCCTATCAACTGATCGGCGGCGTCACCGCCGGCCGCGAGCTGGAGCCCTCCTCATGACCCGGACCATCGATCTCAATGCCGACATGGGCGAAAGCTTCGGGCCCTGGCCCATGGGCAGCGACGCCGCGCTTCTGAAGATCGTGAGTTCCGCCAATATCGCCTGCGGCTTTCACGCGGGCGATCCCGACACGATGGCCCGGACGATGACGCTCGCGGCCCGATCGGGGGTGTCGCTCGGCGCGCATCCGGGCTTCGCGGACCTGCAAGGCTTCGGACGTCGCCGCATCCCGCTGTCGGGCGACGAGCTGACCCACATGATCCAGTACCAATTGGGCGCGGCCCAGGCCCTGGCCGCGGCCCGGGGGGCGCGGATCAAGCACTTCAAGCTGCACGGCGCGCTGTCGAACATGGCCTGCGAGGATCTGGAGATGGCGACCACCTGCTTTCGCGCGGCCCTGGCCGTCCAGCCCGACCTGCGGCTACTCGCCCTGCCCTGTACGGCGCTCGAACAGGCCGCGGTCGACTTGGGCGCCAAGGTCTCGCGCGAGATCTTCGCCGACCGCACCTATGCCGAGACCGGGCTACTCACCGACCGCGGTCAGCCCGACGCGATGGTTCACGACCCCGAGGAGGCCGCCACCCGCATCCTTGCCATGTTGCGAGATGGCGGAATCCGCACCACCGGCGGCACGCTTCTACCCACGCCCATCGACACGATCTGCGTACATGGCGACGGCGCCGAAGCGCTGGCCATCGCCACGCGCCTGGCCCAGGCCCTGACTGACGCAGGCTACCGCATCGCGGCCCCGACGGACTGAGATACGCCGGATCGCTGAACGCGCGGCAGCACCCGCGGCGCCCCCCCCACGGCATGAAAAAAGGCGCGACCGAAGCCGCGCCTTTTCGCAAGGTTCGAAGGTCTGGAAGATCAGCGCTTCGAGAACTGGAAGCTCTTGCGGGCCTTCGCACGGCCGTACTTCTTGCGCTCGACCACGCGGCTGTCGCGGGTCAGGAAGCCGGCGGCCTTCAGCGCGGGACGCAGCGACGGATCGTAAAGCTGCAGCGCCTTGGAGACACCGTGCTTGACCGCGCCGGCCTGGCCGGAGAGGCCGCCGCCCTTGACGGTCGCGACCACGTCGAACTGACCGGTCACACCGGCGACCGAGAACGGCTGCGCCAGGATCATCTGCAGCACGGGACGCGCGAAATAGGCGTTCATCTCCTTGCCGTTGACGGTGACCTTGCCGGAGCCGGGCTTGATCCAGACGCGGGCGACCGCGTCCTTGCGCTTGCCGGTGGCGTAGGAGCGGCCCTGCTCGTCGCGGACAGGCTCGCGCGGTTCGGCCTGGGGCATGTTGTCGGGGTCGGTGCCCTGCACGCCGCCGATTTCGGCCGTGACGGCATCGCCGAGGTCTTCGAGGGAGTTGATCTGGTCGGCCATCATGCAGTCCTCGTGTTCTTCTTGTTCATGGACGCGACGTCCAGGATCTCGGGCTTCTGGGCTTCCATGCCGTGCTCGGCACCGGCGAAGATGCGCAGGTTGGTCAGCTGCTTGTTGCGCAGCTTGTTGCCGGGCAGCATGCGCTTGACGGCCTGGAAGACCACCCGCTCGGGGTGGGCGCCGGTCAGGATCTCGTCCTTGGTCTTGGACTTGATGCCGCCGGGGTGGCCGGTGTGCCAGTAGAATTTCTCGTCGCGCTTCTTGCCGGTCAGCTGGACCTTGTCCGCATTGATCACGATGACATTGTCACCCATGTCCATGTGGGGCGTGAAGGACGGCTTGTGCTTGCCACGCAGGCGCATGGCGACGACCGAGGCAAGACGGCCCAGGACGAGGCCTTCGGCGTCGACGAGGATCCATTTCTTCTCGATATCCGCCGGAGTAGCGGTAAATGTTTTCATTGTTCCACCAGAGGTTTCGGGGGCCCCTTGCGGACCCGTCATCAGGATGGCCGGGTTATACGGGTGCCGAAGCGCAGGTCAAGCGCGCGTGGCACCAAATTTACACGTAATTACAATGGACTGAAATTATGGTATTATTTTACCCCAAAACATTCGGCCGGATGACCTTCCGTGTCTGACCCGCTGATCCTGACCCTCGCGATGGACGAGGAGAGCTTTGCCTGGCTCGACGGTTTGCGGCAGGCCCATTTCCCCGACCGCGGCTATCGCCTGCCGGCCCACCTGACGCTGTTTCATCATCTTCCCGGCGACGCGCGCGCGGATATCGATGCGCGGCTCGAGGCGCTTTGCGACAAGACCGCCCCCTTCGGGATGCAGGCCGTCAAGGTCATGGATTTCAACCCCGGCGCCGCGATCCGGGTCGAAAGCGATCAGCTCAAGCGTCTGCGCAAGGACCTGGCGAAATCGTGGTCGGACTGGCTGACGCCGCAGGATCAGCATTTCCACAGCCATGTCACCGTCCAGAACAAGGTCGCGGCCAAGGACAGCGTCTGGGCCGAGCTCGACGCCGCGTTCGAGCCGTTCGAGGTGACGGCGACCGGCCTGCTTTTGTGGCACTACCGGCAAGGCCCGTGGGAGCGGGCGGCCCGGTTCGACTTCACCGGTCCTCAGACGGAGATTCGCGCCGAAGGCTGATCCATGACCGCGCGCAGATCTGCCATTCCGGCGGCGAAGCGTGCGTGCGGGACGGTTCCGTTCACGGCGATGCGCACCGCGTGAACCGGAGGGCTGTCGCGGGTCAGGAAACTTTCCGAGGCCCGCAGGATCACGCCGCGTGACTTTGCGGCCTCCACGAAATCACCAGACCGCCACGGCGCCGGCAAGGGCAGCCAGACGAACGGCACGCCGGGAGCGGCCCCCGGCCCGCAATCGGCGAAAATCTCGGTCGCCACCGCCACGTCCCGGTCGATCCGGTCCCGCACGGCCCGAAGGACCGCGGCCTGGTCCGGATGGCGATAGAGCCGGGCGTATAGATCGGTCACGAGCGGCGAGACACCGAAGGCATGGCCCGCCGCCGTTCGAACGAGTGCACCGGACCAGCCTTCCGGTGCCACCGCATAGCCCAGCCGCAAAGCGGGAGAGAACGTCTTGGACGGGCTGCCCACGTGCCAGCCCAGGTCCGGCAGCAAGGACCGGAAGGAGGCACCGACCCGGGTCGGGCGCGTGTAGCAATCGTCGTCGATCACATGCACGCCGTGACGCGCGGCGATGGCCGCGATCTCCTGCCTGCGGGACGGGGCGATCGGTCGCGCGGTGGGATTGTTCACCTCCGAGGCGGTACAATAGGCCTGCGCCCCGTGCTTGCGCACGAGGCTTACGAAGACATCCGGCACCGGGCCCGCGTCGTCCCAGGGCACCGTCACGAGGTCAGCGCGACTGACCTCCGCCGCGTTGCGGAACCCGTTGTAGCTGATTGCGTCGGTCAGGATGGTCGGCCGCGGACCGTTCAGGACGGTCTGCAGGATCATCACGATCGCGTTCTGCCCGCCGTAGGCCAGCACCACGTCCTCCAGCGTCGCGGGGCCGACCAGCGGATCGAGGCCTGCCAGCACGATCTCGCGCGCGGGGCGGTCGGTAATGCGGCTGGGGTAGCGGGTGAGCACGTCGGAGGGCATCTGCGCCAGGGTCGTCTGCATGACTCGGGCGATCAGCGCAGTCTGGCCAAGGTCGGGCATGCGCGGACCGGTCAGGTTCAGGACGGAATCGTTGTCCGGGCCCGCTTCGGCGCTGAGGACCTGCCGGGACACCTCCTCCGCCTCGGCCACGAAGGTGCCACGTCCGACGCCGGCCGTCAGAACCCCGGCATCGGTCAGCAGGCGATAGGCCCGCGACACGGTGCCCGGCGTCACACCGACTTTCCACGCCAGATCGCGGACCGGCGGCAACTTCTGCCCCGGCGCCAGGGAGCCGCTGGCGATCCGGTCGCGGATCGCTTGAGCGAGCCGGTCGTACTTCGCGCGCCCGACGGCTGCGGCGACCGTGCTTTCGGTCCAAATTGTATCGGTCACAATAAAAGAATGGCCTCTCGGTCAGCGAACTTGTAGCAATAACATGGCTGACAAACCAATATTGTGTCAATACAAAGGATCGAACCGTGGCACAGATCTTCACACCCGACCGTATCTCGCTGCTGGACGCGCCAGCGCATCTGCCCAAGCCTGCGCAACTGTGTCTCGCGCTTGCCGTGACCCTGACGGTATGGGACTTGCGCCGCCGCACGCGCAAGCATCTGGCGACCTGCGAGGGCCAGGCTCTCGCGGACGTCGGATTGACCGCGGTCGAGGCACGGGCAGAAGCGGCCAAGCCGTTCTACCGGGCCTGACCCGACGCTCACCGGGTGGGCGGGATGGCGTAGGTCAGCGTCGCCCGCGCAAGCGCCTCGTCGCCCCCGTCCGAGAAGATCAACGCATCCCCCACGGCCAGCAGCTTTCCCAGCTTCAGCAGGCGGCAGCGGCAGATCAGGTCCACCCCCGCCGCAGGCTTTCGCATGAAGTCGATGGAGCAATTCGTGGTCACCGCCAGCGCCACCGGCCCCAAGCGCGCCAGCACCGCGAGATAGACCGAGACGTCCGCCAGAGCGAACATCGACGGGCCGGAGACGGTACCACCCGGGCGTAGGTGCCTATCCGCCACCTTCAGACGCACCTCGAGCAGATCCGCCGACAGACTTTCTATCGCGAAGTCCGCGCCCACTTGCGGGAACTCACGCGCCAGGAACGCCTCGAGCGTGCTCGCGTCCATCTTCAGTTCCCTGTCCATCCCAGTCCCTCCCGTTTTGCCGTCAGGCAAGCACGCAGGGCGGATCGATACAATCCTGAACCAGTCGGCAAACGCCATCCAAGGGCTGAGATTGCAGTGCGGCGAAACGGAACCCCCCGCGATCCCGCAGGGCGAGGGAGACCCGAGAGCGACACGTCCTATCTGGACGCATCCAGCAGAACCGTATCCCCCACCGCAATCTCTCCCGGCGTGACGACGGAAGCATACCAGCCGCCATGCCCCCGCACCGCATTGTAACCGCCCGGGCCGAAGGTCTCTTCCATGCGCGAACAGGGCGGGCACGGGCCTTCGATCTGCAGGACGACGGCGCCGATCTGAACGCGGTCCTTGCGCAGGCCCGCCAGGTTGATGCCCGACACCACGAGGTTTCGGCGAAGGTCTTCCGGCGCAACGGGGCGGCCTAGCAGTTCCGCGATCACCGGCAGATGCTCGGCCTGGATCAGGGTGACGGCGCGCTTGCCCGGGCGTCCGTGATCGCCCGCGAGACCTGCGTCCTCCACCTGCACCCGTTCGGCACTCTCGACACCGGCGCGCCGTTCGGCCCGCAGGCCGATCCAGTCGAGCCGCCCCGGTCTCGCATGCCGCGCCATCATCTGGGCCAGCGATGCCGGGCTCACGATTCTTCGACGATGACCAATTCGCGCTGGGCGGCACCCTTGGCGTGGGACAGCGCCTCCTGGTAGGCGTCGGAGCGGTAGCAGGCCTCTGCCGCTTCGAGGGACGGGAACCGCGCGACGACATTGCGCGGCCGGTCGGGGCCTTCCAACTGCACGTAAGCCGTGGCCCGCGCAAGAAAGACCCCGCCGTGATCGGCAATGGCCCCGGTCGCGAGCTTCGCGTAGCGGCCGTAGGCCTCTTCATCCGTGACCAGGACGTGGGCGATCCAAAGCGCGCTCATGCCACACCCCCGATCACGGTCCGTGCGGCGGCGAGGGCCGCGTCGGCATTCTCGGTCGAGGCGCCGCCGCCCTGGGCCATGTCGGGCCGGCCGCCGCCGCCCTTGCCGCCGAGCTCCGCCACAGCAGCGCGCAGCACGTCGACGGCGGAGACGCGGTCCGTCAGGTCCTGCGTCACGCCGCAGGCCACCGCCGCCTTGCCACCCGCATCCGCGATCAGCAGCACCACACCCGACCCCAGCCGGTCCTTGAACTGGTCGATGAGCGCGGGCAGATCCTTGCCGGACACGCCGTCCATCACCCGGCCGAGAAAGCTCACCCCGCCCACGTCCTCGCCATCGGGGGCTGCGGAGCCGCCGCCGCCCATGGCCGCGTCACGCCGCAACTGCGCGACCTCGTTTGCGAGCGCCTTGCGTTCCTCCATCAGCGCCTTCACCCGGGTTGCGACCTCACCCGCGGGCACCTTGAGCGCCGCGGCGGCCTGGCCCAGCAACGCCCCCTGCTCCGTCAGGTGGTCAAGCGCCGCCTGCCCTGTCAGCGCCTCGATCCGACGCACCCCGGCGCTGGAGGCACTGTCGCCCAGAAGTACGAAGGCCCCGATCCGGCCCAGCCGGTCGACATGGGTGCCGCCGCACAGTTCCAGCGAGTAGGTCTGTCCGTCGACCCCCTTGCCGGAGTCGGCCTTGGTTCCCATCGAGACGACGCGCACCTCCTCGCCGTATTTTTCGCCGAAGAGCGCCTGCGCCCCAAGGGCACGCGCATCGTCGGGGGTCATGATCCGCGTCTCGACCCGGGTATTCTGGCGGATGAGCCGGTTCACGTCGCGTTCGACCTGGGCCATCTCCGCATCACTAAGCCCGTTCTGGTGGCTGAAATCGAAGCGGAGCCGGTCAGGCGCGTTGAGCGAGCCGCGCTGCGCGATGTGATCGCCCAAGGTCTCGCGCAGGGCTTCGTTCAGCAGGTGCGTGGCCGAATGGTTCGCCTCGATCGCGGCGCGGCGGTCTTCGTCGACGGACAACACGGCGCCCTGGCCCGTGCGGACCTCCCCCATCGTGACCTCGCCGATGTGGATGAAAACGCCCGCGACCTTTTTCGTGTCGGCGATCTGGACCAGCCCGGTGTCGGTCTTCAGCGTGCCCGCATCGCCCACCTGGCCGCCGCTTTCGGCATAGAACGGGGTCTGGTTCAGCACCACCTGCACGGCGCCGGTGCCCGCGTCGGCGGGGCTGCCATCCACGACGATGCTGACGATCTGGCCTTCGGCGGTCAGGGTCTCGTAGCCCAGGAAATCCGTCAGCCCCTTCGTTTCGGCGATGTCGAACCAGACGCTCGCGTCGGCCTGCTCGCCACTGCCCGACCAGGCGGCGCGGGCCTTGGCCTTCTGCGCGGCCATGGCGGTGTCGAACCCTTCGGTGTTCACGCCCCGGCCCTTCTCACGCAGCGCATCCTGCGTGAGGTCCAGCGGGAAACCGTAGGTGTCGTAAAGCTTGAAGGCCGTTTCGCCCGGCAGATCGACGCCTTCGGCCAAGGCCGCGAGTTCATCGTCCAAGAGCTTCAGACCGCGATCTAGGGTCTGGCGGAAGCGCACCTCCTCGTTCTTCAGCGTCTCTTCGATCAGGCTCTTGCCCTGCCCCAGCTCGGGGTAGGCCGCGCCCATTTCCTGCACCAGCGCCGGCACGAGGCGATGCATCAGCGGATCGGCGGCGCCCAACTGGTGGGCATGGCGCATCGCGCGCCGCATGATCCGCCGCAAGACGTAACCACGCCCCTCGTTGCTGGGCAGGACGCCTTCGGCGATCAGGAAGGAGGTCGCGCGCAAATGATCCGCGATGACCCGGTGATGCACCTTGCCCGGACCGTCCGGATCGGAGGAGGTCGCATGGGCCGAGGCCTCGATCAGCGCGCGCATGAGGTCGGTGTCGTAGTTGTCGTGCTTGCCCTGCAAGAGCGCGCCGATCCGCTCCAGCCCCATGCCGGTGTCGATCGACTGCATGTCGAGCGGGCGCATGGTGCCGTCCTCGAACTGCTCGTTTTGCATGAAGACGAGGTTCCAGATCTCGATGAACCGGTCGCCGTCTTCCTCAGCCGAGCCCGGAGGGCCGCCCCAGATCTTGTCGCCGTGGTCGTAGAAGATCTCGGTGCAGGGGCCGCAGGGGCCGGTCGGGCCCATCCGCCAGAAGTTGTCGTCGGTGGGAATGCGGATGATCCGGTCGTCGGAGAGACCCGCGACCTTCTTCCAGATGTCCGCCGCCTCGTCGTCGGTGTGGTAGACCGTGACCAGAAGCTTGTCCTTGGGCAGGTCGAAATCCTTGGTCAGAAGCTCCCAGGCGAAGGCGATGGCCTCGTCCTTGAAATAGTCGCCGAAGCTGAAGTTCCCCAGCATCTCGAAGAAGGTGTGATGGCGCGCGGTATAGCCCACGTTGTCCAGATCATTGTGCTTGCCGCCGGCGCGGACGCATTTCTGGCTGGTGGTCGCGCGCTGGTAGTCGCGTGTCTCGACCCCGGTGAAGAGGTTCTTGAACTGCACCATGCCCGAGTTGGTGAACATCAGCGTCGGATCGTTGCGCGGCACCAGCGGACTGGAGGCCACAACCTCGTGCCCATTGCGCCCGTAGTAATTCAAGAACGTCGAACGGATGTCGGAGAGAGAAGTCATGGCGCGCGCTTTCGGATCGGAAGGTCGGCGGAGAAATAGCCGCCCCGCCCCTCAGGGTCCAGAACGAAACAAGGCGCAGGCTTGGCACCTGCGCCCTGTCCCAGATATTGTCCCTGCACATCGCACAGGTCAGGCGTTTATCGCGGACGCCCCGCGCGGACTGCAACGCCGGATTCCGTCGGATTACATCTCGACCAGATCATCCTCGTCACCGGGGGCCGCGTCGAAGTCGAGCCCGTGGGACGCGCGGATCTTGTCCTCGATCTCCATCGCGATCTGGGGATTTTCCTTGAGAAACGTCTTGGAGTTTTCGCGCCCCTGCCCGATCCGCTCGTCCCCGTAGGAGAACCAGGCGCCCGACTTCTCGACCACGCCGGCCTTCACGCCCAGGTCCAGAAGTTCACCGGTCTTGGAGATCCCTTCGCCATACATGATGTCGAATTCGACCTGCTTGAATGGAGGCGCGACCTTGTTCTTCACGACCTTCACGCGGGTGGAGTTGCCGACGACCTCGTCGCGGTCCTTGATCGCGCCGATCCGACGGATGTCCAGCCGGACGGAGGCGTAGAACTTCAGTGCGTTGCCGCCCGTCGTCGTCTCGGGGCTGCCGAACATGACGCCGATCTTCATGCGGATCTGGTTGATGAAGATCACCATGCAGCCCGAACGATTGATCGAGCCGGTCAGCTTGCGCATCGCCTGGCTCATCAGGCGCGCATGCACGCCGACGGAACTGTCGCCCATGTCGCCCTCGAGCTCGGACTTCGGCGTGAGCGCCGCGACCGAATCGACGATGACCATGCTGACAGCGCCAGAGCGAACCAGCGTGTCCACGATCTCAAGCGCCTGCTCGCCCGTGTCGGGCTGCGAGATCAGCAACTCGTCCAGGTTCACGCCAAGCTTCTTGGCATACTGCGGATCGAGCGCATGTTCGGCATCGACGAAAGCGCAGACGCCGCCTTTCTTCTGCTCTTCGGCGATGGCGTGCAGCGTCAGGGTCGTCTTGCCCGAGGATTCGGGGCCGTAAATCTCGATCACGCGCCCCTTGGGCAGGCCGCCGATGCCAAGGGCGATGTCCAGCCCCAGCGAGCCGGTGCTCGTCGCCTCGATATCGGGCATAGCACCGCCCTTGCCGAGGGTCATGATCGACCCCTTGCCGAACTGGCGTTCGATCTGCGCCAGCGCGCTGTCGAGCGCCTTTTGCTTGTCGGCGGTTTTCTTGTCGGCCATTTTGAGAAGCTCTGCGGTTGCCATGTCTGCCGTCCTTATGTCACGTCGCTGTCTAGGCGGCAACGCCGCCTGCGTTCTTGTTGTGTTCTTGAACTCAGATATGGGACCGAAACAAGAACATTGCAAGAGTTTTGTTAACCACTCTACCCTGACGCGGGAGTGGTTAAGAATTCGTTGATGACCTAGTGTCGCTTCGAAACGATCACGAGGAGGCTGCCATGCTGGTGTTCTGGAAGCAAAACCTGGTCTTTCTCGCGGTGCCAAAGACCGGCACGACCGCTTTGGAGGGGGCGTTGGCCCCGCAGGCCGCGATGGTCCTGCGCGATCCGCCGCAGATCAAGCATGCGCCGATCTACCGCTACCGGCGGTTTCTCAAACCGCTCTTCGTGCAGGCTGGCGGGAAAGAGCCGGAGTTGATGGCGGTCCTGCGCCACCCCGTGGACTGGCTGGGAAGCTGGTACCGCTACCGCTCGCGCGAGGATCTGGTCGGGCACCCCAACAGCACCCGGAGTGTCAGTTTCGACGATTTCGTCGACGAATATTGCAAAGGCAAGCCTGCGCCGTTCGCCAATGTCGGCGCGCAGTCGAAATTCGTCCTCGATGGCGACGGCAATCGAGCCGTGGAACACCTGTTCCGCTACGAGGATCAGCCTCGCCTGATCGCCTTCCTGGAGGATCGGCTGGACTGCACGATCGACCTCAAGCAGCTCAACGTCTCGCCCGCGCGGGACACGCCGCTCAGCCCGAAGGTCGAGGAGAAATTGCGCGACAAGCGGGCCGAGGAATTCGCGGTCTGGGAGATGGCGGGAAGCTAGGCCGCGCCCTTGAACCCCGTCGCGACGACGAACTTCTCGGAGCTGTCGGCGCGGGATGCGGGCGGCTTCACGTTGGCGACCTTGGCAAATCGGGTCTTCAGCAGTTTCTGCAATTCCCCCTCCGCCCCGCCGGCGAGGACCTTGGCGACGAAGGTGCCGCCTTCCTCCAGCACGTCGAAGGCGAAGTAGGCGGCGGCCTCGCAAAGGGCGATGATGCGCAAGTGGTCCGTCTGCTTGTGACCCGAGGCGCTGGCGGCCATGTCGGACATGACCACGTCGGCCTGTCCGCCCAGCCAGTCCTTCACCAAATCGTCCGCGCCATCGTCGAGAAAATCAAGCTGGTGGATCTCCGCCCCCGGGATCGCCTCGACCTCCTGCAGGTCGATGCCCAGCACGGTGCCCTGCGCCTTGGAGGTGCGCTCCCCCAAGGCGTTCACGCGTTTCACCGCGACCTGGCACCAGCCGCCGGGGGCACAGCCCAGGTCGACCACGCGGGCACCGGGGACGAGAAAGCGGAACTTGTCGTCCAACTCGAGGATCTTGTAGGCGGCGCGCCCGCGATAGCCGTCTGCCTTGGCCTTCTTGACGTAAGGATCGTTGAGCTGCCGCTGCAGCCAGCGCGTCGACGAGGTCGAGCGGCCCCGCGCGGTCTTGACCTTCACGGTCAGATCGCGCTGGCCGCGGCCGGAAGTGTTCTTGGTGGGTTTCTTCGCCATGAGGCCCCCCTTAGACCTAATAGGGCGCGTCTTCCAGCACCCCGTCCGCGGACATCTGTGCGTAAAGCAGCCCTTCGCGCAGGCCCCGGTCCGCCACGGACAAGCGGTCGGTGGGCCACAGCCGCATCAGCGCCTGCAGGATCGCAGAGCCCGACATGATAAGCGCCTGCCGGTCGCGCCCGATGCGCGGATCCTGCCTGCGGCCCACGGGCCCCATCGCAAGGTAGCGGCGGATCACCGTGTCGATCTGGTCGGTGGTCATGCGCAGACCGTCGACCTTGGTCCGGTCGTAGCGCTTCAGCCCGAGGTGCGAGGCCGCCACGGTCGTTACCGTGCCGCTGGTGCCCACGATCTGGAAGCCCTCGCGCGCCTGTTCGGATTCGTAAGGCGCGAAGTCGGACAGGTTCTCCTCGAAGAACCAGCTCATCAGCGCGAAGCGTGCCGCGTCGTCGTCCACGTCCGCGAACTGGTCGCGCAAGGTGGCGACGCCGAGCGGGACAGAGATCCAGTCCACAACCTTGGCCGCCGCGAAGGGGCCGGGATCGGCCTTGAAGCCCGCGTGCAGCCGCATGATCGCCCGTGGCCGTTCGCGGGCCGGCACGTGGGAGATGTCGATCCACACAAGCTCTGTCGAGCCGCCGCCGATGTCGACGACCAGCAACTGCTCGGTCTTGGTGCTGACCAGCGGCGCGCAGGAGATCACGGCCAACCGGGCCTCCTCCTCGGGCTTGATGATCTCGAGTTGCAGGCCGGTTTCGCGCCGCACCTGCGACACGAAGTTCGCCCCATTGCGCGCGCGGCGGCAGGCCTCCGTCGCGACGAGGCGCATGCGCGTCACGCCGTGGCGGTCCAGCTTCTGCTTGCAGATCCGAATGGCCTGGATCGTCCGCTGCATCGAGGCGCGGCTGAGCTTGCCGGTGCCTTCCAGGCCCTGTCCCAACTGGACGGACTTGGAAAAGCTGTCGACCACGTGAAACTGGCTGCCCTTGGGCTGGGCAATCAGCATCCGGCACGAGTTGGTGCCCAGGTCCAGCGCGGCATAAAGCTGCGCCGGATCGGGCGAATTTGGCGCGGGGGTATCGACCGCCTTGGGGAACGCGCCCGCACCATGGGGACGCATGGGCGTCATCTGAACGCCCTCCGATTTCGAGTTGGCTTCAACCTAGGGACAAGCGGCGATCCGCGCAAGCGACATGAAGGGTCTTCACCAAGATCATGTGAACTTCGGGCCGCCCGGGGGCTGGTCATGGACAGGCCGCGCGGGCGATACCCGTCGCGGTCACGCGGCGGAATGTCGAAAACGGGCGATGCCCAGGCCTGCGGACTGTTATCAAGCGCGAATACAAGCGAGGAACCACCATGCCGGACGTCACCATCATCTACTGGCGCGACATGCCCGCGCAGGTCATGGTCGGCCGCGGCCGCAAGGCGGTGAAGGTCCAGCTTCCCGAGCGGTTCGAACAGGCCATCGACCGCGCGGCGATGAAATCGGGGGCCGCCGAAAGCGACGATTACCTGTCCGGCATGCGCCGCGGCACGCCCTACCCGGTCGACGGCCCCGACGACGCCACGGTGGCGCAGGCCGAGGCCGACCGCCTGGATGCCGAATACACCCCCGATCGCCTGCGCGCGCTCATCGCCGCGGACGGGCACGCGTGAGCGAACCGCCTTCCCTGCCCTCTCGTCTCAAGGAGTCCGTCGTGTCCCTTCTGCCATTCCTCAAGAAAAAGCCGGTCGAAACCGACGGTCGGGTCGATCCGCGCGTCGACCGGTTCCTCAAGGACTACTCGATCGAGGTGATGCCCCGCACGGCGGCCAAGGTCGAGGATTTCACCCACCTGCTACCCGCCGGCACACGGGTCTACATCGCCCATATCGACGGCACGCCGATCGAGGACATGGTCGCCACCGCCGCGCGCCTGAACGCGCAGGGCTATCCGGTCATGCCGCATTTTCCCGCCCGCATTATCAAGGATCGCGCGACGCTGGCCGACTGGATCGCCCGCTACCAGGGCGAGGCGGACGTGAAGCAGGGCCTGCTGCTGGCCGGCGGCGTGGCGCAGCCGCACGGCGAGTTCAGCGATTCCATGCAACTGATGGAAACCGGGCTCTTCGACGAGGCCGGCTTCACCCGGCTGCACGTCGCGGGCCACCCGGAGGGCAACCGCGACATCGACACCGACGGCGCGCGGCTGAAGGTCGACGCAGCGCTGGCGTGGAAGAACGACTTCCAGTCCCGCACCGACGCCGAGATGGCCATCGCCACCCAGTTCTGCTTCGAGGCGCAGCCGATCATCGAATGGGCTGACAGCCTGCGGCACGCGGGCATCACCCTGCCCATCCACATCGGCATCGCGGGCCCCGCCAAGCTGCAGACGATGATCAAGTTCGCCATGGCCTGCGGTGTGGGACCCTCGCTGAAGGTCCTGCAAAAGCGCGCGGCGGACGTCACCAAGCTGCTCTTGCCGCACGAACCCGACGAGGTTATCCACGACCTCGCGATCCACAAGTCACAGAACCCGGAGTTCAACGTGACTCACGTTCATTTCTTCCCGCTGGGCGGCATCAAGACGAACGCACAGTGGGCCATGACCCACGGTGGCGCCTCGACCGTTCCCGCAAACCCGCAGAAAGAGGCCCAATGACCCGCACCGTCGTCGAATCCAAGACCAAGACCGCCATCATCGGCTTTGACCAGCCGTTCTGCGTGATCGGCGAGCGGATCAATCCCACGGGGCGCAAGATCCTCTCCGAAGAACTCGAACGCGGCGATTTCAGCCGGGTGGAGGCCGACGCCATCGCCCAGACCGCCGCGGGGGCGACCGTGCTGGACGTGAACTCGGGCGCCGTCTTCTCCAACAAGATGGCCGAGGACCCGCGTTACGCCGACAACAATTTCGTCGAGCCGACGTTGATGCCGGAGCTCATCAAGATCGTGCAGAACGTCGTCGACACGCCGCTGTGCATCGACAGCTCGGTCCCCGGCGCGCTGGAGAACGGCCTCGCCGCCGCCGAAGGCCGCCCGCTGCTGAACTCCGTCACCGGGGAAGAAGAGCGGTTGGAGCTCGTCCTGCCACTGGTCAAGAAATACAACGTGCCGGTCGTGGCGATCTCCAACGACGACACCGGCATCTCCGAGGATCCCGAGGTCCGCTTCGCCGTCGCCAAGAAGATCGTGGAGCGCGCCGCCGACTTCGGCATCCCCGCCCACGACATCGTGGTCGACCCGCTGGTCATGCCGATCGGGGCCATGTCGACCGCCGGTCTGCAGGTCTTCACCCTCGTCCGGCGCCTGCGCGAAGAGCTTGGCGTGAACACCACCTGCGGGGCGTCCAACATCAGCTTCGGCCTGCCGAACCGCCACGGGATCAACAACGCCTTCCTGCCGATGGCCATGGCCGCCGGCATGACCAGCGCCATCATGAACCCCGTCGCCCTGCCCATCGGTCCCAAGAAGATCGCCGAGAAGAAGGCCGAACTTGCCGCCGCGGGCATCATCATCCCCGAGGACATGGACGACGAGGCCTTCGTGACGCTGATGGGCATGGGCTCGACCAAGCCGCGCGCGGGCTCCGAGATGGCGGCCATCCGGGCCGCGAACTTCCTGACCGACAACGACCCCGCCGGGTCGGACTGGATCCGCTTCAACCGCGCCCCTGCGAAAGAAGGCGAAGGCCGCGCCCGCACCGGCCGCCGCAAGCGCGGCTGACCCCGCGCCCCTTGGGCGAAAATGCGAGGGCGGCACCCGACCGGTGCCGCCCTTTCGTGTTCAGGGCCGGTCGCTGCGTTCCAGCGTCAGGCAGACCTGCCAGGGGCCAAGGTGCAGCTTGCCGTCGCCGGAAACATGCGCGCTGCCCAGTTCCGGCCCGATCGTGCGCCATTCGCCTTCCGGCATGTCGAAATTGCTGGGCTGATCCGAGACGTTGAAGATGCAGAAGATCGTCTGCGCCCCGCTGGTGCGGCTGAAATAGATCACGTTCCCGCTGGCCTTCATCCCGTCGTGCGACCCGGTGCGCAGCGCCGCGTGGTTGTGTCGGAAGGAAATCGCCTTGCGGTAATGATGCAGCAATGATCCGGGATCGCGCTCCTGCCCCGCGACGCACATCGTCCGATGCTCCGAGGCGACCGGCAACCAGGTGACCGGTCGCGAGGAAAAGCCGGCGTTGTGTTCGTTGTCGTCCCAGACCATCGGCGTCCGGCAGCCGTCGCGGCCCTTGAACTCGGGCCAGAATTCGATGCCGTAGGGGTCCTTGAGCTGGTCGTAGGGCACCTCAGCCTCCGGCAGGCCCAGCTCCTCGCCCTGGTAGATGCAGACCGACCCGCGCAGGCACATGATCAGCGTGGTGAACATCCGCAGCGCGGCGGGCGACAGGGTCCAGCGGCTCGCGTGGCGCTGCACGTCGTGGTTCGAGAACGCCCAGCACGCCCAGCCTTCGCCCGCGACCGCGTCCACATGCTCCATCACCTCGACGATGCGCGCGGCAGTAGGCTGCTCGGCGGACAAAAACTCGAAGGCATAGCACATCTGCATCAGATCGTCGCCGCGGGTGTATTCGCCCATGATCTCGAGCCCGCGCTGCGCGTCGCCGACCTCGCCCACCGCGGCGGCGCCGAAGGGCGCCATCACGGCGCGCAACTTGCGCAGGAATTCAAGGTTCTCCGGGCGGTTCTTGTCGTAAAGATGCTCCTGGTGATTGTAGGGGTTCACCGACGGCGCGATCACGGCGTTGCGCTGCTCCTTCGGCAGGGCCGGGTTGTCGCGCAGCTCCTGGTCGTGGGTGTAGAAGTTGATCGTGTCCAGCCGGAAGCCGTCCACCCCGCGATGCAGCCAGAACAGCGCCACGTCCAGCAACGCCTGCTGCACGTCCGGGTTGTGGAAGTTCAGGTCCGGCTGGCTGGTCAGGAAGTTGTGCAGGTAATACTGCTCGCGCCGCGAGGACCATTGCCAGGCGGAGCCGCCGAAGATCGACAGCCAGTTGTTGGGCGGCGTTCCGTCGGGCTTCGGATCGGACCAGACGTGCCAATCGGCCTTCGCGTTGTCCCGGCTGGATGCGCCTTCCTTGAACCACGGATGCTGGTCCGAGGTATGGCTGAGCACCAGGTCGATCATCACCCGGATCCCGAAGCGATGCGCGGTCTCCACCACCGCGTCGAAATCCGCGATCGAGCCGAACATCGGATCGACGTCGCAGTAATCGCTGACGTCGTAGCCGAAGTCCTTCATCGGCGAGGTGAAGAACGGAGAGATCCAGATCGCGTCCACCCCGAGCGAGGCGATATAGGGGATCCGGTTCACGATCCCCAGCAGGTCCCCCACCCCGTCGGCGTTGCTGTCTTGGTAGCTGCGCGGGTAGATCTGGTAGATCACCGCGCCGCGCCACCAGTCCGGGTTCGTGAGGTTGTCCATGTAGGACACGGTATCAAGGCTCATGCGGATCGCTTTCGGTATCGCAAAACTGCGCATCGCCCTAGCCGCGCGGACCTCTCTTGGCAACGGGGCGGACTTGCCAGCCTGGCGGAAGAATGCAAATTGCGAGCGGTAACATGGCCGATGGAGCGACCCTCATGAAACTGTCCCGCGCGGATTTCCCCCAAGGCTTCCAGTTCGGGGCCGCCACCGCCGCCTACCAGATCGAAGGGCACAGGTTCGGCGGCGCGGGGCCGTGCCACTGGGACAGTTTCGCCGCCACCCCCGGCAACGTCATCCGGGCAGAGGACGGGGCGCTGGCCTGCGATCACTATCACCGGATGGAGGCAGACCTCGACCTGCTGCGCGATGCAGGCATGGATGCCTATCGCTTCTCGACCAGCTGGGCGCGTGTCCTGCCCGAAGGGCGTGGCACGCCCAACGCCGAAGGACTCGACTTCTACGACCGGCTCGTCGACGGTTGCCTCGAACGGGGTCTGAAGCCCTACCAGACGATCTATCACTGGGAACTGCCCTCGGCGCTGTCGGACCTGGGCGGCTGGACCAACCCGGACGTGGCCGACTGGCTGGCGGATTTCGCGGAAGTCATCTGCGGGCGCATCGGCGACCGGGTGCACTCCATCGCCACAATCAACGAACCGTGGTGCGTGGCCTGGCTGTCGCATTTCATCGGTCACCACGCGCCCGGCCTGCGCGACATTCGCGCCGCGGCCCGCGCCATGCACCACGTGAACAAGGCCCACGGCCGCACCATGACGCGCCTGCGCGATATGGGTCACGACACTTGCGGGATCGTCCTGAACTTCGAGGCGACGGCCCCCGCCAGCGACGCCGCCGCCGACATCCGCGCCGCCGCGACGCAGGACGCCATCAACAACCGCTGGTTCATCGAAGCCATCGCCAAGGGCAGCTACCCCGCCGAAGCGCTGGAGGGTCTGGAGCCGCACCTGCCCCGGGGCTGGCAGGACGACATGGCCGAGATCAGCCAGCCCATCGATTTTCTGGGCGTGAACTACTACACGCGCAACCACGTCCAGGCCGTCGAAGGCGTCCCCTGGCCCTCCTCGACGGTCGTGGACGGCCCGCGCGACAAGACCCAGATGGGATGGGAGATCTTCCCCGAGGGCCTTCACGGCACCCTCACGCGGATGTCGCGGGACTACGTGGGCGACCTGCCGATCTTCGTCACCGAAAACGGCATGGCCTGGCCGGAAGAGCCGGACCACGCCGACGGCGTCCGCATCGATTTCATCGAACGTCACCTTCAGGCGATGCACGCCGCAATCGCTGACGGCACCAACCTGCAGGGGTTCTTCTACTGGTCGCTGCTCGACAATTACGAATGGGCCTTCGGCTACGAAAAACGCTTCGGGCTGGTCCACGTCGACTTCGACACGCTGGAACGTACACCCAAAGCCTCCTACCATGCGCTCGCAGATGCCATCGCGCGAAAGGACGGCGCATGACCGTGAAAGAGGCGAATACCTACAACCTCGTGGCCGACATCGGCGGGACCAACACGCGGATCGCGCTGGCCTCGGGCGAACGCGTGCTGCCCGCCACCGTGCGCCGCTACCGCAACGCCGATTTCGCGGGTCTGGAAAGCGTGATCCGCCGCTACATGAGCGACGAGGGCAACGTCGATCCCGCCGCCGCCTGCATCGCCGTCGCGGGCCCCGTGCGGGACGGGCGTGCGGCGATGACCAATCTCGACTGGACCATCGACACCGCGACCCTCGCGCGCGCCACCCTGTCCGAGCGGGTGGCGATCCTGAACGATCTGCAGGCGCAGGGCCACGCGCTGGGTCACATCGCCCCCGATCACCTGCGAGAGGTGCTGAGAGGCCAGCCCGCCTCTCCCGAGGCGACCCGCCTGGTGATCGGCGTCGGCACCGGTTTCAACGCGGCCCCCGTCTTCACCACGCCGCGCGGGCGGATCGTTACCCCTTCCGAAAGCGGGCACGCCAACCTGCCGATCCGCACAGAGCAGGAGTTGCGCCTGTGCCAATATGTCTCCACCGCGCATGGTTTCCCGGCCGTCGAGGACGTGCTGTCGGGCCGCGGCCTGGAACGGGTCTATGCCTTCCTGGGGGACGAGGCGAATGATCCCCGCGACAAGACCGCTCACGACCTGATGGCGGCCCTCGAAGACGGGAGCGATCCGCGCGCGACCGATGCCGCGCGACTTTTTACCCGACTGCTGGGGACCGTCGCGGGCAACCTGTCGCTGATCCAGCTGCCGTTCGGCGGCATCTACCTCGTGGGCGGTGTGGCGCGCGCCTTCGGGCCCTACCTGTCGCAGTTCGGCTTTGCCGAGGCGTTTCGCGACAAGGGGCGGTTCGGCGGCTTCATGGGCAACTTCGCGGTTTCGATCATCGAGGACGATTATGCCGCCCTGACCGGCTGCGCCAATTTCCTGCGCGAAGGGGACGGCGCTCCCTGATCGAAACTTGTTGAACCGCATCCGCTACACCCGGCCAGGCGCGATCGCCTTCGACAGAACGATCAACCGAACGAACGAGAGATGCGAAATTCGCGCCAATCGTCATGACCGGCGCGCCCACATTGGATCGCGCGTCGCTTGAGCGGTTCTTCACCCCCCTGCCCTTGTTGTCTCGACGCGCAGGGACTTGGTGCAGGCGATTTTTCTAAGTTCAGATCGGCGCGGCGGCGACCTTGCTGGCAAGCTGATCGTTCACCGTGTCGGTCAAGGCGTTGAGGGAGAAAGGCTTGGCCAAAAATACCGCGTTCGGAACGGGCGCCTGGCCATCGTTGAACGCATCTTCCGAATATCCCGAGACGAATACGACGGGCGTCTCGGGACGGTCCACCAGAGCCTCCCGCACCCAGGAGGGACCGTCCTTGCCCGGCATGATCACGTCCGTGACGAAGATGTCCACGACCAGATCCTTGTCGGACAGCAGTTCAAGCGCCACTTCCGCGCAATCGGCTTCAAGGACGGTGTAACCGCGCAGGCGCAGCGCGCGCGAGGCGAAGGCACGGACCGGCGCCTCGTCCTCGACCAGCAGGACCACGCCGTCGCTTTGTTCCAGCGAGGTGTTGCGGGACTGGACGGGGGGCTGTCGGGTGTCGGCCACGGGAAGGGACTGGCTGGGAAAGAACACCTCGAACTCGGTGCCGTTGTCCGGCTCGCTATGGGCGAAGATATAGCCCCCCGATTGCTTCACGATGCCGTAGACCGTCGACAGGCCAAGGCCGGTGCCCTCCCCCGTGCGCTTGGTCGTATAGAAGGGTTCGAAAATCTTCGGCAGCCGGTCGGGCGGGATTCCGCAGCCTTCGTCCATCACGCGGATCACGACGTAATCCCCCGCCGGAACCGTGACGCGCTCTCTCTGCTCCGGCTCGGCGAGCTTCACGCTTTCCGTCTTGATGCGGATCTCTCCGCCCTGGGCCATGGCATCGCGCGCGTTGACGACGAGGTTCATGATCACCTGTTCCAACTGACGCCGGTCGGCCTTGATCGCCGCGAGATCCATTTCATGCTCGACCGTAAGCGTGACCTTCTCGCCGACGAGCCGGTTCAGAAGGTGTGCGAGATCGGAGAGGATGTCGCGCAGGTCGATCCGTTCGGGCTGCAGGTTCTGCTTGCGCGAAAAGGCCAGAAGCTGGCCCACGAGGCTTGCCGCGCGGTTCGCGTTCTGGTGGATCTGGATAAGGTCCCCGTAGTCGTGATCGCCTTGGTCGTGCCGCAGCAGAAGCAGGTCGCAATGCCCCGAGATCGCCGTCAGCAGGTTGTTGAAATCATGCGCGACGCCGCCGGCGAGCTGCCCGATCGCCTGCATCTTCTGGCTTTGGACAAACTGCGCCTCCAGCGTCTTGAGTTCGGTCACGTCGTTGAGCACGGCGATCAGGTGACGCCCCTCGGGTCCCTCGGCGGTGTTCAGGGTGACCTGCACGAACGTCTCCTGCCGACCGCCGCGGCCGCGCAGGAACTGCGAGACATGCCCACCCTTCCCGGCCAACGCTTCCTTGATCCAGTCGCCGATCGGGCGCCCCAGACCGTCCAGCACGTCCGCGACCCGCGTGTCTTCCGTCGTGTCGAGGCCGAGCAATCCCCGCGCCTCCCGGTTGGAGGCCGCGACGCGCCCCTCCTTGTCGATCTTCAGAAGCGGGACCGGAAGATCCTCGATCGCGTTCCACCCGCCGGAAAGCGGTACCGGCTGATCGGGGCCCACCGTTCCTTCGGCACCGGGCGACAGAAGAAAGATCTCCCGGCGGCCGGCGGGGCCCTGGACCACGCCCAGCACGAAGGTCCGGTCGCCGCCGGTGGTATTCAGCGTGTAGCGCTGGCCGGAAACGAGAGGTCGGTCGCCGAAAACCTCGGCCACCGTCTTCGGGCGCGCCCCCAGAAGCTTTCGGAATGCCTCGTTGAGGAACAGGATCGAATCCGACGAGCCGGCGGTCATCATCGGCAAGGTCAAATGATCGGCGGCGCGGCCGATATTGCGGCTGGTGCGCCCGATATCCTCGAGCCGCCAGAGCAGGTGAGCGGCGTCCAGGCCGACCACCGACAAGCGGTACTGCCCCGATCGGGTGACGATGTCCTCCCGCCCCGGCTGATCCTGCTCCAACTGCTCCTGCAGGCGGACCATCACGTCCTCCGGCGCGGCGAGGATCTGGCCGAGCGCCGTTGCCAGGTGCCGGTCGGCGACCTTCCCGAAGCGTTCAAGTGCCGCGCGGTTGGCGAAACTGATCGACCCGTCCGGATCGGTGACATAGGCGATGGTGGCATCGAGGTTCAGGACCGTCTGGACCTTCACATCGACCGATCCCCCTTCGCTGGCCACGCCTAGCTTGGCGGAGGTGTCTTCGTCGCCGCGTTGAAACGTCAAAAGCGCCAGCCCTACGAGGACGCAGATCATTCCCCCCGCCAGCGCCGCCATCTGCAGCGTGCTGCCCGGAACCATCATCGCGAGCGCGCCGCAGGGAGCCGCACCGGCCAGCGCGATCCATCCGCGCATCCGATGTGAACCGGGGTCGGATCCTGTGTTTGATCCCCCCTTGCCGTCCACGCGTACCTCGAGCGATGTCATCTCCCGACGGTAGCCTCGAAAAGGTTAAGAACTGGTTAATTCCGCCAGCGCGACTGTGGCCGAGGGTTCAGCCGCGGCGAAACACGACCATAAAGAACCCATCCTGCGTCGGCCCCGGGGTCAAGACGAATCGCGCGATCTCCGCCATGTCGTGATGGCGGGCCAGGAAATCTGCCACGGTGCCGTCATTCTCGTCTTTCAGAACCGAGCAGGTGGCATAGGCCAGGTTCCCGCCGGGGCGTACGAGGGTTGCGGCGGCGTCGAGGATGTCGCCCTGAACGGTGCGGAGTTCGGCCAATCGCTCCGACGTTTGCCGCCACTTGGCATCCGGCGTGCGCCGCCAGGTTCCGCTGCCGCTGCAGGGCGCATCGCAAAGCACGAGATCGAACGGCGCAGCACCCGGCAGGTCCGCGGTCGCAAGCCGCTCGATCTGCACGCCCGCCCGGGCGGCGCGCGCGGGAAGGTCCGCCATCCGATCCGCATCGGCGTCATGGGCCTGGATCGGTTGACCCAACAGGTCCGCAAGCGCCAGGGATTTGCCACCACCGCCCGCGCAGTAATCCAGAACCCGCGGCCCGGCGAAAGGCGCAAGCCGGACCATCGCCTGCTGGGACGCCGCGTCCTGAAGCTCCACCAGGCCCTCGCGATAAGCCGTGGACGTCGCGACGCGGCGGGGGTTGGCGGTCACGCGCAACGCGGTCTCGACCGCGTCCAGGGCTTCGGTTTCGATCCCGTCCGCGGCCAGCGCGGCCTGCGCCTTGGCCCGGCTGCCATTGCGCAGCGCGACCCGCAGGGTGATGGGCGCGCGTTCTCGCATCAGTGCCGCGATTTCGGCGGCCCGGTCGCCGAGGCTCTCTTGCCACGCGGGCCAGAGCCAGTCGGGCAGGTCCGCGGCCTCGGCCGGATTGTCGGGAACGGTGCCGCTTGCACGTTCCTCGGGCGTCAGGGCGGAAGGGGCGTAGCCGCCGGCGCCGAAGACCGCCTCCGGCGGGGGTCCGTCGCGGCGCAGAAGGCCCAGGATCGCGGCGCGGCCGTCTGCGCCGCCGCCCGTCGCGGCCAGCGTTCGGCGGGCACGCAGCACATCGTAGACATGGTCGCGCACGGCGGCGCGGTCCTTGGACCCCGCGTAGCGGTTGGCACGCGCCCAACCGGTCAGGACCCGCTCGGCGGGGGCACCCGCGAAGATCGCGTCCAGCACGTCGATCGCCGCGGCGTAGCGCGCGGCCGGGGTCACGTGCTGGCGCGGTAGTTCGGGCTTTCGCGGGTGATCTGCACGTCGTGCACGTGACTTTCGCGCAGGCCTGCATTGGTGATCTTCACGAAGGCAGCGTTGGTGCGCATTTCGGCCACCGTGGCATTGCCGGTGTAGCCCATCGCCGCGCGCAGACCGCCCACGAGCTGGTGGATCACCGCGTTGGCCGATCCCTTGTAGGGGACCTGCCCTTCGATCCCCTCCGGCACCAGCTTGTCGCTGGCCGCGTCCTTCTGGAAATACCGGTCGGCCGAGCCGCGCGCCATCGCCGCAAGGCTTCCCATCCCGCGGTAGGATTTGAAGCTGCGCCCCTGGTACAGGATGACTTCGCCCGGAGATTCGTCCGTCCCCGCGATCATGCTGCCGACCATCGCGCAGGAGGCGCCCGCGGCGATCGCCTTGGCGAAATCGCCCGAGAACTTGATGCCACCGTCCGCGATCACCGGCGTGTCGCCGGCGGCCTGGGCGCAATCCATGATCGCGGTCAGCTGCGGCACGCCCACGCCCGCGACCATCCGCGTCGTGCAGATCGAGCCTGGGCCGATTCCCACCTTCACACCGTCGGCGCCTGCGTCGATCAGCGCCTTCGCGGCTTCCGCCGTGGCGATGTTGCCGGCGACCACCTGCACC
Organism: Salipiger sp. IMCC34102; assembly: GCF_004145405.1. Taxonomy (GTDB): domain Bacteria; phylum Pseudomonadota; class Alphaproteobacteria; order Rhodobacterales; family Rhodobacteraceae; genus Loktanella. The sequence continues at coordinate 645,104 of NZ_SELQ01000002.1, forward strand.
TCGTTCGACAGGGCCTTGATCCGCGCCACCGCCTGGGACACGCCCTCGGAATGGCCGTGGGCGGTGTCGACGACGATCATGTCGACGCCCGCGTCGATCAGCGCCTCGGACCGCGCGAAGCCCGCATCCCCCACGCCGGTCGCGGCGCCGACGCGCAGGCGGCCCAGGTCGTCCTTGCAGGCCGAGGGGTTCAGCACCGCCTGCTCGCTGTCCTTCAGCGTGAGCAGACCCGTGAGCTTGCCGTTGCCGTCGGTGATCAGCAGCTTCTCGATCCGCCGCTCCTGCATCAGCGAGCGGGCTTCGTCGAGATCGGCGGGCTCTCGCATCATGGCAAGATTGTCCGAGGTCATCATCACCCGCACCGGGGTCGCGTCGTCGCTCGCGAAGCGCATGTCGCGGTTGGTGACGATGCCGACCACGCGCCCGCCCTCGCCCACGACCGGAAAGCCCGTCACGTTGTAGCGGTCCATCAGCGCGCGGGCATCGCCCAGCGTCTGTTCGGGCCGCAAGGTGACGGGGTTGTAGACCGTGCCCGAGACGAAACGCTTCACCTTTCGGATCTCGCGGGCCTGCGCATCGACATCGAGGTTCTTGTGAACGACCCCGATGCCGCCCGCCTGCGCCATGGTGATCGCCATGCGCCCTTCGGTCACGGTATCCATCGCCGAGGACAGCAGCGGAATGTTCAGCCGGATCGACCGGGTGACGTGGGTACGCACATCCGCGGTCGAGGGCAGGACGCTGGATGCGGCCGGCACCAGCAATACGTCGTCGAAGGTGAGGGCCTCACGAATCTCCATCACGGTCTCTCCAGTCTGGGTCGTTTGGCAGTGCCCTATCGCACGATTGCCGCATCCGCGAAAGCGCAAAGCGTGCCGCGCGACGCGGGCTGGCCCTTCGGTGTCGCGGGCGGTCTTTCACAGGCGCGGAAAATGACTAGGGTGCGCCCAAACGACCGCAAGGACGCCTGTCATGAGCACCGATCCCCTCGTCATCTTCACGCCGTCCGGCAAGCGCGGGCGCTTCGCCAAGGGCACGCCGGTGCTGACCGCGGCGCGCCAGCTTGGCGTGGACCTCGACAGCGTCTGCGGCGGTCGGGGAATCTGCTCGAAATGCCAGGTGGCGCCCTCCTACGGCGAGTTCCCGAAACACGGGGTCACGGTGCGCGAAGGCGCGCTGTCGGAGTGGAACAGCGTCGAGCAGCGCTACGACGACATCCGCGGCCTGCCCAAGGGCCGGCGGCTGGGCTGCCAGGCCACGGTGCAGGGCGACATCGTGGTCGACGTCCCCCCTGAAAGCCAGGTGCACCGCCAGGTCGTGCGCAAGGCTGCGAGCCTGCGCCAGATCGTCATGGACCCCGCCACGAAGCTCTACTTCGTGCATGTGACGGAACCCGACATGCACGAACCCTCCGGCGATCTGGAACGGCTGGCGGTCGCCCTGAAGGACGAGTGGGGAATCGAGGATATCCACGCCCCCCTGCCCGTCCTCGCCAAGCTGCAGAAGGCCCTGCGCAAGGGCAACTGGGAGGTCACGGTCGCGGTCCACCGCGGATCGCTCGACACCCGTCACCGGATCGTCGATGTCTTCCCGGGCTTTCACGAGGCGCGGATCTTCGGCCTCGCCATCGACCTGGGCTCCACCACGATCGCCGCGCACCTATGCGATCTGCGCACCGGAGAGGTCGCCGCCAGCGCGGGCGTCATGAACCCGCAGATCCGCTTCGGCGAGGACCTGATGAGCCGCGTGAGCTACGCGATGATGAACCCCGGCGGAGAGGTCGAGATGACGGCGTCCGTCCGGGCCGCCATCGACGATCTGACCGACCAGATCGCGACCGAGGCCGGCATCGAGGCCGACCAGATCCTGGAGGCGGTCTTTGTCTGCAACCCGGTGATGCATCACCTTCTTCTGGGCGTGGACCCGGTGGAGCTGGGCCAGGCCCCCTTCGCGCTCGCGACCTCGGACGCGATGGAGCTTCAGGCGCGCGATCTGGACCTTACGCGCATGAACGACGCGGCGCAGGTTTTCGTCCTGCCCTGCATCGCGGGCCACGTAGGCGCGGATGCCGCCGCCGTGGCCCTGTCGGAGGAGCCGGGCAAGTCCGAGGACCTCGTGCTGATCGTGGACGTGGGCACCAACGCGGAGCTGCTTTTGGGCAACACGACCCGCGTGCTGGCCTGCTCCTCCCCCACCGGGCCCGCCTTCGAGGGGGCGCAGATCAGTTCGGGCCAGCGTGCGGCCCCCGGCGCCATTGAGCGGGTCGAGATCGACCCCGAGACCAAGGAACCGCGCTTCCGCATCATCGGCAACGAGCATTGGTCCACCGACGAAGGCTTCGGTCATCCCCGGATCACCGGCATCTGCGGCTCCGGCATCATCGAGGCGGTGGCGGAAATGCGCATGGCTGGCATCCTAGACGACAAGGGGTTGATCGGATCGGCGGAACAGACCGGCACGCCGCGCTGCGTGGCGACCGGGCGGACCCATGCCTACGTGCTTTACGACGGCGCGCGTTTCGGCGGGCCGCTCATCACGGTGACGCAGGGCGACATCCGCGCGATCCAGCTGGCCAAGTCCGCGCTTTACGCCGGCGCGCGCCTGCTGATGGACGAGATGGGCGTCGACCGCGTGGACCGGATCACGCTCGCCGGGGCCTTTGGCGCACATATCAGTCCCAAGCACGCGATGGTGCTGGGCATGATCCCCGACGCACCGCTGGACCGCGTCCGGTCTGCCGGGAACGCGGCGGGCACGGGCGCGCGCATCGCGCTGTGCTCCGTCACCGCGCGCCGCGATATCGCGCGGATCGTGCGGCAGATCACCAAGGTGGAAACCGCCGTCGCGCCGAAGTTCCAGGAGCATTTCGTCAACGCCAACGCGATCCCGCATGCCACCGACAAGTTTACCGAGCTTGCGCAGATCGTGACCTTGCCCGATGTCAGCTTCAACACCGGCGGCGGCGGGTCCATGGGCGAGGACGGTCGCCGACGGCGGAGGGCGCGGGCGAAATGAGGTACGCCAAGCGCCTGCGCGCGTGACCTCTCAGACGACCGTGCAAGGCTCGTGCGAAGTCGGCAGAGGCCTGACCGCGCGGGCTTTTTCAAGGCAGGGATAGGCCCGCAGCTTGCGGTGAGTCAGTCCAGCTCGCCGCGTCTTGCCGCGGCTTCGATCCGGGTGATCTCGTCCTCGGTCAGACCGTAGACCTCGGCGGCGGTGCCTGCGGTGATGTAGCCCAGCGCCAGATCGCGGCGCACCTGTGCGGGATCGCGCTCTGCCGCCGGTCCGTAGCCACCGCCGCCCGGAAAGCCCATCAGCGCGCGCCGTCCTTCGGGCACCGCCTGGCGACCCTTGCCGCGCAACGCGGTCCCGTCGTCGAGCGCCACCACCGTGGCCCCGCCGCAAGCCCCGCCGCGACGGCCCCGCGCGGGGTGATCCACCCGGTCGAACATGGCCGAGAGCGTCATCTCGTGCCCCGCTCGCGGGCCCACGTCCATCCACTGGCCCAGGCCGCCGCGACGGCGTCCCGCGCCGCCCGAATCGGCACGCAACTCCTTGCGCCAGATCACCACCGGGCCCGTCTGCTCGGTCGCTTCCACCGGCATGGTCATCACGCCTGACGGAAAAGCCGTCGCGTTCATCCCGTCGAGTCCGGGCCGCGCGCCCGTCCCGCCAGAGTTGAAGACCAGCACCTCGGCACGGCGGCCCTTTGGCCCCGCGCCCGCCACGGGCCGGACCGACATCTGGAAATTGCACAGGCAACCCGCACCTTCCGCCGGGACGGTGCCGGGCAGAAGCTGGTCGAGGGCGGCGAAGATCGTGTCCGGGACCAGGTGCCCGATGACGTGGCGCAGCGCCACCGGCGCGGGGTGGACCGCGTTGACGATGGTATCCTCTGGCGCCGTGACCACGAACGGAGCGAGGCTGGCGGCATTGTTCGGGATATCCGGTGCGATGGCGCATTTGAGCGCGTAGCAGGCGTAAGCTTTGGTATAGACCAGCGGCACGTTGATCCCCTTGGGATCGGGCGCACTGGTGCCCGTCCAGTCGCAGGTGACGCGGTCGCCTTCGAAGTCCACGGTCACCACCAGGTCCACGGGGGCCGAGTAGCCGTCCACGCGCATCTGTCCCTTCGCCCGGCCCTGGGGCAGGGCCGCGATCCGCTCCAGCGTGGCGCGGCGCGAATTGTCGAGGATGAAGGCCGCGACGCTTTCCAGGTTCGCCAAACCGAACTCGTCCAGCATCGCGACGAGCCGCCGCTGGCCGATCTCGTTGCAGCTGGCCAGCGCAAAGAGGTCCCCGACCAGCTGGTCCGGCGCACGCACGTTGGCCCGCAGGATCTGCAAAAGCGTCCGGTCGACCTCTCCTTCGCTGGCGAAACGCATGATCGGCAGGTGCAGGCCTTCCTCGTAGACCGAATCCGCATCCGCCCCGAACCCGCGCCCGCCGATGTCGGTCACATGCGCGGTGCAGGCGAAGAACCCCACGAGCGCGCCTTGGTGGAACGTGGGCGTGCAGACGGTGATGTCATGAAGGTGCCCGGTCCCCTTCCAGGGGTCGTTGGTCAGGTAGATGTCGCCGGGGCGCATCGTCTCGATGCCGATGTCGGCGATGAAATGCGGCACGGCGTCGGCCATGGCGTTCACGTGCCCGGGCGTGCCGGTGACCGCCTGCGCCAGCATTCGGCCACTTGCGTCGTAGACCCCAGCGGACAGGTCGCCCGCTTCCCGTACGGATGTGCTGAAGGCGGTGCGCACGAGCGCCTGGGCCTGCTCCTCGACGATCGAGATCAGGCGGTTCCACATGATCTGGTGGGCGACGGTGGTGGTCATGGTGTGGCCCTCGCGTGAATGTCGATGCAGCCGTCGGCCAGCACGCGCAAGCCGCGGCTCGCAGGCACGACGAGGGTGGTCTCCTCCTCGGTCACCAAGGCAGGTCCCAGGGCTGTCGCTCCCGCCGCCAGATCGGCGCGGCGGTGGACACCGGCCGAGACCACCCTGCCTGATCCCGCGTCGAAGAGGTCGCGCTGTAGAGAGGCTTGCATGTCCGCTCCGTCCGGCAACGGGTCCAACGGGGCGACGGGCGGCCCGGGCGTCGCGGCGTTTACGGACCAGACGGTGATCTCGACCTCCATCCCCTGCACGGTCCGCCCGAAGAGCGCCGCGTAGGCCGCCTCGAACCGTGCGAGGTAGGTGGCGGCGTCGGGGGCACGCGCCTCCGCCTCGTCCAGCGTGACCGGAATCTCCCACCCCTGCCCGCTGTAGCGCATGTAGACCTTGTGCTCGGATCCGATGGGGGCGTCGGCGTCGCAGGATCGGACGAAGGCCCGCGCCTCAGCCGCCATCTCCGCGAACAGGGCCGCTACCGCCGCAGGGTCGAAATCGCCCATTCGCATGAAGACCGAGCGCGTCGCCTCGAAGCTGAAGGGCGCACGCAGGAACCCGATGGCCGAGCCCACGCCGGCGCCGGGAGGCACGAGGCAGCGGTCGATGCCGAGCTTCTCGCACAGGCGCGCGGCGTGCAGCGGGGCGGCGCCGCCGAAGGCGATCATCGTGTAGACCGTCAGGTCCTCGCCGTTCTCGACCGCGTGGACGCGGGCGGCGTTGGCCATGTTCTCGTCCACCACTTCCGCGAGACCATGGGCGGCCTCCAGCGTATCCAGACCCAGCGGCGCGCCAAGGTCGCGGTCCAGCGCTGCGGCGGCGGCCGCAGGATCGAGCGGGATGCGTCCGCCCGCGAACCCCTCCGGGTCCAGCTTGCCCAGTGCGAGGTCCGCGTCCGTCACCGCGGGCCGGTCGCCACCGCGCCCGTAGCAGGCCGGTCCCGGCTCGGATCCCGCACTTTCCGGTCCAACGCGGATCTGGCGCAGCGCGTCGACCTGCGCCAGCGACCCGCCGCCCGCGCCAATTTCCACCATGTCGATCACCGGGATCGAGATCGGCATGCCTGAGCCCTTCTTGAACCGGTAGGTGCGCGCGACCTCGAAGACGCGCGCGGTCTTGGGGCTTTGGTCGCGGATCAGGCAGATCTTGGCCGTGGTCCCGCCCATGTCGAAGGACAGCACCCGGTCGAGCCCGTGCCGGGCCGCGATGTCGGCGGCGAAGACGGCGCCCCCCGCCGGGCCCGATTCCACCAGCCGGACGGGAAAGTCCGCCGCCGTCCGAAGGTCCATGATCCCGCCGCCGGAGTGCACCAGGAAGACCGGGCAATCGGCCCCCTCGTCGCGCAGGCGCGTCTTCAGCCGGTCGAGGTAGGATTTCATCAGGGGCTTGATGTAGGCGTTCGCCACCGTGGTGTTGAACCGCTCGTATTCGCGCATCTGCGGGCTGACCTCGCAGGAGAGCGAGACCATGACCCCCGGCAGCCGCTCGGCCAGCACATCGCGGACCAGCCGTTCGTGGGCGGCGTTCACGTAGGAATGCAGGAAGCCCACGGCGATGCTGTCGTACCCCCCATGCGCCAGATCGTCGGCCAGGGCTTCTATATCGGCGCGCGCGAGCGGGATCAGCACGCCGCCGTCCGCGTCCATCCGCTCGCGCAGCGTATAACGGCGATGACGCGCCACCAGCGGTTCCGGCAGCGTCAGGTTCAGGTCGTATTGCTCGAAACGCGACTCGGTGCGCATCTCGATCACGTCGCGGAAGCCTTCGGTGGTGATAAGCGCCGTGCGCGCGCCCCGCCGCTCGATCAGCGCATTCGTGGCGAGCGTCGTACCGTGGATGATCTGACCGATGGCGGAGACGGTGATCCCCGCCGCGGCACAGACCCGGTGCATCCCTTCGACGATGGCATCCTCGGGTGCGGCGTAGGTCGTCAGAACCTTGGTCGACTGCCGGGGCCCGGCCCCTTCCAGCACCACGTCGGTGAAGGTGCCGCCGATGTCCACGCCCAACCGTATGCCGTCCGCCATGTCCGCCCTTTCCCGTTGGGGTCAGTCAACGCGGCGGGGCGGAAATGTCAAACGCCGTGACCTAGTCCTCGTGGTGAAAATCCGCGACCGTCTCTCGGGTTCCCAGCAGCATCGCGTCGGCGACGTGCCGGAAGGGACGCAGGTCGACGTCGGACTGGCCGGTCTCGATCAGCTCGGCGAAGCGGTGGTAGACGCCACCATATTCGGTCTGGTCGGGCAGCGCCTGTTCCTGGCCGTTTACGATCATCTTCGTCGCGGCATCCAGAAGCTTGAGCGGCCCGTCGGTGGTGTCGATCTCCATGTCCCAGGTGGGCGGATCCTCGTGGCGGAAATCGAAATCTGCGGTGACCTTCATGTCGCCCGGCCCCGCGAAGTCGAGCTTGGCTGCGATGGGCATCTGGCGGTTGCCGGGCACCTTCAGGTCCGCTTCGCGCAGGTGCACCTCCACCGGCAGGATCTCGACCATGATCGACAGCGCGTTCACGCCTGTGTCGAAGACGCCGAGGCCCGCGGGCTCCCAGATCCAGTCCTGGCCGGGGTGATGCACGCGCACGTCCTCGTGCCAGGTGATGCGCATTCCCGTCACGGTGCGATCGCGCAGCCAGGCCCGCGCCGCGGCCACCCCCGGCGCATGCTTGACGTGCCAGGAGGCGTAGAGCGTCACGCCCTTGGCCTGTGCCAGCCGCTGCAGCTTGTGCACCTCGGACAGGGTCGCCCCGGGAGGCTTTTCCAGCATGACGTGCTTGCCCGCCGCCAGCGCCTTCATCGCGTAGTCGAAACGCGGCAGGGGCGGCATGGTCAGGCTGACGATCCCGATGTCGGGTCGATCGGCGATCAGGTCTTCGATTTCCGCGTGATTCTCCATCCCGTCCAGCCCGCCGGAATGGCTGACGGTCGCCGCGAGGGTGAACGCCTCGCTGGTCTCGATGGCGGGGACGTGCTGGTCGCGGGCGATCTTGCCGATGCCCGCGAGGGCGAGATCGGCACCGATCAACTGGCGGCCCGAAGAGGAGGTGGCGGTCATGTCGTGTCTTCCGAAAGGATCAATCGGAAGGGCACCTAGAGCGCGCGTCGTTCAGGACATCCCCAGGGCGGCCATATACATCTCGAGCACGGCCTCTTCCTCGGCGATGTCGTCCTTGTCGCGCTTGCGCAGGCTGATGATCTTGCGCAGGACCTTCACGTCGTAGCCGCGGCCCTTGGCCTCGGCCATGATCTCCTTCTGGCCGTCGGCGATGTCCTTCTTCTCGGCCTCGAGGCGCTCGTAGCGCTCGATGAACTGGCGCAGTTCTTCGCCGGCGACGTTTTCGGTCGGGTTGGTCGAGGTATCGGACATCGGGGACTCTCCGGGCTTGGGTTCGGGACAGGGTCCTAGCGGGCCGCTCCGACCCTTGCAAGGTGCAGGCCAAGCGGGTAGCGGAAGGACCGGCAACTTGGAAGGTGCATCCATGACGATACTGATCTGGGCCGGAATCGTGCTGTCGCTGATCGGCTTGAGCGGCGTCGTCTATTCCATCGTCGGCGTCAGCCGCGCGAAGAAGGCGAAGCTTCCCGACGCGGAGCTGCGCGCGCGGATCGCGAGGATGATGCCGGTGAACCTCGCCTCGTTCTTCGCCGCGATGCTGGGGCTGATGATGGTGCTCGTGGGCACGCTTCTGGGCTGACCCTCAGCGCCCCGTCAGCGCGCGCGCGGCCTGCACGATATCCGGCACCGAGGGCATGGTCGCGGCATAGGCCGGACCCGTCGCGATGAAGCTGTCATGCGCCGTCAGCCGTGCGAGCCGCGCCGTGCCGGTTTCCGACAGATGCGCCATCACCGCCTCGGCCACCCCGCCCGAATGTCGGGTCTCGTCCACGATCAGCACATGCTTGCAATCCGCCACGGCGGCGGTCAAAGCCTCTTTCGGCAGGGGCGAGAGCCAACGCAGATCGACGATCCGCAAGCCGATCCCCGCCGCCTCGAGCGCCGCGCGCGCCTTGTGGGACAGGTAGACGCCGTTGCCGAAGGTGACGATGGCAAGGTCCGTGCCGTCTCCGCTCACCCCGACCTCGCCCATGCTGAGCCGTCGCGTGGGATCGGGATAGCGGCGCATCCAGCCGCCGTCCCCCTCCTGGGCGAGGTCGCGCATCGGGTAGAGCGCGATGGGCTCGACCACGACCACCACGCGCTGCTCCTCGCGCGCGAGGCGCACCGCTTCGCGCAGCATCATCGCGGCCTCCGCCCCGTCCGAGGGCACGCCCAGGATCACGCCCGGGATGTCGCGCAGCACCGCCAACGCGTTGTCGTTGTGGAAATGCCCGCCGAAGCCCTTCTGGTAGCCCAGCCCCGCGATCCGCAGCACCATCGGGTTGGCGAACTGCTTGTTGGAAAAGAACGGCAGCGTCGCGGCCTCCCCCCGGATCTGGTCCTCGGCGTTGTGGAGATAGGCGAGGAACTGGATCTCGGGCATGGGGACAAAACCGTTGTGCGCCATGCCGATGGCCAGCCCCAGGATCGACTGCTCGTCCAGCAGCGTGTCGATCGTCCGGTCCGCGCCTAAGCGCGCCTGCAGTTTCTGGGTGACGCCGTAGACGCCACCCTTGCGGCCCACGTCCTCGCCCATGAGCACGATTTCGGGGTGGGCCAGCATGAGGTCGGTCAGTGCCCAGTTGATCAGCCGCGACATCGGCTGCGGCGCGTCCATCGCGCGAAGGTCCGTCCCGAAGGTGGCCGCGCGATCGGCAGGCACCGGCCCGTTCGCGGCACGGTTCGCGCGCGCGTGCGGGATGAGGCTTGCCATCACGTCCCGCGCCGTCACCAGACGGGGCCGCGTCACGGCGCGTTCGGCCAGGGTGGCCACCTCCGCACAGGTGTCGGTGTAGAGGCCCAGCGCCGCGTCAGGTGTCATTACCCCGGCCGCATCCATCAGACGCATGCTGTGCAAAAGCGGGTCCTGCGCCTCTTCCGCCTCGACCTCGGCCTTCGTGAGGTAACTCGTCGGCACGTCCGCGCCCGCGTGACCGTAAAGGCGGATGGTGCGCAGATGCAGGAAGGCGGGCTTTCGGGTCCTGCGGGTGTAGGCCGCAGCCTCCGCCGCCGCGCGAAAGGTGTCGTAGATGTCCAGACCGTCCGCCTTGAAGTAGGCAAGCCCCGGTCGCTGGGCGAAGGTCGCCTCGATCCAGCCCCTTGGGGTCTTGGTGGAAATGCCGATCCCGTTGTCCTCGCAAACGAACAGAAGCGGCATCGGCACCGATTGGTAGGCGGCCCATTGGGCTGCGTTGAAGGCGCCCTGCGCCGTCGAATGGTTGGCCGAGGCATCGCCGAAGCTCGCGACCACGATCCCGTCGGGGGCCAGGATCGCGTGTTCGGGTCGACGGCGGCGCGCGGCCCCGATGGAATAGGCGGCGCCCACGGCCTTGGGCAGGTGACTGGCGATGGTCGAAGTCTGCGGCGGGATCATCAGATCGCGGCTGCCCAGCACCTTGTGTCGCCCGCCCGAGATCGGATCCTCCGACGACAGCGCGAAGGACAGGAGCATATCCCAGGCCGGCGTCTGCCCCGGCACCTGCCCCGCGCGCGCGATCTGGAACGCGGCATCCCGGTAATGCAGGAACGCCATGTCGTCGGGCCGCAATGCGAGGGCGACGGCCGCCATCCCCTCGTGCCCGGAGGAGCCGATGGTGTAGAACCCCTGCCCCGCCCGCTGCATCGCCCGGCTCTGCCGGTCCAGCGCCCGGGTGAGGCAGCCCGCCCGGAAGGCAGCCTCGGCCAGTTCAGGCGAAAGCGGGCCGTCCGGCGCCCGGCCCGGAGGCAGATCCCCCGCCGCCGCGCGCGCAAGGACCGCCGCGTGCACGATCTCGCAGCGATCCATCAGCACGGCGCTTTCGAAAGGGCGCACGGCAACGGGATGAGGGGCAACGGAATGTGCATGACGGATCCTTCGGTCGCGACGTCGCGGAGAGGCTAGCAACCCCTGCGATATTGTTCGAGATGCGATCTCGCAAAGCCATGCGCCGCGTCACACGACGCGGACGCCCACCGGGCAACAGCAATTCCCGATGGACCCGCCACCAATCTGCGGGGGGCGTCAGGCGGGGTCCCTTCGGGGCCTGCCGCACAGGGTGCCGCGCGCCGTCGCATTTCGCGAAAAATCTCCTTGCAGCCCCAAGGCGGGGACGGTAAAGCCTCCCTCACTTGATGATGCGGGCGTAGCTCAGGGGTAGAGCATAACCTTGCCAAGGTTAGGGTCGTGAGTTCGAATCTCATCGCCCGCTCCATCAAGTGAGACAGATCTGGCGCGCGGGCGTAGCTCAGGGGTAGAGCATAACCTTGCCAAGGTTAGGGTCGTGAGTTCGAATCTCATCGCCCGCTCCAGATCGTACATATGGCCCTTGGCTCTTCCTGATTTATCGTGCTCCAGCAGCGTCTTGCACCGATCCGGAAAGGTGCGCGCCTGTCTCCGGCCGGGACGGCCGACCGCTTTTCGGTCAGAACGCCTTGAACGTGAGCGTCGTCAACGTCCGCTCGATCCCGTCGATGCCCGCGACGCCGTCGTTGATGAAATGGCCGACGTCCTGATCTTCGGGCACGTAGGCCTTCATCAGCAGATCGAACTCCCCGCTCGTCGAGTAGAGTTCCGAGTGTAGCTCGCGCAGGGCGATCGCCTCGGCCACGTCGTAGGTTGTGCCGGGGCGGCAGCGGATCTGGACGAAGACGCAGGTCGTCATGGAAGAAGGCTCCTGTTCGCGGGTCGGGGCAAACCTGCACCAGGGCGCGGGCTTGCGCAATCGCCACCTTGGCCCAGCCGCGCACCGGGCCTATAGAAGCGCCCAAACGACAGGAGCCCGCGATGCGCCACGCCACGATCACCCGCAAGACCGCAGAGACCGACATCACCGTCATGATCGACCTCGACGGCACGGGGTCCTACGACAACCGCACCGGCGTCGGCTTCTTCGATCACATGCTCGACCAGCTGGCGCGGCATGCGCTGATCGACCTGCACGTGAAGGCGACCGGCGATCTGCATATCGACGACCACCACACGGTCGAGGACGTGGGCATCGCCATCGGGCAGGCCCTCACCCAGGCGCTGGGCGACAAGACCGGGATCCGCCGCTACGGCGATTGCCACCTGGCGATGGACGACGCACAGGTGCGCGCCGCGCTCGATCTGTCGGGACGGCCCTACCTGATCTGCAACCTCGACCTGCCGCACGGCAAGATCGGCACCTTCGACACCGAACTGGTGCGCGAATTTTTCCAGGCGCTCGCCACGCATGGCGGGATCACGCTGCACATCGACCGGCTGCACGGCTTCAACAGCCACCATGTGACGGAGGCGGCCTTCAAGGCCGTCGCCCGCGCCCTGCGGGCCGCGATCGAACCCGACCCCCGCCGGTCGGACGCCATCCCCTCTACCAAGGGCCGACTGTGACCACCGTTCTGATCGACTACGACAGCGGCAATCTACATTCCGCGCAGAAAGCCTTCGAGCGCATGGCGCGCGAGGTGGATGCGGGCGAGGTGCTGGTTTCGGACCGGGCCGAGGACGTGGCCCGGGCAGACCGGCTTGTGCTGCCCGGCGACGGGGCCTTTCCGCATTGCCGCGACCAGCTATTCGGACGGACAGCACTCGCGCAGGCCATCGTGGAGGCGGTGGAACGGCGCGCCGTGCCCTTCCTGGGTATCTGCGTCGGCATGCAGCTTCTGGCCACGACGGGCCATGAATATGCAGCTACCCCGGGCTTCGGCTGGATCCCGGGCGACGTCAGCCGTATCCGGCCCTCTGACGGCGCGCTCAAGATCCCGCACATGGGCTGGAACGACCTGGTGATCGATCGCCCGCACCCGGTGCTTGAAGGGATCGCGACCGGCGAGCATGCCTACTTCGTGCATTCCTACGCGATGCAGCCGGCAAATCCCAACGACCTGCTGGCACACGTCGATTACGGCGGCGCCGTCACCGCGGTGGTGGGCCGCGACACGGTCATCGGCGCGCAGTTTCACCCCGAAAAGAGCCAGGCGGCCGGTCTTCGGATGATCGCCAATTTCCTGCGCTGGACCCCGTGAGCGATCTGCAGGGCGTCCTCGACCGGATCGGGCTGACCATGGCCGAGCGCACCGACCGGGGGCGCGTGGCGTCCTACATCCCGCCGCTGGCCCGCGTCGATCCGATGCAGTTCGGCATGGCCGTGGCCTTGCCCGACGGACGGACCCTGACCACCGGCAATGCCGCGACCGGCTTCTCGATCCAGAGCATCTCGAAGGTGTTCACGCTGTCGCTGGCCCTGGGCCGCCTGGGCGAAGGCTTCTGGAGCCACGTGGGCCGCGAGCCGTCGGGGCAGGCCTTCAATTCCATCCTGCAGCTCGAACACGAGGCGGGCCTGCCGCGCAATCCCTTCATCAACGCGGGCGCCATCGCCACCACGGATGCGGCCATGGCGAACCACGAACCCAAGGTGTTCCTTGCCGAACTGCTCAGCTTCGTGCGCGCCGCGGCCGAGGACGAGGACATCCACATCGATCAGGCCGTCGCGGATTCGGAGAAGGCGACCGGCGATCTCAACCGGGCGCTGGCGTTCTTTATGGCCTCGCACGACCGGTTGTCGAACCCGGTCGAAAAGGTTCTCGGCACCTACTTCCACCAATGCGCGATCCACATGAACTGCCGGCAACTGGCGCGGGCGGCGCTGGCCTTCGCGGGTGGCCCCGGCGTTCCGAACCTCGTCTCGGAGGCGCGGCGCAAGCGGATCAACTCGCTGATGATGCTGTGCGGGCACTACGACGCCTCGGGGGATTTCGCGTTCCGCGTCGGCCTGCCGGGCAAGTCCGGCGTCGGCGGCGGTATCCTCGTGGCGGCCCCGGGCCGGGCGGGCATCGCCGTCTGGTCGCCGGGGCTGAACGCCCAGGGCAACTCCAAGCTGGGGACCGAGGCGCTGGACATGTTCGCCACCCTCACGGGGTGGTCGGTCTTCGGGTGAGGCGCGCGGGACGGCCCCGTCCGCCGCGTGCGATCCGACCTTGGAACGACCTGTTCCCCCCGAGTTCGCGGCTTGTGCCGAATCTTGCCGAGCGGAACCCCGCCTGTTGCCGCCGTGGCACACCGGCGGCTAAGTGAACGCGCAACAACCGGAGTGCCCAGATGCGCGTGACCACAGCGGCCCTGATCGGCCTTGGACTGACGGCCCTGGGGGCCTGTGCCGCCCCCGCCCCCGAAGCCGCGATGCAATTCGCCGAATCCCCCGCCACGTCGGTGCCCGCCTCGACGATCCCGCTTCACCCCAACGAGACACCGCAACTGCGGGCGCTCATCAACGCGACGGCGGAGCGCTACGAGATCCCCCGCAGCCTGCTGCACCGCGTCATCATCCGCGAAAGCACCCACCGCCCCGGCGCCCGCAACGGCCCCTACTACGGGTTGATGCAGATCCTGCCCGCCACCGCACGGGCCATGGGTTTTTCCGGCGCGCCCACCGACCTTCTGGATGCCGAGACCAACCTGACCTACGCAGGCAAGTACCTGCGCGGCGCGTGGCTGCTGTCCGACGGCTCCGAAGCCGAAGCGGTGAAATGGTATTCGCGCGGCTACTACTACGAGGCCAAGCGGCGCGGCATGCTGGTCGAAACCGGGCTGCGCAAGGGCTGAGCGGGAGGACCGGGTCCGGCCTGCGGCCGGATCGGGGGCTCTGCCCCCGCCGCCGCTGCGCGACGGCTCCCCCGGGATATTTCTGGCCAGAAGAAGCCGGGGATCCGCGATCCGGGGCGCGCGTCAAACTTTCGGGCGCGCGGCCTTTTCGGCAAGTCCGGAGGTGCCTTGGCGGCGGTCGAGCTCGGCCATGACGTCCTCGAGCGCCACGTCGCTGGCGGCGAGCATCACGAGGAAATGGTAGAGCACATCGGCGGCCTCGGTCGTGAGGGCGGCGCGGTCGCCGCGGGCGGCCTCGATGATCGCCTCGATGGCCTCCTCGCCGAATTTCTCGGCCGTCTTCGCGGGGCCTTTCGACAGGAGCTTGGCGGTCCAGCTCCCCTCGGGGTCGGCTCCCTTGCGGGACAGGATGGTGGCGTAAAGGTCGTCCAGCGTCATTGCAGCCTCATGGGGATACCGGCGGCGGCCATGTGGTCCTTCGCGGCCTGGATCGTGTAGGTGCCGAAGTGGAAGATGGAGGCGGCGAGCACGGCGCTGGCCCCGCCCATGGTCACGCCTTCGACGAGGTGGTCGAGCGTCCCGGCCCCGCCGCTTGCGATGACCGGAATGTCCACCGCGCTCGAGACCGCGCGGGTGAGCGGCAGGTTGTAGCCGTCGCGCACACCGTCGTTGTCCATCGCCGTCAGCAGGATCTCCCCGGCACCTTTCTCGGCCATGTTGCGCGCGAACTCCACCGCGTCGATGCCGGTGGCCCGCCTGCCGCCGTGGGTAAAGATTTCCCAGCGGCCGGGTTCCACCGTCTTGGCGTCGATCGCGACCACGATGCATTGGCTGCCGAAACGCAAGGCGGCCTCCGTCACGGCGTCGGGATTGGCCACGGCGGCGGAGTTGAAGCTGACCTTGTCGGCCCCCGCCAGCAGCAGGTTGCGCACGTCAACATGGGTCCGCACCCCCCCGCCGATGGTCAGCGGCATGAAGCAGGCCTCCGCCGTGCGGGTGGCGAGGTCGAACATGGTTCCGCGGTTCTCTTCCGTGGCCATGATGTCGAGGAAACACAGCTCGTCCGCGCCGGCGGCGTTGTAGGCGATGGCGGCGTCCACCGGGTCGCCCGCGTCGCGCAAGCCGACGAAGTTCACGCCCTTGACCACGCGGCCCTTCGCGACATCGAGGCAGGGAATGATGCGTGTCTTCAGCATGGGTGCGTCATAGCGCGCACCCCGCCCGAGAGGAACCCCGCATCTCCCCCGGGGTTGGTCCGCCGTAAGATTGAAAAGGATACGCCATGTTTCGTGCAACCGCCCTGCTTCTCGCCCTCGCCAGCCCCGCCGCCGCGGAAATCCGGACGGTCCAGTCGCTGAAATCGGTGCCCGACACGATGGACGCGCTGGAGACCGCCGTCGAAGAGGCCGGCGCAACCGTGTTCGCCCGTGTCGATCATACCGCCGGCGCAGAGGCCGTGGACATGGAACTGGTCCCGTCGCAGCTGCTGATCTTCGGCAATCCCCAGCTTGGCACGCAGGCGATGCAGGACGATATTCAGGCAGGCCTCGTCCTGCCGCTGCGCGTACTGGTCTACGAGGGCCCCGACGGTGACGTCCATGTGGCCTACGAGGACGTCTCGGACATGTTCGAAGGTTTCGGGATCGACCCCCTGGCGGACTACGTCAATACCATGGAAAGCGCATTGCTTTCGTTGACGGACCAGGCCTTCGAATAGCCGTGGACCCCGATCGCTTCGCGCAGGTCCCGCTCGAGACAGAGGCGCAATTGCACGACTGGCTCGACCGTCATCATGGGCAGGACGACAGCGTCTGGCTGGTCACCTGGAAGAAGGGTGCTGGCCCCCATCTCAGCCGTGATGCTGTCCTGGACGCCCTTCTCGCCTATGGCTGGATCGACGGGCGTCGCGCGGCGCGCGACGACGGGCGCACCATGCAGCTTATCTCTCCACGTCGTCACCAGCGCTGGACCCGGACCTACCGGAAGCGCGTCGCACGTCTGACGGAGGCGGGCAGGATGCGTCCCGCAGGGCCTGCCGCGGTCAAGGCTGCATAAGACGCCTCTACATGGATGGCCGATGCGGACGTCGATGCCCTCGTCATTCCGGCGGACCTGCAATCCGATCTGGAGGCGCGAGACGCCGCCGCGTGGTTCGCCGCCGCCGCCCCGTCCTACCGCCGCAATGTCCTGCGGTTTCTCAAGGCCGCGAAGACCGAACGAACCCGGAAGAAGCGCATCGCTCTTATCGCGGAGGCGGCCGCCGAGGGCCGGCAGCTGCCGAATTATTGAGCGGCGCGAAGGGCCGACAGGGCGTCGCCAAGGTCGAGCGCCCCGTCGTAGAGCGCGCGGCCGGAAATCGCGCCTGCGATGACGCCGGTGTCGCGCAGGGCCTGCAGATCCGCCAGCGACGACACGCCGCCCGAGGCGATGACCGGGATATCCACGGCCCGGGCCAGGTCCGCCGTCGCGGTGACGTTCGGGCCCTTCATCGCGCCGTCCCGCAGGATGTCGGTGTAGATGATCGCGGCGATGCCCGCGTCCTCGAACGACCGGGCAAGATCGGTCACGCGCACGTCCGTCTCCTCTGCCCAGCCGCGGGTGGCGACGAGACCGTTGCGCGCGTCGAGCCCCACCGCCACCTGGCCCGGGAAGGTGCGCGCGGCTTCGCGGACGAGGTCCGGGTCCTCCACCGCGACGGTGCCCAGGATCACGCGGGTCAGGCCGCGGTCCAGCCAGCGTTCGATCGTGGCCATGTCGCGGATGCCACCGCCAAGCTGGGTCGGCACCTTGCAGGCCGCCAGGATCGCCTCCACCGGGGCGGCGTTCACCGGGGTGCCCGCGAAGGCGCCGTTGAGGTCCACGAGATGCAGCCATTCGCAACCCGCCTCGACGAAGCTGCGGGCCTGGGCCGCGGGGTCGTCGTTGAACACGGTCGAGCGGTCCATCTCGCCGTGGACAAGCCGCACGGCCTGCCCGTCCTTGAGGTCGATGGCGGGGTAGAGGATCATAGCTGAGGCCCTTGTCCAGTCGCGCTGCTTCTGGCCCGCGCAAGGCGGAAATGCAACCGACCCCACGTTACGCTTGATCGACTCGCGGGGTTGGCCTTTGCTTGACCGGCAACACCGGGGAGGAGACCCACCATGCACCGCCTGATCGCCGCCACCGCGGCCCTTCTGATCGCCACCGCCGCCCAGGCCCAGGACGCCGCCCTCGGCACCTGGCAGACCGAAGTCGACGATGGCGCCTTCGCCCATGTCGACGTGGTCCCCTGCGGCGGCGCCGTCTGCGGCACCATCGTGCGCAGCTACCAGGCCGACGGCACGCCCTACGAATCGCCGAACATCGGCCTCCAGATCGTCCGCAACATGGCGCCAAACGGTGACGGCACCTACGCGGGACAGGTCTTCCGGCCGTCGAACGGCAAGACCTATACCGGCAAGATGCAGGTGTCCGGCAATGCGCTGCGGCTTCAGGGTTGCGTCGCGGGCGGTCTGATCTGCGCCAGCCAGAACTGGGTCCGCGTTCAGTAAAGCGGACCTGTGAACGGATCAGGGGGCGGCCGTCGGGTCGCCCTTTTTCATGACAGCTTCGACGAGATGCGTCCGGTGTTGAAGCCGCCCATCCGCAACTCTTGGAACAGGCGCTGGTACTCGATCTTCGGGCAGCGGTTCTGCACCACGGTGACGCCGCGGGCGCGGGCGGTCTCGGCCGCCGCCTCGTGGGTGACGCCGATCTGCATCCAGATCACCGACAGGTCGGGCCAGCGGGCCAGCGCCTCGTCCACGAGGGCCGGCACCGCCTCCGGCTTGCGGAAGATGTCGACCATGTCCACTTCGTCCGGGCAATCGGACAGCGTGGCCCGCACCTTTTCCCCGAACAGCTCCTGCCCTGCGAGACCGGGGTTGACCGGAATGACCCGGTAGCCGCGCAGTTGCAGATAGCGCGCGACGAAATAGCTGGGCCGCACCGGATTGGCCGAGACCCCGACGACCGCGATGGTCTTCACCGACGTGAGCAGGTCGCGCAGCGCGGTGTCGGTCAAATCAACCAAGGATCTGCGGCCAGTTGGCATCGGCGGAGGCGACATGTCCGGGCACGTCCGACAGCCAGGCCTGGCGAATCAGATGGGTCTGGTTCAGGAACAGGCGATTTTCGACCATGCTGAAGACCTCCGGATCTGACGCGACGACGATACCTTGCGACAAGGCGTAGGCGCAATATCCGCCGTAGGCCGGGGAAAGTCCCCTCGGGTTGCGCTCGAAGGCCGCAAGCCGGTCGCTGTCGGCAAAATGCCACATGGCGTCCCGCCACAGGATACGATGGGTGGGATCGCCAAGCCGCGGTTCCCCGTCGAGCCAGTAGGACAAGGGGTCGATACCGCCCAGCGCCACCCCGTCGACCGCCATCACGACGTCCGTCGCGGCAAGGACCCGCGCGGGGAGAAGGCAGGCCGCCACGCCTAGTCCCAAGGCCTTGCGCCGGTTCAGCATGCATCGTCCCCCATCCAGATCGCGACATCCTGCCGCAGAGCGGGCGATTGCGCCACCCCCCTCGCAAAGAGGTGAAACGGCCTCAGTCGAAGACCTCGTCGATCACCTCGCTGAGGCCCTTCATCACGTACCAGCCAAGGCCTTTCTTACGCTTGGTCTTGCGCGGCTTCTGGTGGGTCGCGCGCAAGGTCCGCGCGGGGTGGGCGGGGCTTGCGGTGCGCGCGGGGTGGGCGGGGCTTGCGGTGCGCGCAGGAGTCCCCCCGGCCCCGCTGGGCATCATCTTCAGATCATGCAAGGGCGCGCCGCATTGTGCGCAGGCCAACTCGTGCCGGGTTTCTCCGCGCAGCACCAAGGCCGCCCGCGTGCCGCAATAGCAGCAGGTCGCGATCTTCGTTCCGCTCATCCGCGCACCGCGTAGAGCGCCACCGCCGCCGCGTTCGACACGTTGAGCGATCCGAATCCCCCCGCCGCGGGAAGCCGCACCAGCGCATCGCAGGTCTCGCGGCTCTTCTCGCGCAGTCCGGGGCCTTCCGCGCCCATCACCAGCGCGATGGGCCGGTCCCGCTTGCCCTCGACCGCCGTCTCGATGTCGGTCTCGGCCTCTCCGTCCAGCCCCAGAACCAGGAACCCCATGTCCCGCAGTTCGACCATCGCATCGGCCAGGTTACGCACCCGCAGGTAAGGTTGCCGCTCCAGCGCGCCGGAGGCGGTCTTGGCCAGCGCCCCGGTTTCGGGGGCGGCGTGCCGCTGCACCGCGACCACGGCGCGCGCGCCGAAGACCTCGGCCGAGCGCAGGATGGCCCCCACGTTATGCGGATCGGTCACGCGGTCCAGAAGGACGATCCGCGCGGGCAAAGGCCCCTCCCCCAGCGCGATGTCGGCCAGGCTTCCCCAATCGAGCGCCTTCACCTCCAGCGCGGCCCCCTGGTGGACCGAGCCCGGATCGATCGGCGCCGCGAATTTGCGCGGGTCGGAAATCTCGGGCTCCATCCCGCTTTGCGCGATCGCCTCCTCCAGCCGGGCGGCCGCATTGCGCGTCACCACGAGCCGCAACTTCACGCGTCGCGGATTGGCGAGGGCATCGCGCACGGCATGCAGGCCGAACAGCCAGACGGTCTCGGCCGCTGCCGCCCGCTTGTCCTGTTCCTTGGCAATTACCCACTTCGGTTTCTTCATGTCCGGACCCCTCTTTGCGCCCTATCTGGCGCTTCGGACCCGCCTTCACAAGCCCGGGTCGCTTTCCCGCCATTCGGGTATTGACGCCCCAAAACCGGGCAGCTATTCCCGCCGCCAGTGGGCGACAGGCCGCAAGGTGTGGCAGGGGACTGTAACTCCCTCGCGGAGACGCACGCCTGGTTCGATTCCAGGGTCGCCCACCACTCATTCTTTTGATGTTATAGCACTTTGCCGACGCCGATAACGCGACGACGTCCGATCGCCCCCCGTATCGGTCTTGGGCGCAGTCCGTCAGCACGGACTACCTATGGAACCCCTGCGAAACGCTCCGGGCTCAACCGAAGATCGACCACGGCCTCATTCCCGATCTACCGGGTTGTTTCCTCGCCCTTCCTTTGCGGGGGAAACGACACCGTGACCCGCAATCCCGGGTTGGCATCTTCGAGGCGCAGCGGGGCGTCGTGCAGGTCCGCGATGACCGAGACGAGGCTCAACCCCAGCCCGCTGCCCGGCTTGTTGCGACTGCGGTCCAGGCGGTAGAGGCGGCGAAGGACCTTCTCGCGTTCGTCGTCCGGGATGCCCGGCCCATCGTCCGAGACGCCAAGAACCGTGCGGCCGTCCCTTCGGTGCAGACCCAGCACGATACGGGACCCCGGCGGCGTGTGTCTGAGCGCATTCTCGATCAGGTTCGCAAGGATCTGGCCGATCAGGTCGGGGTCCCCGGTCACCTTCGCGTCGTCGATGGAGATATCGGTTTCGAGCGTCTGACCGCTCTCCGCGGCGGCGGGTTCATAGAGATCCGCGAAGGTCTCGACCAAGGGCACCAGATCAACCGTGCGGAATCGGGACCGGGGCGTGCCCGCCTCGATCTGCGCGATCTGCAAAAGCGACTGGAAGACCGAGACCACCCCGGCGACATCCGCCTGCGCCAGTTCGACCAGCGCCTGCCCTTGGGGGTCCAGGTCGGTCTGCCCCAGCTCGTCGAGCCGGACCGAGATCCGCTGGATCGGCGTCTTGAGATCGTGCGCCACGTCGGAGGACACCTGCCGCAGGCTTTCGTGCGCGGTCTGCTGGGCGGCGGCCATGCGGTCGATGCCGTGACCCACCCGGCGAAGGTCCTCGACCCAGGCCGGTGTCGGGCGCACCCGCGCGGACAGATCGCCGGAGGTCAGCCGGTCCAGCGTCCGCCCCACCCGGTCCACCTGGCGCGCCGATCGGCGGGCCATGACCAGCCCCGCGCCAAGCGCTACCACCAGCGTCGGCAGAAGCGACAGCAGGGCAATGGTGCGATAAGTGCCGAAAAGCTGGTCGATTTCGGCCCGGCTGCGCGCGACGGTCAGCAGGCCGCGGTGTTCGCGCGTCGTGAGCGCGAGGTAGTTGCCGTCGATGGGCGTGACCGGGTCCTCCAGCGTGGTCAGAACGTAGCCTTCCTCGTCGCGGTCGAGCCGCCCGTTGCCGAAATGCCGGCCGCTCGGCGCGACGTAGGACAGCACGACCCGGGCAGGATCCGTGGCCCGCGCCTCGCCCGCGACGAGCGCCGCCAGTGCGGGCGCCGAGGGCGCGGCCCGGAAACCGGCGAGGTCCTGCCGCAACTGTTGCCGCATCTGCTGGTCGAGTGCCCGCGCGGTGGCGGTGTAGCTGGCCGCGAGCGAGGCCGCGCTGATCAGCGCGAAGAGGGCGACCAGTCCCAGCGCCAACCTCACCGGAGAGGCGCGCAGAAGGCTCGCGATGCGCTGCCTCACGCCTCGATCCGGTAGCCCGCGCCGCGGACGGTCTTGATCAGCTCGGTCTCGAAAGGCCGATCGACCTTGGCACGCAACCGGCTGACGTGGGTTTCCACCACGTTCGTCTGCGGATCGAAGCTGATGTCCCAGACGGCCTCCAGCAGCATGGTTCGCGTCTGCACCCGACCCTTGCGGCGCAACAGGTGTTCGAGCAGCGCAAATTCGCGGGGCAGAAGGTCGATCCGCTGGCCCGCGCGCGTGACCTCGCGCGTGACCAGATCCATCGAAAGATCGCCGGCAGTCAGCACGGTCTCCTGCGCCAGCGTGCGCGGGCGGCGGGCCAGCGCGTTGATACGTGCGGAAAGCTCGCCGAAGGCGAAAGGTTTCACGAGGTAATCGTCGGCGCCCGCGTTCAGGCCCGCGATCCGGTCCTCGACCTGGCCCATCGCCGTCAGGAACAGGACCGGCGTCCGGTTGCCCGCGCCGCGCAGGGTCTGCACCAGCGTCAGACCGTCGATTTCGGGCAGCATCCAGTCGACGATCAACACGTCGTGGTCCGACCCGGTGGCCTGCACCAGCCCGTCGCGTCCGTTGTCCACGTGATCGACGCTGTGCCCCTCTTCGCGCAGACCGCGCGCGATGTAGGATCCTGTCGTGGGATCGTCTTCGACCACCAGAATTTTCATGTCCGTCCCGTGCATGTCCGTCACGTCTAGATGGGGGAGCCTGGGCGAAAAGCCAAGAAAAAGGCCCCGGCGCAGGCCCGCGAGGGCGCGCCGGGGCCAGTTCGGCCCGCGTCAGTGCATCTGGGGGGCGGGCCGAGGACGCGGCGGCGCAGGAGCCGCCGCGAATGGCTTACATGGTGCGGTCGGTCATGTCGCCGACGGTCACCTCGATGGTTTCCTCGTCGCCGCGGCGCAGGACCACCGCCTCGACCGTGGTGTCGGGTGCGACATCGGCCACGGCGCGGGTCAGGTCGCGCACGTCGATGATCTCGGTGTCCGCGAAGTCGAGGATGATGTCCCCTTCCCGCAACCCGGCCTCGGCGGCGGGGCTGTCGTTCGAGACCATCTCGATCACCGCGCCTGTCGGGCCGTCATAGCCCAGCACGTTGGCGATCTCCTCGGTCATCGGGCGGATCTGCACGCCCAGCCAGCCACGCGCGATGCTGCCATCGTCCACAAGGTCCGCCACCACGTCCTGCGCCAGGTCCGACGGGACAGCGAAACCG
The DNA here is from genome assembly GCF_004145405.1 of Salipiger sp. IMCC34102. Classification (GTDB taxonomy): domain Bacteria; phylum Pseudomonadota; class Alphaproteobacteria; order Rhodobacterales; family Rhodobacteraceae; genus Loktanella. The sequence continues at coordinate 668,263 of NZ_SELQ01000002.1, forward strand.
ATGCCCACCGATCCGCCGCCGGAGCTGAAGATCATCGTGTTCACGCCGATCACCTCGCCATCCGCGTTGAAGAGCGGACCGCCCGAGTTGCCCCGGTTGATCGCGGCGTCGGTCTGGATGTAGTCGTCGTAGGGCCCCGAGCGGATGTCGCGCGACACCGCCGAGACGATGCCGGAGGTCACGGTCCCGCCCAGCCCGAAGGGATTGCCGATGGCCAGGGCCTCGTCACCAGGACGCACGTCGGCGCTGGTACCCCATTCCACCGTGGTCAGATCTTCGGCCTCGATGTCCAGGACGGCCAGGTCGGTCAACGGGTCGGTGCCCAGCACCTCGGCCTCGTACTCGGTACCGTCGGCAAGCTTGACCGTGACGGTGTCGGCGTTCTCGACCACGTGGTTGTTGGTGACGATCAGGCCGTCCTCTTCGATGATGAACCCCGAGCCGAGGCCTTGCCGTGCGCGCTCCTGCCCCCGTTCGGGGAAGAGCGGGCCGAACCGGCGTTCGAGTTCCTCGCGCGGGAAACCTTCGGGCAGGCTCTCTTCCAGCGAGGGGCCGCCGGTGGTGCCGCTCACCTCGATGAAGACGACGGCGGGATTCAGCCGCTCGACGAGGTCGCCGTAACCGCCTTCGGGCACGGCGAAGGCCGTGGCGGGCAGAAGCGCGATGGCGGTGGTGCCGGCGAGGAATTTCGTGCGTGTCATGGGATGCTCCAGTGATCTGTTCTGAAGCGTAGATAGGCGGGCCGCCTGTCGGGAACCTGTCGGGCGCTATACAGATTTGCAATCATGGCGGAACCGGCGTGCCGCCGGTCGGGGCTTCGCCCCGCCGACGCCATGCGTCGGCTCCCCAGAGTTTAACTTGCCAGATGAAGAGGAGCCGCGCGCGCGTCCGGTCGAAATCCGGGTGGATGCCGGACGGGGGGCCTTACGAAGCTTCGGGGATCGTGATCCGGCGGCCCGCGTTCACGAAGGCGTCCATCGACATGGGCCAGACCGTCCCGGGCCAGCGGATCTCCATCTCGCGCAGGCGGGGGCGGTAGACGGCCGTGTAGAGCGTGCCGAACCCTTTCGAGAAGGACGTCGAGTAGAGCGGCGGCTTCAGGAACGCCTGGATGAAGGCGTCCTGCGGTTCGCGGTGCAGGGTCAGGCGTTGCAGCAGGAACCGTTCGCGTTCGACCGTCGCGGTGAACCTCGCATGAGAGATCCATTCGACGTTTTCCTGGTGGTTGGTCGCGACCGCGTTGTTGGTGATGACCGTCTCGCGTCCGGGACCCATCATCGCGGTCACGTAATGGCGCCCCGCATCGAGCACGGTGACGTTGTAGCTCATGTGGCTGGGGATCCGCGCCAAGGCCGCGGCGGCCTCTGCCGTGGTGGTGCAGGTCTGCAGAACGTAGCGCAGGATGAGCGGCACGCCGAAGCCGCGGCCCACCACGTTGCGCCCGCCGAAGGTGAGCGACACGGCGAGCCCTGCGTCGTTGATCCCGTCGACCAGCCCCCACAATCCGTCGGAGACTCCCATGACCACCCGCCCGTCCCAGGCGGTGCGCAGGATCAGGCTGTCGAAGTAGCGGCTGTCGTAGTCGTAGTTGCGCACCATGACCGGTTCCGGCCCTGGCCAGATCGCCTGGCTGCAGCCCGAGAGATAGGCAGGCGGGTTCCAGAACGACAGGAAGCGCGCCGCCCGGTCGCCGCCGCCCGCAAGGTCGCACAACCGGTCGTAGAGCGGCACCAGTTCGGGCATGTGCCGGGTCAGGGCGCGACGGGATTCAGTGTAGGTCGCACGCGCGTGCAGGCCCTCGCGGCTCCACCAGTCGTCGTAGGCCGGCCAATATTCGGCGAACAGCCTGGCCCATTGCGGGCCGGGCTGATCTTCTGAAAGCGCGCGCCAAAGCATCTACATGATCTTGAAGGGCGGATCGGCCGTAACGGGACCGGCACCGGCGACCGGCAGGGCCTTGCCCGCGACCTCCTTCTTGATGCCGTGGATCCACTTCTTGGCCCGGTCGTTGAGCTGGAAGTTCTTCGTCATCGACCGGCCGCGCGTCACCAGGATGCCGATATCGGCCCCTTCGTAACGGTAGTCGCCCGGTTGCAGGATCCGCAGGAAGAAGCATTCGTTCTCGGATTCCACCGCCCTGCGGTGATAGTCGAAGCGGTCGAAGACCACCTGCCCGTCGTCCGTCATCTTGTAGATGCCCGTCTCTGGCACCTCGGTGCAGATGTCGACTTCGTCCTTGGTATGCTTGATGACCATCTGGGACCAGCCGTCGATCATGTCGGGGTCGGACCAGCGGGCGTTGAGCTCGTCCACGTCGAGGTTGAACTTCTTGCGGCTGAATTCCAGTAGATGGAACAGGAAGAGCGGCGCATCGGCATGGGCGAAGGCCGCGTGGTTCGTCATCGACGACGCCCCGGTGATCCGCGGGTTCAACTCTCCCAGCCACAGATCGCCGGTTTTCTTGTCGATCAGGAAGTCGAGTTCGAAGTAGCCGCGATAGCCTTCCTTGCGCAGCTGTTCACCGAACTTGAAGGTCAGATCGCGGGCCTGCTGGCGCACTTTCGGTGGGAAGGCCGTGGCCAGGATCTCGTTCCCGCACCAGCCACCGCGGTAGGGGGTGAGGTCCTTGAAACCGACCAGTTCCGTCATCAGCGGGCCGACGATGGTGCCCTGGCTAGTCGCGCAGGCCTCGATCGCGGAGCCGCGGCAGTCGATCCGCTTCATGATCTTGATCTCGCCCTCGCCCACGATCTCGTGCTCGTGTCGGCGAAAATCCTCCTCGGACTTGATGAAGAAGGTCGTGTGACCGCTGTCGCCGAACGCCGATTGCAGCACGAGGTCATGGCCGATGCCGGCCTTCTCGCAGATGGCGCGCAGGTCCTCGTAGGATTTGACCTCGGCCAGCGTGTTCGGCACCGAAGGCACGCCCGCCTTGTTGCCGATGCGCACGGTCTCGATCTTGTTGTCCATCTTGGTGCGCAGCTTGGCCTTGGGAAACCAGATCTCGCCGCCCAACTCCTTGACCAACCGCTCGGTCTCCTCGTCGAACATCAGGAAGACGAACTTCGGCTTGCCACCGCGGCGCGTGATGAGGTCCACGACCTCCTTGTGCTGCAGCAGGTAGTTGTTGATGTCCTCGATCGACTGGAACTCGGCATGCGGCTGCTCTGAGGGGCAAAACACGTTGGGATGCTTGCCGCCGTAGCAGTCGATATAGGTGATGTACTTGAAATTCTTCACCCATTCGTCCAGCCCCAACAGGTTGAAGTTGGTGGCCGAGACGAAATAGACCGGCTCCTCGTTGCGGTGAAAGAACCGCCTGATGTCCGAGATGTTCTGTAGAACGGCTTTGGGCATGGTGGTCCTCCTGAAGGATTATTCGGCAGCGGGTTTGGATTTCGAAGCTTGCTTGGACGGCTTTTCGGACTTGCCCTCCGGCGCCTTCTCGACCCGGGCGGGCATCGCCTTGGTCAGGTTCGCCAACGCTTCGGGCGTGAAGACCCGCAGGCCGAGGTCGGCGCGGTAACCGTGGATCTCGTTCACGTCGAGCGCCCGCATGAAGGCCAGGATCTCGCGGCTGACGACCTGTCCCGGCACGAGGATCGGGAACCCGGGCGGATAGGGAATGATGAAGGAGGCCGAGACGACTTCGCGACCGTCTTCGAGTGCCTGATAAAGACTGCCGTCCAAGTCCAGGTAATCGCAAGAAGATTCGTCGTAGGCCAGGTAGTAGGCCGAACGGATGTCGCCCTCCGGCGTGTCCTCGCTTGCGCGGAAGGCCGGGTGGAAACGGCTGAAGTCAGGGAGCGGCGGGTAGTTCTCCGTCAGGTTCTTGACCCGGCGATCGAAGCCCAGCTTCTCCATCTTGGAGGCATCGTCGAGCAGGTCGTCGAGCGACTTGGCGATCTCCACCAGAACCTCGATCAGGTAGGCGACCGAGGAGCGGGTAGTTCCGATGTTGGTCATGAACAGGACAGAGTTGCGCGAGGTCTTGTTGATCTGGATGCCGTAGCGATCCATCAGGATCTGGGTCTTGAACGTGTCCCCGTCCCATCCCGTGCCGCCCACGGCCAGCGTCACGCGGGTCGCGTCGAGCACGAATTCGTCGTTCTGCCAGGCGTCCAGCATGTCGACCCAGCCGCGGTCGGGGTCGTAATACATCTCCGTCCCGCTTTCGCGGTATTCGGCGGGGATCATGTGACCGACGGTCAGCACCTTGAAGTACTTCGACAAGAGCGGATGGGTGGAAATCGACCGCCGCATCGCCATCGCGGCCTCGAGCTGGCGCTGGACGAATTCGAACCCCTCCAGTTCCACCTGCCGACGGCCCACGTCGAGCGAAGCGATGATCTGGTAATTGGGCGAAGTCGAGGTATGGGTCATGTAGGCCTCGTGGAAGGCCTGCTCCACCTCGCCCTTGAAGTCGCTGTCGTTGACGTGGATCATCGACCCCTGTCGCAGCGAGGTCAGCGTCTTGTGCGTCGACTGCGTGGTGTAGACCCGGACCCGGGCATCGGGCGGGGCCACCAGCCGCGTATCCAGAAGGTCCGCGTCCGAAGCGCTGGCCAGCCGCTTTTGCTGAACCTCGTAGGCCCGCGCGTGCTCTTCGGTCTTGAACCGCGCGCGCATCTTGTTGGCCGCCCGCATGCCGGTCCGCTTGCGGTAGGTCGGGTTGAACCGCGCGAAGGCGAACCACGCCTCGTCCCACAGGAAAATGAGATCGGGCTTGATGGCGAGGCATTCCTCCATCACCCGCTCGACGTTGTAGACGATGCCGTCGAAGGTGCAGTTCGTCAGCAAGAGCATCCGCACCCGGTCGAGCTTGCCCGCCGCCTTGAGGTCCAGAAGCTGCTTCTTGATCTCGCGCAACGGCACCGCACCGTACATCGAGTATTCGTTGAGCGGATAGCTGTCGAGGTAGCAGACCTGCGCGCCCGCCAGCACCATGCCGTAGTGGTGCGACTTGTGGCAGTCCCGGTCGACCAGCACGATATCGTCAGGCCTGACAAGGGCTTGCACGACGATCTTGTTGCAGGTCGATGTGCCGTTGGTGGCAAAGAACGTCTGTTTCGACCCGAAGGCGCGCGCCGCCAGTTCCTGCGCTTCCTTGATGGGTCCGTGCGGTTCCAGCAGGCTGTCGAGGCCGCCGGACGTGGCCGAGGTTTCCGCCAGGAAGATGTTGGGCCCGTAGAAGGCGCCCATGTCCTGGATCCAGTGACTGCGGGTGATCGACTTGCCGCGGCTGATCGGCATGGCGTGAAAGACGCCGGTGGGCTGCTGGGAATACTCGGTCAGGGCCGTGAAGAAGGGGGTCTTGTAGCGGGCCTGGACACCGCGCAGGATGTTGAGGTGCAGTTCGAGGAAGTCTTCCTGGTTGTAGAAAACCCGGCGGCAGACCCCCAGTTCGGTGCCGGCGATCGCCTCCACCGACCGTTCGGTGACAAGGTAGGCGTCGAGTTCGGGGCGCACGTCGTCGATGAGCCGGCACAGCGCCGGCCCGTATTCCTGCGTCTCCAGATCGTCGAGCTGGCCGATATCGGCGATGCCTTCCAGGATCCGCCCCAGGATCGGATGCTCGCGTTCGGAGCGCAAGGTGACGCCCGGGCGCACCACGATGGCCTGGATGTTGTGGTTGAAGAGGACTGCGATCAGCGCATCCTCGACCGAGGGCACGACGACCGCCTCGTAGATGAAGGCGTCCTCCGGGCGGCGCATCGAATGGACGTTGGACTTCAGCCAGCGCTCCTGGCTGTCGTTGACCTCGTCGACGATCAGCACCTCGAAGTAAGGCTTGGTCATCGCGCGCACTTCGGGCGACAGGAGCGCCTCGTCGTCGTGCTCCTCGCGCTCGCCGGTGTCGAGGTGATCGAGCGGAATGTGCCGGGTCCGGTACGCGCCGGTGGTCAGCGCCCGCGCGCAGCGGTGCACGGCATAGGCCAGTTCGGTGAAACTATTATGCTCGAGCTGGCGGCGCATCTGGTCGAAGACCTGCATGCCCGGGAAGGCCCAGTAGGGCTCGATCTCGGAGAGCTGGTCGAAGAGCTCCTCCGCCCGGCTGCGCATGATCGGAGAGATCTTCGCCGGAGCGTCGCGCGAAAGCTGGGCCGTGACTTCCCTCAGGCTACTCCACCAGTCGGATCGAAGCTGGATTGCGGAGTAGTAGTCGGTCACGGTCGTCATCGGCGTCCCCCGGCTGTCGCGGCCGATGCGCCGCGACGAGGGTCGCCGCGCAGTCGACTGCAATCTCTTGTTATTGTTCGGTCCTACCTTGCGGCAGGTTGCCGCCCGCTGCAACACCCGGCTGGGGGGCCGGGTAGTCGAGCGGTGCCGCCGCCTGCGACACCGGGTCAACGTGCAGGCCGGCGCGCGACCCCTGCTGGGGAATTTCCAGCGGCCCGAGCGTGTTGAGGAAGCCGTCCACGCCGGAGGCGCGATCGTAGACCGAGAATTCGACGTCGCGGTCGCGGAACGACTTCAGCACCTGGCCCAGGCCCTTCATGCCCGTCTCGCGCTGGCGGCGGACCATGGCCATGTCGATCTCGATCGGGAACATGTCCTCCTGCCCCGCGGACTGGTGCAGGACCATGCTGGTGGGGTCCACCACGCAGGACTTGCCCACGCCACCCGCGCCCAACCCGTTCACGTCGATGACGTAGCATTGGAACTGCGCCGCCGTCGCCCGCGCGATGGCAAGCTCCGCATCGCGGTCGGTGGTCCCCGTGAGGACCGGGTGCAGCAGCACCTCCACGCCTTGCGCGGTCAACTGGCGCGTCGTTTCGGGGAACCACATGTCATAGCAGATCGACAGGCCGAAGCGGCCGACCTCGGGCACGTCGAAGACGCAGAACTCGGTCCCCGCGGCGATGCCCGCCTCGTAGGGCCGGAACGGAAACATCTTGGCGTAGCGGCGGATCACCTCGCCCTCGGGGTTGATGACGAAGGAGGTGTTGAGGATCCGCCCGTCCTCGTGCCGGATGAACATCGAGCCGGGGATCAGCCAGACCCGGTGCTTGCGCGCGGCCTCGCAGAAGCGGTCCAGCGTCTCGTTCTCGGCCGGGACGGCGAACTTGTCCAGGGGCCCGAAAGGCGCCAGTTCCGAGAACAGCACCATCTGGGTCCAGGGAAAACGCGCCATCAGCACGTCGAGCCGCTGGATCATTCCCTCGACATTGGGCTGAAGGGCCTGGACGTACATCTGCACGCCGGCAATCGCAAAAGGTGTCATGATCTTGTCTCTTGTCGCGCGGAATGCGCGGTGGGCACGGCATACAGCCTGCCGGGGGGAAGTTAAACCGCCACACAAGGACGACGTCGGGGCGAACCGCCAGGGTCCGCCCCGTCATCATCCGTCCGGCGGCGCCGTCAGGCGGTCTGTTCAGCCACCGCGGCGGTCAACGCCGCTTCGAAGATCGCGAGCCCCTCTTCGAGGATCGCGTCGGAGGCGGTGAGCGGCACCATGATCCGCAGCGCGTTGCCGTGCAGGCCGCAGGACAGCAGTACCAGCCCGCGGTCGAGCGCATGGGCCACGACCCGTTTGGTCAGGTCGGGATCGGGGGTGGCGCTGGCGAAGTCGGTCACGAATTCGACCGCGACCATGCCGCCGAGGCCGCGGATATCCCACAGCCGGTAAGGTGCGGCACGCGCGCCGATCTCGGCAAAGCGCTGCTTGAACATCTCGCCCATCTGCGTGGAGCGGTCGAGCAGGCCCTCTTCCTCGATCGCGTCGATGGCAGCCAGTGCCGCGGCACAGGCGACGGGGTTGCCGCCATAGGTGCCGCCCAGACCGCCGGGGGCCATCGCGTCCATGACCTCGGCCCGGCCGATGACACCGGCGACCGGGTAGCCGCCCGCCATGGACTTGGCGACGGTGATCAGGTCGGGGACGACGCCGGTGTGCTCGATGGCGAACCACTTGCCGGTGCGGCCGAAACCCGCCTGGATCTCATCCGCGATCAGCAGGATGCCGTGCTGGTCGCACAGCGCACGCAACGCCTGCATCATCTCGGACGGCACGGGAACGTAGCCCCCCTCGCCCAGCACGGGTTCGATGATGATGGCGGCGATGCGTTCGGGCTGGGCGTCGGTCAGCATCAGGTTCTTCAGCCCCGTCAGCGCGTCCTGCACGCTGATGCCGTCCCGCACGGACGGGAGCGGTGCGCGGTAGATATCCGTGGGGAACGGGCCCACGTCCTTCTTGTAGGGGCTGATCTTGCCAGTCATGCCCAGCGTGAGAAGCGTGCGGCCGTGATAGCCGCCGGTGAAGGCGATAACCCCGGGGCGGCCCGTGGCGGCGCGCGCGATCTTCACCGCGTTCTCGACCGCTTCGGCGCCGGTGGTGACCAGCAGCGTCTTCTTGGCGTGCTCACCCGGGGCAAGGTCGTTCAGACGCTCCGCCAGCTCGATGTAGGGCGCATAGGGCATCACCTGGAACGAGGTGTGGGTGTACAGGTCTTCCTGCGCCTTGGCGGCGGCCACGACCTTCGGATGCCGGTGACCGGTGTTGAGCACCGCGATGCCGCCCACGAAGTCGATGTAGCGATTGCCCTCGACGTCCCAGACTTCCGCGTTCTCTGCAAAGCTCGCGAAGACGGGGGCTGCCGATGCGACACCGCGCGGCACCGCGGCCTGCCTGCGGCGCAGCAACTCGGCGTTGGTCTGCGCCTCGTGCGGCATCGTGGGGACGACCTTCAGCTCCGGCGTCGCGGTCGCGTCACCTGCCTTGGATGCGGCGGTTCTGGTCTGCGTTTTCTTCTGGGCCATGCGAGGAATCCTTTCGCGGGCAAAGGGCGGCGTTGAATATGCATGACGCCCGTTTAATATTCTTGTCAACGCTTATTGCAGCGCCGCTGTTGCCCCTTGTTTTCCGGTGTCGTCTGCAGTCTGTCGGATGTCGGATCTGGACGGGGTTTCGGCACATGGACATCGGGGAACGGCTGCGCCAGCTGCGCGAGGATCACGGGCTGTCCCAGCGCGAACTGGCCAGCCGCGCGGGCCTGACCAACGGCGCCATCTCCCTGATCGAGAAGAACCGCAGCTCGCCTTCCGTCGCCTCGCTGAAATCGTTGCTCGACGCCTTCCCGATCTCGATGGCCGACTTCTTCGCGCCGCTCGAAGCCGAAGCGGGACCGCGCCATTTCTACACCGCCGACCAGTTCCGCGAGATCGCCCCCCAGGACGGGGCCACCGGCCCGCCGGTGTCCCTGCGCCAGTTGGGCCGCGCGGCGGAGCACAGCCTGCAGATCCTGCACGAGACCTATCCCCCCGGCGCCGACACCGGACCCGAGTTCCTGCAACATACCGGCGAAGAGGCGGGCATCGTCGTGCGGGGCCGGATCGAGGTCACCGTCGATGGCGCGGTGCAGGTTCTGGACGAAGGCGACGGCTATCTCTTCGACAGCCGCCTGCCCCACCGGTTCCGCAATACCTCCGACACGGAATGCGTGGTCATCAGCGCCTGCACGCCGCCGACCTTCTGACGCTCGGTCCTCAGTCGCGCCCGCAGATCCGCACCTGCGGGTCCAGCGCCTTGTATTCCGTGGCGGTGATGTAGACGATCTGGTCGTTGGGCACGTTCTGCCATTCCCGCTCGAACCGGTCGCGCACGCCCGCGCGCAGGTACTTGGCGATCTGCTGGTTGCCGACGAACCCGCGGTTCACGCTGGCGCTGTGGAAGCCGATGCGCAACTTGGGCCCCAGGCAGGCGTTGGGCAGCGTGGTGAAGATCACGCAGGCCGACCGGCAGGACCCGCGGATTTCCACCCGCTTGCCCCATTGGCGCAGCATCTCGCGGTCGGCCTCGGCGCTGATGATCTGACCGCCACCATCGCGAGAGATCACGTAAGGCTCCGAGGTGGGGGCAGGCCGTCGGTCGGTGCAAAGCCCGGCGCCGCACAAAAGCGAGGTCAGCGCCGCCGATTGCCCGTCGCGCGCGGCGCCCGGTCGTGCAGGGGCGTCCGGCACGGCGGCGATCCGGTTGTTGAGGGCATCGACGCTTTGCGCCGAACAGGCGGAAAGGCCCAGCGCGAGGGTGACGGCCGCCATGATCAGGCGAAGAGGCAATTGAGAAATGATGCGCATGACGCGGTCCCCGTGATTCCCGGGCGCGCGCCAGCCGCTTCGCCCGTCGTTACTCTGCCATATCCCAGGCGACCGTGTATTCCGATAGCACCGCGCTGACGTCGTCTTGCGTTGCGCCGTTTGCCGCCACCCGGGCCACGAGTCCGCGCTTCTTGTCCTCGACGACCTCCTGGACGCGGGCGGGAACGCCCTTCGCCTCCAGCGCGGTGTCGAAGACGCGGGTGATCGCACGCTTGCGCAAATCGGGCTTGAAGATCTTGCCCACCGCCGTCTTCGGCAGCTCCGGCAGGATCTCCAGGTGCTTGGGATAGGCCGCGCGCTCGTTGATCTTGCCCTTGGCGTATTCCATCAGGTCGGCTTCGGTGACGGTCGCGCCTTCCACCAGTTCGACGTAGGCGCAAGGCAACTCGCCCGCGTGGCTGTCCGGCTGCCCGATGGCGCCCGCGAATGCCACCGCCTCGTGACCGGCGAGGGCCTCCTCGATCTCGGCGGGGTCGATGTTGTGACCGCCGCGGATGATCAGGTCCTTGGCGCGCCCCGTGATCCACAAATATCCGTCCGCGTCGATGCGGCCGAGATCACCGGTGCGCAGGTAGGTCGGCTTGCCGTTGTCGTCATCGTAGTAGAGGTTCTTGTTCTTGTCGGCTTCCGTATAGGTGTAGCCCTGCGACACCCCGGGGTTGGAGACGCAGATCTCGCCGATCTCGTCGACGCCGCAGGGCGCGTGGGTCTCGACCGACATGATCCGCACGTCCGTGTAGGGAAAGGCGAGTCCGATGGATCCGACCTTCTTCGTCCCCTCCGGCGGGTTGATCGACACGAGGCAGGTCGCCTCCGTCAGGCCGTAGCCTTCGCAGATCGTCACCCCCGCGGCCTCCTCGAACCGGCGGTAGAGTTCCAGCGGTAAAGGCGCAGAGCCGCAGAACGCCAGCTTCAGAGAGGAGATGTCGGCATCCACCTTGCGCTGCATCAGGGCGGACATGGCCGTGGGCACGGTGATCATGAAGGTCACGCGATAGCGTTCGATCAGCTTCCAGAAGTTGTCGAAGACGCCGTCGCCCCGGTAACCCTGCGGGGTCGGAAAGACGACCTGCGCCCCCGATCCCAGCGAACAGCCCAGGGAGACGATGGCCGCGAAGACGTGGAACATCGGCAAGGGACAGATCTGCACGTCGGTCTCGTTGAACAGCAGGCGGTCGCCCAGCCAGGCGTTGTAGAGGATCCCCGAGTAGCGATGCTGCGCCACCTTGGGCATGCCCGTGGTGCCGCCGGTATGGAAGTAGGCCGCGACCCGGTCGGTCGGGCTGTCCATGAACTGCAGCTCTTTGGGCTGCTTGGCGACCGCCTTGTCCCACGCGATGACCTTGGCCTTGTGCTCGACCGGATTCTTGGGGCGGATGAGCGGCACGATCAGCTTCTTGGCGCCCGTCAGGTAGCGGTGCAGGTCGACCTCGATCACTTGCTTGACGTTGGGCGCCAGCGCCACGGCCTCCGCCGCCTTCTGGGCCACGTCGGTCTTGGGGAAACTGCGCAGGGTCACGAGGACCTTGGCCTTGGTCTCCCGAAGGATGGCGCCGATCTGCTGCGGCTCCAGAAGCGGGTTGATCGGGTTCACGATGCCCGCGACCTGACCGCCCAGGTAGGTCTGCACGGCCTCGGAACAATTGGGCAGCATGAAGGCCACCACGTCGCCTTCCCGGATCCCGAGGCTTCGGAACAGGTTCGCCACCTGCGCGGTGCGATCCTTGAGCTCCGACCAGGTCAGCGTGTCCTCGGGGTCCTTGGGGCCCGAGAACAACTGGAAGGTGACCGCGGCCCGGTCGGGAAACTTCGCCGCGGTGCGCGACAGCTGCTCGAAGGTGGTGGTCGCGATGTCGCGGTCGGCCCAGGGGGCTTCCTGTTCGATCGCTTCACGGTCAGAGATTCCGGCGTACCCCATTGGTGTCCCTCCCAAGACGACTTGGCCCGGCGGCGCCGGTTTGTATCATTGTTGCAGACGATGGACGAAAGCGCGGCGCAGGTGCAAGCATGACGCCACGAAAAAGTGAGACTATTCGGCAGCCATCCCTTCGGTGAACTGCAGCCGTGCGAGCCGCGCGTAAAGGCCGCCTTCGGCGACCAGGCTGTCGTGGGTGCCGGTGGCCACGATGCGGCCGGCCTCGAAGACGACGATCCGGTCGGCCTTCTTCACGGTGGCCAGCCGGTGCGCGACGATCAGGGTGGTGCGGTTGCGGGCCAGCCGATCGACGGCGCGTTGCACCAGCCGCTCACTTTCCGCGTCGAGCGCGCTGGTCGCCTCGTCCAGAAGCAGGATCGGCGCGTCGCGCAGGATCGCGCGGGCGATGGCGATACGCTGCTTCTGCCCGCCCGACAGCATCACGCCGCGCTCGCCCACGTAAGAGTCGTAGCCGTCCGGCAGGGCGGTCAGGAAATCGTGGGCGGCGGCGGCGCGGGCGGCGGCCTCGACCTCCGCATCGGTGGCGTCGGGTCGCCCGAAGCGGATATTCTCGCGCGCGGTATCGCCGAAGATCACCGGATCCTGCGGGACCAGCGCGATCTGGCGGCGGAAGTCGTCCCGGGCCATGGCGCGCAGATCCGTGCCGCCCAGCCGGATCTGCCCTTCGGTGGGGTCGTAGAACCGTTGCAACAGCTGGATGATCGTCGACTTGCCCGCCCCCGAAGGCCCAACGAGCGCCACCGTCTCTCCAGGCTCCACCGTCAGCGTGACGTCGTCGAGCGCCGCGACCGAGGGCCGGCCGGGATAGCGGAAGGTCACCGTGTCGAACTCGATGCGGCCCTGCGTGAGGTCCCCCACGCGCGCCGGATCTGCGGGGTCGCGCACGGCGTCCTCTGAGTTGAGCAGTTCGACCAGCCGCTCGGTGGCGCCCGCCGCGCGTTGCAGTTCGGACCAGATCTCGGTCAGGGCGCCCACGGCGCCGGCGACCATCACCGCGTAGATGACGAATTGCACCAGCTCGCCCACGGTCATCGCTTCGGTGCGGACATCGCGCGCGCCGATCCACAGGACCCCCACGACGCCCGCGAAAATGAGGAAGATCACGATGGCCGTCATCCAGGCCCGCACCCCGATCCGCTTGCGCGCCGCGTCGAAGGATTTCTCGGTCACCTTCCAGAAGGCGCGCCGCGACAGCGCCTCGTGGGTGAAGGCCTGCACCGTCTGCACCGACAAGAGCGCCTCGGAGGCGGAGCCAGAGCTTTGCGCGATCCAGTCCTGATTCTCCCGGCTGAGCACCCGCAACCGCCGGCCCAGCAGGACGATGGGCAGGATGACGGCGGGCACCAGCAACAGCACCAGGCCCGTCAGCTTGGCGGAGGTGAACATCATCAGCACCAGACCGCCCAGCAGAAGCAGCACGTTGCGCAGCGCGACGGAGACGGACGAGCCGATGACCGACAGGATCAGCGTGGTGTCGGTGGTGATGCGGCTCAGCACCTCGCCGGTCATGATCCGCTCGAAGAAGGCGGGCGACATGCCCACGGTGCGGTCGAAGACGGCCGTGCGGATATCGGCCACGACCCGTTCGCCCAGCCGGGTCACGAAGTAATAGCGCAGCGCCGTCCCCACGGCGAGCAGCACGGCAATCCCCATGGCGGCGGCGAAATACTGGTCCAGCAAGACGGCGGAGGACCCGTCGAAGTTGTCCACGACCCGGCGCACGGCAAGCGGCATGACCAGCGAGACGACGGCCGTCAGGACCAGGGCGCCCAGCGCCAGCGCGATCATCCCGCGGTAAGGCTTCAGGAACGGCCAGAGCGCCCGCAGCGCTCCCATGTCGCGTGATTTGGCGCGTTCCGCGTCGGTCGATTTCGGAGCCTCGGCCATCGTCGTCCCATCCGTTTTGGCAGCGGGATAGGCAGGCGCGCCGCCGATGACAAGCGTGCAGCGGCGCGACGAAAGGACCGCAAGACGCGAAAAGCCGTATCGAATGGGGGATATTTGGAGCGGGCGACGGGAATCGAACCCGTATCATCAGCTTGGAAGGCTGAGGTCTTACCATTACACAACGCCCGCTCGGGCTGGGGCTTCTATACTGCGCAGCCTCGCGCGATGGCAAGAGCCGAGTGGGCAAGAGCTTGATCGCGAGGGCTCGGGATGAAGCTTGACCAACGCAACTCCCTCGAAACCCGTCACGAGGACCGATCACCCGGCCCCCGGGTGAACTGGTGGCCCGTTCAACGCCCTCGACCGGTGCGAAGGCCTCGCGACACGCTCGCGGACACGTCCTCTCCCAACTCTCGCCGCATTCCGCGGGCATATCTACGATGATTTCGAACCGGTTCGATGCTCAGACGGAAGACGACCCCATGCGACCCATACATGCGCTGTACACGGTGATCGCCCTGGCGACGATGCTGTTTCCGACGATGTCACAGGCGCAGGCCTGCGGACAGACGGACGAGGTTTTCGTCGTCCAGAACCGCGGCATCTTCCCGCCCAGGATCTACCACAACGACGCGACGGGGGTTTGTTTCGTCAACGAATCGAACCGCGAGCTCTGGCTGCTCTACACGACCGACCAGGGCGCCCTGACATGGTCATCTAGAATGCCCGTCGGAGCAGAGACGGATCAGCTTGCCCGGCTTGGCAACAACAAGGAGATCTTCGCCGTCATCCTGTACTGCGGCTACGACCGCTACGGTAATCTGAAACGATGCCGCGACGGCGAAAACCCGACGCACTACTCCCGCCTCGGCGATATGTTTCCCGCGGTCCTGTACGAAAGACCGGCCATACTGGAATACTAATCGCCGGATGCCACCTGCGCGATCAGGTCCGGTCCCTGCGCGCGATTGGAATTGACCGCGGTCGAAACGCGCCGGAACGACAATGTCCCCTTTCCCGCCGGACGCATGAGCGGCGCCGCACCATGCCCCGCCTCGCCCAGCCAGAGCGGCCAGTCGGCGGGGTCGAGGATCACCGGAAGGCGGTCGTGGATCGGGGCCATGTCCGCATTGGCCTCGCAGGTCACCACGGCGCAGCCGGTCAGGGCCGTCTCCCCGCGCGCCCAGTCCTGCCAGATCCCGGCGAAGACCATCGGCCCGCCGTCGACCCGGGTGACGTACCAGGGCTGCGGCGTCTCTCCCTTCTCGCGTTTCCATTCGTAGAACCCCGAGGCCACGATCAGGCAGCGGCGCGCGCGCACTGCTTCGCGAAAGGCAGGTTTTTTCGCCACCGTCTCCGAGCGGGCGTTTATGATCAATGGGCCGTCGGTGGGCGTGTCGTACCAATGCGGCACGAAACCCCAGCGCATGGACCGCAGCCGCCGGGTGCCTTCGGCGCTGGTGACGGCGTGCACCTGCACGGTGGGACAGACGTTGTAGTTCGGCACGTCCGGCAGATCGTTCGAGGCCGTGGCCTCGAAGACCTCCGTCATCGCCTGGTGAGGCAGGGTGATCGCCATGCGTCCGCACATGAACCCAATCTAGCCTCGGCTCTACGAGAGCGGAAGGGCCGCAGAATTGGTGCAGGCGCAGGGATTGACAGGCACCTCCATCCCCTGCCCGGCCACGAAAAAGCGCGCGGGATCGCTCCCGCGCGCCTTGCGTCGTCCAGCGAAAGCCGGATCAGTTCATGGTGATACGACCGTCGGTGTAGGGCGTATAGGGCCCGTTCTCGGCGATGTATTCGGCCACCACGTCGGCCAGGTCGGGGCCGAAGTCGTAGGCGTTCTCCGCGTCCTCGAACATCTCGTAGCCGTCACCACCGTTGCGCACGTAGTTGTTGGAGGCCACACCGTAGGTCGCCTCGAGGTCGATCGGCTCGCCGCCGACCATCACGTCCGAGATCCGGTTGCCCGGCTCGGCGGAGGTGTCGACGGTGAAGCTCATGCCCGCGACCTGCGGGAAGCGGCCGGCGCCGTCCTCGATCTGGCTCACGCCGTTTTCCAGCGCGTCGACCATCGTCTGGCCCGTCACCTCGAAGGTGGACAGGGTGTTCTGGAACGGCAGCACCGTCAGCACTTCGCCTTGCGTCACTTCACCCGCGTCGATGCTGGCGCGGATCCCGCCGGAGTTCGCGATCGCGATCTGGATGCCCTGGTCGGCCACACGGTCGAGCATCGCGTCGGCCACGAGGTTGCCGCCCGAGCATTCCATCGCGCGGCAGACGTCGCGGTTGCCTTCGATCACGTCGGTCGCCTCGCCGATGACCTGGCTGCGGATCTCGTCGAGCGGTCCGGCCAGTTCCGACACCCGCGCGAGGGTGTCCTCGTCTTCCGCGACGGAGGCGTCGAGCAACATCGGCGTGCCCGAGATCTCGGTCACCTCGCCCGCGTCGTCGAAGGTCACGTCGATCTCGCCCAGATACTTGCCGTAGGCGTAGGCTTGGAAGATCGGCACGTCGTTCTCGACCGTGGGATAGGGACCTTCCGCGCCTTCCATGTCGCCCAGCAGCGTGTGCGAGTGGCCGCCGATGATCATGTCGACGCCGGTCAGCTCCGCCGCCAGCCGCTTGTCGGCGTTCAGCCCGACGTGGGTCAGCAGGACGATCTTGTTCACGCCCGCCTCCGTCAGGGCGTCGATCTCGGCCTGCGCGCCGTCCACGATGGACGAGAAGATCACGTCGTCGCCGGGGGACGAGGTTTCGGGCGTATCCTCGGCCAGCACCGAGACGATGCCGATCTGTTCGCCGCCGTCGGTGTCGAGCGTCACGCTCTTGGGCACGTTGCCCGACAGGCGGTCGTTCTGGCTGACGTCGATGTTGGCCGACAGGACCGGGAATTCGACCATGTCGAGGAATTCGGCCAGGCCTTCGGGGCCATTGTCGAATTCATGGTTGCCCACGGCCATGGCGTCATAGTCGAGCTGGGTCATGAACTCGGCCGCAAGCTCGCCGCCGTAGCGCGTGAAGAAGAGCGATCCCTGGAACTGGTCGCCCGCATCCAGCAGCAGCACGTCGCCCGCGGCTGCCTCGCGCGCATCCGTGATCGCCGTGACCATCCGCGCGATGCCGCCGAAGCATTCGCCCGCCTCGTTGTCCTCGGCCGGGCAGGTGCTGTCGTAGGCGTTGATCGGCTCGAACCGGTCGTGGAAGTCGTTGGTGTGCAGGATGGTCAGGCTGTAGTCCGCCTGCGCCGCACCGGCGGTCAGCGCCATGGCGCAGGTGGTCGATAGAATGCGAGCAATCATGGATATCCCCATTTTCTGAATCTCTTCGCAACCTTGGCGGCGCGATCCGACCCTGTCAAATGAAGGTCGTATGACGGCGGCGCGAACCGGCGCCCTTGATTAATCTCGCGGCACTCGGCAAAGACGGATCATGCTGATCTACAAGATATTCCACACCCCCGAATGGGACGCGCTGGTGGCCGACGGCTCTACCTTGGGCGCGCCGGTCGACCTGGCCGACGGCTTCGTGCACTTCTCGACCGCCACCCAGGTGGAGGAGACGGCCCTCAAGCATTTCGCGGACGCCGAGGGCCTGGTGCTCGTCGCCTGCGAGACCGAGCATCTGGGCGAGGATCTGAGGTGGGAGGCCTCTCGCGGGGGCGAGGACTTCCCGCATCTCTACCGGCCGCTGCGCATGGACGACGTAAGCTGGCACAAGCCGCTGCCGCTGGTGGACGGGCTGCACCGGTTCCCGGCCGACCTGTGAGCCGGCTCGACGCCATCGGTCTGCGGATCCTGCATGGCCTCGAGCCGGAACGCGCGCATGGGCTGGCGCTCGCGGCGCTGCGCGCGGGGCTCGGGCCGAGGGGCGGGCCCGTCACCTCGGACCGGTTACGCACGCGGCTCGCGGGGCTCGCTTTGCCCAACCCCATCGGGCTTGCCGCGGGCTTCGACAAGAACGCCACCGCCGTCGCACCGCTGTCCCGGGCGGGTTTCGGCTTCATCGAGGTGGGTGCCGCGACCCCCCTGCCCCAGCCCGGCAATCCGCGCCCGCGCCTCTTCCGCCTTGGCGACGATCGTGCCGCGATCAACCGCTTCGGCTTCAACAACGACGGGATGGAGGTCATCGCAAGCCGCCTGACGGGTCACCCCGGCATCGTCGGCCTGAACCTTGGCGCCAACAAGACCTCCCGCGACCGCGCCGGCGATTTCGCCCGGGTGCTGACGCACTGCGGGCCGGCCGTCGATTTTGCCACGGTCAACGTCTCGTCGCCCAACACCGAGAAACTACGGGACCTGCAAGGCAAGGCGGCCCTCACCGCCCTTCTGGCCGGCGTGGCGGAGGCGAATGCCCGTCTCGCGCGTCCGGTGCCGGTCTTCCTCAAGATCGCCCCCGACCTGACCCCCTCCGAGATCGAGGACGTGGCCGAAGTCGCGGGCGCCTCTCACATCGCGGGGCTGATGGCGACCAACACCACCCTCGCCCGCGACGGCCTGCGCGGCCCGCACCGGGCGGAGGCCGGGGGGCTGTCGGGCCAACCGCTCTTCGAGCGCTCGACGGCGGTGCTGGCCCGGTTGTCGTCGCTGACCACGCTGCCGATCATAGGGGTCGGCGGTGTCTCCAGCGCCGAGCAGGCCTATGCCAAGATCCGCGCGGGCGCTTCTGCCGTGCAGCTTTACACGGCGCTGGTCTACGGCGGGCTGTCGCTTGTGCGCGAGATCGCCCACGGCCTCGACGCGCTGCTCGCCCGCGACGGCTTCACAAGCGTCGCCGATGCCGTGGGCACCGGTCGCGCGGACTGGACCTGAGGACAACGCAAGTCCCGTCCTTATCCCGCGTTCCGTTCGGCCTTGCGCTGCGAAAACGCCCGGGTGCTGCGGTCATTTTGCGTAGGCGGCGCGCCTTTCGTCGGTCGTCAGAACGTGCGGCACGGCCACCGGTTCGCCGTCGTCGGTGAAGAACGGCCCCGCGCGCAAGCGTCCGTCCCGCAGCGCGCCGATCCCGCGAGACGCGATCCCGCCCGCCACCCAGAACACGCCGCGATCGCGGCGCGGCGCCTGCGCACGGGGCCGGGCCTGCTTGGTGAAGACCTGCGCGGTCCTGCCGGGTATGCCATCCCGATCCGACAAGAGCGGAAGCCAGATGCCCGCGAGCGGGAAGGCCGCGGCGCCGATGGTATTGGCCACCGGCGTGCCGCAGCAGGTCGCATGCCACCGGTGCAGGCCCTTGGGCGACAGGCGGAGGCAGCCCAGCTTGTCCGCGCCTTGCGCGATCTTCAGACGGGCGGGCAGGACCTGCACGAGCGGCGAGCCGCCGCCCGGCTCCAGCGCGTCCAGGACGCCGAAGTGGCGCGCCGCCGCCCGGCAGTCGCGGCAGTAGCACACCATCTTGCGTCCGTCGGAGGCATCCGCCTCTTCCAGGGTGCCCGACAGCGCGCCGCAGCGACAGGCGAAGCTCAGGTCCACGAGGACCGCCCGCCCACGATCACAGGCCTTTCGCGCGGTAGCTGTCCGCGACCTTGCGGATCGACACGAGGTAGGCCGCCGTGCGCAGATCCTCGACGTCGTCGCGTTCGCGCCAGACCTGGGCCATCTGCTGGTAGGCGGTGCGCATCGTGTCGTCGAGCCCCGAGCGCACGAGTTCCAGCTCGTCGGCCCCGCGCAGGTATTTCTCCTTGAAGTTCGGCGTCATCGACCAGCGATGCTCGAGCATGTCATCCAGGCGTTCGAGCTCTTCCACGATCAGCTGATGGCGCGCCTCTTCCGCGCGGCGCTGCATCCGGCCGAAGCGGATGTGGGACAGGTTCTTGACCCATTCGAAGTAGCTGACCGTCACGCCGCCGGCGTTGGCATACATGTCGGGGATGATGACGCAGCCCTTCTTGCGCAGGATCTCGTCGGCACCGGCGGTGGTGGGACCGTTTGCGGCCTCGATGATCAGCGGGGCCTTGATGCGCTCGGCGTTGGTCATGTTGATGACCCCTTCGAGCGCGGCGGGGATCAGGATGTCGCATTCATGCTCGAGCAGCGTCGCGCCCTGCGGGTCGTGCTTGGCACCGGCGTAGCCGCTCACCCCGCCGTTCGCCACGATGTGCGCGCGCACGTCCTCGACGTCGAGACCCTTCTCGTCGTAGAGCGATCCGTCGTGTTCGATGATCCCGGTGATCTTCGCGCCGTCCTCTTCGGACAAGAACTTGGCGGCGTGATAACCCACGTTGCCAAGACCCTGCACGATGATCCGCTTGCCTTCCAGCGTTCCTTCCAGGCCGGCCTTCGCCGCGTCCTGGGGGTGGCGGAAGAACTCGCGCAGGGCGTATTGCACGCCGCGCCCGGTGGCCTCGGTCCGCCCGGCGATGCCGCCCGCGTTCAGCGGTTTGCCGGTCACGCAGGCCGCGCCGTTGATATCGGTGGTGTTCATCCGTTTGTACTGGTCGGCGATCCAGGCCATCTCGCGCTCTCCCGTGCCCATGTCGGGCGCGGGTACGTTCTGGGCGGGGTTGATCATGTCGCGCTTGATCAATTCGTAGGCGAAGCGACGGGTGATCTGTTCCAGCTCGTGTTCGTCCCAGTCGCGCGGGTTGATGCAAAGCCCCCCCTTGGAGCCGCCGTAGGGCGCATCGACCAAGGCGCACTTGTAGGTCATCAGCGCGGCCAGCGCCTCGACCTCGTCCTGGTGGACGGCGAGCGCGTACCGGATGCCGCCCTTCACCGGCTCCATGTGCTCGGAGTGCACGGCGCGGTAGCCGGTGAAGGTGTGGATCGCACCGCGCAGGCGCACGCCGAAACGCACCACGTAGGTAGCGTTGCAGACGCGGATCTTCTCCTCGAGCCCGGGCGAGAGATCCATCAGCTTCACCGCCCGATTGAACATGATGTCGACGGATTCGCGAAAGCTCGGCTCCTGCGTCTTGCTGTCCTGCTCTGCCATCTTCCCGCTCCTTGGTTTGTCTGCGCCAAATCGGCGTTGCGCAAACGCTAGCCCGAAATTTGAGCCCGCCCAACCCAATTGACGCCGATCCGGGCGATGCGGCCACGTCAGCGTCAAACTTTCGCCACGCACGGCTGGTGAAACCATCCTGCACCCGTCCGACCGCGGACGCGACGCCTGTATTGCAACTTGAAAGCCGACCCTTGATCGATCCCGCCCGCCCACCGCGCCAGACCAGCATGACCCGCCTGCTGCGCGGTCGTCTGAATGCTTTCGCGCGGGACGAGGACGGGGCATTGATCGCGTTGACGCTGATCCTGCTCATCCCGATGATCGTGCTCGGCGGCATGGCGGTGGACCTCATGCGCTTCGAATCGCGCCGGTCCGAGTTGCAGAACGTCACCGACCAGGCCGTTCTGGCGGCGGCGAACCTCAAGCAGCAACTCGACCCGTCGGACCTGATCTACGATTATTTCGCCAAGGCCGGTGCCGCCGCGAATCTCAGTGACGCGCCCCGCGTCACGCCCGTGGGTGGCAGCCGCGAGGTGGAGGCTTCGGGTCACGTCGACGTGCCGACCTACTTCTTCAACCGCACCTTGGGGCGTTACGTCTTCGGCGACGACAATCCCCTGCGCGCCACCTCCGTCTCGACCGCGATCGAGGGCGTGACAGAAACCGAAGTGTCCCTCGTGCTCGACATTTCAGGTTCGATGTACGAGGTCGTGGGCAATACCGGGAAACGCCGGATCCAGCTGCTGCAGACGGCGGCAAATCAATTCGTCGACGACCTGCTGAGCGCGGGAAATTCCAACCGGATGTCGGTTTCGATCGTGCCCTACTCGGAGCAGGTAAACATCGGCCCCGACCTGTTCGATCAGTTGAATACCAACCACCGGCACGATTATTCGCATTGCGTCGAGTTCGATACCACCGACTACGCCAGCGCATCGATTGACCTTGCGAAAACCTATGATCAGACGGAGCCGATCCAGACGAACTCCTACGGCTTCCTCTACGATCGCGATCGCAACAACCGTAACCTGGATCAGCCCGTCTGCCCCCGTTTCGATGCCGAACGGGTCACGTTGTTCAGCCAGAACGCGACTGCTTTGAAGACCCAGATCAACGCGCTGCAGCCACGGGGCGGCACCTCGATCTTCCAGGGGCTGAAATGGGGGGCGGCGCTGCTCGACCCGTCGATGCGCCCGGCCATCGCGGCCTTGCCGGACACGGCCCGCGATCCCGCCTTCGCGAACCGTCCGAACGACTACGACGTGTCCCGCAATTCCGGGGAGACGGCCACGGCCAAGTACCTGATCCTCGTGACCGACGGGGAAAACTCGCAATCCCAGAGGCTTTTCCCGCGATGGAAAGATACGCCGAGCGAGCTGGAATACTTCGCCTACCACAACCTGCCCTACGCCTTGGAATATCGGCTCGAAGGGAACGCTTCGAATTACGTCTACCAGAAATATAGCGCCAGCGACGCCGTCGCCTGGATGCGGTCGATGTGCGACGCGGCCAAGGACGCGGGCATCAAGATCTACGCGATCTCGGTGACCGGGGAGGACAATTCCAGCACCGCCGAGGCGGGCCGGACGGAAATGCGCAACTGCGCCACCGAACCCAGCCTGTTCTTCAAGTCCACGGGTGCGAACCTCGATGCGATCTTCGAGCAGATCTCCAGCCAGATCACCGCGCTGAGGCTCACCCAGTGATCCGGCCCCTGCCCTTTCTGCGCCGCGCCCTGCGGCGCCTGTCGCGCGACGAAAGTGGCAACAGCACGCTGGAGTTCGTGATCGTCGTCCCGGTCTTCTTCATGTTCTTCTTCGCCTCGATCGAATCGGGCATGCACTCGATCCGGCAGGTCATGCTGGACCGCGCCATGGACCTGACGATCCGCGACGTGCGCGTGGGCATCCTGCGCAACCCCGACCACGCGACCCTTAGCGAGCGGCTTTGCGACTACGCGCTGATCATCCCGTCCTGCGCCAACGACGTCCGCCTCGAGATGACCGTGGCCGACCCGCGCGCCTGGACCGCGCAGCCGACCCGGATCGTCTGCCGCGACCGCGAGGAGGACAACCCGCCCGAGATCACCCTGGCCAACGGCAGGAACAACGAACTCATGGTTCTGCGCGCCTGCGTGCTGTTCGATCCGATCATCCCGGGTGCGGGACTTGGCCGGGAAATCCCGAAGGTCAGCGGCGGGTCCTACGCGCTGACGTCGACGATGGCCTACGTGCTGGAGCCGTTCCAGTGAGGGGCTGGATGCGCCGGATGCTGAGCCGCTGCGCCTCCGAGGAGGGGTCGGTCACGCTCGAGCTACTTCTGATGACGCCGATCCTTTCCTTCGCGGCCTTCGGGATGCTGGTCCTCTTCGACGCGCAGCGGTCACAGTCGCTCGACCTGAAGGCCGCGATAACCGTGGCCGACATGCTCAGCCGCGAACGGGACGTGGTGGACGACACATATATCGACAGCGCCTGGGCACTGCAGAAGCTCGTGAACCTGCACGACAAGACGCCCGACTTGCGGATCTCCCTGCTGCGCTACCACACCCGCGACGAGGTCGACGAAAGCCGGGAGGTCGAGCCGCATTTCCACGTCGTCTGGTCCGAGGTGCGGGGCGGCGCGCTGTCGCCGCTTGCCGACGCCGACATGGCGGACTACCTGCCGCGCCTGCCGGTGATGGCGAACGAGGATCGGCTGATCGTGGTCGAGACCCAGATCGACTATGAACAGCCGTTCGACATCGGCTTGAACGAGACGAAGTTCAACGCCTTTACCTTCGCGGGGCCGCGTCACGTGAAGGTCTGCTTCAACAACACGCCCTCGGATCCCTCGCGCGACCTGTGCTGAGGTGGGTCGGGGGGGTGTGCCAGCCGCGCCTCTCGCGCTGGCGATCTCGTGGCGCCGCGTCTCCTGCGTCTCGCGGTCATTGGGCGTGCAGATCGTAGTTTGCCCATTGCGGTTCCACGGGGCTGCGGCGACGACACAGGTTCGCGATAGTCTCAGGCGGGCACGGTCCGGGCGACCGACACGCGGACGGGTGCCGCCTGCGACGGCACTCCTTGCGAAAGCGGTATCGCAGGCAACGACAACTCCCTATGCTGACCCCCGTCTTCTGTTCGGAGCCCCGATGCGTGCCTTCGCCCTTGTCCTGATCCTTGCCGCCTGTGCCCCGCCCGACGATCTGCCCCCGCAACTGCGCGAGGCGGCGCAATCGGACGCGCCCTTCCCGGAGCTACAACCGATCGCACCCCTGCTGGACGCGGCGGCGGCACCCGGCCGCGTCACAGACCGCACCGGCGCCGATCTCTCCGCCCGGGCCAGTGGTCTGCGTGGCCGCGCCGGGACCGGACAGTCTCCGTCCCGCGCCGCCGCCGGACCGCAACTCTCGGCGCAAGCCGGCAACCTGCGCGACCGGGCCGCGGCGCTGCGTCCCCCGGTCGTGGATCCCGCCCTGCGCGACCGGATGCGCGAAGGCGCGGGCGATGCCGCGTTGCGGTAAGGGTCCGACTTCGCTAACAGGCGCGCAACGCATCTCGAGCCCGGAGCCCCTCCCATGACTGACCCCCTTCGCATCGGACTGGCCGGTCTTGGCACCGTCGGCGTGGGCATCGTGCGGATCGTGCAGTCCCACGCCGAGCTTCTGGCCGCCCGCGCGGGCCGCCCGGTGCAGATCACCGCCGTCTCGGCCCGGTCGAAGGGCAAGGACCGCGGCGTCGACCTTTCCGCCTATGCGTGGGAAGACGATCCGGTCGATCTGGCCGGGCGCGACGACGTCGACGTGGTAATCGAGGTGATGGGCGGCCACGACGGCCCCGCCAAGGACACCACCGAGGCGGCGCTCGCGGCCGGAAAGGACGTGGTCAGCGCCAACAAGGCGCTCCTTGCGATCCACGGGCAGGCGCTGGCGGAAGCCGCCGAGGCGGCAGGCCGCGTCATCCGCTTCGAGGCCGCCGTCGCGGGCGGCATCCCGGTGGTGAAGACACTGACCGAAGGCTTGGCCGCCAACGAGATCACACGCATCGTCGGCGTCATGAACGGCAGCTGCAACTACATCCTGACCCGGATGGAGGACGCGGGCCTGACCTACCAGGAGGTCTTCGACGAGGCCAACGGGCTGGGATACCTCGAAGCCGACCCGGAGCTCGACGTGGGCGGCATCGACGCGGCCCACAAGCTGGCACTTCTGGCGTCCATCGCCTTCGGCACGCAGGTGAACTTCGATGGCGTGGCGCTGGAAGGCATCGGCTCCGTCACCATCGACGACATCCGTCAGGCCGCCGACATGGGCTACAAGATCAAGCTTCTGGGCGTGGCGCAGATGTCGGGCCGCGGGCTGGAGCAGCGGATGCAGCCCTGCCTGGTGCCCGATACCTCGCCCTTGGGTCAGCTTGCGGGGGGGACGAACATGGTGATGCTGGAAGGCGACGCCGTGGGCCAGATCGTGATGCGCGGCGCGGGTGCTGGCGAAGGACCGACCGCCAGTGCCGTGATGGGCGACGTGATGGACCTTGCACGCGGGCTCAGGGTGTCGACCTTCGGTCAGCCCGCATCGAGCCTGCGCAAGGCCCGCCCCGCGCAAGGGGCCGTCCCTGCCCCCTACTACCTGCGGTTGAAGCTGCTCGACAAGCCCGGCGCGCTGGCCAAGGTCGCGACGATCCTGGGTGACGCGGGCGTCAGCATCGACCGGATGCGCCAGTACGACCACGCCGACACCGCGGCCCCGGTCCTGATCGTCACCCACCGGACCACGCGCACGGCGCTCGATGAAGCGGTTGCCCGTTTTGAAGGCACCGGCGTGGTCACGGCCCCCCCCGTCGCGATCCGGATCGAGGCGGTCTGAACCGTTAGCGCTTACAGGGTTCCTTCGCCCCGTGCCGCCCGCTAGGGCAAGGGGCGAACAACCTTGAGGATCGCGCCCCATGCCCACCTACCCCGATTTCAACGACCGCACCCTGTCTTTGGGCCTCGCGCGGGTCTCGGAAGCCGCTGCCATCGCCTGCGCCCCGCTGATCGGCCGCGGTGACGAGAAGGCCGCGGACCAGGCCGCGGTCGACGCCATGCGCCGCCAGCTCAATGCGCTGGATATCGCGGGCACGGTCGTCATCGGCGAAGGCGAACGCGACGAGGCGCCCATGCTCTACATCGGCGAGGACGTGGGCACCGGCAACGGCCCCGGCGTGGATATCGCGCTCGATCCGCTGGAAGGCACCACTCTGACCGCCAAGGACATGCCCAATGCGCTGGCCGTGATCGCCATGGGCCCGCGCGGATCGATGCTGCATGCGCCCGACGTCTACATGGACAAGCTGGCCATCGGGCCGGGTTTCAAGACCGGGGTCGTCACGCTGGACATGTCCCCCGCGGAGCGGGTCTCGGCCCTTGCCGCGGCCAAGGGATGTTCCACCAAGGATATCACCGTCTGCGTCCTCGAACGCCCCCGCCACGAGGACATGCTGGAAGAACTGCGCTCCACCGGGGCCGCGATCCGGCTGATCACCGACGGTGACGTAGCTGGCGTGATGCATTGCGCGGATGCCGCGCGGACAGGCGTGGACATGTACATGGGCTCCGGCGGCGCGCCCGAGGGGGTGCTGGCCGCGGCGGCGCTCAAGTGCATGGGCGGGCAGATCTTCGGGCGGCTGATGTTCCGGAACGACGACGAGCGCGGCCGGGCCACCAAGGCCGGGATCACCCATTTTGACCGCGTCTATACCCGCGATGACATGGTGACCCAGGACGTGATCTTCGCCGCGACAGGGGTCACCGACGGCAGCCTGCTGCCCGGCATCAAGCGCGAACCGGGGTTCGTCACGGCCGAGACGGTGCTGATGCGCTCCAAGACGGGGTCCGTGCGGCACATGCGGTATCGCAACCCGGTGAAGTGAGACCGGCGCTGCGCGCGGACCGGATCGGACCAGGCCGGGTTGGACCACCCGAAGGGGCGCGTCCTTTGGACGACTTCGCCGCACGGAAAGGTCGGACATGGCGCCATTCGAAGGACGCAGGTCGGGCCTGCGGCCCGATGCCTCCGGCGGGAGTTTATCCGGCCAGATGAAGATGGGCGCGCCCCTCGCGGGGGGCGCGGGGTTGATGGGCCGGTGCAGGCGCGTCTAGGGTGCCGCGAATCCGGGGGGCTGCGGCATCCCGGAGCAATTTCTGACGAAGGCGAGGATCGGGCGTGGGCGGCAAACTGGCGTTCCTGGGGGTGGAGGAGTCGCTGACCGGGCGGCGCTGGGTCGGGCCCGACGCGGGCGAGGACCGGCTGGCCGAAGCGATGGAGCAGGCCACCCGCTTGCCCGCTCCCCTCTGCAGGACGCTGGTGCGGCGCGGCGTCCCGCCGGAGGAGGCGGCGGGTTTCCTCGAACCCAAGCTGCGCGACCTTTTGCCGGACCCGCGGTCCTTGCGCGACATGGAAACGGCCGCCGCACGGTTCCTGGCGGCGGTGGAGCGGCGGGAGCGGATCGCGGTCTTTGCCGATTACGACGTGGACGGCGGCGCCTCCGCCGCGCTGCTGCTGGTGTGGCTGCGCGCGATGGGTCGGCAGGCGACGCTCTACATCCCCGACCGGATCGACGAGGGCTACGGGCCCAACGACGCGGCGATGGCCGAGCTGGCACGGGATCACGACCTGATCGTCTGCGTCGACTGCGGCACGCTTTCGCACGGACCGATCGCCGCGGCCAAGTGCGCCGATGTCCTGGTCCTGGACCATCACCTCGGCGCCGAGACGCTGCCGCCTGCCCTGGCGGTCGTGAACCCCAACCGCGCGGACGAGGACGGCGCGCTGGGACATCTGTGCGCAGCATCGGTCGTGTTCCTGATGCTGGTGGAGGTGAACCGTCGCCTGAAGGCAAAGGAGACGCGCGGTCCCGACCTGATGGCCATGCTCGACCTCGTGGCGCTGGCCACGGTGGCGGACGTGGCCCCGCTCACCGGCGTGAACCGTGCGCTGGTGCGCCAGGGTCTCTCCGTCATGGCGCGGCGCGACCGGATCGGGCTTGTGGCGCTGTCGGATGTCGCGGGTCTCGACCGGGCACCCACCGCCTATCACCTGGGCTTCCTGCTGGGGCCCCGGGTCAACGCGGGCGGCCGAATCGGTGCCGCTGATCTGGGCGCGCGCCTGCTGTCCACCGCCGACCCGCTCGAGGCGGCGGCCCTGGCCGAACGGCTGGACGCGCTCAACACCGAACGGCGCGAGATCGAGGCGCGGGTCCGCGAGGCGGCCCTCGCCCAGGCGGAGGCGCGGGGCCTCGATTCGCCACTGGTCTGGGCGGCGGGTGCGGGCTGGCACCCGGGCGTCGTCGGCATCGTCGCCGCGCGCCTCAAGGAAGCGGCGAACCGCCCCGCCATCGTCATCGGGCTGGAGGACGGTATCGGCAAGGGTTCGGGCCGGTCGGTCGGCGGGATCGACCTTGGTGCCGTGATCCAGCGCGCCGTCGCCGAAGGGCACCTGCTGAAAGGCGGCGGTCACAAGATGGCGGCGGGTCTGACCGTGGCCGAGGACCGGATCGAGGGGGCGATGGCCCGCATCGCCGAATTGCTCGACCGGCAGGGGGCCGGCGCGATGGGCCCCTCGGACCTTGCGCTCGACGCCGCACTCATGCCCGGCGCGGCCACGGTGGAGTTGATCGAGAACCTCGACCGCGCCGGTCCCTTCGGCGCCGGCGCCCCCGCACCGCGATTCGCCTTCCCGGACTGCCGGATCCTCTTCGCAAAGCCGGTGGGCACGGGCCACCTCAAGATCACCTTCGGCGACGGCCAGGGGGCGCGCATCGACGCCATCGCCTTCGGAGCGATGGACGGCGCGATGGGCCGGGCGCTGGCAGGTCACGACGGCGCGCGTTTCCATCTTGCAGGACGGTTGGAGGTCAACAGCTGGCAAGGCCGCACCCAGCCGCAACTGCGTCTGGAGGACGCCGCCCCCGCCGGCTGAAATTTTTCCCGCGCAGGCGCAAAATCGCTCTTGCTCCCCCCCCGGGCTTTGCCTAGAAGGCCCCTACCCAAGCGTGGCCCGTTCGTCTATCGGTTAGGACGCCAGGTTTTCAACCTGGAAAGAGGGGTTCGATTCCCCTACGGGCTGCCACGGGTTTCCCCTGAGTATTGGGATTTAAGGGAATTTCTGATTTCCAGAAACTATCGTTCCATCCTTCGTTCCACCCCTGCAATTTTGCTTGTTTCTCATGGTCGACGCTTGACCGTTGAACGATAGAAGTACGTCCCCGGCGATGAACACCGGAGGCGCGGTTCAGGCCGCTAGCCCTGAACTATGCGCGGCAGGGGACGGCCCACCGCGCAATTCGAACTTCACCGGAGACCGAAGAACGGGGCATTCCAGTTAAGAGAATTAGGACCACGCCGTCGATAACGAAGCCGCCGCAGTCAGGCCCGTGTGCGCGCCGTCATTTCGACGCTCTCGTGCTTCTCGGGCCGTTGCGATCGGCGTCTTCAGTGCCGAGGCCACGACAAATCAGCCGCGCAGCGGTCTAGCCGATTGATAGATTGAGATTCTCGCTTTCGCGCAGTCGATCCCGTTCCTTGCAGACCGCTGCGCGCAATCTCTTTCCGCGCGCGTTAACCGAAAGGGTTCTCATCTCATCGCTTCCTTTCAGTTTAGGCTCCAGGTCAGTAGCGAGGCTTCCGCCATCGCTTGGCGCGTGATGGCAGACCAGCGAAGTGCTCGGCGTTCCGGGTAGCGACCCGCGCCGCGATGAGTCGGGCCGCACGATGACCCTCCTGCCAAGTCAATCCCGGAAGCCAATCTGCGTCTCTGTCAGCGCATTCCTGTCTGCCCTCGTATCAAAACGTATTGGAACCGACGATGCGGACGATCGGTTCCTGCGGTTCCCCTTGCAGCCTCCGCGAGGATCATCTTGTCCAGCCTCAAATCTGACACAGCGCGACGGAGCCGGGTGTTCTCGGCCTCCAGTTCTTTCAGCCGCTTGAGCTGCTCACGGCTCATGCCCCCATATTGCTTGGGCCACCGATAAAAGGTCAGGACCGTCACACCAATCTGCCGAACGGCTTCCTGAACCGAGCTCCCTTGCTCTTGCAATAGTTCATCCTGTCACAGCTTCAGCACAATATCCTCAGGCTTCTCGCGTTTGCCTGCCATCTCGTCGTCCTACTGAAACCGGAATAATTCTATCCCAGCAAGTGGACCAATTCAGTGGGGGCACTCCGGCGGCTGAAGGCGCTCGAGAGTGAGAATGACCTGCCACGGGATTTTTCCTCCACCGTCGATTAGAGTCCGGCCCAACCTGAGGACGGACAATGAAGCGAACGAGATTCACGGACGATCAGATCATCGGCATCCTGGCCGAGCATGAGGCCGGCGCGAAGTGCGCCGATCTATGCCGCAAGC
>NZ_SELQ01000027.1 GCF_004145405.1 Salipiger sp. IMCC34102
GTAGTCGAACACGTCCCGTCGGGCTTCTTCGCGTGTGCGATAGGTCCGGCGCCTGATCCTCTCGCGCTTGAGCAGGTTGAAGAAGCTCTCGGCAACGGCGTTATCGTGGCAGTTGCCGCGCCGGCTCATGGAATGCTCGAGGTCGTGGGCTTTCAGGAAAGCGGCCCAGTCCATGCTGGTGAACTGGCTTCCCTGATCGGAGTGGATCAGCACCTTGGCCTTCGGTTTCCTGCGCCACGTGGCCATGAGCAGAGCCTGAAGCACGACGTCTGTTGTCTGGCGCGACTGCATGGACCATCCGACCACGCGGCGTGAGAACAGATCGATGACCACCGCCAAGTAGGCGAAGCCCTCCTGCGTCCGAATGTAGGTGATGTCGTCGCCCATTGGGCTCCGACCAATGGCGCCACAATGGGCAACCCCATACCTTGTCTGGTGCCGCGACGTCGAACTGTCGATCCAAGGTGTTGTCGACCACGACCGAGGGCTGGCCGCCATACTTGCCGGGGCGGCGCTTGTAGCCGATCTGCGCAGCAATCCCGGCCAGCTTGGTCAGACGGGCCACGCGGTTCAGACAGACGCTTTCGCCTTGCTCGAGAAGGTCATCATGAAGCTTGCGGTGCCCGTAGACCTTACCGCTTTCAACCCAAGCCTCCTTCAGCAGTTCGGTCTGGCGGACGTCTTCCCGGGCGCGCTTGCTAAGCGGCGACTTCACCCAAGCATAGAAGCCGCTCGGCTGGATGCGTAGACACCGGCACATCGCCCGGACGGAAAATTGCCCGCGATGCTCGGCCACGAACGCGTATCTCACTTTGCATCCCTGGCGAAATACGCGTCGTCATTGTCGCTCGGAC
>NZ_SELQ01000029.1 GCF_004145405.1 Salipiger sp. IMCC34102
CGGGGATGTCGAGCCGCACGCTTTACAAGCATGCCGGCAGCAAGGCCGCGCTCATGGCGCGTGTCCTGACCGAGCGGGACCGGCGCTTCATGGCCCGGATCGACGTGCGGACCGTCGACGCCCTGTTCGCCGCGCTCGAGGACTGGGTCCGGGTCGAGGGATGTCGGGGCTGCCTGTTTCTTCGCTCGCGCGCGGAAACGGGTGGCGATACGCCGGCGATCGCCGAGGCGGTTGCGCTGCACAAGGAAGCGTTCCGCCGACGGGTCGGTGAGGTCCTCGCAATGGAACTCGGACGCGAGGACCCGGCACTCGCAGAGCAGGTTCTGGTTCTCTTCGAGGGCGCTACCCACGCGGCTGTCTATCGCGGAGCGGGGGCCGTCTCTGCGGCTCGGGCGGCGGCGGT
>NZ_SELQ01000030.1 GCF_004145405.1 Salipiger sp. IMCC34102
GCCTGCGGGCGCGGGACTTCTACACCCAGGCCCCGCAGCTTTCGGTCCGGGTGACGGATTACGCCTCCGTCTCGGTCGCGGTCTCGGGGGCCGTCTTCGAGCCCCGCGCGGTCGAGATCGGCGGCACGCCGGGGGACGGTCTCGACGTGCTGCGCCAGGCGGCCCTCGGCGCCTCGACCGAGGCGCGCAACCTCTCGGCCGCGCTGCGCGCCGCGGGCGGGGTGCGCCCCGACGCCGACATCTCGGCGGTGGAGGTGCGGCGGGCCGGCGCGCTCTACCGGCTGGACATGCGCGGCGTCTTCGAGGGGCAGAACGCCGTCGACATCATGCTGCTGACCGGGGACGAGATCCGGGTGCCGAGCCGGCGCTGCTTCCAGG
>NZ_SELQ01000031.1 GCF_004145405.1 Salipiger sp. IMCC34102
CCCAAAGCGCGTCGAGACCGGCGAGCGACGCGGCGACCGCATCGCGCCCGCCCGCCTTCGCCGCCGCCTCGACCGCCTTCAACCGCTCCCGCAGCGCCACCGCCCCGAAAACCGCCGCGCTGCCGGCTGCGGCACCTTGAACGGGGCGCCGCCAAACGTCCGGAATTACCCTGCGACTTCGATCCTGTCGAGTTGCCAGATGCTGCGGGAGTAGATGACTTCGGAGCGGTATTCGGGGGTGTCGTCGTAGGGGTAGACGATCCAGAGGGGGCCCTTGTCGCGGACCTGCATC
>NZ_SELQ01000032.1 GCF_004145405.1 Salipiger sp. IMCC34102
GCCGCTCGGCTGGATGCGTAGACACCGGCACATCGCCCGGACGGAAAATTGCCCGCGATGCTCGGCCACGAACGCGTATCTCACTTTGCATCCCTGGCGAAATACGCGTCGTCATTGTCGCTCGGACTGACCTGCCACGGGATTTTTCCTCCATCGTCGATTAGAGTCCGGCCCAACCTGAGGACGGACAATGAAGCGAACGAGATTCACGGACGATCAGATCATCGGCATCCTGGCCGAGCATGAGGCCGGCGCGAAGTGCGCCGATCTATGCCGCAAGC
>NZ_SELQ01000033.1 GCF_004145405.1 Salipiger sp. IMCC34102
TGCCCGCGACTGAGCCGGCGCGCTTCGGCACCTCGGGCCTGCGCGGGCTGGTCACCGCCTTGACGCCAGACGTGGTGGCGGCCCATGTCGCGGGTTTCGTGACCGCTTGCGACGCAGGCACCACGGTGCTGATCGGCGAGGACCTGCGCCCCTCCTCACCCGAGATCGCGCAGATCGCGGCCCGTGCGGTTCGCGCGGCGGGCGCGCAGCCGGTCCGGTTGGGGCCGCTGCCCACGCCCGCCCTGGCGCTGGCGGCCCAGGCGC
>NZ_SELQ01000034.1 GCF_004145405.1 Salipiger sp. IMCC34102
AAGACGTTTCGAGAAAGTGCCGCTTTCGCCCAGGCTACGCAATTGCGCCATCGACCGCCGACCCTGACCGGAAGGCCCCGGCGATCAGCGCGACGGCGGCGAACCCTATGACGGCAGAGGCAACGCCAGGCCCAGTCAATAGAAATCCGAAGAGAGGAGCGCCGACGGTCTGGCCCACGGCGATGGTCAGGAAGCCGACCATCAGGCCTGTTGCGGGCCGATCCGGTAGGGCGTGAGTGCCCCAGATGAGGTAGACCCCCGTG
>NZ_SELQ01000035.1 GCF_004145405.1 Salipiger sp. IMCC34102
GATCGAGCGCCGCGGCAAGCCCGGCATGATTGTCAGCGATAATGGGACGGAGCTGACCAGTAACGCGATCCTGCGGTGGTGTTCCGAGCACCGGGTCGAATGGCACTACATCGCGCCGGGCAAGCCGGTGCAGAACGGTTTCGTCGAAAGCTTCAACGGCCGGATGCGCGACGAGCTGCTCAACGAGACCATGTTCCGCAATCTGGCCCATGCGCGGATCGTGATCGCAGCCTGGGCTACGGACTACAACACCGA
>NZ_SELQ01000036.1 GCF_004145405.1 Salipiger sp. IMCC34102
CGCCGGCTCAGTCGCGGGCATAGACATCCTCGAAGCGCTGGATGTCGTCCTCGCCCAGGTAGGCGCCGGTCTGCACCTCGATCAGCACCATCGGCAGCTTGCCGGGGTTCTCCAGCCGGTGGCGGGTACCGAGGGGGATATAGACGCTCTCGTTTTCCGAGATCAGCTTTACCGTCTCGTCGATCGTCACCTGCGCCGTGCCCTCGACCACGATCCAGTGCTCCGAGCGGTGGTGGTGGCTTTGCAGCGACAGGG
>NZ_SELQ01000037.1 GCF_004145405.1 Salipiger sp. IMCC34102
AGCGGTGGTGGTGGCTTTGCAGCGACAGGGCCGCACCCGGGTGGACGACGATGCGCTTGACCTGGAAGCGCTGGCCGTTCGTCAGGCTCTCGTACCAGCCCCAGGGCCGGTAGGCGCGGGGCAAGGTTCTGGCCTGCGCGTGCCCGTCCGCATGAAGCTGCGCCACCGCCTGCTTGACCTGTTGCGCGCGGTCCTTGTGGGCCACGAGCACCGCGTCGGGCATCGCCACGGCGACGATGTTGTCGAGCCCGATGC
>NZ_SELQ01000038.1 GCF_004145405.1 Salipiger sp. IMCC34102
TGGAGAAGGCGGACAACCTCTCGGTCATGCCCTACGACGGGGCCTGGTCCGATCTGGGCGACTGGACCGCCGTCTGGCGCGAGACGGAAGACGCCGGCCTCGCCACGAAAGGCCCTGCGCTTGCGATGGACTGCACCGACACGCTTTTGCGGTCCGAGAACGAGGGCCAGGCCATCGTCGGCATCGGGCTCGACAACATCGTCGCCGTGGCGATGCCCGACGCGGTGCTCGTGGCCCACAAGGACCGCGCGCAAC
>NZ_SELQ01000039.1 GCF_004145405.1 Salipiger sp. IMCC34102
CCTGCATCGGCACCGGGGGACTGGCCGGAGCCTGGGCCGGCACGCTCGTCGGCCGGTTCGGTCTCGATCGCGTCCACTGGTCCTTCCTCGGCCTGATGGCAGCCAGTATCCTGTCGGTCGGCTTCGGTCTCGGCCCGATCCCTACACTCGTCGGAGGAGCCGTTTTCGGCGTGGCCTACGTGATGCTCACGGGGGTCTACCTCATCTGGGGCACTCACGCCCTACCGGATCGGCCCGCAACAGGCCTGATGGTCG
>NZ_SELQ01000040.1 GCF_004145405.1 Salipiger sp. IMCC34102
GCACGCAGGCGCTCGGCTTCGACCGCGCGGCGCTGATGGACCTGCCCGCCACGACGATCCGCACCAGCACGATCTGGACCGACGGCGTCCACGAGTTCACCGGCGTGGCGCTGTCGGACCTCGTGGAACTGCTCGAGGTCGACGGCGGCACCCTGCTTGCCACCGCGATCAACGACTACACCGTCGAGATCCCCGTCAGCGACGCCGTCGAGGGCGGCCCGATCATCGCCTACCAGATGGACGGCGCCGAGATGC
>NZ_SELQ01000041.1 GCF_004145405.1 Salipiger sp. IMCC34102
CGCGATGCGGTCGCCGCGTCGCTCGCCGGTCTCGAGGCGCTTTGGGCGCCGACCCCCGCGGCGCTCAGCGGGTGAGCAGGGTGGTGGCGCCGAGGATGCCGAAGATGCGGCCGATCTCGGCCACGTTGGTCACCGTGCTGTCGTAGCAGGCCAGCGCGTCGCCGGGCAGCAGGTAGGGGTCGTAGTCGTCGCGGTCGGCGCGGCGCACCAGATCCTCGATGTCGCGTTCGATCACAGCCCAGACGCCGGTCACCG
>NZ_SELQ01000042.1 GCF_004145405.1 Salipiger sp. IMCC34102
GCACGCAGGCGCTCGGCTTCGACCGCGCGGCGCTGATGGACCTGCCCGCCACGACGATCCGCACCAGCACGATCTGGACCGACGGCGTCCACGAGTTCACCGGCGTGGCGCTGTCGGACCTCGTGGACCTGCTCGAGGTCGACGGCGGCACCCTGCTTGCCACCGCGATCAACGACTACACCGTCGAGATCCCCGTCAGCGACGCCGTCGAGGGCGGCCCGATCATCGCCTACCAGATGGACGGCGCCGAGATGC
>NZ_SELQ01000043.1 GCF_004145405.1 Salipiger sp. IMCC34102
GTCGCGCGAGACCACGTAGGACCCGCTGAAGGTGGGATCCTCGCCCACGCGCACGTCCAGCAGGTCGTTGCGCGACAGACGCTCGCCGCGCAGGATCGCCTGGGCGAGCGAGCTGCCCTTGCCCAGCTCCGTCCCGTCGGCGTCCACCCCGCCCAAGGGCAGGCACCTGGCCGCGTTCAGCGCCTCCGAGCGCAGGTACATCGCCCCCGCCCGCGACACGGTCGGCTCGCGCCACTGCGCCTGGTAGGCCGCGCC
>NZ_SELQ01000044.1 GCF_004145405.1 Salipiger sp. IMCC34102
AATCGCCCGCCCCGCTGCGCGAGATGAAAGCTCCGCGCGCCGGGCGATTGCTCAACCTGCGCCAACCGGCGTAAACACTAACCGGGCTCCGGTCGTGGCTGGATGAAAGTTCAGTGGCAGGTCAGCACGCCTGAACACCCTCCAGGCCGAGCTCGAGCAGATGAAGAGCCAGCGGGAGGCGGCGACGCCGGCACCGGTGGAGCTACCCGACGACCTGCCGACGCTCTACCGCACCCATGTGGAAGATCTGG
>NZ_SELQ01000045.1 GCF_004145405.1 Salipiger sp. IMCC34102
CTGCTCGAGGTCGACGGCGGCACCCTGCTTGCCACCGCGATCAACGACTACACCGTCGAGATCCCCGTCAGCGACGCCGTCGAGGGCGGCCCGATCATCGCCTACCAGATGGACGGCGCCGAGATGCAGGTCCGCGACAAGGGCCCCCTCTGGATCGTCTACCCCTACGACGACACCCCCGAATACCGCTCCGAAGTCATCTACTCCCGCAGCATCTGGCAACTCGACAGGATCGAAGTCGCAGGGTAA
>NZ_SELQ01000046.1 GCF_004145405.1 Salipiger sp. IMCC34102
CCGCGCCCCGGCGGTGGGCACGAGGTCGAGTTGGCAGGTACGATGCTGGGATTGCTGGGCTTTGGGGACAGCAAAAACGCCGCGGGCCTTTCGGCAGCGGCGTGTTCGTTTGAGTTGGTTGCGGGAGTAGGATTTGAACCTACGACCTTCAGGTTATGAGCCTGACGAGCTACCGGGCTGCTCCATCCCGCGGTATTGATCGGTCTGGTATGACGGATCGGGTGTTTT
>NZ_SELQ01000028.1 GCF_004145405.1 Salipiger sp. IMCC34102
GACCTTGCTCCTGCCGCCCGCGCCGCCGCAGGCCTGACACAGGCACAGCTCGCGGAGCGCGTGACCGCCGCACGCCGTCGGGCCCGGGCCGAGGGACGGGCGATGTCCCTCGACGATCTGCTGGTCGATCTCGCGCGCAGGCGCCTACCCATCTCGCCCGCCTTGCGGCGTCGCATCGCGACCTACGCCGCCGGGCGCGCCGTCGCCGCCCACGTCACCCGCACGGCCAGGATCGACGCGATCCGTCTGCAGGGGAGCCACGCGGAACTCGATCTCGCCGACTGGCCCAACGCGCGCACCGCGGCCGACATCGGGCGCAACCTCGTCACCCTCCTCGCGGGCCGCGCCGCCGAGGAAGTCATCCTCGGCGAGGCGTCGGGGCGCTGCGGCGGCGATGCGGACTCCGACCTCGCCCGCGCTACGCGGTTGGCGATTGAAGAGGCCCTCGGTCGCGGTCACGGCACCCTCGTCTGGTGCGGGGCGGAGGAGGATCCGGGAACACTCTTCGCCCGCCACAAAGGTCTGCGCGAGCGTGTCGCCCGCCGCCTCGAGGCTGCCTACGCCCGGGCTTGCGCTCTGGTGCGTGACCACCGCGAAGTGATCGATCTCATCGCTGCCGATCTTGTGATCGACGGTGTGTTGGAGGGTGAGGCGCTCAACGAGGCGCTGGCGTGCTGCCATGTGCGGGATAGCGGGGCCGAGGACGACGGGCCCGGGGATGGCGGGATCGACGGCTTCGACTGGTCGC
>NZ_SELQ01000003.1 GCF_004145405.1 Salipiger sp. IMCC34102
AACCCCGTTCGGTGATCTGCGCGACCGCGTCCCGCTTGAAATCGTCACTGTAAATGTTGCTGCCCATCATGGCCTCCTTGCTTCAGATTTAGCTAAGAAGGCGTCCACGATACACGGGGCTATTCAGATAATGGAGCGATCAAGGTTCACGAAAAATCAGACTGTTGGGATACCGAAGGAACCGACAGCCGGCCTGCCGACGGCCGAAGTGTTTCGGAGGGATCAGTTCAGCAAGTCGGCGTGCTCCAACTACACGTGCGGTTTTTCGGTCGATACTGTCGGGCGATGACCGTGAACCGGATGTCGCGATCCCATGTTCGGAGAATTGGCGGCGCGCCGGGCGCAATACCTTCCCAAAAAGGGTCCGCCCAGACCGCCGCTTCCGATGTGTACGCTGGACGTGAAGTCGCGTCCTGGGGCGGGGTGGCGACAGCCTTTGATTCGCGGTACACCGTTCTTTCGAGGCGCGCTCCTGCGGCGACGAACGAGTAGAGGGTTTTGGATTGCGGCGCTTTGATAAACTATGTTGATACGCGTTCTCCACGGAAAGACGTTCATGTGAATTCGACCCTGACCCGCTTGCCGCATATCGCAGGCACGACAACCCACGACGCGCGGCACCGGAATCTGGCGGCCGTTTTCGAGGCCATACGCGATCAGGCCGGGCGGTCGCGCAAGGAAATCGGCAAGGACATGCCGTTCAGCCTGCAGACGATGACCAACATCGTGACCGAGCTGCTGGACATGGGGCTGGTGACGGAGGTGGATCGAGCGTCGGCACGCGCGCGGGGCAATCCGCATCGCGGACTGTCGATCGTCGCGGACCGCGGTTTCGCCGTGGGTGTCCAGTTTCGCTGGAACGCCTGCATCCTGTCGCTGGTAGATCTTTCGCTGACCGAGGTCGACCGAACCATCGTCCCGATCACCACGCTTGAGCGGGACGCCGACGGCTATGTCGAGAGCCTGCTTGCCGCGATCGGGGCGTTCCTGGAGAAGCACCAGGCGCGGGATATCTGGGGGATCGGGCTTTCGGGGCCGATCCCGCTGGAAGTGCCGAACATTCCGCAGCACGCGCGGTCCCTGATAGCGACCGCCGGGGGGCGGTGGTTCAATTCCTTCTTCGCGCGTCAGAGTGCCGAGGCGCTTCGGGACCGGATTGCGAGGCAATTCCGCTGTCCGGTTAGCCTGTTGAACAACCCTCAATCGGCGGGATTGGCAGAGGCAATGCGGCAGTCCACCCAAGCGCGCTTTGCCTATGTACAGCTTGGCCTCGGGCTGGGGGCCTCGGTCGTGAGCGGACGTTCGGTCAGCCAGGATATCTGGCGCCACGGGGGCGAGCTAGGCCACGTGCTCTACGATGGGCAGACGCTCAGCACGATCCTGTCCGCCTCGGGGTTGCGCGAGTCGCTGGCGCTCGACGTCGAGCAGGGCGAGCTGGAGCTTGAACTGGGTCAGCTTCTGGACCAGCAGCCGGACCGGTTCGATCCCTGGCTGGCGGAGGCTGCGCCGATCCTCAAGTTCCTGGTGAACTTCGTGGAAGCGGCGATATGGCCGGACGGTATCGCCTTGGGCGGGTTCATTCCCAAACCCCTGTTGGATCTTCTGATCGCGCGGTCGCTGCCACTGTCCGATTCCGTGGTGATGCGAGAAGGTGACCCGCGGCGGAGCATGTCGCGTCTGTTTTCTGCCGGGGACGGGGCCGACGCCATTCCCTACGGCGCCGCCGTCAGCGTCTTGAGCTACCGCGCAAACCAGGCTTTTCCCGAACTGATCGCCCGTCGCAGAAGCGCTGCCTGACGCGGGGCATAAAAATTGTTGACCAAAAATTCTCGCCTGCCTACGATCAAGAAACTTTATCACTGATCGGTGGGAGGAGACAGCCGTGACCCAGATTTGCAAGAAGGGCCCCCGGTTCGGGGTTGCCAGCAGACGTTCCATTTTGAAAAGCGGGGCCGCCATCCTGAGTGCCGCAGTTCTGGCCACGACCTCCGTGCAGGCGCAGGAGGGGACCCCCAAGGACGGCGGCACGCTTCGGATCGCCCAGACGGCGGACATCCAACCCAACAACATCCTGGCGGGCCGCGGCGGCAACAACCCCTTCCGTCACAACGTGTTCGATTCCCTGACCGTGCTCGATTCCGAGACCGGCCAGCCCCGGGGGGTCCTGGCGACGGACTGGTCCAGCAGCGACGACGGCCTGACCTTCACCGTCCAGATCCGCGACGACGTGACCTTCCACAGCGGACGTCCGATGACGGCCGAGGACGTGGTCTACACCCTCGAACAGGTCGCCGTTCCGACGAACTCGTCCCAGATGAAGCCGCTGGTCGACGAATGGATCTCGATCGAGGCGACGGGCGATTACGAGGTCACGATCACCTCGGAGACGCCGATCGCGCCGCGGGTCTTCGACGTCTTCCAGCTTGCGGTGATCGTCGACCGCGAGACCTTCGGCGGGTTGCAGGATGGCAGCGAGGTCATCGGCACCGGTCCGTTCGAATTCGACAGCTGGTCGCCCGGTGCCTCCGTCAGGATGACGCGCAACGAGGACTACTGGGACGATCCGGCCCATCTCGAGGCCGTCGAAATCAACGTCATCAACGATTCCACCGCGATGGCGAACGCCTTGCGCGGGCGCGTCGACATGGTGCTGGACCTGACCCCGCGCGATCAGGTGATGTTCCAGGGCGATCCCAACATCGAGATCTTCAACAGCCCCGGCGGCCAATTCTTCCCCCTCGGCATCGACGTCACGGCGGAGCCCTTCGACAACAAGGCGCTGCGCCAGGCGATCGGTTATGCCATCGACCGCGAGCGGATCATCGACCAGGTGATGAGCGGCGCAGGGGAGGCGGCCAGCGTCTGGTGGCGGTCGAACGAAACCGGTTCCACCGACGAGATCAACAGCTACTACAGCTACGATCCCGACCGCGCACGCGCCCTGATCGCCGAAGCCGGGGCCGAGGGGACCACGGTCCCGATCAACGTGATCGGCTACGGCTCTGTCCCCGCGATCTACGAGATCGTGCAGAACAACCTGCGCGACGTGGGTCTGGTGCCGCAGGGCCAGATCCTTGAGACGGCGGCCTTCGACCAGCGCCAGACCGCCGGCGACCTGGGGGCGAGCTTCATGCAGATCCACGGGCTTCAGGGCTTCTCGGCGGCGACGCTCGTCGATGCGCTGCCCGCGCTGCGCACCAACAACCCCTCGAAGTTCGATCCGCCCCGCTATGAAGAGCTGAAACTGGCGCTGCAATCCGCGCAAGGCGAAGAGGCCTATGCCGCGGCCCTGCAGGAGTTGGCGAACTTCATGCTGGACGAGGCCTTCAGCCACGTCCTGATCAAGGCGCAGCCGATCGGGGCCAAGCGCGTCGAAGTCCAGGACCTGGAGTTCGACAACACGGGCTTTCTGCATCTGGCCGATACCTGGCTCGACGACTGATGCTGACCTTTCTGGCAAGGCGCCTGCCGTCGGTGGCGCTTATGCTGGTCGTGACCGCGCTGATCGCCTTCCTCCTGCCCCGGCTGGGGGGAGGCGATCCGGCGCAGGTCGTGGCCGGACCCGATGCGACCCTGGCGCAGGTGGAGGCCGTGCGTGAGCAGCTGGGCCTCGACCGGCCGGTCCTCGTGCAGTTCGGCGACTGGGCCGGGCGGATCGTGACGGGGGATTTCGGTACCTCGCTGATCTCCAATCGGCCCGTCGCCCAGCTTATCGCGAGCCGGCTCAGCAGCACGATGGAACTGGCGATTGCGGCGACGCTCCTGATGATCGTGATGGGACTGGGACTCGGCATCCTCGCCGGATCGGTCCGCAAGGGCGGCAGCCGGGCCGCGATCGACGGGACGCTCAGCGTCCTGCTGGCGACACCGCCCCACGTGACGGGTCTGATCCTCATCCTGATCCTCGGCATCTCCTGGCGGCTGCTGCCGATCAGCGGCGAAGTGTCGGTGTTCGACGATCCGGTGACCGGCCTGACCTACCTGATCCTGCCGGCCTTCGCGCTGGCTCTGCCGCAGGCCGCGATGATCGCCCGCCTGATCCAGGCCCGCATGTCGCAGGTGCGCGAGGAGGATTTCGTCGATCTGGCGAAGGCGAAGGGCGTACCTCCGCGCCGGATCGCGATCAGTCACGTGCTGCGCAATTCCCTCGGCACCGCCGTGATCGTCACCGGCGTCCGCGTGGGCGAGATCCTGGCCGGTGCGGTCGTGATCGAGGCGATCTTCGCCCGGCAGGGCCTGGGGACGCTCGCCGTCAGCGCGATCCAGTCCCGCGACTACGAGGTCGTCCAGATCATTGTGCTCTTTGCCGTGGTGATCGCGGTGGTCGTCCATTTCCTGTCCGAGATCCTGCTGGCCGCCCTCGACCCACGCATCCGATTGGACAGCTGATGACGATCCAGGACACCGACATCCCCCGCCGCCGCGCATTCCTGAGCGAGGGCCTCCGCCGCTACCTCGCGGCCTTCAGGACGCCGCGCGGCCTGATCGGGGGCGGGCTGCTGGCGATCATGTGCCTCGCCGCGCTGCTGGCGCCGGTCGTGTTTCCAGGCGCGGTCGACGCGCAGTCGCGCGACAGCTTCCTCGGCCCCTCCCTGACGCATCCC
Source organism: Salipiger sp. IMCC34102 (assembly GCF_004145405.1). Taxonomy (GTDB): domain Bacteria; phylum Pseudomonadota; class Alphaproteobacteria; order Rhodobacterales; family Rhodobacteraceae; genus Loktanella. The sequence continues at coordinate 4,605 of NZ_SELQ01000003.1, forward strand.
TTCGGGACCGACGAGCTGGGCCGCGACATCTTCATCCGGTGCATCTACGCGTTGCGCATCTCGATCAGCCTGGTGATCGTCGCGGTGCCCATCGCCATGGTGATCGGCACGCTGATGGGGCTGGCCGGGGCGATCTCGCCCGCGCTCGGGGATGCGTTCCAGCGATTGTTCGACATCATCCTGGGCTTTCCCAGCCTGATCCTGGGGATCTGCATCGTCGTGGCGATCGGGCCGGGCTGGATCGCGCTGGCGGTGACGATCGCGATCTTCTCGTTGCCGCAGTTCGGGCGGCTGGCCCGCGGCGCGCTTCTGACCGAGGAGGGGCGCGAATACGTCCTCGCGGCCCGCGTGCTGGGAGTCGGCAAACGCAAGATCATGACGCGCCACATTCTGCCTAACGCGATGGATCCGATCCTGGTGCAGGCGTCGCTGGCGATGATCGGCGGCATCTTCGCGGAGGCGGCCCTGTCGATCGTGGGACTCGGCATCCAGCCCCCCACGCCATCGCTGGGGACCTTGCTGAACGTGGGCATTCGCTACGTCTACGTGCAGCCGATGTATACCGCGGGACCGATCATCCTGCTTTTGCTGCTGGCGCTGGCCTTCAACCTGATCTCCGACGCGCTCAACGCCGCCGTGATGAAGACGAGGAACGATTGATGACCGACGCACCCATGCTCGAGGTGAACGATCTCGCCGTCCAGTTCGATTTCGGCGGCGTGGCGATCCAGGCGCTGCACGACGTCTCCTTCAGCGTCGGCAAGGGGCGCATCCTGGGGATCGTGGGCGAATCCGGGTCGGGCAAGTCCCTGACGGCGAAATCCATCATGGGGATGCTGCCCGAGGCGGGACGGGTCTCGAACGGATCGATCCGGCTGGACGGGCGCGACCTGGTCGAGGTGCCCGAGACGGAGCTGCGGCAGATGCGCGGTCGCGATCTGGCCATGGTGTTCCAGGATCCGCAGGCAGCGCTGAACCCGGTCAAGACCATCGGCTGGCAGATCGTCGAGGCGCTGGTCGTCCACGGCATGCCGAAGGCCAAGGCCCGCGCCCGCGCGCTGGAGCTGTTGCGCCAAGTCGGCATCCCGGACCCCGAAACGCGCATCGACGAGTTTCCGCACCAGTTCTCGGGCGGGATGCGGCAGCGGGCGGTGATCGCCATCGCGATCGCCAATTCCTCGCCGCTGATCATCGCGGACGAGCCGACAACGGCGCTCGACGTGACGATCCAGGCGCAGGTTTTGCGGCTTCTGGCGAAACTGCGGGCGGACCTGGGCGTCACCGTGATCTTGATCACCCACGACATGGGCGTGGTCGCCGAACTCTGCGACGACGTGGTCGTCATGTACGGGGGGCGCGTGGTGGAGCGCGGCACGGTCGAGGCGATCTTCGACGCGCCGCAGCACCCTTATACGCGCGCGCTTTTGGCCTCGATGCCGCGGATCGAGGGGGCGCGCGGGCGCGAGCTGGCGGCGATCCCGGGGTCGACGCCGGATCTGTCGCGACTGCCGTCGGGCTGCGCCTACCACCCGCGCTGCGCGCTGGCCGAGGACATGTGCGCGCGCAAGGTGCCTCCGCTGGAGCCGATCCCCGAGCGCCCCGAGAACACCTCCGCCTGCCTGGTGGCGCAGCGTGACGGACGTTTGCCGCCGGAGGGGGAGGGGGCCTCCGCGGCCTCTGCCCGGCCAGACCGGCCGGAGACCGAGGCCGCCCCGATCTTGCAGGTCGAGGACCTGCGGGTGGATTTCGGCTCGAAACGCCGGTTCTTCAGCAGAACCGCGCCGTTCTACGCCGTGGACGGGGTCAGCCTGACCGTCCGTCCTGGCGAAACCGTGGGTTTGGTCGGTGAATCGGGCTGCGGCAAGACCACGGTGTCGCGCGCCATCGTCGGGGTGAACCCGATCGCTTCGGGGCGGGTGTCGGTCGACGGTCGGGACGTGACCTCTTTCGACGGGCCGGCCACGGCGCTGGTGCGCGACCAGGTGCAATACGTCTTCCAGGATCCCTATGCCTCTCTCAATCCGCGGCTGACGATCCGCCAGATCCTCAACGAGGCGTTGGAACGCCGCCGCCTGTCCGCGGAGGCGCGCGAAGAGGAATGCGCGCGGTTGATGAAACTCGTGGGACTCGATCGCCATTACCTCGACCGTTATCCCAAGGCGTTCTCGGGTGGGCAGCGCCAGCGTATCGGGATCGCCCGCGCGCTGGCGGTGCAGCCGAAGGTGCTGATCTGCGACGAGCCGGTCTCGGCGCTGGACGTGTCGATCCAGGCGCAGGTCATCAACATCTTGGCGGACCTGCGCGACCGGCTGGGGCTTGCGGTCCTGTTCATCGCGCACGACCTTGCGGTGGTCCGGCACCTGTCGGACCGGGTCGCGGTGATGTACCTGGGTCGGATCGTCGAGGAAGGTCCCGCCGAAGAGATCTACGCGGCGCCCCGGCATCCCTATACCGCGGTCTTGATGGCCTCGACCCCGAAGCCCGTTCCGCAGCCGGGTGCGATGGCCTCCAAGACGATCCTGGAGGGCGATCCGCCCGATCCGCGCAATCCGCCCTCGGGCTGCCGGTTCAGGACCCGATGCCCGATCGGACCCCTGGTGCATCCCGACCGCACCATCTGCGAACGCGAGGATCCGGCGCTGTCGGGAGACAGATCGCACAAGGCCGCCTGTCACTTCCCGCAGGACACCACGCAGACGACCGAAATGCGCGAAAGGATGCCGTCATGAGCCGCACCCTCCCCAACATCCTGTGCCTCGTCAGCGAGGATTGCCCGCCCTGGTCGGGACCCTACGGCGATCCGCTGGCCCGCACGCCGCACCTCGACCGGCTGGCGGCCGAGGGGGTGACCTATGAGGCCGCGTGCTGCACCTCTCCGGTCTGCGCGCCCTCGCGGTTCGCGATCCTGACGGGCCGTCACGCGGAAAGCGCGCCGCCCGCGCAGCAGATGACCGGCTTCGGGCCGACACCGCCGGGCATTCACACGACGCCGCAGGTGTTGCGCGACGCGGGGTACTACTGCACCAACTCTGAGAAGACGCATTACAACTGCGATCTGGACCCCGAGACCCTGTGGGACGAGACCAGCGCAACCGCCCATTGGCGCAACCGGCCCGAGGGCGCGCCCTTCTACGCGATCTTCAACACCATGGTGACCCACGAATCCTGCGTCTTCGAGCCCAAGCCCGGCCCCGTCGGCCCCGGTGACGTGACCGTTCCGCCCTATCTGCCCGACACCCAAGGCATCCGTCAGGCAAAGGCCAGCTACTACAACGAGATGGAACGGATGGACGCCTTCATGGGCGCGCGGTTGGCGGAGCTGGAGGAGGACGGCCTCTCCGACGACACGATCGTGTTATATTACTCGGACCACGGGTCGCCTTTGCCGCGCTCGAAGCGGTTCTGCTACGACGAAGGCCTGCGGGTGCCGCTGATCGTGCGGGTCCCGCCGAAGTGGCGGCATCTGTTGCCGCTGGACCCCGGCAGCCGGCAGGCGGGGCCGGTGTCCCTCGTGGATCTGTTCCCGAGCCTGGCCGCCGTCGCGGGGGGCGCGGCGCCGGAGGGGTTGCACGGCGTCCCGTTCCTTGGCCCGGACCGCAGGGGGCGGGATTTCGCCTTCTCGGGGCGGGACCGGATGGACGAGCATTACGACATGACCCGCACCCTGCGCGGGCCGCGCTTCCGCTATATCCGCAACTACGCGCCCCACCGGATCTGGGGGCAGCACTACGCCTTCGCCTGGCTGGGGCAGGCCTATCAGGACGCGGAGCGCGCGCACCTGGAAGGGCGGCTCGATCCCGTTCAGGACCGGTTCTGGCAGCGCAAGCCCGCCGAAGAGCTTTACGACATGGCAGAGGATCCCGATGCGATCCACAACCTCGCGGACGATCCCGCCCATGCCGACACCCTGCGAAAGATGCGCGCCGCCCTCGATGCGCAAATGGTGGCGATCCACGATTGCGGGTTCATCCCCGAAGGCAGCGCGGCGCAGGACTGGACGCCCAGCCGCGACGCGAAGGTCTATCCGCTGACGGAGGTCATGGCGCTTGCAGCCCGCGCGATCAGGCGCGATCCGGCCGAGGCCGAAGGGTTCATGGCGGCCCTGGATCACGCGTCCCCGGTGATGCGGTTCTGGGCAGCGCAGGGGCTTTTGATGCTGGCGGTCGAGGGGCACGCGCTGCCCCGTGGGCTGGCCGATCGCATGGCGCGGGAGGCCGATCCTTGCGTCCGCGTGCCCTTGGCCGAGGCGCTGGGACATGCCGGCGACGCCCCGGCCCAGGTGACGTATCTGACGAAGCTCGCGGGCGGGGAGGGCCACCCGCGTCTGCGGTTGCAGGCGCTCGACGCCCTGCACTGGCTGCCCCTGATGCCCGAGGTATCGCTGCCGGTCGTGGCCGGACTGGCCGAGGATACGGACGAATACCTGCGCGGTTCCGCGGGCTACTTGAAACTGCGGCTGGAAGGGACCTACGATCCGTCGTCCACCGTGTTCCGCTTCGATCTGTTCAAGCCCACGGGCCATGCCGGAACCAAGGGGCCGGCCGACAGCGATGCCGCAACGGGCTGATGACCGGCCACGTGCACCACCCTGCGGCTACGAAAGGACGCAATTTCATGCAGATCGATGACCTCAGAGCCGCGCCCTTCGGGTTGGACGACGTGGCCATCGCTTGGGTGCTTGACACCGCCGCCGCGCTGGAGCCCGCCGCGCGGATCGCGCAGCTGTTCAACATCGGCCTGCACGGCCCGGCCGAGGGGCTGGCCCACCGGATCGGGGCCTTGCAGCCCGGCGGCATCACGCGCTTCTTCTCGGAGGACGGCGCGGCGGAGGCGGGCCTTCTGGACGATCTGCAGGAGCGGTCCGCGGTGCCGTTGCTGGTGTCCGCCGACCTCGAAGGATCGCGGATGAGCCTGGCTTTCGGGACCGGCGTGCCGAACCCGTTGGCGCTGGCGGCGGGCGACGATCCGGACACGACCCGCAAGATCAGCCGGATCATGGCCGACGAGGCCACGGCCATCGGCGTGAACTGGTCCTTCACGCCCGTGCTCGACATCAACGCGGCCTTCCGTTCGCCCATCGTGGCGACGCGCGGCTACGGCTCGGACCCTGCGACGATCCGCCGGCACGCGCTGGCGCAGCTCGAGGTGTTCCAGGCCAACGGCATTGCCGCCTGCGTCAAGCACTGGCCCGGCGAAGGCTACGACGACCGCGACCAGCACCTCGTCACCACGATCAACCCGCTGGACATGGAAGCCTGGGAGGCTAGCTTCGGGGTGCTCTACCGCGCGGCCATCGACGCAGGTGTCCTCAGCGTGATGTCCGCGCATATCGCGCTGCCCGCCTTCGTGCGCGAACTGGACCCCGATGCCGGGATCGAGGCGGCGCGGCCTGCCTCGCTGTCGCGCGTGTTGAACGAGGGTCTGCTGCGCGACCGGCTGGGATTCAACGGGCTGATCGTCTCCGACGCCTCGGAGATGGCGGGGGTGACCTCCTGGATGGAGGCCGCCGCCGCCAAGGTCGAGATCCTGCGCGCGGGCTGCGACATGGTGCTCTTCACCGATGATCTGGCGCGCGACGTGGCCAACGTGCAGGCGGCGGTGGCGGATGGGACGCTGTCGCAGGCGCGGCTGGAAGCGGCGCTGCTGCGCGTGCTGGGCCTGAAGGCCGCGCTGGGGCTGCACCGTCGCACAAAGGCGGCCCCGATCGCGGACAGGCTGGCACGATTGAACGCGCCGGAGGCGTGCGAGACGGCGCAGGCCGCCTATGCCGCGGCGCCGACGCTGGTGAAGGATGTGAACGGTCTGTTCCCGATCACGCCCGAGCGGCAGCGGCGCGTGCTTTTCGCCTCGACCGGGATCGTCTCGCCGCTTCACGGGGCGCCGACGCCCTTCGCGCTTCCGGACATGATGCGCGCGCGCGGATTCGAGGTGACCGAGTTCGCAGCCGGCACGCCCTTCGATCCCACTGGCTTTGACCTGGTGCTCTACGCTTTCGGGGAGGAGACGCTGCTGACACGCGGCCGCATCTTCCTTGACTGGTTGGGGCTGACCGGCGATTTCCGCTACGCGATGAAACGCCCGTGGCACCAGGTGCCGACGGCGATGGTGTCCTTCGGCTATCCCTACTACCTTTACGACGCGCCGCGCGTGCCGGCGTATGTCAACGCCTACGCCACCACCGAGGAGATGCAGGCCGCGACGCTCGACTGCATGACGGGGGCCGCACCATTCCGGGGCAGATCGCCCGTCGATCCGTTCTGCGGGCTGGAGGATGCACGATTTTGACCGACGGGCGCGATGGGAAAGGCCCCTCCGGCGCGACCTGTTGCGCGCCCGGCAAGACGGGCAAACCCGGTCCCGACGCCTTCGACGCGACGCGTCTGGCGGCGGCCCGTGGGGTGGACCCCGCACCGGTGGAGGTTCGGGCGGAGCTGCTGGCGCAGCTGCGGGACATCCCGGGGGGATTTTTCGACATGGGCGCGCGCCAGTCAAGCTTTCCCGGCGATCACTGCGCGCCGCGGCGCAAGGTCCAGGTCTCGCCCTTCCGGATCGCGCCCTGTGCCGTGACGAATACCGAATTCGCGCGCTTCGTGGCGGCCACGGGCTACCGCACGGTGGCAGAGGTCGAAGGCTGGTCCTACGTCTTCCACCTGCTGTTGGACCAGCCCGACGCCTGGCCGGTCTCACCGCCCGGGCTGCCCTGGTGGCGCATGGTCGAAGGCGCCTACTGGGCCGCTCCGGAAGGGCAGGGGTCGGACTGGCGGGACCGCGCGGCGCATCCGGCGGTCCATATCGCTTGGTACGATGCGCTGGCCTATTGCACCTGGGCGGGTCTGCGCCTGCCGCACGAGGCGGAGTGGGAACGCGCCGCCCGCGGGGGTCACGCGCGGCGGAAGTTTCCCTGGGGCAACGCGCTGAACCCCGGTGGCGCCTTCGCGATGAACACTTGGCAAGGCCGTTTCCCCGATCAGAACACCGCCGAGGATGGCTACGTCTCGACCGCCCCCGTCACGGCCTTTGCGCCCAACGATTACGGGCTCTTCAACATGACCGGGAACGTCTGGGAATGGGTCGGCGATCGTTTCGGCCCCCGCCCGGCCCCCGGCAAACGGCCCGAGCGCGATCCCCGGGGCCCGGCCGAGGGCCATGCCCGGATCCAGCGTGGCGGGTCCTACCTGTGCCACGAAAGCTACTGCGACCGCTATCACGTCCACTCGCGCACCCGAAACGATCCCGATAGCTCTACCGGAAACTGCGGTTTCCGCGTCTCTGCCGACGCCTGATCGCCGGAGCGTTTCCGTGTGGCATCCAAGTGTCGTCAGGCGGCAATCGCTTGGTGATCCTGACCTGCTCCCCTGAGAGGCCGCATTTGGGTCAGCTCCGTTAGGGTTTGGTCCTCCGCTGACCGTTGGTGAGACTCCCACGGGGCGAGCCCGTCGAGGCGCGCGTGGGGGCGGTGATGGTTGCAGTCGCGGCGCCAAGCCTCGATCAGATGTCGAGCGTGGGGCAACTTGGCAATCAGGTGCTCGTTGAGGTACTCGTTGCTCAGGCTGCCGTCGAGCTTTCGACGAAGCCGTTCTGCATCGGTTTTCCCGGCGCAATCTAGTGCCATTCGACCTCGTGCTCTTCCTGCCATGTCAGGATCGCATTCGAGGTCAGCTCCGTCCCATTGTCTGACACCACCATGCAGGGTTGACCCTGCAACTTCGCAATCCGGTCCAATTCCCCGGCGACAGGGATGCCTGACAAAGCCGTGTCGACCACCGGGGCCAGGCGCCATCGTCTCTCGGACCAATGGTAGGCAGGCGCGGTACTAGACCGCATCAACACCCAATCACGGCGCAGATTCTTTGGCGGTAGATCGCGTTGGTGCCGTTCTCGGTGGGGCTAGGGTTCGACGTGCAGGTGGGCACGTAGTCGGGGGCAAGGCCCGCGTTGACGCATTGGCCGATGTCCCAGCCGGGAGGAATGTCGTTCAGGTCGACCTTGCTCCATTTCGGATGGCCGCCGTCCTGCAGCGTTTCGAATCCGGCCACCACCAGGTTCGAAACGTCCGACACCGCCCGGCAGCTTTCGGCGTGATAGGCATTGCGGGCGGGGTTGTATTCGTAGGTCATCAGCACCGCCTTGACGGCGACCACGTCGACCGGCTCCGCCTGGAAGGGATAGGTCTCCGCCGGGAGAGTGGTCGGCGTATATACCGACTGAAGAACCGGGTCATCGATCTCGACGAAATGGAATGCCTCGGCGTCGATCTGCGCCCCGGAGAAGAGCGCAGTGGGAGCGCCCGCCACGTAGAAGAATGCATCGATGTCGCCGCTTTGCAGGGCCGCAAGCGCCGCGTCGGGGCCGATGGTGACACGTTCGGCGGGCTCTGCGCCGACGAGATCTAGCAAGAGTGAGGCTGTCAAGAATGTCCCGCTGTCTTCGACCCCGATCGCCACCCGGGCCCCATCGAGATCCCCGACGGTTTCGATCTGCCGAGATGCAAGGATATGGACCTCTTCGTTGTAGAGCGGGAAGGCGATCCGGACACCACGCACGGCTTCCTGGATCGCGGGATCCTGTGCGGAATAGGTCCGCAGATATTCCAGCACGTCGCTTTGAACGATGCCGAACTGGGTGGCCGGCCGCTGACGCACGCCGAGGAAGTTTTCCAGCGATCCGGCACTTTCCCGGACGGTCAGCGTCTGACCGCAGGCGCCGACGAGATCCGCGATGTCCCGACCGATCTGGATGTAAGTTCCCGTCGGCCCCCCGGTAAGTATGTTCTTGGCGAACTCATGCTGCTCCGCGCTGGCCGCGGTGCTCAGGCAGAGCAAGGCGGTCGCAAGGCTCGGCATCGGATTAAAAAATGGTTTCATCATGAAAGGACCTCATCGTTATCGATCAACACCGGCCAAGGCTTCGAATGAGGGAAACGAGCGTCTGACGGTTCACCTCTCCAAAAACTCGCGTTAGCGCATCGACAGGACAGATCTGATCGCTCAACGCATCATTTAGTCTTCGCCGTTGGATCGCGGTGGCGGTTTCCAGCCCCGGTGCCAGAGCGAGGGCGCCGGACACCTGTGCTACAGTCACCGGCTCGGCGCGTCGGCGCAGATCCTCGGCCAGCGAAGCCTGTGCCGCCGGTTCGACCGTGGTCACGGTAATGCGGGCCGTCGGTGCCAGGCCAACCACCGCCGTGGCGGGCGTCTGAGCATCCAGGGGAAGAAGGGTGGGGGCGGCAAGGGCTTGCCGGGCGCTGTCAAGTTCCGCGCGAAGGGCCGTCAACTCGCCGTTCAGGCGGTCCCGTTCGGCTTGCGCCCTGGTGCTTTGATCGACCGCGGTCCTCTCGACATCCTGGGCCGCCGCGATCCGTTCGAGAACCTGGTCCAGTTCCGCCTCCTCGGCCGCGCGTTGCGCGGCGAGCTCGTCGAGTGCAGCGCGGGCCTGTGAGGTTTCCTCCCGCGCGGCGTTCAGACCGGCCTGTATTCTGCTCTCGGCCTCTTCTGCTGCGTCGCGAGCGTTTTGCGATGTTGCGAGGCTTTCGGCCAGCGCGTTCTTGCGCCCGCGGAGCTCTTCGACCTCCGTGGCGAGCCGGTCGCGGGTCACGGTCGCGTCGCGCATCTGGGCGAGCACCGCATCTCGTTGCTCGGCGATCGTCTGCCGGTCAGCGGCCAACCGCTCGGACTCCAGTCGCATGGTCAGGCGATCGCGCCCGGCGGCTTCAAGATCCGTGGCGGCGCGCCGAGACTGCGCGGCAAGCGAGGCCAACTGGTCCTGCGCGGTTGCGATACTCGTCTCGACGGACGTCAAGCGTTCCTCTGCGATCTTCATGTCGGCTTGCGTTTCTGCCGACAGGGTCTCGCGCTGCGTTTCGAGGACCGCCAATTCCGCGCGGAGCGTCTCGAGAGCGGTTTGCGCGGTCTGCAGGTCCGCCTGCGCTTCAGTCCGCGCCATGGAAGCTTCCCGCGCTTCGACGCGGGCCATCTCCGCCGCCTCCGCCAGGGAATCGCGTTCGGATTTCAGGGCGCGCGCCTCTGCGGCCAGGTCTTCATGGGCGTCCCTGAGCTCTTCGTGTTCTCGTCGCGCCGCCGCCAGCGATCTGCTTGCTTCTGCAAGATCGCTGCGCGCGGCCTCCGCCTCCGCCTGCGCGCCGTTGCGGGCAAGCACGAGGTCTTCAAGGGCCGTCTGCGTTTCGGCAAGAGTGTCTTGCGTTTGCTCCAGTTCGGCGCGTGTGGCTTCCGTGTCCGAGCGCAGAGCGTTGCGGTCCGCAGTGACGGCCCGCATCTCCTCGGTCATCTGATCGCGGATGTTCTCGGCCCGTGCAGTTTCGAGGGTCAAGGACGCAAGCTCCGACTGCGCCTCCGCGAGGTCGTCGCGCACGCGTTCGAAGGCCGCGCGCAACTGCTCTATCCCCGTCGTCAGGGCTTCGGTTTCGGCACCGCCGCGGGCCGATGCCAGTGCGGTTCCAGCCGCGGTCGCCTCGTCGAGCCGCGCGCGGGTCTGGTCGAGTTCATCACGAAGGTCCTGCAGGGCCGTCTCGGCGTTGGCCTTTTCGGATTCCAGCGAAGACAGCACGCGCCGGTATGCCTGCATCTGCTGCGACAGCCGGTCAACGGTTTCGCATTGTTCGCCTTCGCAAACGGTTTGAGCCATCGCGGGCAAGGCGGGGGACAGAAGGCCCAGGCATATTCCGATGACGGCCAAGGCGAACGCCGGTCTCGAGCGGAGCGCCGCGCGTGCATTGCGGGGTGTCGGACAGGTCCGAGATACCATTGCAGCCGTTTCGGACAGGACGCTGACAGGACAATCCGGCGGCCCACCGATCCAAGAAGCGGCAGACACCCGAACGGACGATCCGGGCCCTGCGATCGTGAGGCCGAAACCGAAGCGCAGTTGGGATTGGCGGCGTTTCTGCGAGGTCGGGCCCGGGCGAAGCGGCGTCATTGGTCCGGTTCCCCCCTCATTGCTCTCGAAACGCCCGCGACATGCTGTCGACGATGGGCCGTGCAAGGTATTGCGCGAAGGTCCGCTCGGCGGTCTGGATCATGATCTCCGCGGGCATGCCCGGGGTCGGGGTGAATTCCGGAACCCGCAGGATCTCTTCCGGCGCGATGGAGATCCTTGCAACATAGACTTCCGTCGAGATTCCGGCGGAGGAATCCGTCACCGAGTCCGCCGAGACGTAGAACACCTCGCCGTCGAGTATCGGCGTCGTGCGCTGGTTCAGCGCCGTGAGCCGCACCTTGGCGGTCTGGCCACGCCGGACGCTGTCGATGTCAACGCGCGGTACCTGGACCTCGATGATGAGGGGTTCGTCGTCAGGAAGCACCTCCAGGATCGGACGCCCGCTTTCGATGACCCCACCGGGAGTATGATAGTAAAGTCGGACGATCGTGCCGGACACGGGTGCCGTGATCGTCGATCGTTCTCTTATGTCCGCTGCCGTGCGGGACTGTTCCTTTACCGAGTCGAGCTCAGCCTGGATCGGTTGCAGGCTATCGAGCGCGTTCTCGGCATAGCGGTCGTTGGCTTGTTCGATCTGCTGCTCGTATTTTTGCCGGACCTGCGCACTCTCCTCGATTTCCGCGCGAAGCCGCGAGATCTGGCCCTCGGCCTCGAGCACGAGGCGTTCGGCGGCGTTGACTTCAAAGCGGCGGATGAGACCGCGCTCCAGAAGCTGCGTCTTGACCTCCAAATCCTCCTGCAGGAGAGCCTGTTGACCTTCGTGGGAGGCCAGTTGGATCTCGTAGCCGGCGACCCGCACCGCCAGCGCGTCAAGATTTCGTTCGAGGAGCGCGATATCCGTCTGCAGCGTGGTCTCGGCGACCTGAAATGCAAGCCGCTGGCCATCGAGAATGGCCGCGACCTCCGGATCGTCGCGCAGCGTCGCCAGATGCTCGGGAAAGACGAGGTCCGATAGGTGTTCGTTCTGAGCCTTCAGTCGCGCTTCGGTCGCCTCCAGCCGGACCTGCCGCAGGTTCAGCTCTCGTTCGTTGGCCTTTGCGACGGTCGGATCGAGCAGGATCATTGCCTCGCCTTGCGTGACCTTGTCCCCTTCGCGCACGTTGATCTGCTCGATGATGCCGCCTTCCAGGTGCTGAATGATCTTGTTCTGGCCGGTGGCCACGAAACTGCCTTGCGCGATGACCGCTGCGGCCAAGGGCGCGCGGAACGCCCAGACGCCAAAGCCGCCGAAGGTGAACGTCATCAACAAGATGCCGAAGATCACGTGCTTTTTGATCGAACGGGGCACTTCGGCGTACCATTCGGCCCCTGGAGTTGCGGTGATGTCGCTCATTTCGTCACCTGCTGTGCTTTGCGGCCGGCCAGCTTTTCCAGCACGGCCTGTCGTTCTCCGAACATCTGAATGGTGCCGTCCGCCAGCAGCATGACCTTGTCGACCGAGCTGAGAAGCGACGGCTTCTGCGTTATGACCACGACGGTGATCTTGTTGGCTTGAGCGTGCTTGATCGCGCGGGCCAGCGCCTTGTCGCCGCTGGTATCGAGGTTGGAGTTCGGCTCGTCCAGGACGACGAAACGCGGCCCGCCGAAGAACGCCCGCGCCAGTGCGATGCGCTGCTTCTGCCCGCCCGAAAGGGGCGATCCATCGGCGGCGACCACCGTCTCGTAGCCCTGCGGCAGGATTGCGATCATCTCATGCACGTCCGCCAGCCGCGCAGCCTCGAAGATTTCCTCGTCCGTCGCCTCGTCGCGCATGCGTGCAATGTTGGCCTTGATGGTGCCGGGAAACAGCTGCACGTCTTGCGGCAGGTAACCGATGTTCTCGCCGAACTGGCGCGGATCCCAGTTGCGCAGGTCCATCAGATCCAGCCGCACGTTGCCGGAGGTCGGCAGGATCGATCCCACCAGCATCTTGCCCAGCGTCGTCTTGCCGGCCCCCGAGTTTCCGATGACCGCCAGCGTCTCGCCCGCGTTGAGTGAGAAGCTGATCCCGTTGAGAATGACCTGCTTCGTGCCGCCCGGGACGTAGAGCAGGCGCTCGACGTCCAGCCGGCCCTGCGGTTTCGGCAGCCAGAGTTTCTCGAATTGGTGCTTCGGCCCCGACAGCAGGGCCTTGATCCGCCCGAAGGCCATCCGGGACAGCGAAAAGCCATTCCAGCCTTCGATGGCCCCTTCGATGGGCGCCAGCGCGCGGCCCGCGATGATCGAAGCCGCGATGACCATGCCGCCGGTGATCTCTCCGAGAATGGCCAGGTAAGCGCCCCAGCCCAGCATTCCGACCTGCGTCAGCATCCGCACGATCCGAGACACCGCGGCAGAGGTGATGTTGCGGTCCTGCGCATGGACTTGCGCGGTCAGGGACGCGGCGGTGTCGCGGCCCCAGATCGTCACGGCTTCGGGGATCATCGCCAGCGCGTTGATGATCTGTGAATTGCGCGACATGGAATCGAGGTGCAGGTTCGCCCGCGACTGAGCCGCGTTGGCGGTCATGAAAGGCTTTGCCGTGATCTTCTGGTTGATCAGCGCGACCCCCAACAGCAGCAGCGAGCTGACCACGACGATCGATCCCAGATGCGGGTGCACCAGATAGATCGCCAGCACGAAGATCGGCGCGAAGGGCACATCGAGAAACGAGATCAGCGTGCCGGAGACGAGAAAGCCCCGTAGCGTCTGCAAGTCGCCCAGTGTCTGGTATTCGCGCCCGTTGCTGTGCAGCGACGAATGAGCCGCCGCGCTGAGGATCGGTGCGCCCAGCTGGGCCGCCAGTTCGACCGCCGTACGCATCAGAACGTAGCGCCGGACCGCATCGAAGATGGCCTGCAGGATCACCGCGCCCACGATGATGACCGTCAGCATCACCAAGGTGTCGACCGAGCGGCTTGTCAGGACCCGGTCGGAAATCTGGAACAGGTAAATCGGAATGGCGAGGATCAGGATGTTCGTCGCACAGGTCAGCAACAAGACGAACAGCATGTTCTTCTTGACCGCCGCCACTCCGATCCGAAGGGCCGCGTTGAAATCCTCGGACCCCAGTCGCTTGTGAAATTTCGGAGGTTTGTCCTGACCGCCGCCCGCGCCGCCGACGGCACCGCCGCCATCGCCCTTGGAGATCGGGCCGGTGCTGCCATCGATCGTGGCTTTGACCTTGGCATCCGTGTCGGTGGCACGGGCCTGCGTCGGAGCGATCGGGCCTTTCGGCTTGGCCGGTTCGGACGCGGCCGGCGTAGCGGACCTGACCGGTTCGGATGGCGCCGGCGTGGCGGACCTGACCGGTTCAAACGAGGCCGACGTAGCGGACCTGACCGGTTGGGATGAGGCGGACGTCGCGGACCTGGCCGGTTTGGACTGGGCCGAGACTTCGGGTTTCGGGGCGGACGCCGCTGCCGACGGTGCCTGAGTGTCTGCACGCGACGGCACGGGCTCTGCCACCGCAGCCTTGGCCATGTTTTCGGTCACGGATCGGGGGGGGCTTTCAGCCTTTGCCTGCACGGAGGGCATGCCGCGCCCGGTCTTCAGGCCGACATTTGCGCTGGCGGTGCGCAGTTTGCTCGGCAGCACGAAGGTATCTTCGGGTCCACATGTGGCGGCACAGGGAACCGGCGGAAACCAGCTTTGCCTCGCTTCGGCACGGCCACGCGTCTCTCCGCCAGCCCTGTTGATCCGGCTGTCGGCGCTCAGGAACATGGGCAGATCTCGGTTTCCGGCAGGCCGGCCCGGGCGTGGGGAGGATTTCACCTTGCCGTCAGGATGATCTTTCACGGTTTCTCCAGTTCTCGAAGGTCGGCGGTCGGGTGTTCCTGGTCATGCCAGTACCGACTGCATGATATCCGCGGACCCCGGCATGTCGGCCATGTGGCCCTCGGTGGGTAGCGAAAGAGTGTCTGCAAGCTCTTCGCCCAGAAGATCGTCGGCAAGGAAGGCCACGGCCTCGTTCGCGAGTTGCGAGATCTTCGCCCCCGACGGGACCGCTTCGGTGTCGAGAAGCTCGGCCTGGTGGATCAACGCATCGGAGTAGGTCTCTCCCTGGGCCATGATCGTGCTGTCGACCCCGATATCGCGGATCGCAGCCACGTTCGCGAGCATGTTCGACCCGGTGACGATCTCGGCCTGCGCCTGCAGGGCATCGGCGAATTCGTCGCGCGCCAGATGGACCTGATCGGCGTCACCCAGGATATTGACCTGGTCCACGACGTTGACGGTCGTGAAGTCACCATCGATATAAAGCACCCGCAAAAGCTCTGTCCCGTGAAAGAGCTCGTCCTGCGCGATCGCATCGGACATGGCCGCGTCCGCTTCTGCGAGACCGGCCAGCGCGTCCCGAAACGCCTGGGTCATCTCGGCGTCGGTGACGGCTCCGATGCGTTCGATAATGGCCTCGTTGTAGAGCAGGTTGTCCGAGGTCGAGAATGCCGGTGTCGCGGCATCCGTCTCAGCAATGTTCGCCGCCTCGGCGGGGTGATCATCAGGTGAGGCAGGTGCGGAGGTTTCGATGCCGGAAAGGCCCTCCCTGACGGTCGCCGTGCCCTCGGTCGCGATGGCCCGGTCCGATACCACCGGGGCAGTCGCCTCCTGTGCGGGGACAGTTGCAACCTGGTTCGCAGGCCCCGGCGCAGCACCTGCGTCGTGGTCGTTCGAAACGGGCTCTGTCTGCAACGCGACACCGGAAAATTCGTCTTGTCCAAGGACGATATCGCTGTCGAACAGAACGTTGGTCTGGGAGATCAGGTTCACGTCGATCAGGTCGCCGTTCGCGACGATCAGGTCGTACTGAAATCCCAGTTCGAAGGCTTCGAAACTATTGGAAAGGCCGTTTTCCCCCATGCCGAGAAACAGCCCGGATCCCCCCAGCGTAATGCTCGCTTGATCGAAGTCGGTGGTGAAATTGTGCTGCTGGACCCAGTTCAGCTGCGTCACGGGTCCGTCGAGCCGCGCGATCACCCAGTTGGAGGGAAGAGTGCTCGCGACATCGCTTCCTTCCGGGCTCGGCAAATTTGCCGAGCGTCCTGCTATTCCGATCGTTGCGACGTTCAGATCGTCCGAGTCCCCAACTGTCTCGGTCGGCGATCGAAGCGTCGACGATACTTGATCGTGTTCGACCAGAAGATTGACCTGGCTGATCCCGTCGAAACGGATCACGTCGCCCGCGACCACGATTGCGGGGGCGTCCAGCCAGTTCGATGTCACGCTTGCGGTGTTGATGAGGGTGTTCGCCCCCGTGACGATCAGGTTGCCATCCTCGGCCCGGCTGTCGTCATTGTCCGGCGCGGTGGCCGGTCCGAAATCGGAACGGGCCTTTGCAACCTCCGTCTCGGCCTTACGATCCTGCAGGTAACGCGGTAGCAAGGCGTCGAAATCGGGCTTCTCGGTAACGAGGTCTCCGTTTGCAAGCAGGACGTTCTTTGCCTGCGCGCCCGACATGACGGTCTCGGAGAGCGTGTGGCCGACATCCTCTTGCACCTGTTCGGCAGCCTGCACGATCCGGGGCAGGACCTGCATCCAGTCGGCCGTGGCGGGATCCAGGTCCGCCGGAATCGGGGAAAGCGTCGTCGCCGTTTCGGCGAGGCCATCCAGCGCGGCGTGCAGCGCCGCGACAGATTGCATGTCGGCGAACGCGGGAGAGCCGAAGACATCGTCGTCGTTAAACGTATTGTACTGCACGGTGAGCGTCGCCAAGCTCGATGCGGCGGGAAGAGAATGGACCACGCTCGGAGGGGCGGGATTCGGCACCACGGGATCCGGTACCGCGGGATCCGGTACCGCGGGATCCTTGGTCGGATCGAGTGGGGGGGCCACGGATACCGGCTCGATGCGCGCTTCGACCGGCTCTGAAACCGTCAGTTCGGACAAGTTCGCCGATCCGAAAATCGGATCGAATGCAATCGAATGATCGACTTCGACCGGCATCAGGCTGACCGGGAAGACGATATAGTCGAGTTCGGCGTCGAACCCGTCCAGCTTGTAGTCGTGCTTGTGGAAAATTCCCGGGGTCTCGAGCAGTTGCATCTCGCGTTCCGCGATCTGAGCAGCCCGGAAAGTGTCGTAATCGAGGCGCGCCCTGATCTGGTCCGTCAGCAATTCGAAGGAGCCGATGAAATGCGCGATCTTTTCTGAAAGGGCGTCGAGGGGCATCTGAAGCGACCGTTCGGGAAAAGAAAAAACATCTAGTTCAAGGGGTCGGCCGGTGCCGGATGGGCAGAGGCCGGGTATCCAGGGCCGGACGGACCGGCCCCGGATGTTGGTGCTTACGCTTTAGGTGTCGCTGTCGTCGCCGACGTAGTTGGAGCTGAACGAGCCCCCGACGACATTCATGTCGACGGTGTTGCCCAGTACGTTGGCACCCATGATGATGTCCTGGTTGAAAGCAGAGACATCGACGGCTGCCGCGGCGGAGGCGTAGGATTCGCCGGTCACGTAACCGTCGTCTCCGTTGCCCGAGCCCCAGGATCCGGCATTCCCGCCGGCCCCGCCGTCGCCGCCGCTGGCCGTGCCGCCATTGGCACCGTCGACGGCACCGCCATTGGCGTCACCGCCCATGGAAGCCCCGCCGGCGGCGGCCCCGGACGCACCGGAGATCGCGCTGGCCATGCCGCTTCCGCCACCCATGGCGTCCACGGTCACGTCACCCGAAGCGCCGGCCTCGGCCATCGCATCCGCCGAAGAGCCTGCCTCGCCGCCGGCACCGGTCGAGATATCGGTGTCGTTGTCGGTCATGCTCTCGTTCAGCGCTTCGGCTGCAAGATCCGACAAGCCGCCGAAGCCGCCCATCCCATCTGCCGAGCCGTCGGCGTCGCCGTCGCTGTTCGACGCGTTGGACGATCCGGTGTCGCCACCGGAGCCGCCTGTGGCGTCGGCATCGGCGGAGCCGTCCGAACCGGTGTCCGAGGTCGTCGAGGCCTCGTTGCCGTTGGCACTGCCCTCGGTCATCGAGGACGCTTCGCCGCTGGCATCGGCATCCTGCTCCGCGGTGGCCATGGAAGCCCCCCCGTCGCCGGTGTCGACATCCGAGCTGGCGCTGCCCGTGCCCGACGCATCGTCATCGGACATGGCACCGCCCGCGCCGCCGGCGCCGGTCGCGCCGCTGTTGCTGGCCGCGCCGTCGGCATCGTTGTCCACGGCACCGGACATCGCGGTTCCGCCGGCCCCGTCACCGCTGTCGGTATCGGCGTCCATGTCGACGTCGGAAGACGCATCGTCGTCCGTTGCGCCGTCTCCGCCATCACCGCTGGTCGACGCGGTGGAGCCGTCGGCATCGGCACGGGCGTCGTCGTCGGACGCCGCGGTTCCGTCTCCGCTGGAACCGGACATGCCGGCCGCATCGGTACGGGCCACGTTGTCTTGGCGTGCATCCCCGGCAATGCCGTTGGACGTGCCACCGTCGCCACCGTCGTTCTCTGCCACAGCCATGCCTTGCGACACCGCGTCGTTGTCGGCATCGGCAGACCCGCCGTCACCGGACGCGCTGTCCGTCTGGGCCGTCGCATCGTTGTTGGCGTCGTTGTCCGAGCTCGCGTCGCCGTCGCCGCCGTCGCCGCTCATCGCATCGGTGCCGGAATTGGCATCGATATCGTTGTACGACTGACCGGCATCGCCGTTGGTATCCCCACCCGCGCCGCTGTCGTTGTCAGCATCGGACGATCCGTCGACGCTCGCGTCATTATCGGACGCGCCGGCACCGCCGTCACCGCCGTTCGAGTCGGTCGACCCACCGGCTTGGACATTGGCATCGTCGTCGGCGACACCCTGTCCGCCGTTCCCCGAGCCGGCCGCACCGCCACTGGTCACGTCGCTGTCGCCATCGGTCCCGATACCGCCTCCGGAGGCGCTGGCATCGCCTGCATCACCGGCATCACCATCCGCGTCGGCGTAGCCGATACCGACACCGTACCCGGCCATCGCTCCGGCATCACCGGCATCGCCGCCGTCACCGGCCTCGCTGCCCGCGCCGGCATCGTCGTCGCCGACCTGGCTCTTGCTAACGAAGGAAGAGCTGCCGTCGTGATCGTCGTCGTCGCCAGCGGATCCGCCGTCGCCGCCGTCACCGCTTTGCGCCGAGGCACCCGAAGCACCCAGGCCATATCCACCGGCGCCGGCGTTGTTGTCGCCGCCGCTGCCGGAGTCGCTGTCGACATCGGTTTCGGCGTCGGTGCGCACGGTGCTATCGACGCGGCTGTCGGCGTCGCCACCGGTACCGTCTCCACCGCTGCTGTCGCTGGAGGTCGAGGACGATCCGCCGCTGGAGTCGACGTCACCGTCCGTGTCGCCGCTGGCTCCGCCGGTCGCCGCACCTTCCGCGTCGGACCAACCGACGTTGGCGGCGTTGCCGTCCGTATCGCCGCTGTCCCCAGCCGTTCCGTCGGCTTCGCTCGCGCTTTCGCCGTCGGCATCGTTGCGGGCGACCTGGTCCTGCGATCCACTGTCGCCGCCTTCCGCCTCGCTGGATCCGCCGGTGTCGCCGTCGGACATGGCATCGACGTCGCCATCGATATCACCGCCATTGCCACCGTCGGCATCGCCGTCGGAGGAGGCTTCACCGTCACGGCTTGCATCGCCCGAACCAGAACCTGCGTCGCCGGCCGCGCTGTCGGAGTCTGCCGACGAGGTGGCGTCATTCCCGGCCAAGCCCAGTGCAAGGGCATCGCCGGACTCACCACCCGCGCCGCTCGAATCGCTGTCGGTGCTCGCGTCGGAGGCGAGATCCACGTCGCCGTCGATCGCGCCGCCGTCACCGCCTGCGGCATCGCTGTCGGTTCCGGTGGTGGTGTCGGACCCCATGCCGCTGTCGACGTCGCCGCTGTCGCCACCCTCGGCCAGGGCGCCCGTCAGCGTCAGGTTCACTGCGGTGGTGTCGGACGTCTGCGACTGCGCGCCACCGTCACCCCCGTCCGCATCGCTGTCACTGTCGGTCGATGCATCGGTGTCGTTGTCGGTGTCGGCCTGGGCCATGCCGGACGCACCGCCGTCGGAGTGGACATCGGCGCCCGCCGCGGAATCACCGCCGCCCTGGGCGGCACCGCCCGTGGTGTCACCGCCGTCCGCGTCACCGGTCACGCTGCGCGCGACACTGTCGGCGTTCGAGGTGTTCTCGGTCGTTCCGGTCGACGTGTCGCCGTTCGAACCGCCGTCATCGTCGGAGCTGACATCGCCGCCCCCGTTGGAGGTCGAGCTGTCGTTATCGGCATCGACGGATCCGCCGTCGCCCGCTGCTCCGTCCGCTTCGACATCGGCGGACCCATCGGCATCCCCACCGTTCTCGGAGCTGCTGTCGCCGCCGTCGCCGCCTTCGGCCCCCGCGGCGCCGCCGACCAGGCCATTGAACGCCGCGTTACCGCTGGCATCCGCCGCGCCGGTCGCGCCGCCGTCACCGGATGCGCCGTCCGCGTCGCCCGTGTCGCCGGATGCACCACCATCGGAATCCGTGCTTCCGCTCTCGGTCTCGCCGCCGGTCGCGGCGCCACCGTCGGCATACGTATCGCCGGAGCTTTCCGCACCGTTGGAATCGACCGCGATTCCTTCGGACGCGGTGGCCGTGCCGCCCTCCGCACCGCCGTTGTTTTCGAACGTGCCCGTATTGCTGACGGTCGCTTCCTCGACGATGTCCTGATCGTCCAGCACGTTGTTCTGGTTGTTCACGACACCGGCGTCATTGCCTTCGCCGTTGAGAGAGTTGTCCAGAAAATCGCTGGCGTGGAAATCGTCCCCGAACCCGGAGTCGATGTCACCTTCCGCGACGAAGATGTGGCCAGTGGTCGAATTGGTCAGATCGAAATCGGCGAAGTCGTCGTCGTTGGGCTGATATCCGTCCATATCCATGGACATGTCGGCGCTGACATCGACGGTGACGGTCGTGTCGCTCTCGGATGATACGTCGCTCGTGATGTCGGCGTCGACACTGGTGTCAGACATCGACGAGGAATCGCTGTCGGCATCGGACTCAGCATCGCTGTCGGCGTCACTGTCTGCACCGCTGTCGGACATGCTGTCCGCATCGCTGTCGGCGTCGCTTTCGGCATCCGAGTCCGCATCGCTATCGGATGCGCTGCCCGCGTTGCTGTCGGAGCCGCCGGTGGCGTTCGCCGACCCGTCCGCGGTGGCGGCTCCGTTCCCCGTGCCGGTGCCGTCGCCGGAGCCGCTCCCGTCACTGCCGGACCCGGCATGCGAGCCGGAATTGGAACCACTCGTCGCGTCGCTGTCGGAGGAGGTCTCGTTCTCGTTGGAATTGTCGTTGTCGTTGTCGTTGTGGCTTGACGTATCGGTGACGGTTTCCGTGGAAGTGGCGGTGCTGCTTTCGAAATCGTCGTGATCGTCGGACTCGTAACCGGATCCGCCGAAAATGATGCTGTTTCTATCTTTCATGACTAATGCTTTCGTTTCAATGCCATAGCGCACCGCCAGTTCATTCAAAGCGGTCACCGATACGGCTTCTTGGATTAGATGTTCGAATCCGAAACCGGCGCGATCGCTACCGGTCGGCGGACAGATCGTCTTGCGCTGTCTGTGTGTAAGCAGCCCTCCCCCAAAGGTCCCCCAGGTTGCACACACATCGCGGCTCATTTCGCGGTTGTGACAAGATGTGTCTCAGCAGCGAAACAAGTCTTGCCGGCAGGGCGATGGTGCGACGTGGTGCACGAATATTAAGCCGCCAAGAGGCTTTGTTTCGAACCTAGCAAATGGGTTAGAGGGCGCGCCGAATCAGGCAAATAATTGCTATGCAAAAGAAACTTCCACGGTCGGTCGCCCGGGAATCAACTTCTAATTGTAATTCGGTTCTCACTCACACTAGGGGCGCAAAACTAGTAAATGTCTGATCGAAAACCAAAAACCTCCGACCCGCGACGGAGGCTGCCCGATTTCTTGACGAATGAACGAATTAACTATTTGATCGTTCGCAAGGGCACCATGAATAGACCGAATGATTAGTAACAATTCGATTGATCTTCAGATCATGTCTATAGGTCGCCCTTGAACAGACCTGCGAAGAGCCGACAATTTTCGGAGTCAGTTAGGTAAGAGAGTATGAGTTTATTTGATGACCAAGCCCATTCCGATCTCGCCGCGAAAGTTACATTCATCGGGTCGATGGCCCGGTTTTCGGACAGGATGTTATCTATCTTCCGCGAGGAATTCACCACGCACCGCTTCGAGCGGTTCAACACAGTCTCCGATTTCGAGGCGGCCGATGATCAGGCTGAGCCCGTCGAGGTGCTCATCCTCGACGATTCTCATATTGCTTCGGTCGTCAATGACCCGTCTGCCTACCTGAGCCTCGTCGAAGGCGCGCAATTGGCCATCGCCTTTCATCAGACCGCTAAAGCGATGCATTTTCTGGAGTGCCGAGGGCGTGACGCGTCTCTCAGCTCCGTCGGATTGCTGCCCTTGAACACGCAGATCGAGGTCTGGATTTCGATCATGCGGCTCTTGATGTGCCGTCAGATCTTTCTTCCTCAAGCCATCGTCCTCGGACTCGACAGCAAGGAATGCGGTACGAACGACACTGCGACGCGCGCGATGATCCTGGCGGAGCAGTCGGACTGCAACCTGACGGTGCGCGAGTGGGAAGTATTGGAGCTCGTCGCCTCCGGCCTTCAGAACAAGATGATCGCCGCCAGCTTGAAGCTGTCCGAACATACAGTGAAGCTGCATATCCACAAGGTGTTGAGGAAGTTGGGTGTCTCGAACCGGACCTTGGCGACACGCTGGTTTCACCAGGTCGCAAACGGGCCGAAGTCGATTGACGGACAGCCCCATGCCTGACGGAGCATCCGGGCCAACGCTCGACCGGGTTCTGCTGCTGATCGGGCGGATCAACTATACCTGGACGAATACAGAGAGTCTCTTGATCCACTTGATCGCGGGCCTCGCACGAACCGACAAGGAAAGCGCGGTCGTGATATATCTCTCGCTCAATACCGCGAAAGCGCGCATCGATCTGGTCGAACGTTTGTCCAAGCTGGACCGGGTGGCCAAGGAAGAACGCAGGGAGATCCTCGACCTTACCTCGCGCATGGCGCGTATCGGCGCACTCCGCAACAGGTTGAATCACAGCATCTACGCGTTCGACCCCGAGAGCGGACAGGCAAAGACGATACTGATGCGCATCTCCGACCGGCGCACCGAGGTGAAGATGGGACGCAACGACCTGATGGATGACCGTGCGATCGAAGAGATCGAGAGCAGCATCAGACGCCTGGAATCGGTCAATCGTGCAATCTGGTCATTCATCCGGACCTACGGCTATCCCGCCTGAACGCTGTTGGGTCCAGAACACGGGTGGTCTTAGCGAATTCCAAGGCCCTAGCCAGGCTATCGCATGGACTGCGGTAGGGTCGCTGACCTGCTTCCTCAGGTCCTTCATTCGAAATCAGCATCGAAACGTTGGTGCGCTGCTCCCCAACCTTGGACCGCCGGAAGCAGGATTTTTTTCCCGGCTGTCTCACGATGACGTGCTGATGATGACCTTGATCCAAGGGACGACAGGTCAAGGCAAGGGTGCGGCCGTTCGATCAAGGCGTGGCGTGTCGCAGTTTTTGACCGGTCGCGCTGGGGCCTTTCGCGCGGCGGGGCGCGCTTGTGCTCTGGCAACGCCTCGGGGCCGCCGATGCAACGGCGACCCCGGTTTGCCCACGTTCCGGAAGGTCTGCCGAGGGTGCAGGCCGCCGCCGGGGCTGGGGAGACTGGCGCGGCATGGGGCCGCGCCAGCCGTGCTCAGAACGACCGGGTCACGGCCAGGGTTGCGACACGGCCTTCGCCCTGCCAGCACGAGGACGTGCCGAAAGAGGTCTGGCAGCTGGCGGTGTAGCGTTCGTCGGCGAGGTTGGTGACGTTGAGGTCCGCCGTCCAGTCCGTGGCGAAGTCGTAGGTGACACCTGCGTCGAAAAGCGTCGCGTCGCCGATCTCCAGATCGTTGGCGTTGTCGGCGAAACTGTCGCCCAGGTACCGCGCACCGGCCCGGATCTCGAGCCCTGGCACCGAAAGCGGGCTGTAGGTCATCTGCAGCGAGCCGAAGGTCCCGATCACCGATTGCGGGATGTTGCCCTCGAAGCTCGGATCGTCCTCGAAATCCGTGATCTCCACGTCCATCGCCGTCAGCGCCGCGCGCAGACCGAACTCCTCCGAGAGATCCAGATCGGCCTCCATCTCGATCCCGCGCGAGCGAACCTCGCCCAGGGTGCGGGCATCGAAGGCACCGCCGTTGACGAAGGATTGCGAGACGTCCTCGCGCTGGATGTCGAACGCCGAGACGGTAACCAGCGAATACGCGTTGGGCTGCCACTTCACCCCGACCTCGACCTGGCGCCCGGTCTCGGGCTCGGCCTCGCGCGTCGTGGTGTCGAGCGCCTGCGGGTTGAAGTAGGTCCCGGCGGTCACATAGGGCGTGACGTTGCCCAGGTCGTAGGCCAGTGCGACACGGCCCGTGAAGGCCTCGTCGTCGCGTTCCAGATCGTCACCGATGCGGTTGTCGAACTCAGACTTCACGAAGTCGTAGCGGGCGTTGAGCGTGGCGATCCATTGACCGAAACGCAACTGGTCCTGGGCGTAGACCCCGACCTGTTCCTGGGTCCGCACGCCGTCGATGTAGGGATCTCCCAGCGCCGGCTGATCGGCGGAGTAATCGGGATTCCGCGGGTCGAGCGCCGTGCCGAAGGCGAAAGCCTGGGCCTCGTCCAGGCGGTAGCGACGCAGGTCGAGCCCGAAGAGCAGATCATGCGTGACCGCGCCGGTGACGAGCTCTCGCGTCGCGCGAAGGTCGTTCTGGGCGATCACGGCTTCGCTCTCGTGGCCGAAGACGAACCGGTTCACCCCGGCGCCCGGCTCGGGCACCTGACCAGAGGTGAAACCATTCGCGTAGAGGTAGGCTTCCGAGATGTCGGCCCGGCCCAGCCGTGCCGTGTCGGTGATGTCCCAGCCGCCCAGGGTCGTGCGATAGATGCCCGTCGCGATGGTCTGGCTGCGGTCATAGTCGTCGGTGTCCGGATCGCCCGCGTTGTAGTACTGGTCGAAGTAGCCGAAGGGCGCTTCGTATTCCGTGCCGAAGATCGGCAGGAACTGTCCGCCGACGTGGTCTTCGTCCATTTCGGTATGCGACAGATGGAAGGTCAGCCGGCTGCCGTCGGCGAAGGCCTTGGTCGCACCGCCGAACAGGACTCCTTCGAAGCCGTCGTCGAACATGCCATGTCCGTCCTGCCGGGTGAGCTTTGCGCCGAAACGGTAGGACAGGTCATCCCCGACGAGGCCGGACGCCTCGCCCGAGAGCCAGGTCCGCCCTTCGCTGTCCGTCCCCGCCGTCACCGCGCGGCCTTCCGACCCATCGGGCAGGCGCGACACGGAATTGACGATGCCGCCCGGGGAGGACGCCCCGTAGAGCATCGAGGCGGGGCCCTTCAGAACCTCGACCCGTTCAAGCAGGAAGGGATCGATGTAGAAGGTGCCGAACCCGTAGGAGAAGAGCGACAGCCCGTCGAGGAATGCGCCGGTATCGAAAGAGTTGAAGCCGCGGATGTAATACCAGTTCGTGTCGCTGTCGTAGCCGTAAAGCTGCGACTGCACCCCCGCCACGTCGCGCAGGACCTCGTCCACCTTGGCCGGATGGGTGTCCTCGAAGGTTTCGCGGCCCACGACGCTGACCGATTGCGGCACTTGCGTGATCGGTGTCGCGGTCTTGATCCCGGACAGGGTGAAGGGGGCCGCTTCCTCGCCGACCGGATCGGCGCCCCGCACCTCGAAGACGATTTCGCCCAGGTTGTATCCGGTGCCGACGGGGGCAGTCTCCTGCGCGGCCAACGGCGTGGCGAGTGCGGTCGTTCCGGCCAGCCAGGCGGCGAGCGATGCGGTTCTTGTCATTCCATACTCCTAGATAGCAGCCCGGCACGCGAACCGCCGGGGCTTGGGGCCGTTTTGTCGAGGGTGTGCGTGCTAGTCTTGACAAAAACAGTCGGGTTTTGTCGAATCCTGCTGAAAAGTGGATTTCCTCCACGCGCCGGGTGCCTGCCCGGTGGCGCTGCGAAAGGCGCGGGAGAAATGCGCCTGATCGGCAAAGCCCAGCATTCCCGCGATCTGTGCCAGGGGCAGGTCTCGATGCGCCAGGAGCGCCATGGCGGACTTGGCGCGAAGGCGCTGCAGGGTGCGGTGCGGTGTCTCGCCCCGGGTCAGGCGGTAGACGTGAGCGAACCAGCTTTCGGAAAGGCCGACCACCTCCGCCATTTCGGCGACCTTGATGGAGCGTCCGAGTTCGGCTTCGAGGAACCGGTCGAGGGCAGAAAGCTGGCGGGTCGTGAGGCCACCCGGTCGACTTGGCGATACCTCGGTGCCATCGAACATCTTGCCGACCAGGGCAAACGCCAGGGAATCGAGCGTCAGCACGTCGCGCGTGCCGCCCGCCACCTCGGCGGCGAGGAGCGACGCGATGGACCGTGCGGCGGCGTCCTCCTGCAAGCGGATCAGCCGGTCCATCGCACCGGTTCGCCCCGCGTCGGACAGTTTCGTCCCCAGCGTGAGGGGGTCGAAATACAGGTCGAGATGCCTCAAAGGTCCGGCGCCAGAGAAACGGGTCGAGACCGAAAGCTCCGCCGGGATGTAGGCGAGGCGGACGTCCTCGGCCCGGTCGGAGGGACCGGTCGACAGGTGCATCCGTGCCGGCGTGTCGTCGAGCACCACGACGATGCGCGGCAGTTGCGACATGTAGCGACCGTGCCCGCCGGGGGCGATCTCGGCCTTCCACAGGTTGGCCAGGACGCCCGGCCATTCACAGGCGACGAGCGGTGCCACCGGTCGGATGCCGTCGAGGAATACCGTCATGTTCGGGCGCAGGGTCATGGTGTCGTCAGCGCCCCGCGATGTTGATCGAGAACGTGCGCTGGGCACCGGCCGGAGGGGGCGGAAACGGCGCGGCGCGCTGGACCAGCTGAACGGCCGCTTGGTCAAGCTCTCTCGAGCCGGAGGAGCGGGCGAGGCCGACGGAGGCGAGCGCGCCCGTTGCTGCCACGGTGAAGAAAAGCACCGCCGTGCCCCGCGCCCGCACCGATGGGCGGCCGATCCGCGCGATTTGGGTCATGACCTGGCCGGGGTAGTTCGCCGCCGCGGCATTGCCGGCCTGCGAGGATTGTCGGCTCTGTCCCTGATTTCCCGACGATTGCGCCGACCGGGATCCTTGCTGGGACCCGGCCTGGGCGTTCGCGTTCGAATTGCCTCGGGCCTGCGGGGCAGGGTCCGGGGCAGGCGCCTGCGTCGTCCGGGTCGAAGGTGGGGCAGCGGCGGGCTGGCTGTGGCGACGCTCGAACTCGGCCGTGCGGGAAGGGGGGCGCTGAGTGCGCGTGACCGCGCCTGCGGCGAGTTCGGTCCCGGTGATCGTTTCCGGCTCGGGTCGCTGAACCGGCGCGGGTTCGGGCGCGATCGGAAGCGGCGTCGCGGGCGCACTGGCCTGCGGGGCAGGGGACGAGGCGACTTGTGTCGTCGGCGCGTCGGAGGCGCTGGGCACCGGGGTCGGCGCCTGCGCAGGCTGCGCGGGTTCGGACAGGACAGTGTCCGGCACCACGCGTTCGACCGTTGTCGGCGCGGGCGCCGCGCGGGCGGGCACCGGGGGATCGGCGCGCGACATCGCGGTGGGCGTGGCCGGTTCGGCCATCGAGACGGCTACCGCCCGATCCTGCGCGGCGACGGGCGTGGCGGGCGCCACGCTCTCGGCCGGTTCGGCGGTCATCACCCCTTGGGTCAAGTCGGCGAAACTGGTGCCCAGCCGGGCCTCGATGGGCGTGCCGCCGCCCTCGATCTCGACCGGCTCGGACCTGACGCCATAGGCAAGCGCGATACCGATCACCGTCGCCGAGGCGGCGCTCGCCAGTAATTTTGCAATCGTCGACGACGGGATCATTGAAGGTCCCTTTCGGTCACGACGAGCACGCGGTCCGCCCCCGCGCCGCGCAGTTCGGTCGCGATCCGGACGAGATCGACCGCCGGCAGGTCGCGGTCCGGCACGACGCGGATCGCCGCGCGCGCTCTCTCGGGCAGGCCGTCGGCGAAATCGGAGGCCGAGGCGACGGCGTCGCCGCGAAACCGCAATGTTCCGTCGGCGCGGATCACCAGCGTATCGGGCGGCGCACGGCCGTCCAGAGCGTCGGTTCGCACCAGCGTCAGCGCGGAATCGAGCGTCGGGGCGATCTGCCCGGTCACCATGAAGAAGACCAGCATCAGGAACACCACGTTGATCAAGGCGATCGTCGGCTCTCTCGTCGTGGTCTTGCGGCGGCGCAGCATCGTTATGAGCCCAGCACCGTCGGCGCAATTCCCGGAACGCCGCGCAGGACGCCCAGCAGGTCGGTCAGCCGCTGGGACGTCACACCCGCGGCCATCGAGACGAGCACGACCAGCGGCGCTTCCGCCTCGACGTCGGGGAAAGCGCCCGCCAGCGCATCGAGCGCCACCAGCTCACCATTGAGGCTCAGCGTGTCGGGGGCAAGCCGCAGGAACAAGGGCGCGGCGTCGGCTGTCCCGCCGTCGCCCGCCGCGCCGACCGTCAGCTCGACCTCCGCGAAGCGCGAGAAGGTCGAGCTCAGCATGAAGAACAGCAAGAGCAGGAAGATCACGTCGATCAGCGAGGTCAGCGAGAGGGCCCGTCTTCGCGCTTTCCGCCTAGACACGGGCCGTGCTTCCGTCGGGAACGAAAGCCGTGCGGGTGTCGGGGAGGGCCGCCTCACCGGTCGGAACGCGCGCGGTGGAGATTGCCCGTTCGGCGAACACACGCTCGGCATCCATCCGGCTTTCGAGCCAGGATAGAACCGCCGCCGTCGGCATGGCCACCGCAAGCCCGACCGCCGTGGTCAGCAACGCAACCCAGATCCCGCCCGCGAGGATCGAGGGGTCGACCTGTGCCCCGGCGTCCTGCAGCGACTGGAACGCTCCGATCATGCCCAGAACCGTGCCGAAGAGACCGAGGAGCGGGGCCAGTTGCGCGACGGAATCGAGCAACCTCAGCCCGCGTTCGAGCCCGGCGAAGCGCGTCTCGGCCTCGGCCATCAGCCGCGTCGTGGCTTCCGGGCCGTCGGGGGACGCGAAGGCCATTTCGACCACCGGGGCGAGGTAGGAGCGCGACCGATCCAGCGCCCGGTGCGCCTCGACCCGGTCGCCCCGGTCCCAGGCCGCGATCGATGCGCCGAGTTCCCGGTGCCGACCGACCCCGGCTTCCGCGAACTGCCAGAGCTTGTAGAGCGTGACCGCGAGGGTCACGATCGCGATGACGATCAGCAGCAGGACGACCGGGCCGCCAAGCTCCGCGATCCGCGCCAGCGCGTCCGTAAGGCCGGTCATCCGATCACCTCGATCTCGGTGCGCGTGGCAAGCTCGAGTCCGGCATCACAGGCGTCCGGGCCCGCATCGGCACTTTCGCAGGTATTGGCGCCGTTGAAGAGGATACGGCCGATCCCGTCGCAGGAGGTGCCCGGCATGGAGAACTGGCGCACACGGGGCCGCCCTTGCGGCAATGTGCCGAAATCGAACAGGGTCAGCCGGTCCACCTGCCCGGACGCGTCGAAAAGCACCGTCTCGAACACGGCGCTGTCGATGTCGGAGGGCAGGCGGTTCTCGATGATGAAACTCAACGTGCAATCCCCGCCCGTGCTTTCGCTCGCGGCATTGAGCTCGATCCGAAGGCCTTGCAACGGCGGTTCCTGCACAAGGGCGGGCGCGGCGCCAAGCAGCGTGGCGGCGGCGAAAGCGAGGGGTCGGATCATGTCAGTGCCTTTGCGCTGATGAAGGGTGATGTTTGAGTTCGACCCACCTTTCATCAACTTCTGCGATAATCAACTGAATTGGTCAGGATTGCGGTCCGGTGTTGCAAAAGCCCTGTGGGCCGGCGGCACGGAACACAACGCCTTGTCCGGGAAGGCGGCGGCGCGATCCTGGGGGACGAGCTGGGCCAGAATTTCAAGGATGAGGGCCTTGATACGGTAGATTGCGAGGTGCCCCTGACGATACGCGTCTCCGTCAACGCGCCGTCATTGCCCGCGGCAAACCATTCCCTGCGATCGGAAGGTATCGTCAGGCTCGTAGAGAGGACTGTCCGGCCGCCGAGGCGCGCACCGAATCTCTTCCACACGCACCATCGCGGTCAGGTATTCTGGAGGCGGCAGACCGAAGACCGCGACCGTCACCCGGCTAGCGCGGGGGTAGCGTGCAGGTCAACGCGGCAAGTGCGGGCGGAGGCCCTCTTTACCGCGCTGCGGTCGGCTCGCCCATGGCGACGAGGTGGATCTCTCCGTCCCATACCGAGGCCAGCCGCTCTGCCGCGGCCCAGGAGCGCAGTCCGGACCGGCAGCAGAATACGGCCCGCTGGCCGGGCGCGGGGCGTGGGCCGTTCGGCCCGAAGGCCGTCACGGGAAGTCGGCGGGCGGTGGGACGCGCCAGCGGCGCTTCGGTCTCGAGGCGCAGGTCGACGACGAAATCGGTCTCGGCGATATCGGACGGCGCAAGGAAGCGCGGCTGGCGTTCGGGCTCTGCCGCGCCACCGAAGCGGACCTGTCCAAAGCGGAAGGTCCGCGCGTCGAAGGTGAGGAGCCTGCCAAGTGGCGCGGGTGCGATGCCCGCCAGCAACGCCACCGCGATCTGCGCCTGTAGCGCGCCGATCACCCCCACGACCGGACCCAGCACGCCGTCCTCGGCGCAGGACCCCGCGCGCTGCGGCAGCTCCGGGAACACGGCCCGCAGGCTCGGCCCGCCGCCGCAGAAGGCCCCGGCATAACCGTCCAGACCGATCACCGAAGCGGTGACCAGCACCTGCCCGGACGCGTGGCAGGTATCCGACAGGATGTAGCTGGCCGCGAAGCTGTCGGCGCAGTCGAGCACAAGGTCCACACCGTCGCAGAACGCAGCCGCATTGGCCGGATCAAGCGCGGCAGGGAGCGCCTCGACCCGGCATTCGGGGTTCAGGGCGATGACATGTGCGGCGGCGGCCTGCGCCTTCGGCCGGCCGATGTCGGTCGCGCGGAACAGCGTCTGGCGGTGCAGGTTCGTGACCTCCACGCGGTCGGGATCGACCAGCCGGATCCGCCCGACGCCCGCACCGCCGAGATATTGCAGCACCGGCGCGGCAAGCCCGCCCGCGCCGACGACCAGCACATGCGCATCGCGCAGGCGGTCCTGTCCTTCCGCGCCGAACTCTGGCACGGCGAGCTGGCGGGCGTAGCGGGTCATCGCGTGGCCTCGATCCACTGGCGCAGGCGCGCCTCGGGGGCGTCGTGCAGGGTGATGTCGGTGACGGCCGAGACGATGTCCGCCCCGGCCCGAAAGGCGCCCGCCGCGCGCTCGAGGCTCATCCCGCCGATGGCGACAAGGGGCAGATCGCCGATCAGCCGTTTCCATTCGGTCACGCGCTCGAGACCCTGTCGGTGCCACTTCATCTTCTTGAGGATCGTCGGATAGACCGGCCCGAGCGCCACGTAGTCGGGTGACAGCGAGAGCGCCCGGTCCAATTCCGCATGATCGTGCGTGCTGATGCCCAGTTTCAGACCGGCACGGCGAAGCGCAGGCCTGTCGGCCGTGTCCAGATCCTCCTGTCCCAGGTGAACCCAGTCGCAACCAAGGTCGATGGCCATCCGCCAGTGATCGTTGACCACCAGCACCGCGCCGTGACGGCGGCACAGCGCCAGCGCCCGCGCCACGATGGGTTGCAGTTCCGCTTTTGAGACGTCCTTGATGCGAAGCTGCACCAGCCGCACGCCGAGGGGCAGGGCGCGTTCCAGCCATGCGGGACTGTCGAAGATCGGATAGAAGCGGTCGAGCTTCATGACAGTAACGCCCTGCCGATCACCGGCGTCGAGGGGGCCGCCATGTCGCGCGGCGCCATCGGGTCGGCCTGATGCGCCAGCCGCCCGGCCTCCACCGCCCGGGCGAACGCCTGTGCCATCGCCGCCGGATCGCCCGCCTTCGCGACGGCGGTGTTCAAAAGAACCGCGTCGAAGCCCATCTCCATCGCCATGGCCGCCTGGCTGGGCAGGCCGAGCCCCGCGTCGACGACCAGGGGCACCTTTGGAAACTGCGCGCGCAGCGTGCGCAGCCCGTAGATATTGGTCAGCCCCAGCCCGGTGCCGATGGGGGCGCCCCACGGCATCAGCACCTCGCAACCGACGTCGATCAGGCGGTCGGCCAGCACCACGTCCTCGGTCGTATAGGGAAAGACCTTGAAGCCGTCCTCGGTCAGGATGCGCGCCGCCTCGACCAGACCGAACGGGTCGGGCTGAAGGGTGTCGGCATGGCCAATCACCTCGAGCTTGATCCAGGACGTATCGAAAAGCTCGCGGGCCATCTGAGCGGTCGTGACCGCCTCGCGCACCGAATGGCAGCCCGCGGTATTGGGCAAAAGAGTCACGTCGAGGCGGCGCACCAGGTCCCAGAACGCCGCGCCGGCCCGCTCGCCCCCCGCTTCGCGACGGACGGAGACGGTGGCAATGCCCGCGCCGGATCGGCGAAACGCCTCGGCCAGCACGGTCGGCGAGGGATATTGTGCCGTGCCGAGCATCAGACGCGAGTCGATGTGCGTGCCGTAAAGCTGCATGTCAGCCGCCCTGCCTTGGTGCTACGATCTCGACCCGGTCGCCGGGGGCCAGGGCCGTCTGCCTGCGCGCCGCCACGGGCACGAAGGTTTCGTTGACGGCCGTCGCCACCTTGTCGTCGCCGTGGCCGAGCTCGTCCAGAACCGCGTCCAGCGTGTCCGCGCGCACTTCGGTCAGGGTGCCGTTGATCTCAATCTTCATGCCAGAACTCCGGTCTTGTGCGGTCCAAGCCGGCTTCGACCGCCATCCGTGCCAGCGCGGGCGCCAGTAGGAAGCCGTGACGGAAGAGGCCGTTGACGTGGATCGTGTCGCCCTGCCGGCTGAGACGGGGCAGGTTGTCGGGAAAGGCGGGGCGGGCGTCGGCGCCGATCTCGACCAGCTCCGCCTCTCCAAAGGCCGGGTGCAGGGCATAGGCGGCCGACAGCAGTTCGAGGACGGAGCGGACGCTGCGCTTGCGGTCGCAGCTTTCGATCTGGGTCGCGCCCAGCATGAACAGCCCGTCCGCGCGCGGCACCACGTAAAGCGGATAGCGCGGGCGCAGCAGCCGGATCGTATGGGTCAGGCGCAGGTCGGAACTGCGCAGTACCGCCATCTCTCCCTTTACCCCGCGCAGGTCCGGCAGGCGGTCGCGCGCTGCCAGTCCCCGGCAATCGAAGGTCAGGCCTTCTGGCCGGCCCTTCTCGGCGACGAAAGCGACGCCCGCGCTTTCCAGCCGGCTGCGCAAGTGGACCAAGGCGGCGCGCGGATCGAGATGCGCCTCTCCGGGGATGTGCAGCGCGCGGTCGAACCGGCCATCGAGGTCCGGTTCCAAAGCGGCGAGCGTCTCGTCGTCGAGCAACTGGTGGCCCGCCACCCGCCGCCCGAAGCGGTCCAGCTCGTGCCTGTCGCGGCCCAGCGTCAGCACAAGGGTTCCCTGACGGGTCACGGCCACGCCCTGACGCTCCCACCAGCCGGCCGCGTCCTGGCCAAGCCGGACGACGGGTTCCTCGGCGGTCTCGCCTTCGCAGAACGGGGCCAGCATCCCGCCGGCCCACCAGGAACAGCCGTGCGGCCCCGGCCGGGGTGCGGGGTCGAAAACCGTGACATCGCACCCTCGTCCCGCCAGTTCCGACGCCACGCAAAGCCCGGCGACGCCGGCGCCCAGAACGCGGGCTATCGTCATGACCAGACCTCGTGGAAATGATGCACGGGTCCCTGACCGCCGCCGATGCCCAGCCCGTCCGCCGCACGGATCGCGCCGTGCAGCCAGGCCTGCGCCCGCCGCACCGCCTGTTCGACTCCGGCCCCTTTGGCCAGTTCGGCGGCGATGGCGGAAGACAGGCTGCATCCCGTCCCGTGGGTGTTTCGGGTGGTGATCCGCGGTTGCTCGAACGCGGTGACGCCCGATGCCGTGACCAGCCGGTCGATGCAGTCGGGCCCCTCCGCGTGGCCGCCTTTCATCACCACGGCCCGCGCGCCGAGTTCGAGCAGGGCCCGGCCCTGGGCCTCGGTGTCCTGCGCGTCGTGTGCCGGGTTGCGGCGCAGCAGGCGCGCGGCTTCGGGCAGGTTCGGCGTCAGCACGTCGGCACGGGGCAGCAACCGTTCGATCAAGGCAGCCTCGGCGTCTCGCTCCAGCAAGACGTCCCCCGATTTCGCGACCATCACCGGGTCGAGCACGACCGGTCCGTCGTAGTCCTCGATCGCCTCGGCGACGGCGACGACGATCTCTGAGCAAGCCAGCATGCCGATCTTGATGGCCCGTGGCGGAATATCGTCCAGAACGGCGGCGATCTGCGCCTTGATGACCGCTGTCGAGACGCTCTCGACGGCGAATACGCCGCGTGTGTTCTGTGCGGTGATCGCGGTGATCGCGCTTGTTCCGTAGACACCAAGCGCCGAGAAGGTCTTGAGATCGGCCTGAATGCCCGCGCCGCCCCCACTGTCGGAGCCTGCGATCGTCAGTGCGGTTGCGTGTCTCGTCATCGCTTTCCTCCAACCGACGACGGAATGGAGGACGACAAGGCGCGAGCCTTTGGCCCCGCCTGGTCATGCTCCGTTCCCTACGCCGGTATGAGCCGGATCAGGTTCGATGGGTCGGCTCGCGCCTCTCAGCCCCGGACAGGGCACCCCAACGGATTCATGCTTGACGTTAGCAGCGGGCGAGGGGGGCTACAACTCCGTTCCTTGCCCCGCGGTATCGCGGCGCCCGAAGCGATGCCGCGGCGCGGGAGTCACGTCCCTGATCGCCTACCCGTGCGGGGAAGGGGCCGTGCGACCGCCGCCCACGCGCGAAGCGTCTTTGCCTTTCGGCGCCGGAAGGACGCTCAACAGCAACCGCAGCCTCGGGACGGCCGCGCGAGCGGGATATCTTCGGTCGTCAGCGGTTCCGAGCCGGTCAGTGTGTCCGGTTGAACCTGAAGGGCGGATGCCAGTCGGACAAGGACGTCTTCCGTGCATCCATCATTCGATGAAATCGCGCCTTCGAGGCGGGCGATCTGCCGTTCCGTCAGACCGGAAAGCTTTGCGAGGCGAGGGCGACCGAGGCCGCGGGCCCGGCGTATCTGATTGAGCCGCTTCGGTTCAATGGAGATCATGGGGTCATTCCTTGTTCGGTTGACGACGTATCGTCGGGGGCATCACGCGCACGCCGCGCCATTCTTCTGTCGCGTCACGCAGGATTTGAGCGGCGCCGTGAAGGGCAAGCCCCGCCATCAGGGCGGCCACCGTGAAGTCGGGCCATCCGGTTCCCGTGCCAAAAACACCGAGTGCGGCCAGCAATACGGCGACGTTGGCGATCACGTCGTTGCGGGAGCATATCCAGACGGAGCGCATGTTGGCGTCTCCGTCCCGGAAGGCTGTCAGCAGGACAAGACAGATCAGGTTCATGACCAGGGCCAGAGCGCCGACCGCTCCCATGGTGGGCGCATGCGGCACGGACCCGTTGACCGTATGCCAGACCGCCGTCCCCATTACCCACAGGCCGAACACGACCATGGACGCCCCCTTTAGCCAGGCCGCGCCTGCGCGCCAGCGAAGGGTCATGCCCAGCACGGCCAGACTGATGGCGTAATTTGCCGCATCCGCAAAGAAGTCGAGTGCGTCGGCCTGCAGGGCCGCCGAGCCGGCCAGCATCCCGGCCACGATTTCGGCGATGAACATGCCGGCGTTGATCGCCAGGGCGATCCACAGGACACGGCGGAAACGACGTGAGGTTCCAGCCGAGGAAGCGCAGGCATCGGAGGAGCAACAGGGCATATCGACTCGCATTTGGTCCGGTTGCCGCAGTATCTAGGGCCTATAGCAACTATAGGGTCAAGCCATGTCCGACAGTCTTCGTATCGGCGATCTCGCGCGTCTCACCGAAACCAAGGTCGTGACGGTCCGTTACTATGAAAGCATCGGCCTGATGCCCAAGCCGGACCGCAGTCCAGCGAACTACCGCGTCTACGGGAAGGCGCACCTCGCCCGGCTTCGCTTCATCCGGCGCTGTCGCGATCTGGGCTTTTCTCTGGAGCAAATCGCGGAACTCGCGGCGCTTTCCTCCGACACCCGACGTGCGTGTGGGGAGGTCGATGCACTGACGAAAGCGCACCTGGCGGAAGTGGAGGAGAAGATCGCCGACCTGACTGCGCTGGCGGAGGAACTGCGCCGGATCAATGCGCGGTGTCACGGGAGCACGACGATTTCGAATTGCCGGATCATCGACGCTCTCGATCGCAGCTCAACCTCTGCCGAAGGCTGAAGCCGCCGGGACGTGATGCTTCGATCTGACCGTGGACAGAACCTGCTTTCCGCTTTTCCAACCTGCGCCTCGACGCCCTTGCCGCGGTGGCCGGTCCCGTTTTCCGGTCTCGATGCCATAGCTTTCGCCACGATCCAAGGTGGGGGGCGAGGCGCGCGGCGTTCGGCCTGTCCGATTTATCGCGACCCTGGCACGGCAACCTCTGTGACATCTCGCAGGCGGCACTCTGCCGGGCGTCCGACAGCGGATGGTGTCAGGCCAGTTGGACGGTGTCCCGAAGCGCGATTTCGAAGCTGATCCGCGTCACGTCCGTGATGGGGTGGCCGTCGATCCGGGCGATGAGCGCGTCGGCGGCACGATGCCCCAACAACTCACGGTCGACACGAAGCGATGTCAGGGGCGGTTCGAGTGCTGCCGCGAAGTCCTGATCGCCGAAACCCATGACCGCCAGCTCCCGAGGGACAGCGATCCCGCGCTTGGCAGCCTCGATCAAGGCACCGTGTGCCAGAAGGTCGGAACTGCAGAAAACGAAGGGTCGGGTACTTTTCATATCGGGTGATGCAAGGATCTGCGTCAGAGCCGTGCGTCCCGACGCGATGCTGGCCGGCCCACCGATGTCGACATCCACGACAGGAGCACCGCCCGCGGCTTCGAAATGCTGCGCGAAGGACTCCTGGCGTTGGCGTGCGCGGGAATCGGCTGCGGTGATCGTTGCCGCGGACCGGTATCCGTTGTCATGGGCGAACTCGGCAACCGTCCGTGCGGCCGCAGCATGATCAAAGCCCACGCAAGTGTCTATCGGGGTGTCGGAGATGTCCCAGACCTCGACGACCGGAATACCGGAGGCCAGCAGCATTCGCCGGGTTTCGCGGCTGTGGTGAATGCCCGTCAGGAGGATCGCGTCGGGCTGGCGTGACAGGTGGGCCAACACGGTGGCTTCCTCGTCGTGGTGATCGAACCCGGTCTCGGACAGCAGGATCTGGTAGCCGTTCGCGCGGATCCTTTCGGAGAAGGCCTGGATGAACGACGAGTAGACGATGTTCGTGATCGACGGGACCAGCGCGCTGATCAGCCTGGACCGGCGCGAGGCCAGTGCCCCGGCGGCGGCATTGGGCACGAAACCCGTCGCCTTGATCGCGGCCCTGACCCGGTCCAGCGTCGCTTTCGACACTTTCGACGGATCGCTCAGCGCGCGGCTGACCGTCACCTGGCTGACGCCAGCGATCTTGCCGACGTCTTCCATCGTCACGCGGCGGCGCGGCGGGTCGGTGTTTCGAGGGTCCAGCGTCATTCTCTGACTTGTTGCCGTGTCGGCCTTCGGGATCAAGTGGGCATCGCGCCGTCGCCCTGGTTCCGTCGCGACAGGATGACCGACATCACGATCGAGGCGACGATCAGGATCCACAGGACCGCGGCAATCCAGCTCTTGGTGAAGAAGATGAAGGGATCTCCGAAGCTTTCCAGCGACTTGACGAAATAGATCTCCGCCGATGGGCCAAGGATGAACCCGATGATGAAGGGCGCGACCTCGAGCCGGAGCTTGACCATGAGCCAGCCGAAGACCCCGAAGATCAGCAGCGTCCAGACGTCGAAGATGATGCCGTAGTTGATCGTGTAAGCGCCGATCACGCACATCATCAGGATGAAGGGGTAGAGGATCTGCTTGGGCACCGCGATCACCATCGCGAACCAGCGGATCGCGAAATACATCGTGACCAGCATCACGAGGTTCGAGATCACCATCGCCGTGATCATCGCGTTCCATGTGTCGAGGTTCTGGCTGATGAAGAGGGGCCCGACCTGTATGCCCTGCAGCGCGAAGGCCCCGATCAGAAGCGCGGTCGTTGAATCCCCCGGAATGCCGAGCGACAGCAGCGGCACCAGCGCGCCACCGGTCAGACCGTTGTTGCCTGCCTCCGACGCGATGACACCGGCGGGTTCGCCCTTGCCGAAGCGTTCGGGATGGCGCGACGTGGTCTTGGCGGCGGTGTAGGACAGGATCGACGCGGCGGACCCGCCGACGCCGGGCAGGATGCCGACGAAGGTGCCGATGCCGCCCGAGCGCAAGAGGTTCGTGGTCTGCCCCCTGAAGATCGAAAACGAGAACCGCGAATGGGGCCCGACCTCGATATCCTTGAGCGATTGGCCCCGCGGCATGCCCTTCTCGGCCTCTTCCAGGATGACGGTGACGCCGAAGATGCCGATCAGCACCGGCAGGAGGGCAAAACCGCCGTCCAGCCAGTAATCCATGCCCGGCGGGATGAGCCGCGTGTGCCCGTTGCCGCCGTTGGTGATGTCATAGGTGCCGATGAGCGACAAAAAGATGCCGAGGACGCCCGAGAAGATGCCCAGCAGCATGTCCTTGGACAGGGCCGCCATGACCGTCAGCGCGAAGAAGATGATCAGGAACTTCTCGACGTAGGAGAACTTGATCGCGAATTTCGCCAGCACCGGCGCGAAGAAATAGAGTGCGACGAGCGACACGAGGCCCCCCACGACGGAGGCGATGATGGCGATCTTCAGCGCTTTCTCTCCCTCGCCGCGTTGGGCCATGGGAAAGCCGTCGAAGGTGGTCGTGATCGACGAGGGCGTTCCGGGAATGCCTAGCAGGATCGCGGGGACAAGACCGCCGGTGATGCCGCCGACGTAGAGGCTGAGCAGCAGGGCAAGACCGTTGACGAGCCCCAGCGAGAAGGTCAGCGGCAGGCAGACGGCCACGGCCATGGTCGCGGTCATGCCGGGGATCGCGCCGAAGACGATCCCCATGAGCGTACCGCCACAGATCAGGCCGATGAACCACGGATCGAGCAGGTGGGCGAGAAGGTCCATGGTGCAAGCCTCTATGGCAGGGTGAGAAAGAAGATTTCAGAAAAAAGCCACCAGACGAGCGGTGGCGCGAGGATCGCGACCGCCAGCATGGATCCGACAGCGAGCGACGAGCGCCGGTGCATGAAGAGCAGACCCAGCGCGATCATGTAGGGGACGGAACAGATCAGGAAGCCGTAGCCCGAATTGGGCCAGATGTTCCCGACGGGGACCATCGCCAGGAAATAGACGATCGTCAGGCCAAGCGCGCCCAGGAAGCGCGGCTTGTCCATGTCGCGAAAGGTGGTGGCCCACATCTGCGGTGACGCAGCGATTGCTCTTCGGTCGCGTATCAGGATCGCCAGCCCCAGAAGCGCCAGAACGATTCCGATGATCGTGGGGAAGATCAGGTGCGACGTGTCGAAGTCGATCGTCACGCGTGTCAGGTTGTCCATCCGCGTCCCTCTCCGAAAGCGGGGTCTGGGAAAGGTCCGGCCGCGGGGTGGGGCGGCCGGACCGTGGGAAGCTTACTCGGGCTTCAGGTCGGAGATGATGGTCTCGTAATCGTCATTCTTCGACTGCAGGTGCTCCTGCGC
The DNA here is from genome assembly GCF_004145405.1 of Salipiger sp. IMCC34102. Classification (GTDB taxonomy): domain Bacteria; phylum Pseudomonadota; class Alphaproteobacteria; order Rhodobacterales; family Rhodobacteraceae; genus Loktanella. Next base: position 44,213 of record NZ_SELQ01000003.1, read on the forward strand.
CTCTGCCATGGGGCGGTAATCGGGCGTGAAGAAGGAGGACAGGAACCGGTCCTGGATCTCGCCTTCGGCGTAGATTTCCTCCATCGCCGTGTCGATGGTCTCGATGATCGCCGGATCGGTATCCGGGTTGAACATCAGGAAGAACTCCTTGTCGAAGGTGAAATCTTCCTCATCCGTCATCGGGACCGACACCGCGGGGGCGGCAAAGGTCAGCATGTCCTCGCGCGTGGTCTCGCCCAGCCCCTCTTCCGGTGCCTGGTTCAGCGTCTCGGGGGTGGCGGTGATCCAGATGAAGCGCATCGCGGTCGGATCGTCAGGGGGCATTTGCGTGAACTGCTCGTTCGCCTGGATCGAGCCGTTGATCACGTCGGCCAGATCGTCCCACATCGCCTGGTTCTTGTCGGCCTGGTCGCCGGTGTTCACGGCGACGATGTTCTCTTCCGACCCCGGCGCGCGCATCCGGGCCGCGTTGCGCATGGCGGTGAAGCCGATCTCGGACACGCCGCCCGGCTGGATCGCCACGCGGACGCGCTCGCCGGCTTCGGCGGCGGCGAGGATATCCTCCATGCTTTCGTAGGGGCTGTCGGCGGGCACGAGATAGGCGTTGCCCGGATTGACCGAGATCGTGGGGCCGACGATGGTTTCGGCGAAGATATCGGGCGAGCCTTCGACGCCGTAAAGCTCCTGCAGGTAGGATTGGTCATGGTGCATCATGATCGTGGTCCCGCGGCTGTCGCGGGCGAGGGCCTTGAACGCCTCGGAGGCGCCGACCGGATCCACCCGGATGTTGACGCCCAGATGATCGCTTAGCGCGTCGGCCAGGATGGAGGCGTTCTGGTAGGTGTCGCCACCGGTCGAGCTGGACCCGATCACCATGCGCACGTTGCGTGGCAGGTCCTGTGCTGCGGCGGCCATGGGCTGTGCCAGAAGCGCTACGGTCGAAGCCGCGGTCAGAAGTGTTCTGCGTGAAATGTTCATTCGATCCTCCCTGTGCCGCGGAACTGCGGCGGATACGTGACGCGCTATGAAAGCGCATACATTGTTTTCCAGCACGGCATCCATGGACCTGTCAAGATATTTTTATCGACCTGGCAATGGGGTTCGAAGTGTCTTGACGCACATTTATGAATGCGCATACATATACGCAAGTCACGAAGAGGATCGCAGATGACACACGCACGCAAGACGCCTGACACGCTTCGGTCATCTCGCTGGTTCGGACCGGATGATCTGCGCAGCTTCGGCCATCGGTCTCGGATGATGCAGATGGGCTATGCGGAGGAGGAGTTTCGCGGCAAGCCGGTCATCGGCATCCTGAACACCTGGTCCGAGATCAACTCCTGCCACGGCCACTTCCGCGAACGGGCGCAGGACGTGAAACGCGGCGTCTTCCAGAACGGCGGCTTCGGGGTGGAGATGCCCTCGCTGTCCGTCGACGAAAGCTTCACCAAGCCGACCTCGATGCTCTACCGCAACATGCTCGCGATGGAGGCGGAAGAGATGATCCGCTCGCACCCCTTCGACGGCGTCGTGCTGATGGGGGGCTGCGACAAGACCACGCCTGGCTTGGTGATGGGGGCGATCACGGCCGGCATTCCGTTCATCTACTTGCCCGCCGGTCCGATGCTGCGCGGACACTACGCGGGCAAGATCCTGGGGTCCGGGTCCGACGCGTGGAAATACTGGGACGAGCGCCGGGCGGGCAACATCACCGACGAGGAATGGCTGGGCGTGCAGGGCGGCATCGCGCGGTCGGTCGGGACCTGCATGACGATGGGCACGGCCTCCACCATGACCGCGATCACCGACGCGATGGGTTTGACCTTGCCGGGCGCCTCCTCGATCCCCGCCGCCGACGCAGGCCACCAGCGCATGGGGTCCGACTGCGGGCGGCGCATCGTCGACATGGTGTGGGAGGATCTGACCCCCGACCGGATCATCACCGACGCCGCCGTGCGCAATGCCGCGATCGTCGCGATGGCGACGGGATGCTCGACCAATGCCGTCGTGCACCTGATCGCCATGGCGCGGCGCGCGGGCGTGAACCTGACGCTGGACGACCTCGACGCGCTGGGGCGAGAGACGCCGCTCATCGCCAACGTCCGGCCGTCCGGGAAGGACTACCTGATGGAGGATTTCTTCATGGCGGGCGGGTTGCGCGCGCTGATGAAGCAGATCGAGGACCGGCTGGATACGAGTTGCATCACCGTCACGGGCAAGACCATGGGCGAGAACCTCGAAGGGGCGCAGGTCTACAACGACGACGTGATCCGCCCCCTGTCGAACCCGGTCTATCACGAAGGGTCGCTGGCGCTCTTGCGTGGCAACCTATGCCCCGATGGCGCGGTGATAAAGCCTGCCGCCTGCGATCCGAAATACTACGTGCACGAAGGCCCCGCGCTGGTCTTCGACAGCTACCCCGAGATGAAGAAGGCGGTGGACGACGAGAACCTTGAGGTGACGCCGGATCACGTGATGGTCCTGCGAAACGCAGGACCCCTTGGCGGTCCCGGCATGCCGGAATGGGGCATGCTGCCGATCCCTAAGGCGCTCATCAAGCAAGGTCACCGCGACATGCTGCGGATTTCGGACGCGCGGATGTCGGGCACCTCCTACGGGGCCTGCGTGCTGCACGTGGCCCCCGAGAGTTTCGCGGGCGGCCCATTGGCGCTGCTGAAGACCGGGGACATCGTACGGATGGACCTGCCCAATCGCAGGCTCGACATGCTGGTGGACGAAGACGAGATCGCCCGCCGTCGCGCCGCCTGGTCCCCGCCGGAACCGCGGTTCCAGCGCGGATGGGGCTACATGTTCTCCAAGCACGTGGGGCAGGCCGACACGGGCTGCGACTTCGACTTCCTTGAAAAATCCTTCGGTCCCGCCGCGGGTGAACCGGATATCTTCTGATGGCACATGATCTCGACACCGCCCTGCGGGGCATTTCCGGCATCCTCGTGACGCCCTACGACGCCGCGGGCGATATCGCGCCGGGCAAGCTCGCGCCGATCATCGACCGCGCCTTGGGGGCAGGGGTCCACATGCCGGTCGTCAACGGCAATACCGGCGAATTCTATGCCCTCACGACGGAGGAGGCCTGCACCATGGTGCGCGAGGCCGCCGCCATGATCGACGAGCGCGCGCCGCTGCTGGCCGGGATCGGGCGCGGCATCCGCGATGCCTGTCGGCTAGCCGAGGAAAGCGCCGCCGCCGGGGCCGCGGCCCTGATGATCCACCAGCCGCCCGATCCCTTCGTGGCGCCGCGCGGCATCGTCGACTACGTGGCGCAGGTCCGCGACGCCTCCGGCGGGCTCCCGGTCATGCTCTATCTGCGCAACGACGGCATCGGCACGGACGGGATCAAGGCGCTGTGCGACCTGGAGGGGGTCAAGGGCGTGAAGTGGGCCACACCCAACCCGCTGAAGCTGGCGGCGGCGCGCGCGGCTTGCGCAGGCGACATCGTCTGGGTCTGCGGTCTGGCCGAGGTCTGGGCACCGCCGCTCTACGCCGTCGGCGCACGGGGTTTCACCAGCGGATTGATCAACGTCTGGCCGGAACGGTCCATGGCGATCCACGCAGCCCTCGACGAAGGCGACTACGACGCGGCGAACCGCCTGATCGAGACCATGCGTCCTTTCGAGGATATCCGGGCCGAGGAGATGAACGGCACCAACGTGACCGGCGTGAAAGCCGCCTTGCAGGCGCTTGGCCAGGATTGCGGCGGCACGCGCCCGCCCGCTGCCTGGCCGCTGACGGAGGCGCAGGCGCAGACGATGCGGGCGTTCCTCAGCGACAACGGATTGCTCTAGCGTGTCACGCAGCATCATCATCACCGGTGCGTCTGGCGGGATCGGCCGCGTCACGGCGCGCCGATTTCTTGCAGCCGGATGGCGCGTCGGTCCGATCGCCTACACGGCCTTCGAGCACGCGATCACCGGGTTGACGCGCAGCCTGTCGCTGGACGGGCGGGTGCCCGACATCGCCTGCGGCCAGATCCACCTCGGCAACGCGCTTACGAAGATGGCTGCCACCCGGATGACAGGCGTGCGCCACGCGGACGGATCGGTCCGGGCGGAACCCATGATGGCGGCGAACCAGGTCGCGGCGGCGGTGCTGCACATGGCGAACCTGCCAGCGAAAACGAACATCCAGTTCATGACGATCATGGCCAGGGCGATGCCCGTCATCGGCTGCGGCTGACCACGCGCAAGGAGACGACATGTCAGACTTCACCCCTCACGGAAAACACCTGATCGCGGGGGATTGGGTCGCGGGCGACACGACGTTCCGATCAGAACCCGCTCACGGCGAGGCGCACGACTATTCCGTCGGCACGCCGGAACTGGTGGATCGCGCCTGCAGCGCCGCCGAAGAGGCGTTCGAGACCTTCGGCTACACCAGACGCGAGGACCGGGCCGCGTTCCTGGACGCGATCGCCGACGAGATCGAGGCCCGCGCCGCGCAGATTACCGCGATCGGCACCTCGGAGACCGGGCTGCCGGAGGCGCGCCTGCAAGGCGAGCGGGGCCGGACCGTCGGACAGTTGCGCCTGTTCGCCGATCACATCCGCGACGGCGCATATCTCGACCGGCGGCATGACGCGGCCTTGCCGGACCGTGCGCCGCTGCCGCGCCCGGAGCTGCGCATGATGCAACGCCCCATCGGTCCGGTGGCCGTCTTCGGGGCGTCGAACTTTCCGCTCGCGTTCTCCACCGCGGGGGGCGACACGGCCGCGGCGCTTGCCGCCGGCTGCCCGGTCGTGGTGAAGGGGCACTCGGCCCACCCGGGCACCGGGGAAATCGTGGCCGAGGCGATCCTCGCCGCGATCGAGACGACGGGCATGCCCAAGGGCGTGTTCAGCCTGATCCAGGGCGGCAAGCGCGATGTCGGCACGGCGCTGGTCCAGCATCCGCTGATCAAGGCGGTGGGCTTCACCGGATCGCTGTCGGGGGGGCGCGCGCTTTTCGATTTGTGCGCGCAGCGCGACGAGCCGATTCCGTTCTTCGGAGAGCTGGGCAGCGTGAACCCGATGTTCTGTCTGCCTGCCGCCATGGGCGCGCGCGCGCAGGAACTTGGCACGGGCTGGGCCGGATCGCTCACCATGGGTGCCGGCCAGTTCTGCACCAATCCCGGCATCGCCGTCGTCCTCGACGGTGGGGACGCGGATGCCTTCCGCGACGCCGCCAAGGCCGCGCTGCAGGACATGGCTCCGCAGACCATGCTGACCGACGGCATCGCCGCAGCCTACAAGGGTGGCGCGCAGGCGATGGCGGACAGCGCCGGGGTGATTTCTGTCGTGGTGTCCGAACCGGTTGACCGCAGTGCCACGCCGTTCCTGTTCGAAACCGACGCCGACACGTGGCTGGGCAACGATCACCTCTCGGAAGAGGTCTTCGGCCCCGTCGGGCTGATCGTCCGGTGCAAGGATGCGGAGCAGGTCGAACGGATCGCCCGGTCGCTGAAGGGCCAGCTGACCGTCACGCTTCACATGGAGGACGCGGATGCCGATGCCGCGAGCGGCCTGCTGCCGATCCTCGAGCGCAAGGCGGGGCGCATCCTGGCCAACGGCTTCCCCACGGGGGTCGAGGTCGCCGACGCCATGGTGCACGGCGGGCCATACCCTGCGTCCACCAACTTCGGCGCGACCAGCGTCGGCACCTTGTCGATCCGCCGGTTCCTGCGACCGGTCTGCTACCAGAACCTGCCCGGCGCCGTGCTGCCGGACGATTTGAAGTGAAAGAGAGACCTGCGATGAACGAAGAAACACGTCAGAAGCTGAAAGGCGTCTCGGTCGCCACGCTGGCCACGGCGCTCTACAAGCGCGGGCTGCGCAGCCAGGTGATCCAGGGGGTCAATCCCCTTGGCTGGAAGGGCGAGAACATGGTCGGCCCGGCCTATACCCTGCGCTACATGCCCGCGCGCGAGGATCGCAACCAGCTCGTCGAGTTCCGCAATCCCCGGCATCCCCAGCGCGTCGCCATCGAGGAATGTCCCGCGGGCCATGTCCTCGTCATGGACAGCCGCAAGAGCGCCACGGCGGCCTCCGCGGGCGATATCCTGATCACGCGCCTGATGATGCGCGGCGGGGCGGGCGTGGTGACCGACGGGGGCTTTCGTGATGCGGCCACGATCGCCGACCTAGACATCCCGGCCTATCATACCCGGCCCTCCAGCCCGACGAACCTGACCACGAACGAGGCGATCGGCCTGAACGAACCCATCGGCTGCGGCGACGCGCCCGTCTTTCCCGGCGACATCATCGTGGGCGACGCCGATTGCGTCATCGTCATCCCGCAGGACATCGCCGACGAGGTCGCGGACGAGGCGGTCGAGATGACGGTCTACGAAGATTTCGTCGTGGAGCAGGTCAAGGCCGGCGTCAGCATTATCGGCCTCTATCCCCGGACGATGGAAGAACACGCCAGCACCTTCGAAGAGTGGCGCAAGGCGCAGGGCCGGTGATCCGCGGCGCTTTCGGCCGGTCCGGACCGAAGGTCTCCGCCCTCGGGATCGGGGCCATGTTGGTCACGGAGTTCTACGGACCCGCGACGGAGGCCGGAAGCGTCGCTATCTTCGATGCCGCGTGCAGGCGGCATCGACCAACTGCACACCGCGAGCGTCTCCGGCGCCGGGCTGTCGGAGGAAATCGTTCGACGCTGGAGCGCAGACCGGGGGCAGGGTGGGCTGACCCTTCGACCGGGGCGAATGTCTCGCGATCCTTGGCGGATCCGGGTCCGGCAAGTTCGTCTCTGCCTCGGCTATATTTTCACTGCGCATGACTTGCGCTTGGTGCGCGATTTCGCCCACCGTGTCATCGTGATGAAGGACGGTCAGATCGTCGAGCAAGGTCCGGTGCGCCAGATCTTCGAGGCCCCGCGCGGGGCCTATACCCGCAACCTGCTGGCCGCGCGCCTGCATCCAGACCCGCAGGTGCAGGCCCTACGCCGCGCCGCACGACAAGAGGTGACCGCATGAGCAAGCCCGACATCCTGGTGATGTATCCCACCCGGCCGCATGCCATGGCAAAGCTGCAGGACGCCTACACGCTGCATCGCTACGACGAGGCGAGGGACCGCGAGGCCTTCCTTGCGGAACACGGGCCGAAATGCAGGGGCGTCGTCACCAACGGCCATGCGGCGCTCACGCGGGACATGCTGGATCATCTGCCGAACTGCGAGATCGTGGCCTGCGCCTCCGCCGGGTTCGAATCCATCGACGTGGCCGCCTTGGCGGATCACGGCATCGCCTTCACCAATACCTCTGCAGCGCTTTACGACGACGTCGCCGATGCGGCCCTGATGCTGACGCTGGCCGCGCGGCGCGAGCTGGTGCAGGCCCATGCCTACGTCCAGACCGGTGCCTGGGGCGAGAAGGGGCCATACCCGCTGCTGTCGTCTCTCGCCGGAAAGCGCGCGGGTATTCTCGGCTTCGGGACCATCGGTGCCGCCATCGCCGAACGCTTCGCGCCGCTGAAGCTGACGATCGGCTATACCGCCCGCAGCAAGAAAGACGTGGCGCACCGCTACTTCGCCGACCCGATGGACCTGGCCGATTGGGCCGATATCCTCGTGGTGATCGTCCCCGGCGGAGCAGAGACCGATGGCATGGTCGATGCCGCGATGCTTGCCGCACTCGGCCCGACCGGCACGCTCGTCAACGTGGCGCGGGGATCCGTCGTCGACGAAGCCGCCCTGATCGACGCCCTCGAGGCGGGCAAACTGGGCAGCGCGGGGCTCGACGTCTACCGGGACGAACCGCAGCCCGATCCCCGCCTGACGGGTTTGCCGAACGTGACGCTCTATCCGCACCACGCCAGCGGAACGGTGGAAACCCGGGACGCGATGGCGCAGCTCGTCGTCGAGAATTTGGCTGCCCATTTCGAAGGGCGCAGCCTGCTGACCCCTGTCTCGGCCCCGGCATGAAGGGGCCGCGGGCCGATCGGGCCTAGGCGCAGTTCCCACGCCCCGGCATCTGCGCCGGGGCAGGCCGATGCCGGCTTGCGGGGCGATCGAACGTCGACATTGCCGGTCTCTATCGCGCGGGTCTGTCGAAGCCCGCCATGAACCGGTCGATCTCTCGCTGTGCCGGAATCTGACCCGTGAAGGTCGTGACGTAATTCGGAACGCGCGAAAGGCGCTCTTGCGTCGGTTCCTGCACCTGCATCGAGATGTAGCCGATCTGGGTGAGGTAGAGGGTGCGTGCCCGCACGTCGGCCTCGTCCGGCACGTAGCCGAAGCGGAGGAACATCGCGCGGATCGCGTCGAGCCGTTGGCGATCCGCCACGTTGACGCGGGCGGCGACATCGTCGGACTGGTGCGCCCAACCGCGCACCGCAAGGTCGAGCCGCGCTTCGAAGCTTCCGCCGGGGAAGAAGACGGCAATCAGGTTCAGGACGGCTTCCGTGATCGTCTCGGAATAGGCTTGGGTGACCGCTTGGATGCTGCCGGTATTCGCCTCTTCCCAGTCGGTCAGGAGGGCGTCCAGAAGCGCGGCCCGGTCCTTGAAGAACCAGTAGAAGCTCGTCCGTGACAGGCCCAACTGTTGCGCCAGCGGCTGGATCTTCACCGCATCCAGGCCCGAGGTCACGAAAGCCTCGCGCGCGGCCGCCAGCCAGCCTTCGCGAGAGCCGCGCCATCCGCTGGTCTTCTCGGTGGTGTCGGATCGGATCGTCATCCCATGCAGATAGACCTGCCAGGCGCCGGTCGCAAGAAAATGGTCAGCGATGAACATAAAATTGACATCGGTGAACATTCTGCTTTAGATCGGCCTCAGCTACCCGGAGTTTCCGCCATGTCAAACGATCCCCTGCTGCAGCCCTACCAGCTCAAGCACCTCACGCTGCGCAACCGCATCATGACCACCAGCCACGAGCCCGCCTATCCCGAGGACGGGATGCCGAAAGAGCGTTACGCGGCCTATCACGCCGAACGCGCGAAGGCGGGTGTGGCGCTTGCGATGACGGCAGGATCGGCGGCGGTCTCGAAGGACAGTCCGCCCGTGTTCAACAACATCCTGGCCTACCGCGACGAGGTCGTGCCGTGGATCAGGAACCTGACCGACACCTGCCACGACCACGGCTGTGCCGTGATGATCCAGCTGACGCACCTTGGCCGCCGGACCGCGTGGAACAAGGGCGACTGGCTGCCCTCGGTGTCGTCTTCCAAGCACCGCGAGCCCGCCCACCGCGCCTTCCCGAAGCTGGCCGAGGACTGGGACATCGAGCGCATCATCACCGACTTCGCCGACGCGACCGAGCGGATGAAGGCAGGCGGCATGGACGGGATCGAGCTGCAGGTCTACGGCCACCTGCTCGATCAGTTCTGGTCGCCGCTGACCAACGATCTGGACGGGCCCTACGGCGGCGCGACGCTGGGCAGCCGGATGAAGCTGGTGACGGACGTGCTGACCGGCATCCGCAAGCGCGTCGGCGACGACTTCATCGTGGGCCTGCGCTACACCGCCGACGAGGCGGAGGCCGGTGGCCTGACCGAAGAGGACGGTCTGGAGATCTCCAGGCGTCTGGCGCAGTCGGGCATGGTCGACTTCCTGAACGTGGTGCGCGGGCGGATCCACACCGATCCCGCGATGACCGACCTCATTCCGATCCAGGGCATGAAGACCGCGCCGCACCTCGATTTCGCGGGCCGGGTGAAGGAAGCGACCGATCTGCCGGTGTTCCACGCAGCCAGGATCCCCGACGTGGCGACCGCCCGGCATGCGGTCGCGGTCGGCAAGCTCGACATGGTCGGAATGACCCGCGCGCACATGGCCGATCCGCATGTGGTCAAGAAGATCATGGAAGGCCGCGAGGACGACATCCGGCCCTGCGTGGGGGCGACCTACTGCCTCGACCGGATCTACCAGGCGGGCGACGCGCTGTGCATCCACAACGCGGCCACCGGGCGCGAGCTGACCATGCCGCACGCGATCGAGCCCGCGCCCACGCGCAAAAGGATCGTCGTCGTCGGCGCCGGTCCCGCGGGGCTGGAGGCCGCGCGCGTCGCCGCAGAGCGTGGACACGCCGTCACCGTGCTGGAAGCCCAGTCTGAGCCCGGCGGCCAGATCCGCCTGACCGCGCAGAACCCGCGTCGGCGCGAGATGATCGGCATCGTCGACTGGCGCATGGCGCAATGCGCCGCCCGCGACGTGGAATTCCGCTTCAACACCTGGGCAGAGGCCAGCGACGTCACCGCTCTGACCCCCGACGTGGTCATCGTCGCGACGGGCGGCCTGCCCAACACCGAACTCTTCGAATCCGGCAAGGAGCAGGATCTGGTCGTCACCGCCTGGGACATGATCGCGGGTGACATGAAACCGGGGCAAAACGTGCTGATCTACGACGAAAGCGGCGACCACCCCGGTCTGATGGCCGCAGAGGTCGCCGCCAACGCCGGCGCCACGGTCGAGATCATGACCCCCGACCGGACCTTCGCGCCGGACATCATGGCGATGAACCTGGTGCCCTACATGCGCGCGCTGCAGGACAAGGACGTGACTTTCACCGTCACCCGGCGGCTTGTGGACGTGCAGCGCGACGGCAACCGGCTGAAGGCCGTGATCGGCACCGACTACAGCGACCTGAAGACCGAGAAGACCTACGACCAGATCGTCGTGAACTACGGCACGCTGCCGATGGACGAGTTGTACTTCGACCTCAAACCGCTGTCCTCGAACGGCGGCGCGGTGGACTACGACGCCCTGATCAACGGGCGCGAACAGGACATGCAGCGCGGGCCGCAGGACGGCTTCCAGCTGTTCCGGATCGGCGACGCGGTCAGTGCCCGCAACACCCACGCGGCGATCTACGACGCGTTGCGGCTCGTGAAGGATATCTGAAGCCGCGACCGGCCGGTGTGATACCGCTCCATCGCGTTTCTCCGCCAACGGGCGCGAAGTCGTAAATTCGATGCCCTCAGTCGTAAAATAGTGGGAGCCGGGTCCATCGACCGTGTGATGAGTGAACCATCGACCGGAGCGAAGTTTCGCGCAAAGGTCGAAGGACAAACGGCCCATTCGCCTCCGCAGGGCTGCGGACAACCAAACAGGTGACAGATGCTACGCGATTCCGATGTCTTGTCCACGTTGATGCAACGCAAGCCGGCTTATTCCCTCGCCCAGGATCTTTATTGCGATCCCGGCGTCTTCAAGGCGGATATGAACCACATCTGGTACAAGGAATGGGTCTTCGCGATCGCGTCCTGCGAGATCCCCAAGACCGGCAACTACGTCGTGCACGACATCGGTGCCTATTCGGTCGTGATCGTGCGCGGCTCTGATGGAGAGATCCGGGCGTTCCACAATTCCTGCCGCCACCGCGGGTCGGTCCTGTGCAAGGCCAAGAAGGGCACCGGGCCGAAACTCGTCTGCCCTTACCACCAGTGGACCTACGAACTCGACGGCCGCCTTCTGTGGGCGCGCGACATGGGGCCTGACTTCGACGCCTCACAGCACGGGCTGAGCCGGGTGCACTGCCGCAACCTGTCGGGCATGGTCTACATCTGCCTCGCCGAGGAGGCGCCCGAGATCGACGCCTTCGCCGAACGGACCGCGGCTTATCTCGCGCCGCACGACCTGGAGAATTCCAAGGTTGCCTACGAGAGCACCATCGTCGAGCAGGGCAACTGGAAGCTGGTGTGGGAGAACAACCGCGAATGCTACCACTGCGCGGGCAACCACCCCTCACTCTGCCGCACCTTCCCCGAGGATCCGCGCTACATCGGCAGCGACGGTGAACTCAACGACCTGCAACAGCAGCACACGGCCCGCTGCGAGGCGGTCGGCGCGCCCTCGGCCTTCCTCGAATCCGGCCCCGGCGACTGGCGCTACGTGCGCACGCCGCTGCTCGACGGGGCGGAGAGCTACACGCTCGACGGCAAGGTCGCATCGACAAGGCCGAACTCCACGCTGCCGTTCCGCGATGCAGGTGCGCTGCTGAAGTACAAGTATCCGGGCTGCTGGAACCACTTCCTGTCGGATCACGTGATCCTGTTCCGCGTGACCCCCATCAGCCCGATGGAGACGGAAGTCTGCACCAAGTGGCTGGTCCACAAGGACGCGGTCGAGGGCCAGGACTACGACCTTCAGCGCCTGACGGAGGTCTGGGTCGCGACCAATAGCGAGGACCGCGAGGTGGTCGAGAACAACCAGCGCGGCATCCTGTCGCCCGCCTACCGGCCCGGCCCCTATTCGCCGTTGCACGAGGGCGGCCTGATCCAGTTCACCGACTGGTATGCCAGCACCATGATCGCGGCGATGACCGGCAGATCCGCCGCGATCGCGGCGGAGTAGCGCCATGGCCTTCGAGGTGGACCTGTCGATCTCGGGCAAGGACGGGATCTGGACCGACGACGAACCGCTGCTCTGCTGTGCTGTGGTGCCGGAGACGCCCAATACCGCGACCTTCAGCTTCGTGTCGCCTTCGGGGCGGCAGTTCAGCTATGAACCGGGGCAGTTCCTGACACTGGAGCTGCCGGTGCCGGGCGGAACCGTGTGGAAGACCTACACGATCTCGTCCTCGCCCTCGCGGCCCCTGTTGATCTCCGTCACCGTGAAGGCGCAGGCGAACAGCATCGGCACGCGCTGGATGCTCGATCACCTGCAGCCTGGCATGAAGATTAAGGCCTCGGGTCCGGCGGGTCTGTTTACCCTGCCGCGTAACGAGCAGAAGAAATACCTCTTCATCTCGGCGGGGTCGGGGATCACGCCGTCGCTGTCGATGACGACCTACCTCTACGACCGTGGCACCAATGTGGACGTGACCTTCGTACATTGCGCGCGGCGTCCGCAGGACATCATCGAACGCCAGCGGCTGGAGCAGATGGCCTCTCGCGTGCCGTCGATCAAGCTCTTCTTCATCGTCGGAGAGGACGACCCCTACCGCGTCTGGACCGGCCTGCGCGGGCGACTGAACCAGCTGATGATCGGTCTGATCGCGGGCGACTACCTGGAACGCGAGGTCTATTGCTGCGGGCCGGAGCCCTTCATGGACGCGGTGCGCGAGATGCTCATCGGTCTGGGCTACGACATGGACCGCTACCACCAGGAAAGCTTCGCCGCCCCCGCCGAGACCGAGCAGGAGGTGCCGGAGCACGACGATCTGGTGCCCGATACGCAAAGCCGCGCAAAGGTAGCCTTCACGCGGTCCGACGTCACCGCCGACTGCCACGAGACCGACACGCTGCTGGGCGTGGCCCGTGCTGCGGGCATCGTGATCCCCTCGGGCTGCACCTTCGGGGTCTGTGGCACCTGCAAGGTCCGCAAGGCCTCCGGCGAGGTGCTGATGGTCCACAACGGCGGCATCTCCGAAGAGGACATCGAGGAAGGCTACATCCTCGCCTGCTGCTCGAAACCCATCGGCACGGTCGAGATCGACGCCTGATCCGGCGCGGTTCACCGTGCTGGCACGGTCGAATTAGGCGCGGTCGATGCCGCCGTCCTCGACTGCCGCGCCGGTGAAAGCGTTCCGGTTGGTGGCGGTATCGCACGGTCAAAGGACATTGCACCTGGCAAGACAAACCCCTGTAGAACCGCGTGGTGGAAAGCTCTCAAGGTCTCATGCGGGACGAACTGGCGGCTAAGCCCCTCCGAAAGCCCACACCAAGCTCGCAGTTTCGAGCCGGCGTATGACAATGGCGCGTGACATCGTCGCCCGCCATTCCGCCTTGATTACCCGAACGCACCGGCTCAGGCTTCGGTCGGTTCCGGCTCTGCTTCATCGCTTTCGTCCGTCTCGCGGTCCCATTGGAGAAGATCGTAGAGAACGGGCGTCAGGAACAGCGTGAGGATGGAGGCGAAGAGAAAGCCGCCGATGATGACGATACCGATAGAGAAGCGACTGGATGCCCCCGCTCCGCTTGACAGCACGAGCGGCACGGCGCCCAGGACGGTGGACATCACGGTCATCAGGATCGGGCGCAGACGCACCGTTGCGGCCTCGATCACGGCCTCCCGGACGCCCATGCCGCGCGTTCGAAGCTGGTTGGCGAACTCGACGATCAGAATGCCGTTCTTGGCCATCAGACCGATCAGCATGACCATCCCGACCTGGGTGTAGATGTTGATGGCCTCGCCCAGGACAAACAGCGTGATCAGCGCGCCGGCCGCGGCCAGTGGCACCGAAAGCAGTATGACGACCGGCTGTATGAAGCTTTCGAACTGCGCGGCCAGCACCAGGAACACGATCAGAAGCGCCAGGGCAAAGGTCGTGGCAATACCGCCGGAGGTGTTCTGGAAACTTTCGGCCTGACCGGAATAGGAGATTTGCATCTGCGAGGGCAGATCCTCGGCGATCCGCTCGATCGACGAGATGGCCGAGCCGAGGTCGACGCCTTCGGCCAGGGAAGACGAGATTTCGACGCTGGGTTGCCGGTTGTAGCGGTTGTAGGCGGCGACGGAGGCGCGCCGCTCCAGCGTCACCAGACCGTCGAGCGGCACCAGGTCGCCGCTGTCCACCCGCACGTTGATGCCGCGCAGATCGTCCGTGGCCGCGCGCCGGTCGTCGGGGGCCTGCAGGATCACGGGATACTGCCGGTCGCGAGAGATGAATTCCGTCACCTCGGCCGAGGCGAAGAAGGTCCGGACCGCGTCCGAAATGGTGCGTGCGTCGACCCCGATCTCGCGTGCGAGCGCGCGGTTCACGCCGATGTCGTAGCCGGGCGTGTTGATCTCGTAGCTGCGACGGACACCGGTGAAATCGGCCTCCGAGCGCATCGCGTCGGCCATTTGCTTGGAATAGTCGGCGGCCTGCTCGAAGCTGGGCGCCGTGACGATCAGCTCAAGCCCGGTCCCGCCACCTCCGTCGAAGCCGGAGGGCGCGAAGCTGCGCACGCTGACGCCGGTGATCTTCGCGAATTCTGGCCGCAATTCGGACAGCACGTCGCGCGGGCCCATTTCCCGCTCGCCCCAGGGCGCCATGACGGCGACAACGAAGGCGCGGCCCGTCTCGCCGTATTGGCCGACGATGGCGATGCTGTCGGATACGATCCCGTCCTCGCGGTAGGGTTCGATCAGCGCTTCGACCTGTTTGACGGCGGCATCCGTCAACCCGAGCGCCGATCCGGGCGGGGCGGAGATCGAGGCGAAGAACACACCGCGATCCGACTCCGGTGTCAGCTGCGAGGGAAGTTCCTGGTACAGCACCCAGGACATGCCGGACAGCGCCGCGGCGATTGCCAGAACGATGATCGGCGCCTTGATCGCCCGTGTCAGGACACTGCGGTACCCGCTCGTGACGCGTTTGGTGGCCCCCTGCACGAGGCGCGAGAACCAGCCCTCGTTCATGTCCGGCTTGAGCAGGCGGCTTGCGATGACCGGGCAGATGGTCAGGGCCACGAAGGTGGACAGCGTGACGGCGATCGCCAGCGTGATGCCGAACTCGCGGAACAGCTTGCCCAATTCGCCTTCGAGAAACGAAAGCGGGACGAACACGGAGACGAGGACGGCCGAGGTCGAGACGACGGCGAAGAAGACCTGGTTGGCGCCGGTGCGCGCGGCGTCTTCCGGGTCATCGCCTTCCTCGATGCGGCGTTCGATGTTCTCCAGGACCACGATGGCGTCGTCCACCACCAGACCGATGGCCAGAATGAGCGCGAACAGCGTCAGCGTATTGATAGAGAACCCGGCGATGGCGATCCCCGCGCAGGTCCCTACGAGGGCGATGGGGATGGTGACCGCAGGGACCACCGTCGCCCGGATCGATGTCAGGAACAGGAAGATCACCGCGATGACGATGGCGACCGAAATGCCGAGCGTCGTCAGCACCTGCCGGATGGAGTTGCTGATGAAATCGGCATCGTCCGAGGTGATCGAGATCTCGGTCCCGCCGGGCAGGCTTTCGGCGATCTGCTCGACCTCGGCGGCGACGGCGGAGGATATCGTCAGCGTGTTGGCGGAGGATTGCCGCAGGACGCCCAAGCCCACGGCCACTTCGCCGTTCACGCGGAACAGGCTGTCGTCATTCTCGGTGCCGATCTCCACCCGGGTCACATCGCCCAGAAGAACCCGGCCGTCGTCATCCGATCGCACGATCAACCCCTCGAACTCCTCCACGCTGTTCAGGCGGGTTTCGGTGCGCAGAAGGTAGGTGCGGGAGGTGCTCTCGATCTGGCCTGCCGGCAGTTCCAGGTTGTTGGCCCGCAAGGCGTCGGCGACCTCGGTGGCCGTCACGCCGCGCGCCGCCATCGCATCGGGATCCAGCCAGACCCGCATGGCGTAAGGGCGATCGCCGTAGATCTGCACGGCCGCAACGCCGGAGAGCGTCTCCAGCCGGTCAGTGACGAAACGGTCGGCGTAATCGGTAAGCTCGGACGCAGACAGGGTGTCGGAGGTCATCGTCAGGCGCATGATGGGATCGCCCTGACTGTCGTTCTTCTCGATCTGCGGCTCTTCCGCCTCGGTCGGCAGGTCCCCCGATACGGATTGCACGGCAGCGCGGATGTCGGAGGCCGCCTGATCGATGTCGCGCCCTTGCTGGAACGTGATGACGGTGCGCAGGCCGCCCAGTTCGGATTCGGTCGAGATGTTGTCGATCCCCGAGACCGAGGAAATCGCCCCCTCGATCACCGTGGCCAGCTCGCTGTCCACGACGCCCGGACCGGCACCCGTGTAGGGCACGCTGACGGTGACTTCGGCGGTCGTGGTGTCGGGCAGTTCGCGCACCGGCATCCGCAGAAGACCCGCGATGCCGATGACGACGATCAGGATCGAGACGACCGTGGCCAGCACGGGCCTGCGGATGGACAGATCGGACAGGGTCAATTCGTCGCCTCCTGCGCGTAGTCTTCGTCGATCTCGACTGTGTCCCCGTCCGACAGGTCGTCCCAGCCGGCGAT
Source organism: Salipiger sp. IMCC34102 (assembly GCF_004145405.1). Taxonomy (GTDB): domain Bacteria; phylum Pseudomonadota; class Alphaproteobacteria; order Rhodobacterales; family Rhodobacteraceae; genus Loktanella. The sequence continues at coordinate 61,039 of NZ_SELQ01000003.1, forward strand.
GACGACGCGATCATCCGCCTCCAGGCCCTCGCGCACTTCCGTCAGCGCCTCGATGGAGCGTCCCGCGACGATCTCCGTGCGGGCGGCGGTGTCGTCCGTCACGGTGTAGACGAAAGTGGTCAGGCCTTCGCTGATGATGGCATCGTCCGGTATCGCCAGGGCGACGTAGGTGTCCAGCACCAGGCGCGCGTTGGCAAACATGCCGCCGACAAGGCGTCCATCGGGATTGTCGATGCGGGCGCGGACATCGAAGCTGCGTGTCGCGAGGTCGATCTGCGTGGCCCTGACGGCAACGACGCCTTCGAAGGTGTCGTCGGGGTAGGCGGGCGTCTGCATGGTGACCGTCTGACCGGGCTCGACGCGGTCGAAGTACCGTTCCGGCAGGGACAACTCGATCTCGACGGCCGACAGGTCGAACAGGGTGGTCACCATCGTATCCTGCGCCAGGAAGCTGCCCGGTTCGATATCCACAAGGCCCACGGTCCCATCGAAGGGCGCGCTGACCGTGCGATCCTCGAGGTCGGCGCGGGCAGAGGCCACGGCAGCTTCGGCCCGCCGAAACGCGGCGCGGGCCTGTTCGACGCGCGCCTCTGCGGCGGTGTTGCTGTCGCCCAGCTCCTCGAAGCGTTGGAAGTCTCTGCGTGTTTCGTCCAAGGTCACTTCCGCTTCCGTCAGGGCGGCTCTCTCTGCCCGGTCGTCCAGCTGGATCAGGACGTCGCCTTCCGAGACAATCTGTCCGGAGTCCACGCGGACTTCGGTGACGCGTCCGGAGACCACGGGCCTCACCTCAACCGCGCGGATCGCCCGCAGCGTTCCGACCCCGGGCACGTCTTCCTCGATCCGGCGTTCCTCGGGCATGGCCACGCCCACGCGCCGGGCGTCCGACCCGCGGTCCCCACTTTCCTGGTCGCTGTCCTGCGCGGTCAGCTGGCGTGCCCCCCAGACCCCGGCGAATGCGAAAGCGGCGACCAGGAGGACGCCGATCAGGAACTTGAACAGCTTCGACACCGCAGCTTCCCCGTTTCAGTTCGTTCTTTCGATCCCAGCAGGGCCGGATGCAAGATTGCTTCAGTCCGACCACCTAGGTCCAAAGCGCTCGATTGGCAGGGACGCGTCAAAGGGTCGCTGCGCGCATGGATCGCACGGAGCCGCGATCGCAAGCCTGGTCGACCGGATACGGTGCGGCTTTGATACGGGAAGAATGGAGGAGACGCGGCGCCATGCGCGGCGAGATTTCAAGACAAAGACGGAAAGACGGGACGGGATAGGGTCTCGCCCGCATATTTCGATGGGCACATGCGGACCCCCGGCAACACAGCCTCGATGAAGATGTTAATACCATCTCTCGCATACATATCATAACTTTCAAGCCAGCGACGGAATTGGAGGCTCGGGACATGGCGCAGGGAAGATCCGGGCGGCGGGGGGACGATGGTGATGGACATCGTGGAAACCTTGCAGAAGCGCATCACCTCCGGTGAATTTCCGGTCGGAGGTCGACTGCCGAGCGAGGCGAAGCTTTGCGAGGAGGCGGGCGTAAGCCGGACAGTCGTGCGGGAGGCCGTGGCGGCGTTGCGCGCCGACGGACTGCTGGAGCCGCGCCAAGGGTCGGGTGTCTACGTGACCGAACCGCCCACAAGCCCCGCCGTCCCGTTTCGCGACATCGACCCGTCGAGAGTGTCGTCGGTCATCGAGGTGCTGGAACTGCGCACCGCGCTGGAAGTCGAGGCCGCGTCCCTGGCGGCGCGACGTCGGTCGGCGCAACAGGAGGAAGATATCGTCGCGAGCTTCGACGAGATGGAACGGGTCATCGCGAGAGGCGAAACTTCTGTCGAGGCGGATTTCGCTTTGCATGTCGCCATCGCGCGCGCCTCTAACAACACGCGGTTCGAGGAATATCTGCAGCTGATCGGACCCAGCGTGATACCACGTCGCGGTGTCCGCGAAGGCGAAGGCGATACTCCCGTCGATCCGGCTTATCTTCAGCTTCTGTCGCAGGAGCATCGCGAAATCGTGTCTGCCATCCTGGCCAACGATGCGGATGGGGCGTCGGATGCCATGCGAAAGCACCTTCAGGGCAGTTTGGCACGCTATCGTGGGCTTCTCGAATGCGGATCTTCAATGAGGCGCTTGTAATATCAATTCTGCAAGCCGTACTGCGAAAGGGTTCATCGGGAAGAATGTCAGGCAGCGCAGCGCTTTATCGGGCATGGCGGGACAGGCCGGGGCGATCTTCGTCACGCTGGCCTGCCTGCTGATCCTGACCTTCGTCATCGGGCGGATCATGCCGACGGACCCCGTGCGCACCATTGCGGGAGAGGACGCGACCCGCGAAGCCTACGAGAATGTCTACCATCAGCTGTGGCTCGACCGGCCGCTCTGGCAGCAGTTTACGATGCGCCTGCGCGACGTAGCGACCTTCGATTTCGGAACCTCCATCCGGACCGGGCAGCCCGTCCTGCATGACGTTGCCCACGCGTTGCCCGCGACGATCGAGCTTGCGACCTTCGTCGACATCATCGGCGCGGTCCTCGGGCCGCCGATGGGGGTGGCCGCCGCCGTGTACAAGGGCCGCTGGCCCGGCCACGTGATACGCGTGGTCAGCCTGATGGGGCATTCGATGCCGATCTTCTGGACCGGGTGGATCGCGGTCCTGAACGTCGACGGCGGCTGGCTAGCCCGCTGACCCCTCCTCCCCAACCGCAGCCCCCGCGCGGGGATCATCTTGCGATCCACGCCGCCGATCGGGCAGGTTCGCCTCTCCGATAGGCCGTGCGCGGCCAAAAACAAGCGGCGGTGGCGCGATTCACGGAAGGCCCGTCACTTTCCTTGGCTCATGCCTTCGGCGCGGCATGATCTTGCACCGGCCGGGACAGACGCTGCTTCACCCTGGCGTTCTCGTCCGAAAGCGCCGTGAAGTGCTTGGCCTTCGGCGCGGCCTTGCAGCAAGACCCGGCATTCCCCCTGATTGATCTGCCTTTCGACCTGTTGGCCGGCGCCGTATGTCGCCGTCCTGGCCCATTGCTACGCGTTTGAATTGCAACTGGCGTCTGCGCAGTCCGTCCCGGCCCCAGGGGCAGTGGGCATCGCGACAATTTGCCCTGACGGCAAACTGGTTTGATTCCATTTCTGTCCGCAATCCGGCCACTGTGCTCACCGGACCGTCAGCCAATCATCCGCTCTGAAAGCATCTCGATCCTCGGGCCGAGCCTGCCGAGTTACACGCAAAGCGCGAATCACGGTGGTGGAATCACGTCCGAGTGGCCGGCAGCCAAGAGGATCCGCGATCACGAATGTCGAGTGGATGGAATCAATCGGTGGTTCGGGGCGTCATTTGCGCTTGGATGGAATCAATCGCCGAGCGTTTCGGCTGAGAATCGCAATTCTTGGCGGGAAAGCTTGTCTATTGCCTGAAAATTCCCAATGCTCGGACTCGGTATCTTGAGCGTTACGATCTGCGGCTGATTGTGGTCGCCGAGGAGCTTTAATCCGAACCTCTGAATAGGTATTCGCCCAGTGATTATCGCAGCTACCGGGATTCTCCTGGTTGGAATCGTTTTGCTCGATATCTTTCTGACCGTGCTCGACGCCAATGGGTTGAGCATGATCTCCAGCCGCATCTACAGAGGATTCTGGTGGGTATGGAGGCATTTTTCCCTGCTTCTTCCGCCCATTGCGCGACACCAGATGCTGGCGCTCGGGGCCCCGCTGATGATTCCGGTCATGATTTTCATTTGGCTGATCGGCATCGTGGTGGGCTTCACGTTGATCTATTACGGCGGCCTCTTGCCGGGAAACTTGAGCCACGTCGTATCAGGGGAGCATTCTCGACCTGAATTGCCCGATGCTTTTCGGTTGAGCGTGGTTTCCATTTCGACGATCGGTTTCGTGGAAATCAGTCCATCGAATATGCCATATTCGCTGACTGTCGCATTCGAGGCAATTCTCGGAAATCTGATCTTGACGCTCGTCTTGACTTATTTCCTGAGCGTTCACGGAGCGGTTCTCAGCTACAACGTGTTCGTTGCTTACCTGCGGGCGCGCATTCCACGCAGCGGAGAGCCCATCGACGCGCTCAAAAGGCATTTCGACAAGGGCGAAGCGCGCGAACTGGAACCCTGGCTCGATCGGTTGGATTCCGGGCTGTCTGCGCTTCACGAAGGGCTGCGGCGCTACCCGATCCTCTACTATTTCCGGCCCCTGCACATCGAGCGCGGGCTGCCGGATACGTTGTCGGCGCTCAGACGCGTCGTGACCGGGTTGAACTGGGGGCTTCCCGGGGACCATCCGGCCCGCCGAAGCGCCAACTTGGGCGCGTTGGAAGCAACGCTGGAGGACCTGATCGAGGATCTGCAGGATCGCTACGTTCCGATCCACCGCCGAACCGTGATCGCGCCGATGTCGGCCCGGGCCTTCGCGACGGCCTGCGCCTCTCGCCGGGCCCTTCGCGATCCCTGGCTGGACGAGTTCCTCGCCGAATGTCGCGCGGTGCAGATCGCGACGGGCGTGGAGGATACCGATGACGTCGAGCAACTGTATGACCGCTACCTCTCCTGGTTGCCGATCACGCTCAGGCTTCATGACTTCAAGCGCGCCGTACGGGACGACCTGGGCTACTCCGAACGGGTTCGCCCGGGTCGCAGGTCTGTCTGGGCGGTTCTGGCCAGCGGACCGCGTGAGCGTCCGCAATCCCTGCAGTCGACCTCTTCCGAGAGTGCCGAGCAATGATCGGGTCGTCGTTTCATATCCCGACGGTGCTCGGCCGGATCCGGGTGTTCCTGCTGGATGCCTTCTGGATCGTGCCGGCCTTGGCGACAATCGCCGCATTGCTCCTGGCGCGCTGGACCAGCACCCTGGATTACACGACGCCCATCCGTTTCGGCGGACTGCTGACGACGTCGGGGCCATCGGGCGCGCGCGACATGGTGCAGACCGTCGCCAACAGTTCGCTGTCGGTCGTCACGTTGGTCTTCTCGATCATGATCGTGGTGCTCCAGGTCGCGGGGTCGCAGTACTCGCCCCGTCTGCCCGCGCAGTTCCTGCGCGACATGACGACCCAGGTGGTTTTGGGGATCTTCGTGTTCACCTTCGTGTTCAGCCTGTCGATCGTCCGGTCGATCGGCGCGGCGAGCGACTTCGTCCCCACCTTCGCGGTCACGGCCTGCTTTCTTGCCGCCATCTTCTGCGTCGCGGCGTTCATCCATTTCATCCATCACACCGTTCACTCGATGCGGGTTGAAATGGTGCTCGACCACATCCGTGAGGAAACCGTCAGCACGTTGCGCAGGCGGCAGCGACGCCACGATCCCTCGGTCGAGTTCGCCGAGATGCCGATCATTCCCGATCACGCGGCGCCATTGTTCTGCCCGGTCGTGGGCACCTTGCAGAACCTCGACGGCAGCGGGTTGGTCGAGACGGCGAAATCCGAAGGGGTGGTGGTCTGCTTCGTCGTGCTGAATGGCGATACCCTTGCTGCGGGAACGCCCATCGCCTGGATCTGGAAAGGGGACGCCAAGCCCAGATCGGATTGCATGGAGCGCCTGGACAAGAGGATCCGGAAGATCATTCAACTTGGCAACGAGCGAACCTTCCGAAGCGATTTCGGGTTCGGCATCATCCAGTTGATCGACATTGCCCTGCGATCGCTGTCGACGGCCGTCAACGATCCCACGACGGCCTGCATGTCGATCCGGGCGATCGAGGGCGTGATGAGCGAACTGGCCCGCGGAAACCCCCGCACACGACACTTCTGCGACGACGATGGCGAACTCAGGGTCGTCGTGCCGGAAAGAAGTTTTGCGGACTACCTCGGCGATGCCGTGGGATCGATCAGCCGCGCCGCGCCGGACGACGTCATGGTGGGCAAGGCCCTGCTGGGGCTGCTACACGACCTAGCCTATGCCGCCCGGTCGGTCCGGCACAAGAGCGCGGTCGCAGCGCAGGTCACGCGGGTCGAGCAGCTTTGCCTGAACGCCATGACCGACGACTGCGATCGCTCGGAGATCAGGGTCTCGGTCATGAGATCGCGGCGGGCCCTGCGTGGCGAACCACCGGTGTACCTATGAGCACGGTCATCGGATTCTTCACCTGGCTCATAGCCGGCCTGAGCCGCAAGGTTCTGTTCTACATCGTGGGTTCGATCTTGGCGGTCATCGCGTTCCTGTTGTCGATCTGGGCCTATACCGAGATCCTCTGGTATCGGGCGATCGGGTATTTCGACGTCCTGTTCACCATGTACACGACGATGTTCTGGATGGGGATGTTCCCTTTCCTGACCATGACGCTCTTCGTCGTCGCCAACATGTCGCTGGCGCGCATTCTCGCGCCGGCCGATCGCGTGATCTCGGACGACGAGCGGACCGTCGATCGGTGGCGTCGGGCGATCACGCCTTTCTTCAAGCCTCTCACGGTGATCGTGGGGATCGTTTGCGGTCTTCTGATCGCGCTGCAGACCTATATCCACTGGCAGACCTACCTCCTTTGGGCCAACGGGGTGGAATGGGGCCGGGTCGATCCGCAGTTCGATCGCGACCTGAGCTATTTCATGTTCGATCTGCCGTTCTACGCCCTGATCAACCGCTGGGCCTTCATCGGGCTGCTGGTCACGCTGGTTCTGTGCGCGATCACCAGCTACATTTTCGGCGGTATCCGCCCCCAGGCCCCTGGCAGCAAGTTGCCGGTTCCGGTCAACATCCACTTCTCGCTGATGCTGATGATGCTGATGGCGATGCTGGGATGGCGGCTGCTGATCGAGCTTCACATGCTCAGTTACTCCGACCGCGGCGTGATCACCGGACTGGGGTTCACGGATTCCAACGCAAGCCTCGTGGCCTACAAGTTCGTCGCTTCCGGCGTGGTCACGGGCTTCGTGCTGTTCCAGGTCAACATCCGAAAGCCCGGCTGGATTTTGCCCACGATCGCGCTGGTCTGGTTGTTCCTGATCGGCCTCGCGGCGGCGCGCTTCTATCCCAACATCTACCAGCTTCTGATCGTGGAGCCGCAGGAGCTGGAGCGGGAGTCCTCCTTCATCGAGGATCACCTGGAGTTCACGCGCTACGGGTTCGGGCTGGACAGCGTGGATCGGCGGACGATCACCGGTCGGTCGCCTGTCCCGGGAGATCTCGAGGAGTACCGCGACGATTTCGCGAACCTGCGGCTTTGGGACTCCGACACGATCCAGATCAACTTCGAGGAAATGCAGGCGCTGCGCAGCTACTACGAGTTTCCGAACATCGACTTCGACCGATACGTCATCGACGGCAGGCAGACGCCCGTCCTCGTCGGCGCACGCGAGGTCAACATCGCGCGGCTTCCCGAAGGATCGCGCCGCTGGCAGACGCAACGGATGATCCTGAGCCACGGATCGGGAGTGGTGGCCGCGGACGTGACGGCCTCTACCGCGGCGGGAATGCCGGTTTTTCTGACCTACGACATGCCGGTGCAGGGCGTGCCCGAACTGGTCGCGCGCAACCCGCGCATCTACTACGGGGAGCGGACGACGGGCTTCGCCTTCGTCGATACCGACACGCTGGAACTCGACCGTCCCCTGCCGCCGAATGCGCGCAACGAGAAACTGACGCCGGTCGTGCCGGATGACAACGCCGCCAACGCCCAGGCCAACGACCGGCGCTGCCCGGAGGATTACATCGACGATCCCTCGGACCCGAACCCGATCGTCGACGCCTTGAGCCCGGCGGGGACGGGCCCCGAAGCCAGCCCCGAGAACACTTCGGAGGAATGCGCGCGCGACCGGGTCGGATTCCGTTTCAACAACTACAGCGGAGAAGGGGGCGTGGTCATGCGCAACGTCTTTCACCGCCTGTCGTTCGCGCTGCGCCTTTGGGATCTTCGGCTGGGTTTGACCCGTCTTCTCGATGCCGACAACAAGGTGCTTTTCCACCGCAACGTGCGGGACCGGATCGCCCGGGTCGCGCCTTACCTGAAAGTCGACAGAGATCCTTACCCCGTGGTCCTCGATGGCCGCATCAAATGGATCGTGGACTGCTACACGGTTTCGGACATGATGCCCTACTCGCGGCGGGTGAACCTGACGTCCCTGACGCAGGTGACGCAACCCAAGCAGGACGGCGGGCTTCTGCCCGACGAATTCCTTGCCGACGACGCGGGCCTCGCCGGCACGGCCAACTACCTGCGCGGCAGCGTGAAGGCTGTGGTGGACGCCTACGACGGCACCGTCACACTTTACGTGGTCGATCCCGACGATCGCGTCCTGCAAAGCTGGAAGAAGGTCTTTCCGGATAGCTACGTGCCGATGTCCGAGGCAAGCGAGACACTGCGGGCGCATTTTCGCTATCCTCAGGACCTTTTCCGTATCCAGGCCACGATCTGGTCCGATTACCACATGATCACGCCGGAAGCCTATTACTCTCGCGAGGCCGCTTGGCGGATCCCGCCCGACACCTCGTTCATCTCGGACCGCGCCGAGCGCCAGACCGGTCACGAAGACCAGCGCCGCGCCGATATGCGGCCCTATTGGCTGCAGACGCGGTTCCCCGGCGATGACGAAGAGCAGTTCGCGATTGTCCAGACCTTCAGCCCGGAGAACCGCAACCTACTGACCGGCTACCTAGCGGGATTGAGCGACGGCGATCGCATGGGGGAGCTGATATCCTATGCACTCCCCCCGACGAAGACGGTCCTCGGTCCGGCGCAGGCACAGGCGCGCATCGACCAGGACACGGAGATTTCCGCCTGGATCACCTTGCGGATGCAGTCGGGGTCGCGCGTCTCCCGCGGTCGCCTGATCACACTGCCGCTCGGTGATACCGTGCTCTACGTGCAGCCGCTCTTCGTGCAGGCGGACAAGTCCGAGGTTTCGACCCTGCTGGGCGCACAGCTCGCCAGCCTGCCGGAGCTCAAGAAGGTGGTCCTGGTAATGGGCGACCGCGTCCTGATGCGCGACAGCCTTCAGGAGGCGGTCGAAGCCATCCTGGGAACGTCGGCGACCGCCACGACCCCGCCGCCAAGTCCCGACAACTGAACGGAAAGGTTCTTCATGCTCGATATCATCCTTATCGTGGGGCTCGTCATCCTGCTGGCCAGCGTGCTGATCGCGGCCCTGCGCAGGTTTGATGCGAACTCGTACTTCGACCAGGACCGGCAGCCCTTCTATTCCGAACCCGACGAGCTGGTGAAAGCCGGGCTCATCTTCTCTCAGCGAGACCGCAGCGGGGAGGAAAAGCACACCTATACCGTCACCCCGGCGGGAGAGGCCGGTTTGCGCGCCTGGTTGCGCGAGCCCACCAACGATCCGGGGTTTCTCTCGGCGCATTTCGGCGGGCTGGTGAAGACGTTCGACGCCGATCAGATCGTCGATGGCCGCACCAGCCAGCACCGGTCGCGCCTGGCCGAATACGAGCGGATCGAGGAGCTGGTCGTGAACCGGCCCGAGTGGCGCTACGCGCTTGCGGCCACGCGCGTCGGGATCGAGTTCGAGCGCGCCTGCCTGGAGTTCTGGGACGAGATCGCGACCGACCAAAAGATCAACGCCGAACGCGCGGAGACCCAGAAAGAGAAATACTTCAAGGAGATCGCCACATGAAAATCCGCAACCAGGGCTTCATCGGCCTGCTACTGCTCGCCCTCCTGTTCGGCTGGATCTGCGTCGCGCTGGTTTGGCCCTGGCTCAGTCGGACGTTCTCTGAACCCGAACTCAGCCAGCTGATCTCGACCGTCGCGATCGCCGTCTAGGGAGCCCCGCACATGCTTGTCCTCATTCTTATCGTCGCGATAATCGCCCTGTTGATCATCTACATGGTCGCATCCGTGCGCCAACACGATGCCGACAGCTACGCGGACCAGGATCGCGACCCGTTCTATTCCGAAAGCACGCGACTGGCGGCAGCCGGATTGCTTTACGAGCAGCCCGAGCGCACGCACGGACGTCCGCGAAAATCCTTTACCATCACGCCCGCCGGGGAAGCGGCCCTGCGCACATGGCTGCGCGATCCCATGAGCGATCCCGGTATGCTGCGCCTTTACTTCGCGGGCATCGTGACCCCTTCCGACGTGCTCGATCTGGTGCGGGCGCAACGCGAGCGTCATGCCGAACGGATCGCGCAATACGAGCGCATTCAGACGTTGCTCGGTCCCACCGCGGATACGCAGGACGACGAGGACGGCCAGGGTGGGAGTGGCAAGAGCAAGGCCGAGCAGGACGACGACGCGGAGGAGAATGAGAACGACGACAAGAAAGGCAAGAACGACGGCAAAAAGGGCAAGGAGGACGACAAGAAAGGCAAGGAGGACGGCGAGAAGAGCGAGGGCGACGACAAGAAAGACAAGAAGACAAAGGAGAGTGACGACGAGGAGGAGGACGGCGCCGAGGAGGACGATGACGAGGACAATTCCGACGAGAACGAGGACGCCGAAGGTCGCGACGCGGAAGACGGTGCCGATGACGACGACGCGCCGCGCGACGAATGGGCCGACGCGCGCGACTTCCATGCCCTCGGCCTGCGCTTCGAGACGTTCTGCCGCGATTTCTGGGACAGGAAACTCGACGGTCCGATCGGCAATTTCGCCCCCAGCAAGTCCAGTTCGGAGTAAATCGATGTACAAGCTTGCTTTCGTCGCCTTTGCCCTGTCCGCCGCCACGGGCGCCCGGGCCCAGGGCCTTCCGGTCGTGCAGGCCGACGAGGAGACCCGCAACAACAGCACCGTGAGCGTCCAGCAGGACCCCGATGCGAGAAACGGACCCTTGTCCAATTTCGATGGCGCGGCAAACTACACGTTCTTCGACGGCAGCGAAATCTACATAGAGCCCGACGGTGCGGCCATCTACCAGGACGGCAGTGGGTCCGAAGCGCACCTGTCGCAGGCGGGCAGGGACAACCGTGCGGCGATCCGGCAGGCCACGGGCGAAGACGCCGGGACGAACGATGCCACCGCGCGCATCTTGCAAGGGGAAAGCGGCGCCGAGGCGAACCACGCCGAAGCGCTGATCGTCCAGCGCGGCGATGGCGGCACGGCCGTCATCGAGCAGAATGGATCAAGCCTGCGCTCGATCGGGCTGCAGGTAACGGAGGCCTCCGGAGGGAGGAACCGGGACGAAGACCAGGAAACCCCTACCCAGTCCGACCAGGGGACGAACGAACAGACCCAGAAGCTGTCGGGCGAGGCGTTGCAGAGCGAGGTTTCGCAAACCGGCCTTCGACTTGCCGCCGAGGTGTCCTTGATGGACGCCCGCGACGACGATGGCCGGATCAGCCAGACGGGCGCTGGCCACAAGGCCTCCTATTCGGCGAAATCGGGCGAGGGCCGCTCCGGTCGGATTCTGCAGGATGGCGACCAACCGAGCGAAGCCGACGTCGATGTCACGGGATCCGGGCACCGCGCGACGATCGAGCAAGGCGGCGTGGGCGGAAGGCATGCCGCGACCGTCGCGCAGTCCGGGGCTGATCATCGCGTCGAACTTCAACAACGGCGCGACACCACGGACGGTGAAGGGCAGTCCGCCACGGCCGACCAGAGCGGCTCCGGGAATGTCGTTAATGGCAACCAGTCGGGCGCGGGTGGGAACATCCTGCAAGTCGGACAGGAAGGCGAGGACTCGACCGCCCTCGAGGCCAATGTGCAACAAGACGGCTCCGGAGGCGGCAACAAGGCGGACGTCGATCAAACGGGCGAGAACCAACTGGCCGATCTGGTCCAAGGCGGATCGGGCGGCGGCAGCGTGGCGGCTGTCGACCAGTCGACCGACGACAGTCATGGCAACACGGCCAGGCTTGAGCAGGCGATCGAGGCAGGCACCGGAACCGACGAAATCGACGTCGACCAAAGCGGGAATTCCAATACGGCAGACATCCTTCAGACCCGCAATGCGGGCGGTACGGGACATCTGGTCACCATCGCGCAACCGGGCACATCGAACGAGACCGGCGTCGAGCAGGAGGGCGTTGCCCAGAAGGCCGCCGTGGATCAGGATGGTCGCACCAATCTTGCAAAGGTGGGCCAAACCGGCACCGGCGGCCACGAAGCCGATATCGATCAGGCCGGACGCGACAATGTGGCAACGCTCGACCAGTCCGGCAGCGGCGGCGCAAACATCGGGTCCATCGATCAGTCGGCTTCCGAAGGCAAGAACGAGGCCCAGCTTCGTCAAGGTGGTGAGCGGGGGCTGAACACGGCCGACATCGATCAGGCCCAGACTGGCAACAATGGTGTCATCGAGCAAAGCGGTGACACCGGAAGCACGGGGAGCACCGCCAGTCTCGCGCAACCGGGCCGCATGACCGAGGGGCGCATTTCTCAATCCGGCGCGGCACTGGAAGCCTCCCTCACGCTCAACGGCGAGGAGAATCTTGCCGAGATCGTGCAAAGCGGCGAGGAGGCTTCCGGCAAGTCTCAGATATCGACCGGATCGGATGCTTCGGGAAACGATGCGCGCATTCTCGCGCGAACCGGTGGAAGCGTGGGGTCCATCGATCAGACGTCCAGCGACAACACGGCACGGATCGAGATGTCCAACGGAAGCCCCACCGACGGCACGGACGAGGCTGACATAGATCAGGGGGGCGCAGGGGGGCACGAGGCGCGGATCCTGATCGAGGGGGCCGGCACATCGCGCACCGCACAGATTGCGCAAGATGGCGAAACCTCGGTGGCCGAATTGACCTTCTCCGGGCCCGGACCCAATACGAAAGCCAGTATTCGGCAAGTCGGGGCGGACAATTCAAGCAGAATCGAAAGCACGGCGCGTGATAACGGCGGGCTGACCGTGACCCAAAAGCAAGATGGCCAGGGCAACGAAACCGTCCTGAAACAGGAGGGGCGGAATCTTGAGGTGACCATCAACCAGGTCGGCGAGAACAATACCGTCGATCTAACGCAAACGGGCGAAGGCTATGCCGTCACGATCACGCAAAGAGGCAACGGACAGCATCTGTCGTTGACGCTCGATGGGCCGAAAGAGGGGGGTGGCGACTATACCTATACCCAGACCGAAGAATAGATACCCGAAAGGCTTACCATCCGCCCGACAGCCCCGGATAACGCGTCCAGTATGGTGTTTGCCGAAGTCTCTCGCCGATATTCGTCCGTGCCCGCGCCCCGGCGATCGACCCCGCGCGATACGACCGTCCGAGGGGTGGAGAAGCCGTCGGATCAGGAAATGCCGGTCCGCAGAACACCTAGTGTCATGTCCGATGCCCCAAGCCCGCCCACACGAGGATGAGGCCCGACCGGAAAGGTCGAACACTCCGGAATGACACGCTCGGCAACGCGGTCCGTTATTCTTCATGCAACCGATGGACTCGCACCTTGGAGGGCGCAATACTCCCTTAGGTTGCTAAATGGTCATCCACTTCAAGTTTGCTGTACCGTTTCCCTGTTGTCTTCCGCTTTTGGTCAATTCCATTTGCCCTCGAGGTCCCCCAAATGTCCCGTAATTCGCTACTTTCCCATGTGTCTGCCTTGGCACTGGCCTGTGTCGCCCCGTCCTTCGCGACAGCGCAATGTGTCGTCACAACCGGAACGGGCACCGCGTCGAGTCCCGATGCAGGCGACGTCATCGACTGCGACAGCAATCTCGAAACGGATTCGATCCTCGGTCCGGATGCCGCCGGCGTGACGCTGAATATCAACGCGCCGTCGGGTGGCATCTCGGTGACGGGCGACGAAGCGGTGCTTTTGGGCAACGGTGCCATCATCGACATCGACAGTGCCTCCAACCGTCCCGTGCAGACCTCGGGCGATAGCGCGGCGGCGATCACGGTCGGCAACAACGCGCAGATCACGGTCGGCGGTCGGGTCGCGACCTCGGGCGAGGCATCGAACGCGATCGACACCGGACGCCGCGCCACGGTCGACGTGCTGGGAACGGTGACCACCGGCGGCGGCGGCTCGAACGCGATCTCCGTCGGGGCGGGCAGCACCGTGACGGTCGGGCCGCGTGCCAACGTCAACACCCAGAATTCCAAGTCGACCGCCGTCCTGCTGCGCGGCGACAACGCGACGCTGACGATCGAGGCCTTGCAGACCGAGCAGAACGGCCTTCAGCAAGGGCTCGTGACGACCTCATCGGGCAATTCCAATCCGGTTCTGATCCGCGGCAATGGCGGCACGGTGAACGTCTCGGGTGAAGTGAGATCCTCTTCCGGGGCCGCCACGGCAATCCTCGCCGCCGGGGATGAAGCCGAAATCACGGTGCGGGACATGGGCTTCGTCAGCGCGACCTCCTCGAATTCCAACGCCATCGAATCCACCGGAACCGGCGCGTCGATCCTGGTGGAGGCCGGCGGCGAGATCGCCATCTCATCGGGAAATTCCGCAGGCATCGTTGCCGGTCCCCAAGGCACGGTCGAGATCGCCGGCACCGTCGGGGCAAGTTCCTCCAACAGCCAAGGCGTCGTGCTGGGCAACCGGGGTGAGCTTACGATCCGCACCGGCGGTTTGATCGAAACCTCCTCTTCGGAATCGCAGGCCGTGCTGATCGGCGAAGACGCCACCACCGCCACGATCCTGGTCGAAGAAGGCGGCGACATCGACGCGGTCGGGGCGCAGGCGATCGTCGACCGGGGCACGACCCGCACCGAAGTCACGGTGAACGGCGTTGTCTTCGGCGGCTCCTCCGAGCCGGTCATTTCGCTTGGGGGCGGGAACGACACCCTGGTCGTCAACGGCACGGTCCGGGGCTCCTCGGCCGACCCGGTGATCGACATGGGCGCGGGCGACGATTCGACGACGATCAATTCGTCCACCACCGTCGAAGGGCCCGGGGTCCTTGTCGACGGCGGATCGGGCAACGACGAGCTGACCCTTGCATCGGGGCAGAACTTCGACGCCAACCAGTTCACCGGGGTCGAACAGACCACGACGCGGCGCAACACCACGCCGGGCGATCCGAACGAGGGCGGATCGACCTCGGTCAACGTATCGGATGACCAATCCGGCAACAGTTTCTCTGCCGGGGAAGGTGGGAACGTTACCGTCGAAAACGGCGGACGCGCGGGGCGGGTCTCGACCAACGACGGCGGGCAGGCCACGGTTCGCGAAGGTGGAACGGCCGGAGTGGATGCCGACTCGGGCGGTGACGGCACCGGGCGGCTGACTTTCGAGCGCGGCTCGACCGCCGACGTGGAAGGCAAGGCGCAGTCCGGCGATCAAAGCTTCGATGTCGCCGGGGCCAATTTCCAGGACGGGACGAACGTATCCATCAACAATTCCGGCGTGCTGCAAGGATCCGCCTCCGGTGGCCGGGTTTCGGTCTCCTTGCCCACGGATGCCTTCGAGGCGGCCAGTGACAGCGCCTCGACGGCCTCTTTCGGGGCGGCCATCGATGCCGCGATCGCCGCTGACGACGTCGATGCGACGCAGTTGATCCTCACCGATGCAGAGTCGCTTCCGGCCATTCTGCGCGACGGGGCCGGCGAGGATCGGGCACAGGTTGCCGCAGGTGCGGTGGCCACGACTCTGGCCTTCGGTGACCTGCTGTCGGCGCGCGGCCAGACCGGCCCCGCCGCCGCGGCTGCGAGTGGTGTCGTGGTGTCGTCGAAGAACCCGATCGGTGCGGCGACCGGCGCCTGGGTCGATCTCTTCGGTGGAGAGATCGAAAGCGAGACTGACCTGACCAGCGACTTCGACGCAAGCTTCGCGGGCCTCGCAGCCGGGGTCGAACAGGACATGGCGTTTGGCGGCCTGGGCTTCGGCCAGGTGGGCTTGGCCGTGGGCGTCTCGCGGGGCAACACCGACGGTATCGCGGGCGACGGCGACTTCGACGCGCTCTCGATCGGTGTCTACGCAAACTCCGTCAACGGTCCGTCGCAGGTGACGGGACATCTGGCCTACACCGGACTGGACTTCGATCTGGGCGGTGACGACGCGGGCGACGGCCACCTCTTCTCGGGCCGCGCCGAATATGCCCATGATCTTCGCGGCGAGTATGCGGATGCGATCCTGCTGGCCCCCTATGCGGCGCTCGGCTTCGTCTCTGGCGAGATCGACGGCGGGGCGACGCCGCTCGCCTCGCTGGACGAGGGGGAGATCGATCAGGGTATTGCCGAGATCGGCATGCGCGTCGGTCGCACTTTCGACGTCGGAAAACAGACCGTCAGCGCCGTTGTCGAGGCGGCCTACGAGCGTACCTTCGGCGACGAAGGCGTGACGTTCGCAGGCACCGCGTTCGGCCAGGACTTCTCGACGGTGGCTTCGGCTCTCGAAGACGAGCGGTTCAAGCTGGGCGTGGGGCTCGAGACGCGTTTGTCCCCCGCGGCGACCCTGTCGGTGCGGTACGACGGGCGGTTTGGCGGCAGTGACGACCATCGCCTTGGCCTGGGGGTCAACTTCGCGTTTTGATCGCTCGCAGCGCGGTTGATCGGATCAACCTAGCGCAGGAGCCCGTGCCGGTGTCGACCGTTCGACTTCATGGCGCGGGCTCCACCCCACGGCATTCCATATGGGCGCCGTCGGTTCCGGCGGGCAGGCTGCCTTCGACACATGCCTGCCCGGGCCGCGCGCCGGCAGATCGCCTTTCGATACGTCCTGCTTGATCCTGTCCCCGGACGGGTCGTGATCGAGTGGGACGCCGTGCACCTTCCGTCGCTTCCATGCGGCGCCCGTCCGGCCGATGGCTTCCACGTGTGCCTTGCCGGCAAGGTCTGCCCTCAGCAGCTCGATCGCAGCACGAGGTGCGGTGTGACCACGTCGTGGCGCGCCTCGCGCCGGCCCTCCAGCCGCGAGAGCAGGGCGGCGGCGGCGCGGCAGCCGATCTCCTCTCCGTGCTGGTCCACGCTGGACAGATCCACCATCGGCAGGCGCGCCATGGCGTTATTGTCGTAGGAGACGAGCGCCAGATCCTCGGGCACGCGCAACCCGCGCTTGCGGGCAGCCCCCAGCAGATCGACGCCGTCCAGATCGCTCCAGACGAAGGCGGCGGTGGGGCGGGGAGAGAGATCGAGGACCCCTTCGAGCGGCCCGTCCCCCCGTCCGGTCGAGCCTTCGTTGTACCAGACCCGGATCATGTCGCCCAATCCGAGATCCTCCATCGCGCGACGATAGCCTGCCTCGCGGGTGGCCCCCACGTCGGTCTTGGGATTGAGGGACGGGTGGCTGACCATGCAGATGTCGCGGTGACCTTTCGCGACCAGCGCCTCGACCGCCAGCCGCGCACCGGCCGCATCGTCGGAGTTCACGGTGTCGAAGGCGGTCGAAGAAGGCTCGTGGTGACCCACGACGGCCAGCGGAATCTGCCGGGCATAGGGGGCCAGCTTTTCGCCGCTGAGGCGCGGAGCGACGAGCACCACGCCGTCGATCTGCATGTCGATCATCGAATCGACGAGATCGCGCTCGATGGTGGCCTGCGACCGCCCCACGCCGATCAGCAGCTTGTACCCGGAGTCTTTCAGCGCGGCCTGCAAGCCATCGACCACCTGCGCCAGGAAGGGGTTCGACATCTCCAGCAGCAGGACGCCGATGGTATAGGTGCGCCCGCGCATGCCGCGGGCCGCGGTGCTGGGGCGATACCCCAGAGTATCGATGGATTTCAGCACCTTGGCCCGCAGTCCGTCGCTGACGCCGTAGGCGTTGCGCATCACCTTCGACACCGCGGCGGTGGACACGCCGGCATCCTCGGCCACATGCCGGATCGTGACCTTGCCACGCGGTTTCTGCGATCCGTCAGCCATGCTGCTGGCCTTCCAAGCAAAGATTTTGGGCATCTTACGAAAATTTCCCCTTGATCCGCAATCGCGCTTGTAGAACAGTTTACGTATAACGGTCTACGAAGCCCCTCGGGAGGAGGGGCCGACCGGAGCGGAGGAAGTTTCATGGCGCTGGACACGGGCACCAAGGTCGTACGCGCGGACGGGTTGGCGGGGCGCGACTGGACGGGGCGGCTCATCGCGCCCGAGGTCGATGGCGGTGTCGGATCGCAGGCCTGCTTCGTCGCCCGGACCTTTACCTGCAAGGCGGACGCCCGCCCAGTGCTGCACGTGACGGCGCAGGGGCTCTACCTGGCTTTCGTGAACGGCCAGCGGGTCGGCGAAGACTGCCTGACCCCCGGCTGGACCTGCTACGACAACCGGATCGCGTTCCAGAGCTACGACATCTCGGACCTCGTGACCGAAGGCGAGAACCGGATCGAGATCTGGCTGGGCGACGGCTGGTATCGCTCGCCGCTGATGTGGCGCTTCATCCAGATCGAGAATACCTGGGGCGACCGGATCGCGGCGCTGGCGGAGATCGTCGAGGGCGACTCCGTTCTGCTCGCCACGGACGCGAGTTGGGAGAGCGGTCTGCTGCCGATCACCAAGTCGGGGATTTACTGGGGCGAGGACCACGACGCCCGCATCGCGGCAAAGGCCAGCGGCGGCGTGTCGGAACTGGCGACCGATCCGGCTCTCTTCGTGGCGCACGAGACGACCGGCGTGAAGGAGCTGGCGCCCATCGCCCCGGTCGAGGACTGGGATCTGGACGGCGCGCGTGTCTACGACTTCGGCCAGAACGTCGCGGGCTACCCACGCATCGAGGTCACGGGCGCGGCGGGGGCCAAGGTCACCATCGACTTCGGAGAGGTGCTGGCGCAGGACGGATCCTGGGACAACCGCAACTACCGCCTGGCCCGTGCCACGCTGACCTACACGCTGGCGGGCGAGGGGGCGGAGACCTGGTCCCCCGTATTCACCTTCCAGGGCTATCGCTACGCGCGGGTCCGCATCGAGGGCGAGGCCACCCTCACCGACATCGTCTCGGTGCCCGTAAGCTCGGTGCCGGACCTCGCGGGCGGCTTCGAGTGCGCCATACCGGAGGTGAACCGGCTGGTGCTCAACACGATCTGGTCGCAGCGCGGCAACTTCATCGAGGTGCCGACCGACTGCCCGCAGCGCGACGAGCGCCTGGGCTGGACCGGGGATGCGCAGGTCTTCGCGGGTACCGCCTGCTGGCTTGCCGACAGCGAGACCTTCCTGCGCAAGTACCTGCGCGACGTGATGCACGACCAGCGCGAGGACGGCGCCGTGCCGCACTTCACGCCGGACCCGACGCACCGCGATCATTCCAAGGCCCCCGGCGACTGGGCCGGATCGACCGGCTGGGGTGACGTGATCACGGTCATGCCCTGGCAGCTTTACCTGCATTACGGCGACGAGGCGGTGCTGCGCGAATGCTTCCCGGCAATGGTGAAATGGCTCGATTACCTGTGGTCGATCTCTGACGGTCCGATCATCCGGCCCCATTCGACCTGGGGCGAGAAGGGGTTCACCTTCGGCGACTGGCTTCAGCCCACGGGCGACAGCCGCAAGCCGCGGCCTACCATCGCCGACGATTGCGCGGCCACGATCTACCACGCGATCTCGACCGATCTGGCCGCCCGCATAGCGCGCATCATCGGCGAGGACGACGAGGCTATGCGGCTCGACGCCCGCGGAGACCAGATCCGCGAGGCCTTTGCCGCGGAATACATCTCGGCCAGCGGTCGGCTGGCGCACAACGACCAGACCTCCTACGCGCTGGCGTTCCTCTATGACCTGATCCCGGGCGCGCATCTCGACGCGGCGAAGGGCTACTTCCGCCGGGTGATCGAGGACGCCGACTACCTCATCGGGACCGGCTTCATCGGCACGCCGGCGCTTCTGCCCGCCCTTGCCAAACTGGGCATGACGGATCTGGCGGAAAAGGTGTTCCTCAACCGCAAGGTGCCCGGCTGGCTCTATCAGGTGGAACAGGGCGCCACGACGATCTGGGAGCGCTGGGACGCCCTGGGCCCGGACGGCGAGATCTTCTCGCCCGAGATGAACAGCTACAACCACTATGCCTACGGGGCCGTCTGCCAGTTCCTCTTCGAGGACGTGGCGGGCGTGCATCCCGTGGCCGATGCGCCAGGCTTTGCCCGCGTGCGGCTTGCCCCCACCGTGATGCCCGGGCTCGGTCACGTCGCCATGTGGCACGACTGCCGCCTGGGCCGGATCGAGGCGGGTTGGACGCTCGACGGCCGTACCGTCACCTATACCGTGACTTTGCCGGAGGGCTGCGAAGGCCTCCTCGACGGACCGCTGGGAGACGGTGTCGTCGGGGCGGGCACCCACGAGTTCGCGTTCGATCTGACCGATTGATCGCGCGAAAAGGACCGGCCCCGCGCCGGGAAACAAGGGAGAGAGACCAATGACGACACGTTTGATATCCACCACCGCCATGTTGCTTGCATTGGGTGCAAGCGGTGCGGCGGCTCAGGAGCTGACGCTTCTGGTCGACAACAGCGCCGACACGGTCGCGATCGCCGAGGCCCTGACCGCAGCCTATACCGAACAGAACCCCGATGTGAGCTTCTCAATCGAGGTACGGCCCGGCGGGTCCGAAGGCGACAACATCGTCAAGACGCGCCTTGCGACGGGCGAGATGACGGATGTCTTCCTCTATAATTCTGGCTCGCTTCTGCAGGCGCTGCGGCCCGATCGCACCCTGGTGCCGATCAATGATATCGCGAACTTCGATCAGATCCTCGACAGTTTCACGCAGACCGTGTCGGACGATCAGCAAAACGTCTACGGCGTGCCCGCGCAGACCGCGATGGGCGGCGGGATGCTGTATCACGTGCCGACCTACGAAGAGCTTGGCTTGGAGGTGCCCACAAACTGGGACGACTTCATGGCGAACAATGCCGCGATCGCCGAACAAACCGACAAGGCGCCAATCATCCAGACCTATCAGGATACCTGGACGAGCCAGCTTCTCGTGCTCGCGGATTACTACAACGTCCAGGCCGAAGAGCCCGGCTTCGCCGATGCCTACACCGCGAACGAGGCAAAGTACGCCTCGACGCCGGCGGCCATGGAAGGGTTCGGACGCCTGCAGGAGGCCTACGAGTCGGGCTACTTCAACGAGGATTTCGGCGCGGCGAACTACGATGACGGTTTGCGCATGGTCGCCAACGGCGAGGGCGTGCATTATCCGATGCTGACCTTCGCAATTCCCGCGATCCAACAGAACTACCCCGACAAGCTCGATGACGTCGGCTTCTTCGCGCAGCCGGGCGACAGCAGCGACGAAAACGGGCTGACCGTCTGGATGCCGGCCGCCTATTACATCGCGCGTGGCGGCGACAACATAGATATCGCCAAGGACTTTCTGAACTTCGTTGCGACGACAGAAGGCTGCGACATCATTACCGAGGCGGTAGGCGCGACGGGACCCTACCTGATCGATGGCTGCACCTTGCCGGACAGCGTTCCGACCTCGGTTGCGGACATGATGCCGTACTTCCAGAGGGAAGGCGGCACGGCGCCCGCGCTTGAATATCTGTCACCGATCAAGGGACCCGCACTGGAGCAATTGACCGTCGAAGTCGGCTCCGGCATCCGCGATGCCCAGTCGGCGGCAGAGCTCTACGATGCCGACGTCTCCAAGCAGGCACGCCAGCTCGGCTTGCCGAACTGGTAAGTTTTCCCTCCCAGGAAAACCCCGGCGCGGCGGCGACGTCGCGCCGGGATCTTAGACGGAGCCCCGGTCATGCGCGCCAAATCCCCCTATCCCTACTGGTTCTTCCTGCCGGCGGCGGTGATCTTCGTGGGGCTGTTCCTCGTGCCCACGGTGGCCTCGTTCTACTTCAGCCTGACTTACTGGGACCCGTTCGAAGCACGGTTCGCGGGATGGGACAATTACGTCCAGTTCTTCTCGGAGCCGTTCCTCGTGCGGGGCACGTTGAACACGCTGATGTTCGCCTTCGTGACTTCGCTTCTGAAGACGGTTCTGGGCCTCTTGCTTGCGGTCCTGTTGACCTCGGGGATGTTCGCGCAGGGCTTCCTGCGGTCGGTGGTCTTCTTTCCGGTGCTCGTTTCCACCATCGGCGTGGGCATCCTGTTCCAGGAGTTGATGCATCCCACCCAGGGCGCGATCAACGTAGGGCTGGAGGCCATCGGCATCGACGGCCCCGGCTGGCTGACGAACCCGTCGCTTGCGCTCTTCTCGGTCGCGCTGGTCGATGTCTGGCGCGGCGTGGGTCTGGCCACGCTGATCTACATCGCGGGGCTGTCGACCATCGCGCCCGACTATTACGAGGCCGCACGGATCGACGGCGCGACCCGCTGGCAGCTGTTCTGGCGCGTGACCGTGCCGCTGGTGCGGCCCGCCACGACGACCGTGGTGATCCTGTCGCTGATCGGCGGCTTGCGGCTCTTCGATCTGGTCTGGGCGATGACGCGGGGCGGGCCGGGGTTCTCCTCGGACGTGCTCGCGAGCGTCATCTACAAGCAGTACCAGGCCGGGTTCTGGGGCCTGTCCACCGCGGGCAACGTCATCCTGTTCCTGCTGATCGCGCTGATCGTGGCGCCGCTGGCCTGGTGGCTGAACCGCAAGGAGCTTGACGCATGACCCGCCGCCAGCTTCTCACCGGCCTCGCCTCGCTCGCCGTGGCAACGGTTGTCTTCATCCTGCCGTTCCTCTTCGTGCTGATCAACGCGGCCAAGACCCCCGCCGAGGCAAGCCAGCCCAGCTTCGCCTGGCCCAGCGAGTGGCACCTGTGGTCGAACCTGGTCGAGGTCGTGCAGGTGCGCGACTACGCGCTGCTGCTGGCCTACTTCAATTCCATCGTCATCACCGTGGGGGCGATGACGCTTCTGGTGATCTTCGCCGCCATGGTGGGCTACGTGCTGCAACGCAGGCCCACGCGGTTCAGCAAGTTCGTCGAGTTCACGGCCCTCGCCGGCCTGATGATCCCGCCCGCGGTGGTGCCGACGATCTGGGTGCTGCAGCAGGTGAACCTCTTCAAGACGATCCACGGGATGATCCTGATCCAGGTGGCCTATGGTCTGTCGTTCTGCATCCTGCTGTTCCGGGCCTTCATCTCGTCGATCCCGCGGGACCTGGACGAGGCGGCCATCGTCGACGGGGCCACGCCGCTGCAGGTCTTCTTCCGGGTGATCCTGCCGCTGCTGAAGCCGGTGACGCTGACCGTGATCGTCGTGCAGTCGATCACCATCTTCAATGACTTCACCCACCCGCTCTACTACCTGCCGGGGGCCGAGAACATCACGGTGCAGCTCACGCTCTACAACTTCCAGAGCCAGTTCACCTCTCAGCTCAACCTGCTGTTCATGAACATCCTGCTCATCACGATCCCGCCCTTGCTGGTGTTCGTCTTCTTCAACCGTCAGATCGTCGCGGGCATGACCTCCGGCGCCGTGAAAGGATAACCCATGGCACGCGTGGCCCTGAACGCATTGCGCAAGAGTTTCGGCGCGGTCGAGGTCATCAAGGGCGTCGACCTCGATGTCGAGGACGGCGAGTTCTGCGTCTTCGTCGGCCCTTCGGGCTGCGGCAAGTCCACGCTGCTGCGGATGATCTCCGGGCTGGAGGAGGTCACCTCCGGCACGATCGAGATCGGCGGGGCGGACGTGACCCGGGCCGAGCCGTCCAAGCGCGGCATCGCGATGGTGTTCCAGTCCTACGCGCTCTACCCCCACCTCACCGTGCGCGAGAACATGGGCTTCGGCCTCAGCCTGGCACGGATGCCCAAGGACCAGATCGCGGCGGAGGTCGACAAGGTCGCGGCGATCCTGCAGCTCGAACCGCTCCTGGACCGCAAGCCCAAGGCCCTGTCGGGCGGGCAACGCCAGCGGGTCGCGATCGGCCGGGCCATCGTGCGCGATCCGGGCGTGTTCCTCTTCGACGAGCCCCTGTCGAACCTCGATGCCGCCCTGCGCAGCCAGATGCGGCTGGAACTGACGGACCTGCACGCGCGGCTGGGGGCCACGATGATCTACGTGACCCACGACCAGGTCGAGGCGATGACCATGGCCGACAAGATCGTCGTGCTGAACGCCGGCCGGATCGAGCAGGTGGGCACCCCGATGGACCTTTACGAACGCCCCGCGACCCCCTTCGTGGCGGGCTTCATCGGCTCGCCCAAGATGAACCTCTTCGAAGGCGAGGTGGCCCGGCGGATGGGCGCATCGGTCTACGGCATCCGGCCCGAACATCTGAAGGTCTCCGACGATGACGGAACCTGGCAGGGCACCGTGCGTCATGTCGAGCGGCTAGGCGCGGACACGATCCTGCACGTGGAGGTCCCCGACCTCGGCCCGGTGCTGGCCCGGATCGAAGGACATCGCACCTATGCCCATGGCGCGCGCGTCTACCTGACGCCGGATCCCGAACGCGAGTTCCGGTATCAGGATGGCGCTGCGGCAAGCTGAAGCCGAAAGACCGGAGGGCGGATCCGGTCACTGACCTTGCCGGCCCGGTCGGGAGAGGTTCTCTCAGGTGACGATCACCGCAAAGGAACCCTCGCACGCGTCACCGAACCTCATTGCGTGGGAATGTTCTCGCGAAAGACGACCTGAAGCCGAGGCAGGTACTCGGGCTCCGTCGAGCCCTTCACGGAGGAGGCGAGCAGGCGGACGATCTCCCGCGCCTCGACCCTGGGGTTCTGGTCGACGACGGCATCCATCGTCCGGTCGAGCAGCATCAACCGTGTCGCGTCGGTCAGGTCATGGCCGATGAAGACGACCTCCCGTTCCACTTTCGCCTCGCGCAGGGCGCGCGCGATGCCCTGGTTGCCCGACCCGATGCTGTAGATACCCGAGATGTCGCCACGCTGAAGGAAGCGCATCGTCTCCGAGTAGGCAAGATCGCGGTCGTCGCTGACCTCTGCGGTGCCGGCGATCCGCATGTCGGGGAATTCCTCCGACAGGATCGAGCGGACGCCCATCTCGCGCTCTTCATGGCCGCGATAGGCGAGCGAGCCGATGAAAACCGCCACGTTGTGGCGACCCGGGGGCAGGAACCGCCCCAGCAGCAATCCCGCCAAGCGTCCCGCCGCGCGGTTGTCGACACCGACGTAGCCAACCTTGTCGACCGTCGGGATGTCGGAGACGAGCGTCGCGATCCGCACCCCGGATTTGGCGAGGTCGTTGATCGCTTCGCGCACCTGCGGATGGTCGAGCGCCACCAGCCCGACCGCGTCCGTCCGCCCACGCAGATCGTGCAGCTTCGCCGACAGCCGCTCGGGATTGAAGCCCTCGATCTCGTGGATGGTGGCACTGATTTCGGGCCGGGCATGGGCCTCTTCCAGAAGAAACTTGCGCAACGACCGCATGAACGAGTTGCTGCCCGCGGGCAGGACGAAATCCATCCGCATCTTCATCGTGGTCCCGGTGCCGGTTGGTGGACCGAAATAACCAAGCGCCCGTGCGACCTGCAGAACGATATCGCGCGTACGCGGTCGCACCCCGTCCCGATCGTTCAGGACCCGGTCCACCGTCGCGGGCGATACGCCGGCCTCGCGGGCAATCTGGGAAACGGTGGTGCGCATCGTGATTTCTCCGCTCGGCGATCACGTCATTTAACATCATAAAGCCGTGGCAAAGCAATCATTTCCGCCGGGTATGGACCTCTCGTATGCATTAGAAGTCCATATCTGGATTGGATCAGCGAAAATGATGTCTTTTGATGTGTCATGATGATTGCGCACTGATGGCCCGCGCCAGATGCTGTGTTTCATAGAGAAACCCCGGAAGACGCACGACCGGGAGAGGGGAGAGTGACATGTCGACGCGTTTCCCGTGGCCCCGTGTCCGCCTCCGGGACGCTGTCGATCTCGCAGGTGGCGCGATCAGCGGACGGATCGGCTTCGCCGGAGCCAGACGCCGCGGATCTGTCGCGGGCAATCGTGGCGACCGGACAATCGGGCACCCCGAGATGCCGACGGCTTTCGGTCAGGAGCCTTGGCGCATCACTTCGGCCTTACGGACGGGGCGAGCGATCGGATGACCGGCTGTCTTCGGAGGGCGCCTCCCGGGTCAAGGATCCGTGGGAGCGGATGATGGCGAGCACGCGTGACGCAGGGAGTGCCGCCCGGGCGGCAAACGGGAAGAAGGGAGAGGGAGGAAAGTATGAAGGATGTCGCCTACACGCCGGACCCGGAGGTCCGGGTACGCAAGTACAAGATCGGCGCTATCGGGGCGGGCATGATCATGTCCGATTGTCACCTGGCCGCCTACACCGAAGCCGGGTTCACGGTTCATGCCATCGCGTCCCGTACCACGTCCAATGCCCGGACGGTCGCAGAACGCTGGAACATCGGCACGGTGCACGACACGCCGGAGGCGCTGATCGCTGACCCGGACGTCGAGATCGTGGACATCGCCTACCCGCCGGACCAACAACCGGCCCTGATCCGCAAGGCGCTGGCCGCGCCGCACGTGAAGGCGATCCTCGCGCAGAAACCACTGGCGCTCTCGCTCGAGGAGGCGCGCAAATTGCGCGACGAGGCCGAGGCCGCCGGCAAGCCGCTCTCTGTCAACCAGAACATGCGCTACGATCAGTCGATCCGCGTCCTCAAGCAGATCCTCGATCGCGGTGCACTTGGAGAGCCGGTCTTCGCGCAGATCGACATGCACGCCATTCCGCACTGGCAGGAGTTCCTGAAGGATTACGACCGGCTGACGCTTTCTAACATGAGCGTGCACCACCTGGATGCCTTTCGCTTCCTCTTCGGCGATCCCGAGGAGGTCACCAGCGTCACCCGTACCGATCCGCGCACCACCTTCGCGCATACCGACGGGATCGTCGTGACGACCCTGCGCTTTCCCGGCGGTCTTCTGGCGCTGTCGACCGAGGATGTCTGGTCCGGCCCGCGAGAGGAGGGCTACGCCGACGATCAGCACATTACCTGGCGCGTCGAAGGCACCCGCGGTGCGGCGAAGGGCACGATCGGCTGGCCGACCGGTGCGGCCTCGACACTGTCCTACAACGCGATCGACGAGACGGGCGGCGAATGGGTGAGCCCCGAATGGGACACCATGTGGTTCCCGCACGCCTTCATCGGCGTGATGGAGCAACTTCAGCACGCCGTCGCCACCGGCACCCCGCCGGTTCTGAGCGTCGCCGACAACGTCCGCACGATGGCGCTTGTCGAAGGCGCTTACCAATCGATCCAGGAAGGCCGGACGGTCCGACTGGACATGACCAGAGACTGAGGGAGGAGACACATCATGATGCACACCGGCATTTTCTCGGGATATTTCCCGTATGATCTGAAAAAGACCTGCGAGGTCATCAAGGGCCACGGCTTCACCACCGTCCAGCTCGACCTTCACTTCAAGGATATCGACGTCGGCGACGGCCAGATGACACCGGACAAGTGCCGCACGATCCGCGACACGTTCCGCGATCACGACCTGCCGGCCTGTTGCATCTCGGGCTATACCAACATCGTGCATCCCGACGCCGACACCCGCAAGGTGCGCCTGGCGCGCCTGAAAGAGTTGATCTCGCACGCGCAGTACCTCGGCACTCCTTACGTGATTTCGGAAACCGGGACCTTCGACACCGACTCGGACTGGGTGCACCACCCCAAAAACAAGACCGAGGAAGGCTGGGACGACTGCCGGGCGGTGATCGCCGATCTGGCGCAATATGCCTTTGATCATGGCGCGGTCTTCCTGCTGGAGACCTACGTGAACAACGTGGTGGGCTCGGTCGAGGAAACCCTTCGCATGTTCGCCGAGGTGGATCACCCCGGCCTTGGCCTGCTGATGGACCCGACGAATTACTTCGAGGGGCACAACATCGACAAGATGGACGAGACCCTGAACCACGTGTTCGACGCGCTGTCGGACAAGATCAAGATTGCCCACGCCAAGGACGTGAAGCGGTCCGGGGACGACAAGGGCGAGAAACACTCGAACATCGGCGACGACACCGCCGCGGAAAGCCACACCTTCCGCGGCGTGGGCGAGATCGAACTGCCGGCCCCGGGCCTGGGGGAGCTGAACTACGATCTCTACTTCCAGCGCCTCGCCAGGAAGCATCCCAACATTCCGATGATCATCGAACACCTTGACGAGGCCGACGTGCCGCGCGCGAAAAAGTTCATCGACGGCAAGTTGCGCGCCAACGGCTGCTGAACCACCCCGGCGGGCCGATTCCTTCAGGCTCGCCGACGACGAAAACCAATACGGGAAGGCGCCTCCGGTCAGCGGCGGCGGACGAAGAAACAATGGTAAAGCTTTACGGCAAGACCTTGAGCAGGCCTCAGGCTGAGGCGCTGAGCGGATCTCTCGGACATGCAGCGGGCGTGCGGCTGATGACCCTGGGCGACGGGCTGGAGCGCGGCATCCGGATGCTGGAGTTCCGCACCGGCTCCGGCCTGCGGTTCACGGTGCTGGTCGATCGCGCGATGGACATCGCCGATTGCGAACACAACGGCCGCGCCATCGGCTGGCACTCTCCCGCGGGCTTCCGCCACCCCGGCCTGCACGACTACGAAGGCGAAGGCGGGCTGGGCTGGATGCGAAGCTTTTCGGGGTTGATGATCACCTGCGGGCTGGATCACATCCTCTTCATGGCCGAACCGGAAACGCCGGAATACGTCTACGGACCGCGCGGCACTGCGAAACACTCGCTTCATGGCCGGGTCGGGACGATCCCGGCGCGCCTGACCGGGTACGGCGAGGCCTGGAACGGCGACCGCTGCACGCTGTGGGCGGAGGGTGTCGTGACCCAGGGCACGGTATTCGGCGAGCATCTGGAACTGCACCGGCGGATCGAGGTCGAGGTGGGATCCGACGAGATCCGGCTTTCGGACCGGGTCGTGAACCGGGGCTTCTACGCGACGCCGCACATGTTCTGCTACCATATCAACCTGGGTCATCCGGTGGTGGAGGACGGTGCGCGCTATCTTGCGCCGATCCGCGACGTGGTCTGGGCCGCCCACGCGGAGGACTACGAGCGCCAGGGGGTCGGCTACCGCACCCTGCCGGAGCCGCAGATGAACTTCCACGAGCAGGTCTGGCAGCACGAGATGGGGACGGATGCCTCCGGCGAGGTTCCCGTGGCACTGGTCAACGATCGGCTGGGGCTGGGCTTCATGGTGACGACCCGCAAGGACCAGTTTCCCTGCATGTACGAATGGCAGAACCTCCAGGCCGGCCAGTATGCCCTGGGGATAGAGCCGTCCTCGAACCATGTCACCGGCAACATGGGCGCACGCGAACGGGGCGAGTTGATCCGGCTCGACCATGCAGAGGAACGGCGCTACGACAGCCGTTTCACGATCCTGCCCGATGCCGCCGCCATCGCAGGGGCCGAGGCGCGGATCACGGCCATCGCAAACCAGCCGGACCAGGATTTTCCCGCCCCCTCGGGAAACTTCACACCGATCGGAGGCCGGTCATGAACCGCGAGACCGCACTTGCGGCGCAGGCCGGGCAGGGGGCACTCACCGGGCGGCGGGTGCTCTATACCGGCGCATCCGGCGGATTGGGACATCAGACGACGCTCGATCTCTTGGCGGCGGGGGCCGATGTCTTCGCCCTCGACCGGGATCACTCGAAGAACGAAAGCCTCCTGGCGGACGTGCCGCCGGACCAGACCGGGCGTCTTCACCTGCTGGAGATGGACCTGACCGATCAGGACAGGCTTGAGGCGAGGCTCGGCGAGATCGCTGCCGAAGGTCCAATCGACGTCGTGATCAACAATGCGGCGATCTACCCGTCGAAACCCTTCGAGGAGTTCTCGATGGAGGAACTGCGCCACGTCCACCAGGTCAACGTGGAAGCGGCGCTGATCTGCACCCGCGCGGCACTGCCGGGGATGCGGGACCAGGGCTGGGGCCGGATCGTGAACGTGACCTCGATTACCCTGACGGGGGGGTGGGAGAACCTCGTGCCCTACGTCCAGTCAAAGGGGTCGCTCCTCGGCCTGACGCGGGCCTGGGCGCGGGAGTTCGGCAAGTGGGGCATCACCTGCAACGCCATCGCACCGGGGGCCTTCCCGACGGATGCCGAGAAGATCCACCCCGATCCGGAGGGCTACACCCGCTTCGTGCTGGATCACCAGGCGGTGAAGCGGCGCGGCACGCCGCATGACATCGCGGCCACCATCCTCTTTCTGACGTCGGAGGGGGCCGGTTTCATCACCGGCCAGAACATCGCCGTCGACGGCGGGTGGAACATGACCTGACCGGCTCTTCCGTCCTTCCGGACGGCTTCGCACATGCACTGACCCAACCCCAACGGGAAGAAAGAACATGGGAATTCTCGACGGCTACACCGTTCTCGACTGCTCCATCGCCATGGCCGGGCCCTTCGCGGCGCAGCGCCTGGGCGATCTTGGCGCGGATGTCATCAAGGTCGAACCGATTACCGGCGAATGGCAGCGACACGCCCCCGCGGGCGGCATCACCGGGAACAAGATCAATGTCTCCTTCCTTTCGCTGAACCGCAACAAGCGGTCGCTCGCGGTGGACCTGAAGTCCGACGGGGGGCAGAAGATCATCCGCAAGCTCGTCGAGAAAGCCGACGTCTTCATCCAGAACTACCGGGCCGGAGTGGCCGGTCGGCTCGGCGTCGATTACGAAACGCTTTCGGCGATCAACCCGGGCCTCGTCTACGTCTCGATGACCGGTTACGGCGAGGATGGCCCGCACGCGCAACGTCCCGGGCAGGATCTGCTTTTGCAGGCCATGTCGGGCGCCATGATGTCGACCGGCCGCAAGGGAGAGCCGCCGCAGGCCGCGGGCCAATACCTCGTGGATGCCGTCACCGCCTATACCGCCTTCGAGGGCGCGTTGGCCGCCCTATTGCACCGCGAGCGGACGGGCGAGGGCCAGAAGGTCGAGGTCAACATGCTCGATGCGATCACCACGCTGCAGATGCAGGAACTCTCGGTCTTTACCGTGGGCAACAAGCCGCAAGCGCGCAGCGCCGAGCCGCATGCACATGTCTACATCCGCGCGCCCTACGGCACCTTTGCCACGACCGACGGTTACATCGCCCTCGCGATGCCGAATTTTCCCGGCCTCGCAAGGGCGCTCGACGCCCCCGCCCTGGCCGATCTCGACGAGACCAGGGCAGGCTGGGACGACCGTGACACCACCTTCGCCACGGTCCGCGACGCCGTCGCGAAGTTCTCGACGCAAGACTGCCTCGACCGACTGGGGGCCGAGGGCATCTGGGCCGGTCCGGTCTACGGCTACGCCGATCTCGTGGCCGATCCGCAGATCGCCCATAACGGCACGTTCATCGAGTACGACCACCCGACCGAAGGCCACGTGAAGACGCCGGGCTTCCCGATCCGCTTCTCTCGCAGCCCGTCGGAGTTGCGACGTGGCGCACCGCTCACCGGCGAGCATACCGACGAGATCCTGGGCGCGGCCGGGTTTGCCGATGACGAGATCGCGGCACTTGCGGCCTCCGGCGCCATCGGGCGGGGACAAGAATGAGCTTTCGCGGCCTGACCTGGGATCACCCGCGGGGCTACAACGCGCTCGCCGCGGCGGACGGTCCGGTGCACTGGGAAACGCAGCCGCTGGAAGGCTTCGAATCCGCCCCGATCGCCGATCTCTGTGCGGAATACGACCTCGTCGTACTCGACCACCCGCACCTGGGCGAGGCGCTGGCACAGGACTGCCTTACCCCGCTCGACGACGTCTTCACGGCCCAAGCTCTTGCCGGCATAGCGTCCGCGGCCATCGGTCCCGCCTATTCGAGCTACACGATGGCGGGCCGTCAATGGGCCCTGCCGCTCGACGCCGCAACGCAGGTCATGGCACTGCGCCCGGACCTGACCCAAGAGCGCCCCTCGACCTGGGACGAGGTCGAGGCGATGTCGCGGAATGGCCATGTCGCGCTTTCACTTGCGGGACCCCATGCGGTGCTCTCGTTCCTGTCGGTCTGCGCGGCGCTCGACCCGGCCCTCGACTTGCGCGACGCGGGCTGGCCCGCGGACGACATCGCCGGGCAGGCCCTCGAGATCCTGACCCCGCTCGCGGCCAGGACGCCGCCACGGACACGGCACCTCAATCCCATTGGCCTGCTGGACCTGATGGGAACGGAGGACGAGATACATCTCGTCCCGCTCGTCTACGGCTACGTGAATTATACCCGCGCCTCGCGCCCGGTGCTGTTTGCCGATGCGCCCATCGCAGGCCATCGGCCCGGCTCGATCCTCGGCGGGACCGGCATCGCGGTATCGCACCGGGCGCGGGTGGACGCGGACCTGCGCGACCATCTTCTCTGGCTCATGTCCGAGCGGACGCAGCGGGGTTTCATTCCCGCGCACGACGGCCAGCCCGGCTTGCGCGCGGCCTGGGCCGATCCGAAGGTGAACGCCTCTTGGGGCAATTTCTACGCCAATACGGCCGCAACGCTCGAAGCCGCCGCCATCCGACCCCGCCACGACGGCTACATCGCCTTCCAGACCCGCGCCTCCGCCTTTCTGCGAGAGAGCTTCGAGGCGCGCGACCCGTTACCCGCGACCGTCCGCCGCCTGCGCGAGATGTACGCGGCCAGCCGACACGAAAGGACCTTTGCATGAGCACGCCGCTCACCCTCGAGATCGAGAACCGGATCGCCACGATCACGTACAACCGGCCCGAAAAGCTGAACGCGATGACGCCGGAGATGGCGCAGCTGATGTGGGACGCCGTGCGCCGCATCAATGCCTCCGACGAGGTGCGCGCGGTGGTCCTGACCGGCACCGGCAAGGCGTTCTGTGCGGGCTCCGATATCTCTGATCTCGATCGTTACGCCACGGCATGGGATTTCCGCAACCGTCCCGAATACTGCGATGCGCTGCGGGCACTGCTGAAGCCTTCGATCGCGGCAATCAATGGCTACGCCATGGGTGGCGGGCTGGAGATGGCGCTGTCCTGCGACATTCGGATCGCCGCGCAGACCGCAAGGCTCGCCGCGCCGGAGATCAAGCTGGGCTGGATTGGCGGCGGCGGGATGACCGCCTTGCTGGCGCATTCCATCGGGCCGTCGAACGCCGCGATGATGGTGATGACCGGCGATCCGGTGCCCGCGGAAAAAGCTCTTTCCTGGGGCCTCGTGTCGGAGGTCGTTCCGCTCGACACGCTCCGGCCGCGCGCGACGGAGATCGCTGCGACCATTGCCGGTCGGGCGCCCATAGCGGCCGAGACCGCCCGGGTGAACCTGCAGGCGGCCTACAACATGCCGCTCGAAAAGGCCGTGGCCTACGAGCGCGACTTGCAGGCGATCTGCTTTGCGACAGAGGATGCGGCCGAGGGTCGCGCCGCCTTCGCAGAGAAGCGCGCGCCCCTGTTCAACCGCCGCTGAAGGAACCCGGACCATGACCATCATCGACACCCCCGAGGGCCTCTGGCTTGGCCGCTGCTGGCTGCCTTCCGTCCAGGGGCCCGCCGTCGTGACGCTGCGCGATGGCCAGCTCGTGGACATCACCACGGCCAAGGCGCCGACGGTGAGCGATGTGCTCGATCTGGACGATTGCGCAACCCACGTCCGATCCACGACCGGCACCGTCCTAGGCCCGTTCGACCGGATTTCGTCCACTCCGCCCGATGCCGAACGGATGCATCTTCTGGCCCCCTGCGATCTGCAGGCGGTGAAGGCCTGCGGCGTGACCTTCGCGCGCTCCATGGTGGAGCGGGTGATCGAGGAGAAGGCCGCCGGCGACCCCGCCCGGGCAGAAGCGATCCGTGCGCGGGTCGGCCAGGCCATCGGCGACAGCCTGCGCAACCTGCGCGCGGGCTCTCCCGAGGCGGCCGACGTCAAGCGTGCCCTGATCGAGGAGGGGCTCTGGTCGCAATATCTCGAGGTCGGGATCGGACCCGATGCAGAGGTCTTCACCAAGTGCCCGCCGATGGCATCGGTGGGACCCGGTGCCGCCATCGGCCTGCACCCGGTCTCGCGCTGGAACAACCCGGAGCCGGAGATCGTCCTCGCCGTGTCTTCGTCGGGCCGCATCCTGGGCGCCACCTTGGGCAACGACGTGAACCTGCGCGACGTGGAAGGGCGTTCGGCGCTGTTGCTGGGCAAGGCCAAGGACAACAACGCGTCCTGCGCGATCGGGCCGATGATCCGGCTGTTCGACGGGGACTGGACGCTCGACGATGTCCGCCTGGCGGAACTGACCCTGACCGTCGAGGGTGAGGACGGCTACCGCCTGACCGGGCATTCCTCCATGTCCGAGATCAGCCGCGATCCGCAGGATCTCGTCGCACAGACACTCGGGCGGCATCACCAGTATCCCGACGGGATCGTGCTGTTCCTCGGGACGCTCTTCGCTCCGACGGAGGACCGCGACCACCCCGGCGAGGGTTTCACCCACAAACTGGGGGACAGGGTCACCATCTCGGCCCCCGGACTTGGCACGCTGACGAACGTCGTCCAGCTTTCGA
Source organism: Salipiger sp. IMCC34102 (assembly GCF_004145405.1). Taxonomy (GTDB): domain Bacteria; phylum Pseudomonadota; class Alphaproteobacteria; order Rhodobacterales; family Rhodobacteraceae; genus Loktanella. The sequence continues at coordinate 95,153 of NZ_SELQ01000003.1, forward strand.
CCGAGGCCGCCGAATGGACCTTCGGGACGCGTGCGCTCATGCAGAACCTCGCGGTCCGCGACCTTCTCCCTGGCAAGCCGGCCGATGGCTGAGATGCCGACAAGATCCGTTTTGCTCTGACATCGATGCGGCCTTGCGTTGGACATCGATAGCATACCCTGCTCCGCCCCCGACCAAAGTAGGGGCAGGAGGGCGTCACGCAAGGATCAGTCGGGCGTGTCACGGATTTCGGAGCGTGGGCGTTCCGCGCGCATCAATCCGGTGATCGTGACGAACCCGGGATGGTCGGCGATGCGCGACAGGTCGGTCGGGCTGCGGGGCTGCCAGTTCGGGTGTTCGTCCGTTGTCCCCGGCACATTGGTCTGGATCGCTGGCCCGACGAGATCGGCCAGGCGGACGGCGGTCAGCAAACTGGGCGTGCGGGCCAGGAACCGATGCGCCGCCTCGAGCACCGCGTCCGGCATTTGGGGGGCATCCGCCGCGGCGGGCCCCCGCAAGGTGCCCGACTGCCGAAGCCGTTTGAGAAGCGCCTTTCGCTCCTCTCGCCGGTGGGCTGCGGCATCGTCGGATTGTTCGGCGTCGACGAGCCCATGCGCGCGGCGCACCTCCACGTCGGAGCCCTTCCACCATTCGCTCAAGACGGGCAGGTCATGGGTCGACAGGCACGCCAGCGCCAGTTCGGGGTAGGCGCTGCGGGGCTTGAATCCACCCTCTTCCTGCTCGAACACGAGGATGCGGTAGGACAGCACGTTCGCCGAGGCCATGGCCTTGCGGAACCCTTTGGGCACGAAGCCCAGATCCTCGCCGATCACCACCGCCTCGTGCTGTTGCGACAACTCGGCCAGGGCTGCGACCATGTCGGGGAAGGGGTAGCGCAGGTGCGTCCCCTCCGCCGGGCTTTCGCCCTCGGGGATGAGGAAGAGTTGCCAGAGCGCCATCGCGTGGTCGATCCGCAAGGCGCCCGCGTCGCGCAGTTGTGCGCCGATCATCTCTTTGAACGGGGCGAAATCGGTGCGGGCGAGTTCGGTCGGGGAGGGCGCGGCCAACGCCCAGTTCTGCCCCTTGGCGGCGAACATGTCGGGTGGCGCACCGACGGTGACCCCAGGCAAAGCCGCAGCGGCGCCCGACCACGTCGAAGAGCCGTCCGGCGCCTCGCCCACGGCAAGGTCGAGGTAGAGGCCGATCCGCATGCCCGCGCCCGTTGCGGCCTGCGCCGCCTTCGACAACTGCTGGCGGGCAATCATCTGAAGCCAGATCTGAAAGTCGATTTCCTCTGCAAGGTCTTCGGCCAGCCTGCCGACCTCGGCGCTGTCGGGATCGCGCAACGCTTCGGGCCAGTCGCGCCACCCTGCGCCATGTCCCGCGGCGACCATGCGCTGCGAGATCGCCTCGGACAGGGCATGAAGGCGCAGCGCGTTACCGCCTTCACGGGCGAAGGTCTCTTGCGCCGACGTCCGGGGGGCGCGGTCGTATGCACGTTGCAAGGCACCGATCTTCACCTCGGCTATGGCCCGGTAATCCACCATCTCGGCCGCGCGCAGGTTCGCGACGCCTTCGGGCGTCTCCACCCCCTCGATCAGGTCCGGGGCGATGTAGAGCGGGTTGAGAAAGCGCCGGTTCGACGGGGAGAACGGGCTGCGGCGGTCCGGGTCGGCCCCGAAAAGCGCGTGGACGGGATTGATGCCCAGGAAGTCGGCCCCCGCCGTCCCGCAGATGCCTGCCAGTTCCGCAAGATCCGCGAAGTCGCCGATCCCCCAGTTCCGATCCGAACGCAACTCGTAAAGCTGGCAGAACACGCCCCAGCCCGGTGCCTCGTGCAGATCGGGCGGCAACCAGCACCGGGTCCCGTGCGGGACCGTCATCCGCTGGACGGCACCTTTCCCTTCAGGCGCGGCGTCCGGATCGACGCCAAGCCCGCGAAGGACGAGGCGCAGCGTGTCGTCCGGCACCGGGCGGGGTTCGGTCTGACCGAACGGGTCTTCGTAGGAAAGTGTCAGCCCGTGATGTTCGGCAAGACCGTGCAGATCGGATGCCATGTTCCGTCCTCCCTTGGATGATCGAAGACTTAGCGCATCGCGTGGCGCGCCAAGGGGAGCGGGCGCATTCGCGTGATCGCGGGCGCGTGTCATCGGGCGGACGCACCGGGCGTGCAAGGTCCGGGGGAGGCCGTGTCCAGGCTGACGCGCGGCGCGACTGTGGTCCACGACTGAATCCCGAACCGGCCGTGGCGCTGCCGTCCTGTCTCGGCCCCGACGTCTCGGGCTTGCCTGTCGGTCGCGGCGGGAAGAATCGGTTCAGCGAAAACCCTCCGGTAATGGTTCTAAATGGCAGTCGGTCGGACCATCCTCATGTCATTTGACGTCGAAAGGACAGCGTCCTTGCTGCCGAAAACCCGCCCGGAACCCGTGGCAGGCAAGGCTTTCGTAGCCTTCCACGCCAAGCCCGCGGTGACCCGTTTGCGGTCCGGCGACGCCCCTGTTACCCACCCCGCGATGATGAATGAAATTGACAACCCCGACGCGTCGCTGGTCCTCGACCCGCCGCGTTCCCCGAACCGGGCGTTTTCATTTTTTCAAATCGAATCAAATACCAAAAAGGAGAACTTCATGCGCTCTATGAAGCTTGCATCGACCGCGCTCGTCGCCACGCTCACCCTTCCTCTCGCCGCGCAGGCGCAGGACGACGCTGGCCAGTGCGGGGAAGTTTCCATCGCTCAGATGGGCTGGGCCGCCGCCGAAGTGACCACCAACATCGCCAAGTTCCTGCTGGAGCAAGGCTACGGTTGCGATGTCAGCCTCGTGCAATCCGACACCATCCCCGCGATCACCTCGGTCGCCGAGAACGGCGAACCGGACGTGGTCACCAACCTGTGGCTGAACTCGGCCGGAGAGGCCTACACCAAGCTCGAAGAAGGCGGCACCATCACGCGCCTGACGTCCGTTCTCGAGCCGGGCGGAGTCGAAGGCTGGTGGATTCCCACCGCGCTTGCCGAAGAGCACCCCGAGCTCACGACCATCGAGGGTATCCTCGAAAACCCCGAACTGGTCGGCGGTCGCTTCAACAACTGCCCCGACGGCTGGGGCTGTCGGGTCGTGTCCGACAACCTGGCACGCGCGCTGGATCTTGAAGGCAACGGCATCGAAGTCTTCAACCACGGTTCCGGCGAGACGCTCGCGACCTCCATGGGGGCGGCCGTCACCGGCGGCGAGCCCTGGTTCGGCTACTACTGGGGTCCGACCGTGCCGCTTGGCAAGTACGACATGACCAAGGTGGACATGGGCGGCTACGACGAGGCGGCCTTCGCGCCCCTTCAGAACCCCGACGCCACCGATCCGCAGGTCTCGGACTTCCCCGCGGCCCCGATCCTGACGGCCGTGACCACCGAGTTCACCGAAGAGCAGCCCGAGGTGACCGCGTTCTTCACCAACATGACCTTCGCGACCGACGACATGTCCGGCCTGCTGGCATGGAAGGACGAGAACAACGCCTCGAACGAGGAAGTCGCCGTCTACTTCCTGTCGACTGCCTCGGACACCTGGACCAACTGGGTCAACGACGATGCGCGCGAGAGGCTCTCCGCCCTCGTCGAGTGATCCGGCGGAGCGCCCGTCGCGGCGTTGACATTCAACGGGGCCGGACAGCCGGCCCCGTTTTTACGTTTCGAAACAAGGAAGGGCCCAGCCGGGTCCAAGATGCATATGGCAACCTATGATGGTCTGTTCGACACCCTGGGCTTGAGGGATTGGTGCGGCGCGCAAGAGGCCGGCGGGCCCTTGTCGATGGCCGACCTGCTGGCCCGGACCAGCGGAAGCGACGCGGCCACCTCGTGGCGCGATCTCCCCTTTCCCTCGCTCGACGCGTTGCACGATGCCTGCGCGGCCATACCGCAATCGCGCGACCTGACGCGCGGTCTGGAGGCAGGTTTCCTCGGTATTCGTGACGCGCTGCGCGTGGTCGTCGACCCCTTGACCCAGCCGCTGAGCTGGGCGCTGGAGAACATGCTCTGGCTGATGACCGAGACGCCCTGGTGGGTGATGGGACCTCTCCTCTTGCTGATCACCTGGGCCGTGGCGCGGTCGTGGAAGGTCGTGGGTTTCGTGGCGCTGGTGCTGGCCAGCCTGGCGTTCGTCGACCATTACGAGGTGGCGATGCAGACCCTCGCGATCATTTTCGTCTGCGCCTTCATATGCGTGCTGATCGGGGTGCCCATAGGGATTGCCATGTCGCGCAGTGCGCGCCTGCAGGGGATACTGACCCCCGTGCTGGACATGCTGCAGACACTCCCGCCCTTCGTCTACCTGATCCCCCTGATCTTCCTGTTCTCGGTGACCGAGCCCAAGCTCTACGGCATCGCCGTCATTCTCTATGCCATCGTGCCGGTGGTGCGCCTGACCAACCTCGGGATCCGTCTTGTCGATCCCGACGTGATCGAGGCCGCCGACGCCTTCGGCATGACCAAGCGCCAGAAGCTTTTCGGCGTGCAGATCCCGCTGGCGCTTCCCAACATCATGGCGGGCGTGAACCAGACGATCATGATGAGCCTCGCGATGGTGGTCATCGCCTCTATGGTCTCGGCCCCCGGCCTGGGGATCCTGGTGCTGCGCGGCATCCGCAACCTCGAACTGGGCGTCGGCCTGATCGCGGGGCTTGGCATCGTGGTGCTGGCCATCGCGCTGGACCGTGTGACCAAGGCCGCGTTGGCCCGGATCGACGCCAGCCAGACCAGCCGTTGAGGAGATGGACATGACCAAGAAGAACGTGAAGATCTCGATCCGCAACCTCTACAAGATCTTCGGTGAGGACCCCCAGGGGGCCCTTGCCGAGGTCCGCAAGGGAATGAGCAAGCCCGAGCTTCTGGAAAAGACGAACCACGTGCTGGGCCTGCAGGACATCAACGTTGACATGCGAGAAGGCGAGATCACGGTCATCATGGGCCTTTCGGGCTCAGGCAAGTCGACCCTGATCCGTCACCTCAACCGGCTGATAGAACCCACCGCGGGTGAGCTTCTGGTCAACGGCGAAGATATCCTGTCGTGGAACGAGGCGCAGCTGCGCACCCTGCGGCGCGAGTCCATGTCGATGGTCTTCCAGAACTTCGCGCTGCTGCCGCACCGCACGGTCCTGGAAAACGCCGGCATGGCGCTGGCCACGCGGGGACAGGCGCGCCGCGACTACGAGGGCGAGGCCAACAAGTGGCTCGATCGCGTGGGGCTGGAAGGTCAGGGCGAGCAATACCCGCACCAGCTTTCGGGTGGCATGCAGCAGCGCGTCGGCATCGCGCGCGCCTTGGCCTCGAACTCGGACATCATGCTGATGGACGAGGCATTCTCGGCACTCGATCCGCTGATCCGGACGGACATGCAGAACCTTCTGCTGGAGTTGCAGGACGAGTTGCACAAGACGATCATCTTCATCACCCACGATCTCGATGAAGCCCTGAAGCTCGCCGATCATCTGGTGATCCTCAAGGACGGTGCGGTCGTGCAGCAGGGCCAGCCGCAGGACATCCTGCTGAACCCGGCGGATCCCTACATCGAGGACTTCGTCGCCGACATCAATCGTGCGCGCGTGTTGCGGGTCCGGTCGGTCATGACGGACCGGGTGCCGGAGGGACCGCTCGACGGAGAGGTCGGGCCGAACGACAACCTCGAAAGCGTCATCGGGCAGGCGGAAGGCAACCTGTCCCGGGTCTTCAGCGTGACGAAGAAGGGCGAGACGTTGGGCTACATCGACATGGAAACCGTCGTTCAGGCGCTGGTGCCGCGGCAGGTCGATACCGCGGCCTGAGCCTTGAACCAACGACGCCCCCGCGCCGATCCGATCGGCGCGGGGGCATTGCCGTCAATCCAGTGCCGTGTTTTGGGCGCTGTCCGCGGGCGTTTCGTCCGGTATTCGTGCAAAGCGGCGGCCGGGTCAGGCGACGCGGTTTCCCTCCGCGTCGATCAGCGGCGTTCCGTCTTCCTTGTTCATCGGCCCCGGCGGAATGGTGTCGAGCAGGTCCAGCACCGCCTCGCTCGGCCGGCAGAGCCGCACGCCCTTGGGGGCGCAGACGATGGGGCGGTTCACCAGGACCGGGTGTTCCAGCATCGCGTCGAGGATGGCCTCGTCCGTCACGCTGTCGTCAAGCAGGCCCAGCTCCTTCGCCGGCGATTTCGAGGTGCGCAGAGCGGTGTGCGGCGTGAGATCCGCCGCGGCAAAGAGCGCCAGAAGTTGCGGGCGTGTCCAGCCGGCCGCGAGGTAGTCGATGACCACCGGGGTCTCTCCGGACGCTTCGATGAGGGCAAGGACATTGCGGGACGTGCCGCAATCGGGGTTGTGATGGATGACGATGGTCATGATGCGCTTTCCGTTTTCGGGAACCAATGTTGTGTGCGGTTGGCGAAGGCGACGAGCGAAAGCATCACCGGCACCTCGACCAGGACGCCGACGACGGTGGCCAATGCGGCCCCGGACCCCAGTCCGAACAGGCTGATTGCGACGGCGACGGCCAGTTCGAAGAAGTTCGACGTACCGATGAGCGCGCAGGGGGCCGCGACGTTGAACGGAATGCCCCAGGCCCGTGCGGCGCCGTAGGCCACGAAGAAGATGCCGTAGGACTGGATCAGCAAGGGCACGGCGATCAGCGCGATGACGCCGGGACGATCGAGGATGACCTCGCCCTGGAAGCCGAAGAGCAGCACGACCGTCACCAGAAGGCCCATGATCGAGAAGGGTTGCACGCGGGACTTGAAATCATCGACCGCCGCTTCGCCGCCCTTGCGCACGAGGGCACGTCGGGTGAAATACCCCGCCAGCAGCGGAAGCATCACGTAAAGGCCGACCGACAGCAAAAGCGTGTCCCAAGGGACCACGATGTCCGTGACCCCCAGCAGGAAGGCGACGATGGGCGCGAAGGCGAAGACCATGATCACGTCGTTCACGCTGACCTGGACCAGCGTATAGGTCGCGTCCCCCCGCGTGAGGTTCGACCAGACGAAGACCATCGCCGTGCAGGGCGCAGCCCCCAGCAGGATCACGCCCGCCAGGTAGGCCTGCGCGTCGTCGGGGGGGATGAGACCCGCGAAGACATGGTTGAAGAACAACACGCCGAGGGCGGCCATCGTGAAGGGTTTCACCAGCCAGTTGACCACGATGGTGACCACCAGCCCCTTGGGCTTGTCGCCGACGCGTGCCAAGGCGCCGAAGTCCACGCCGACCATCATCGGGAACACCATCGCCCAGATCAGCACCGCCACCGGCAGGTTGACCGAGGCGACCTCGAGTCCTGCGAGCGCGCCGAAGAGACCGGGAAAGAGATTGCCGAGCAAAAGCCCCGCGCCGATGGCGAGCGCCACCCAGACGGAGAGCCAGCGCTCGAAAGTGCCAAGGCCCGCGGCGGCGGGAAGCGATGTATCGGTCATGGTCGTTGTCCTATCGTGGAGGGCAGGCAAGTTCGTCGAGGACGGGTTGGCACAGCTCCGGGCGCCCGGCGCAGCAGTCTTCCATCAGGAAACCCAGCAGCCCCCGCACGCCGTCCATGTCGGCGAAGTAGCGGATGCTGCGGCCTTCCCGGACGTTCCGGATCAGCCCCGCGCGCAACAGGATCGCGAGGTTCGCCGACATCGTGTTCTGCCGCACGCCCAGCGTGTCGCTGATCTCGCCGGCCGACATGCCGTCGTCGCCGGCCCTGATCAGCAGGCGGAACACGTCGAGCCGGGTCGATTGACTGAGGGCTGCGAAAGCTTCGAGAGCGGTTGTATTATCCATATATCCGGAAATATCGAAATGATATGCAATTGTCAAGCGGTTCGATCGGGCGTCGCAGGGGGCAGGGCGCGTTGTTTCCATCCTGCCAGTGTGACTGAGCGCTGCTACAGGAAGATAGGGGCCCCGGCGCGGGCCGATGGCCTGGGCCGCGCTTACGCGAAAAGAAGCAACGTGGCGTAGCCGACCAGCCCGATGGCGAAGGGCAGGAAGCGGCTTTTCCGTTCTTCCGGCAGTTCTTCCTTCAGGACGTTCAGCACGACGCCGCCGGCGAGGAAGGCGAAGAGAAATCCGATGACGATCTCGGAGACGCTGATCGTCACGCCGAGCGTCCAGCCGATCAGGACGGCGGCGGCGATGAACCAGCGTCCGCGGCGGTCGTAAAGGTCCCGGTGATCGTCCCGCATGCCGAAATCGTTGGTCACGAAATGCAGACCCATGGCCACGAAGTAGATGAAGAGCGACCACAATCCCGTCTCTTCGCGGTGCAGCAAGAGGTAGCCGATGAGCACGTTGTAGAAGCTGAACGAGACGATGTGCAGCCAGAAGACCTTCGCCTCAACGGCGTCCCCGCCGCCTTCGCTGCGCGAGCGGCTGCGCGACAGCTTGGCCGCGCGTTCGAGACCGTAGAAGATTCCGAGCCCTGCCAGTGCCACGAGATAGACCCACATCTCGGCCGTGCGTTCGTCGAGGCCCAGGCCGTCCGCGAAGGTCTGCTGATGGCTGCTCAGTTCGGGCAGGATGTGCAGGAACACATAGGCGACGGCCACCCCGCCCGCGGCGGACAGCCAGCGGCTGCGCGGCACCGCGTCGAGGAATCGCAACTTGTCGATGAAAAGGTGAATTGCCGCGAAGGCTCCGGCGAGAAAGGCAGTAAGAAGGATCATCGTTGAAAACCGGCCGGGGTGCTGGCGAGGATGCTAATTGCAAACCGCCCCGAAAGAAACCCGGCGGACGGGTGCCGCGGGACGTCACCGGGTCGGGGTCGACCTTTCTGCCATACCGGGCGCTTGTCGGCGCTCGGCCGTCTCCCGCCGCCGCCTGTTGCGTCGTCGACCGTAGGTAAGGGGAATCTGACGACGCACAACCGTCCGGAAGCATCTCGGATGATGCCGGACCGCACCGGGGTATTTAGGCGGCACGCGTGTCACGCCACGGTTGTGTCGACGGACCGGGGAAGGGCGCCTTGCCCGCGACCGACTATGCACCACCTTCGAGTGACGGGTCGCGCATTGGGCGGATCCTCAGGCACCGCGGGGGGCGGAACCGAAATGAGTTTTGCGATAGGCAAGAGATGCTGGGTGCTGGCCGACGGCTATATCCCCGCGGACAGCACCGGCGCACCGCCGGAAATGCTGAGCCACGAGGCGCTATGCATCCTCAATACCGGGTCCGATCCCGTTCGGGTCGTCCTGACACTTTACTTCGAGGACCGCGATCCAGTCGGTCCCTACGAGTTCCGGGTGGAGGGCAGGCGCACGCGGCACCAGCGGTTCAACGATCTCAGCGATCCCGCACCGGTGCCCAAGGGGATCGGCTATGCCTGCGTCCTGGAAGCCGATGCGCCGGTGGTCGTGCAACAGACGCGGCTCGATTCCCGGCAATCGGAAAACGCGCTTCTGAGTACGCTGGCGTACCCGGCCTGACGCGGGCACGCTTACCGCCTTCGGAAACGGGAGGGGCGTGTGGGGTCCCATTCAGCGACATGCGATATGCGCCAACCTGGCCCCGCTCCACGACCCGATCGAGAAAATCGGGAACTGTGACGCGCGCCTGCTGTTCACTTCCTGGATACTGAAGGAACAATCATGATGAAGCGCCCCACACTCCTCGCCACGGCTGCAGCCGTTCTGCCCATGGCCGCCTTTGCGCAGGACGCCTCCGGGCTCGACATGGCCGCTGTCGCCTACGACGGCGGCTCGTTGGAAAGCAGCCAGACCGAAGTCATCGCGGCCCTGCAGATCCTTCTGGACCGCAAGGGGATCAGTCCCGGTGTCATCGACGGGACGGACAACCCGCTGACCGAACGTGCGCTTGCGGCCTTCGAAGCGCAGCAGGGGCTCAAGGTCGATGGCGCCCTGGACAGCGGGGTCTGGTCGGCGCTGGGCGGCGAGGATGCCGAGCCTTACGTGCAGGACTACACCATCACCGCTCAGGATACTGACGTGCGGGGAGAGCCTTTCCCGGATGACTACGCGGAACTGGCGGAACTGGACTACATGGGGTTCGTCACCACGCGGGAGAAGCTCGCCGAAGAGTTTCATATGAGCGAGGATTTCCTGCAGCAGCTCAATCCCGACGCCGCCTTCTCGGAAGGGGAGACGATCCGCGTCGTGGCCCCGGGCGAGCCCGTGACCGGTTCCGTCGCGCGGATCGAGGTCCGCAAGGCGGTGGAACGCGTGGTGGCCCTGGACGAGAACGACACGGTGATCGCGAGTTACCCGGCAGTCATCGGTTCCGAGGAAAACCCGTCGCCCTCCGGCGATGTCGAAGTCACGGCGGTCGCGATCGAGCCTACCTACAGCTACCGCCCCGACGAGAACTTCCAGCAAGGCGACAACACCGAGCCGTTGACCCTGCCGCCGGGCCCGAACGGACCGGTCGGCATCGTCTGGATCGACTTGGACCAGCCCACCTATGGCATTCACGGCGCGAACGATCCGGCCCAGATCGCCGAGATGACATCGCACGGCTGCGTCCGCCTGCTGAACTGGGACGCGATGGAACTGGCCGAGATGACGCAAGCCGGCGTTCAGGTCAGCTTCGTCGAAGGGGACGGCTCCATCTCGGCGGAATCGAACGGTGCGGACCGCGAGGACAGCGGCGGCCAGACAGGCGACGCGCAACCCGGTGATGCCGATAGCTCGGACGGGTCCGACAGCGGCGATCAGTCGGACGACACCGACACTACGTCGAACGATTGAGCGTGACCGCGCCACCGGTTCATGCAGATGCAGGAACCGGTGGCGGCCATGAAATGGGGATGATTCCCCCCAAAGGCGAAAACGGTCTCGCCCGACTGTTGATGAGTGATCTGTTTGCCGATCGCGCTCGCGCCGGACGCGAGTTACCTGCCGTGCCCGGTCGGCGGGTCGCGGGACCATCTGCGATCGGCTGGCGCGGCATTGGTTGACCTTGCAAGGCAAGCCATGTTTGTCGATCGACGACCATTTCACCAGCCCGAGAGACATTCGCGGAGAACGAGATGACCCTGGACAACACATCGACCGCGCGGGACGCGCCGCGGAAGAAAGCACAGGCCGCTGACGAAGAGGATCCGTTGTTCCAACCCGGCGAGACCTGCTGGCGGATCGCGCGGGCCGACCGGATGTCCGTCATCATCGATGCGGAAACCTACTTCCGCATGTTGCGCAAGATCTTCATCCTGGCCGAAAAAGAGCTTCTGCTCATCGGCTGGGACTTCGACTTCGAGATCGAGATGCTGCCCGGGGAAAGCGACGCCGACGGCAATGCGCCGGATGGCTATCCCAACATGCTGGGGGCCTTCATCGTCAAGATCGTGGAGGAAAAGCCCGATCTGCGCGCCTACCTGCTGAAGTGGAACGGTGCCGTGCTCGCGGCGCCCGGTGCCGTCTTGCCGTCGCTCGCGCTGGACCTGTTCAGCGGTGATCACGTTCATTTTGCGCTCGACGGGCATCATCCCTTCGGGGCCTGTCATCACCAGAAGATCGTCGTGGCGGACGACACGTTCGCCTTCTGCGGCGGCATCGACATGACCGAGGACCGCTGGGATACCGCCAAGCACAAGCCGGGCGATCCGCGCCGGACCCGCAAGGACGGGACCATCGCGGGGCCGTGGCACGATGCGACCTCGGCGCTGACCGGCCCCGTGGCTGCCGCCTTGGGGGAATTGTCGCGCATGCGGTGGCACCGCGCGACCGGCGAGGAACTGACACCGCCCAAGGACACCCGCAGGATCGAGTGGCCCGACACGCTCGATATCGGGGCCGAGAACATCGACGTGGCGATCGCCCGGACGGAGCCGCCCTACAACGAAGAGCCCCTCGTCGACGAGATCGAACAGCTCTACCTGCGCAGCATCCAGGCGGCCGAGAAGAGCATCTACATCGAGTCGCAGTATTTCGCGGCCGAGAATATATGCGAGGCGCTGAACGCACGCCTGAAGGAAAAGAACGGGCCGGAGATCGTCGTCATCAACCCGCGCGAGGCCAAGTCGCAACTGGAAGACGACGCGATGCATGTCCTGCGTGGCCGCATGATCGACCGGTTGAGCGCCTCGGATCACGAGGACCGGTTCCGGATCTACTATCCCGCCAACGACGCCGACGAGCCGATCTACGTCCATGCCAAGATCTTGATCATCGACGACCGGGTGCTGCGGCTGGGGTCGAGCAACATCAACAACCGGTCCATGGGTTTCGATACCGAATGCGACGTGGCGGTCGAAGAACGCCCCGGGTTCATCGCGGGCCTGCGTCGGCAACTGCTGGCCGAACACCTGGGCATCTCGGAGGAGGTCTTCGATGCGACGTTGGCGGAAGAGGGGTCCCTGATCGGCGTGATCGAGCGGGTGAACACCTCCCGGGGCCGCGGGCTGCGCCAGATCGTGCGCAATGCCGAGACGGGCGCAGGCAGTTTCCTGGCCGATACCCGTCTTCTCGATCCACGTTACCTGCCGGGACAGGTGGCGGCCGCCGGGCGGGGATTGCGCCCGCGTCACCTTGTCGTCGGCGCAGGCCTCGCGGCACTGGCCTATCTGGGCTGGAAAGCCTGGTCGGCCCGGAAGTAACGGCGCCCGACAGGATGTCCCGGCACATGGGATGAAGGTCCGGGAAGGAGGCGCCATGACGAACGATCCACACCCGTCCGGGCGGATGGGCTGCCCATTTTCGAAGGTCGATGCGAAAGCGCGCGCGTTCGATCCGTTCGACGCGGCCGACTAGGCCGATCCCACCGAGATCCCGGGCTGGGCGCAGGCGCAGGAACCGGTCTTCTCCGCGCCGAAACTGGGTTACTGGGCCGTCACCCGCTACGATGACTTCAAGGCGGTGTTCCGCGATCCGGTGCTTGTCTCGCCGCGCAACGTGCTAAAGAAGATCTCGCCCCCCAAGTACGAGGCGCTCCACTTCCTCGGCGTGCCGGAGGACGAGATCGAGACCTCGCGGAGATTCTCGCTCGCGCATTCGGTGAACACCTGAGGGCGGCCCGTCGAACCTGTTCCGGTTGGACGGGGGGGGCGTCGCTTGACACGCGCGTCGCGGGCGGCATCGGGATCACGCCGATCCTGGCCATGACGGACCGCCTGACGGCAATCGGGGCCCGCTACGCGCTGAATGACGCGGGACGTGCGCGCCGGTCGATGGCGTTCCTGGACCGCCTGAAGCGTGACCGCGGCGCGGTCAGGACGTGAACGACATCACGACGAACAGGATTGTCCCGGACAGGATCGCGGCGGTCGGCACGGTAATGACCCAGGCCGCGATGATCGTCATGAAATGCGAGCGACGCACCAGCTTGCGGCGGCGGCGTTCCTCGGGGGCGAATTGCGGCCGGTCCGGCATGGCGAGGCGGGCCTTGCGGATCCGGCGCTCGGCGTCCCATTCGCGGTAGAAACCCACGCCGAAGACCGCCCCCACCGCGATATGCGTCGACGAGACGGGCAGGCCCAGCGCGCTTGCGACGATCACGGTGATCGCGGCCGACAGAGCCACGCAATAGGCCCGCATCGGGTTCAGCTTGGTGATCTGGCTGCCGACCATGCGGATCAGTTTCGGCCCGAACAGAAACAACCCGAACGAGATCCCGAACGCCCCGATGATCATGACCCAGAACGGAATGCTGAACGCGCTAGTGAAATCGCCCGACTGCGAAACCTGCACGATTGCCGCCAGCGGTCCCACGGCATTCGCCACGTCGTTTGCCCCGTGCGCGAAGCTCAGCAATGCCGCCGAGACGATCAGCGGAATGCCGAACAGCACCTTGAGCGACTTGTTCCTGTTTTCGAGACCCGCCGATTGACGGCGGATCACCGGGATCATGACGAGCCAGACGACGATCGCGATGAAAAGACCCATCAGCAGGGCCATCGGCAAGTCGATCTCGACGAGTTGCTTGAGACCCTTCAGCGCGAGGTAGGTCCCGAAGGCCCCCGCCATGATGCCGACGAGGATCGGGACCCAGGTGCGCGCGGCGGCGATCTTGTCGTCGCGGTAGGTGATCCGGGATTCGATCACGAAGAGAAAGAATGCCGCGATCGCCCCGCCCAGCACGGGGGAGATGACCCAGGATGCCGCGATCCCGGACATCGTGCCCCAGGACACGGCAGAGATCCCGGCGGCCGCGATTCCGGCGCCCATCACGCCGCCCACGACCGAATGGGTGGTGGACACCGGTGCGCCGATCCAGGTGGCGAGATTGACCCAGAGTGCTGCGGACAACAGCGCCGCCATCATCGCCCAGACGAAGACGTTCGCGGTGCCCATGCGCTCGGGTTCGATGATGCCCTTGGCGATGGTGGAGACGACATCGCCGCCCGCGACGAGCGCGCCAGCACTTTCGAAGATGACGGCGATCGCGATGGCCCCGCCCATCGACAGGGCGTTGGCACCGACGGCGGGTCCCATGTTGTTGGCCACGTCGTTCGCACCGATGTTAAGTGCCATGTAGGCCCCGAGGCAGGCCGCGATCACGACGATGTAGAGGTTGTTCGCCTCACCGAAGAGGAGCATCGCGGCAAGCCCCGCGACCACCACGAAGAGAACCGAGACGCCGACGCCGATCATCGGGCGGCCGACACGGCTGGTGGCCGTCTCGAGGTTGGAATACCGGGCCAGGTCACGATCCAGCGTGTCGAGGTGGCGCGGATCGCCGTCGGCGTTGGTCATCTGATGTCCCCTTGTCTGGCGGTCAGCCTTGTCGAGCTTGTTTGCGGATGCATGGTGCGCGCCTTCGTGTCCAGACCGCTACTGGTCGCGAATGATCGCCTTGAGTTCCGGTTCCTGCACCATTTCGGCGGCCTGTTCGGCGCTCACCCATGTGCGCTTGCGTTCGACGGCTTCGGGAAATTCGTCGGCCATGCGGTCCACGGCGACGGAATAGACGAGCGTCTCCACCGGAAAGGCAAATCCGTGATCGCGATACTTGTCGTAAGTATAGCTGCCGATCGGCTGGTCGGAGGCGCGGCCCGCCCTCACGCCGGCTTCCTCCCAGGCTTCGCGCAGGGCGGTCTGGTTGGAGCTCAATCCCCGGATCGGCCAGCCTTTGGGGATGATCCACCGACCCGTGCCGCGGCTTGTGACGAGCAGATACTCGCGCGCCGCGCCCTCGCCGCGGTGGCACAGGGCGGCCATCTGCAGACGCTTGGGCCTGCGGAAGAAAAGCGCCAGGAATGCGCCAAGGGTCGACAGCTTGGGGAAGCGCATCTCGAAAATCGCTCGCCGTTCATTCTCTTGAGTGACACGTCCTTAGTGCAAAGGCGCAAGGGGTTCAATTCCGCGACCCGCGCCCGCGCGCAAGCGTGACGGGTCGCGAACCAGCACTCTTGTCGCGGCGGTAGCCCCCGGACCCGCCGCCATTCTTGCGGAAGCGTATGCGCTCGTGCCGCACTACCTCGCTGATCGCGATCTGCCGGAGCCCCCGCATGATCGAGGCAGCAAGCCAACCAAGGGATCGCCAGCTGAAGCGCTCGCGCCATCTTCTCCGCCTCTCCCTTCGAAAATTCCGTCAATCGGGTCGATGTGCGAAAAACGCGATCCGGGTGTTCGACTTTGGGGGTTAGGTCATCGGCCGACGTGATTAGTTGCAAGGTATCGGCGCGGACGTGGTCCTCGCGGACAAGCCCAGGAATAAAGAAGGAATGAGCATCATGAAGCGTTTTGAAGACAAGGTCGTGATCGTCACGGGCGCAGCTTCGGGTCTCGGTGAGGCGACGGCGGAGCGTCTGTCGCAGGAGGGCGCGAAACTTGCTCTCGTGGATCTCAACGAAGAGGCGCTGACCGCTCTGGCGGACAAGCTGGGCGGCGACGTCCTGACGGTGAAGGCAGACGTGGCCTCGCTCGACGATGTGAAATCCTACGTGGCCAAGACGATGGACAAGTTCGGTCGCATCGACGGCTTCTTCAACAATGCCGGGATCGAGGGAAAGCAGAACCTGACCGAGGATTTCGGCGCCGACGAGTTCGAGAAGGTCGTCTCGATCAACCTAGATGGCGTGTTCTACGGCATGGCGGAAGTCCTGAAGGTGATGCGTGAACAAGGCTCCGGCGCGATCGTGAACACCGCCTCCGTCGGTGGCATTCGCGGGGTCGGCAACCAGTCCGGCTACGCGGCCAGCAAGCACGGCGTCGTGGGGCTGACCCGCAACAGCGCGGTCGAATACGGCCAGTACGGCATCCAGATCAACGCCATCGCGCCCGGTGCGATCATGACGTCCATGGTCGAAGGGTCGCTGCGCCAGATGGGCGGCGACGATTGGGAGAAGGCGGGGGAGGAACTGGTCTCCGCCAACCCGATGAAGCGGTTCGGCAAGCCCGAGGAAGTCGCGGCCCTGACGGCCTTCCTGCTGTCCGGCGAAGCCCCCTTCGTCAACGGGGCCGTGGTCAACATCGACGGCGGACAGTCCTACAAGTACTGACGCGCTCCGATCGGCGAAGAGACGCGTATTCAGGACACGTCCTGCCGAGGGGGCAGGCCCGAGCATTTCGGGCCTGCTCTCGTCCCGGGGCCCGATCTCCGCGTCAACCGAAAGCACGAAACGCGCGCCGGGGTCCGGCGCGCGTTTGCGTTCAGTCGAGCGGGGCTTCGGCTTAAATCCGCGGCAGTTCGGAGAAGATCTCCGGCCCGTCCTCGCGCAGGATGACGATCTCTTCCAGTCGCAGGCCGAACTTGCCGTCGAGGTAGATGCCCGGCTCGATCGAGAAGACGTTGCCTGCCTCCAGCGCCACGTCGGAGGTGCCGGTGATGTATGGCGGTTCGTGCAGGTCGATCCCCAGGCCGTGACCGACCCGGTGGGGGAAGTGATCGCCGTAGCCGCCTTTGGTGATGACGTCGCGCGCGGCGGCATCGACGGCGCGGGCCGGGGCGCCGACCTTCGCCGCGGACAGCGCGGCCTGCACCGCCATCTCGACCAGGTCGCGGACCTTCAGGAACTCCGGGTCCGGGTCGGATCCGAACCAGCGGCAGCGCGTCATGTCCGAGGGGTATCCGTTCAGCACGCAGCCGGTGTCGATGAGCACCGCCATGTTCTCGGCCAAGGCGGTCTGGCCGGGGTGGTGGTGCGGGAAGGCCCCGTTCTCGCCGAAGCAGACGGAGCAGAACGCGGTGCCGGCACCGTTGGCCTTGTAGTGCTGCGCGATCAGGTCGACGACCTCGACCTCTGTCATGCCAGGGGTGAGGGCGGCGAAGGCCGCCTCCACCGCGGCGTCGTTGAGCAGATGGGACGCCTTGATGCGCGCGGCCTCCTCGTCGTCCTTGCGGGTCCGCAGAAGGCCGACAGTGTCTCCGGTGAAACGTCGGCGCGGCGCCTCGAGGCTGTCCAGCAGCAGCAGCGCGAAGTCGGCGCGCATCGTCTCGTCGATGACGACGGACAGGCCGGGGCGGCGGGCGTCGCTGGCGTCCAGCAGCGCGTCGAGTGCGGCCCGGGGGCCATCGGCATCGCTCCAGGTGAAGAGGGGCAGGGAGGTGACCTGGCCCGCCATGGCCGCGTTCAGCGCGGGCATGAGGATGCCCGCGTGATCAGCACCGATCACCAGCATGACGGGCCGCTCGTCGCCGTGCGGGTTCAACCCGGTCAGCCAGGTCATGTGGCTGGACGGCCCCAGCACCACCAGGTCGGTATCGGTCTCCTTCATACGGGCGCGCAGTCGGGACAGCCGCGTTTCGGCCTGCATCGGATCGGACATGTCGGTCTCCTTCAAAGAAACGGGCCGCCGGCGCACCGGCGACCCCATGGTCTTGCGGATGGTGGGCGGATTATTCCTTCTCGACCAACCGGTAGTAGACGAAGTCGGACGTGGCCCCATTCACGTAGCCCGAAACATCGGCGCCCATCGCCACCTCGTAGGAGGCCTGGAACATGATCACGATGGGAGAGCTTTCCTGCACCTTGGCCTGCAGGTCACGATACATGTCGAGGCGCGCCTCGGGATCGCTTTCCGACAAGGCGGCCATGGTCTGCTCGTTCATCTCGTCCGGCACGGCCCAGGCGTTCCGCCACGTGGTCGTGGCCTGGTAGTTCTCGTCCGAGTTGTCGGAGTTGTAGGCGAAGGCCTTGGCGTTGGAATGCGGGTCCATGAAGTCCGGGCCCCAATAGAGCAGCATCGCCTCGTGGGTCCGCTCGCGGTACTTGGTGATGACCTGCGCGCCGGTGCCTGGCAAGATCTCGAACTCGATGCCTGCGTCCGCGAAGCTCGCCTGCAGCGATTGCGCCATGTCGGTGAAGGGGGCCGCGTTGATCACGTCGAGCGTCACCTCGATCGGGGTCTCGACACCGGCTTCCTCGAGGATCTGGCGTGCCCGCTCGGGATCGTAGGTGAAGGGCGTCTCGTCGTAGGAGCCGGGGAAACCCTTCGGCCAGAAGGCCTGGTGGACCTCCATCTGGCCGTTGATGATCGTGTCGGTCATCCCGGTGTAGTCGACGAGGTAGCGCGCGGCCTCCCAGACGGCCGGGTCGGTCAGGCTGTCCGTCTTCTGGTTGAACGACAAGAAGTGCACGGCAGCCTGCGGGAAGGTCTCGACCTTCACGTCATCGCCCGAAAGCGACGCGATCTGATCGGGCGTCAGGTTGCGCGCCATGTCGATGTCGCCCTGTTCCAGCAAAAGCTGCTGGGTGGCGGCTTCGGCCACGTGGCGGATGATCACCTGCGACATCTCGGGCGCGCCCTTGAAGTAATCCGCGTTCGCGGCCATGCGCACCATCTGGCCCGGCGTGTAGGCGGTCAGCTCGAACGGGCCGGAGCCCGCCGAATTGGCGTTCAGCCAGGCGTTGCCCATGTCGCCGTCGACCTCGTTCTCCATCACGAGCGCCTTGTCGACGATGGAGGCCGGGCGCGCGGCCAGCACGTTCAGCACGAAGGCGGGCGAGAAGTCGCCTTCGTAGCGCACCGTGACCGTGTTGCCCTCGGCGGTGATCATGTCGTCCACGTTCTCGGGCGTCCAGCCAAGCTGCGCCAGGATGAAGGCCGGCGTCAGGTTCAGCTTGATGACCCGCGACAAAGAGAAAAGCACGTCCTCGGCCCGGACGGGGTTGCCGGAGGTGAAGACCGCGTCGTCGCGCAGGGTGAAGGTGATCGTCTTCGCCTCGGCGTCGGTGGTCCAGTCGGTCGCGATGCCGGGGGCCAGCACGGTGGGGTCTTCCGCGTCGTACTGCACGAGGCGGTCGTAGAGGTTGGTGACCAGTTCGCCAGAGGTGAACTCGTAGGCTTGCGCGGGGTCGATCGCGACGATGTCGTCGATGTTCTGCGCGATGACGAGCGCGTCGTCCGGCGTGTCGGCCAGGGCGCCCGTGCCCATCATGGGCCAGGCGAGCGCCGATGCGAGCAGCGCGGGTTTCAACATGTTCATGGGACTCTCCTTGTTGGTTTCGTTGCACCGGGATGGCGTGGATCAGCTGTCCAGCTGCGCCATTTCCGGCAGTCTTATCCCGCCCTTGCGATTCAGCACGGCCAGGGTTCCCGTCCAGAGGATCCGGACGGGCTTGTCGGTGGGGTTGGTCCAGGAATGCGGTCGCAGCCCGCTGTAGTGCAGGCTGTCGCCCGCCTTCATCGTGATGACCTCTCCGTCGAGCATCTGTTCGATCTCGCCGTCGAGGATGTAGATGATCTCTTCGCCGTCGTGGCTGACCACTTCGGAGACGTATCCGACGGGCACATGCAGGATATAGCTCGACAGTTCGGCGCCGGGGAAATCCGCGGCCAGGTTCTCGTAGCCGATGGAAGAGTCGTTCAGCGAGAACTGCGGCCGGGTGTCCGCCCGGGTCAGGCTGTCGGCGGGGACGGGGGTGGCGACGAAATATTCCAGCGTCACGTCGAGTGCCGCCGCGATCTGCGCCAGCGTTCCCAAGGAGGGGGTGGCATTGTCGCGTTCCACTTGGCTGAGGTAGCCGACGGACACGCCCGCCGTGTCGCAAAGCGCCTGCAGCGTCAGCCCCAGCTGCTTGCGCCGCTTGCGGATCAGCGGCCCGAGCGGACGGTCGGCCTTGTGTCTGCCCTGTCTTTCACCCTGCGCCATCGCGCGTCCTTCCTGCGGCTGTCCAGGCAAGGCTACAAAAAAATTTTTACTATGGCAAAAATTTTTTGTAAGACGGGGGAACGCAAGGCGCTCGAATGATGCCGAAGGAGGCGGAAACCTTGGCGACAGAAGCTAAAATGGCCGTCCGGACGGTGCGTACGATGCGGGGCCTGGGTGGTTTCGCCGTGGTCACCGCGCTGACCTTTCTGGGCCTTCTGGCCATCACCTTCTTCATCGGCCGCGTGGTGCCCATCGACCCCGTCCTTTCGGTGGTCGGGGATCGCGCGACACAGGCCCAATACGATGCCGCTCGCGTGGCCATGGGGCTCGACCGGCCGCTGATCGTGCAGTTCTTCGACTACGTCTGGTCGGTGATGCAGGGCGACCTGGGCCGCTCGATCTCGACCAATCGCCCCGTGGCCGAGGATCTGTTGCGGGTGTTCCCCGCGACGCTGGAGATGGCCACGCTGGGCATCCTCATCGGGATCGTGCTGGGCGTGCCGGCGGGGGTCTGGGCCGCGACGCGGCGCGGAGAATGGGTAGACCAGGTGATGCGCGTCTTCGCGCTGCTGGGCTATTCGGTGCCGGCCTTCTGGCTGGGCCTCGTGGGCCTTGCCTTCTTCTACGCGGGCCTTGGCTGGGTCGCGGGGCCGGGGCGGCTCGACATCTTCTACCAGGGGCTGGTGCCGGCGCGCACGAACGTCATGCTGATCGACGCCGCCCTGGCGGGTGACTGGGACGTCTTTCGAAACGCGCTGTCGCACCTCGTGCTGCCGGCCACGATCCTGGGCTTCTTCTCGCTCGCCTTCATCGCGCGGATGACACGCAGCTTCATGCTGGATCAGTTGAGCCAGGAGTTCGTCACCACCGCGCGGGTGAAGGGCGTCCCCGAATGGCGGGTGATCTGGGTGCATGCCTTCAAGCCGATCCGCGTGCCGCTGATCACCGTGATCGGCCTGTCCTACGCCGCACTGCTCGAAGGCTCCGTCATGATCGAGACGGTCTTCAGCTGGCCCGGCATCGGCAACTACCTCACCGTCGCTTTGCTCAACGCCGACATGAACGCCGTGCTGGGGGCCACGCTGGTCATCGGCGCGGTCTTCATCCTGATCAACAAGATATCCGACGTGCTCTACCGCGTCCTCGACCCCAGGAGCCGCTGATGCTGACCCGAGACTGGCTTCTGGACGACAGCCCCGCCACGCTCATGCAGGCCAACCTGGGCCGCGCCTGGCGGATGACGACGGCGCTGCTGCGCAATCCGCTGGCGGTGGCGGGGCTGCTGATCGTGCTGCTGCTGCTCGCGACCGCGCTCTTCGCGCCTTGGATCGCACCGGAAAGCCCCGTGGGACAGAACCTGTCCGCGCGCCTGCTGCCGCCATCCGCCGCGCATTGGATGGGCACCGACGAGCTGGGACGCGACATCTTCAGCCGCGTCGTCTATGGCGCACGCATCACGCTGCTGATCGTGGCACTGGTGGCCGTGATCTCGGCCCCGCTGGGTCTGATCATCGGGGCGGTGGCCGGCTATTTCGGCGGCTGGATCGACCGGATCCTCATGGGATTGACGGACGTCTTTCTCTCGCTGCCCAAGCTCATCCTGGCGCTGGCCTTCGTCGCCGCACTCGGCCCGGGGATCGAGAATGCGATCATCGCCATCGCGATCACCGCCTGGCCCGCCTATGCGCGCATTGCCCGGGCCGAGACGCTGACCTTCCGCAATTCGGAATACATCCAGGCCGTCCGCCTCGTCGGCGGCTCGCACGGGCGGATCATCTTCCGCCACGTGCTGCCGCTGTGCACGTCGTCGATGATCGTCCGGGTCACGCTGGACATGGCGGGCATCATCCTGACCGCCGCGGGACTGGGCTTTCTGGGCCTGGGCGCGCAACCGCCGCTGCCCGAATGGGGGGCGATGATCTCCCGCGGGCGGACGTTCATCCTCGACCAATGGTGGGTCGCGACGATGCCGGGCTTTGCGATCATCCTCGTTTCCCTGGGATTCTGTTTCCTGGGCGACGGCTTGCGCGACGTGCTGGACCCCAAGCAGGGAGGCGAGAAATGACCCGCGCACCGCTTCTGGAGATCGAGGACCTGCGCGTCAGCTTCGCCACCCCCACGGGGCCGGTGGAGGTCGTGAAGGGCCTGTCCCTGACGCTGGGACGCGAGGAACGGCTGGGCATCGTGGGCGAAAGCGGATCCGGCAAGTCGATGACCGGCCGTTCGATCCTGCGCCTGATCCGCGCGCCCGGACGTCAGACAGCGAAGACCCTGCGCTTCGACGGTCTCGACCTCATGGCACAGGGGAACCGCCAGATGCGCGCGATCCGCGGGGCGCGGATCTCGATGATCATGCAGGATCCGAAGTTCTCGCTCCACCCGGTGATGACCATCGGCCAGCAGATCGCCGAGGCGCTTCGGGTGCACGAGAAACTGCCCCGGCGCGACCTGAACGCCCGGGTAATCGAGATGCTGACGAGCGTGCGCATCAACGACCCCGAGCGGGTGGCGAAGATGTATCCGCACGAGGTTTCGGGCGGCATGGGCCAGCGGGTGATGATCGCCATGATGCTGATCCCGCGGCCGCAGCTTCTGATCGCGGACGAGCCGACCTCGGCACTGGACGTCTCGGTGCAGGCGCAGGTTCTGGACCTGATCCAGGAACTGGTGACCGGCAACGGCATGGGCCTGATCCTGATCAGCCACGACCTGAACCTCGTGTCGCGCTACTGCGACCGCATCGTGGTGATGAACGGCGGCGAGGTGGTCGAGACCTGCGCGGCGCGCGATCTGCACGAGGCGACCCATCCCTACACCCGCGGACTGCTGGCGGCGCAGCCCCGGATGCAGGAAACCCGCGCGACGCTGCCGGTGCTGGACCGGACCGAAGGAGCGGGCACATGAGCACACCGGCCATCTCTTTGCAGGATCTCGACATCTCCTACGGCGACACGAAGGTGGTGCGGGGCGCGACCTTCGACGTCGCCCGCGGCGAGAGCTTCGCCTTGGTCGGCGAAAGCGGGTCCGGCAAATCGACCGTCCTGAAGGCGATCGCGGGGCTCGCGCCCGAGTGGACCGGGGAGATCTCCGTGCTGGGCAAACCGCGTGGGCATGGAACCGACCGGGCCTTTTCGGAGGTCTGCCAGATGGTCTTCCAGGATCCCTATGCCTCCTTGCACCCGCGCAAGACCGTCGACACCGTCCTGAGCGAGCCGCTGGCGATCCACGGGATCGGCAACCGCGGCGCGCGGGTGGTCGAGATGCTGGGGGCCGTGGGCCTCGACCGCCGGTTCCGCTTCCGCTTTCCGCACCAGCTCTCCGGCGGACAGCGCCAGCGCGTCGCCATCGCCCGCGCCCTGATGCTGGAGCCGCAGGTGATGCTGCTGGACGAGCCCACCTCGGCACTCGACGTGTCGGTTCAGGCCGAGATCCTGAACCTGCTGAAACGATTGCGCCGCGAGCAGGGGCTGACCTACCTGATGGTCACCCACAACCTGCCGGTGGTCAGCTTCATGTGCGACCGCATGGCGGTGATGAACAAGGGCCGCATCGTCGAGATCGCCCCGAAGACAGCCCTCTATGACGGCAGTTTCGCCGATCCCTACACACGCGACCTCTACGCCGCCTCCGGCGGGAACCCCGATGCCGATCCCGCCGTGGCGGCTGCACTGAAGACCAAGGACACTGCATGACCGATAGAACCGCCACGCTCGCCGATTTCAACGCGGCCCTGTCCTCCGCCACGACCGAGAAGGGTGCCTTCGACGCGCTGTGCGCTCTGGTGAAAGCCACGGTTGGCGCGAAGCTGTTCACCGTGATGACAGCCGATACCCATGCCATGGTGGCCCGCCGCGCCTATACCGACGACGCCGAGCACTACCCGACGTCCGGCGAGAAGCCGATCGAACCGAACCGCTGGTTCGAGCAGGTGCTGACACGGCAGGAACCTTTCGTATCCAACACCTTGGCCGACATCGACACGGTCTTTCCCGACGCCGAACTCATCGGCAAGCTGGGCTGTGGATCGGTCGTGAACCTGCCGCTCATCCTGGGCGGGCGCGTGATCGCCACCATGAACATCCTGCACGAGGAGGGGTACTACACCCCCGCACGCGTGGCCCTTATCCACGATCATTTGCGCCTGCCGGCCACGGCTGCCTGCGCCGTGGCCATGGTCCTGCGCGGCTGATCTCTATCGCAGCGCAATTCGTGCGCTGGGGAACGAGCGGAGGACCGGTCTTGCTCGCGACAAGTCGGTGGGCAGACGCTCAGATGCGGGGCCGGTGCGTTTCGTCTTCGTCCTCCGGGCCCGGATCGGGGGGCGGCGCCTCGTCATCCAGCAGGATGCGGGCCGCGTCCCCTTCGAGGTCCTCGTACTGGCCGTGCCGCAGGGTCCACAGGCAGGCCGCAAGGCCTGCCGCGCCCAGGGCGATCGACACGGGGATGAGGACGACCAGCACGTTCATCGCCGCACCGCGTTCAGCACGACCACGATGGACGACGACGACATGATCACCGCGGCCATGAGCGGCGTGGCCAGCCCCGCGATGGCGACGGGGATCGCGATCGCGTTGTAGGCGGCTGCGAACCACAGGTTCTGGTAGATCCGCCGCCGCGCGCGGCGCGCCAGCCGCAGCGAGTCCGACACGGCCCCCAGATCGGCGCCCAGCATCACGCCGTCTGCCGCCACCCGTGCGGCGTCGAGCGCGGTCGATGGCGCGAGCGAGGCATGGGCACCCGCCAGCGCCGCGACGTCGTTCAGGCCGTCGCCCACCATCAGGATGCGCGCGCCTCGTTCCGACAGGGCGCGCACGAGCTTCGTCTTCCCGTCGGGCCGGATCCCGGAATGAACCCTTTCGATGCCCAGGCGCGCCGCGAGGTCGGCGGCCCGCGCGGGCGTGTCGCCGGTCACCATCTCGACGGTGATCCCGCGCCGCTTGAGTTCGGTGATGACCGCGGCCGCCCCCGGTCGCACGGTTTCGTCGAAGGTCAATGGAAAGCGCTCGGCGCCGATGTCCAGAACCGCCCCGTCCGGCCCACGTCCCAACCGCACGGGCGCCCCGTTCCAAAGCGCGCGAACCCCGTCACCGGCCTTGTCCCGCACCTGCGTCAGCCGCGCGGGACGGTGGTCCGACAGGGCCGCCGCCAACGCGCGGGAGGTCGGGTGATCCGATGCCAGCGCCAGCGCCAGCGCGACGGACGCCGCCGCAGGATCCAGCGGGGGCAGGCGGGCGACACCATCGGTCAGCGTCCCGGTCTTGTCGAAGAGCACCGTGTCGACTTCGGCCAGACGCTCCAAGGCTGTCGGCGACTTCAGCAGCACGCCCTGCCGGAACAGGCGCCCGGTCATCGCGGCGGTCACCGCCGGGATTGCAAGCGCCAGGGCGCAGGGACAGGTGATGATCAGCGTCGCTGTCGCCACGGCGATCGCCTGGTGCAGGTCCTGCGTCGCGATCCACCAACCCGCAAAAGCGATTGCGGCCAGACCATGCACGACCGGCGCGTAAAGTCGCGCGGCCCGGTCCGCGATCCCGCTGTAGCGATGACGCCCGGTCTCGGCGATTTCCACCAGGGCGGCGAGGCGGCGCAGGGTGCTGTCCTCGGCACGCGCGGTGACCTGCAGCCGCAGTGGCGCGCCCATTACAAGCTCGCCCGCGCAGAGGGGATCGCCCGCCGCGATCTCCACCGGGGTGGATTCCCCGGTCAGGGCGGAGCGATCGAGCGTGGCGGGGCCTTCGGCGATTCCGTCCACGGGCAGGCGCGCGCCTGCCGCCAGGGCAATCCGGTCGCCCGCGTTCAAACGCGCCACGTCGACGGTCTCGCGCCCCTCCGCCGTCAGCCGCGTGGCGCGCGGCAGTTCCAGCGCCGTCAGTTCCGCGGCGGCGGAGCGGGCAGAGGCCCGCGCGCGGTGATCGAGGTAACGTCCGACCAGCAAAAAGAAGGTCAGCGACAGGGCCGCGTCGAACCAGGTGTGCGCGCCTTGCGAGAAGGCGGTCTCGACCAGAGAGGTGCCGGCCGCCAGCGTGATCGCCAGCGCGATGGGCACGTCCATGTTCAGCCGCCCCGCCCGCAAGGCGTTGGCGGCGGAGGCAAAGAAGGGCACCGCCGAGAAGGCGAGGGCGGGCAGGGCGATGCTCGCCGCGATCCAGTGGAACAAGCCGCGCGTGGCATCCCCCGCGCCGGACCAGACCGCCACCGAAAGCGCCATGACGTTCATCATCGCGAAACCCGCGATCGCCGCACGGGCCAGCAACTGCCGCCCTTCCGCGTCGCCCGCGGGGCCGAGCGCCGTGGTGTCGAGTTCCTGCGCGTCGTAACCGGCACCGGCCAGCGCATCGAGTGCCGCGCCGATGTCGTGGCCGGGGGCGAGCACGACGCGCACCCGTTTGGCGCCGAGGTTGACCCGCGCCGAGACGACGGAGGGCAGGGCCGCCAGGGTGCGCTCGACGCCCGCGATGCAATGCGCGCAGTGGATGCCGGGCAGGGCGAGGTGAACCGGCTCTCCGGCGGCGGGGGCACCGCTGGCGATCGGGGCCGCGCCGACGCAGCCCGGGCAGGCCGCGACACTCATCCCGGCGCCCTCAAAGCGATGCGGCGCCGGAAGATGGTCCCGTCGTCGCTGCGCAGCGTGATCCGCAGGTTCCAGTTGCCCGGGCCGATCGAGACGGGGGCGACCCAGGCGGTTCCGTCCCAGTGGAAGGCGGGCGTGGTGTCATCCGCCACCGTGGTCGCCCGTCCGAGCGTGGCCTTCAGGATCTCGGGGCGCACCGGCTCGCCCTGCGGCCCGGTCACGGCCAGGTGCAGCGCGTCCACCCAAAGCGTCGTGTCCACGTCCCACCCCAGCGCGTCCTGTGCGGCGCGGTCGACATCGAAGGTCTGCGAGGCGACGTAGCTCGACTCGGTCTCCTTGCCGGGGAAGGTGCGCACGGCGCCCACGGCCAGCACCATGTTGACGGTGATGATGATCGAGAAGCCGCCGACGAACATGGCCGCCACGTGCCATCCCTTGAGCGGCCGCCCCGTCTGCGTGTCCATGGCGCTCATTTCGGCTCTCCCGTTCCATTGAAGATCGTGTCGTCGTGGGCCCGTTCGCCCGAGATCGTGTCGCGGACCCAGATGCGCAGGTCGGTATGGGCGGCACCGGCGGCGACCGCGCCTGGGGCCGCGGTCACGTAGACCCGTTGCAGGCGCGTGCTGTCGGCCGGCACGGTCACGCGCGCGTCGTCAGCGCCTTCCAGCGCGAGCCGAAGCGGGGTGCCCTGCGCCAGCGACAGGGCGAAGGGACGCGCGTCCCCGTGTTTGTTGCGCAGGCGAATGTCGTAGGCGTTGCGGGTCGACCCGTCCGACAGCGTCACGAAGGTCGGGTTGCGCACCGGGGCCACGGTCATGTCGATCTCGGGCCGGATGAAGAGGGCCACGACGAGTGCGACGCCGATGGCGGCCCAAGCGGCCGTATAGACCAGCGTGCGGGGGCGGAAGACGTGCCGCCACAGGGGCTTGGGCTGCCAGTGGGGACGCGCGGCGCCCGCGACCTCTCCCGCCGGGTGTTCGGCCAGGCCTGCGACCTCTGCGGTGGCGCCGGGCACCACGGGGGGCTCGTCGTCCAGGGCAAGGTAGTCGATCAGCCCGCGGGGGCGGCCAAGCTTGGCCATCACGTCGTCGCATGCGTCGATGCATAGGGCACAGGTGATGCACTCCATCTGCTGGCCTTCGCGGATGTCGATGCCCATGGGGCAGACGGCGACGCAGGCGTGACAGTCGACGCAATCGCCCAAGGTCGCGCCGTCGCGCGACAGGCGCGGGGCGGCCAGATCCTTGCCCGCGGCGGCCCCGTATCGCGCCACGGCGTCGCCGCCGCCAACCGCCTGTGCTGCGGCCTGGCGGCGTTTCACGCCGCCCTTGCCCCGCGGTTCGCCGCGCCAGTCGCGGTAGCCGACGGTCAAGGTGCCGGGGTCGATCATCGCGCCCTGGATGCGTGGCCAGGGGCACATGTAAATGCAGATCTGTTCGCGCAGGAAGCCGCCGAAGAGGAAAGTCGTGGCAGTGAGGATGCCGATGGTCGCGTAGGCCACCGGGGCCGCCTGCAAGTGGACCAGATCACGCAACAGCGTCGGCGCATCTGCGAAGTAGAACACCCAGGCCCCGCCGGTCGCGACCGAGATCAGCAGCCAGACCGCCCATTTCGTCAGGCGCAGTCGCGCCTTGCGCAGGCTCATGGGGGCGCGGTGCAGGCGCAGGCGCGCGTTCCGGTCGCCCTCGATCCAGCGCTCGACGGTCAGGAAGAGGTCGGTCCAGACGGTCTGCGGGCAGGCGTAGCCGCACCAGACGCGACCCAGCGCCGAGGTGAAGAGGAACAACCCCAGTCCCGCCATGATCAGAAGGCCCGCGACGAAGTAGAATTCGTGCGGCCAGATCTCGATCCAGAAGAAATGGAAGCGGCGGTTGGCAAGATCCACCAGAACCGCCTGATCGGGCAGGGCGGGGCCACGGTCCCAGCGGATCCACGGCACGATGTAGTAGATCCCCAACGTCAGGATCAGGATCGCCCATTTCAGACGCCGGAAGAAGCCGCTCACCCGTCGCGGAAAGATCGGTTCGCGCGCGGCGAAGAGCGGAGTGGCATCACTTGGCATGGAAGGCGTTCTGCTTTGGAAACCGATGCCCCCGCCCTAGACGGATCGGGCGGGGGGCGCCTTGATCTGCATCAACGCGGCGCCGATCACTCGACCGGCTGAACGTCCGGCTCACCGGTTTGCGAGGGCGTCTCCTCGGCCCCGGCGGGAAAGCTCGCGTCGGGCACCGTGGCCGCCTCGGTGGCCTGGGCGTCGGTCACCTCCTCCGCGACCTGGCGTTCGCCGCCGCCCAGGCCGTGGACATAGGCCGCCACCGCACGCACTTCGGCCTCGCCTAGGCGGTCGCCCCAGGGGGGCATCACGCCGTGGCGTGGGGCCCGCATCTGGCGCACGATGTCCTCGTG
Source organism: Salipiger sp. IMCC34102 (assembly GCF_004145405.1). Lineage (GTDB taxonomy): Bacteria > Pseudomonadota > Alphaproteobacteria > Rhodobacterales > Rhodobacteraceae > Loktanella. The sequence goes on from NZ_SELQ01000003.1 coordinate 124,080, forward strand.
CAGGCCGCCCCGCAGCCAGATCGCGTCGGCGAGGTTGGGCGCCCCCAAGGTCCGATCGCCGCGCCCGTCGCCGCCGTGGCAGGCCGCGCAGTTGTCCGCGAAGATCCGGGCCCCCGCCTGTGCCGCCTCGGCGTCGTGATCGAGGCCCGACAGGCTGCGCACGTAATCCGCGGTGGCCGAAATCTCTTCCCGTTCGAGCCAGTCGAAGGACGGCATCATCGAGAAACGCGCCTCCGCATCCTCTTCGTTGCGGATGCCGTGGCGCACGGTATGGGCGATATCCTCCAGCGTGCCGCCCCAGAGCCAGTCATCGTCCAGCAGGTTCGGATAGCCCGAGGCGACAACCCCCGCGGCCCCCGCGCCGTGGCACTGGGAGCAGTTCGCGGCAAAGACCGACCGGCCCGCCTGTATCGCGAAACGGTGCAGGTCCTCGTTCGCCTCGAGCACGCCCAGATCGACCGTCGCCAGGCTTTCGGTCAGTTTCGCGTTGGACAGATCGACCCGGTCGATCTCGGCCTGCACCTCGCCGCGCGTGGAATAACCCAGAAGCCCCGCCGTCGCCCCAGACAGAAGCGGCCAGGCGGGGAACAGGATCGTGTAGATCACGCCCCAGACGATGGTGGCGTAGAAGGTCCAGAGCCACCAGCGCGGAAGGGGGGTGTTCAACTCCTCGATGCCATCCCAGGAATGGCCGGTCGTCTCGGTCCCGGTCTCTGTATCGATGCGTCGGTCGTCACTCATGGCGGTGGCTTTCAGAAAAATCGGGAAGGCGGCAACAGGTGCAGCCGGGGCAAGCCTTGGCGCAGTCGGCAGCGGTCTTCGCATCCGGCGCCGGGGCCGCGGGCTGCGGGCGAGACGCTTCAACGGTCATGGCGTGTCTCCTCTTCGGGGGTGTCGTGGCGGAAGGGGATCTCCGCCGCGTCGTCGTGCAGGCGGCGGGAGCCGGGACGGAACGCCCACAGGATCACGCCCAGAAAGATCAGCGTCAGCACGAGCAGCACCCAGCTGTCGGCCAGGTGTCGCAACAGGGAATAGGTATCCATGCGGACCTCCTCAGCGGGTGTCGTCGGGGACGAAGGTCGAGAAATCGACCAGCGTGCCCAGCATCTGCAGGTAGGCGATCAGGGCATCCATCTCGCTGATCCCCGGCAGCCCGTCGAAGCTGCGGACCTGCGCGCCGGGGTAACGCTCCAGCAGGCCGTCCCAGTCGCCGTCGGGATCGACCTGCACGCGCAGGTCGGCCACCGCGTTGTCGATCATCTCGTCGGTGTAGGGGACGCCCACGAAGCGGTGGGTCTCCAGCAGGTCAGTGATGTGATCCTCGTCGACCCGCACCTCCGACAGGAAGGCGTATTTCGGCATCACGCTCTCCGGCACGACCGATTGCGGATCCGACATGTGATCCACGTGCCATTCGTCCGAGTAGCGCCCGCCCACGCGGGCCAGGTCCGGCCCCGTGCGTTTCGAGCCCCACTGGAACGGGTGGTCGTACATCGATTCCGCGGCGAGGCTGTAGTGGCCGTAGCGCTCTGTCTCGTCGCGCATGGGGCGGATCATCTGGCTGTGGCAGTTGTAGCAGCCCTCGCGCACGTAGATGTCGCGCCCCACCAGTTCGAGCGGCGAATAGGGGCGCATGCCCTCGACGCTCTCGATGGTGTTTTCCAGCCAGAAGAGGGGGGCGATCTCGACTGCGCCGCCCACGGTCACCACCGCGAAGGAGGCGGCCAGCAACAGCGTGGCGTTGCGTTCCAGTCGCTGGTGAAAGGAGATCGTCGCCGTCTCGGGCGGCAATTCGTTGGGCACTTCGCCGGTGTCCAGCGCATCCCGCGCGGTGACGACCTTGGGGTCGTCCTGCGGATCGTAGCTCGGGTCCTTGGGGTTCTTGCTCATGAGTTCACTCCGCAGGTGTCGCGACGGTGACGGGGTGCGCGCCGGGGGCGCGGATCGTCATCCAGATGTTCCAGCTCATGACCAGCGCGCCGGACAGGTAGAGGACGCCGCCCAGGGCGCGGACCACGTACATCGGGAACTTGGCGTCGACCGTGTCGGCGAAGCTATTGACCAGGAAACCGTTCTGGTCGACCTCGCGCCACATCAGACCTTCCATGATCCCCGAGACCCACATCGAGGCCGCGTAGAGGACGATCCCCACGGTCGCGAGCCAGAAGTGCGTGTTGATGGCGGCCACCGAATGCATCCGGTCGCGCCCCCAGAGCCGCGGCACGAGGAAGTAGAGCGCGCCGAAGGTGATCAGCCCGTTCCAGCCGAGCGCGCCGGAGTGCACGTGGCCGATGGTCCAGTCGGTGTAGTGCGACAGCGAGTTCACCGCGCGGATCGACATCATCGGCCCCTCGAAGGTCGACATGCCGTAAAAGGCGAGGCTGCCCACGAACATGCGGATGATCGGATCGGTGCGGATCTTGTCCCAGGCGCCCTGCAGCGTCATCAGCCCGTTGATCATGCCGCCCCAGCTGGGCATCCACAGGATGATCGAGAACACCATCCCCAGCGTGGAGGCCCAGTCGGGCAGGGCGGTGTAATGCAGGTGGTGCGGACCCGCCCAGATATAAAGAAAAATAAGCGCCCAGAAGTGAATGATACTCAGCTTATAGCTGTAAACCGGGCGCCCCGCCTGTTTCGGAACGAAGTAATACATCATCCCCAAGAAACCGGCGGTCAGAAAGAAGCCGACCGCGTTGTGGCCGTACCACCATTGGGTCATCGCGTCCTGCACGCCCGAGAAGACCTGCACCGACTTGCTGCCCCAGATGCTCACCGGCACCGAGAGGTTGTTGACCACGTGCAGCATCGCCACGGTCACGATGAAGGCCAAAAAGAACCAGTTGGCGACGTAGATGTGGCGCTCACGGCGGTTCAGGATCGTGCCCAGGAAGACGGCGAGGTAGACCAGCCAGACGAGGGTCAGCCAGATGTCGACGTACCATTCGGGCTCGGCGTATTCCTTGGATTGCGTGGCCCCCAGAAGGTAGCCGGTAGCGGCCAGCACGATGAAGAGATTGTAGCCCCAGAAGACGAACCAGGCGGCCCGTCCGCCCCAGAGCCGCGCACCGCAGGTGCGTTGCACGACGTAGAAGGACGTGGCGATCAGCGCGTTGCCGCCGAAGGCGAAGATCACGGCGGAGGTGTGCAGCGGCCGCAGCCGGCCGAAGTTGGTGAAGGGCTGGCCCCATTCGAAATTCAGCACCGGGAAGGCCAGCTGGAACGCGATGAAGGTGCCGGCCAGCAGGCCCACGACACCCCAGAACAACGTGGCGATGACGCCGTAGCGGATCGGTCCGTCCATGTATCCCGTGGGCACCACCCGGGGCGGTGCCGGATCGCCGGGCGGGGGCATCGTGCGCAGCTTCCACAGCAGCAATCCCGACGCGATCCCCATGACAATCAATGCGTGCAGCATGTAGGCCGCATCGCGCGCCCAGTCCGCGGCAAGCGCCGCAAGCACCGCGATCAGCGCCAGACCGGCCACCTTGACTGTGTCGAACATGTTCCGATTCCCCTTTGCTTCGGGGTCGGATCGCATGGGAAAACGGCGCGCGCCTTGACCTGGATCAAATCCGCGGCCCGATCGGGCCTAGTCAGGAAAAATCTGCTCGGCGTTGTCGTTGTCGCCCGCCGCCAGCCGCAGCGTCGCGAAATCGGGGCAGAGGATCGTGCGCCCGCCCGCCGCGACCTCGATCACGCCGTCGCGGCGCAGGGCCGAGATCTGGCGGCTCACCGTCTCGATCGTCAGGCCAAGGAAGGAGGCCATCGCCTCGCGCCCCAGCGGCAGTTCGGCGCGCAGGGGGGCTGTCTGGGTGGCGGCGCGGCGCAGCACCAGCCCCAGCAGGGTCGCGACCCGCTCGCGCGCGGTCTTGCGGCCCAGAAGCAGCATCCAGTCGCGCGCCGCATCGAGTTCGTTCAGCGACATCTCGAGCAGCCGGGTCGAGACATGCGGCGTATCGGCGATCAGCCGCTCGAAGCCCTGCCGCTCGAACAGGCAGAGCGTCGTGTCGGTGACGGCGGTGACCTCGTAGGGGGCGGCGGAGCGTCCGGGGCGGCCCACGAAATCCGACGGCATCAGCATGCCGACCATCTGAACGCGGCCATCCTCCAGCGATTTCGTCAAGGTGGCGCAGCCCCGGACCAGGGTGCCGACGAAGGGCAGGGTGTCGCCTTCCAGCGCGATCGTCTCGCCCGGGGCCCATGTCCGGTAGCTCTTCATCTGCTGCAGGCGATCCAGCTCGTCGCCGTCGCACTTGGCGCAGACCGCGCGATGCCGGATCGGGCAGGCGCCGCAATCCTGCGTGGCGAGCGTGCCGGGCATGGCGGCGGAACCGGGCTGCTGTTTCATGGCAAAACGACCTCCTGACGGTGGCCTATTCAATCGCCTGAGAAGGTTCAACGCGCGGTTGCAGCATGGCCGCTATGCAGTCGGAAGGGGCCCCGATGCGCGAACCCGGGGTCCCGTCAGAGACGGCGCGGCGGTTTAATTGGTGGAGCGACGCGCGGATCTCCTGCCGCGTATCGGTGCGGACCTCGCTCACAAAGACCTTGACTGCAACAAGCGCGGCGTTTCGCCATCTGCGTGCGCAGGAACCGCGTCGATGCCGCTCACCCCTGCGTGCTGCTCGCCCCGTCCCAGGTCATCCCGTCGAAATTCTCACGGAACGCGAAGCGCACCAGGTGATCGTCGATCACGCGGCGGACCCGGGCGAGCTCCTCGGCGGTGGGTGCCTCGGCGCGGATGGTCAGGTCCTGTTCCGTCGCGACCAGCGTGACCTTGCCGAAGGCGAAGATGACCCGGCCTTCGCGGGTGTCGAAATCGGTTTCTGTCTTGTGGGCGAAGTGTTTGCAAAGCTGTTGCAGGTAGCGGCTGGCATGTTCCGTCCGGAAGGTGCCGCGGTCGAAAAGGAAGTCTTGCATAACGTAAAATCCTGAGTCATTTGCTTTGTAAAATCTGATGGAAATGCTCGGATTTTACAACCGGGGTTCGACCTCGTCCGCAACCTGAAGGAACCGACATGAAACGCGTATCCCTCCTCCTGGCCTCGCTGGCATTGCCGACCGCGGCACTGGCCCAAACGGTCGACGTGCAGACTGCCACCGGTGAAACCACCGCCCCGACCGAGCCGCAGACGGTCGTCGCCTTCGACCTGGCCGCGATCGACGCGCTCGACGCGCTGGGCGTGACGCTCGCCGGTGTGCCCGATATTGCGCCGCCCGCGTCCCTGGCCGATGCCATGGACGGCGTGCCCACGGTCGGCACCCTGTTCGAGCCGGACTTCGAGGAACTGGCCGTCATGGCCCCCGATCTGATCATCGCGGGCGGCCGGTCGCAGACGCAGGTGGAACCGCTTTCGGCCGTCGCGCCCACGTTGGACATGACCATCGACGGTACCGACCTCATCGGCCAGGCCAAGGACCGCGTCACGGCCTACGGCGCGATCTTCGGCCAAGAAGAGGAAGCAGAGGCGCTCAACACCGAGCTGACCGAGGCGCTGGCGCAGGGGCGTGAGGTGACCGCAGAGGCAGGTGGCGCGCTCATCGTGATGACGAACGGCGGCAAGATCTCGGCCTACGGGGACGATTCGCGTTTCGGCTGGCTGCACACCGACCTTGGCCTGACGGAGGCCTACCCGGATCTCACCGCCGAGGATCACGGCGAGTCGATCTCCTTCGAGTTCATCGCCGAGGTGAACCCCGACTGGATCCTCGTCGTCGACCGGGGGGCCGCCATCGGGCGCGACGGTGAAGCGGCCGCCGTGACGCTGGACAACCCGCTGGTCGCCGGCACCACCGCCGGCGAGAACGACCAGATCGTCTACCTCGACTCCGCGCCGCTCTACCTTGCCGGAGGCGGCCCCCGGTCGCTGATGGGCACCATCCAGACGGTTGTGGATGCGATGGACCAGTCCGGCGACTAAGCCGTGACGCGCACGGCTCTCGGCGCCGGTCTGGTGCTTGCCCTGCTGGCCGGGGTGAGCTGCCTGATCGGCGCGGCCAGCCTGACCGGTGATCTGGACGCCAGCCTGCTGATCGCCGTGAGCCGCCTGCCGCGCACGCTGGCTGCCATCTTGGCCGGGGCCGGCCTGGCCCTGGCGGGGGTGGTGGTCCAGCAGGCGGTGCAGAACCGGCTGGTGGAACCCGGGCTGGTCGGCACGCCGGAATCGGCGATGCTGGGGCTACTGGCGGTGACGTTGCTCGCCCCCGGCGCGCCGCTTCTCGTGAAGATGTCCGTGGCCGCCGTAGCGGCCTTGGCGGGCACGTTGGGCTTCCTTGCCCTTGCGCGGCGCGTTCCGCGACAGGACCCGGTTCTGCTGCCCTTGGTCGGGCTGATCTACGGCGGGATCCTCGGCGCGCTCGTCCTTTGGATCGCCTGGACCACGGATCTGGTGCAATACATCGGGGTCTGGCAGTCGGGCGAGTTCTCCGGCGTGCTGCGGGGCCGCTACGAGCTTTTGTGGATCGTCGCCGCCGTCGCCGTCGCGCTGTGGTTCGCCGCCGACCGGATCACCCTTCTGGGACTGGGCGAGGACGCGGCTCGCAGCCTCGGCCTCGATTACCGTCAGACGCTGCTGGGCGGCCTCGTGCTGGTGGCCGTGACCGTCGCGGTGGTGGTCGTGAGCGTGGGGTCCATTCCCTTCGTGGGGCTGGTCGTGCCGAACGTCGTCTCGCGCTGGCGCGGTGACAACCTGCGCCGCAACCTCGGTCTGGTCGCCTGGATGGGTGGCGTTCTGGTGCTGGGCTGCGACATCCTGGGCCGCGTCGTGCGCTGGCCCTACGAGATTCCCGCCGGCACGATCTTCGCGGTCCTAGGCGCGGGGTTGTTCCTGTGGCTCCTTCACGCGGCCCCCCGGCGGTCCCATGGCTGAGCGGCGCCTGCTTCTGCTGGGCGGCACGGTCGTGCTGCTGGCCGCGCTCTTCGCACTTTGGGGGCTGCGCGCGCCCTACGGGTTCATCCTGTCGCTGCGGCTGACCAAGCTCGCGTCGCTGGCCGTGGTCGGTGCCTCGATCGGGGCGGCGACGGTGCTGTTCCAGACGGTCTCGGCCAACCGGCTTCTGACGCCGGGGATCGTAGGCTTCGACGCGCTCTACGTCTTCATCCAGACCGCACTCGTCCTGTCGCTTGGCGGCGTGGGCTACGCGGGCCTGCCGGCGATGGCGCAATTCCTGACCGAAGCCGGCCTGCTGGTGCTGGCGGGCGTGGTCCTTTTCGGGGTCATCCTGCGGCGCGGGGCGGAGGACGTGCTGCGGATGATCCTGACGGGCGTGATCCTCGGCGTGCTGCTGCGGGGGCTGTCGAGCTTCGCGCAACGACTGCTCGATCCGTCGGATTTCGCCATCGTCCAGCAGGCAAGTTTCGCGACCTTCGGGGCGGTGGACCAGACGCAGCTTGCCATCGCGGCGGCCCTTCTCGTCGCGGCCTTCGGCATGGCCCTGCGCATCGCGCCCGCGCTCGACGTGGCGGGCTTGGGTCGGACGACGGCGCGGTCACTGGGGGTCGATCACGACCGGCTGGTGTTGACGTCGCTGTCCCTGGTCGCCTTGCTGGTCGCGATCTCCACCGCGCTGGTGGGGCCCATCACCTTCCTCGGCCTGCTGGCGGCGAGCCTCGCGCACAGCCTGGCGGCCACCCACCGCCACGTGATCCTGATCCCGGCGGCGGCGCTGATCGGGGCGGCGATCCTGATCGCGGGCCAGTTCGTCTTCGAGCGCCTGCTGGGCCTGCAATCGACCCTCGCCGTCGTGGTCGAGTTCGCGGGCGGCCTTCTGTTCCTAATCCTTTTGCTGCGAAAGCCGCGTCGATGATCGAAATCCAGAACCTGACCATCCAGCGGGGCGAGACGACCACGCTCGCCGACGTGACCCTGCGGTTCGGGCAGGGCGGCATCACCGCGCTGATCGGCCCCAATGGTGCGGGCAAGTCGACCCTGCTGCACGCGATGACCGGCCTTCTGCCGCCCGCGCGCGGCACGGTCACGATCGAAGGGCACGACATGGCACGTGCCCGCGCCGCCGACCGGGCCCGCACCGTGGCGCTTCTGACGCAAAGCGAGAACGTCACCGCCCGGCTGAGCGTGCGCGACCTCGTGAGCTTCGGCCGCTGGCCGCACCACCAGGGCCGCCCGGGGGACGCGGACCGCGCCATGATCGAGACGGCGCTCGACCTCTTCGATCTGTCCGATCTGGCGGAGCGTCCGATCGACACGCTTTCCGGCGGGCAGCGCCAACGCGCCTTCGTGGCGATGGCCTACGCGCAGGAGACGCCCTGGATGCTGCTGGACGAGCCGCTGGCGGCGCTCGACCCGCGGCACGCGCGCGACCTGATGGAGCGTCTGCACGCCATGTCCCGTCCCGGCGCACACGCGCGCAGCATCGTGGTGGTGCTTCACGATCTGGGCATGGCGGCGCGCTACGCCGACCGGATCGTGGCGCTGAAGGACGGGCGTCTCGTCACCTCCGGGCCACGGCCCATCGCGTTGACGGGGCGCGTGCTGACGGACCTGTTCGACACCGGCCTCGAGGTCCGGCGCGTGGGCGGGACCGACATCGTGGTGCCGGTCTGACCGATGACCGCCCGTTCGATGTTCGGGGGAGGGGTGGCCATGGTTTCCAGGATTTGCCCTCGCCGCGTCGTCGACGGGCCGCGAAGACCGTCGCAAGATTTAATGGATGCCCCTAAAACACCGTCTTGCCTAATCCGATAGATTTTGTCAGGTTTCGGGCATGACGCAAGCCGCCGCCACGCAGTACTCGAATCATCGCGACCCTGACCGGGGATATGCGCCGCGATCGCCGGTCTGCGGGCAGGGCCTCTTGCAATGCCTCTGCGACGGGTCCGCGGATGGCGAATGGGTGGTGGAGGCGGCCCTCGACCTCGCGAAGGATCGAGGCCGCTCCGATTGGACCTTGGAGGACGACAGATGAGCTTCATGGGCAATATGCCGAACCCCGGCGGCGCCACCGTCGGCGACTTGCGCGGCATGAGTGGCGACGGCGCGCTTGCGATCCTGATGTACCGCGACTGGTTCGACGGAGAGATGGGCCGCGCCCGCGTGGCCGATGTCTTCGTCCAGGCGATCCCGCGGGAGGCTTCGGCGGCGATGTCCAACTGGACCACCCTGATGTCCGAGCTGGTGACCCACGCCCGCCGCCCCCTCGTGCGGCACGGGCTTCAATGCCACTGCGTCGGCGCGGACGAGGCGGTCTTCGCCCAACTTCTGAACCTCGCCTCCCACGGAGAGCGCGAGGAAGCGATGCTGATGCTGTCCCTCTTGATGCCCGCCGACCGCACCCTGTGCGCGCTGCAGGCGGCCGAAAGTTGCGGCTGCACCCTTAGGCGCTGTGCCCTGCGCATGGCCAACACCCCACCCCCCAACGCGAAGATCCACTAGGAGGAATTGACGATGCGATTTTTCACGGCAACCGCGCTTTGTGCGCTCACGGCCACGGCCGCCCACGCGGTCGAGACGGAGGCGGTGCTCGAAACCTACGCCGATATCGCGGCGGCGGCCTACGGTGACAGCCTGAGCACGGCGCAGACGCTGCAGACGGCCGTCAGCGATTTCCTGGCATCCCCTTCGGCGGAAGGTCTGCAAGCGGCGCGCGCCGCCTGGCTTGCCGCACGGGTGCCCTACCAGCAGACCGAGGCCTTCCGTTTCGGCAACGCGATCGTTGACGACTGGGAAGGCCGGGTGAACGCCTGGCCGCTGGACGAGGGTCTGATCGACTACGTCGACGCAAGCGGCACCGCGCCGCTCGAGGCCACGGACGAGAACCCCTCCGCCGGGCTGAACGTGATCGCCAACCCGACCTTCACGCTCTCGGGCGAGGAGATCGACGCGAGCGAGATCACCCCCGCGCTTCTGCAGGACACCCTGCACGAGGCCGGCGGGGCGGAAGCGAACGTCGCCACCGGCTACCACGCCATCGAATTCCTGCTCTGGGGTCAGGATCTTGGCCCGTATGACGCCACCGCCGGCCAGCGTCCCTGGACGGATTACGCAACCGGCGAGGCGTGCACGAACGACAATTGCGACCGGCGTGGGCAGTACCTGCAGGCCGCGACCGACCTGCTGGTGACCGACCTCGAAGAGATGGTGCAGGCGTGGGAGCAGGGTGGCGCGGCACGGACGGCCGTGATGGAGGACGAGGCCGGGGTCGACCGGATCCTGACCGGCATGGGCTCGCTCAGCTACGGCGAACAGGCGGGCGAACGGATGCAGCTTGGCCTGCTTCTCAACGATCCCGAGGAAGAGCATTCGTGCTTCTCAGACAACACCCACTGGGATCACTTCTACGACGCGCTGGGCATCCGGAACGTCTACAACGGCTCCTACGTTGGCGTGGACGGCACCGTGACCTCGGGTGCATCGCTGCACGAACTGCTGACGGAGCAGGATCCGGACGTGGCAGAGGCGCTTTCCGCGGCGCTCGATCACACCCAGTTCGAGATGATGGAACTGGTCGTCACCGCCGAGGCTGGCATGCCCTACGACATGATGCTCGACCCCTCGAACGAGGCGGGCGGGCAGCTGGTGCAGGACGCGATCGACGGCCTCGTGGCCCAGACCCGCGAAATCGAACGCGCCGTGACCGCGCTGGGCGGGTCCCAGATCGCCTTCGAAGGCTCCGACAGCCTCGACAATCCGGACGCCGTGTTCGAATAAGGACCTACGCGCGCCGGGCCCCGCGGTCCGGCGCGAATCCCGCTGGAGCAATCCACATGCGCCACCTTCCTGATGCCCGAACCGGGGCACACGCCTGGCCCCTGGGGGCGGGCGCATTTGCCGTTTTCATGCTCGGCCTCGGCGCCGCCGTGGCGGAGGTCCAGCCGGACGGGCTGGAGCCGCACCTTGCACCGCAGCCCTGGGGCCCGGCTGCTGCCGCGCGCGCCGCCGCCGCCGTGAAGACGCCGGACACCTTCGACGCCCCCCGCGCCTTCGAAGCCAACCCCGCGGGGGCCGCGACCGTGCGCAGGCGCGACAGTCTGCAAGCGTTCAGCCTTCCGCAGGCGAACCTGACTTTCGAGCAGCAGGCCGATTTCGCCGTGGGCAACGGGCTATTCGAGCGGCTTTGGGTCTCGGCCCCCGCCTCGACCATCGCATCCGACGGGTTGGGGCCGATGTTCAACGCGCGCTCCTGCCAGGATTGCCACATCAAGGACGGGCGCGGTCATCCACCCGCGGGACGCGAGGACGATGCCGTCAGCCTTGTCGTGCGGATGGGGCGGCCCCTGTCGGAAGACGCCGACCTGACAGAGCTCGAACGCTACGTAGGCTTTCAGCCGGACCCCGTCTACGGCACGCAATTCTCGGACCTGTCGCTGCCGGGCGTGCCCGCCGAGGGCCGCGTGCGGGTCGACTGGCAGGAGCTTGACCCCGTCACGCTGCCCGGCGATGAAGTCGTCCGCCTGCGGCACCCCCGCTGGTCTCTGGACGATCTGGCCTACGGTCCGCTGCACCCCGATACGGCGATCAGCGCCCGCGTGGCGCCGCAGATGATCGGCCTCGGCCTGGTCGAGGCGATCCGGGCGGAGGACATCCTCGCCCGCGCCGATCCGCAGGACCGCGACGGCGACGGTATCAGCGGGCGGGCGCATATCGTCTGGTCGCCGGAGTACGAGCAGCCGATGCTTGGCCGCTTCGGCGTGCGTGCCACGACACCTACCCTGCGTCAGCAGGCGGCGGACGCCTTTCACAACGACATCGGCATCGCCTCTCCGCTGCATCCCGAAGGGTGGGGCAATTGCACAGAGGCGCAGACCGCCTGCCGCGATGCGCCGCACGGCACCGACGCCGCACAGGGCGGGGCAGAGATCACGGGCGCGGGGCTCGACCTCGTCACGTTCTACAGCGGCACCCTGGCCGTGCCCGCGCGCGAGAACACCGACGATCCGCAGATCGTGCGGGGTCAGGCCCTGTTCCACGAGACGGGCTGCGTGGCCTGTCACACCCCCTCTTACGTGACCCACGACCTGCCGGAGCGCCCGGAGCATGCGTTTCAGCTCATCTGGCCCTACAGTGATTTCCTGCTGCACGACATGGGGCCGGACCTGGCGGACGGGTTGCCCGCCGGGGATGCCAGCGGCGCGGAATGGCGTACGCCGCCGCTGTGGGGGCTGGGTCTGGTGCAGCAGGTTTCCCCCGAGGCGGGGTTCCTGCATGATGGCCGCGCGCGCACCGTGACGGAGGCGATCCTCTGGCACGGGGGCGAGGGGACGCGCGCGCGCGAGGCTTTCGTCACCCTCTCCGCCGATGACCGCGCGGCCCTCACGGCCTTTCTGGAGTCCCTATGATCCGCCTTCTTGCCTTCACCCTCTTCGCGACACCGGCCTTGGCCGATGTCGACGCCATCCTTGATCAGCACGTCCTGCCGCGGGTGGACAGTTTCGCCGCGGCGACCGATCGGCTGGCCGAGGCGCCTTGTGATCCGGCCGCATTGAAGCCGGCCTTCGCCGAGGCGTCTGTCGCCTGGGCCGGCATGTCCCACCTGACGCTCGGCCCGGTCGAGGAGGCTGGACGGGGACGTTCGATCCTCTTCTGGCCCGATCGGCGCGACGCCACGGACCGGGGCCTGCGGCTTCTGACTGCACAAGGGGAGGAGGCATGGACGCCGGAAGCCATCGCCCGCGCTTCCGTCGCCGCCCGGGGCTTGGGCGCGCTGGAACGGCTGATCTTCGAGCGCGCAGCCGAGCCCTGCGCGCTGACCCTCGCCCTGGCCGGCGATCTGGCCTCTACCGCGGCGGCAGTGCAGGCCGGTTGGGACGGAGACTTCGCGGAGCTGATGCGCACTGCAGGTGCGCCCGGGAACACGCGGTTCCTGGCGCCCGAGGAGGTCGAGAGGGCCTTCTATACCGCGCTCGTCTCGGGGCTGGAATTCCTGACCGACCAACGGCTTGGTGCACCGCTCAATACCTTCGACGATCCGCGCCCCGCACGGGCCGAGCTGCGCCGCGCGGGCCTCGCCGCGCCGATGATCGCGACCCAGATCGCCGCGCTTCAAGAGCTGGCGGCGCTGCTTGCACCCGCGCCGGAGACGCAAGCCAGTCTGGCGCGGGCGTTGGAGCAGGCGCGCGGGATCGAGGATCCGACTCTCGCAGGCGTGGCCGATCCGTCGCAACGCGCCTCGATCGAGGCGCTGCAGACGACGCTGGGCGCAGCAAGGCGGCAGGTCGACGCGGAAATCGGTGGCATCCTGGGCATCTCGGCCGGTTTCAACGCACTGGACGGCGATTGATGCGCAACCGGCGGGATTTTCTGCGCACGATGGGTGCCGCGCTCACCACCTGTGCCGTGCCGACGCTCAGCTGGGCCGAGGTCGGCGGACCCGTGCTGCTCTCCGCCGCCCGCGACGGGGACGGGCAGTTCGCGCTTTACGGTCTGGATGCGGGGATGGAGACGACTTTCCGCATCGCGTTGCCGGGGCGCGGCCACGCGGCGGCGGCCCATCCGACGCTGGCCCATGCCGTGGCATTCGCCCGCAGACCGGGAACCTTCGCCCTGGTGCTCGATTGCGGCACCGGCGTCGTCCGCCACCGGCTGGAGTCGCCGGAGGGCCGCCATTTCTACGGCCACGGTGCCTTTCTCGAAGACGGCGCGGTTCTGGTGACGACCGAAAACAGCATCGAGGACGGCGAAGGCCGGTTGGGCTTCTGGGACGCGGGCGACGGCTATCGCCGGATGGGCGATGTCGCGTCCGGCGGGATCGGCCCGCACGAGGTGGTGCGCCTGCCCGGAACGCAGATCCTCGCCGTGGCCAACGGCGGCATCCGGACGCATCCCGACCGGGGCCGCGAGAAGCTGAACCTCGACACCATGCGCCCGAACCTCAGCTACGTCGACGGCGGCGAGATCGTCGCACAGGCCGAAATGCCGACAGAGCTGCGGCAGGCTTCGTTACGGCACCTGTCGGCGCGAACCGACGGCACCGTGGCCGCGGCATTGCAATGGCAGGGGGCGCCAGAACGCGTGGTGCCGTTGCTGGCGATACACATTCGGGGAGAGGCGTTGCAATTCCGATCGGCGGACGATGCCGCGCAGCGCAGCATGGAGGGCTACGCGGGCTCTGTGGCCTGGTCGGGGGACGGCAGCCGCGTTGCCATCACCTCGCCCCGCGGCGGGGTGGCGCATATCTACGGCGGCGACGCGGATCCGGAGATCCTGCACCGGGCCGACATCTGCGGCGTGGCCCCGTTCGGCAAAGGGTTCGCCTTCACCGACGGCCTGGGCGGCGCGCTGACGCCCAAGGGCGCGCGCCGCCATCCCGTTGCCTGGGACAACCATTTGGTTCCGATCGGCTGAAGGCGCGCCCGGGGCGCGCGCACCTCAGTCTTCGGGAACCAGGAAGATCGTGCCCAAGGGTGGCAGGGTCAGCGACACGGAGGCCGGGAAGCCGTGCAAGCTGTCGTCCGAGGCCGTGACCGATCCGCCATTGCCCGCGCCCGAACCGCCGTAGTCGGCGGCGTCGGTGTTCAGACGCTCGCGCCACTTACCAGCTTGCGGCACGCCGATGCGGTAGCCTTCCCGCACGACCGGGGCCATATTGCTGACGACGACGACGGGTTTCGAGCCGTCCTCGCCCTTGCGGACGAAGGAGAAGACGTTGTTCTCCGTATCGCCGCCTTCGATCCAGTCGAAGCCTTCGGGGCTGCAGTCGCGCTGGTAGAGACCCGGTTCGGCCCGGTAGAGCGCGTTGAGATCGCGCACCAGCTTGCGCACGCCGTCGTGCATGGGATCGTCCAGCAGGTGCCAGTCGAGGGAACGGTCGTGGTTCCACTCGCGGTCCTGTCCGAACTCCTGGCCCATGAACAGAAGTTTCTTGCCGGGATGACCCCACATGAACCCGTAGTAGGCGCGCAGGTTCGCGAACTGCTGCCAGCGGTCGCCGGGCATCTTGTTCAGCATCGACCCCTTGCCGTGCACGACCTCGTCGTGGCTGATCGGGAGGACGAAATTCTCGGAGAAGGCATAGACCAGACCGAAGGTCATCTGGTGATGGTGATACTTCCGGTGGATCGGATCCTCGCTCATGTAGCGAAGCGTGTCGTTCATCCAGCCCATGTTCCACTTGAAGTCGAACCCCAGGCCACCTTCGTCCACCGGGCGGGACACGCCCGGCCAGGCCGTGCTTTCCTCGGCGATGGTCATGGACTGGGGGGCGTAGGCGCTGGTCGTTTCGTTCACGCCCTTGAGGAACTCGATGGCGTCCAGGTTCTCTCGCCCGCCGTAGCGGTTCGGGACCCATTCACCGTCCTTGCGCGAGTAATCGAGATAGAGCATTGAGGCCACCGCATCCACGCGCAGGGCGTCGACGTGCAACTCTTTCAGCCAATAGGTCGCCGAGGCACGCAGGAAGTTCGCGACCTCGCGTCGGCCGAAGTTGTAGATCAGCGTGTTCCAATCCTGGTGGAAGCCCTGCCGCGGGTCGGCGTGTTCGTAAAGGGCGGTGCCGTCGAACTGGCCCAGCCCGTGGGCATCGGTGGGAAAATGCGCGGGCACCCAGTCGACGATCACGCCGATGCCCGCGTTGTGCAAGCGGTCGACCATGCCCGCGAACTCCTCGGGCGTGCCGAAGCGCGAGGTGGGCGCGAACAGCCCCACCGGCTGGTAGCCCCAGGAGCCGGAGAACGGATGCTCCCCGATGGGCAGGAACTCAACGTGGGTGAACCCCATCTCGATGACGTAGGCGATCAGCGCTTCGGCCATCTCGGCATAGCCCAGCATGGTGTCGCCGTCACCGCGCCGCCAGCTGCCGGGATGGACCTCGTAAATCGCGATCGGCTCGACGCGCTGGTCCCGGGCCTGGGCCTCGAACCAGCCGTCGTCGGACCATTCGTAGCGCAGCATGCCGTGCACGATCGAGGCGGTCTCGGGCGGCACTTCCGCGCGGAACCCGACCGGGTCGGTCTTGAGCGGTTGCAGATGGCCGTAGGCGCCGACGATCTCGTACTTGTAGACTTCGCCGCGCGCGATGCCGGGCAGGAAGATCTCCCAAACGCCGGAGGCCCCGCGCCGGCGCATCGGGTAGCGCCGCCCGTCCCAGGCATTGAACGGACCCACCACCGAGACGCGGCGCGCGTTGGGGGCCCAGACGGCGAAAGCCGTGCCTTCGACGCCTTCGTGGATGACGGTATGCGCGCCCAGCTTGGTATAAAGCTCCTCGTGGCGGCCTTCACCCAAAAGGTATTCGTCCATCTCGCCCAGCCAGGGGCCGAAGGCGTAGGGATCGATCTGCTCCCAGTCGTGGCCCATCGCGTTGCGTAGTTTCAGCCGGTAGGCGAAGGGCTTGCGCTTGGATGGCAGGGCCGCGTGGAAGAAGCCCTCGTCGTCGATCCGGTCCAGATCCGCCACCGCCTTTCCCTTGGCGTCGCAGAGCGTCACCTCGGTGGCGTCGGGGGCGAAGACGTTGATGCAAAGCGGATGACCGTCGGCCTGCCGCAGGCCCAGGATGCGGAACGGATCACCGTTCTGTCCGCGCAGGATAGCCTCTATCTCGGAGGCGGGCGGGGCCGTGTCGGGGTATGTTACAGCACTCATGGCTCAGCTCTCCTCTACCAGCGACAGAAGTCCGCGCAGGGGTATTTCGATCCAGTCCGGGCGCATCGACATCTCGTAGCCCACTTCGTAGGCGGCTTTCTGGATCACGAAGAGATCCAGCAGGGCTGTCTCGAACGCGGCATCCGACGGATGCACGGATGCCCCTTCCATCGTCGCGCGATAGGATGCGAGGAAACTGCCCGCGGTCGCCTCGCGCCAGCCGTCAATCCCGTCGAGGGTCTGCTGCGGATCGGCGCCTAGGTCGATCCGGCGGCGTGCCACGGTCCACAGCGCATAGTCGAAGCTGCGCAGCATCCCCGCGATGTCGCGCAGGGGCGAGGTCTTCGCGGTCCGCTCCGACAGGCTGCGCGTGGGCTCTCCCTCGAAGTCGATGATGCGCACGTCGGTCTGCACCACAAGGACCTGGCCCAGGTGATAATCGCCGTGGATCCGCGCAAGCCCGCCCGAAGGTGTCGCGGACTTCAGGCCAGACACACGATCAAGCAGCGCCTGACGCCGTTCCAGCAACCGGTCGGCCAGCGCGCGACCCGTCTCACCAAGCCCGTCGCGCTGCCCTTGCAGGCGGTCGAGCACGCCGGTCACTTCGCCCATCACCTCGTCGACCATGCGGTCGAGGTCGGACTTTTCGAGCGCCCGGGTTCCGAAGGCACCGTCGTCCGCACCGCTCGACAGGGCACGGTGCAACTCGGCCGTGCGCCGACCAAGCACCTCGCCCAGGTCGAGCGGGCCGCCCATGACGGTCTCGGCCTCGCCTTCGCTGGTGTCGGCGCTCGTCTCCAGCCGTTCCATGTCGCGGTCGAGCGCATCGATCACGTAGGTCCAGGCATCGCCTTGGTTGCGCACGAATTCGGACGCGGCCCCCAAAGTGGTGACCTCACCTTCCGCATCGACCCAGTCGATGGTGCCCAAAAGGGGCGGCGTCGCCTCGAAATCGGTCTGTTCGGTCAGGAACCGCGCGACTTCGATATCGGGTTGAACACCCTTCTGCAGACGGCGGTAAAGCTTAAGGATCAACTTGTCAGAAAACGCGATGGAGGCGTTGGACTGCTCCGACGACAAAAGCCGGGGCTCGTCCGCTTCCGCCGCGGTCTCGTCCAGCCGGTCGGTGCGGGTGAAGACGATACGGCCCTCGGGGCCTGCGTCCATCTCCGCGCCGTCGCGCAGGCGCGTCAGAAGCGCGTTGGCCAGATCCTCGTCCACGACGCCGTCGAGGATCGCACCGACGCGGTTCGCCTGGCGCAGCTTGGCCAGCGTGGCCGGCAGGCGCGGGCCCATGGTCAGGTTGTCCTCGCCCCAGGCGGCGGAGAGCGGCAGGAAATACTGTTGGTCGGCCTTGTCGGTGGTCACGTCGACGACCGACAAAAGATGCGTGCCGTCGATTTCGGCCAGGCGGCGCAGTTTCGTGCCGGTGATCCGGTCTTCCTTGGCGGCGAACCAGCGTTGCAGCGGCAGGTAGTCGCGCAGCGTCTGGGTTTCGAAGTCGCTCGCGGACTTGTCGTCCATCGCCCCGGAGATGGTCCCCGAACGGGTGGTCAGCGTGATGAAGTCCGGCAGCATCTGCGCGTAGGGCGAATGCCAGCCGGGGGCTTCCTGCGCGTCGGCCAGAAGGAACCAGTAGAAACCATAGGCGGGCATCGTCAGAAGGTAAGGCAACTCTCCCACGGGGGGGAACGGAGACTGGCCCATGAGTTCGATCGGCACGCGGCCTTCGTAGGCGGACAGGTCCAGTTCGGCCGCCTGCGCCTGACGCGACAGGTTCGCCACGCAAAGGACGACCTGGTCGCCGTGACGGCGGATGTAGGCCAGCACCTTGCGGTTGCGGGGGTAGAGCAGGTCGACCTCGCCGCGGCCGAAGACGTCGTGGCGCTGGCGCACCGCGATCATCCGCTTCATCCAGTTCAACTGCGAGGACGGCGCGCTTTGCTGCGCTTCGACGTTGACCGCGTCATACCCGTAGACGGGGTCCTGGATCGTCGGCAGGTAGAGCCGCTGCGGATCGGCGCGGCTGAAGCCCGCGTTGCGGTCGCCCGACCATTGCATCGGCGTGCGCACGCCGTCGCGGTCGCCCAGGTAGTAGTTGTCGCCCATGCCGATGTCGTCGCCGTAGTAGACCACCGGCGTGCCGGGCATCGTGAACAGCAACGAGTTCAACAGTTCGATCTTGCGCCGGTCGTTCTGCAACAGCGGCGCCAGGCGTCGACGGATGCCCATGTTGATCCGCGCCCGCCGGTCGGAGGCGTAAAAGTCCCACAGGTAATCGCGCTCGCGGTCGGTGACCATTTCCAGCGTCAGCTCGTCGTGGTTGCGCAGGAAGATCGCCCATTGGCAGCCCTCGGGGATCTCGGGCGTCTGGCGGATGATGTCGGTGATCGGGTAGCGATCCTCCTGCGCCACGGCCATGTACATCCGCGGCATCAGCGGGAAGTGGAAGCCCATGTGGCACTCGTCGCCATCGCCGAAGTAGGGGCGGGTGTCCTCGGGCCACTGGTTCGCCTCGGCCAAAAGCATTTTGCCTTCGTAATGCGCGTCGAGGTCGGCGCGGATCTTCTTGAGGATGTCGTGGGTCTCGGGGAGGTTCTCGTTGTTGGTCCCGTCGCGCTCCACGAGGTAGGGGATCGCATCGAGCCGCAGCCCGTCCACCCCGGTGTCGAGCCAGAAGTGCATCACGTCCAGCACCTCGCGCAGCACTTCGGGATTGTCGAAGTTCAGATCCGGCTGGTGGTCGAAGAACCGGTGCCAGTAGAATTGTTCGGCCACCGGGTCCCAGGACCAGTTGCTGTCGTGGGTGTCGTTGAAGATCACCCGCGTCTTGTCCATCCACTTGGCCGGATCGTCGGACCAGACGTAGTAGTCGCGCTCGGGGCTCCCTTTCGGCGCGCGGCGGGCCGCCTGGAACCAGTCGTGCTGATCGCTGGTATGGTTGATCACCAGTTCGGTGATGACCTTGAGCCCGCGGCGGTGCGCCTCGTCCACGAAACCCTGGAAGTCCTCCATCGTCCCGTAGTTGGGGTTGATCGCCTTGTATTCCGCGATGTCATAGCCGTCGTCGCGTTGCGGTGACGGATAGAACGGCAGAAGCCAGATCGCCGTGGCGCCCAGTTCCTGCACGTGGTCGAGCCGTTGCATGAGGCCCGCGAAATCGCCGATCCCGTCGCCGTTGCTGTCCTGGAAGGCCTTCACGTGGATCTGGTAGATCACCGCGTCCTTGTACCAATCGGGCTGCTCCTCGGCCGGGTTGGCAGCGAGAAGGTCCTTGTCAACGATGGTCATGCAGCGCCTCCCGGCGGAAAGAGTTTCCAGATTGCGTATGGACGGCTTTGCGGATCGAGCGTCAAGCCGTGGTTCTTGCCGTGCCATGTGAAGCGGTTGCCGTGAATCGCGTCCTCGACCTCGATCGAGCCTTCGTCGGGCAGGCCGAACCGCCAGAGCGGCACCTCGAACTGCACGTCCGCTCCGCCGAACGGGTCCAGAAGGACATGGAACAACAGGTAGTTGCGGTTCACCTCGTCGAAACGGCCGTAGTAGAGCACCCGGTCATCGTAGGCGGGGAAGAACTCCAGGTTCAGGAAATCCTTCATCGCCGGGTTCTCGCGGCGGATACGGTTGATGAGGCGCACGTCGTCCTTGATGTGGCCGGGCGCGTCCAGATCGCGCGACTTTATCTCGTACTTCTCGCTGTCGAGGTATTCGTCCTTCGGCGGCAGCCGGTCGGCCTCGCAGAACTCGAACCCCTGGTAGAGACCCCAGTTGCCCGAAAGCGACGCCGCCAGCACCGCGCGGGTGCGAAAGCCGGGCCGTCCGCTGTCGTGGTTGAAGTAGGGATTGATGTCGGGCGTGTTGGTAAAGAAGTTCGGCCGCATGAAGTGACGGCATTCCTCGGTCGTGAGTTCCGTCAGGTACTCGGTCAACTCTTCCTTGGTGTTGCGCCAGGTGTAGTAGGTATAGCTCTGGTTATAGCCCAGTTTGCCCAGGCGCTTCATCAGCTTGGGCCGGGTGAAGGCCTCCGACAGGAAGATCGCCTCCGGGCAGGTGCGGCGCACCTCTGCGATGATCCACTCCCAGAACGGAAAAGGCTTCGTGTGCGGGTTGTCTACGCGGAAGATGGTCACGCCGTGGTCGATCCAGAACAGGAACAAGTCGCGGATCGCGGCCCAGAACGGCGCGTTGGGCGTGCCGTCGGCGTTGTAGTACTTGAAATTGACGATGTCCTCGTACTTCTTCGGCGGGTTCTCGGCGAACTTGATGGTGCCGTCGGGGCGCCGTTCGAACCAGTCGGGATGTTGCTTGATCCACGGATGGTCGGGGGAGGAATTGAGCGCGATGTCGAGCGCGATCTCCAGCCCCTTGTCCCCGGCGGCCGCGACCAATGCGTCGAAGTCGTCCAGCGTGCCCAGTTCGGGATGCACCGCATCCATGCCGCCCTCGGGAGAGCCGATGGCATAAGGTGAGCCGACATCCCCCGGTCCGGCGGTCAGGGAGTTGTTCTTGCCCTTGCGGTTGGTCGTGCCGATGGGGTGGATCGGAGGAAAGTAGAGCACGTCGAAACCGAGGTCGGCCACGTAATCGAGCTTGCCGATCACGTCGCGGAACGTGCCGTGCTGGCCGTCCGCGCCCTGCGAGCGGGGGAAGAGTTCGTACCAGGCAGAGAAAGCGGCGCGCTCGCGGTCGACCCAGACGGGCACCTGTTCCGACCGGGTCAGGTTCGCGCGCGGACCATGGAGCGCCATGAATCCCGCCGTCTCCTCGGACAGAAGCGTGGCCGCGTCACCGGACTTCGCGGCCTTCACCAGCGCCTTGTGGGTCTTGGCCTGGCCGCGGGGCGGGGTCATCTCGCCCAGGATCTGCTGGGCCTCCTGCATTTCGACGCCGACATCCTGGCCTGCGTCGATCTTCTTGCCGGTGTCGCGTGCCCAGGTCCCCCAGACGTCACGCCATCCCAGGACGGTGAAGAACGCAGGCCCGGTGTCGGAGAAGACGATCTCGGTCCCCCAGCGGTCGTTGGTGATCTTGCGCATCGCGACGATCTCGCCGCTGGGCAGTCCCACGCCGGCCGCATACATCTCGTGACCGTCGCCGAAGACGTCCGCCGTCAGGGTAAGAGGCCAACCGACCACGGCCTTGGCGGCGAAACGTCCACCGTCGATCTGGGGATCGATCGCCTCGATCGCAACGCGGCGGCTTGCCAGCTCTTCCAGCCCGGGCGCGCCCGTGGCGCCGGTCTTGCGTTCCAAGTTCATGAAATGCCCCCAGTTCGATACGTTTCTGCCGCCGCATGCGGCATATCTTGCAGCTCAAACGCTCAGAGGGCGGGGCAGTTCCGAGCCGGCTGCGTCATTGTGTCAAGTATTCGGCGACGAGACCGATTTCCGGCGGGCGCGATGAAAAACGGGGCACCGCGCAAACCGGTGCCCCGCATGCTGCGTCCTCAGGCCTGCGGCAGCAGGTCCTCGACGTGGATCGGGGTATGGCGCACCCGCGTTCCGGTCGCGTGGTAAACCGCGTTGGCAATGGCCGCGGCGGTGCCGACGATGCCGATCTCGCCGATACCCTTCACGCCGGCGGGGTTCACCTTCGTGTCGGTTTCGGGCACCAGGATCGCCTCCAGTTCCTGGACGTCGGCGTTCGTGGGCACGAGGTATTCCGCGATGTTGGCGTTCACGATCTTGCCGTTGCGCGGATCGACCTCCGTCTTTTCGAGCAGCGCATGCCCGATCCCCCAGATCATCCCGCCCAGGTACTGCGACCGGGCGGTCTGTTCGTTCATGATTCGACCCGCCGCGAAGGCCCCGATCAGGCGGGGCACGCGGATCTCGCGGGTGTACTTGTGCACCCGGACTTCCGCGAACTGTGCGCCGAAGGCAAAGGCGGTGTAGTCCTCTTCCGCTCCGCCCACGATGGCGACCTTGCCGTTGTAGAGCGTCTTGGCCTGCTGTCGGCTGGCGGCCGGCGGGATCCATTCTGCGTATTCCTCGATCGCGCGCTGGCCGAAGGCTTCGAAAGCCGCGGTGGGATCCATGGTCTCGGCGGTGGTGCCCATCCGGTCGTGGATCTGCGCCACGGCCATTTCGATCGCGCTGACGTTGGACGCGGTCGAGATCGACCCGCCCGCGATGGTGCCGGGCGGCAGGCGCGAGTCGCCCAGCTCGACCTTAACGGAGTCGACCGGGATGCCCAGCGCCAGGGCCGTGGCCTGGGCGATGACGGTATAGGCGCCCGTGCCGACGTCGTGGCTGGCCACCCAGACGCGGGCCTGGCCGGTCGCATCGAAATGGATGCGCACGGCGCAGGGGCCCATCTGCGTGGGGTAGGTGGCCGTCGCACAGCCCCAGCCGACCAGCCAGTCGCCTTCGGTGCGCGCGCCCACGGTCTGCTCGTAGTCCGACCAGCCGAAGCGTTCGGCGGCGGCGTCGTAGCACTCCATCAACGACCGGGAGGTGAAGGGCACGCCGTTCACCGGCTCCGCGTCGATGTCGTTGATCCGGCGCAGTTCCACCGGGTCCATGCTCAGCTTCCATGCCAACTCGTCGACGCCGGATTCCAGCGCGAAGAAGTAAGGCGCCTCCGGCGGGGCGCGCATGAAGCCGGGGGTCTGGCGGTCGGCGTGAATGCAGGTGACCCCGGTGCGCACCGCGTCGGCATGATACATCCGGGCGGTGTTCTCGCCCCCGTTCACCACGTAGGTGTCCGCGCGCGAGCTGATCTCGCGGCCCTGGTGCTCGAACCCGGTGAAGCGCCCGTCGGCCGTGGCGCCCAGGCGAAAGTCCTGCTCGGTCTCGGCCCGGTAGGAGGCCGTGGTGAACCCCTGTTCGCGGGTGACGTAGAGTTTCACGGGACGTCCCTGGTCGCGCGCCGCGGCGGCGACCATCGCGGTCCAGGTGAAGAGCGAGCCCTTGCCGCCGAACCCGCCGCCCACGTAAGGCGAGACGACGCGCACCCGGGCCGCGTCGATGCCAAGCTCCTCCGCGATGCCGGCGGCGAAGCCTTCGACCCACTGGCTGGGCACGTAGACCGTCAACTCGTCGCCCGCCCATTGCGCGGTGGTGGAGAACAGTTCCATCGCGTTGTGGGTGTTGGCGTAAGTGGTGTAGGTCTCCTCGACCCTTTGCGAGGAAGCCTCCATGGCCTGCTCGATGTCCCCCATGGAAAGACCGCGATCGGGCAGGTCCTCGGGCTCCAGCCCGCTGGCCCCGAAGACGGCCGCCGGGTCCTGCTCTTCGTATTGCACCCGCATGGAGCGGGCCGCCTCGCGCGCGCCGATCAGCGTGTCGGCGACCACGAGGCCCACGATCTCTCCGTTGAAGCGCACGTCGGCACTCTCGAAGGGACGCCAGCTTTGCTGTGCGCGACCGCCCGCGCCGAAGAAGTCGGCGGCGTCGACGGGCAGGGGATTGGCGTGGGAATAGACTGCCCGGACGCCGGGCACGGCGCGCGCGGCACTGTCGTCGATGGACGTGACGCGTCCCAGGCCCACGGTCGAGGTGACGAGTTCGGCGTAAAGCGGCGTGCCCACCGAAAAGTCGGCGGCGTAGTTCGCGGACCCGGTGACCTTCAGCTTGCCGTCGATGCGGTGAACGGGGTTTCCGATGCTCATTGCGTGCCCTCCCGGGTCAAGGCGGCGGCCTCCATGAGGCCCCGAAGAATGGTTTGCTGGCCGAGCGGGATCTTGAAGTCGTTGTGACCCCAGCCGCGGGCATCCGCGAAGGCGATGCGGCCGGCCTCGAGGCCGGTTTCCTCGGTCAGGGTCTTGCCGGCGAGGTAGTCCTCCGCCGCGCGGGCGCGCCAGGGCACCGTTGCCACGCCGCCCAGACCGATGCGCGCCTCGCGGATCGTGTCCTCCTCCATATCGAGTGCCACGGCGGCCGAGGCCACGGCGAAGGCGTAGCTCTCGCGGTCGCGGACCTTGGTGTAGACCGACCGCCAGGCCCAGTCGGGAAGGTCAATGAGGTATCCCGTGATGAGATCGGCGTCACCCAGCGTCGTCTCGACCGCGGGGGTGTCGCCGGGCAGGGTGTGCAGATCCTCGAAGGCGATGGTGCGGTCCCCCTCGGGGCCGGTGACCTCGACCTGCGTGTCGAAGAGGATGAGCGCGTTGGCCCAGTCGCCCGCGTAGGTCGCGATGCAGTCCTCCGACGTGCCCAGCACCGCAAGCAAGCGGTTTACGCCTTCGGTCGCGGCACAACCGGAGCCGGGCTCGCGCTTGTTGCAGGCGCTCGCCACGTCGCGGAAGTAGGGGCAGCGGGTGCGTTGCAGCACGTTGCCGCCCAATGTGGCCACGTTGCGCAACTGCGGCGAGGCCGCTTTCCACAGCGCGTCCGACAGGGCCGGCGCGCGGTCGCGGAAGGCGGGGTGTTCGGCGGCGGCTGCCATCGTGGTGCCTGCGCCGACGTAGAGCGCGCCATCGCGCTCCTCGATCCCCGCGGGCAGCAGGGTCTTCACGTCCGTCAGGCTGTCGGGGGTCAGCACGTGCAGTTTCATCAGGTCGAGCACGGTGGTGCCACCGGCGAGGAAGGCACCGCCCTGGCCGGCGGCGCTCATGGGGTCGACCATTCCGACCGCGGCTTGGGCGCTGGCGGGTTTTTGATAGGCGAAGGATTTCATCAGCCGGCCTCCTCGACCTGGTCGCGGGCCTGTTCGACGGCGGCAACGATACCCTTGTAGGCCCCGCAGCGGCACAGGTTGCCGCTCATGTACTCGCGGATCTCGGGGGCGCTGCCCGCGTGGCCTTCGCGCACGCAGCCGATGGCCGACATGATCTGGCCGGGGGTGCAATAGCCGCACTGGAACCCGTCGTTGTCGATGAAGGCCTGCTGCATCGGGTGCAACTCGCCTTCGTCCGAGATGCCCTCGATCGTGGTGACCTCCGACCCCTCCAGCGTCGCCATCAGCGTGAGGCAGGAGTTCACCCGCGCGCCGTCGATCAGAACGGTGCAGGCGCCGCACTGGGCGTGGTTGCAACCGACCTTGGTGCCCGTCAGGTCCAGATCCTCGCGCAGGTAGTCGAGCAGGGTGGTCCGCGCATCGAGCGTCGCCGTCTGCGTCTTGCCGTTGATCGAGAAGGACACGGTCGGCGTCGTGCTGCCGGTCGCCTGTGCGTCCGCCTGCGCCTGGGCCGCGCCTCCGGCGAAGTTGCCCAAAGCCGCCGCGCCGGAGGCCACGGAGCCTTGCAGCAGGCCGCGTCGGGACACGCGCGGTCCCTCTCGGTTGGTTCCGCCCGGTGTCTTGGCCATGCCGCTATCCCCTAAATTGTCACGTGAAAGTCGGGGTGTAATTTCATTGCGCGCAATCGGGTTCCGAGCTTTTTCGCATGTGAATCGGTCGAAGTCCGATGTTTTGCAGGTCCGGGGCCTGCAGGGGTGGCGGTTCGCCCGCGCGAAGCGACAAACCGTCGCAACCGGGCCGAGGCGGGAGGGGGGCGGTCCCGGCGCGCGGCGAACTTCGGCTTGGCAATCGCGCCCCTCGCCCCCAATGATCGCCCCGACATGAAGGAGACGCCCATGATCGACACCTTTCGGGATCACGATGCCATCGGCCTTGCGGAACTGGTGGCCGGCGGTCAGGTGAGCCCCACGGAACTGCTCGACACGGCACTCGCGCGCGCCCGGGCGGTGAACCCCGCGGTCAACGCGGTGGTGAACGACGCGACCTCAGTCGCCCGCGCCCGCATCAGCGCAGGTCTGCCGGATGGACCGTTGAGGGGCGTGCCGTTCCTGCTGAAGGACTTGGGCTGCGAGGCGGTAGACTACCCCTGTCACATCGGCTCCCGGCTGTTTCGCGACACGCGGTTCGCGCGGAATTCCGCGATCTTCGACCGGTTGTCGGGGGCCGGGCTGGTGCCGTTTGCGCGCACCACCGCGCCCGAGATGGGGATCGGCACCGCGACCGAGGCGGCCGTCTACGGCGGGCCGACCCGCAACCCATGGAGCCTGGATCACACGCCTGGCGGCTCCTCGGGCGGGGCGGCGGCGGCGGTCGCGGCGGGGATCGTGCCGGCGGCCCATGGCTCCGACGGGGGCGGGTCGGTCCGGGTGCCGGCCTCGAACTGCGGGCTGTTCGGGTTCAAGGCAACGCGGGCGCGCTTGCCGGACGGTCCTTACGCGGGCGAAGGTTGGGCGGGCATGGCGATCGAAGGGTTCCTGACCCGCAGCGTGCGGGACACGGCACTTCTGACGGATATCTGCGCAGGGGCCGACCTTGGCGCGCCCTACGCGGCCCCGCCTATGCCGTCGAGCTTCATGCAGGCCATCGACACCCCTGTCGCGCCGCTCAGGATCGCGCTGTGCGATACGACCTTCACCGGAGAGGACATCGACCCTGTCTGCCGGGCCGCGGTGCAGGACGCGGCCCGCCTGCTGGAAGACATGGGTCATCACGTTGTCCCCGCGCGGCCTGCAAAGGCCGATACGCAGGCCATGATGTCCGCCTGGACCGACATCGTCGCCTGCGGCACCGCAGAGGCGGTTCTGCGCAAGCTGGGCAGTCTGGGCCGCGGGCTTTTGCCGGACGACGTGGAGGGCGTCACCCGTGGTGCGCTGGCGCACGCCGCCACGATCAGTGGGGCGGATTACATCGCCTGTATCGACACGATCCATGCCTACGGTCGGCAGATGGCGGATTTCTTCCAGGATTACGACATCCTGCTGACGCCCACGCTGGCGGAACCGCCTGCCCGGATCGGGCGCCTCGATCACGCGACGGAGGATTACGTGGGCTACCGGATGGAACAGGTCTTCCCCTATTCGCCCTTCGCCGCCGCCTTCAACGCCAGCGGGCAGCCTGCCGCCTCGGTCCCGCTCTACTGGAGCGAGGCCGGCCTTCCCATCGGCATCCACCTCGCCGCGCGGTTCGGCGAGGATACGCGACTGATGGCGCTTTGCGCAGATCTCGAACGGGCTCGCCCATGGTTTCATCGCACGCCCCGGATCTAGGGGCGCGAACACGGTATCCCTTGCAATCGCCACGATTTCTCGCTCTCCTCGACGGGCAATCGAGAGGTACGCGATGAGCGACGAAAACGCCGTCGAAGCGCGCGCGGCGCGCAAGATCTACGGTCAGGGGGCAGGGGCCGTCACCGCGCTCGACGGGGTCTCGCTTCTGATCCGGAAGGGCGAGTTCTTTACCTTGCTGGGCCCGTCGGGCTGCGGCAAGACCACGCTGCTCAAGCTGATTGCGGGGTTCGAAAGCCCGACCGAAGGGCAGATCCTGCTCGACGGAACCGACATCACCTACGACCCGCCCAACCGGCGTCCCGTGAACACGGTCTTTCAGTCCTACGCGCTGTTTCCGCACCTCACCGTCGCCGATAACATCGGTTTCGGCCTGCGGATGCAGGGCCGGCCCAAGCGGGAGGTGGCGGACACGGTCGCGCGGATGTTGGCGCTGGTGCGGCTCGAGGCGATGGCCGATCGCAAGCCGGGGCAACTCTCGGGCGGGCAGCAGCAGCGCGTGGCGCTGGCCCGGGCGCTGGCGCCCAGCCCCAAGGTGCTGCTGCTGGACGAGCCGCTGTCCGCGCTGGATCTACAGTTGCGCAAGGAGATGCAGGTCGAGCTGAAGCGCCTGCAGGTCGAAACCGGGATCACCTTCGTCTTCGTGACCCACGACCAGGAAGAGGCGCTGACCATGTCCGACCGGATCGGCGTGATGCAGGCGGGACGGCTCCTGCAGGTGGGCGATCCGCGCGCGATCTACACCCGGCCCGCGAACCGCTTCGTCGCCTCCTTCATCGGGGAGTCGAACTTCCTGACCGGAACGCGCGACGGGGACACGCTGGCGCTGGGCGCCGGGCCCCGCCTGACCGCCACGGCGATGGACGGCGCGCCAGCCTCCGGCCCCGTCACCGCGGCGATCAGGCCCGAACAGGTGCGCATCGTGCAAGGCGGCGGCGAGGGGATTCCGGCCACCGTCGTACGCTCGGTCTATTTCGGAACCGACACCCATGCCGTCGTGGCGCTGACCGACGGGACGGAGATCACGGTGCGGATGCAAAGCCCCGCCTCGGGCGATGCCGGCCTCGCACCGGGGCAGGAGGTTCGACTGACCTTCGAGCCGGGCGCGCTCATCGTCCTGCCGGAGGTCGCATGAGCGGCGATCCCCAGCAGGCTGCCGCCGCCCGCCGTGGCTGGCTTTTGTCCGCCCCGGCGCTGCTGCTTCTGGCGGTGGGAGCCACGGGGCCGCTTGCGATCATGCTGGTCTATTCCTTCCTGGAGCCCGGCGATTACGGCAACGTCGAATGGGCGCTGTCGTTCGAGGCCTGGTTCAACGTCATCCTGAACCGCGATATCTTCGACGGCACGCTCAGCTTTGCGGATGCGCATCTGTCGATCTTCTGGCGTTCCGCCAAGCTCGCGCTGCTGACGACGCTGTTTGCCTTCGTCGTGGGCTTTCCCACCGCCTGGTTCATCGCGACCCGCAACGCGGGCGCGCGGACGGCGCTGCTGTTCCTGATCACGATCCCCTTCTGGACCAACCTGCTGATCCGCACCTTCGCGATCAACCAGATCATCCGCAACGAGGGGTTCCTGAACACCTTCCTTTTGTGGATCGGCGCGATCGATCAGCCGATCGTGATGCTCTACACGGATTTCGCGGTCTTTCTGGGCATGACCTACGTCTACCTGCCGCTGATGGTGCTGCCGCTCTTTGCCGCCATCGACCGGTTCGACATGGCGCTGCTGCAGGCAGGCTACGATCTTTACGCCAGCCGCTGGCAGATCCTGCGCCACGTGATCGTCCCGGTGGTCAAGCCGGGGATCATCGCGGGCTCGATCCTGGTGTTCATCCCCGCGCTCGGCGCCTACGTGACGCCGCGCATCCTGGGCGGGGGACGCAACATGATGATCGGCAACTTCATCGAGCTGCAGTTCGGCCAAGGGCGCAACTGGCCCCTGGGCGCTGCTTTGTCCGTGGTGCTGCTGGTGCTGGTGAGTGCCGCATTGATCGTCTACACGCGGTTCGCCACCGGCGGGGACAAACCCCATGGCTGATCGCAGCTTCTCGATCTCGCGCCTGCCTGGGTTCGGCACGATCGCCGTGGCGGTCTTCGTCATGCTCTACGCACCCATCGCCATGCTGGTGATCTTCTCGTTCAACGCGGGCGACAGCGTGGCGATCTGGGAGGGTTTCTCCCTGCGCTGGTATCCGGAGGCCTGGGCCAACGAGGCGGTCAAGGATGCCACCTGGCGGTCGCTGCAAATCGCGACCTGCGCCTCGATCCTGGCGACGACCGTGGCCACGATGGCGGCCCTGGGCACCACGCGCCGGCGTGCGACGCGCGGGCAAAGCTTCGTCTATCTGATGATCAACCAGCCCCTGATGGTGCCGGAGATCGTGACCGCCGTGGCTTTGCTCATCTTCTTTTCCTCGATCAAGGTGGCAACGGGCTACCAGGGGCTGGGGTATCTCATCGTGGCGCACGCGGCCTTCTGCACGCCCTTCGCCTACCTGCCGATCCGCGCCCGTCTGGAGGGCATGGACCTTAGCCTCGAGACGGCGAGTGCCGATCTCTATGCCAGCCGCTGGCAGACCTTCCGCCACGTGACACTGCCGCTCGTCCTGCCGGGTGCCGTGGCGGGGCTGATGCTGGCCTTCGTGACCTCTCTCGATGACGTGGTCATCACGCTCTTTGTGAAATCCGCCGGGCAGGATACGCTGCCGACCTACATGCTGGCCCAGATCCGCCGGTCCGTCAGCGCCGAGGTCAACGCGATCTCGACCCTGCTGCTGTTGCTGACCGTGGTCCTGCTGACCGCCTTCTTTCTGCTCACCCGCAAGCGCACCTGATCCAACCAGATACAACAAGGGAGACGACCATGAAAACGCTACTGAGCACGACCTTCATCCTGACGGCCGGCGCACTGTCCGCGCAGGAGCTGCAGCTTTACAACTGGGGCGACTACACCAGCCCCGAGCTGATCGAGAAGTTCGAGGCCGAGACCGGCATCGAGGTCACGCTGACCGACTACGATTCCAACGACACGGCCCTGGCCAAGGTCGAAGCGGGCGGTCACGGCTTCGACCTCGTGGTGCCGTCGGCCAACTACATCCCGATCTGGCGCGAGAAGGGCCTGATTCAGGAATTCGACCTCTCGCGCCTGCCCAGCCACGACAACATCGCCGACGAATGGGTGGACGTGCCCTTCGATCCCGGCCGGCTCTACTCGATCCCCTGGCAGATCGGCGCGACCGGAATCGCCGTGAACTCCGACGCCTACGAAGGCGACATCAACACCAGCGCGATCTTCCTAGACCCGCCCGAGGAACTGGTCGGCAAGCTCAACGTCACGCCGGAGATGAACGACATCATGTCGCTCGCCCTGTGGTATGTCGGCGGCGAGCCCTGCACCGAGGACACCGAGATGCTGCGCGCCGCCCGTGACGTGCTGATCGCGGCCAAGCCCGCCTGGCAGTCGATGGACTACGGCATGTCCGAAAAGCTGGCGGCCAACGACACGATGGCTTCGGTCTACTGGAACGGCGCGGTCTTCCGCGCGGCACTGGAAAACGACAAAGTGCAGTTCGGTTATCCGCAGGAAGGCTTCCCGTTGTTCATGGATTCGATCGCGCTGCTGTCGGATGCCCAGAACATGAACGAGGCCTATACCTTCCTCGAGTTCATCCTGCAGCCCGAGAACGCCGCGCTGATTTCGCAGTACGCCCGCTATGCCAACGGCATCGAAGGGTCCGAGGAGTTCATGGACGAGGTCATGAAGAACTCCCCCATGGTCAACATCCCCGCCGAATATGCCGAGGCCGGTGAATTCCTGCCGACCTGCTCGGCGGAATCGCTGTCCTATTACACGGCGATCTGGACGGAACTTCAAAAGTGATGAAAACGGCCACCGGGGCAGGGTGCCCCGGTGGCCGCATCTGGGCCGGCTCTGGTGATGGCCGGGACCGCTATTGGTCTTGCGGCCTCCGGGCCCCGCCGATCAGATCGCCCGCAGGCCGGTGTCGATGGCCGCGAGGATCGTGTCGATGTGGTGATCCTCGACGATGAGCGAGGGCGACAGGATGACATTGTTGCCCGACACGCGCAGCATGACGCCTTCGGCGTAGGCGGTCTCGTACATCGTCTTGATCTCGGGCTTGCCGAGCGGACTTTTCTTCGACCGGTCCGAGACGAGTTCCAGCGCACACATCAGGCCGTGGCCGCCCCGGACGTCGCCGATGACATCGTGGCGCGCCATGAGGTCCAGAAGCCCGTCGTGCAGGCGGGTGCCCTGGGTCGCGGCATTGGAGGGCACGTCGAGGCGCAGCGTTTCCGTCAGGCAGGCGATGGCGGCGGCGGCCCCCACGGGATGGCCCGAGTAGGTGTAGCCCGACCCGATCGAGGCCTTGCCGGTCTTGTCGCTCTCGAAGGTTTCGGCGATCCGGTCGGACAACATCACGGCTCCGATCGGGAAGAACCCGTTGGACAGCGCCTTGGCCGTGCACATCATGTCGGGCTTCACGCCCCAAAGGCGCGAGCCGGACCAGGCCCCCGTGCGCCCGAAGGCGGTCACGACCTCGTCGGCGATCAGCAAAATGCCGTGCTTGTCGCAGATCGCCCGCACGCCCGGCATGAAGCTTTCGTGCGGCGGGATCACGCCGCCCGCGCCCAGGATCGGCTCCATGATGAAGGCGGCGATGGTGTCGGCGCCCTGGAAGGCGATCTCGTCCTCGATCGCGGCCAGGCACAGTTGCGCCAGCCGCGCGGGGTCGCTTTCGTCGAAGGGGTTGCGGTAGGCATAGGGCGCTGGCGTGTGGAAGCAGCCGGGCATGAGCGGCTCGTAGGCCGCGCGGAAGTTGGCATTCCCGTTGACCGAGGCGCCCAGCGTATGCGTCCCGTGGTAGCCTTTCTTGAGGCTAAGGAACTTGGACCGGCCGCCTTCGCCGCGCAGGCGATGGTATTGACGGGCAAGCCGCAGGGCGACCTCGACGCTGTCGGACCCGCCCGAGGTGTAGAAGGCACGGGTCAGCCCGTCGGGGGCGAAGAACTCTGACAGCATGTGGGACAGCTCGATCGCGACATCCGTCGTCGTCCCGCGGAAGATCGTGTAGTAGGGCAGGCGGTCGAGCTGGTCCTTCATCGCCTGTTTCACCGGCTCGCAGGAATAGCCCAAGTTCACGTTCCAAAGCCCGCCCGCGGAATCCAGCATCCGGTGGCCGTCCACGTCGGTGATGTGCACGCCCTCGGCCTCGGCGATGATCGCGGGGGCGTTGGCCTGCATGTCGCCGGGATGGGCCATCGGGTGCCACAGGTGGCGGGCGTTCTGCGCGTGCAGGAAATTCGAATCTTTCATGTCAGGCCCTTTTGGTGTCACGGGGATCGGAAACGGCAGCCCAAAGGGCCGCGAGGTCGGGCGGCACGGTGCCGCCTAGCGAAACGGTTGCGCGGGCGGCTCCGGCGCACAGACGCGCGCGAAACGACTCGAGCCGGTCGTCGGTGCCGCGCCCGCTGGGCATCGCGACCGACAGCGCGCCGATGACGGCCCCGGAGGCGCCGAAGAGCGGGGCGGCCTGGCTTGCAACCTCGGTGTCGAAGCCACCCGCCGCCCGCGCGAGCCCCGCCGCGCGGATCTCGACCAGCCGGGCGCGCAGGGCCTCGGGATCGGTGATCGTGCGGTCGGTATGGGCCGCGAGCGGGCCGGCGAGCACCGCCTCGCGCAGGGCGTCGTCGGCGAAGGCCAGCACCACGAGGCCGGACGCCGTCGCGTGCAACGGCTGCATCTCGGCCTCGTCGAAGGACACTTGCGTCCCGTGGCGCTTGGGATCGGCATGGAAGATCGGCGACAGGATCCGCCCCTGCAGCATCGAGGCGTGGACCAGCTCGTCCAGGTCTTCCGAGAGTTCCGTGACAAGCGGACGAAGAACCGCGCGCGTCGGAAAGGTCGATTCGCGCACGCTGGTCAGGCGCAGGATCGCGGGTCCCAGCCGGTAGGCGCGGGTCACGGAATCCTGCTCCAGAAAGCCATTCTGTTCGAGTTCGACCAGGTGCCGATGCACGGTGGCCTTGTCGCGCCCGGTCAGGCGCACGAATTCCCCCAACCCGATCGAGGGGCGGGTTCGGCTGAAGTAGCCCAGCAAATCCAGTGCCTTGGTGATCGTGCCCATGATGCGGGGGGCCCTCGTATCAAGAAATCAGCGGTTGGCTGCGGGGAATGATTGACAGACTCGGACCCGGGGTGCAAGTATATTTGCAACCAATGGTTCAAATAATGAACTACCTGTCCAACGGAGAGACCATGAAACATCTTGCCTTGCCTGTTGCCGCCCTGATGGCGTCCTTGCCTGTCGCGGCTTTGGCCGAATACCCCGAGCAGCCCGTCGAATTCGTAGTGCCCTTCCCGCCGGGCGACCTCGAGGACATCCTGACCCGCATGATCGCCGACGAGTTTCAGGCCGAGTACGGCGTCGCCGCGGCGGTGGTGAACAAGCCGGGCGGCGGCGGTGGCCCGTTCCCAGGCGCGGCGGAAGTGGCCGCGGCCCCGGCGGACGGCTACACGGTGGGATCCTTCGTGATCGACATCCCGCTGGTCGGCCCCGACATCGGCATCCCGGCCCTGTCGCCCAACCCGTTCGAGCCGATCGGCATCTTCCTGACCTATCCCTTCGTCATCGCGGCCGCGGGCGACGCGCCGTTCTCCACCATGGAGGAATTGGCGACCTACGCGAACGAGAACGACGTCTTCCTCGGCCACTTCGGCACCTTCGCAGTGCCCACACAGGTGACCTTCGCCATGGCCGCCGAGATGGGCTTCGAATGGGGGGCGGAAGCCGCCTTCGACGCGCTCGATTGCAACGCGCTGGCCTCCGGCGACGTGGATGTGATGAACACCACCCTGCAGCAGATCCGGCCCTGCCTCGACGATCTGACGATCCTGGCCTCGGTCGGCAACGAACGGACCGAGCTTACCCCGGATGTCCCGACCGTGGCCGAGATCACCCCCGATCTGAACATCGCCCTGTGGAACGGTTTGTTTGTCCACGCGGATACCCCGCAGGACGTGCGCGACAAGATCGCCGTGGTGGCCGAACGGGTGATGAACTCCGACGAGGTTCAGGACCTGCGCGAACAGACCGGCGCGCTGATCTACTGGCAGGATGCCGAAGAGGCGACGCAGCAGATCGAACAGGACGCCGAAACGCTGGTACGCGTGATGGAATACGTCCCCGCCGAGTAAGTCTCAGTCCCCCCGGCCGACCGCGGCCGGGGGGCAAGACCAAGGATGCCCTGGTGCCATGACCCAG
This sequence comes from Salipiger sp. IMCC34102, assembly GCF_004145405.1. Taxonomy (GTDB): domain Bacteria; phylum Pseudomonadota; class Alphaproteobacteria; order Rhodobacterales; family Rhodobacteraceae; genus Loktanella. The sequence continues at coordinate 158,864 of NZ_SELQ01000003.1, forward strand.
ACCCTTCAGGATCTCTTCAAACGCTACCGCAGGCCGGGCGATCTTCTGTTCGCGATGCTGTTCTTCGCGTTCAGCCTGTTCCTGCTGGCCAGCCTGCCGTTCCAGACGACCTGGGTCGCGCGCACGGGGCTGGTGGCGCAGCCCGCGTTCTGGCCCACCGTTTCGATCGCGGTGATGGTGCTCTTCGGCGGGCTGCACCTTTTGGGCGGCCTTTTGTCGGCCCGCATCCCGGGGCGCCTGGCCGAGGTCATGTACTGGGTGAAATCGGCGGAATACGCGCTATGGTTCCTGGCCTACGTGCTGATCCTGCCTGTGGTGGGGTATCTGCCGACCACCGTGGCGCTCTCGGTGATCCTGACCTTGCGGCTGGGCTATCGCGGGCCGCGCTGGATCGTGATCGCGGCGGTCTTCGGTGCGGCGGTCGTGCTGGTCTTCAAGGGGCTTCTGGGGGTGCGCATCCCCGGCGGCACGCTCTACCGCCTGATCGAGAACGACGCCCTGCGCAGCTTCGCGCTGTCCTATCTTTAAGGAATAACCCTCGTGGACGTTTTCCTGTCCGGCCTGGAGATGCTCGCGCGTTTCGACATCGCCCTGGCCTTGCTCATAGGCTCCATCGGAGGCGTCATCATCGGTGCGATCCCCGGCGTGGGACCGCCCGTGGCGATCGCCATCCTGCTGCCCGCGACCTTTGCGCTGCCGCCTCTGGTGGGGCTGACGCTGCTTCTGGGGATCTACGGATCCTCGATGTTCGGCGGCGCACTTCCGGCCATCCTGATCAACACGCCCGGCACGGCGGTCAATGCGCTGACCACCTACGATGGTCACCCGATGGCCCGCGACGGAAACCCGCTGCGCGCGCTGGGGCTTGCCTACGGCGCCTCCTTCGTCTCGGCGGTGCTGTCGATCCTGGCCCTCATCCTGCTGTCGCCGCTCCTGGCCAGGATCGCGCCGATGTTCGGCAGCCGGGAGATCTTTCTCGCGGCCCTTCTGGGCATCGTCCTGGTGGTGCTGGCGCACCGGGGGCAGACCTTTCCCGCGGGCATGCTCGCGGCACTCGGCATCTTCCTGGCCACCGTGGGGCTGGAGCCCGTGAAGTATACCCAGCGCTTCACTTTCGGGACCGACACGCTGGCCTCCGGCTTCGATCTGATCGTGGTGGTCATGGGACTCTTCGCGCTCAGCCAGGCCTTCACGCTGATGGCCGACCCCGAGGCCGCACCGGACACCAAGCCGATCAAGGGCAGCCTCTTTCGCGCGATGCTGGAGGTGTTCCGCTTCAAGCGCATCGCCGCCGCCGGGTCCGGGTTCGGCGTGCTGATGGGGATGATCCCGGGCGTGGGCGAGTTCACGGCCCAGTTCCTGTCCTACACTTATGCGCAGAAAAGCTCGAAGACGCCCGAGCAGTTCGGCAAGGGCAGCCCCGAGGGGCTGGTGGCCTCCGAATCCGCCAACAACGCCGTGCCCGCGGCGGCGATGATCCCGCTGCTGGCACTTGGCATCCCGGGCGAGGCGCTGACGGCGATGATGCTTTCGGTCTTCTACGTGCACAACGTCGTGCCGGGGCCGGGACTGTTTCAGAACCAGCTGGACCTTGTCTACGCGCTCTACGCGGCCTTGCTGATCCTGAACGTGATCGTTGTGATCTTCCTGATTTTCGCTTCGAACTGGCTCTTGCAGATCATCCGCGTGCCGACCCGGTTCCTGGGCCTCGCGATCCTGATCCTGTCCTTCGTCGGCGTCTACACGTTGCGCAACTCGGTCAGCGACTGCGTCATCGCGGCGGGCTTCGGGCTCTTCGGGGTGATCCTCAAGCGCCAGAACCTGCCGGTGGTGCCGATCATCCTCGGGATGGTTCTGGGCGGGATCATGGAGACGAAGCTGCGCTCCGCCATGGGGCGGGTGCGCAGCCCTCTGGATTTCGTCGACCGTCCCATCGCGGGCTTCCTTGCCGCGGTCATCGTGCTTTTGATCGTGGGCCACATCTGGGGCGTGATCCGAGAGCGCCGCCGCGGCCTGCCCGAGGACGCGCACGACCACGACATGCACCACACCCAGCAAAGGTAGACCGATGCTCGACCACACGACACTCGACCGGCTGCGCGCGACCCCCGTCGCGGAAGGCCGTCACCTGATCGACGGCCAATGGGTCGGCGCCTCCGACGGCGCACGGATGGAGGTGATCTCGCCGCTCGACGGTCAGGTCCTGACCACCATCGCCGCCGGCACGGACGCTGATGCGCAGGCCGCCTGTGCCGCCGCGCGACGCGCCTTCGACGACGGACGCTGGTCGGGTCTGGCCCCCGCCGCGCGCAAGGCGGTCCTGCTGCGCTGGGCCGCGCTGATCGAGGCGGAGGCCGAGGCGCTTGCCGTGCTGGGCGTACGCGACAACGGGACCGAGATCGGGATGGCGCTGAAGGCCGAACCACTCTCCGCCGCCGCGACGATCCGCTATTACGCGGAAGCCGCCGACAAGCATTACGGCCAGATCGCACCGACCGCCCCCGGCACGCTGGGACTTGTCCACGCGGAGCCCGTGGGCGTGGTCGCCGCGATCGTGCCCTGGAACTTTCCGCTGATGATCGGCGCCTGGAAACTGGGTCCGGCGCTGGCCGCAGGCTGCACCGTCGTCGTCAAGCCACCCGAGACCGCGTCGCTGACGCTGTTGCGGATCGCCGAACTGGCGCAGACGGCGGGCCTGCCGGACGGGGTGCTGAACGTGGTCACCGGCGCGGGATCGGTGGTGGGCGAGGCGCTGTCGCTGTCGCAAAAGGTCGACGTGGTCACTTTCACCGGCTCCGGTCCCGTGGGGCGGCGGCTGATGCAGAATGCGGGCGCCTCGAACCTCAAGCGGGTCTATCTGGAACTGGGGGGCAAGTCGCCCAACATCGTCTTTGCCGATGCGCCGGACCTGGACGAGGCGGCCAAGGTCTCCGCGGCGGGAATCTTCCGCAACTCCGGCCAGGTCTGCGTCGCGGGTAGCCGGATCCTGGTGGAACGCGGCATCCACGACGCCTTCGTCGAAAAACTGGCGGCTCAGGCCCGTGCCACGGTCGTGGGCGATCCGCTCGATCCCGCGACACAGGCCGGTGCGGTCAACAGCGCGCGGCAGCTGCAGCAGAACCTCACCTTCGTGGAGGAGGCCCGCGAACAGGGCCGCACCGTGATCGGCGGAAACCGCATCCGCGAGGAAACCGGCGGCTACTTCATGGAGCCCACCATCGTCACCGGCGTCGACCCCGCCGACCGCTTGGCACAGGAAGAGGTCTTCGGCCCCGTCGTGGCCGTGATCCCCTTCGACACCGAGGACGAGGCCATCGCGATCGCCAACGGCACCGACTACGGCTTGGCGGCTGCGGTCTGGACCTCTGATCTGTCCCGCGCGCACCGCATGGTGGCGCGGATCCGCGCGGGCGTGGTTCATGTGAACACCTACGGCGGGGCGGATCTGACCGTGCCGCTGGGGGGTGTCGGCCAATCCGGCAACGGGCACGACAAGTCTCTGCACGCGCTCGACAAGTTCCTCAACCTCAAGACCGCGTGGATCAAGCTATGAGCGGGCCCGAGCGCACCATCCTCCTCGTCGGCACCTTCGACACCAAGAACGACGAGCTCGACTACGTGGCCGGTATCATCCGCGGGCAGGGCGGGGCGGTCCTGACGATGGACGTGAGCGTGCTGGGTGATCCGCAGGCGCCCACGGACGTCTCAAAGCACGACGTGGCGCGGGCCGCGGACAACGACATCGACGCGGTCATCGCCGCGGGTGACGAGAATGCGGCGATGCAGATCATGGCGCGCGGCGCGGCGCAGCTGACCGCGCAGTTGCACCAGGATGCCCGGATCGACGGGGTGCTCGTCATGGGCGGCACCATGGGGACGGACCTGGCGCTCGACGTCTGTTCGGCCCTGCCGCTGGGAGTGCCGAAATACATCGTCTCGACCGTGTCGTTCTCGTCGATGATCCCGGCGGAGCGTCTGCCGGCGGATATCCAGATGATCCTCTGGGCGGGGGGGCTTTACGGGTTGAACTCGGTCTGCCGCGCCTCGCTGAGCCAGGCGGCGGGGGCCGTGCTGGGCGCGGCCCGCGCGGTCGAACCGCCGGACCGTACGCGCCCGTTGATCGGTATGACCTCCTTCGGGAAGACCGCCCTGCGCTACATGGTGCCCCTGAAGCCCGCGCTGGAAGACCGCGGTTTCGACGTGGCCGTCTTCCACGCCACCGGCATGGGCGGGCGCGCCTTCGAAAGCCTGGCCGCACAGGGCGCCTTCGCCTGCGTCTTCGATTTCGCCACGCAGGAGGTCGGCAACCACCTGTTCGGTTCCAGCGTCACGGCGGGCGAATGCCGCCTGACCGCTGCGGGACGTGCGGGCACGCCGCAGTTGGTGGCGCCGGGGTGCTACGACCTCGTCGACCTGATCGGCTGGCAACCGGTGCCGGAGGCGCTTTCGGACCTGCCGTCCCATGCGCACAACCGGTTGCTGACCTCGGTCGTGCTGGACGCGGATCGGCGCAGGGCCGTGGCACGTGCCTTGTGCGATAAACTGTCCGAGGCCGACGGGCCGACCATGATGCTTCTGCCGACGGGCGGCTGCGGCGAATGGGACCGCCCCGGCAACGATCTGCACGACGCGGCGGGCCTTTCGGTCTTCCTGGACGAGATGCGCGCCTGCCTCCCCGAGGGCAAGGTCCGAGAGGTCGAAGCGCATATCAACGACCAGGCCTTCGCCGATGCGGCACTGGCGGTCTTCGACGCCTGGCTGGCGGACGGCACGGTGGCCCGGCCATGAGCAAGGCACTCGTCCTCGACTTCGGTGGCGTGATTTCCCGCACGCTGTTCGAGACCCACGATCTGACCGAGGCGGCGCTGGACCTCGCACCGGGCACGCTGACCTGGCGCGGTCCGTTCGATCCCGTAAGCGATCCCCTGTGGCAACGCATGCAGGCGCAGGAGATCACCGAGCGGGACTACTGGCAGCATCGCATGGCCGAGACGGGTGCCCTGGTCGGTGAGACCTGGACCGAGTTTCCCCAGTTCGTGGGCCGTGTCAGGGGCGCGGACCCCGCCGCCGTCATCCGGCCCGAGGCGCTCGATGCCATCGCTGCCGCGAAGGCGGGCGGGTGCAGGCTGGCGGTCCTGTCGAACGAGCTCGACCTTTTCTACGGGATCGACTTTCGCGACAAGTTGCCGTTTCTGAAGGATTTCGACGCGGTGATCGACGCGACCTACACGAAGATCCTCAAGCCCGACCCCCGCGCCTACGGGTTCGTGACGGAGGCGTTGAACCTCGCGGCCGCGGATTGCGTCTTCGTCGACGACCAGTTGAAGAACGTGAAGGGCGCGCAGGCGGTGGGCATGGACACCGTCGCCTTCGACGTGACGGCCCCCGCCGAAAGCTACGCCGCGGCCTTGTCGAAACTGGGTCTCTAGGCCCGTCCGGTGTCAGACGTTGCGGCGTCGCGCTTCACCCTTTGGGGGTGAAGCGCACGTTCAGCTTGCGCGGCGCGCGGAACTCCCAACCGTTGAAGACCACCGCGTCGTCGCCGTCGAGCCGGATGTCGGTGAGCGCGTCGAGCAGGACCCTCAGGGCGATCTCGATCTGGGCCGCGGCGAACCAGCGACCCGCGCAGAAATGATGGCCGAACCCGAAGGTGGCAGCCCCCGCCGCCGCGCGGTTGATGTCGAACCGGTCGGGATCGTCGAAACGACTTTCGTCGCGGTTGGCCGAGGCCAGCACCGCTGTGACCGGCGCGCCTTTCGGCAGCGTGACGCCCCCCAGCTCGGTATCCTCGAGCGGGATGCGGAACTGTGTCGCGATGGGCGCGACCCAACGGATGCCTTCGGTGACGGCGCGCGGGATCAGCGCCTCTGGATCGGCCATGACCTGCGCCATCTGGTCGGGGTTCTGCAGCAACCCCACCAGCGTGGTGCCCGCCCCGTGCCCCGGTTCCTGCATGCCGCCCAGCAGCGTGACCTTCAGGGTGGGAAGGATGAAGTCGTCCGGCCGGGTTTCACCCTCCGGCATGTCGTGATGCAGCATCTGCGACAACGCAGTCGTGTCGGGCTGCGTCCGCAGCCGCGCCAGCAGGGGGGCCACCACGGCCTCGATCTCGGTGGCGACCGCGTCGTTCAGCGCGGTCTTGGCGGGATCGTTCTCGAAGTTGGTGGCGCCGGCGGACATGCCGTGGAACCAGCGGCGCAGCGTCTCCGCGTCGATATCCTCGATCCCCAGCGACCGGGCGAGCGCCAGGGTCGAGATCGGCTCGAAGTATTCCGACATCAACTCCGCCTGGCCCTTCGCCTGGATCTTCGACAGGTAGTCCCGGGCGATGGGGGTCACGAGCGCGTCGATGAAGTCGGCGACCTTCTTGGGCCGGTAATGCGGCTCGAGCCCACCGCGCAACGCCTTGTGGGTCGGGCCTTCGGCGCTGAGGATGTTCGGCCGGCCGAAGGCGCGGTCCACCGGGGAGGCGTCGGCGTCGGCGGTGAAGAGATCGGGTGACTTCGTCACCGTCTGCACGTCGTCCCAGCGCGTCACGAACCAGACGTTGGCGGCCGGAACGTAGGCCACGGGAAACTCCTCGCGCAGGCGGGCGTAGATCGGGAACGGATCGCGGTCGAGCTCTTCGATGGTGATCGTCTCGGGGAACGTCATGGCGTGATCTCTCCTGTCGTTTCGGTCCGGCGTCCGGTTGGGTCCGCCGCGCGATGGCATCTGTCTATGGGCGTCGGTGGTCGATCCAGTGCTGGAGGAGGGGCCGCGCCTGGTCGATGAACCGACGGTTGCGCGCGCCCGTGGGATCCTCGGCCCTGCGGGTGATGTTCCAGCCGACGTAGGTCGCGGCCCTCAGGGCGAGGAACAGGTCGAGGCGGGACAGGTCGACGCCGCGCAGATCCGTGTAGCTTTCCAGCAGGGCGGCCTTCAGGGCAGGGTAGTCGGGTGCGGTCATGTGCTTGAACAGCGCGGTGGCGATGTCGAACAGCCGGTAACCGTAGCCGCCGTCGTCGAAGTCGATCAGCGCAAGCCCCTCGCGTCCGACCAGCACGTTCGCCGCGACCAGATCGGCGTGGATCAACCCCGTATCGGCCTCCGCTCCGTCTTCGCCCAGCGCGTCATGCGCCTGCGTGCGGAACGCCTCGAACAGGGCGCGGTCCTCGGTCGTCAGGCCGGGATTGCGCCAGAACCTGTCCCAAAGCGGCATCTCGCCCAGCAGGCCGTCACGGTCCCACCTACAGCGCCGAAACCCCGGCGGCGGGGTCCAGGCGTCAGAGGCAGCGTGAAGGCGCGCCATCTCGGCACCCAGCGCGGCGAAGAGCTGCCGGCGGGTATCGGGGGAGGCGGCATCGAGCGCCTCGGCGAGTGTCTCGCCCTCCAGCCAGGTGAGCACATCGACCTGGACCCCGTCCACCACGTGCAGGAGAGCCCCGTCGGAGGCAGGCACCGGGGCGGGGACACCGATCCCGGCTGCGGCCACGGCGGCCATCCAGTCCAGTTCCGAGGCGAGTTCGGCGTCGCTGCGATAGCCCGTGCGATGCAACCGCAGTGCCAGCGACGTGCCACCCCGCGTAACCCGGTAGACCGCGTTTTCGCGGGCGGCGATCAGTCGGGCCTCCGCCCCCGAAAGGCCCCAGAGCGAAAGCGCACGGTCGAGCGTGCCGCTCATCCGGTGACCTCTTTCAGAACCTCGTCGAGCGTATCCATGAGCAGGTCGACATGCGCGATCGAGAAGGTCATCGGCGGCCGGATCTTCAGCGTGTTCTTGTGCCGGCCCAGCTTGGAGTGGATGATTCCACGGTGGCGCATGGCGTTGATGACGCGGTCGGTGAAACCGGTCGCGGGTGTCTTGTTGCCGTGATCCTCCACCATCTCGGCGCCGAAGATCAGGCCGGAGCCGCGGACGTTGCCGATCACGTCGTGTTTCTTCGCAAGCGCATCCAGACGGGCACGGGCGTGATCGCCAGAGGCGCGCGCGTTGGCCAGCAGGTCGCGATCCGCGATCTCCTCCAGGACCGCCATGGCCGCAGCACAGGAAACGGGGTTGCCGCCGAAGGTGTTGAAGTAGCGATAGCCCTTGCGGAACGTGGCCAGCAGGTCGCGGTTCGCCACGACGCCGCCCACGGGATGCCCGTTTGCCATAGGCTTGCCCAAGGTCAGGATGTCTGGCACGACGCCCATCTTCTCGTGCGCCCACATGTGCGTACCGGTGCGTCCGAAGCCCGATTGCACCTCGTCGCAGATCAGCAGGCCGCCGGCCTTGCGGACCACCTCGGCCACGGGTTTCAGCCAGCCATCGGCGAGGTCCGGGAAGCCTTCGTTCACGAAGTAGGGGCAGATGACGAGGGCGGCGAAGCCGGTGCCGTCCTCCTCGAGTTCCACGATGCGTTCCGCCACCTGGGCTGCGAAGATCGTGCCGTCGAGGTCGGGGGTGCGGTAGCTGTCGGGCGCGTCCACGAAGCGGAAATACTGCTCCAGCCCGAAGCCCACCGTGGGCACGTTCGACTTGCTGAGTTGGCTGACCAGCGCCGTGTTGCCGTGATAGGTCGCGTCGGTCGCGATGATCCCGCGGTTCCCGGTCGCGGCTTCCGCCATGCGCAAGGCGATATCGTTCGCCTCGGACCCGGTGCAGGTCAGGATCGCCGTGTCGAGCGAGGCATCCATGGTCGCCGTCAGCGCCTCGATATAATCCAGGATCCCGTCGTGCAGATAACGCGTATGCGTGTTCAGCGTCCCGGCCTGGCGGCAGATCGCCTCCACCACGCGCGGGTTGCAATGACCGACATGGGGGACGTTGTTGTAACAGTCGAGGTACTTGCGGCCCTCGGCGTCCCACAGCCAGACGTCTTCGCCTTTCACGAAATGCACCGGGTCGTCGTAGAAGGTCGAGACGTTCGGCCCCATCAACCGGGATCGGTCGGCGATCAGTTGTTCGAGACTGCGGGCCGTCATGCGAAACTCCTCTCAGGTCACTCCGGCACGCGGTGGCTGCAGCACCGCACCGGCGCCCGTCGGATCAGACCCGCAGGAGCGGACCGACGGACGTCAGACCGGCGCGCCGGGGTGGCCTCGCCGATCGGACAGCCGGACCGTGGCAGGTTCCATTTAACATGGCAACAATAATTTGAACCGATGGTTTGTTATTTGAACCTGCGGCACGGAAGTAAACATGTGTCGCCCCGTGGCTTGTCATGGCTTCTTGGCATCCTCGTCATCGAGGTCGCTCAGGATCGCATCCAGTTCATCCAGCAGCGCCATGATTCTCTCGGACCCGATACGGGCCTCGATGCGATCGCGGATCGCCGCACTTTCCGGAGCGATCGCGCGAATCAGGGCCGTGCCGTCCGCAGTCAGGCGCAGACTCGCGCGTCGTGCATCGCCGGGGGTGCGGCTGATCTCGATCAGGCCGCGGTCCTGCATGGTCTTGGTCATCCGCGACAGGGACGGGGCAAGGATGTTCGCGGCTTCCGCCAATGCGCCCATGTCGAGCCCGGGCGTCTCGTCCAGAACGCGGATCACGCGCCACTGTTGCTCGGTCAGCCCGTGCTGGTGCAGCATAGGGCGGAAATGCTCCATGACCTTTTCGCGGACACGGAGCAGGGCGATGGGGAGAGACCGCCGCGTGCTGTCCAATGCGTTGTCCCGGGGTGGGAAGTAATCAATCATGACGTGTCCTCGAAAATTCGGCACACGTTGCTTGGTGTGAATGATATTGACAAGGGTCGTGATGTTTAACATGTTATGTTTGAGTTGGGAGGAAACGGATGCCGCATCTGTCCATCGAATATTCGCAAGGGCTCGAGGCGCGCGCCGACGTGGCCGACCTGTGCCGGTCGCTGCATGCCGTGATGGTCGCCTCGCCGGTCTTCCCCACGGCGGGCCTCCGGGTGCGGGCCTACAGGGCCGACCATGCCATCGTCGCGGATGCGCAAGCCGACAATGACTTTCTTGCCATGACGCTTTCGGTGGGGGCCGGCCGGGACACCCAGGTCCTGCGCACCGCGGGCGACGCCCTGTTCGCCGCGGCGCAGGCGGCACTCGCCGAACCGCTCTCGACCCCACATTTCGCCCTCTCGCTCGAGATCCGCGTCATCGACCCGGAGTTGAGCTGGAAGGACACGCCAATCCACGCCCGCCTGTCGGGGACCACATGAGGACCACCATGACGTCATTGGATGAGAACCTGAAGAAACTGGACGGATACCTCGCGCGCTTTCGCGAAACCGGTATCCGCAACCGCATCGCGGGCGAAGACGCGGACGGCAGCGGCGGTGTGTTCGAGACGATTTCCCCCGTCGACCGCAGCGTCATCTGCAAGGTGGCCCATGGTACCGCGGGGGACATCGACAGGGCGGCGAACGCGGCCCATGCGGCTTTCGCCGAATGGCGCGACATGCCCGCACTGGAGCGCAAGAAGATCCTGATCCGCGTGGCCGAAGGGATCGAGGCACGGGCCGAGGAGATCGCTCTTTGCGAATGCTGGGACACCGGGCAGGCGCTGAAGTTCATGTCCAAGGCCGCCCTGCGCGGGGCCGAGAACTTTCGCTATTTCGCCGACCAGGTGGTGCAGGCCCGCGACGGGCAGCACCTGAAATCGCCGACGCTGATGAACGTCACGACCCGCGTGCCGATCGGCCCGGTCGGTGTCATCACGCCGTGGAACACGCCCTTCATGCTGTCCACCTGGAAGATCGCCCCGGCGCTGGCCGCGGGATGCACGGTGGTGCACAAGCCCGCCGAAGCCTCGCCCCTGACCGCGCGGCTGCTGGTCGAGATCGCCGAGGAGGCGGGCCTGCCGCCCGGTGTGCTCAACACCGTGAACGGCTTCGGCGAGGACGCGGGCAAGGCCCTGTGCGAGCATCCCAAGATCAAGGCCATCGCCTTCGTGGGGGAATCGCGCACCGGCAGCCTGATCGTCAAGCAAGGGGCCGACACGCTCAAGCGCAACCACCTGGAACTCGGCGGCAAGAACCCCGTCATCGTCTTCGAGGATGCGGACCTGGACCGGGCGCTCGATGCCGCGATCTTCATGATCTACTCGATCAACGGCGAACGCTGCACCTCCTCGTCGCGGCTGTTGATACAGGAAAGTGTCCGCGACGCGTTCCAGGAAAAGCTGATCGCGCGGGTCAACGCGATCAAGGTCGGCCACCCGCTCGACCCCGCGACCGAGGTGGGGCCGCTGGTCACGCAGGAACATTTCGACAAGGTCACGAGCTACTTCGACATCGCCCGACAGGACGGCGCGACCGTCGCCGCCGGCGGCGAGACGGTGGGCGACGCGGGCTTCTTCGTCAAACCCACGCTCTTCACCGATGCCACCAACGACATGCGCATCGCACAGGAGGAGATCTTCGGCCCGGTCCTGACCTCGATCCCGTTCACGACGGAGGAGGAGGCGCTCCGGATCGCCAACGACACGCCCTACGGGCTGACGGGCTACGTCTGGACCAACGATCTGACCCGCGCCCTGCGGTTCACCGACAAGCTGGAGGCGGGGATGATCTGGGTCAACTCCGAGAACGTCCGCCACCTGCCCACGCCTTTCGGCGGCGTGAAGGCCAGCGGGATCGGGCGCGACGGCGGCGATTTCTCGTTCGATTTCTACATGGAGCAAAAGCACATCGGCTTTGCGCTCGGACAGCACAAGATCACCAAACTCGGAGCGCTGTGATGCCTGTACCCGCCCCCAACCTCTACCCCGATTTCAATACCATCCGTCTGAGCCACGTCTGCCTGAACGTGAAGGACCTGGCGGCGTCGCGGACCTTCTACACCGAGATCCTGGGCCTTCAGGTCACCGACGAGGACGACACCCGCGTCTACCTGCGCGCGATGGAGGAACGCGGTCATCACTGCATCATCCTGCAGCAGTCCGACCAGCCCGGCACGGTCGAGGTCATGGGGTTCAAGACCTTCGACGAGGACGACCTGACGAAGGCGGAGGCCTACTTCAAGGCCAAGGGGCGTCCCACCGAATGGGTCGAGCGCGCCTACCAGGGCAAGACGCTGCTGACCTCCGACGGTTTCGGCATTCCGCTGGAATTCTATCACAAGATGGACCGCCTGCCGCCGATCCACCAGCAATACGCGCTCTACCGCGGGGTGAAGCCGCTGCGGATCGACCATTTCAACTGCTTCGTGCCGGACGTGGACGAGGCGGTGGCCTTCTACTCCGACTTCGGCTTCCGCGTGACCGAATACACCGAGGACGAGGAGAGCAAGAAGCTTTGGGCGGCTTGGCTGCACCGCAAAGGCGGCGTGCACGACATGGCCTTCACCAACGGCACCGGACCGCGGATGCACCACGTCGCCTTCTGGGTGCCGACGCCGCTGAACATCATCGACCTGCTCGATTTGATGGCAAGTTCCGGCTACGTGAAGAACATCGAACGGGGCCCCGGACGGCACGGGATCTCGAACGCATTCTTTCTCTACATCCTCGACCCCGACGGCCACCGGATCGAGATCTACTGCTCGGATTACCAGACGGTCGACCCCGACCTGGAGCCGATCAAATGGGACCTCAAGGATCCGCAGCGCCAGACCCTCTGGGGCGCGCCCGCCCCCGAAAGCTGGTTCAAGCACGGCACCACCTTCGTGGGGGTCGAGACCGCGGACTCGCAGTTGAAGGCCACGCCGATCGTCGCGCCGTGAGGCCGGGCGGGGAAGGGAGCGCTAGGATGGATTGGACCGAATTCGCGCAATGGGGCCGGCACATCGCCGACTGGGGTGCGGAGTATCACCGCACCCTCCGGGATCGTCCGGTGCGCGCACAGACCCGACCGGGAGAGATCGCCGCGCGCCTCCCCGCAAGTCCGCCTGCCGGACCGGAGGAGATGCAGACGATCCTGCAGGACTTCGAGGACATCGTGATGCCGGGCATGACGCATTGGCAGCACCCGCGTTTCTTCGCCTACTTCCCCGCCAACGCGGCACCGCCGTCGATCCTGGCCGAGCAACTCGTCAACACCATGGCCGCGCAATGCATGCTGTGGCAGACCTCCCCCGCCGCGACGGAACTCGAAGGGGTAATGATCGACTGGCTGCGACAGGCCCTGGGCCTGCCCCAGGGCATGACCGGCGTGATCCAGGACAGCGCATCCTCGGCCACGCTCTCGGCGGTGCTGACGATGCGCGAGCGGGCGACCGGCTACACCGGCAACCGCGAAGGGCTTTCGGGGAAAGGGCCGCTGCGCATCTACTGCTCGGACCAGGTGCATTCCTCCATCGACCGGGCCTGCTGGGTGGCGGGGATCGGCCAGGACAACCTGGTCAAGCTGCCCGGCACCGGCCCGCGCCACGGGATCGATGCGGATGCGCTGGCCCGGGCGATCGAAGCCGACATCGCCGCCGGTTTCACCCCTGCGGGCATCATCGCGATCACGGGCGGCACCGGTATCGGCGCGTCCGACGATCTGGCCCCCGTCTTGCAGGTCGCGCGGGCGCACGATCTCTATACCCATCTCGACGCGGCCTGGGCGGGGTCGGCGATGATCTGCGCCGAGTTCCGCGACGATTTCTGGCGCGGTGTGGAGGGGTTCGACAGCATCGTCTTCAACCCGCACAAGTGGCTGGGCGCGCAGTTCGACTGTGCGGTTCAGTTCCTGCGGGACCCGACACCGCAGCTGAACACCCTCAAGATTGAACCGGAATACCTCAAGACCACCGGTGCCGCGGTCACGAATTATTCGGAATGGACGATCCCGCTCGGTCGCCGGTTCCGGGCGCTCAAGCTGTGGTTCCTGATCCGGGCCTACGGTCTGGAGGGTTTGCAAGGGCGCATCCGCGACCACGTCGCCTGGGCCGGCGAGCTGTGCGAGGCCATCCGGGCGCTCGACGGGTTCGAGATCACCTCGGAACCGATCCTCAGCCTGTTCTCGTTCCGGTGTCCGGGCGACGATGTGGCTCAACAGCGGCTCGTGGATGCGATCAACGCCGACGGGCGTATCTATCTGACGCAAGGCGCCCTCGGCGGACGCCGGATCATCCGCGTGCAGGTCGGCCAGTTCGACACCACGCGCGCGGACGTGATGACGGTGCTGCCGGTGGTGCAGGAAATCTGGAAGGACATGGCATGAAGTTCGCGACATACACCAGCGAAGGGCAGACGCACTTTGGTGCGATTACCGACGGCGGGGCCATCGCCCTGGATACGGCATTCCCGCAGTGGCCGTCGCTTTTCGACGCGGTCTGCGCGGGCGGCCTGGCGCAACTGGCGGAGCATGCGCAGGATCAGCCCGTCACCCATACCGACATCCGCTACGAGATGGTCCTGCCGCAGGCGCGCCGCATCCTGTGCGTCGGCGTGAACTTTCCCGACCGCAATGCCGAGTACAAGGACGGCTCGGACCAGCCCAAGTACATGTCCCTCTTTCCGCGGTTCGCCAGCGGGTTCACCGGCCACGACCGGCCGATGATCCGCCCGCCCGAAAGCCCGCAACTGGACTACGAGGGCGAGGTGGCCATCGTGATCGGCAAGGGCGGGCGGCGTATCTCGCAGGACGACGCCTATGACCATATCGCCGCTCTGACGCTGTGCAACGAAGGCACCATCCGCGACTGGGTGCGCCACGCGAAGTTCAACGTCACGCAAGGCAAGAACTGGGACAACTCCGGTGCGATCGGCCCGTGGCTAGTGCCTTTCACCGATGCCGCGCAACTGGACGAGGCCCGGATCGTCACCCGCGTCAACGGCGAGGTGCGCCAGGACGACGTGCTGTCGCGTATGATGCACCCGATCCGGCGCGAGATCGAATACATCTCGACCTTCATGACGCTGGCGCCCGGCGACATCATCGTCACCGGCACGCCCACCGGGTCCGGCGCGCGGCTCGATCCGCCGCAGTACCTCGCCCCCGGCGACGTGGTGGAGGTCGAGGTCGCGGGCATCGGCACCTTGCGCAACACGGTCGAGGACGAGGTCGTATGACGCCCGAGGATCACGCCCGCGCCGCCCGGGACCTTCTGAGGGCGGAAGAGACGGGCGAACAGATCGGTCTTCTCTCGCGGCGCCACCCGGAGATGGACCTCGACGACGCCTATGCCGTGCAGACCGCCATCTCGAAGGCCAAGCACGCGCAGGGACGAAGCGTCATCGGCTGGAAGATCGGGCTGACCTCGAAGGCGATGCAATCGGCGCTGGGTATCGACATACCCGACAGCGGGATCCTGTTCGACGACATGGCGTTCGCCCATGGCGCAACCGTGCCCGCGGGCCGTTTCATCGCCCCCCGCATCGAGGCGGAGATCGCTTTCGTCATGAAATCGGCCCTGGGCGGGGCAGGTGTCACGCGCGAGGAGGTCATCGCGGCAACCGACTACGTGGCGCCCTCGATCGAGATCCTGGACACGCGGATCCTGCGCAAGGATCCCGAAAGCGGCCAGCCGCGCAGGATCGTCGACACGATCAGCGACAATGCCGCCAACGCGGGCGTCGTCCTGGGTCCCCAGCGCCACGCGATCGACGCCTTCGACCTGCGCTGGGTCGGCGCGATCACCACGCTGAACGGCACGGTCGAGGAGACCGGCCTCGGCGCGGGGGTGCTGAACGATCCGGTCGAAAGCGTGGTCTGGCTGGCCCGCCGCATGGCGCTTTACGGCCAAAGCATCGCGCCCGGCCAGATCATCCTGTCGGGCAGTTTCATCCGCCCGGTCGAATGTCCGCCCGGCAGTGTCATCGCAGCCGACTTCGGCGCGTTCGGTGACGTCTCCATCTCTTTCGACTGAGGATTTCTCATGCCCGCACCCCATAACCCCTTCAAGCAGGCCATCGCCCGCGGCGAGTTGCAGATCGGCTGCTGGCTTGGCCTGGCAGAGGCGTATCCCGCCCAGATCAGCGCAGGCGCGGGTTTCGACTGGCTGCTTGTCGACGGGGAGCACGCCCCCAATGACCTCCGCTCGATCCTGGCGCAGCTTCAGGTGATCGCCTCGGGCGGCAGCCACGCCGTCGTGCGCCCCCCGATGGGAGAGGCGTGGATGATCAAGCAATTGCTCGACGCCGGCGCACAGACCTTGCTGGTGCCGATGGTGGAAAGCGCAGCCCAGGCCCGCGCGCTGGTCGATGCGGTGACCTATCCGCCGCATGGGGTGCGCGGGGTCGGCTCCGCGCTGGCCCGCGCGTCGGACTTCAGCGCGATCCCCGACTACCTGACGACCGCGCGGGACGAGATCTGCCTTCTGGTGCAGGTGGAGAACCGCAAGGGGCTGGCCGCGCTGGACGAGATCCTGGGCGTGGAGGGGGTGGACGGTGTCTTCATCGGGCCGTCCGATCTGGCCGCCGACATGGGCTTCATCGGCCAGGCCGGGCACGCCGAGGTCAAGGATGCCGTGACGGACGCGCTGCGCCGGATTGTGGCGGCGGGCAAGGCGGGCGGGATCCTGACCCTGGACGCGGAGCTTCAGACGGAATGCCGCAAGATCGGCGCAAGCTTCATCGCCACCGAGATCGACGTCACGCTTTTCGCCCGCCAGATGCGCGCGGCGGCGGCGGGCGCGCGCGACCGCCTGTCCTGACGGGCGGCGCTCTCCCCGCCTTACGGGTTTAACGAGTGCGGGCCGCCCTGAGAGGGGCGGCCCGTTTTGACATTGCCGGCGATCAGAAGGTGAAATTGGTCGCCAAGGCCAGCGTGTCACTGGAGCGGTTGCCCGAAAGGCCCTGGTGGCGGGTGTAGTCCACCTCGAGCCGGGCCACCGGCGACATCTGGTAGCCGAAGCCCACCGAGATCACGGCATAGGTGTCTTCGTCCACCAGACCGTTCAGGTCGTTCGCGAACTCGTATTCGAAGCCGATCGCGCCGTTGGGGCTGAGGGTGCCCGGGCGCGGATCGAAGCTTTCCATCCGCAGCCGGGCATAGGCCAGGCCGTAGTCCTCCTCGTCGCCCAGGATACCCGACACGGTCGCCCCGAGCGAGTTCTGGACTTCTTCGATGAAGTTGCGCTGGTAGGCCAGGCCGACCGTGGGATGCAGCACCCACGTGGCGGGCAGGGACGGCACGTCCTCGGGGCCGTAGGTGCCGACCAGCTCTGCTTGGACGTAGAGCCGGTCGTCGTCCTGCTCCTGCTCCAGCGTGACGCCAGGGGCAAGCGGGACCGAGAGCGACTGGTCGCCCAGCGAATACTCGAGCCGTCCTACGAAACCCAGCCGATCGCTGATCTTCGCCATGACATCGCCGCGCACCCCGAAGGCCTCGCGGTTGACGACGCTGCGCCCAAGCGTTTCGGAAAAGTCGGCGTCGTTGTAGAAGACGCCGATGCCGTACATCAGGTCGGGCGACGGCGCGCGGAAATACTGCACGTCCGCCCGTAGCGCGTCGCCCGGCACCGTCTGCAGGTTGTCGTCCGGATCGACGTTGGCGTAGGCGCCCGAAAACCGCAGGAAGGACGCGCCCGTCGCGGCGGGCAACTCCTTGAGCACCGACACCGGCAACACGTAGGTCAGCGATCCGTCGCGGAACCCCTCCTGCGGCCCACCGGGGGCCAGCGAGGCCGAGAGGGCCGAACGGGATTCGCCGATGCGGGTCTGGATCGTGGCGTAGATGTCGTTGCTGAAGGCGGGATAGAGCAGGCCGGCCGTGTTGAGGTTGCCCAGCGTCAGCAATCCCGGCGACAGGTTCGGCGGCGGGCCGGCCATCGGATCGGCGGTCTGGGCCAGTACGGGGCCGGCAAGCGCGGTTGCAAGCAGCGCAGCCGCCATGGGTCTGCCAAGGCAGTGTTTCATCGTCTTCTCCTCCAGTTGGTTTGCGGGTGGTCTTGGGTCTTACTCGGCCTTGAAAAGCTCCAGGTTCACATGGCCATCGGCCATCCGGGATACGAAGCTGCACACGAAGGTGCCGTGGTTCAGCCAGTCGTGGGCGGGATCTCCGGTCTCGAAGACGGGGACGCTGTGGCCGGCGAAGGTGTCCGGATCGCCCGCGACGGGGGCACAGGTGCCGCGGTTGACGATCGTGGCGAAGGCACCGCCCCCGAGGTCGAGCACGTAGCGCGCCTCGACCTCGGCGCGGCCGTCCTCCGACAGCCAGGCCCAGTCGTAGCCGCCGGGCAGGATCGTGCCGTCGAGGTCCGGGCCGGTCAGCGTGCCGCCGGTGATCGGCACGCAGGCCCGCATGCGGCCGTGCATTGGTCCGACCATGACGGGCGGTGCGATCAGGACGTGAAAGGTGCCGATGGGGCGGTAAACGGGGGCGGTCATGCGGTTCCCCCCCCGCGGAAATCGGGGGCCAGAGGCGCCGTGCCCCAGACCCGGTCGCACTGGGCGGCAAACCCCAGCGTGGTGCGATCGGCGTAGAGGTCGCCGATGATCTGCACGCCAGCGGGCAACCCGTTGGGTGTCTGTGGCAGCGGCCGCACGGTGGAGGGCAGGTGCGACAGGGTCGCGACGCCGGGCCAGCAGAGGTTCTCGATGTAGGGCTCCGCCACGCCGCCGATCTGCAAGCTGCGCCGCATCTGCGGGGTCACGCCGTAGCCGTCGCCGGTCTGGTGCGCAAAGGCCTGCCCCATCGCAACCGGTGCGAGCAGCACGTCGTAATCCTTGAAGAACCGGTGCCACCGCTGGATCTGAGCGGCCTGCTGTTCCTGCAACTGTCCCATGCGGGGAACGTCGGTCCGCAGGGCCTCGGCGATGGTGGCGGCGTGGGGATGATCGTCGAGATCCGCGATGGCCTCCTTGAAGGCCGCCACGTCGTCGTCGGACATGCCCGATCCGATGACCGCGAAGAGCAGGCGGAAGTACAGGTCGCTGTCGAGATCGACCGGCGCGGGCGGGCCGCTCAGCCGGTCGACCGGCACGCCTGCCCGTTCCAGTTCGTCGGCGAAATCCTCGAGCGCCGCGCGGTAGTCGGGATCCAGCGGGAAGCCGTCGAGCCAGAGCGCCACGCGTGTCTCGTCGAGGCGCGCGGTGCGGGCGGGCGGCAGGTCCAGCCGCCAGCCGCGCGCCTGGGCGCCCTCCGCACCGGCCAGAACCTCCAGCGCGAGTTCGAGGTCCGCCGCACTGCGCGCCAGCGGTCCGCAAACGGAAAGCGGGGCGGGCGTCAGCGCGCCTGGCCCGGGCGGCACGTGACCGCGGGACGAAACGATCCCGTAGCTGGGCTTGTGACCGTGGACGCCGCAGTAATGCGCGGGCACCCGGATCGAGCCGCCGATGTCGCTGCCGATCTCGAGCGACGTCAGCCCGGCGGCCAGCGCCGCGGCGGACCCGCCGGAGGAGCCCCCGGCGCTGCGATCGGTGTCCCAGGGATTGCGGGTCAGCCCGAAGATCGGGTTGTCCGACTGGTGGTCGGAGGCGGCCAGCGGCACGTTGGTCTTGCCGAAGATCACCGCCCCCGCGGCCTTGAGCCGCGCCACCGCGTCCGCATCGCGTTCCGGCCTGTTGTGTTCCAAATCCGGGATGCCGGCGGTGGTGGCGAACCCGGTCGCGTCGTAGCAATCCTTGATCGTCATCGGCAAACCGGCAAGTGGCCCGGGCACCTGGCCCTTGTCGGCGGCGCGGGCCGACTTTCGGGCCCCGTCCTCGTCGAGTTGCACGATCGCATTGACCGGCCCCCCTGCGGCCGCGTTGCGGGCAAGGTGCGCGTCGAGCAGTTCTTCCGCACCGATCTGGCGGGCGCGCAACGCGCCGAGGGTCTGGGTCGCCGTCCAGCTGTGGACATCGCCCGTCGGGGTCTGGGTCATCGGAACGCCTTTCGCTTGGTGTAATCGGTGAGATCTTGGATCGCGGGCCACAGCCCGCGCGGGGCCACCAGCAGGACGACGACGGCCAGCGCGCCGATCACGATCCAGTAGGTGCCGCCGGAATAGCCCGCGTTGGTCATCACTTCGCGGATCGCGATGAACAGGACCGTGCCGAGGATCGGCCCCGTCAACGTGCCCAGCCCGCCGATCACGGTGACGAACATCATGGCGATCAACCAGTTCATCTGGAACGCGTCGCTGGGCGAGATGTAGAGCGCGTTGACGTAGTAGGCCGCCCCCGCCGCCGCACAGCCCATCGCGCTGATCACGAAGACCAGCAGGTGCATGCGCCGCACGTTCACGCCCGATGCCTCGGCCGCCTGCGGGTTGTCGCGCATGCCCAGCAGGGCCAGCCCGGTGTCCGAGGCCAGGAAGGCGCGCAGCGCGACGACCAGCGCCACGAGCCCGAAGGCCAGACCGAAGAAGATCACGCGCTCGGGGTTGCTGGTCATGCTCTCGCCGCCGGGACGCAGGATCAGCCCCGCCGACCCCCCCGTCCAGGACCATTTCAGCACGAGGGCCGCGACGATCTCGGCGGCGACCCACATGCCGACGGCGAAATAGGCGTGCTTGAGGTGGAAGACGACCATCCCCAGCGGGATCGCCAAGGCCCCCGCGAGCACCGGCGCCAGCGCAAGCCAGATCCAGATCGGCACGCCGGTGTTGTTCGCGGCCAGAAACAGCGCGTAGCCGCCAAGCCCCACGAAAAGCTGGTGGCCCAGCGAAATCTGGCCCGCGTAACCGGCGAGCAGGTTCCACATCTGCGCCAGGATCATGATCACCACGACCTCGCTCAGCAGATAGAGCGAACCGGGATCGAGGCGCATCGCCGACCACGCGGCGAGCGCGCCGCCCAGGATCAGCAGTCCGGCGGAAAAGGCACGCGGGGTCATGAAAGCCTCCCGGTCATGGCGCGCAGCACGAGGATCGAGAAGAAGACGAGGTGCACGTAAAGAAGGCCCGCGTTGCTGTCCCACCACGCGCTCAGCACCTGCGTGACGCCCAGCAGGACGCCCGCGGCAAAGGCCCCCCGGGTGGAGCCGAGGCCGCCGAGGACGACCACCTCGAAGGCGATCAGCAGATAGGACACCCCGGAGTAGGGCGACACGCTGGCGCGCATCGCCAGAAGCACCCCGGCGAGGGCCGCCAGCCCCGCGGCGAGGGCCGCGACCTTCACGTGCACGCGGGCCACGCGGATGCCCATGAGCGCCGCGATATCGGGACGGTCCGACAGGGCCCGCACCTCGCGTCCGAAGCGGGTGTGCCGGATCACTGCGGCAAGGCCTGCGAAGACGACCACGGCGATGCCCAGCGTGACCACCGGCAAGGCCCCGATGATCACCGGGCCAAGCTGCAGGCTCGCCTGGGCCAGGCCGCCGACGTTCAGGCCGCGCAGATCGGCGCCCGCGGTCTCCACCAGCAGGTTGCGCAGGATCACGGCGATCCCGAAGGTCACCAGCATCGGCACCATGGGATCGCGGAAGTGCATCGCCCGCTCGACGAAGGCCACCTGAAGCAGCCCGCCGAGGGCGGCACAAAGCGCGCAGGCCAGCACCAGCACGGCCAGCACCGGCACGGTGGGGGCCAGTGCCGTTACACCCACCGCGATAAAGGCCCCGATGGTGATCAGTTCCCCGTGCGAGAGGTTCACGACCCGCAGCACCCCGAAGGTGAGCGCCAGCCCCGCACCGATCACGCCGTAGAGCCCGCCCAAGGTCACGCCCTGCAGGAGAAGTTCGAAAAGGGCGGTCATGCGGCGTCTCCGAAGAAGGCGGCCTTCATGGCTTGGGGCGTGGTGGTGGCGGCGGGGCCGGTCAGCGTCAGGCGGCCCTGGAACATGCAGGCCACGCGGTCCGAGATTGCCTGCGCGCGGCTGACATCCTGATCGACGACGATCAGCGCGATGCCTTCGCGTTGCACCGACTTCAGCGCCTCGTAGACCTCGCGCGTGACCAGCGGTGACAGGCCCAGCGAGATCTCGTCGCAAAGCAGGATGGCGGGGTTCGCCGCGAGCGCACGGCCAATGGCGACCATCTGCTGCTGTCCGCCGGACAGCGATCCGGGCGGTTGCGTCCGCTTGTCCCTGAGCACGGGAAAGAGGTCGTAGATCGCCTTGAGGGACCAGCGACCTGCGCGCGCGCCCGCGCCGATCATCAGGTTTTCCTCCACCGAGAGGCTGTCGAACAGAAGCCGCCCCTCGGGCACCAGTGCCAGACCGGCGGCGGCGGCGGCCCGCGGATCGCCGGGGGGCAGGCAGATGCCAGCCACGCGGACCTCGCCCCGCGAAGGGGGCATCAGCCCGCAGAGAAGCCGCATCAGCGTGGTCTTGCCCGCACCGTTCGCCCCGGCGAGCGCCAGGGTCTCGCCTTCCGAAAGGTCGAGGTCCACGCCCTGCAGTGCTGCCATCTCTCCATAGCGGGCGTGGATTCCCGAAAGTTCAAGCAGCGGCATGATCGGCGACCCCCATGTAAACGGACTGCAGGCGTTCGTCCTCCCAGACGGTGGCGAAGGCGCCGTCGAGGATCTTCTCGCCCTTGTCGAGTACCACGAGCCGTTCGCAGGTCTCGCGCAGGGCGAAGGGAATATGCTCGACCCAGACGATCGCCCGATCCGAGCGGAGGGATTTCACGAGGCCGATCATCGTCTCGATCTCGTGCTGGGTCAGGCCCGCGGCGATCTCGTCCAGAAGCAGCAGGCGCGGGCGCGCGGCGACTGCCTTGGCCAGTTCCAGCCGCTTGCGGCTCAGCAGGCCCAACTCGCCCGCGACCGCACCGGCGTGGTCGGTCAGACCGGTGAGCGTCAGGACCTCGTCCACCCAGTCGGAGGCTTCCGCCCCGTGCAGGCGCGCGCCGAAGACAGCGGGGAGCCGCAGGTTCTCGCGCACGGTGAGCCGGGCGAAGGTCTGAGGGATCTGGGCCGCGCGCGCGATGCCGCCCTGCACCCTGTCCGGCAGGGAAAGACGCGACATGTCGCGCCCCTCCAGCTCCAGCGTTCCGGCATCGGCCCGCAGCGAGCCCACGATGAGGCCCAGAAGCGTGCTCTTGCCCGCGCCGTTGGGTCCGATGACGCCGACGCTTTCGCCGGTTCCGAGGGTCAGATCGACCCCCGAAACCGCCGTGAAGCCGCCGAACCGCTTCGTGACCCCGTTTGCCTGAAAGAGCGGCCCCACGGGGGTCACAGCGACAGCGGGATGATATCGGCGTCGGTGGGGATCTGCGGCATCGTCGCGTTATTGACGATCTTCAGATCATAGGCGTGTTTGCCGGTGCCCCGACGCCACTGGCCCCCGACCAGATCGGTGATCGCCACGCTCTTGACCGGGCTTCCCGCGAAGTCGACCGGGCCCACGATTGTATCGACGTTGAGGCTGCCGATGGCCGGGGCCAGGCTGTCGGGATCAAGCGGGTCGTCCGCGCGGGCGAGGGCGGCCAGGCCCACCTCCCACAGCGCGTGGCCGTAACCCAGCGGCTGGGTCCATTGCGCGCCGGTGTCCTCTTCCCAGGCCGCGGCCAGCGCCTGCGCGCTTTGCCCCGTGACAGAGCTTTCGAAGGGAAAGTCGGGCGTCCACCAGACTTCGGTCAGCAGGCCGTCGCCCCTGTCCCCCAACGCCTCGACCGCGCTGGAGAACAGGAACGCCGCCGCCATGCCGCAGGCCTTGGGAGAGAGGCCGGACTGGGCGACTTGGTTCCAGAACGGAACGAAATGGCTGTCGTACATGAAGCCCGACAGGATATCCGCCTCCGCCGCGCGGAACTGCGCGATCTGGTTCGAGAAATCGTTCGTGGCGATCTGGAAGGGACCGGTGGGGACATGGGTGTAGCCCTTTGCCTCCAGCAGCGCGGGCATGCCCATCTGCGGATCCATCAGACCCTGGCCCGCAGGGTTGTCGAGGAACAGGGTGCCCACGGTCTTGTTCGTCTCGACCATGTCGAACATGTTGACGAAGTTCGTCAGCACCGCGTCCGACCCGGCGAAGAAGTGGAACGTGTAGGGAAAGCCCACGTCGGGCCGGCCTCCGCGGGGGAAGAACATGCCCTGCCAAGGCACCATGGTGGAGATCGTGGGCACGCCGCGGGTGTCGGCGAGTTCACCCACCGCCATCGCCGCATCGCCGTCCTGTACCAGGATCAGGTTGCAGCGTTCGCGCAGCACCAGGTCGCTGGCCACGTTGGCCGAGGCCGAAGCTTCGGAAAGGTTGTCGCGGATCACCAGCTCGACGTCGTATGTCGTCCCGTTCAGGGTCAAGCCATCCGCCAAGTGCTCGCGCATCCGCTCGATGGTCCAGCTTTCGGTCGCACCGAAGTTCGCACGCACGCCGGAAAGCGAGCCTGCGTAGCCGATCTTGATCGTCTTCGTGGCCGCCGTGGCAAGGCTCGGGGCGCAAAGCGCCACCCCGGTGGCGGCGGTGCCTGCAAAAAAGCCGCGGCGCGTGGGCTGTGCCAATTTCGATGTCATGTGTTTCCTCCCTCGGACGATCGCTCTCTCCCTTGAGCGAATTATGTGACCATTGGTAACAATGTGACCAGTGGTCATTTTTCTGTCAAGATATTTGATGCAAGGTCTCGTCATGGTTGCGCTTGCGGGATATGTCGAAGGGGACAGGTTTGGGAAAAGACACATGGCGACGGCATCTAGGAAACCGGAAAACCGAGAAGGCAGAAAGACTTATCATCATGCGCAGCTCAAGGACGCGCTGATCGATACGGCCATTCGCCTGACCGCGGAACGCGATGGTCCCGTCTTCTCGTTGCGCGAACTGGCGACCGCCCTGGGTGTCAGCCACACCGCCGTCTACCGTCATTTCGCCGACAAGGACGCGCTGCTGGGGCAGATGACCCGCATGGGATTCGACAAGCTCGTCGCGCTGCAGAAGACGTGCCAAGACAGGGCCGGCGCCGGTTCGGTGCGGCGCTTGCGGGCCTTGTGCGCGTCCTATGTGCGTTTCGCCACGGAGGATCCCGGCTTCTTTGCGCTGATGTTCCACTCTCGCCCCACCTCGAACCGGGCTGCGGGGGAGCGCGACCGGCATAACGTGGAGGCCTTGCGCGTGTTGATCGACACGATCCGCCACTGCCAGGACGAGGGCAAGGTCATCGCGGGCGACCCCGAGCGGATCGCCTCCTACCTCGTGCTGGCACCGCATGGGCTGTCGAGCTACGTCGCCTGGGGCCATACGCCCGGCTTCATCGCGCGCCAGCACGACGGCATGGCCGATCCCGCCGACTGGATCGCCCGCGTGGGGCTGGAGCCGTTCCTGACCGAGCGGATGCCGCCGGAGGCCTTCTCGAAGCTGTTCTTCGCTGCGGACGGCAAGCCGCCCTTCGCCTGAGCGGGTCGCCGTCGGGTCAGCCCTTGACCCGGTCGGGGTGCGCGGCGGCGAAGGCGGGATGATCGGCGCAGGCGCGGGAGGCCCGGGTGATGCGGGGCAGGTCGGCTGTCTCCACTTCCCAGCGGTCGGCATTGTAGAGCTGCGGGATCAGGACGAGGTCGGCCTGGCTGAGCGCTGCGCCGCAGGCATAGGGGCCGGTGGGATGCAGCTGCGCCTCGACCGCTTCCAATCCGGGCCGGATCCAGTGCCGCATCCAGGGCGCGCGCGCCTCCGGATCGCCGGTCAGTTCGGCGACGCGGTTCACCACCCGCAGGTTGCAGACCGGGTGGATGTCGGCCGCCATCGCTTGGCAGATCGCACGTATGGACGCCGCCTCGGCGGGGTCATCCGGGCGCAACGACAGGCGCCCCGTGTCTTCGAGGTAGTCGAGGATCGCCATGGATTGCGTGAGCCTCGACCCGTCGATGTCCAGCACCGGGACAAGTCCCTGCGGGTTGCGCGCGCGGTGCGCCTCGGAGCGCTGGTCCCCGGCGACAAGGTCCACCGGCACCGCCCGGTAGGCGAGGCCCGCGAGGTTCAGCGCGATCCGCACGCGGTAGCTGGCCGTGCTGCGCCAATAGTCGTAGAGCGTGATCTCAACCGGCATAGACACGCGCCGTCCGGCAAAGGGTCGCGACTTCATCTGCGTCACCGAGCGCATTGGCCATCAGCAGCACCAGCCGCGCGTTGAGCGCGTGGCTCTGCGCGTCCGTCAGCCCGTCGTGGGCTGCCATGATCGCGGCATAGACATCGTCGGTCGCGGCGGGATCGAGGCGACTGTCGTGAGTCGGCTTGGACATCAGGCGTCCTCCAGCATGCGGCCCAATGCGCGGTCGCGCGCCCGTTCGACGGCTTGCGCGGTGGGGGTGTCGAAGACGGCGGCGACGTGACCGTCGGGCCGGATCAGGTAGGCCCTGTCGCGCCCGTACCGGTCCAGCGCGTAGCCGTCCCGATCCGGGTAGCAGGGGTAGTCGGCGTTTTGATCGATCCCCATCCGGGCGATACCGGCCACGTCGGGCAGGACCACCGTACCGATCCCCAGCAGCACGAATCCATCGGGCATCACGCGCACCAGCCAGTCGTCCCCGAGCGGCGCATCAAGGAGGGCACGGCCAGGTTCCAAGGGCGCCGTTCCGGGGGTCTGCAACGCCTCTCCCGTCAGCGCGCAGGGCGTCGAGAGGCGGCCCGAGTTGATGATCCGGCGGGCGAAGGGCTGATCGTGGGCCATGCGCAGCGTCTCTGCCCGGAACAGCGCCTCGATGGGCGTCTTGGGGGTCATGAAGTTGGTCGCCCGGGCGGAGTTCACGATGTTCTCCCGTGCGGCGCGGCGGCGTTCGGTGTCGTATGTGTCGATCAGGGCGCGAGGTGCCTCGCCGGCGATTACCGCGGCCAGTTTCCAGCCCAGGTTGTCGATATCCTGGATCCCACCGTTGCCCCCGCGGGCGCCGAAGGGCGAGACGACATGCGCGCTGTCGCCGGCAAAGATCACGGGGCCGTGGACGTATCGGTCGAGCGTGATGCAGCGGAAGGTGTAGATGCTCATCCAGTCGAGCCGGAACGGCCGGTCGCCCACGATGGCACGGATCCGGGGCAGGACGGTCTCCTCGTCGGCCACGCTTTCGGCATCGGTGTCGCGATCGAGTTGCAGGTCGATGCGGTAGATGTTGTCGGGCTGCTGGTGCAGCAGGGCCGATTTGCCGGGATGGAAGGTCGGGTCGAACCAGAACCAGCGCTCGGGTGGACCGTCGAAGAATTCGCCTTCCATCTCGATGTCGGCGATCAGGAACTGCTCGGTGAAGGTCTGGCCTTCGAAGGCGAGGTCCATCCGCTTGCGGGTGGGCGAGCCTGCGCCGTCGCAGGCCACCATCCAGTCCGCATCGAGGGTGTAGCGCCCCTCCGGCGTCTCGACCGTCAAGGCGACGCCCGTCTCGGTCGGGGTGTGATCCGTTACCTTCGACAGGAAGCGCAGGTCGATGAGGTCGGGAAATTCCTTGGCCCGGTCGAGCAGGTATTCCTCGACGTAGTATTGCTGCAGGTTGATGAAGGCAGGGTAGGCGTGACCTTCCTCGGGCAGCAGGTCGAAGTCGTAGACCGGGTCGTCCCCGTGGAAGAGACGTCCGACCTTCCAGGTCACCCCCTTGTCCAGCATCCGTTGTCCCACGCCCAGCCGGTCGAAGATCTCGAGCGTGCGCTTGGCCCAGCAGATCGCCCGGCTGCCCACCGAGACGACGTTGTTGTCGTCGAGCACGGTACAGGCCACCCCGCGCTGGGCAAGGTCCACCGCCAGGGCCAGGCCCACGGGACCGGCGCCCACGATCGCGACGGGAGCGTTCGAGCGGCCGCCGTCGAGTTCCGGCGGGCGCTTGAAGGGTTCTGGCGTATGTTCGTAGGCCGGCATGGCAGGTCTCCTCCCCCGGGGCGCGGCTCAGCCTTGCAGCTGGGCCCACATCTCCTTGTCGCGCTGGGCGGTCCAGACGCGCGGCGTGTCGATGCCGCGGGCCTCGTCGTAGGCGCGGGCCACGTTGAACGGCAGGCAATGTTCGTAGATCGCGTAATCGGCGAACTTGTCGTCGCAGGAGGCGCGCACGGCGTCCCAGGCATCCTTCAGCGATCCGCCGCGGCCCACGACGCGTTCCACGGGCTTGTAGGTCGAGCGGACGAAATCCTCCGTCGCGGCAAGCGCCTTGGCGACCATCTCCTCGCCGACGAGCGCGTCGCCGCGGCCCGGCGCGATCGACTTCGGCTCGAAGGCCGCGATGTTGGCCAGCGTGTCGGACCAGTCGGCGAAATGCCCGTCGCCGCAGTAGCAGGCCGAGTGGTATTCGACGATATCGCCGGTGAACATGACCTCCTGGTCGGGGACCCAGACCACCGCGTCACCCGCCGTATGGGCGCGGCCCAAGTGCATGATGTCGACCCGGCGGTTGCCCAGGTAGACGGTCATCGAGTCGCTGAAGGTCGTGGTGGGCCAGGTCAGGCCGGGGATCTCCTCGTGGCCCTGGAAGAGACGGGGGAAGCGTTCGAACTCGCTGTCCCAGTCCTCCTGCCCACGTTCGGCGACCATGGCGCGGGCGGTGTCGGTCATGATGATCTCGCGCGCGCCGTAGGCCTCGGCCCCCAGCACGCGCACGGCGTGGTAATGGGTCAGCACGAGGTGGGTGATCGGCTTGTCGGTCACCTCGCGGACCTTCTCGATCACCATGCGGGCCAGGCGCGGGGTGGCCTGCGCCTCGACGATCATCACGCTGTCGTCGCCGATGATGACACCGGTGTTGGGATCGCCCTCGGCGGTGAAGGCGTAGAGCCCTTCGCCCACTTTCGTGAAGCTGATCTTCTTGTCGGCCATGTCGCCGGCGGATGCGAAGGCTTTTGCCATGTTGTCTAACCTTTGGTCTGAAGGCCGGTGGCGGACGCCTCCGGCGGGAGTATTTCGAAAAAAGCGAGGATCAGCGCGCGTAAGGATCGGGCAGGGCGGGCTGAACGCGGTTGGTGCAGGCCCCGAAGCCCACGCGGTAGCCGTCGCCCTTCGCGGCACCGCGCAGGGTCAGCGTGTCCCCGTCCTCGACGAAGCTGCGGGTCTGATCGCCCACGGCGAAGGGTTCCTTGCCGCCCCAGCTGAGTTCCAGCAGGCTGCCGCGCTGGTCCTTCTCGGGGCCCGAGATCGTGCCGGATCCAAGCAGGTCGCCCGTTCGCATGGGGCAGCCGCTGGTGGTATGATGCGCCAGCTGCTGGGCCGCGGAGTAATACATCTGGTCGTAATTCGTCCGCGCGATGGTCACGGGGTCCGCGCCATCGGGGGCGAGGTCCACCGCGAGGTCGATCTCGTAGAGCATCGGGCCAGGCTCCTTAAGGTAGTCCAGAAGGTCGCGCTGCCGCTCGGGCGTGCCGGTGCGGAAGGGCTCGAGTGCCGCGCGGGTGACGATCCAGGGGCTGAGGCTGGTGGCCGTCGCCTTGGCCTGGAACGGACCCAACGGCTGGTATTCCCACGCCTGGATGTCCCGCGCGGACCAGTCGTTCAACAGCACGTAGCCGAAGATCATCTCGTCGGCCTGTGCGACGGTCACCGGCCCGGTAGAGGACGTGCCCACGATGGCGCCAAGTTCGAGCTCGATGTCGAAGCGGTTGCAGGGGGCGAAGCGCGGGGCGTCGTCGTTCGGCCCCTTGAGCTGACCCCAGGGGCGGCGGATGTCGGTGCCGGAGATGCAGACCGAGGAGGCCCGCCCGTTATAGCCGATGGGGATCGACAACCAGTTGGGTGGCAACGCGTTCTCCGCCCCGCGGAACATGGTGCCGACGTTCGTGGCGTGGTGGTAGCTTGCGTAGAAGTCGGTGTACTCGGCCACGTCGAAGGGCAGGTGCATCACCGCATCCGCCTGGGCTACGAGGTGGGGACGCAGGTCGCCTTCTTCCGCGGCGCCTTCGGCCAGCAGGTCGGTCAACCGGTTGCGCAGGGCGGCCCAAACCTCTTGCCCCGCGGCCATCACGGGATTCCAGCGGCCAAGGTCCATGAGGGGGCCGCCGGGCAGGTCGATCAGGCCCGCCGCCTCCACCGCCGCCAGGTCGAGGATCGTGTCGCCGATCGCCACGCCGCAGCGGGGCTGGGTGTCTTGTGCGGTCGAGAACACGCCATAGGGCAGGTTGTTCAGCGGGAAGTCGGTATCGGCGCTGTTGGCGCTGTCCACCCAGCTGCGGCGCAGACTCATGACCAGTCTCCTTCCGGGGTGCCGTCGAAGCGTTTCTTCAGGCTGTCCCAGCAGTCGATGTAATCGTCCTGCAGCGGCGCCTCGTGGGCGGCGAAGGCGGTCAGGTGCTGGGGAAAGCGCGTCTCGAACATGAAGGACATCGTGTCCTCGAGTTTCTGCGGTTTGAGATCGGCGAAGGTCGCCGCCTCGAAGGCCTCGTTGTCGGGGCCGTGGGGCAGCATCATGTTGTGCAGGCTCATGCCGCCCGGCGCGAAGCCGTTGGGCTTGGCGTCGTACTGGCCGTAGATGTTGCCCATCAGCTCGGACATGACGTTCTTGTGGTACCACGGCGGGCGGAACGTATCCTCGGCCACGCCCCAGCGTTCGCGGAACAGGACGAAGTCGATGTTGGCGGTGCCCTCGACGCCAGAGGCCGCGGTCAGCACGGTAAAGATCGACGGATCGGGGTGGTCGAAGAGCACGGCCCCCACCGGGCAATAGGTGCGCAGGTCGTATTTCACCGGCGCGTAGTTGCCGTGCCAGGCGACCACGTCCAGGGGGCTGTGATCGATATGCGTCTCGTGGAACTGACCCTGCCATTTCACCACGACGCGGGAGGGCGCGTCGCGATCCTCGAAGGCGGCGACGGGCGACTTGAAATCGCGCCGGTTGGCCATGCAGTTCGCGCCGATCGGGCCGCGGCTGGGCAGCTCGAACTTCTGACCGTAGTTCTCGCAGACGAAGCCGCGGGCGGGACCTTCGACCAGTTCGACCCGGTAGACGAGACCGCGGGGCAGGATCGCGATTTCCTTGGGTTCGAGATCGATGACGCCCAGTTCGGTGCAGATCCGCAACCGGCCTTCCTGCGGGACAATCAGCAGCTCGCTGTCGGCAGAGAAGAAATACTCGTCCTCCATCGAGGCCGTGACGAGGTAGATATGCGCGGCCATCCCCACCTGGGTGTGGACGTCGCCCGCGGTGGTCATCGTGCGCATGCCGGTCAGCCAGGTCAGGCTTTCGTCCGAATGCGGCACCGGATCCCAGCGGTATTGCCCGAGCGAAGTCACCTCCGGATCCACGTGGGGGGCGGATTTCCAGTACGGCATCTCGATCTGCGCGAAGCGGCCGACGTGTTTCACCGAAGGCCGGATGCGGTAGCACCAGGTCCGCTCGTTCTGGTGGCTGGGGGCGGTGAAGGCGGTGCCGGAAAGCTGCTCGCCGTAAAGGCCGTAGGCGCATTTCTGCGGGCTGTTTCGTCCGTCGGGCAGGGCGCCCGGCAGGGCCTCGGTCTCGAAATCGTTGCCGAAGCCGGGCATGTAGCCGTCGTGCAACGCGGTCGGTGTGGCGGCGCGGGTCAGGCCGGTCTGGGGGGCTTGGTCTTTCATGGCAAGGGCTCCTCCATTGCGTTGCGGAAACGGTAGCAAGACATCATTGCATATGCAACGAATTTTCCCGGCCTTGCAAAACCCCGCCGTGTTGCCTTTGCATGAGGTGACCGAAAGGACCCGCGATGACCGATGACCCGCCGACCGAATTCGACCTGATGGCCTTCACGCCCTACCGGCTTGCGGTCGTGGCGCAGCGGCTGAGCGAGCTTCTGGCGCGGCAGTACCGGGACCGGTTCGGGATCTCGATTCCTGACTGGCGGGTGCTGGTGCATCTCGCCCATTCGGGCGGCGCCTCGGTCCGGGATATCGAGGCGCGCGTGGCGATGGAGAAATCCAAGGTCAGCCGCACCTGCAAGCGGCTGGAGACGCGCGGCCTGATCGCCAAGCGCGCCCACGACACGGACAGGCGGCTGGTGCACCTGACGCTGACCGACGAAGGCCGGCAGATGATGCGGGATCTGTTGCCGCTGGCCGCGGCTTTTCAGGGGGAAGTCGAAGCGCGGCTCGGGGCGGATTTCGCCAGGCTGGAGCAGGGGATCGACGGCGTGCTTTCACGCTTCGATCCGGCGGTGACGGAAACCGACTGACCGGACAGCGGGTGCTGCCCGATCGGAAGGTCAGCGGCCCGCCAAGGCGCGCGGTTCGGCGCCGTCCCGGAAGCGCAGGTTGTCGCGGGTCAGCTGGTCGATGCGGGTGCGGCCCATCAGGCGCATGTCGCGGATCAATTCGTCGCGCATCAGGCCCAGCGCGCGTTCGACCCCCGGTTGGCCGGCGGCGGCCAGCGGGAAGAGGTAGTAGCGCCCCAACCCGACGGCCTTGGCCCCCAGAGAAAGCGCCTTGAGCACGTGGCTGCCGCGGGTCACGCCCGAGTCCAGCATGACGTCCAGTCGGTCGCCCGCGGCCTGCACGATCTCGTCCAACTGGTCGAAGGGCGAGCGCGATCCGTCGAGCTGCCGCCCCCCGTGGTTCGAGATCACGACCCCGGCGCAGC
Source organism: Salipiger sp. IMCC34102 (assembly GCF_004145405.1). Lineage (GTDB taxonomy): Bacteria > Pseudomonadota > Alphaproteobacteria > Rhodobacterales > Rhodobacteraceae > Loktanella. The sequence continues at coordinate 191,015 of NZ_SELQ01000003.1, forward strand.
CGATGTCGGCCGCGCGCACGGCATCCTCGGCGGCCATCACGCCCTTCAGGCAGAACGGACCGCCCCACATCTCGACCATTTCGGCCACGTCGTCCCAGTTCATCGCGGGATCCAGCATCTCGGTGAAGTATTGCCCGATGGAGGCGGTGCCGCCGCCCATGTCCACATGCGCGTCCAGTTGCGGCAACGCGAAGGTGTCGTGACTGATGTAGTTGATCCCCCAGGCGGGCTTCATGACGAACTGCGCAAGGCCGCGCGCGTTCAGGCGGAACGGGATCGAGAAGCCCGTGCGCTTGTCGCGCTCGCGGTTGCCGCCGGTGATGCTGTCGACGGTCAGCATCATGACCTCGACGCCGGCTTCCTTGGCGCGCTGCATCATGGCGCGGTTCAGCCCACGGTCCTTATGGAAGTAGAACTGGTAGACCTGCGGGTTGGAATGTTTCTTCCGCAGCTCTTCCAGGCTGACGGTGCCCAGCGAGGATACGCCGAACATGGTCCCGAACTTCGCGGCGGCGGCGCCGGTGGCGCGTTCGCCGTCGTGGTGGAACAGGCGTTGCAGGGCCGTGGGCGAGCAATAGACCGGCAGGTCGAGCTTTTGCCCCATGACGGTAACCGAAAGGTCCACCTCTTCCACCCCGCGCAGCACGTTGGGGATCAGGTCGACCTCTCCGAAGCTCGCCGCGTTGCGCGCGAGGGTAGATTCATCGTCCGCGCCGCCGTCGATGTAGTCGAAGATGGGCGAGGGCAGTCGGCGTTTGGCCAGGCGCCTGAAATCAGCGTGATTGTGGCAGTCGGTCAGTCTCATGAGGTCTCCATCATGCGGCGCCAGGTTTCGGCGTAGGTACGCAGCGGCTTCGCGTCGCCCCGTGCGATACGCCGGCCCGCCGGACGCTTCGGCCCCGGTGCCACCAGCAGCGCGCTGCCGACCGAGGTTCCGGTGGCCGAGGCGCTGGCCTCGACCTCGCCGCGCAGGGCGCCGAGCATGGCAAGGTAGTCATCGTTGCGTGCGAAGGGGCCTTCGACGATCACGGGGCCCTGTGCGCCGATGAGCGACAGGCAGGTATCCGTCATCAAGGCGAGGTACCACGACAACGCCAGCATCCGCGCGCCTTCGGTCACGGGCTCTTTCGTGAACCCCCCTTCGTGGTCGGGAAAGGGACCGGTGCCCGGAACGGTGCCCGGGCGGATGAAGAGACCTGACAGCACCTCGTCGCGGTCGGCCTGCGTGATCGCGGGCGCGGTCCCGGGGCGCAGAAGCTCGAACTCGCGGCCCCCCATGAACCGGGCGGAGGGGACGGGATCGCCCTTGGCGTTCACGTTCACCAGCGTGTCGCGCGCGGGGTCGAGCGTCGTCTCTGCGCCTCCCACGGCCATCGCGATGACCCAGGTCCCGGTCGAGACGACCGAGAAGGGGGCCGCACGTCCCGCCAGGTGCGGATAGAGTGAGGCGTTGCTGTCGTGGATGCCGCAGGTGACGGGCGTGCCCGCGGGCAGGCCGGTGCGGGCGGCGATCTCGCGTGTGATCGGGCCCAGCACCTCGGAGGAGATGCGCGCCGGGGCCAGGCGTCCGGCCAGGCCCAGCCGATCGACCAGCGTGGAAGCCCGGCCCGCGAATGGTGCCCAAAGGTCGGTGTGACAGCCCAGCGAGGTCACGTCGCTGGCAAGCTGGCCGGTCAGCCGGTAGCCCCAGTATTGCGGGTAGGTCACGACGTGGGCGACGCGCGCGTTAAGCTCCGGATCCTGCAACTGCCAATGCAACTGCGCGCCCAGGTTCAGGCCGGCGGGCAGGCGGGGCGAGCCGGTCTCTGCGAAGGGCGGACGGATCGCCTCGTAGTCGAAGGCCGTCGCTTCGGGGCCGTCGTGTTCGTAATCCAGCATCGGTGCGGCGAGCGCGCCCTTCGCATCCAGCAGCACCGCCGCCGCGCCATGGGTCGTGACCGAGATCGCGTCGATGCCCTGCGCCGCGTGAAATTGGCCGAGCGCGTCCAGCAGAAAATCCCAATGTCCGTCGAGGTCGAAGTGCGGCCAGGGTGGTCCAGGGCGCACGGCATTGGGGCGCGTGACGACGGCAATCTCGGCCAGATCGGACAGATCGACGAGCGCCAGCTTCGCGTTGGTCTTGCCGATGTCGATGACGGCGACGCGGGTGGTCATGGCAGGTGGAACATCGGGGTAAGCGGGGTGGCCACGGGTGAATTGTCGGGCTGCGTGTGCATCAGGTCGGCCATATGCGCCCACCAACGCTGCATCACGTCCGTCTGCGGCAAGGCGTCCATCCCGTGATCATCGGTCCGCCAAAGCACCGCGAAGAGGATGTCCGTCTCCTCGTCGAGGTGGATCGAGTAATCCGACACGCCGGCGTCCTTCAGCAGGGCGACCAGCTCGGGCCAGATCTCGTCGTGGCGACGTTTGTACGCGTCCCGGCAACCGGGGTTGAGGTGCATCTTGAAGGCGTGTTTCTCCATCATCTTCTCCGCATGGCCCAGAGGCGGGGCAGGGCGATGACCCCGATCAGAAGCGCGCCGATGACGATCGACATCACGATGCCCGGCACGTTCAGCAGGCCGAGGCCGAAGGTGACCAGACCCATGACGAAGGCCGCGATGACGACGCCCGGGATCGTGCCCGACCCGCCGAGGATGTTGATCCCGCCCAGGACGACCATGGTGACGATCTCGAGCTCCCACCCCATCGCGATGGAGGGCCGGGTCGAGCCCAGCCGCGAGGTCAGGCAGACCGCGGCAAGGCCCGACATCAGGCCGGTCAGCAGGAAGAGGATGAACTTCACCCGCGCCACCCGGATGCCCGAGAAGAGCGCCCCCGTCGGGTTGTTGCCGATGGCATAGACCGCGCGGCCGAAGTTCGTCGTATGCAGCACGATCCCGTAGATCACGGCGATCAGCGCAAAGAGCACGAATTCGAACGAGATCACCCAGAAGACGTAGCCGCGCCCGAAATAGGAGAAATCGGAAGGGTAGCCGCCGTAGGCCTGGTCGCCCAGGACGATGTAGGACAGCCCCCGGAACAGGCTCATGGTCCCGATGGTCACCACGATCGAGGGCAGGCCCAGCCGGGTCACCAGAACCCCGTTGAAGGCGCCGCACAGCACCCCCGTGCCCAGGCCCACCGCGATCAGCACCGGCGTGCCCGCCCCCGCCTGCACGGCCGCCCCCATCGCGGTGGAGGCCAGCGCGATGATCGCGGCGACGGACAGGTCGATCTCTCCTGCTATGATGAGCAGCGCCATGGCGAAGGCGATCATCGCCTTCTCGGTAAAGTTGAAGGTGGCGTCCGACAGGTTCCAGGCGTTCAGGAAGTAGGGCGAGGCGAAGCTGTTGGCGATGAAGATCGCGACGGCCACGATCAGCAGCAGCGTCTCCCAGCTCTTGATCCGCTTGTCGAGCGGGGTCCGCAGGCGGTCGGGGATCGCGCGCCCGGTGGCGTGGTCGGTCAGGCTCATGCCGGTTTCTCCGCGGATTTCAGGATGATGCGGCCTTTTTCTCGTGTCGCGCGGGCGTTCAGCGCCACGGCGATGATGATCGCGGCCCCCGAGATGGCCATCTGCCAGAACGGAGAGATGTTCACGACCGGCAGCGCGTTCTTGATCACGCCCAGGAACAGCGCGCCCAGCACCGCCCCGCCCACCGTTCCGATGCCCCCCGCGATGGAGACGCCACCGATCACGCAGGCCGCGACAACGTCGAGCTCGAATCCGCCGGCGATATCGACATAGGCCACCGCATAGCGCGACACCCAAAGATACCCGGTAAGCCCCGCCAGCGCGCCGCTGATGGTGAAGGCCCAGAACTGGCTGCGACCGACGTTCAGGCCGGTGTAGGTCGCGGCATGGGGGTTGCCCCCCACCGCGTAGAAGGCCCGGCCCAGCGTCGTGCGCGTCATCACGAGGCCGAAGACGACGATCGCCAGGATCGCGGTCCAGCCCAGCACCGGAAGGCCCAGGACTTCGGCCCGCGGGAAAGCCTTGAAGGCGGCCGACATCTCGTGGCTGTTCACCCAGTTGCCGTCCGAGACGAGGAAGATAATGCCGCGGTAGATGGTCAGCGTGCCCAGAGTCACGACGATGGGCGGGATCGCCAGTTTCCACACGAGAATGCCGTTGAACATTCCCATCAGCGTGCCGAGACCCACCGCCACGGCGATGATCACCGGGATCGGCAGATCGGGATAGGCCACGTTGAGCATCGCCACGCACATGCCCGAAAGCGCCAGGTTGGCCGCCACCGACAGGTCGATGCAGCGGGTCAGGATCACGATCATCTGGCCGATCGCCAGCAGGATCAGCGGCGAGGTATCGTTGAACACGCGCAGCAGGTTGCCGGGTGCGACGAACCCCGGAAAGCGGGTCGCGATCAGCGCGCACAAGGCCGCCACCGCCCCGAAGAGCAGCATTTCGCGCGAGGTGAGAAGACGTTTCAGCATGATCAGATTCCGGCCGCGTGGCGCACGAGGGTTTCGGGGGTCATCTTCGCGCCCGAAAGCTCGGCCGCCATCCGGCCCTCGCGCATCACGATGACGCGGTCGGACATGCCAAGCACTTCCGGGATTTCCGAGCTGACCATGATGACGGCGAGCCCCTGCGCCGCGAGTTCCGCCATGAAGGCATGCACCGCGGCCTTGGAGCCGATGTCGATACCCTTGGTGGGCTCGTCGAGGATGATGATCTTGGGCTGCGTCGCCAGCCACTTGGCGATGACGACCTTCTGCTGATTGCCGCCCGACAGCGTGCCAAGCTCGGTGTCGAGCGAGGCCGCGCGCAGATCGAGGCGCCGGGTGTACTCGCGCGCAAGGTCGAACTCTCTTGCCATGCGCAGGAAGCCGCCCCGCGACGTGCGACCCAGCGAGGGCAGCGTGACGTTCTGGAAGATCGGCAGGGCGGTGATCGCACCTTGCTTGCCGCGGTCCTCGGGGACGTAGACCAGCCCCGCCGCGATCGCATCGGCGGGCGAGTTGAGCGTGACCGGCTGGCCGTCGATGTGGATCTGGCCCGCGCTCGGTTTCGTGATGCCGAAGAGCGCCTGCATGACCTCCGACCGGCCGGCGCCGACGAGGCCGTAAAACCCAAGGATTTCACCTTGGTGCAGGTCGAAGTTGATGTCGGCGAACTCGGTCGGATGGGCGTAGTCCGTGACCCGCAGGACCTCCTCCCCGATCCGGGCCTCGCGGTCCGGGAACACGGCGGAGACGTCGCGGCCCACCATCATCGTGACCAATGCGGCCTCGTCGATTTCCGAGACATGGCCCTCGCCCACGAACTGGCCATCGCGGAACACGGTGTAATGGTCGGCGATGCGGAAGATCTCGTCGAACTTGTGGCTGATGAACAGGATCGCCTTGCCCTGTGCCTTGAGTTTTTCGACCAGCTCGTAGAGCTCGTGGATCTCGGTATGCGACAATGCGGCGGTGGGCTCGTCCATGATGACGACGCGGGCGTCGACCGAGAGGGCGCGGGCGATCGCCACGAGGTGCTTGCTGGCGATGCCAAGTTCGCGCAGCTTCGTGCGCGGATCGAGTTTCGCGCCGATGCTCTCCAGGATCTCGCGGGCGCGGGTTTCCATCACGGTCCAGTCGATCAGGCCGAAGGTGCGGCGCGGGGCGTGCCCGAGGAAGATGTTCTCGGCCACCGACAATTCGTCGAAAAGCACGGTTTCCTGGTGGATCGCGGTGATGCCCGCCGCGGTGGCGTCGCGGGGCGTGGGAAACCGCGTGGCTTCGCCGTCGATGCGGATCTCTCCGCCGTCGGGCTGATAGATGCCGGTCAGGATCTTGACGACCGTGGACTTGCCGGCCCCGTTCTCTCCGACGAGTGCCGTCACCTCGCCGGGGTAGAGGCCCAGCTTCACCTCGTCGAGCGCGGTGACACCGGGAAAGGTCTTGGTGACGCGGTCGAGGGCGAGGACGGGCGTGGCGTCCGCCGGTGTCGTGGCGAGAGCGGGCATCGAGGATCCTGCGGCGAAAGGGCGGGGAAGGCACCGCCCCGGCCCGTGGCCGGAGCGGTAAGGATCGCGTAGCCCCGGTGAGAGGACCGGGACCGTTCGGGATCAGAAGATCGACTTGAACTCGTCGATGTTCGAGCTGTCGTAGACGAAGGGATCGGCCATCGCGCCGGAGGTCGTCTCGTCCAGCGTCACTTCGCCCATGCGGCCCATCGGGATGCTGGCGCCGGGTTGAGCGGTCGCTTCGTCGGTGGCCAGCGCGTGGGCAATCATGACGGCGGAATAGCCCAGGTCGATCGGGTTCCAGATCGCGAAGGACCGGGAGGCGCCGGACTCGATCGCGCCGGCCATCTCGGAGGGCAGGCCAAGGCCCGTGACGTTGATCTCTCCGGCCTTGCCCGCATCCTCGACCGCTTGGGCGGCGGCCACGATGCCGACGGACGTGGGTGCTATGATCGCGTCGAGGTCGGGGTAGGACTGCATCAGGCCCTGTGCCTCGCGGTAGGACTTGTCGGCCAGGTCGTCACCGTAGACGGTCGCCACGACCTCGATCCCGGGGTAGTCTCCCATGACCTTGTTCATCTCCTCGATCCAGATGTTCTGGTTCGTGGCCGTCGCACTGGCCGACAGGATCGCGACCTGCCCGCCGTCGGGCAGGTTGTCGGCGGCGAGCTTGATGATCATGTTGCCGATCAGCTCGTTCGAGGAGGGGTTGAGGTGCATCTCGCGCCCGCTTTCGGCGACGCCCGAATCCCAGCTGATGACCGTGATGCCACGCTGCATCGCGCGTTCCAGCGCGGGCGCCACGGCGTCGGGATCGTTGGCCGAGATCGCGATGGCGTCGACGTTCTGGGCGATCAGGCTGTTGATGACCTCGATCTGGCCTTCGGCGGTGGTGTCGGTGGGGCCGGTATAGATGATCTCGGTGTCGCCAAGCTCGGCGGCTGCTTCCTCAGCGCCTTCGGCGGCGGCCTCGAAGAAGCCGATGCCCAGCGCCTTGACGACCAGCGCGATGCGCATGTTGTCCTGCGCCATGGCCGAGGTGCCCATCAGGCTGGCGGTCAAGCCGAGGCCCGCGACGAGGGTGGTGAAGGTACGACGTTTCATTTCAGGTTTCCTCCCATGGAAAGTTACGATCCGGACTGGCTGTCCGTCTCGCCGCGAGCGCCGCCCGACTGGGCGACGATCAAGGTGATGTCCGCGCCCTCGAGCATGGCGGCGGTCTTGTCCGAGATCCGGTCGTCGGTGATGACCGTATCGATCCGCTCCAGCGGGCAGAGCACGAGGCTGGAGCGGTTCTCGAATTTCGATGAATCCACCAGCACGACCAGTTCGTCGGCCTGGTTGATCAGTTTCTGTTCGGCCTGGATCAGCAGGGGGTCGGCCTCCATCAGGCCGATGGGGCCCAGGCCTTGCGCGCCCATGAACATGCGCCGGGCGTAGAAATTGCGCGTCACGTCGTTGTCGAAGGGCGACAGGATGATGTTCTGTTCGCGGTAGATCGCGCCTCCGGAAAGCATGATCGTGTTCTTGGAATGCTTGAGCAGATGCTCGGCGATGGGGAAGGAGTTGGTGAAGATCTGGCACCGGCGCGAAGCCAGCGGATGGACCATCTGGAACGTCGTGGTGCCGCCGTTGATGATGATCGACTCGCCATCCTTGCACAGATCCACAGCGGCGCGGGCGATGGCCTGTTTCTCGGCGGCGTGCAGGGTCTCGTTGATCGCGAAGGGCCGTCCGGCGAGGCCCACGAAGGTGGGCGGGCTGATCGCCTCGGCTCCGCCGCGGACGCGCCGCAGCTTCTTTTGCAGATGAAGCGCGGCGATGTCCCGCCGGATCGTGGCTTCGGAGGCTTCGGTCAAGGCACATAGATCGGCCACCGTCACGACAGGTCGATCCTGGATCGCGGACAGAATGATGCCGTGCCGTTCTTTTTCGTGCATGTGATCCTCCCTGGTCCCGAGACTGATCGATCAAGACGCGCCCTGTCAATCACTTTCGATCACGAGCACTCATTCTGCGGTGCAGCATGAACGGTTGTGAGCGTTTATGATTGACTTCGATCCCGGATCGCCGCACCAAAGTCGGGACTGACATCGGGGCGACGGCAGCCCCCAAGGGAGGACCGCATGACCAAGACCGCCACCGATCTGCTCGAGAACCGCTGGGACGAGGACAAGGCCCGCGGCATGAGCGAGCCCGAACTGCTGCTCTACCGCTCGAACATCCTGGGACAGGACAAGCGCGTGACGAACTACGGCGGGGGCAACACCTCGGCCAAGGTCATGCAGAAGGACCCGCTGACCGGCGAAGAGGTCGAGGTGCTTTGGGTGAAGGGGTCGGGCGGCGACATCGGCTCGATCGAGATGTCGGGCTTCTCGACGCTCTACATGGACAAGTTGCGGGCGCTGAAGGGCCTCTACCGCGGGGTGGAGTTCGAGGACGAGATGGTGGGCTACCTGCCGCATTGCACCTTCAACCTGAACCCGCGGGCGGCCTCCATCGACACGCCGCTGCATGCCTACGTGCCCCGCACGCACGTCGATCACGTCCACGCCGACGCGATCATCGCCATCGCCGCGGCCAAGGACGGCGAACGGCTGACGCGCGAGATCTTCGGCGATCGCGTCGGCTGGCTGCCCTGGAAGAAGCCCGGCTACGAGCTTGGTTTGTGGCTGGAAGATTTCTGCACCAAGAACCCGCAGGCGGAAGGCGTGGTCCTGGGTTCGCACGGGTTGTTCACATGGGGCGACACCGCCAAGGCGTGCTACGACAAGACCATCGAGGTCATCAACGAGGCGACCGCCTGGCTGGGCGCACGGATGGAAGGCCAGACGATCTTCGGCGGTGCCGCGCACGAAAGCCTGGACCCGGCCGCCCGCCGCGCGGTGGCCGCCCGCCTGATGCCCGCGATCCGAGGCTTCGTGTCGGGCAACCAGCACATGGTGGGCCATTTCAACGACGAGGACGCGGTGCTGGAGTTCGTGAACGCCAAGGGCATGCCGCCGCTTGCCGCGCTGGGCACGTCCTGCCCGGATCACTTCCTGCGCACCAAGATCCGGCCGCTTGTGATCGACTTCGATCCCGCCAAGGGCAACGTGGACGACGTGCTGGCCGGTCTTTCCGACCAGATCGCCGCCTACCGCGCCGACTACGCCGCCTATTACGACCGCTGCAAGCGGCCCGACAGTCCCGACATGCGCGATCCGAACGCGGTGGTCTATCTCGTGCCCGGCGTGGGAATGATCACCTTCGCCAAGGACAAGGCCACGGCGCGCATCTCGGGCGAGTTCTACGTCAACGCGATCAACGTGATGCGCGGAGCCGACACGGTGGACGAATACACCGGCCTGCCCGAACAGGAAGCCTTCGACATCGAGTACTGGCTTCTGGAAGAGGCCAAGTTGCAGCGCATGCCCAAGCCCAAGTCGCTCGCCGGTCGCGTGGCGCTGGTCACCGGCGGGGCAGGCGGGATCGGGGCCGCGACGGCGGCGCGCTACCTGTCCGAAGGAGCCTGCGTGATGCTGGCCGACATCGACGAGTCAGCACTCGCCTCCACGGCCGAGACCCTCGCCGGGCGCTTCGGCCCCGATGTCGTGCGCACGGTGCAGATGAACGTCACCCAGGAGGAGGCCGTTCAGGCCGCCTACGCCGAGATCGCCGTGGAACTGGGCGGCGTCGATATCCTGGTGTCCAACGCGGGCATCGCATCCTCCGCGCCGGTGGAGGAGACCTCGCTTGCGCTGTGGAACAAGAACATGGACATCCTGTCCACGGGCTATTTCCTGGTCAGCCGCGAGGCGTTCAAGCTGTTCCGGGTGCAGGACATCGGGGGAGCTGTCGTCTTCGTCGCCTCCAAGAACGGGCTCGCCGCATCGCCCAACGCCAGCGCCTATTGCACCGCCAAGGCGGCAGAGATCCACCTGGCGCGCTGCCTGGCGCTGGAAGGGGCAGAGGCGGGCATCCGTGTGAACGTGGTGAATCCCGACGCCGTGCTGCGCGGGTCGAAGATTTGGGAGGGCGACTGGCTCGACCAGCGGGCCAGCACCTACGGCACCGACAAGGAGGGGCTGGAGGAGATGTATCGCAAACGCTCGATGCTCAAGCGCTCCGTCCTGCCCGAGGACATCGCGGAGGCCGCCTATTTCCTGGCCGCCGATACCTCTGCCAAGTCGACGGGCAACATCATCAACGTGGATGCGGGCAACGTGCAGGCGTTCACGCGGTAAGGCGCGGCAAGGGAGGATACCATGACGAGAGCTTACGATCTGGCGAAGGCCATGTATGCCGACTGGGGCGTCGACACCGAGGCCGCCATCGACCGGCTGAAGACGATCCCCATTTCGATGCACTGCTGGCAGGGCGACGACGTGGTGGGGTTCGAGACCCGCACAGGCTCCTCTGGCGGCGGCATCCAGGCGACCGGCAACCATCCCGGCCGCGCGCGGACCCCGGACGAGCTGCGCGCCGACCTGGACTTCGCCTACGGGCTGATCCCGGGGCAGCACCGGCTGAATTTGCACGCGATGTACATGGACACCGACCGGACGCCCGACCGGGACGAGATCGAGTATGCCCACTTCGCCCCCTGGGTCGACTGGGCGAAAGGGGCGGGGGTGAAGCTCGACTTCAATCCGACGTTCTTTGCCCATGCGAAGGCCGACGACAACCTGACCCTGTCGCACCCCGATCAAGGCATCCGCGACTTCTGGATCGAGCATGGCCGCCGCAGCCGCGAGATCGCCGCGCGCTTCGGGCAGGAGCTGGACAGTCCTTCCATCAACAACGTCTGGGTGCCCGACGGCTACAAGGACGTGCCCGTCGACCGGATGGCCGCCCGGCGCAGGCTGGATGCGGCACTCGATGCGATGTTCGACACGCCGCTGGACGGGATGAAGGACGCGGTGGAAAGCAAGCTTTTCGGGATCGGGGTCGAGGCCTGCACCGTCGGCAGCCACGAATTCTACATGGGATACGCGATCCGAAACGGCACGGTCCTGTGCCTCGACATGGGTCATTTCCATCCGACAGAGAGCGTGGCCGACAAGCTCTCCGCTGTGGCGTTGTCGGTGGACGAGCTCCTGCTGCACGTCTCGCGGCCCATGCGGTGGGACAGCGACCACGTGATCCTGCTGGACGATTCCATCCAGATCATGGCGCAGGAGCTGATCGCGGGCGATCTGCTGGACCGGACCCACATCGGTCTCGATTTCTTCGATGCTACGATCAGCCGGACCGCGGCCTGGGTCATCGGCACGCGCAACATGCAAAAGGCGCTGTTGCAGGCTTTGCTGCGTCCGCTGGACCGGTTGCGCAAGGCCGAGGACGAGATGGACTTCACCACCCGCTTCACGATGACCGAGGAGCTCAAGGACCTGCCTTTCGGCGCGGTCTGGGCCGAGTTCTGCGACCGCATGGACGCTCCCACGGGGCAGGCGCTGATCGGCAAGCTGGACGACTACCAGTCGAAGGTGGCGTCCCGCGGCTAACGCGGAACTCTGACAGGAAAACGGGGGCGGCGGGACGAGGTCGTGCCGCCTCTGTCTCGAAAGCCCGCAACCAGCGTGATCCTGGCCGAGCGTGAAGGGCGCCCCTGGCGCGATCCTTCGCATGTGGCCGGATCTTCGGGGCGGTGATCCAGCCGCAGGCTGATCGGTCCCGGCATCGGGCGCCTTCCCGAAGAGCGACAGATCCACTCCGCGCCCGCGGGCGACCGGCGGACGATGGAACGCCCCTGCCGCGGATCGGCTCCGCAGCAGGGGCGACGGGCTCAGCTTTCGAATTCCACCAGCAGGTCCTTGGCGTCGATCTGCGATCCCGCGCCGACATGGACGGCCTTGATGGTGGCGTCGCGTTCGGCGTGCAGGCCCGTCTCCATCTTCATCGCCTCGATGGTCAGCAGAAGATCGCCCTTCTTCACCTTGGCACCGACCTGGGCCGCGACAGTGGCCACGACTCCGGGCATCGGTGCGCCCACGTGATCGGGGTTGCCGAGCTCCGCCTTGGCATGGCTGACCTTGTCGGCCGCGGCAAGACGGTTCAGCACCCGGATCGTGCGGGGCTGTCCGTTGAGTTCGAAGAAGACCTTCACCTCGCCATCCTCGTTGATCTCCGAGGCGGCCTGCATGCGGATTTCCAGCGTCTTGCCGGGGTCGATCTCGGCGCTGATCTCCTCTCCGGGCTCCATGCCGTAGAAGAAGGTCCGCGTCGGCAGGGTCCGCACGGGACCGTAGAGGTCGTGCCGCGCCGCGTAGTCGGTGAAGACCTTGGGATACATCAAGTAGCCCATCAGGTCCTCGTCGTCGATGTCGCCGGGGACCTTGGCCGAAAGCTCCGCGCGGGCCGCATCCAGGTCGACCGGCTTCAGATGTTTGCCGGGCCGGTCGGTCAGGGGCTTTTCGCCCTTCAGGACCTTCTTCTGGATCCCCTCCGGCCAGCCGCCCGGGGGTTGGCCCAGGCTGCCCTTCATCATGTCCACGACCGAGTCGGGGAAGGAGACGTCGACCGCAGGGTCCTCGACCTCCTCGCGGGTCAGGCCCTGGCTGACCATCATCAGGGCCATGTCGCCCACGACCTTCGACGACGGCGTCACCTTCACGATGTCGCCGAACATCCGGTTCACGTCGGCGTAGGTCTGCGCGACTTCGTGCCAGCGATCCTCGATCCCCAGGGAGCGGGCCTGCGCCTTGAGGTTGGTGAACTGGCCGCCGGGCATCTCGTGCAGGTAGACTTCCGACGCAGGCGCCTGAAGGCCGCTCTCGAAGGCGGCGTAATGCGCACGCACCTGTTCCCAGTAGTTCGAAATCTCGCGGATCGCGGCGATGTCGAGGCCGGTGTCGCGGGGATCGTGCTTGAGCGCCTCGACGATGGAGCCCAGCGTCGGCTGGCTGGTGTTGCCCGACAGGGCGTCCATCGCGGCATCCACGCAATCCACCCCGGCGGCGGAGGCGGCGAGCACGGTGCCGATGGCCGCGCCCGAGGTGTCGTGGGTGTGGAAGTGGATCGGCAGGCCGACCTCTTCCTTGAGCGCGGTCACGAGCTGGCGCGCGGCGGGCGCCTTCAGAAGCCCCGCCATGTCCTTGAGGCCCAGGACGTGCGCGCCCGCGGCTTCCAGGTCCTTGGCCATGCCGACGTAGTACTTGAGATCGTACTTCGACCGGTCGGGGTCGAGCATGTCGCCGGTGTAGCAGATCGTGCCTTCGCAGACCTTGTCCGCCGCGATCACCGCGTCCATCGCGACGCGCATGTTCTCTACCCAGTTCAGGCTGTCGAAGACGCGGAAGACGTCCACGCCCGAGGTCGCGGCCTGCTTCACAAAGGCCTGCACCACGTTGTCGGGATAGTTCGTGTAGCCCACGCCGTTCGAGGCGCGCAGCAGCATCTGCGTCATGATGTTGGGCATCTTCGCGCGGATGTCGCGCAGGCGCTGCCAGGGGCATTCCTGCAGGAAGCGGTAGGCCACGTCGAAGGTTGCACCGCCCCAGCATTCGACGCTGAAGAGCTGGCTCATCTTCGTGGCGTAGGCGGGGGCTACGGTGATCATGTCGATCGAGCGCATGCGCGTCGCCAGCAGGGACTGATGCCCGTCGCGCATGGTGGTGTCGGTGATCAGCAGGTGCGGCTGGTCCTTCATCCACTGCGCCACGGCGGCGGGGCCGTCCCGGTCGAGAATCTGGCGCGTACCTTCGGGAACGTCCGTCGTCGTCTTGACCGGCGCGCGGGGCAGCTTGGCCTCGGCGGGGGGCTGTGTGCGACCCGCGGTCTCGGGGTGCCCGTTCACGGTGATGTCGGCGATGTAGGTCAGGATCTTCGTCGCACGGTCACGGCGGGCCTTGAACTCGAAGAGCTCGGGCGTCTCGTCGATGAACTTCGTGTGGTACTCGTTGCTGAGGAACGTCGGGTGCTTGAGCAGGTTCTCGACGAAAGCGATGTTGGTGCTGACGCCGCGGATGCGGAACTCGCGCAGCGCCCTATCCATGCGGGCGATCGCCATCTCGGGCGTGGGCGCGCGGGCGGTCACCTTGGTCAGCAGGCTGTCGTAATAGCGCGTGATGACCGCACCCGAATATGCCGTGCCGCCGTCCAGGCGGATGCCCGGTCCGGTCGCCGTGCGGTACATCTGGATCCGGCCGTAGTCGGGGATGAAGTTGTTCTGCGGATCCTCGGTCGTGACGCGGCATTGCAGCGCGTGGCCGTCGAGCTGCACGTCGTACTGGCTGGCGCAGCCCGTCGCCTCGACGATGGACTTGCCTTCGGCGATCAGGATCTGGGCGCGAACGATGTCGATGCCGGTGACTTCCTCGGTCACGGTGTGTTCGACCTGCACGCGGGGGTTCACCTCGATGAAGTAGAACTCGCCCGAGTCCATATCCATGAGGAACTCGACGGTACCCGCGCATTCGTAGTTCACATGGGCGCAGATCTTCTTGCCGAGGTTGCAGATCCGCTCGCGCTGGGTCTCGCTCAGGTAGGGGGCGGGAGCGCGTTCGACGACTTTCTGGTTACGCCGCTGGACCGAGCAGTCGCGCTCCCACAGGTGATAGATCTGGCCGTGGCTGTCGCCCAGGATCTGCACCTCCACGTGGCGGGCCTTGAGGATCATCTTTTCCAGATAGCCCTCGCCGTTGCCGAAGGCGGCCTCGGCTTCACGCCTGCCTTCGCGGACCTTGTCCTCCAGCTCCGCCTCGGACTGGATCGGGCGCATGCCGCGCCCGCCACCGCCCCAGGAGGCTTTCAGCATCAGCGGGTAGCCGACCTCGTCCGCCTGGCTGCGGATGACCTTCATGTCCTCGCCCAGCACCTCGGTGGCGGGGATGACCGGCACGCCCGCCTCGATGGCGACGCGACGCGCGCTGGCCTTGTCGCCCAGCTTGCGCATGGTTTCGGCCTTGGGGCCGATGAAGGTGATCCCCGCTTCGGCGCAGGCGTCGACGAAATCCGGGTTCTCGGACAGAAGACCGTAGCCGGGGTGGATCGCGTCCGCGCCCGACATCTTGGCCACGCGGATGATTTCCTCGATCGAGAGGTAGGCCGCCACCGGACCCAAGCTCTCACCGATCCGGTAGGCCTCGTCGGCCTTGAAGCGATGCAGGCTCAACTTGTCCTCTTCGGCGAAGACGGCGACCGTGCGTTTGCCCATCTCGTTGCAGGCGCGCATGACGCGGATCGCGATTTCTCCGCGGTTGGCGATGAGGATTTTCTGGAAGTCGGCCATGTCTGCGATCCTTATGCGGTTGCAGCATTGTGTAAGCACCCCAAGGCGATGTCCAGTGGGGCGCCTAGCGGATCAGGCGGTCGCGCACATCGACAAGCCGGCGGGTGCCCAGCTGCCCCATGTTGGCGATCAGGTCCTGTCGCAGGATGTCGACGGCATGGGCGGCACCCGCCTCTCCAAGGGCGCCGAGACCGTAGTGGAACGCCCGCCCCAGCATCACGAAATCCGCCCCGAGGGCGATCATCCGCAGGATATCCAGCCCGCCCTCGACCCCGGAATCGGCGATGATCGGCAGGGACGTTTCGGCGCGGATCGCGGGCAGGACGGTCGCGGTCGCAGGCGCCGCGGCGAACTGGCGGCCCGCGTGATTGCTGACCCAGATCGCATCGACCCCGGCCTGTTCCAGCATCGGGGCATCTTCCGCGTCCATCGCGCCCTTCACAACCAGCGGGCCGTCCCAGGCGGCACGCAGCCGGGCAAGATAGTCCCGGTTCGGCGAGGTGCGCAGCAGGTAGCCGATATGCGCATTCGACGGCAGGGCGCCGCGATGGGTGGAATAGCCTTCCATCAGCTTCGGGCGGGGCATGCCACGGCGTGCGATCCCCGCGACCCAGGCCGGGCGGCGGGCGAGGTCGGCCAGCATCGACGGCTTGATCTTCGGCGGATTGGTCAAACCCCCGCGGGTCTGCCGTTCGCGGCGCGAGGCGACGGGGACGTCCGCCGTCAGGACCAGCACGCGGAACCCCGCCGCCCGCGCCCGATCCAGCATGTCTCGCAGGATCTCCGGATCGCGGGGCGGGTAAAGCTGGAACCAGCCGTCGGCCCCGAGGTGCGGGGCGACGTCCTCGGGCGTCTGCGTCGCCATGGTGGACAGACCGTAGGGCAGGGATTCGGCCGCGGCGAGACGGGCAAGAGAAGCCTCCGCCCCCGGCCAGATCAGCCCGGACATGCCGACGGGCGCGATCCCGAAGGGCAGGGGATGGGTCCGGCCCAAAAGCCTTGCGGAGAGGTCGGGGTCGAACTCGCCGTGCAGGATCGAGGGCCGCAGCAGCACCGCGTCGAGGGCGGCGCGGTTTCGGTGCAGCGTCGATTCGTCGCCCGTGGCACTGTCGAGATACTCCCAGACGAAATGCGGGATCCGGGCGCGGGCGCGGGATTTCAGGTCGGAGAGGGCCGGGTAACTTGCGTGCAAGGACATGGATGCGACGCTAGGCGTTCGATCGGGCGGTGGGAAGAGGAGGGTAACGACGGAGCCTCCGGCGGGCGTTTATTTTGCCAGATGAAGTCGGGGTCGCGAACGAAAGGGGAACGGGGGGTTTATTCGGGCGCCGTGGAAGAGTATTAACGCGGGCATGACCGATTATTCCGAAGACGACGCCTTCGAGCGTGCCGTGCCCTTGTCGCAACGTGCCATGGCGCGCCCCGCGGCGGCGGCCGATTACCTTGACGGGTTGAACCCCGCGCAGCGTGCGGCGGTCGAGGCGCTGGAAGGGCCCGTCCTGATGCTGGCGGGGGCCGGCACCGGCAAGACGCGGGCGCTGACCGCAAGAATCGCGCATCTGCTGACGACCGGCACGGCGCAGCCGCGCGAGATCCTGGCCGTGACCTTCACCAACAAGGCCGCGCGCGAGATGAAGGAGCGCGTGGGACGGCTTTTGGGGCAGACGGTGGAGGGGATGCCCTGGCTCGGCACCTTCCACGCAATCTGCGTCAAGCAATTGCGCCGTCATGCGGAGCTGGTGGGGCTGAAGTCGAACTTCACCATCCTGGACACAGACGATCAGTTGCGGCTGATGAAGCAGCTCATCATCGCCGAAGGCATCGACGAGAAGCGCTGGCCGCCGCGGATGCTGGCGGGGATCATCGACGGCTGGAAGAACAAGGCCTACGGGCCCGACAAGGTGCCGCTTTCGGACGCGGGCGCCTTCGACCACAAGGGGGTGGAGCTTTATGCCGCCTACCAGGCGCGGCTGCGCGATCTGAACGCCTGCGATTTCGGCGATCTGCTGCTGCATATGGTGACGATCTTCCAGACCCACGAGGACGTGCTGGCGCAGTACCAGCGCTGGTTCCGATACATCCTCGTGGACGAGTACCAGGACACCAACGTGGCCCAGTACCTGTGGCTGCGGCTTCTGGCGCAGTGCCACAAGAACATCTGCTGCGTGGGCGACGACGACCAGTCGATCTACGGTTGGCGCGGGGCGGAGGTCGGCAACATCCTGCGGTTCGAAACCGATTTCCCCGGCGCCACGGTCGTGAAGCTGGAACAGAACTACCGCTCGACGCCGCATATCCTGGCCGCGGCCTCCGGCGTGATCGCCTCGAACAAGGGGCGGCTGGGCAAGACGCTCTTCACCGACGCCGAAGAGGGCGAGAAGGTCCGCCTGATCGGCCATTGGGACGGCGAGGAGGAAGCGCGCTGGATCGGCGAGGAGGTCGAGGCGCTGCAACGCGGCACCCGGGGGCTGGAACCTGTCGGGCTGGACAACCAGGCGATCCTGGTGCGCGCGAGCCACCAGATGCGCGCCTTCGAGGACCGGTTCCTGACCATCGGGTTGCCCTACCGGGTGATCGGGGGGCCGCGCTTCTACGAGCGACTCGAGGTGCGCGACGCCATGGCCTATTTCCGCCTCGCGGTGAGCCTCGACGACGATCTGGCCTTCGAGCGGATCGTGAACACGCCCAAGCGTGGCCTGGGCGACAAGGCGGTTCAGACGATCCAGCGCACCGCGCGCAGCAATGGTGTGAGCCTCGTCGAAGGGGCGCGGCTCGTGGTGCAGGCGAAACTCCTGGGCGGCAAGGGCCTGCGCGAACTGGGCGTTCTGGTCGACGGCCTCGACCGCTGGCATGCGCAGGTGCGGGCCGAGGCGGATACCCACGTCGAACTGGCCGAGATGATCCTCGACGAATCGGGCTACACGGGGATGTGGCAGAACGACAAGACGCCGGAGGCGCCGGGCCGTCTGGAGAACCTGAAGGAACTGGTAAAGGCGCTGGAGAATTTCGACAACCTTCAGGGCTTCCTCGAACACGTGGCGCTTATCATGGACAACGAGACCGAGGTCGAAGGCGAGAAGGTCAGCATCATGACCCTGCACGCCGCCAAGGGGCTCGAGTTTCCCGCCGTTTTCCTGCCGGGGTGGGAAGACGGGCTGTTCCCGTCGCAACGCTCGATGGATGAAAGCGGTCTGAAGGGCCTCGAAGAGGAACGCCGCCTGGCTTACGTCGGGATCACCCGGGCGGAGGAGATCTGCACGATCTCCTTCGCGGCGAACCGCCGGGTCTACGGCCAGTGGCAGTCGGCCTTGCCGTCGCGTTTCGTGGACGAGCTGCCGGAGGATCACGTGGAGGTCCTGACACCGCCCGGCCTATATGGCGGCGGTTACGGGGCGGCGGGGATGGCGGCAACCGCCAGTCCGAAGCTGCGCGAGGAATCCATGTCCGACCTGCACCAGAAGGCGCATGACGCGAACGTCTACAACTCTCCGGGTTGGCGGCGGTTGCAAGCGCGCGGCCAGCAGCGCGGCGTGAAGCAGCCGGCGGAGGCGCGGAACATGGTCATCGATCTCGACGCGGTCAGCAGCTACACCACCGGCGACCGCGTGTTCCACACCAAGTTCGGCTACGGCGAGGTGATGGGGATCGAAGGCGACAAGCTGGCGATCGAGTTCGACAAGGCGGGATCGAAGAACGTCGTCGCCAAGTTCGTCGTGCCGGCCGATACCGCGAGCGACGTGCCGTTCTGAGAAGGTCGTCCAGGTCGCGCGTACGGCCCCATGCCATCGCCGGCGGAACCACCTGCGCGACGGCCCGGGGGGACGTCCGTGTGATCAGGAGCGTCACCAAGAGGATGGGCGCGATGCCTCGAACCGACATACGAAAAAAGGCGATGCGCGGGAGGAGGTGCGCATCGCCTTTTCGTTTGCGGCACAAACCTCGGGGAGGAGGTCGGGTCTGCGCCGGGACCGGGGCTTATGGGAGGAGAGCGCCCGGTCAACGGGCCGCCGCGGGAGGAGGTGCAGCGCCCGTATCCGTATGAGGTGCGGTGATCGCCGGGAGGAGGTGGCGATCACCGCGGTGTGGACCAACCGCAGGGAGGAGGACGCGGCGGATCCGGGTCTTTGTCCCGAGGGCATCGGCGGGGAGGAGGTCGCCTGAACCCTGGAACCAACGCATGCCGCGGGAGGAGGTGCGACATCCGTATCTTTTGTCAAAACGGCGGCCCCTGGCCGGGAGGAGGTGGCCGGAGCCGCCGTCTTGAAGGTGCACATCGCCTCTATGGGAGGAGGGGGCGACGCGCTACAGATCCGGGCGGGGAGGAGGTCGCCGGGATCCGATGGAAATTCAGTTGCCGTAGGCGGCTTCGGCCGCGATGCTCTTGACCATCGAGCGGGAGATGCCAAGATCGTCCAGTTCGCGGTTGCTGAGCGCGGACAGCTCACGGACGGTTGCGCTGTAGACGCGGCGGCGGTTCGCGGCGTCGATGAGCCGGGCGCGAAGACCGGCCAGGCCGTTCGGTGCGGTGTTGGTGCTGAAAAGTGCCATTTGGTCGGGCCTTTCGGCTATCGGGTTTGTCTGGCGTTCGGGGCCGGATTGCCCTGCTGCCTTGCTTGTGACCTTTATATGAGTTGATGCTGCAATTGCACAATCGCCGTCTCGGCAATGCTGCTATGCAGCAAATGCAAGGTTACCCAAGGTCGCTTGCGAATCCGTGAATCGCTACGGGCGCAGACCTTGCATCCGGGCGGCCTTGCACCTTCGCCCCGGGCGGCAGAGGGTGCAGCCGTTAGACAAGGAAGGACCCGGTCGCATGGCGCTTGATCGACGAACCCTCATGGACACGCTGTCGCGGGTCGGATTGCCCGATGGCGGCGACATCGTCTCGCGCGACATGGTGCGGGCCGTGACAATAGAAGGGGACACCGTCCGCTTTGTCATCGAAGCGCCCGATGCCGCGACCGCCGCCCGGATGGAGCCGGTGCGCGCCGCCGCGGTGCAACTGGTGCAGGAACTTCGACCGAACCTGTCCGTCTCTGCGGTGCTGACGGCCCACGGTCCCGCCAAGCCCGCGCCCGAACCCCCCAGCCTCAAGGTCGGTCGTCATCCCACGCCGCAGGACGGGCCGCAGCGCGTGGCCGGTGTCGATCGGATCCTGGCCGTGGGCTCGGGCAAGGGGGGCGTCGGAAAATCGACGGTGTCCTCGAACCTTGCGGTGGCACTGGCGAAGGCGGGGCGGCGGGTCGGCCTGCTGGATGCGGATATCTACGGGCCCAGTCAGCCGCGCATGATGGGGGTAAGCCAGCGCCCCGGCAGTCCCGACGGCAAGAAGATCATTCCGCTCAAGGCGCATGGTGTCACGATGATGTCGATCGGCTTGATGGTGGATCCCGCGAAGGCCGTGGTCTGGCGCGGGCCGATGCTGATGGGCGCGCTTCAACAGATGCTGGGACAGGTGGAATGGGGCAACCTCGACGTTCTTATAATAGACCTGCCGCCCGGCACCGGCGACGTGCAGCTGACGCTGGCGCAGAAGACCGACCTGACGGGGGCCGTCATCGTCAGCACGCCTCAGGACGTGGCGCTTCTGGACGCACGCAAGGCAATGGACATGTTCAACACCCTCAAGACCCCTGTGCTGGGCCTGATCGAGAACATGTCGACCTTCCACTGTCCGCATTGCGGTGAGGAAACCCAGATCTTCGGCCACGGCGGCGTCGGGCGCGAGGCGGAGGCGTTGGGCCTTCCGCTGCTGGGCGCCTTGCCCATCGACCTCGACACGCGGCTGGCGGGGGATGCGGGCACACCCGTTGCGGCAGGAGACGGCCCCGCGGCCCAGGCCTATGCCGCGCTCGCCAGAGGATTGATCGACGGCGGCATGGCCTGAGAGACAGCGGCGGGCCAAGCTTTCGACGCCTTTTCCGAGAATCACGCCGGATGCGGTCGAAACCGAGGTATTCCCGGCGTCGAACCCGCGAAATGCCTCGGTTTCGGCATGCGCGGAATCCCCTGGAACTTCAGTGAACCGATCCCCGACGCGCCGTTCCGATTCTGAACCGCTGTGAATCGACCGGGCGAGACGTCGGAATCGGGTCGCGCGGCGTCTCGGATTCGCGCAATTTTTCCCCCGAAATGAGCGCTAATATATATTGACTGCGGCGGGCCGGGCACGACCCTCGCCCGAATCGGACGGCGGCTAGAACTTTTTTCGCGCGTCACTGAACTTCTCTGAACCCGCCCAAAATCGTCAAGATATGGTAAAATTCATCCACAGGCATACCAAATATGCGCCGATCACTGGGGATAACAGACCGGTAACGGGCCCGTGATCACCCGGTCTGTCCCATGAAGTTCACAGAATTCCCAAATAAACCGTTGCCGGTCCCGCCCCCTCATGGCACAAACATCTCCAAGGAAAGACGGGCAGACAAACAAGGGGCGCCAAAGACCCCACCGGCGAAAAGTCAGGTTTCATACAGGCCTCGTTTTATCCTTGAACGATCCGGCGCGCGGGCGAGCAGACATCCCCCACGATGGCGCGTGTAGCTGGTCAGGCCCTCTCCAGGGGGCAGAAAACGGCGGATCGAGCAGTGGCAGCTGGCTCGGTTCGCCGTTTTCACATTCTAGAACCGTGGGGACGGAAAGGGCAACGTGGAAGAGGACGGCTTCACGGGCACGTTTCAGTCGAAGGTCGACCGGAAAGGGCGCATGTCCATTCCGGCGAAGTTTCGACGCGTGATCGAGGAAGGCGACCCCGCGTGGTCCTCCGGCAAGCCGATGCAGGCCAAGATACTCTACGGCAAGCACCTGGGCGAAAGCCTGCAGATCCTGACCGTGAACGAGTTCCGCGCAAAGATGGCCCGGATCCTCGCCATGCCCGATTCCGATCCCAACAAGCAGTACATCAAACGCCTGTTCCTGGGCTATTCCGACGAGCTGACCATCGACAAGGACGGCCGCGTCGTGCTCGCCCAGCGGTATCGCGAGAAGCTGGGCATCGTCGAAGGCGAGCTGTCCTTCATGGGTCTCGGCGATTTCATCCAGGTCTGGAAGGACGAGAACTTCGAGGAAGCCGTGGACGCACCCATGGACGACTGGCTGGAGGGGCGCGGCGACCATTTCGACCCCATGAGCCTGGTGGGCTAGCAAGATGGCCGATGCCGCACCCCATGTTCCGGTCCTCATCGACGCCATCATCGACGCCTGCGCGCCGGTGGAGGGGACCTGGCTCGACGGGACCTTCGGGGCAGGGGGCTACACCCGCCGCCTGCTGGAAGCGGGGGCCCGGCGCGTGATCGCCGTCGACCGCGATCCGCTCGCCTTCGAGATGGCGCGCGGCTGGATCGACGGCTACGGCGATCGCATCGAATGCGTGGCCGGTGAATTCTCGAAGCTGGACACCTATGCCGGTGAGCTCGACGGGGTAGTGCTGGATCTGGGCGTGTCCTCGATGCAGCTCGACCGGCCGGAGCGGGGCTTTTCCTTCATGCGCGACGGTCCGCTCGACATGCGCATGTCGCAAAGCGGTCCCTCTGCCGCGGACCTCGTGAACACGGCGGACGAGGGCGCGCTGGCCGACATCATCTACCTTTACGGCGAGGAGCGCGCCAGCCGACGGATCGCCCGCGCCATCGTCGCTGCGCGCCCCGTCAGCACGACGCTGGAGCTGGCCGGGCTGGTCGAATCCTGCCTGCCGCGCGCCAAGCCGAACCAGTCCCATCCCGCGACCCGAACCTTCCAGGCGCTGCGGATCGCGGTGAACGACGAATACGGCGAGCTGGCCGAGGGGCTCATGGCCGCCGAACGCGCCTTGCGCCCCGGCGGGCAGTTGGCGGTCGTGACCTTCCACTCGGTCGAGGACCGCATGGTCAAGCGGTTCCTGCAGGCCCGCTCGGGGAACACCGCAAACGCGAACCGTTTCGCGCCCGCGCTCGAAGAGGTGACACCCGCCTTCACTCAAGCCTCCCGCAAGGCCATCGCGCCGAACGAGGCCGAAGTCGCGGCCAATCCGCGCGCGCGATCGGCCAAGTTGCGGGTGGCCCGCCGCACCGATGCCCCGTCACAGCCCATCGACCGCAAGACGCTGGGCATGCCGCTGAGGAAGGACGACCGATGACCCGTTTCCTGATCAACCTGTGCATCGCACTTGCCGTCATGGGGCTTGGCACCTGGGCCTACCAGGAACACTATCGCACCCAGGCGGTGATGAAGGACGTCCGCGGCCTGCAGGCCCGGATCGGCGACGCGCACGAGCGCCTGGCGATCCTGCGCGCCGAATGGGCCTACCTCAACCGGCCCGACCGGCTGCGTGACCTCGCGGATCTGAACTTCGACCGGCTGGGCCTTCTGCCGATGGAGCCCGACAGCTTCGGCTCGGCGCGCTACATCGTCTACCCGATCCCCGACATCTTGCCGATCACCGACCCCATCGACGTGCAATCCTACCTCGCGACCCAAGGAGAGGACCCGCTGTGATCCGGACCCCGCTGCGCCCGCTCGCCCGTATCCTCAAGGCCCGTGAAACCGGCGAGGATCCCGGCGCCATCGAAGCCGAGAACCTGCGCCTGCGCAACGAGGCGCAGGCCGACCGCGCCCGCAAGCGCGCCGAACAGCGGCTGGTGCTGCTGGGACTGGCCTTCGCGGTGGCCTTCGGGGCGGTGGGTCTGCGGATGGGTGCCCTTGCCGCAACCGTTCCCGACGAGGCGCGCGTCGCCACCACCGGCAACCCCATCGTCGGCCGCCGCGCGGATATCGTGGACCGCAATGGCCGGATCCTCGCCACGAACTTCGCGACCCATGCGCTCTACGCGCAGACCCGCGACATGATCGACCCCGAGCGGGCCGCGCGCGAACTGGCCGAGATCTTCCCCGACCTCGACGAGGAGCGGCTGGTCAAGGATTTCACCGGTTCGCGCAGCTTCGTATGGGTGCGGCGCCGGATTTCGCCCGAGCAGATGCAACAGGTGCACGACATCGGCTCGCCCGGTCTGCTCTTCGGCCCGCGCGAGATGCGGCTCTACCCCAACGGTCCCATCGCCGCGCATGTGCTGGGCGGCGCCTCCTACGGGCGCGAGGGGGTCAGCAGCGCCGAGGTGATCGGCGTCGCCGGCATCGAGCGTACCATGGACGAACGCCTGCGCGACCCGGCCAACGACGGCGCGCCGCTGAAGCTTTCGCTCGACCTGTCCGTCCAGGCCGCGACAGAGGAGGTTCTGGCCGGCGGCATGGCCTTGATGAACGCCAAGGGTGCGGCCTCGGTCCTGATGGACGTGCACACCGGAGAGGTGATCGCGCTGGCCTCGCTGCCGGACTTCGATCCGAACTCCCGCCCGCGTGCGCTGCTGGAAGGCGACCAGTCCGACGATCCGCTTTTCAACCGCGCGGTGCTGGGGGTCTACGAGCTGGGTTCGACCTTCAAGATCTTCGCCGCGGCCCAGGCGATGGAGCTGGGGCTGGTAAACCCCCAGACGATGATCGACACGAAAGGCCCGCTTAGCTTCGGACGCCAGCGAATCCGCGATTTCCACCGGATGGACCCCATGATGACGGTGACCGATGTCATCGCCGAATCCTCGAACGTGGGCACGGCCCGGATCGCGCTGCAGATCGGCGGAGAGCGGCAAAAGGATTTCCTGGGGGAGCTTGGCCTGACGGAGCCCACGCAGATCGAACTGACGGAGGCGCCGACGGGCCGTCCGCTTCTGCCGCCGCGCTGGGGCGAGGTCACGACCGCCACGATCAGCTTCGGCCACGGGATGTCCGTCTCGCCGCTGCACCTGGCCCAGGCCTATGCCACCATCGCCAACGGCGGCACCCGCGTGACACCCACGCTGCTTGCACGCGACGCCGTGCCCGGGCCGCGCGTGATGCGGCCCGAGGTCGCGAGAGACGCGATCGACATGCTGCGCGGTGTGGTGACCGAAGGTACCGCGTCGATGGGCGATGTCGACGGCTACCAGATCGCGGGCAAGACCGGCACCGCCGACAAGCCCAAGCCCACGGGCGGCTACTACGACGACAAGACGATCACGACCTTCGCCACGGTCTTCCCCGCCTCCGATCCCCAGTACGTCCTGATCGTCACCCTCGACGAGCCGGTCGAGACCAGCGGCGATCAGCCCAAGCGGACCGCGGGCTGGACGGCCGTGCCGGTCGCCGCCGAGATGATCCGCCGCGTGGGTCCCCTGCTGGGTCTGCGACCGCAGATTGAACCCCAGGCGCAGGCTGGTGTAACACTGACCTCGAACTGATTTGGCGCCGGGGGCCCGCATGTCCGACATCAAGACCCTGCTGGACCTCGGGCTGCACGCCCGGGGCGGGCGCAACCCGCGTATCCTGGGGCTGGAGACCGACAGCGCCCGCGTGCGCGACGGCACGCTCTTCGCCGCGATGCCCGGCACGCGCGTACACGGTGCGAAATACGCGGCCCAGGCTGTCGAGGCGGGGGCCGCGGCGATCCTGACGGACGCCGAAGGGGCGCGATTGATCGGCGACGCGCTGGACGGCAGGGACGTGGCGCTCGTCGTCGCACAGGATGCGCGGCAGGCCCTGGCGCAGACCGCCTCGCTGTGGTTCGGCGCCCACCCCGAGATCGTCGTCGCCGTCACCGGCACCAACGGCAAGACCAGCGTCACCACCTTCACCCGCCAGATCTGGGAGGCGCTGGGCTTTGCGGGCATCAACCTCGGCACCACCGGCGTGGAAGGGGCCTGGACCGCGCCCCTTGCGCATACGACCCCCGATCCGCTGACCCTGCACCGCGTGCTGGCCGAGGCGGACGAGGACGGCGTCACCCATGCCGCGATGGAAGCCTCCAGCCACGGGCTCGATCAGCGACGGCTGGACGGTGTCGTGGTCGCCGCGGCAGGCTTCACAAATTTTACGCAGGATCACCTGGACTACCACGAGACCTTCGAGGCCTACTTCGACGCCAAGATGGGGCTCTTCACCCGCGTGCTGGCCGACGACGGGGTCGCGGTCGTGAACCTCGACGATCCGCGCGGGCAGGAGGTCGCGTCCCTGTGCACCCTGCGCGGGATCGAGGTCATCGGCTGCGGCCGTCACGCCGACGCGCGGCTGCGGATCACCGGGCAGCGCTTCGACGACACCGGGCAGGACATCCAGTTCACCTGGCAGGACCGTCCCTTCCGCGCACGGCTGAACCTGATCGGCGGGTTCCAGGCGGAAAACGTGGTTCTGGCCTGCGGGCTTGCGATCGCCGCCGGCGCCCTGCCGGGCGACGTCTTCCGCACCCTGCCGGAGCTCACAACCGTGCGCGGCCGGATGCAGCTCGTGGCCCAGCGCGAGAACGGCGCCACGATCTTCGTCGACTATGCCCACACCCCCGACGCGGTCGAGACGGCGCTCGAGGCGCTGCGCCCGCACGTGATGGGCCGCATCGTCGTGGTCCTCGGCGCGGGCGGCGACCGGGATTCCGGCAAGCGCCCCCTTATGGGACGCGCCGCCGCCGAGAACGCGGACATGGTCGTGGTCACCGATGACAATCCCCGCAGCGAACGCCCCGCCGACATCCGCGCCGCGGTGCTTTCGGGCGCTATCGCCGCGCACGCCGCCGAGGTCACAGAGGTAGGCGATCGGGCCGAGGCGATCCTGCGCGGCATCGACGCACTGGGCCCCGGTGACGCCCTGCTGATCGCGGGCAAGGGGCACGAGACGGGCCAGATCGTGGGCGATACGGTGCTGCCCTTCGATGACGCCGAACAGGCCAGCGTCGCGGTCGCGGCGCTGGAGGGGCGGATATGACCCTCTGGACCGCCGCCGAGGCGCGGGACGCCACGGGTGGGGAAACGACGGGCGACTGGACCGCGACCGGCGTTTCCATCGACACGCGCAGCCTGCAGCCCGGCGATATGTTCGTGGCCCTGAAGGCGGAGCGGGACGGCCACGACTTCGTTGCGCAAGCGTTTGAAAAGGGCGCATCTTCCGCACTTGTGACCCACCGGCCCGAGGGGGTCGCGGAAGACGCGCCGCTTCTGGTCGTGGGCAATGTCCTGACAGGCCTCGCGGATCTCGCGCGGGCCGCCCGCGCGCGCACCGCGGCCCGCGTGGTGGCGGTGACCGGTTCGGTCGGCAAAACTTCGACCAAGGAGATGCTGCGCGCCGCCCTGACCCCGCAGGGCCTCACCCATGTGGCGGAGGCCTCCTACAACAACCATTGGGGCGTGCCGTTGACCCTCGCGCGGATGCCGCGGGATGCGGCCTTCGCGGTGATCGAGATCGGCATGAATCACCCCGGAGAGATCGCTCCGCTCGCGCGTCTGGCGCGGCCGCACGTGGCAATGGTCACCACCGTCGCCCCCGCGCACCTGGAAGCCTTCGACGACCTCGACGGGATCGCACGCGAGAAGGCCTCCATCGTGGAGGGGTTGGAGCCGGGCGGGATCGCCGTGCTCAACGCGGATTTGTCCACCTCGCAGATCCTGCGCCAGATCGCGACGGATGCGGGGGCGAACCTCGTCACCTTCGGTCAGGACGCCGATTGGCGGCTCGACGACGTCCGGATCACGGACGTCGCCACGGTGATCGCCGCCGCCCATGCGGGAACCGACTACCTCGTGAAACTGTCCGTCCCGGGTCGGCACTTCGCCGCCAACGCCGTCGCGGTCCTTGCCGCTTGTGAGGCCCTGGGCGCGGACGCAGGCGACGCGGCGCGTCACCTGTCGGATTGGCAGCCGCCCGCCGGGCGCGGCACCCGCGAGACGGTCACGCTGGACCCCCACAACGAGGGCGAGAGCCTCGCGCTGATCGACGATGCTTTCAACGCCAACCCCGCCTCGATGGAGGCCGCTCTCGAAGTGCTGGCCGCGAGCGCACCGCGCGCGGGCGGGAGCGCCGAGGCGCGGGGCCGGAGGATCGCGATCCTGGGCGACATGCTCGAACTGGGACCGGAGGAGGTCGAGATGCACGCAAGTCTCGCCGCAAGCCCGCACCTCAAGAGCCTGGACGCGGTTCATTGCACAGGCCCGCGGATGCGCGCGCTCTTCGATGCGCTGCCGGCCGAACTTCGGGGGCAGTGGTCCCCCGATGCCGACGACCTTGCCGCCATGGCGGGACGGCTTGTCGGACCCGGCGATGTCGTGCTGGTGAAGGGGTCCAAGGGCAGCCACGTCAGCCGCGTCGTTGACGCCATCCGCAAACTCGGGCATCGCTGACCCGCAGTCCAGCAAGGAAGACATACATGCTCTATTGGCTTACCGGTTTGTCGGACGGCGGCGATTTCTTCAACCTTTTCCGCTACATCACCTTCCGCGCGGGGGGCGCGTTCCTGACCGCGCTGACGTTCGGCTTCCTTTTCGGCCTGCCGCTCATCAACGTGCTGCGTCGCA
Source organism: Salipiger sp. IMCC34102 (assembly GCF_004145405.1). Classification (GTDB taxonomy): domain Bacteria; phylum Pseudomonadota; class Alphaproteobacteria; order Rhodobacterales; family Rhodobacteraceae; genus Loktanella. The sequence goes on from NZ_SELQ01000003.1 coordinate 219,529, forward strand.
CGCAAGGGAAAGGCCAGCCGATCCGGACCGACGGCCCCGAAGGTCACCTGGCCAAGGCCGGCACGCCGACGATGGGGGGGCTGCTGATCGTCGGGGCCTCGACCACCGCGACGCTTCTTTGGGCCCGGTGGGATACGCCCTACATCTGGATGATCCTCTTCGTGACGCTCGGCTTCGCGGCCATCGGCTTCGCCGACGATTACGCCAAGGTGCGCGCCCAGGCGTCCGACGGGGTGTCCGGCAAGGTGCGGCTGGCGATCGGTTTCGCGATCGCGGGGCTGGCGGCATTCTTCGCCACGTTCTTCCACCCCGAGCAGTTGCAGTTCCAGCTGGCCGTGCCGGTCTTCAAGGACGTGCTGCTGAACCTCGGGGTCTTCTTCGTGCCCTTCGCGATGGTCGTGATCGTGGGGGCGGCCAACGCGGTGAACCTGACCGACGGGCTCGACGGGCTTGCGATCATGCCCGCGATGATCGCCGCGGCGACCTTCGGGATCATCGCCTATTTCGTGGGTCGCGTGGACTTCGCCGACAGCCTTGGGCTGCACTACGTGCCCGACTCGGGCGAGATCCTGATCTTCTGCGCGGGCCTCGTCGGTGGCGGCCTGGGCTTTCTGTGGTACAACGCGCCCCCCGCCGCGGTCTTCATGGGCGACACCGGGTCGCTGGCCCTCGGCGGTGCCCTGGGCGCCATAGCGGTGGCCACCAAGCACGAGGTGGTGCTGGCCATCGTCGGCGGGCTCTTCGTGGTCGAGGCGCTTTCGGTCATCATCCAGGTGCTCTACTTCAAGCGCACCGGCAAGCGCGTCTTCCTGATGGCCCCGATTCACCATCACTACGAGAAGAAGGGCTGGGCCGAGCCGCAGATCGTCATCCGGTTCTGGATCATCGCCCTGATCCTCGCGATGATCGGCCTCGCCACCTTGAAGGTGCGCTGAGGTGATCCCCGTCCGCGGATACCAGGGCCAGGCCGTCGGGGTCCTGGGGTTGGGCCGTTCGGGTCTGGCCGCGGCCCGGGCCTTGCGCGAAGGCGGGGCCCGCCCGGTGGTCTGGGATGACGGCCAGAGGGGCCGCGAGGTGGCGCAGGATGACGGGTTCGAAGTGCGCGATTTCACCGGTTTCGGTGCGTTCGACGGCATCTCGGCCCTGATCGTCAGCCCCGGCATTCCGCACCTCTACCCCGCGCCGAACCCGGCCATCGCGGCGGCCTGGGACGCGGGCGTGCCGGTGGACAACGACATCGGCCTGTTCTTTCGCTCCTTCGCGACGGAGGATTGGCACGGCTTCGACACGGCCCCGCGCGTCATCGCGGTGACGGGAAGCAACGGGAAGTCCACGACGTCCGCACTCATTCACCACATCCTGGTGGAGAATGGACGTCCCACGCAACTTGCCGGCAACATCGGCCGTGGCGTGCTGGACATCGACCCCGCCCATGATGGCGAGGTCGTCGTGCTGGAACTGTCCTCCTACCAGACCGAGCTTGCGCGCCACATGACGCCGGACGTTGCGGTGCTGACCAACATCTCTCCAGATCACCTGGACCGCCACGCGGGGCCGGGGGGGTATTTCGCCGCGAAGCGCCGCCTGTTCTCGGAAGGGGGGCCCGATCGGGCCGTCGTCGGCGTGGACGAGGCGGAAGGGCGCTACCTTGCCAACCAGTTGGTCGACGCCCCCGGAGACGACCGCCTTATCCGGGTGTCGGTCGAGCGCAAGCTCTCGGACGGCTGGGCCGTCTGCGCGCGCAAGGGGTTCCTGACCGAGACGCGGCGCGGCAAGCAGGTGGCCTCCATCGATCTGCGCGAGATCGCGGGTCTGCCAGGTACGCACAATCACCAGAACGCCTGCTGCGCCTACGCGGCGGTGCGGACGCTGGGCCTTGGTCCGCGCGGGATCGAGGCCGCGATGCGCAGCTATCCCGGCCTGCCGCACCGCAGCCAGGTCATCGCGGAACAAGATGGTGTGCGTTACGTCAACGATTCCAAGGCCACGAACGTGGACGCCGCCGCCAAGGCGCTGCAGGCCTTCCCCAGGATTCGCTGGATCTGCGGGGGCTTGCAGAAGGACGGCGGTCTGGACGGACTGATGCCGCACCTTGGTTCGGTCGTGCGGGCCTATGTGATCGGACGCGAGGCGGAGGCCTTCGCCCGACAGTTGGGCGGGCTCGACGCGGCGGTCTGTGGCACCATGACCGAGGCGGTCCGCCAGGCCATGGCCGAGGCGCAACCGGGCGAGGTGGTCCTGCTGGCCCCGGCCTGCGCCTCGTTCGACCAGTACGACAGCTTTGCCGCCCGCGGGGATGACTTCGCGGAACGGGTGAAGGCCGGGCTGGTCTGAGAGGGTGAAGGGGGCGCTGCCCCCGCGGCTGCGCCGCTCCCCCGGAGTTTATCTGGCCAGATGAAGTGGCGGGGGTTTCTCGGGCTGTTCAGGTTTTTGGACCGGGCGGGCGTTCAGTCGGTCGCGGCGATCGCGGTGCCGGCGGCCCAGCCCGAGGACCAGGCCCATTGGAAGTTGTAGCCGCCCAGCCAGCCGGTGACGTCGACGGCCTCGCCGATGGCGTAGAGGCCCGGGACGGCCTTCGCTTCCATCGTTCGGGCGTCCACGGCGTCGGTGTCGATGCCACCCAGCGTGACCTCGGCGGTGCGGTAGCCTTCCGATCCGGCGGGGGTGAGCTGCCAGCGGTGCAGGTGCTGTGCGATCTCGGCGAGGGCCGCGTCTGAGAGGTCCGCGAGGTTCGACTTCGGCAGCTCGTCGCGCAGGAATGTCACCAGCTTGGCGGGCAGGTGGTGAGAGAGGACCGTGCCCAGGGCGCGGCGCCCGGCCGTCTGGCGGGCCTGCTTCAGGACGGCGAAGAGGTCCTGGGAGGGGGAGAGGTCGAGCGTGATGCTCTCTCCCTCGGTCCAGTAGCTCGACGCCTGAAGGATCGCGGGACCGGACAGGCCGCGGTGGGTGAAGAGCGTCGCCTCGTCGAAGGTGGGGCCGTTCGCCTGCGCCCGGGTCGGCAGGGCGGTGCCGGCGAGCGGCTTGAACGTCTCGCCGAAGGTCAGCGGCACAAGGCCGGGGCGGGGCGTGATCACCCCCAGGCCGAACTGCTCGGCCAACTGGTAGGCAAGGCCCGTGGCACCCATCTTGGGGATCGATTTGCCCCCGGTGGCGATGACGAGATTGCGCGCCCGCACAGTCATCGGCGTGCCTGCCCGGGTCAGCGAGACCGCGAACTCACCATCGTGCCGCACGGCCTCCACCGACGTCTCGAGCCACAATCGGACACCGGCGCGGTCCATCTCCGCCCGCAGGAGGGCCACAATCTGTCGGGCGCTGTCGTCGCAGAAGAGCTGCCCCAGCGTCTTTTCGTGCCAGCCGATGCCGTGGCGGTCGACGAGCGCGATGAAGTCCCATTGCGTGTAGCGGGCCAGCGCGGATTTCACGAAATGCGGGTTGCGCGAGATGAAGGCCTGAGGGTCGGTATGCAGATTGGTGAAGTTGCACCGACCACCGCCCGAGATGCGGATCTTCTCTCCGGGTGCGCGGGCGTGATCGACCACGAGCGTGTCGGGACCGGCGTGGGCGGCGGCCATCATGCCGGCGGCTCCGGCGCCAAGGACGAGGGTTGTGACCTGCATGGACCCGACCTGACGCGAAACGCCGTGCGAGGCAAGCGCGCGACGATCCGCGGGGTGGGGAATAAAGTGTGGCGGCTGCGAATCATTCGCGTTACACTCGTGTTCAGATCCGGGGTAAACCGGACGACTTGAGGCATATTCGGGCGGACATCTATGACCGAGATGGTATACGGCGCGCCGCGCGTGGCGACGGGAGACCCCGTTCTGCCGCGCTGGTGGCGCACGGTCGACAAGTGGACACTTGGCTGCGTCGTGGCGCTTTTCGGGATCGGGCTGATGCTGGGTCTCGCCGCCTCGCCGCCGCTGGCCGCGCGCAACGGGCTGTCGCCGTTCTACTATGTCTCGCGACAGGCGTTCTTCGGCATCATGGCGCTTCTGGCGATGGCCGGGTTCTCGATCCTGTCGCCGGCCAACGTCCGAAGGCTGGGCGTGATCGGCTTTGCCTTCTCCTTCGTGGCCCTGATGTTCCTGCCGGTCTTCGGCACGGATTTCGGCAAGGGGGCGATGCGGTGGTATTCGCTGGGCTTCGCCTCGGTGCAGCCGTCGGAGTTCCTCAAGCCCGGGCTGGTGATCATGTGTGCCTGGCTGATGGCGGCCGGGATGACCGTCGGCGGTCCCCCGGGGCGGCGGTTGAGCTTCGTCATCGTCTCGATCGTGGTGGCCTTCCTGGCATTTCAGCCGGACTTCGGGCAGGCCTGCCTGGTGCTCTTCGCCTGGGGCGTGATGTACTTCGTGGCCGGGGCGCCGATGCTGCTTCTTCTGATCCTCGCCGGGGTCATCGTGAGCATGGGCGTGCTGGCCTATTCCAACTCGGAGCACTTCGCCCGCCGCATCGACGGCTTCCTGTCGCCCGACATCGACCCGCGCACGCAGCTAGGCTACGCCACGAATGCGATCCAGGAGGGCGGGTTCTTCGGCGTGGGCGTGGGCGAGGGGCAGGTGAAATGGTCGCTGCCCGACGCGCATACCGACTTCATCATCGCCGTCGCGGCCGAGGAATACGGGCTGGTCTGCGTGTTGGCGATCATCCTTCTCTACGCCGTGATCGTCCTGCGCAGCTTCGCGCGGCTGATGCGCGAGCGTGATCCCTTCATCCGCCTCGCGGGCACGGGACTGACCTGCGCCTTCGGCGTGCAGGCCTTCATCAACATGGGCGTGGCGGTGCGGCTTCTGCCGGCCAAGGGCATGACCTTGCCCTTCGTCAGCTACGGCGGATCGTCCCTGATCGCGACGGGGATCGCGGTGGGGATGCTTCTTGCGTTCACCCGCACCCGCCCGCAAGGCGAAATCGGGGACATCCTGCTGCGCCGGGCCGGCCGATGAGCAAGCTCGTGATGATCGCCGCGGGCGGCACCGGCGGGCACATGTTCCCCGCCCAGTCGCTGGCCGAGGCGATGCTGGACCGCGGCTGGCGCGTAAAACTCTCGACCGACGCGCGCGGCGCGCGCTACACCGGCGGCTTCCCTAAGGATGTGCAGATCGACACCGTCGCCTCGGCGACCTTCGCGCGCGGCGGCGCGCTGGCGAAGCTGATGGTGCCTGCCCGGATCGCGGGCGGGGCGTTGCAGGCCATCGTGAAGATGCGAAAGGACCGGCCGGACGTGGTCGTGGGGTTCGGCGGCTATCCCGCGATCCCCGCGATGACGGCGGCCACGTCCTTGCGCATCCCGCGCATGATCCATGAACAAAACGGCGTGCTGGGCCGGGTCAACCAGCTCTTCGCCAAGCGCGTCCATACCGTGGCCTGCGGCACCTGGCCGACGGAGCTGCCCGAGGGGGTCGAGGCCTTCCACACCGGCAACCCGGTGCGTGCCAGCGTGCTCGACCGGGCGGGCGCGGGCTACATCCCGCCGGGCGATTACCCGATGTCGGTGCTGGTGATCGGCGGCAGCCAGGGTGCGCGGATCCTCTCGGACGTGGTCCCGCCCGCCATCGCGGCTTTGCCCGAACCGGTGAAACGCTATATCCGCGTGCACCAACAGGCCCGCGAAGAGGATGTCGCCCGGGTGGAAGAGGCCTATGCGCAGGCGGGGATCGACGCCGAGGTCCGGACATTCTTCGACGACATCCCCACGCTGATGGCAGAGGCGCAACTGGTCATCGCCCGCTCGGGCGCCAGCACCGTGGCGGACATCAGCGCGATCGGGCGGCCCGCGATCTTCGTGCCGCTCGCCTCGGCGATCCGGGACGAGCAGACCGCCAACGCCCGACAGATGGTCGACGCGGGCGCCGCCGTCCTGATGCCGGAGCGCAAGTTCACCCCCGAGGCGCTGGCGGAGCACATGGAAACCGTCCTGTGCCATCCCACCGGGGCCGGACAAATGGCCCGGGCGGCCTTGTCCTGCGGGATGCCGGACGCTACGGAGCGCCTCGTCGCTCTGGTCGAAACACTAGGAGGACGCCCCTGATGGACGGAAATCTGCAGCTTATGGCACCGACGAAACTGCCCCTGGACGTGGGCGCTATTCACTTCGTGGGCATCGGCGGAATCGGCATGTCCGGCATTGCCGAGGTGCTGATCAGCCACGGCTACACCGTGCAGGGGTCGGATCTCAAATCCACCAAGATCACCGACCGGCTGGAAAGCCTCGGTGCGCGGATCACGATCGGTCAGCGGGCCGAGAACCTGGGCGATGCGCAGGTCGTCGTGATCTCGACCGCGATCAAGCCGGGGAACGCGGAACTCGACGCCGCCCGCGCCCGTGGCTTGCCGATTGTGCGCCGGGCCGAAATGCTGGCCGAACTGATGCGCCTCAAGTCCAACGTCGCCGTCGCGGGCACGCATGGCAAGACCACCACCACCACCATGGTCGCGGCGCTGCTGGACGAAGGCGGCATCGATCCTACGGTCATCAACGGCGGGATCATCCACGCCTACGGCTCCAACGCGCGGATGGGGCAAGGCGAGTGGATGGTGGTCGAAGCGGATGAATCCGACGGCACCTTCAATCGGCTGCCCGCCACCATCGCCATCGTCACCAACATCGACCCCGAGCACATGGACCACTGGGGCACGATCGAGAACCTCCGGCGGGGCTTTCTGGAATTCGTCTCGAACATCCCGTTCTACGGGCTGGCCGTCTGCTGCACCGACGACCCGGAGGTCCAGGCCCTCGTCGGGCGGATCAACGACCGCCGCGTCGTGAAGTTCGGGTTCAACGCCCAGGCGGACGTGCGCGCGACGAACCTGACCTACGAGAACGGCCAGGCGCATTTCGACATCGTCCTGCGCGCCGAAGGCGAAACCATCTCGGGCTGCGTCCTGCCGATGCCGGGCAATCACAACGTCTCGAACGCGTTGTCGGCGGTGGCGGTGGCCCGGCATCTTGGCATGACCAAGGACGAGATCCGCACCGCGCTGAAGAAATTCGGTGGCGTCAACCGCCGCTTCACCCGCGTGGGCGAAGTGGATGGCGTGACGATCATCGACGATTACGGCCACCACCCGGTGGAGATCGCGGCGGTCCTGAAGGCCGCGCGGCACGCAAGCACCGGCCGCGTGATCGCCGTCCACCAGCCGCACCGTTTCAGCCGCCTGTCGCATCATTTCGACGAGTTCTGCGCCTGTTTCAACGATGCGGACGTGGTCGGCATCTCTCCCGTATATGCCGCGGGCGAAACCCCGATCGAGGGTGCCAATCGCGACGCGCTGGTGGCGGGCCTGGTCCGGCACGGGCATCGCAACGTGCACGCGCTGGAAGACGAGGCGGACCTCGTCCAGCTGGTGCGCGACGAAGCGCGCCCCGGCGACATGGTCGTCTGCTTAGGGGCTGGCACGATCAGCGCCTGGGCCTATGTGCTGCACGACAAGCTCAAGGGTTGACCCCGTGCCCTGGTCGGTCATCTGCGCGGGTCTCTGGCTGGTCGCGGCGAATGTGCGCGCGATATTTCCTTCGCGCGACCGGCACTGGCGCTTCGCCTACGTCATGATCGCGATCGGCATACCGCTTCTGGGATGGGTCACGCTGGAGGCAGGCCCGATCGTGGCATTGCTCTTCATGGCGGGCGGGGCCTCGGTCCTGCGCTGGCCCATCTTCCACGCCTGGCGCCGCCTGCGTGGCCGCCGGGACGGGGAGCCTGCGGAATGATCGCGGACCTGCCCAAGGTGCGCGGCACACTGACCCCGGACCGGCCGCTCGACAGCCTGACCTGGCTTCGCGTCGGTGGCCCGGCGGAGGTGTTGTTCCAGCCCGCCGACGCCGAGGACCTGTCGGATTTCCTGAAAGCGCTGCCTGCGGATGTGCCGGTCTTCCCGATGGGCGTGGGGTCTAACCTGATCGTGCGCGACGGCGGCGTGCCGGGCGTGGTGATCCGGCTGGGACGCGGTTTCAATGCGATTCAAACCGAGGGGACCCGCGTTACCGCCGGGGCCGCCGCTCTCGACGCCCACGTGGCGCGCCGGGCGGCGGAAGCGGGGCTCGATCTGACCTTTCTGCGCACCATCCCCGGCAGCATCGGCGGAGCCGTTCGCATGAACGCGGGCTGCTACGGCGCCTACGTGGCAGACGTGTTGCACAGCGCCGAGGCGATCCTGCGCGACGGCAGCCGCGTGACGCTGACCCCGGCGGAGCTTGCCTTCGCCTACCGCTCCAGCAACCTGCCCGATGGTGCCGTAATCGTCTCGGCCACGTTCGATGCACCTCGCGGCGACCCGGACGCGCTGTCCCGGCGTATGGAAGAGCAACTCGCCAAGCGCGATGCGAGCCAGCCCACGAAGGACCGCACGGCGGGGAGCACCTTCCGCAACCCGGTCGGGCATTCCTCCACCGGGCGGGCCGACGACAGCCACGATCTGAAGGCCTGGAAGGTGATCGAGGACGCGGGCCTGCGCGGCGCGACCCTTGGCGGGGCGGTGATGAACGAGATGCATGCCAACTTCCTGACCAACGCCGGTGGCGCAACTGCCGCGGATCTCGAAGATTTGGGCGAAAAAGTCAGAAAAGAGGTTTACGCCGATTCCGGCCTGACTCTAGAGTGGGAAATCATGCGGGTGGGCATGCGGACTCCGTTCGACACCACGCGATGACCCCGGAAACCGGGGTGGCCCAAGGGGCCAACCAAGAATTGACGGGTCGCCAAAAGGCCCGCGAGCAAGGCGGTACAGGGCATGTCGGCAGTGACACCCTCCAAGGTCGTCGTCCTCATGGGCGGCCCATCGGCAGAGCGTGAAGTCTCTTTGTCGTCGGGGCGCGAATGTGCGGCGGCGCTGCGAGAGGCAGGATTCGAGACCATCGAGCTGGACGCGGGCCGCGATCTGGCCGCGCGGCTTGCCGAACTGTCCCCCGACGTCGTCTTCAACGCGCTGCATGGCCGCTGGGGCGAGGACGGTTGCGTCCAAGGTCTGCTGGAGTGGATGCGGATCCCCTACACCCACTCGGGCGTGCTGGCCTCGGCGCTTACGCTGGACAAGCAGCGCACCAAGGCGGTCTACCAGGATGCGGGCCTGCCGGTGGTGCCGAGCCTGCTGGCCAAGGCCTCCGACGTGCGGGCGGGCCACGTGATGACGCCGCCTTACGTCGTCAAGCCCAACGACGAAGGGTCGAGCGTCGGGATCTATCTGGTGCACGATGGGGCGACCGCGCCGCCGCAGCTGGCCGACAGCATGCCCGAGGAAGTGCTGGTCGAAGCCTACGCGCCCGGCCGCGAGCTGACCGTGACGGTGCTGGGCAACCGGGCGCTGACCGTGACCGATATCCTGACCGACGGCTGGTACGACTACGACGCGAAATACGTCGAAGGCGGCTCGCGCCATGTACTGCCCGCTGACCTGCCGCCCGAGGTCTTCGACGCCTGCATGGATCACGCCTTGCGCGCGCATCTGCTGCTGGGCTGCCGCGGCATCAGCCGCACCGATTTCCGCTGGGACGAGGGCAAGGGCGCGGCCGGCCTGATCCTGCTGGAAACGAACACCCAGCCCGGCATGACGCCGACGTCGTTGGCGCCGGAACAGGCGGCGCATGTCGGCATCCCGTTCCCGGAGCTGTGCCGGATGCTGGTGGAGGACGCCTCTTGCGATCGATGACCCGCCCGATCCGCGACCCCGCGCCGTCGAAGTGGGGCTACCGCTGGCAACGCTGGATGCTGACGCCGGGCGTGCGCACCGGCCTGCGGGTGGGCGTTCCGCTGGCGCTCGTGCTGGCCGTGGGCGGCATCTGGGCCGCGCAGGACGGCAATCGCGCGCTGGTGGCCGAAACCTTCGCCTCCGCGACCGAGGCCTTCCGCAACCGCCCCGAGTTCATCATGCGCAGCCTGTCGGTCAGCGGGGCGGACGAACCGCTGGCCGACCGCATCACCAAGATCGCGCAGATCGATTTCCCGGTCTCTTCCTTCGACATCGACCTCGAGGCGCTGCGGCGCGAGATCTCGGACCTCGAGGCCATCGCCGGGGCTCGGGTCTGGATCGGCGAGGCCGGCACTGTGCGCATCGACGTGGTCCCACGCGATCCGGTGGCGCTGTGGCGCACGGTCGAAGGCCTGCGGCTGATCGACGGACAGGGTGTCTTCTCGGGCCGGGTCGAGACCCGGGCCGAGCGTCGCGACCTGCCGCTGATCGCGGGGCAGGGGGCGGAGAGCTACATCGACGAGGCGCTGACGCTGTTCCGCCGGGCGGGCCCGATTTCGGACCGGGTGCGTGGACTGGTGCGCCGCGGTGACCGGCGCTGGGACATGGTGCTGGACCGCGGCGTGCGCATCGCCCTGCCTTCGGTCGATCCTGCCGCGGCCCTCGACCGGGTGATCGCGATGCACACGGCGACCGCCCTGCTGGACCGCGACGTCTCGATCGTGGACATGCGCATGAAGACCCGCCCGACCGTCCGGGTAAGCAAGGACGCGGTGACCGCCAGCCGGAACGCCGCGCGTGACCTAAGACCAATAGAGGCAATGCAGTGATGAAAGATCTCTACGATACGCAGCGCGCGATGCGGAACGTGCGCCAGGCCGCGATGCAGCGCGGCGTGATCGCGCTTCTCGACATCGGCACCTCCAAGATCGCCTGCCTGGTGCTGCGCTTCGACGGGCCCGACATCCTGGCAGCCAACGACGGGATCGGCGCGATGGCGGGCCAGTCGCGCTTCCGGGTCATCGGGGCCGCCACGACCCGGTCCCGCGGTGTCCGCTTCGGCGAGATCGACGCGATGCAGGAAACCGAATGCGCGATCCGCACCGCGGTGCAGGCGGCCCAGAAGATGGCCGAGGTCCGTGTCGATCACGTCATCGCCTGCTTCTCGGGCGCGCGGCCGCGGTCCTACGGATTGGACGGGTCGGTCGAGATCGAGGAGGGACTGGTCACCGAGAACGACATCGGCCGCGTCCTGGCCTCCTGCGAGATGCCGGACCTGGGCCCCGACCGCGAGGTCCTGCACGCCCAGCCGGTGAACTTCGCCCTCGATCACCGCAGCGGCCTGGCCGATCCGCGCGGGCAAGCGGGCAACACGCTCGCCACCGACCTGCACCTGCTCAGCGTCGACGCCACCGCGATCCGCAACCTCTTCTTCTGCATCAAGCGCTGCGACCTCGAACTGGCGGGAATCGCCTCTTCCGCCTATGCCTCGGGCATCTCCAGCATGGTGGAGGACGAGCTCGAACTGGGCGGGGCCTGCATCGACCTGGGCGGCGGCTCGACCGGCATTTCCGTCTTCATGAAGAAGCACATGATCTTCGCGGATTCGGTGCGCATGGGCGGCGATCACGTCACCGGCGACATCTCGATGGGCCTGCAGGTGCCGCTGGCCGTGGCCGAACGGGTCAAGACCTTCTACGGCGGCGTCGTGGCCACCGGCATGGACGACCGCGAGATGATCGAGGTCGGCGGAAACACCGGCGACTGGGAGCGCGACCGCCGCACCGTCAGCCGCGCCGAGCTGATCGGCATCATGCGCCCGCGGATCGAGGAGATCCTGGAAGAGACGCGGGCCCGCCTCGATGCCGCCGGGTTCGAGCATCTGCCGGGCCAGCAGATCGTGCTGACCGGCGGCAGCAGCCAGATCCCCGGTCTCGACGGGCTCGCGGCCAAGATCCTCGGCAGCCAGGTCCGGCTGGGACGGCCCATGCGCGTTCAGGGCCTGCCGCAAGCGGCGACGGGGCCCGCGTTTTCCTCTTCGGTGGGGCTTGCGCTCTTCGCCGCGAATCCGCAGGACGAATGGTGGGATTTCGATGTTCCCGCGGAAACCTACCCCGCCCGGTCGCTCAAGCGCGCCGTCAAGTGGTTCAAGGACAATTGGTGATACCCCAGATTTGGCGCATCACGCCAGATCGTGAAAATTTGCGCGGAATCGCGCCACATTTTGTAGGCAAACCGTGCTTTTGAGGTGACGGACTGGGGTTGAATCGTTAACGTCACCCCAATAAGCGGATTCTGCCCGGTGGGACGGGTGCCAAACACATCAACAGGCGGACTGGTCATGACACTCAATCTCTCTCTTCCCGGGCATGAAGAGCTTAAACCCCGCATTACCGTGTTCGGTGTCGGCGGGGCCGGCGGCAACGCCGTCAACAACATGATCGAGAAGGAGCTCGACGGCGTCGAGTTCGTCGTGGCCAACACCGATGCGCAGGCGCTGCAGCAATCGAAGTCCGACCAGCGCATCCAGATGGGCCTGAAGGTGACCGAAGGTCTGGGCGCGGGCGCGCGCGCGACCGTGGGTGCGGCCGCCGCCGAGGAAAGCATCGAACAGATCGTCGACCAGCTGGCCGGCGCGCACATGTGCTTCATCACCGCCGGCATGGGCGGCGGCACCGGCACCGGGGCCGCTCCGATCATCGCGCAGGCCGCGCGCGAGCTGGGCGTGCTGACCGTCGGCGTCGTGACCAAGCCCTTCCAGTTCGAAGGCGGGCGCCGCATGCGCCAGGCCGAGGAAGGCGTGGAGGCCCTCCAGAAGGTCGTCGACACGCTCATCATCATTCCCAACCAGAACCTCTTCCGCCTCGCGACAGAGAACACGACCTTTACCGAAGCCTTCGCGCTGGCCGACGACGTGCTCTACCAGGGCGTGAAGGGCGTGACCGACCTGATGGTGCGTCCGGGCCTCATCAACCTCGACTTCGCCGACGTGCGCTCCGTGATGGACGAGATGGGCAAGGCGATGATGGGCACCGGCGAGGCCGAGGGCGAGGATCGTGCCAAGCAGGCCGCGCAGAAGGCCATTGCCAACCCGCTCCTGGACGAGATCAGCCTGCACGGTGCCAAGGGCGTGCTGATCAACATCACCGGCGGCTACGACCTGACCCTGTTCGAACTGGACGAGGCCGCAAACGAGATCCGTGACAAGGTTCACGAGGATGCCAACATCATTGTAGGCTCCACCCTGGATACCGAGATGGAAGGCCGGATGCGCGTCTCCGTCGTGGCGACCGGCATCGACGCCGCCGCCCGGGAAGAAGCCGCGCCTCAGCCGCGTCGGTCCGTGGCGGAGCCGATCCGCGAACCGCGCCGCGAGGAGCCGCGCCAGGAAGAGGTGCGCCGCGAGGAGCCGCGCCGCCGCGAAGTTCCCGCGGCCCGCGCGCCTGAACCGGCCCCCCAGCCGCATCGCGAAGAGCCTCGCCGCGAGGCGCCCGCAGCACGCGCGCCGGAGCCCGAGGCCCCGCGCGAACGGTCGCTGCTGGACGACATGGATGACCGTCACCAGGCACCCGCCGCGCGCGACGAGGATGACGATCTGCCGCCGCCCGCCTATCAGCCCCGCCAGGAGCCCGAGCCCCGCGCCTCGGAAAGCTTCACGGCCCCCCGTGCCGCCCGCCCGGGCGAGCCGACCCCGGAAGCGCTCGCGCGTCTTCAGGCGGCCGTGCAGCGCCAGCCCAAGGGTGCGACCGAGGCACGCCGTGCCCCCGAGCCCGAGGCCGAGAAGGGCCGGTTCGGGATCAACTCCCTCATCGGGCGGATGACCGGCGAACAGAAGCCCGCACCTGCGGCACCCCGCCAGCAGCCGCAGGTCAGCGCGCAGCGCGACCAGGCCTCCGCGCGGCCCCGGGTCGAGGACGACGTCGATCCCGACCAGGAACGGATCGAGATCCCCGCCTTCCTGCGGCGTCAGGCAAACTAAGCGGGCTCTCTCAAGCGAAAAAGAGCCACCCTTCGGGGTGGCTTTTTTTGTTTTGTTTTAGGAGGTTGGAGGGTCCGGCTTGCTTTGTTTCAGACGGTTGCAATGTGTGAATTGCGGCAGTGGGGCTGACTGACCTATCTGCACGTTACGATTTTATGAACGCCCCCGAACGACGCTAGGCAGACCCATGCAGACGACCCTCAAGAGCGACGTGACCTTCGATGGTATCGGCCTGCACTCGGGCCGCGCCGCGCGGCTGACCTTGCGTCCCGCTCCGGCGGACCACGGCATCGTCTTCCGCCGCGTCGACCAGGCGGGGCAGGGGATCGATCTGCCCGCGCTGTGGGATCACGTGGAAATCTCTCCGCTGAATACCCGGCTGCGGGTCGGGAATACCACTGTCTCTACGATCGAGCATCTCATGGCGGCACTTGCAGGCTGCGGCGTGCACAACGCGCTGGTGGAGATCGACGGACCGGAAGTTCCGATCATGGACGGCTCCTCGGTCGATTTCGTGCGCGGGATCGTGGGGGCGGGCCTGCGCCGGATGCTGCCCGCGATGCAGGCGATCAAGATCCTCGACGAGGTGCGCGTGACCCAAGGCGACGCCTGGGCCAGTCTGCGCCCGGCCACGTCGCTGCAGATCGACTTCGACATCGACTTCGCGGATGCCGCCATCGGCCGGCAAAGCAAGACGCTGAACATGGCCAACGGCAGCTTCGTGCACGAGTTGTGCGACAGCCGGACCTTCTGCCGCAACGCCGACGTGGAGGCGATGCGCGCGCAAGGCCTCGCACTCGGCGGCACGATCGAGAATGCCGTCGTCGTGGACAAGGACCGGGTGCTGACCCCCGGCGGCCTGCGCCACGCCGACGAGGCGGTGCGCCACAAGATGCTGGATGCGCTGGGGGATCTCTACACCGCCGGGGCGCCGATCCTGGGCCGCTACACGGGCCACAAGGCCGGTCACAACCTGACGAACGCCTTGCTGCGCGCGCTCTTCGACCGGCCAGAGGCCTGGCGCATGGTCACCTGCTCCGATCAGATCGCCGCCCGTCTGCCGGGGCATGGCGTGACCCGGCACGACCTTTTCGCCGTCGCCTGAGCGGGCCGTCACATCTTGGCCGAGTGGCGCGATAAGGCGTTTTGCACCCCGGTCTTTTCTGTTAAACCCTCGACCAATGGGACCCGCCCGACGGGTCCGGCAAGACTTTGACGCGGGGGCGTGCGATGCAGCTTTCATCGAACCGGTTCACCCTTGGGGCCGCTGTGCTGGTGCTGGGGCTGCTTGCAGGCTGCGGGGATCGCACCGCGGCACTGCCCGGTTCCGTCGACGGCCAGACCGCGATGCAGATCTTCCAGCAGGGCGAACAGCGGCTGGCCGCGGGCAACCCCGAGGACGCCGCCTTCTTCTTCGGAGAGATCGAGCGGCTCTACCCCTATTCCGAGTGGGCCGAACGCGCGCTGATCATGCAGGCCTATGCCTACCACATGGACAGCGACTACCCCAACAGTCGCGCCTCCGCGCAGCGGTTCCTCGATTTCTATCCGGCGCAACCGGATGCGGCTTACGCGCAATACCTGTTGGCCCTGTCCTACTACGACCAGATCGACGAGGTTGGCCGCGACCAGGGCTTGACCTTCCAGGCCGCCCAGGCGCTGCGCACGGTGATCGAACAGTATCCCGACAGCGAATACGCCAGCCCTGCGGTCCTGAAGTTCGACCTGGCCTTCGATCACCTCGCCTCGAAGGAGATGGAGGTCGGACGCTACTACCTCAAGCGGCGCAATTATGCGTCCGCCGTGAACCGGTTCCGGGTCGTCGTCGAAGACTTCCAGACGACCACCCATACGCCCGAGGCGCTGCACCGTCTTGTGGAAAGCTACCTTTCGCTGGGCCTCACGAACGAGGCGCAGACCGCCGGGGCCATCCTGGGTGCAAACTATCCCGCGACCGAATGGTACCAGGACAGCTATGCCCTGCTGACCGGCCAAGGGCTCGAGGCGCGCGCGCAAGGCGACAGCTGGCTGGCCTCGATCTACCGGCAGGTGCTCAAGGGCGAATGGCTCTGACCGCGACACACCCCTGACATGCTCCGCACGCTCGACATCCGTGACATGCTCATCATCGACCGGCTGGAGCTTGGCTTTCAGCCCGGTCTGAACGTGCTCACCGGCGAGACGGGGGCGGGCAAGTCGATCCTGCTCGACTCCCTGGGCTTCGTGCTTGGCTGGCGTGGCCGGGCCGAGTTGGTGCGGCAGGGCGCCGACCAGGGGGAGGTGACGGCAAGCTTCGATCTGCCCGCCGAACATGCCGCCCACGCGGTCCTGCAGGAGGCCGGACTTCCCGACGGGCCGGAGCTAATCCTGCGCCGCGTGAACACCCGGGACGGGCGCAAGACCGCCTGGGTCAACGACCGCCGCGCCAGCGGGGAAGTCCTGCGCGCACTCTCCGACACGCTGGTCGAACTTCACGGCCAGCACGATGACCGCGGCCTGCTGAACCCGCGCGGCCACCGGGTGATGCTGGACACCTACGCGGGCCTCGACGCCGAACTCGATGCCACCCGCGCCGCCTGGTCCGCACTTGCGCGGGCCGCGAAGGAGCGCGAGGCCGCCGAGGCGCGCATCACAGAGATCCGCGCCGAAGAGGAGTACCTGCGTCACGCCGTGGGCGAACTCGACGCGCTCGACCCGCAGCCGGGAGAGGAGGCGACGCTCGACGTCGCGCGCCGTACCATGCAGGCCGCCGAACGGATCAAGACCGACGTGGCGCGCGCGGGCGAGGCGCTCGGCCTGCAAGGAGCCGAGGGCCTGATGTCGGATGCCAACCGCTGGCTGATCGGCGCCGCCGACAAGGCCGAAGGCCGGCTCGACGATCCGCTCGCCGCGATCGAACGCGCGATGCTGGAACTCGACGCGGCGCAACGCGGCGTGCAGGATGCGCTCGACGCGCTGACCTTCGACCCCGCCGAGCTGGAAGCGACGGAGGAGCGTCTGTTCGCAATCCGCGGCCTGGCGCGCAAGCATGGCGTTCTGGCCGACGATCTGGGCGGTTTCGCCGCGGACCTGCGGGACCGGCTGGCCCTGCTGGACGGAAGCGAGCGCGATCTGGGCGATCTGCAGAAGGCCGGACGCGCGGCGCAGGTAAGCTACGATGCAGCGGCGGAGGCGTTGCACGCGGCGCGGGCCTCCGCGGCCGGCGGGTTGGACGCCGCCATGGCCGCCGAACTGGCGCCCCTGAAGATGGAGCGCGCGGTCTTCCGCACCGAGATCGCCGCAGCGCCCGCCGGTCCCGAAGGGCGCGACGCGGTGGCCTTCACGGTCGCCACGAACCCCGGCGCGCCGCCCGGACCGCTCAACAAGATCGCATCGGGCGGGGAACTGTCGCGCTTCCTATTGGCCCTGAAGGTCTGCCTCAGCCAGGCGGGCCAGGGCGGTGTGACGATGATCTTCGACGAGATCGACCGCGGTGTCGGTGGGGCCACCGCCGACGCGGTCGGCCGTCGTCTGGCCGCGCTCGCGGGCGAAGGTCAGGTGCTGGTCGTCACCCACTCGCCACAGGTCGCGGCCTTGGGCGGACACCACTGGCGCGTGGAAAAGCGGCAAGGCGCGGAGGAGACGACCTCCACCGTCGTCCCCCTCGACGCAGACGACCGCATTACCGAGATCGCGCGCATGTTGTCCGGCGACACGATCACCGACGCCGCCCGCGCCGCCGCCCGCGCGCTGATGGCGCCCTGATCGTCGTGCCGGTGCGCATCGTATCGACCTCGCGTCGCCGCGACCGGCAGAGCATTCCCAGCTTCGGAACGCGTCAGCCCCTTCATCTGGCCAGATAAACTCCGGGGGAGCCCCGCAGGGGCGGGGGCAGAGCCCCCTCCGACCTGGCCGATCGCGCGCCGCAGGATAGCCCGACCGCCGCGGCGATCGCCTTGCGCGCGTTTCAGCCGCCGGGTTGTCGCAGCATCTTGCCCGGGTTCATCAAGCCGTCTGGGTCCAGCGCCCGCTTGATCTGGGCCATCACGTCCCAGCCCTCTCCATGCTCGCGGTCCATGTAGGCAAGCTTGCCCATGCCGATGCCGTGCTCGCCGGTCACGGTTCCGCCAAGGCGCAGCGCGCGCTCGGCCATCTGCGCCGACAGCGCCATCGCGGCGGCCCGATCCTCGGCGCTGTCGTCGTCGATCAGAAGGGCCGCGTGGAAATTGCCATCGCCCACGTGCCCCAGGATCGGCCCGGGGACCCGGCTTGCGGCGATATCGGCCTGCGTTTCGGCGATGGCCTGCGCCAGAGCGCTGACGGGCACGCAGACGTCCGTCACGATCGCCCGCTTGCCGGGATGGTGGGCGAGGATCGACCAGAATGCGCGGTGACGCATCTCCCACAGCTTGGTGCGCTCCTCGGGCCGGGTCGCGACTTGCGGATCGTCGCCGCCGCAGTCGCGCGCGATCTCCGCGAAGGTGGCGGCGTCCTCTGCGACCGAAGTCTCGCTGCCGTGGAACTCGACGAAAAGATGCGGCCGGTCCGCGAAATCCGTCTTGCTGGCCGCGGCGACCACCGCGACGCAGGTCCGGTCCAGGAATTCCATCCGGGCCACGGCGAGCCCCATCAGCGTCACTTGCGTCGCGGCCTCGACCGCCGCGGGCACGTCCCTGAAGGCGCAGACCGCGGAAGAGATCGCCTGCGGCTGTCCGTGCAGCCTCAGCGTCAGTTCCGTGATGATCCCCAAGGTTCCCTCGGCCCCCACGAAGAGGCCGGTCAGATCGTAGCCCGCGCTCGATTTCGCCGCGCGATTGCCGGTGCGGATGATGCGGCCATCCGCCAGCACGACTTCGAGGGCGGCCACGTTGTCGTGCATGGTCCCGTACCGCACGGTCGTCGTCCCCGACGCCCGGGTCGCGGCCATGCCGCCCAGGCTTGCGTTGGCACCGGGATCGACGGGAAAGAACAGGCCCGTGTCCCGAAGGTGGGTGTTCAGATCCTCCCGCGTGACGCCGGGCTGCACGACGGCGTCCCGATCCTCGGCATGGACGCAGAGGATCCGGTTCATCTTCGTTAAGTTCAGCGTCAGCCCGCCGTGCGGGGCCAAGGTGTGCCCCTCGAGCGACGTGCCCGCGCCGAAGGGAATGACCGGGCAGCCGTGATCGGCACAGATCCGGACGATGGCGCTGACCTCCTCGGTGTCGCGCGGCCAGGCGACGGCATCGGGCGGGGTCGGTGCGAAGTGACTTTCGGACTGGCCGTGCGCGTCCCGGTCGGCGGCGCGCAAGGACAACCGGTCGCCCAACAAGGGGGCAAGGGCATCAAGGGCCGAGGAAATCGTCATCGCGGGCTCCAAAAAGGGCGGTTGCACTGCTTTTGCGCAAGCTCCGAATACCCTAAACGGAGATGGATACGCAAAAAAGGGGTGCCGCGATGCACGGCGAGCGGAGGAGCCTGACGGGCCACGCGAAACTGGCGGGCGATCTGCGGAGGGCCTGGCTTGCGATGAAGCTGCGCGGGCCGGGACAGGTTCAGTTCTGGTTCATCGCGCTGGTCCTGGGCATCGCCGCGGGGGGCGCCGCGGTCCTGTTCCGTATCGCCATCGACCTCGTCCAGCGCGTGGCCTACGGGACGGAGGACCCCACGCACCTCCACAGTTTCGTCACCGGCCTGCACTGGTCGCAGATCCTGATCGTGCCGATCCTGGGCGGGCTGATCGTCGGCCTGATCCTCGATCGCTTCATCGAGGACAGCCGCGTCCGCTCGGTCGCGGACGTGATCGAAGGAGCGGCCTTGCGCGAAGGCCGCGTGTCCTTTCGCGAAGGGCTCGCCTCCGGGGCGGCGAGCCTGCTGACGCTGGGCATGGGCGGCTCCTCCGGGCGCGAGGGGCCTGTGGTGCACCTCGCGGCCGTGATCTCGACCTGGATCTGCACCCGGATCCGGGCGGATGGCGTCACCGGGCGTGATCTTCTGGGCTGCGCGGTCGCCGCGGCCGTCTCGGCCAGTTTCAACGCGCCCATCGCAGGCGCGCTCTTCGCGCTGGAGGTCGTGCTGCGCCACTTCGCGGTCCATGCCTTCGCCCCCATCGTCATCGCCAGCGTCGCGGGCACGGTCGTCAGCCGGCTGGCGCTGGGGGACGTCACGCAGTTCATCATCGACCGCGACAACGTGCTTGCTTTCTATGTCGAGCTTCCGGCCTTTCTGATCCTCGGTCTGCTTTGCGGTCTGGTCGCCGTTGTCCTGATGCGGGCGATTTTCTGGACCGACAACCTCGGCAGTCAGCTGCAATACCGGTTGCGTATTCCCGCCTTCCTGCGGCCCACGCTGGCAGGGGCGATGCTGGGCCTCATGGCGATCTGGTATCCCCACATCATCGGCGTGGGCTACGAGACGACGATCACCGCACTGGCCGGAGGTCTTCTGCTGCACGAGGCGGTCATCTTCGTCATCCTGAAGGTGGCCGCCGTGGCGATCACCATGGGCGGGCGCATGGGCGGCGGGGTGTTTTCGCCATCCCTGATGATCGGGGCGCTGACGGGGCTGGCCTTCGGCCTCGTGGCGACCGGGTTGATGCCGGACCTGTCGGGCGACGGCACGCTCTACGCGCTGGCGGGGATGGGCGCCGTGGCGGCCGCCGTCCTGGGGGCGCCGATTTCGACCACGCTGATCGTGTTCGAGTTGACGGGGGACTGGCAGACCGGGCTTGCGGTCATGGTGGCGGTGTCGATGTCGACGGCACTGGCCTCGCGACTGGTGGAGCATTCCTTCTTCCTGCACCAGCTCGAACGGCGCGGCGTGCATCTCGCGGCCGGGCCGCAGGTCTACCTGCTGGGGACCTTCGTGGTGGGCAACGTCATGCGGCCGCTGTCCGATCCGCGTGCCGCCGCCGAAAGCGCCTGCCAGGAGTTGATCGCGGCGGGCACCTACGTCTCGGCCAGCGCCACGCTGGACCTCGCGATGCCGATCTTCGAACGGACCGGGGATCGCTTCATCCCCGTGGTCACCGTCAAGAAAGGCGAACCGCCCGTCCTGCAGGGCGCGCTGTTCCACGTGGATGCGCTGCGCGCCTTCAACCGCGCCCTTTCGGCGCGGTCCGCGGAAGAGCATTCCTGAGGTCGGATCAGACCTCTTCGACGGTCACGTGCTCGGTGTCGAAGGCGAGGCGCCCCGCGATCCGGGCCACGTCCGATTTCGGGTCTTCGTAACACCACACCACGTTCTCCAACGTGGTGCTCTTGGTCACGATCGAGAAATAGCTCGCCTCGCCCTTGTAGGGGCAGGTGGTCGTCCGGTCGGTGCGGTCGAGGAAGGTGATCGCGATGTCCTCCCGCGGGAAGTAGGCCACCGGATCGTAACCCGTCTCCCTCAGCATGAGCACGTCGGAGCTTTCCCCCAGCACGGCCCCGCCGGCGCGGACGACCCAATGGCCGCTGGCCTGTTCAATCGTGATACGGTCGGTGCTCATCAAGTCGTCCTTCAGGTCTGCGGGCGGCAAATGTCACAACGGCGCGCAGGCCCGGACCAGCCAGTCCCGCGCCATCCCGTCCACCTGTGGCCCAATCAGCTTGAGTGTATCGGCATGATAGGCGTCTATCCAGCGCAATTCCGCCCCTGTCAGTTGGGACCTGTCGATCAGACGGCGATCCAGCGGGACATGGGTGAGCGTCTCGAAACACAATTGCGGACGATCGTCGCCGCCCGGCACCGCCGGCGCCTCCCGGGTGACGATCAGGTTCTCGATCCGGATCCCGTAGGCGCCCTCGCGGTAGTAGCCCGGTTCGTTCGACAGGATCATCCCCGGTTCCAGCGCCACCTTCGAGCGGCGGGAGATGCCTTGCGGCCCTTCGTGCACGCTGAGGTAGGAGCCCACGCCATGCCCGGTCCCGTGATCGAAATCGAGCCCCGCTTCCCACAGCGGCATCCGCGCCAGCGCGTCGAGGTGTTGGCCCCCCACACCGCGGGCGAACCGCGCCCGGCTGACGGCGATCATGCCGCGCAGCACGCGGGTGTAGCGGTCGCGGTGCACGTCCTTTGGCGCGCCCACGATCACCGTGCGGGTGATGTCGGTGGTCCCGTCGAGGTACTGTCCGCCGCTGTCGATCAACAGAAGCTCGCCGGGGGTCACCGGGCGGTCGGTGGCTTCCGTCACCCGGTAATGCACGATGGCTCCGTGCGCGCCCGCGCCGCAGATCGTCTCGAAGCTGATGTCGCGCAAGAGCCCGGTGTCGCGGCGGAATTCCTCGAGCGCCTCAACCACGCGGATCTCCGTCAATTGACCAGACGGCGCCTCGGCGTCCAGCCAGGCCAGGAAACGCACCATCGCGGCCCCGTCGCGCAGGTGGGCGGCCTGCGCGCCGGCGATCTCGACCTCGGTCTTGCGCGCCTTGGGCAGGATGCAGGGATCGTCGGCCTCGATCACCTCCGCTTCGCCCTCGGCCAGGTGGCGGGCGATGGCGTCGGGGCAGGATCGCGGATCGATCCGCACGGGACCATCGAGCGTGGCAAGCGCATCCTCGAAGGCGTCGGGGTCCTGCACGGTGACCTGATCGCCCAGGTGACCCGACAGCCCTGCCACCTTGGCCGCCGGAGCGAAGAGATCGACCGTGCCGTCGGCATGGAGGATCGCCGTGCATTGCGGCACCGGGTTGCGCGGAATATCCGCGCCCCGGATGTTCAGCAGCCAGGCGATGCTGTCGGGCAAGGTCAGGATCCAGCTGCCCTTGGGCGTGTCCGCCGTCAGACGCGCGCGCTTCGCGGCATGGGTCTCGCCCGTGAACTCGACGGGGTGGGCGAAATAGGGGGCGTCGGGTCGTGCGGGGCGATCGGTCCAGAGCGGATCGATCTGGTTGGGCAGCGGGCAGAGGTCGATGGACTTGCCCGATAGCTTCTCGGTCAGATCCTCGATCTCGGCGGCGGTGTGCAGCCAGGGATCGTATGCGATCGCGCCACCTTCGGGAAGCTGCTCGATCAGCCAGTCGGACAGCTTCGTCTCGGGCCAGTTCACCGGTGTGAAATCGCGCGCGGTCTGGTCGCGGACCTGCAGCCGGTAGCGCCCGTCGACGAAGATGCCCGCGACGTCGTGCAGAATGACCGCGAAGCCCGCCGAGCCGGTGAAGCCCGTCAGCCAGGCAAGCCGCTCGTCGCAGGGGGCCACGTATTCGCCTTGCCAGCGATCGGTCCTCGGGACCAGCACACCGTCGAGGTGCTGCTCCGCCAGCCGCGCACGAAGGGCGGCCAACCGCGCGGGCCCCTGGTCCGGTTCACTGCTTTGCGTGAAGGTCTGAAACATGGCGCAGCGGCCCCCGTTCTCTGTTCCATAAATATCCCCGCCGGAGGCACGGCCTCGGCACGAGGCCGTCACCCGACGCGGCGCATTCCCAACACGCGCGCGCGCTTGCGCGGATCGCTGTCGAAGAGGCTGGCAAGCTGTTCGGTCATCGCCCCGGCCAGTTGTTCGACGTCGGTGATCGTCACGGCGCGGTCGTAGTAGCGGGTCACGTCGTGGCCGATGCCGATGGCGGCCAGTTCGACGGCCTTGCGCTTCTCGATCATGGCGATCACGTCGCGCAGGTGCTTTTCGAGGTAATTCGCCGGGTTCACCGACAGGGTGCTGTCGTCGACCGGCGCCCCGTCCGAGATGACCATCAGCACCTTGCGCTGCTCGGGCCGCCCGGCAAGTCGCCGGTGCGCCCATTCCAGCGCCTCGCCGTCGATGTTTTCCTTCAGCAGGCCTTCCTTCATCATCAGCCCGAGGTTCGGCCGGGTCCGCCGCCAGGGCGCATCGGCGGACTTGTAGACGATGTGACGCAGGTCGTTGAGCCGTCCGGGGGCCGGTTCGCGCCCTTCCTTCAACCAGGCCTCGCGCGACTGGCCGCCTTTCCACGCCTTGGTGGTAAAGCCCAGGATCTCGACCTTGACGTTGCAGCGCTCCAGCGTCCGGGCCATGACGTCGGCGCAGATCGCCGCGATCGAGATCGGGCGCCCGCGCATCGAGCCGGAGTTGTCGAGCAAAAGCGTGACGACCGTGTCGCGAAACTCCATGTCCTTCTCGACCTTGAACGACAACGGCGTCGTGGGACTGGCCACGATGCGGGCAAGCCGTCCGGCGTCGAGGATCCCTTCCTCGAGGTCGAATTCCCACGTGCGGCTCTGCTTGGCCTGGAGGCGCCGTTGCAGCTTGTTGGCCAGTCGCGCCACGGCCCCCTTCAGCGGATCGAGCTGCTGGTCGAGGTAGGCGCGCAGGCGTTCCAGTTCTGCCGGTTCGGCCAAGTCCGCGGCGCCGATCTCCTCGTCGTATGCGGTGGTGAAAACGCGGTAATCGGGATCCGCATCAGAGACCGGACCAGGCTGCGGCGGCTCCATCGGGGCCTCGCCCTCGGGCATCTCGGTCTCTTCGCCCAGGTCGTCGTCGGCCTGGTCATCCATGCTGACCTCGGCCTGGGAGCTGTCCTGCTGCTGCTCCTGGGATTGCTCGGGACTGGCGTCCGCCTCGTCGCCGTCGCTGTCGTCCTCGCCGGTGGAATCGGGATCCTGCTCCTCGTCGGCGCCTTCCTCGGCCTCGTCCTCCTGGTCCTCGTCCGGCGCATCGGGGTCGTCGCCCAGCTGGTCACCGTAGCCCAGGTCCGAGATCACCTGCCGCGCGAACTTGGCGAAGGCCCGCTGGTCGGACAGCGTGTCGCCCAAGTTATCGAGCGTACCGCCGGCCTGGTTCTCGATGAAGCCGCGCCACAGGTCCATGACGTTGGCGGCGGCGGGGGGCAGATCACGGCCCGTGGCGAGGTGGCGCACGAGGTATCCCGCGGCGACCGCGAGCGGTGCTTCCTCCGTCGAACGCACGCTGTCGTAGCCCCGACGCTGCGCCTCCGTCGCGATGCGGGCGTCGATGTTGCCCGCGGTTCCCGGCATGGTGCGGGCGCCCACGGCCTCGACCCGGGCGGTTTCCATCGCGTCGTAGATGTCGCGCGCCATCTGGCCTTGCGGCGCGTAGCGGTTGTTGGTGGCGGCATCGTGGTACTTGTGGCGCAGCGCGTAGGCGTCCGCCGTGCCGCGCGCCAGAAGCACCTCGTCGCGGGTCATGCGGCGGCTGACCTGCGGCAGGCGGATGCTGTCGTTGGTCTGGCCCGCGGGATCGACCGAGTAGCTGACGGTCAACTCGGCGTCGTCGGCCAGCACCTTGGTGGCCTCGGCCAGCGCCTTCTTGAACGGATCGGCGGGATTGTCGCTGGGTTTGCGCATGGGTGGCTCCGGGTCAGCCGCAGGTCAGGGTGGCGGGCAGGCGGCCCGCGAACCGCAGCCGGGCCGAGGCGGGCAGGGGCGCTTCGCGGTCACCGCTCACCAGGTCGTAGAGGACCGGGGCCGCCTGCGCCGTGCAGCCGCGCGGGGCGGCGTCGCGGGCGGCCCGCTCGATACCTGCGATCGTCGCCTCCTCGGACTGCGGCCGGACGAGCGCCAGCGCGCCGCTGTCCGACAGCGTGACGTCATAGGCGTTGCCGTCACCCATCGGCGTACAGGCGCCAAGGATCAGGGCCGCGCCGAGCTTTCCGCGCAGACGCTTCACCGAATGCTCTGGCTGGCTGCACTCTCGGGCAGTTCCTCGTCGAAGCAGCGCTGGTAGAACTCCGCTACCGTCTGACGTTCGAGCTCGTCGCACTTGTTGAGGAAGGACAGCCGGAAGGCGTAGCCCACGTCGCCGAAGATGCGCGCGTTCTCGGCCCAGGCCAGCACCGTCCGCGGCGACATGACGGTGGAAAGATCCCCGTTCATGAAAGCGGTGCGGGTGAGGTCGGCGACCGTGACCATCTGGCTCACGGTCTGGCGGCCCGCCCCGTCCTGATAATGCGGCGACTTGGCGACGACGATGTCGGTCTCCGTGTCGTGCGGCAGGTAGTTCAGCGTGGCCACGAGGCTCCAGCGGTCCATCTGCGCCTGGTTGATCTGCTGCGTGCCGTGATAGAGGCCGGTCGTGTCGCCCAGACCCACGGTGTTCGCGGTGGCGAAGAGGCGGAAATAGGGATGCGGCGTCAGGATCTTGTTCTGGTCCATCAACGTGAGCTTCCCGTCCGCTTCCAGCACGCGCTGGATCACGAACATCACGTCCGCACGGCCCGCGTCGTATTCGTCGAAGACGATGGCCACGGGATTGCGCAGCGCCCAGGGCAGGATGCCCTCGTGGAATTCGGTCACCTGCACGCCGTCGCGCAGCTTGATCGCATCCTTGCCGATCAGGTCGATCCGGCTGATGTGACTATCGAGGTTCA
This sequence comes from Salipiger sp. IMCC34102, assembly GCF_004145405.1. Classification (GTDB taxonomy): domain Bacteria; phylum Pseudomonadota; class Alphaproteobacteria; order Rhodobacterales; family Rhodobacteraceae; genus Loktanella. The sequence goes on from NZ_SELQ01000003.1 coordinate 245,428, forward strand.
CGCGCACCGCGGGCCAGTTCAGCCGCGCCGCGACCTGTTCGATGTGGGTCGATTTGCCGGTGCCGTGATAGCCTTGGACCATCACCCTGCGGTTGTGACCGAAGCCCGCGAGGATCGCCAGCGTGGTGTCGGGGTCGAAGGTATAGGTGGGGTCGATCTCGGGCACCCGCTCGGAGCCTTCCGCGAAACCCTTGACGGTCATGTCGGTGTCGATTCCGAAGACCTCGCGGACCGAGATGTCCTGCGTCGGTGTCGCTTTGATGTCGATCGTGCCGTCGGGCATGCGGTCAGCCTTTCCAGAAGTCGTGCGGTCGGTTCGGTCCAATCCGGGATGCAATATATTGTTCCCTTTGCCAAGGGGCCGCGGGGCGGCCGTGCCGGGCAGTCGGGGGCGGTAAAACATTGCCCTTTGACCCTCGAGCGGCCATTGTGACGCCGAGACAGGGGATGACTGCATGACTACGACCTCCGACATAGAGGATATGATCGCGCGCGTGGCGTCCGGCGACCGGGCGGCCTTCGAGACCCTCTATTCCGCGACCTCGGCGAAACTGTTCGGCGTCTGCCTGCGTGTCTTGGGCAATCGGGCGGAAGCCGAGGACGCGCTTCAGGAAATCTTTGTGAAGATCTGGCGCAATGCGGATCGGTACAAGGCGAACGGGCTCAGTCCGATGACCTGGCTGATCACGGTGGCGCGTAATCACGCGGTGGACAAGATCCGTGCCCGCAAGACCCGCGCCTCGGGGACGATGGACGACGTTGCCGAAATGCCGGACGCCAGCCCCGGCCCCGAAGCACTGGCGATGGCGACCTCGGACCGGACCCGGATCGTCGATTGCATGGACCAGTTGGATCCCGACAAGGCGGGAGCGGTCCGACGCGCCTACCTGGAGGGCAATACCTACCAGGAACTGGCGGACCACTACGCGGTGCCGCTGAACACGGTAAGGACCTGGCTGCGACGCAGCCTGTTGAAGTTGAGAGAGTGCCTGTCGGATGACAGATGAGTTTGACCACGAAGAAGAGCAGGCGCTGACGGGCGAATACGTCCTTGGCCTGCTGACGGACGAGGAGGCAGCCGCCTACGAGGAGGTGCTGGCCGTCGATCCCGGCCTGCGCGCCGAATACGCCTTCTGGGCCGAACGGATCGCGGCATTGGCCGACCAACTGCCCCAGGTGATTCCGCCGGAACGGGTGTTTGCCGCGATCAAGGCCGATCTATTCGGACCGGAAACGAAAGGCGACACCACGGCCCGGCGCGGCTGGCTGGAGCGGTTGGGGCTGATTCCGGCGATGCTGGGCGGCGTCGCGGCGGCAGCCCTGGTCCTGTGGGTGCTGAACGTCTACATCCCCCCGACCTCGAGCGACCTCGACCCCCAGGCACCCGCGCTGCAGGCGCAGATCGCGGCAGAGGACGATAGCCTGATCGTGCAGGCCGCTTTTGATGCCACCGCCGGCACCTTGCGGCTGACCCGGACCGCGGGGACCCCGCCACCCGAAGACCGCGTGCGCGAGCTGTGGCTGATCGCCGACGACACCCCGCCCGTGTCGCTGGGTCTTTTGTCTGACACGGCCGAAAGCACTCTGCCCGTCGAGCCAGCCCTTGCCACGGCCCTGCCGGGCGGAACGCTCGCGATTTCGGACGAACCCGCCGGTGGTTCACCCACGGGCAGTCCCACGGGCGACGTCCTGGCGCTGGGCGAGGTTGCCTCCACCGGCTGAGGCCGCTCCTCCTCACGCGGGCTTCACAACCGCGTAAGACGCCCCGCTTGCCCCATCGGGATGGGACAGGCGCGTGGTATGTCACGCGCGAGGACAAGAGGGAGGAGACGATCATGAATCGCAGAACGTTCGTCGCGGCTATGCTGGCATCGACCGCGCTGCCCGGCGCCCTTCGCGCGCAAGGCTTCGAGGTGACACGCACGGAACGCCAGTGGCGCGCGATGCTGACCCCGCTGGAATACCGCGTCATGCGCGAGGAGGCGACCGAGCCTGCCTACAGCAGCCCACTCGACAAGACCTTCGCGGACGGCACCTATTTCTGCCGCGGCTGCGGGTTGGCACTCTATCCGTCCCGGACGAAGTTCGACAGCGGCACGGGCTGGCCCAGTTTCTACGCAAGCTACGACAACGCCATCGGCACGAAGGAAGACCGCAAGCTGTGGACCGTGCGCATGGAATGCCATTGCCGACGCTGCGGCAGCCACCTGGGCCATATCTTCGCGGATGGCCCCGCCCCGACGGGTCAGCGGCATTGCCTGAACGGCGTCTCGCTGATGTTCCGCGCCGCTTGAGCGGTCGGGACGGCGTTCGGTCGAACCCCGGGGATAGGCGTCGATGCGTAAAACCGTCTGTTCGGCAGCGCCAAACCGATCGCGAGGCGTCCGGGGAGGCAATCGAAGACGGGCCCGCGAAACAGTCTGTCGCCGCCTGCGTGCTGGGACCGCGCCACGGTCCGGGGTAAGAGGGATCGACCGTAAGGACCCACCCGATGCGCCAGCGTATCCTGCACCCCTTTCGTCCCTCGCCGGGCGAGTGTCGCTTGCTGATCGCAGGCGTATTGCTGGGCGGGCTGGGGGCGGTGCTGGCCTTCGTCGTCGTCAGCCAGGTCGCCGACCGCGGTGATCTGTTGCGGGGCTGGAGCCTGAGCGATGCCTGGTGCGCGGCCTCAGGCGCGATCGGCGGGATCCTGTCCTTCTACATTGGCCGCCGATGGCTGGGACGTTCCGGCGCGGTCGGCGCGATCCGGGCGCTCTGTGCCGTCGTCTGGATCGGTTGTCTAACGGCCCTGATCGCGGGCACGCTGATCCTGCCGGGCTACGGCACGATGTTCGGCCCCATGCTTTTCGGAACGGTGATCCTGGCCCGTCCGGCGCTGTTCCTGGCCTGGAGCTGCGGACTGATTCTGTCGCATCTTCTGGTGCGCGAATGGCGGATGGAACGTCTGCGGTTCGCCGAGCGGGCGGCGAACTGGCACTGATCCGTCCAGGCGCGCCGGTTCGCGGCGGTCAGTGCACGAACCGACGTCGGGACGACCGCGTGGCGGGGCAGGCCCCCCGCGCCCGCGTCAGTCCTTCTCGCGGAAATTGCGGCTGGCCTTGAGCTGGTCCCAGGCCCAGACGACCTCTGCCAACTGCTCTTCCTGACTGCGGTCGCCACCGTTCATATCGGGGTGCAGCACCTTGATGAGCGCCTTGTAGCACTTGCGGATCTCGGCCTTGGACATGCTGTCGCGGGCGTCGAGAATCTCGATCGCGCGGCGTTCGGTCGGCGGCAGACGGCGGGTCGCGCCGGTGGAATCGGCGTTGCGGCCGGGATTGCGGGTCGCGTTCTCGCCCAGCACCTCGTGCGGGTCCTTCACGCCGAGACGGGCCCAGGCCCGTTCCTCCGCCGATCGCTTGAACGGCCGGGTCGGGCGCTCCCAGGTCCGATCCCGGTCCATCTGGGCCATCAACTCGGCCTCCGAGGTGCTGTCGAAGAAGTTCCACTTGAGGTTGTATTCGCGGATGTGTTCCTTGCAGAACCAGATGTAATCGTCGAGCGTATCGGGCGATTTCGGCGCGCGATACTTGCCCGGCTCGTTGCAGCCTTCGTGTTCGCACACGCGCGTCGAGGTTTCCGACGCGCCTGACATGCCACGCCGCCCGCGGGGGTTCTTCTTCTTGCTGTTCGACACGGACATGTCGAATCCGAAGGGATCTTTTCTGTTCATGGCCACTCTTTCCTCGTCGGAGACAGCACTCTAAACCAATGGGCGGGCAGGTGAAGAGCACAGGAGAAAATAATGGCACTTGACGAAGAAATTCGAAAGGCGCTCGAAACCGGACTGGCGCCGGAGCGGCTGGAGGTCGTGAACGAAAGCGCGCAGCACGCAGGCCACGCGGGCGACGACGGGTCCGGCGAAAGCCATTGGCGCGTGGTGATCGGGGCAAGCACGCTCGACGGCAAGAGCCGGATCGCCAAGCACCGCGCGGTTCACGCGGCATTGGGCCCGGACATCATCACGCGCATTCACGCTCTCGCGATCGAGATGGTCTGACCACAATCGGTGAAGTGGCCCCTGAACCGACGTTCAGGTGTGGCGGTCGGCGGACTTGGCCGCTTCGGTCGATTCACCGGTTGTGCCGGAGGTTTCCGGTGCCGTCGGAGCGTCGGACACAGTCGATGCGGGTTCCTGCACGGGTGCCTGCTCGCCTCTGGCGCCGTCCGCGTCGCGCGCGTCGCTGTGGTCCTCGATCAGCGCGGGGGCGGTTTCCGGTGTATGGGCCTCCGTCGTCTTTGGGCGGCGGAACACCAGCAGGTTCTGGAACACGGTCACCCGGTTCATCATCAGGCCGTCACGTTCCTCCGCCGGAAGGGTGTCGGTGCGGAGGTATTCCCAGCCGTCGCTGGCGTAGCGGTTCAGGACGGTCGACATGGCCGCGGCGAACCGCAGCTCTACCCCCTTCATGCCCTTTTCCTTCAGCCCCTTACGCGGGGCCGGGACGACGAGGTATTCGTAAAGGGCCATCGGGCGCTCCTTGAGGCGGCGGAGAGGGGATCAGACGTCAGGCAAGCTTTCTCGCGACGATCTCGTTTACGGCCTTGGGATTGGCCTTGCCGCCGGTGGCCTTCATGGTCTGGCCCACGAACCAGCCTGCCAGCTTGGGGTTCTGCTTGGCCTTCTCGACCTGCGCGGGGTTCTCGGCGATGATGCGGTCGACGGCGTCCTCGATGGCGCCGGTGTCGGTCACCTGCTCGAGGCCTTCGGTCTCGACGATCTCGTCGGGGTCGCGGCCTTGCGTGTAGGCGATGTCGAAGACGTCCTTGGCGATCTTGCCGCTGATGACGTCGGACTTGATCAGCGCCACGATCTGGCCCAGCCGGGCGGCGCTGATCGGGCTGTCCGCAATCGCACGATCGCCGTCCTTCCTCAGGCGCCCGAAGAGTTCGTTGATGACCCAGTTCGCGGCCAGCTTTCCGTCGCGGCCTTGCGCCACTTCCTCAAAGTAGGCGGCGTTGGCAACGTCCGCCGTGAGCACGCTCGCGTCGTAGTCCGACAGGCCGAAGGTCTCGATGAACCGCGCCTTCTTGGCGTCGGGCAGTTCGGGCAGGGCGGCGGCGATATCGTCGACCCAGGCCTGCTCAATCTCCAGCGGCAGAAGGTCGGGGTCGGGGAAGTAGCGGTAGTCATGCGCCTCTTCCTTGGAGCGCATGGACCGCGTCTCGTTCCGGTCGGGATCGTAGAGGCGGGTTTCCTGCACGACCTCGCGGCCGTCCTCGATGAGCGCGATCTGGCGGCGGGCCTCGACCTCGATCGCGGCCTGGATGAAGCGCATCGAGTTCATGTTCTTGATCTCGCACCGCGTGCCCAGATGGCCGAAGTCGCCGGTCTCGGAGAACCGCTCGTAATCGCCCGGGCGGCAGACGGAGACGTTCACGTCCGCGCGCAGGTTGCCGTTTTGCATGTTGCCATCGCAGGTGCCGAGGTAGCGCATGATCTGGCGCAGCTTGGCGACATAGGCCGCCGCTTCCTCGGGCGAGCGGATGTCGGGGCGGGAAACGATCTCCATCAAGGCGACGCCCGAGCGGTTGAGGTCCACGAAGGACATGTTGGGGTCCATGTCGTGGATCGACTTGCCTGCGTCCTGTTCGAGGTGGATCCGCTCGATCCGGACGCGGCGGGCGGTGCCGTCGCCCAGTTCGACCAGCACTTCGCCTTCGCCCACGATGGGGTGGTAGAGCTGGCTGATCTGGTAGCCCGAGGGTTGATCGGGGTAGAAGTAGTTCTTGCGATCGAAGGCCGAGCGCAGGTTGATCTGCGCCTTCAGCCCCAGCCCGGTGCGCACGGCCTGCGCGACGCAGCCTTCGTTGATGACCGGCAGCATCCCGGGCATGCCCGCGTCCACGAAGGCCACGTTCGAATTCGGCTGCGCCCCGAAGAGGGTCGAGGCGCCCGAGAACAGCTTGGCCGAGGTCGCGACCTGGGCGTGGACCTCCAACCCGATCACCAGTTCCCAGTCGTGTTGCGCACCCGCGATCACCTTCGGGGCCGGGGCGTCATAATCCAGATCAAGCATTGGCAACCTCTTTCGTTCCGGCGGTTCTATGCCACAGCCGCGAGTGGAACAAGAGGCGGGGACGGACCGTTGTCAGGCACATCCAATAGGAGACACGACATGACCGATATCGCATCCGCCAAAGTCCTCATCCTTGCCACCGACGGCTTCGAGCAGTCCGAACTCGAGTTTCCCCGCGACCAGCTGCGCGCCAAGGGCGCAACGGTGCACGTGGCCACGCTCGACGGCGAAAGCATCAAGGGCTGGGAAGGCTCCGACTGGGGCAAGGACGCAGAGGCCGACCTGAAGATCGCCGACGCCAAGCTCGAGGATTATGACGCCCTGGTCCTGCCGGGCGGCCAGATCAACCCCGACGTCCTGCGCGTCGAAGAAGACGTGATCACGCTGATCCAGGGGTTCGTGAAGTCCGGCAAGATCGTCGGCGCCATCTGCCACGCGCCCTGGTTGCTGATTGAGGCCGGCGTCGTCGAGGGCCGCGAGATGACCTGCTACAAGTCGATCCGCACGGACCTCAAGAACGCGGGCGCCGACGTGGTCGACCAACAGGTCGCGACCTCGCGCGGGATCGTCACCAGCCGCAATCCAAACGATCTGGAGGCCTTCGTGTCCAAGCTGGTCGAGGAGATCGAGGAAGGCAAGCACGCGCGTCCCGCCGCCTGATCTTTCGATTTACGAAAGGTGTGGGGCGTCCCTCCGGGGTCGCCCTTCGCCTATGGGGGATTCAATTCTTGCCCTCGAGACGCGGTTCGGGCGATGTATCGGGCCATGCCGAATCCAGCCTTTCTGATTGCCGTGCTGCTGATACTGGCGCCTCCCGCGACAGCCGCGCCGATGGAGCCGGTCGACAGTCCCGCCCCGAGGGTGGCCACGGTGCCGGCCCTGACGCCGGAGCAGGCCCGGCCCTTCGCCCGGGAAGACCTCGCCGTTCAGAGGCAGGACGCCAAGCGTAGGCGGTTGCAATCCGCGCGACCTTACGCACGACCGTTGCACATGATCCGCTATCCCGTTCAGGTCATCGCCGGGCCGCCGCCGCTGCGTCCGGTGCTGCGGCCGAATTTCGTCCCCGAAACGCGCTGGGGCGGATCGAACCGTGCGCGGATGTGGACCCGCGCCACGATGTCCGCGATCGCGCAGCACGGTCTGGACGACATCGTCCCCCGCGATATCGAGGACTGGTGCCCCGCTTACGCGCAGAACTCGCCGGTGATGCGCCGGGCCTTCTGGGTCGGCATGATGTCCGCGCTGACCAAGCACGAAAGCAGGCACAACCCCGATGCCGTTGGCGGGGGCGGTCTGTGGTACGGGCTCTTGCAGATCCTGCCCGCGACCGCGCGCGGCTACGGTTGCCGGGCCACGACCGGCGGGGCGCTGAAGGATCCGATCCTGAACCTGTCCTGTGCCGCGCGGATCATGGCGCGCACCGTGTCGCGCGACCGGGCCGTGGCCTTGCGCGACGGGCGCTGGCGCGGCGTCGCCGCCGACTGGGGCCCGATGACCAGGCCCGCGAAACGGGCCGAGATGTCGGCCTGGACCCGCGCGCAGGATTACTGCGTGATCCCCGAGAGGCCGCGCCCGCGCCTGCGCCCCGCCGGGCTCGTGCCGGTCACGACCGCCACGGCGGACGACACGCGGCCCCGGCCGCGGCCCGCCGATTGAGGCTTAGTCCGCCGGCCTGGACAGGAAGGGCGACCGCGTCATCCGGACCAGGCTGACCGCCGGTGCATCGGCCCCGCCCAACGCCAGCGTCTTGCGCTTGAGATAGGCGATCCCGTCGTCCTTGGGGATCTGTGCCGCCTGAATCGGCGGTCCGACGGTGATCCGGTAGGGTTGACGGTCCTTGTTCAGGGTCTCGTGGAACAGGGTCACGTCGCGCAGGGTCGGGTGCAGCTTGTCGAAGAGGTAGAACAGCGCCGAGTTGCGCGCCTGCACGTTCACGGGAATGACCGGCAGGTCGAACTTGCGTGCCAGCATCGCGGCCGACGGCATCCAGTCGCGCTCGTGCAGCTTGAGCTTGCGACGCTTGGCCAGCCGTCCGGAGGGGAAGATGATCCCCAGGCGGCCTTGCACGGTCGCCTCCTTCACGTAGGCCAGCGTCTCGCGCGTCTTCACGCGGCTGCGCTTGTCCTCGCGCCACTCGACCGGGCAGATCGTGTCGGACATCTGCGGCATGATCCGCAGGATGTCGCTGTTGGCGAAGAAATACATGTCCGGGCGGATGCTGCGGATCACGTGCCACATCATGATCCCGTCGGCGATGCCGGTCGGATGGTTAACCACGATCAGGGCCGGACCTTCCTTCGGGATGTGACGCAGCCCCTCGGATACGACCAGCTTGGCAAGCCTGTCGGCCATCTCGTCCATGATCTGCGGCGAGGGCGCGTCCTTCAGCCGTTCCGCGATCTCCACCGTGCGGTCGTAGCCCAGCGCGAGGTGCAGGAGACCGCGCAGCAGCCGGACCCCGGGAATGCTGCTGTAAAGCCAGGGCGCGCGCTCGGTGATCAACGGATCGATCCGGTCTCTCATCTCGCTCATGGCCTGATCCTCGCTTCCCGGTCATGACGTAGCGGAGAATTGATCTACGTCCAAGCGCGTTAACCCAGGATACGGCTGACCATCTCGGCGCTGTCGCGGGACAGGTCGGGCCGCGCGCGCAACCGTTCGAGCGCGTGCCGCATGGCGGCCTGCCGGTCCGCGTCGTAGCGGGCCCAGGTCTCGAAGGCCGTGACCATGCGCGCGGCGGTCTGCGGGTTCACCGGGTCGAGTCGAATGAGCCAGTCCACCAGCAGGTCGTAGGCCGCGCCGCCAGGGGCGTGGAAGCCCGCCGGATGACCTGCGAGCGCGCCGAAGACGCTGCGGAACCGATTCGGATTCTTCCAATCAAAGGCCGGGTCCTGCGCAAGCTTTGCCGCGAGGGGGGCGGCCTCGGCGGGGGTGGCGCGCGCAATCTGCAGCGAGAACCACTTGTTCATCACCAGCCGGTCGTCCTGCCAGCGGTCCCGGAACCGGGCAAGCTCGGCGCCCCCGTCGCGGATGTCGAGCAAGGAGGAAAGCGCGCCCAGCTGCTGCGTCATGTCGCGGGCGGCCTCGAATTGCGACCGCGCCCGGGAGGGTCCTTCAAGGTGCGTAAGGTAGGACAACGCGAGATTGCCCAGCGTGCGCATGCCCGCCTGCTCCGCGCCGGGATCATAGGGCGCTGCGATCTGCATGGCCGCAAAGGTCTCTGCCAATGCGTCGTGCAGGTGCGCGCCGACGATGTCGCGCAGGTCCGCGCGGGTTTCGTGGATCTGCATCGGATCGGGGGTCCGCCCTGCGGCCGCGACCGCCTCGGTCAGCTCCTCCTCGCTCGGCAGGGTCAGGACGCGGGCGCGGAAGGCGGGATCGAGCGTGTCGTTCGTCAAGGTTGCCTTCAAACCGTCGAGGAACGCCGGGTCGGGGTCCGCCCCATGCTGCAACCGGTCGAGCAGTGCTGCGCGCGCGAGCGCACGGCCCGCCTGCCAGCGGTTGAACGGATCGGTGTCGTTCGCCAGCAGCAAGGCGCGCTCCGCCGGGCTTTGGTCGTGTCGCAGGATCACGGGGGCCGAGAAATCCCGCAAGAGGGAGGCTATGGGCCGTTCGGGCAGGTCGGGGAAGGTGAAGGTCTGCTCTGCTTCGGTCAGTTCGAGCACGCGGGTGGGCAGCACTTCGGTCCCGTCCGGCGCCAGCAGGCCGACGGCCACGGGGATGTGCACCGGTGCCTTGTCGGGCTGGCCTGGGGTGGGCGGAGTCTCTTGTCGCAACGTCAGCGCGAAGGTGCCGTCCGCGTGGCTTTCGGTGGCGGTGACGACCGGGGTACCGGCCTGTTCGTACCAGCGCGCGAACTGCGTCAGGTCCCGGCCCGTGGCATCCGCGAAACAGGCCAGCCAATCCTCGATCGTGACGGCCTGCCCATCGTGGCGGTCGAAATAGAGCGCGAGTGCGGCGTCGTACCCTTCCGCGCCGACGAGCCGCTTGAGCATGCCGACCAGCTCTGCCCCTTTTTCGTAGACGGTGACGGTGTAGAAGTTGTTGATCTCGACGAAGCTTGCGGGCCGGACCGGGTGGGCGAGGGGACCTGCATCCTCGCGGAACTGGCGCGCCCGCAGAAGCTGGGCGTCGTCGATGCGCTTGACCGCGTGACCGCGCAGATCGCCGGTGAAGCTTTGATCGCGAAAGACGGTCAGGCCTTCCTTGAGGCATAGCTGGAACCAGTCGCGGCAGGTGATGCGGTTGCCGGTCCAGTTGTGGAAATATTCGTGGGCGATGATTGCCTCGATCCGCTCGAAGTCGGCATCGGTCGAGGTTTCGGGATTGGCCAGCACGCAGGACGAGTTGAAGATGTTCAACCCCTTGTTCTCCATCGCGCCCATGTTGAAATCGTCGACGGCCACGATGTTGAACACGTCGAGGTCGTAGGCGCGCCCGTAGGTCGCCTCGTCCCAGGCCATGGACGACTTGAGCGCGCGCATCCCGAAGGCGCATTTGTCCAGATCGCCCGGGCGCACCCAGATGTTGAGCGCCACGTCGCGCCCTTCAAGGGTCGTGAATCGATCGGCGTGGGCCACGAGTTCGCCCGCGACCAGCGCGAAGAGGTAGGCAGGCTTGGGCCAGGGGTCGTGCCACTCGGCCCAGCCGTTGCCCTGGTCCGTGGCGTTTCCGTTCGACAAGAGCACCGGCAGGTCGCTTTCGATCCGCACGGTGAAGATGCCCATGACGTCGGGACGGTCGGGGTAGTAGGTGATCTTGCGAAAGCCCTCGGCCTCGCATTGGGTGCAATACATGCCGTTCGACATGTAGAGCCCTTCAAGCGCGGTGTTGCGCGCCGGCGCGATCTCGACCTCCGCCTCCCAGACGAACGGGGCGTCGGGAACGGCGCAGGTCAGACCCTTTTCGCTGATTACGGGCTCTGCCGGCATCCCGTCGATGCGCGCCCATTTCAGGTCAAGCTCTTCCCCGTGCAGGAAAAAGTCGCGCGTGACCGCATCCGGGTTGGGGCGGAACGCGATGCGCGACGTCACGCGCGTGGCATTGGGGTCCAGCCGGAAGATGAGCGAGACCGTGTCCACCAGGTAGGCCGGCGGCGTGTAGTCGGCCAGGCGGATGGTTTGCGGGGCGCTGTCTTTCATCGGGCATCCAGTGCTTTCGGTCGCGTTCGATCCGGTGTTAAGCTTGCCGTTGATAACCTTCAAGGCGCGCTAGATTCTGCCTTGACTACGCATTCAGGGAGATCCGCGCATGTCCGCACCGAAGACCAACCTCGACAAGCAGAAAAGCCGCCACCGCGGGGCGATGACCGGAATCATCACGGTCGTGGTCTTCGCGCTGATCCTGCTGGCGGGTCTGATCTTTTTCATCTCGGCCAACGGCAACACGCCCGAAGGTGCGGAGACGCAGATCGAAGGCACCACCGGGGCCGAAGTTCCGGCCGATGGCGACGAAGACGGCGCCGTAGACTGATCGTGCCGCGGATGCGCAAGAAGGCCGATCTTCCGGTCAAGACTTGTGCCGTCTGCGGGCGCCCGTTCACCTGGCGCAAGTCCTGGGCCAAGGTCTGGGACGAGGTGAAGTATTGCTCCGACCGCTGCCGGTCGGAGCGTCACAAGACATCTGGGGATATTTCATGACGCAACGCACGCAAAAGGCCAATTTGCACGTGGCCGATCCCTTGGTTCGCTTCATCGAGGATGACGTTCTTCCCGGCACCGGTATCGCGCCGCAGACGTTCTGGAACGGGCTGTCGGATCTTGTCGCCACCTACGGCCCGCGCAATGCCGAGGCGCTGCAGCGGCGCGAGGATCTGCAGGGGCAGATCGACACTTGGCACCAGGACCACCGGGGCGACGCCTTCGAGGCCGAAGCCTACCGCGCCTTCCTGCGCGAGATCGGCTACCTCGTCGACGAAGGCCCGGCCTTCGAGATCGGAACCACCGGCGTCGATCCAGAGATTGCGTCGATCCCCGGTCCGCAGCTGGTCGTGCCGATCATGAACGCCCGCTTCGCGCTCAATGCCGCGAACGCGCGCTGGGGCAGCCTTTACGATGCGCTTTACGGCACCGACGCGCTGGGTGATCTGCCGCAAGGCAAGGGCTACGACGCCGAACGTGGCGCGCGGGCCATCGCCTGGGGCCGCCAGCACCTCGACGCCGTGGCCCCCCTCGCCAGCATGTCCTGGGCGGAGGTCGACCGGCTTTCGGTCGAGGGCGGCATCTTGACCCCGCAGCTTGCCGATCAGGGGCAATTCGCGGGCTACAGCGGGTCGGGTGACAGCCTGACCGTGCTCTTGCGTGTCAACGGTCTGCTGATCGAGATCGAGGTCGATCCCCGCGGCGAAATCGGCCAGCAGGACCGCGCGGGCATCAGCGATATCCGTCTGGAATCCGCCGTCTCGACCATCATGGACTGCGAGGATTCCGTCGCCGCCGTGGATGCCGAAGACAAGGTCCTTGGCTATTCCAATTGGCTTGGACTGATGCGCGGTGACCTGACCGAAGAGGTCACCAAGAACGGCGAGACGTTTACCCGCGCGCTGAAGGGCGACCGCAGCTTCACCACCCCCGACGGGGGGGAGATGACGGTGAAAGGCCGCTCGCTCATGCTGGTGCGCAACGTGGGTCACCTGATGACCACGCCTGCCGTGTTGGACGACGATGGGAACGAGATCGGTGAAGGGCTGGTCGATGCGATGTGCACCGTCACCATCGCCCTGCACGATCTGCAGAAGACCGATGGGGCGCGCAATTCGACCACCGGATCGGTCTACGTGGTCAAACCCAAGATGCACGGCCCCGAGGAAGTGAAGCTCACCGACGACATCTTCGCTCACGTGGAAAAGGTGCTGGGGCTGCAGCCCAATACCGTGAAGCTGGGCATCATGGACGAGGAACGGCGCACCAGCGTGAACCTGGCCGAATGCATCCGGGCGGCGAAAGACCGGGTCGCCTTCATCAATACGGGCTTCCTCGACCGGACGGGGGACGAGATCCACACCTCGATGGAAGCGGGTCCGATGATCCCCAAGGGCGAGATGAAGAACGCCCCCTGGATCAAGGCCTACGAGGATCGCAACGTGGACATCGGTCTGGCCTGCGGGCTGCGGGGGCGCGCGCAGATCGGCAAGGGCATGTGGGCCATGCCCGACCGCATGGAAGAGATGCTGGAGGCCAAGATCGGCCACCCCAGGGCCGGGGCCACCTGCGCCTGGGTTCCGTCGCCCACCGCCGCCACGTTGCACGCGACGCATTACCACCACGTCGACGTGCTGGACCTTCAGGAGAAGCTCGCCGAAGGCGGCCCGCGCGGCGCGCTGGACGATCTGCTGACGATCCCCGTGGCCAAAGGGCGCAACTGGTCCGAGGACGAGATCACCCGCGAGATCGAGAACAACGCGCAGGGCATCCTGGGCTACGTGGTGCGCTGGGTCGACCAGGGGATCGGCTGCTCTAAGGTGCCGGACATCAACGACGTGGGCCTTATGGAGGACCGCGCGACCTGCCGCATCAGCTCTCAGGCGCTGGCGAACTGGCTGCTTCACGACGTCGTGGACGAGGCGCGCATGATGGACACGATGCAGAAGATGGCCGCCGTCGTGGACCGCCAGAACGAAGGTGATCCCGCCTACACGCCGATGGCCCCCGATTTCGACGGCGCCGCGTTCCAGGCGGCCTGCGACCTTGTCTTCAAGGGGCGCGTGCAGCCCTCCGGCTACACCGAACCCGTCCTCCACCGCTGGCGGCAGAAAGCGAAAGGCGATTGACCAAAGTCAAAGCGAGACAGGGTTTCGTTTACGTCATGTCGGCTCCTGGTTACTCGGGTGTAAAGATCGGCCGAAGTGACCGCGCCCCTCACTTCAGGGCGAAGGAATTGTCGGCTGATCCGGTATACCGTCAGCACGGAAAATGGACTGTCGTCGATTACAGGCAGGTCGAGGACATGTTTGCGACGGAGTCGGCGTTGCACCGCCGTTTTAGGTCCGTAAACGAAATCCAATACGAACCCGCGCGAGAACTCTTCAGACTTTCAAAAAGTGAAGCGGTCGAAGCCTTGCTTGAGACAGCAGAGGCAGGATTGCTTGGCGCGGCTCCGCTCGGGCGGCTTCGGCTCGACCGGGATTTGGTGGATTATCTTTTGCGACTTTTCCGCGAAACCGGCTTGTCTCAATTCATGGATTTGCAGGAGATGTGGACGATGTCGCTGTACCCTTCGACAGCCAGCGGGCGCTATTTTACTCTCAATATTGATCGCCACGAGGTTGCCTTTTCCGCGCCGCTTAGAGGGACAGGAAAGTCGGTCCATATGATCTATCTTGATCCTCGGATTCTGGATAATGAAATGACCTATGAGTGGTTCGACGCGCGCGATGGTCAAGTAAGTACAGGCGATTATCTCAGCGCTGCAGATGCAGGGTGCTCTGTTTCCTGGATAGGCACACTGTCTGATGCAGTGACGTTTTTCGATCTTCCGATGGCTCGCCGTGCCGTTATCGCTTATTGGTATGACAGCCTGCTTAACCTCCGGGATCGCGGAAAGCGAAGTTTTTTTGCAAGATTCCATAACCATAATGCGGTGCAAGAGCTTTCGCGCCTTGCATCCTAAAAGGATTGTGACCCCATGACCCAGATCACGAGCGCGCAGGCGCAGACCATCATCGACACCTGCATGGCGAAGGGGGCCGAGATGGGCTTGCGGCCGCTTGCGGTCGTGGTGCTGGACGCGGGCGGTCACGTGAAGGCCTTCGCCCGGGCCGACGGGGCTTCGCCGGGTCGGTTCAAGATCGCGCACGGCAAGGCCTACGGGTCGGTCATGCTGGGCATGCCCGGAAGCGCGCAGATGAAGCGGGCCGAGGAGCAGGCCTATTTCATGGCCGCGGTGAACGGCGTCTACGACGGCCAGGTGATCCCGGTCCCCGGCGGCGTTCTGGTCAAGGACGGTGAAGAGGTCATCGGCGCCGTCGGCGTGACCGGCGACACCTCGGAGAACGACGCGGATTGCGCTCTTGCGGGACTTGCCGCGGCAGGGCTCCACGGGGTGGCCTGAGGCGCCCTTTGCAGCTGCGGCATGAATCCGTTACACTTCCGTCGATCCCCTCGACCGGAGAACTTCCTTGCCCCGTCCCCTCATCGGCATCGTCTCGAATTCGCACATGATCAACGACACCTATGCCGTACAGGCGGTGGGTGACATGAACATCGAGGCGGTGGCCGAAGTCTGCGACGCGCTGCCGGTGCTGGTACCGGCCTTGCCGAAGGCCGCCGGGATCGAGGACCTGGTCGACAGTTTCGACGGTTTCATCTTCCCCGGCGGGCGGCCCAACGTGCATCCGGCCGAATACGGGGAGGAGCCGACGCCCGCGCACGGCGACTTCGACACCAACCGCGACGCGGTCGCCCTTCCGCTGATCCGGGCCTGCGTCGACGTGGGCCTGCCGGTCCTCGGGATCTGCCGCGGCTTTCAGGAGATGAACGTAGCCTTCGGCGGATCCCTCTACCCGGAGATCCGGGACCTGCCGGGCCGCGACAACCACCGGATGCCCCCCGACGGCACCATCGAGGAAAAATTCGCCATGCGTCACGAGATTTCGCTGACGCCGGGCGGAGTGTTCTCGCGGATCTTCGGGTCCGACACCGTGATGACCAATTCGTTGCACGGGCAGGGGATCAAGGTCGCGGGCAAGCGTGTCGTCATCGAAGGCCATGCCCCCGACGGCACGCCGGAGGCGATCCACATCGCCGGCGCCACGGGTTTCGCGCTGGGCGTCCAGTGGCACCCGGAGTACCGCGCCGGAGAGGACATGGTCTCTCGCCCGCTCTTTGCTGCCTTCGGGGCGGCCGCGGCCGCCTGGTCGCAAGGCCGTCGCCAGCCCGCGCGCGAGATCGCCTGAACGCAGGTCCCGAGGCCGCAAGGCTTTCGATCGGGCGCGAACGACATGGCGTCGGCGCGTTGTCCCCGCCTAGAGCAGCAGCCGGGCCTCGTGCCGCTTGAGGCAACGCCGGGCCGTCTTGCCGTAGGCGTTCACATCCGCCCTCAGTTCGGGGAAGATCGCGAAAAGCTCATCGCGCGCCGCCTCGCTGACGGCGGTCAGACCGATCGAGCCGGGGTGGAAGCTTTCCGACGGGGCGCCGTTGGCGAAGACCACCTCGTGCTGGTCGAACATCATGTGGATGTAGGTGACGGTCTCTCCCTCGTCCTGGGTGACGAGCTTGCCGTCGATCAGGTGCTTGGCCGGGACGAGCACCTCGGATTCTCCGAAGAGCAGTTCGGCCCGGTAGCCCTGGAACAGCATCCGGTGTTGCGGCGAAACGAGCAGGTCGCCGTCCTGCCCGGACAGCACGCCGGGACGGATTCGCACCGGGGCGAAGCGGCCGCGGGCGGGCACGCTGCGCGCGCGGATCCAGCGGATCGGCTGCAAACCGTGGTCGCGGGTCAGCACGAGGTCGCCCTTGCGCAGGTCCGCGATGTCCCGCGTCCCCGTCGGCGTCACGATCTGGGTGCCGGGGGTGAAGCAAATGATGTTCTCGATCTCGTCGAAGGCGATGACGGTGCCGTCGTCCAGCGTCGCGGTGCCCGAAAAACTGCCGGTGCCGTCGTCGTTCGCATTCTCCAACACCTCGCGCAGGTTGCCGCGGGTGCCGAGCTTCAGGGTATCGCCCACCGTCTCGTCGCCGGCCCCGCCCGAGATCGTGCGCCCCGGCTCTCCCGTGGTGTCGTCCAGGGTGAAGACGTCGTCTCCCGCACCGCCAAAGGCGCTGTCGCCTGCGCCGACGGTCAGCTGGTCGTCGCCCGCGCCACCGAAGAGCGTGTCGCGACCGGCCCCGCCTTGCAGGATGTCGTCACCTGCGCCGCCGAAGAGCGTATCGTCGCCGGCCCCCCCGAAGAGGGTGTCGTTCCCGGTGCCGCCGTAGACCTCGTCATCGCCGTCGCCCGCGCGCACGGTGTCGTCGCCCGCGCCGGCTTCGATCAGATCGTCAGCGCCGCTGTCGCCCGGAAGGATCGCGTCGTCGCCGTCCACCCGGTCGCCGTCCTGGTCGACGTAGCCCGGTGCGATCACGTCGTCGCCCGCGGTGCCCGAAACGGTGCCGTCCGTCAGGGGAATGCCCATCGCGTTCAGGTAAAAGGGATTGCCGGCCTCGGCCGCGCCGATCCCGTTCAGCGTGATGCTTTCGCCGCCCGGAAACGTCAGGACCGCGTGGCCATCGGCCTCGCTGACCGTGACGTCTGCCACGTTGACCGGATCGCCATTGCCGTCGAAGAGGTTCGTCACGTCCAACTGGTCGCGGCCGGTGAAGGTGCCGTCGCCGTTGTCGACCGGTGCCTCGAACCCCAGGATCGTGTCCTGGCCGCTGCCGTTCTCCAGCACCACCGTGTCGATGGCCCCGTCGTCCGTGCCGAGGTCGATCGTATCGTCACCGGCCCCGCCCTGAACCCGGTCCGCACCGGCCCCGGCCGAGACGTAGTCGTCACCCGCGCCGCCGACGAAGCTGTCGTCGCCGTCGCGCAGGAATACGCTGACCCCATCGGCGGTCGCGCTTGCATCGACGGTGTCGTCGTAGTCGGTCAGCATGACCTGCTCGATTTCCGAGAAGGCGACATGCGCGTCGGTGCCGTCGAAGCTGGCGGTCCCCGTTTCCGCATCGGAATAGACCAGCGTGGCCCCCTCCGTGCTGGTGAAATTGTAGAGGCCCAGCGTATCGACGTCGGTATCGCCTTCGTCCTCGCCACCCACGACGGTGTTGCTGCCGTGATCGTCGGTCACCGCGATGTAGTCGCTGCCCGCGCCGCCGTAGATCGTGTCGGTGCCGGTGCCTCCGGTCAGCAGGTCGTCGCCGTCGCCACCGTAGACCGTGTCGTTGCCTGCGCCGCCAAGGATGCGGTCGTTCCCCGCGCCGCCGTAGAGGACGTCGTTGCCGCCCTCGTCGTCGAAACCGCCGATGACGTCATCACCCGCGCCGCCATAGATCGTGTCGTCCCCGGCGCCGCCCACGAGGGTGTCGTTTTCGGACCCGCCGTAGAGGTGATCGTTGCCGGTCCCGCCGTGCAGCGAATCCTCGCCCGCGCCGCCGTAGAGCGTGTCGTTGCCCGCACCGCCTTCCAGCCTGTCGCGACCTTCGCCGCCCGAAAGTGTATCGTTACCCGCGCCGCCGAAGAGGCGGTCGTCCCCGTCGCCGCCGTCGATCGTGTCGTCGCCGCCGGTCGGCACGACCGTGGTGAAAGCGATGTCGCTGACGAAGACGGCGTGGTTCGTCGTGCCGCCGTCGGCATTCCTGAACCCGATGACGATGGAACTCACGGGACCGGGGATCTGCACGTAGGCAGCCCCGTCGGCCTCGTTCGCCTCGTCGTTGTTGAGCGAGCCGGTGACGGTCTGACCGGAGCGTGTATCGTTGCTGCCCGCGGGCAGGGTGATCGTGACGGGAACTTCGTTGCCGTCGGAATCGAATGCGGTGACCGTGACCTGGTCGACAAAGTTGTTGGCCTGGTCCCGGACGCCGTCGATGTCGGTGATCCAGAAGCCCACGTCGCGCACGGCATCGGTGACGCCGCTCTCGGGATCGGCGGCGAAATCGATGGTGGTGGTGCCGGTCTCTCCGCCACCGCCTCGGATGAAGAGCGAGGAATTGGGCGCCGTCGCGGTGTTGCCGGTGTAGATCGCCGTGTTCGAACTCGTGGTTTCGGCGAGGCTGCCGTCGTCGCGGAAGCTGACGGAGACGTTGACCGACCCGGTGTCCTGCGTGAAGCCCTGCCGCAGGTCCGTGCCGGAGGCGCCTTGCGTCGTCCAGCGAAGCGTTTCGGTCGTGGCGGCGGCGGGGGCGGGGTCGTCGCCGTAGAGCGTGTCGTTTCCCGCACCGCCGAAGATCACGTCGGATCCGGCCTCGCCGTAGACGGTGTCGTTCCCGGCGCCGGCCTCGATGGTGTCCGCGCTGTCACCGCCATAGATGGTATCGTCGCCATCGCCGGCCCGGATGCTGTCGCGACCGGCATTGCCAAAGAGGGTATCCGCGCCCGATCCAGCCGTGATGCTGTCGTTGCCGGTACCGCCCGCGACCCGGTTCGCCCCGGGGCCTGCGTCGATGACATCGTTGCCCGCGCCGCCGTCGATGCGGTCGGCCCCCTCGCCACCGAAGATCGAGTCGGCCCCCATTCCGCCCGAAAGGGAGTCGTTCCCCGAACCGCCATAGAGGACGTCGCGCCCGGCGCCGCCGAAGACCGTATCGGCACCGTCGCCGGCAAAGACGGTATCGTTGCCGGATCCGGCGTCGATGGTGTCCGACCCGGTGCCCGTCTCCCGCGCGGTGCTGCCACCGTAGATGTAATCGTCGGTCGAAGCCCCGGACAATGCGGTGTCGTTCGCGTCGGTGCCGCGGTAGATGCTGACCTCGGGGGCCGTGCGAACCGTGACGGTCTGCTGACCCGGCGGGAAGGCCGTGTCGGCCACGAAATAGACGTTGCCGTCCGTGCCGATCTGGTAATTCCCGGTGAGCGTTCTCTCGCCGCCGGAGTAGGAGACACGGACGGTGCCGGGGCCGATGACCTGCGCCGTCTCGAACGAGGCGAAGGCGGTCGCCGGGTCGCCGCTGTTCAGGCGGTTCCCACGCAGGTCCAGGAGTACTCCGTTTGGCATGACGATATCCCACCCAATCTCTTTACGCGGCCGGAAGGACGACCGGATTAATCACTAGGCAGGGTGAAGGCCCGAATTCGGGCTGGTGTTGGGAAATTTCTTGGCAAATCGCTAGAATGAGGCGAAAACTGCGCAGATCGTGGCGTAGCGCTTTGAGCCCTTCGATATCCGAACCGGATCGGGACAGACCGGCGGGTCGGTCTGCTCTTGAAGACGCACCGCACCCTGCATACTGTCATCGGGACTTTGAAAGACGCCGACGACAGGTGTCCCCCAAGAGAGGCGCTCCGATGCAAGACCCCACTGAGACCTACATGAACCTCGTCCCCATGGTGGTCGAACAGACCGCGCGGGGCGAGCGCGCCTACGACATCTTCAGCCGCCTGCTGAAGGAGCGCATCATCTTCGTGAACGGCCCCGTCCACGACGGCATGAGCCAGCTGATCGTGGCCCAGCTTCTTCACCTGGAGGCCGAGAACCCCAAGAAGGAAATCTCGATGTACATCAACTCGCCCGGCGGCAGCGTCGTGGCGGGGATGAGCATCTACGACACCATGCAGTACATCCGGCCCAAGGTCTCGACCCTGGTGTGCGGCCTGGCGGCGTCCATGGGATCGGTGATCTCGATCGGGGGCGAGGCGGGCATGCGCTTCGCGCTGCCCAACGCGGAGTTCCTGGTCCACCAGCCCTCGGGCGGCGCGCGCGGCACGGCGGAGGACATCCTGATCTCGGCCAAGAGCATCGAGGCCACCCGCGAGCGGATGTACAAGCTTTACCAAAAGCACACCGGCCAGTCCTACAAGGAAGTGCAGAAGGCGCTGGACCGCGACAAGTGGATGACCCCCGAGGAAGCGCTGGAATGGGGCCACATCGACGAGATCGTGACCAGCCGCGACAAGGCCGAAGACTGATCCCCGCGTGATCGCCGCGCTTATGAGGCGATCACGCATACCTGATTTGGGTCGCTTTAACGCCGATTTGGCGTTGTGACCCCAAACGCGCTGTCCTAGTCTTCATGCCCAAGACAGCGCGACCTCAAACCGGCGCCCGGCGCGATAGGACAAGACATGGCAAGCACGACCGGCAGCGACAGCAAGAACACCCTGTACTGTAGCTTCTGCGGAAAAAGTCAGCACGAGGTGCGCAAGCTGATCGCGGGGCCCACCGTGTTCATCTGCGACGAATGCGTCGAGCTGTGCATGGACATCATCCGTGAGGAGACGAAGAGCGCCTCGCTCAAGTCCGGTGACGGCGTGCCGACCCCGCGCGAGATTTGCCAGGTCCTCGACGATTACGTGATCGGCCAGATGCATGCCAAGCGCGTGCTCTCGGTCGCCGTGCACAACCACTACAAGCGCCTGAACAATTCCGACAAGTCGGAGATCGAGCTGGCGAAGTCCAACATCATGCTGATCGGTCCCACGGGTTGCGGCAAGACGCTGCTGGCGCAGACGCTCGCCCGCATCCTCGACGTGCCCTTCACGATGGCCGATGCCACGACCCTGACGGAAGCAGGCTACGTTGGTGAGGATGTCGAAAACATCATCCTCAAGCTGCTGCAGGCCAGCGAGTACAACGTCGAACGCGCGCAGCGCGGCATCGTCTACATCGACGAGGTCGACAAGATCACCCGCAAGTCCGACAACCCCTCGATCACCCGCGACGTCAGCGGCGAGGGCGTGCAGCAGGCGCTTTTGAAGATCATGGAAGGCACCGTCGCGAGCGTCCCCCCGCAGGGCGGGCGCAAGCATCCCCAGCAGGAGTTCCTGCAGGTGGACACGACCAACATCCTGTTCATCTGCGGCGGCGCCTTCGCGGGCCTCGACAAGATCATCGCGCAGCGTGGCAAGGGGTCCGCCATGGGCTTCGGCGCCGACGTGAAGGACAACGACGACCGCGGCGTGGGAGAGACCTTCATGGACCTCGAACCCGAGGATCTGCTGAAATACGGTCTGATCCCCGAATTCGTGGGTCGCCTGCCGGTGATCGCCACGCTGACCGACCTCGACGAGGAAGCCCTGATCACCATTCTGACCGGGCCCAAGAACGCCCTCGTCAAGCAGTACCAGCGCCTGTTCGAACTGGAGGACACCAAGCTGTCCTTCACCGAAGACGCGCTGACCGCCATCGCCAAGCGCGCGATCGAACGCAAGACCGGTGCGCGCGGGCTGCGCTCCATCATGGAGGACATCCTGCTGGACACGATGTTCGACCTGCCCGGCATGGATACGGTGACCGAGGTGGTCGTCAATGAAGAGGCTGTCGGTCCCGACGCGTCCCCGCTGATGATCCACGACGAGAAGAAGAAAGAGAAAGAGACCGCGAGCGCCTGATGGCGCGCCGGTCGGAACGCAAGGGCCGCCCCGGCAGGGGGCGGCCTTTCGCATGTGAAGGGGTCCGCGCATGAGCGTCCGCCATATCTCGACCGGAAGCCCCTTCGAGGCGCGTATCGGGTATTCCCGCGCGGTGGTGGCGGACGGCTGGGTCTTCGTCGCGGGCACGACGGGCTACGATTACGCGACGATGACCATGCCCGAAGGCATCGTCGATCAATGCCGCAATACACTGGCCACCATCGACCGCGTCTTGCAGGAGGCCGGCAGCGGCCTGGATCACGTCGTGCGGGCCCACCTACATCCTGCCCGACGCCAGCCTCTGGGAGGCCTGCTGGCCCATCCTGTCGGAGGCCTTCCGCACCGCGCGTCCGGCCGCCACCATGATGGTCGCGGGCCTGCAGGCGCCCGAAATGAAGATAGAGATAGAGGTCACGGCACGACTCGCCCCGTGATGCCGCTGGACCTTTGCGTCCGTCTGCGGCATGACGGACCCACCCTCAGACCGGAGAAGATCATGGGAGCCCTTCGCAAAATCGCACGCCTGTTCAACTGGTGGGACGGTCAGACCCTGGCCACGCAGTTCTGGACTTGGCGCAAGGGTGAACGGGTCGGCGAGGACGGGCAGGGCAACGTCTTCTACCGCAACGCCGACGACAGCCGTCGCTGGGTGATCTACAACGGCGAGGCCGAGGCCTCCCGCGTGGCACCCGAATGGCACGGCTGGCTGCACCGGACCTGGGACGAACCGCCGACCGAGGCGAACCTGATCCACCAGCCGTGGGAACAGCCGCATCTGCCCAACCGGACCGGCACGGACGCGGCCTATGCGCCGACCGGATCGCTGCGGCGCGCGGATCCCCAGCCGGTCAGCGACTACGAGGCCTGGAGCCCCGAATGATCCGCGCGCTCGCCTTTCTGGCGCTGCTGCCGGGCGCTGCATCGGCCCAAGAGGCCCTGTCGCAGCCGGGCGGCGAATTGCGCGTGCTCGACAAGGTCACGGGGCAGGTGAGCGACGTGACGATCGCAAGCGGCCGGGCCGAGGCCTTGGGCCGCCTCGTGATCCAGCTGAACGAATGCCGCGTGCCCGCCGATAATCCCAGCGGCGACGCCTTCGCGGAACTCACCGTGACCTACGCCAATGGTGAAACCCCGGTGTTTTCGGGCTGGATGATCGCCTCCTCGCCCGCGCTGAACG
The DNA here is from genome assembly GCF_004145405.1 of Salipiger sp. IMCC34102. GTDB lineage: Bacteria > Pseudomonadota > Alphaproteobacteria > Rhodobacterales > Rhodobacteraceae > Loktanella. The sequence continues at coordinate 268,648 of NZ_SELQ01000003.1, forward strand.
CGATGGATCACCCGCGCTACGACGTCTGGGTCATGCGCTGCACCAACGCCTGATCGACCGGCACCGGACCCGGCCCGCCGAAGGCCGCCTGATTTGTCAGGGCTTCGGCGAGCAGCACCTCGTAGCGGGCGCGCGGGATCTCGATCCCGCCGAGCGAGGCCAGATGCGCCGTCAGGAACTGCGTGTCGAAAAGTGTGAAGCCTGCGCGCCGCAACCGGTCCACGGCGCACAGAAGTGCGACCTTCGAGGCATCGGTGCGGGTCGAGAACATGCTTTCCCCGAAGAACGCGGCCCCGATGGCCACACCATAGACCCCGCCGACCAGCGTTTTCTCCGCCCAGATCTCGACCGAATGGGCGTGACCTTCTGCGTGCAACTTTCGGTAGACGTCGAAGATGGGGCCGTTGATCCAGGTCTCCTCCCGGTCGGCGCAACCTTCGACGACGGCCTCGAAGGCCATGTCGGCGGTGGCGGTGAACCCGCCGCGCCGCACCGTCTTCGCCAGCGAGCGGGAGACGTGGAAACCGTTCAGCGGCAGGATTCCGCGAAACCGGGGGCGCACCCAGAAGACCTCGGTCGCGTTGCGGTCCTCGGCCATCGGAAAGACACCTTTCCGGTAGGCTTCGAGCAGCAGGTCGGATGTCAGCAGGTCGCTCACGGGCGCGCTAGCCCAGGTTCGTTTCCAGCCAGTGTTCCAACCAGTGGATGTTGTAGGTCCCGGCCTGGATGTCCTCTTCGGCCAGCAGCGCGTCGAAGAGCGGCACGGTCGTCTCCACCCCGTCGACGATCAGCTCTCCCAGCGCGCGGCTGAGGCGCGCCAGTGCTTCGGGCCGGTCCGCGCCGTGCACGATCAGCTTGGCGATCAGGCTGTCGTAATAGGGCGGAATCCGGTAACCTTGGTAAAGTGCGCTGTCCATCCGCACGCCCAGGCCGCCCGGCGCGTGGTACTGGCTGATCGTTCCGGGCGATGGCTGGAAGTTTGGCAGCTTCTCGGCGTTGATCCGAACCTCGATGCTGTGGCCGTTGATCTTGAGGTTGTCCTGTTCCAGCGTCATGGGCAGACCGGCGGCGACGTTGATCTGCTCGCGCACGAGATCGACGTTGAAGATCGCCTCGGTCACCGGGTGTTCGACCTGCAGGCGGGTGTTCATCTCGATGAAGTAGAATTCGTCGTTCTCGAAGAGGAACTCGATGGTGCCGGCGCCGATGTAGTTGATCTGGGCCACGGCATCCGCGCAGACCTTGCCGATGCGGGCGCGCAACTCGGGCGTGATCGCGGGGCCGGGGGCCTCTTCCAGCACCTTCTGGTGGCGGCGCTGTAGGCTGCAATCCCGTTCGCCCAGGTGCACCGCACGTCCCTTGCCGTCGCCGAAGACCTGAATCTCGACGTGGCGCGGGGTGGTCAGGTACTTCTCGATGTAGACTTCGTCGTTGCCGAAGGCGGCCTTCGCCTCCGCACGGGCGGAGTGGAATGCCTTTTCCATGTCGGCGGCGGTCTGAGCCACCTTCATGCCGCGTCCGCCGCCGCCGGCGGTGGCCTTGATGATGACCGGGTAGCCGATCTCCTCGCCGATGCGGCGGGCGTCATCGAGCGTCGGCACGCCGCCGTCGGAGCCGGGCACGCAAGGCACGCCGAGGGCCTTCATCGTGTCCTTGGCGGTGATCTTGTCGCCCATGACGCGGATGTGCTCGGCGGTGGGGCCGATGAAGGTCAGGCCGTGATCCTCGACCACCTGCACGAAGCTCGCGTTTTCCGACAGGAATCCGTAGCCCGGGTGGATCGCCTGGGCGCCCGTGATCTCGCAGGCGGAGATGATTGCGGGAAAGTTCAGGTAGGATTGCGCCGAGGAGGGCGGGCCGATGCAGACCGCCTCGTCGGCCATGCGCACGTGCATGGCGTCCGAATCGGCGGTGGAATGCACGGCCACGCTCTGGATGCCCATCTCGCGGCAGGCGCGGATGACCCGTAGCGCGATCTCGCCCCGGTTGGCGATGAGGATTTTGTCGAACATGGGACCGGCGCCTTATTCGATGATCATCAAGGGCGCGCCGAATTCCACCGGCCCGCCGTCTTCGGCGAGGATGCGCTTGACGGTGCCGGAGCGCGGGGCGGGGATGTGGTTCATCGTCTTCATCGCCTCGATGATCAGCAGCGTGTCGCCTTCGTTGACCGTCTGGCCGGTCGTGGCGAAGGGTTTGCCACCCGGTTCGGGCGCCATGTAGACGGTGCCGACCATGGGCGAGGTCACGGCACCGGGATGGGATGCGGGATCCTCGACCGCGGCCGGGGCGGCAGCCTGGGGCGCGGGCGACGGGGCGGCGGCCGCGGCCGGCAGGGGGGCCGGGGCGGGGGCCGAAGACGCAGGTGCGGGATGGGTCAGGCGGCTGACACGGACGTTCAGGCTGTCGTTCTCGCCGTAGTCGCGCTTGACCTGAAGTTCGGTCAGATCGTTGGCGTGCAGAAGTTCGGCAAGAGCCTGGATGAAGCTGACGTCGCTGTCCTGCGGGGTCTGGTTACCCATATTTGGCCGTGTCCTTGCGTAATGATCCATATGCGCGACGCCGAGTGACGCAGCGTCTCTTTCGCGGACCGTATAGAACAAGGGGCGACCGGGCGAAAGTGCCGCAGCGATCCCCGACCTACCTTTGGGGCCAAGCTGTTGCATCCGGGTGCGCGAGGGCCTGGAACATCCCCTTGGTCGCTCACGGACCCCGGTGCAGGTCGGCCAGGTTCGGAAGGAGACGATGACGCGCGCACCCAGCGACAAGTGCTCATGCCGCCTGTCTTGCCGGGCACTCCTGCCCAAGCGCTCGGCCGACCCCCTTATCCCCGCGCGTCAGATCGCGAGGTACTGGGCGCGCAGCTTTTCGTCCTCGAGCACTTCCCTGGCGGAGCCGTCGAAGACCACCGTGCCGGTGTCGAGGATCACCGCGCGGTCCGCCAGCTTCAGCGCGGCCACCGCGTTTTGCTCGACGATGATCGTCGTGATCCCCTGGTCGCGGATGATGTTCAGCGTCTTGGCGATTTCTTGCACGATGACGGGGGCGAGTCCCTCGTAGGGTTCGTCGAGCAGCAGCACCTTGATGTCACGGGCCAGCGCGCGGGCGATGGCCAGCATCTGCTGCTCGCCGCCCGAAAGCGTGACACCCTCCTGCTTGCGCCGTTCCTTCAGGCGCGGAAAGAGGTCGTAGATCCGCTCCAGCGACCAGCCGACGGGCGGCGCGATCTGCGCCAGCTGCAGGTTCTCTTCGACTGTCAGGCCCGAGATGATGCAGCGATCCTCCGGCACGAGGGCGATGCCGTTGGCCGCGGCCTCGTGGCTCTTCATCTTGTGCAGCGGCTGGTGGTCGAGCCAGATCTCGCCACGGCGCAGCTCCGGCGTGCCGAGCCGGGCGATGGTCCGCAAGGTCGAGGTCTTGCCCGCGCCGTTGCGGCCCAGCAAGGCCAGGATCTCGCCTTCGTGGATGTCGAAGCTGACGTTCTGGACGATGTAGCTTTCGCCGTAATAGGCCTCGATCTCCCAGACGCTGAGAAATTTCGGGTGGGTGGCGGCGTTGTTCACGTTCTTGTCGAAGGGTACGTTCATCAAATCATCCTGCGTGTTCGACGGATCTTCGCGCGAAGACCGATCGGGGAATGGTGCCAGTGACAGTCTGCTCAGACCTGCGCCTCGCCCAGGTAGGCTTCGCGGACCTTGGGGTGACCCTTGATGTTCTCGGGCGTCTCCTCGACCAGCGGCGTGCCCTGGGCCAGGACGGTGATCCGCTCGGCCAGGCTGAAGACCACGTGCATGTCGTGCTCGATGATACACATGGTGATGTCGCGCTTGGCCTTGATTTCCTTGAGAAGCTCGATCGTGTTGTTGGTATCCGCCCGCGCCATTCCGGCGGTGGGTTCGTCCAGCAGCAGAAGCCGCGGCTCCTGCACCAGGCACATCGCCATTTCCAGCCGCCGCTTGTCGCCGCGCGACAGCGACGAGGCGATCATCTCGCTCTTCTCCAGCATCGACACGTCCGACAGGATCGCCTTCGCCTGTGCTATGATATCGCCCTCGTGCCGGGTGCTTTCGATCGCGTGCATCCGGAAAGCCCCGTCGCGCTTGGCGAAACAGGGGATCATCACGTTCTCCAGCACGGTGAGATCGGCGAAGATCTCGGGCGTCTGGAACACGCGGCTGATGCCCATCTGGTTGATCTCGTGCGGCTTGCGGCCCAGCACCGACTGCCCGTCGAACATGACGGAACCGGAATCCGGGATCAGCTTGCCCACCAGGCAGTTGAGCAGCGTGGACTTGCCGGCCCCGTTCGGTCCGATGATGGCGTGGACGGTGTTTTCCTTCACGCTGAGGTTCACGTCCCCCAGCGCCTGCAGACCGCCGAAGCGCTTGTTGACGCCTTTGACTTCGAGAATGCCCATGCGCTTACTCCGCCGGTGTGTTGGGGTTCTGTGCGGCAGCGTCGGCTTCGACACCGCTCGCGTTGCGGGACTTGCGGCTGAACATCGCGCCGACCCGCTGGCCGCCCTCGACCAGCCCGCCGGGCAGGAAGATGACGACGACCATGAACAACAGGCCCAGCGTCAGGTGCCAGCCTTCGCCGACGAAGGGATGCACGACGCCGATCAGGACGTTCTCCAGCCCGTCGGGAAGGGCGGCGAACCACTGGTGGAGGATGTTCTCGTTGATCTTCGAGACGATGTTCTCGAGGTACTTGATGATCCCCGATCCGACGACCGGCCCGATCAGAGTGCCGACGCCGCCCAGGATCGCCATGACGACGATTTCGCCCGACGCGGTCCAGTACATCCGCTCGGCCCCCGTCAGCGGGTCCATCGCGGCCAGAAGGCCACCGGCGAGGCCCGCATACATGCCAGAGATGATGAAGGCCGCGAGCGTGTAGGGGCGCGAGTTCAGGCCGGTGTAGTTCATCCGGGTCTGGTTCGACTTGATCGCCCGCAGCATCATCCCGAACGGCGAGCGGAAGATGCGGATCGACAGGTAGAACGCCGCGATCAGCATGATTGCGCAAAGGTAGTAGCCGACCTCGAAGGTCCAGGTCCAGGGACCCACGCGCACCACCTCGGCGGTGTTCATCTGCAGCCCGAAGAGGTGCGGCACCACCGGATCGCCCGGCGACATCAGGACCTGCGGGTCGGAGGTATAGACCTGCAGGCCCGTCTCTCCGTTTGTGAGCGGCGTGAACACCGAATAGGCCAGCGCGTAGCACATCTGCGCGAAGGCCAGTGTCAGGATCGAGAAGTAGATGCCCGAGCGCCGCAGCGAGACGTATCCGATCACGACCGAGAAGAGGCCTGCAACGATGATGCTGAGCACGATGGCGGGGACGATGTTGTAGCTCAGCAGCTTGAACATCCAGACCGCGGCATAGGAGCCCACGCCGAGGAAGGCCGCGTGACCGAAGGACAGGTAGCCCGTCAGGCCGAAGAGGATATTGAAGCCCACCACCAGGATGCCGAAGATCGCGAACCGCTGCATCAGCGCGGGGTAGCCCGCGTTGAAGCTGGCCCCGAGCGCGCTGCCGGTGGGGAAGGGGTTCAGGATGATCGGTGCGAGCAGCGTCAGCGCGCAGACGATCGCGAAGAGCGTGAAGTCTCTGGATGTCAGTCCCAGCATGGGATTAGTCCTCCATCACGCCGCGGCGGCCCATCAGGCCACGGGGACGTGTCAGCAGAATGATGATGGCGACGAGGTAGATGACGATCTGGTCGATCCCCGGCAGGACGGCCTTGACCTCGTTCATCGAGGCGAACCCCTGCAGGATGCCCAGCAGGAAACCCGCGGCGACGGCGCCGGGCAGGCTGCCCATGCCGCCCACCACGACCACGACGAAGGACAGCACCAGGAAGTCCATGCCCATGTGGTAGTTGGGGCTGAGGATCGGCGCGTACATCGCCCCCGCCATGCCGGCGACGACGGCCGCGAGGCCGAACATGAAGGTGAAGCGCTTGTCGATGTCGATGCCCAGCATGCCCACCGTCTCGCGGTCGGCCATGCCCGCGCGCACGACCATCCCGAAGGTGGTGAACTGCAGGAAGGCGAAGACGGCGGCGATGATGATCGCCGAGAAGAAGAAGTAGACCAGCCGCCAGATCGGGTAGACGATCGCGTTGGCCTGAAAGCCCAGGTAGGTGCCCAGATCGACCGAGCCCGAGAAGAGGGGCGGGGCGGGCGACTGAATCGGGTTGGCACCGTACATGGCGCGGATGATCTCCTGCAGCACGATGGCCAGGCCGAAGGTCACGAGGATCTGGTCCGCGTGGGGGCGCTTGTAGAAATGCTTGATCAACCCGCGCTCGATGGCCCAGCCGACCAGCAGCATCACCGGGATGACCAGCAGGACCGACAGCGGCACCGACCAGTTGATGAGGGCCTGGCCCAGTTCCTCTCCGAAGATGGAGTTCACGTAAGGGACGTTGACCGCCAGCGGGTTGCCAAGGAAATCGGTCTGGCTCTCGTCCACGACGACGTGGCTGAGCGTCAGCAGCCGTTGCATGGTGACGGCGCAGAAGGCGCCGATCATGAACAGCGCGCCATGGGCGAAGTTCACGACGCCCAGCGTGCCGAAGATCAGTGTCAGCCCTAGCGCGATCAGGGCATAAGCCGATCCCTTGTCGAGGCCATTGAGAATTTGGAGGATGATCGCATCCATCGGTCCGCTCCTGTCAGGGGTCCGGCATCAAGTCGTGGGGCAGGGAAGCTGCGTGCGGAAGGCGGCCCCGCGCGGGGGCCGCCCTTGTAGGGCGCGCTCAGGCGCCCGGGTTGCACTCGCCCAGGCTGCCGCCGGCGAACATCGGGTGATCGGGCTCGTACTCGACCTGCGCGCGCGGGGTCTGCTCGACCAGTTCGAGCGTGTCGTATCCGACCATGTTGGCGTTGCCGGAACCCGCGACGCCGCGCATGACCAGCACGTCCTTGAAGCACTGGTGGTCCGCCCCGCGGTAGAGCGTCGGGCCGTTGCCCATGCCGTCGAACTCGAAGTCCTCCAGCGCCTCGACCACGGCGCAGGGGTTGAACGACCCCGCGCGGGTCACGGCATCCGCGTAGAGCAGCGTCTGCACGTAGCAGGTGTGCGCGGCGTTGGACGGCGGGAAGCCGTATTTCTCGCCGAAGGACCGCACGAAGGCCTGCGTGCCCTCGTCCTGCAATTGCCAGTTCCAGTTCATCGAGCCGAAGACGCCCTCGATGTTGGAGCCTGCACCCTTGGCCATCAGCTCGGAATAGAGCGGCACGATGATCTCGAAGTTCTTGCCGTTGACCTGCTTGTCCTTGAGGCCGAACTGAACCGCCTGCGTCAGCGAGTTCACCATGTCCCCGCCGTAGTGGTTCAGGACCAGGACGTCGGCGCCCGAGTTCAGGACCGGCGCGATGTAGGAGCTGAAGTCGCCCGCACCGACGGGCGTGCGCACGTCCTGCACGGTCTCCCAGCCCAGTGCCTCGGTCGCGGCGGCGATGGATTCCTGCTGCGTCCAGCCCCAGGTGTAGTCGGCCGTCAGGTGATAGGCGCGCCGGTCGGAGCCGTAGGCGTTCTGCAGCACGGGGGCCAGCGCCGCGCCGGACATGTAGCCGTTGAAGAAGTGACGGAAGCCGTTGGCCTTGCGGTCCTTGCCGGTCGTGTCGTTGGAGTGGGTGAGACCCGCCATGAAGATGACGCCGGCCTCCTGGCACAGGCCCTGCACGGCCACGGCGACGCCCGAGGACGACCCGCCGTTGATCATGATGCAGCCGTCCTTCTGGATCATCGACTGCGCCGAGGCGCGGGCGACGTCGGACTTTGTCTGGGTGTCGCCGGTCACGAACTCCACCCGCTTGCCCATGATCCCCGTGCCGTCGAGGTTCTTCTGGCTGAAGGTGTTCAGCATGCCGCCGTCACCGCCGCCGTTCAGGTGCTCGACCGCGAGTTCCTGCGCGCGCAGCTCGTCGAGACCTTCCTCGGCGTAGGGTCCGGTCTGCGGCACGTTGAAGCCGATGGTCACGGTGTCGCCCTGGGGGGCGTTGGTGAAGCCCGATTCCTGGGCGCGCAGATAGGTCGGCAGCATCAGGCCCGTGCCCGCCACGGCACTGGTCTTGAGCACCCGACGGCGCGAATACGTCGTCTTTGTCATGGTTTCCTCCCATTATGTCGGCTGCGGCGGGCCCTCCAGCCCGGCAGCGGCACGTGACGTGCTGGACGAAGCATGGCGGGCGGTCTTGCATGCGACAACACGGGGGTTGCGCCGCGATTGACGTTTGGTCAATAAATCGACAGGCGTCGTGCGGTGGTTGTAAATCGCTTTGCCAGGGGGGAGGGGAATGGACCGGATCGGAGAGCGGATCAGGGCGCGTCGCATGGACGTCGGGCTGTCGCAACGGGACCTCGCCGAGGCGGTGGGGGTCTCGCCGAGTTACCTCAACCTGATCGAACACGGCAAACGTGCGGCGGGCGGATCGCTGGTCCGCAAGCTGGCGCTGGCGATGCAACTCGATGTGCAGCTCTTGTCCGCGCGCGAGGACGAGGCGCTGGTGGAACGAGTCCGTACCGCCGCCGCGCGCCTGTCAGAGATCGCGACGGAGACCGCGCGGACCGAGGCCTTCGTCAGCCGTTATCCGGGCTTCGCACGGCTGGTGGCGGAACAGGCCGCGCGGATCGAGGCGCTGGACACGCGCCTGCGGATGCTCAGCGACCGGATCACCTACGACCCGGAATTGGCGCGGGCTTTGCACGGCGTGATCTCCTCGGTGACGGCGATCCAGAGTGCGGCCGGGATCCTGACCAGCGACGACAGCCTCGACGCGGATTGGCAGGCGCGCTTTCACCGCAACATCCACGACGACGCCCGGCGCCTGGCCGAGACGAGCCGCGCGCTGATCGCCTATCTCGACGTGCCGCATGATGCCGACCGGGGGCTGATGACGCCGCTCGAAGCCCGCAGCGCGGCGTTGGCGCGCACCGGTTTCCATCGCGCACATCTGGAAACCGGGGGATCGAGGCGAAGCGGCGCTCCCGTGGACCAGGCGGAGGATCCGCTGCTCGCCCGCCACGATGCGCAATACGCGAAAGACGCCGCGGCATTGCCGCTGGACACGTTCCGGCGCACCGCCGACCGGCTGGACTACGATCCGTTGCGGCTGTCGGCGGAACTGGGGGCACCGCTTGCGCGCATCATGCGCCGCCTGGCCAGCCTGCCGTCCCGTCCCGGGACGCCGGATCACGGGTTGATGGTGATCGACGGGGCGGGGGCGGTGACGCTTGCGAAGCCTGTCGAGGGGTTCAACCCGTCGCAGGGGCGCGGTTGTTCGATGTGGCCGATCTTCGGCGCCCTGGGCCAGCCGGGGCGGGCTGCCACGGGGACGGTGGTGTTGCCGGGGGAGACCGCGCGCCACTTCGCCGTGCACGCGCTGGCCGAGGCTGCCCCGCATCCGGGCGGCGCGCATCTGGCGCCCCTGATCCAGGCCACGATGCTCCTGCGAGCAGTGCCCGGCGACGCGGGACCGCTTGCTATCCCTGCCGGGCTGGACTGCCGCATCTGCCAGCGCAGCACCTGTGCCGCGCGCCGCGAACCCTCGACCGTGACGCCGCCGCGACGCCAGGACCTTTGACAGATGCCCCCGCCTGGGCAATAAATTGCCTACACCGCATCCGGGAGGGGGGCGGCGATCCAATCGTGACATCGCCTGGAAAGGGACGCCGGTGGCCAAGCGCATCCTGCTGATCGAGGACGAGCCCAATATCGTCGAGGCGCTCAGCTTCATTCTGTCGCGCGACGGGTTCACCGTGCACATCCACGAGGACGGTGAGACCGCGCTGGGCCGGATCACGGCCGGGGCACCGGACATGATCATCCTCGATGCGATGCTGCCCGGTCGGTCGGGCTTCGACATCCTGCGCGACCTGCGCGCCGACAGTGCCACGCGCGATCTGCCGGTGATGATGCTGACCGCGCGCGGCCAGGCCAAGGACCGGCAGATGGCCGAGGATCTGGGCGTCGATCACTTCATGACGAAGCCCTTCGCCAACGAGGAGGTCCTGGCCCAGGTGCACGCGCTGATCGGCTCATGACGCCTGCAGATCGCCCCTCAGGACTCGATCCGGCCCGCGCGGTCGAAAACGACGGGGCAGCCGCGCGGGGGGAGAGGCCCTCTTTCGACCATCTCGGCCTGCGTGATCCGAACGATGGACCCCGGCCGCGCGGTCCGGGCGCCGCGGCACCGCTGTTTCTGGCCCGCAACCGCTACCGCGCCCGCCGCCTGCGGGACGTGGCGCGGCTCATGCCGGTGCTGGCCGCCCTTGTCTGGCTCTTTCCGCTGCTCTGGCGCGGGGATCTGCCCGGGATGGGCGGCACCGCGCGTTCGGCGGTCTTCCTCTTCGCCGGCTGGGCCGTGTTGATCGTGGGGACGGTCCTGCTGTCGCGGCGGATCGAGCTTTCCGATCCGGCAGAGGCCACGCCCACGGACCCGCCCGCCTGATGTCGTTCAACGCGCTGATCCTGGCGGCGCTGGTCTATGTCGCGTTCCTGTTCAGCATCGCCTTCCTGGCCGAGCGACAGGCGCGGCGCGGGCGGGACCGCTGGCTGCGGCTGCCGCTGGTCTATACGCTGTCGCTGTCGATCTACTGCACGGCCTGGACGTTCTACGGGGCCGTGGGCTACGCGGCCCGGTCGGGGCTTGAGTACGTGACGATCTACCTTGGCCCGACGCTGGTGATGGTTGGCTGGTGGACCATCCTGCGCAAGCTGGTGCGGATCGGCAGGACGCAGGGGATCACCTCGATCGCGGACCTGATTTCCTCCCGGTTCGGCAAGTCGACGACGCTGGGCATGATCGTCACCGTGATGGCCGTGGTGGCGGCCACACCCTATATCGCCCTGCAGTTGCAGTCGGTGGTGCTGAGCGTCGAGGTCTTCGCCCGCGTCGGCGGCTCCGACTGGGGGCCGCAGGACCTGCGGATCGCGGCGATCTTCGTGGCGGTGGGATTGGCCGTCTTCACGATTCTCTTCGGCACCCGACACGTCGACGCGGGCGAGCGCCACAACGGGATCGTCATCGCCATCGCGGTCGAGGCGGTCGTGAAACTGGTGGCGCTGCTGGCCGTGGGCCTCTTCGTGGTCTGGGGGCTTTCCGACGGCCCGACCGCCATCCTGCAAGAGATCGACGCCTCCCGCATCGGGACCTGGTCCCAGCCGGGGGGGCGCTGGGTGGGGCTGATCTTCCTCTCCGCCGCGGCCTTCCTGTGCCTGCCGCGCATGTTCCAGGTGCTGGTGGTCGAGAACGCGGACGAGGCGCATCTGAAGACCGCATCCTGGGCCTTTCCGCTCTACATGCTGCTGATGAGCCTGTTCGTCCTGCCCATCGCGGTGGTCGGGTTGCGGCTGATGCCGGAGGGCGCCAACCCCGATCTCTTCGTCCTTACGCTGCCGCTCGCGCAGGACCGGCAGGGGCTGGCGGTGCTGGCGTTCCTCGGGGGGTTTTCCTCTGCCACGTCGATGGTGATCGTGGCGACCATCGCACTGGCCACGATGGTCTCGAACCACGTGGTCCTGCCGGTCTGGATGCGCAGCCGCGGGCCCGAGCGGGCGACTATGTCGGGCGACGTGCGCTGGGTCGCGGTCCTGACGCGGCGTCTGGCCATCGTCGGGACGCTGGCGCTGGGGTGGCTCTACTACAGCCTTTCCGGGGGTGGGGCCGCGCTTGCGGCGATCGGGTTGGTGTCGTTCTCCGGCGTGGTGCAGGTGCTGCCGGTGCTGCTCGGCGGGATCTTCTGGCGCGGGGCGACCCGGACCGGCGCGATCCTGGGGCTGACCCTGGGCGGGGCGCTTTGGGTCTGGACGCTGTTCCTGCCCAGTTTCGGCGAGGGGGCCATCCTGTCCGCCCGGATTTTGGCCGAAGGCCCATGGGGCATCGGGGCGCTCAGACCGCAGGCCTTGCTGGGTATCGAGGGGATCGATCCGCTGCTGCACGGGCTGCTGTGGTCGCTGCTGGTCAATACCGGCGCGTTCATCGCAGGCTCGGTGCTGAGCTTTCCCGCCCCGCTGGAACGCTTGCAGGGGGCGCAGTTCGTCAACGTCTTCGAAGGGGCGACCTCCGGTCAGGCATGGAAGCGCTCGGTCGCCACGGCCGAGGATCTGTTGATCCTGTCGCAGCGCATCATCGGGGCGCAGCAGTCGCAGGCCATGTTCCAGCGCGCGGCCCGGGCGCAGGGCAAGACCGATCTTCTGCCGGACGTCACCCCCGCCTTCCTCGAAGGGCTGGAACGCACGCTCGCGGGCTCCGTCGGGGCGGCGACGGCCCATGCGATGATCGCGCAGCTGGCACAGGGCACCAGCGTCACGGTGGACGATTTGTTTGCGCTGGCCGACGAGACGGCGCAAATCCTCGAATACTCGGGCCGGCTGGAGGCGAAGAGCGCCGAACAGGAACGCACGGCACTCGCCCTGCGCGAGGCGAACGAAAAACTGGTTGCCCTGTCCGCCCAGAAGGATGCCTTCCTCAGCCAGGTCAGCCACGAGTTGCGCACGCCGATGACCTCGATCCGGGCGTTCTCGGGGATCCTGACGCAGCACGGGCTGAACCCGGAGGAGACCGCGCGCATGGCCGGCATCATCAACGCCGAGGCGCTGCGGCTCACGCGCCTGCTGGACGATCTGCTCGATCTGTCGGTGCTGGAGGCGGGACAGGTCAGCCTGCAGGTCCAGGACGGGCAGCTGGGTGCCGTGCTCGACCGGGCGATCGCGGCGGCGGGCGCGGGGGCGCAGGCCCTCGACCTCGACCGTGTGCCCGAGGAGGAGGCGATTGCCGTCTCGACGGACCTCGACCGCCTGGCGCAGGTGTTCATCAACCTCGTGTCGAATGCCGCGAAGTATTGCGATGCCACGCGTCCCCGGCTGACGATCCGGGTCACCCGCTCCGGCGATTGGGTCCAGGTCGATTTCACGGACAACGGCTCCGGCATCGCGCGGCAGGACGCGGCGGTCATCTTCGAGAAGTTCTCGCGCCTGACCGATTCCGCGCGGGCCGGGGGGGCCGGGCTGGGACTCGCGATCTGCCGCGAGTTGATGACCCGCATGGGCGGACAGATCGACTATGTCGATGCCGGACCGGGGGCGACGTTCCGCGTGAAACTGCCGCAAAGGTCACCTCTCGCGGGCACGACATCTCGCGTCTTCACCGCGCGCTAACGTATTTGCGCGACTGTCCGCGCATCACAGGCCGAAATCAGGACAGCAGATGACACCCCAGGTTATCGACCGCTTGGTGCGGCGTCCCGCAAAGGACCCGCAGGACCCACCGTTGAGCGCGCCCCGTGCGGTCGGCATTTCCGTCGCGCGCGCGGCCCAGCAGGCGCTGGGCCTGAGCGTGCGAGTCGGCGCCATCGCCGAGGAGGACGGCGATCTCGACGCGCTCGTGGACGGGCTCGATGACGCGCTTCTGATCCTGTCCATCGCGCGGGCCGACGGCGGGACCGGCATGATGGCCTGCAATGCCGACCTGGTCGCCGCGGCGCTGGAGGCGCTGACGACCGGCCGCATCGGGGCCGCGCCGCAGCCGGCGCGGGCGGTGACCAACACGGATGCCCTGCTGATCCGGCCCTGGTTCACGCAGATCCTGGAGGACCTCGCGCAGACCTGCGACGGTTCGGAGATGGAAGGATGGTCGGCGGCCTGCACGGTCGGCGCACGCTACGAGACGGTCCGTGCGGTGGAGTTCGCATTGCAGGATTGTACCTACCGCATCCTGCGGATCGAGATCTCGGACGGGACGGAAAGCCGCCGGCCGGAGCTGATCGTCGCCCTGCCGCGCAAGGATGCCACGGTCCGCGACACGCCTCAGGACGACACGGACAACTGGGCGACGTGCCTGTCGGACTGCGTCATGGGTGCACCGCTCGCCCTGGACGCGGTGCTGGGGCAGGTAAGGATGAGTCTTGCGCAATTGACCGGCCTGGAGGTGGGGGACAGTGTCCCGCTGACGGTGAAAGGTCTCGACGGGATCGCTCTGACGGCCTCCGACGGATTCGTGGTCGCACGCGGGCGCCTGGGTCAGCTCGACGGGCGCATCGCGGTGCGGGTGGATCTGGAAGAAGAACACCTAGAGCGGGACATGGACGCCTATCCGCGACCCGGCGCCCATCGGATCACGACGGTGGAACAAGAGTTGCAGAGCGAGGCCGAAGCGCCTTCCCTCGCGGAAGAAGAGTTCGTACCTCAGGCGTTCGCGCAAGAGGCGTGAGACGGATCATCCTCCATCGGTCACATGACCCGAGGCCCGGGTCACGCCCGCGCCGCAGGCTTGGTCAGGACAGGGTTTCCAGTTGCGGCCGCATACCGGACAGATCGTAGCCCGCCTTGGCCGCGGTCTCGATGATCTCGTCCACCGGCATCCGTCCAGCCTGGCCCATCGCCCAGACGATGGTCGATCGTGTGCCGGAAGCGCAGTAGGCCAACGTCTTGCCGTTCTGCGCCGCGGCGCTTTGCGCGTCGACCATGTCCATGTTCAGACCCTGGTGCGTGACCGGGTTGTCGACGAAGGTCAGCCCTTCCGCCTCGACCGCCGCGCGCATGGCGTCGGACCGGACGGCGGGCGGCACTTCGGCGTCGGGGCGGTTGCAGATCACGGTCTCGAACCCCTGCGCCTTGATCTCCGCCGCGTCGGCAGGGTCGATCTGGGGGGAGACGGAATAGGCGGGGGTGAGGGTGCGAATGTCCATGATGCAGGCGTAGCGCGCGCCGCGCTTCGGGTCCAGAGTGCAGTTACAGCGAAAGGGAGCGCGACCGGAGCCGCAAACGCCGGGCTTTCAGACGCCGCGATCCTTTAGCGGTGGCCCTTCGTTCGATCACGGGACCACCGTGCCTCTTGTCACACGGATTGCGGAAGGCAGAGCTTCGAACCCGTTTCCATGCTCCATGCGAAATCCATCCGGCGCATCGGGATCCCTGTTCCCCGCCTTGCCGTCATTCCGCCCGGTCCTTTCGGCCGGTCATCGCGATACCGGCGGTGAACCCGTGTCCGATCGTCGACAGCAGGATCGTGAACCCCACCAGCGCCCAAAGCGCCTCGACATCCCAGAAGTCGACGTGGCCCACGGCGTAGGCCAGATAGTAGATCGAGCCTACGCCGCGCACGCCGTAGAAGGCGACCACCCAGCGGTCCTGCCTTCCCAGGTCGGACCTGGCCAGGGACAGCCACCCCACCAAGGGCCGCAGGACGAGGATGAGCACCAGTGCGATCGCGGCATTGGCGAGCGTGAGCCCCTCCAGCAGTTGCGGCATGACCGCGCCCAGCGCGAAGAGGAGGCCTGCGGTCAGCGCGTGCTCGATCGATTCGGTGAAATCGTGAAGCTGGCGGTGGAAGTCGTGGTCCGCTTCGACACGGCGCAGCGTGATCCCGGCGACAGCCACGGCGATGAAACCGTAGCCCTCGACCAGTTCCGTCGACCCGTAGCACAACAAGACCCCCGCCACGGCCACCACGCCCGAGGCGGTGTCGGCCAACACGGCCTTGCGCGGCACGTAGAACAGCACCTGTCCCATGATCCAGCCGCCCGCGGCCCCCATCGCGGCACCGACGGCGATGCGCCAGGCGACGTCGCGGGCCAGCCACTCGAGCGCCCAACTGCCCGGCGACAGCCCCTCCACCGCGACAAGCAGGCCGAGGTAGACGAAGGGAAAGGCAAGCCCGTCGTTCAGGGCCGCCTCGGTGGTGAGCGCGAAGCGGACCGGGTGTTCCCCGCCTTCGAGCGGCGGGCCCACCTGCACGTCGCCTGCCAGAACGGGATCGGTCGGTGACATGACCGCGCCAAGCAGGATCGCCCCCGCGGCGGTCATCCCCGCCAGCGTGTACCCCAAGAGGGCGACGACGATGATCGTGAGCGGCATGGCGACAGCAAGAAGGCGGATCGTCGGCCCCCAGCGCGCCATGCGCGACAGGTTGTCGATCCGCAACCCGGTCGCGAAGAGGGCGATGATGACCGTCAGTTCGGCGACGACCTCCCACATGTAGGGGTTTTCACGCGGGTCCGGTATCGCCGGCAGACCCGGCACGATTGCGAAAATGGCCATCCCCAGCAGGATCAGCAGGCCCGAAGCAGCCGGTTCGTGGCGGCTGACGAAGCGGGGCAGCCAATAGGCCAGGATCACGGCCGCCCCGATCGCGGTCAGTCCCACGTGATAAGGGTAGAGGCCGAAAAAGGGCGCGTCGTTCATGTCGAATCGTCTTTCCGCGAAGTCAAAGTGCGCCCGGGTGGTCCCGACGATAGCTGCCCTGCACCGAACCAGTACCAAGGGGCCTGTGCCAATGGTTGGGTGCGTGAAGGCTCGAGCTTTTCGGCAATCGCGACAGGACGCCGGCAAGCCTGGATCGTGATGAAGGTCTTGTCGGTTCCTGCATGCAAACCAAAATGCCGTGACAGCCGTTTCGGTTCCGCGCGCGATCACGGTGCACTTCCAATCAAGGCCGCAGCCGAACGCAGAAACAGCACGGGTGGGATTGATCCGCCTCGAACGGTTTTCCTCGGATCGACCATTCCGCGTGATCCTAAGTTCAATTATGGAACGGCATGCTTGCGCCTTTGGCCCGTTTCCTGATCATGTCCCTCGCCGCCGCCTGTCTCGTGGCGCTCAGCGTGGTGTCGGCGTCCGGCATGGCGCCCGATCGCGAAACGATTCAGCAGCAGAACCTGGCGCGCGCGCTCGGGGTCGGCTTCGAGGATTTCTGCGGGGGCGGTCAATCGAACGGAACCGATTGTCCGTTCTGTCACAAGCTGCCGGAACCGCCGGCCCCGTCGGCCCCGCTGGTCGAACGCCAGCTTGCCTACCGGATTCCGCCAAACTTCCGGGACGATCTGATCATCGGCCCGCGGCAGCTCCAGTTCGACGCGCCGCCGCGCGCACCACCAGTCACCGTCTGATCTTCCAAAGTCGACGCCTGTCCGGACGACCGGACCGGCCCCTGCAGGCGCCCGAATCCCGGGACGTCCTGAGATTCCTCACGGAGACAGACATGCTTATCAAGACCAACCTGACCGCTCTGGCGGCCGTTCTCGCGCTGACCGGAGCCGCCAGCGCCCATGCAACGCTCGAGCAGGACACCGCCGTCGTCGGTGCCAGCACGAAGATCACCCTGCGCGTGCCGCACGGCTGCGATGGTGAAGCCACCAACACCGTCCGGATCGAGATCCCCGACGGCTTCTACGCCGTGAAACCCATGCCGAAGGCCGGATGGGACCTGACCACCGAAACCGGTCCCTACGCGGAACCCTTCGACAACCACGGCAGGGAAATGACCGAATGTGTCCGTGCCGTGATCTGGTCGAATGGCGATCTGGCCGACGATCATTACGACGAGTTCACCCTGCGCGGCTCGGTCGGACCGGACATGACAGCGGGAGAGGCCATGTTCTTCCCCGCCGTCCAGACCTGCGCCAACGGCACCGCGGATTGGACCGATACCAGCGGATCCAACGATGTCCCGAACCCCGCGCCCAAGCTCGACCTGGTGGCGGGCAATGCCGCTCAGGATCACGCGCATGGTCACGGTCACGGATCCCATGGTGAAGCCGCCGCGGAGGTCACGACACTTGGCGATCTGGAAATCGCGACACCTTTCGCGCGCGCGACATTGCCGAACCAGCCCGTGGCCGGCAGCTTCATGACGATCACCAACACCGGTGCTGCGGACGACGTGCTGATCGCCGTCAGCTCCCCTGCGGCGGGTCGGATGGAGGTCCACGAGATGGCGATGGACGGCGACGTGATGCGCATGCGCGAACTCGACGGCGGGCTTCCGATTCCGGCCGGTGAGACCGTCACGCTGGCGCCGGGCGGCTTTCACGTCATGTTCATGGATCTTGCCGGACCGCTCGTCGAAGGCGACAGCGTCGAGGTCACGCTGACGTTCGAGACGTCGGGCGACGTCAGCCTGACGGTCCCGGTCACGGGGATCGACGACGGCGCCATGGATCATTCCGGTCACGGAGGGCACTGATGACACCGATCCGCAAGATCGCACTTGCAGCTTGGGGAGGAGTCGCCGTCATGGCGCTCCTCTTGCTGGGCTGGATTTACGTGCTCGAACCACGGCTCAACCCGTCGGTGGCGGACACGTTCGGGCAGGGGGGCTACGACCTCGTCACGACGGACGGTGGCCGGTTCACGCAGGAGACGCTGAAGGGCGCACCCTCCGCCGTGTTCTTCGGCTTCACCCACTGCCCGGAGGTGTGCCCCACCACGCTCGGCGACATTGCCGGCTGGCAGGATGCGCTTTCACGGGACGGGACACCGCCCTTGCGCACCTTCTTCGTCACAGTCGATCCAGAGCGCGACACGTCGGAGCTGCTGGACGACTATGTCTCCTGGGTGCCGGGTGTCACGGGCGTGACCGGCGCACCGGATGAGATCGGCGAGGCAATCGAGGCGTTCCGCGTCTATGCGCGCAAGGTGCCGCTCGACGGGGGAGGATACACGATGGATCACTCGGCGATGGTCCTCCTCTTCGATGCCGAGGGCCGGCTCTTCGAACCGATCGGTTATCAGGAGGGGACCGACCGGGCGATCGGCAAGATCCGTCGTCTGCTGTCCAGCTAGGCGGGACCATATACCGCCGGGACGGTATCTGCGATCTGGCGCGTGGTTGGGGCAGATCACCCGAGGCTCTCACGGGCGTATCTCTCCACCACCGTCGCAAGGTCGACCCGTGCCCTCAGACGCGCGGCCAGAAGGTACATCCCGGCCACCTTGCGCTGGATGAGAAGCGCCGTCACCGGCGGGACGTGGGTGGCGGTGCGCTCGTCCCCCATCTCGAGCCCCATGTCGCGCAGGCGCCGTGGCAGATCGGAGGCGCCGAAATCGAAGGCGCCGGGGGTGCGGAGGGGCGTCATGGCAAGGTCGAACATCGACAGCACGGTCTCGCGCTGACGCGTGGAGAGACCGGGACCGATGAGGCCCGTCTCCTCCAGCGCGGCTTCGGCGGCGGTGCGGTCGCGGGACAGCCCGGCGTGCATCAAGCGGCGGAAGGCGGTCTGGACCTCTGGCGGAATATCCCGGACCGCGCCGAAATCGAGCAGCACGATCCGCCCGCCGTCCTCCACGAGGTAATTCGCGAAGTTCGGGTCGGTCTGCATCCGGCCCAGCACGAAGAGTTCGCGCAGCGTCAGATCGACGAGCCTACGGGCGGTCTCATCGCGCAGGTCCTGCGGCGCTGTGGTGCGCCGTTCGACAGGCGTGCCGGGGGCGAAGTCCATTGCAAGGACATTCGGGGTACACAGATCCGGGTGACGCGCGGGCACGCGGAACGCCGGATCGTCGCCCAGCATGGCGGCGAAGGCATCGAGGTTCCGCCCTTCGCGCGCGTAATCGGCCTCCTCGTGCAGTTGCGCGCGGGCGTCTGCCATCAAGGGCGCCAGGTCCATCCCCTTCGGTGCGGCGCCCGACCATTTGATCAGCCCCGCGATATTGGCGATATCGCTGTCGATACTCGCGCGCACGCCCGGATACTGGACCTTCAGCGCCAGGTCCCGTCCGTCCTTCGTGACGGCGCGGTGGACCTGCCCGATGGAGGCCGCCGCGATCGGTCGCACGTCGAACCGCCGGAAGCGTTGCAGCCAGTCGCGCCCCCATTCGGCGTTCAGCACCTCCCGCAGCTGGCGGGGCGGCATGGGATCGGCATCGCTGCGCAGCCGGTCGAGGAGGGTCGCGATCTCGGGCGGCAAGACCTCGCCCGCATCCATCGAGAGAAGCTGGCCGACCTTCATCGCGGCCCCGCGCATCTTGGCGAGCTCCCCCGCGATGCGCTGCGCGTTGGCCGGGGTGAGCAGAAGATCACGCGGATCCAACCCCTTGCCACCTGCGATCTGCTTCAGGCCGCCGTAGGCCGCGCGCCCCGCGATGCCGCCGGCGAGCCCCCCCAGCCGGGCCATGCGCGACAGGCGCCCCGCGGGCACCCGCACGCCGGGGCGGTCGGGATCCGTCACCACCCTTCGGTCCCCGGTGCGCCCTTGATCCGTCCGCGCAGGTTGGACGTGACCCAGCCGCCGTAGAAGTCCCCGGGTTGCGGAATGACGCGCGCGTCGCCCACGAAACAGGCCTCCATCCGGCCCGCGTAGAAGGCAAGGGTTCCGGCGATGTCCGCGAACGCGGGCGAGGGGGCGTCGTAGCTCCAGGCGGCACGGCGCGCGGACGTGCCGCCCGAGGTCACGTCGAAGTAGCGCGCGCGGCCTTTCCATTCGCAGAAACTGCCCCCCGCAACCGGGGTCAGCCGGGCCGCGACATCCTCGCGCGGAATATAGTAGGTCGGCGCGTGATGGGTTTCGAGCACGCGCAGCCCCCGGGTCGTGTCGGCCACGACGGCCCCGCCGAGGCGCACGAGGAGCCGCTGCGGCACCTGCTCGAGCCGCGGTGGGCGAGGGTAATCCTGGACGGTTTCGACGGGAAGTTCGCGCATGGCCTTCAGATAGGTCCCCGGCCGCCTCCGACAAAGGGACGGATGCGCGCAGGGGCGGGGAGATCCAAGGGGGCGGTCGCCGCTCGAGCACGCAACTCGATCCCGTTCGCCCGGAAGGTCGAGAAACGCGACGAGGATCGTCGTTCGAGTGAAGTTCGGCCCGATCCCTAGGGCGATGCACCTGCCGGCCCAAACCCGCATCATGACACCGTCAAAGCGAAGGTGAACCGCACGGGGCGGATGACGTACAAACCAAGCTGGGGAGGGCGGATGGTGCTGTGAGAGAGGATTGAACTCTCGACCTCACCCTTACCAAGGGTGTGCTCTACCACTGAGCTACCACAGCATCCGTGGGCGGGGAATTAGCGAAAGCTGCGACGGCGTGCAAGCCCCGACTGGACGGTTTTTCGCAAGCGCGGTAGAACCGGTCCGTGAGCGACAGAACCGACAAACCGAAGCGTCCCGCAGCCCCCGAAAGACGGGAGGACCGCCTGAAGGCGGCGCTGAAGGCCAACATGGCCAAGCGCAAGGCCCAGGCGCGGGCGCGGGCGGAAAAGCCACGGGACGACGATCGGTAGGGACGCTTGCTGGACGAAGGGCGCGCGGCGGGCTAGCAGGGTATCCGCAGGCAGCAAGAATAGGGCAGCACCATGGATTCCATCATCGTGTCGGGCGGCACGCCGTTGAACGGGGATATTCCGATCGCGGGTGCCAAGAACGCGGCACTTGCCCTGATGCCCGCGACCCTGCTCTCGGGCGCGCCGCTGACGCTGACCAACGTGCCGCGCCTGTCGGACATCAAGACGATGACGGCCTTGCTGGAATCGCTTGGGGTCGAGGTGACCTCGATGCAGGGCGGCAAGGTGCAGGTGCTGTCGAGCCACGCGATGACCTCGACCCGCGCCGACTACGAGATCGTGCGCAAGATGCGCGCCTCGAACCTGGTACTGGGACCGCTTCTGGCGCGGCACCACGAGGCGATCGTCTCTTTGCCCGGTGGCTGCGCCATCGGGGCGCGGCCGATGGATATCCATATCGATGCGCTGGAACTGATGGGCGCGCAGATCGAATTGCGCGACGGCTATTTGCACGCTGTGGCGCCGGGCGGCCTGAAGGGCGCGCGGGTGCCGCTGCGCTTCGCCTCCGTCGGTGCGACCGAGAACGTGGCTATGGCCGCCACGCTGGCGAAGGGCACCACCGTGATCGAGAACGCCGCCCGCGAGCCGGAGATCGTGGACCTCGTCCGTTGCCTGCGCGCGATGGGGGCGCAGATCGAGGGGGAGGGGACCTCGACCATCGAGATCCAGGGCGTCGAGGCGCTGGGCGCTGCAACCCATCCCGTGGTGACCGACCGAATCGAGTTGGGCACCTACATGCTGGCCCCCGTCTTCTGCGGCGGAGAGGTGACCTGTCTGGGCGGCACGCTGGATCTCGTCACCTCCTTCGTCGAGAAGCTGGACGCCGCCGGCGTCGACGTCTCGGAAAGCGATCGCGGATTGACGGTGAAGCTGCGCGGCGACCGGCCCCGGGCGGTCGATGTCGTGACCGAACCGTTTCCGGGATTTCCCACCGATCTGCAGGCGCAGATGATGGCGATGCTCTGCCTCGCCGACGGGACCAGCAAGCTGGAGGAACGGATCTTCGAGAACCGCTTCATGCACGCTCCGGAACTCGTGCGCATGGGTGCAAACATCGAGGTTCAGGGCGGCCAGGCGACGGTGCACGGGGTGGCGCGTCTGAAAGGCGCGCCGGTGATGGCCACGGACCTGCGCGCGAGTGTGTCGCTGATACTTGCAGGCCTCGCCGCCGAGGGGGAAACGCGGGTGAACCGGGTCTACCACCTTGATCGCGGGTATGAGCACGTGGAAGACAAGTTGAGCGCCGTGGGCGCACGGATCGAACGGGTACAGGAACGATGACGGACGCGCGGTTCGAAGACGGGGTCGACAAGCCCCTTCGCCTGATGGCTTGGGACGCGGAGGATCTGCAGGTGCTGGCCTCTTTGGCGCAGGACGCGGTCTTCCTGGCCTCCGACACCCGGTGGAACGCGAGCGACCGGCATTTCGCGGTCCTCCTCAACCGGGTCCGCTGGGAAGAGACGGCACCGCAGGGCACGCCCGAACGGGTGCGCGCCGTGCTGCTGATCGAGGACGTGACGGGCGTGCGGTCCCAGGGCGTGCAGAAGGGCGATCCCGACACCGTCCTATCGCTCCTGGACATCACCTTCGAGCCCGGCCCCGACGGGACCGGCGAGGTGGTGCTGACCCTGGCGGGCGACGGCCTGATCTCCTGCGCGGTGGAGACGCTGGGCGTGCGGCTGAAGGACGTGACGCAGCCCTATGGCGCGGTCTCGGGCCGGCGTCCCTCGCACCCGGACTGAACCAGCGGAGCGACTGCGCCGCGCGACATTTTTCGTCCGCCCCTGGCTGGCGGCAAGGCGATGGAGGGCGCGATGCCCGTTTTTCTGAACTACGATGACGCGGATTTCGAAGCGCGCTTCGCGGACCTGCTGGCCGCCAAGCGCGAGGATGCGCCGGACGTGGACGACGCCGCAGCCGCGATCATCGCGCGGGTCAGGGCCGAGGGCGATGCGGCGCTCATCGCGCTGACCCAGCAATACGACCGGCTTGCCCTCACCCCCGACACCTTGCGGATCGCTGTGGAAGAGATCGACGCGGCCTGTGCGCAGATCGACGCGGAGGACCGTGCGGCGCTCGAACTGGCCGCGAGCCGTATCTGGGCCTATCACGAACGGCAACTGCCGGGCGATGCCCGGTGGGAGGACGACACCGGGGCAACCTTGGGCTGGCGCTGGACGCCGGTGTCCTCGGCGGGTCTCTACGTGCCGGGGGGGACGGCGAGCTATCCGTCCTCGGTCCTGATGAACGCCGTGCCCGCAAAGGTGGCGGGGGTCGGGCGGCTGGCGATGGTCGTGCCCACGCCCGACGGCGTGCTCAACCCGTTGGTCCTGGCCGCCGCGCGGATCGCGGGCGTGGACGAGATCTACCGGATCGGTGGCGCCCAGGCCATCGCGGCCCTGGCCTACGGGACCGAAAGCATCGCCCCGGTCGACAAGATCACCGGCCCGGGCAACGCCTATGTCGCGGCCGCCAAGCGGCGCGTCTTCGGCAAGGTGGGCATCGACATGATCGCAGGCCCGTCCGAGATCCTGGTGATCGCCGATGCCGACAACGATCCGGACTGGATCGCGCTGGACCTGATGTCCCAGGCCGAGCACGACCGCAGCGCTCAGTCGATCCTGATCACCACCGACGCGGCCTTCGGTCAGGCGGTCGCGAAAGCCGTCGATGCGCGCCTCGAAACGCTGGACCGGCGGGACATCGCGGGCGACAGCTGGCGCGATTTCGGTGCGGTCATCACGGTGCCCGACCTTGACGTGGCGGTGGCGCTGTCGGACCGGATCGCGCCGGAGCACCTGGAGCTTTGCGTGGCAAAGGCTGAGTCGCTGTCGGACCGTATCACCCATGCCGGTGCCATCTTCATCGGCGGCTGGACGCCGGAGGCGATCGGCGATTACGTTGGTGGCCCTAACCATGTGCTGCCGACCGCGCGGTCGGCGCGCTTTTCCAGCGGGCTGTCGGTCATGGATTTCCTCAAGCGCACGACGCTCGCCCGGATGACGCCCGCCGCCTTGCGCGCGGTGGGCCCTGCCGCGGCGCGCCTCGCGGCGTCCGAAAGCCTCGAGGCGCATGGGCTGAGCGTTCTGGCGCGTCTCGATCGGTTGAACGAATGAGCCGCATCGCGGACATCAAGCTCGACGACCGGGGCCTTCCGCCGCCCACGGCGGAGATCGAGCAGGAGCGCCGCGTCGCGATCTTCGATCTGCTGGAGGACAACAGTTTCACGCTGCCCCCCCGCGACGGGCGCGACGTGCCGCCCGGTCCTTATGCGCTGGCGCTGTCGATCCGCGAGCGTCGCCTCGTCTTCGACGTGACCGACCCCGAACAGGGGGAGGCCGCGTCGTTCCATTTGTCGCTGGGGCCGTTCAGGCAGGTCGTGAAGGACTACTTCCAGATCTGCGAAAGCTACTTCACCGCCGTGAAGACCGCCGCACCTAGTCAGATCGAGACCATCGACATGGCCCGGCGCGGGATCCACAACGAAGGCGCGCGTGTGCTGCGCGAACGCCTGGACGGCAAGGCGGAGGTCGATATCGACACCGCCCGGCGGCTCTTTACCCTGATCTGCGTGCTGCATTTTGGTGGATGAGCCGACCCCGGCGGCCTTGCCGCAGTCGGTTCTGTTCTGCTGCGATCACAACGCGGTGCGCTCCCCGATGGCCGAGGGGATCATGAAGAAGCTCTACGGCACGCGAACTTACGTCCAGTCGGTCGGTGTCAACAACGACATGGAGATCGACGGCTTCGCCATCGCGGTCTGCGCGGAAATCGGGGTCGAGTTGCACCGCCACCGGTCCCGCAGTTTCGACGAGATGGAACAATGGGGCGACGACCTGTCGTCCTTCGATCTGGTGCTTGCGCTGTCGCCGGCCAGTCAGCGCCGGGCGCTGGACCTGACGCAGTTCTATCACCTCGATGTCGAGTACTGGCCACTTCTGGATCCGACCGGCATGGCGGACGCGCGCGAGACCAAGTTGCAGCTCTACCGCCAGACCCGCGACCAGATCGTGGCCCGCCTGACAGAGCGGTTCGGCCCTCCGAAAGATGCGCAGTAGGCCGCAATCAAGCTTCGCAGGAACCTGAAGGGCAGGCCTCTTCCCCTCATGCGGTTCGCATCTGCCTAAACTCGCACGCGCTTTTGCGACCGGACGCGCAAAGAAAAACGGCCGCCCCGAGGGGCGGCCGTCCTGTCCGAAACAAGGTCAGGAATTATTCCTGGTATTCGGGCATGTTCTGCAGGCGATCTTCGGTCTCGTCGACGAAGACGCGGATGCTGTCGTTCTCATCCGCAAGGATGGTCAGCTGGTCCATCGGAACTTCGACCGCGTGCTCGCCCAAGCCGAGGAAACCACCGACGCGCAGCACCAGGCTGCTGACGCGGGCGTCGTCACCGATCAGGACGGAGCCGACTTCGCCGATCTCGTCACCGCTGGTACCGTAGATCGGAGCGTTTTCCAGCATCTCGGCGCTCAGCATGTTCATCGGAGCGGGGGAGTAGCCTTCCATCTCGATGGCCGGGCCGTTGAGGCCGGCACCGTCCGTCGCCATGGCGGTCTCGGCTTCGTTCATCTCCTGATCGACTTCGGCAGCGGCTTCATCCGTTGCGGCGTCGACTTCGGCAGCAGCCTCGTCCGTGGCGGCATCGACTTCGGCAGCCGTTTCTTCGGCTTCCTGCTCGACTTCGTCACCGGCGTTCTCAAGTGCCGTTTCGGCATCCGTCTCGGTGTCGGCCATCGCCTCGTCACCTTCGGCCATCGCGCCGTCTTCCATCATGGCCTCGTCGTCCATCATGGCTTCGTCGCTCTCGTCCATCGCGGGCTGAGCGGTGTCGTCACCCTCGGCTTCGCTGTCGGAGGCTGCGTTGATCGTCACGGTGGGCTCACCGGTCTGGACCATCTCGACGGTGGCTTCGCCCGACTGCTCGACCATGACCTGGGGCTCGGCGGCCTCGAACGTCACGGTGGGCTCGGAACGGTTGATGACCGGCTCGCGTGCTTCGCCGTCCTGGATGACGACATTCGGCTCGGAGCTCGTCACGTTGACCGTGGTGTCGCTCAGCTCGGCGGCTTCACCGGTTTCGCCCGCGGCAATGGTCTCGCCGGTCGCGCGGTCGGTCACCTGCGTCGTGGTGTCGGCGCCTTCCTCGACTTCCTGCAGTTCAAGCGCCACGATGGGAGCGGCCTGCATGACCGACACGGTGGGCTCGGCCTGGCGAACTTCGACGGTCGGCTGGCTGGAGGCCACGTCGACACCCGGCTCGGGCATGGTGATGATGATCTCGGGGGCCGGCTGCTCGATGCGGATCGTGGGCTGCGTCATCATGACGGTCACGTTCGCGGGCTGCTGGCGGACGACGATCTCGGCCTGGCCTTCGTTCACGGTCACTTCGGGCTGGTCGTTGGAAACGGTCACTTCCGTCTCGCCTTCCTGCAGGTCGACTTCGGCCGGCTGGCGGTCGAGGTATACGAGACCTTGCACGGTGATCTGGTCTTCAAGATCGACGGTCAGGCTTTCGGTGTCTTCAAGCGTCGCTTCTTCGGTTTCGCTTTCGACGGCCGTTCCGTTGTCGGTTTCGGTCTCGCTCTCGCTCTCGACAGCTTCGACGGCAACCAGCTCGACGTCACAGGCGGCGGCATCGTCGGCGTCGATGACGGCCTGGATGCGCTCGGGATCGTCGAACATCTCGGTGTCGCCGCTTTCGATCAGGGCTTCGAGCTGCTGGCAGGATTCGGTGGTGGCCTGCGCGGAAGCGGCGGTGGCCATCGGGACACAAAGGGCTGTGGTCAGCATCAGCCGGGTCAGGGTCGGTGTCATGTGGTCGTCTCCTTGGGTGTCGGTTACGACAAGAGAACGAGGCCGCGGTGACAGCGTTCCACGTAAAATCGCGTTTCCGTGATTAACTAAAACCACTTTAAGTTGCGACACCTCGACGCGACCGGGAACCGATTGCCGCACCATCGCGGAACGCCTCCCTTGCGCTTGCGGGCATTGCCCCTTGAAAACCGTGGCGTTCGGGCGCATTTAGACGCCGGTGCCGCAACGGGGCATCTGACAGTATACAGGAGACCACATGGCCAAGGATGAACTTCTCGAATTTCCGGGCGTCGTGAAGGAACTGCTGCCGAATGCGACATTCCGGGTCGAGTTGGAAAACGGCCATGAGATCATCGCGCATACGGCAGGCAAGATGCGCAAGAACCGCATCCGGGTCCTCGCGGGCGACAAGGTACAGGTCGAGATGACCCCCTACGATCTGACCAAGGGCCGGATCAATTACCGCTTCAAGTAAGGTCTGCGCATGACCGCGCGGCCCAGGCTGATCCTCGGCTCCGGTTCGCCCCGGCGGTTGAAGCTTTTGGCGCAGATCGGCGTCGTTCCGGATGACGTGGCCCCTCCCGACATCGACGAAAGCCCCGCGAAGGGCGAGCTTCCGCGCGACTACGTCAAGCGGATCGCGCGCGCCAAGGCGCAGGCTGTCGCGGGCGGCGACGCGGTGGTGCTGTGCGCCGACACCACGGTGGCCGCCGGTCGCCGGATCTTGGGCAAACCCGAAAACGAGGAGGAGGCGCGCGCCTTCCTCGCGCTCCTGTCGGGGCGCAGGCATTCGGTCATCACCGCCGTCGCCGTGACACGGGGCGAAAGGATCTGGACCCGCGACGTGCTGACGGCCGTGAAGCTCAAGCGCCTCACCGAGGCCGAGGTCGACGCCTATATCGCCAGCGACGATTGGCGCGGCAAGGCCGGCGGCTACGCGATCCAGGGCCCCGCCGCCGCCTTCGTGCCCTGGATCAACGGAAGCTACACCGCCGTGGTCGGATTGCCGCTCGCCGAAACCGCGACCTTGTTGCAGGCGGCAGGCTATCCCCTGACGGGAGGTTCGGCATGAAGGGGCGCACCATCGTCCTCGATCACCTGAACGGGATCGAAGCCGCTGCCTTCCTGGTGGACGGGCATCTCGACGATCTTCTGGTGGACACCGATGCGCCGCGTCCCGGTGCCATCTTTCGCGGGATCTGCGATCGCCCCTTGAAAGGGCAGGGCGGGATGATGCTGCGTCTGCCCGAGGGCGAGACGGCGTTCCTGCGGCAAGGGCGCGGCCTGCGCCCCGGTCAGCCGCTTCTCGTGCAGGTGACCGGCTATGCCGAGGACGGCAAGGCGATCCCGGTCACCGACCGCGTGTTGTTCAAAAGCCGCTACGCCATCGTCACGCCGGGCAAACCCGGCGTGAACGTCAGCCGCCAGATCGCCGACGACGAAGAACGGGATCGGCTGAAGGTTCTGGCCTTGGAGACCTTCGACAGCGACATGGGCCTCATCCTGCGCTCCGCCTGCGAAGGCGCCCCAGAGGAAGAGGTTGCGGAGGATATCACCGCGATGCTGGACCTTGCGCTGGCGGTGCTGGCCGATGCCGAGGGCCGCGAACCCGAAGCCCTGACCGAGGGCGACGGACCCCATGCGCTCGCCTGGCGGGACTGGACCGTCCCGGCTGAGGTCGTCACGCGCCCGGGCGCCTTCGCGGATCTGGGCGTGATCGACCAGATCGAGGGGCTCGCTTCCCCCCGCGTGGCGCTCGATGGCGGTTCCATGTTCGTCGAACCGACACGTGCGCTGGTGGCGGTCGACGTGAATACTGGCGGCGACACCTCTCCGGCGGCCGCGCTGAAGGCAAACCTAGCCGCCGCACGGCTTTTGCCGCGGGCCTTGCGCCTGCGCGGCCTCGGCGGTCAGATCGCCGTCGATTTCGCGCCCATGTCCAAGGCCCACCGCCGTCAGGTGGAGCAATCCCTGCGCGCGGCCTTCCGGGCCGACTCGGTCGAGACCTCTCTCGTGGGCTGGACCACCATGGGCCTGTTCGAATTGCAAAGAAAACGCGAGCGGCTGCCGCTGGGGGTGTCATGAGCTGTCCGATTTGCGACCGCGAGACCGACCCGAAGTTCCGCCCCTTCTGTTCCAAGCGCTGTGCGGACATCGACCTTGCCCGCTGGCTGAGCGGGTCCTACGCGATCCCCGCGGGCGTCGAGGAACAGGGCGACGACGATCCCGTGGAAGGGTTTGGCGAAGGGTCGGAAAAACCTCACTGATCGGGTCGGAATGGCTCTGGACACCCCTGGTGTCATTGCCTAGAACGCCGCTACCCGACGGATGCGTCCGTCCCCGGTGCCTGGGTAGCTCAGGGGTAGAGCAGTGGATTGAAAATCCTCGTGTCGGCAGTTCGATTCTGCCCCCGGGCACCATTCAAGCGATTGTTATTGCTAGAGCTTTCCATATCTCTACTGGATAGTCTCCTTAAGGTTTGACGCTTTTGGTGAAGGGTTTGACAACCTGTGATCGCCGTTCGTTCTCTTCCTCGAGCGTTTCCATCGTTTGCCGGTTGCGCTCTGCGAGGTTGGCAGATCGGGAATAGTGCCGCGCCATCGCCGGGGTCTTCTGCCCCAACAGGTCGGCTATCTGTCGCTCTTCAAGCCCCGCCTCGCGCAGCGTCGTGGCGACGGTATGGCGAAGGCCCTTAAGGGTCAGTCCCGGTTGCACGACACCCTCGGCTTCCAGCTTCTTCTTGAAGCGGTGCCAGACCGTCGAGAACCCGTCATAGGTCCAGGGCTTCCCCTTGGAGTTTGCGAGGATCGTCACCGCGTCGTGGCGCGGCGCAGCGTCCAGCGCCCTCTGCAATGTCGGGCCAATCGGGATTGCGATCTCTTCGCCGGTCTTGCCGCGAACGCCCCAGATCGTGCTGCCGTCAATCTGGCTGCGCATGAGCTTGAGGGCGTCGGATGGATCGAGGCCCGTGTTCATGATCAGCGCGACCGTCACGCGCACGTGCGGAGCGGTGCGTTCCAGCACCGCGGCGCGCTCTTCCGGTGTCCAGGGGCGGTTTGCGTAGGGGCGATCCTTCGGCCTGGGTTTTGGAATGACGCCTGCCGAATAGTCACGGTCGATCAGCCCTTTCGGAATGGCGAACCGGAACACCTGGCCAAGGAACGTGCGGACCATGTTGGCCCGCCGCCAGCCGATTTTCTGCGCAGCCTTGTCGTGAATACCGGCGATCAGCGGCGTGTTGATCGCGGAAACCGGGGTATCCCTGATCGGGTGAAGGAAGTCTGCGCACTTGCGGTAATCGCGTTGCGTCGCGGCTGCGCGGTTCTTGAAGTGCTCGGTTCCGAAATAGACCAGGATCAGCCCGCCAAGTGTCCCCGGCTTCGGTTCTTGATTCTTTCGCGCCTCCGCGATTGCCTGGATCCGTGCGCACTCCGCAAAGAAAACGGCCGAGCCGAGCGGGGCCTTATCCAGGTCAATCTTGTGGCCGGTCGAGCGGTGGTAGCAGCGCGGTTTCCCGTGCCGATCTTCGAAGATCTTGAAGCCCCTCACCTTGATCCGTGTCATCAGAGCTTGCCGAGAATTGCGTCTCGCGTCGTCATCTCGGCCCCTCCCTTCATGTCATCAATCCAGCGGTCCAGGTCGCGCTTGTCCCATGACCTCGCACCGGGCCGAATTTCGAGCGGCTGGACCGGACACGTCGCCTTGAAGTGTTTCTGGGGCAGTCCGGTGTATGCAGCGGCTTCGGTCAGGCTCAGCATCCGTTTGTCGATGACGCTGATATTCAGGTTCGCATTGCCCATTTCTCGTCAACCTCGACTCGGTTCTTGATCCTTGGGAGAGGGCCGGGCGGACGAACCCGAACGACCTTCGCTCTCGTTACTCTTCACCAGCCCATTGCTTGTAGCGCGCGCGCACCTGCTGACGGATACCGTCGATGGAAAAGCAGATAGTCGCGACTTCGGAGCCGGTGTCGTTCGGCCCCCAAAAGCTCGGGGCGTCCCCTTCGGCGCGGGCAACGCATCCATCGTTGAACCCATCCAGCGGGAAGTCGAAGCGGCCGGTCGCGTCGGGGTCCGCCCGCAGCGCGGCCAGGACAGCTTCGGCATACATGCCCGCCACCCGCTTGCTGATCGCGGGCTTTCGGGTCGCCTGTTCGACGCCGTAGACGTTCATCATAAACGAATAAACGCGCAGGGCGCACATATCCGCCTCATCCCAAAACCTGCCGGTGCGGGCATGTGCCCGCGGGGCGCAGGGATATGCGCCAGACGCGATATCTTCATTGAGCCGCTGCCGGTCGATGTTCAAAACGTCGCAGACTGCGAGGGTCGGAAGTTTCTGGTTCGGTTTCATGGCTGAGCTTCCCTGTGCCGTGTGACGCCATAGCTAGAGCGGGAGTTTGTGTAACGCAATACAAAATTTTGTATTCGACTGGCAAACTCCCGCCTATTAGCTCTTGGCGTCAAGAATATGCACAAGGCCGCCCAGGCTTGCCGCTCGCAGCGCGCCAGAGCGCGGCAATCATCTTGATATCGGGAAAGTCGCATTGCCGTTGGTAGTCCGGACTATTCACGATAGCGGTTGGCCCGAAGGACTCCCAAACCATATGGGCAAGAGCTGCCATGCCGTCCGAGCTACAGGGCGTTAGCTCGGCCGCGGCGTTGAAGGCGGCATCCTCCCGGGCGGCAGCTTCCAAAGATCGCGGATCATCAAAGTCCGCATTGCTTGGAAGCTTGGCCAGCTCGTACCATTCCGCGCGGGCCGCAAGCCATTGGTGGTAGAGCGGCACGACGGGATCGAGGACTTGCGCTTGGATGGGGAATGGGGTCGCAAGGGCTATCCCGGAAACGGGAAGCGCGGTCAGCACCGCACGGCGGGTCAGTTGGTTGGTCATGGTGGTTCTCTCGGTTGGCGGCTTTCTAGGGCCTTGCCAGCGACGGACTGGCGCCGGGGTGCTAGAAACTTGCCGAGAGACAAGCGTGACGTTTTTCCCGCGAGGGTCTTGTATGACGCCACCACCCCGACATAAGTTATCGGAGAGCGAACGCCGCCAAGCGTCATCGCAGTTCGACCGGCTCCCGCGCCAACGGGGGTAATCCTGCACAGGATATCGGTCTATCTCGGTCCGGGTTTCTAGGCCCGCGGACACCTTTGCGCAGATCAGCAGCACAATCAAGCCCGCCATTGGCGGAGCTGATGCCATGTTGACTTTTCAGGCGGCAATACTCAATTCGATGGGAACGATTTGAAAGGAATGATTCATGATCAAACATTTAGACGCTTTAGCACTGGGCGGTATTGCACTAAAGGGCGGCAGCTTGGAGGTTGATGGATCGCAGTTCGACGCTCTCGCACTCGGCGGCATTGCGCAAAAGCTCCAACCTGGCGCTCACTTAAAAATTCACAATTCGGCTAGACTCAACGCCTTGGCGATGGGCGGCATTGCTTCGAAAGCTGGCACGGGTGCTACGGTCATCTTTTGCTGAAAAGAAGCTGCGCGCCACGCCGACCAAGGAAGTCGGCCGCGCGCTCTCGGGGTTTTCCCACTCACCGAGTAACGGGGTCGCTTGGTGGAACCGGACGACCACCCGCCGCGACCTGGCTATCTCATGCCGCGTTGTCGCCCTCTCCCCAGTTGACCAGCGTCATGACCGCGCCCAGCTCGTCGCTGGTCAGGCCACCGGCCTTGGCTTCCGCGATCGTCTTGACCAGGGCCGATGCAGCGCGGGCGCGGCCGCCCACGTCATAGGCCTGCACCGGGCGCATAAGGTCGATCATCACTTCCCCGCCCAGCTTGGCCGTCGCCTCCTCTGCCAGGAGCATCGCGATCGGTTGCAAGGTCCACCCGGCAAGGTGGCGCTGCGCCTCCCGCACCACAGGGCCGGTCGCAGCATGGTTCGCCAGCGCGGGCAGAACGCCGAAGGCCATGAAGATCCCCGCGCGCGCCGCCTGCAACGTCTCGGCCGTCATCGACTTTGACAGGTCAGGCGACAGCTGGTCAGGCTTCTGACCGATCTGGGGGTTCATCCCGGCCGCGGTTGCCTGGGCCACGCCCCCGATCACAAGCGATGCCCCCCGGTTCCCCTTCAGCGCGGCCCGGATCGTCTCCATGTCCTCTTCGCCGGTGTCCGGCATGGGCACGATCTGCGAACCGAGCGGGGCGTTCTCGAATGTCTCGGCAAGCGCGGATTCCACCGCGTGAAGCATCCCGCCGGTCAGACTGGACCGCCGCAGCGGCGCGGTGCCGACCCACGGCGTCACCGGGTCCGATGCGATCCGCAGGTGCAGGACCTCGCCCGCCAGGGCGGTGACCATCCGCCCGCCGTTCGCTTCGGGGATCGTCATGCGGTAGGCGCGGGGTTCGCCGTCGCGTGTCGTCACGTCCCAGTCGATCGCGGGGACCAGGCCACGGCTACCGATCAGGAAGACCGCATCGCCATTCAGCGCCACCGACCGCGCCGCCAGTGCCAGAACGCGGCGGGTCAGCAGATCGGTGCCTTGCACGTCGCCCAGGGCGAACGCGCCTTCCCACAGGCTGACGCAGGTCTGCGCGGTCGAGGTCAGCTCTGCCACGCCGCGACGGCCCGAGATGAAGGTTTCCCGCGTCGCCATGAGCTGCGCGGTGTAGCTCGAACCGCTCGCGCGGGTCTCAGTCGGTTGCAGCATGGTCTGAAGCCACTTAAGCATGGCGTCACCTCCATCGGGTCGCGTGAGAGAATGCAAGCGCGCGGCGGGCCACGTCACCGATCGGTTGCCAGTTGCGGGCTTCGATCTGCGCTTCGGAATAGGCGGGGCGTGTCACGGCCGAGACTTCGAACAGCTCGGCCGAGGCGATCGTGCGCAGGATGCCGTTGCCGCGCCGTTCGATCCACTCGCCACCTTTCGACACACGGAACCCGGGCGAGAGACCCCGGACCAGTCCGCCGCCGTGCGCCGCAAGAAAGTCGCGGGCCCAGCTCGTGCCGGTGTCGATGGTTGCCGTGATCATCAGGGCGTCGTCGCCATCGGTCAGCGTCAGGGTGCCGGCAGACCTGGACGCCAGCGGTCGATTGAAGTCGTGTCCTGCCAGCAGGTGAATTTCCGCGCCGCTGTCGATCCGGGCGCGGAATGCGCGGGGGGCGATCACCTCGTGCCGCCCCGCCGCGATCTCGGTTTCCCGACCGTATGGGAACCGGGCCGTCAGGCGGGTTGCCCCGCCGTCCGATCGCAGCTCGAGGCTGCCGTTATGACCGCCCCAGAGCATCAGACTGCGCCGATGCCGGTAAGGATGCGGGTTTGCAGCCCGCGCGGCACGGTGAAGTCCGCCGTCACCAGGCCGGTCAGGATCAGCGCGCCGCTTCCCGCCTTCGTGTAGGGATCGCGGATCAGATCAACGGCCCCGTAGATACCCAGATAGCCGGGTGCGACGCCTTGGACTGTGGCGGTCATGATCGCCGTCTGGTCGGGGATCACGTTGCTGACGGCGGGCGTCCCGACATGCTTGGTCAGGCGATCCCACTCGGACACCGCAGTGCCTGCGATCAGCGCGGCGTCGAGGTCAGCCCAGATCGCGGGGTCGAACCCGAGATTGACCTGCGACGCGGACGTGATCGCGTTCGCCTGCATGAACGCCACGACCTCGGCGCGGAAAGCGGCCCAACTGGCGGCCGCGCCCACGGCCGTCGCCGCGATCCCGTAGGTCGCCGCGCCGGGGATGATGCCCAGGGGCTGACCGTCCGCGCCGCTGCCGTTGACCACGACGCGATCCAGCTCGGCACCGACCACCGCGTTCAGGTCGCGCCGGATCGCGCTTTCCAGTCCGTCGCCCGCCTGCTTCAACGCCTTGCGGCTGATGACCATCTGTGCGCCGCCGGTGTGATCCGGGTTCAGGTTGCGCTCGGAGGTTGCGAACTTCTGCGCCGCGCCGACATTGCCCAGCTCGTCCGTCTGCCAGCCGAAGACTGCGCCAGAGGTCGCAACCGGGAAGGCCAGCTCACCAGACGTGATGTTGATGTTCTGGACGCCCAGCTGCGCGGCAACGCTGCCGGGGAACAGCCGGTCGATGATCGGACGGATCTGGCGCGGGTTGATCTGATCGCCCGCGACTGTCTCGCCAGCGCGGGTTTCCAGCGCCGCCAGTGGGATCGGGACGCCCTGATAGCCGCCAGCCTGCCGCAGCTCGTCCACAATCTCTTTCGTGGCACCAGACAGGTCGCGGCCTTCGTCCAGGTTGAACGCGACCTGGCGCAGCTCGAACCGCCCGACCAGCTCCTGCCAGTCGCGATCGGACCGGGTTTCCAGCTCGTCGCCCGCTTCGCGGCGCTCGGTGTCCTCGGCAATGAGGGCCGCACGATACCGGGTTTCGTTGGAACGGTATTCCCGATCCAGCGTGTCCATCTGACGGACTTCGTCCTCGGACGGGGTTTCCTTGCCCGCCAGCTCCGCCAGCGATTGGCGGATTTCGCTCTGGCGGCGAGCGATCTTCACAGATTCCAGCATGATTTATCCTTACATGGCCGGGTTGGGTTTTGTTGCCAGATCGGCAACGGCGTCCGCCCAAGCGTCACGCTCGGGCGATTGGATCGGTGCGGGATGCCCGCATTCGATCCGGGTCTTTCGTGTGTGGCAGGGACCGCAAAGCGCTTGCAGGTTGCCGGGGTCATAGGACAGCGCCGGGTGCGTTCGGACGGGCTTGATGTGATCGACCTCGAGCCGCCCACCGCAGCCGCAGGATCGACACCGGAACCTGTCGCGCTCGAGGATCTGCATTCGCAGCACCTTCCAGCGCTTCGAGCTGGTGACTTTCCGGGAATGCCGCCGGTGTTGCTTGCTCATAGCCATTGGACACGTCGCTTCTGTTGGGGCGCCGCCTTCATCCGAGCGCCCTGGGCCACGGCCAGCACCGTCGCCGCAGCCGCGTCGATCCGGCCCAGAGAACGGCCCTTGCCCAGCTTGGCATTCCCGGCCGGGTCGATCAGGGTCACGGCGTCCGCGAAGGCGAACCGCAGCAACAGCGACGGCACCGCCTTCACCTCGCCATCGAAGAGCGCGCGGCGGAACCGCTCGATATCCTCACTGCCGTCCTTCCAGCCGAACCCGCGCCAGATCAGGGGGACGCGGGCCAGCCCGGCGTTGTTCAGCGCCTCGGTGAATTCAGCGTGACGGAAGCGGTCCCCCACGATGCAGGCGGGCTGGATGCCGTCGAGCTGGCGGACGATTGCGGCCATCCAAGGCCCCGGCGGGACTGTGTTCTCGCCCATGACGGACAATTCGCCGCGCTCGAGCATCTCGGTGTAGCGCCCCGCCACGCCATCGGATGCGCCGCGATCTGCGAGCGACGGCGATGCCGGGAAGGTGCCCAGGGACTCGAGGCGACCCGTGTTCGGCCAGTAGAACGATGCGGCGGACATGCTGCGCGAGCCGCCCAGATCCACGCCCAAAACGCAGGGGCCGTCGCGCGGCGGCAGTTCGGCTGGTGACACCTCGGCCGACAGCCATTCATCGACTGTGACCAGGACACTGCGGTTCTCGATCGAGACGCGCTCATTGCGGTTGAGGTTGCGGAAGCTGGTCAAGGCCGATCCGCCCCGCGCAATCGCGCTGCGCGCCTGCGACACCAGCCAGTCAGGCGTCGAACCAATGCCTTCGGACGCGCCGGGGTTCGCCTCGAGGAGCGACGGCAGATCGTCCGCAGGCAGTCCGAAGGCGGGCCGATGTTCCTGGACGTAGGCACCGGGCGGCGGTTCATCCAGCCATCGGGAAAAGGTGTTGGTGTCGTCGGCCGCTGACGTCGAGATGATCAGCGCGCGGCCGTCACGTTTGCCCAGGCCGGACAGGATCGCGTTCTCGAGGTTGTCGCCCTTCTCGCGTTCCCACGCCGCCCGTTCGTCCAGGATAGCCAGCGTAGGGGCACCGCCCAGGACCGACTTGCCATCGGCCGCGATGCAGCGCGCCAGACCGCCGCCGTTGCCCGCGAATTCGACCTCGAGCTTCGACCCGCGCCGGATGGTGAACATGGCCTGATCTTCGACGGGCAGACCAGCGATGTAGCCCAGCACGAAGTTGAAGGCGATGCGCGCCTGGTCACGGTTGCGGGCTGCGAAGATGATCTCTCGGTTCGGCTGGGGGGCTTCATCGAGAGCGCCCACCAGGTCCGCGAGGGCAAGCCCTGCCGAAAGTGCCGTCTTCGCGTTGCCGCGCCCGATGGACAGAACGCCGACCGTGACCTTCTTGCCGAATGCGCCTTTCACGAAACTGCGCTGGAAATTCGCCAGTTTCAGAGGTTTTCCGGCCTTTTTGCCCTCGGGAATGCGAAGAAGGCCCAGAAACTGAATTGCGCGGACGCCGGGCGATTTTCCCCGGATTTTTTCCAGAAGAGAGAAATGAACACTCCCACCCCGGTAGCCAAGGTTAACTGAAGTCGCGGCATTGGGACCAGTTCCGAACAGATCAGCCGTCGCGCGGTCGGTGTGTTTTGTCATCGTCGTCTCCCTCGCGTGTGTTGCGCGCTGTCTGTTCTGTCTCACCTGCTCAATGGTGAGGTTCGGAGCGAAGGGCATAGGACGACTGCCCACGCTAGGAAGCGCGGCAGTCCCTATGCCCTCTGCGTGAAGTCCTGCTCAACGGAGCCGGTCCATCGCTTTAGGCCCAACTGGTCGTGCGTTTCCGCCAGTCGGTTGGCCGCTACTTTCGACGCGTAAACGCTGCGCCGGGGATCGGGCTTCGGCCTTTCGGACTGCCCTTTGCCTGTGATCCCGCCCGTGGTAGACAGAGACACGCGTGGTGCCACCGTTGTGACCCGAACCACCACTCGTGGCCCTGCATGAGGTGGCGTGCAGGGTCGCCCTTCGCTTACTCCTCGATCAGATCGAATTCGGGTTCCGGCGCGGCCGTCAGCTCTTCCACCATTCGGCGCATGACTTGGGCCTGCCGATAAGTCGGACGCCAGTTCTTCCGCTTGCCGTGGCGCGCGATCGACTTGGCGAAGCCAGCCTCCCATTCGTTGCCGACCGCGACGGCGCGCCGCACGACCATCGGCCAGCGGAACGTCAGCAGCTCGTCCAGCTCACGCTCGGTCATAGCTGCACCCCGCGATACCTGGCCCCGATCACCGCAAGGTGTGGCGAGGTGCCGAAAAGCTTATCGGTCCAGTTTGACCGGCCGTCGTAAAGCAACGCGGCCTGATCCATGAGAGCTTGTGAGAGGTCCGCTGGCACGTCCGACGCCGCGATCCCGAACCCCGCCTGATACTCGACTTCGACCTGGCGCGGTGTCAGCGCGTGGTAGCTGTCGCGCCAACGGATGTAAGGCCGGTTGCCACCCACAAAGTCGAACGCGCTGAAAGCCGCGCTGTCGATTGTGACGGCCGGGGCGTCCCCATCCGCGACCGGGCCGATGGGCAGGCGCAAACCGCTTTGCGGTGCAGGATCAAAGATCGTCACGTGGATCGTCTGCGTCAGCAGCGCGATCTGTGCGAAGTGCTCGAGCTGCGCCGCCGCAGTCCGCCCCATCGTCTTGATCGCTTCGTTTTCCTCGTCAGCGTCAACCCGTATCTGTGCCTTGAGGTCGGCCAGCTCGAAAGGATCTGCGGCCGCGATAGGGGTTCGGGTTACAAGCATTTTCATGCTGCGGCCTCCCGCTCCTGGACGAAGGACAGAAAAGCCGTCTGGTCACGCGCCGGCATTGCCCGGAACGATGCCAGCGCGAAGGCCTTAAGTTCCTGCCTGGATGCGCGGGCGGCCCACCAGCGGGCGTCTTCCATCGCGTCGACCTCGGGCGGCAGAGGATACCCCGCACCTTTCAGGGCGCAGCTGGCAACGTCCTGTGCAGTCTCGCAGTCGAGCGATGCCAGCAAAGCGAACGCAAGCATCCCCCGTTCAAGCTCGGTGAGCCGCGCCCGAAAGATGACAGGAAGCCCGGCAAAGTCATCCGGCCCGCCCAGCGTCAGCGCGTAGGCGATCGACCGGGAAGCGGACTTGTGTCGGGAAAGGCCAAGTTTGCCGAATGTGGTCTTCGATTTACCACTGGACGAACCGAGTCTTTTACACGTCCGTTCGGTTTGTTTGGGTTTGACAATTACCGCGTAAGGGCTTGACGCATCGACGTGGGTTTGACGCGCAGGATCGCCGTAAGTGACTGATCTTTCACCGGATAGCGCCGGATTGAAAATCCTCGTGTCGGCAGTTCGATTCTGCCCCCGGGCACCATTTCAGCTCAAGTCGAGATTTGCGTGCCGCCTCCCGCCGTGCAGCATTGGAGCATTCGCCAAGCGAAGGGCGTTTCCCCTGGCGAGCATCGCAAAGCGACCGGACGAGCGGCGTGATCCAACGACAGCCTCCGCGCCGCCGCGCGTCCCCGCAAGCTCTTCATTTTGCCCATTGATCTTTGCCTTTGGGCGTTGGACGATGCCGCTCCATGAGCAGTGGCAGCCCTCTTACCCAAGACCAGTCCCGGGCGATTCGCCTGATGGGTTTGCCCTTTGCCTATGCCCTGGCGTTGCTTGCGATCCCCCTGGGGGCGGTGCTGTTGTTCAGCTTCTGGACGCAGGACTTCATGACGGTCGACACGACCTTCACGCTCGACAACTATCGCGAAGTGGCGGAAAGCCCGATCTACGGCCTGCTGCTGCGACGCTCTCTGATGGTCTCGGGTCTGGTGACTTTGGTGACGGTCGTGCTGGCCTACCCGGTCGCCTATTTCGTCAGCTTCCACGTGGCGCCGTCGAAGAAGTCGCTCTGGCTCTTTTTGATCACGATTCCCTTCTGGACCAGCTACCTGATCCGCGTGTTCCTGTGGAAGGTCATCCTGGGCTACAACGGCGTCATCAACTCCGGTCTGACGCAGCTGGGCCTGATCGACGAGCCGCTGACCTTCATCCTCTACAATGTGAACGCGGTCATCATCACGCTCGCCCACGCCTTCGCCCCCTTCGCGATCCTGCCGATCTTCGTGGTGCTGGAAAAGATCGACCGCTCCTTGCTGGAGGCGAGCCGTGATCTGGGCGAGACGAAGGTCTCCACCTTCTTCTGGGTGACCTTGCCGCTGTCGATGCCCGGCGTGGTGGGGGCGGCGCTGATCGTCTTCATCCCGACGATCGGGGATTACGTGACACCAGAGCTGATGGGCGGGGCCGGTGGCAAGCTCATCGCCAACATGATCCAGACCCAGTTCCTGCAGCTCAACAACGCGCCCCTCGGTGCGGCCCTGGCCATCGTGGCGATGGTCTGCGTGGCGGGCATCTCGATCCTGTTCGTGCTGCTGAACCGCCGCTGGTTGAGGCGCCAGACATGAGCCTGCGCGTCTACGCCATCGCCTACCTGATCTTTCTCTATGCGCCGATCGTGCTCTTGCCGATCTTCGCCTTCAACGACGCGACGATCATCGCCTTCCCGTTGTCGGGGGTGACGACCGAATGGTTCGGCGCCCTGGTGGGGAACCGGTCGCTGCAGTCCGCGCTGGTAAACTCGCTGATCATCGCAGGCTGCACGGCGGTGTTCGCGACGCTTCTGGGGATCTGCGCCGCGCGCGCGGGCGCCATGGCGGATTATCCGGGCAAGCGGGGCATCACGGGCTTCGTCATGCTGCCGCTGGTGCTGCCGGAAATCATCGTCGCCGTCTCCTTGCTGGTCATCCTGCGGCAGGTGCTGGGACTGGATCTCGGCAACTGGACGATCATCCTGGCGCATGTGCTGATCTGCACGCCGTTCTCCATCGCGATCCTGAACGGGGCCTTCGGCAACCTCGACCCTTCGATGGAGGAAGCGGCCCTCGATCTGGGATGTTCGCGGTGGGAGGCGTTCCGCCTCGTGACCCTGCCGCTGGTCATGCCGGGGATCATCTCCAGCCTGCTGATCTCCTTCACGATCTCGCTCGACGAGTTCATCATCGCCTTCTTCCTGACGGGGGCGAACCCCACGCTGCCGGTCTACATCTGGGGGCTGCTGCGGTTCCCCGCGCAGCTGCCCATCGTCATGGCGCTGGGAACGATCCTGGTCGGCCTGTCGATCATCCTTTTGACCATCGCCGAAATCTTTCGCCGCCGCGGCATCACCCGGTCCGGCGGCCAGGACACCGGAGGGTTCTTGTGACGGACCTCATCTCGCTCAAGGGCGTGCAGAAGTACTACGGCGACTACCACGCCCTGCGCGACATCGACCTGACCATCCGGGGCGGAGAGTTCTTTTCGCTGCTGGGCCCCTCGGGCTGCGGCAAGACCACGCTTCTGCGGGTCATCGCGGGGTTCGAGGAGGTCTCGGACGGCACGGTCGTCCTGTCGGGGCGCGACATGAAGGGCGTGCCGCCCAACGAGCGGCCGACGAACATGGTGTTCCAGTCCTACGCGATCTTCCCGCATCTGAGCGTGGCGCAGAACGTGGCCTTCGGGTTGCGCAAGCGCAAGGACATCGACAAGGCGTCCCGCAAGAGCCTTGTGGAAGAGGCGCTCAAGATGGTGGGGCTCGCGGGCTATGGCGACAGGCGGGCGCACGCCCTGTCGGGCGGGCAGCGGCAACGGGTGGCGCTGGCGCGCGCCCTGGTGCTGAAACCCAAGGTGCTGCTGCTCGACGAGCCGATGTCCGCGCTGGACCGCAAGATGCGCGAGCACATGCAGGTGGAACTGATCCGCCTGCAGCGACACGTCGGCATCACCTTCGTGCTCGTGACCCACGACCAGGAAGAGGCGCTGGTGATGTCCGACCGGATCGCCGTCATGTTCGAGGGCGAGATCGGCCAGGTCGACGAGCCGGAAGCGCTCTACCGCCGCCCCAAGAGCCGCCGGGTCGCCGAGTTCATCGGCAAGATGAACTTCCTTCCGGCGCGCGTGACGGGGATCGGACCGGGGGCGACGCCCGTTGCCCGGCCCGCGGCACAGGATGAGGTCGTGCCCGGCCGTATCCCGCAAAGCCGGGCCGCCGTGAAGCTCTCGGGCCTCATGCGGCGAGGGGGTGAGCCGGCGGCGGACACGCCCGCCACGCCGGGCGAGGCGATGATCTCTCTCGATATCGCGGGTCTGGGACAGGCGCAGGTCCCGATGCACCAGGCGCCCGAAGGCGCGCGCGAAGGCGAGGTCGCCGTCGGCGTAAGGCCGGAAACCCTGGCGATCCTGTTCGAAGGCGACCAGGCCCCGCGCCACGAATGCCCCGGCACCGTGGACGAGGTCGTCTACTACGGCGACATGACCTACTACGACGTGCGCGTGAAGGACGTCCCGCAACCCCTGACGATCGCGATGAAGAACCTGATGGGCCGCCCCGTGCTTGAGGTCGGGCAGAGCTGCCGCATCGGTTGGGACGACCGCGCGCTGGTGGTGTTCTAGGACGGCGCGGACGGCAGGTTTCGCTCCTGACCCTCGAGCGATGGTGGCGGCTGAGCCTGCGGGACGCCTCGCCGGCGGGGCGGATATTTTCAGAACAGAGATTCTCAGGCCGACGCCCGGTGGGGCCGCGGCGGTGCCAGGGGGGCTGACGAAGTCACTCGGGCGGCAGGAGGCCCAGACCGCGCAAATAGACGCCGATGCCGGTTTCGAGCAGGTCCTCGGGCGGGTAGGGGCACTGGCTGCCGGGCGCGCCGCGGGCGAAGAGCTCGACCACGCCATGCGACAGGGCGCGGATGTGGGCCGCGAACATCTGCGGCGGCGGTCGCCTGTCCTGCGGAATGTGCTCCGACAGGTCGCGCGCCGCCTTCTCCAGTACGCCCAGGGCACGGGTCGCCGTGGTGTAGAGATCCGTGCTGCGATTGACCGAGATCCCGCTCTCGAACATCGCGATGTAGTGCCCGGGACGGTCCCGCGCGAAGGTAAGGTAGGTCTCGCCCGTGTTCAGGAAGGCCTTCAGGGCGGAGGGCTGTCCGTTGGCGTAGGCATCCTCCATCCGGTCGGCGAAGATGGCGTAGCCTTGCAGGGCGGCCTCTGCGATGAGGTCCTCGCGGCCTTCGAAGTGGCGGTAGACGGCCGCGGGGGTGACGCCCGCTTCGCGCGCGGCCTCGGACAAGGTGAAGCCCGTCGGGCCCTTCGCCTCGATCAGCTTCAGGCAGGCCTCGACCAGGGCCTGGGCCAGGTTGCCGTGGTGGTAGCCGCGTTTAGGCATGACCGCGGGCGTGCCAGAGCTGCGGCGACCCGACCACCTGGTCGTCGATCTCGCCCAGGGCGGCCGGCTCCTTGCGGTCGTAGTCGATGCCACGCAGCACGGCCCGAATCGCGTTCACCCGCGCGCGGCGCTTGTCGTCGGTCAGGATCACCGTCCAGGGGGCCGCATCGGTGTGGGTGCGGTCCAGCGTCTCTCCGATGGCGCGGGTATAGTCGTCCCAGAGCGCCAGGCCCTTCACGTCGATGGAGCTGAGCTTCCATTGCTTGAGCGGATCGCGTTCGCGTTCGAGGAACCGGCGCAGCTGCTCCGCCCGTCCGACGGTCAGCCAGATCTTGAACAGCTGGATGCCGTCGTCGACCAGCATCCGCTCGAAGGGATTGACCTGCTCGAAGAATTGCGCGCGCTGAGCGGGGGTGCAGAAGCCGAAGACGTCCTCGACCACGCCGCGGTTGTACCAGCTGCGGTCGAAGAAGGCGATCTCGCCGCCCGCAGGCAGATGGCGGATGTAGCGCTGGAAATACCACTGGCTGCGCTCGTCCTCGTTCGGGGTCGA
This sequence comes from Salipiger sp. IMCC34102, assembly GCF_004145405.1. Classification (GTDB taxonomy): domain Bacteria; phylum Pseudomonadota; class Alphaproteobacteria; order Rhodobacterales; family Rhodobacteraceae; genus Loktanella. The sequence continues at coordinate 312,146 of NZ_SELQ01000003.1, forward strand.
AAGCGCCACGACCTGCGCCGAGCGCGGGTTGAGGTGCTCGCGAAAGCGCGCGATCGTCCCGCCCTTGCCCGCCGCGTCGCGGCCTTCGAAGATGACGGCGATGCGCGCGCCGGTCTCGTTCGCCCAGGTCTGCATCTTGACCAGTTCGATCTGCAGCGCGTGCAGCTCGGATTCGTAGGTCTTCTTCTTCATGCGGTGTTCGTAGGGGTAGCCCGGGGCGAGGATCGGATCCTCGCCGCCCGCGATGCGGTCACGGACCGGCTTCGGGGCTTCGGTGTCGTGAAAGGCGCTGATCGCACCGCCGAATGGCAGGGTCATGACGGATCCTCTTTTGCCCGGCAGTCTGGACCGCGCGGGACGTCAGCGCAATCCGGCGCGCGCGGCGGCGCGGTCGATGGCTGCGGTGGCGACATCGGGGGCGACATGGTGCGGCATGTGCCCCACGCCTTCGAGCCGCGTGAGGTTGGCGGTCGGGACCAGCTTCACGATCTCGTCCGAGTGAATGTCGATGGGCACGGTGGTGTCGGCGGTGCCGTGGACGATCTCGATCGGCAAGGTCAGTTGGGGATAGCGTCGTTCCATCTCGACCACGTGGGGGCGCAGGGTGTTCACCTGACGGACGTTGGCGCGGAAGCTGTCCAGCCGCAGCGTCAGCGGCGCGCCGATGAAGTCGGCGTAACCCTCCGGTGCGGGCTGGGGGGAGAAGGTGTTCTCGATGATCTCCTCGACCGTCGAGGCCGGCACGAAGGCCGACAGGATCGGCACCGTGACGGCCCCCCCGAAGGCGCTGCCGTTCACCTGGTAGTAGGGGCCGAGTTCTCCGGGCCAAGGCATCGCCACGCCTGCGAAACTGACCACGGCCGCGGCATCGACGGCACTGTTCGCGTCCAGACCCATCAGCGCCCATTGGTAGGCCGCGATCCCGCCGAAGCTGTGGCCCGCAACGATTGGGCGCTCGATCCCCAGCTGGGCACTGGCCTCCCGCAGCATTTGGGCCTGTTGCAGGGGGCTTTCGCCCTCGGTCGCGAAGGCGCCGGTCGGAAGGCCGGGAAAACGGTCGGTGTAGCCCAGGCCCGGCCGGTCGAAGGCGGTGACGCGGTAGTCCTGCGCCAGGATATCGAAGAGGTCGAATGTCCAGTCCCGCAGGTTGCCCCCCGCGCCGTGGATCAGCACGAGGTCCGGACCGGAGCCTGCCTGCAGGTAATGCACCCGTGCGCCGCTTTCCAGCGTGACGAACTGGCCCAGGGGCGGGAACGCCTCTTCCGCGCGGTCGGCGCGGTAGCTCGCGGTGCAGCCGGTGACGAGGGATCCAAGGCCGAGAGCCAGGGCGGTGAAGGTCAGTGCTCTAGCGGCCAATCGCATTCAGGTCATATTCCGTGGTCTGGTATATCTCGTTGATCCAGTTGCCATATAGAAGATGGGCGTGGGATCTCCACCGGTTCTGCGGGGGATTGGCGGGATCGTTACCGGGGTAGTAGTTCATCGGCACGTTGATCGGCGTGCCCTGAGCCACGTCGCGGTCGTACTCGTGCTTGAGCGTGTCGGTGTCGTATTCAAAGTGGTTGAACACGTAGAGCGCGCGGTGGGCGGTATCCTCGACCAGCGCGGGTCCCGCCTCGGCCGAGGTGATCAGCGTCGTCAGGCCGCCCGCCGCGTCGATGTCGGCCTGCCGCATCTCGGTCCAGCGGCTGACGGGGATCACGCAATCGTCCGAGAAACCCCGCAGGTAGGGCGAGGCCGGCTGCGTCACCACGTGACGGAAACAGCCGAACTTCTTGGTCTCCAGCAGGTGCTTGGGCACGTCGTGGAAATGGTTGATCATCGCCATTCCGCCCCAGCAGACGCCGAAGGTGGAATGGACGTGGCTTTGCGTCCAGTCGAAGACCTGTTTCAGCTCGTCCCAGTAGGTCACGTCGTCGAAAGGCAGATGCTCGATCGGGGCGCCGGTGATGATGAGGCCGTCGAACTTCTCGCCGCTGGCCGCGACCTCGGCGAAGGGGCGGTAGAAGGTTTCCATGTGATCGGCGGCGGTGTTGCGGGTCTGGTGTTCCGTCATGCGGATCAGGCTAAGCTCGATCTGCAGCGGGGTCGCACCGATCAGGCGGGCGAACTGGTTCTCCGTCGCGATCTTGCGCGGCATCAGGTTCAGCAGGGCCACCCGGAGGGGGCGGATGTCCTGCCGGTCGGCGGCATCCTCGGCCAGCACCATGACGCCTTCGCGGTCGAGGACGGCATAGGCGGGCAGGTTGGCGGGCAGTTTGATCGGCATGGGTCGGGGTCCTCTTCGCGGACGAATGATCTAGACCCGTTGGCCACGCGCCTCAAGGGCGGCCTCGATCATCGCGTCAAAACCGGCTTCGTCGTGCACGCCCATGACGTCCGACATGCCGACGGTCAGACCCCAGCCGTCGGCCATTGCCCGGTAGCGCGGTTGGCGGTGCGCCAGCGCCTGGGAGAATGCCCAGCGGATGAAATGATCCGGATCGACCTTGTCGGGCGAGACGTCGAATTCGGCCAGGTAGGCCGTCCAGGTGTCCAGCAGGAAGACCGGATCGTAGGACATCGGCTTCGGCTCGCGGTCGAAACGGCGGATGAGCTCGGCCATGTGCTCCTCGGTGCCTTCGATCCAGACCATGAGCGTGCGTTCTGACAGGTGGGTCAGGATCGGATCGGCGGGGTCTTCGGCGTCGACCCATTCGCAGATCGATCCGCCGGTGTCGCAGACGAAATGCGGATACTGGTAGAGGTCATGGCTGCGGTCGATGAAATGCCCGGTGTCCAGTAGCGCCGACACCTCAGAGCGTTGGAACTGGTCCTGCCGCCGGGTGTATTCGCCCCATTCCAGCCCGCCCTTGTCCGGATCGCCCGGCTTGCCGAGGTAGGAGGACACCGGCTTGAGATCGTTGAACGAGATGTTCGATCCGATGTAGATGCTGTCCGAGCGCAGAAGGTCGCGCAGGAAGGGCACCTTCATCGCCTCGCGCTTGGCGTTGTCGGCGATCAGCTCGCCCATGTAGCGGGTGCCGATCCGGTAATCGATCGAGTAGTGGAACCAGTCACCCGTCTGACGCAGCATCGAGGCGAGGTAGGTCTTGCCCAGCCCCGACATGCCGAAGAACAGGATGCGTTTCTGCGGAGCGTTCCGCCAGTCGGATGCGGTCTTGTAGATCATCCCGCATGGGTAGGGCGGGGGGACGGGTCGCACAAGGGCAAACGGGTCCTCACGCCCCATGGGGCAGGTGGCGAGACCCGTCGTCCGGATCGGTCCCGCCACCCGCGGATCATTGGTGATCAGCTGTCGCTGTCGTCCGATGCCGCGTCGTCCGTCTCGGTCGGCATGTTCAACTCGGCATCGGTGTCGGCCGGGTCGACCTCCATTGCAGCGTCGCCATCCGCTTCGCCCTGCATCCCGGCGTCGGACGACGCCGCGTCGTCCGTTTCGGTCGGCATGTTCAGCTCGGCGTCCGTCTCGGCCGGGTCGACCTCCATCTCGGCCGCGTCGGACCCGATGGCGGCATCCGTGGCGTCGGCGTCGTCCATGGCGCCCGCCTCGGCGTTGCCGTCATAGGTCACGCGCCAGATCGTGTTGCCGGTATCGTCCGCGATGAAAAGCGCACCGTCGGGGGCGAATTCAACATCCACGGGGCGACCCCAGACCTCGGCACGGTCGTCGTTCTCGACCCAGAAGCCGGTGGCGAAGTTCTCGTAGGTGCCGGTCGGCATGCCGTCCTCGAAGGGGGCGAAGACCACCTTGTATCCCGTGGGCTGGGTGCGGTTCCACGACCCCTTGAAGGCCATGAACACGCCTTCGCGATAGGCTTCGGGCAGCATTTCGGGGTCTTCGGGGAATTCGAGGTCCATGATCGCGGAGTGCGGCTGCACCAGCATGTCGGGCTCGATCGTCTGCTCCACCAGCTCCGGCTCCAGGTCGGCGAATCCGGGCTGCGGGTTCTGCCCGATGTAGGAATAGGGCCAGCCGTAGAAGCCGTCCTGCTGCACCCGGATCAGGTAGTCGGGCACCAGGTCGTCGCCCACGCCGTCACGCTCCTGCACGATGGCGAAGAGCTCCCCGGTTTCGGGCTGGATCGCGAGGCCCGCGGGATTGCGCACGCCGGTGGCGACGGTGCCGATGGCGGTGCCGTCCGCCTCGAAGGACTGGATCGTCGCGGGCACCCCCGGCTCGACCGAGATGTTCCCGTTCGAGCCGATGCCGACGTAGAGCGTCCCGTCGTCGCCGATGGCGATGTCGCGGTTCACGTGGCCGAAGGGCCCGTCACCGAACGCCCCTTCCGGCGTGATCATCCGCTGGCCCGAGAAGTCGTGCTGCGGGACGCGTTCGCCTTCGGGTACCTCGTCCACGGGCTTGCTCTCGGAACCCACGATGCGGATCCGGCCTTCCGTGTAGGGCATCGCCCAGATGCCTTCCACATCGGCCACGAGGATCTGCGGGCCGTCGTCGCCGTCACGGTAGTGCACGCCGTAAGGCTGCGTGAAGGGTTCGGCGTAGCGCGAGATCGTGTCGGTCTGACCGTCGCCGTCGGTGTCGCGCAGCAGGCCGATGTAGCCCGCCGACTGGAAGGCCACCAGCACGTCACCGTTGGGCAGGATGTCGACCTGGCGCGGCGTGTCCTCGAGCTGCGCGAAGAGCGTGGCGCTGAAGCCGTCCGGCAGGTTCAAATCCGGCGGGGTCTCGGTCAGCGTCAGGGCGGTGTTGTTGACGTTGGGGCCGGTGTAGGGTTCCGGCGCCTGGTCCATCGTGTACACGAAGGACAGTCCGACCGTGCGCTCCTGTTCCGGCGTGGCGGAGGCGGAGGGGATCGGCTCCTGCGTTTCCTGTGCGGCAAGAGGGAAGGCGAGGGCCGTCGCGGCGACCCCGCTGAGAAGGATGTGGCGTTTGGTCATGAGGCGCTCCCGTGCGTTGGACGTGCAAGTCATTGCAGACCGAACGAGGGCGGGGCGGCACGGGTTCCGCCCAAGCTTGCACTGCGCGTTTGGGTCGCGGTGGGGCGCCCGGGCCGTTCCCCCGCCGCAGGTCGCAAAGGTGCCCTTGCAGGCGCGGTCAGGCGCCGCGCCAGATCCAGCCGCCGCCCAGCACCCGGGTGCTGTCGGGGGCATAGAAGACGCAGGCCTGGCCCGGACTGATGCCTTCCTCCGCGACCAGCAGTTCGACCTCGGCCCGCGTGTCCGAGATCGGGTGCAGCACGGCTTCCGTCGGCGGCTTGGTCGAGCGGCATTTCACCTCGATCCGGCGGGGACCGCCGGCCAGGAAGTCGCCGTCGCCCAGCCAGTTGATCTCGCGCAGGGGGACGCGGCGGGTGGCCAGCATGTCCTTGGGACCGACGATGACGCGGCGCGCTTCCACGTCCAGGCGGACGACGTAGAGCGGATCGGCCAATCCGCCGATCCCCAGCCCCCGGCGCTGGCCGATCGTGTAGTGGATCACGCCGTCGTGGCGGCCCAGCACGGTGCCGTCGACCGAGACGATCTCCCCCGGCTCCGCCGCACCGGGGCGCAGCTTCTCGATCACCTTGGCGTAATTGCCGTCGGGCACGAAGCAGATGTCCTGGCTGTCGGGCTTGTCGGCAACCGGCAGGCCGTGCCGCAGCGCCAACGCGCGGGTCTCGGCCTTGCTTTCCAGGTGACCCAGCGGGAAGCGCAGGTAGTCCAGTTGCTCGGGCGTGGTCGAGAACAGGAAATAGCTCTGGTCGCGGGTCCGGTCGGCGGCCGCATGCAACTCCGGCCCGCGCGCGCCCATCTTGCGCTGGATGTAGTGACCCGTCGCCATGCAATCGGCGTCGAGGTCCTTGGCGGTTTCCAGCAGGTCCTTGAACTTCACCCGCTCGTTGCAGCGGATGCAGGGAACCGGCGTGGCACCGGCGAGGTAGCTGTCTGCGAATTCGTCGATCACCGCCTCGCGAAAGGTATTCTCGTAGTCCAGCACGTAATGCGGGAAGCCCATCGTCTCGGCCACGCGGCGCGCGTCGTGGATGTCCCGGCCCGCGCAGCAGGCGCCCTTCTTGGCAAGCGCGGCCCCGTGGTCATAAAGCTGCAAGGTCACGCCGACCACGTCGTAGCCTTCGCCCGCCAGCTCCGCCGCCACGACGGAACTGTCGACACCGCCCGACATGGCGACGACGACCCGCGTCTGCGCGGGGGGCTTTGCGAACCCAAGGCTGTTGATCGGATGGTCCAAGGCCATGACGACACCTGTTTTGCTGTCCAACGGGGCCGCCACCTACACCCGCGGGCGACGGCTTACCAGTCTTTAAACGTTTTCACCCATGGTCCGGTCCACGCGAAGAGAGGGAGCGTTCCATGTATCTCAGAAAGGTCGATGGACCCCGGTCCGTGACGCTGCCGGATGGCTCGATCATGACCCGCGCCGACCTTCCGCCGCTGACCACGCGCCGCTGGGTCGCGTCGCGCAAGGCCGCGGTGGTCGCCGCGGTCGCCCACGGTCTGATCGCCCGCGATGTCGCGCTGGAGTCCTACGACCTGTCGGACGAGGAATTCACGGAATGGGAAAGGGGCCTGAGAGAGCATGGTCACAATGCGTTGAAGACGACGCGTTTGCAGAGATTCAGACAACCCAAGGTAGACTGAAAACAATTTTCTCTATACCGATAACGGGTCATTAACAAATCAACGGCAGATTGAATTTACCTTTTGATGGAGATTTGAATGCGTGTTCTGCTTGTCGAAGACGACCCCACGACCGCCAAGAGCATCGAGTTGATGCTGAGCCACGCGAACCTGATCGTCTATACCACCGACATGGGCGAAGAAGGGATCGATCTGGCCAAGATCTACGATTACGACCTCATCCTTCTCGATCTGAACCTGCCCGACATGACCGGACACGAGGTGCTGCGCCAGTTGCGCCTCGCGCGGATCGAAACGCCGATCCTGATCCTGTCGGGCGAAGACGACACCGCCAGCAAGCTCAAGGGGTTCGGCTTCGGCGCGGACGACTACCTGACCAAGCCGTTCCACCGCGAGGAACTGATCGCCCGGATCCACGCCATCATACGCCGCTCGAAGGGGCATGCCCAATCGATCATCCGCACCGGCAACATCGAGGTGAACCTCGATGCCAAGACGGTCGAGGTGGACGGCACGACGGTGAACCTCACCGGCAAGGAATATCAGATGATGGAGCTTCTCTCGCTGCGCAAGGGCACCACGCTCACGAAGGAGATGTTCCTCAACCATCTCTACGGCGGCATGGACGAGCCGGAGCTGAAGATCATCGACGTCTTCATCTGCAAGCTGCGCAAGAAGCTCTCCGTCGCCACGGGCGGCGACAACTTCATCGAGACCGTCTGGGGGCGCGGCTACGTCCTGCGGGATCCCGAAGGTCGCAGCGCGAAGCCCGCCGTCGCCGTGGGCGCCTGACCGGCGTGCGATACGACCTCCGGGGCACCTCCGATCTGGACGATGCCCCAGACCCCGCCTAGTTTCACCGCAGGTCCAATGTGGCCCGCGGTCGATGAAGCAGGGAATGGCATGGCGCGACGGAATGACGAAAAGACCGGCACCGCGGATGCGTCCATGCCCGCCGCGGTCGCCGATCTTCTGGACGGGCCCGAGATCTCGACCCTGACGCTTGAGGCGGCGACGGCGGAACTCGAAGCGCTGGCGCAACACCTGAATGACGCGAATACCGCCTACCACGGGCAGGATGCACCGGTTCTGGACGATGCGACCTACGACGCGCTCAAGCGACGCAACGCGGCAATCGAGGCGGCCTTTCCCGATGCCAAGCGCACCGACAGCCCCTCCGACCAGGTCGGCGCGGCCCCGGCAGAGGGGTTCGGCAAGGTGCGCCACCGCCTGCGGATGCTCTCGCTGGGCAATGCCTTCAGCGACGACGACCTGCGCGACTTCGACGCCGGGATCCGCCGCTACCTGGGCCTGACCCGGGACGCCACGCTCGCCTACACGGCGGAGCCCAAGATCGACGGGTTGTCGCTGTCCCTGCGGTACGAGGACGGAACCCTGGTCCAGGCGGCGACCCGCGGCGACGGGACGGTGGGCGAGGACGTCACCGCGAACGCTCGCACGATCGACACGATCCCGCAGTCCCTCGAGGATGCGCCCGCCGTGCTGGAAGTGCGTGGCGAAGTCTACATGCGCCATGACGATTTCGTCGCCCTCAACGACCGGCAGGCGAAAGCCGGGGCGAAGATCTTCGCAAACCCGCGCAACGCGGCAGCAGGATCCTTGCGACAACTCGATCCGAACATCACCGCGAGCAGACCGCTGGCCTTCTTCGCCTACGCCTGGGGTGAGGTCTCGGACCCGCTTGCGCAGACCCAATCGGGGGCCATAGACCGTCTGGCCGCGCTGGGCTTTCAGACCAACCCGCTGACGCGACGCTGCGACGGGCCCGAGGCGCTCTTGTCCCATTACCACGAGATCGAAGCCGCCCGTGCCACTCTCGGCTACGATATCGACGGCGTCGTCTACAAGGTCGACGACCTCGACTACCAGCATCGGCTGGGGTTCCGGTCGACCACCCCGCGCTGGGCCATCGCGCACAAGTTCCCGGCAGAGCTTGCCTGGACCGTGCTCGAAGGTATCGACATCCAGGTCGGGCGCACGGGCGCATTGTCCCCCGTCGCGCGGCTCACACCCGTCACCGTGGGCGGCGTGGTCGTGTCGAATGCGACGCTCCACAACGAGGATTACATCGCCGGCCGCAGCGCCGACGGGACGCCGATCCGCGACGGGACCGACATCCGGGTGGGCGATCATGTGCAGGTCTACCGCGCCGGCGACGTGATCCCCAAGATCGCCGATGTCGACCTCGCCCGGCGGCCGTCGGACGCGACGCCGTTCGACTTTCCCACGCAGTGTCCCGACTGCGGCTCTGACGCGGTCCGCGAGGAAGGCGATGCCGTCCGGCGCTGCACCGGGGGGTTGATCTGCCCCGCGCAGGCGGTGGAAAAACTGCGCCATTTCGTCAGCCGGGCCGCCTTCGACATCGAAGGCCTCGGCGCGAAACAGGTGGAGTATTTCTTCGACGACACGGCACTGCCCGTGCGCGAGCCTGCCGATATCTTCACGCTGGAGGCACGCAATGCCGACAGTCTCGCCAAGCTGGAAAACCGCGACGGGTTCGGCGCGACCAGCGTTCGGAATCTCTTTGCCGCCATCGATGCGCGGCGGACGATCCCGCTGGACCGGCTGCTCTTCGCGCTGGGCATCCGTCATGTGGGCGAGGTGGCGGCCCGCGATATCGCGCGCCATTTCCACGGGTGGGATGCGCTGACCGCGGCGCTCGATCAGGCCGCGCCAGCGGCACTCGCCTACCTGGCCGCCGACGAGGCAGAGGCCCAGGAACGCGCCGCCGCGGCCGAGGACGGGCGGCGCGCACGCATCAAACCGGTGCGCGATGCGGCCTTCGGAGAGGTCGCGGCCGACGCGCGCGTCGCCTGGGACGATCTTGTGGGCATCGACGGCATCGGGGCCACGGTCGCGGTCTCGCTGGTCACGACCTTCGCGCAGGACTCCGAGCGCGCCTCGATCCGCCGGCTGACCGATCAGTTGAAGATCGCACCGGTCGAGGCCCCTGCAACCGCTTCGAGCCCCGTCGCGGGCAAGACGGTCGTCTTCACCGGATCGCTCGAACGCATGACCCGGGCGGAGGCGAAGTCCCGGGCGGAGGCGTTGGGCGCCAAGGTCGCGGGGTCCGTCAGCGCCAAGACCGACCTCCTCGTGGCGGGCCCGGGGGCGGGGTCCAAGGCGGACAAGGCGGCCTCCCTGGGCATCGAGACGCTGGACGAGGATGCCTGGCTCACCCTGATCGGCGACGCGTGAGCCAGCGGCCCGAGGTCCTGTTTCCGCTTTTCGCGGAGGCGCAGACCCTTGCTGGGGTCGGTCCCAAGTCCGCCAAGGCACTCGCCCAGATCGGGATCGAGACACCGCGTGATCTTCTGATGACGCTGCCGGCCTCGGGCATCGACCGGCATCGCCGGGCGAGCATCCGCGACGTGGTCCCGCCCGCCGTCGCCACCGTCGAGGTCACCGTCGTCGCGCATCACGCGCCCACCGCCAAGGGCCGCCCGACGCGCATCGCGGTCCGTGACGAGGCGGCGGATTTCACGCTGGTCTACTTTCACGCGCGCGGCGACTACCTGCAAAAGCTCTTGCCGGTGGGCGCGCGCCGCGTCGTCTCGGGCCGGGTCGAGACGTTCGACGGGATCGCCCAGATGGCCCATCCCGATCACGTCGTCCCCCCGGAAGAGGCGCAGGACCTGCCGGAGTTCGAGCCGGTCTACCCGCTCACCTCCGGCGTGACGCAAAAGCTGATGTTCAAGGCCAGCCGCGATGCCCTGGGCCGCGCGCCGGACCTGCCCGAGTGGATCGACGGCCCGCTTCTTGCGCGCGAGGGCTGGCCCGGCTGGCGGGACGCGCTGGCGGCGGCACATGCGCCGCGGGCCATGACCGATCTGTCCCCGCTCGCGAAACCGCGCATTCGTCTGGCCTACGACGAATTGCTGGCGCATCAGCTCACCCTGGCGCTGGCCCGCGCGACGCGGCGCGCGAAGCCCGGACGCGAGACGCGCGGCGACGGCGATCTGCGCGACCGCGTGCTGGCCGCCTTGCCCTACACCCCCACCGGCGCGCAGACCCGCGCCATCGGCGAGATCGCCGCCGATCTGGCCGCCCCCCGACGCATGAACCGCCTGCTGCAGGGGGACGTGGGCGCGGGCAAGACGCTGGTTGCGCTGATGACGCTGCTGACGGCGGTGGAAGCGGGCGGGCAGGGGGTCATGATGGCCCCGACGGAGATTCTCGCGCGCCAGCACCTGTCCGGTCTGCGCCCGCTGGCCGAGGCGGCGGGCGTGCGGTTGGAGCTCTTGACCGGTCGCGACAAGGGCAGCCTGCGGCAGGAGAAACTGGCCGCGCTCGCCGATGGCGACATCGGGATCCTCGTGGGCACCCATGCGGTGTTCCAGCCCGACGTGCAGTTCAATGATCTGCGGCTTGCGGTGGTGGACGAACAACACCGCTTCGGCGTGGCCCAGCGGATGCAGCTTGGCGCAAAGGGACGCGCCGTCGACGTGCTGGTCATGACCGCGACGCCGATTCCGCGCTCTTTGTCGCTGACGCAATTCGGCGACATGGACCTGAGCGTTCTGGACGAAAAGCCCCCGGGACGGACGCCGGTGACCACGGCCCTCTTGCCGGCTGACCGGATGGAGGAGGTCGTCGCGCGCCTGGGCCGCGCCGTCGCCGAAGGTCGGCAGGCCTATTGGGTCTGCCCCCTGGTCGAGGAATCCGAGGTCAGCGACATGACCGCCGCCGAGGAACGCTTCAAGCACCTGCGCGCCGCCTTGGGCGAAGGCGTCGTCGGTCTGGTCCACGGGCAGTTGCCACCGGCCGAAAAGGATGCCGCCATGGCGCGCTTCGCGGCCGGGGAGACCAAGGTGCTGGTCGCCACCACGGTCATCGAGGTGGGCGTCGACGTGCCCAATGCCTCGATCATGGTGATCGAACGGGCGGAGAGCTTCGGCCTTGCGCAGCTGCACCAGTTGCGCGGCCGCGTCGGGCGGGGGGCGGCGGCCTCGACCTGCCTGCTGCTCTACCAGGCCCCCCTGTCCGAGACCGGCCAGCGTCGCCTGTCGATCCTGCGCGAGACCGAGGACGGCTTCCGCATCGCCGAGGAAGACCTCGCGATCCGCGGGGCGGGCGACATGATCGGCACCGCGCAGTCGGGCCTGCCGCGGTTTCGCATCGCCGATCTGGAGCGCCAGGGCGCGTTGCTGGAGCTTGCCCGCTCCGACGCCCGTCGGCTGTTGCACGACGACCCCGACCTGACATCACCCCGCGGCAAGGCCGCCCGCACGCTCTTGTGGCTGATGCAGCAGGACCGCGCGATACGCCTGATTTCAGTGGGTTGACCCGGTTCGTTCCATTTTGTTCCCCTTTGTTCTCATAAAGTTCTTTACAGGTCGTTAACCTTATGGAACAAACAGGCAACGCAAGACGGAACAGGAGGCCGCCATGAGCAAGCAGATCACCGCAGCACTCGTCAGAGACCGCAGCACGATCCTGTCGGATGCCCTTGGCCTCGCCTCGCTGGCCGTCATGTTGTTCGTCGGATTGTCCTTGCCCGGACTGGTCTGACTGCCTCGCATCCGCAAGGTTCGCGATGCCCGTCCCACCGGGCTCGCCTGACCTGCCTGTCCTGATGCGCCGCGCGGGTTGCCCGCCCCGCGGCCGCCTTGCGGATGCACCACTTCGCCGCCGCCGCTGTCCTCAGCGTGCGGCGGTTTTTTCTATGAAGAGGTCGCCGCGGCGTCGTCGAGGGCGGCCAATGTCGCCTCGAAGGCCAGCAGAATTGAGGCGTGGCGGTTCTTGTAGTCGCGCGCGGGCTCCAGCACCTCGAGTTCCGCGAAGGGGGGCTGCGGCACCGGGCCGCCGTCCTTGAGCATCGCGTGAAGCGCGTCCCGGCCGGCCTGGATCGTGGCCCGGTCGAGGCCGACCACCGATTGCCCGACGACGGAGGCCGCGGCCTGACCCAGCGCGCAGGCTTTCACGTCCTGCGCGAAGCGCGTCACGGTCCGACCGTCGGTGCCCACGTCCACCGTGACGGTGGACCCGCACAGCGGCGAGCGCTTTCGGGCGGTGCCGTCGGGTGCCTCGAGCCGGCCGGCGTGCGGAAGCTCTGCCGCCAGCGCGAGGATACGGCTGGAGTAGAGTTTCATCATGTCGGTTTCGGCGGTCATGCGTTGCCCTTTCGCGAGGTCCGCCATAGGTAAGGCCGCGATCCCGCGAAGAAAAGGCATGCCGCATGACATTCGATCCCGCGACCCTGCGCTACAACGACGCCGGGCTGATCCCCGCCATTGCTCAGGATGCCACCAGCGGCGAGGTCCTGATGATGGCCTGGATGAACCAGGATGCCGTGGAGCGGACCTTGCAAACGCGCGAGGTCACCTACTGGTCCCGCTCGCGCGGGGAGCTCTGGATCAAGGGCAGGACCTCCGGCCATACGCAGGAACTGGTGGAATTCCGCCTGGACTGCGACCGCGATTGCCTCCTGGTCGCCGTGAACCAGACGGGTGCGGCCTGCCACACGGGCCGCCGGTCGTGTTTCTACACAACCGTCGAGGCGGGCGAAGAGGTCATCGACGACTCCTGACCATCGGCGCCTGCGGCGGGTGCGGGACGCCTCGCCGGCGGGGCGGATATTTCTGGAACAGAGCAGGCCCCTGCGCGTCAGAGGCCGACCATGGCGCGGATGTCCCGCGGCGTCGCCCCCTGTGCCCGGTAGAGCGAGAGGGCGCGGGCGTCGTCGCGCTTGGCCAGCCGCTTGCCGCTGTCGTCGCGGATCAGGCGATGATGGTGGTAGGCGGGCGACGGCAGGTCGAGCAACTCCTGCAGGAAGAGGTGGATCGGGGTCGCCTCGGCCAGATCCTTACCACGGACCACATCCGTAACGCCTTGCGCGGCATCGTCGATTACGACCGACAGATGGTAGGAGGTGCCCATGTCGCGCCGCGCGAGGACGACGTCGCCCACCTTATCGGCGGATAAGGGTGTCTTGACAAAGGGTTGACAGGCGGCAAGGTCGAGGCGGAGGGCCGTGTCGCCGGGGCGCGGCCCGGTGCGCGGCTTGGTGCGGCAGATGCCGGGATAGACCACGCCATCGGGTCCCATCGGCGCGCCTTCCTGCGGGGCGCTTGCGGCCTCGAGGATATCGCGGCGGTTGCAGGTACAGGGATAGAGCAGCCCGCGATCCCACAGCGCATCGAGGGCCGCGTCATAGGCGGGCTGGCGATCCGATTGGCGCATCACCGGTGTGGGCCAGCGCAGACCGAGCCAGGCGAGGTCGTCAAGGATCTGCGCCTCCCACTCGGGGCGGGCACGGCTGCGGTCGATATCCTCGATCCGAAGCAGGAACGTGCCGCCCGCCGCCTGGGCGAGGTCCCATGCGGTGAGCGCCGAAAAGGCGTGGCCCAGATGCAGCGGCCCGGTGGGGGACGGTGCGAAGCGGGTGATCACGCGGGCACGGGCTCGGTCTGCGCGAGCCAGGCGGACCAGTCGGCCTTGGCGCGGTCGGTATAGGCCTTGTAGCGGTCCTTGCGATTGCGCCGGCCGCCCTTGATGCCGGTACCTTCGAGCGGCGGGAAGAGCCCGAAGTTCACGTTCATAGGCTGGAACGTCTTGGCGTCCGCACCCCCCGTGATGTGGGTGACGAGCGCCCCCATGGCCGTGGTGTCGGGCACGGGCGGAAGCGCGAGGCCCCGCGCCTCGGCCACGGCGAGGCGGGCGGCAAGCAGGCCCATGGCGGCGGATTCCACGTAGCCCTCGACCCCGGTGATCTGGCCCGCGAACCGGATGTTGGGCTGCGACTTCAGCCGCATCTGCCCGTCGAGCAGGGTCGGCGAGTTGATGAAGGTGTTGCGGTGGATCCCGCCGAGGCGGGCGAACTCGGCATTCTCGAGCCCGGGAATCGTTTTGAAAACAGACTTTTGCGCGCCGTACTTCATCTTGGTCTGGAAGCCCACGATGTTGAACAGGGTCCCCAGCGCGTTGTCGCGACGCAGTTGCACCACGGCGTAGGGCTTGGTCGCGGGGTCATGGGCGTTGGTCAGGCCCACCGGCTTCATGGGGCCGAAGCGCAGGGTCTCGCGGCCGCGCTCTGCCATGACCTCGATCGGCAGGCAGCCGTCGAAGTATTTCGCTGTCTCGCCCTCGTGGAACTCGGTCTTCTCGGCCGAGAGGAGCGCGTCGATGAAGGCCTCGTACTGGTCCTTGGTCATCGGACAGTTGAGGTAGGCGGTCCGCTCGTCCTTGGTCTCTCCCTTGTCGTAGCGGGACTGCATCCAGGCGGTTCCCATGTCGATGGTGTCGGCATGGACGATGGGGGCGATGGCGTCGAAGAAGGCGAGTTGGTCAGCGCCGGTCTGCGCGCGGATCGCCTCGGCCAGCGCACCGGAGGTCAGCGGGCCGGTCGCGATGATCCATTGCCCATCGGTGGGAAGCGACGTGATTTCAGCGTCTTGCACCGTGATGTTCGTGTGCGCGCGCAAGGCGGCGGTGACGCTTTCCGCGAAGGGATCGCGGTCCACGGCCAAGGCGCCGCCGGCGGGCAGGCGATGCTTGGCCGCCATCTGCATGATGAGCCCGTCCGCCTGGCGCATTTCCCAGTGCAGAAGACCGACGGCGTTCTGCTCGTGATCGTCGGAGCGGAAGGAGTTGGAGCATACCATCTCGCCCAGGTTACCGGTGCGGTGGGCGAAGGTGCCGACCTGGGGGCGCATCTCGTGGATCACCACGCGCAACCCTGCGTTCGCGGCCTGCCAGGCGGCTTCGGACCCGGCCATGCCGCCGCCCACGATATTGAGTGTCTGTGTCATCCCCGCGATGTAGGCCATCGCGGGGCATTGTGCAAAGGGTCAGAAGCCCGGGACGACGTCCAGCAGGCTGCGGGTGTCGAAGGTGGTGCCGCGGGCCGCGCCGAAGGCCACCTCGACCCCGAGCGAGACGAAGCCGTAGCTGTCGTCGCCCGCCGCGGTGTCACGGCTGGCCTGGCCCAGCTTGGCGTAGACGGAAGGGCCCCGAAGCATCCGGTATTCCGCGCCGATGGCGATCTGGCCGAACTCCGCGTCGTCGGTATCGGCGTAATCGACGTTCCCGATGGCCGAGATGGCGGGCGTGATCCCGTAGCCGCCGTCGACGCCCACGATCGTGCCGTCCGCGTCACCGGTGACGGTGCCGAGGTAGCCGCCGACCTTGCCGTCCAGCAGGTCCGCGCCGCCTTCCAGGCCCACGAGCGTCGCCTCGAAGTCGTCGACGCCGTCGCGGGCCACGAAGAGACCGAAGGAGGTCAGGTCGTTCAGGTGATAGGTGCCGTGCAGGGTGACGTTGGTCCCGGTGTCGTCGGCGTTGTCCGAGTTGACGCCGCGTGCGTTGATGGAGGCGCTGGCGAAGGGGGCGAAGCCATACTCCAGCCCGCCGCTGTAGGAGACGTCGCCGAAATCGCTGCCATCGAGCGGGACGTTGTAGTCGATGCCAAGCTGGCCGCCGGTGACGCCCTGCGCCAATGCGGGGGAGGCTGCCGTCAGGAGGACGGCAGCGAAAGCTGCTTTATGGGTCATGTTTACTCGCCTCTGGTCGTGGGGGTTCGGTCCCCCTTGGGCCAGAGGCTAACGCGCGGGCGCGCGCCCGGCAAGTTCCACCGGGCGCGCCGCGCGGATTACGAAGCGGGTGCCTCTCCCTCTGTGGCATCCTCGCCACCCTGGTCGGCGATCCAGGCGACGGAGGCGACCACTTCGCCCTTGGCGGTGTTGAACACCTTCACCCCCCCGGCGCCGCGCGAGCGGAAGGAGATCCCCTCCACCGGCACCCGGATCGACTGGCCGGTGGAGGTTACCAGCATGATCTGGTCCGACAGATCGACCGGGAAGGAGGTGACCAAGGGGCCACCGCGCATCGCCTTGTCGGTGGCCATGACGCCCATGCCGCCACGCCCGCGCACGGGGTAGTCGTGGCTGGACGACAGTTTGCCCATGCCGTTCGCGGTGATCGTCAGGATCAGCGTCTCGGCCGCCGACATCTCGGCGTAGCGTTCCTGGGTGATCGCGCCGGGGGCCACGTCGTCCTCGTCGTCTGAGCCTTCGGCCTCGTCGGTGAGGCCCGCCATGGCGCGGCGCATTTTGAGGTAGGCGGCCCGTTCAGAAGCCTCGGCCTCGAAGTGGGGAATGATCGACATCGAGACGACCTCGTCGTCGCCGTTCAGCCGCACGCCCCGCACGCCGGTCGAGGCGCGGGAGTTGAAGACGCGCACATCCGTCGCGGGGAAGCGGATCGCCCGGCCGGAATTGGTGACCAGCATGACGTCGTCGCTTTCGCTCGCGATGCGGGCGTTGATCAGGCGGATGTCCTCGCCCTCCTCGAACTTCATCGCGATTTTGCCGGCGCGGTTCACGTTGGTGAAATCCGACAGCCGGTTGCGCCGCACGGTGCCCGCGGAGGTGGCGAAGACCACCTGCAGATCGTCCCATTCCGCCTCGTCGCGGTCCACGGGCATGATCGCGGCGATGGAGACGCCCGCCTCGATCGGCAGGATGTTCACGATCGCCTTGCCCTTGGCGGTGCGGCTGCCCAGCGGCAACTGCCAGCATTTCAGCTTGTAGACCATGCCGGAGGTCGTGAAGAACAGAAGCTGGGTATGCGTATTGGCCACGAAGAGGGTGGTGACCACATCCTCTTCCTTGGTCTGCATCGACGACAGCCCCTTGCCGCCACGCCGCTGCGCGCGGAAGTCGGCCAGCGCCGTGCGCTTGATGTAGCCGCCGGAGGTGACGGTCACGACCATGTCCTCGCGCTCGATCAGGTCCTCGTCCATCATGTCCCCGGCCCAGTCGACGATTTCTGTCCGGCGGGGGACGGCGTGATTGTCGCGCACCTCGGTCAGCTCGTCGCGGATGATCTGCAGGATGCGCTCGCGCGACCCCAGGATCTCGAGGTAGTCCCGGATTTTCTTGGCGAGCTCCTGCAGCTCGTCGGTGACCTCCTTGACGCCGATCTGCGTGAGCCGCTGCAGGCGGAGTTCCAGGATCGCGCGGGCCTGCGCCTCCGAGAGGTTGTAGGTGCCATCATCGTTGGCCGTATGCGTGGGATCGTCGATCAGCGCGATGTATTCCAGGATCTCTTCGGCGGGCCAGCGGCGGGTCATCAACGCCTCGCGTGCCTCGGCCGCGTCGGTCGAACGGCGGATCGTGGCCACGACCTCGTCGATGTTGGTGACGGCCACGGCCAGACCGCAAAGGATATGACTGCGCTCGCGTGCCTTGCGCAACTCGAAGGCGGTGCGGCGGGCGACGACATCCTCGCGGAAGTCGACGAAGGATGTAAGGAACCGGCGCAGGGTCAGCGTTTCGGGCTTGCCGCCGTTGAGCGCCAGCATGTTGCAGGCGAAGTTCGTCTGCATCGGCGTGAAGCGGAAGAGCTGGTTCAGCACCACTTCCGCGGTGGCATCGCGCTTGAGCTCGACCACCACCCGCACGCCGTTACGGTCGGATTCGTCCTGCACGTGGGCGATCCCCTCGATCCGTTTTTCACGGGCGGCCTCGGCGATGCGGTCGATCATGACCGACTTGTTCACCTGGTAGGGCACGTCGTCGATGACGATCGCGTAGCGGTCCTTGCGCAACTCTTCGACATGGGTGCGCGAGCGCATGACCACGCTGCCGCGCCCCTCGAGGTAGGCCTTGCGCGCGCCGGACCGGCCCAGCATGATCCCGCCCGTGGGGAAATCGGGGCCGGGGATGTAGTCGATCAACGCCTCGGTCGACAGGTCCGGATCGTCGATCAGCGCCAGCGTGGCGTCGATGACTTCGCCGAGGTTGTGCGGCGGGATATTGGTCGCCATGCCCACGGCAATGCCACCGGCCCCGTTGACCAGCATGTTGGGGAACCGCGCGGGCAGAACCGAAGGTTCGCGGTCCTTGCCGTCGTAGTTCAGCTGGAAATCGACGGTGTCCTTGTCGATGTCGTCCAGAAGGTAGCCCGCGACCTTCTGCATGCGGACTTCCGTGTAGCGGTAGGCGGCGGCCTTGTCGCCGTCCATCGAACCGAAGTTGCCCTGACCGTCGAGCAGAACGAGGCTCATCGAGAAATCCTGCGCCATCCGCACCAGCGCGTCGTAGATCGCCGAGTCCCCGTGGGGGTGGTACTTCCCCATCGTCTCGGCAACGGGGCGCGAGGACTTCCGGTACGGCTTGTCGTAGGTGTTGTTGGTGTCGTGCATCGCGTAGAGGATCCGCCGGTGCACCGGCTTCAACCCGTCGCGCAGATCGGGGATCGCGCGGGAGACGATGACGGACATCGCGTAGTCGAGATAGGCGGTCCTGAGCTCGTCCTCGATGCTGACGGAGGGGCCGTCGTACTCGGGACGCGCGGGGCCGTCGTCGTCGCTTTCGGGGGTGTCCGGGATGTCGGTCATCGGGTCTGCTTCTACGCCAGTTCTGGGTTGGGGCAACCTAGCCCGTACCGCATGTTGTGTGCAACTGCGGAAGGCCGTGGATCGCGCCTTTCAGGCGCGATCCCTGGGGCTCTGCCCCAGGTCCCGGGATATTTTCGGCCAGAAGAAGGGGGCGCGCGCGCGCTTTGCGTCAGCCGTGGCTGCGAGTGGGGCGGTCGAAGACGCGGCGGCCCAGAAGCGAGGCGGTGAGATCCACCATCAGCGAGGCGGTCTTGCCCCGGTCGTCGAGGAAGGGATTGAGTTCCACAAGGTCGAGCGATGTGACGCACCCTGCGTCGCAGAGCATCTCCATCACCAGGTGCCCTTCGCGCACCGTGGCACCGCCCGGGACGGTGGTGCCCACGGCAGGGGCCACGGCGGGGTCGAGGAAATCGACGTCGAGCGAGACGTGCAGCATGCCGTCCGCCTCCGCAACGCGCTGGAGGAAGGCGGCGAGCGGCGTGCGGATGCCGTCCTCGTCGATGCGGCGCATGTCGACCACGTCGACGTCCATGTCCAGCAGGGCCGCATGTTCCGCGCCGTCGACGCTGCGCAGGCCGAGCATGCAGATGTTGGCGGGATCGACCTGCGCGGGGACGGGCGGAAAGCCCTCGAACCCGTCGCGCCCGATGACGTAACCCACCGGCGTGCCGTGCAGGTTGCCGCTGGTGCTGGTGGCGGGCGTGTGGATGTCGCTGTGCGCGTCGAGCCAGAGCGCGAAGAACGGCCGGCCCTGCGCCTTGGCATGGGCGGCCATGCCGGACACGGTTCCGAGCGCCAGCGCGTGATCGCCGCCTAGGAAGATCGGCAGGCCGCGCGGGGCGGCCTCCTGCGCGGCCTGCGCCAGGGTCCGGGTCCAGCCGACCGTTTCCGAAAGCGCGTGGACGGCCGGGTTGGGGTGATCCGGGACGGTGACATCGGCGGGGGAGAGGTTGCCCAGATCTTCCACCGTGTGGCCCAGGGTGGTGATCGCCTCCGCCAGGCCCGCGGTGCGGTAGGAATCGGGACCCATCAGGCAGCCGCGGCGGCGCTTGCCGCAGTCCACGGGGGCGCCGATCAGGATGCAGTGGGTCACAACGGGGTCTCCTCGGGGTCGGGGGCGCGGGCGGCGGCGATCCACAGGACCATCAGCCCGAGCGAGAACAGCGCGTTCCAGCTGGGCATCGACAGGCCGAGGAACGCCCAGCTCACCTGGTCGCACATGATCAGGCGCGGGCCGTCCAGCGACAAAAGATCCCCGCTCAGCGCGCCACCGCCGCCGCCGGTGCAGGAGGCGGGACCGTCCCACAAGGCCCGCTCCACCCCGGTGTGCCAGATGCCGATGCCGGCGGTGAGCGCGGTGGCCAGGGCGCCCGCCCAGGCCCAGGCCCGGTGCGGCACGGTGAAGGCAAGCACGCCCAGCGCGATCGCCGCCATGTGCGGCCAGCGCTGCCACAGGCACATCTGGCAGGGCAGGTAGCCCAGGAACTGGAACAGGTAGGCCCCGGCCAGCAGCAGGGTCGACCCGGCGGCCGCGAGAAAGATCAGGGTGCGGGCCATCAGAAGACTCCCAGCAAGAGGAACCCGCCCAGCAGAAGGACGCAGAACAGGGTGAAGACGAGGCCCAGGCGACGCTCGATGAAGTCGCGGATCGGGGCGCCGAACTTCCACAGCAAGGCGGCGACGAGGAAGAACCGCAGCGCCCGGGCGATGAGCGAGGCCAAGACGAAGACCGGCAGCGACAGGCCCGTGACGCCGCTGGCGATGGTGATGACCTTGAAGGGGAACGGCGTCACCCCCGCGATCAGCACCGCCCAGGCGCCCCAGTCGTTGTAGGTCAGCGCGAAGGCGTCGAAATCCTCGAGCTTGTGGTAGAAGTCGAGCACCGGCGCGCCCACGGTGTCGAAGAGGAACGCGCCGATGAAATAGCCCAGAAGCGCGCCCGCGACGGACGCCAGCGTGGCCACCGCCGCGATCAGGAAGGCGAGGCGGGGCCTTGCGATGATCATCGGGATCATCAGAACGTCCGGCGGGATCGGGAAGACGCTGCTTTCCACGAAGGCCACCGCCGCCAGCGCCCAGAGCGCATGGGGCGAACGCGACAGCGTCATGGTCCAGTCGTAGAGCCTGCGCAGCATGGGGTGCCTTTCGGTTTCACCCCATAGGCCACGGGTCGCGCATGGGGTCAAGTCGCGGGATGGACGGGGTCTGCGGTCGCGCTATCGTGAAGATCCGAACATGTAGGAGATCGTCATGCAGTGGAGAGGTCGGCGCAGCAGCCGCAATATCGAACGGCGCGGGCGGGGCGGCGGTCGTGCCGTCGGAGGAATCGGCGGCATCGGTGCCGTGATCGTCCTGCTTCTGGGGTGGTACTTCGGGATCGACACCTCGGCACTGGTGGGCGGCACCGGATCGCCCTCGACGCAGACGGCCGACCGCAGCGCCATCGACGGCGAGGACCCGGAGATGGAGCAGTTCGTGGCCGCCGTCTTGGGGCTGACCGAGGACGTCTGGGCGCAGACCTTCCAGCAGCAGGTGGGGGAGCCCTACAGCCCGCCCACATTGGTGCTTTTCGACGGGGTCACGCAATCGGCCTGCGGCACCGCGAACGCGGCAACGGGGCCGTTCTATTGCCCGTCGGAGGACCGGATCTTCCTCGACACGCAGTTCTTCCGCACCCTGTCGGACCGGCTGGGGGCCGGTGGCGACTTCGCCCAGGCCTACGTGATCGCCCATGAGGTGGCCCACCACATCCAGAACGAGCTGGGGATCCTGGGCCAGGTGAACCGGATGCGCGCGCAGGCCTCGCCCGCGGACGGCAACGCGCTGTCCGTCCGCACCGAGCTTCAGGCGGATTGCTACTCCGGCATCTGGGCGCGGGGCGCGGAAGAGGCCTTCGGCGTGCTGGAGCCGGGAGATATCGAGGAGGCGATGAACGCCGCCGCCGCGATCGGCGACGACCGGCTGCAAGGGGCCGCTGCACGGCCCGACAGCTTCACCCACGGCACCAGTGCGCAGCGCCAGCGCTGGTTCGCGCGGGGCTTCGACAGCGGCAACATGACCGATTGCGACACCTTCTCGGCGACGCAACTGTGACGGCGTCTTTCACGCCTGGCGCCGGCCTGCGCGCGGAGGGCGAATTTCGGTGGGGTCGGGGTGTCGTGTCGGATTGACGGGACGCGGCGTTGGGGTTACCTCGCGATCACCGGCCGGTGTGGCGGAATGGTAGACGCAGGGGATTCAAAATCCCCCGCCCGCAAGGGCTTGTCGGTTCGAGTCCGACCACCGGTACCAGGTTTCACTCAGCGTTGAAGGCGGCCCAATCCTCGGGCGTGTCGAGATCCAGCCGCGCGCGGTCGTCCGCAAAGGGGATCAGCACCGTGCGGTCCGCATGACGCGCGATAAGCGGCGCGGCACCGGTATCCCCATGCAAGGTCGCAAAGGCAGGTCGCAGGGCCGCATCGAACAGCGTCGGATGACCCGGCGCGTTCGAAGCCGTGGCACCACGCCAGATCAACGCGTCGGGATGCGCCGACCGCGCCGCGATCACCGCCTGCATCTCGGGGGCGGCGATGCGGGGCAGGTCCGCCAGCACCACCAGGAACGCGTCGCAGGCGGGCAGGGCCGCCACCGCATCCCGCAGGCTCCCCGACAGACCCTCCGCCCCGGAGGGCACCGCGATCGGCGTGACGGGCAAACCCGCCAACACGGCGCGTCGTGCCTCCGCGTGATGATGCAGCGCGACAAAGGTTTCGCCGACGGCCACGGCGTCCTGTGCGATGCGGCGCAGAAGCGGTTGGCCCGAAACAACTTCGAGGCACTTGTCCGACCCGCGCATCCGCGAAGATGCTCCGGCGGCAAGAATCAGAATCGGAATCATGCGTGTCTCCGCGTGAGGTGGTCCGGCGCCCTGAATGTGCGACGGGCTGCGCCGCGCCGGTTGCGCAGCGTCCGGGTCATGGGCGGTCCGCGAGGGTCTTGCCCGGTTCGTCCACGAAGAGACCCGGAAGCGGGCGCAACTGCGTGATGCGGTCCAGCCGCAAATCCTCGAAGCGGCGGGCGGTCTCGTTCCAGGCGGCCAGCGTCCAGAGCCGACCCCAGTAATCCAGCCGCAACGGCCGCAGCGTCGCCGTACGATCACCGAGCGTGACCTGAACGCGCTGACGGGCGCGCACGGCCTTGCGCAGGGCGGGCAGGTGCTGAAAACCGCGTGCGGCCTGCGCGAAGGGATAGATCGCGAGCGCCCGGGCGGACGCCTCGCCAGTCTGTTCGGGCAGCACGGCGGTCAGCTTCGCGTTCAGCGACCGGGCGGCGGCGGCGAGCTCCGCCTCCCGGCTTTCGGCCACGACCGCAAGGCCGATCGTCAGCGCCTCCACCTCTGCCGTGGTCAGATTGAGCGGCGGCAGGGTTACGTCGGCGGTGATCCGGTAGCCTATGCCCCGCGCGCCTTCGACCGGAACGCCGGACGCGGCCAGTGTTTCCATGTCGCGATAGATGGTGCGGACGTGCACGCCCGTCCGCCGGGCCAGCGCCTCCGCCTGGTGCAGGCCGCCGGTGCGCAGAGTCTGGATCAAGGTCATCAGGCGGTCGGTGCGTTTCATGGACAAACTCCTCCTGACAGTTTTTTGTCACGAGATCGGCGAAGTCCAGTAAAAATAGGTCGATCACAATCGCCAGATCGGTCGAATCGGGCTTCCCACGGGGCCCGCGCGCGCTTATGTCTGTGGCGTCATTCCGGCGCGGATCGCATCGCGTCAAACCTGATGGGGGATAATTCCATGCTCAACAACATCGGCCTGCCGGGCCTTCTGCTGATCGCCGTCGTCGTCCTCGTGCTCTTCGGCCGTGGCAAGATCTCCAGCCTGATGGGTGAAGTCGGCAAGGGCATCACGGCCTTCAAGCGCGGCGTCGACGACGGCAAGAAGGAACTCGACGACAGCTTTGCCGACGCGCGCGACGTCTCTCCGGACGCGACCGTGAAGACCGACAAGGACAAGGTCTGAATCAAGATATAGGGGGCTCTGCCCATGTTCGGCCTTGGCGCGAGCGAGATGATCCTCCTGGGGGTCGTGGCCTTGATCGTAATCGGGCCGAAGGATCTGCCCAACCTGTTCCGCACGCTGGGTCAGTTCACGGGCAAGGCGCGGGCGATGGCGTCCGAATTCTCGCGCGCGATGGAAGCGGCGGCCGACGACAGCGGCGTGAAGGACATCTCGAAGTCGATCAAGGCCGCGGCGAACCCGACGAAATTCGGCCTCGACAGCGCGCGTGACGCGATGAGCGGCAAGAAGGGTCCCGCCACCCAATCGCTCAGCGCGGATCGGCAGGCGGCCAAGGACAAGATCAGCGCCAACGCCGCCCGCGTGGCCGAGGAACGCCGCGCCCGTGAGGCTGCACTGGCCGAGGAAGACGAGGACATGGCCGACATGATGGACGACGCGCCCGCCATTCCGCCCTCCTCGGACGCGCCGCCCCGCGTGACTGAGAACGAAGCGGTCAAACCCGCGCCTGCACCCGCGCCCGAGACGACCGACGAGAAGACCTCCACATGAGTGCCGCCGACGAGCTGGAAGACAGCGCCGCCCCGCTGATCGAGCACCTGACGGAACTGCGCAACCGGCTGATCCGGTCACTCATCGCCTTCATCATCGGGATGGTGATCTGCTTCACGGTCTGGAACCCGATCTTCAACTTCCTGACCCAGCCGCTGTGCCGCGCGCTGGAACTGGAAGGCCAGGATTGCGGGCTGATCTTCATCGCGCTGGAAGAAGGGTTCTTCGTCGCGATCCAGATCTCCCTTCTGGGCGGGCTGGCGCTGTCGTTCCCGGTGATCTCCTACCAGATGTGGCGTTTCGTGGCGCCAGGCCTCTACAAGTCCGAGAAGGGGGCCTTCCTGCCGTTCCTCGTGGCCTCGCCCTTCATGTTCTTCCTTGGTGCGGCCTTCGCCTACTACGTGATCACGCCGCTGGCCTTCGACTTCTTCCTGGGCTTCCAGCAAGGCGAGATCGCGGCCGAAGGCGATGTCACGACCGAGGCCGCGGGCCTGCTGTTTCAGGGGTCGGCCAAGGCCTACCTGAACCTGACCATCAAGTTCATCGTGGCCTTCGGGTTGTGCTTCCAGCTTCCCGTGCTGCTGACGCTGATGGGCAAGGCCGGGCTGGTCAGCGCCGCGGGCCTGCGCAACACGCGCAAGTATGCGGTGGTCGGCATCCTGCTGATGGCGGCGCTCGCCACGCCACCGGACGTCGTCAGCCAGGTGATCCTCTTCGTGGTGGTCTACGGCCTTTACGAGATCTCGATCCAACTGGTCGCCCGGGTCGAGGCGAAACGCCTGGCGCAGCTCCGGGCCGAGGGCGTGGTGGGCGAGGATGAGGATATCCACGGCAACCCGCTGGACGAGGACCCCCGTTGAGCGACGCGGACCTGACGCGGATCGCGGACGCGTTGGAGCGTCTGCGGCCGGGGCCCGCGACGCCGCCCGATTTCGACGCGGCCTCCGCCTTCGTCTGGCACGCGGACCCCGACCGGCTGGAGCCGGTGACGTCCGTGAACCGCGTCGATCTGGAGCTGCTGGTGGGCATCGACCGCGCCCGCGATACGCTCTTGCAGAATACCGAACGGTTCGCGCGCGGCCTAGCGGCGAACAACGCGCTTCTGTGGGGCGCGCGTGGCATGGGAAAATCAAGCCTCGTCAAGGCGGTACACGGCAAACTTGAGGCGGATTACCCCGATCTGAAGCTGGTCGAGATCCAGCGCGAGGATCTCGCCTCCATCGGGCGGTGCCTGTCGCTCCTGCGCGGATCGGACAAGCGGTTCGTGCTCTATTGCGACGATCTGTCGTTCGGCCATGACGATGCGCACTACAAGTCGCTCAAGGCGGTGCTGGATGGCGGTATCGAAGGCCGGCCTGCCAACGTGGTGCTCTATGCGACCTCCAACCGGCGGCACCTGATGCCCCGCGACATGATCGAGAACGAGGCCTCCACCGCGATCACCGCCGGGGAGGCGGTGGAGGAAAAGGTCTCGCTCTCGGACCGGTTCGGGCTCTGGCTGGGCTTCCACGCCTGCGATCAGGACGCATACCTGGCCATGATCCGGGGCTATTGCGACGCCTACGGGATCGAGATCACGGACGCCGAGCTGCGCGCGCAGGCCATCGAATGGCAGGCGACCCGCGGGTCCCGCTCGGGCCGGGTGGCCTGGCAATTCTTCGTGGACCTGGCCGGGCGCCGCGGCGTCGCGGTCTGAGCCACCGCGTCATGCGGGGGTCGGCGCGGGCGGCGTGCCGCGCGTCTTGAGTTTATCTTGCCAGATGAAGGGGCGGGCGGCTGCGCCCCGTCCTGAAGGTCAGCCGGGCAGGTAGTCGTTGGGGTCGACGGCGCTCATCCCTTCACGAACTTCGAAGTGCAGGAAGGTGGGCGAGCCCGCCGCGACCGTGCCGATCCGGCCCCCGCGGCTGACGCTGTCGCCCTTGGCGACTTCGAGGTCGTCGAGGTTCGTGTAGACCGTCATCAGGTTGTCGGGGTGGCGGATGACCACGATTGACACGCCAGAGGTATCCTCGGTCACCGCGGCCACGGTGCCCCGGTCGGCGGCCTGCACGGCAGCGCCGGCGCTGGCACCGATGTCGATACCTTCGTTCCTGCCGGGATTGTAGTCCCGGATCACGGCGCCCGAAACGGGGCGCAGGAAGCGCGCATCGCTCGCAGGTGCGGAGGCGGCCGGGGCCGGCGCGGGTTCGGGGGCCGGTGCGGGTTCGGAGGCGGGCGCCTCGGGGGCCGGAGCGGAGTCTTTGATCTGGGTCGGCGGCGTCGCTTCGCTGGTCAGATCCGGCGGATCCGGCAGGTCGGCGATGGTGAACCCGGGCGTGGCGTCGGTGGTGGGAAGTGGCGCCGTGGCGGAGGGTGGCGGCGGGGTCGGGGTCCCGGCGCCCGGCGCGGTCGGTGTCTCCAGCGTCGTCGTGGTGGTCGAGGCGCCCGCGCTCGTCGGCACCAGCAGGACCTGGCCTTCACGCACGCTCAGGCTGCCGTCGAGGCCGTTCCAGCTGGCCAGTGTCGCGACCGGAATGTCGTAGAGCCGCGCGACCGAATAGGCGGTCTCGCCCCGGGCGACGGTATGGCGGATGGGTTGCGGTGCCGTGGTGGCGACAGGCGTCTGGGGGCTTGCGCCCACGCGGTCGAGGGCCGTGGTCGCCACGGCCGTCACGTCGAGCGGGACGGTCGCCTGTTGTCCTGCGACGCGGGCGGGCAGGGCCACGATCTCTCCGGCGCGCAGGGTGGCATCGGCGTCGATACCGTTGGTGCTGGCCACGTCGGTGGCATTCAGGCCCAGCCGGGTCGAGATGCTGCGCACCGTGTCGCCGCTGCGGGCGACGGCGACCTGGTAATCGGGATAGGTGATCACGCCGCGCTCGTCCGCCTGGGGCCGTTGCGAGGCATTGGCCGCGGCAGGAGAGGTATCGAACCCGCCGGCCCGGTCGCGCAGGTCGATGTCCGGCATGGGTCCGTCGCAGGCCGCCATCGCCACGAGGGCGGCACAGGACACGGTCAGTCGGGTCAATCGGCGGATCTGCATGGGCGCTCCTGGGTCTGCTTCCCGTCTCGCGCGGGTTGGCTCAGGTTCTAGTCCTCTCCGAGCCCTTCAATCAAGGGAACAAAGCGGACGGTGGACAATTCATCGTAGTCCAGCCCGGTTTCGGTCCGGCGGACGCGGATCAGGTTCTGGATGGTGTCGGACTGCCCGACGGGCAGGACCATGATGCCGCCGACGCGCAGTTGCGCAAGCAGCGGGCCCGGGGGATCCTCTGCGGCGGCGGTCAGAAGGATCCGGTCGAAGGGCGCCTGTTCGGGCAGCCCGTGAGACCCGTCGCCGGTCATGGCCGTGATGTTGGCGATGCCGAGCGCGTCGAAGACCGTCTGCGCCTGGCTCACCAGCGTGCGGAACCGGTCCACCGTGTAGACCCGCCGCGCGAGCTTCGACAGGATCGCCGCCTGGTAGCCCGAGCCGGTGCCCACTTCGAGCACCTTGTGACGCGGCTCGACCTCCAGCGCCTGGGTCATGAGGCCCACGATGGATGGCTGGCTGATGGTCTGCCCGCAGGAGATCGGCAGCGGCACGTCGTCGTAGGCGCGCGAGGCGAAAAGCCCGCGCAGGAAGCGGGCGCGGTCCACGCCCTCCATCGCGTGAAGGACGCGCTCGTCCGTAACCCCGCGAGAGCGCAGGGCGAAGAGGAACTGCATCTTCGTTTCGGGATCGATCACGTCAGCCGGTCTTTGAAACGGTCAAGCACCGCGTGCGCCGTCAGGTCCGCGCGCATCGGCGTCAGCGAGATGTAGCCGTCGACATTGGCCCGCGCATCGGTGCCTTCCGCCGTCCGGCGTTGCTGATCGCCCCCTTTAACCCACAAGAAATGCCGGTAGGAGGGGGCCTCGACGCGGACGACGTGATGGTGACCCCCCTGACGGAACCCCTGGGCGGTGACCTGAAGGCCCTGGACCTCCTTGGCGGGGACGGGCGGGAAGTTCACGTTCCAGAACAGCCGGTAGTCGGCCTCGTCCCAGGGATCGGCATCCAGCAGGCGGCGGATGGTCCGAACGCCATGGTCGCGCGCCGCCGAGAAGGGGACCGGCTCGTCCCGGTTGTGCGGCCCGTAGAACTGCGACAGCGCGATGGCGCGGCAGCCTTGCAGCGCGCCCTCCATCGCGGCGCCGACGGTGCCGGAGTAAAGCACGTTCTCGGCCGCGTTGTTGCCGCGGTTCACGCCCGACAGGATCAGGTCGGGCCGGTCGGGCATGATGTCGAAGAGCGCCGCCAGCACGCAATCGGCGGGGGTGCCCTGGATGGCGAAGCGGCGCGGCGCCACCTCGCGGACGAGGGTCGGCATGACGTAGCTGATACAGTGACCGACGCCCGATTGCTCGTCGGTGGGGGCCACGACCCAGACCTCTCCGTCGGGGCCGGCGAGTTCGGTCGCGATCTCTTCCAGAACGGCGAGACCGGGGGCCTGGATGCCGTCGTCGTTGGTGATCAGAATACGCATGAGGCCCCGTCTTTGATTTTGCGCACCCTAATGGCCGCGGGAGGTACGGGCAAGCGGGCCTGCGCGCTAGCCCAGGACCTGCGGCAACAGGCGTGCGGCCTCGACGGCGCAGGGGGTGAGTGCCCCGCGATCCTCTCCCGGGAAGAAGCGGCCGCGCAGGGCGGTGGGCATCGGCGCCGGCGCGAGCGTGGTGACCTGCGGTCCGGTGCGCGCCGTCTCGGCCGCCCAGGAGCGGACCAGCGCCATCTGCGCGGCCTTGGTCGCGCCATAGGTGCCGAAGAACTTCTCGCCCGCGCAGGCGTCGTCGAAGAAGACGGCGCGTCCCGCCTGGCCCAGCAGGGGGGCCACGTAAGAGATCAACCGCTGGGTTCCGGTCACGTTGACGTCGAGCGCCTTCGCGAAATCCTTCGGGCCGATATGGGCGGCGGGGGCCAGCGGCGTGGCGTGGATCGCGGTGTGAACCCACAGGTCGAGCCGTCCCCAGCGGTCGAAGATGCCGCGGCAGAGCTGCTGCATCGCGGCATCGACAGTGATGTCCATGGGGGCGAGCGTCGCCTGGCCACCGGCGGCCTGGATCGCGTCGTCCAGCTCTTCCAGCGCGCCCGTGGTGCGGCCCACGGCGATGACGTGATGGGTGGGGGCCAGGGCCGCGGCGATGGCCGCGCCCAGCCCGCGCGAGGCCCCGGTGACAAGTGCGATACGGTCGGTCATGCCGCCCCTTTGCCGCAGCCGTGGGCCGCTGTCCAGCCTCAGCCGGGCATCGTCAGGGTGCGCGCGGCCCCCCGACGGTCGACGATCTGCAGCGCATCCTCTGCCACGGCGATGACGGTGATGTCATCGGCGGTGTCGCCTTCGCCCAGGGATTCGATCCGGCCGTCCTCGAGCCGCACGAGCGCGCGGTTGCCTTCCGGCGTGCTGCGCACGCCGATAAGCGCCACCCGGTCGAGGGGGATCTGTTCCTCCGACCGGGCAAGATCGGCCACGTGGTCGGGGGTGGGATTGATGTCGTTCGTGTCCGTCATGGTGATATCCGCCTTGACTAATGATCTCGAACGCATCTGTCGGATCGCTTCGGCGGAGGGAAGGGGGGCGGCCGCAGGGGGCCGGGATTGGCGTCTTTACGCCGAATCCCCGGCTTGCGCCGCCCGCTCCGCCTTCGTCTGCTCGCGGCTGCGCGGGTCCTGACCTTGCGTGGGCCAGCCTTCGCGCTGGCGCGAACGGATGCCGTCGCTTTCCTCGGTCTGGTCGTGGAAGAGGTGCACCTGCGTCGGGTAGGGCAGGTCGATGCCGGCCTCGTCGAGCGCGATGTAGGTGGCCTGAATGACTTCCCCCCGGACGTGGATGCGATCCTTCTTGGGCGATTTCGTCCACCAGCGCAGGCGGATGATGTTGGCGAAGTCGCCCTGCGCCACGGGGATCGTTTCCGGCGCGGGGTCGGGCAGGACCCCCTCGATCCCGCGGCAGGTCTCTTCCAGGATCTGGCGCGCGCGGGCCCAGTCGTCGTTGCAGCCGATGCCCACATCGAGTTCGCTGCGCAACTGATCGTAGGCGGTCAGCACCACGACGCTGTCGGTGTAGATGTCGGCGTTGGGGATCACCACGCGGCGGCCGTCGTATGTCTTGATGAGCGTGGCGCGGGTCTCGATCCGCTCGACGGTGCCCTCGTGCCCGCCGGAGACGATCTGGTCGCCCACCGCGAAGGGCTGGCGCAGCAGGATCAGGATGCCCGCCAGCATGTTCTGCAAGATGTCCTTGAAGGCGAAACCGATGGCGACGGACCCGACGCCCAGACCCGCGATCAGGTCGCCGGGCTTCACGGAGGGTGCGACGATGGTGATCGCCAGCATGACTCCGACGATGATGAAGATCCATTTCACGAGGCTGGAGGCGACATCGGCAAGGCTCGGCCGGTCGCGCCGCGCGGCGGCCCGGCGGACCGCGCCCGAGATCAGTCGGGCGATGACGTAGAAGATCGCGATGACGACCAGTGCTATGGCGATGTTGGGCAAGAGCCGGAAGAACCCGTCGAGCCAGGTGTCGAGCTTGTCGAATATCAGACCGGGGTTGGCGTCGACTTCTTCCATCGGGGGATCCTGCGCTTGCTGTGTCTGGCGCGAGATGGGCCGACCGCGGCACGCGTCAATGGAGCCGTGAACACGGGACGGTGCGCACGGGGGCAGGGGCCATGGACCGGGCCCCGGAAGTGAGGTTGGAAGGCAGATCGCCGGGCCCCGGATCGGGTCCGCGGCAGGGCGTCTATTCGGCGGCGACCTTGGTCTTGAAACCGGCTTCGAGCTTGTCGGCCGGGGCGATCGGATAATCGCCCGAGAAGCAGGCGTCGCAATACTGCGGGCTGTCGTTGTCGCGCCCCTCCGCCTCGCCCACCGCGCGGTAGAGCCCGTCGAGGGAGATGAACTTCAGCGAATCGACGCCCAAGTGCTCGGTCATCTCCTCTTCGGTCATGCGCGCGGCGAGAAGCTTCTCGCGCTCCGGCGTGTCGACGCCGTAGAAGCAGGGCCACATGGTGGGCGGGCTCGCGATGCGGAAGTGGACCTCCGCGGCACCGGCGTCGAGGATCATCTCCTTGATCTTCTGGCTGGTGGTGCCGCGCACGACGCTGTCGTCCACGAGGATCACGCGCTTGCCGCGGATGAGCGCGCGGTTCACGTTGAGCTTGAGGCGCACACCCATGTTGCGGATCTGCTCGGAGGGTTCGATGAAGGTGCGGCCCATGTACTGGTTGCGCACGATCCCCATGGCGAAGGGGATACCGGATTCCAGGCTGTAGCCGATGGCCGCAGGCGTCCCTGAATCGGGCACCGGGCAGACCAGATCGGCCTCCACCGGCGCTTCCTTGGCAAGCTCTCGCCCGATCGCCTCGCGGGTCTCGTAGACCGAACGGCCGCCCAGAGAGGAATCGGGGCGGCTGAAGTAGACGTGCTCGAAGATGCAGAAACGCGATTTCCGCGGGCGGAAGGGGAAGTGGCTTTGCACGCCGCCCTCGGCGCTGATGACGACCATCTCTCCCGGTTCGATCTCGCGCTCGAACTCGGCGCCGACGATGTCGAGCGCGCAGGTCTCGGACGCCAGCACCCAGCCCTCGCCCAGGCGGCCCAGCACCAAGGGGCGCACGCCCAAGGCATCGCGGCAGCCCATCAGCTTCGTGCGCGTCATGGCGACGACCGAGAAGGCGCCTTCGACCTTGCGAAGCGCCTCTTCCATGCGGTCGGGAATGGTGCGGCCCATGGAGCGGGCCATGAGGTGGATGATGCATTCCGAATCCGAGGACGACTGGAAGATCGACCCGCGCTCGATCAATTCGCGCCGCAGGGCCACGGCGTTAGTGATGTTGCCGTTATGCGCGATCGCGGCGCCGCCCATGGAGAATTCCCCGAAGAACGGCTGCACGTCGCGGATCGCGGTCTGGCCTTTGGAGCCGGCGGTGGAATAGCGCACGTGGCCGATGCCGATCTCTCCGGGCAAGGTCGCCAGGATCTCCGCGCTGGTGAACGTGTCGCGCACGAGCCCCATCCGGCGGGCCTGGTTGAAGCCGGTCGTGGGATCGTATGTGACGATGCCGCCGGCCTCCTGCCCGCGGTGCTGAAGCGCGTGCAGGCCGAGGGCCAGGAAGTTCGACGCCTCCGACACGCCGACCACGCCGAAGACACCGCATTCTTCGCGCAGCTTGTCGCCGTCGGGATCGAACGGATGGGACGGCAGGGATTTGCAGGGGGACTGGGGCTGGCGCACGGGGCAGATCCTGTATCCGGGAGCGTTGGGGCGCTCATACTCCCAAGATTGGCCGGTGTCACGCGGGGCCTCGGCAAGATCGCGCGCCGGTTCCCACAACGCACGGAACCGTGAAGGCAAGGTCGCGTTGGGTTTCCTACGGCACGTCGTCGTATTGCCATCTCAGCCGGACAGGACCCCGCACGCATGGAAGAATACGCCGAGCATCTTCAGGCCATCCGCCGCAGTCTCAACGTGCTGTGCATCATCGCGGTCTTCGTGACCTGCTATTTCGCCCGCGACCTGATCCTGCCGGTCGTGCTGGGTCTGCTGATCGCGCTGACGCTCAGCCCGTTCTCCCGCGCGCTCGGACGCATCGGCGTGCCGCGCTGGATCTCCGCCGTGGTGCTGATCGCGGTCACGACGATCGCGATCGGCGGCGTGACGTACTTCGCCTCGGGCACCGTCACCGACTGGACCTCCCGCCTGCCCGAGATGGGGCGCGAGCTGGAAGACAAGCTGTCGGGCATCTTCAACCAGCTGGAAACGGTGCGCCGTGCAAGCGACAGCGTGGCCGAGATCGCGGGGGCGGGGGCGGCCGAAGATCCCCCCGGTCCGGCCGAGCCACCGCAGGAGGTCGTCGTCCAGCAGCCCACCTTGCTTAACGACATGATGGGGGCCGTCAGCACGCTGTCGGCCACGCTGCTCGTGGCGCTGGTGCTGGCGGTCTTCCTGCTGTCCTCTGGCGATCTGTTCTACATCAAGCTGGTGCAAAGCTTCGAGACCATGAGCGGCAAGAAACGCGCCCTCACGGTCGTCTACGACATCGAACGCAAGGTCTCGAACTACCTGCTGACGATCACCTGCATCAACGCAGGTCTAGGCGTCTGCGTGGGCCTCTGGCTCACGCTCCTGGGGCTGCCCTACGGGTGGATCTGGGGGATCGGGGCCTTCTTGATGAACTTCCTGCCCTACCTCGGCGCCATCACCGGCGTCGCGCTGGTCGCGGCCATCTCGATCATCACCTTCGACGATCTGGGCTACGCCGTGCTCGCGCCGATCGGCTATTTCGTCCTGACCACTATCGAGGGCAATTTCGTGACTCCCGCGACGCTGGGGCGGTCATTGAAGATGAACACGGTCGCGGTCTTTCTGACCGTGGTGCTCTGGGCCTGGCTTTGGGGCATTCCCGGGGCGCTGGTCGCGGTGCCGTTCCTCGTGGTCTTCAAGGTGATCGCCGATCACGTCGACCGGCTGTCGATCTTCGGCAACTTCCTGGGCGGATCGCACACCGTCGACCCGGAGAACTTCAACCGCGCGCGCGCGAAGCTGGAACAGGACGTGCCGGGCAGCTGACCCCCTTCGCCCGGTGCCCCGACGACGAATGCCGGGCGCCGCTTCAGGCAAGAGCATCGGCGGGCAGGCGAACCCGGGACCCGAGGGCCTGATGCCGGTGTTCTATTACTCGACCACCACCGGCGCATCGACCGCTTCGCAGGTGCTGATCAGCTGCGTGTACTGGGTCGTGATCCAGCCCAGGGCCGCCTCGGGGTTGCGATCTTCGAGGTTGCCGCCGAAGCGGGTGAAGATACGGGCCGAGCGGCTGTCCTCGACCATCGCGATGTCCTGCGTGGACAGCACGGTCTGGTAGACGAAGAAGGCCACCGCCACGAGCAGCACGCCGCGCACGACGCCGAAGAGGAACCCCAACGCCTGGTCGGGGCCGTTCAAGGCCGAGCGTTGCACGACCGAGGAAAAGAGCGGCGTGAAGATCGAGACCACCAGAAGCGCCAGCGCGAAGACCGCGGCGAAACCCGCGATGATCGACAATTCGCAGCTGTCGCCCAGGAAATCTCCCACCATCGGGATCTGACGCACGAGAGGCACCGCGACGTCGGCGAAGAGGAACGCCAGGATCGTCGCGCCGATCCACCCCGCGATGGCCATCGCTTCGCGGACGAGGCCCCGTGAATAGGCCAGCAAGGCCGAAACCACGATGACCAAAGCGACGATACCGTCGATGAGGGTGAAACCGTCCATGTTGAATCCCCGGGGCTCGCGGGCTTCAGCGGGCGCCGAAGACCTGTTCTACGAAACCGGCCAGATCCTGCGTTTCGCGCAGATCCAGACCGGCGCCTTGCGTGCCCTTCGGCGCGCGCGGCATGATCGCGGAGGTAAAACCAAGTTTCTGCGCCTCTTTCAATCTGTTTTCGGTCTGGATGACGGGACGCAGCGCACCGGACAGGCTGATTTCGCCGAAAACCACCGACTCCTTGGGCAATGCTGCGTCCTCCCGGGCGGACACCAATGCGGCGGCGACGGCCAGGTCGGCGGCAGGTTCGGTGATCCGCAGGCCGCCGGCCACGTTGAGGTAGACGTCCAGCCCCGTGAACGGCACGTCGCAGCGCGATTCCAGCACCGCGAGGATCATCGCGAGCCGCCCGCCGTCCCAGCCCACGACCGACCGGCGTGGCTGGCTGTGGGGCGAGGGGGCGACCAGCGCCTGGATTTCGCACAGGACGGGCCGCGTGCCCTCGATGCCCGCGAAGACGACGGAGCCCGGGGCCGGATCGCCGCGCTCGGAGAGGAAGAGGGCGGAGGGATTCTTGACCTCGGCCAGGCCGCGGCCCGTCATCTCGAAGACGCCGATCTCGTCGGCGGGACCGAAGCGGTTCTTGACCGAGCGCAGGATGCGGAACTGGTGGCCACGCTCGCCTTCGAAATAAAGCACCGTGTCGACCATGTGCTCGACCACGCGGGGGCCGGCGATGGCGCCTTCCTTGGTGACGTGGCCCACCATGATGACCGAGATACCGTTGCGCTTGGCGAAGGTCGTCAGCTCGTGCGCGCAGGCGCGGACCTGGCTGACGCTGCCGGGCGCGCTGTCCACGGTGTCCGACCACATGGTCTGGATCGAATCGATCACCACCAGGTCGGGCGAAAGCCCGTCCATCGTGGTCAGGATGTCGCGCAGGTTCGTCTCGGAGGCGAGCTGGACCGGCGATTTCTCCAACCCCAGGCGGCGGGCGCGCATCTGGACCTGGGCGTTCGATTCCTCGCCCGAGACGTAGATCACCTTCAACCCGCCGCGCGCGAAGCGGGCCGCGGCCTGCAGAAGCAGCGTCGACTTGCCGATGCCCGGGTCGCCGCCCACCAGAAGGGCGGAGGCGCGGGTCAGACCGCCCCCCAGCACCCGGTCGAGTTCGTTCACGCCCGACAGGGTCCGGGGCGGCTCCGCCTCCTGCGTGGCAAGGTCGGTGAGGGTGATGGCCGTGCCGCGGGCCTTGCCAAGGCCCTGCTTCTTCGGACCGTGGGACAGGCCCTTGTCCTCGACCAGCGTGTTCCAGGCCCCGCAGGCGTCGCAGCGACCGGTCCACTTGGCGTGGGCGGCCCCGCAGGCGGTGCAGGTATAGGCAAGATCCTTGGGCATGTTCTTCTTTTGCCCCATGGCGGCGGGGGGAGCAACGGCAAAGACGAAACGGCCCGCCGGGTGGGGCGGGCCGTTGCAAAAGGTGATCCTGCGACGGGTTACGGGGCGTTACTCGGCCGCGGGCTTCTGCCCGAGCGGCACGATGTTGTCCGTGCGCGGCGTGGCCTCGGCCTCGGGTGCCATGGGCTTCGTCTCGCGATCGAGCGAGGTGTCGTGCTCCAGCGCGTAGCCCAGCAGCGGCAGGACTTCCTGCAGCATGTCGTCGAGGTGGGCGAGCTGGCTGGCAACCCTCGTCTCCTCGACCTCGACCTGCGCCGACCAGGTGCGGATCTGCTCACAGGTGTGCAGCGCCTCGACGATCTGCTCCTGCTGGGCCTCGGCTTCTTCCTGGCGCTGCTTGAGGAACATCTTGGCGCGCGCGACGCGCTCGTCGGAGTAGACCTCCGCCAGGTGGCGGCTGCTCTGGCTCATCTGTGCCGCGACTTCCAGCACGCCCGGCTCGAGGCGGGCGAGGTCGGGGTGGTCACGCAGGTAGGACAGGCGCTCGCGCACCGCGTCGAACTCGGAGCTGAGGGTGAAGACCCCCTCGCGGTCGGCGTGGTGGACGGCGTGATAGGCGCGCTGCACGTCTTCCATGTTGATCTGGAAGTCGCGGTGCGAGCGTTCCAGCATCGAGATGCGGGCATTCGTCGGCAGAAAGAACGCGATCACGACCAGCAGGGCCGTGATGGCGATCTGCAACCACATTCCGGCCTGGCTCAGCGCCACGTCGCCCAGGCTGGCCTGCAGGCTGAGCCACGGGGCGACCCCGAGGGCGCAGGCGATGGTGTAGCCCAATGCGGCCAGCGCAAGGCCCGCGACCAGGAAAAGTGAAACGGTATGCAAAACGCGGGAAAGCAGGCGCAGGGTGTGGGTCATCGGGTCCTCGGTCGATCAGGCAGCAAGGCGCGGGATGCAGCGCTTTTCATGCTGTCGAACGCGGCAAGTTAACCAGTTGTTCCAACGTCAAGGCATGTTTCCGAGGTTTCGAAATTGGTGCGGATTTTCGCTCAGCCGAATCTTGGGGGATTGCCGTGTCTCACGCACGCTGCGTTTTCCCCAAGGCGAAACTTCGCTGATGGTGCCGGAGCGCCCGAAACCCATCGGCGGCAAAGCGCCACCATAGGCGTGGTTTTCAATGTGCGGGCGTGGAACCGTCAGGCCAGGTCAGGCCTTCGCGCGGGTCGAATCGCCGGTGTGTCGACGGCTGTAGCGCGCCCCCAGCGAGGTCAGGATCTCGTAGCCGATCGTGTTCGCGGCGCGGGCCAGATCGTCCACCGTCTGTTCCGCAGAAAGCAGTGACAGGCTGGTCGGATCACGGTCGAGGTCGGTGATGTCGACGGTCACGAGGTCCATGGAGACGCGCCCGACCAGCGGCACGGGTTTTGCGCCCGCATAGAGCAAGGCACGCCCAGGCGCCGCACGCAGCACCCCGTCGGCGTAGCCCGCCGCCAGCGTCGCCAGCCGCGTGGGCCGCTCGGCCTGCCAACTGTTGCCGTAGCCCACGACCTCTCCTTCGGCCAGATCGCGGATCTGCACGACGGGCAGGTCGAGCCGCGCCACGGGCCGCGCCCCCCCGAAAGGCAGACCGCCGTATAGGCCGATGCCCGGGCGGCATTCGTCGAAATGATACTCGCGACCCAGCAGGATCCCCCCGGTCGCGGCCAGGCTGCGCGGGGTGGTGATGCCGTCGGTCATCTGGTGGAAGACGTCGAGCTGGTAGGGGTTCATCGGGTGATCGGCCTCGTCCGCGCAGGCGAGGTGGCTCATCACCACGACGGGCTTGCGCTTGAGCGCCTCGATCGCGACCTTGGCCCAGTCGTCCCATTCGAGGCCGAGCCGGTTCATCCCGGTGTCGAGTTGTATGCCGAAGGAATGCTCCGGCAGATCGGCGAAATGACGGTCGATCTGCTCCAGGCTCGACAGGATCGGCGTGAGGTTGTGCGCGACGAGCGTTTCGGTGTCGCCTTTCATGTGCCCGGTCAGGACACGGACCTGGGCGCGCGCGCCCACGGCCTCCCGCACGGCGGCGCCTTCCTCTGCGTAAGCCACGTAGAAGATCCGCGCGCCCTGGCGGGCCAGGGTCGCCGCGACCTCTGCCGCGCCCAGACCGTAGCCGTCGGCCTTGACCACCGCCGCGGTGTCCACCGACGTCATGGCGTTGAGCGCGCGCCAGTTCGCGGCGACGGCGCCAAGGTCGATGGTCAGGTGTCCGGTGCTCATAGGCGGCGGTTCTGCCACGGTTCGCGGGTTGTCGCAATAATCACGCGTCCGCAGGCGGCTTGATTTGACGGGCCTTCGCGGACCGCAGGCGAAAGCCGTCGGATGGGTCTGCTGCGCCGCCTAGTCGCCGGTGGTCATGCGGTAGCGGGTCAACTCCTCGGGCGTCAGCAGGTAGATCTCGTCCGGTGGGGTCACCAGCGCGTGCTGCATCACCAGCGGGTCGATTCCCATCTGGTCGAGGAAGGTCATCACGTCGCCCTGGCCGCGCTGGATGTCCTCGACCGCAAGGAAGGCGGGCAGGGCGGTGTTCTCTCCGAAGTAGTGCTGGTGGACGCCGACGAGCGCGCCGTCCTCGACCTCGCGGTCGGTGCCGGAGGCCAGCAGGTAGGGACAGGCGGACAGGCAGATATCGGTTTCGGTCATCCGGGTGCCGAGGCCCGCGTCGCGCATCTGACGCCCGATCGCCAGCGCGTCCATCACCGACCCGCCGGGGCTGTTGAGGAAGGCAAGCTCCGGCGCGGGATCGACGGTCGCGAGGAAGTCGGCGAACCGGTCCGCGTCGCCGGGGGCGATGGTGCCCGTGAGGGTGATGACGGGGGCCGCGTCCCAGACCGTGTCCTGAAACGCCAGCCGGGAGGGCATGTCGGTGTCGACGGGCACCGGTCGCGTGCCCGGTCGCGGCGCACGCGGGTTGATGTCGGACGGCGCATAGCGGCGGGTCTGGTCGCCCGGAGAAAGCGGCTGCGTCAGCTCGGGCGCGTCCGTGCCGCGCCCGATCCGGGGCAACACGCTCAGCAGATCGTCGCTGAGCATCAGGGCCCCGAAGGCCAGTTGCAGGCCGAGGATCCACTTGAGGCTGCTGGCGACCGTGTTTCGCGAAGAGCGGGCCATCCCGTCAGTCCTTCGGCGGCGGATCGGCGGGCGAGGGCAGGATCGGCGGCGGGGCCGCGCCCGTGTCGAGGTCGCGCGCCGCCGCGAGCGCCGCGCGCAACTCGGCCAGCGTCATGCTGTCCTCGCTCGCGGTACCGTCGCGGCCCGCGCGGATGGCGGCCTGCGTCACCGCGAGGATCAGCACCAGCACGGCCGGCAGCAGGTCGATGGCGATGGCACCTGCCCAGCTTGGCACGAAGTTGCCCGCGTAGAGGATCACCGCATCGGCGGAGGAGATCGGGGTGTAGCTGATGTCCTCTGGCGGGGTCATCGCCAGCACGTCCTGGGCCGCGGCCTGCAGGGTCTCGGCCCGCTGGCTCAACACGGCGAGGACCGAGTCGATGGTCGCCTGCTGCCCGTCGCGGGTGGTCTGGCGGGACCCGTCGAGTTGCGGCAGCACCACCGCGTCCGTCAGGTCCACCGCGGCCCGGTTCACCAGCGAGGCGACGGAAAGCTGCCGCATTTGCGTGATGACGTTGGCGAGCCGCACGGCTTCTTCCGAGAAGGGGACGGAGCGCTGCTCGACCGGGCCTTGCTCCACCGTCAGCGCGCGCATCCGGCTGAGGATCGCGTTGCCTTCGGCGAAGGCCTGTTCGACCAGCGGTTGCTGGGCGAGGATCTGGCTCTCGAGCGCTTCGAGTTCGTCGGACTTCTGTTGCAGCAGACGGAAGACGGCCCCCTGACCTGCGAATCCCGAAAGCTGGCCGGTGGCCTCCTGCTGGGAGAGATCCTCGAACGACTGGCGCACGCGGGCGACGTCGCGGGCCAGGGACTGGCCGGACTGGGTGATCTCGTCGGCGCGTTCGAGCGCGGTCTGGTAGTCCTGCACGGTGCGCGCGAGGTGGGTTTCCACCGCGGCGGCGCCGGCGAGGGCCGCGGCGTTGAGCCAGGACGACATGGCCACGATCGCGACCGATCCCAGCGCCATCGACAACAAAAGACCGATCCGCGCGGCCCCCGTGCGGACGGCCGGAAGCAGGCGCATGAGGTAGGACCAGAAGACGAAGATGCCCACGGAGACCGCGACCGAATAGGCGAGTGCCGCGAAGACCGAGAGCGCGCCGGTGTCATCCAGCAGGGACGACACGCCGAGGTAGGTGTAGATCCCGGAGGCCACGGCAAGCACGCCGAGGGCGGTGCCGGTGATGCTGTCGAGCCAGCCCACGTGGACTTCGAGGTCGCGGGCGTTGCGCAGGTCGCGCGCCTGTGCGCGGCTGAGGCGCGGATCTGGATCGGACATCGGGGCTCCTAGCGGTTTCGTTCAAGATAGGAGCGGGGGCGGGGGTTTCAAAGGCGGGCTGTCGCCCGGTGGAGGTTTTGCACCTCCACACCGCAGCAAGGTATGTCCGGCTGAAAGAAAAGGAGGCCGCGGCGCCCTGTTCCGAGGCGCGTCGTTGGGTGGAGCGTGGCCCGCGTTGGGGGGGGAATTTACGTGACGAGACCGCAATGTTTCGCATGCGAAACATATTATGTCAATTTTAACAGTATGTTAAGACACGTTTCTGCAGGCACCTCATGGCGCGCGCGGCGGTTGAGAGACCGGAAACGGGCCGGTCGGTGACCCGCTTTCGGTTGCAGGGATGCGCCGTCAGAAATCGCGGTTGCCGCCGCCGCCGTCCTGCTGCCAGGGCTTCACGAGGTTGCCGAAGCGGGTGAAGCGGCCTTCGAACGCCAATTCCACCGTGCCGATGGGGCCGTGGCGCTGCTTGCCGATGACGACCTCGGCCTTGCCGCGCAGACGCTCCATCTCTTCCTGCCAGAGGGCGATCTTGTCCATCTCGTGATCGCCCGGCTTTTCGCGTTCCTTGTAGTATTCCTCTCGGAAGACGAACATCACGACGTCGGCGTCCTGCTCGATCGAGCCCGATTCGCGCAGGTCGGAGAGCTGCGGGCGCTTGTCCTCGCGGCTTTCGACCTGGCGGCTGAGCTGCGACAGGGCGATGACGGGAATGTTGAGCTCCTTGGCGATGGCCTTGAGCCCCATGGTGATCTCGGAAATCTCGTTGACCCGGTTCTCTCCCTTGCCGGTGCCGCGCACGAGTTGGAGGTAGTCCACCACCAGCACGTCGAGCCCGTGGGTCCGTTTCAGGCGGCGGGCGCGTGCGGCGAGCTGGGAGATCGGCAGGGCCGGCGTGTCGTCGATGAAGAGCGGACAGGATTCGAGCTGCTTTGCGGCCTCGACGAAGCGGCGGAACTCGGGCTCCGACATGTCGCCGCGGCGGATCTGCTCGGACGGGACCTCCGCCGCTTCCGACAGGATCCGGGCGGCGAGCTGCTCGGCCGACATCTCGAGGCTGTAGAAACCCACGACGCCGCCTTCGACCGCGCCTTCGGTGCCGTCCTGCAAGGTGCCCTTCTTGTAGACCTTGGCGATGTTGTAGGCGATGTTCGTGGCCAGCGAGGTCTTGCCCATCGACGGACGCCCGGCGAGGATCAGAAGGTCGGACTTGTGCAGGCCCCCCAGCTTCTTGTCGAGGTCCACCAGCCCGGTGGAGACCCCCGCGAGCCCCCCGTCGCGCATGTAGGCCTGGTTGGCCACGTTCACCGCATCCGTCACGGCCGACAGGAACGACTGGAACCCCGATTCCGCCTGACCGCTTTCGGCGAGCGCGTAGAGCGCCTGTTCGGCCTCCACGATCTGGGCTGCGGGTTCGGAGGCCACGTCCATGCGCGACGCCTTGCCCGCGATGTCCTGTCCCACGGCGATGAGCTGACGGCGGATCGCGAGGTCGTAGATCATCTGCGCGTAGTCGCGCACCGCGAAGGCCGAGATGGCATTGGCCGCAAGGCGCACGAGATAGGCCCCGCCGCCGAGTTCCTGCAGGCCCTCGTCGTCCTCCATGTAGCTCTTGAGCGTGACGGGACTGGCCAGCGCGTTCTTCGACAGGCGGGCTTGCGCGCATTCGAAGATCCGCGCGTGGACGGGATCGTAGAAATGCTGCGGGCCCAGGATCGACGCCACCCGGTCGAAGATGTCATTGTTGGTCAGGATCGCGCCGAGAAGCTGCTGCTCCGCCTCGATCGAATGCGGCACGCGGTCGGCGCTCGCCTCTTCGGTGCCGGTCGCGTTGAATACCGAGATCTCGTTCATCTGCGTCCCCTGTCGACTGCTGCCGCCGTCCTACACACTCCCCGGGTGCGGGGTCAAAATGTATAGTTCTGTGGATAGGCCATGCGCGGGGGTTGCGCCACTCGATCTGGTCGAAAAGGAAAGCGGGCCTGCCAGATGTAGGGCCGGCCCCGGGGGGTGCGGGCGATAATTCGCCGGGGCGGACGCGCGGTCAGGCGCCGCGGTGCCGCGCCAGGCCGACGCCAAAGGGCGGCCTGGCGGGCCGTTCCGCGCCGATGTCAGCCCGCGACCCAGGTTGCGAGCATCCAGAGCCCCATGCCCAGCATGATCACGTTCTCGGACAGGGAAATCGCGCCGAGCGGCACGTTGGAACCGCCGCCGACGCAGGCGCAGGTCAGCTCTCGCTTGTCGATGTAGACCGCCTTGATCACGCTGACGGCTCCGATGAAGCCTATGAAGATCGCCACGGGGGCCACGAGCCAGATCAGCGCGCTGCCGGTGCCGATCAGGGCCATCATGCCGACCCCGGCCCAAAGTTCCGCGAAGGGATAGACGTAGGCGTAAGGTACGTGGCGGCGGGCCAGCAGATCGTAGCCCAGGAATCCGTTCACGAAACCGCCGACGTCCTGCAGCTTCTGGATCGCCAGCGCCACCATGGAGGTGGCGAAGAACCACTTGAGGAAGGTCGCAAGGGCGAATTCGTCATAGAGATTCCAGACGATCGCGAGCGCCATCAGGAAGGTCGATCCGAAGATCGCGATGACGGGCACGTAGGTGGTGTCGCCCTTGCCCAGGACGCGGTAGCCGAAGTGGGACTTGAGGTCCGCGAACCCGCCTACGCGGTTGCCGTCGATGAAGGTCTGCGGGGTCGTCTTCACGTCATGGGCGGCCTTGAAGGCGTCGACCTCCGCCCGCGAGGTGAGCAGGTTGTCGTCCACCCGGTAGCCCTTGAGCTCCAGCAGGGTCTTTGACTTCAGGCCGAAGGGGCACAGATGACCCGGCATCGCCATGCGGTAGAGCGAGGCGGTCTTGCCGGTGCCGGTGCTTTTCGCGCGGGCCGTGTCGGGGGTGTCGATGGTGGTGTCTGTCGCGGTCATGGGGTGTGCCTTGTATCTTTCGGGCCGTTCGATGGGGCGGTGCACGAGGGGCGGTCGATTTGGACATGGCGCTTCAGGGGCGGGACACTGCGAAATGTCGCGTGCAAACGTCCCGGGGTCCCTTGGTCATCCATTGCATTCCTCGTCCCGGCGTGCTGCTTCCTGTCGGT
Organism: Salipiger sp. IMCC34102; assembly: GCF_004145405.1. Lineage (GTDB taxonomy): Bacteria > Pseudomonadota > Alphaproteobacteria > Rhodobacterales > Rhodobacteraceae > Loktanella. The sequence goes on from NZ_SELQ01000003.1 coordinate 355,834, forward strand.
CATGTTGTATTGGTATACCCTATATGGGTATATGATACGCCCGATTGCAACCGAAGTTCTGGAAGGTGCCATGAAAGAGAACAAGCAGAAGACTCTCGATCGTCTCGCGCGCCTGGAAGGCCAGGTGCGCGGCGTCGCCAAGATGGTCGAAAGCGACCGCTACTGCATGGACGTGCTGGCGCAGACCGCCGCCATCCGTTCCGCCGTGTTGGGGGTCGAACGGCTGGTGTTGGAACATCACGCCCACCACTGTGTGGCCGCGGCCATCGACAGCGGCGACCCGCAAGAGCAGCGCGCCAAGTTCGACGAGCTGATCGGGCTGTTGCAGAAGGCGTCGAAGTAGCCACGCCGCCGCGAACCGGGCGGCGTTCAGTCCGAAGGGTGACGACGGGCGCTGGGCGACATCCGTTGCTCAGCGCGTGTCCCGGCCAGCGTTGCGGATCGTGGAGCGCATAGGCTGGCCGGACGTGCGCCCCGGTCGCGAGGCAGGGTCAGACCATGACGCCCGACTGCCAACCGATCGGGTCGCGCAGGTAGGCCTCGACCGCGTCGAGCGTGGCGGCGTCGAAATGATCGCCCGCGCGCGCCTCGGCCAGGACATCCCACCAGGTGCACAGCGACAAAAGTTTCACGCCATGCGCGGCAAGGGTCTCTTCCACGTTCGGATAGATCCCGTAGTAGAAGATCACGGCGGTGGCCGCGCAGGTGGCGCCCGTCTCGCGGATCGCGTCGACGAAGGACAGCTTGGAGCCGCCGTCGGTGGTCAGATCCTCGACCAGCAGGACCCGCTGGCCGGGGGTCATGACGCCTTCGATGCGGGCGTTGCGGCCGTAGCCCTTGGGTTTCTTGCGCACGTAGGTCATCGGCAGCGACAGGCGGTCGGCGACCATCGCGCCGAAGGGGATGCCCGCCGTCTCTCCGCCCGCGATGTTGTCGAAGGCCTCGAACCCGGCCTCGCGCAGGATCGTGACGGAGAGGAAATCCATAAGCGCGGAGCGCACCCGCGGGAAGGACACGATCCGGCGGCAGTCGACATAGGTGGGCGCCTGCTTGCCGGAGGCATGGGTGAAAGGCTGGGTCGCGTTGAAATCCACGGCACCGATCTCCAGCAGCATCCGCGCGGTCAGGCGGGCGATCTCGGTCTTTTCGGGAAAGGAGGTGGGGATCATCGCGGGGTCCTTTCAGGCGACGCGCCAGTGCAGGGGAAAGCCGGGGTCGAAGACCGTCACGGGGCCGTCTTCGGTGGGCACGTGGCTGGGGTAGGTGACGGGATCGCCCTTGATCAGGCGGATGGTCTGCGCATTCGGCTCCAGCCCGTAGAAGGCGGGCCCGTTAAGCGAGGTGAAGGCTTCGAGCTTGTTCAGCTTGCCCGCCACCTCGAAGACTTCCGCCAGGCAGGACATCGTGTTGGGTGCCGAGAAGACGCCGGCGCAGCCGCACTCCTGAAGCTTGCGCGGGTCGGTATGCGGGGCGGAATCGGTGCCCAGGAAGAACCGCCGGTCGCCGGAGACGGCGGCCTGCACCAGCGCCACGCGGTGCTTTTCGCGCTTGGCCACCGGCAGGCAGTAGTAATGCGGCCGGATGCCGCCCGCGAGGATGTGATTGCGGTTGATGATCAGGTGATGGGTGGTGATCGTCGCGGCGAGGTTCTTGGGGGTGTCGCGCACGTAATCGACCGCGTCCTCGGTCGTGACATGTTCGAGGACGATGCGCAGGTCGGGGTTCTTCTTGCGGATGGGCTTGAGCATACGGTCGATGAAGACCGCCTCCCGGTCGAAGATATCGACGGACGCGTCCGTCACCTCCCCGTGGATGCACAGGGGCATGCCGATCTGCGCCATCCGGTCCAGCACCCGGCGCACCCGGTCGAAGTCGCGCACGCCCGATGCGGAGTTGGTGGTGGCCCCCGCGGGGTAGAGTTTCACGGCCGTGGCGATGCCTTCGGCGTGCGCGCGTTCGACGTCGTCGGGGTCCGTATCCTCGGTGAGGTAGAGCGTCATCAGCGGCGTGAAATCCGACCCCTCCGGCAAGGCGGCGCGGATCCGGTCGCGGTAGGCCACGGCGTCGGTGGATGTGACCACGGGCGGCACGAGGTTCGGCATCACGATGGCGCGGGCGAAGTGGCGCGCGGTCTCGGGCAGCACGGCGCGCAGCATGTCCCCGTCGCGCAGGTGCAGGTGCCAGTCGTCGGGGCGTCGCAGGGTGAGTTCGGTGGGGGCTGTATCGGGCATGTTCGCCCCTTACACCGAAACCGGTCGTCCTGACCAGATGCGGCGGGCCCGGTGGCGCGTGCGGGGTCTGCTGCCCCGATCCGTCGGAGGGCGTCGTGGGGCGGCCTCGCGGACCGAACGCCTTGGCGTCAGCCCGCGTCCTCGGTCAGCAGCGATCGGGGGGCGTCGTCCAGGGCCGCGAGGTGCTTTTCGAAGAACGGATTCCGGCCCCGGGCCAGCGCGATCCGGCACACCATGGCGGCCAGCTGATCGTGGCCCCCGTCCAGCAACCGCAGCACGAGGCGGCGCAGGTAGAAGGGCGAGCGTTTGCGGATCTTGATGAGCGCACCGAAGCGCGCGGGCGTGAGTGTTCCATCCATCGCGTGACGCATGAGGTCGTCCATGATCCTCAGGGCCGTGAAACTTCGGGGCAGAAGGTCGGCCAGGCCATCGGCCCGCAACATCGTCACGTTGGGGCGGGTGAAGAGGGCGGCATGCATCGCGTCCAGCGTCTGCTGCGGGCAATAGACGATATAGGCGTGCCGTGCCGCGTCGATCATGTCGGGGGCGTAACCGTAGCGATCGGTGAAATTGTTGCTGCGGTGACGGAAATGCCGCGGATCCCAGCCCGCGATGCCCGGATCGAGCGTCGCCTGCGGCTGCAGCGCCAGGACCCGCGCCCCCGGAGACGCCACCGAATAGGCCGCCGCCGCGTAGCCGCCTGCACCGGCACCGAAGAAGAGCACGCTGTCGAAATCCTCGAAGAAGCCGTCGTCGATCAGCCGGTCGATGTAGCGGTAGATCAGCTCCTCGCGGAACCAGCTGTCGCCGGTGCTCAGCAAGGCCAGCACCGACCAGCCGTCGGTGCGGGCGTAGTCGAACCCCGACGGCAGCCCGTCGGCGCGGTCACGGACCTGGGGGATCGCCTCGAAGGTGACCAGCAGCGTGCGGCCCGCGTCCAGGAAGGCCGCCATGTGATGCGGCCCGAGCTGCGTGAAACTGCCGTGATCCTCGGCCAGATCCTCGACCGCATGGACCCATTCGTCTGCATCCAGCGCGCTCAGATCGGCCACGAACTGCAGTCTGGGGTCGCCCATGAAGTCTCTCCGCTTGCGATGGGGCAGACCTGACCGAAAAATGCGGCGAAAATGCGCGAGCCGCCGGTCGGTTCTGCGACGGGTGTCAGAAAAAGGCCTGCAGGCCGGTTTGCGCCCGCCCCAGGATCAGGGCGTGCACGTCGTGGGTGCCTTCGTAGGTATTCACGGTTTCGAGGTTCACCATGTGGCGCATCACGTGGAAGCCCTCGGATATGCCATTGCCGCCGTGCATGTCGCGGGCATGGCGCGCGATGTCGAGCGCCTTGCCGCAGTTGTTGCGCTTGATCAGGCTGATCATCTCTGGCGCGGCGCGGCCCGCGTCCATCAGCCGCCCGACCTGAAGGGCCGCCTGCAATCCCAGTGCGATCTCGGTCTGCATGTCGGCGAGTTTCTTCTGAAAGAGCTGGGTCTGCGCCAGGGGCCGGCCGAACTGCTTGCGGTCGAGCCCGTATTGGCGTGCCGCGTGCCAGCAGGCTTCCGCCGCCCCCATCACGCCCCAACCGATCCCGTAGCGCGCGCGGTTGAGGCATCCGAACGGTCCCTTGAGGCCCTGGACGCCCGGCAACAGCGCGTCCGCGTCGACGCGGACGTCGGTCATCACGATCTCTCCGGTGACGGAGGCGCGCAGCGAGAGCTTGCCGCCGATCTTGGGCGCGCTCAGCCCCTTCAGCCCCTTGTCGAGCACGAAGCCGCGGATCTTGCCGTCATGCGCCTCGGACTTGGCCCAGACCACGAAGACATCCGCGATCGGCGCGTTGGAAATCCACATCTTGGAGCCATTCAGCACGTAGCCGTCGCCGTCCGGCCGGGCCACGGTCTTCATGCCCCCGGGGTCGGAGCCCGCGTCGGGTTCCGTGAGGCCGAAGCAGCCGATCAACTCGCCCCGCGCGAGGCCGGGAAGGTAGCGTTTCTTCTGCGCCTCGGAGCCGTAAGCGCTGATCGGATACATCACCAGGCTCGACTGCACCGAAAGCATGGAGCGGTAGCCCGAATCCACGCGCTCGATCTCGCGCGCGACGAGGCCATAGGTGACGTAGGATGCGCCAAGGCCGCCGTATTCCTCTGGGATCGTCACGCCCAGCAGGCCCGCGTCGCCCATCTTGTGGAAGATCTCGGGTGCGACCGTCGCATCGCGGTTCGCGGCGGCGACACCCCCCATCAGCTGGTCGCGGGCAAAGTCGCGGGCCGCGTCGCGCAGCATCCGCTCGTCCTCTGTCAGCTGATCCTCGAGCCGCAGGGGATCGTCCCAGACGAAGGGGCCGAGGTCTGGCCCGTATCCAAGGGTGGCCTGGTCTTTCATCGCGCGTCCTCTCGAAATATCGCGCTCAAGGTAAGGCGCGCTTGACCTTCGCCGCAAGGGGTGCAGGTCTCGGGCGAGCGAAAGGACGTTCCATGACGATCGCGATGCGCGACAACGTGCCACCGGCTTGCCCGCAGGTCAGGGCAGGGCCTTCGGTGCCGGGGCAAGGGGGCAAGACGCCAACCTCTCCACCGGGTGCCGTTTGGCGACCTACAGGGGCCTCGGCGCGCGTCGCGCGTTGGCACGAAAGTGCGCCCCTTGCGAGGGCGGGGGGGCGATGACGCACCCGCTCGAACTGGCGCGCGACTGGCATGCGGACGGTCGCGCGGTCGCCGTCGCCACGGTGATCGAGACCTGGGGCAGCGCGCCGCGCGGCGTGGGCTCTCTCATGGTCATCGACGGGGACGGTGCGATGGAGGGCAGCGTCTCTGGCGGCTGCGTCGAAGGGGCCGTGATCGTCGAGGCGCTGGAGGCGCTGGAGGACGGCAAGCCCCGGCTGCTGGAGTACGGTGTGAGCGACGACGATGCCTTCGCCGTCGGGCTGGCCTGCGGCGGGCGCATCCGCGTGCTGGTCGAGCCGGTGGGCGGGGCCATGCCGGTGGAGGTCCTGACGGCCCTTGCCGCGCGAATCGCGGTGAAGGAGGCGGTGGCCTATGTGATCGACCTCGACGGGCCGGACCGCCGCGCCGAAGGAGCGGAGGCCTTCCCCGACCGGTTTCGGCTCGACCGCTCCGGCGTGGAGGAGGACGGCCGCACCTTCGTCGCGATCCACACGCCGCCCCTGCGGATGATCGTGGTGGGGGCCGTTCACATCGCGCAGGCGCTGGTTCCGATGGCGCGGGCCTGCGGGTTCGACCCGATCCTGATCGACCCGCGGGGTGTCTTCGGCACCGCGGCGCGCTTTCCCGGTGAGACGATCCGCGAAGACTGGCCGGACGCGGCGCTGGCGGAGCTGGCGCCCGACAGCCGCACGGCGGTGGTGACGCTGACCCACGATCCCAAGCTCGACGATCCGGCCATCATCGCGACGTTGGGCACACCGGCCTTCTACCTTGGTTGCCTCGGCTCGACCCGGACACATGCGAAACGAATGGACCGGCTGCGCGCGGCCGGGTTCGGCGCGGAGGCGACCCGGCGCATCCACGCCCCCGTGGGGCTCGACCTGGGCGGCCGCGCCCCGGCGGAGATCGCCGTCAGCATCATGGCCCAGATCGTCCAGACGCTGCGGTCTCCTTCGTGAAGTTCGGGGCCGTTCCGGTCGCGGCGGCCGAAGGGGCCGTGCTGGCCCATTCCCTGCAGGCGGGCGGGGGGCGCTTGCGCAAGGGCCGCGTGCTGGACGCGGCGGATGTCGCGGCCCTCGCACGGGGCGGACATGCAGAGGTCACGGTCGCCCGGCTCGACCCCGGCGACCTGGACGAGGACAGCGCCGCCACGCGGATCGCCCGCGCGCTGGTCCCCGACGACACGGCGGGCATAAAGATCACGACCGCCGCGACGGGGCGGGTGAACCTCAAGGCGCAAGGCCCGGGCGTCGTCACCTTCGACGCGGCGGCGATCCATGCGCTCAACGCGGTCGACCCCATGATCACCGTGGCCACGGTGCCGCAGGCGACCCGCGTGAGCGCGGGGCAACTGATCGCGACGATCAAGATCATCTCCTTCGCGGTGGCGGGCCGCCTGGTGGAGCGGGCCTGCGCCGCGGTGCCCGCGTCCGCGGTGACGCTGCACCCGCCACGCCTGTCTCGCGCGGTCCTGATCGAGACGCGGATCGGCGATGCCGCCCCGTCTCCCAAGGGGCGGGAGGCCTTGCGCAAACGTCTGTCCCGCCTCGATGCACAGCTGGCACCACGGATCGTCGTCCCGCACGAGACCGCTGACCTGGCGCGTGCGCTGGCGGGGGCGCAAGGCGACCTGATCTTCATCCTCACCGGTTCGGCCACCTCGGATATCGCCGACACGGCCCCCTCCGCGGTGGTGTCCGCGGGCGGGCGGGTGATCCACTACGGAATGCCGGTCGACCCGGGGAACCTGCTGTTCCTGGGGGCGCTGGGCGCGCGTCCGGTGATCGGCCTGCCGGGCTGCGCGCGCTCGCCCGCGCTCAACGGTGCGGACTGGGTGCTGGAGCGGGTGATCTGCGGTCTTCCCGTCGGGCCTGCCGAGATCGCGGCGATGGGATTGGGCGGGCTGCTCAAGGAAATACCGACGCGGCCACGGCCACGCGCGGACGGCTGAGGGCAACCGGGCCCGGCGTGCCACTCGGATCGCGCCTGGAAACGAACGTCCCCCGATCCGGACGGGTCGACGTCAGCGGCTGGAGGATGCCTTGCCTCTCGGTCGCCGGATTGGCGATTTGCGCGCCGTGACGGTCCGGATAGGGATAGGCGGGTCTTTGCCCATGCCCCATCTGGACCCGGAACGCCTATGGCGCGCCGCCGGTTTGTTACCGAGCCTTCGGAGGGCGAAGGCAACCGACACGAGGTAGATCAAGATGACACGGACCCGATTGAGTTCGACGACTGCGCTGGTCGTCAGCATGGCCATGACACCCGCATTCGCGCAGGATGCACCGTTCCCCTGCGAGGTCGGGGGCGGCATGAGCGTCGACAGCGCCGAAGCCTTTGCAACCTACCTGATCGCGCAACGCGAGACGGACACCGAAATCACCTTCGACGACCCGGCGCTCTGCGGTCCCCTGGCGGGCGAGCAGGCCAAGCAGGTCGCGGGCGAAGCGCTGGCCGATCTCGAGATTCCGGACGCCGAGGGCGCCGAGACGACGGCGGAGGTCGCGAGCGAAGAGGCGATCGATGAAAGCGCGACCCTGGCCGAGGATGGAACGGTCGAGGCCGAAGGCGAGGCTGCGACAGAGGCCGAAGCCGCCGCTGACCCCGCTGCCGAAGCCGCCGCTGACCCCGCTGCCGAAGCTGCCGCTGACCCCGCTGCCGAAGCTGCTGCGGACCCCGCTGCCGAACCCGCTGCGGACCCGTCCGCTGTAGACGCTTCCGATCCGGCGGCTGACGCCTCTACCGATTCCGCCGCGGAAGGTGCTGCTGATCCCGCCGCAGAGGCCGCAGCCGATCCTGCGGCCGATGCTGCCGCAGATCCCGCCGCCGAAGCGGGCGCTGACGCCGCTGCCGACGCGGCCACTGATCCGGCTGCCGATGCTGCCGGTGATCCCGCCGCCGAACCAGCCGCTGACGCTGCAGCCGATCCCGCTGCCGACGCGGCCGCTGATCCGGCTGCCGACGCCGCGACCGATCCTGTTGTGGACCCCAGCTCCGATCCGAGCGCGGATCCTGCCGCCGATGCGGCTGCTGCAGCCGAAACCGATGCGACAGGGGCCGAGACGACCGATCCCGCCATGACTGACATGGCCGAGGATACGGCCGAACCGGCCGTGGACGAAACCGCCGATGCCGCGCCCGAAGCGGAAGACGGCGGGATGAGCGATGCCGATCTGGCCGCCGCGTTGGAGGCACAGGGCGCCGAAGAGGGCGTGACCGCCGATACCGATGCGCAAGAGTCCGAGATGGAGACGTCGGTCGAGGCCGAAACCTCCGCCGAGACCACGGAGGAGAGCGCGACCGAAGAGACCACGGACGAGAGCGCGACTGCGGAGGCCGAGACCGACAACGAAGGCCGCATCGGCGAGGAAACCTCTGCCGACAGCAGCGTGCCGCCGGCCGATACGACCGAAGGCTCCGGTATCGACGAACAGACGTCGGCGGACAGCAGCCTGCCGCCCGAACCGACCGCCGAAGAACGTGCGGCCCGTGAAGAGCGTCGCGCCGAACGCGCGGCCGCACGTCAGCAATCCGCCGCCGCCCAGGCCGACGCCGCTCCGGCGGAGACCGAGACCGAGGAAGTGACCGAAGCCGACGTCCGGCAGGCCTCCGAGGATTTCCAGTCCCAGGTGCTGAGCGACAACGAGGACGTGGCGGTCGAGGAGGATGACGACGACGGCCTGTCGAACTTCGAGAAGGCAATTCTGCTGGGCCTCGGCGCTGCCACCGTCGGCACGTTGCTGAACAACGGCGACGAAGTGGTGTCGAACTCGGGCGACCGCCTGATCGTCCAGCGCGACGGCGAGTTGCGCGTGCTCAAGGACGACAACACCCTGCTGCGCCAGCCCGGCGCCCAGGTGCAGACGCAGACCTTCGACGATGGCTCCACCCTGACCACGGTCACCCGCGAGGACGGCAGCGTCGTGCGCACGGTGCGCTCGGCGGACGGCACGGTGCTGCGCCGGACGCTGGTGCGCGCGGACGGCACGGATGTCGCCCTGATCGACGACCTCGATACCACGGTCGCGCCCGTCGACGTCTCGACCCTGCCGACGGTGTCTTCCCGCAGCCCCACGACGCTGACCGGCTCCGACGACGCGGCCCTGCGGTCGGCCCTGACAGCCAACCTTCTGGCCAACAGCGAGCGGACCTACTCGCTCGAGCAGGTGCGCGGCATCCAGGAGGTCCGGCAACTGGCCCCCGAGGTGGAACTGGACACGGTGACCTTCGCCACCGGATCCGCCGCGATCCAGCCGAGCCAGGCCGAAGAGCTTGGCACCCTGGGCCGCGCGATCCTCGACGTGATCGAGGAGAACCCCGGCGCGATCTTCCTGGTCGAAGGTCACACGGATGCGGTCGGTGACGCAGCCTACAACCTCGGGCTGTCGGACCGCCGGGCCGAGACCGTGGCGCTCGCGCTGACGCAATACTTCGGCGTGCCGCCGGAGAACCTGGTCACGCAAGGCTACGGCGAGCAGAACCTGAAGATCCGGACCTCCGAGGCGGAGCGCGCCAACCGTCGCGCGGCGCTGCGCAACATCACGGGCCTTCTGCGCGACAGCTGAGCCCCTGCATGGCTAGAAACCAAAAGGACCGCAGCACAAGCTGCGGTCCTTTCTTTTCGTAAGCCCGGTCGTTCGAGACGTGGTCGGCGGTCCTACTTGGACAACGGTCCGATCAGCATGACCATCTGGCGGCCTTCCATCTTGGGGAAGTTCTCGACCTTGCCGTGCTCCTTGGTGTCGGCGGCGACACGTTCGAGAAGCTGGCGGCCCAGCTCCTGGTGGGCCATCTCGCGGCCCCGGAAGCGCAGGGTGATCTTCACCTTGTCGCCGTTCTCGAGAAACTTGTAGACGTTCTTCATCTTCACACCGTAGTCGTGGTCGTCGGTGTTGGGACGGAACTTGATCTCCTTGATCTCGATCGTCTTCTGCTTCTTGCGCGCCTCGGCCTCTTTCTTCTGCGTCTCGTACTTGAACTTGCCGAAGTCCATGATCTTGCAGACGGGCGGCTTGGCGTTCGGAGAGATCTCGACCAGGTCCAGACCGGCGTCCTGAGCCATGACGAGTGCGCGTTCGGGGCTGACGACACCCACGTTTTCCCCTTCGGCGCCAATCAGGCGCACGTCGGTGCCACGGATGCGGTCGTTGATACGGGGTCCGGTGTCGCGCACCGGGGGGGCGTTATGAGGTCTGCGTCCTATGATCTTCGTCCTTTGATCGTTGCTGTAAGGGTTGAAATACTAGGTAATGCGGGGGCAGGATCGCTTCAAGCGTCAATTCATTGGGGCTTTCGGGGTTTTCTTGGTTCACGAGAGCGTCATATAAACGCACGAAAGGCAGGGCATTCAGTCTGCCAGCACTAGGAGATTTGCCATGCAAGCTTTGGTCATCATCGTCGTGGTCGCCGTTCTGGGCTACTTCGGGTATCAGTACGTCGCCAATGACGCCGATCCGCAGGATGTGGTCGCGGGCACCGAAACCGAGGTGGAGGAGACCACCGTCGAGGTCGAGGACGCGGCTGAGGAAACCGCCGAGGCCGCCGAGCAGGCCGCCGAGGACGCGGCTGCGGAGACCGAAGCCGCCGCGGAGGAAGTTGCCGCCGAAACCGAGGCCGCCGCTGAAGAAGCCGCTGCGGAAGCGGATGAAGCCGCCGAGGCCGCCGCCGCCGAGGTCGAGAACAACGGTGAAGATACCGCCGAGCTTGCGGAAGAGGGTGACGTGGCCGTCGAAGAAGCCGTGGAGGACGCCGAAGAGGCGATCGAGCCCGAAGGCACGGAAGATGGTGGCGAACCAAACGACGAAGTGACTGCGGCTGGTGCCGAAGCGGATGCGGCCACCGAGGCGGGCGATACCGAAGCCCAACAGGCTGCCGAGGCCGAGGAAGCGGAAGCCCAAGCCGCCGCCGAAGCGGAAGACGAGGCGTTGCAGCAGGCCTACGAGGATGCAGCTGCATCTGCTGAAGCCGCCGCGGAAGATGACGCGGCCGAGAGCGACGCGACGGCGACCTCCGACACCGAGACCGCCGCGGATAGTGACACCGACGCCGCCGCCGACACCGAGGCTGCCGCCGAGGGCGGCACCGAGGCTGCCGCCGAAACGGAAGCTGCCGATACCGCCGCCGCCGACACGGCCGACATCGACCCCGAAACCCTTCTGACCGTCGAAGGGTTCGACGCCGAAGCGCTGATCGCAGGTATCCGGGACAGCAACCTGCCTCCGCTGCAGCAGGCCGCGCTGGCCCGTGCTGTGGACTCGGCCGGCGACGACCCCGAAGCGCGGAGCGCCGTGATCGAGCGCATCCGCGCGGCCTACGGTCTGGACTGACCGTCGCGTATCGCACCAACGAAAAGGCCGCGCCCCCGAAGGGACGCGGCCTTTTTCGTGCCGATCTGCCAGTAGGTCAGCCGACGAAGGCCTTCTCGATCACGAATTCGCCCGGTTCGGAATTGGCCCCTTCGCGCAGGCCGGCCTGTTCAAGAAGGGCCGCGATGTCCTTGTTGAAGGCCAGCGACCCGCAGACCATGGCACGGTCCGTGGCCGGGTCGAGCGGCGGCACGCCGAGATCCTCGAACAAGGTGCCATTCTCGATCAGCGTGGTGATCCGGCCCATCTTGAGGCTGCTTTCCCGCGTCGTGGTGGGATAGTAACGGATCTTGTCGAGGTTTTCCTGGCCCAGAAGCTCGATCATCATCTCGTCCTTCTTGAGACGGGCGATCAGCTCTGCGCCGTAGGTCAACTCCGCCACGTCGCGGCAGGTGTGGGTGACGATGACCTCTTCGAAGCGCTCGAAGGTTTCCGGCTCGCGCAGGAGAGAGGCAAAGGGGGCGAAGCCGGTGCCGGTGGCGAAGAAGTAGATCCGCTTGCCCGGCAGGACCGCGTCGTGCACCAGCGTGCCGACGGGCTTGGGCCGCAGGATGATCTGGTCGCCGGGCTTGATGTGCTGCAGCTTGCTGGTGAGCGGTCCGTCCTCGACCTTGATCGAGTAGAACTCCAGCTCGTCGTCCCAGGCGGGCGAGGCGATGGAATAGGCGCGCAGCAGTGGTTTCTGCTTGCCCGTCTCGGGGTGCGGATCGCCCATCAGTCCGATCATCACGAATTCGCCGGACCGGAACCGCAGGGACGCCGGCCGCGTCACGCGGAACGCGAAGAGCTTGTCGGTGTAATGCGTGACGGCGGTCACGGTCTGGGCGTCGGGCAGCACGGGTTGGGCTGTGGTGTCGGTCACGGGGCGGTGCTCTGTCATGTCAAATCCTCGGCGCGGGCGCGCCGTCCTTCGTCTAGGGCAATTGGAATGGGGATGAAAGTCAGCCGCGCAGGCGGGACTGGTAGTCGTGGGCGCGCCAGTCGGCGCGGGCCAGCCATTGGTCCTGCGGCTGTCGCGCGGCGAGGTCGTCGTCGATCTCGACCTCGTCGAAACCGGAGCGGCGCGCCATGGCGTATTGATCGGCCAGCACATGGCCGTGCGCGCGCAGCCGGCCGGTGAAGCCGGCGCGGCGCAAGACGGCCGCAAGCGTGAACCCGCGTCCGTCCGCGAAGCTTGGGAAGGCGATCCGAACGGCCTGCGCCTGCGCAAGCGCCGCCACCTCCTGCGGATCGGCGTCGGATGGCACGTCGACCGCCGCCCCGCCTTCACCAAGCGGCGTGAAGGTCCCGTCGAAATCGTCGGGCCCGAAGCCGCTGTCGGTCACAATCACGCTCATGTCGTCTCCTTCGGGGCGCTGCATTTCCCATTCATCTGGCTAAATAAACTCGAATCCTGCCTCATGCCGACACGCGCACCGGTTTGCCATTGACGAAATGGATGCCGCATTCGGACTTCTGACGGTTGCGCCAGCGTCCGGCGCGGGGATCCTCTCCGGGGGCGACCTTGGTGGTGCAGGGCGCACAGCCGATGGACGGATAGCCCTGCGCCACCAGCGGGTGCCGGGGCAGGCGGTTCTCGACCATGTAGTCCTGCACGTCCGAACTCGTCCAATGGGCCAGCGGGTTGACCTTGAGGTGGTCCCCGTCGGCTTCGAAGAACTTCAGCTGCACCCGCGCGCCGCCCTGGTACTGCTTGCGCCCGGTGATCCAGCCGTCGAAACCCGCCAGCGCGCGTTGCAGCGGTTCGGTCTTGCGCAAGGCGCAGCAGCCGTCGGGGTCCGACAGGTGCAAGAGTCCCTCGTTGTCGCGGTCCATGACCTCTGCGCGGTCGGGGTGCAGGATTCGCACGTCACGCAGGCGCAGCTGTTCGGCCACCTCCATCTGGTAGGTCAGTGTCTCGGCAAACAGCATGTGCGTGTCGAGAAACAGCACCGGCGTGGCGCGGTCGATCTTGGAGACCATGTGCAGCAGCGCCACGGATTCGGCCCCGAAGGAGCTGACCATCGCCAGTTTGCCGACCTGGCTGTCCGACAGCGCGCGTTCGAGCACCGCATGGGCCGAATGATGCCGGTAGGCCTCGTTCAGCGCATCGGCGCGATCATCGATATCATGCGGCATCTTGCTCCTCCTTCGGAGGGTAGAGTTTCGCCTTGAACGGCTCCATCCCGAGGCGGCGGTAAGCCTGCAGGAAGGTCTCGGAGGCATCCTCGCGCAAGTCGAGGTAGCCCAACACAAGCCGCTCGATGGCCGGCAGGATGTCGTCCGCCGAAAAGCCGGGGCCGGTGCGGGTGCCGATGGTGGCGTCCTCGGTCCCGTCGCCGCCCAGGGTGATCTGGTAGTTCTCCACCCCCGCGCGGTCGAGGCCCAGGATCCCGATATGGCCCACGTGATGGTGGCCGCAGGCATTGATGCAGCCCGAGATCTTGATCTTCAGTGGCCCGACTTCGTGTTCAAGCTTCAACTCCTCGAAGCGGGTCGCGATCTGTTGCGCGATGGGGATCGAGCGGGCGGTGGCCAGCGCGCAGTAGTCCATGCCGGGGCAAGCGATGATGTCGGAGACCAGCCCGATGTTCGCCGTGGCGAGATCCGCGTCGCGTAGGGCGGCGTAGACTGCCGGAAGATCGCTCTTGTGGACATGCGGCAGGATCACGTTCTGCTCGTGGCTGATGCGCAGCTCGTCGTGGCCGTAGGTCTGGGCCAGGTCCGCCAGTACCCGCATCTGGTCCGAGCTCGCGTCCCCCGGCGTCGCCCCGTGCTTCTTGATCGAGACGCTGACGATCGCGTATCCCTCCGCCCGGTGCGGGGTCAGGTTGGTGTCGGTCCAGGCGCGGAACGCGGGATTGGCAAGGCGCGCGGCCTCGAACCCGTCGGTCTCGGCGTTGCGGAAGGCGGGCAGGGCGAATTGCGCCTTGATGTCGTCCAGGATCTCCATCGCGGCCTCGTCGAAGGCGGGTCGGATCGCGGCGAAGCGCTCTTCGACGCGGGCCCGGATCTCGTCGAGGCCGGTCTCGTGGACGGTGATCTTGATGCGGGCCTTGTACTTGTTGTCGCGGCGGCCCAGCACGTTGTAGACGCTGACGATCGCTTCGCAGTAGGGCAGCAGATCCTCTACCGGCAGGAAGTCGGTCAGGACCTTGCCGATCATCGGCGTGCGGCCCAGGCCACCGCCCACCAGAACGCGGAAGCCGATCTTGCCGTCCACCCGGCGAACCTGCAGCCCGATGTCGTGGGCGCGGATCACGGCGCGGTCGGCCTCGGCCCCCGTCACGGCGATCTTGAACTTGCGCGGCAGGAACTGGAACTCCGGGTGATCGGTGGACCACTGGCGCAAGAGCTCGGCGTAAGGCCGCGGGTCCTCGACCTCGTCGGCGGCGGCACCGGCGAAATGGTCGGCCGTCACGTTGCGGATCGTGTTGCCGGACGTCTGGATCGCGTGCATGCCGACGTCGGCCAGCGCGTCCAGCATGTCGGGGACGTCGCGCAGCTCGGGCCAGTTGTACTGAATGTTCTGCCGAGTGGTGAAATGACCGTAGCCCTTGTCCCAGCGGTCGGCAATCATCGCAAGCTGGCGCATCTGCTTGCTGTTCAGCGTGCCGTAGGGCACGGCCACGCGCAGCATGTAGGCGTGAAGTTGCAGATAGAGGCCGTTCATCAGGCGCAGCGGCTTGAACTCGTCTTCGGTCAGCGAGCCGTCGATGCGACGCCCCACCTGGGATCGGAACTGGGCCACGCGGGTGCGCACGAAGGCCTCGTCGAAATCGTTGTAGTGGTACATTACAGGTCCACCTGCTTGCCATGGGGATAATTCGAGGGGCCGCGCGTGCGGAACGCCTCGCGGAAATGCGTGGGCGCGGGGCCGTCGTCGGTCGCCTGCGCGTCTGCGAGGTAGGCGCCCGCGATCTCGGACGCGCGGGCAGAGGCTTCCAGCAGCCGCAGCTCGGCATGCGCCTCGTCGGTCAGAAGCTCTGCCTCGGCCATGTCGCGGGTCCAGCGATCGTCTTCGGTCAGCCAGACGGCGTCGCCTTCGAGCAGCGCGTTGGCGGTGACGACCTTGGGGGTGAAGGCTTTGGGCATTACGCGAACTCCTGCGCGGTGATGTCGTGGGCGGCGGCCTGTGCGGCGCGCGGGGCGAGCCCGATGAAGGTGAGCGCCGGGCCGGTCAAACCTGCCTCGGTCAGGGTGGGTTCCAGCTGGCTCAACGTGGTGGCCAGGGTCCGCTGGTCGGCGCGGCTGGCATTCTCGATCACCGTCACCGGGGTCGCGGGATCGGCGCCGTGCATCAGCAGCCGGCCCTGGATGAAGCGCGCGGCGCGCTTGCCCATGTAGATCGCGGCCACCTCGCCCGGGCGGGCCAGCGCCCGCCAGTCGTGATCGGCGAAGCCCCGGGTGTCGTGCCCGGTCAGGTAGCGCACCGAGGAGTTGCGCCCGCGCTTGGTCAGGCTTTGCCCCATGCCTGCCACGGCGGCGGAGGCGGCGGTGATGCCGGGGATGATCCGCCAGGATACGCCGGCGGCCTCGCAGGCCTCGATCTCCTCGTCGAGGCGTCCGAAGACGGTCGGGTCGCCGGATTTCAGTCGCACCACCTGCGCGCCGGAGCGCGCGTGTTCCACGATCAGCGCGTCGATCTCGTCCTGCGGCATGGAGGATCCGAAGCCTTCCTTCCCGGCGTCGATCATCAGCGCCTCGCGGCGGGCGAGTTCCAGGATCTCCGGCGTTACCAGGCGGTCGAAGATCACCACGTCGGCGGTGTCGAGCGCCTTGCGGGCCTTGAGCGTCAGCAGGTCGGGATCGCCCGGACCCGCGCCGACCAGGTCGACGTGACCCGCCCGGTGCTTGGCGGCCAGCGTGTCGTCCAGCAGGCGGTCCAGGGTGGGCCGGATCGCCTCCTCGCCGCCGGTTTCCAACGCTTTCGGACCGCGGTCGAAGTAGAAGGCCGACCAGAAGTCGCGGCGCTTGCGGCCCATCGGCAGGACATCGGCGGCAGCGCGAAACCCCTTGCCGATCCGCGCCAGCAGGCCCAGCGAGGCGGGCAGCCGCTCTTCCAGATCCGCCTTGATGCGGCGGGCCAGCACGGGGGCCGCCCCTTCGGTCCCGATCGCCACGACGACCGGGTCGCGGTCGACGATGGCGGGGGTAATGAACTGGCTGTCGGCCAGGTTGTCGACGATATTGACCCGTGCCCCGTCGCGATGGGCAAGCTCGGCCACGCGGGCATCCTCGTCCGCATCCTCGTTCGCGGCGTAGAAGAGCACGGCGCACATCGCGTCGCCGGGCTCCATCGCGCGAGATACTAGCTTCAGCTTGCCCTCCGCGGCCAGGCGATGCAGGTCGGGATGCGCCTTTTCGGCGAAGACGGTCACATGCGCGCGGGTCTTCAGGATCAGGCGCAGCTTGGCCAAGGCTGCTTCGCCACCGCCCGACAGGACGATGCGGCGACCGGCGACGGCCATGAAGACGGGGAAGTGATCCATTGCGGGGCCTCTCTGTACTGACCCTCTAGATAGAACATCGTTCTGGTTTTTGCCTATCCGTTCCGCTAGATAAGAACGAGCGTTCGCTTTGACCCGCAAATTGTGACGCGTGTTTCAATATGGAAGGAAAATCGGAATGGCGGCCCAGATCGACGAGATGGACCGGAAAATTCTTGCCTCGCTGCAGCGCGACGCTTCCCGCTCGCTGGACGAGATCGCGACCGAAATCGGCTCTTCCAAGACGCCGGTCTGGAATCGGATCCGCAAGATGAAGGAGGCGGGCATCATCACCCGCCAGACCGTCCTGCTCGACGCCGAGGCGCTGGGGTTCGAGGCCTGTTTCTTCGTGCTGATCCGCACCAGCGAGCACGACGCGGGGTGGCAGGCCCGGTTCCTCGCCGCCCTGACCGCGCGGCCGGAGGTGCAGGAGGCGCACCGCCTGGCGGGCGACATCGACTACATCCTCAAGGTCCGCGTGAAGAACGCCCGCGCCTACGACACCTTCTACCAGGCGCTGATCTCCGAGGTGAAGGTCCACACCGTCACGGCGCTTCTGTCCATGGAAGAGATCAAGTCGACGCCGAACCTGCCGCTTTGACGCCCGCGCCCGGACGCGCGCCGCTTCCCTTCATCTGGCCAGGTAAACTCCCGCCGGAGGCTCCCGCATTCTCCATCAGCGGCATCGGTCGCGGCGGCGCGCCCATCCTCGCTTTTTGTCAAATACTCCCGCCGGAGGCATCCCGAACGCGCAAGCGCTCCAACCCGTGGAAGTGATAGACGTCGGCGTAAGCGGGATCGCCCTCCAGCAGAAGGTTTGGGCACCGCTCCCACAGCACGTCGAGCGCGACCCGCAATTCCAGCCGGGCGAGGGGGGCGCCGACGCAAAAGTGGATGCCGCCGCCGAAGGCCACGTGCGCGGGCCCGCTGCGGTCGGGGTCGAACCGGTCGGGGTCCTTCCAGATCGCCGGGTCGCGGTTGGCCGATCCCAGCAGGCAGGCGATCCGGTCCCCGCGGAAGAAGGCCTGCCCCAACACCTCGCAGTCCTCGTAGACCCAGCGGGTGAACATGTGCAGCGGCGGGTCGTAGCGCATCATCTCCTCGACGGAGGCCGCGTCGTGGCGGCGCTGGCCGGTCTCGATCATCGTCTTCACACCGTTGCCCAGCGTGTGCACCGTTGCCTCGTGCCCTGCGTTCAGCAGAAGGATCGCGGTGGAGATCAGCTCCTCCTCGCTCAGGCGCGCGTCGCCGTCGCGGGCGGCGATCAGGGTCGACAGAAGGTCGTCGGCGGGGGTGTCGCGCTTCTTTCCGATATGCCCGCGCAGGAACGCCGTGAAGTCGCGGGTGGCGGTCTCCGCCTCGGTCATGATCTGCGGGGTGAGACGGGCCTGGTACATGGCGACCATCGCGTTGGACCAGCGCAGCAGGTCCGGCGCTGCCTCGTCCGGGACACCCAGCAGCCGGGCGATCGTCAGCACGGGCACCGGTTGGGCGTACTGCTCCAGAAGGTCGAACGGACCCTGCGGGAACCGGTCGACCAGATCGTGGCACAGGGCACGGACCTGGTCTTCGAGCGCCGCGATCCGGCGCGAGGTGAAGGCCCGCAGCACGAGGCCGCGCAGGCGGGTGTGATCGGGCGGCTCGATCTCCAGCATGGAATGCGCCTCGACGGCATCGAAGGCGGCCCGCGCGGGATCGGGCGCCGCGGGGTCGAGGGGTGCGCGGCCCATCCGGCGGTCGCGCAGCACGGCGCTGACGGCGGCGTGGCTGACCGCGCAGGGCATGTCGTAATCGGACCAGAAGGCGAAATCACCCGCCGCGCGCATCCGGGCGTAGAACGGGTAGGGGTCCTGGACGAAGGCGGGATCCGTCGGGGATTGGCTGAAGTTTTTCATGACGGGATACCTGTCTTGATGCGAAAGGGGTGACAAGGCGACGTGCGACGGAGCGTGCGGCCCGTGGCGCGGCCCGCTGACGCCCGGGGACATGGAACGCCCCCCTGCCAGGTCAGCGCGCGCCGGTCCCCGATGCATTCGTCCGGTCAAAGCAGAGCCGCCCGCAGGGACGGCCCCGCAGGATCAGGCGTTTTCCAATGCGGTGACGATGGGGGAGAAATCCTCCGCCGTCAGGCTCGCCCCGCCGACCAGTGCGCCGTCGACGTCGGCGACGGCGAAGATCTCGGCGGCGTTGGCGCCCTTCACGGAGCCGCCGTAGAGCAGCCGGACGGCTTCGGCCTCGCGCATGACGTCGCGCAGGGCATGGCGCAGGGCGCCGTGGATCTCGGCGATCTGGTCGGTGGTGGGCACCTTGCCGGTGCCGATCGCCCAGACGGGTTCGTAGGCGACGACGGTGTTGGCCGCCGTCGCCCCCTCGGGCAGGGAACCGCGCAGCTGGCCGGTCACGACCGCGAGGGCCTCGCCCGCCTCGCGCTGGGCGAGCGTCTCGCCGATGCAGATGACGGCGATGAGGCCGCTGGCATTGGCGGCGGTGGCCTTGGCCGCGACATCCGCATCGGTCTCGCCGTGGTCGGCCCGGCGTTCGGAGTGGCCGACGATCACGTGGGACGCGCCCGCGTCGCGCAGCATCGGGGCCGAGATATCGCCGGTATGCGCGCCCGACCGCGCCGCGTGGCAGTCCTGCCCGCCGATCTGCATCGGATGCGGGCCGCGCGCCCAGGCCATCTGGGCGATCAGCGTGGCGGGGGCGCAGATCAGCATGTCGACGTCCGGAGCGGGATGGGCGTCCGTCAGGGCCTTGATCTGGGCCAGATCGTCGACGAGGCCGTTCATCTTCCAGTTTCCGGCGGCGAGCTTGCGGCGCATGGGCGACGTCCTTTGCTATTGATGGCTCAAGTGGTAGCAACGGCGCACCTTGGACGAAAGACCTGCCGATGATCCCGCGTATCGATTGTGCCGCCGTGATCGACCCTGCGCACCCCGATCATGCGCCCATGCGCGCCCGCACCGCCGAGGCGGCCGGGAACGTCGGATTCCTGACACTTTTCAACACGCCGCTCACGCCCGCGCGGGTGAAGGAGGTCATCGCGCTCTACCGCGCCTTCTTTCACCTTCCCGCCGCGGACAAGCGGGCGGTGGACATGAGCGTCACCGGATCGAACCGCGGCTGGGGGGCGGCCGGGTCCGAGCAGGTCAATCCGGATGCGAATCCCGACTACAAGCAGGTCTTCGACTGCGGCATCTCCCTGCTGGCCGATCATCCGCTCAGGCGGGCGGGCATTCCGGCCTATGCGCCGAACCTGTGGCCCGCGCAGCCGGCGGATTTCGCGCCCGTGCTGAAAGCCTACTTCCGCGACGTCTGTGCGGTCGCGCGGGATGTGCTGGTGGCGGTGCTGGACGCGGTGGGGGAGGACGGCGCCTTCTTCGCCGACAAGTTCACGACGCCCATGGCCCTGTTGCGCGGCAATTTCTATCCAGAGCGTCCGGCCGACGCCGGGGCGAAGGATTTCGGGATCGCCACCCATACCGATTACGGGTGCCTGACGATGCTGGCCACCGACGGCTCACCGGGATTGGAGGTGCGCAAGCGCGGCGGCGGATGGATCCTCGTCAGCGCCCCACCGGGGGAGTTCATCATCAACTTCGGTGAAATGCTGGAGATCTGGACAGAGGGGCGGATCAAGGCGACGCCGCACCGGGTCATCGGCACGACGGCGGAACGGATCTCGGTCCCGCTGTTCTTCAATCCCGACCACGACGCGAACGTGGCACCGCTTGGGGCGGATCCGGTCCGGGCGGTCGATCACCTGCAACGGCGCTTCGACCAGACCTATCTGCACCTGAAGAAAGGCTAGCCGCCCAGGGCCGTGTCGAACTTGATCGATTCGCCGCAGCCGCAGGCGTCGACGACATTGGGATTGCGGAACTTGAAGCCCGATTCCAGCAGGCTCACCTCATAGTCGATCTCGGTCCCGAACAGGAACATCTGCGCCATGGGGGCGATCATCACCCGCGCGCCGTCCTGCTCAACCACCTCGTCGAGAGGATCGACCTCGGCCACGTAGTCCATGGTGTATTCCATGCCTGCGCAACCGCCCTTCTTGACGCCGATCCGAAGCCCCTGGGAGCCGTCGCGGGCCATCAGCTTCGCGATCTGGGCCGCGGCTTTCGGGGTGATCGTGACGGCTTGCTTGCCGGGAATGCCGAACATGGGAAGTCCTTTCAACGGTGCCCACAACCTAAGGGCCGTGGCGCGCAGTCTCAAGGGGGCCGCGCCGGGACGGATCACCCTTCGGGCATGTCGGCGCCCTGGCCGGTCGCGGTTCCCAGGTGCGGGATGTACTCCCGTTCGTCCTCGGTCCCCAGTTCGACGGCGTAGCGCAGCATCTCCTCTCGGATGTCGCATTCCACGCCCCAGCCTTCGGTGGGGTCGGTGACGTGGGCGGCGAAGCGGACCTTGATACCGGCCTCGCTTTGTCCGGTGACCATGCATTTCGTCTCGGATTCGTCGCCGTCGATGCGGTCATCCTGGCCGGCCCATTCCTTGAAATGTTCCCGCAGGCGGGACACGTCGATGCCCGGCGCGAAGGTCAGAACCGTGTGGCGGATCATGCCGTAGGTCTCGGTCGAGCGGTTGATGAAGGAGTCGGAGATAAACTTCGAGACCGGCACGATCAGCCGCGTGTCGTCCCAGACCTTGAGTTGCACGAAGGAGAAATGGATGCGCTCGACCGTGCAGAGGTGGCCCTCGTAGATGAGCTGATCGCCCACCTTGGCGGAGCGGTTGAGCGAGATCTGCATCGAGGCCAGGATATTGCCCAGCACCTCGCGCGCGGCGAAACCGAAGATCAGGGCAAGACCGCCGGCCCCGGCGAGAAGCGACGTCCCCACGCCCGAGAAGACCTGCGCCGAGGTCAGCACCACGGCCGCCCCGATGACCACCGCGGCGACGACCGCAATGCGCCGGAGGGCCGCGACCGTGGTGGCGCGCGCGCGTTCCTCGCCATGTTCCGGCGAGGCGAGCTCGTCCACCGAGTAGCGCGAGAAGAGCCGGTCGAGCAGCGCGTCGATCACGCTGATCAGCAGGATCATCAACGCCACGACGTAGAGGATGACGATCAGCGGGCTCGTCACCTGATCGACCACGCCGGAGACGATGAAGATCTGCGAGGTCATCAGCGACAGGGTGATCGCCAGGATGTAGAGCGTCATCGGCAGCCGGGTCGCCCGGATGAGGTTGCTGACGATGTCGCTTGGCTGGTTCCGCGCGATCGCATCAAGCCCGCGCCAGACGACGGCGGCGATGCCGATGGCGATCAGGGCGATGACGGGCAGGCCGATGACCTCCCACCATTGCAGGCCCCAGAAGGCTTCGGCGCGCAAGGGGTCCGGCAGATGTTGTTCCAGCTTGCTGGGGCCGTACTCCTCGAAGAGCGCGGGAATGTTCTCCACCGTTTCGCGCGAGAAGACCCAGACCGCATCGCCGTTCTCGGGCTGGACCCGGTTGAGCCGGACCGCCACGGCCCGATCGCCCAGGTCCAGCATTCCCAGCCGCAGGCTTTGCCGGGGGCTGCCCGCGACGGGACCGTCGCCCGTCGTCTCGAGCGCGTCGGGCCGTTCCAGCAGATCGCCCCAGTCGATCACGACCTTGCGTTCGATCACGCTGGCCAGATTGCGCGCCAGGATCGGCCCGGTGGTGGCCTGGGCCTCCTGCGGGATCGCGTTGAGGTTCAGAAGATGTGCCGCCCGGTCGTAGTCGCCGTCGTCGGTCAGGTCGAGAAAGCTCTCGACGGTCGATTGAGGCGTCCGCCGGTCGACCATGGGACCGGGATCGTCCAGCCCCGCGTTCAGTTCGGGCACGGAAAAGGTGGCGTCCTGTGCAACGGCGGCCCCGAACGGCAGCCAGAGGAACAGGATCACCAGAAGGCGGGGCAGGGCGAGGGCGTGTTTCATGACGCGCCAGTTAGCTCACGAAATCGCGAGGTCGAGAATTACATGAAGCCCAGTTCGAGGCGCGCCTCGTCCGACATCATCTCCATCCCCCAGGGCGGGTCGTAGGTCATGGCGACATCGACGTGCTTCACGCCATCGAGCGGCTCGACCGCATCGGCGATCCAGCCCGGCATCTCTCCCGCGACGGGGCAGCCGGGGGCGGTGACGGTCATGGTGATGTTGACCGCGTTTTCGCTATCGATAGCAATGGTGTAGATCAGCCCGAGGTCGTAGATGTTGACCGGGATCTCGGGGTCGTAAACCGAGCGGCAGGCTTCCACCACCTTCTCGTGCAGCGGGTGGTCGGTCGAGGACGGCGCGATCAGCGGCGTCCCTTCCATCGGCGTCTGTTCGGTCATGGTATCTGTCCCGTCTATCCTGAGCGATCATATAGGATTTACGCGCCCGGGCGTAAAGAGCGGGGCATTCCATCGGGCGTGGATCCGCAGTAGGCACGCAAGCGACCCTTCAGGACTGCACGATGACCGACCGTTTCTCCTTCACCCTCGCCGCAACCGACGGGCGCGCCCGGACGGGCGTGATCCACACCCCGCGCGGAGAGATCCGCACGCCCGCCTTCATGCCCGTGGGCACGGCCGCGACCGTCAAGGCGATGCTGCCCGAAAGCGTGGCGGCCACGGGCGCCGACATCCTGCTGGGCAATACGTATCACCTGATGCTGCGCCCCACGGCCGAGCGGATCGACGCCCTGGGCGGTCTGCATAGGTTCATGAACTGGGACAGACCGATCCTGACGGATTCGGGCGGCTTCCAGGTCATGAGCCTGGCCGATCTGCGCAAGCTGACCGAGGACGGTGTGACCTTCCGCAGCCACGTCGACGGCTCAAAGCATTTCCTGTCGCCCGAACGCTCGATGGAGATCCAGCGGCTGCTGGGCTCCGACATCGTGATGGCCTTCGACGAATGCCCGGCGCTGCCCGCGGACCGGGCGCGGCTGGAAAGCTCCATGCGGCTGTCGATGCGTTGGGCCGCGCGCAGCCGCGAGGCCTTCGGGGATCGGCCCGGTCACGCGCTCTTCGGAATCCAGCAAGGCGGGCTGGAGCCGGACCTGCGCGCGGAGAGCGCCAAGGCGCTCACCGACATCGGCTTCGAGGGCTACGCCGTGGGCGGTCTGGCCGTGGGGGAAGGTCAGGCGGCGATGTTCGACTGTCTGGACACCGCGCCGGGGATGCTGCCCGTGGACAAGCCGCGTTACCTGATGGGCGTGGGCAAGCCCGACGACATCGTGGGCGCCGTCAAGCGCGGCATCGACATGATGGACTGCGTGCTGCCGTCCCGCTCTGGCCGGACGGGGCAGGCTTTCACGCGTCACGGGGTGGTGAACATCAAGAACGCGCGCCATCAGGACGACCCGCGCCCCCTGGACGAGGCCTGCACCTGTCCCGCCTGCCGAGGCTATAGCCGCGCCTACCTGCATCACGTCTTCCGCGCGAAGGAGATGATCTCCGGCATGCTGCTGACCTGGCACAACCTGCATTACTTCCAGGCGATCATGGGAGAGATGCGCGCCGCAATCGCCGAGGCCCGGTTCGACGCCTGGGAGGCGGATTTCCACGCCGCCCGCGCCGAAGGGGATATCGAGCCGCTCTGAGGCCCCGCGCCCCCCGGATCATGCAGTCCGAAGCGGTGGAGCGAAGTAGGTAGCCCCCGGGAATGCCGGGTGCGGGCGGATCGGTCGAATGGGGGGCATATTCCCCTTGAGACTTGCCCGCGACGCGGCGCATGATGCGCGCCACGGGTGGTTGAAACCGCCAGGATACGCCACCAGATATGGGTCACGAGGAGACGGGCCAGGATCGCCGCCATGGGATCGTCCGTCTTGCCAAGCTAAGGAATGAACCGATGCAAGAACCCCTTGCCACCTCCTATCCCGTCCTGCCGCTGCGCGACATCGTCGTGTTCCCGCACATGATCGTGCCGCTCTTCGTGGGCCGCGAGAAGTCGGTCCGTGCGCTGGAAGAGGTCATGCGCGACGACAAGCAGATCCTGCTGTCCAGCCAGATCGACCCCGGCCAGGACGATCCCGACACCGACGGGATCTACAACACCGGCGTGCTGGCCAACGTGCTGCAATTGCTCAAGCTGCCCGACGGCACCGTGAAGGTGCTGGTCGAAGGCCGGGCCCGCGTCACGATCACCGAATTCCACGACAACGACCGGTTCTTCGAAGCCTCCGCGGTCCTGCTGGAGGAAACCCCCGGCAACGAGGAAGAACTCGACGCGCTGACCCGCACCGCGGCGGCCGAATTCGAGCGCTACGCGAAGATCAAGAAGAACATCCCCGAAGAGGCGATGGCCGCCGTGTCCGAGGCGACCGAGCCCGCCAAGCTTGCCGACCTGATCGCGGGGCACCTTGGCGTCGAGGTCGACCAGAAGCAGAAGCTTCTGGAAACGCTGTCCGTGTCCGAACGGCTGGAAAAGGTCTACGGCCTGATGCAGGGCGAGATGTCGGTCCTGCAGGTCGAGAAGAAGATCAAGACCCGCGTGAAGACGCAGATGGAGCGGACCCAGCGCGAGTACTACCTCAACGAACAGATGAAGGCGATCCAGAAGGAGCTGGGCGACGGCGAGGACGGCCAGAACGAGGTCGAGGAGCTCGAAGCGCGGATCAATGCCACCAAGCTGTCCAAGGAAGCGCGCGAGAAGGTCGACGCCGAGCTTAAGAAGCTCAAGAACATGTCGCCCATGTCCGCGGAAGCCACGGTCGTGCGCAACTACCTCGACTGGATCCTGGCCGTGCCATGGGGCGTGAAGTCGCGCACCAAGAAGGACCTTGGCCACGCGCAGAAGGTGCTGGACGACGACCACTACGGGCTTGAGAAGGTCAAGGAACGGATCGTCGAATATCTGGCCGTGCAGCAGCGCAGCAAGAAGCTGAAGGGGCCGATCATGTGCCTCGTCGGGCCGCCGGGCGTGGGCAAGACCTCGCTGGGCAAGTCCGTCGCGAAATCGACGGGTCGCGAGTTCATCCGCATCAGCCTTGGCGGCGTGCGGGATGAGAGCGAGATCCGCGGCCACCGCCGGACCTACATCGGCTCCATGCCGGGCAAGATCATCCAGGCGCTGAAGAAGGCCAAGACCACGAACCCGCTCATCCTGCTCGACGAGATCGACAAGATGGGGCAGGACTTCCGCGGCGATCCCGCCTCGGCCATGCTCGAAGTGCTCGATCCCGAACAGAACGGCACCTTCGTCGACCATTACATGGAGGTCGAGTACGACCTGTCGAACGTGATGTTCCTGACCACGGCGAACTCCTACAACATGCCGGGGCCGCTTCTGGACCGGATGGAGATCATCCCGCTCTCGGGCTACACCGAGGACGAGAAGCGCGAGATCGCCAAGCAGCACCTGCTGCCCAAGGTCATGAAGAACCACGGTCTCAAGGCCAAGGAGTTCGAGGTCGACGACAATGCCCTCACGGACATCGCGCGGTACTACACCCGCGAGGCCGGCGTGCGGAACTTCGAGCGCGAGCTTGCCAAGATCGCCCGCAAGGCGGTTACCAAGATCGTCAAGAAGGAGGCGGAGACCGTTTCCGTCACGGCCGAGAACCTCGACGACTACCTGGGCGTGCGCAAGCACCGCTACGGGCTGGCCGAGAAGGACGACCAGATCGGCGTGGTGACGGGGCTGGCCTATACCTCCGTGGGGGGTGAGCTTTTGTCGATCGAGGCGCTGCGCCTGCCGGGCAAGGGCCGGATGAAGACCACCGGCAAGCTGGGCGACGTGATGAAGGAATCGATCGATGCGGCCTCCAGCTACGTGCGGTCGGTGGCACCCTCCATCGGGGTGAAGCCGCCGCGTTTCGACACGCTGGACATCCACGTCCACGTGCCGGACGGCGCGACGCCCAAGGACGGACCCAGCGCGGGTCTGGCGATGGTCACGGCCATCGTATCGGTGCTGACGCAGATCCCCGTGCGCAAAGACATCGCCATGACGGGTGAGGTCACGCTTCGGGGCAACGCCAGCGCCATCGGCGGATTGAAGGAGAAACTGCTCGCGGCCCTGCGCGGTGGCATCAAGACGGTGCTGATCCCGCAGGAGAACGAGAAGGACCTCGCGGATATCCCCGACAACGTGAAGGAAGGTCTGACGATCATCCCCGTCAACCACGTCTCGGAAGTGCTGGGCCACGCGCTCGTTCGCCAGCCCGAGGCAGTGGAGTGGGACCAGGAGGCCGAGGATGCCGCGGCCGCCGCGACCCTTGCCGCCAAGGCCCAGGAAGCGGCCGCCGGCGTGCACCACTAAGGCTGCTCGTCCGGGCAAGATCGGGCGCGTCGGAGCAATCCGGCGCGCCTTTTTCATGATCCGATCCCGCCTTGGGCATGGAACCGCCAGGTTTCCCGGCTAAGGTCCTTGCGAACCAGCATCGCCGGAGCCCGACATGGCCGACACACCGAAGACCCCGCAATCCACCCTGACCCTGAAACCCAACCCCGCAAAAGCCCGAGTGGAGGACGCCACGCCCCACGCCGTTCCGACACCTCGCGTGGTCGGCGGACATGCACAGGTGTCCGACGGCGAGGCGATGAAGAAAAAGGAGTTCATCGACCGCGTCCTCGCACGTTGCGGCGTCAAGAAACGCGACGCCAAGCCCGCGATCGAGGCCACGATGGCCGAACTGGCGGATCTGCTGGCCGCGGGCGGCGATCTGAACCTGCCCCCCATGGGCAAGCTCAAATCGGTGAAGTCCAGGGACCTTGGCAACGGGGCGAAGGTGATGACCCTCAAACTGCGCACCATGAAGGATGGCGCAGGGCCCGATACCGGCAAAACCGGGGTTGCGGAGGACGGCGAGGACGGCTAAATCGCATGCCAGCGGGTGATTAGCTCAGTGGTAGAGCGCTTCGTTCACATCGAAGATGTCAGGAGTTCAAATCTCTTATCACCCACCAGAATTCAGGGGCGCGCCGGGACCGGCCGCCCCTTTTTCATGAGGGCCGGAATGCGGGCTGATCTGGAACGCCGCTGGATGACCTTGACCCGCGAAGACCTGCCGCGCGTGGCGCGGGACCGCGACTGGCCCATCCATCTCGATCACTGCTTCCAGCGCGTTCTGCTGGACCAGGCCTGCCGCGGCTGCTGGTACGACCGGATCGAGGGGCGCCCGGCCTATCGTGCCGCACCCGAGCCCATCCTGCGCCGCGCCGTCGAACTGGGGGAGGCGGTCCTGGCGGGGCTCGTCGACCTCGACGCGCTGAATGCCCAAAGCCTGCGATGGAGACGCCAATGAGCTTTCCCGACCTTTACATCCTGCGCCATGGCGAAACCGTCTGGAACCGCGAGAATCGGATGCAGGGGCATCTCGATTCCCCTCTGACGCAACGGGGCCTGGGGCAGGCGGCGGACCAGCGTCGTATTCTTGCCGGGCGCGACCTGACCGGCTTCTCATTCCTTGTCAGCCCGTTGGGCCGTGCCGTCCAGACCGCAGGCATCGCCCTTGGCGGTCTGGCCACCACCGTCCGAACCGATGACCGCCTGATGGAAATCGACGTCGGCCGCTGGCAGGGCCTCTTGCGACAGGATCTGGTGGAAGGGGACCTCGTCGAAGGCCCCGACGGCGACCCTTCGCTATACGAGCGGGCCCCCGGCGGCGAAGGATTCGATGGCCTGGAGGCGCGCGCCCGCAGCTTTCTGGACGATCTGTCCGGCCCCGCGGTCCTGGTCACGCATGGCATCGCAAGTCGGATGCTGCGCATGATCGCCACCGGCGCGGGGCGTGAGGCGCTTTTGACCATGCCGGGAGGGCAGGGGAACGTCTTTTTCGTCTCCGACGGTCGACAGACGGAGTTGCGCTGATCCTGCCAATGGCCTAGATCAGGCGCGGCCCCGGGTGGTTAGCTCAGTTGGTAGAGCGTTTCGTTTACACCGAAAATGTCGGGGGTTCGAGCCCCTCACCACCCACCACCGCCCCCCATGCTTCGATTGGTGCGGTGCCTTCGGGCGAATGCCCGCGCCCTCTTGCCCGAGGCCGCAACGAACCCGCGCGCACCTTCGGGGCGCACTTCCTGTAACGCGCAGGTAATGCTGGCATAAACGGGGGCCGGGTAACCGGAAGAGGCCCGAAGACCTCGGAAGTCGCCGGATGGCCGGAAGCGTTGAAAACAAGGGTGATCAGCGGAGGTAGTCGGGATTGCGTCAGATCGGGCTATGACAAATAAGCTGCGCGATATTGCCAAATTTCCTGCGCGTTGACCTCAGAACCGGAAACAGCGGAGACCTAGAGCCCTTACAAAACAAGGGTGCGGCTCTGCCAAGGTGGGAACCGAAACGCCAGATCGATCAGGATTTCCCACTTCGAGTTCAGTCAAGAAAACAAGGTCGTTCGCTTAGTCAAGCGAAGTCGGCAGAAGTTTGAGGTGGGAAATTTCGATCTGGGTTCGTAGGTTTCCACCGTCACGCCGAAGTGGAATATTTTGAGAGTGCTTTAAAGGCCGATTTAAGGTGAGATGAACGCCGCCGTTGGCTCGCAGAGCTTTGAGAAAGCGGCGGCGATATCCGGCACAGCGAGGGCGGTCTGGAACTCGTTCATGTAGACTGCAAACTTGAAGAGAAAGGGCGTGTCATACTCTTCAAACGAACCATCGGAATAGTTCTCAAGCAAATTTTCCAGCGTCATTTCACCATCTGCCAAGTCACAGTGATCGGGCATGCCGATCATATAAGCGGCCGTGGAGGCAATCTTATCAATCTCGGCCATGGCGACCGCCGTTTCCAAAGTCTGAGAACTACCTTCTGTCGCCGGTAGAGAGAGTGCGGCCGCGAATGCGATACTTGTGATCGTTTTCATTTTCTCAAATCCAATCGTGCTGGAATGTGCTGCGTTTCGGGCGTCGGGCTATTATCGGGGAATGGCTGTGGCCCGACCAGGCGTAACGACCAATAATGCGAATTCTGTTGGCGTCCTCGCCCGAGCGGGTTTCCGGTGGGTGATCGGTATTGTCGGATTGCAGAAGTAGGCCGCCTTCGATTTTCGCAAGGCGCTTCACGCGCACGTCGCCCTCGGTATCGACTAAGCCATAGACCTCCCCGCTTACGAGATCGCCGCGATGCTGGTTGAGAAGAATCAGATCGCCGTCGCGGATGAGCGGCGACACGCGCATGACGCTGCGACCGACCCAGACCGCAGGTGCAGCCGGCGGCTTCGACGCTGATGCCTTCGTCTGCACGATGGGCGGCCTGTGGACCGGCGTCGAGTTCGCCGACCTCTAACCCGGCAAGGCAGACGTCACGCAAGGGCTGACGCTGCAGGCCGACTACTTCCGCATGGTCTATCGCGGGAGCGAACTTTGCGAGATCGACTTCAAGGCGGGCAAGCGGGTCATCGGCGGCGTCGATCAGCTCGCCGCAATGCACCGTGAAATGGGCATTTAAGGAGACTTCAACATGACCTTGCACGCCCTTAACCGCGTCACCCTCCAGGACCCGATTGAGATCGACGGCAAACCCGTCGCGGAGATCGAACTGCGCAAGCCCGGCACCGGCGAGCTGCGCGGCCTGAAGCTTACGGACCTTCTGCAGATGGACGTCGACGCGATGTCGAAGCTCATCCCGCGGATCTCGCAGCCTTACCTGGGCCCGGCAGAGCTCGCGCGGCTCGACCCCGCGGACTTCGCGGCCATCTGCGTCGTGGTGACGACTTTTTTCGCGAAGCGCCGCCAGCTGGAGGGGACGGCGCTGACGATCCCGGACGCCGAGACCGCCTGAAGCTGCCCGACGACGTCGAGGACGTGATGGCGGACATCGCCACAGTCTTCGGCTGGGGCCCGCGGGAAATGGACCCGATGGACCTCGAAGAGCTGATGCGGTGGCACGCCCAGGCGCGCCGCCGCAGCCCGCATCCCCCCGACGAGGACTGAACGAGGACAAAGCATGGCCGATCTGAATGTTTCTCTGATCATGCGCCTCGTGGACCGCATCAGCGGTCCCCTCAAGGACGTGCAGTCCGAGCTGCAGCAGACGCAGAACCGCACCCGGCATTTGCGGGACGCGGGGCTTCTGGCGGGCAAGGCAGTCCTCGGTATCGGTGCCGCCGCCGTAGCCGGCACCGGTGCGGCCATCGCTCAGGCGGTCACGATGGAGGACGTCTGGTCGGAGGCCAACAAGACGCTGGGGATGTCACCCCAGCAGCTGCAGGGCCTCAAGGACGACATCGGAGATCTCGCCGCCGAGATTCCCGTCGCGACCCAAGGCATGGTCGAGATCGCAGACGTCGCGGGCCAGCTCGGCTTGCGCGGTCGCGAGGATATCCGGGCCTTCACCGAGGATGCGGCGAAGATGTCCGCGACCTTCGACGTCTCCGCCCAAGCCTCTGCTCAGATGATGGGCTCTTGGCGCGAGCAGATGAACTACGCCCAGGACGAGGTGCGCGGGCTCGCCGACCAGATCAACTACCTGGGCAACACCACCGCGGCCGACTCGGTATCCATCGCCGAATACACGACCCGGGTCCTGAAGATCGCGTCCGATGCCGGCATGGCCGAGGAAGAGATCCTGGCACTCGGTGCGTCGATGATCGCCTCGGGCCATGCCCCCGAGGTCGCGGCGACCGGTCTGCGCGCTTTCTTGCGCACGATGACCGAGACCAGCGGACAGCTGACTAAGAGCGAACAGGGCATCCTGCGGCAGATCGGGCTGCTGGACGATTGGGACGATATCCAGACCCGGTTCCATACGGACAGCGCGGGCGCGATCCGCCAGGTGGTCGAGGCGCTGGAAACCCTGCCCGAAGCGGACCAGAACAGCGCGATCTCGAACCTCTTCGGCGAAGAAGCCGCGCGGTCGCTGGGCGGTCTGCTGGGTGACACCGAGGCGCTGGAGCGCGCGCTCGGCCGGGTCGACGAGCTGGAGTTCGCGAGCGGCTCGATGCAGGCCGAGTTCGAGGCCCTGTCGGACGACGTCGCCGACACTTGGACCAAGTTGATGAACGTCGTGAAGGGTCGCAGCGTCGAGTTCGGCGCGACGTTCCTCGGACCGATCAACGACGGTCTCAAGGACACGCGCGAGATCCTGACGACGCTCAACGAGCGGATCACCGTCGTGGACCGGATGCAGAACGCCTTTTCCGGCTTCGCGGCCGGCGCTGGCTTGGAAGCAGGCGGCAGCTTTCAAGGCGCGCTCGCAGAGGCGAAAGAGAGCCTGTCGGAGCTGCTCTTTGGCACGGTCTACGAGGACGGCTCGGTCGAAGGCTCGGGCCTCATGCGCCGCGCCAACGACATCGCCGAGATGTTCGCCGATGCCGAAAGCTGGGGTGCGCGGGCCCGGTCGATCGCCGACGAGGTGACAGGTGGCATGGGGCGGATCGCGGACGCGATCGGCGGTGCGCTCGACGGCGATCCCGCCGCCCTGGCCGAGGAGGTCGAAGACCTCTTCGATCGACTGGCATCGCTTCAGGGTCCGACGCTCGACCTGGTGGGACTGTTGCCGGAGGACCTGCCGGGGCTCCACACGCTCCAGACGGCGCAGGATCTGCTGAACGGGGTCATCACCCGCGCCAACGAAACCCGCTCGACGATCCTCGAGGCGGCCGGCGGTGTGGCGTCGTCGCTGATGACCGGCGACCTCGACGGCCTCGTCGATGAGATCGAGAGCGCTCTGACCCGCCTGTCCGACATTACTCTGCCGGAGTTCGACCTGGTCGGGCTGATCCCCGACGACATCCCCGGCGCCGAAGCCTTGCGCGATGCGGCCGAACTGGTCGAAAGCCTGCTGTCGACCGTCCGCAGCATGGCCGAGATCGCAACGGGCTCGGCGGTCGCCTATCTGCGCGGCTTCTTCGACGGGCTGCTTCCTTACCTCGAACCGCTCAACGAGAAGCTGGGCGCGATCTGGGACGAGATGGGCGGCGTGCTGGCGGCGGTCGCCGACTTCTGGGGCGCGATCGCGGACCGGATGGGCGATGCCTCCGACAGCGAAAGCGGCCTCGCGTTCCTCAACCGCTTTGGCGAGGGCATGGGCCGGTTCCTGGGCACGATGACCGGGTTCAGCCTCGACGTGATCACCCTTGTCCTGCGCGGCGTGCGCGAGTTCATGGATACGATGGCGGCACTTGCGGGCGGCGACTGGGAGTTTCCGGACTTCGGAGAGGCGCTGGACGATGTCTTCGACTTCGAGTGGCACGAGGTACTGCCGGAATGGGACTGGTTGAAAATCATCAAAGGCCCTCCGGATCTTGGGAAGATAACAGGCATCAAAGCCGAGGTTGACATGTCCGGCCCGCGCGAACTTTTGCGTGGTATCCTTGGAAGCGAAGAGCCGGTCGAAGTACCAGCACGCGTCCGGATCGACACGCCCACCGCGCCGTCGATCGCCGACGTCGCCGCCGACGCGCAGACCGTCGAAGATCTGCAGCGTGACATCGAGGAGGTCATCGCCGCCGCCCGCGACCTGCCGCCTGAAATCCGCGTGATGGTCGCAGAAACTGAGGCCGTCCTGAGTGCGCTCGACTTCACCGCACACGGCCAGCGCATAATGGAGACGCTCGCGACGGGCCTGCGCTCCGGCAACGCCGCAGTCGTTGCCGCGGTCCAGGAGATGGCGGCCGCCGTGCGCGCGGCGATGCCATCCGGTCCGGCCGTGGCCCTGGCGGTGCAGACCGGCCAGTCGGCACAGGTCCAGGCCCGTGCCGCCGGTGGATGGTTCGGCCCCGGCTGGTTGCTGACCGGCGAGGAGGGGCCCGAGCTCGAGTATCGAAGCCAAGGCGGCTTCATCGCGCACCATGGCCAGCTGCGCGAGATGCTGGAGATGTCGGACATAATCCGGCGCAACGCCGGCCGCATGGCACCGGTCGCCGCGACCTCGCCGCTCCGCGCCGCCGCGCGCGGGCAGGCCGAGGGCGGGACACGCCAGTTCGGCGACATCCACATTCATGCAGCCCCCGGCATGGACAGCCGCGCCGTCGCCCAGGACGTCATGCGCGAGATCCGCCGCGCCGAGCGCACCGGCAACGACGCACTGCACGATGGAGGGTTCTACGATGTCTGACCTCGTGATGATGGCCCGTGGCGCATTCCGGTTCGCCATGTCCCGTACCGACTATCAGACCTCGCGCCGCGCCGCCGCCTACCGCTGGGAAAGCGTCGATCGTGCGGGGCGCGCGCCGGCGCTCCAGTTCGCAGGCCCAGGTACCGAAACCATCACTCTGTCGGGCACGATCTATCCGTCCTTCGCCGGCAGCTTCCGGCAGATGGAGCTGATGCGCGCGCAGGCGGGCCTGGGGGTCCCCATGATGCTGACCGACGGCATGGGGTTCGTCTGGCGCAAATGGGCGATCACGGAAGTCAACGAGACGCGCACGCTACTTTTTGCGGATGGCGCGCCGCGCAAGATCGACTTCGATGTCACCCTGACAGCCTACGGTGAGGATCGCGCATGAGCATCTACCGCACCCGCGACGGCGACGTGGTCGATGCCGTGGCCTTTGCCCACTACGGCCATGAAGACATGGTCGAAGCCGTCTTCGCCGCCAACCCGGGCCTTGCTGCCCGCGGCCCGGTTCTGCCGTCCGGCGTGACCATTGTCCTGCCGGAGCGCCCGGCGCGCCCCGCGGTCCAGCGCCTGCGCCTCTGGGGCCGCGAATGACGCCGCTGTTCCAGATCTTCGCCAACGACGAGGACGTCACCGCGGCGATTGCCGATCGCCTGGTCGATCTTACGATCACGGACGAGGATGGCTTGAAGGCCGACCGCCTGACGATCACGCTCGACAACCGCGACCGGATCGTGGCGATCCCGCCGGCCGAGACGAAGCTGCGCGTCTTCCTCGGGCATCGCGAGACCAGGCTGACCGACATGGGGGCCTTCGTCCTCGAACGCCGCAGCGGCCGCGGCACGCCCGACACGATGACACTTGTGGCGAAGGCCGCCGACATGGCCTCGTCGATCCGCGCACCCCGCACTCGCGCCTGGCGCGACACGAGCTTAGGCGACATCGTCCGCACCATCGCGGCAGAGGCCAATCTCACGCCTGCCGTCGGCACCGACATCGCCGCGACGCCCTACCGGATGATCGCGCAGTCGGCCGAGAGAGACCTTCACCTGCTGACCCGGCTCTGCGCGGTCCTCGATGCCACAGCCAAGCCCGCTGACGGCCGCCTGGTCGTCCTGCGCCGCGGCGCGGGTGTCACCGCTGACGGCGAGGCAATTCCGGTTGTGCCGATCCTGCGCCACCGGATGGAGCGCTACGCCTGGGACCTGGGCGAGCGTGGCAAGTACAAGAGCGTCACGGCCGAATGGTCAGAGCCCGCCACCGCGACATTGCACAAGGTGACAGTGGGAGACGGCTCACCGAACCGCCGCCTGCGCCAAACCTTCGGCACCGCAGACGAGGCCCAGCGCGCCGCCCGCGCCGCCCTTGATCGATCCGCGTGCGGCGAGACCACAGTGGACGCGGACCTCGCAGGTTTCTGGCCGCAGCTCTTCGCCGGCGGGCTGGTCGAGTTTCCGGACCTAATGCCGGAGTTCGAGGGGAAGCGGTTCCAACTCACGTCCGTTGAACACGTCTTCAAAGGGGGTTTGACGACCCGGTTTGAGAGCGAACTTAGTGCCTAGAGCAGGCGATTAGCGGGTATCGGCAGGACAACAGAATGCAAGTCGCTAATGTGCTGCTTTGTAATAAACCGCTGATTATAAAGTCGAAAGGCGATCAGATCGCGCTGGTCATCAGAACTCTTATGGCAGAGGCACCTAAGCCGACAGGTATCCCTCCATGCCAGATGAGGAGGAGACCCAGTCCCGTCCAGTTGAGGCGAAATGCGTCCTTCTCGAAGGTTTCGACCACGTTTGCTAACCTATTCGCTGTGTATGTCAGCGTTCCAGTCTGGTCCAAGGAGCCAATGTTCTTGTCCTTCGCAAGGCGGTCGATCGCGCCTTCAAGAGACGAAGTCGCAGACTTCATCGCACTTACAGCGTTCGAAATTTCGCTTTCTAGCTGATCTCCTCCCTCACCGAAGGGATTGAAGCCACCACGTCCTTTTGGAACGTTCCAGCCACGAAAACTGTCAACATCGCTCCACCAGTTGACTAGATAGCCGATCATCAGAAAGGTCATCATCCACGCAGCCGGTTTGCTAAGCTGCCTTGGCGACAAGTCCACTCCCGCGAAAGTGAGACCGGTAAGATCGATCCCATAAAGCGAGGAAAGCAGTACGATATGAATAGCCCCGAGTTTCTTAGACGCCTTCGTGCCTCAGTTTCTGCTGCCGCTCGAACTCGAGCGGCGACAGCATTCCGTTTCTCGCGTGCTTGCGCTTCGGGTTGTAGAACATCTCGATGTAGTCGAACACGTCCCGTCGGGCTTCTTCGCGTGTGCGATAGGTCCGGCGCCTGATCCTCTCGCGCTTGAGCAGGTTGAAGAAGCTCTCGGCAACGGCGTTATCGTGGCAGTTGCCGCGCCGGCTC
>NZ_SELQ01000004.1 GCF_004145405.1 Salipiger sp. IMCC34102
GTGACGTCGAGGCGCAGGTCCTGGCCCGCGCGATCCACGCGCATATCCACGGGCGGGTCTTCCTCAACGGCAACAAGACGGTCGTCTTCCCGGCCTCGCCGGGTTCCTACGCGTCGGAACGGATGGGATAAGGCATGTCGCACACACTCGATCTGATCACCATCGGCCGTTCGTCCGTCGATCTTTATGGCGCGCAGGTTGGCGGGCGGCTGGAGGACATGGGGTCCTTCGATAAGTATATCGGCGGCAGCCCGACGAACATCGCCTGCGGAACGGCGCGACTGGGGCTGAAGTCCGCCCTCATCACCGGGGTAGGCGACGAACACATGGGCCGCTTCATCCGCGAGCAGTTGCGGCGCGAGGGGGTGGACACGCGGGGCGTAAAGGTGGACCCGGACCGGCTCACGGCGCTGGTGCTGCTGGGCATCCGGGACGAGGACAGCTTTCCGCTGATCTTCTACCGCGAGAATTGCGCGGACATGGGGCTGACCGAGGACGATATCGACGAGGGGTTCATCCGGTCCGCGCGGGCCATCGTCGCGACCGGCACGCATCTGAGCCACCCTCGGGTGGAGGCCGCGACGCTTAAGGCGCTGCGGATCGCGCGCGTGGCCGGTCTGCGCACGGCGCTCGACATCGACTACCGTCCGAACCTCTGGGGCGTCGCGGGCCACGGCGAGGGCGAGAGCCGCTTCGTGGAAAGTGCCGCAGTGACGCAGAAGCTGCAATCGACGCTGCATCTGTTCGATCTGATCGTGGGCACCGAAGAAGAGTTCCACATCGCGGGCGGCTCGACCGACACGATAGAAGCGATGCGCGCGGTGCGTGGCGTCTCTGACGCGACGCTGGTGTGCAAGCGCGGGGCGCAGGGCGCGGTGGCCTTCACCGGCGACATCCCGGGCAACCTCGACGACGGCGAGGCGGGGCCGGGCTTTCCCATCGAGGTCTTCAACGTGCTGGGGGCGGGCGACGGGTTCATGTCGGGGCTTCTCAAGGGGTGGCTGGAGGACGCGCCCTGGCCGCGCGCGCTGGAATACGCCAACGCCTGCGGGGCCTTCGCGGTCAGCCGCCACGGCTGCACGCCGGCCTATCCCAGCTGGGAGGAGCTGCAGTTCTTCCTGGATCGCGGCGTCAAGCGCCCCGACCTGCGCAACGACGCGGAGCTGGAGCAGGTCCACTGGGCGACCAACCGGCACGGCGACTGGTCCACGGTCCGCACCTTTGCCTTCGATCACCGCAGCCAGCTGGAAGAGATGGAGGGCTACACGCCCGCCAAGGGCGCGGCGTTCAAGGAATTGTGCCTCGATGCGGCGCTGCGGGTGCAGGGCGGGCAGGGGGGCTACGGCATCCTTTGCGACGACCGCATCGGGCGGTCCGCGCTGCACCGGGCGAGCGGCACGGGGCTCTGGATCGGGCGGCCGACGGAACTGCCGGGCTCTCGGCCCATCGCGTTCGAGCCGGGGTTGGGCGCGGACCTTGGGGCCTTGCGCGAATGGGCGCGCGAGAACGTCGTGAAGCTGCTGGTCTTTTGCCACCCGGACGACGACGCGCAGACCGCGAAGATTCAGGTCGCGCGGGTGAAGCGGCTCTTCACCGCCGCGCGGCGCAACGGGCTGGAGTTCCTGCTGGAGATCATTCCCTCGAAGGTCGGGCCAGTGGACGATCAGACCTCCGCCACCCTGATCCAGACCTTCTACGACGCGGGCGTCTTCCCCGACTGGTGGAAGCTGGAGCCGTTCAGGAGCAAGGCCGCCTGGACGAATGCCGTTGCCGCGATCGAGCGGAACGATCCGCGCACGCGGGGCATCGTGGTGCTGGGCCTTGACGCGCCCGAGGCGGAACTGGCGGAAAGCTTTGCGCTGGCCGCGGCGCAGCCCTTAGTCAGGGGGTTTGCCGTGGGCCGGACGATCTTCGGCGACACCGCGCGGTCGTGGATGCGTGGCGAGATTGATGACGCGCAGGCGGTGGACAGGATGGCAGAGCGCTTTGCCAGGCTTTGCGGGATTTGGGACGATGCGCGGACATCCGCGCGAAAGGAGACGGCATGAGCGAAACGATCCGGCTGACGGCGGCGCAGGCGCTGGTGCGCTACATCGCGGCGCAGACCAACGAGGCGGGCGAGCGCTTCATCGAAGGAGTCTGGGCGATCTTCGGCCACGGCAACGTGGCGGGACTGGGCGAGGCGCTCTACGCCCACCGCGAGGACCTGCCGACCTGGCGCGGCCACAATGAACAGACCATGGCGCACGCGGCCATCGCCTACGCCAAGCAGTCGGGGCGCCGCCGCGCGATGGCCGTGACCTCCTCCATCGGGCCGGGGGCCACGAACATGGTGACGGCGGCGGCGCTCGCGCATGTGAACCGCCTGCCGGTGCTTTTGCTGCCGGGCGACGTGTTCGCCGGGCGCGGCCCGGACCCCGTGCTGCAGCAAATCGAGGACTTCGGCGACGGCACCGTGACGGTGAACGACTGCTTCCGGCCCGTGACGCGCTACTTCGACCGCATCACCCGGCCCGAACAGCTTTTGACCGCATTACCCCGAGCCTTCCGCACGATGACCGATCCGGCGGACTGCGGGCCGGTCTGCCTATCGCTGTGCCAGGACGTGCAGGCCGAGGCGTTCGACTTCCCCGTGGCTTTCTTCGAGCCGAAGACATGGTATGCCCGGCGTGTCCATCCCGACACCGGAGAGCTGGCGCGGGCTGTCGCGGCGCTGGAGGCCGCGACAAGCCCGGTGATCGTCGCGGGCGGGGGCGTGCATTACTCGGACGCCACGGCAGAGCTTGCGCGCTTCGCCGAAACGCACGGCATCCCCGTGGTCGAGACGCAGGCGGGCAAGTCCGCACTGCCGTGGGACCACCCGCTGAACCTTGGCCCCGTCGGGGTGACCGGCGGTGCCGCGGCGAACGACGCCTGCGCGCGCGCCGATCTGGTGCTGGGGATCGGGACGCGGTTCCAGGACTTCACCACCGGGTCGTGGGGCCTGTTCTCACACCCCGGCCGCCGTCTGGTCAGCCTCAACACGCAGGCCTGGGACGCCGAGAAGCACGGCGCGCTGCCCGTCGTGGCCGACGCGCAGGCCGGGATGGCCGCGCTGAGCGCGGCCTTAGGCGAACGCAGCTTCGGCGCCGAGACCGAGGCGGCCAAGGCCGACTGGTTCGCGGCGGTCGATCCGCTGACCGACAGGCCGGGCGATGGCAACGCCCTTCCGACCGACATGCAGGTCGTCGGCGCAGTTCAGCGCGCGGCTGGCCCCGAGACGGTCGTCATGTGCGCCGCCGGCACCATGCCGGGCGAGTTGCACAAGCTATGGAAGGCAGGCCGTCCCGGCAGTTACCACATGGAATACGGGTTCTCCTGCATGGGATACGAGATCGCGGGTGCCATGGGCATCAAGATGGCCCAGCCCTCTGCCGACGTGATCTGCTTCACCGGCGACGGCACCTACATGATGGCCAATTCCGAGATGGCGACCGCCGCGATGATGGGCGTCCCCTTCACCGTCGTCGTCACCGACAACCGCGGGTATGGCTGCATCAACCGGCTGCAGATGGGCACCGGCGGGGCGGAGTTCAACAACCTTCTCGACCATGCCACCGGGGGCGAAAACTCTGCCATCGACTTCGCCGCGCACGCCGCCGCGATGGGGGCCACGTCGGTCAAGGTCGGCTCTGTCGCGGAGCTGGAGCAGGCGCTGGCAAAGCGCCACGAGGCCAAGGGGCCTTACGTCGTCGTCATCGACACCGACCCCTATCCTTCGACCGAACCCGGCGGGACCTGGTGGGAGGTCGGGGTGCCGCAGGTCTCGGACCGCGAAGAGGTGCGCGCCGCGCGCGAGACCTACGAGCGCAACAAGGCCACCCAACGCCGCTTTTAGGGCGGGGGCGGCAGGATGAGTCCCGCCCTACCGCATCGCCGCAACCGTAGGACGGGACTTGTCCCGCCCCCCTGACCCAAGGACCCAATCATGCCCGTCAAGATCGGCATTTCTCTCATTGCCTGGCAGAACGATGATTTGCCCGACCTCACCGCCGCCTTTACCACCGAAGGCGCGATGGAGGACGCCGCCCGCATCGGCTATTCCGGGGTCGAGCGCGGCCGCCGGATGCCCGCCGACACGGAAGGTTTGCGTGCCTACCTCGACCGCTACGGCGTCAGCCTGTGCGGCGGCTGGTGTTCCGGCAACCTCATGGTCGCCCCCGTGGAGCAAGAGCGCGCCGCGATCCGCCAGCAGGTCGAGCAGTTCGCGGCACTGGACGCCCCCTGCATCGTCTATGCGGAATGCTCGAACACCATCCAGGGCATGCTGAACACGCCCGTCAGCCAGCGCCCCAAGCTGAGCCGCGACGAGGTGACGGGCTATGCCGCGAAGCTGTCGGAACTGGCGAAGTGGTCGCGGGACCAGGGCGTCGTGCTGAGCTACCATCACCACATGGGCGCGATGGTGCAGGACGCCGAGGATATCGACTGGCTAATGGAGGGCTCCTCGGAGGATCTCACGCTGCTCTACGACACCGGGCACCTGCACTTCGCCGGGGCCGATCCGCTGGCGGTTCTGGACAAGTGGGGCCACCGCATCCACCACGTCCACTTCAAGGACGTCCGCCAGCCTGTTCTGGACCGAATCCACCGCGATGACGCGAGCTTCCTCGACGCCGTCGCGGGTGGGGCCTTCACCGTGCCGGGCGACCCGGAGGGCTGCCTCGACTTCCAGGCCGTGACCGACAGGCTGAAGGCCATGGACTATGACGGCTGGATTGTCGTCGAGGCCGAACAGGATCCCGCCAAGGCTCCGCCGTTCGAGTATTCCAAGATGGGATACGATCATATCCGCGACCTGTGTGACCGCGCGGGGCTGGCGGTCGAAGGGTGAGGCGATGGAGGCGGGCTATTTCCTGATCGACAGCGGCAACATCGCCACGCTCAAAGCGCTGATCGCGCAGCGGCTCAAGCCGGGCGACGTGCCGTTCGCGTCAGATATCCGCCAGAACGTGCCGTTCTATGACGTCCCCGCGCTGGACCTTGACGATCCGGCCCTGCTGGCCGAATGGGCGCGGGTGTTGCGACACGGCGCAGGCGTCATCTGTCTCGGCCGCGCCTTTCCCGACACCTCACCGGTCGACCGCGCGACCGACGTGTTCCGGCAGATCATCGCCGAGGAACGCGCGGCGGGCGCAGGCAAGGGCGATCACTTCGCGGCGGCGGGGGCCAACGACCGGATCTGGAACGCGCTGCAAAAGCATTGCCTGCGCGATCCCGAAGGTTTTGCCGCCTACTACGCCAACCCCGCCATCGCCGCGGCATCGCGGGCCTGGCTCGGCCCGCACTACCAGATGACGGCACAGGTCAACCAGGTGCGTCCCGGCGGCAAGGCGCAGCGGGCGCACCGCGACTACCATCTTGGCTTTCAGACGGCCGAGGTCGCTGCCAGCTATCCCGTCCACGTCCACGATCTGACCGCCGCGCTGACATTGCAGGGTGCTGTCGCCCATTGCGACATGCCGATCGAGAGCGGACCGACGAAGCTGCTGCCGTTCTCGCAGCGTTATGCGCCGGGCTACATCGCGTTCCACCAGACCGGCCACGGCGCGTTCTTCGAGGCGCATTACATCCAGCTGCCGCTTCGGAAAGGCGACGCGATCTTCTTCAATCCCGCGCTGTTCCATGCGGCGGGCGAGAACCGCAGCGACGACATCGACCGGATGGCGAACCTGTTGCAGGTCTCCTCGCCTTTCGGCCGCGCGATGGAGGCGATCGACAGGGATGCCATGTGCCGGGCCGTCTATCCGGCTCTGAGGGCGCTGCCGCGCGACGCAGCGCAGGCCGCCATCGCCGCGACCGCCGAAGGCTACGCCTTTCCGACCAACCTCGACACCGACCCGCCGCTGGACGGTAATGCGCCGGAAACGCAGGCGGATATCCTGCGCCGGGCGCATGCGGGCGGCTGGCCCGCGCAGGACCTTTACACAGCCCTCGATGCCCTCGCGGGCCGACGCACCGCCTGACACAGGAGTTCCCATGCCCAATCTTCTTCACCGCCCCTTCGGCACCCGCGGCGAGGTGCACCGGATCACGCCCGAAAGCGCGGGCTGGCGTTATGTGGGCTTCTCGCTGCACCGGCTGCGCGCGGGCGACAGCGCGGAAGAGGCCACGGGCGATCGCGAGGCGATCCTCGTGATCATCGAAGGCAAGGCGCGGATCACCGGCGGCGGAGAGGACTTCGGCCTCATGGGCGACCGGATGGACGTCTTCGAGAAGTCTCCACCCCACGCCGCCTATATCCCCCGCGATGCCGACTGGTCGGCCGTGGCTGAGACCGACTGCACGCTCGCTGTCTGCACTGCCCCCGCCGCCGCGGGCTGCGACTATCGCGCGCAGCGGCTGGGACCGGACGGCATCACGCTGACCGAACGCGGGCGCGGCACCAACACCCGCCACATCAACAATATCGCGATGGAGGATCGCCCGGTCGCCGACCGCCTGCTGGTCACCGAAGTCTTCACTCCCGCGGGCCACTGGTCGTCCTTCCCCAGCCACCGGCACGACGAGGACGACTTCCCCCGCATCACCTACCTCGAAGAGACCTATTACCACCGCCTGAACCCCGCCTCGGGCTTCGGTGTGCAGCGCGTCTATACCGACGACCGCCAGCTGGACGAGACCATGGCCGTCCACGACCACGACGTTGTCTGCGTCCCGCGCGGCCACCACCCCTGCGGCGCTCCCTATGGGTTCGAGATGTATTACCTCAACGTCATGGCCGGACCCTTGCGCAAATGGCGCTTCGTTCCCGCACCGGAAGCCCAGTGGATCATGGAACGCGACGCCTGAGGGTCAAAGCGACTCCGGGGAGTAGAGCTGCGGGACGAGGTAGTGCTGGCCAGAAATCGCTGTCCTGTCGCCGCGCGCCGCCTCGATCATCGACGCGATCAGCGCGCGACACAGCTGGTCAAGCGGCGTTGCAATC
Organism: Salipiger sp. IMCC34102; assembly: GCF_004145405.1. GTDB lineage: Bacteria > Pseudomonadota > Alphaproteobacteria > Rhodobacterales > Rhodobacteraceae > Loktanella. The sequence goes on from NZ_SELQ01000004.1 coordinate 6,968, forward strand.
ACAAGGCTTACAATGCGGTCTGTCAGGGCTTGCCTGCTTTCGGCGGTCAATTCGTTCACGATCAACGCGACCTTGCCGGGGGGGCGCGCCTCTCGCAGGGCCGCGATCGCACCCTCCATGCCGCCGCCGGCGACATAGATGCCGCGCAGATCGGGGTGGCGGTCGAGAAGATCGAGCGTTGCCTCATAGGTGACCTGCCGGGTCTCCAGGTTCACGGTCGCATCCGACAGGTCGAGGTGCGGCGCGTGGTCCCTGAGGTAGCTGCGCAGTCCTGTCTCGCGCAGGATATGCCCGTGCCAGCGGTTCCCGCCGATGAAGACCGCCACCTTGCCGGGCGCGCGCGACTGCGTGCCGATCATCCACCCCGCGATCCGCCCGACCTTGACGTTATCGAGCCCGAAGTAGCTTTGCTGGACGCCCGATGCGGCGTCATTCAGAAGCGAAAAGACAGGCTTGCCGCGCTCTTGAAGTGCGCGGATCGCGTCCGACACGGTTGGATGATTGATCGCCGACGTTGCAACGACGTCCGTCGTCTCCGCCACCGCGGTCAATTCAGAGGCAAAGTCGGACGGGGATTGAGAGGCGGCGAAGCGCACGTCGCATCGACCGCGAATGTCCGTGCGTCCGCTGACTGCGGTCTCCAACGCTTTTGCGAAATTGCGATAGAATTCTTGGCTCGGCTTGTGCAGCACGAAGCCGAACCGGACCAGTGGTCGCGTCGCATCCAGCTTGATCGCTTCCAGTTTCGCCGTTGGATAACCGATCCGTTCGGCAGCCGCGAGCACGCTGTCGATCGCCGCGGCGCTGACGCCCGGTCGCTCGTTAAGGACCCGGTCCACCGTTGCAAGACCGACGCCGGCCGCTTTGGCCAGATCTTTCAGGGTCGGGCGGCGGAGCTTCACGGTATTTGAGTGCTTTGCATCATGTCGCGAGCGATATTGAGGTCTTTTGAGGTGATCGACAAGCCCGAGCATGGCGGAACCGGAAAGTGCAGGTAACTTCAAAGGCACGCCAACTTGGGAGGTTCTGATGGCAAAGCGCGACTATTCCCTGCTGGGCGCGGACGCCCAGCGTGCCGTGGACACGGGTCTGTCGGCGGCGGACTGGTATCTGACCGATATTCCCCGCAAGGAAATGAAAGCTTTGATGAAACGCGAGGACGGCCCCGCGATCCGCGATGCGATCATCCTGTTCGGGTCGATGATTGCGCTAGCCGGGATCGGCATCGCGCTTTGGCCGTCGTGGTTGTCGGCGCCCTTCTGGCTGGCCTACGGTGTGCTCTATGGCTCGGCGATGGACAGCCGCTGGCACGAATGCGGGCACGGAACGGCGTTCAAGACGCCATGGATGAACAACGTGGTCTATCAGATCGCGTCCTTCTGCATGGTGCGCAACCCGGTCACCTGGCGCTGGAGCCACGCGCGCCACCATACCGACACCGTCATCGTCGGCCGCGATCCAGAGATCGTGGCGATGCGTCCGCCGGCGCTGTTTCGCATCTTTCTGAACTTCTTCGGCATTCTCGACGCCTTCAACGGCTGGAAGCGGATGCTGGTGAACGCCACCGGCAAGCTGGACGAGGAAGAAGCGACCTACATCCCCGACAGCGAGAAGCCGAAAGTCGTGCGAATCGCCCGCATCTGGGTCGTGATCTATGCGGTCGTCATCACGCTGGCCGTGGCGATGGGGTCGATCCTGCCGCTCATGGTGATCGGGCTGCCGCGGCTCTACGGTGCTTGGCACCATGTCCTGACGGGTGTGCTGCAGCACGCGGGTCTGGCCGAGAACGTCATCGACCACCGCCTGAACAGCCGCACCGTCTATATGAATCCGGTCAGCCGCTTCATTTACTGGAACATGAACTACCACTGCGAACATCACATGTTCCCGATGGTGCCCTATCACCGGCTGCCCGAGCTGCACGAGCGGATCAAACACGACCTGCCCGTGCCGAACACCTCGATGTGGCAAGCCTATCGCGAGGTGCTGCCGATCCTGCGCCGTCAGCTGCAATATCACGATGAGTTCCTGCAGCGCGATCTGCCCGAGGGTGCCGCTCCCTACCGCGTCGACCTGCACCGGTCCGCCCTTGGCGAGGACGTGGACCAGCCGAAGGGCAAGGCCGACCTCAATTCCCCTGCGGTTCCCGCAGAATAACACTCAACCGGGAGGACAACGACATGGCAGACTGGATCGACGCCTGCGCCAAGGACGACATCGAGGAAGAGGATCTTATCCGCTTCGATCACGGGGATCGCACCTTTGCGATCTACCGCAGCCCCGAGGACGAGTTCTTCTGCACCGACGGACGCTGCACCCACGAGGACGTGCATCTGGCCGACGGGCTGGTGATGGACCACACCATCGAGTGCCCCAAGCACAACGGCCAGTTTGACTACCGCACCGGAGAGGCGAAGCGTGCTCCGGTTTGCGTGAACCTCGCGACATACCCGGTCAAGGTCGAGGGCGACCGCGTCTTCATAGAGATCTGACGTGCCCGGGATCGTCATCATTGGCGCCGGTGAATGCGGGATCCGCGCGGCATTGACCGCGCGGGAGGCTGGGTATGACGGTCCGATCACCGTCCTCGGCGACGAGGCCGCTCTGCCTTACGAGCGGCCCCTGCTGTCGAAGCCAAATTCGGGCGGTGTGGTCGAGAAGCTGATCGCGACGCGGGAGGCTTTGGATGACATGTCGATCACGCTCGAAACCGATGTGTCCGTAACCGCGATCGATCGGGACGAGCGCATGGTGGTCCGCGCGCAGGGAGACCCCCTGCCTTTTCGGAAACTGCTGCTCGCGACGGGCGCGCGCGCCCGCAGGCTGAGCTGCCCCGGTGGGGATCGCGCGCGGGTTCTGAGAACGATGGAGGACGCGCGCGCGATCTATTCCGCGGCCGGGACGGCCCGGTCGGCGGTGATCGTCGGGGCGGGCCTGATCGGGCTGGAACTTGCCGCCGAGTTGACGGGCCGCGGCCTGGGCGTGACGGTTCTGGAAGCCGGTCCTCGTCCCTTGGGGCGCAATGTCCCCGAGCGGCTGGCGTCCAAACTGACGACTCGCCATCAACAGGCGGGTGTGGAGGTTCTTTGCGGAGTCCAGGTGGCCTCCTGCACCGAAAGTGACGTCGTTCTGGAAGATGGACGTGCTATCGCGGCAGACCTGATCGTAGCCGCCATCGGTGTGGAGCCGAATGTCGAGTTGGCGGTCTCTGCAGGGCTGACGATCCAGAACGGCATTCGCGTGGATCGCCGACTGGTGACGGACGACCCTGATATTCTGGCTGCAGGCGATTGCGCGGCGGTCGAGATGCGCTCCGGCCTGCATCTGCGATACGAAACCTGGCAGAACGCACAGGCGCAGGGCGAGGTGGCCGGACGTAACCTTGCAGGCGGCAACAAAGAATTCGATGTGCCCGTCTGGTTCTGGTCGGACCATTACGAGATCGGGTTGCAGGGTGTCGGGGATACGTCTGGTCAGCCGGCAGCGTCGCGTGAGATGGGCAGAGATTCCGAAATCCTGTTCTTCCTCAACGACGCGGGCGCGCTGATCGGCGCCGCGGGTCTGGGGCAGGGCAGTGCCGTCGCAAAGGACATCAAGATCGCACAGAGGCTTATCGGCACCACCCTTGATCCGGTGCTTTTGTCCGATCCCGCGCACAACTTGAAGAAACTGCTCAGGGCGGCCTGAGCGAGGGGGATCAATGGAACTATACCACAACCGGCCGACGGTCGCGGATATCCGCGCGCTCAAGGGCAAGCGCATGCTGTCGATGCTCTATGTCGACACGCCCGAAGAGGCGGCGGCGGCGTCCGAGGCCGGGATCGACATGCTGTCGATCGTCGATCCCGTCTGGACCCCCGAAATGCGCGAGGCGGCGGGCGATTGTTTCGTCCAAGTCGGACTGCTTTACGGAGACCTCGTGACGGTGGAGGATTACCAACGCGCCGCACACCGGGCGATGCAGGTGGGCGGTGACTGCGTCTATTGCGCCTCTTCGCTTGGAACGATCAAGGTTTTGGCCGACGACGGTATACCGGTCGTAAGTCATATCGGGCTGATCCCGTCGAAAGCGACCTGGACCGGTGGGTTCAAGGCGGTCGGCAAGACCGCTGACAGCGCCATGGACGTTTTCCGGCACGCGAAGGCGCTGGAAGAGGCGGGTTGCTTCGGGGCGGAGCTGGAGGTGGTTCCCGACAGGGTCGCCGCCGAGATCGCCAAGCGCACCAACCTCATCCTTCTCGGTATGGGCGCGGGCCCCCATGCGGATGCGCAATATCTCTTTGCCGAGGATGTTCTTGGATATACCCGGGGCCACAAGCCACGTCATGCCAAGACTTACCGCGATTTTCGAATGGAGCTAAACCGTCTGCAAAAGGAGCGCATCGCTGCGTTCCAGGAGTTCAATGCGGAAGTCGCCAGCGGCGCCTATCCGGCTTCAGAGCATTCTGTTTCGATTTCCGATGCGGAATTTGAGAGATTTGTCTCCCAGATCACCTCGGACAAAGCCAAGGAGCGGTGACTGAAACTACGGGAAGAGATGTGGCCCGCTTCGGTGGACGCATTCAACGCGAGTTGGATATCAGCGTATGCGTCACCAACGCCATGTGGGAACCGTCGCTTAATGATAAAGCTTTATTGGAAAACATGAATGCCTGATTTCGAAGTCTTTCTGATTTTCTTCGCCGCTTCGGCTGCACTTGGGCTCGCTCCCGGACCAGACAATATATTCGTCATCACCCAGTCAGCACTTTACGGGCGACTTGCGGGACTGGTCGTCACGTTGGGATTATGCACAGGTTTGCTGGTCCACACCGCTGCTGTTGCATTCGGTATCGCCGCCGTTTTCGCAGCATCCTCCATGGCGTTCAACATGGTAAAGATTCTCGGAGCCGCCTATCTGCTGTATCTCGCATGGCGCGCGTTCAGAGCGGGCACATCGGCCGTGACGGCGAACCAAGCGGGCGATCCGGGGCTTACGCAGCTCTATTTCCGTGGAATCGTAATGAATATTACGAATCTAAAGGTATTAATCTTCTTTCTCGCCTTTCTTCCGCAATTCGCAGACCCGACCGTCGGTCCCTTGGCTCCGCAATTGTTTCTTCTAGGGTGCGTTTTCATATTTGCGACGATCCTCGTATTCGGATCCATAGCATTGGGATCGGGGTTCCTTGGCAAGTGGCTAAGAGCTTCGCCAGCCCTTCAACTTGTCTTGAATTAGATCGCGGCGGTGGTATTTGTCGGCTTGGCCGTCAGGCTGGTCATAGCCGAACATTAAAGGCTATTCAGTTCAGATGTCGCATCATACCCCACGAACACAAAGACCTTCCACCGCGCGCCTGTTCGTGGTGGACACCTTGGCAACAGTTCTTTTTTTCACGGCCGTTGCGAGCTTCTCTGAGCTTTTCATCGCAGGCTTGGAGGCCAAAGAGGTTTTGGCTACGCGGATCTTGATGGTGCCGATCATGATCGCAACCGCGCGCCCGTATACTGGGTGGCGAGACTGGCTTCTCGAGCGCGCTGCGCCTCGCAACCGCATAACGACAACCTTGGTCGATATCGGTGCTTTTCTCACCTTTCAGGGCCCGGTGTATGGGGCAACTCTTTTACTGGCCGGTGCAGAACTCGCAGAGCTGGGCGCGGCGCTCGGTTCCGCTCTTGTCTTCATGATCTTACTGGCTCGGCCCTTCGGATTATTCGTCGAGTGGGTAAGAGTCAGGTTTGGTTAGTTTACGGGAATAATCCCCCGTCTCGCGGGTCCGAAAGCTCTGAGGTATGAATCTAGTTTCCTTTGGACCCAGCAGCGTTCTCAGAAAATAGCGCAGGGGTTCATTTCAAATATATAGCAATCATTTCAGGACACTGACGCACGCCGAAGGTCAGTCGAAATTGCTTCAGTATTTCCGCCGATAGCTTGTCATAGTCGCAACATCGATCGAGCCTGCCCGCCCGCACCGAACTGTCGAATGACCTTGCGGGCCGCGTCGGTGAGCGGCGGTTCGCTTGCCGAGAGGATCGCGATGCGGTCGAAGAGGTCGGGATCGGCGGACAAAAAGTTTCGAAGGGCCTGTCCGAACACCCGGCGCAACTCGGTTCCGACGTTGATCTTGGCGATGAGCGTTTGTGCGGGCAGATCCTGCCGATCTTCGAGGCCCAGGCCGGACCCGCCATGGATGACCAGCGGCACAGGGGTTTGCCGCGCGATGGCTTGCAGCCGCTCCCGATCAAGCGCCTGCCCCGCGCTGGTCTGCAGATGCACGTTGCCGACCGAGATCGCCAGGGCATCGACACCGGTCTCGGTCACGAAGGGGCCGACCTCGTCGGGGTCCGTTCCCTTGGACGCGGCTCCTTCGGCATATCCGACGAAGCCGAGTTCGCCCTCGCAGGATGCGCCGAACCGCCGTGCGAGATCGACCACGGTTTTTGTCTGCGCGATGTTTTCCTCCAGCGGCAATCGTGAGCCATCGAACATCACCGAGGTGAATCCGCAGCGCAGCGCCTCCTCGCATTCCGCGAGGGTATGGCCGTGATCCAGATGCGCCACGACTGGCACCGAAGCCTGGTCCGCCAGATGCAGGAACATGGCGGCAAGGACGGGCAGCGGCGTGTGCGCGCGGCAGGAGGGTCCCGCCTGCAGGATGACGGGCGCGGCTTCGGCCTCGGCCGCGGCGACGTAAGCGCGGGCGTCTTCCCAGCCAAGGCAGACGAAGCCGGGCACCGCATAGCCGTGGGCATTGGCGGCGGGCAGGACGTCTTTCAGGGTCGCCCGGGTCACTTGAACTTGGCCACCATGTCCATGATGCCGGGGATGGTGTGCAACTGCTCGGCGTGGGTGGGCTGGAAATACTGCTTCAGCGACCGCTGCGACAGGCCGCCCAGGATCGTGAAGTAATACATCTGGTAGCCCGGCAGGGCGCAGCAGGGGTGATAGCCCTTGTCGATCAGCACGGTGGAGCCGTCCATGATATGATAGGCGTCGCCGGGCTCGTTATCGACGCGCTGCAGCATCTGCAGGCCAGAGCCGTAGTCCGGCTTGAAGCGGAAGTTGTAGCATTCGTCGTGCCGCGTCTCGTCGGGCAGCCGGTCGGTGTCATGCTTGTGGCTGGGAAAGCCCGACCAGCCGCCCGCGCCTACGGTGAAAAGCTCGCTCACCAGCAGGCGGCCCACCCGGTCGTGGTGGCCCGCGCCCAGGATGTGCTTGATCTTGCGGTGGGTCTTGGTGTCGTCGGAGCCGTATTGCACGAGGTCCAGATCGGCGGCCCGGACGGCGAAGGGGGTAAGCCGCTCGTCGAACTTCGCCCCGGCGACGAAGGTCTCGGTGTCGGTGCGGGCGGTGATGCGCGCGCCGGTGTCGGTCGGCACGTAGACGCCCTCGGGCTCGCCGTCCCAGACGTCGGCGCCGCGCTGGCCGATGTCTGCGAAGGTCTCTCCGCCGGTCTCTACCGTCACGGTGCCGGTGGCGGGCACGATGCAGGTCTCGTATCCGGGGACGCGGTAGTCGAATCTTTCGCCCGCCTTCAGCTTGACGATGTTGAAATAGGTGAGCGGGACGTGGGCGTCGTCCACGTCCACGATGGGACGGTTGGCATTGTCATGGGGCGGGATGTGCATCGGTCACCTGCTGGATCGGGGAAAGGGTATGCGAGGCCATGAAGCGGGCCAATTCGTCCGCCGTGGGCATCGCGGGCGCGCAGCCGACGCGGGAGACGACGATCGCCGCGGCGGCAGACCCGCGCTCCACGGCGGCAGCGACCGGCACCCCGGCCGCCAATCCACCGAGGAACCCGGCCATGAATGCATCGCCCGCCCCCGTCGGCTTGATCGCCCCGGTCTCGAAGATGCCTGTGCGGACCTCGCCGTCGCGGGTGATCGTGACGGCCCCTCGCTCGCCCATCTTGTAGACGACGATCCTTGCCGTTTCGGCAGCGAGGGCGCGGGCCTTGGGCAGGCCCCGGTCGTAGTCCCCGGCCATGAAGCCGAATTCCTCGTCGTTGCCGACGATGATGTCGCAAAAGGTGGCCGCGTGGCTGTAGACCCGCTCGGCTTCCTCCGCCGAGGCCCAGGTGTAAGGACGATAGTCGACGTCGAAAACGACCGGCAGGCCCACCGCCTTCGCCAGTTCGACAGCGCTCAGGGCCGCGCTGCGCGACGGCTCGGTCGCCAGCACCGTTCCCGTCGTCACCAGCGCCTGGAACGCGGCGTAGGGCAGGGCGCGCACGTCCTCTTGCCTCATCTCGAAATCGGCAGCACCGTTGCGGTAGATCACCGACTGCGTGTCCTGCAGCCGCGTCTCGACCACCGCGAGCGAGTTGCGCGCCTCGCCGCCGACCGCGCGGACGAACCGGCGGTCGATCCCGTAGGCGTCCAGTTGCGCAAGGCAGAAGCGGCCCACCGCGTCGTCGGACACACAGGTGACGAGCGCCGCCCGCATCCCCTGACGGCACAGACCGGCCGCGATATTCGCCGACGATCCGCCAAGCGCGGCGGTAAAGGCGGTGGCGGTCTCGATCGTGGTGCCCGGAGGATCGGCATAAAGGTCCATTCCGGCGCGTCCGATGATCAGAAACCCGGCCCCATCCCGGTCGAGAATATCCGTCACTAAAAACTGGCCTTTTGCCGTTGCCGAAGGTCTCGGCGCAGGATACGAAATTTGCAACCGGTTGCAATATGGGTTCGGCATGGCGGATATCGGGATCGGGATCGTCGGGGGCGGCTACATGGGCAAGGCCCATTCTGTCGCCATGTCGGCGGTCGGCGCCGTCTTCGACACACGTCTAAGGCCGAAGTTGGAAATGATCGCTGCCACCAGTGCGGCCAGCGCGCAAAGCTACGCGCGGGCCTACGGGTTCCGCCGCGCGACGGACGACTGGCTGGCGCTGGTCGAGGACGCTCAGGTCGAGGCGATCGTCATCGCCTCGCCACAGGACACCCATCGCCAGATCGCCGAGGCGGCCTTTGCCTTGGGCAAGCCGGTGCTGTGCGAAAAGCCGCTGGCCGCGACGCTCATTGATGCGCGCGCGATGATCGCCGCGGCCGAAGGCGCGGGCGTCGTGAACATGACCGGGTTCAACTACATCCGCACCCCGGCCAGCCAATTCGTCCGCCGGATCCTGGCCGATGGCACCATCGGAGAGATCAGGTGGTTCCGGGGCGAGCACACGGAGGATTTCCTTGCCGATCCCGAGACGCCCTTCAACTGGCGCTGTGCGGGGCGCGCGAACGGGAACATGGGCGACCTTGCCCCGCATCCGATCAACGCGGCGCTTGCGCTGATGGGGCCGATCGCGCGGGTGATGGGCGAGGTCAGGACGGTCGTGACGGACCGGCCCGGCGGGCGTGTAGCCAACGACGATCACGCGCAGATCATGTGCCAGTTCGCCTCAGGCGTGATGGGGCACATCTATTCCAGCCGTGTCTCGACCGGGCGCAAGATGGGCTACGCCTACGAGATCACGGGCAGCAAGGGTGCCATCCGCTTCGACCAAGAGGACCAGAACGCGGTCTGGCTCTATCTGGCCGAGGGACCGGAAGCGACACGGGGCTTTCGTAAGATCCTGACCGGCCCGGCCCACCCGGATTACGCGCCGTTCTGTCAGGGACCCGGTCATGGGACGGGCTATCAGGATCAGATCATCATCGAAGCAAAGGATTTCCTGACCGCCATCGACACGGGTCAACCGGTCTTTCCGACTTTCCGGGACGGGCTGGAGGTCGCCGAGGTGGTCGAGGCCGTATTCCGCTCTGCGGACCGGGGGACTTGGGTCGATGTAGAAGAGGTGAGGGACGCGACATGAAAATCAGCCTTGGAAACGCGCCTTGTTCGTGGGGTGTGGAATTCGCGGACGATCCGCGCAATCCGCCGTGGCGGCAGGTGCTGAAGGACTGCGCGGACGCCGGGTATCGGGGCATCGAACTGGGTCCCATCGGCTACATGCCGGAGGATCCGGTCGTTTTGGCCGACGCACTGGCCGAGCACGATTTGTCACTGATCGGCGGCGTCGTCTTCCGCCCGTTCCACGATCCGTACAAATGGGACGAGGTCCGTGATGCAGCGATCCGAACGGCGCGGTCGCTTTCCGCGCACGGGGCGCGCCACTTCGTGTTGATCGACTCGATCTCGGCGCGCCGCGCGCCGACGGCCGGACGCGCGGACGAGGCGGAGCAGATGGAGGCGGACGAATGGCGCGGTCTGAAGAACCGGATCGAGGCCGCCGCGCAGATCGGCGCGGATCACGGCCTCATCCCGTCGATCCACGCCCACGCGGGCGGCTTCATCGACTTCGAACCAGAGCTGGACCGCCTTCTGGACGCGATCGACGCGGACCTGCTGAAGATCTGCTTCGACACCGGCCACCATTCCTATGCCGGGTTCGATCCGGTCGATTTCCTTGAACGCCACGCCGCGCGCGTGTCCTACATGCACTTCAAGGACATCGACCCCGCAGTGAAAGCTCGCGTCGTCGCGACCCGGACGGACTTCTACACGGCCTGCGGGCAGGGGATCTTCTGCAACCTTGGAAAGGGAGACGTGGATTTCCCGGCGGTGCGGCGGATCCTCGTCGAGGCGGGCTTCGACGGCTGGTGCACGGTCGAGCAGGATTGCGACCCGATGCTGGCTGTCTCTCCCATCGAGGACGCGCGGGCCAATCGCGCCTATCTGCGGTCAATCGGATTTTGAAAGGACGCGCCATGGGTAAGTTACGCTGGGGCATGATCGGCGGTGGCGAGGGCAGCCAGATCGGCCCGGCCCATCGTCTGGGCTCGGGTCTCGACGGGCTCTTCGAGTTCACCGCCGGGGCGCTCGACCATCGCGCCGACGAAGGCCGCGCCTACGGGCGCAGGCTGGGGCTTACCCCCGACCGCTCCTATGGCGACTGGCGAGAGATGCTGGACGGCGAGGTAGGCCGCGACGACCCGGTCGACCTTGTCACCGTGGCCACGCCCAACGCCACGCATTTCGAAATCACCAAGGCCTACCTGAGCGCAGGTTTCCACGTCCTGTGCGAAAAGCCGATGACGATGACCGTCGAAGAGGGCGAAGAGATCGTCGGTCTGGCCCGCGAAACCGGCCGGATCTGCGCGGTCAATTACGGCTATTCGGGCTACAGCCTCGTGCGGCACATGCGGGCCATGGTCGCCCGGGGCGATCTGGGGGCGATCCGTCTGGTGAAGGCCGAGTTCGCCCACGGCCATCACGCCGATGCCGCCGACGCCGACAACCCGCGCGTCCGCTGGCGCTACGATCCCGCACAGGCGGGGGTCAGCGCACAGTTCGCCGATTGCGGGATCCACGCGCTGCATATGGCCAGCTTCGTGATCGGGCAACAGGCAGAACGCCTCTCTGCCGATACCGTCAGCTGCATCGCCAGCCGAGAGCTGGAAGACGACGCGATGGTGAACCTGCGCTTCGACGGCGGTGCTGTGGGGCGGCTTTGGACCTCGTCCATCGCCATCGGCCGCCAGCACGGTCTGACATTGCAGGTCTTCGGAGAGAAGGGCGGCCTGCGGTGGAGCCAGGAACAGCCGAACCAGCTTTATTGGATGCCGCTGGGGGGGAACCTGCAGACCATCGAGCGCGGGCAGGCGGGCCTGTCGCCCGAGGCGGACCGCACCAGCCGCGTCACGGTCGGCCATGCCGAAGGCATGCCGCTGGCCTTCGCCAACATCTATGCGGACCTCGCCGAGGCGATCCGGGCCCGGCACGAGAACCGCGAGCCCGATCCTGCCGCGACCCTCTATCCCATGGCCGAGGATGGCTTGCGGTCGATGGCCGCGGTCTTTGCCGTGGCCGAAAGCGGCAAGGCGCAGGGCGCCTGGACCGACGCCCGCCCGCCGATGTTCCGCTAGACGGGCGGCCCGAGCGTCCCGCGCTCCGCCAGGCCGAAGGGCAGCATCCGGTGTTCGGGCACGGCCTCGGGGTCGGCAATGCCCCGTTGTATCAGGCCGACCGCCGCATCGACGATAGCGCCCAAGGGCTGGACGATGGTGGTCAGCTCGATCCCAGACCAACCGGCGATAGCCATGTCGTTCAGCCCCAGCAGGCCGAGGTCCTGCGGCACCCGAAGATCGGCGGCGCGCGCGGCCTGCAACGCACCCACGGCGATCACGTCGTCGCCACAGAACCAAGCCTCGACCGGGCCTTGCCTCAGTGCCACGGTCATGGCCTCGTGTCCGGCCGCGTAGGAGTAATCCCGTGCGAAATGGACGGTGGCAACCTTCCCTGAGCCTGTCAGAGCCGATTGAAATCCCGCAAGGCGCTCCTGAGTGGTCGTGGCGTGTTCGGGACCGCCGAGGAACCCGACATCCCGGTATCCACGCGCCAAGAGTGTCTGCGCCGCGAACCGGCCCGCCGCCGCGTTGTCGATGCCGGCGAACGCCGTCCCTGCGACCGGGGACGACCATCCGAATGCATGCACGACCGGGATACCCGCGTCTTGAAACACGGTTGCGAACTGCGGGGGCAAGGTCGAGGAGGCCACGATCACGCCGTCGACGCTGTATTGTCGAAGCTTCGTCAGGGATTCGCCCGCGTCGGCTGCGCCCGACAGGTTCAGCAAGAGCGGTCGCAGGTCCGCATCCTGCAACGCCCGCGTGAATGCGTCGAAAATCTCGAGGAAATAGGGGTTGGTGAAATTGTTGGAGATCAGGCCGATCAGCTTCGTCCGCCCCGTCGTCAGGCTGGAGGCAAGCACGTTCGGCTGATAACCAAGCTCCCGCGCGGCCCGTTCGACCCGCACACGCATCGCGGGCGAGACCGAGGCACCGGGTGTGAACGTCCGCGACACCGCGGACTTCGACACCCCGGCCCGAACGGCGACATCGTGCAATGTGACGGCCATGTGGTTCCACCTGTTTGCTGAGTTCGATCTGAAGATCTTGTGGCTTCTCGTGCAAGCCGTGTCGCATCGCGCGAGAGCCGGAGGGGCTTCGCGCAGGGTCTTTGCGAACGATGTGCGCGGCGATGCCGCGGCTCAAAACGGGGCGAAATGATCGCGTTCGTCCCGCACCAGCTCATCGAGCAGTTGGACGACAGCCTGAACCCGGCGCGCGACGCGCAGGTTTTCGTGCCAGACGATCCAGTAGCTTCGAGTGACCGAAACGTTGGGAAAGAGTCGCACCAGGCCCGATATTCCCGACGCCATGAAGTCGTGGCAGATGCCGATGCCCGCGCCCGCGCGAACCGCTTCAAATTGGCCGACGGCGGTCGAGACCGCGATATCGGCGCGCCAGTCGCGCGCGATCTCCTGCGCGTAGTTCAGTTCGGGACTGTAGATCAGATCATCGACGTAGCCGATCAGAGTGTGCGACTTGAGCGCCTCGATCGTGTCTGGCGTCCCGGCGCGGGCGAGGTAGTCCTTTGAGGCGTAAAGGCCCAGCGAGTAGTCGACGAGTTTCTTGATCCGCAACCGTCCCTTTTCGGGTCGGCCCACCATGATCGCGATATCGGCCTCGCGCTCGGACAGTGAAAAGCTGCGCGGAACGGGGACCAGTTGCACTCGCAGGTCAGGATAAGTGTCCCGAAACCGCCCCAGTCGGGGCGCCAGGAACGCGCTGCCGAATCCGTCCGGCGCGCCGATCCGAACGGTTCCGGCCACATCATCCTCGCCGCGCAACCGGGATGTGCCTGCCAGCACTTCTGCCTCTATGCGCTCGACGGTCTCGAACAAGGCGGCCCCATCCTCCGTCAGGGTCGAACCGCGCGTCGTCCGTTCCAGCAGGCGCGTGTTGAGCGCGCTCTCGAGGGCAGTGATGTGTCGGCTGAGACGGGATTGGCTGACACCAAGCCGTGTGGCGGCCCCGAGCATCTGGCCCTCGCGGGCGACAGCAAGGAAATACCGAAGATCGTCCCAGTTCATATGTCCATTCGTGCATAACGGTTTGCCGGTTGCGTCCGTTTATATGCGAAAGCGGATCGCGGATACATCCTGCAGCAAACGCAGGAGCCACCCATGACCGAGATCGCCCATTTCATCGACAACGCCCGCGTCGCCGGCACGTCCGGCCGCAGCCAGCCGGTTTACAATCCGGCCACCGGCGAGTCGGACAAGACCGTAGCTCTGGCGTCCGCCGACGAAGTCGATGCCGCCGTCGCCTCTGCCAGGGCTGCGTGGAAAAGCTGGTCCAAGACGCCGGCTCTGCGCCGCGCGCGTGTGCTCGACCGGTTCAAGACGATCCTGTGGGACCGGGCCGATCAGCTGGCGCAGGCGATCAGTGCCGAGCACGGCAAGACCCACGAGGACGCGCTGGGCGAAGTCACGCGCGGGCTGGAGGTCGTCGAATTCGCCACCGGCGCGCCGCACCTGCTGAAAGGCGACTACACAGAGGACGTGGGCACCGGCGTCGACAGCAATTCCGTCCGCCAGTCGCTGGGCGTCGTCGCGGGCATCACGCCCTTCAACTTCCCGGCCATGGTCCCGATGTGGATGTTCCCGGTGGCGCTCGCCTGCGGCAACACCTTCATCCTCAAACCCAGCGAACGCGATCCCTCCGCGTCGCTGCTGATCGCCGAGTGGCTTGCCGAGGCCGGTCTGCCCGAAGGCGTCTTCAACGTCGTGCAGGGCGACAAGGACGCGGTCGATGCGCTGCTGCACCATCCGGACGTGAAGGCCATCAGCTTTGTCGGCTCGACCCCAATCGCAAAATACATCTACGAGACCGGCACGAAGAACGGCAAGCGGGTGCAGGCCCTTGGCGGGGCCAAGAACCATATGGTGATCCTGCCTGATGCCGACCTCGACATGGCCGCCAACGCGCTGATGGGCGCGGCCTATGGCTCTGCCGGAGAGCGGTGCATGGCGATCTCGGTCGCGGTGCCGGTTACGGATGCCGTGGCGGACGCGCTGATCGAGCGGCTGGTGCCGAAGATCGAGGCGTTGAAGGTCGGCCCCGCCGCGGACAAGGCCAGCGACATGGGACCGGTCGTCACGAAAGCCGCGCAAGAGAAGATCGTCGGTCTGATCGAGAAGGGCGAAGCGGAAGGTGCGAAGATCGTCGTCGACGGGCGCGACTTCACCCCGCCGCAGGGCTATGAAGGCGGCTACTTCGTGGGCCCCACGCTGATCGACGAGGTGACCCCGGACATGACCGTTTGGCGCGAGGAAATCTTCGGTCCCGTCCTGTCGGTCGTGCGCCGCAAGGACTACGCCGAGGCGGTCGACCTGATCCACGCGCACGACTACGCCAACGGCGTGGCGGTCTTCACACGCGACGGCGACGCGGCCCGCAACTTCGCCCACGATATCGAGGTCGGCATGGTCGGCGTGAACGTCCCGATCCCGGTGCCGATGGCCTTTCACAGCTTCGGTGGCTGGAAGCAGTCGCTCTTCGGTGACCACCACATGCACGGAATGGAGGGCGTGCGGTTCTACACGCGCCTCAAGATGATCACCACCCGCTGGCCCACGGGCGTGCGGACAGATCCCGAGTTCGTCATGCCGACAATGGGATAAGCAACTGAGCGAAAACCTTTGGAGTGTCGCTCACCGGCGCGCACAATGAAAAACATCTATAGGTCTTGCCCGGCCATCCACAAGTTCGGGCCGCCCGAGATCATGAATACGGACCAGGAATTGCAGTTCACATCCTTCGCTTGGACGGATCGGCTCCGTCGATCAGGTGTCTCAATATCGCTGGGTAGGAAACGTCGGTTCCTTGATAACATCTTCATCGAACGGCTATGGCGCACCCTGAAATACAAATGGGTATGCCAGCTTGCCTGGGAGACCGGTCCGGAGACGAAATCCGTTATTCGGAAATAAATCACCTTCTACAATCACCAGCGCCGGCAGTCAGCCCTAGTCGGCCAGCCCCCGGCGCTGGTCTTCTGGCAGAGAAATGATATCAACCAGCCCGATCAGTAAGTGCAAAGAGTAGCTTAAACTACGTCAGATCTTTTGCAACGATCAGGGAGTAGCTCAATCTTAAACTGCGCGCAGCTTGTCGAGAAAGACCGCGCCGGCTCGCGCCTTGGGCTTGTAGGCGTCGGGGAAGTCGGGCTGGTCGACGTTGCGCCAACCCGGCGCGATCTTAAAGCTGTCAGCTTGAGTGCCTTGTCGAATAGTCGTTCTAGGCTGAAAATTTAGGCCACATTGGAAAACCCAAAAGGCGAAGGAAAAGCTACCTAGTAAGCAGGCCTGCTCGAAGTACATTCGAGGATGAAGGACCGGCCCGGCATGGCCTTCGCGCGCTAGGCGGTCGGTGCCGGGCGGTGGTCGGTCCCCCCGGATGCGGGCCGTCCGTTGTCATTCGCCCTTGGCGGCGTTCAGCTTGTCGAGGTTGTGCAGGAACCGCCGCAGCATGTCGTTGAAGACCTCGATCTCTTCGATGCTGAAGCCGTCCAAAAGAAGGTGCTGGCGTCCGAGCGCCTCCGTAAGGATGCGGTCGTGCAGGCGCCGGCCTTCCTCCGTCAGCCAGAACCCGCGGCTTCGACCGTTGGCGTGCAGCTCACCCTTGTGGGCCAGATTCATCTTTTCCAGCCGCGAAACACAGCGGCTCACCGCGCCCTTGTCGATGCCGATGGTGTTCGCGGCCTCGGTCACGGTGGCCCCGGGTTGGCGCGTCAGCATGACCAGCATGCGCCAGTCCACGACCCCGATTCCGTAGGTCTCGGCGTAGATCTTCGACGCAGCGCGCGTGAAGCGGTTCGCAGCGAAGGTCAGCAGCACGGTGGGGCTGCGCGAAAAGCTCAAGGTGCGCGCGCGGTGCCCGTCTTCGTCTTCAGTTTCGACAAGAAAGTAAGAATCGAGGTCGTCGGGTTGGTCGCTCATGAGATCGTGATAGCGGATCGCAACGCCTAACGACAGCATTCGATGATGTCAGCACAATTTAATGTTGACCCTGCAACAACGAATCTCCTAGCGTTCGGATGTGGCGCCGGGGGAGAGGCCGCCACACGAGGAGGAGTAAGCCATGAACGACCCAGCAAACCGGGCGGCGTCCGGCTGTCCGATGAGTGCCGCGTCCCGGCAGTTCGAACCGTTCGAGCACCGCGGGATGTACGATTTCCTTGCCTCCATCCGCGAGGATGTTCCGATCTTCCACGCCGAGCAAATCGACTACTGGGTCGTCACCCAGCGGGACGACATCGAGGCGATCATGCCCGACAGCGAACGATTCTCGGCCGCGATCGCCACGCAGCCGATCTTTCCCTGGCCCGAGACCGTGGGCGCCTTGCTCAAGGACCGCGATTTCACCAACGAAGCGGTCCAAGTGGCCTGTGATCCGCCCCGCCATACGCGGGTGAAAGGGTCGGCCACGAAGTTCCTGAACATCCGCCAGTTCATGGGATACGAGGACCGCCTGCGCGATCTGGTGCGCGGCTATATCGAGAAGATGAAGGGGCAGGAGACCGTCGACCTGGTGGAGGCGATCACCTACGAGTTCCCCGCGCAAGTGGTGTTCCTGCTGCTTGGCGTGACGGATTTCGATCCGCGCAAGATCAAGGCCTGGGGCGATCTGCGGCTGCACATGATCTGGGGCAACCCCGATGAACACGATCTGGTGCAGGGGGCCAGCGATCTGGCCGACTTCTGGGATTACACCGTGGAGCTGGTCAAGGCGCGCAAGCACGCGCCGCAGGACGACTACCCCAGCCTGCTGTTCGAGATCCGCGACGGCGACGACGAGATCCTGACCGAGAACGAGATCCGCAGCCTTGTCTTCGGGCTTCTGCTTGCCGGTCACGAGACGACCACGAACGCCGCCGGTAACATCATCCTCGAACTGATGCGGCATCCCGATCAGTGGAAGGCCATCGTCGAGGATCCGGGTCTGGCGAAGAATGCCGTCGAAGAGGGGCTGCGCTATGCCTCTTCAGTCGTCGCCTGGAGGCGGCAGACGAAGGAGCCGGTCACCATCGGCGGGGTCGACCTTCCCGCCGGTGCGAACCTGCTGCTGTCGCTGGCTTCGGCCAACCGCGACCCGGCGAAGTTCGACGCCCCGGACACCTTCGACATCACCCGGTCCAACGCGCGCGAGCACATGGCCTTCGGCAAGGGGCTGCACCATTGCCTCGGCGCGCCACTCGCGCGGCTCGAACTGCGGATCCTGCTGGAAGAGCTCAGCGCGGCCTTCCCACGGATGGAGCTGGCCGAGGACAACATGGTTTTCACGCGCACCCTGTCGTTCCGGGGACCGTCGCGGCTTCCGGTCCGGCTTAACGAAGACAGATAGAGGCCCCATGGTTCAGCTTCATTTCATCCAGCCCGACGGCACCCGCACCTCCATCGAGGCCGAGCCTGGCCGATCGGTCATGGAAGTCGTGCAGTCGAACGGGATCGCGGGCATCGTCGCGGAATGCGGCGGCTCCATGGCCTGTGCCACGTGCCACGCCTTCATCGACGAGGCCACGATCGAGAAGATCGGCCGGTCGAGCGACATGGAGGATGAGATGCTCGACTTCGCGGCCACGCCGCGGCGCGACAACAGCCGTCTGACCTGCCAGGTCACTGTAACCGACGCCCTGGAGGGGGCGGAGATCGAGATACCGGCAGAGCAGCATTGACGAAGACCGCCCTTGCGGCGGGCAGCTTTCCAGGGAGGAACCTATGACACTTATCAAGACACTCGCGGCCGCCGGAATCGCGGCGCAGGTCGCGACCTCGGCTGTCGCGCAGGAGGACGCGCGAGTTCTGACCATCGCGTCCTGGGCCGGGCCCAACCACTCGGTCAACGCCGATATGTGGCCGGCCTTCATCGACATGATCGAAGAGGCTACCGACGGCGCGCTCACCGCCGAGGTGAAGCTGAACCTCGTCCCGCCGCCCGCAATGGCGGACTTCGTGCTCGACGGGGGGGCGGATATCACGTTCATCTTCCACGGCTACAACGCGGGCCGGTTCGTCGTGCCGCAGCTTGTCGAGCTGCCGGGCGTCGAGGGCAACGCGGAAGCGGCATCGGCGGCCTACTGGCGCGTCTGGGAGGAACACCTCGAAGCGGCCGGCGAGCAGGAGGAATTCAAGACGATCGCCATGTTCCAGCACAGCCCGGCGCAGCTTCATCTGGCCGATCCGATTGACGCGCTGGCCGAGATCGACGGCATGAAGATCCGCGCGCCCGGCGGCGTGGGGTCAATGGCGATCGAAGGGCTGGGCGGTGTCGGCATCCAGGTGCCCGCCACCAAGGTTTACGAAACCCTGTCGGCGGGTGCTGCGGATGCCGTCAGCATGAACCCCGACGGGCGCATCGGCTACAACCTCGACGAAGTGGCGCCGGTCATGTTCGAGATGCCCGGCGGGCTCTACCGCGGGTCTTTCGCGGCGCTCATGTCGCGCGACACCTGGGAGAGCCTCGACCCCGATATACAGACCGCGCTGGATGAAGAGGTCTTCGGCGAGCCCATGTCGCGGATGTTCGGTCGCATGTGGGATGCCTCCGACACGGTGGCAATCGAGCGGACCCGCGCGGCAGGCAACCCGATCGTGCAGGCGACCGAAGCCGATATCGACCACTTCGCCCCCATCGTGGAGGACATCACCCAACGGGTGCTGGAAGACGTCGCAGCGCGCGGTGTCGATGCGCAAGCAGCCAAGGCGATGTTCGATGCCGAAGTGGCCGAGGTCATGGCTGAAATCGCACCCTGATGCGAGCGACCATCGCGCGCGCGGTCCATGCGACCGCGCGCCTTCCCCTGTGGATCGCGGCGGCGTCGCTCTTCGCCATGATGGCACTGACATTTGCCGACGTGATCCTGCGGTCATTCGCGAATGCCCCAATCCCCGGCGCCGCCGAGGTGACCGAGATCCTGCTGGCGGCAACCGTCTTTGCCGCCTTGCCCGCGACGTCCCTCTGGGGGCGTCACATCGCTGTCGATCTGTTCGATGGCTACCTCTTTGCGCGCAGGCGTGACGGCCTGGTGAACCTGATCTTCGGGATCCTGCTGTTCTGGCCGGTGGCCAAGTGCCTCGAAAGCGCCAGCCGGACCATGGGTTACGGCGAGGTGACGCTTTACCTGCGCGTTCCAGTGGGGTGGATTCTTTATTTCATCGCCGTCGCTCTGGCGCTGTCGGCGGCGGCGATGGTCCTGCGCGGGGTGTTTATCCTGTTCGTGCCCCGGATCGATCCCGACCTCGGCTCCCGGGGCGTGACGGACGCCGGCGCAACCGATACCACCACTCGGGAAGGATCCTTCTAATGACGCTTGCGTTGCTGGGCTTCGGTGCCGTTCTTTTGCTGGTGTTCGCGCGGGTGCCCATCGCGCTGGCGATGGGGCTCGTGGGCCTGGTGGGCTACGGGATGGAAACCTCGATGTCCGCTTCGGTGTCCATGACGGCCCGGCTGATCACGGATTCCGCGCGGGATTACGGGCTGTCGGTGGTGCCGCTTTTCGTGCTGATGGGGCTGTTCGTGAACCAGTCGGGCATGAGCCGCGAGATCTACCGCGCGGCCCATGCCTTCCTCGGGCATTGGCGCGGGGGGCTGGCGATGGCCACGATCGCGGCCTGCGGGGTCTTCGCCGCGATCTCGGGCTCGTCGCTTGCCACCGCCGCCACCATGAGCCGGGTCGCCATGCCCGAGATGCGCCGGTTCGGGTATTCCGACGGGCTGGCTACGGCCTCCATTGCGGCGGGGGGCACCTTGGGGATCCTCATTCCGCCTTCGGTCATCCTGATCATCTACGGGCTGCTGACGCAGACCTCGATCGCCTCGCTGTTCCTGGCGGGGCTGGTGCCGGGGTTGCTGGGTATCCTGTTCTATCTGGCCGCCGTCGCCTTCGTCGTCTGGCGCAAGCCCGACAGCGGCCCGCGCGGGGAGCGCCAGGACTGGCGGGCGCGCCTATCGGCCCTGCGGGGCGTGGGGGCGGTGATCGGCCTTTTCGTCTTCGTCATCGGTGGTCTTTACGGCGTGCTGGATTTCTGGCCGATCAACCTGAGTTTCTCGCCCACCGAGGCCGCGGGCATGGGCGCGATGGGCACGTTCTTCATAGCGCTCTGGCGGCGCAAGTTGCCCTGGCCCGCGCTGAAGGTCGCCCTGGCGGAGACCTGCGTCACCACGGCAGGACTATTCGCGATCCTGATCGGCGCCTGGATTTTCTCGAACTTCGTGAACATCGTGGGGCTGCCCGAGGCGCTCGTCGCACTTGTGACTGGCAACGACATTCCGCCGATGGCGGTCATGGCGATCATCCTGCTGATCTACATCGCGCTTGGCTGCGTGTTCGAGAGCCTGTCGATGATGGTGCTCACGGTGCCGGTCTTCTTTCCGGTCATCAGTCAGTTGGGCTTCGATCCGGTCTGGTTCGGCATCGTGGTCGTCGTGGTGACTGAGATCAGCCTCATCACCCCGCCGGTCGGCCTGAACGTCTTCATCATGCGCTCGGTCGTGGGGGATGTCTCGACCGCGACGATCTTCCGCGGGGTCACGCCGTTCTGGATCGCGGATATCTTCCGGCTTGCGCTGATCGTCCTGTTGCCCGCGCTGGTCCTGTTCCTGCCGGATCTGTTGAACCCGCTCTGAGCGGACCAGTCCGTCCCGGCATTGCCACCGGGGCGGGGCAGGAGGCCGGTTTCACGGGCGAGCCGGCAGCTACGGTCCCGCGCTGAAACACAATGCTGTCGCCGCTCGAGTTCGAGCGGCAGCAGAAACTGAGGCACGAAGGCGTCTAAGAAACTCGGGGCTATTCAATCAGTGAACTCGAACGGCTCACTGCGGATAAGTTGGTTGTGCCGATGGTGGCAAATATTGATTTCGCAATCTTTATCGGCAACCTCAATTATCGGCATCAAATCGATCTTCTTGTCGCCGGCGTAGTCGATTGTAACACAGACATCCGAGAGACGTGACTTGCTTTTGTATTTAGAATTGGCCCAAAGCACACGGCGGAGGTCCAGCAGATAGTCTTTGGGCTCCCATTCACTGTTCTCGGCAACCATCATCACGACGTCAGCATCAAATTCTTGTCCGCTCAATGGGCGAGCAATCGTTCCATGTGCAAGTGAGCCCTGCCTCTTAAAAAAGCGAATCCTTGTGCCGTAGTCGGATTTGAGAATGTGGTTTTGAATTGCGCTGATGCTTGTGTCGAGTGAGTCCAGGCGATCCTGGTCGATGTTTACGACGCCCTTTAGGAAGTCCTCGAAGTATGAATTGTGCTCCACAGTTAGTCCTTGGTTGATTCCTCTCGGCCAATCCATTCCGGCCAGACGCTACATTTTTGTTTTGGGTAAGGATAAGGTCTCACGAAGTAGACCGAGTCGGCGACCCAGTTGACCTGCGAGCCTAAAGGTCCGAATCCACTTCGCGGTAAAGGCTGCGCGAAGCTATTTGCAATCGATCTCTTTCTTTTCTCACACCATCCGTGATTTTCAGGCTTGGCACGAAAATCTTCGGAATACGTTCCACAGTAGTCGGAAAGCAGCTGTGCTTGTAATCGCAGCGAAAGTCGGCTGTCCGCCCATTTTGTGGAAAAAGGCTCGTTTGCGAGCGCAGAATATCAACGGCTTAACGTGGCGCGAGCGCCTTTTCCGTCAGGCATTTCGCCTTTGCTGCGGTGCAGGAAGGATCTTCGCCAGTTTCCTGAGGTTCTGGGCGGTGGCGGCGAGGAGGAATTCGCCGTTGGCGCCGCACGGGCCGCGTAATCGAAGCCGTCCAAGGCCAAGGATGCGCTTGAGGTGGGCGAACAGCATCTCGACCTTCTTTCGGAGCTTGGATGAGACCGCGTATTGGTACGTTTTTCGGATTGCGCGGGCGATGTCCCGGGCGTCTTCGTGCTCTTCGCGAGTGATCTTGCGCGCATCGGCTTTCGGGCAGCATTTGGGGTTTGATGGGCAGGCTTGGCAGGTGTGTTTGAGACCCTGGTATGCGGCAACGCCTTTGCCAGTCGGGCCACGCTTGGGATCGGAGTAGTTCCGACGGAACTGTTTTGGGACTTCGCCCTCGGGGCAGATGTATTGGTTGTTCTCGGCGTCCCACTCGAAGTCGGATCGAGACCAGGTGCCATCAGTGCGCCCACCCTTGTCGATGACCGGTATGTGTGGGGCGATCTTTCGATCCACCAGCCAGCCCAGCATCGGGCCCGACCCGTAGGCGGTGTCTGCGATCAGGCGTTCCGGATGCAGGTCGAACTTCTCTTTGACGCGCTTCAACATGATCTTCGTCGATCCCACCTCCGCTTGCCGGATAGACCGTGTCGCTTCCACGTCCACGATGACCCCGTAGTCTGTGTCGATCAGGTAGTTGTCGGAGTAGCTGAAGAACGCTGGTCCTTTACGAGCCGCGGTCCATTGGCTGGCCGGGTCAGAATGCGAGGTGAACTTGGGCTGCACTTCGCTGGCGGCGCCGAACGCAGCTTCATCCAGAGTGTCGAGATACTCACGAACCGCGCGAGACGCATCAGCTACGTCAATGGTGGATGCGTCCCAGTCCTCCTTCGGCGTCGAGTTCTGCCTGTTGGCATCCGCTTCGATCAAGCTGGCGTCGATTGCCATACGCTGACCGCTGACCAGGCCTCCCTCTATGCAGCGCGAGACGGTCGTCTCAAACAGATGCCGCAGCAGTTCGCTGTCACGAAACCGACCATGTCGGTTCTTGGATAAGGTCGAATGGTCCGGGACGCGGTCACTGAGATCGAACCGGCAGAACCACCGATACGCCAGGTTTAGATGCACTTCTTCGCACAGCCGCCGCTCCGATCGGATGCCGAAGCAATAGCCGACCGGCAGCATCCGGATCAGCAGCTCAGGATCGACCGAGGGACGCCCGGTATGGCTGTAGAAATCTGCAAGATGGGCGCGAATGCCGCTCAGATCGACGAACCGGTCGATGGATCGAAGCAGGTGATCTTGCGGGACGTGATCCTCCAGCGAGAACTCGTAGAACAGCGCTGGTTGCGCCTCCTGCCGCGGTCCCATCATCGCCATTCCTCCCACCCCACGCAGGACTTGAATCAGCAGGGTGCCCATCGATCAAGCGAGAGTTTTTCAACGGAATACGCCGTTATACCTCAAGATCCTACCTTCGCGAGGCACGGGAGCAGCTTGACGACTTCGAAGAGCGGGCCAAGAGGTTTTTCTTCTCGACGGTAAGTCGCTTCGTTTACGTCGATAGGCTGATGTCCCAAGAGATCCCTCCGGTCGGTATCGTTGACCAGCTTCGTCATCCCGTCCGCGGCTCTCAAATTCAGCAGCGTATCGTTGACGTAGTGGCGGAGACTGTGAAACGTATATCTCTCAGGATTGCCATCCAGGGCTCTGGTCAGGCACTCGCGCCAGATGTGGTCGAGACCGTCGCCGAACTTTTCGTTGTAAATGGCCGTGGCATGTTCGGAGATACTTTCAGGTGCGCGGCTGCGTGCCGGGATTGCTTCGGGGAAAAGAGCGATCGCACCTCTGTCTCGTGCCGATTCAACGAAATCAAGAAAGCCGAGCTCCAGAATTTGTGGGTGAAGTGGGATGCGCCGCTTGCAATGAACTTTTTTCAACCCACGAAGATGATTGGGGCGAATGTAGACATATGGAATACCGCCTTCTGCGAGGACATCCATTGCCAGCAAGCCCGCGATCTCGCCGCGCCTCGCGCCGGTTAATGCAAGAATGAGATTGATCCAATAGTGATGGTCCTTGAACACCTGCTGGCCGGGCTGATGGCGGCGCAACTTATTTTTGCAGCCCGACCAGAGAGGATGCGCAAAGAGTCGCTGGACGTCGGTCTCGGTAAAGACCGCGCGCTTTTCGGCTTCGGTTCTGGGGTCCTGCGGAACAAGGCCCGCGATTCGCAAGAGAAACGGGACGTGATGCCCCTCCCGCCTTGCGTAGGTCATGACGGATTTCAGGGCCGTGACATGCCGCTCGATCGACGCCGCCGCCAGGCCGATCTTTGCATCGCTGGTTGATACGTTGATCTCTCGAAGCTCCTTGAAAGTCAGAGACTGTTCGCGAGGTGCCTTCCAGTATGTCTTCGGAAGTTCGTCTCGCAGGATCCGCGCAAAGCTTTCGATGTGGTGCGTTCGGATATCGGTCACGAGTTGGACCCCTGTCGTATAGATGAACAGCGCCACACTTTTCAGCTTCTGGTCTTTCGAGCCCTGACGCGAGGTCTGTTTGCGGCACATCCGGACAGCGGTCCCGAACAGATCCTGCCCGTAGATTCGCTCAACTTTCACTTGGTCGGCGATGCCGGAGAAAGCTTCATCCACGGGCTGCGAAAGTGCCGCATCTCGCTGGGCATAGAGTGTCTTTGCGGTGATACGACCCGTGATCAGCGCGACACCGGGGGTCAGGAGAGGGGAGGCCGTATCGACTTGCCCGAGGTGTGCCAGGCCTTCCGGTTCTTGAACCGCAACCTCTTCCGACGATGGTTTATTCTCGGCGTCAGGTGCCGGGTTGCCAAGGCGGATCTTCCGAAGCATCGCTTCCGCTTCATGGCACGCGGTCTCGGCCTGCTGTGCCGGGATCGCGGCGACCGCTTCGTGGGCGGCCATACGTGCCTTCACGGCAGCCCAGCGAAGTTCAAGCGTCTCCAGTTCCGTCGGATCGAGGTGCGGCGTCATCTCCTTCGCTCGATTGACGACCTCAGCGGTGAACTCGGAAGACTTGAACAACTCGAAGAGGTCTTTCTGGATCTTGCAGGCTTCGCGCCACTCGGTCTTGGGAAGAGCTCTTATTTGATCGAATGGCATGTGCTCACGCAGTCCATTCTCGACCAGGCT
The DNA here is from genome assembly GCF_004145405.1 of Salipiger sp. IMCC34102. Lineage (GTDB taxonomy): Bacteria > Pseudomonadota > Alphaproteobacteria > Rhodobacterales > Rhodobacteraceae > Loktanella. Next base: position 32,604 of record NZ_SELQ01000004.1, read on the forward strand.
GCGCAGGGCATGGACCTCCAGCCTCTGAGTGCGCGCGCGCTCGGACGTCAGGGATCCGTCCATGAACTCGCGCTGTCGCTGCGCCGTCAGCGACGTGAGATACCGGCGCAGCTCGGCCTTGAAGAAGGCCGGAACGTCCGCGAGGGCAGGTCGATATGCAGTCTGGCGTCGAGCATCTGGTCCATGTGGGCGGTCAATCGCATGCACAATTTACAGGCCAGCCGCCGATCTGTCGTCCCGAGGGAGACCAGTATCGGTGATAACTCGGTGGATAACTCCGGTAACCTTCTGCGAAAAAAGAAGATTTCTCGCCTTTGGGTCAGATAGAGAACGCTCTGCATCGTGACCTCCGCTGGGTCACCGCAACAGGGAGTGATGAAGCGAACAGCGGATCCTCGAACGGTCACGTGTGACCATCCGTGTAAACAGCTGTGTAACCTTCTCTCAGGGCTCCTCAGCGGAAAACCCTAAAGTCGTGATCTAAAAAATCTTTTTCGGGAGGTTGGCTGGGGTGGTAGGATTCGAACCTACGATACACGGTACCAAAAACCGATGCCTTACCGCTTGGCTACACCCCAACGCGAGGGATCGAATAGAAGAAACCGGAGGGGGCTTCAAGCCCCGGTCGATGCATTTTCCAGCTTATTTCCGGCAGGATCGATCAGACGCGCAGGGGGTCTGCCTTCGCCAGCCGGTCGAAGTCCATCAGGCTGCGCACCAGGGCGGGCATCCGGTCGAGCGGGATCATGTTCGGGCCGTCGGAGGGGGCGGTGTCGGGGGTCTCGTGCGTCTCGATGAAGACCGCGGCGATCCCCAGCGAGACGGCGGCGCGGGCCATGACCGGGGCGAACTCGCGTTGCCCGCCGCTGGATCCGCCCTGGCCACCCGGCTGCTGCACCGAATGGGTCGCGTCCATGACCACCGGGTAGCCGGTCCGTGCCATCGTGGGCAGCGACCGCATGTCCGCCACCAGCGTGTTGTAGCCGAAGGAGGATCCGCGCTCGGTCAGCAGGATCCGGGTGTTGCCGGTGCTTTCGATCTTGTCGATCACGTTGGGCATGTCCCAGGGGGCCAGGAACTGGCCTTTCTTGACGTTGATGACGGCGCCGGTCTCTCCGGCGGCGATCAGCAGATCGGTCTGGCGGCACAGGAACGCCGGGATCTGCATGATGTCCACGACCTGCGCCGTCGGGGCGCATTGATCGGCGGTGTGGATGTCCGTCAGCACGGGACAGCCGATCCGGTCCTTGACCGCCTGCAGCACGGCCAGCCCTTCGTCGATGCCCAGGCCGCGCCTGCCCGACAGCGAGGTCCGGTTCGCCTTGTCGAAGCTGCCCTTGAAGACGAACTGCGCGCCCGCCGCGGCGCAGGCCTGCGCCATCGTCTCGGCGATCATGACGGCGTGCTCGACCCCTTCGAGCTGGCAGGGCCCGGCGATGACCGTCAAGGGCCGGTCGTTGGAGACGGTGAGGGATCCGATGGAGACGTCGTGCATCAGCTGGTGACCTGTTCGCGAAGGATGGAAGCCGTGATCGAGATCATCAGGTAGATCCCCGAGAAGATCAGGAAAGCGAGGATCGTGTTCTCGAAGGCCTTTGGATAGGTCGCCTCGTCCGGGGCGACGGGTTCGACGCCCATCGAGAGGTAGCGGACCTGGCGGTTCGCCTCGATCCGGGCGGTCTCCATCTGGGTGAGCGCCTGCTGGGCGAGGGCGGTCTGGAAGGTGTAATCCTCTTCGGCCAGGCGCAGTTCCGTGTTGCGCGCGGCGAGGCTGGTGCCGGCGTCGTCGGCGGTCGTCATCTGCTGGCGCAGATCCGCGATCAGGCTTTCGATGTTGGCGATCTGGCTTTCCAGCGCGTTCACCTGCGCTTCGTTCGGGCGGCGCACGGAGAGGCGTTCCTGCAAGGTCAACGTAAGGCGCTGGCGCTCGGATTCGAGTTCGCTGATCTGGGCGGTGCGGGCCTGGGTTTCGCCGATCGGGTCGATCTGCTGGACCTGCTCCTGGATCTCCAGCCAGTTCTGCAGCGCCTCCGAGCGGGCGGTCTCGGCCAGGAGGTAGCTTTCGCGCGCGCCCGACATCTGGTCCTCGCGCAAGCGCTGGGTGAGCTGGTCGACCTGTTCCTCGGCGTAGTTGATGAGCGCGTTGGAGAATTCCTGGCTGACCTCGGGCGAGGCGGCGATGACCTTCATCCGCAGGATGCCTTCGGTGGGATCGTAGCTGATCTTCACCCGCTCCTGGTAGACGTTGTAGGCGGCCTCGTTCGAGGCGTTCTCGGGCAGGCGCTGGATCGGGTCGATCTGCGGCGCGGAGAAATGCTCCTTGAAGTCGTGGTCCGCGTCGAGGCGCACCATGGCGGCACGTGACTGCAGGTAGGATTGCACCGTGATGCTGTCCTGCTGCGTGGCCATCGAGGTGCCCTGGAACATGCCGCCCAGCCCGCCCGCGGCACTGGCGGGTTCGGCCTGCTGGATCACGAATTCCGAATCGGTCGCGTACATCGGGGTGGCGATGTTGTAGTAGTAATACCCCACCAGGAACGTCGGCAGGACCACGAAGACCGCCAGCCGCGTGAACATCAGGACGGCGCGCCGCCGCCGCCGGCGCGCCATGTCGGTCCGGATCTTCGTCAGCTCGCTCATCCGGCGGGTGCCGGGATCTGCCACCTCGGTCGACGGCAGGTTCGGCAGGTTGACCTGGGTCTGCGGCAGCTGCGACCGCGATTGCGGCACGGTCTGGACCGCGCCACGGGCCGCCCCCCTGGTCGTCGTGAGGGCCGTGCCGGTCTGCGCGGGCTGGTCGAGGACCGTCGATTGCGAGAACGGATCGATCCCCGCCAGGCGCAACTGCCGGACCGCGTCGTAATCCGACGTGACCGCCATGCCCTGTTTCTGCGCGACCCTCCGCGCCATGCGCAACTGGCGTCCGGTCAGAGCCTCGCGCCGGATGCTGTCGATATCGGTGAGCCCCGCGTCGCCCTTCGCCGCCGCTGCCGTGTCGGGCGTCGAGGGGGCCGTGCCTGCAGGCGTCTCGGGGCCTTGCGGCCGCTTGGCGGGGGACTGGGACTGCGGGGAGGGTGTGGCCGCGCGTTCTCCTGCGTCATTCGCCACGGAGGCGTCCTCGTAGGTCGCGTCGGTCTTGTCGGCGGACACCTCCGACGGGCGGCGGATCCGGAATTTCTTAGCTGTCGGCTTCGTAGTCATAAAGCTGCTTGGCCTCTTCCAGGGTCTCGAACATGTAAATCTGGCCATCGCGCAGGACCGCGGCGGAACGGGCGAACCGCTCCAGCGTGGCGGCCTGGTGGCTTACGATGATGACGGTGGTGGAGTCGAGCCGTTCGCGCAGGATCTCTCCGGCCTTGCGGTTGAACTCGGCGTCGGTGGTGGAGGGCATGCCCTCGTCGATGAGGTAGATGTCGAAATCGAGCGCCAGCAGCAGCGAGAAGGTCAGCCGGCTGCGCATGCCCGCGCTGTAGGTGCCCACGGGCATGTCGAAGTATTCGGCGATGCCGCAAAGCCAGCGGCAGAAGGATTCGACGTAATCGGGATCGAGGCCGTAGAGCCGCGCGATGTAGCGCACGTTCTCGCGGCCCGTATGCTTGTTGACCACGCCGCCCATGAACCCCAGAGGAAACGAGATCCGGCAGGTCCGCAGGATGGTCCCCTCGTCGGGTTTTTCCAGCCCGGCCATCATGTTGATCAAGGTCGTCTTGCCGGTGCCGTTCGGGGCGAGGATGCCCAGCGAGTTGCCCAGTTCCACGCGGAACGACGCCCGGTCAAGGATGACCTTGCGCTGCTTGCCCGTCCAGAAGGACTTGCTGACCGCGTTGAATTCGAGCATCTGGCCTGTATGCCTCCTGCGCCGCGCGCGGCCCTGCCCCGCGCGATCGCGGGCGCGGGCAGTCATCCTGCGGCCTTTGCGCCTACCTGCCCGGAAATTACGGCCAAAGACAGGCGTTTCCTGCACTATTTTCGTAAGTGTGATGCGCACTTCGGCCCTGATCGGGGGCCCGGCGGACCCGGTCCGGTCGTGGCCGCGGTCCTTGCGTGCGAGGGTGTGCGGGCTTAGCTGGACCTTCATGAGCCTTCGGACAGAGATCGCCGCCTGCCGCATCTGCGCGGAGCGTTTCGCCGCCACCGCGACCCGTCACCAGCCGCGTCCCGTGGTCTGGTTCAAGGGGCCGCCCCGCATGCTGATCGCAAGCCAGGCCCCCGGCGCGCGGGTGCACGAGGCGCAGACGCCGTTCTGGGACCGCTCGGGCGATCGCCTGCGCGACTGGCTGGGGGTCAGCCAGGACGAATTCTACGACCGCGACCGGGTGGCGATCGTGCCGATGGCTTTCTGCTTTCCGGGCTACGACGCCAAGGGCAGCGACCTCGCCCCGCCGCGGATCTGTGCCGCGACGTGGCGCGACCGGGCGATGTCGGCGCTGGGGGAGGTCCCGCTGACCTTGCTGATCGGCGCCTATGCGCAGACCTGGCACCTGGGCGGCAAGGTCTCCGTCACGCAGCGTGTGATGGACTGGCGCGATCACGCGCCCGCGGTCTTTCCCTTGCCACATCCGTCCTGGCGCAATACCGCGTGGCTGAACCGCAATCCCTGGTTCGAAACGGAACTGCTGCCCGTGCTGAAGGCCCGGGTGCGAGAGGTTTTGGCATGAGCGAGACGACCCTCGACCGATCCCACGCCGCGATGGAGGCCGCCCCCGGCGACGATACCCTGCGCCTGCGGTTCTACGAGGATCTGTGCGACAGCGACATCTTCATCCTTCTGGACGGAGAGCCCGAAGGCGACACGGTGCGGCCCGCGACCCTGCGCATCGAGGACGTGGACTACGTGCTGTGCTTCGACACCGAAGACCGCCTGACGGCCTTCACGAAGCGCGAGGCACCCTACGCCAGCTTGCCGGGGCGCGCGCTGGTGCAGATGATGGCGGGGCAGGGGGCGGGCCTCGGCGTGAACCTGAAAGTCGCGCCCTCGGCCATGCTGATCCCGCCCGACGGGGTGGAGTGGCTGATCGGCACGCTGTCCCACGCGCCCGAACAGACCGAGGCGCGGCTGGTCGGGATCTCGCGCCCCACGGGCCTGCCCGAAAGCGTGTTCGATGCGCTGGACCGGAAGCTGTCGAAGACCGCGGGCCTGGCCGAGACCGCCTGGCTCGTCGCCGCTGAATACGAGGACGGGGCCAAGGGGCACGTGCTGGGCTTCGTCGGCGCGGAGGAAAGCGCGCAGGCCGCCCTGGCGCACGCCGCTGGCGAGGCTCTGACCTTCTCGGGCATCGATGCGGGCGTCATGGACGTGGTCTTCGTCGGCGCGGGCGACGAGATGGCGAAGCGGCTGGAACGGGTCGGGCTGCGCTTCGATCTGCCGAAGTTCGTCCGGGCGACGCCCGAGGTGCCGGTGGCACCGGGCAGCGATCCGACCATGCCGCCGAAATTGCGGTGAGGGCGGGTGGGCCCACCCACCCCTTTTCGGGGCTCTGCCCCGGACCCCGGGATATTTCAGGCCAGAAGAAGCGGACCCACGGTGCAGCGGTTCGGTCAGACCGTTTCGCCCTTGTCCATGCGGTCGAGGAACGCGTCGGCTTCGGAGACGATCGTCTTCCGCTTGTCGGCGTCCATCCGGTCCCATGTCGAATAGACGCGGGAGATGCGGGGATTGTTCTCGAACTTGTCCCGGTGCCGGTCGAGGAAATGCCAGTAAAGCAGGTTGAAGGGGCAGGCGCCTTCACCGGTCTTCGTCGTGGCGGAGTATTCGCAATTGTCGCAATAGGTCGACATCTTCTTGATGTAGTTCGCCGAGGACACGTAAGGCTTGCTGGCGATGATGCCGCCGTCGGCGAACTGGCTCATCCCGATGACGTTGGGCGCCTCGACCCATTCGTAGGCGTCGGCGTAGACGCGCAGGTACCAGTCGTGGACCTGTGCGGGTTCGATGCCCGCGAGCAGGGCGAAGTTGCCGGTAATCATGAGCCGCTGGATGTGATGGGCGTAGGCCTCTTCCTTGGTCTGCGTCACGCATTGATGCAGGCAGTTCATCCGGGTCCGGTCCCCCCAGTAGAGACCGGGCAGGTCGCGGTCGTGGCCCAGCCCGTTGCGCCGCGTGTAGTCGGGACCTTCGCGGAAGTAGATGCCGCGGATGTACTCGCGCCAGCCGATGATCTGGCGGATGAACCCTTCGGCCGCGTTGATCGGCACGTCGCCCGCCTGCCAGGCGTCTTCCACGGCGCGGCAGACCTCCAGCGGGTCCAGCAGGCCCGCGTTAATGTAGAGGCCGACGAGGGCGTGATACATGAAGCGTTCGTCGTCGATCATCGCGTCCTGGTAGGCGCCGAAATCGGGAAGCGCCTTCTTCACCCAATGGGCAAGGTGCTGGCGCGCCTGGCCGCTGTCGGTGGCGAACCAGAAGGGACGGACGTCGCCGAAGGAATTGCCGAAGCGGCGTTCGACCAATTGCAGCACCTCCTCGATCTCGTCGTCGGGGGTGAACTGCATGGGACCGCTGTAGTCGATGCCGTCGGGGGGCGGCTTGCGGTTGTCCTCGTCGTAGTTCCACTGCCCGCCCGCCGGCTCCTCGCCGTCCATCATCAAGCCGGTCTTCTTGCGCATCTCGCGGTAGAAATACTCCATCCGCAGGGTCTTGCGTCCCTTGGCCCAGTCCTCGAACTCCTTGTGGGAGGCGATGAAGCGGTCGTCGGGCAATTGGCGTACGGTGACCGGGCAATTCTCCAGCGCCTCGATCAGGCGCCACTCGCCGGGTTCGGTGACGAGCACCTCCTTCGCATCGTGGTCCTGTGCCTTGGCCATCAGGATGCCGCAGATGCTGTCCGACCCCTCGCCCAGCTTCGTGTAATCCACCGTCCAGCCGTCATCCTTCAGCCTGCCCGCGAACTTTCGCATCGCGGCGAAGAGGAAGGCGATCTTCTTTGGGTGGTGGGCGACGTAGGAGGCCTCGTCCGCGACCTCGGCCATGACGACGATGTCGGAGGACTTGTCGGCCTCGCGCAGGGCCGAAAGGCCGGGCGAGAGCTGGTCGCCGAGGACGAGGACGAGATTCACCATGGGATGGGCTCCGCTGCGTAGTCGAAGAATTGGCCGCTGTCCGCAGGGGCAAGCCCGTCGATCACGTCGAGCAGGTTCGCGGCGGCCTCGGTGGCGGGGACGGTCTTGTGGCGGTCGGCGTAGCCTTGCGTGAAAGGGGTATCGACCGTGCCGGGGTGCAGGGCCACGACGCGGGCCTGCTTGTGGGTGCGCGCAAGCTCGATGGCGGCGCCGTGAACGATCTGGTTCAGCGCCGCCTTCGAGGCGCGGTAGGAATACCAGCCGCCGATCCGGTTGTCCCCGATGGAGCCGACCCGCGCCGAGAGCACCGCCAGCGTGGCCGCCCGGTCGCGCGGCAGCAGGTCGCCCGCGTGGCGCAGGATCAGGGCGGGGCCGAAGGTATTGACGGCGAAGACCGCCGCCATGGCATCGCGGTCGATCTCGGACAGTTTTTTCTCGGGTGCGCCCAGCGTGCCCACGGCGACGAAGACGAGGTCGAACGGGGTCTCCAGGGCGTCGAGGTGACGCGCGACGGAGGCGGGATCGGTCACGTTGAAACCGTCGGCACTGCGCGACAGGGTCGTGACCGCGTCGCCGCGGGCGCGCAACGCCTCGGCCACGGCCGCGCCTATCCCGCCGGTGCCCAGGATCAGCGCGCTAGTCGGCATAGATCATCTTGCGGGTCATGCCCCCGTCGACGGTGACGGTCTGCCCGGTCACGAAACCCGCTTCCGAAAGCCAGCGGATGGCGGCGACGATGTCCTCGACCGTGCCGGCGCGGCCCACCGGATGCTGCGCGTGGTCCTCCTCGCGCAGGTCGTCCCAGCCCTCGGTCACGATCCAGCCGGGGGCGATGGCGTTCACGCGCACCAGCGGGCCGAGGGAGATCGCAAGCGCGTGCGTCAGCGCCGCGATCCCACCCTTGGAGGCGGCGTAGGCTTCCGAGTTCGGCTCCGACATCGCGGCGCGGGTGGAGGCCATGTTGACGATCGCACCGCGGGCCGCGCGCAAAAGCGGGACGGCCGCACGGGTCACGAGGAACGCCCCCGTCAGGTGACTGTCGGTGACGCGCCGCCAGTCGGCGAGCGAGAGATCCTCGATCGGGCCGCGGTGGGGGCCCGCGATCCCGGCGTTGTTGACCAGCAGGTCGCAGGCGTCGATCCGGGCGAAGGCGTCGGAGACCTGGGCCTCGTCGCCCACGTCGCAGGTGATCCCGGTCACGTCTTCCAGGTTCACCGGGTCGACATCCAGCCCGAAGACGCGCCAGCCGCGCGCCGCAAAATCCCGCGCGATCCCGCGCCCGATGCCGGAGGCCGCTCCGGTGACGATAAGTGTCTTTGTCATGCTCCGCGACCTAGGCCACAGGATCGCGCGGTCCATCTTTCATCTGGCCGGATAAACTCCGGGGGAGGCCCGTCTCGGGCCGGGGGCAGAGCCCCAAAAGGGCGAAACGCCTCTTTTCATGTGAAACACAACCGCTATAGTGCGGCGCATGAGCGCACGCCCACATATCACCGCATCCGGCCCTTCGGCCCTGCTGCGACTGCGTGCCCTACGCCTGAACCACGTCTGAGCGTGCCTTGTCGGCGCGACCGCTCGGACAGGTCCCGCGCCGACTTTCCACAGCTTCCATTCGTTCAGGACGACATCAATGACCGACCGCGTCTATATCTTTGACACCACCTTGCGCGACGGCGAGCAATCGCCCGGCGCCACCATGACCCACGCCGAAAAGCTCGAGATCGCCCAGATGCTCGACGAGATGGGCGTCGACATCATCGAGGCGGGCTTCCCCATCGCCTCGGAAGGGGACTTCGCCGCCGTCAGCGATATCGCCCGGCTGTCCCGCAACAGCGTCATCTGCGGCCTGTCGCGCGCGAACTACAAGGATATCGACCGCTGCTGGGAGGCGGTGAAACACGCCCGCCAGCCACGGATCCACACCTTCATCGGGACGTCTCCGCTGCACCGGGCGATCCCGAACCTCGACATGGACCAGATGGCCGAGCGGATCCACGACTGCGTCACCCATGCGCGCAACCTCTGCGACAACGTGCAGTGGTCCTCGATGGATGCGACGCGCACGGAGTGGGAGTTCCTGCGTCGCACCGTCGACATCGCGATCAAGGCGGGTGCGACGACGATCAACATCCCCGACACCGTGGGGTATACGGCACCCGTGGAAAGCGCCGACCTGATCCGGCGGCTCATCGAAGAGGTCGACGGCGCCGACGAGGTGATCTTCGCCACCCACTGCCACAACGACCTCGGCATGGCGACGGCCAACAGCCTGGCCGCCGTCGAGGGGGGCGCGCGCCAGATCGAGTGCACGATCAACGGTCTGGGCGAGCGTGCGGGCAACACGGCGCTGGAAGAGGTCGTCATGGCCATGAAGGTGCGCCAGGACATCATGCCCTACAGCACCGGCGTCGACAGCACCAAGATCATGGGCATCTCGCGCCGGGTCGCCACCGTCTCGGGCTTTCCCGTGCAGTTCAACAAGGCCATCGTCGGCAAGAACGCCTTCGCGCACGAAAGCGGCATCCACCAGGACGGGATGCTCAAGAACGCCGAGACCTTCGAGATCATGCGCCCCACCGACGTGGGCCTGTCCGAAACCTCGCTCGTCATGGGCAAGCACTCGGGGCGGGCGGCGCTGCGCTCCAAGTTGGCGGAACTCGGCTACGAGCTCGCCGACAACCAGCTGTCGGACGTCTTCGTGCGGTTCAAGGAGCTCGCGGATCGCAAGAAGGAGGTCTTCGAGGACGATCTCATCGCGCTCGTGCGCCAGAATACCGCCGAGGAGGACCGGATCAGGCTGGTCTCCATGCGGGTCGTCTGCGGCACCACGGGACCCCAGACCTGCGAGATGACGCTGGAGATCGACGGCCAGGAGCAATCGGTCGAGACCACGGGCGACGGACCGGTCGACAGCGCCTTCAACGCGGTCAAGTCGCTGTTCCCGCACGAGGGGCGGCTGCAGCTCTATCAGGTGCATGCCGTGACCGAAGGCACCGATGCGCAGGCCACGGTCAGCGTGCGGCTGGAAGAGGACGGCCGGATCGCGACCGGCCAGTCGGCCGATACCGATACGGTCGTGGCCAGCACGCGGGCCTACGTCAATGCGCTCAACCGGCTGATCGTGCGGCGCGAGAAGACGATGCCCGATCACGACCGCAAGAGCGTCGATTACCGCGACGTCGGCGCCTGAGGGCCGGCCCGGACACAGGCCCGCACCGGGCGGTGGCGGATTTTCGCCGCGCCCGGTGCGGGCCGCCCGGCCTTTCCACGCAGGGCCGCGTGCGTTTGCCCGAAGTGCCACAGGCCCGTGGGCGGCAGAGGATTGCCACTTGACAGCGGGCCTTTCAATTCCCGCGCGGCCTCTTCTATAAGGCGGCAGTCCGGCGCACGTGGGAATCGTCGGGCGACCTGGACTCCGAAGGCTTCAAAGGGCACTGACATGGCATTCTGGCACGGCCTGTTTTCATCCGACATCGCGATCGACCTCGGCACGGCGAACACGCTGGTCTACGTCAAGGGCCGCGGTATCGTCCTGTCGGAGCCGTCGGTCGTGGCCTACCACGTCAAGGACGGCCAGAAGAAGGTGCTGGCCGTGGGCGAGGACGCCAAGCTGATGCTGGGCCGCACGCCGGGCAGCATCGAGGCGATCCGTCCGATGCGCGACGGCGTCATCGCCGATTTCGACACCGCCGAGGAGATGATAAAGTACTTCATCCGCAAGGTGGCCAAGCGCTCGACCTTCTCCAAGCCCAAGATCATCGTCTGCGTGCCCCATGGCGCCACCCCGGTGGAAAAACGCGCCATACGCCAGTCGGTGCTGTCGGCCGGCGCGCGTCGCGCGGGCCTGATCGCGGAGCCCATCGCGGCGGCCATCGGCGCGGGCATGCCGATCACCGATCCCACCGGCAACATGGTCGTGGACATCGGCGGCGGCACCACGGAAGTCGCGGTGCTGAGCCTGGGCGACATCGTCTACGCCCGCTCCGTCCGGGTGGGGGGCGACCGCATGGACGAGGCGATCATCAACTACCTGCGCCGCCAGCATAACCTGCTGATCGGGGAGGCCACGGCCGAGCGGATCAAGACCTCAATCGGGACCGCGCGGATGCCCGACGACGGGCGCGGATCCTCCATGCACATCCGCGGCCGCGATCTGCTGAACGGCGTGCCGAAGGAAACCGAGATCAGCCAGGCCCAGGTGGCCGAGGCGCTGGCCGAGCCGGTGCAGCAGATCTGCGAGGCGGTGATGACGGCCCTCGAGGCCACGCCGCCGGATCTGGCGGCCGATATCGTCGACCGCGGCGTGATGCTGACGGGTGGCGGCGCGCTTCTGGGCCAGCTGGATCTTGCCCTGCGCGAGCAGACGGGGCTTGCGATTTCGGTGGCCGACGAGTCACTCAATTGTGTGGCGCTGGGCACCGGCAAGGCGCTTGAGTATGAAAAACAGCTTAGTCATGTGATAGACTACGACAGCTGATCTCATCACGGGAGCCCGTGTTTGGCCCGCGACCGCGCCTCTGAGGATTTCACGACGCCGCTGCGCCGCCTTCTGGTGGCGGTGGGGATCGCGTTGTTGCTGGGGATCTTCCTGGTCTGGCGGATCGACAGCCCGCGGGTGGAACGCTTCCGAATGGCGGTGATCGACCGGGTGATCCCCAACTTCGACTGGGCCATGGCCCCGGTGACGGGCTTCGTGGGGCTGGTCGACAACTTCCGCAGCTACCAGGCGCTGGCCGAGCAAAACGGCGATCTGCGCCGCGAATTGCAGCAGATGAAGGCCTGGAAGGAAGCGGCCCTGCAACTCGAGCAGGAGAACGCACGCCTTCTGGATCTGAACAACGTGCGGCTCGATCCGCAGCTGACCTACGTGACGGGCGTGGTGATGGCCGACAGCGGCTCTCCGTTCCGGCAGTCCGTGCTGCTGAACGTGGGCGCGCGTGACGGAATCGTCGATGGCTGGGCCGCGATGGACGGGATCGGCCTGGTGGGCCGGATCAGCGGCGTGGGGCAGAAGACCGCGCGGGTGATGCTGTTGACCGATACTTCCAGCCGGATCCCCGTGACGATCCAACCGACCGGCCAGCGGGCGGTGCTGGGCGGCGACAACACCCTGAACCCGCCGATCGAGTTCCTCGAAAATCCCGACGCCGTGCGCCCCGGCGACCGGGTCGTAAGCTCCGGCGACGGCGGCGTGTTTCCCGCCGATCTGCTGATCGGGCAGGTGGCGCTGGGCAGCGACCGGCGGCTGCGCGTCAGGTTGGCGGCCGACTACGAGCGGCTGGAGTTCCTGCGCGTGCTGCGCGCGCGTCCCAACGAGCGGATCGAGGATCCGGGTGGTCTTCTGGCCGGCGAGATGCCGCAGTTCGGCCCCTTCCTGCCCGCGACCGCCCAGGCCACCGATGGCTGAGACGCCCACCACGCGGATCTGGTGGGGCCGTCTGACCTTCGTCGCGCTCGCCATAACGATCTTCTTCGTGCAGCTTCTTCCCACCGGCGCGAAACCGGAAAGCTGGACCGGACCCGACATGCTGCTGGTGCTGGTGCTGGCCTTCGTCGTTCGCCGCCCCGCCTTCGTGCCCTTCGCGTTGCTGGCGGGGGTGCTGCTGATGGCGGACCTGCTGCTGCAACGCCCGCCGGGCCTGTGGGCCGCCCTGGTCTGCGGGGTCAGCGAAATGTTGCGCAGGCGCAGCCGGGGCTTGCGGAACGTGCCATTGCTGATGGAATGGGGTACGGTAGCTTTGAGCATCGTCGCCATCGCGCTGGGCTACCGGTTGGTCCTGATCCTGGCGATGGTGCCTCAGCCGCCCCTGGGCCTGACCCTCGTGCAGACGGTCGCCACGATCGCGGTCTACCCGGTGGTGGTGGGGCTGGCACAGCTATTCTTCGGACTGACCCGACCGGCACCCGGTCAGGTCGACAGCTTTGGACACAAGTTATGAGACGCGTCGCCAAGGATATCGAGACCTCAAGCCGCACGGTCAGCCGTCGCGCCCTGATCGTGGGCGCCGCCCAGCTGGGGGTCGCCGGCGTGCTGGGCTGGCGGTTGCAGTCGATGCAGGTCGATCAGGCCGACGAGTTCCGTCTGCTGGCCGAGGAGAACCGGATCAACATCCGTCTTCTGCCGCCTGCCCGCGGGCTGATCTTCGATCGCAACGGCATTGCCATCGCCGACAACGAGCAGAACTACCGGGTCGTGATCGTCCGGGAGGAGGCCGGCGACGTGGACGAGGTGCTGGCCAAGCTGGTCCAGCTGGTCCCGCTGTCCGAAGACGTCATCGAGCGGGCCAAGACGGAGATGTACCGCCGCTCTCCCTTCGTGCCGGTGACCATCGCGGACCGTCTGTCCTGGGACGACGTGGCGCGGATCAACGTGAACGCCCCCGCGCTCAACGGGATCACCGCCGAGGTGGGCCTGTCGCGCCGTTACCCCTATGGTGCGGACGTAGGCCACGTGGTGGGCTACGTCGGCCCCGTCAGCGACTACGACCTGGCGCGGATCGACGACAAGGACCCGCTCTTGCAGATCCCGAAGTTCCAGATCGGCAAGACCGGGGTGGAGAACAAGCTGGAACACACGCTGCGCGGCAGCGCCGGCAACAAGCGCATCGAGGTCAACGCCCTCGGCCGGGTGATGCGAGAGCTCGACCGGCAGGAAGGCGAGCCGGGCAAGGACATCCAGCTGTGCCTCGACGAGCGGCTGCAATCCTACGCGCAGGCCCGGATGGACGGCGAAAGCGCGGGCGCCGTGGTGATCGACCTGGAAAACGGCGATCTGCGGGCCATCGCCTCGGCGCCGTCGTTCGATCCGAACCTCTTCGTGCGGGGCATCTCGGTCAAGGACTGGACCGACCTGAACGAGAACAAGTACCGCCCCCTCGCGGCGAAGGCGGCGCAGGGCGCCTATCCGCCGGGGTCGACCTTCAAGATGGTCACGGCACTGGCCGCACTGCAGGCGGGCGTCGTGGCCCCCGACGAGACGGTCTATTGCCCCGGCTACACCAATGTCTCGGGCACGCGGTTCCACTGCTGGAAGCGCGCCGGGCACGGCAACATCAACTTCCACGAAAGCCTCAAGCAATCCTGCGATTGCTACTACTACGAGGTCAGCCAACGCGTCGGCATCGACAAGATGGCCGAGATGGCGCGCCTGCTGGGACTGGGTGTCAGGCACGACCTGCCGTTGTCGGCGGTGGCCGAGGGGCTGGCGCCCGACAAGGCCTGGAAACGCGCGGTCCGGGACGAGACCTGGCGCGTGGGCGATACCGTCAACGCCTCGATCGGGCAGGGCTACGTGCTGGCCTCGCCCTTGCAACTGGCGGTGATGACCGCGCGGATCGCGACAGGGCGACACGTCACGCCCCGGCTGGTGAAATCCATCGACGGGGTCGAACAGCCGAGCGGGCTGGGCGATCCCCTGCCGATCAACGAGAACTGGCTGCGCCGGTGCCGCGCCTCCATGGACGCGGTGGTGAACCATCCGCGGGGCACCGGGCAGCGCTCCCGGATCGTGGCCGAGGGCATGCACATGGCCGGCAAGACCGGCACCAGCCAGGTGCGCCGGATCACCGCCGAAGAACGCGCCCGCGGCGTGACCCGCAACGAGGACCTGCCGTGGGAGCGCCGCGACCACGCGCTTTTCGTGAGCTTCGCGCCGGTCGAGAATCCCAAGTACGCAATCGCGGTCGTGGTGGAACACGGCGGCGGCGGCTCCACCGCCGCGGCCCCCATCGCGCGCGACATCATGCTGCAGGCGCTCTACGACGGGCCGCCGCCGCTGGAGGCCTATCCCAGCGCCGACCGGGGCGCGATCGAGGAGCAGCAGAAGCGCATCGCCGACCGGATCGCCAAGGTCGGGCGTGGAGTCTCGCCCGCATGAGCTACCTGACGAACAACGCGACCTACGTGCCGACCGGGCCGCGCAAGCTGATGTATCTCAACTGGCCGGTGATCTTTTTGCTGCTGGCGGTCTGCTCGTTCGGGTTCCTGATGCTCTACTCCGTCGCCGGTGGATCGGCGACGCCCTGGATGGAGCCGCAGATCAAGCGCTTCGCGTTGGGCATGGTGCTGATGGTAGGCGTAGCCATGGTGCCGATCTGGTTCTGGCGCAACATGGCGGGGCTTGCCTACGGTCTGTCGATCGCGCTCCTGGTGGGGGTGGAGCTGTTCGGCTCCGTCGGGATGGGCGCACAGCGCTGGATCGACCTGGGGTTCATGCGCCTGCAACCGTCAGAGCTGACGAAGATCACGCTCGTGATGTTCCTTGCCGCCTATTACGACTGGCTGCCGATCAACAAGACGTCGCATCCGCTCTGGGTGCTGATCCCGGTGGGGCTGATATTGGCGCCCACCGTACTGGTGCTGGGGCAGCCGGACCTGGGCACCGCCTTGCTGCTGCTACTGGGCGGGGCGACGGTGATGTTCGTGGCGGGCGTGCACTGGGCCTATTTCGTGACCGTCTTCGCCGCGGGCGTGGGCGCCGTTCTGGCGGTCTTCCAATCACGCGGCACGTCCTGGCAGCTTTTGAAGGACTACCAGTTCCGCCGGATCGACACCTTCATCGATCCATCGAACGATCCCCTGGGGGCGGGTTATCACATCACGCAGGCCAAGATCGCGCTGGGCTCTGGCGGGTTGACCGGGCGCGGATTCATGCAAGGCACGCAGAGCAGCCTCGATTTCCTGCCCGAGAAGCACACCGACTTCATCTTCACCACGCTGGCCGAGGAATTCGGATTTCTGGGGGCGATCGGGTTGCTGACGCTCTACGTTTTGATCATCCTGTTCTGCGTGGCCTCGGCCATGACCAACAAGGACCGGTTCGCGGCCCTTCTGACCCTGGGGATCGCGATGACCTTCTTTCTGTTCTTTGCCGTCAACATGGCGATGGTGACCGGGATGGCGCCCGTCGTGGGCGTGCCCTTGCCGCTGGTCAGCTACGGTGGATCGGCGATGCTGGTGCTGCTCGTGGCCTTCGGCCTGATCCAGTCGGCCCACGTGCACAAGCCGCGATGATCACCGTCCTGTTTTCCGCCCGCCCCGAATTGTGGGACGACTACCGCGACCTGCTGACAGAGGCGTTGGCCGCCGAAGGGCTGGACGCGCGGCTGACGCGCGAGTCCGACCCGGCAGAGGTCGACTACATCGTCTTCGCCCCCAACGGACCGGTCACGGACCTCGCACCTTACGTGAACACCAAGCTGGTCATGGGGCTCTGGGCGGGGGTCGAGCAGATCGTCGACAACGAGACCCTGACCCAGCCGCTCGCCCGCATGGTCGATCCCGCCCTGACGCAAGGCATGGTCGAATGGGTGACGGGTCACACGATGCGTCATCACCTGGACCTCGACGCGCATGTGAAGGGCCAGGACGGCGTCTGGCGGAACATGGACTATCCGCCGCTGGCGCAGGACCGGCCGGTGACGATCCTGGGCTTGGGCGAGTTGGGCACCGCCTGCGGGCAGGCGCTCGCGGGCTTGGGCTTTCCCGTGACGGGCTGGTCGCGCAGCCAGAAATCGGTCGAAGGTATCCGCTGTCTTTCAGGCGAGGATGGTCTGGTCGCGGCGCTGACGCAGGCGCAGATCGTCATCCTGCTGCTGCCGCAGACCCCCCAGACAGAGAATACGCTGGACGCCGACGCCCTTGCCCTGCTGGCACCCGGTGCCTTCGTCATCAACCCCGGCCGCGGGCCGCTGATCGACGACGCGGGCCTTCTGGCGGCACTCGACAGCGGTCAGGTGGCGGCTGCGACGCTGGACGTCTTCCGAGAGGAACCCTTGCCCGCGGATGATCCCTATTGGGCCCATCCCAAGGTCACGGTCACGCCGCATATCGCCTCGACAACGCGGGCGAAGACTGCCTCCACCGTGGTCGCGCAGAACATCGCGCGGGTCGAGGCGGGCAAGACGGCGCTGCACCTGGTGGATCGCCGCGCGGGATATTGACCCGAAAGCGGCGGGATCGCCCCCGCCGACATTTCCAATCCGCGATTCCGCGCTCAGGCGGCGATCTTGAGGTCGGACAAGGCTTCCGCCGCGAGGGTGAAGGACCTTTGGCGCGCCTCCGGGTCGAAGATCTGGCCGGTCAGGATGACCTCGTCCGGGGCATAGCGCGCGATCAGTTCGGACATCCGGGCGCGAACGGCTGACGTGCTGCCCACGGCACTGATGCGCAGCGCGTTGTCGATCCCCTGCCGAAGACCGGCGCCGATGGTCGCATCCAGATCGCGGACGGGGGCGGGCAGCTTGCCCGGCTGCCCCGTGCGCAAGCGCGCGAAGGCCAGTTGTTGCGAGGTCCGCAGGTAGTGCGCCTCCGCGTCCGTGTCGGCCACGATGGCGTTCACCGCGAGCATGAAATGCGGCCGATCGAGGTAGGCGGAGGGTCGGAACGTATCGCGGTAGACCGCGACGGCATCCTCGAGCGCGTCGGGGGCGAAGTGGCTCGCGAAGGCGTAAGGCAGGCCCAGGTGTGCTGCAAGCTGGGCGCCGAAAAGCGAACTCCCCAGGATCCAGACCGGAACATGCGTGCCTTGGCCCGGGTGCGCCTGGACGGGGGCTGCGGGATCGGCCTCGCCGAAGTAGGACAGAAGCTCGACCGTGTCGTTGGGGAAGGTGTCGCCGCGCGGGCCTGCGCGCATCGCCCGCATCACCGCGTGATCACCGCCCGGCGCGCGGCCCAGGCCAAGGTCGATGCGGTCGGGGTAGATGGTGGCCAGCGTGCCGAACTGCTCGGCGATGGCGAGCGGGGCGTGGTTGGGCAGCATCACGCCACCGGCGCCCACGCGGATCCGGCGGGTCGCAGCCGCGATATGGCCGATCAGGACGGAGGTCGCGGCGGAGGCGATGCCCGGCATGTTGTGGTGCTCGGCCAGCCAGTAGCGGTGATAGCCCGCCTCCTCGGCGGTGCGGGCGAGGTCCACGGAATTGGCGATGGCCTGGGCCGCCGTCTGGCCTTCGGTGACGGGGGCGAGGTCGAGGATGGAATGGTGCATGGGGTCGGTCCTTTGGGTGGGACTGACCTATGCGCTTCATGCCTCGGTGCAAGGGGTCGGCCGCTGCGCGGCCGATGCCTCCGGCGGGGATATTTCTAGAACAGAGGGGGCGGCGTTCAGTTCGCCGGGGCGGCGTCGGGAGCGGCGTCGCTGTCGGGGACGAGCATCGCGCCGTCGGCCCATTCGCCGCTGGTGGTCTCGCCGCTGGCGTAGCGCATGGTGCCGGGACCCTCCCTGCGACCGCGCACGAAGTTGCCTTCGTAGACGTCGCCGTTGACGTAGGTGGCGATGCCTTCGCCCGACATCTCTCCGTCCGCCCAGTCGCCGGTATAGGTGAAGCCGTCGGGCAGCGTGATCGTGCCGGTGCCGTGGCGCTGTCCGGCGCGGAAGCCGCCCTCGTAGACGGTGCCGTCGGCGTAGGTGGCGGTGCCCTGACCGTCGCGTTCGCCGTCGGACCAGCCGCCGCTGTAGGTGTAGCCGTCGGGGTAGGTCATCGTGCCTTGCCCGTCGTTGCGCGCGTTCGAGAACTCGCCCTCGTAGATCAGCCCGTTGGCATAGACGGCGCGACCGGTGCCGTCGATCACGCCGCTGGTCCATTCGCCTTCGTAGGTGGAGCCGTCGGGATAGGTGATCTTGCCGGTGCCATCGGCGAGATCGTCGGCGAATTGCCCGGTGTAGACCGCGCCGTCGGGATAGATCACGGTGCCTTCGCCCTCGATCTGTCCCGCGACCCAGTCGCCTTCGAAGCGGTAGCCGTCGGTGCCGATGAAGGTCCCTTCGCCTTCGCGCAGATCGTTCGCGAAACCGCCTTCGTAGACGTCGCCGTTGGCGTAAGTCACGCGGCCCTGGCCTTCGCGGCGTCCGCCCACGAGATCGCCTTCGTAGGTATCCCCGTTGGCCTGCACGAGCGTGCCCGAGCCTTCGATCTGCCCGTCGACCCAGGTGCCGGTGTAGGTCATCCCGTCGGGCATCGAGAGCGAGCCCTCGCCGTTGCGTTCGCCGTTGGTCAACGCGCCGTCGTAGGTCGCACCATCGGCATAGGTGATCGTGCCGCGGCCTTCCTTGACCCCGTTGATCCAGTCGCCGGTGTAGGAATAGCCGTCCGGGCTGCGCATGGTGCCGGTGCCGTGGTGCATGGCGTTGCGGAATTCGCCTTCGTAGACCACGCCGTTGGCGTAGGTGGCGGTGCCGCGGCCCGTGATCTCTCCCGCGTCCCAGTCGCCTTCGTAGGTCCCGCCGTCCGCGAAGGCGATGGTGCCGGTGCCGTCGGGCTTGCCGGCGGCGAAGCTGCCCTCGTAGACCGATCCGTTGGGAAAGACGGCGCGGCCCTGGCCCGAGATCTCGCCCTGGACCCATTCGCCGGTGTATTCGTAGCCGTTGGGCAGGCGATAGGTGCCTTGCCCGTGTTGCTTGCCGCCCAGGAACGCGCCTTCGTAGACGCCGCCATCGTCGTACTGCTTGGTCTCGACGGTCTGTGCGAACGCGGGTCCCGAAAGGACCAGCGCCAGAAATGCGGCCGTGGCGATGCGCGTCATGGAAGTCCCCGGATGTTGTCTCGGTCTGCACCCTACCGCGCGGGCCTGCATCATGACAACACGCGCGCGGTCTTGCCGGCGGGTTTCCCTTGCCCCGCAATCTGCTATGGCTCCTGCGAAACCGGAGATCCGCCATGACCGACCGCTTCCGCATCACGCTGGCCCAGTTGAACCCGACCGTGGGAGACCTCGACGGAAACGCAGCGCGCGCGCGCGCCGCCTGGGAGCTGGGCCGCGATGCCGGTGCCGACCTCGTGGCCCTGCCGGAGATGTTCCTGACCGGCTACCAGACCCAGGACCTGATCCGGCGGGCGGGGTTCATTCTGGACGCCGTGGCGCAGGTCGAGGCGCTGGCCGCCGCCTGTGCCGATGGGCCGGCGCTGATGATCGGGGCGCCGGGCATGAACGGCGTGCGCTTGCACAACAGCTATTACCTGCTGCGGGACGGCAAGATCGCGGGGCGGGCCGACAAGCATTTCCTGCCGAACTACAACGTCTTCGACGAAGTGCGGCTCTACAATCGCGGCGACATCCAGGGACCCTTCGCGACCCCGGGCCCGCGCCTGGGCACGCCGATCTGCGAGGATGCCTGGTACCCGGACGTGGCGGAGGCGCAGGTGGAAAGCGGCGCCGAGGTGCTGCTGGTTCCCAACGGCAGCCCCTATTTCCGCGACAAGATGGAGGTGCGGCTCAACAACATGGTCGCCCGCGTGGTCGAGAACGACGTGCCGCTCATCTACCTCAACATGGTGGGGGGGCAGGACGACCAGGTTTTCGA
Organism: Salipiger sp. IMCC34102; assembly: GCF_004145405.1. GTDB lineage: Bacteria > Pseudomonadota > Alphaproteobacteria > Rhodobacterales > Rhodobacteraceae > Loktanella. The sequence goes on from NZ_SELQ01000004.1 coordinate 52,963, forward strand.
CGGCGGCTCCTTCGTGCTGAACCGCGGCGGCGCGCTGGCCTTGCAACTGCCGGTCTTCGAGGAGGCGGTGGCGCATGTCGATCTGGAACGGGGCGAGGCGGGCTGGCAGGCCGTCCCGGCGGCGCGGCCCGTTCTGCCGGACAGCCACGAACAGGACTATCACGCGATGGTGCTGTCGGTGCGGGACTACTTCGCCAAGACCGGGTTCAAGACCGCCCTGCTGGGGCTTTCGGGCGGAATCGATAGCGCGATCGTGGCGACCATCGCCGCGGACGCGCTGGGGCCCCAGAATGTGCGCTGCGTGATGCTGCCGTCGAAATACACCAGCCAGGCATCGCTCGACGATGCGGCCTCGGTTGCGCGCAGCTTGGGCTGCAAGCTGGACGAGGTGTCGATCGCGGATCCGGTGCATGCCGTGGAGGCAGCGCTCGCACCGCTCTTCGACGGCCACGCCCCGGATCTGACCGAGGAGAACATCCAGTCCCGCCTGCGCGGGCTCTTGCTCATGGCGCAGTCCAACAAGTTCGGGGAGATGCTGCTGACCACCGGCAACAAGTCCGAGGTCGCGGTGGGTTACGCCACGATCTACGGCGACATGTCCGGCGGCTACAACCCGATCAAGGACCTCTACAAGACGCGGGTCTTCGAGATCTGCCGCTGGCGCAACGCGCACCACCGGCCGTGGATGCAGGCCCCGGCGGGGGAGGTCATTCCCACGGCGATCATCGACAAGCCCCCCAGCGCGGAGTTGCGCCCCGACCAGCGGGACGAGGACAGCCTGCCGCCTTATCCGGTGCTGGACGACATCCTGATCCGGCTGGTCGACGAGGAGCAATCGGTCGCCGATTGCGTGGCCGCGGGCCATGATCTCGAGACGGTCAAGAAAATCGAACACCTGATCTACATCAGCGAATACAAACGCTTCCAGTCCGCGCCCGGCACGCGACTCAGCCAGCGTGCCTTCTGGCTGGACCGGCGCTACCCGATCGTGAACCGCTGGCGCGACGGCGGCTGATCGGATCGGTGCGATTTTGCAAGGGGGCCTGTTTTCAGGTGCAACTTGTGTGCGGCGTGCCTGACGCTAGATCTGCGGCAAGGAAACCCGAGACGAAAGGCTGATCAAAATGGCATCCCCGAAAATCGCGATCTTCTTCTATTCCACTTATGGCACGAACCACTCTGTCGCCCTCGAAGCCAAGGCGGCGGCCGAAGCCGCGGGCGCCGAAGTGCGCCTGGCGAAAATCCCCGAAACGGCGCCCCAGTCCGTGATCGACGGACAGGACGCCTGGAAGGCCCAGCAGGAGCGCGCCGCCGACATTCCCGAGGCGACCCCAGACGATGTCGAATGGGCCGACGGGCTGTGGTTCTCCGGCCCCGTGCGGTTCGGCGGCCAGTCGAGCCAGGTTCGGGCGTTCATCGACACCCTGGGCGGCCTGTGGGGCACCGGCATCCTGGTCAACAAGACGATCACCGCCACCACCTCGGCCCAGAACCCCAACGGCGGCGTCGAGAACACGCTGATGAACCTTTATCATGCGGCGATGCACTGGGGGGCGATCCCGGTCGTGCCGGGCTACTCGGACGAGGTGAAGTTCGAGGACGGCGGCAATGCCTATGGCTACTCCATGGTCGGCGGCAACGATCTGACCGACGTGCAGAAGCGTTCCATCGCGCACCAGTCCAAGCGCCTGGTCGAGATCACGGCCAAGATCAACTCGTAAGCGAACCTCGCGGCGCGGTCCTCGGGCCGCGCCGCTGCAACTGCTACCAAAGCGTGACGGCAAGGTTTGCTGGCATCCTGCGCTGGTGAGTACGCCGAAACGGGTTTGGTTCCCGCTCGAAATCCACCCTTCCGAAATTCCGCCATTCGCCCTGTCGCGATAGGCCAATCTGCGCTCACCCCTCGTGCTGCCATCTGGATTTGCACCGACGCGGGGCGCAGATCTTGGTCACAAGCTCCGGCCTGTGGGTCGGGACCGATTGGCGGTCCCGTGGGTCGGAAGGAGAACCAAGATGTCGATGAAGATGATGACCGCTGTATCCGTGGCCGCCCTGATCGCGGCTGCACCCGTCGCGGCGCAAACCATGGCCAACACCGCGACCGAGTTGAACGTGCGCGCGACCCCCAGCCCCTTCGGCGAGATTTCCGGCGTGCTGGAACAGGGTGCCGAAGTGACGATCGACGGCTGCCTGGAAGACGTGAGCTGGTGCCAGATCTCCTCGGGCGAGATGATGGGCTGGGCGTCGGGCCAGTACCTCTACGTGGCCGAAGGCTCGGAGGCGGTGCCGCTGGTGAACATGGCCGGTGAGCAGGCCCCCGTGACCGTGATCGAGCGCCCCGTGGAGGCCGAAGCCGAGGTCGCGGATGGCGAGGTGACGGAAGGCGACCAGACCGCCTCCGCGCTGGCGACCGGCACGGTCGGTGCGCTGACGGCGGCGGCCTTCGGTGGCCCGGTAGGCGCGATCGTGGCCTCTGGCATCGCCGGAACGGTGCTGGGATCCGAGGTGGCAGAGCCCACCGAAGAGACGATCACCTTCGTGAACGCGAACCCGGTCGAGACGGTCTACCTGGACGGCGAAGTCGTCCGTGGCGCCGCGATTCCGGCGAGCGTGACGACCTACGAGGTCCCGCAGGAGAACCTGCGCTATCTCAACGTCAACAACCTGCCCGTGCTGGTCGATGCCGAGACCGGGACGATCGTGCGCATCCTGCGCTGATCCGTCGGGCTTTCGAGTAAATAGAAAGGGCCCGGTGCAGAGATGCGCCGGGCCCTTTCTATTTACTCGAAAGCGGCCCTGTAACTCCCCGGTGGCTGGCCGTAAGTGTGGGCAAAACGGAAAGACCGGACCCATGAACCGCACGAACGACGACGCGCCCCTTCCGGGGCGATGGATTGCCATGGCCGCCTTGCTGGTGGCGGGCTTCATGAACCTGATGGACGTGACCATCGTGAACGTGGCGATTCCGTCGCTGCAGGCGGCCTTCGGCGCCAACGAGGCCCAGATCGAGTGGGTCGTCGCGGTCTACATCCTGACCTTCGCCCTGCTGCTGTTGCCGATGGGGCGCCTGGGCGACGTCTACGGGCGCAGGCGGATGTTCATCGGCGGTGTCTGCGTCTTTACCCTGGGGTCCGCCCTCTGCGGGCTGGCGCCTTCTATCGAGACACTGATCGGGGCGCGGGTGGTGCAGGGGATCGGCGGGGCGATGATGACACCGCAGACCCTTGCCATCGTGCCCGCGCTTTTCGCGCCGAAGGAGCGCGGGATGGCCTTTGCGCTCTTCGGGTTGTCGGCCGGGTTGGCCAGCGTGTCGGGGCCGGTTCTGGGCGGGGCGTTGATCGGGGCGGACCTGGGCGGTCTCGATTGGCGCCCGATCTTCCTCGTGAACGTGCCGGTGGGCGTCATCGCCGTGCTTGGCGCGCTGCGCTACGTGCCGAACCTGCCGGGCCGCAAGGGGCTGGAGATCGACTTCGTCGGGATCGGCCTGGCGGCGGTGACGCTGTTCCTGGTGCTCTTCCCGTTGATCGAGGGGCGGCAGTTGAACTGGCCTGCATGGCTCTTCGTCATGCTGGGTGCGGCACTTCCGGCGGCGGTGCTATTCGTGCTGTGGCAGCGCAGGCGCGCGGCAAGCGGGCGGGCCCAACTGTTGCCGGTCACCTTGTTCGCGAACCGCAACTACATGATCGGGACCGGGCTCGTGACTCTTCTCTTCGCGGGCATTCCGGGCTTTTTCTTCGTGTTGGCGATCCTGCTGCAGGTGGGCAACGGATTGACCCCGTTGCAGTCGGGTCTGACGACAATGCCGTTCTCTGTCGGGGTGCTGATCGCCTCCGCCGTGGCGGGGCGGCTGGGCAACCGGACGCCGAAGCTGCGGATCGCCCTCGGGGGCGTGATGCTGCTGGTCTGCATGTCCATCCTGCCGGTCCTGGTGCCCGGTGCCGGAGAGACGCTGTCGCGGACCGCCCTGCTTCCGGCGCTGCTGCTGGGCGGCCTGTGGTTGGGCACGGCCGTCTCGCCCATGTTCAACACGGTTCTGGCGCAGGTGGCGGAGGCGGACACGGGCTCTGCCTCCGGCGCGTTGCAGGCGTTCCAGCAGGTGGGCGGTGCGCTGGGGCTTGCAGTGATGGGGCAGCTTTTCTTCGGATACCTTGCCCGCGCGGGCGCGGACGTGCCGGCCTACTCGACGGCGCTGGCGCACGCGCTGTGGTTCTCGACCGTGACGTTCGCGCTGGTGGCGCTGCTGGTCTGGCGCTTGCCCAAGGGACAGAGGGCCAAACTGGACAAAGCCGCTGCAGCGTGACAGATGCTGGGCCAATTCGAGAGGACGCCCATGACCACGATCACCCGCTTCGCCCCGTCGCCCACCGGCTGGCTGCATATCGGCAACCTGCGTGCTGCGCTCTTCAACTATGCCATCGCGCGGCAGAACGGCGGGACCTTCATCCTGCGGATCGACGACACCGACCAGGAACGCTCGAAGCCCGAGTACAAGGAAGGCGTGCGCGACGTTCTGACCTGGCTGGGGATCACCTGGGACGACACCGTGGCCCAGTCGGACCGGCTGGAGCGTTACAACGCGGCGCGTGACCAGTTGATCGCGGGCGGGCGGCTCTACGAGTGTTTCGAGACGCCGGTGGAACTGGACCTCAAGCGCAAGAAGCAGCTCAACATGGGCAAGCCGCCGGTCTACGACCGGGCGGCCCTGTCCCTGACCGAAGCGCAGAAGCAGGCCTACCGCGACGAGGGGCGCCGCCCGCACTGGCGTTTCAAGCTGAACCTGGAACGGGTCGAGTGGGACGACCAGATCCTGGGCCCGCTGTCGATCGATTGCACCAGCGTGTCCGACCCCGTGCTGATCAAGGAGACGGGGCAGATCCTCTACACCTTCGCCTCGCCCGTGGACGACGTGGACATGGGGATCACGGACATCGTGCGCGGGTCGGATCACGTGACCAACACCGCCACGCAGATCCAGATCATCGAGGCGCTGGGTGGCAGCGTGCCGCGGTTCGCGCACCATAGCCTGCTGACCGGCCCGCAGGGAGAGGCGCTGTCCAAGCGTTTGGGCACGCTTGCGCTGCGTGATCTGCGCGCGCAAGGCATCGCCCCCGAGGCGGTGCTGAGCCTGATGGCGCAGCTGGGGTCCAGCCAGCCGGTCGTGCTGGTCGACGGGATCGACGACGTGGTCGCGGGCTTCGACATCTCCACCTTCGGATCGGCCCCGACGAAGTTCGACTTCGAGGATCTCTGGCCCCTGACGGCGCGTCATCTGGCCCGGCTGGAGGCCGCCGACGTGAAGCCCACGCTGGATGCGGCCGGCGTCCCCGACGATCTGCAGCCCGCCTTCTGGAACGCCGTGAAGGGCAACGTCGGCAAGCTCGATGACGTGGCCCCCTGGTGGGCGCTCTTCCAGGACGGCGGTGAGGCGGTCGTGGCCGAGGAGGATCGCGCCTTCGTGGAGGAGGCCTTCGGTCTGCTGGGCGAGCCGCCCTATACCGACCAGACCTGGGGGGAATGGACGGGGGCCGTGAAGGAGGCTTCCGGCCGCAAGGGCAAGCAGCTTTTCATGCCGCTGCGGCTGGCAATCACGGGCCAGGCCCGCGGGCCGGAGATGGCCGAGGTGATGCCGCTTCTTCAGCGCAAGCCCAGCCTCTGAAGCGGGCGCGGACTATCCGGGCCCCTGCGCCGCCCCGTCCAGCGCGGCGAGGTGGCCGTCGATCCGCTCCGTGACATTGTCGGCGACGGGTTGGACGCGCGAGTAGACAGGCTCCGCCCGGTCGTCGTCGATCGGTCCCCAGCCCGTGGTCGTGGCGAAGAACCGCGCGAGCCCCTCTTCCCCGTAGATGTCGAAGAACCCTTGCGCAACGGTGTCGAGGTAGCTGCGCAGGATCGGGGCTTCTCCGCCCGGCTTGGCCAGGACCGTGGTCGAGACCCGGTAGACCGCGCATTCGGGCACGCCGATGGTTTCCGAGATGTCCACGCGGGTATAGGCCGCCTCGCGCTGGTCAAGGGCGGTCCAGTCCGCATCCGGCACCTGCGCCACGATCCCGTCGATCCTGCAGTCGAAATCCGGCTCGACCGACAGGAAGGCGGCGCGTCGCAGGGTCGTGGTGCGCCAGATCCGCCGCCATCCGGGCAAGGTGGCGGGGCGTGGATCACGATAGGCGTGGGTCGCCAGGTGCACGAGGCTGCCGTAGCCGAAGAAACTGGGTTCGGTCATTCGCGCGCCCTCAGGATGCGTGCGGGACGGGCGTTCAGGGGGCGGATCGCGAAGGCGAGACCGGCTGCGAGCGAAATCGCGATGCCGCCCGCCACGATGCCGATGGCGTTGGACCAGATGGGCACGAAGGTGTCCTCCATGATGAACCTCTGCACGGCCCAGCCGCCGAGGATCCCGGCGGCGAGGGCGACGATGCCGGCGCTAAGACCCAAGAGACCGGCGCGCAAGGCGAAACTGGTCAGGATGGTGCGGCGGGACGCGCCCAGCGTCTTGAGGACCGCGGCCTCGAATGTGCGGGCCCGCTCGCCCGCCGCCGCCGCACCGATCAGGACGAGAAAGCCCGTGACCAGCGTGGCGAGCGCACCGTATCGGGTGGCGGCGGTGATGCCTTCCACCAGGGTCGCGACCTGATCGATGGCATCGCGGATGCGGATCGCGGTCACGTTGGGATAGGCGGTCGCGATCTCGCGCAGGATCGGGGCCTCCGCCTCCGGCGTGGTGTAGACGGTGGAGATCCAGCTGTGCGGCGCGCCTGCCAGCGCGCTTTCGTTCATGGCAAGCACGAAGCCGATGCCCGCGTCTTCCCAGCTGACCTCCCGAAAGCTGGTGACGGTGCCGGTGATGTCGCGGCCCAGGACGTTGACGGTCATGCTATCGCCCAGCGACAGTCCGATCTCGGCGGCTTCCTCGGCCGAGAAGCTGATCTGCGGCGGGCCGGTATAATCGGCGGGCCACCATTCGCCTTCGGTCAGGGTGGTGCCATCGGGCATGGCGGCGGCGTAGGTGATGCCGCGATCTCCGCTGGTGACCCAGTGACCGTCGGCGAAGACCTCGGCCGGCTGGTCGTTGATGCGTGTGAGTACCCCGCGCAGCATCGGGACCGCGTCGACGCGGCTGACGTCCGGCGTGTCGGCGAGGATCTCGCTGAAGCCTTCGATCTGGTCGGGCTGGATATCGACGAAGAAGTAGCTCGGCGCGACCTCCGGCAGTTCGGCGGTGAAGGCGCGGCGCAGGTTGCCGTCGATCTGGCCGATGGCGGCGAGGACCGAAAGACCAAGGCCCAGCGACAGGACGACGGAGGTGCTTTCGCCCCCGCGGGCGCCGATGCTGGCCAAGCCCGCGCGCAGCGCGGGACGCCCCCGCGCGGCAAGGCGCAGTCGCCGCGCGATCCAGCGGATCGCGGCGGCGGCGAGCACGAGAAGGACGAAGGCTGCCGCAATGCCGCCAGCGGTCCACAAGGTGAGCCAGGCCGTGCCGGAGAACCAGATGGCGAGCCCCAGCAGGAGCGCCACGAGAGCCACGGTGGTCGCGAGGTAAGGCCAGCGGGGCAGGGCGCTGCCGCTGGCGAAGGCGTCGCGAAAGAGGGTCGCGGCGCGGATCTGCTCGGTCCGGGCGAGGGGCCAGAGGGTGAAGATGAGGGCCGCCAGAAGGCCGTAGATCGCGGCCTCCATCAGCGGGGCGGGGGCGAGGGTGAAATCGGCCGGAATGGGCAGGGCGGCTTCGATGAAGGGCGCCAGCAGAAGCGGGATGCCCGCGCCGAGGATCAGCCCCAGCGCGATCCCCAGAAGGGTCAGCACGCCGATCTGCAGGAAGTAGGTGGCGAAGATGGTGGCACGCGTGGCCCCCAGCGTCCTGAGCGTCGCGATGGTGCCGGTCTTGCCGCCCAGGTAGGCGCGCACGGCAGAGGAGACGCCCACGCCGCCCACCGCAAGTCCCGACAGGCCCAGCAATATCAGGAACGCCCCGATCCGGTCGATGAAGCGCGCGGTCCCGCCCGCCCCGTTGCGGCTGTCGCGCCAGCGCAACCCGGTATCGCGGAAGCGATCTTCCGCGCGGGTTTCGAGCGCGTCGAGATCGGTGCCGGGGGGCAGTCGCATGCGGTAGTCGGTATCGAAGAGGGTGCCTTCGCCCAACAGGCCCGAGGCCGACAGGTCCCGCGAAAGCACGATGGTGCGCGGACCCAGCGAGAAGCCCGCGCTGCCGTTGTCGGGGAAGCTGTCGAGCGTGGCGGCGAAGACGAAGTCCTGCGTGCCGAGGCGGAACGTGTCACCGGGCGAAAGGCCGAGACGGTCGGCAAGGACCCGTTCCATCACGCCGCCGGGCAAGGTGCCGTCGCCTGCCAGCGCCTCCGCGAGCGGCATCGGCGGGTCGAGCGTGACCTGGCCCACGAGCGGATAGAGGTCGTCCACGGCGCGAATGCGCGTCAGCGCGCGTTCGTCGCCTACGACCGTCATGGATCGAAAGTCGTAGGTCTCGGATACCTCCGTGGCGACGCTGTCGAAGAAGGCGCGTTCTTCCTCTGTCGCGCGGCGGTAGGTCAAGGTGGCCTGTGCGTCGCCGCCCAAAAGCGCGGCCCCCTGTTCCGCGAGCCCCGCGGTGATGCCCGCGCGCACCGTTCCGACCGCGGCGATGGCCGCGACCCCGAGGGCGAGACAGGCCAGGAAGATGCGAAATCCGCGCAGGCCGCCACGAAGCTCCCGCCGGGCGAAACGGAAGGCGAGCCTCATGCGAGGCGTCCGTCGCGCAAGGGAATGATCCGGTCACACCGCTCCGCGAGGTCCGGCGCATGGGTGACCATGATCAGCGTGGCACCGTGCCGGTCGCGCAGGGAAAAGAGCAGGTCCATCACCGTCCCGCCGGTGGTGGCGTCGAGATTGCCCGTCGGCTCGTCGGCCAGAAGGATCTTGGGGCGGGGGGCGGAGGCACGGGCGAGGGCGGTGCGTTGCTGCTCTCCACCCGAAAGCTGGGCGGGGTAATGGTCGGCGCGGTGGTCGAGGCCCATGGTCTCGAGCTCGGCGCGGGCGCGGTCGAAGGCGTCGGCGTGACCGGCGAGTTCCAGGGGCGTCGCGACGTTCTCCAGCGCGGTCATGGTGGGGATCAGGTGGAAAGACTGGAACACCACCCCCATATTGTCCCTGCGGAAGCGCGCCAGTTGATCCTCTGTCATGTCGGACAAGGGCTGGTCCAGCGCCGTTATCCTTCCGGAGGTCGCCTGTTCCAGGCCACCCATCAGCATCAGGAGCGACGATTTGCCAGAACCACTCGGACCGATCAGCCCCAGCGTCTCGCCCGCGCGGACGTCGAGCGAGATGTCGTGCAGGATGTCGACGGGCCCTGCGTTGCCATCGAGCGACAGCGAAACGTCGGCGAGCGACAGGACGGGTTGGGGCATGGGGGAGGTCCTTGGTGGGTCAGCCCTTGGATATGGGGCATGGCGGGTGTTCCGCAACGCCTGCGCGCTGGTGTTTATCGCCGCACCTGGCTGGGCCGAGCCTGTGACGGTGGCGGCCCTGGGCGACAGCCTGACGGCGGGCTACGGCCTGCCACGGGCGCAGGGGTTCGTGCCGCAGATGCAGGCCTGGCTGGACGAGGCCGGGGCGGAGGTGGTGCTGGTCAACGCGGGCGTCTCCGGCGACACGACGGCGGGCGGGTTGTCGCGGCTGGACTGGACGCTGACGCCCGACGTCGACGGGCTGATCGTGGCGCTGGGCGGGAACGACTACCTGCGCGCACTCGATCCGGCCGTTTCAGGCCGGAACCTCGATGCGATCCTGTCGGGGGCGCAGGCACGTGACCTGCCGGCATTGCTGATCGGAATAGAGGCGGGGGCGAATTACGGGCCGGAGTTCCAGACGGCCTTCAACGGCATGTACCGGGATCTTGCCCGGACCTACGACGTGCCGCTGATTCCCGATTGGTTCGATGCGCTGCAGGCCGAGGGGCAGGATCCGTCGCGTCTGCTGCAGTCGGACGGTGTGCATCCCAACGCCGCGGGCGTAAGCCTGATCGTGGCGGCGATGGGGCCGGTCCTGCTGGACTTCGTGGAAGGGCTCGAGCCCTAGTTCATGGGCGACAGATTGACGGCCGATTCCCGCCCGTCGCGCCCGGCCTCGATGTCGAAGCTGACTTTCTGGTTGTCCGCGAGCCCGGTCAGACCGGAGCGTTCGACCGCCGAGATGTGGACGAAGACGTCCTTGCTACCGCCGTCGGGTGCGATGAAACCGTAGCCCTTGGTGGTGTTGAACCATTTGACAGTGCCTGTCGCCATGTCGTTTTCCTCTCCTGTTGTCAGTGCCGCTCGCGGGTGCAGCAGCTTGGCCCGTCCATCGTGCGAGCAAGGCAGCAAAGGTGACGTAGCACCCCGACTATGAAGGGCGACGCATCAAAATCAACAGGTTTTTGGAAGGTGCCCTTTACGCCGGGCCAGGCGGTGAGGCGCGCGCCGGGCGCGCGCCTCGGAATGCTTAGACGAGGGCCAGGTTCACGGCCGATTCGCGACCGTCACGGCCGGATTCGATGTCGAAGCTGACTTTCTGGTCGTCGTTCAGGCCGTTCAGGCCAGAGCGCTCGACGGCGGAGATGTGGACGAAGACGTCCTTGGAGCCGCCATCGGGAGCGATGAAGCCGAAGCCTTTGGTGGCGTTGAACCATTTCACGGTGCCAGTGGCCATGTGATATTCCTTCATGAGTGTCCGTCCACAGGATTGCGACGGGATGGCGTAGTCAGTGCATCGAGAGCGCTGGCCGCCGTATGAAGGGAGGACCGAGGGTCGGATGGTAACGTCTGCACACCCCGTATGCGGGATACGGCACTTAAAATCAAGATTGAATTGACGGGATGCCGCCACTCCGCGCCATTCCGCCAAGGGCATGCGAAGGGTGGACGACAGGCCGACGGCGCCATCAGCGCAGCCGTCGGCCTGAAGGGGCGCGTTGCGTTAGCGCGTGAACTTCTTGTGCTTCATGCGCTTGGGCTCCATCGCGTCGGCGCCGAGGCGGCGTTTCTTGTCTTCCTCGTAGTCCTCGAAGTTGCCCTGGAACCACTCGACGTGGGCGTCGCCTTCGAAGGCGAGGATATGGGTGCACAGGCGGTCGAGGAAGAAGCGGTCGTGGCTGATGATGACCGCACAGCCGGAGAAGTTCGACAGGGCGTCTTCCAGCGCGCGCAGGGTCTCGACGTCGAGGTCGTTGGTCGGCTCGTCGAGGAGCAGCACGTTGCCGCCGTCCTTCAGGAGCTTGGCCATGTGGACGCGGTTGCGCTCACCGCCCGACAGGAGGCCGACTTTCTTCTGCTGGTCGCCGCCCTTGAAGTTGAAGGCCGAGCAATAGGCGCGCGAGTTCATCTGCGCGTCGCCCAGCGGAATGATCTCGGCCCCGCCGGTGATCTCCTCCCAGACGGTGGCGTCGGGGTCGAGCGCGTCGCGGCTTTGATCGACGTAGGACAGCTTGACCGTGTCGCCGTATTCAACGGTGCCCTCGTCGGGTTCCAACTGGCCGGTGAGCATGGAGAAGAGCGTCGATTTACCCGCACCGTTGGGACCGATGACGCCGACGATGCCGCCGGGGGGCAGGTCGAAGGACAGGCCTTCGACCAGCAGCTTGTCGCCCATGCCCTTCTTGAGATTCTCGACCTCGATCACCTTGGAGCCCAGGCGCGGGCCGTTGGGGATGATGATCTGGGCGCGGCCGACCTGGTCGCGTTCGGACTGGCTGGCAAGGTCGTTGTAGGCGCTGATCCGGGCCTTGGACTTGGCCTGCCGGGCCTTGGCGCCCTGGCGCATCCATTCGAGTTCGCGTTCCAGCGTCTTCTGCTTGGACTTGTCCTCCTTGGCCTCGCGTTCGAGCCGCTTGGCCTTGGCTTCCAGCCAGGAGGAGTAGTTGCCTTCGTGCGGGATGCCGGACCCGCGGTCGAGTTCGAGGATCCAGCCGGTGATCGCGTCGAGGAAGTAGCGGTCGTGGGTGACGATCAGGATCGTGCCCTTGTAGTCGATCAGGTGCTGCTGGAGCCAGGCGATGGTCTCGGCGTCGAGGTGGTTGGTCGGCTCGTCGAGCAGCAGCATGTCGGGTGCTTCGAGAAGCAGCTTGCAGAGCGCCACGCGGCGCTTTTCACCGCCCGAGAGTGTGGTCACGTCGGCGTCGTCGGGGGGGCAGCGCAGCGCCTCCATGCTGACGTCGATCTGGGCGTCGAGATCCCAGAGGTTCTGGCTGTCGATCTCGTCCTGGAGGGTCGCCATCTCCTCGGCGGTCTCGTCGGAGTAATTCATGGCAAGCTCGTTGAAGCGGTCGAGCTTGGCCTTCTTCTCGGCCACGCCCAGCATGACGTTCTCGCGCACGCTGAGCGCGGCGTCGAGCTCGGGTTCCTGCGGCAGGTAGCCCACCTTGGCGCCTTCGGCGGCCCAGGCCTCTCCGCTGAAATCCTTGTCCTGCCCGGCCATGATGCGCATCAGCGTCGACTTACCGGTGCCGTTCACGCCGACGACGCCGATCTTCACGCCGGGCAGGAAATTCAGGCGGATGTTCTCGAACACCTTCTTGCCGCCGGGGTAGGTCTTGGACACGCCGTCCATGAAGTAAACGAACTGATAGCTGGCCATGGGGTGCACCGTCTGAAGGAAGGGAGTTTCGGCTCTCTTATCCTCGCGCGGGGCGCGGGGCAATCGTGTCGGGTTGCACCCGCGGCCGGTTTGAGGGTTTATCGCGCCGAACGAAGGGGGAGCGCGGATGCAAGGTTGGCCTGTCGCACGGGCGGGGCAGACGGTGGGGCTGCTGGGGGGGTCCTTCGATCCGGCCCACGCGGGTCACGTGCATCTGACCGAACAGGCGCTGGCGCGTTTCCGGCTCGACTGGGTGTGGTGGCTGGTCAGCCCGGGCAATCCCCTGAAGGCGCGGGGACCGGCCCCGCTGGAGGACCGGCTGGCGGCGGCGCGGGGGCTGATGCGGCATCCCAGGGTGCAGGTGACGGGGATCGAGACGGACCTGGGCACGCGCTACACCGCGCAGACGCTGCGGGCACTGACCGCACGCTATCCGGGCGTGCGGTTCACCTGGCTGATGGGGGCCGACAACCTGACGCAGTTCCATCGTTGGCAGGATTGGCGATGGATCATGTGCCGCGTGCCGATCGGCGTCCTGGCGCGGCCGGGGGACCGGATCTCGGCCCGGACGGGCATGGCGGCGCGCGTGTTCCGCGCGGCGCAACTGGGCGAGGACCGGGCGCCGGTCCTGGCGCGCACCCCGGCGCCGGCCTGGTGTTTCCTGAACATGCCGATGGTGGCCCTGTCGTCGACGGCGATCCGATCCGGCGGGATATCGCATCTGTGAGCGGGTCCGCGTTGCCAGCGGGCTGCAAAGGCAAGTAGGACTTCGGCATGACAGCACTTCACCCCACACGATTGACCCGCCGTGCCCTGCTTGCCGGGCTGTTCGCAAGTGGTGCGGGGGCGGCTCTCGGCGGTCCCAGCAGCACGTTGCGCCCCGTGCCGCGACCGGGCAGCGTCAGCGCAGCGCAGAGCGCGCTCGACGCGCGGCCCGCGCTGCGCACGACGGCGGCCGACCTGATCCGCGAAGCGGGGCTGGACGGCCAGACCGGCTTCGCCATCCGCGACGTGGACGGACGCGGGTTTCTGGAGCGGGTCGAGGCCGACGTGCAGCGCCCCCCTGCCAGCGTGACCAAGGCGGTGACCGCCCTTTATGCGCTGGAGACACTCGGCGCGGATCACCGGTTCTCGACCCGCGTGCTGGCGACGGGGCCGGTCGAGGACGGCATCGTGCAGGGCGACCTGATCCTGGCGGGCGGCGGCGATCCGACGCTGGCGACCGATGACCTCGTCGGTCTGATCGCCGATCTGCGCGCGCAAGGGATCACCGGGATCACCGGGCGGTTCGTCGCCTGGGGCGGCGTCATTCCCGGCGTCAAGGAGATCGAGCCCGGCCAGCTGGATCAGTTGGGCTACAACCCCTCGCTGGGCGGTCTGAACCTGAACTACAACCGGGTCTATTTCGGCTGGGAGCGGTCGGGCAGCGGATATACCGTCACCATGGACGGCCGCAGCGAGACGGTTCGGCCCGCGGTGACGATGGCCACGGTCGAGATCGTGGACCGGTCCACCCCGGTCTATACCTACAGCGAGGGCAACGGCGTCGACCAGTGGACCGTGGCGCGCGGTGCCTTGGGGAACGCCGGCTCGCGCTGGCTGCCGGTGCGGTTCCCCGCGGCCTACGCGGGCGAGGTCTTCGCAGCCCTTGCGGAAGACGCAGGCCTGACCTTGCCGAGTGTCGTGGTGGAGGACGAGGCGCCCGAGGGGGAAGAACTGGCCCGCCACGACAGCGAGGTGCTGGTCGAGATCGTCCGCGGGATGCTGCGCTATTCCACCAACCTGACGGCCGAGGCGCTGGGCATGGCCGCGACGGCGGCGCAGGAGGGGGCCGCGCAGGATCTGCGGTCCTCCGCCGCGACCATGGCCGAATGGGCCGGGCGGCGGGCCGGGATCGCGCCGCGGTTTTTGGATCATTCGGGTCTGAGCGATCAGAACCGCATCGCCGCGGCGGAAATGGCGACGCTTTTGTCGGCGGACGGCGTGCGCGCGGTGCTGGAGCCGGTCATGCGCGGGGTCGCGATCGTGGACGATGCGCGCCGGCAGATACCGAACTTTCCGGGCAGCGCGCGGGCAAAGACGGGGACGTTGAATTTCGTCTCGGCGCTGGCGGGGTATGCGATCTCCGGGGAGGGGCGCGTGATGGCGTTCGCGATCTTCAACTACGATCCCGCGGCGCGCGAGGTGTCCAAGCAATCGCTCGACGAACGGCCCGCAGGGACCGCCGGGTTCAACGGGCGTGCGAAGCGGTTGCAGCAGAAGCTGGTTCAACGCTGGCTCGTGCTGGGGGACATAGGCGGATAGCCTCGAAAAGCGGCCACGATAAAATGTTGGATAGTGATGGAACCGGCGCGCGGCTAACAGCGTTTAGACGCGAAGCAAGGCTTATGCCGTAACAGTAAGGACTACCCATGCGCGCACTTCTCGCAATCATCGCCGTCATCGTCGTGGCCGTGATCGTTTACTTCCTCTTTTTCTTCGTCGACGTCGAACAGACCCAGGAAGGCGAACTGCCGGACGTGGACGTGAGCGTCGAGGGTGGCCAGATGCCCGAAGCGGATGTCGAGACCGGTGACATCGAAACCGGTACAGAAACCGTCGAAGTTCCCACCATCGACGTCGAGTCCCCCGAGGAAGAAGCGGCTGAAGAAGAGCTCAACAACAACTGATTTCGTCAGTCGTGAAATGAGCAGGCCCGGACATCGCGTCCGGGCCTTTTTCGTTTCCGGGAGTTTCGATGTTGCCTTTGAGGGGGGCGGTCAGGTGAGCGTCATGTGACGGGCGCGGGCGCCGCGTTCGATGGCGGCGGCATGCAAACGGTCGATGGACAGCTCGTCGCGCACCTCTTCGAGCATCCGCCCCTCGATCGGCCCGATGGAGCCGTTGGCGGCCGCGACCTCGCAGGAGAGGGCGTAGGCCGTCTCGAAAAGGCGCTCGGGCAGGGTTTCGCGGATCAGGCCGAACATGGCCTCCAGCCCGTCGTCCTGGTCCAGAAGATCGAAGACGGTCTGCGTCACCCGCGGCAGACGTTCTGAATCGAAGCCTGCGAAGACCGGCAGGTTGTTGATCACGCTGTTGATCTTGATCAATTCCGAGGTCCGGATATCGGCGTCCGAGACCGATACGGCGATCATCAGGGCCACGAGGGCATCCTGGGCGGTCATGGTATCTTCGGACATGGGCGAGCTCGATCGACTTGGGGCAGGTCATTTGCATTTATTGACGGCTGCGGCACCGCGCAATAGGAGGGCACGAGTTCCCGACCCCGCAAACCGAAGAGAGACTGAGCATGAGCACCCTGCGCGACGCCGCGATGACATCGAAGGCCTGGCCGTTCGAAGAGGCACGCCGGGTTCTCAAACGCTACGAGAAGAAGGACCCCGAGAAGGGCTACGTGCTGTTCGAGACGGGTTACGGTCCCTCCGGCCTGCCGCATATCGGCACCTTCGGCGAGGTTGGACGCACGACGATGATCCGCCGCGCCTTCGAGGTGATCAGCGACATTCCGACGAAACTTCTGTGCTTTTCCGACGACATGGACGGGATGCGCAAGATACCCGGCAATGTCCCCGATCCCAAGGCACTGGAGCCCTACCTGCAGCGCCCCCTGACATCGGTGCCCGATCCCTTCGGCACGCATGGCAGTTTCGGCGCGCATATGAATGCCCGGCTGAACAACTTCCTCGACACGTTCGGGTTCGAGTACGAGTTCGCGAGCGCGACCGATTACTATCGCGGCGGCCGGATGGACGAGATCCTGCTGCGCGCGGCGGAGCGCTACGACGACATCATGGCGATCATGCTGAAGTCCCTGCGCGACGAACGGCGCGAGACCTATTCCATCTTCCTGCCGATCAGCCCTTCGACGGGGCGGGTGCTTTACGTGCCGATGAAGGAGGTCACCAAGGACGGGCGGATCACCTTCGAGGACGAGGACGGCACCGACGTGACCGTGCCGGTGACGGGAGGCAACGTGAAGCTGCAATGGAAGCCGGATTTCGGCGCGCGCTGGGCCGCACTGGGCGTCGATTTCGAGATGTACGGCAAGGACCATGCCGCCAACACGCCGATCTACGACGGGATCTGCAAGGTGCTGGGCGGGCGTCCGCCGGAGCATTTCACCTACGAGCTGTTCCTCGACGACCAGGGGCACAAGATCTCGAAGACCTCCGGCAACGGGCTGACCATCGACGAATGGCTGACCTATGCGGCGACGGAGACGTTGAGCTACTTCATGTACCTCAAGCCGAAGACCGCCAAGCGGATGCATTTCGACGTGATCCCCAAGGCGGTGGACGAGTATCATCAGCAGTTGCGCGCCTACGCCGATCAGGACGAGACTGCCCGGCTTAACAACCCGGTGTTCCACATTCACGGTCACGACGTGCCGTCGTCGGACATGGTCGTGTCGTTCTCGATATTGCTGAACCTGGCCAGCGTCTCTGGGGCCGAGGACAAGGAGACCTTGTGGGGCTTCATCCGGCGCTACGCCCCTGAGGCGACCGCCGAGACCCATCCGCAGATGGACCGCGCGGCGGGATTCGCGGTCCAGTACTACAACGACTTCGTGAAGCCGCAGAAGGTCTACCGCGCCCCCGATCCGCGGGAACGGGCGGCCTTGGAGGAACTGGCCCAGCGGCTTCGTGACTGGGATGGAGGCCTCGATGCGGAAGGTCTGCAGTCCGAGGTCTTCGCCGTCGGCAAGGCGCATGGCTTCGAGCCGCTGCGCGCGTGGTTCACCGCGCTTTACGAGGTGCTGCTGGGCGCGAGCCAGGGACCGCGTTTCGGTGGGTTCATAGCCCTTTACGGCATCGACGAGACGATCGCCCTGATCGAGGCGGCGCTGCGCGGGGATCTCGCGACCGGGTGAGGTGAAACCCTTCGGGCAGGGTTCGCGTATATTCGTGTGAGACACTCACATGGGGAGATCTGCGATGCGTATCCTGACCCTTGCCGCGGCGGCCTGCCTGACCTGTGCGCCTGTCCTGGCGCAGGAGGCCGCGGAGCCGCCTGCGCAGGTGCAATCGCAAGGGATCGAGGCCGTGATCGGCGCGCAGCTCGATGCCTTTCGCGGGCGCGACGTGGGGGCCGCCTGGCAGTACGCGAGCCCGATGATCCAGCGCCTGTTCGGCGGGCCCGGCAACTTCGGCCGGATGGTCGAGAAGGGCTATCCCATGGTCTGGGACAACTCATCGGCCCGGTTCGTGGCGACCCGGACCGAAGGCGGCCGCACCTACCAGCAGGTCATGATCCAGGATGCGACGGGTCGGTTGCACATGCTGGAATACGCGATGATTCCCGAGGGGGACAGCTGGCTGATCGACGGCGTGCAGCTTCTGCCTCTGCCCGACGTGGGCGTGTAAGCCGTGTTGCGCCGTCACCGGGCGGCGGTCCCGGGCGCGCTTAACTTCTGACGCCTATCCCCCTTCGCGACACCCGGACCGGTCCGGCCAAGCGAGGGATAGGCAATGAACAAAGCAATCACCGATGGAATCGTATTTCAGCCGCTGCCGTTCGGCGCCGGCCTGTCGGTCTGGTCGAGCGGCGATGGAACACCCGGATCGGACACCTACGCGACCAGCGGCTCGGGGGTCTTCGTGCCCTCCGACCCGGATTTCGGCGGCAGCCTGGAGGTGCAGAAGACCCAAACCGTCCAGCGCGTTCGATACATGGGCGAGACGCCCCTGCTGCCCGACACCTACCTGCGGATCACGGCGCGGGTGAAGGCGATCGCGGGGCCGCTGCCGGCGGTGCGGATCTCGGGCTATCCCGGGCTGCCGGGGGGCGGCGAGGCGGATGTGCCGACCAAGGTCGGGCCGCAGACGCAGCTTACGACCTATGGTGAGGTGGTCGAGATTTCGGCCATCGTGGGGCCGGGGGACCGCACAGGGGTCGACCTGGTCTGGCAGGATCCCGTTTACGGGCACTTCGGGATCGATCTTGTCGGGCCATCGGGCGGGCTGGTCCGCGTCGATGATATCGTGATCGAGGATTACACGCTCGTCTTCCTGCGGGAGCTGATCTCGATGGTCGACGTGGTCGATTACGGGGCCAGGGGGGACGGCACTACGGACGATTCCGCGGCCTTCGAGGCGGCGGATGCCGCGGCCGACGGGCGCGAGATCCTGGTTCCCGACGGCACGTTCCGTCTTGCGCAGGATGTCTCGATCAAATCCAAGATCCGGTTCGAGGGCCGGGTGACGCAGCCCGACGACAAGCGGCTGATCCTCGAGAACGGATTCGACCTGCGGCTTTATATGGAGGCCTTCGGGGACGAGGAGCAGGCCTTTCGCAAAGCCTATCAGGCGCTGCTGAACTTCTCGGATCACGAATCGCTCGACATGTGCGGGATCCGCGTGACGCTGACCGAACCGCTGGACATGCAGGCCTGCGATCCGGGGCGCACGATCTACGCGACCCGGCGCGTGGTGCGCAATGGCCAGTTCCAGCCCGCGAACAACACCAACTGGGACACGACGAGCGTGACCTCGGGGGCGAACTATTCCCTAACGGACGACCAGCGGCTGACCAACGTCGACAACGTGGCCAACATTCCCGTGGGATCGCTGGTGACCGGTTCGGGCGTCGGCCGCGAGGTTTACGTGACCGCGCGGAACGTGGGCAACCGGACGCTGGACCTGAGCCAGCCGCTCTACGATGCCGCGGGGCGGCAGACATTCGGGTTCACCCGGTTCAAGTATCTGCTCGATTTCTCGGGCTACGACGATCTCAAGCAGTTCGTGCTGGACGATATCGAGTTCCAGTGCGCGGGCAAGGCGAGCGGGATCCTTCTGGCGCCGGCGGGCCTCATCTTCCACGTGCGTGACTGCTTCATCACCAGGCCCAAGGATCGCGGGATCACCTCTCACGGGCGCGGTTGCCAGGGGATGATGATCGACCGCTGCAATTTCGCCTCGAACGAGCAGAACCTGAGGGTGCAGGACCGCACCACCATCGGCTTCAACTCCAACGCGGAGGACGTGAAGATCCGGGACAACCGCTGCGCGCTGTTCAAGCATTTCGGCGTGATCGGCGGCGGCGGCGGGACCATCGTCGGCAATCATTGGTTCAACGGCGACGGCATTCGCGACGGGGTCCGGGTCGCGGGGCTCATCTTCGCCACGCCCAACTGCCGGTCGGTGGTAACGGGCAACTACATCGACAACGGCTGGATCGAGTGGACCAACGAGTACGAATCGGAGCCGCGTTTCGCCAACCAGTTCTCCTTCGGTGGGCTGACGGTCACGGGCAATCATTTCATCTCGATCGCGTCGGGGTCGAGTTTCGTGTTCGTCCGGGTCAAGCCTTACGGGCCGGGGCATTTCATCCAGGGGTTCTCGATGACCGGGAACGTGTTTCGCACGATCAACGGGACCATCGACCGGATCGAAGACGTCGACACGAGTTTCGCCGATCTGGATTACTCGCGGATGCGCTTGATCGAGATTTCGGGCAATGCGTTCAACGGCGTGGAGGAGCCGTGCTACAATCCCGCGTCGCTGATCCATACCCAAGGGTCAGCTTCGTCAAGTTGGGTGTCGAATACCGCACCGATGCTTCCGTTCCTGGGGCGGGCGCGAACGGTGGACGGCTTCGCGATGGTGCAGGCGGTACGGACCGGGTCCGGCGCGGAGGTGAGCGAGACACCCTGGGTCGAAACCTCCTTCGGCAGTTCCGGACGGTCGGTGCGGTTCAACTTCACCCGGCCCGTGCGGGGCGCGGTGCGCTATACCGTGCGGATCGACAACCCGACGTGACACCGGGGCCGGGGGTCAGAAGTTCAACCATGTCTCGAACTTGAGCGCGCTCCCCCGGTCCCCCGTCAGCGCCTGGACGGCGCCGAGGTTCAATTTGACCCGGTCGTTCACGGTCCAGATGACGGTCGGGCTGATCTTGGCGTAGTGATCGCCGGTGAAGCCCGTCCCGGTCTGGATCTGGAACGTGGTCGTGATCCGGTCGGTCCAGTTATGCCCCCAAGTGAAATCCGCCTTGGGGCGCCAGGTCCGAACTTCCGTGCCGTAGGTCACGGTCCCGTCGAAGGCCAGCCATCCCGATCCGGTCGATTGGCCGAGGGACAGGGCGGGGCGTATCAACGCCTCTTCGGTGCCGTCGTTGTTCTGACGGTAGCCGAGTCCAAAACCCGCCATTCGGCGCAGATCGGCCTCCGGATCGCCAAAGGGGGTCATGGCGAAGACGAAGGTGGAGAAGATCCGGCCCGCGTCGGCGGTGTGAAGATCGGTGCCGAGCGTGAGCCTGGGGCTGAACCCGTATTCCGCGTAGAGCGTCGGGTCGTAATGGACGGGAAGCCGGGCGCCTTCGGACAGAAGGAAGTTCCCGCCGGCCGCAATGAAGAGATCGCCCTCTTCCCGCGGCCAGGCCCCGGCCCGCAGCATCGTGGCCGCCAAGATGAGCAGGATGGCGAGCGATATGGATTTCATGCGAACCCCCTCGCGGACCATGAACCGCGAGAAGGGTAAAGAAGCGGTTAATCGCGCCCGAGCCGTCTGAGCCGCAGGGCGTAGGCAGGCAGGGCAAGGAGCTCGCGGCCGACCTGGTAAGCCAGGGTGCGTTTGCGCGCGCCCTTGAGCGGCGGGCTGCGCAGCGACGCGCTCAGCCCGAAGGCACGGGCCGTCATCAAGGCGCGGGGGCCGTGGGTCAGGTCGGTGACAAGGATCACGCGGCGCGCGCCGACCCGGTGCAGGATCGGCAGGCTGAAGACGATGTTCTCGAGCGTGGTCGTGGACCGGTCTTCGATGTCGATGGCGGCGGCAGGCACTCCGTCGTCGCAGAGCAGGTCGCGGATCGCCTTCGCCTCGGTCGGCGGGTGGCGGCCCAGGCCGCCGCTGGCGATCACGTGGGAGGCGACGCCCGCGTGATAGGCATCGGAGGCTGCGCGGCAGCGTCGTCGCAGCGCGGGCGACGGCCCATCGGACCAGACCGCGGCGCCCAGCACCAGCAACACCGTGCGGGACGGGTCCGAGTCAAGGATTTTACCCAACTGCATCGCCCCTTGTGTTCGGATTGACAGTGCGCCGCCCAGCGGTGACGGTCGTGCTTGGAAATGTCGTCCCTCGCGTCATCTTGCGCAAGGAGGGCCGCCCCGGGGTGGCGCGGGTCGCAGACCCGGACACGAAGTGATGGAGGAGGATCCCATGACCGAGAGCACGAAAACCTATCCGCCCGCCGCAGATGTGGCCGCCGCCGCCCATGCCGACAAGGCCACCTACGAGAAGATGTATGCCGCCTCGGTCGACGATCCGGCGGCGTTCTGGGGGGAGCACGGCAAGCGGCTCGATTGGATCACGCCTTACACGACGGTCAAGAACACCAGTTTCGCGCCGGGGAACATCGACATCAGGTGGTTCGAGGACGGCACGCTGAACGTCGCGGCCAATTGCATCGACCGCCACCTGGCCGAGCGGGGCGAGCAGACCGCCATCATCTGGGAACCGGACGATCCCGACGCGGAGGCCCAGCATATCACCTACCAGCAATTGCACGCCCATGTGTGCAAGTTCGCCAACGTGCTCAAGGACCTTGGCGTGGGCAAGGGCGACCGCGTGGTCATCTACCTGCCGATGATCCCGCAGGCGGCCTACGCCATGCTGGCCTGCGCGCGGATCGGGGCCATTCACTCGGTCGTCTTCGCGGGGTTCTCGCCCGATGCGCTGGCCGCCCGCGTCAACGGGTCCGAGGCTAAGGTCGTCATCACCGCCGACGAGGCCCCCCGCGGGGGCAAGAACACCCCGCTCAAGATCAACGCAGACCGCGCCTTCGAGAAGATCGAGGTCGACGCGAAGATGCTGGTCGTGAAGCGCTCGGGCGGCGAGATCACCATGAAGGATGGCCGGGATCACTGGCTGCACGAAGCCGAGGACCGGGTCGGCAACGACTGCGAACCGGAGGCGATGAACGCCGAGGACCCGCTGTTCATCCTCTATACCTCGGGGTCCACCGGGCAGCCGAAGGGTGTCGTTCACACCACCGGCGGCTACCTCGTCTATGCGTCGATGACGCACGCGTACACCTTCGATTACAAGGACGGGGACGTGTTCTGGTGCACCGCCGACGTGGGCTGGGTCACCGGTCACAGCTACATCGTCTACGGACCGCTCGCCAACGGGGCGACGACGGTCATGTTCGAGGGCGTGCCGACCTACCCGGACGCGGGCCGCTTCTGGCAGGTCTGCGAGGAGCACAAGGTCAACCAGTTCTACACCGCGCCCACCGCGATCCGGGCGCTGATGGGCAAGGGCGACGAATACGTCGAAAAATACGATCTGAGCGCGCTCAAGGTTCTGGGCACCGTGGGCGAGCCGATCAACCCCGAGGCCTGGACCTGGTATCACGAGGTCGTCGGCAAGGGCCGCGTGCCGATCGTCGACACCTGGTGGCAGACCGAGACGGGCGGGCATCTACTGACACCGCTTCCGGGTGCGACGGACACCAAGCCCGGATCGGCCACGCTGCCGTTCTTCGGCGTGAAGCCCGTGGTCCTGGAGCCCGAATCCGGGCAGGAAATCGCCGAGACCGAAGCCGAAGGCGTGCTGTGTATCACGGACAGCTGGCCGGGGCAGATGCGCACGATCTGGGGCGATCACGAGCGGTTCGAGCAGACCTATTTCAGCCAGTACAAGAATCACTACTTCTCGGGCGACGGGTGCCGTCGCGATGCAGATGGCTACTACTGGATCACCGGGCGCGTCGACGACGTCATCAACGTCTCGGGCCACCGGATGGGCACCGCCGAGGTGGAAAGCGCGCTCGTCGCCCACAAGGCCGTCAACGAGGCGGCCGTGGTGGGCTATCCGCACGACATCAAGGGGCAGGGGATCTATGCCTACGTCTCGCTCATGGCGGGGCAGGAGCCGTCTGACGCGCTGCGGCAGGACCTGTCGGACTGGGTCAGAATGGAGATCGGACCGATCGCCAAGCCCGACCTGATCCAGTTCGCACCGGGCCTGCCGAAGACCCGGTCCGGCAAGATCATGCGCCGGATCCTGCGCAAGATCGCCGAGGACGATTACGGCACGCTGGGCGATACCTCGACGCTGGCGGAGCCGGAGGTCGTGGACGACCTGATCGAGAACCGGATGAACAAGGGCTGAGGATACGGGCGAGCCGGGCCGGTGTGGTCACCGTTCCCTGGATAGAGAAGACCGGCGTCGTGGTTGCGGCGCCGGTCTTCTTCGTCTTCAGGGGCGCGGCCTAGCGCAGTTCGGAGCTGCCGAACTTGAGGATGACGGGAACGATGATCTCTTCCTCGTCGGTCAGGTGACGGTCCAGGAACCGGGCCATGGTGGACAGGTTGCCCTGGAAACGTCCGGCCTCGTCCTGCAGCAGGTCGCGATCGCCCACCTGGCGCAGCGTGGCATTGGCCCCTTCTGCGAAGGCGTTGAGGTGGCCGTCCAGCGCCTTGTGATCGGCATCCAGGATATCGAAGGCCCGCTCGATCCGGGCATCCTTCTTCACCAGCCGGGGGAAGTAGTGGGCGTCCTCGATCATGTGATGCTCGTGCAGGCCGTTCACGAACATGCCACCGTACCGCGACAGTTCCTGCGCGAAGGCACGTTCGTCGACCTTGCGGTCGATCAGCGCCTCTGTCCCGGTTTCCATCCGTTCCATCAGGCGGCGGAACATCAGGTGGCGATCCAGCCAGAACTTGATCAGCTCGTCGAATCCCGGGTCCACCGTCCACCCCTCGCGCGGGTATTCGGCCAGCAGGACACGCAAGGCATCGGGCAAGGCAGTGCGGGTTTCCAGCGCAACGTCGGTCATGGCAGGCAGATCTTTCGAACAGGTCAAGTCTTTGCTTTCGCCACGAGGTGTGCTGAAAGCGCTCAAGTTTCAAGCGTTGCCACTGTGGCAAAACATTCGTGCACACCTGCGGAAATGCGCAGGTTACGTCGGGACTCCCCCAGAGGTTGCTTGCAAATCCGACTTATTGGTCAAAGAATGGCCCATCGGCAGCGACATCGCTGCGCGTATCTGCATAGGACAGGGCGATCAACAGCCCGTCGAAAGGGAGACCCCTCATGACTTTCACCAGACGCCATCTCATGGCTTCCACCGCGGCCCTCATGGTGCTGAGCGGAACCACCGCGATCGCCCAGAGCGAGGTGCCCGCCGACGCCAACCTCGCCGCGGACCAGACCTTCACCTACCGCGTGGGCGACGAGAGCCCCTCCATCGATCCGGGCAAGGTCGAGGACGTCGACGGGTCCGACGTGGTCCGCGACCTGTTCGAAGGGCTCTACAACCAGGACGCCGACGGCAACCTCGTGCCGGGCGTGGCACTGGATCACACCGTGTCCGACGACGGTCTGACCTACACGTTCAACCTGCGCGAAGACGCGATGTGGTCGAACGGCGAGCCGGTGACCGCCGGTGATTTCGTCTACGCCTGGAAGCGCGCCGCCTCGCCCGAGCTTGCCAGCCCCTACTCGTGGTTCATCGAGCTGATGAGCATCGAGAACGCCTCTGCCGTGATCGCGGGCGAGATGGAGCCTGACGCGCTGGGCGTCACCGCCATCGACGACACGACGCTGGAAGTGAAGCTTTCCACGCCGCTGCCCTACTTCCCGCAGATGCTGACGCATGGCACGACTTTCCCCGTGCTGCAGTCCAACGTCGAGGAATTCGGCGACGCCTGGACGCAGCCCGGCAACATGGTGTCCAACGGCGCCTACGTGCTGACCGAACTGGTTCCCGGCGAGCGCACCGTCCGCGAGCGCAACGAGATGTACTGGGACAACGAGAACACCACGATCGAACGCGTCGTGAAGCTGGTCGTCCCCGACGAGAACGTGGCCCTGACGCGCTACCTTGCCGGCGAGCTGGACCGGACCGACGTGCCCGCAGGCCAGTTCCCGCGCCTGAGCGAGGAATACCCCGAGCAGGCGATCAGCGTGCCGGAAGCCTGCTCCTACTACTACATGTTCAACCTGCGCGAGAACGGCCCGGAAGAGCTCAAGGACGAGCGCGTGCGCAACGCGCTGTCGCTGGCCGTCGATCGCGATATCATCGTCGACGCCGTCCTGGCCGGTGGTCAGAAGCCTGCCTACTACTTCTCCCACTGGGCGACCGCGGGCTTCGAGGAGCCGGAGATCGCCGCCGCTTCGATGACCCAGGAAGAGCGCAACGCGCGCGCCGTCGAGCTTCTGGAGGAGGCCGGTTACGGGTCCGACAACCCGCTGACCATCGACCTCGTCTACAACACCAACGAATCGCACAAGTCCGTGGCCATCGCGGTCAGCCAGATGTGGAAGCAGACGCTGGGCGTCGAAACCACCCTGTCCAACCAGGAATGGCAGACCTTCCTGGACGCGCGCGGTTCGGGCGACTTCGACGTGGCCCGCGGCGGCTGGTGTGCCGACTACAACGAGGCCTCGACCTTCCTCGACCTCATGCAGTCGGGATCGGGCTACAACGACTCCAAGTACGTGAACGAGGAAGTCGATCAGCTCTTGGCCGATGCCAAGACCTCCGAGACCCCCAACGAGCAGTACACGCAGGTCGAGCAGATCATCGCCGAAGAGATGCCGATCATCCCGATCTACCACTACGCGGCGGTCGACATGCTGAGCGACCAGATCGAGAACTGGCCGGTCAACAACTTCGAGCAGAACTGGTACTCGAAGGACCTCTACAAGATCGAAAGCGAGTAAATTCGCAATCCCTCGTGCGCCGCGTCCCTTGCCGGGGGCGCGGCGCACGCTCTTTTTAACGACATGCGTTACGACATGACCCGCACCGGGATGCCCCTGACATGCTGAGCTTCATTCTCAAGCGCCTCGCGATCGCAGTGCCGACGCTGCTGATCCTGGTGGTGCTGTCCTTCGTGCTGATGTACGCGGCCCCCGGCGGCCCGTTCAATTCGGACCGCCCCCTTCCGCCGCAGGTGCTGGCGAACATCGAGGCGAAATACGGTCTCGACCAGCCCTTCTGGAAGCAGATCGTCGACTACGTGACCAACGTGGTCTTCCATTTCGATTTCGGCCCCTCGTTCCAGTACGAGGACCGCACCGTCAACGACGTCATCGCCCAAGGTTTCCCGGTCACGCTGACCTACGGCTTCTGGTCCTTCGTGTTGGCCGTGGTGGTCGGTGTCTCGCTTGGCGTGGCGGCGGCGATCCGCCAGAACTCCTGGCTCGACTACCTGGCCGTCGGGGTCAGCATCGGTGCGCAGGTGCTGCCGAACTTCGTGATGGCGCCCATCCTTCTGCTGATCTTCACCCTTTGGCTGGGCTGGCTGCCGGGCGGCGGCTGGAACGGCGGGCAGTGGCAATACCTGATCATGCCGGTGATCGCGCTCTCCACGTCCTACATGGCCTCGATCGCCCGGATCACCCGCTCCTCGATGCTGGAGGTCCTGAATTCCAACTTCATCCGCACCGCCCGCGCCAAGGGCCTGCCGGGGGGCCGCGTGATCCGCAAGCATGCGCTGAAACCCGCGATGCTGCCGGTCATCAGCTACCTCGGGCCGGCCTTCGTGGGGATGATTACCGGGTCGGTCATCATCGACATCTTCTTTTCCACCGGCGGGATCGGGGTCTATTTCGTGAACTCCGCGTTCAACCGCGATTATTCCGTCATCATGGGCATCACCATCCTGGTGGGCGCGCTGACGATCCTGTTCAACCTTGCCGTCGACGTGATCTACGCCTGGATCGACCCCAAGATCCGGTACTGAAGGAGCTCTCATGCCTGCCTATTCCTCCGACGCGGAACGCCTGATCGAGGTCGGTCACCTGGCCGAGGTGCAGGGCCGTTCGCTCTGGGCCGACGCTCGGACGCGTTTCGTGCGCAACAAGGCCGCGATGGCGGGACTTTTCCTGCTGTTCGTCGTGGCGGCCTTCGCCCTGTTCGGCCAGTTCATCGCCCAATACGAGCGCGACACCATCGACTTCACCCTGATCGGGGCGAACATGCGCCAGGGTGTCCCCTCGATCGAGACGGGGCATTACTTCGGCACCGACGCCAGCGGCCGCGACCTCTTCGCCCGCGTGGTGCAGGGCACGCAGATCTCGCTGATGGTGGGGATCATCGGCGCGCTGGTCGCGGTCATCGTCGGCACGCTCTACGGTGCCATCGCGGGCTACGCGGGCGGGCGGACGGACGACATCATGATGCGGATCGTCGACGTGCTGATGTCGATCCCCTTCATGTTCGTGCTGATCCTGATGCTGGTCATCTTCGGTCGGTCGATCTTCATGCTGTTCCTGGGCATCGGCCTGATCTCCTGGCTGGACATGGCACGGATCGCGCGCGGCCAGACGCTGACGATCAAGAACAAGGAGTTCGTCGAAGTGGCCCACGCCACCGGCGTCGCGCCCTTCAAGATCATCCTCAAGCACATCGTGCCGAACCTGCTGGGCATCGTGATCGTCTACGCGACGCTGCTCGTGCCCAACATGATCATCTTCGAAAGCTTCATCAGCTTCCTCGGCCTGGGCGTGCAGGAACCCAACACCTCGCTGGGCGCGTTGATCTCGGAAGGGGCGTCGAACATGGCCTACGGCGTGCTCTGGCAGCTCTACTTTCCCCTGATCTTCTTCGTGCTGACGATCTTCGCATTCTTCTTCGTGGGCGACGGCCTGCGCGATGCGCTCGATCCCAAGGATCGGTAAGCCCCCGGACTTCGAAAGACCCCTGATGCTACTGAATATCGACAACCTGCGCGTCACCTTCGACACCCCCGACGGAGAAGTGAACGCCGTCAACGGCGTCTCCTTCCAGCTCGACCAGCGCGAGACCCTGGCCATCGTCGGCGAAAGCGGATCGGGCAAGAGCCAGACCGCCTTCGCCATGATGGGCCTGCTCGCGCGCAACGGGAAAGCCTCGGGGCAGGTGAACTTCGACGGCACCGATCTGCTGAAGCTGTCACCGCGCCAGCTCAACAAGGTGCGCTCCGACCAGATCGGGATGATCTTCCAGGACCCGATGACCTCGCTCAATCCCTATATCCGGATCAGCGACCAGATGGCCGAGGTGCTGACCCTGCACAAGGGCATGTCCAAGAAGGACGCACTGCGCGACAGCATCCGGATGCTCGACGCGGTCAAGATCCCGGACGCCGCGAACCGGATCCGGTCCTACCCGCACGAGTTTTCGGGGGGCATGCGCCAGCGGATCATGATCGCCATGTCGCTTCTGTGCCGTCCGCGCCTGCTGATCGCGGACGAGCCGACGACCGCGCTCGACGTGACCGTGCAGGCGCAGATCATGCAGCTTCTGGCCGACATCCGCGACGACTTCGGCACCGCGATCATCCTCATCACCCACGATTTGGGCGTGGTGGCGGGCTTCTGCGACCGCACGCTGGTGCTTTACGGTGGCCAGATCATGGAGGACGGGCCGACCGACCCCACCTTCGCCGATCCCACGCACCCCTATACCCGCGGCCTGCTGCGGGCGGTGCCGCGCCTCGACCGGACCGACGACGAACTGCTCACCATCGCCGGAGAGCCGCCAGACATGTCGCGCCTGCCGCAGGGCTGCCCGTTCTCCGCCCGGTGCGACTACGTGCGCAACGTCTGCCCGAACATCCCGCCAGAGCTGCGGACCTTCGACGGCAACCGCCGCCGCGCCTGCCACGTATCCCGCGAAGAGGTGACCGCATGACCGACCCGATCCTGTCCCTGCGCGATCTGTCCGTGACCTTCGACATCCGGCCCCGCGGTGCCTGGCCCTGGACGAAGTCCCTGACCCTGCACGCGGTGAGCGAGATGTCCTTCGACCTGAAGCCGGGCGAATGCCTGGGCGTGGTGGGCGAAAGCGGCTCCGGCAAGTCGACGCTTGCGCGCGCCATCGTCGGCACGGTGCCGTCGACCTCGGGTCAGATCAACTTCGAGGGGGCGAACCTCGCCGACATGACCCCGCGCCAGCGCCGGATCCATCGCCGCGACGTGCAGATGATCTTCCAGGATCCGCTCGCCGCCCTGAACCCCCGCATGACGGTGGGGGAGATCATCGCCGAACCGCTCGTCACCCACGAACCCGGGCTCGGCCGCGCCGACCGCAAGGCCCGCGTGCAGGAGATGATGAAGCGCGTGGGCCTGCTGCCCAACCTGATCAACCGCTATCCGCACGAATTCTCCGGCGGCCAGTGCCAGCGCATCGGCATCGCGCGCGCGCTGATCCTGCGCCCGAAACTCCTGATCTGCGACGAACCCGTCTCGGCGCTCGACGTCTCGGTGCAAGCGCAAGTGGTGAACCTGCTGCGCGAGCTGCAGCGCGACATGGGGCTGTCGATGATCTTCATCGCGCACGATCTGTCGGTGGTGAAGCATATCTCCGACCGGATCGTGGTCATGTACCTCGGCCGCCAGATGGAGACCGCCAGCGCCGAGGTCATCACCACCCGGCCGGAGCATCCCTATACCCAGGCGCTCATCGCCTCCGTGCCGATTCCCGACCCCGAGCTCGAACGCAAGCGCCCCCGCGCCACCCTGGACGGGGAACTGCCTTCGCCGATCTCGCCGCCGTCGGGCTGCGTCTTCCGCACCCGCTGCCCCAAGGCGCGGCCGTCCTGCGCGGAAGCGGTGCCCCCGATGATCCAGACGGCGCCCGGCCATCGCGTCGCCTGCCCCTACCACGAGGCCGAGGACCTGCTCGCCGCCAGCGCCTGAGCGCCGCGGCCTGACGGCCACGTCCATCTCTGTTCCGGAAATATCCTCGGGGGGGCCGGGGCCCTGCCCCGGCGGGGGGCAGACAGCCCCCCTCCAAGCCTTTCATGGGCGCGGCGCGTGGCCGCTCAGTAATCCCGCTCGAAGAAGATCCCGATGCTGGTCTCGCCATCCGCCCCGGCGGTGCCCTTGGCGGTGATCTCGTCGGTGATGTCGAGGTTCAGGTTGATCTCCGTCGACCCGTCCGAGCCCAGCGTCACGTCGGTATAGAGGTTGTCCGACAGGTACTTGCCCGCGCGCAGGGCGGCATTGCCCTCGTCGTCCGTGGTCACGTCGAAATCGTCGAGCCCGAGGTTCTGGCGGAACCCGTCGATGAGCCCACCGCCCCCGCGACCGGCCAGCTGCCCCACGGCGGCGGCCAGCTGTACCGCCTGGAACGGAGAGATTTCCGACAGGTCGCGGCCGAAGATGAGCTGCGCCAGCACCTCGTCCTGCGGCAGTTGCGGCGTCGATTCGAAGCTGACCTCCGGCGAATTGGCGGGGCCTTCGACGACGATGCGTACCACGGTTCCGGTGTCCGTCTCGGTGGCTGCGACAAGCCGCAGGTAGGGGACGAAGTCGCCTTGCAGGGTGGCCGAGCCTTCGGTCAGTTCGAACCGCTGCTGCAGGATGTCGACCCGACCCCGGACCAGGTCGAACTGGCCCACGGGCACGATGTTGGCGGTGGTGCCGCCCAGGCTCAACTCTCCACCCAGTTCCGCGTCGAGACCGCGGCCCCGGATGAAGATCTGGTTCGGCGCGCGCACCGTCAGATCCAGCGGATAGACCGGCCCGCCGCCGCCGTCGCCCGCCTCCGAGGCGGCCCCGCCGTCCAGCGCCACGTCCGCGCGGTCCAGGGTAAGGCGCACCGGGGCGCTGGCGTTCAGGTGGGTCACCTCGGGCAATTCGCCCAGCGAACCCACGCCGGAGGAGGGGACCTGCACGTTGGCCTCCGCCACCGTCACCTCGCCCGAGATCAGCGCGCCGCCCGTCAACGCCCCGTCGACCGCGATATTTCCGAAGAGGATCGCCTCGTAGAGCTCCGGGTCGCGCGCCACGACCCGCTGGAAGGCAAGGTCGAGGGCCGCATCGTATCCGCCCGTCAGCGCGATCGGTCCGCCAAGCTGCACGTCACCGCCGCTCTGGACGGTCGCGGTCGCATCGACCTGTGCCTCGGACCCGTTCAGCCGGATGGTGGCGTTGATGTTCTCCAGCGCCTCGGAAATCGCGGGCACCGCGAGCCGTGCGCCGGCCGTGGTCACCTGGCCCGTGATCGAGGTCAGGGCAGGGGGGCCGTTGACCGACAAATCGAAGCGCGCCAGACCGTCCAGCCGCTGCGGATCGATGAAGGTGTTGGCCAGCCCCAGCGGCACCTGGCCGTCGGCGTCGATGTCCAGATCGCCCCCCGGCTGCACGGTACCCGCGGCGCTTGCGGTGATGCCGCCCGGTCCCGTGGCGTCGATGTCGAGCGTGATCGCCCCGGTCGCCGCCCGGCCGATCTGTCCTTGCGCCGTCACCGGTCCGCTCAGCACGTCGGTGAACAGGCCCACGTCCGCCAGGCGCGCCTGCACGGTGCCGGAGGCCGATCCTTGCGTGCCCGCATCGAGCGACCCCGAGGCCGAGACCTGCGGGAAGTTGACGTCGAAGGACCGCACCGTGATGTCGTTCCCGTCCTTGCGGGCGTCGATCTGCACGGTGCCGGTGCCCGCCAGAAGCTGGTCCACCTGCGGGTTGCCGATGGCCAACCCTTGCGTCTGCGCGCGCGCCTGCACGTCCAGCAGGCTGAAGTCCGGCATCACGGTCCCCTGCGCCGTCACGTCGAGCGCACCGGAGATCGGCAGGCCCGCCAGTTGCGAGAACTGCGACAGGTTCGCGACAGAGGCATCCAGATCCGCCGTCACGCGGTAGTCGTCCTCCTGCGGGGCGACCTGGGCGTCGACCGTCACGTCGGTGCCCGACCCTTGCGCGGTCAGGTCGATCTGCGCGGTGCCGGTCGCATCGCGGCTGGCCTGCAGGTCCAGCGTCAGCGCGCCGTTCAGCCCGGTCGCCAGCGCGCCCGCGTCCTTCAGGATCGCATCGATATCCGCCGAAAGCGGCCCCGTCATCCCGCCCGAGGCGCTGCCTTCGACGGTCAGTTGCGGCGTGACCAGCGACAGGTCGCTCACCGCGAAACTGTCCGGGCCGTCGCGGGCGATGCTGCCCTCGATCCGGCCCTGTCCCGCGATCAGCGTATCGACCTGGGCGATCCCCACCTGCAGGCCGTCGGTGGTCCCGTCGACGGTCACGTCGAAGAGGCTCAGGTCCGGCTCCAGCGTGCCCACGAGGTCGATATCGACACCGCCGGCGATCTGGTCCTGGCCCGCGAGGGCCGCATAGGGTGCGAGATCCGGCACCTCGGCCGAGATTTCGCCTGCGATGGCATACCCATCCGCCGGGGCGGCCACCGTCACGTCGGCCACGATGTCCACGCCGGGACCGTTGGCCCGCAGCACGACGTCCGCGACCTCGTCCGCTTCCCGATCGAGGTCCACCTGCGCCGTCAGCGGACCGGTCAGCCCGTCGACCACGAGGCCCACGTCCGCGATCCGCAGATCGAGGTCGGCCTCGGCTTCCCCGGTCAACCCGCCGCTGGCATCGCCGGTGACGGTCAGTTGCGGCGTTGCCAGGTCAAGCCCGGTGACGCTGAAGCGATCCTCCGCGGTCCGTGCGACGCTGCCCGAGAGGCGCCCGGGCCCCTGCAGCAGCGGATCGAGCTGCGCGACCCCCGTCTGCAGGTCCTGCAACGTGCCATCCAGCGTCACGTCGAAGAGGCTGAGGTCGGGCTGCAAGCTGCCGTCGAGCGTCAGGTCGACCCCGCCCGCGATCTGCTCCTGCCCGCCCAGGGCCGCGTAGGGCGCCAGATCCGGCACCTGGGCCGAGATCCGTCCCGCGATCCCGTAGCCGTTCGTTGGCGTGTCCACGGTCACATCCGCGTCGATATCGACGCCGGGACCCGTCGCGGTGAGCACGATATCGGCGGTTTCATCCGCGTTGCGCTGCGCGTCGACCTGTGCGGTGAGCGGACCCGAAAGCCCGTCCACCACCAGGGCCACGTCGGCCACGCGCAGGTCGAGGTCCGCATTCGCCGGTCCTTCCAGACCGCCGCTGGCGTCTCCTGTGACGGTAAGTTGCGGTGTGTTCAGGTCCAGCCCCTCGACCGAGTAGATGGTGCCGTCCGTCACGCCGAAGCGCCCCGACAGCGATCCCGGTCCCACAAGCAGCGGGTCGAGTTGTTCGACGCCGGTCTGCAGATCTTCCATCGTGGCCTCGAGGGTCACGTCCGCCTCGGTCGCGTCGGCAAGGGCCGAGCCTTGCACGGTCAGGTCGATGGATCCGCCCAGGTCACGCTCCACGATCTCGCTGAAGGCCGACAGATCGCCCGCGGTGGCGGTCAGCGTCGCGGTGATGCGCTGCGTGTCGTCCATTGGCGCCGCGGTGCCGGTGGCGGCGAATTCGGTCTGCGGCGCGGTGCCGGTGATGTCGAAGTTGACCAGCCCAGCCTCGTCCCGGTCGGCTTCGCCCACGATCTGCGCGGGGCCGTCGAGGCCTTCGACGATGAGGCCCACGTTCTCGACCGAGATGTTGAAATTGCCGGTGCTGATCGCGCTCGTGAGGTTCGCGCGGGCGGTGACCAGCGCCTCCGGCGTCTCGATCCGCAGGTTGGGCACGCGGGTGCCTTCGGTGTCGCGCACCGCCGTGATCGCCACCGTTCCGGTGCCGGCCAGCACGGGGTCCAGCTCTTCGATATCCACGGCAAGGTCCTGGGTCTGCGCGTCGATCTCGATGTCGAACATGCCGTCGAGCGGCTGGATCGTGGCGTTCACCGTGGCCTCCGCCGCACCGTTGAGGTCCCGGCCCGCCAGTGTGGAGAACCGCCCGATCGCATCGGCGTCGAAGTCCAGTTGCGTGGTGATGACGACCCCCTCGCCGGCGGTGTCGACCTGCGCTTCTGCGTCAAGCTCGATGCCCGGGCCCATGAGGGTCAGGGTCGGGATCTCTGTCGGCGTGCCGGGCACGCGGCGCACGACGATCTGCCCGTCGAGGCTGTCACCGAAGGCTTCCGCCGCACCGGCGTCGTCGAGTTGCAGGCCCGTCGCGGCATAGCCCAGGTCAGCGGTGAAGAGCCCCGGGTCGGTCTCGGTATCCTCGCGGATCGTGCCGCCGCCGGTCAGGGTGATCTCGGCGATGCCGAGGCCGGGCCGGTCGAAGCCCAGGATGTCGAAATCCGCGGTCCAGTCGTCGCCCGTCGTGTCGTCGAACTGCACCGACAGGTCGACCCGGTCGACGTAGGTCGGCGCGCCGCCGATGGGCAGCAGCACCGGCTCTCCGCTGACGTCCTCGATCGTGCCGGTCAGGTCGATGAGCTCGGCCCAGCCGCCGGCGTCGACGCGGATTTCGCCCGCGAGGTTCAGCCGGTCGGCGCTCAAATCCAGGTCGGAGAGCACGAAGGCGCCGTCGTCGCCACGCGCGCCGGTCGCCACGAGAGAGACGTCGGAGCCGAAGAAACCGTCGTATTGATCGGCCAGCAGCGGGGTCAGGTCACCGCCGATGTCCAGCGCGTAGCCGGTCTGCCCGTCCGTCTGGTTCAGCGCGAAATTGCCCGCGATGCGGTCCTCGCCAGAGGTCGCGAGCGCCAGGGTGGCCTCGAATTCGCTCAGCGGCGCCTCGCCCTGTACCGTCAGGCTGAGGGAGGGGCGGTCGGGAATGTTCGCCAGGCGCGCGATCAGCCCGTCTTCGCCTTCCTCGATGGCAAGGTTCAGGCCCAGCACCCGGCTTTCGTTGTCGTAGGCGCCTTCGATGGCGAAAAGGCCGGTCTTGCCGTCGATCCGCCGCGCCTCGATGTTGGTCGTCCCTTCACCCCCCGCGAGAGAGGCCGATCCGGTGAGCGACAGCGCCAGCGGTTCGCCGACGATGGGCTCGCCCAGTTCGATGCGTTGGATGTCGAGTTGTCCCAGCTCGATGCCGACGGGCAGTTCCGGCAGGCTGAAGGGCTGCGCTTCGGCCTCTGGCAGGTCCGTCTCGCCGGAGGTGTTGGGCATCCGGTCGAGGCGAACGCGTTCTGCGGAAAGTTCCTCCACGTCGATGCGCCCGCGCAGAAGCGCGCTGCGGTTCCAGTCCAGGACCACGTCGTCCAGCGTCAGCCAGACGCCGTCGCTGTCGGCCACGGTGATCGACTGGACCGTCGCGCGCGACGACAGCGCGCCCTGGAAGCCGGTGATGTCCACGATCCGGTCGTCGCCCGACAGGTTGTCCTGGATCAGGCGGGTCAGGTAGCCTTCGCCGTCGTCATCCTGGGCCTGGGTGGCAAGGGGCAGGCCGACAAGGGGCAGGGCGGCCAGCGCCGCGGCAAACAGAAACTTTTTCAAAACGCTTGTCCGATCCCGATGTACACTTCGACGGCGCCGAACTGATCGTCACCGTCGGCCGGCGTGCCGACATCCAGCCGGATCGGCCCGATCCCGGTGTCGTAGCGCACGCCAAGGCCCACGCCGGATTGGTCGTCCCCATCCGTCAACGGCGTACTGGTGGCGCCCACGTAACCGTAGTCGTAGAAGGCGACGGCGCTGATCGCATCGGTGATGCCGACGCGCGCCTCGATCTGGGCGCCCGCGTAGGACTTGCCGCCGGACATGAAGGTCTCGTCCCCGTTGGTGATGGGAATGCCGAGCGACTTGTATTCCTGCCCGCGCACGGTGTTGCTGCCGCCGCTGTAGAACAGGTAGTCCACCGGGGCCTCCAGCAGGCCGGGGCCGGAGACGGTGCCCAGCTGACCGCGCGCCGCGATGGTGAACCGGTCATCCGCCCCGAAGCTCGCGTAGCCCCGCCCATCGAGGTAGGCGCGGATCCCGCTGGAGCTGTCGCCCAGCGCGAAGAACGGCGTGGCGCGCGCGTCGACGTAGTAGCCGTTCCTGGCGTTCGTCTCGGAATCGCGGCGGTCGTAGGTGGCCCCGAAGGGGGCGGTCAGCAGCGTGTAATCGCGGGTCCCCAGGTCGGTCTCCTCGCGGGCGACCAGAAGGCCCACGCCGCCCGAAACTTCGAGCTCGTCGGTGATCATTCGGTTCAGCAGCGCCTCGGTGGCGAACTTGCTGACGCGGTAATCGGGCTCGTCCTCGCGCGACAAGGCCGCCGATAGAAGCGCGTCGGTATTGGCGCCGTAGATCGCGGGGATCCGCAAAGCCGTCGACAGGACGTAATCCACGCCGCCGGTGCCGCCGCCCAGGCCGCCCACGGCACCGTCGACGCGAAGATTCTCGGCCCCGCCAAAGAAGTTGCGGTGAATCCAGTAGGACGAGACGCGCACCCCCTCGACCGAGGACAGCTCCAGCCCGAAGCCTACGCGGCGCGGCAGGCTTTCGGCGATGGTCGCGGTGATGGGCAGGGTGTCGCCGGGGGCGATCTCCTCGGCCTCGGTCAGGGCGACGCTGTCGAAGGCCCCGGTCTGCCGCAGGCGGTTGGCGGCGTCGGTCAGCTCCTGCGGGGAATAGACCTGTCCCACGGGCAGACCCGCGATGCGGCGGATGGCCTCGGTGCGCACGTCCTCGTTGCCGACGATGGTCAGCGGGCCGAAGGTCAGGCGCGGGCCGGTCGCCAGCTGCACCGCGGCGTCCAGCCGGTCCTGTTCATGCAGGGCGGTAATCTGCTGGTCCGCGACCTCGACCTTGGCGTAGCCCAGCTCGCGCCAGCGGGTGCGGGCGGCCCCGGTGGCCCCGCGGATCGTGTCGGCGAGGGCCGGCTCGCCGGTCGCGAATCCCTCTGGCAGTTCGGTGTCGGGCGCGATCGGGGCGACCTGGGCGGTGCCGAAGCGGAACAGCGGCCCCGGCTCGACCGAAAGGGCGACGGTGTCGATCCGGTCGGGGGCCTGGAGGGGGGCGATCTGCGCCGCCTCGATCCCGTTCACCCGGATCGAGATCACGCCGCTGTAGTAGCCGGCGGCGTAGAGCGCGGTCAGAAGGCGGCGATAATCGGCGCGGGCGGCGGCGACGTAATCCTGCGGCTGGGGATCGGTTTCGTCGTCGGGCAGAGTGAGCGACAGCGAGGCATCCCGCAGCAGATCGGTCAGGTCCTCGTCCGCGCCGGGGGCCTGCAAGGTGACCTGCTGGGCAAGCGCCGTGCTGGCCAGAAGCGTCGTCAGTCCGCCCGACAGTAACCGTGTGATCGTCATCGTTAATCATCCCGCCCGTTGCCCGAACGTCATAGCGGCTTCTGGGTGAAACGCCAACGCGGCATTCATCATGCCGGGCCTTCCGGCGCAGGGTGTGGAGGCGCCATCACACGATTGTTTGCGATCGCCGTTTACGTGTGCCGCGGGAAGGCTATCTGCCCACGTCATGTTGATCGACAACCTTCAATACGCGAACTGGTCCCGGCGGATCTTCCAGCAGATGCGCGACGGCGGCGTCGATGCCGTCCATGTGACCGTCGCCTATCACGAAGATTTCAAGGCCTGCATCGACCAGCTCGCGCTCTGGAATCGCCGCTTCGAGGACCACGGCGACCTGATCATGCGGGCGACCAGCGCCTCTGATGTGCGGGCGGCGCGGGCGTCCGGGCGCACCGCGATCGTGCTGGGCAGCCAGACCCCCACGCCGATCGGCGACGACATCGGCCTGATCGAGATCCTGCACCAGCTTGGCCTGCGCTTCATGCAGCTGAGCTACGACAACCAGTCGCTTCTGGCGTCGGGCTGCCGCGAGGAGGAGGACACCGGCCTCACCCGCTTCGGCCACCAGGCGGTGCGCGAGATGAACCGCGTGGGCCTGGTGATCGACATGAGCCATTCGGGCGAACGCTCCACGCTCGAGACGATCGAGCATTCGCAGCGTCCCATCGCGATCACCCACGCCAACCCGGCGGGCTGGTATCCCGCGCGGCGCAACGTCTCGGACGCGGTGCTGGACGCGCTAATGGCCTCCGGCGGGATGCTGGGCCTGTCGCTGCACCCCCGGCATCTGAAGGGGGAAGCGGACTGCACGCTGGACAGTTTCTGCGGCATGGTCGTGGACCTCGTGGACCGCTACGGGGCGCGCCAGATCGGCCTGGGCTCAGCCCTGTGCCAGGGTCAGCCCGACAGCGTCGCGGGCTGGATGCGCAACGGCAAATGGACCAAGCGGGCGGAGGATGCGGGGAACGACGAGGGTCCCCCGGCCTTTCCCAAGATGCCGACATGGTTCTGGGACAACCGCGATTTCACCGGGATCCAGGACGGGCTGGTCGGGGCAGGTCTCGACCGTGCTGCGATCGACGGGATCATGGGCGAGAACTGGTTGCGCTTCTACGGGTCGAACTTCGGGCCGACGTGATCCGGCACGGGCCATCGGTCCGCTGCGACAGGGGCGGGTTGCTTGACGTATGGTAGGCAGGGCGTTCCGGAACGAGGTCCTTGAACTGCCGGACCTTGCCGTTCAGCGCAGGGAGGTTTCCGCGTCGAACGGATCGTCCGGATAGCCCACGCCCGCGAGGTAGAGCCCGTGCGGCGGGCAGACCGGCCCGCAGGCGCTGCGGTCGCGCGCCTCCAGCGCGTCGCGGACGCGGGACGTAGGCCAGTGCCCCGCGCCCACCCGTTCGAGCGTGCCGACGAAACTGCGGACCTGGTTGTGCAGGAAGGAGCGCGCGCGGACGTGGATGTGGAAAAGCTGGCCCGCGTGGGCCGGTCGTTCCTCGATCCGCAATTCGTCGAGCGTGCGCACCGGGCTGTCGGCCTGGCAGAGGGACGCGCGAAAAGTCGTGAAATCGTGCCGTCCCAGCAGGTGGTTCGCGCCCTCCTGCATGGCCGCGGCGTCGAGCGGGTGGTTCACCCGCCAGGCGGTGCCCGCTTGGGACGTCAGCGGCGCGCGTCTGGCGATCAGCTTGAACAGATACCGCCGTTCCACCGCCGAGAAACGCGCGTGCCAACCGTCCGGCACCCGCGCGCAGTCCAGCACCGCGACCGGATGCGGCTTGAGGTGATGGTTCAGCGCCTCCGACAGGCGGAACGGATCCCAGTCGCGGGCGAGGTCGCAGTGCGCCACCTGACCCGTCGCGTGGACGCCCGCGTCCGTCCGCCCGGCGGCGGCGATGGTATGGGGGCCGGGTTCCAGCCGGGCGAGCGCCGCCTCGACGGCAACCTGCACCGAGGGTTGATCCGCCTGCCGCTGCCAACCGGCGAAGGGTGCGCCGTGGTATTCCAGTTTCAGGGCAAATCGGGGCATGGCGGCGGGGTAAGCCCGGTGGTCGGCGAAATCAACTACACAACCGACCCCGCAGCCCCTATCTGTCAGGGGTTGCCGAAGGAGACACCCCCGTGGGCCTGACCGATTTCACCGACCAGATCGCGCGTGGCGTGGGCAACGTGGCGGGCGCCGTGACGCGCCCCTTGACGGCCCCGTTCCAGGACACGGTGATCCGGCTCGGCGTGACCGGGCTCAGCCGGGCGGGCAAGACCGTCTTCATCACCTCGCTGGTGGCCAACCTGATGAACCGGGGCCGCATGCCGCAACTGCGCGCGGCCGCCACGGGGGCGATCCAGGCGGCCTATCTGCAGCCGCAGCCCGACGATACGCTGCCGCGGTTCGATTACGAGAATTACCTGTCGCAACTGACCGCCCGCGACCCGCGCTGGCCAGAGGGCACGCGCCATATCTCGGAATTGCGACTGTCCTTGCGGGTCCAGCCTTCCGGCATGCTGGCGGGGATCCAGGGGCCGCGTACCGTGCATCTCGACATCGTGGACTACCCCGGCGAATGGCTGCTGGACCTTGCCCTGCTCGAGCAGGACTTCGCCACCTGGTCCGCCGCCGCCCTGGGCCGGGCCGAGCGGCGTCCCAAGGGGGCGGCGTTCCTGCGGGCCCTGGCCGAAACCGACCCGACCGCGAAACTCGACGAGCCACATGCGCAGAAGCTGGCGCAGGCCTATACCGACCATCTGCAGGCCGCGCGGGCGGAGGGGTTCTCGGACTGCACGCCCGGGCGGTTCCTGCTGCCGGGCGATCTGGCCGGAAGCCCGGTGCTGACCTTTGCGCCGCTGCCGCCCGGCACGGCCCCGCACGGGTCGCTCGCGCGGGAATTCGACCGCCGGTTCGAGGCCTACAAGCGCCACGTCGTGCGCCCCTTCTTTCGTGACCATTTCTCGCGTATCGACCGGCAGGTGGTTCTGGTCGACGTGCTGGGGGCGATCAACGCAGGCCCCCGCGCGCTCCATGACCTGCGCCAGGCGATGGCCGAGATCCTGACCGCCTTCAACCCGGGCAAGAACGGCTTCATCTCGCGCATCTTCCAGGGCCGCCGGGTGGAGAAGATCCTGTTCGCCGCCACCAAGGCCGACCATTTGCATCACACTCAGCACCCGCAGTTGACCGCGCTGACCAAGGCGCTGCTGCGCGATGCCCGCGACCGCGCGGATTTCGCCGGTGCCGCGACAGAGGCGCTGTCGATCGCCGCCCTGCGCACCACGGTGGAGGAGACCGTCGATCATCGCGACGGCCCACTCGACGTGGTGCGCGGTCGCCTGCTGGACAGCGGCAAGGAGGCCGCCTTCTACCCCGGGCTGCTGCCCACCGATCCGTCGCATCTGCTGTCGCCCGCGCGCGACGGGGCCGACGCCTGGGGGATCGGCGACTACAAGGTGATGCGCTTCGCCCCCGCGACGCTGACGCTGGACCCGGGCGAGGGGCCGCCGCACATCCGGCTGGACCGCGCCGCCGAGTTCCTGATCGGGGACCGGCTGTGAAGGGGCCCGTGCTCATCGACCTCGACGCGCCGTCGAAGGTCACGCCCGCCACCGCCCCCGCGATCCAGGACGAGGCGCCGCAGGGGGCCGCGATGCAGACCGTCGCGGCCATCGCGGCGCGGCGACGCAACCCGCTGGTGCGCTGGTTCTGGTCGTTGCTGCTGACGTTGATCGGCTTCGCCATCTCGCTCGCGACGTGGAGCTACCTCGGTCACCTGATCGACCGTTCGCCGCTTCTGGGCATGTTCTTCGCCGCCCTCGTCGTGCTGTTCCTGTGCGTCTGCGCGGCCATCGCGATCCGCGAGGTCATGGCCTTCGTCCGGCTGGGACGCATCGACCGCGTCCAGACCCGGGCGGCCCAGGCGCACCTGGAAGGGGATCTGAAGGAAGCGCGGGGGGTGGTCGACGATCTGGCCACGCTCTACGCCAAGCGGGAGGACACCGCCTGGGGCCGCGCGGAACTGGCCGACCGCCGGGCGGAGGTGCTGGATGCCGACGGTTTGCTGAACTTGGCCGAACGCAGCCTGCTGGTGCCGCTCGACACCCGTGCGCTGGCCGAGGTGCAGGCCGCCGCCCGGCAGGTGGCGCTGGTGACCGCGGTGGTGCCGCTGGCGCTTGCGGATGTCTTCGCGGCGCTGACGGCCAACATCCGCATGATCCGGCGCATCGCCGAGATCTACGGCGGACGCTCCGGCACGCTGGGCAGCCTGCGGCTGGTGCGCACGGTGCTGACGCACCTGGTCGCGACCGGGGCCGTGGCGGTGGGCGACGACATGATCCAGTCGGTCGCCGGTGGCGGGCTTATGTCGAAGGTTTCCCGCCGCTTCGGTGAGGGGATCGTGAACGGTGCCCTGACCGCCCGGGTGGGCGTGGCCGCCGTGGAGGTCTGTCGCCCGCTGCCGTTCCAGGCGGTGAAGCGCCCCTCCGTCACGCGGCTCGTGCAGCGCGCGCTCACCGGGCTCTTCGGCGGCTAGCGGATAGTCGGGGCCCCGAGGAGGGGCCCCGGTCAGGGCTTGGTCAGGACGCCGTGCACTCGGCCAGGGTCGCGGCGATCTGCTGTAGCAGGTCGGAGTAGAGGTCCGGCCCCGGTGTCAATCCCGCGCCGGTCGCGTTGACGAAGCCGGTGCGGGCCGAGGTGCCTTCGGTCAGCGTCGCGGCCCGGTTCTCGTTGGTGTTGCTCTCGGTCAGGACGCAGGTCACGGTGCCGTCCTCGACCATTTCGCGCAGGTCGCCGACACGGCCGGGGCCGGGGGCCGCCGCGTCGCCCTCGGCCACCGCCGCGGCCGAGGGCGTGTCGAAGCGCGCGCCGAAGTAACCCATGAAGTCATGCGGGGCGAGCCAGGTGCCGCGCGCGCTTCCGGGCAAGGCCTCGGCCACGTCTTCTTCCAGGGTCGCAAGCCGGGTCGTGGCGTCGTCAGCGTTCTGGGTGTAGATGCCGGCGTTCTCGGGATCCGCCTCGATCAGCGCATCGCGGATCGCACCGACCCAGACGACCGCGATCTGCGGGTCGAGCCAGGCATGCGGGTCCAGGCCGGTATGGTCATGGTCGTGATCATGGTTGTGGGCCTCCTCAACGGCGTGATCCTCACCGCCTTCGGCAGCATGGTCATGGTCGTGATCGTCGTCGTGATCTCCGTGATCATGGTCCGCGTGGTCGTGCTCTTCATGATCATGATCCGCGTCGGCATGGTCGTGGTCATGCTTTTCGTCGTGATCGTGATCGTGATCGTCTTCGCCCTCTGCGTGATCATGGGCCGCATCGGCTTCGGCATACATGCGCGGGGTCCAGCCGTCGGTGTCCAGCAGGGTCAGGATCTCCGCGTCGGAGGCGAGGCTGGACAGGGGATCTTCCAGCCAGGGCGTCAATTCGGGGCCGACCCGGACGACCAGGTTTGCCGCGTCGAGCTGTCGGGCAACGGTGGGGCGCAGTGTCAGGTTGTGCGCATCCGTGCCGGGTTCGATCAGAAGGTCGGGCGTGCCGAGGCCGTCCATAACCTGTGCGACGAGGCTGTGGACGGGGGCGATGTCGGCGATCACGCGCGGGACTTCGGCCTGCGCGGGCAGGGCGAACGTTGCGGCAGCTACGGTGCCGAGAAGCTTGAGACGTGTCATGGAACCTCTTGCGGGTCAGGGGTGAATCGGCTACGCAGTGATATGTTATAACACTTCTGGGATGGCAAGCCTTGGCTTCGACCTTCGACGCACATGATCACCGATCCTGCATCGCCGCGGCGATGACCCATGCGGAGCGGGCGGATCTGCGGCTGACCCCCGTGCGGCGCCGCGTGCTGGAAATCCTGCTGGAAAGCCACGCGGCCATGGGGGCCTACGACATCCTGGCGCGGCTCAAGGCCGATGGCCTGGGTGATCAGCCGCCGGTCGTCTACCGCGCGCTGTCCTACCTCGTGGAACACGGGTTGGCGCACCGGATCGAGCGCCTCAACGCCTTCGTCGCCTGCGCCCGGCCAGAGGACGCGCACGACCCGGCCTTCATGATCTGCCGCACCTGCCGCAGCGTGCATGAATCGACCGTGGCCACGCCGCTCGACCACGCGGCGCGGGCCAGCGGCTTTGAAATCGAACGCACGGTCATCGAGGCCGAGGGGCTTTGCCCCGCCTGCCAGGAGCCCGCCCCATGACCTTGCTGAGCGGTGCGGACCTTGCCGTGCGCCTCAATGGCAACGACATCCTGCGGGATGTCTCCCTGTCTATCGCGGCGGGGGAGATCGTGACCCTCGTCGGGCCGAACGGGTCGGGCAAGTCGACCTTGCTGCGCACGCTCATCGGCGCGCTGACGCCCAGCCGGGGACGGGTGACGCGCGCCCGCGACCTGCGGATCGGCTACGTGCCGCAGAAGCTTGCGATCGACGCGACGCTTCCCCTGACGGTCCGGCGGTTCCTCGATCTGCCCCGACCGGCCGCCAAGGCCGAGGCGCAGGCCGCGATGACCCGGTGCGGCGTGGCCCATCTGGCGAAGCGGCAGATGGCGGATCTGTCCGGCGGCCAGTTCCAGCGCGCGATGCTGGCCCGCGCGATCCTGAACCGGCCGCAGGTTCTGATCCTCGACGAGCCGACGCAGGGCCTCGACCAGCCCGGGGCGGCGCAGTTCTACCAGTTGATCGAGCAGGTCCGGCAGGACCTCGGCTGCGGCGTGCTGATGGTCAGCCACGAGTTGCACGTGGTGATGAGCGCCTCGGACCGGGTGATCTGCCTCAACGGGCACATCTGCTGCGAAGGCACGCCGGAGGTCGTCTCGGCCGCGCCGGCCTACCGGGAGCTGTTCGGCACCGGCACCGGCGGGGCGCTGGCGCTCTACCGGCACGATCATGACCACCACCATCATCACCATCACGAGGCGGCGCAGTAGATGCTGGACGATTTTCTGGTGCGCGCGGCGCTGGCCTCGGTCGGGACGGCGCTGGCGGCAAGCGTGCTTGGCTGTTTCGTGGTCTGGCGCAGGCTGGCCTACTTCGGCGATGCGACGGCGCATGCCTCGATCCTGGGCGTGGCACTGGCGCTTGCGTTCAACCTGTCGGTCACGCTGGGGGTCGGGGCCGTGGCGCTGGTCGTCGCACTGACGATCCACCGGCTGGACGACCGGCGGCAAAGCAGCGACGCGATCCTGGGCGTGCTGGCCCATGGCGCGCTGGCGCTCGGTCTGGTGGCGGTCGCCCTGCTGTCGGGCGCGCGGATCGACCTGGAAAGCTACCTCTT
Organism: Salipiger sp. IMCC34102; assembly: GCF_004145405.1. Lineage (GTDB taxonomy): Bacteria > Pseudomonadota > Alphaproteobacteria > Rhodobacterales > Rhodobacteraceae > Loktanella. The sequence goes on from NZ_SELQ01000004.1 coordinate 97,681, forward strand.
CGGCGACGTGCTCTTCGTCAGCGCGCGCGACGTCGGCGTGATCTGGGCCGGGGCGGGGGCGGTCCTGGCGGTGCTTTGGTGGCATTGGTCGCCCTTGCTGATCGCCACGTTGAACCCGGATCTCGCGTCGGCGTCCGGCGTCGATCCCCGGCGCGAGAAGCTGGTCCTGACCCTGCTGCTGGCCGCCGTCGTGGCGGTGGCGATCAAGGTGGTGGGCGCGCTGTTGATCACGGCGCTCCTGGTGATCCCGGCGGCGGGTGCGCGGCACCTGGCGCGCAGCCCGGAAGGCATGGCCCTGATCGCGGCCGGTATCGGAATCGCGTCGGCGGGGCTTGGCATCGGCGGATCGCTGGCGCTGGACACGCCCACCGGGCCCACGATCGTCTGCGCGGCCGTTGCACTCTTTGCGTTGGCGACCCTCGTCCCCCGGGTCGTCCTGCGCTAGGTCACCCTCCAGGAGGTTCCTTATGCGCATCGTCTTCATGGGCACGCCCGCTTTTTCCGTCCCGGCCCTCGATGCCCTGTTCGAGGCAGGGCATGAGATCGCCGCGGTCTACACCCAGCCACCACGTCCTGCCGGGCGCGGCAAGCGCGAACGCGCCTCCCCCGTGCAGGCGCGCGCCGAGGAACTGGGCCTGTCCGTCCGCCATCCGGTCTCCCTCAAAGGGGCAGAGGCGCAGCAGGATTTCGCGGCGCTCGGGGCCGAGCTCGCGGTGGTCGTGGCCTACGGGCTGATCCTGCCGCAGGCGGTGCTCGACGCGCCCAAGAATGGTTGCCTGAACATCCATGCCTCGCTTCTGCCGCGCTGGCGGGGGGCGGCGCCGATCCACCGGGCGATCATGGCGGGCGACAGCCAGTCGGGCGTCTGCATCATGCAGATGGAGGCGGGCCTCGACACCGGGCCTGTGCTGCTGCGCGAGGCCACGCCCATCGGAGAGAGCGAGACCACGGGCGAGTTGCACGACCGCTTGTCCGAGATCGGCGCGCGGTTGATCGTCGAGGCGCTCGCCGCCTTGCCGGAGTTGCGCCAGTCGCCGCAACCGGAAGAGGGCGTGACCTACGCCGCCAAGATCGACAAATCGGAGGCGCGTGTGGACTGGACCCGCCCCGCGGCGGAGGTCGACGCCCATATCCGCGGCCTCTCCCCGGCGCCGGGGGCCTGGTGCGAGATCGGCGGCGAACGGGTCAAGCTGCTGGGCAGCACGGTCGCGGACGGCGAAGGCGAGCCGGGTCAGGTGCTGGAGGGGCTGACGGTGGCCTGCGGGACCGGTGCGGTGCGCATCACCCGGTTGCAGCGCGCCGGCAAGAAACCTGTCGAAGCCACGCAGGCCCTTCAAGCGCTCGATCCCGGGCCCTTCGTGCAATAGGGTCCGACGTCAGTCGATGGCGCTGAAGGCGGCGCTGGGCAAGGTGCAGTCGCGGATCACGTCCATCCCGCAGTCGCGCGGTTTCAGGTCCTTCGTCAGGCAGATCCGCGCTTCCTGGATCGCGCCGCCGCGGCAGGTGACGGTCACGCCGTCGGCGGTGAGATCGGGGTTCGTGTCCAGGAACGCCTCTTCGATGAGCAGGGCGGGCAGGGTCACGTCCCGGTTCAGGGCGCGGAAGGCCTGCGGAATCTCGATGCTGTCGAAGGCCGCGCGGGACAGGGCGAAATAGGCCTGAGAGGACAATCCCGAACAACTGCCGTGCTTGTTCCACTGGTGCCAGGCCAGGCCTGCGGTGCCCATGATGTCGGCCATCTCTGCGGTGTCGCGGCGCGAGGGTGGGGGATAGGCGGATTGGCAGTCGGCGGGGTAGCCCACCTCGTGCTGGGGCCAGAGCCCGTGCAGCACCCAGCCGTAATCCGCCCCCGGCGCGCATTGTGGCGAGTTGCGCGCGCGGCCGACGCTGTCGCACCAGTTGGGCGACCAGGACAGGGCCATAACGTAGTAGTCGAAGTCCCCGGGCGTGTCGGCCGCGGCCCCCTGCGCGGCCAGGGCGGCGGCGGCGATCCAGCGATACATTTGCGGTCTTTCCAAGTTCGGCTCATCTGACTATATACCACCCAAGTTCCCCGACAATGTGAACCCGGCCCCCGCGGTCCGCCCCTTCAAGGGCCCGGGACAGGCTTGTCCAGACAGGAGATAGGACGATGGCAGAAAACAAACCGATCATGGCCAAGGCGACCGCCGTCTGGCTGTGCGACAACACCACGCTGACCTTCCGGCAGATCGCCGAGTTCTGCGGCATGCATGAGCTGGAAGTGCAGGGCATCGCGGACGGGGACGTGGCCCAGGGCGTGAAGGGGTTCGATCCCGTGGCCAACAACCAGCTGACCCAGGAAGAGCTGGATCGCGGCATGGCCGACCCGTCGCATAACCTCAAGCTGAAGTTCTACAAGGCCGCCGTCGGCGAGGAAAAGCGCCGCGGTCCGCGCTACACGCCGCTCTCCAAGCGCCAGGATCGGCCCGCCTCGATCTTCTGGCTGGTGAAGTTCCACCCCGAGCTGGCGGACAGCCAGATCTCCAAGCTGGTGGGCACCACCAAGCCCACGATCCAGGCGATCCGCGAGCGCACGCACTGGAACATCAACAACCTCGAGCCGATCGACCCCGTGGCGCTGGGCCTGTGCAAGCAGTCCGAGCTGGACGCCGCCGTGCAGAAGGCCAACGCCAAGCGCGCGGCCGAAGGCCTGGCGATGACCGACGACGAACGGCGCAAGCTGGTGTCGACCGAAAGCAGTCTTGGCGCCGATCCGTCCGAGCCGAAGATCCCCGCCTCGATGGCCGGGCTCGAGACCTTCAGCCTGAGCGAGACGGAAACCGAATCCGAGGAGGAGGTCGAGGACACCCGCGACGTGAGCGACGCGGACAGTTTCTTCAACCTGCCCGACGACGCCGATGCGCGCAATGACGACGAGGACGAGACGGACGACGACAGCGACATGCGCTCCAAGCCGTAAGCGGGCTGCACTCGAGGCAAAGACCCGCCGGAGCGATCCGGCGGGCCTTTCGCGTCGCGGTCGGCAGGGGCGGGATCAGATCGTCCTGCGCGCATTCAGCGCGGCGGTGATCGTTCCGTCGTCGAGGTAGTCGAGCTCTCCGCCGACGGGAACACCCTGGGCGAGGGTGGTGACCTTCACGCCCGGCAGGCTGTCGGCGATGTAATGGGCCGTGGTCTGGCCGTCGATGGTGGCCCCCAGTGCCAGGATCACCTCGGTCACGTCCTCCGCGGCGATGCGGTCGATGAGGCGGGGAATGCGCAGATCCTCGGGGCCCACGTCGTCGAGCGCCGAAAGCGTCCCGCCGAGCACGTGATAGCGCCCGTGGAAGACGCCGCTGCGCTCCATCGCCCAGAGGTCCGAGACGTCCTCCACCACGCAGATCTGCCCGGTGGCGCGCTTGTTGGAGGTGCAGATCTCGCAGATGTCGGCCGTGGCGATGTTGCCGCAGTTGAGACATTCGCGCACGGTGGCGCCGACCTGCGTCATCGCGTCCGCGAGCGGAGTCAGCAGCAGCGCACGTTTCTTCACGAGATGCAGCACCGCACGGCGGGCCGAGCGGGGACCGAGGCCCGGGAGCTTGGCCATGAGCGCGATCAATTCCTCGATGTCGGGCGGGGTGTCGGACATCTAGCGGCTTACTGTGTAAGCCGCGCCTCCGGCGGGAGTTTTCTTGGCCAGATGAAGGGAGGGCGCGCTCAAAACGGCATCTGCATGCCCGGCGGCAGGCCCATGCTTTCGGCGATCTTGGCCATTTCCGCTTGCGCCCGCTCGGCGGCGCGCGATTGCGCGTCCTTGATCGCGGCGAGGATCAGGTCCTCCACCACTTCCTTCTCGTCGCCGTTGAAGATCGAGGGGTCGATGTCGAGGCCGGTCAACTCGCCCTTGGCGGTGGCGGTGGCCTTGACGAGGCCCGCGCCGGATTCGCCCGTGACGGTGATGCCGTCCATGTCCTCCTGGGCCTGGGCGAACTTGGCCTGCATCTCCTGCGCGTTCTTCATCATCTTGGCCATGTCGCCAAGACCGCCTAGTCCTTTGAGCATCCGTCTCACTCCTCTTGGTGTTGTCTGACAGGTATGGCCGGGGCGGCGGTCCCGCAAGGTCAGTCGTCGTCGAAGGGATCCCATTCCTCGTCGACCTCCGGCAGGGCGTCCTCTGCGGCTTCGCGGGCGCGGTCGGCTTCCGTCTCGATCGACTTGATGCGGGCCTTGGGAAAGGCGGCCAGCACCTGCTGCATCAGGGGATGGGCCAGCACGCTGGCCTCGGCCTCGCGCCGGGCGGTGTCGCGGACTTCCGCGATGGTGGGCCGGCCCTCGGCTGCGCTGACGATGACGGCCCAGCGGTTTCCGGTCCAGGCCTGCAGCCGCGCACCCAACCGTTGGGTCAGGTCGGCGGCCGCGTCGTCGGTCGGGTTCACCTCGATACGCCCGGGCTGGTAGGAGACGAGCCGCAGGCCGGTCTCCACCTCGACCAGCAGTTTCACGTCGCGGTGGTAGCGGATCAGCTCGACGACATCCTCGAAGCGGGCGTAATGCGCGAGCGCCTCGGTCGCGAGTTGGGGGGCGGCACTGGCCGAGGGGCCCGAGGGGCCGCCGTGGGTCGGCGCGGGCGGCTGCGAGACGGACGCCGAGACGGGCCCCGCCGGGCGCGCACCGCCGCCGCCGCCACCGCCACCGCCGCCGGGACCGGCGGGGGGCGGGGTCGCATCCTTGAGCTTTTTCACCAGCTCCTCCGGCGTGGGCAGGTCAGCCACGTGGGTGAGGCGGATCACGGCCATTTCGGCGGCCATCATGGCGTTGGGGCTTTGGGCGACTTCCTCCAGCGCTTTCAAGAGCATCTGCCACATGCGGCTGAGCACGCGCATCGGCAGGTCGTGAGCCATAGACAGCCCGCGGGTGCGCTCGTCCGGCCCGACGGTGGGGTCCTCGGCCGCGTCGGGGGTGATCTTGATGACGCTGACCCAGTGCGTGACCTCGGCCAGGTCGCGCAGGATCGCCATCGGGTCCGCGCCTTCGGCGTATTGCGCGGAGAGTTCGGTCATCGCCTCTGCCGCCTGGCCGCGCAGGATCATGTCGAAGAGGTCCAGCACCCGCCCGCGGTCGGCAAGTCCCAGCATGGCGCGGACCTGGTCTGCCGTCGTCTCCCCCGCGCCGTGGCTGATCGCCTGGTCCAGCAGCGAGGTGGCATCGCGGGCCGAGCCTTCGGCGGCACGGGTGATGAGCGCCAGCGCGTCGTCCGAGATCTCGGCACCTTCGGCGCCCGCGATGCGGCGCAGCAGGCCGATCATCACCTCTGGTTCGATCCGGCGAAGATCGAACCGCTGGCAGCGCGAGAGCACCGTGACGGGCACCTGCCGGATCTCGGTCGTGGCGAAGATGAACTTCACGTGGGCGGGCGGTTCCTCCAGCGTCTTGAGAAGCGCGTTGAAGGCCGACTTCGAGAGCATGTGCACTTCGTCGATGATGAAGATCTTGTAGCGAGCCGAGACCGCGCGGTAGCTCACCGTCTCGATGATCGCGTCGCGGATGTTCTGGACGCCGGTGTTGGAGGCGGCGTCCATCTCGATCACGTCGACGTGGCGGCCTTCCATGATGGCCACGCAATGCTCGCAGACGCCGCAGGGTTCGGTCGTGGGGCCGCCGTTTCCGTCGGGACCGATGCAGTTCATGCCCTTGGCGATGATCCGGGCGGTGGTCGTCTTTCCCGTGCCCCGGATGCCGGTCATGATGAAGGCCTGCGCGATGCGGTCGGCCTCGAAGGCGTTCTTGAGCGTGCGCACCATCGCGTCCTGACCGACGAGGTCGGCGAAGGTTTCGGGCCGGTACTTGCGGGCAAGCACCTGGTAGGCGGGCTGGTCGGTCATGGGGCGCCTTCGGATGGGATCGGGCAAAGACTACGCCCCGCCCGCGGGCAGGGCAACCACGGGCAGCGGGCGGGGCAGGGGCCTGCGGGAACGCGCGGGGGTGTCAGCGCCGTTTCTTCTTGGTCCGGACGGCGGCGTTCACCTTCTTGGACAGCCGTTTCTTGCGGGCGTGGGATTCGGCGACCGTTTCCGTGGCGACCTCGTCCTCTCGGCGCAGCTTGTTGTACCGGCGCAGGCGGTCTGCGTCGATCCGGCCCGCATCGACGGCGGCGAGGACGGCACAACCCGGCTCGCCCTCGTGCTTGCAGTCGCGAAAGCGGCACTGGTCGGTGAGGGCGCTGATCTCGGGGAAGGTGGCGTCGATACCGGCGGCGACATCCGCCACGCCCAGCCCGCGCATGCCGGGGGTGTCGATCAGCCAGCCGCCCTGCGGCAGGCGGTGCAGGCTGCGCCCGGTGGTGGTGTGGCGTCCGCGGGCGTCGTCCTCGCGGATCTCCTGCGTCGCGGCCTGTCCGCCGGTCAGCGCGTTGGTCAGGGTCGTCTTGCCGACGCCGGAGGATCCGGCGAGCGCCACGGTGCGCCCGGGCCCGCACCAGGGGGCGAGGATCGTCGCCACGTCGGCGCCCTTGGCGTTCAGCGCCACGACCGGCAGGTCGGGGCCCAGCGCCCGCGCCTCCGCGATGTAGGCGGCCGAATCCTCGGCCTGATCCGCCTTCGTCAGCAGGATCACCGGGGTGATGCCCGCGTCATGGGCCAAGGACAGGTAACGCTCCAGCCGGGCCACGTTGAAGTCGGCATTGCAGGACGTGGTGATGAAGAGCGTGTCGAGGTTCGCCGCGATCAACTGGCGCGCGCCGGTGGCGTATTCGCGCCCGCGTTGCAGCGTCGTCGCGCGGTCGAGCCGGGTCAGCAGACTGGCGGCGGCGGGATCGCAGAGCACCCAGTCGCCCACCGCGATCTCTGCCGCGGAGGTCCCGGGATCGAGCGCAAGATCGAGCGGACCGTCGGGGCCGAGTGCCGCGACCTGCTTGCGATGGACCGAGCGGATCCGGGCCGGCGTGCCGTCCCGTCCTTCGGCCTGATCGGCAAAGAACGCGGTCCAGCCCAGGTCCGCAAGAACCTTATCCATGCGGTCTGCGGGTCCGGATCATCGACGGCCTTGTGACAGGGGCGGGGGTGAGAGACTGCAGCGACCCAGGCGGAAATCGTTGTGGCTGCTACCTTCCGGTCCTGACCAGGTTGGCGAAGCGCCTGCCCGCGCAGCCTCTCACGCGCAGATATAGGCGCGTGGCGGGTCGGTTGCAACCCGGCTCAGGGGACAAGGTCCAGCCGGTATAGGGCGAAGTCGTCCGCGCCCTTGGGGCCTGCGACGTGCTGCACGCCGGGCGGCATCGCGTCGACGGCGGCCGGGGCGCTGGGGAACAGGACGGCCGTCTGCGCCGCGCGTGCGAACTGCCAGACGGGCGGGGCCGCGCGGGGCGTCACCTCGCCCGTGGACAAGGCCTCTATCAGCAGCGCGCGCAAGCCCGATTGTGTCTCGTGGATGATGTCCGCAGGCGGTGCCGTCACGAGCCCGCCGCCGCCGTGAGCGCGGTAGCTGCTTGCGGCGACCACGACCGGAGTATCGTCCTCCAGCGGCGTGCCGTTCAGCCTTACCTGTCGGATCCGGCTGGAGCGGTCGAAGGCGCCGTCGTTGGAGGGGGGGCGGGTCAGGTCGATCGTGTAGGTCAGGCCGTGGATCGTGTCGAACTGGTAGGGGGCCATGGCGCCGGTCGCGAGCCGGGCGTCGCGGGTGCCCGGATTTACCCCGGCGAAATAAGCGGCGCTGCGCTCCAGCCACTGGCGAACCTGCCAGCCGCGTCGCAGCACGGCGCTGACCGGGTTGTCGAAGGGGGCCAGCGCGTGACAATCGCGCAGCCGCAAGGGGCCTGCGGGTATGTCGATGAAGTTGCGCGGGCCCGCGTGCCCTCCGGCGCGGAAGGGGGCGGTGGCGGAGAGGACCGGCAGCCCTTCGAACGCGGTCCCGCCCAGCGCCTTGCGGATCGCGTTGCATTGGGTGCGGGCAAGCAGATCGGCGGTCGGATCGTGCCCGATGGCGGCAAAATAGCTCGTCAGGCGCAGCGGGCTGTCGCAGACGGGTATGGCAAGCTGCGCGCGGGCGCGGGCGTGTGCCTTGGCCAGCGGGGGGGACGGCGCCGGCAGCGGTTTGCCGCCGTCGGAGACTGCGGGGCTGGCCGGGATCAGGGTGACGCGATGGTCGATCACGCGCCAGTTGCCCTGCGGGTCCACGCAAAGGTCCAGGTCCATCTGGCCCAGACATTCGCCGTGCGATCCGGGCATCATCGCGGGCGTGCCGTGAAGGGTGGCCCGCTCCACGTCCGCGCCCTCGACATCCCGGAAGGCGGGGCCGGGGAAAGTCTCATGCAGATGTCCCATCAGCACCGCGTCGATCCCGCGCAACCGGGCGAGCGCCGCGGCGGGATTCTCCAACTCCGGATCGGTCGACTGGAACGCCGGGCCGCCGTGGCACAGGGCCACCACGAGGTTCGCCCCGGCCCTGCGCAGGCGCGGCAGCTGGGTCAGGGCGGCCGAAAGCGCATCCTCCGATGTGAGGTTTCCTTTCAGCTGGGCCGCGCTCCACTCGGTCACCTGCGCGGGGGTGAAGCCCATCACCCCGATCCGCAGGGTGCGCGCCTGTCCGTCGGAGAACGTCACCCGCCGGTCCAGGATCACCCAGGGATCGACGTAGTGATCGACCGGGCCGGTGCGCAGGTTGGCGGCGACGATCCCGGCCTTGGCTTGGCTCAGGGTGCGCGTCAGGAACGCCAGCCCGTATTCGAACTCGTGGTTGCCCAAGGCGATCGCGTCGTAGTCCAGCCGGTTGAAGGCGGCGATCATCGGATGGGCCTGGTCGGGATCCTCCGGCAGCGCGTCGGCCAGTGGGGATCCTTCGAGGAAATCCCCGGCGTCCAGCAAGAGGGTCGGCAGACCGTCCTTTCGCGCGTCCCTTATCGGCGCGACGAGGCCCTGCAGGGACCTGCCCTGCGTGTCGCGGTCCGCCAGGTAATCGAAGGGCAGAAGCTGCATGTGCAGATCCGTGGTCTGCAACAGCCTCAGGGTGGTGGTCGGTGGCGCTGGGCCGTCTTCCATCAAAAGATCCAGACTCTTTACCCTTCGCAACTTAAACGCGAAAATCCCGAGATCAAATACGCTTTGTCACCGGTGATTGTTCTTTCACGCCCCCCATGCGATCAGATCCGGCATGAGACACGCCGAAATCGTGACCTTTGCCGGGGGCAACCTCGACCGTGCCGCCGAGTGGCGGGCGGATGGCGCGCGGGCGGCCCGTGACACCCAAACGATCCTGCTGTGGCGCGGCAAGCCCTTGATACGCGACGGCGCTTTGGTGCGGTGCTCGCCTGAGGATCCGATGCTGCGCGATGCCGGTCCGCTGCGCCTGCTTCTGGCGCGCGAGGAGGGTCGCGCGATCTGGGCGGCGGATCTGTCGGACTGGACGCCGCCCGATGCGGACGGCGCCACTCCCGACGGGTTCTCGGACACGTCGGTGCAGTCGCATCCGGAGGCGCCGGGGGCGGAATTCCGCGAGCTGCGCCTTGCGATGACGGAGCTTGGCCGTGCGGATGCGGAACTGGCCGCCACCGCACGGTCGCTCTTTCACTGGCATGCCAGCCACGGGTTCTGCGCCGCCTGCGGCACGGCTAGCCTGCCCGCGATGTCGGGCTGGCAACGCAACTGTCCGGCCTGCGGCCGTCACCATTTTCCCCGCACCGATCCGGTCGTCATCATGCTGATCACGCGCGGCAATTCGGTCCTTTTGGGCCGGTCACCCGGCTGGCCGGAGGGGATGTTCTCGCTTCTGGCGGGCTTCGTCGAACCGGGAGAGACGCTGGAAGCCGCCGTCCGCCGCGAGGTCTGGGAGGAGGCCGGCATCCGCGTCGGCGCCGTGGACTACCTGGCCAGCCAGCCCTGGGCGTTTCCCGCCTCGCTGATGTGCGGAATGCGGGGGGAGGCGCTGTCGGGGGAGATCACGGTCGACCCCGCCGAGATCGAGGAGGCGCGCTGGGTCAGCCGCGAGGATCTGGGCGATGTCTTCGCCGGGCAACATCGGGACATCAAACCCGCCCGTGCCGGGGCGATCGCGCATTTTCTGATGGAAAACTGGCTGGCGGACAGTCTTGATTGAGGCACGGGTCCGGTCTCGATTGTCCGTGGCCGCCCTTTTTCGTGTGAAAGAGCGTAACCGATGAAGTTCAGTGCCAGAGAAGACATCGACACCCGCATCGACGAGGTCTTCGCCGCTGTCACTGATTTCGAGCGCTTCGAACGTCAGATCCAGGGCCGCGGCGCCAGGATCACGCAGCGAACGGCGGGCCCGCCGGGTCCCGGCACGATCTGGGAGGTGAGCTTTACCTTCCGCGGTCGCGCCCGGCAGCTGACCGCCGAGGTCGCAGACATGGACCGGCCGAACCTGTTGGTGATCGACCTGCGCTCTGATGGGCTGAGCGGCGAATTCCGGGTCGAACTATTGCCCCTGTCGCAGGCGAAGACACGGATGTCCGCCTCGATCGACCTTGCGGCCTCGACCCTGTCGTCGCGGCTTTTGCTGCAATCGCTCAAGCTTGCGAAGGCCAACCTGACCAACCGCTTCAAGAAACGCGTTGCGGCTTTTGCCCAGTCGGTGGAGCAGGGCGCGCGCCGGTAGGCTGGTCCGCGCGGCCTCAGCGGCCTTCGAATCGCCGGGGCGCGCCGGGGAAGACGCCCATCAACTGGATGTGGGTGGTGAAGTAATCCAGCTCTTCGAGGGCGAGCACGACGTTGGGGTCCTCCGGATGGCCCTCGATCTCGGCGTAGAACTGGGTCGCGGTGAAGGCCCCGCCCACCATGTAGCTTTCCAGCTTCGTCATGTTGACGCCGTTCGTGGCGAAGCCGCCCATCGCCTTGTAAAGCGCCGCGGGGATGTTGCGCACGCGGAACACGAAGGAGGTGATCATCGGGCGGGTCCCGCGGCGGCTGTGATCGGCGCTTCGCGACATCACGACGAAGCGGGTGGTATTGCGGTCGTGATCCTCGATGTGGCGGCCCAGCACCTGCAGATCGTAGATGTCAGCGGCCAGTTCGGAGGCGAGGGCACCTTGCGTGACATCGCCGCGCTCCGCCACTTCGCGCGCGGCGCGGGCATTGTCGGAACTGACGCGGCCCCGGATCCCGTGCGCGCGCAGAAAGCTCGCGCATTGCGGCAGGATCACCACGTGGCCGTGCGCCTCGGTCACGTCTTCCAGCCGCGCGCCGGGCACGCCAAGCAGGTTCACGTGGACCCGCACGAAGACCTCGTCGACGATGTGCAGCCCGCTGTCGGGCAGCAGGGAATGGACGTCCGCCACGCGCCCGTAGGTCGAATTCTCGATCGCGATCATGCCCAGGTCGGCGCGGCCGTCGCGGACCGCCGCCAGCGTGTCGTCGAAACTGTCGCAGGGCAGGGGGGTATGCTCGGGCCGGGATTCGACGCAGGCCTGGTGCCCGTAGGCGCCCAGCTCGCCCTGGAACGCGATCGTTGCGGTCATCTTCGGCCCCCCTTTGGTCTCTTGCCCGCCGCCCATGTCGCGGCATCCCGACGCGGCACTATAGCTTGCACAGGTGCCGCGAAAACGGCTACACGGCGGCAGAGACGAAAGCGAGGGTCAACCGACATGTTCGACACGATGACGATGACGAAGGTTCTGGGCGCAGTCTGCGGCACCTTCCTGGTGTTCCTGCTGGGCGGCTGGGCGGCCGAGCTGATCTACGTCGGCACCGAAAGCCACGACGAAGAGCACGCGCAGGGCTATGTCATCGATGTGCCCGAATCCGGCGGCGGCGAGCCGGCCGAGGCGGAACCCGAAGTGACCTTCGAGGAGGCTTTCGAGGTGGCCGATGCGACCGCCGGCGAAGGCGTGTTCCGCAACTGCCGGTCCTGTCACGCGCTTGAAGATGGTTCGAACGGCGTTGGCCCGCACCTCTTCGGGGTCGTCGGCCGCGATGTCGACGCCGTGGCGGACTATGCCTATTCCGGTGCGCTCGAGGAAGCCGCCGATGTCTGGACCGAGGAAAACCTCTACGCCTTCCTGCAGGACCCCCAGGGCTACGCGCCAGGCACCAAGATGAGCTTTGCCGGTCTGCGCGACCCCGCCGACCGCGCGAACCTGATCGCCTACCTCGCGACCAACCCGGGCAGCTGAGCACGCGAGATCCTGTCGACCTTCCATGAACCGCGCCTTCATCAGGGCGCGGTTTTGGTCTTTGCGGCGCGGCCTCACGGTGAATTACATTAAGTTAACTTGGCGAAGCGCGGCTGCGCCTGTAGCCTCAACCGAAATCCGTTCCCGATGGAGGTCCTCATGACGCACGTCCACCGCATTCCCCTTGGCCTTGGCGCCGGTGCTGCCCTGGCGCTCGTATCGGGTACCTGGGCCGGGACCGCTGCCGCGCAGGACGCGGACCTGATCGAGACCCACGCCTATTCCTACTTCGGCGACGTGAAATACCCGGCCGATTTCGAGCGGCTGGATTACGTCAATCCCGACGCCCCCAAGGGCGGCGAGATGAGCCAGAGCTACAGCCAGTCGACCTTCGACAGCTTCAACCCCTTCACCCGCAAGGGCAACGCGGCTGTCTTGTCCTCGACCCCGTTCGAAAACGTCATGGTTGCCACCGCCGACGATCCCACGGCGCTTTACTGCTACCTGTGCACGACGATCGAATACCCCGAAGATTTGTCCTACGTCATCGTCAACCTGCGCGAGGACGTGACCTTTTCCGACGGCTCGCCGGTCACGGCAGAGGACTTCGAGTTCACCTACAACCTGTTCATGGAGCAGGGCCTGCCGGAATTCCTGGCCGTCGTGAACGGTCAGATCGAAAGCCTGGAGATCCTGGGCGAGCACCGCTTCAAGTACACCTTCACCGACGAGGCGCCGCTGCGCGATCGGGTGGGGCTCGCCTCGATCTTCTCGCCGTTTTCCAAGGCCGAGTGGGAGGCGTCCGACCGGCGGCTCGATGAAGGCTGGGACACGCCCCCCATGGGCACCGGCGCCTACGTGCTGGGCGACTTCGACTACGGGCGTGACCTGACTTACGTGCGCAACCCGAACTTCTGGGGTGCGGACGTGCCGCTGAACGTGGGCCGCAACAACTTCGACCGCATCCGCATCGAGTATTTCTCGGACGCGGCGGCGGAATTGGAAGGCTTCAAGGCCGGGGTCTACCGCTTCCGCAACGAATTCTCCTCGCTGCAATGGGCGACCGCCTACGATTTCCCGGGGGTGGCCGACGGCAGCGTCCTGCGCGAAGAGCTTCCCGACGGCAGCCTCGCCTCGGCGCAGTCCTTCATCTTCAACCTGCGCCGCGAGAAGTTCCAGGATTCTCGCGTGCGCGAGGCGCTGGGCCTGATGTTCAACTTCGAATGGTCGAACGAAACGCTGTTCTACGGCCTCTACGACCGGGTCACGAGCTTCTGGTCGAACTCGGACCTGGCCGCGACGGGCACGCCCACCGAAGGCGAGGTCGCGCTGTTGCAGCCGCTGGTGGACGACGGCCTGCTGGACGCGTCGATCCTGGAAGACGAGGTGGTGATGCCCGCCACCTCCTCCGGGCGGCAGCTTGACCGCGGCAACCTGCGCCGCGCCTCCGAACTTCTGAACGAGGCGGGCTGGGTCGCGGGTTCGGACGGTCTGCGTCGCAAGGACGGCGAGGTGCTGAGCGTCGCCTTCCTCGAAAGCAGCCCCAGCTTCGACCGGATCATCAATCCTTACGTCGAGAACCTCAAGCGCCTCGGCGTCGATGCCTCGCTCGAGCGGGTCGATGCCGCGCAGGAGCGCGAGCGGACCCGGTCCGGCGACTGGGACATGGTGACCCATGGCATCCAGATGTCGCTGGAGCCGTCCCAGTCGCTTTACCAGTGGTTCGGCTCGCAGACGGCGGAGGACAGCAGCCGCAACCTGATGGCGCTGCAGGATCCCGCCATCGATGCGCTGATCGAAAACGTGGTCGATGCCGACGACACGGAAACGCTGACGAACGCCGTCAAGGCGCTCGACCGGGCGCTGCGGGCGATCCGGTTCAACGTGCCGCAATGGTTCAAGGGCGTGCACACCGTGGCCTACTACGACATCTACGACTACCCCGAGCCACTGCCGCCCTACGCGCTGGGAGAGATGGATTTCTGGTGGTACGACGCCGAGAAGGCCGCGGCCCTTGGCATCGACGAAAGCGTAACCCGCTAACCATGGGCGCCTATATCCTAAGGCGACTGCTGCTCGTGATCCCCACCTTGCTGGGGATCATGATCATCAACTTCGCCCTCATCCAGTTCGTCCCCGGCGGCCCCATCGAGCAGATCATCGCCCGCATGGAAGGGGGCGGCGATGTCTTCGAAGGCATCTCCGGCGGCGGTGGAGAGTTGGTCGGCGGCGGCGACAGCGATTACATCGGCGGGCGCGGCCTGCCGGCCGATTTCATCGCCGAACTGGAGCGCGAGTTCGGTTTCGACAAGCCGCCCCTGGAACGGTTCCTCGACATGATGTGGAACTACGTCCGCTTCGACTTCGGGGAAAGCTACTTCCGCTCCATCGGGGTGTTCGAGCTGGTGCTCGAGAAGATGCCCGTCTCGATCACCCTGGGCCTGTGGTCGACGCTGATCGCCTATCTCATCTCGATCCCGCTGGGCATCCGCAAGGCAGTGCGCGACGGGACGAGGTTCGATACCTGGACCTCTGCCGCGATCATCGTGGGCTACGCGATCCCGGGGTTCTTGTTCGCGATCCTGCTGATCGTGCTCTTCGCGGGGGGCAGCTACTACCAGATCTTCCCGCTGCGGGGACTGACTTCGTCCAACTTCGACGACCTCAGCCTGCTGGGCAAGATCGGGGATTACCTGTGGCACATCACAATGCCGGTGCTGGCCTCGACGATTTCCGCCTTCGCCACGCTGACCCTTTTGACCAAGAACAGCTTCCTCGACGAGATCAAGAAGCAATACGTCATCACCGCCAAGGCCAAGGGATTGGGCGAGCGGCAGGTGCTGTATCGCCACGTCTTCCGCAACGCGATGTTGATCGTCGTCTCGGGCTTTCCGGCGCTCTTCATCGGCGTCTTCTTCGGCGGCTCGCTCATCATCGAGACGCTCTTTTCGCTCGACGGTCTGGGCCGTCTGGGGTTCGAGGCGACGGTCGCGCGGGATTACCCGGTGGTCTTCGGCACGCTCTACGCCTTTTCGCTTCTGGGGCTCATCGTCGGCATCCTGACGGACCTGACCTACGTGCTGATCGATCCGCGCATCGACTTCGAGGGGAGGGGCTAGGATGAGCCAGACCGAAGCCTCCGACCTCGGCATGACCGCCGATGCCGCGGCCCCGCGCCGCCGGCGCCTGTCCCCGCTGAACCAGCGCCGCTGGCGCAATTTCAAGCGCAACCGCCGGGCGTGGTGGTCGCTCATCATCTTCGGCGTGCTCTTCGGCCTGTCGCTTTTTGCCGAGGTTCTGGCCAACGACAGGCCGCTCCTGGTGAGCTACCGCGGAGAACTGCGCTCGCCGCTGGTGTCGTTCTATTCCGAGCAGGACTTCGGCGGGGATTTCCTGACCGAGGCCGGCTACACGGATGTCGAGGTCCGCTGCCTGATCGTGACCGGCGGGCTTCTGGACTGCTTCGACGCACCGGAGGATCTGATCGCGCAGGCCGAGGCGGGAACGATCGACGACCCGGAGTTCGTCAAGGGCTGGATGCTCTGGCCGCCCATTCCCTACAGCTACGACACGATCGTCGACATCCCGGGCGTGGCCCCCTCGGCCCCCGACGGCAACAACTGGCTGGGCACCGACGACACCAAGCGCGACGTGACCGCGCGGGTGATCTACGGGTTCCGCCTGTCGATTCTCTTCGCGCTGATCGTGACCACCGCGGCGTCCTTCATCGGAATCGTGGCGGGGGCGGTGCAGGGCTACTTCGGCGGCTGGCTCGACCTCATCTTCCAGCGGATCATCGAGATCTGGACCGGCACGCCGTCGCTTTACGTCATCATCATCGTCTTCGCGATCCTGGGGCGAAGTTTCTGGCTGCTGGTGTTCCTCACGGTGCTCTTCGGCTGGCCCGCGCTGGTCGGCGTCGTCCGGGCGGAGTTTTTGCGCGCGCGCAACTTCGAATACGTCCGCGCCGCCCGTGCGCTGGGGGTCAGCGACCGGACCATCATGTTCCGCCACATGCTGCCCAACGCGATGGTCGCCACCGTGACGATGCTGCCGTTCCTTGTCACCGGGTCCATCGCGACGCTGGCAAGCCTCGACTTCCTGGGCTTCGGCCTGCCGTCCTCGGCCCCGTCGCTGGGGGAGCTCACGCTGCAGGCCAAGCAGAACCTGCAGGCGCCGTGGCTGGGGTTCACCGCCTTCGTGACCTTCGCGGTGATGCTGTCGCTGCTCGTGTTCATCTTCGAAGGTGTCCGCGACGCATTCGATCCCCGAAAGACCTTCTCATGACCGTTCTAGACGTCCGAGACCTGAACGTCCGCTTCCGGCAGGACGGGGCCACGACCCACGCCGTGCGCGGCGTGTCCTTCACCGTGGAGGAGGGCGAGACCGTGGCGCTGGTGGGGGAAAGCGGCTCGGGCAAGTCGGTCACGGCGCTGTCCACCGTGCAACTTCTGGGCGACAGCGCCGAGGTCGAAGGCTCCATCACCTACGAGGGCCGCCAGATGATCGGCGCCTCCGAATCCGAGCTGCGCGCGGTGCGCGGCAACGACATCAGCTTCATCTTCCAGGAGCCGATGACCTCTCTCAACCCGCTGCACACGATCGAACGCCAGCTGGGCGAATCGATCGAGTTGCACCAGGCCCTGCGCGGCGATGCGGTGCGCGCGCGCATCGTCGAGACCTTGCAGCAGGTCGGCATCCGCGACGCCGAAAGCCGCCTGACCAGCTATCCGCACCAGCTCTCGGGCGGCCAGCGCCAGCGCGTGATGATCGCCATGGCGCTGCTCAACGGTCCCGATCTTCTGATTGCGGACGAGCCGACGACCGCGCTCGACGTGACGATCCAGGCCCAGATCCTCGATCTGCTGGGCGAGTTGAAGGAGCGTCGCCGGCTTTCGATGCTCTTCATCACCCACGACCTGACCATCGTGCGCAAGATCGCGGACCGGGTTTGCGTGATGAAGGACGGCGAGATCGTCGAGACCGGCCCCACCGCCGAGATCTTCGACGCGCCGCAGCACCCCTATACCCGGATGCTGCTGGAGGCCGAATCCGCCGGTGTTCCCGATCCGGTGCGTCCCGACGCGCCCACCGTGGCCGCGACCGACGGGCTGAAGATCTGGTTCCCGATCCAACGCGGCCTGCTCAAGCGCACGGCGGGCTACGTCAAGGCGGTGAACGACGCGACCTTCTCGGTCAGGGCGGGAGAGACGGTGGGCATCGTGGGAGAATCCGGCTCCGGCAAGACCACCACAGCGCTGGCGATCCTGCGGCTCATCCAGTCGGAAGGCGCGATCACCTTCCAGGACAAGCGCATCGACGGGCTGAGCCAGCGCCAGATGCGGCCCCTGCGTTCCGACATCCAGATTGTCTTCCAGGACCCCTACGGCAGCCTCAGCCCGCGGATGACGGTCGAGCAGATCATCGCGGAAGGCCTGACGATCCACGACATCGACCCGGACCGCCCCCGGCGCGAGATGGTGGCAGAGATCATGCGCGAGGTGGGCCTGTCGCCCGACCTGATGCACCGATACCCGCACGAGTTCTCGGGCGGGCAGCGGCAGCGCATTGCGATCGCCCGCGCGATGATCCTGCGCCCGAAGCTGGTGGTGCTGGACGAGCCGACGAGCGCGCTCGACATGACCGTTCAGGTCCAAATCGTGGAATTGCTGCGCGATCTGCAGAAGCGCTACGGGCTGGCTTACGTCTTCATCAGCCACGATCTGAAGGTCGTGCGCGCGCTCAGTCACAAGGTGCTGGTGATGAAGCAGGGCGACGTGGTCGAAGCCGGGACCGCCGCGCAGATCTTCGATGCGCCCGAGACCGACTACACCCGCGCGCTGATGGCCGCGGCCTTCGAAGGCCGGGCCGTCTGATCCCTCACTCGGCCTGGCCGATCATGAAGCAGGTCTGGTTGCGCGCCTGAAGGCGGCGGCAGGCCAGGTCCGCGCCGTCGCGCGTCAGCCCCATGAAGTTCGCGTCGAACCCGCCCGACCGTTGCGTGACGCGGCGCACGGCGCTTTGCAGGGTGGACATCTCGTTCAGGGCGACCTGGATCAGGACCTTCTCGGCCTCGTAGCGGGAATTGTAACGCCCGACGTTCACCCCCCAGTGCCGCCCGCCGGAGGTGGAGACGCGGGTGACGATCTCTGGCGCGGGGGACATTTGCGGGGCCGCCTGGGCAGAGGCGACCTGCGTGGCTTCGGCCAGCGCCGCGCTGATGCTGTCGGTGTCGACGGCAAGGGTGGTGACGGCCGTCATCGGACGCAGGGCAGGGCGCAGCGCCCGGCTGACGCGGCCCGTCACGCGGATCGTCTTGCCGGCGCCGCCTTGGGTGGCGGGACCCACGTTGCCCGCGACCGCCACCGTGGCGCCGGCAGAGGCGGCGGGCGCCTCGGGCCGGTTCAGCGTGGCCATGGCGGGGGCGCGGTTGAAGCCCATGTCCATCAGCTCGGTCATGCGGGCGTTGCGCTGCGCGGTGGAGGTGCCGCCGAAGACGGTCGCGATGATCCGCTCCTGCCCGCGCTGCGCGGAGGCCACGAGGTTGAAGCCCGCGGCATTGGTGAAGCCCGTCTTGATGCCGTCGGCACCGGAATAGCTGTTCAGGAAACGGGTGTTGGTGTGGTTGACCATGCGCACGCCCGCGTCCGCCGTCCGGCGCGAGAACAGGTTGTAGTACTGCGGAAAGTCGTAGATCACGTGCCGCCCCAGAACGCTCATGTCGCGCGCGGTGGACAGGTGTCCCGACTGCGTCAGCCCGTGGGCGTTGCGGAAGGTGGTGTTCGTCATGCCCATCGCGGCGGCGGTGCGGTTCATGCGGGTGGCGAAGTCCTCCTCGCTGCCCGAGATCGCCTCGCCGATGGCGGTGGCGGCGTCGTTGGCGGATTTGACCGCCGCGGCGCGCAGAAGGTAACGCAGCTTGATCGTCTGGCCCGCCCGCAGCCCCAGCTTCGACGGCGGCTCGGAGGCGGCGTTCTGGCTGATGCGCACTTCCGTATCGAGCGTGATCTCGCCGCGCTGCACCGCCTGGAAGGCGATGTAGAGCGTCATCATCTTGGTCAGAGAGGCCGGGTGCAGCCGCGTGTCGGCGTTCTCGGTGTGCAGGACCTCCCCCGTGCGCGCGTCCATGACGAGCGCGGCGTAGGGCGCCGCGATGGCGGCTGCAGGAAGGAGCACTGCGATGCACAGGACTGCGACGACCCCGCGCAGGACGCGGGTAAACGGACGGTTTTGCACGTCACTTGCCTCTTTGTTTGTTCTGCCTCACGGGTCCCGGTTTGTCCGGTGACCGATTCTTGAATTGACCTTAGCACGACATTTTTGCGGCCGAAAAGCGGTTAAATGAAAAGGGTTTGTGGCGTGTTCTTTATGCACCCGACCAGATCTGGTGCGCGAATGTCGCGGGAACCACCGCATGGGGTGCCCTCTTGCGGCGGTCACGGGAACGTGGCCGGTCCACGGGGGTTTTCACATCGGCCCGTTAGCATATATAGAGCCCCAATCCACAGCCGAACCGGATGAAGATGCGCGATTTCCCGACGATCATGGCAGGCAAGGACGACGGTGACACCGGCGACGACAGCGATTTCGGCGTCGCGCTCAAGACGAAGCCGAAGACGAAGCGCCCGCCGCTCTACAAGGTCCTGATCCTGAACGACGATTTCACGCCGATGGAATTCGTCGTGATGGTGCTGGAACGGTTCTTCGGCATGACCCATGCGCAGGCCTTCGACATCATGCTGACCGTGCACAAGCGGGGCGTCGCGGTCGTCGGCGTCTTCAGCCACGAGATCGCCGAGACGAAGGTGGCCCAGGTCATGGACTTCGCGCAGCGGCACCAGCATCCCCTTCAATGCACGATGGAGAAGGAGTAGCGCGCCCGCGCCTCCGCTTCTTTCATGGCTTCTCAATCCCGCCTGGCGACCGCCCTCGACGATGCCGCCCTTCGCCTGCCCGAGGGGCCTGCCGTCGTCCTGCGCCCCGAGGTCGAAACCGACCTCGCCCCCTTCGGCGGTCGCGACCTGACGTTGCAGCACAGCGATGCCCGCGTGACGGAGGCCTTTACCGCCGCCGGTCACGCGGTGGTCCGGATCGCGCCGGACGCCTCCGTGGCGCTGGTCGTCGTGCCGCGCTTCAAGGCGCTGGCGCGGGGCCTGATCGCGCAGGCCACCGCAAGCGCGGACTTCGTCCTGGTCGACGGGCAGCGCACGGACGGGATCGACAGCCTCTTCAAGGCCTGCCGCGCGCGGCTGGGTGACCTGCCCTCGATCCCCAAGGCCAAGGGGCGCCTGTTCTGGTTCGCCGCCACCGATGCCTTCGCGGACTGGGCGATCCCCGAGCCGCAGAAGGGCGCGCATGGTTTCTACACCACGGCCGGCGTGTTCTCCGACGGGGAGATCGACAAGGGGTCGAAACTTCTTGGCCGGGCCTTGCCCGAGAAGCTGCCCGCCCGCATGGCCGACCTTGGCGCAGGCTGGGGGTATCTGTCGGACGCCGTCCTGACGCGCCGCGGGGTCGCCGCGGTGGACCTGGTCGAGGCCGAGGGGCTGGCGCTCGATTGTGCGCGGTTGAACGTGACGGATCCGCGCGCCAGCTTTCACTGGGCGGATGCGCTGACCTATCGCCCGGCGCAGAAATACGACGGGATCGTCATGAACCCGCCGTTCCATACCGGGTCCAAGGGGACGCCCGCCCTGGGCCAGCAATTCATCGCCGCCGCCGCGCGTATGCTGACACCGAACGGTCATCTGTGGATGGTCGCCAACCGGCACCTGCCTTACGAGGCCGCGCTGAACACTCATTTCCGCCGGGTCGAGGAATTGCCCGGCGACGGGGCCTTCAAGCTGTTCCACGCCAGCCGCCCCCAGACCCCTTGACGCTTCCCCCTTACCGGAGACTGCCATGTCATTTTCGATCAAGGGCCGCACGGCCATCGTCACCGGGGCCGCCAACGGGGTCGGCCTTGCCGTGGCCCGCAGTTTCGTGCGCGCCGGTGCCAACGTGGTCTTCGCCGACTTCGACGAGACGGGCATGAAGGACCAGGTGGGCGATCTGGCCGACGAGCCCAACGTGCTGCTGTTCACCGGCGATCTGCGCGAGAAGCTTGCCGTCGCCAACCTGCTGTCGGCCACGGTCGACGCCTTTGACCGGGTCGATATCCTGGTGAACGGCGCGCGGGAGCTCATCTCCACCGATCCGCTGGATGCCGAGGACACCTCGGTGGAGCATATGCTGGAGCAGAACCTGATCCTGCCGCTGAAGCTCAGCCAGGCGGTCGCGCGGCGGTTCATCAAGCAGGCCAAGGACAGCAATCCCGACGATCACAGCGTGGGTTCGATCGTGAATCTCTCCGCGATTTCCGGGCGGCGCGCGCATCCCGAGCTCTTGGGCTTTTCCATCGCCAGCGCAGCACTCGAACAGATGACCCGCAGCTTGGCCGTGGCGCTCGCGCCGGAGCGGATCCGGGTGAACGCCGTCTCGGTTGGGTCGATCCTGTCGGCCTCGCTCAAGGACTGGATCAAGACCCATGGCGATACGCGTTCGGCCATCGTCGACAGCACGCCCATGCACCGCATCGCCCACGCGGGCGAGGTTTCGGACACGGTGCAGTACCTGGCCTCCGACGCGGCGAGCTTCGTGACCGGGCAGGTGGTCACCGTCGACGGCGGTCGGACCCTGCTGGATCCGGCCGCGGTCTCCGTCCACTAGATCATTCGGGGTAAAGCACCCGGCACTGGTCGATGCGCGCACGCGTGGCGCGCTGCAACTCCGCCCGGCGGGCAACAAGCTGGTCCAGCGTCTCGCGCTCGATCCGGGTGTTGATCGGTTCCGGCACGGCCACGTCGCGCACCCGTACCTGGTTGCATACGCCGATGGGCCGTACGCCGCCGACCCGGTCGTCGCGGCAGATCCCGGGCCGGGTCGAGACCCGCTGCCTGACGTCCACGGCGAAGCCACGGTCGAGGTTGGCCTGCGTCTTGGCGATCAGCGCTTCGTTGATGCGCAACTCGCGGGCGGCATCCGACAGGCATTGCTGCTGCGGGGACACGCAGGCGGCCATGACGGCCAGCGGAAGAAGGGCAAGAATCGATCGCATGGCAAGGTCCTGAGGTTCGGTCGCGGTTGCACCCACTGAGGTGAATAATAAACTGCTATGCAATAACACGAAGGCAAGACCATGACCGAAGAGATGCATCACGAAAAAGCGCGCGCCAGCGCCTGGTTCGAGGACTTGCGCGACGAGATCGTCGCCGCGTTCGAGAGGCTGGAGGACGGTCTGACCTCCGGACCCCTGGCCGACGAACCCGCGGGCCGGTTCGAACGGACCGAAACGTCGCGCACCTCCGACGACGGATCGGACGCGGGCGGGGGCCTGATGTCGGTGATGCGCGGCGGGCGCGTGTTCGAGAAGGTGGGCGTGAACACCTCGACCGTCTACGGCCAGTTGGGCAAGCCCGCGCAGGCCGCGATGGCCGCCCGGGGTATTCCGGGAATGGAGGAGGATCCGCGCTTCTGGGCCTCGGGCATCAGCCTCGTGGCGCATATGCGCAACCCGCACGTCCCCGCGGTGCACATGAACACGCGGATGTTCTGGACGCCGCATGCCTGGTGGTTCGGCGGCGGGTCGGACCTGAACCCCGCGCTGGAATACGACGAGGACACGACGCATTTCCACGACACCCAACGGGCGCATCTCGATCCGCATGGCGCGCAGCTCTACCCCAAGCTGAAGGCCTGGGCGGACGAGTATTTCTTCATCCCCCATCGCAATCGGCCGCGCGGGGTCGGGGGCATCTTCTTGGACGACCACAACACCGGCGACTGGGACGCGGATTTCGCCCTCACGCAGGACATCGGCCGCGCCTTTTTGCCCGCGTATCTGCCGCTGGTCGAGAAGCGCCGCGCGTTGCCCTGGACCGAGGCGGATCGCGAGGCGCAGCTGGTGCATCGCGGGGTCTATGCCGAATACAACCTCGTCTACGACCGGGGCACGAAGTTCGGCCTGTCCACCGGTCACGACGCCAACGCCGTGCTGATGAGCCTGCCGCCGCTGGCCAAGTGGATCTGAGGCGGCAAGTCGCGCAAGCGGACGTCACCCGTTGAGCAGGCACCCCGATCCGGACTATTGTTTCGCAAAACAAGACGGGGACCGGGGATGAACCTGACAACGGGCATGCGGCTTGCGGGACTGGCCGCACTGGCGCTTTCCTTGAGCGGATGCGGCTTTTTCGGCGGCAAGGACAGGGAGGCATCCGCATCGAGGATGCGCTTCAGCACCAATTCCGTCGAATGCATGGAGCGGGCGATGTTCTTCGAATCCCTGCGCTCCAGCCGGGACGGGCTCGTCGCGGTGGGGACGGTGGTGATGAACCGTGTCGCCTCGGACGAGTTCCCCGATACGGTCTGCGACGTGGTCGGCCAGCGCAATCAGTTCGCGCCCGGCATCATGTCGCGGCCGATGAATTCCGACGCGATGCCCCGCGTGCAGGAAGCCGCGCGCGCCGTCCTGTCGGGGGAGCGGCACCCGATGGTTCAGAACGCGCGGTTCTTCCATACCGCGGGCCACCGGTTTCCCTACGACAACATGCATTACACCGTCACGACCGGCGGCAATTCCTTCTACGAGAAACGCAAGTCGCACCTGGTGACCCAACCCGTCCCGCCGCGCGGGACGGAAGGCATCACGCCGGCCTGACGCCCGGGGGCAATGCTCAGCCGCCCCGGACCGTGTCGATCATCAGCTGCACGTTGTCGGGGTCCGCATCCGGCGTGATCCCGTGGCCGAGGTTGAAGATATGCGGCCCGTCCGAGAAGGCCTCGCAGATCGCGCGGGTCTCGCGGACCAGGTCGTCTCCGCCCGTGACCATGTGACGCGAGGCGAGGTTGCCTTGCACGCAGCCGCCCGTCTGCACCGATTGCGCGGCCCAGCCCGCCTCGACCCCGTCGTCGATGGCGATGCAATCGGCGCCGATCGCCGCGTGCAGCCCTTCGTAGCGCGCCCCCGCCCCGCGCGGGAAGGCGATGACCGGCACGCCGGGGTGCCGGGCCTTCAGCGCCGCGGTGATCCGGGCGGCGGGCTGCACGGCGTAGCGTTCGAAATCCGCCCCCGTGAGCGATCCGGCCCAGCTGTCGAAGATCTTCACCACCTCCGCGCCCGCCTCGATCTGGCGGGAGAGGTAGTGGATCGTGCCTTCGGTGATCCGGTCGAGCAGCGCCTCGAAGGTGGCGCGGTCGCCGTCCTTCAAGGCATGCGCGGGTCCCTGGTCCGGCGTGCCCCGGCCTGCGATCATGTATGTGGCGACCGTCCAGGGCGCGCCCGCGAAACCGATCAGCGTCGTGTCCGCGGGCAAATCGCGCGACAGGATCTTCACCGTCTCGTAGATCGGTGACAACGTTTCGTCGATGTCGTCCACCGGGCCCAGTTTCGCCAGATCGTCCGCGCCCGTGATGGTCGACAGGCGCGGCCCTTCGCCGGTCACGAACCACAGGTCCGCCCCCAGCGCCTGCGGCAGAAGCAGGATGTCGGCGAACAAAATCGCCGCGTCGAAACCGTAGCGCCGGATCGGCTGCAAGGTGACCTCGGCGGCGAGTTCGGGGGTGTAGCACAGCGACAGGAAGTCCCCGGCCTGCGCCCGCGTCGCCTTGTACTCAGGCAGGTAGCGCCCGGCCTGCCGCATCATCCAGATGGGGGGCGTGGGCAAGGTCTCGCCCGCCAGCGCGCGCAGGATCGTCTTGGTCATGGGGGCCTCTCTTTCGTCGCCCCGTGATCCTTGGCCAGGGGGGCGTTGTCAAGCGAGGGTGGCGGGTCTAACACGCTGCCATGATGGACCAGATGCCAAGCCCCGCCCACGCCTTCCGGATCGGAACCAGAGGATCGCCGCTTGCGCTGGCGCAGGCGCACGAGGCGCGCGAAAGGCTGGCGCAGGCCCTCGATCTGCCGTTCGAGGCCTTCACGATCGTGGTCATCAAGGTGACCGGCGACCAGATCCTCGACAAGCCCCTGCGCGAGATCGACGGTAAGGGCCTGTTCACCCGCGAGATCGAGGAGGCGCTGCTGGCGGGTGAGATCGACATCGCGGTCCATTCCACCAAGGACATGCCCACGGCGCAGCCAGACGGGCTGGTGATGGACTGCTACCTGCCGCGCGAGGACGTGCGCGATGCCTTCGTGTCCCTGAAGTACCAGGCGCTGTCGCAGATGCCCGAGGGGGCCGTTGTCGGCACTTCCTCGACCCGCCGTCGCGCGCAACTGGCCGCCCGTTTCCCGCATCTGAACGTGGTCGAATTCCGCGGCAACGTGCAGACCCGCTTGATGAAGCTGGAGAAAGGGGTGGCCGACGCGACCTTCCTGGCCACCGCCGGGCTGAACCGGCTGTCGCTCGAAGGCGTGCCCTATCAGCCGATCTCCCCCGACGAGATGCTGCCGGCCATCGCCCAAGGCGCCATCGGGATCGAGCGCCGCGCCGACGACGACCGCGCGGCCCGGATGCTGGCCGCGATCCACGATACGCCGACCGGCCACCGGCTGGCGGCCGAACGCGCTCTCCTGGCGGGCCTCGACGGATCCTGCGAGACGCCCATCGCGGGCCTCGCCGAACTCCACGGCGACACGCTATCCCTGCGCGGAGAGATCCTGCGCCACGACGGCAGCCGCGTTTTGACCGATACCGCCAGCGGCCCGATCTCCACCGGCCCCGAGCTTGGGCGCGCGATGGCCGAGCGCCTGCTGGACAAGGCGGGAGAAGGGTTTTTCGACTGACGTTTCGAACAGGCAGGACCCGCATATGACGACGCGACTTTGGCAGCAGCTGGAAGGGGGCCTCGTCTTCGCCGCGGCACTCACCCTTGCTCTCTTTCTCGACGGTGGGTTCGTCTGGTGGGCCGCGGTCCTGATCTTCTTCGCACCCGATCTCAGCTTCGGGGCCTACGCCGCTGGTCCCAGAATCGGCGCTTTCGTCTACAACCTCGTGCATATCTACGCCTTCGGTGCCGTGATTTTCGCGGCCGGCATCGTCTTCGCCCAGCCCGCACTGATCGCCGTCGGAGCCCTCTGGCTCGGCCACTCCGGCTTCGACCGGATGATGGGCTACGGCCTGAAATTGCCCGAGGGCTTCGAGCACACCCACCTCGGCCCCATCGGCAGTGCAGCCAAGAACCGCTAGGCCTGTCGGTCAAGTCAGGCGCATCAGGGTTTCGACGGAGAGGGAAGGGTGGTGGCGTGGGGGAGACTTGAACTCCCGACCAAGGGTGGCTTGCGCAGCAAACGCCCACGGTCGGCCCATCGGTCAAGTCAGGCGCATCAGGGTTTCGACGGAGAGAGGAGGGTGGTGGCGTGGGGGAGACTTGAACTCCCGACTAAGGGTGGCTTGCGCAGCAAACGCCCACGGTCGGCCCATCGGTCAAGTCAGGCGCATCAGGGTTTCGACGGAGAGAGGAGGGTGGTGGCGTGGGGGAGACTTGAACTCCCGACCTATCGATTATGAGTCGATCGCTCTAACCAGCTGAGCTACCGCGCCATTCCACGGAGGCTCGAATAGGCCGTGTCAGCGGGCCTGTCAAACCGATTTTCGCCCTCTCGCGCGCTATTCCTCGCTCTTCCGGAACGTCCAGCGGCTGGTCTGGCAATAGGGGTGTTCGGGGGCGATGCCGATGTCGGGAAAGTCGGGGTGAGAGGGGGCGTCGGGCCAGTCCTGCGGCTCCATCGCGAAGCCTTCGTAAAGCGCGGCACCCGGGCGGGGGCCGCGCTGGCCGTCGAAGACCTGCAGTCCGGGGCGGTCGGTGGCGATGGTCATGGTCACGCCGGATGCGCCGCGCAGACGGGCCACGTCGCGCAGGGGCGCGGGGCCGGAGGACAGGCAGAAGTTGTGATCGATGGGGGGCTGGCCCGCGATCGGTTCGCGGGCCTCGCGGAAGTCCATGTCGAGCGCCTCCACCGGGGCGATTTCACCGGTAACGAGGTCGTCGTCGTCCGTGGGCAGGACGTGGTCGGCGGCGATCCACAGGCTGTGCCCGTCCCAGGTCGGCGTGCCGTCGAGGTTCCAGAAGCTGTGGTTGGCAAGGTTCAGGACCGTGGGTTCGTCGGTGGTGCCCCGCAGGTCCAGATGCAAGGCGGAGTCCGCGACGGTGAAGCGCGCGGTGATGACCCGGGTGCCGGGCAGGCCGCAGGCCCCGTCGCCCAGCGTGAGGGTCAACACCGCGCTGTCGGTGCTTGCCTCCGACACCTCCCAGACGCGGGCGTGGATCCCACCGGAGCCCGAATGAAGCGTCATCTTGCCGTCCTGGTTGCGCTCCATCTCATGGGTCATGCCGTCGATGGTGACGCGGCCTTCGCCGATCCGGTTGGCCACGGGGCCGACCAGCGCGCCGTGATACTGCATGACGCCCTCGTAGTCGGCCATGCGGTCGGACCCGAGCGTCAGCGACCGGTCCACCCCGGCGAGCCGCACGTCCTGCACCCGCGCGCCATAGGTCACGAGCGTGACGGTGAGGGTGCCGTCGGTGAGGGAAAGCGCCTCGACGGGGGTGCCGTCGCTGGTCTGGCCGAATGTGCTCATGGGGATGTCCGATGCTGGTCGCGTGGCGAAGGAAGGCGGGATCAGAGGATCACCCGGTGTTCGGGCTGGCCGGTGTATTCGGTTTCGATGGCGTAGGTGACGCCTTGCGCGTCGTCGGGATCCTCGATGTCCTGCCGGGCGGTGGTCACGAAGAGCGTATGCCGCCCCGGACCGCCCAGTGCGGGGCAGGAGGCGTGCCGGCCCGGTACCTCGAAGGCTTCGACGAAGGTGCCCTCGGGATCGTAGACCGCGACCCGGCCCGCGCCCCACTGGGCCGAGAAGAGGTTGCCGTCCGCGTCCACGATGGCACCGTCGGGGTGCAGGTCGGTGCCGGTGAGGTCGATGTGAACCGATGGCGCGCCCGCGGGCCAGCCTTCGGCGTCCAGCGCCACCTTCATGATCTGCTGCTTCGGCGTGTCGCAAAAGAACGCCGTGCGCCCGTCGGGGGCGAAGCAGATCGCGTTGCTGATGGTGATCTCGTCGTAGAGACAGCGCAGCTCGCCCTTGTAGTAGCGCCAGATCTTGCCGGCCCCGGGTTCGCCCGCGATCCCCATCGTGCCGATCCAGAAGCCTCCCGCGGGATCCGCGCGGCCGTCGTTGGACCGGGTATGCGCGCTGCCGGGTTCCAGGTCGGTGATGATGTGATCCGCGCCGGTGTCGATCTCGAACCGGTGAAGCGCACGGGCGGAGGCCACGAAAAGCGTGTCGCGGTCGATCCAGCCGGCGGCGCTGACGTAATCGGGAAAGGTCCAGCTTTGCCCTTTCGTGTGCAGCCGCTTGGACAGGATATCGAACCAGAAGAGCTGCTGTCGCTCGGGGTGCCAGAGCGGGCCCTCGCCCAGCTCGCAAGGCGTATCGTCGTGGATCATGGGGGTCACCTCGGTCATGTCTGGTCTGCGAAAGCGCGTCATCCGGTAAAGCAGGCGCCTGCGTCGACGCATAGCGCCTGGCCGGTCATCATGCGGCTCAGATCGGAGGCGAGGAACAGCGCCGTGCCGGTCATGTCCTGGGGCTCGAGGTGTTCCTTCAGGCACTGGCGGTCCATGAAGGCGGACAAACGCTCCGGCGTGACCCATTTCTCCAGTTGCTTGTCGGTCAGCACCCAGCCCGGGAGGATCGTGTTGACCCGGATCCCGCGCGGTCCCAGCTCCCGCGCCAGCGCCCGGGTCATGGCGAGGATGCCGCCATTCGCGGTCACGTATGGCGTCATACCGGCACTGCCCAGCTGGATCGACCCAGAGGACATGTTGATGATCGACCCGCCGTCTTCCATCACCCGCGCCGCGGCCTGTGCTGCGAAGAAGTAGGGGCGCAGGTTCACGGCGATCATGTCCTCCCACATCGGCTCGGTCACCTCGTCGAGCGCCATGCGCAGGTCGTTGGCGGCGTTGTTGAGCAGGCAGCGCAAGGGGCCCGCGCCCTCGACCTCCCGTTGCAGCGCGGCGGTGTCGGTCAGGTCGCAATGCCGGTAGTCGACGCCGTCGACAGGCGCATCCGGCTTTTGGATGTCGAGCGAGATGACCCGCGCGCCCTGCGCCGCGAAAGCCGCGACATAGGCTGCACCGATGCCGGACGCCCCGCCCGTCACCAGGACGCCCTTGCCGTCGAGTTCGTCGAATCGTGCGGTCATTTGGATGCGCCCCCCAGACGTGAAATCACGCACCGACACTACCGCGACACGGGCCGATGTCCACCGCTAGCCGCTGTCGCCGCCCCTCGTTCATCTGGCCGGAAAAACTCCGGGGGAGGCGCGCTCGCGCGCCGGGGGCAGAGCCCCCTCTGTCCCGGGGTCCGCCTCAGGCGGTGCGTCGTGCGCCGTAGTAGAGGCCCACCACGTGCTCGGCCTGGGCGAAGAACAGCCAGCGCAGGCAAAGCACGCCCAGCAGATGCGCCAGGATCGCCACGACGGCGGTCACATGGGTCAAGCCGAACGCCAGGATCGCCAGCGGCAGGACGAAGGCGAGGCTCATCCCGATGATCCGCAGATACATCACGTGGCGGCGTCCGACGACGTAGACGAACTCCTTCAACAGGTAGTTCGATCCGCTGTGCGGCGGCAGAAAGGCGCGCACCTCTCCGCGCTCGCCAAGCCCGGTGGCCGTGCCGAGGGTCGTGCCGGAGCGTGCGAAGCGCCGGTCGCCCGTGAACCAGGCGATCCCCTGCAACACGGCGGCGGCGGCCAGCAGGACAAGCGCCGCCAGCCCCTGGTTGGCCAGAAGCGCCCCGCCGCCGCCCGCGAGGGTCAGGAACACGGCCGGAGTGGTCCAGTGATGCCAGCGCGGCACGGACCGCAACTGGGTGTAGATCATCGAGGTGGTCCAGATCGTGCCCGCGCAGCCCAGGCTCACCAGCCAGCCCAGGGGCGCGAGGGGCGTGCCGAAGATCGCGGTCAGGGCAAAGATCCCGCCAAGGGTCAGCGTGACGACCGCGGCGATCGCTTCGCGCGACAGCCAGGAGCTGCGCCACTGGGTGAAGGCCTTGAGCGCGCGTTCCGGCCGGCCCAGGTGCAGGGCGGAGGCCATCAGCCCGCCCACCGCCAGCGCGTAGGCCACGAAGAAGAACCCGAAGGCCACCCAGCCGGTCGGGGCCGGCAGGCCCAGCCCCAGCCAGAACAGCAGGCCGAACCCCATTCCCGAAAGCGTGGTGAAGATGATGACGGAGGGCGCCGGGTTCACGCGCGCCCTCCTTTCGGCAGGGCCGAGAGCGCCTTGTCGAGCCAGGCCACCAGCCCCTTGCCGTCCTGTGCGACAGGCTCCAGCAACGGGGCCAGGACGTCGACTTCGTCGGTATCGCGCGCGCGGGGCGGCAGATACTTGTTCACCGGCTTGCAGCCCTGTTCCGGCATCAGGTCGAACCCGCCACGCTCGGCCACCAGCTGGCTGACGGCGCTGTCCGGGTCGCCCAGGTCGCCGAAGTGCCGCGCCTTTGACGGGCAGGTGCGCACGCAGGCGGGGGTGCGGTCGATCTCCGGCAGGTTCTCGTTGTAGATCCGGTCGACGCAGAGCGTGCATTTCTTCATGACCCCCTCCGCCGGATCCGCCTCGCGCGCGCCGTAAGGGCAGGCCCAGGCGCAAAGCTGGCAGCCGATGCAGGCGCTTTCGTTGACCAGCACGATCCCGTCCTCGGCGCGCTTGTAGCTGGCCCCCGTGGGGCAGACGGTGACGCAGGGCGCATCCTCGCAATGCAGGCAGGACTTGGGGAAATGGACCTGCTGGGCGGGGCCCTCGTCGGGTATGACCTCGTAGGAATGCACGCGGTTGAGGAAGGTCCCCGACGGATCGGCGCCGTAAGGATTGGTGTCCGACAGGGGCGCGCCGTAGTTCTCGGTGTTCCAGCCCTTGCAGGCCACGACGCAGGCGTGACAGCCGACACAGGTGTCGAGGTCGATCACCAGGCCGAGCTTCACCGAAGACGGGGGCGGAAGTTGGGTCATGCGGCAGAAGTCTCCGTGGGGGGATCGAGCCGTCCGCCCGTGGCGTCGGGGTCGGACCAGCTGGCGACGAACCAGATGAAACTGCCCAGCGTGAACACCAGGAAAGCCGCGATCGCAAGCAGCGTCCATTTCATGATGGGCCGACCTTCCACGTCAGCCGATCCGGCGTGTCCCGGTCAGGCAGGTCGAGCGGCGGCATCACCGGCTGGACCTCGCTCGGGGCGGCGGATTTCTCTATCTTCACGCGCAGGTCGAACCAGGCGGCCTGTCCGGTGATCGGATCCGAATTCGCCCACCGCAACCCGTCGCCCTTGGGGGGCAGAAGCTCGTGGATGAGGTGGTTCATCAAGAAACCCTTGGTCGCCTCCGGTGCATCGCGATCGAGCGCCCAGGCGCCCTTGCGCTTGGCGATAGCGTTCCAGGTCCAGACGGTATGCGCGTTCAGGCTGGCCTGGTGGGCGACGGGCACGGTGATCCCGCCGTGGGCGCTGGTGACGCGGGCCCAGTCGCCCTCCTTGAAGCCATGCTTTTCCCACACCTTCGTCGGCAGATAGAGCGGGTTGTGCCCGTGGATCTGCCGCAGCCAGGCGTTGGCCCCGCCCCAGCTGTGATACATCGCCGCCGGGCGCTGGGTCAGCGCGTGCAGATCGTATTCCTCGGGGTCGACATGGGCGTCCTCGAACGGCGGATACCAGATCGGCAGCGGGTCCATCGTGACCTGCATCTGGCCGCGCAGATGGTCAGGCGGCTGGCGGTCGCCCTGGCCTTCGGCGGCGCGCTGGAACCGGCGGAGGGGTTCGGCGTAAAGCTGGAAGATGTAGGGCGCCGGCGCATCGAAGAGGCCCGTCTCCACCGCCCAGTCCTGGTAGGCGCGGTTGAAGGGTTTGTAATAGGCGGCCTCGTCCGGGATGTGCTTTATCCAGAAGCCGCCGTTGGCGATATAGGTGGCGATCTGGCTGTCGTTGGGATCGCCGCGCCCGTGCTGCAGGCCGGTCGGGCCGACCCGCCATCCCGCGAGGGGGCCCACGCCGGGCCGGCGCAGGTGGCTTTGAATGTAATCTGCGTAATCGGCGTATTTCGCCGTGCCGTCGGCGTTCACGAATCCCGGCAGCGCCAGCCGCGCGGCCAGATCGCAGAGCACCGACTGGAAGCCGCGCACGTCGCGATCGGGCTCCACCACCGGCCAGCGGATCGCGTCGGCGGCGGCATCGGCCTCGCAGATCGGGCGGTCGAGCAGGCTGATGCAATCGTGCCGCTCGAGGTAGGTGGTGTCGGGCAGGATCAGGTCGGCGTAGCCCACCATCTCGGACTGGTAGGCATCGGCGTAGATGATCCGCGGAATGACGTAGTCGCCGTTCTCGTCTGTGTCGGTGAGCATCTTGGTGACACCGCCCACGTTCATCGAGGAGTTCCACGCCATGTTCGCCATGAACAAAAAGAGCGTGTCGATCCTGTAGGGATCGCGCGCATGCGCGTTCGAGATCACCATGTGCATCAGTCCGTGCGCCGAGAGGGGCGCGTCCCAGCTGAAGGCCTTGTCGATGCGCGCAGGCGCGCCTTGGGGCGTCAGGCACAGATCCTCGGGGCCTTGCGGATAGCCCAGGTGCGGCCCGTCGAGCGGCTGGCCCGGTGTCACGCGGCTGTGCGGACGGGGGTGGGCCGTGGCGGGCTTGGGGTAAGGCGGCTTGAAGCGCATGCCGCCCGGCGTCTCGACCGCGCCGATCAGGATCTGCAGAAGATGCAGCGCGCGGCAGGTCTGGAACCCGTTGGAATGGGCCGAGATCCCGCGCATGGCGTGGACGCTGACGGGGCGGCCCACCATGGTCTTGTGCACCTTGCCGCGGAAATCGGTCCATTCGCGGTCCAGCACGATTTCCTGGTTGAAGGCGACATCGGCGATGTCTGCGGCCAGCCTGCGAATGCGTGCGGCGGGAATGCCCACGCGGTCGGCCACGGTCTCTGGCGCGTGCACGGGGTCGGCGTAGCGTTCGGCCATCAGGTGGAACACGCTCAGATGCGTGACGCCGCCGCGGCGCAGCTTGCCGGTCAGCACGGGTTCGACCCCCTGGCCGTTCCAGGGCGCGGGCTTGCCGGTGCGGCTGTCAATGACCAGCGGCTGCAGATCGTCGTCGCGCAGGAAGAGGCCAAAGTCCGGCGACTTGGGGTCCTGATCGACCAGCACGCTCGCGTTGGTGAACCGGGCGAGATACTCGGCGTCGATCTTGCCGGCCGTCATCAGGCAGTGGATCAGGGCCAGGATCAGCAACCCGTCGTTGCCGGGGGTCACGCCGAACCAGTCGTCGGCGATGGCGTTGTAGCCGGTGCGCACGGGATTGATCCCCACGGTGCGCGCGCCGCGTTCCTTCAGCTTGGCAAGGCCCAGCTTGATCGGGTTGCTGTCGTGATCCTCTGCCACGCCGAACAGCAGGAACAGCTTGGTGCGGTCCCAGTCGGGCTGGCCGAACTCCCAGAAGGCGCCGCCCATGGTGTAGATGCCCGCCGCCGCCATGTTGACCGAACAGAACCCGCCGTGGGCCGCGTAGTTCGGCGTGCCGTAGGCCTGCGCCCAGAGCCCGGTGAAGGACTGCGACTGGTCGCGCCCGGTGAAGAAGGCAAGCTTCTCGGGCGCCTCGTCGCGGATCGGCTTCAGCCAGGAGACGGCGAGGTCGAGTGCCTCGTCCCAGGAGATCTCTTCGTACTGGCCGGATCCGCGGGGGCCCGTGCGCCGCATCGGCGCGCGCAGGCGGGCGGGGGAGTTCTGCTGCATGATCCCCGCGCTGCCCTTGGCGCAAAGCACGCCCTGGTTCACGGGGTGATCGCGGTTGCCTTCGATGTAGGCGACCTTCTTCTTGCCGTCGGGGCCGGTTTTCATGTGCACGTCGATCCCGCAGCGGCAGGCGCACATATAGCAGGTGGTCTTGCGGACCTCGTCCGAGACGCGAGGCGACAGGTCGAGTTTCGGCTGGTTCATGACAACACCTTTCGGGCGGCGCGGGCGATGGTTCGTTCTTCCTGCGCCGGAACGATTTCGGCGGTCACGGCGGAGGACCTGCGATGCAGGATGGCCTCCCCCGCGGCGTTGGCACCCGCGTCGTACTCTACCCCGAGGAAGGCCAGCCCGTCCATGATCGCAGCCCTCACGGCGGCGTCATTTTCGCCGATTCCGCCCGTGAAGGCCACGCCGTCGAGACCGCCCATCGCGGCCACCATCGCGCCCGCGTGCCGCACGGCCCAGTAGGTGAAGTGCCCCCGCGCGAAGCGGGCCGCGCGGTCGTCCCGTTCGGCCAGCGTCCGCATGTCCGAGGCACCGCCGAGGCCCAGCAGGCCGGACCGCCGGTTCAGCAGATCTGAGGTCTCGTCTATCCCGATCTCGCGTGCCAGCCGCAGCACCGCGTTGGGATCGAGACTGCCCGACCGGGTGCCCATGGTCAGCCCCTCCAGCGGCGAATAGCCCATGGTGGTGGCGACGGAATGCCCGTCGCGGATCGCGCAAAGCGAGGCACCGTTCCCCAGGTGCAAGGCCAGCAGGCGGCGGGGCAGCGGATCGAGCGCCTGCACCAGGCCTTCGTAGCTGATCCCGTGAAAGCCGTAGCGCCGCAGGCCGTGACCGGTGTCGGGAAGGGCATAGGCGGTGGCGACCCGCGGGTTGGTCGCATGGAAGGCGGTGTCGAAGACGGCGACCTGGGGAAGGTCCGGGGCATGCGCCGTCACCGCATCGATTCCGGCCAGATGCGCCGGGTTGTGCAAGGGGGCCAGGGGGACCAGGCGCTCGATCTCGGCCCGGACGGCGGGGGTGATCCGCTGCGGGGACGTCAGCGCCTCGCCACCATGCACGACGCGGTGGGCGGCGGCGGTGAGTCTGTGGCCACGGTCGCGGTAGCGCTCCAGCAGTGCGGCGATGGCGGCGGCAGGATCGGTCACTTCGGAGATCGTCGCCCGCGCCACCGGTTGCAGGTCGGCGTCGAAGAGTGCCGATTTGACGGAGGATGATCCGGTGTTGAGCACGAGGATCACGGGCGGCGCCCGCGTCTGGCGGGGCAGGGGGCTCTGCCCCCCGGCCCTGCGGGCCTCCCCCCGGGATATTTCCGGAACAGAGATCGGGAGAGGGGGGCGCTCATGCGAGGCCCTTGACGAGGCCGAGGACCGACAGCGCCAGCAGGAGCCACATGGCGAAGCGCCGGAAGGCGGCGGGCGGGGCGAGCAGGAAGCGGCGGTTGCCGAGCCAGAGGCCGAGCCCGACGATGGGCGCTGCAAGCGCGGTCAACTGGAACGTGCCGAGGCCGACGTTGCCGCCCCAAGCCATGATCGGCAGTCCGACGATGTCGATGCCCGCGAGAAAGACGATCATCGTGGCGCGAAAGACCGCGGGCGGCAGCGGCTGGGCCGCGAGGCTTGCGGCGACCGGCAAGCCGCCGACCGCAACCGCGTTGGCGATCCCGGCCACGATCCCCACCGCCGCATGCGCCGGTGGCGGCAGGGGCCGGCGCAGGGTCCAGCCGGTGAGCAACACCAGGGCCATCGCGCCGATCAGCGCCGAGAGACCGAGCCGCACGATCGTTTCCGGCAGCGCCAGAAGTACCAAAATCGCGACCGGCATCGCGATCACGGCGCCCGCCCAGAGCCACAGGAGCCGGGACCAGTCGACATGGCCGCGCAGGCTGCGGGCCTGCGCCGCGCTCATGACGATTTCCAGGATGAAGATCACCGGGATCAGCGGCACCGGGTCGGTCACCAGCGCGGCTATCCCGAGCACGATGGCCGCGAAACCGAAGCCAGAGTAGCCGCGCACGACGGCGGCGCCGAAGAAGGCCGCCGCCAGCGTCAGCGCAACCGGCCAGGCGGCGAGACCGTCGAGCGCGATCACACCTGCGCTGCGGCCATGTCGGCCCGGTCGATCCCCGCGACCTTCACAGGCTTCTTCATCGCGTCTCGGCGGAAGGGCTCGCCCAGTTCCTGGTTCAGAAGGACCTCGATCAGCGTGGTCTTGCCCGCGGCCTGATCCTTGAGTGCGGTGTTCAACGCCTCCGTCACCTCGTCCATCGTGCGGACCTGCACGCCCTTCAGCCCGCAGGACTGCGCGATCCCGGCGTAGGAGACGCCCTCGTCCAGCTCTGTGCCCACGAAATTGTCGTCGAACCACAGGGTCGAGTTCCGCTTCTCCGCCCCCCACTGGTAATTGCGGAAGACGACCATGGTGATCGCGGGCCATTCACTGCGCCCGATGGCCGTGAGTTCGTTGCAGGCGATACCGAAGGCGCCGTCGCCCGCGAAGCCCACGACGGGCGTGTCGGGCTGGCCGATCTTGGCGCCGACGATGGCGGGCAGTCCGTAGCCGCAGGGGCCGAAGAGGCCGGGGGCCAGGTATTTGCGGCCCGCCTCGAAGGACGGGTAGGCGTTGCCGATGGCGCAGTTGTTGCCGATGTCTGAACTGATGATCGCTTCTCGCGGCAGGGCGGCCTGGATCGCGCGCCAGGCCATGCGGGGGGACATCCAGTCGGGCTTGTCGGCGCGGGCCCGCGCGTTCCAGGTGGTGCCCTCGTCGTCGTCCTCGTGGTCCATCGAGGAGAGCTGCTGCGCCCATTTCGACTTGGTGTCGGAGATGAGGCCCTTGCGGGCGTCGCGGCCCTCGTCCCCGGCGGTGTCCGACAGGCCCGCGTGGATCGCCGTCGCGACCTTGGCCGCGTCTCCGACGATGCCGACGGTGACCTTCTTGGTCAGGCCAATGCGGTCGGGGTTCAGGTCGACCTGGATGATCCTGGCGTCCTTGGGCCAGTAGTCGATGCCGTAGCCGGGCAAGGTGCTGAAGGGGTTCAAACGCGTGCCCAGCGCGAGCACCACGTCGGCCTTGGCGATCAGCTCCATCCCGGCCTTCGATCCGTTGTAGCCCAGCGGCCCGGCGAAGAGCGGATGCGAGCCGGGGAAGGCGTCGTTGTGCTGGTAGCCCACGCAGACCGGCGCATCGAGGCGCTCGGCCAGTTGCATCGAGGCGGCGATGCCGCCCTCCGCCAGCACGACGCCCGCGCCGTTGAGGATCACGGGGAATTTCGCATCGGACAGCAACTCGGCGGCGCGGGCGATGGCGTCGGAGCCCCCCTCGGGCCGTTCGAAGGCGACGATCTGCGGCAATTCCACGTCTATGACCTGCGTCCAGAAATCGCGCGGCACGTTGATCTGCGCGGGCGCCGAGGCGCGCTTGGCGGCCATGATGACGCGGTTCAGCGTCTCGGCGATACGGGTGGGGTCGCGGACCTCTTCCTGGTAGGCGACCATGTCCTCGAAGAGCTTCATCTGCTCGACTTCCTGAAAACCGCCCTGACCGATGGTCTTGTTGGCGGCCTGCGGGGTGACCAGCAGCAGCGGCGTGTGGTTCCAGTAGGCGGTCTTCACCGCGGTGACGAAGTTGGTGATGCCCGGCCCGTTCTGGGCGATCATCATCGACATGCGCCCCGTGGCCCGGGTGTAGCCATCGGCCATCATGCCCGCCGAGCCTTCATGCGCGCAGTCCCAGAAGGTTATCCCTGCGTCGGGAAAGATGTCCGAGATCGGCATCATGGCGGAGCCGATGATCCCGAAGGCCTGGTCGATCCCGTGCATCTGAAGCGTTTTGACGAAGGCTTCCTCGGTGGTCATTTTCATCTGCGGAAATCCTGCGCTGAAGGGGTTCGGGGACAGGTTTAGGCGGTGCGCGCCCCCTGCATAGGGCCAGTCCGGACGATGGGCTAAGACCAGATCGCCGCGGCGATCCGGGCGATCCCTTCCGGGATGCGGCCCTGCGGGATCGAGGAATAGGCCAGCCGGATCGCGTTCGACGGCCCCTCCGCCGCGAAGAACGGCGCGCCGGGCTCGATCAACACATCACGGGTCAGCAGGTCCTGCGCGAGCCGTTCGGTATCGACCGTCTCGCCCGCGCGGACCCAGACCGAGGAGCCGCCGTAGACGCCCACCCCTTCGATGGTCAGGCTGTGACGGGCCAGCGCCTCGTCCAGGATTCGGCGGCGCGCGTGAAGGGCGGTGCGCATCCGCGTGACCCGCGCGTCATAGTGCCCGAGCGTGAGGTAATAGGCCGTCGTGCGCTGGATCTGACCCGGCGGGTGCCGCACCACCTGCGCGCGCAAGGCCCGGGCCGCCGCGATGAAGGGTGCGGGTCCGACGAGGTAGCCCAGGCGCAACCCCGGGAAGAGCGACTTGGAGAAGCTGCCGACGTAGATCACGCGGCCATCGAGGTCGCGCGACTTCAGCGCAGGCTGCGGCGCGCCGAGGAAGGACATCTCGAACTCGTAGTCGTCCTCGACCACGATCATGTCGTCGCGCCGCGCCCGGGCCAGCAGCGCGGCGCGGCGCGCGGCGGGCATGGTGGCGGTGGTCGGGCACTGGTGGCTGGGGGTGGTGAATACGACGCGCGTGCCCTGCGGGATCAGGTCCGGTGGCAGCCCATCGGCATCCACCGGGACCGGGGTCAGGGCAGCGCCGGTCGCCTGCACGATGCGGCGCAGGGCCGGGTAGCAGGGATCCTCGGTCACGCAAGCCGTCCCCTCCGCCAGCAGCAGTTGCGCCGACAGCCACAGGGCGTTCTGAGCGCCCAGGGTGACCAGCACCTGCTCCGGCCGGGCCGAGATGCCGCGCCGCGGCAGGATCTGGTTCACCAGCGCGTCGACCAGAAGCGGATCGTCGCCGTCGTACTGGTCGGCGGCGAGGGCCGTGAAATCGCGCCGGCCGAGCGCCTGCAACGCGCACAACCGCCAACCGGCGGTGTCGAAGAGGTCCGGGTCGGGCTGTCCGTAGACGAAAGGATAGCGGTAGCGCGCCCAGTCGGTGGGTTTGGAGACACCGAACCCCGCTGGCCGGACCTGCAGCACCGCCCCCCAATCGACGGTGCTGGGAGTCGTCGGCGCGGGGGTGGTGTCGCGCGGCTCCGGCGCGGTCTGCGAGACGAAATAGCCCGACCGCCCCGCGGAGGTCAGGTAGTCATCCGCCACGAGGTCCGTGTAGGCCAGCGTCACGGTGATCCGGCTAACGCCGAGGTGTGCGGCCAGTTTGCGCGAAGACGGAAGGCGCGCGCCCTTGGCGAACCGCCCCGACAGGATGCCGCGCGCGACCATCTGGCGGATGCGCTGCTGCAGCGTCCCTTCGGTCGCCGTGTCGAGGTGAAAGTGCTCTATCGGTATCGCCATGCCCTGGCCTTATGTTTGCGCCAGACTGGACCGATGGGGGAGAGGTGGCAAGAGACGGCGCAAGCGCCGTCTCTGCGGGGGCTCTGCCCCCACCGACGCTGCGCGTCGGCTCCCCCGGGATATTTCTGGCCAGAAGAAGGTGGGTGATGGCAGAAGGCGCGCGCAAGGTAATCGCGAAGCGGATCCGTATTGGTGGCAGCCTTGGTGAGCCGGGCGGCGCTACGTCTGCGCGCGTTCTGCGGGCTAAAGCCCTGACGGCCGGCACGCCTGATGTGCGCCCGGACTATGTCAAAAGGCTCTCGTCTAGCCCAGGACGCGGGTCAGGGCGGTGTCCACGGCCCCCGTGATCTGGTCGATATCGTCGGCGGTCGCGATCAGCGGCGGGGCGAAGAGCAGGGTGTTGTTGAAACCGGGCACCGAGCGGTTGGTGGCCCCCATGATCACGCCCTGCGCCATGCAGTCGGTGAGGATCGCGGCGATCTGCTTTTCGCTCACCGGCTCCTTCGTGGCGCGGTCGGTGACCAGTTCGGCCCCGGCGAAAAGACCCATGCCGCGGATGTCGCCGATCGCCGGGTGGCGCTGAGAGAGGTCCTTGAGGTTGTCCATCAGCCGCACGCCCATCGCGGCGGAATTGGCCAGAAGGTCCTCTTCCTCGATGATCGCCATGTTCTCGATGGCGGCCGTCGGGCCCGCGGTGCAGCCCCCGAAGGTCGAGATGTCGCGGAAATAGCCCAGGTGATCGGTGTCGTCCTTGAACTGCTCGAACACGGCTTCGGTCGTCACGCAGCACGAGATCGCCGCGTAGCCGGAGGCGACCCCCTTGGCCATGGTCACGATGTCGGGCTTC
The DNA here is from genome assembly GCF_004145405.1 of Salipiger sp. IMCC34102. Taxonomy (GTDB): domain Bacteria; phylum Pseudomonadota; class Alphaproteobacteria; order Rhodobacterales; family Rhodobacteraceae; genus Loktanella. The sequence continues at coordinate 137,765 of NZ_SELQ01000004.1, forward strand.
ACGCCGAACTGCTGGTAACCGAACCAGGTACCGGTCCGGCCCAGGCCGCAGACCACCTCGTCGATATGCAGAAGGATGTCGTACTTGCGGCAGATCTCCTGCACGCGTTCCCAGTAGCCTTTGGGCGGCACGATGATGCCGCCGCCCGCGGTGATCGGCTCCAGACACAGGGCGCCCACCGTGTCGGGGCCTTCGCGCAGGATGACCGCCTCGATGGCATCGGCGGCGCGCTGGCCGTATCCTTCCCCGCCGTCGTCCGAGCGGTATTCGAGGCAGTGCGGCACCTGCACGAACCCGGGCGCGAAGGGGCCGTACATCGCGTTGCGCTCCTGCTGGCCGCCGGCGGAGAGGTTGGCGATCGTGGTGCCGTGGTAGTCGCGGTCGCGGAACAGGATCTTGTGCTTGCGTCCTCCGTGATGCTTGTGCGCGATCTGGCGCACCATCTTGAAGGCCTTCTCGTTGGCCTCGGAGCCCGAGCTGGTGTAGTAGACGCGGCTCAGCCCCGGCATCTTGTCGACCAGCATCTGCGCGAACTGCGCGCCGGGAATCGTTCCCGAGGCGCTGGCGAAAAAGCACAGCTTGGTCAGCTGGGCCGCGACCGCGTCGGCGATCCGCTTGCGCCCGTAGCCCACGTTCACGGTCCAGACCGCGCCCGAGACGGCGTCGATATGTTCCTTGCCGCGGATGTCCCAGACTCGCATGCCTTTCCCTTCTACCATCACGCGCGGGTCGATGGTCTCGAATGGCTTGTGCTGGATCAGGTGGTGCCAGACGTGGGCGCGGTCCGCTTCGACGATGGCCGAGGGATCGTTGCTGAGAGGGTAGGTCATCGCGGCACTCCGGTCTGGGACGGGGGGCTTGGGGGGGCCCGTCCGCGATCGTCGCGCCAAGCGATGCGCCGCGTTAGTGCCAGACCGGGCGCATCGCTAAGGCCAGATTACTCCTCGACCCGGGTGATCGAGTTGAAGGTGCCGACGCCGTTGTCGCCGTTGGTGTCCCAGTCGATGACGATGCGGTCATTGGCCTTCAGATCCTCTGGCAGTTCGAGATCGGAGGGCAGTTCCCAGACGGTCCGGTCCTTCATCACGAGGATCATGTCGACGCGGTCGAAGGCCAGGACGGTGCCGCTGGTGCTGTCGGCGAAGGCGGGGGTGGCAAGCAGGGCGAGGGCGAGAATGGCGGTGCGCATGGCGCGGAGCTCCTGAAGTCGCGGAAGTGCGATGGAGCGCAGATGGGATGCCGCGCAAGCGCTGCAAGAGCCGCGCGGGTTGGTGCGAAAATAAATCGGGGTGGATGGTGGAGTCGATCGGGATCGAACCGACGACCTCGTCATTGCGAACGACGCGCTCTCCCAACTGAGCTACGACCCCACTGGCGCTCACTTGCCTCATGCGGGGCGGAAATGCAAGGTCGCATCGACGAAATTCAGAGGGCTATATGAGCGACGAAACGGTACTGGCGATCGGAGCCGCGCTCTTGCTGGTGGTGCTGGCGGGCCTGATGTGGCGGGACCGGGGCCGCGACCGGACCCGGCGCCGCCCGCGCGAGACCGCAGCACCCCCGCCGGAGACATGCGTCGTGGTAGACGGGTCGAACGTCATGCACTGGGGCGGCGAGGCGTCCGAACTGGTGCTGATCCGCGTGATCCGCGCGGTCGAGGCGCGCGGGCTGACCCCCATCGTGATCTTCGACGCCAACGTGGGCTGGGTGCTCTACGACAAGTTCCAGGGGGCCTTCGCCATGGCGCGCCGGGTGAACCTGCCGCCGCGACAGGTCCACGTGGTGGACAAGGGCGTCGTGGCCGATGCGGAGATCCTGGAACTGGCAAGGCGGGAGGGGCTGAAAATCGTGTCGAACGACCGTTTCCGCGACTGGTCGGTGCGCTATCCTCTGGTCAAGGCGAAGGGCCGGACGCTGCGGGGCACGTGGTCGGACGGCACCGTGCGCTGGGCAAAGTAGGAGACGGCCATGGAAACCTTTCTCGAAGTCATCGGCTGGACGGCCATCGTCCTGCTGGCCCTCATCGGCCTCGTCGCGGGGCTGGTCGCCTCGGTCGTGACGGGCGGGAGCAAGGGGAAATACATCATCGCCGGGGTGCTGGGCGCGGTGGCGTTTCCCTTCGTGCTGGCGGCGCTGGGCGTGACGGCGGTCGTGGGGGCCGGGCTGCTTGCGGTGCTGGCGATCGGGATCGTCGGCGCCGTGCTGATCGTGGCGCTGGTGAAAGCGGTGACGGGGCGGGGCGACCGGACCCGGCACTGACGCCTGCCATTACGCCGTGCTGCCGAAATACCGCAGGTGATCGACGTATGAACCCGGGGGACCGGGTCTACACGCTCGATGTCGTCAGCCGACGGCCTGCATCGATTTTGACAAATCCTGTGCGATCATGAGTGCGTTCCCGTCCGGGTCGTAGAAGGTTGCCGTACTCACCATGCCTTCGATCGTTTCGGTCTCTCCATCGAAACGAACGCCTGCCGCTTCGAGTGCGGCCCGATCTGCTTCAATGTCACTGACACCGAAGACTGGAACGGTGTTGCCGGGAGCAGGCTCCGCCTGTTCTCCCAACCCGAGGGTGACGCCTTCGGTCTTGGTCGTCATCTCGCTCCAGCCAGCGTCGTCCATGTGGTACAGCAGGTCGAACCCCAGCATCTGGTTGTACCACTGTGCGCTCGAGTACCTGTCTCGCACCGAGATCGCGAAGGTAATCGTGTTGTTCAAGGCGACGACAGACATGGTGTTCCCTTTCACGTCTTGTTTAGTTACTAACCTTTATGGACATCAGCCTTCTTGTCAATCTGTCATCGCGCGCATGGTCACTGGACATTCTCGCCGCGCTTGCGTCCGGAACGCCGGGACGTCAGACGACCCTTCTTTCCGCGACGGGGGCGGGACGATCGGCATTTGCGGGCAGCTTGGCAAACCTGCTCGACATGCGACTGATCGAGCGCAACCCTGGCCACGGCCATCCGCTGCGTCCCGAGTTCCGATTGACCGCAGACGGCGAAAGGGCCGCCGGCATCGCCTGCAGGATCAAGGGGCTGGTGCACGACCCGTCGGAAGGCGCTCTGATCCGGCGGACGTGGACGGTTCCGATCCTCGCCGTGACCGACCGGCCGCGGTTTTTCGGCGAAATCAGACACGAGCTTCGGAATATATCGGACAGGTCCTTGTCGGGATCCTTGCGACAGCTCGAAGATCGCAGATGGATCCGGCGCCATGTCGATGTCGAGGCGCGACCGCCGCGGCCCACCTACGAGGCGGCTGACCTGGGCGCGGACCTCAGCTTGGCGATCGGACTTGCGCCCGATGGGCCGTCATCCGAACGAAAGGCTTCGCGGGCCAATTCATCGGGACGGTAGGTCTCGAAGACCACGGGAACCGATCGGATCAGCCCGACGCTTTGCTGCCGAAGCGCGATTGACGCTACCGTCCCTTCTTTCCCTTCCGCTTCACACCACCTCGCATCCCGCCGCGGCCCATCGTGCTGCGGCCTGACTTCGCGCTGCTTTCCTCGACCGCCCGGTCCACCGCCTGTTGCCGCGCGAGGGGGTCGTCTGCCACGGCCAATTCAACCGCTTCCAGCCGTTTCAGCTCGTCGCGCAGGCGGGCGGCTTCCTCGAATTCGAGGTTCTCGGCGGCCTTGCGCATGTCGGTGCGCAGACCGTCCAGCACCGCCTTCATGTTCGAGCCCTGCCGCTCGACCTTGGCCGTCACGCGGTTCATGTCCACGTCGCCCTTGTAGAGCCCGGCGAGGATGTCCTCGACGTTCTTCTTCACGGTCTGCGGCGTGATGCCGTGTTCCTCGTTGTAGGCGATCTGCTTGGCGCGGCGGCGGTCGGTCTCGGCCATCGCGCGCTCCATCGAGCCGGTGATGCGGTCGGCATACATGATGACCCGGCCATCGGCGTTGCGCGCGGCGCGGCCGATGGTCTGCACCAGCGACGTCTCGGAGCGCAGGAAACCCTCCTTGTCGGCGTCCAGGATCGCCACCAACCCGCATTCGGGGATGTCGAGCCCCTCTCGCAGCAGGTTGATCCCGATCAGCACGTCGAAGGCGCCCAGGCGCAGGTCGCGCAGGATCTCGATCCGTTCGATGGTGTCGATGTCCGAGTGCATGTAGCGCACGCGGATGCCCTGTTCGTGCATGTATTCGGTCAGGTCCTCGGCCATGCGCTTGGTCAGGGTGGTGCACAGCGTGCGGTAACCGTCGGCGGCGACGCGGCGCACCTCGTCGAGCAGGTCATCGACCTGCATCTCGACGGGCCGGATCTCGATCTTGGGGTCCAGAAGGCCGGTGGGGCGGATGATCTGTTCGGCGAAGACGCCGCCTGCCTGGTCCAGTTCCCAGTCTGCGGGCGTGGCCGACACGAAGACCGACTGCGGCCGCATGGCATCCCATTCCTCGAACTTCAGCGGCCGGTTGTCCATGCAGGAGGGCAGGCGGAAGCCGTGTTCCGCCAGGGTGAACTTGCGCCGGTAGTCGCCCTTGTACATGCCGCCGATCTGGGGGACCGAGACGTGGGATTCATCCGCGAAGACGATGGCGTTGTCGGGGATGAACTCGAAGAGGGTGGGGGGCGGCTCGCCCGGGGCGCGGCCTGTGAGGTAGCGGGAATAGTTCTCGATCCCGTTGCAGACGCCGGTGGCCTCCAGCATCTCCAGATCGAAGTTGGTGCGCTGTTCCAGCCGCTGCGCCTCCAGCAGCTTGCCGTCGGCCACCAGCTGGTCGAGCCGCATCCGCAGCTCTTTCTTGATGCCGATGATCGCCTGCTGCATCGTGGGCTTGGGCGTCACGTAGTGCGAATTGGCGTAGACGCGGATCTTGTCGAAGGTGCCGGTCTTCTCCCCTGTCAGCGGGTCGAATTCGGTGATCGCCTCCAGCTCCTCGCCGAAGAAGGACAGCTTCCACGCCCGGTCGTCGAGGTGGGCGGGCCAGATCTCCAGGGAATCGCCCCGCACCCGGAAGCAGCCCCGCTGGAAGGCCGCGTCGTTGCGCCGGTATTGCTGCGCGATGAGATCCGCCATGATCTTGCGCTGGTCGTAGGATTTGCCGACGTGGATGTCCTGCGTCATCGCCCCATAGGTCTCGACGCTGCCGATGCCGTAGATGCACGACACCGAGGCCACGATGATCACATCGTCCCGCTCCAGCAGCGCCCGGGTGGCCGAGTGGCGCATCCGGTCGATCTGCTCGTTGATCTGGGATTCCTTCTCGATATAGGTGTCCGACCGCGCGACGTAGGCCTCTGGCTGGTAGTAGTCGTAGTAGCTGACGAAATACTCGACCGCGTTGTCGGGAAAGAAGCCCTTGAACTCGCCATAGAGCTGGGCGGCCAGCGTCTTGTTGGGGGCGAGGATGATCGCGGGGCGCTGGGTTTCCTCGATGATCTTGGCCATGGTGAAGGTCTTGCCGGTGCCGGTGGCGCCCAGCAGGACCTGGTCCCGGTCGCCATCGCGCACGCCCTGTGCCAACTCGCGGATCGCAGTGGGCTGGTCGCCCGCGGGATCGAATTCCGTCACCAGCTTGAAGGTCTTTCCGCCTTCCATCTTCTCGCGCTCGCGCACGTTCGGCGCGGGGTTCGACAGGTAGGCGGCGTCCGACAGGTCGCGCTTGTCGGTCTGGGCATAGGCCATCGGGGGGTCCTTCGAACGGTTCGGGCGGGGATGCACCGAACATGCGACCGCCCGCGCCGGGGTTCAAGTCCCGGCGCGGGCGGTCGTCACTCAGCCGAAAGGCTTAGGATTGCGGTTCGACCAGCACGGCGCAGGCGATGCGCGAACCCGCGTCACCGGAGGGCTGCGATTCGTAGTCGTCGGGGTCCGAGTGCACGATGAAGCCCGTGCCGTCCTCGTCGGCCATCATCTCGGTCGTGAGGAAGGTGTTGAAGTGCGTCACGCTCAGCACGCCATCGGCGCCCACGGTCGCGTTCGGCAGATCGCCCGGGTGCGGACCACCTTCGACCTTCACGCCATGCTCACGCCCGTCGGCCAGGTGGCCGCCCGCGCTGGAGTAGTCATCGGCCGAGCAATCGCCCGTCTCATGCAGGTGAATGCCATGGACGCCTTCGGGCACGCCCTCGAGATCGACCGTCACGACGAAGACGCCGGAGGTTTCCTCGGTCACGGTGACGGAGCCTGTGATATCCTCGTTCGATTGCACTTCGGCGCTGAAGCCTTCCATGCCGTGCGTCTCGGCAAGTGCGGGGGTGGCCAGCAGTAGGGCGGTGGCGGCGAGAGGCAGTTTGATATTCATCATGTCGTATCCTTTCTCGATCATCTGCCTGTCCAACACGGCGGCGCGGCTGCGGGTTCCTCTTGCACGCGCGCCGCTGAAGCCCGATAAGCGATACGTCGAACAGGAGACTGCCCATGCAAGCCCGCATCTTCCGCCCCGCCCGGACCGCCATGTCGTCGGGTACCGCCAAGACCAAGCGCTGGGTGCTGGATTTCGTGGACACCAGCGGCCGGGACATCGACCCGCTGATGGGCTGGACCTCGTCCGACGACACGCAAAGCCAGGTGCGCCTGTTCTTCGACACCAAGGAAGAGGCGCTGGCCTACGCCAAGGACAAGGGCCTCGACGCGGTCGTGACCGATCCCCAGCAGCGCAAGGCCAACGTCCGCGCGGGCGGCTACGGAGAGAACTTCGCCACCAACCGTCGCGGCGCCTGGACACACTGACCTTTGCGCGCCGCCGCAGGCCAATGCGCTTGCCAAACGCGGTCTCAGCCTGCAAAACCGGCCATAGCGGTCTCGTAGCTCAGCTGGATAGAGCAGCCGACTTCTAATCGGCAGGTCGAGGGTTCGAGTCCTTCCGGGATCGCCAGTCCACCCCCGCCAATCCGTGTCGCGCCCGCGTCGTTTTGCCGCGCGGTCGACGCGCCGGATCGCCCCGAGGCCGGGGCGCGGTCGATCTAGATGAAGTCGAACATGTCGGCGGAAAGGTCGTCCGTCGCGACATCGTTCAGCACCAGCCGCTGGTCGTCGATGTCGATGATCGCGCGGCCCTGGTTGTCGAAGATCCGCGACGCCCGTGCGAGCAGATCGTCGAAGGTGTCGATCCCGTCAAACCCCGCAAGCGCGATGGTGTCCTCCGCGGTGTAATCCTCGATGGTCAGGTATCCGGCGCCGGCGGACAGCACGAAGGTGTCGCGCCCCGCGCCGCCGTGCACCCGGTCGTTGCCGGGGCCGCCGACCAGCAGATCGTCGCCCGCCCCGCCGTACAGGCGATCCGAGCCGTCCCCGCCGAAAAGGCGATCGTCGCCGCCGTCACCGAACAGGAAGTCGTTGCCTGCACCGCCGAACATCGCGTTCGTCGCGGCATTGCCGACGAAGCGGTTGTCCAGGTCGTTGCCCAAGACGTCGAAACGCGCCTCGCCGTAGAAGCTGACGCGGCCGACGTCGTCGGCCAGGCGGAAGTCGGCGAAGATCTCCGCCCCGCCCCGCACGTGCAGGCTTTCGCCGGTGAGCATCGCCGTCGCCGCCGACCCGAAGGCCGCCTGGTCCAGCACGTCGATGCCGCGGTTCTGCGTGAGGCTCGCCTGGCCGGTGTCGAAGTCGCGGTAGCTGTAAAGCTGCCGTCCGAAGTCCGCGCCGGTATACGTGGCGACCAGCGGCACCGCCCCCGTCACCGTCAGGTCGAAATAGACGCTCTCGCCGTCGAGGGCGCAGTCCGTGGCGTAGACGAAGACGCGGTACTCCCCGACGGAGGAATAATCCGGTCGCAGTACGATCTCGTTCGTATCCTGATCCTCGAAGGTCATGCTTTCGGACCGGCGGCTGAGGTAGCTGTAATAGAACAGGTCATCCCCCTCCGCGTCGGTGAAGTAGCTCGAGACGTCGACGCGCAGCTCCTCGCCCTCGCGCATCGTCAAGCTGCCGACCTTGCCACCCGTGACCGGGGTCGGGGCGGTGTTCGGCGCGATCGGGATGCCGTCCCGCAGGTCCAGCAAGGTCTGCGCGAAGCGGTGGCCGAATTCCTCCAGCGCGGTGCCGTTGAAATGCACGCCGTTGAGGTCGTCCGACGCCAGCCCGACGGAGCTGACGAAGCGCAGGTCGGGGTCTTCGCCCGCGATCTCCATGAGCTGGAACGCCGCGTTCTGGGCAAAGTTCGTGCCCTCGCGGCTGAGTTCGCCCATCACGATGTCGAGGTCCGGCGCGGCCCACCCGCTGCCGCGGACCTGGTCGATCAACTCCTCCAGCAGGTCGACGAAGGCATGGGTCTTGATCGGATAGTCGCTTTCGCCCTGGTGCCAGATGAAGGCGTCCGCCTTCGACTGCCCCACGTGGGCCAGTGCCTTGCTCACGCTGTCGGTCAGCTTGGCCCAGTTGGTGCCGACCTTGCTTTCCAGCCAGGTGTCGATGCGCGAACCCGAATAGGCGCGGTTCACGACCAGCACGGGACGCATCAGCGCCTCCGTCAGCTCCACCGCCATCGGGAAATAGAGGTTGTTGCGCGCCGCGGCCCCGTCATGCAGCGTCGCTGGGAAGGCACCGTAATCGCCCTTGATGATCTCGTCGTTGAACCAGTCGTAGGCCATCACGTCGTCGTTCATGATGAAGCTGCCGGTCTTGGAAGACCCCACCATGTTCGACTGGCCGCCCGCGACGAGCACGAAGTAATCCGGCGAATACCAGTTTCCGGCGGCATCCTGGGTCTTGAAGTTGGCGTGCAGCGGTTCGTCGTCGCGCAGCTTGTATTCGGCGTCGCCGACCATGATGACATCGGGCGGAACGCCCGGGTCGGAGGACGTGTCCTCGGCGGGTTTGTCGGTCTGCGGGTTGTAGGGCAGGGGGCGCCCTGTTTCGACGAACGTCACGGTCGCGGATTGAAGTTGTTCGAGCGTGACGCCACGCAACTCGACCTTGGCGTCCCCCAGCCGGATCTGGCTGTCGCCCTTGGAATTCTCGTAGATATCACCACCCGCGGCGCGCACCTCGGCAAAGCTCGACAGGGCGCCGAAGCCAACGATGTCCAGGCGATCCTGGCCGGTGTCGAAGTCGAAGTTGATGGTATCCTGACCCGCATCGAGGTGCACCTCGATCGTGTCGGCCCCGGTCCCGCCGGTGATCCGGTTCATGCCCGCGGTCGCCACGATGATGTCGTCGCCCGCGCCGCCCTTGGCCCAGTCCTGCCCCGCACCGGTGACGATGAAATCGTTGCCGCCACCCCCTTCGAGCCGGTCGTCGCCCGCGCCGCCGAAAAGCGTCTCGTCGCCCGCGCCGCCCTTGAAGCTGTCGGCCCCGTCACCGCCGCCGTAGATCGTGTCCGCCGTGGCCCCGTAGACGGCCGTGTTCTCTCCCTCGGTGGTGACGACGGCGTTGGCCCCCGCGCCCAGGTAGATGCGAGAGACCCCCGCAGAGACGACGACCTCCACCGGGGGGCCGTCGTTGAACAGGGTCATGTTCCGAACCCCGATGCGGATCGGGTCGAGCAGCACCTCGCCCGAGATGATCAGCGTGTCGTTCTTCTGCAGCGCATCGAGCGCGTCGGAGTTGTTTGATTAATGGTTTCGATCTGCTTCTTGCCGCGCAGGATGGTGAATGACATCTGAAAACGCTCTTACCGGGAATGGCGCTTCTATATCCCCTTGCAGGGCAAGGCGCCCAGCACATTCTCGTGTCAGGGTTGCAAGATCGGCGAGAGCGCGGACAAACCCGCAGATTGCACCGGGTTTATCTGGAATTCGAAACAACCGGGCGGTCAGGTCGGCAAAGCGGCGTCGGACATGGCTCCGCTGCGCGAGGTGGACCAGCTGATTCGGCGCGCGTGCCCGCGTCTGCCGGTCCGTTTCGACGGGGTCCCCTCGGCATGCCCTTTGCAACCGCCGCCCGCGCATGGTCTTGTCAGGCGGTCCCGTTCCAATCTCGATACCCATGCGCGCGCCACTCTTCATCGGATCAGAGATCTACCGCCATTCCTCCTATGGTCCGCATCACCCCCTGCGGGTGCCGCGGGTCTCGACGGTCATGGACCTGTGCCGTGCCATGGGCTGGATCGCGGCGGGACAATATCTGACCTCGCCCCGCGCGAAGGCAGCGGCGCTGACGTCCTTCCACACGCCCGCCTACCTCGCCGCCCTGAAGGAGGCGGAGCGGACCCAGAGCGTGAAGGAGGCCGTCCGCGCCCGCCACGCGCTGGGCACCGGCAACAACCCGATCTTCGAGGAGATGTGGCGCAGGCCCGCGACCTCCGCCGGGGCGGCGATGCTCGCCGGCGAGCTGCTGCGCGACCCCGGCACGGTTTTCACCCCCGCGGGGGGGACGCACCACGGGATGCCGGACCGGGCGAACGGGTTTTGCTACCTCAACGATCCCGTGCTGGGCATCCAGTCGCTGCGCCGGTCGGGCGCGCGGCGGATCGCCTACGTTGATATCGACGCGCATCATTGCGACGGCGTGGATCATGCCTTCCGCGACGATCCCGACACGCTGCTGATCTCCACCCACGAGGCAGGGCGCTGGCCACGCACCGGGCCGATCACGGACGCGGGGGCGGGGCAGGTCTTCAACCTGCCGCTGCGGCGCGGGGCGCGCGACGGCGACATGGCGCTGGCGCGGGACGCGGTCATCCTGCCCGCCGTGGCCGCCTTCGCGCCCGATGCCATCGTCCTGCAATGCGGCGCCGACGGCGTGACAGAGGACCCGCAATCCCGGCTGGAGCTGTCGAACAACGCCCATTGGGACATCCTGCGCGGACTCATGCCGCTTGCCCCGCGCCTGATGGTCCTGGGCGGCGGGGGGTACAATCCCTGGTCGGTGGGACGGCTGTGGTCCGGCAACTGGGCCATCGTGAACGGACACGAAATTCCCGACATCCTGCCCGCCCCCGCGCAAGCGGTCCTGCGCGCCCTGCGGTGGGAGGGCCAAAGGCGCATCGTCATCCCGCCTGAGCCTTGGGTGACCACCCTGCGCGATCCCCCGCACGACGGCCCGGTGTCGGAGGAGGTGCGCGCAGGGGTCGCGGCCCTCTCGGCGCGTCTGGCGCGTTGGATGTAGACCTTGTCCCCATCCCTCATGCACGGAATAGTCGCCCCATGATCCGCAGCCTTGCCCTCGCCCTGACCCTGATCGCCGCACCCGCCGTCGCGCAGGGGGCCGATCCGGCCGCAGGCACGGCACCGCCCGAGACGATAGAAGAGCCGATCACCGTCTTCGCCGCCGCCAGCCTGAAGGAGCCGCTGGACGAGATCGCCCTGCGCCACCCGCAGGTCACGGTCACTTACGGCGGCTCCGGCACGTTGGCGCGGCAGGTCATGCAGGGCGCGCCCGCCGACCTCGTTTTCCTCGCTCATCCCGACTGGATGGAAGCGCTCGCGGCCGAGGGTGCCCTCGTCGAGGGCAGCCGCACCGACCTTCTGTCCAACGCGCTGGTGCTGGTCGGCGCGAGCGAGACGCCGGACCTCGACCTGACGCTGGCGTCCATCGTGGAGGCGCTGGGCGTGTCCGGTCGGCTGGCCATCGGTCTGACCACCTCCGTGCCCGCGGGCATCTACGCGAAGCAGGCGCTCACGTCACTCGGACTGTGGGAGGCGCTCGAACCGCGGCTGGCCGAAACCGACAACGTCCGCGCGGCGCTGGCCCTGGCCGCCCGGGGCGAGGTGCCGCTGGCGATGGTCTACGCCACCGACGCGCGGGTGGAGCCTACGCTGAAGATCGTCGCCCGCATCCCCGAAGATTCCCACGCACCGATCCTCTATCAGGCCGCCGTCGTGGCGGGCGGGGCAGAAGATTCGGCCACGGCCTTCCTGGCGGACCTGCAGTCCGAGGCGGCGCGCACGGCCTTCCTCGGCGCGGGGTTCCTGCCGCTGGACGCGCAGTGATGCTCCAGGCGATCCCTTGGGACGCGGTGACGCTGTCCTTGCGGATCGCCTTCGTGGCGACCCTGTGCAGCCTGCCGCTGGCGACGCTCGTGGCTTGGCTTCTGGCGCGGAAGCGTTTCCGGGGGCGGGGGCTTCTCAACGGTCTCGTGCACCTGCCGCTGGTCCTGCCGCCGGTCGTCACGGGCTACCTGCTGCTGGTCGTCTTCGGCACGCAGGGCCCGGTCGGCGCGGTCCTGCGCGACAGCTTCGGGATCACGCTCGCCTTTCGCTGGACCGGGGCGGCGCTGGCCGCCGCGATCATGGCCTTCCCGCTGGTCGTTCGCGCGATCCGCCTGGGCTTCGAAGCGGTCGATCCCGGGCTTGAGGAGGCCGCGGCCACCCTCGGCGCCTCGCGGGCCCGCATCTTCGCCAGCGTGACCTTGCCGCTCATCGCGCCCGCGCTTCTGGCGGGGGCGGTGCTGGGGTTCGCCAAGGCGCTGGGCGAATTCGGGGCCACCATCACCTTCGTCGCCGCGATCCCCGGACAGACCCGGACGATCCCCACCGCGATCTACAGCCTGCTGCAAGTCCCCGGCAGCGACGGCGCGGTGGCGGTGCTGGTGGCGATCAGCGTGGCCCTGGCGCTGGGGACGCTCGGGCTGGCCGAGGTGCTGTCGCGCCGGATGCAGGCCCGGATCCGCGGATGATCGAGGTCGACGTCACCCGGCGGCTGGGGCAGTTCACCCTGGCTGCGGCCTTCACGGCGCCCGCCGGCGTCACCGCGATCTTCGGCCGGTCGGGGTCGGGCAAGACCTCGCTGGTAAAAACGGTCGCGGGGCTCCTGCGGCCCGACGCCGGCCACGTCCGCATCGGTGGCCGCGACATCACCCGGTTGCCGCCCGCCCGGCGCCGGATCGGCTACGTCTTCCAGGATGCACGGCTCTTCCCGCACATGACCGTCGCGCAGAACCTGGCCTACGGCGGCACGCACGAGCGCGACGCGGTGATCGACCTGCTGGGGCTCGGCCCCCTCCTGGACCGCCGCCCCGCCACGCTTTCGGGCGGAGAGACCTCGCGCGTGGGCCTGGGGCGCGCTCTGATGAGCGATCCGCAGCTTCTGGCCATGGACGAACCGCTCGCGGCCCTCGACGCGCCCCGCAAGGCCGAGGTGCTGAGCTATCTCGAACGGCTGCGCGACCGGACCGGGGTGCCGATCCTCTACGTCAGCCACGACATGTCCGAGGTCGCGCGTCTGGCCCGCACGCTGGTCATCCTCGAGCAAGGCGCCGTCCGTCGCGCGGGCCCGATAGAGGAAGTCCTGTCGGATCCCGCCGCCGTCCCCCTCGTGGGTCCGCGAGAGGCGGGGGCCGTGCTGACGGGCCGCGTGTTGCGCTACGACGCCGCCGACGATCTGACCACGATCGCCCTGAGCGCGGCGCAGTTGATCCTGCCCGGACACTTGGGACCGGCGGGGGCCGCGGTCCGCCTGCGGGTGCCCGCCTCCGAGGTGATCCTGTCCACCGCTCCTCCGCAGGGGTTGAGCGCGCTCAATATCCTCTCCTGCCGGATCGAGGGGCTGACCGATGGGCAGGGGCCGGGCGTCGCGGTGTCCTTGCGCACGGGCGAGGACCGGCTACTGGCACGGATCACGCGACGCTCGGCGCAGGCCATGGGGCTGGCGGCGGGGCAGGGGATCCACGCAATTCTCAAGGCCACGGCCATCGCCGCGCGCGATATCGGAGGGACATGATGGCGCACGACACGACAGACGGCGGGACCAAGGACCAGCCCCCGGCCCACCGGATCGTCGCGATGGGGGTGTCGGGCTGCGGCAAGTCCCGCATCGGGGCGATGCTGGCGGACAGGTTGGGGCTAGCCTTCCAGGACGGCGACGACCTGCATCCGCAGCACAACATCGACAAGATGGCCGCCGGCATTCCGCTGGACGACGCCGACCGCGCGCCCTGGCTGGACGCGGTCGGACACGCGCTGGCCGGAGACCGCAAGGTCATCGCCTGCTCGGCCCTCAAGCGCAGCTACCGCGACCGGATCCGCGCGCTGGCCGGCCCGGTCGTCTTCGTCCACCTTGCTGGCGACCGGGAGGTGTTGCTCGACCGTGTCAGCCATCGTCCGGGCCATTTCATGCCGGCCACGCTGCTCGACAGCCAGTTCGCCACGCTGGAACCGCCCGGCCCGGACGAGGATGCCGTGACGGTCGACATCGACCAGCCCCCCCAGCAGGTGGTCGCGGCGATCATGGCAACGGGCCGGTTCGATGCAAGGTGATCCGCAGGCCACCGTGGGGGACGGTGATCTTCGTGGGCTCGAACGGCAATCCGGTGGCCTTGGCGAGCCCCCCCTCCGACGTGACCACGCCGACCCGCCAGCCGGAGAAGCGCTCGGACAGCGTCTTCCCCAAAGCCCCATAGAGCGGGAAGAGCTGCTTTCGATCTCCGATCCGCGCGCCGTAGGGCGGGTTCACGATGACCAGCCCCGGCGGTCCTTCGGGACGCGCGAGATCGCTGACCGCATGATGCGAAAAATGCGCAAACCCCGCCACGCCAGCCTGCGCGGCGTTCCGCATCGCCATCGCGACGGCACCCGCATCGCGGTCGGAGCCGTGGAAGCGTAGTTCGGGCGCGGGACCTGCGGGGCGTTTCAGGGCGGCGAAGCGGTCCGGATCGTATGTCGCCAGATGCTGGAACGCGAACGCGCGGGACCGGCCGGGTTGCAGGCCTGCCGCGATCTCGGCGGCCTCGATCACGAAGGTGCCGGAGCCGCACATCGGATCGACCACCGGCTCCGTCCCGTCGTAGCCGCATTCGGCCAGGAAAAGGGCGGCCAGCGTCTCTCGCATCGGGGCCTTGCCGACCGCTTCCTTGTGGCCGCGCTTGTGCAGGCTCTCGCCGCTGGTATCGACGCTGAAGGTCACGAGGTTGTCGTCGATGCGCACCTTCAGCGTGACGGGGGCATCGGCGGCGATGGGGGCGCCAAGCTCCTCGCGCAGGGCCTTCTCGATCCGTTCCGTCGCGGCGCGCCCGTGATAGATCTTGGAGCGCCGGTCGGTCGCGACCTCCACCCGGACGGGCACGTCGCGGCGCAGCACGGCCCCCCAGTCGAACTTGCGCGCCCGCTTGTCGAGCTGGGCCAGGTGAAACGCCCGGAACGACCCGATCCGCGCCAGAACGCGGCCCGCGCCGCGCAGCTCCAGGTTCGCGCGCCAGACGTCGTCCCAGCCGCCGGTGATCGTCACCCCGCCCGCCGTGGCATCGGCCCCCGCGAACCCCTTGTCCAGCACCTCGCGGCGCAGCCGGTGCTCCAGCCCGGGCGGGGCGGTCGCGAAGATCTCGAACGGGTCAGGCATGGCGGTGTTTCCTCGCACGTCGGGCAGGGCTGCGGCACGGATCGGGACCGCGATCCCCCCGTGGCCCAACGATGTCGGAAATTGGAGGCGAGTACCGGAATCGAACCGGTCTACACGGATTTGCAATCCGCTGCATAACCTACCTGCCCACTCGCCGTCCGAGGCCCCGGATAGACAGCTTCGCGCCCGGGGTCAACCGATGGCACGCAACACTCGGGGGCAAAGCGTCGCTGCCCTTGACACGAACATTGCCGCTCGGGGCCACCTATGGCATCACTTGGAAAAAGCAATCGAGTGGACAGGACACCGTGGCAGATTTTGCAACACGCAGGACGATGATGGTCGACACGCAGGTGCGGCCCTCTGACGTCACCAAATTCCCGATCATCGACGCGTTGCTCTCGGTCCCGAGAGAAGATTTCGTACCCTCTTCCATGATCGAGGCCGCCTACGTGGGCGAGAACCTGACCCTGCCCGGGGGCCGCGTCATGCTCGAGCCGCGCACGCTGGCCAAGATGCTGGACGCGCTGGATATCCAGCCGACCGACGTGATGCTCGACCTTGGCTGCGGGCTTGGCTACTCGACGGCCGTCGCGGCCCATCTCGTCGATTTCGTGGTGGCCGTCGAATCCGACGAACGCCTGTCCGAGGAAGCGCAGGCCAACCTGTCCGATCACGGCATCGACAACGCCGCGGTCATGACCAACCCGCTCGAAGACGGCTGTGCGGCGTCGGGCCCCTACGATCTGATCCTGATCCACGGCGCGGTCGAACAGGTTCCCGACAGCCTTGTCGAACAGGTCAAGGACGGCGGCCGGGTCGCGGCCCTGTTCGTCGAAGGCGCGCTCGGCACCGCGCGCATCGGCGTCAAGTCCGGTGGGCGCCTGGCCTGGCGTTACGCCTTCAACGCGGGCGCGCCCCTTCTGCCGGGCTTTCAGAAGGCCCGGAGCTTCGCGCTATGAGCCGGTTCGCGAAAGCCGCCCTGACCGCGCTGTGCCTGACGGTGAGCGTGACCTCCGCCCATGCCGACAACCTCGTCCAGACGCTGACGGACGCCTATGCTTACTCCGGCCTTCTGGTGCAGAACCGCGCCGTGCTGCGCGCCGCGGACGAGGACGTGGCCCAGGCGGTGTCGCAGCTTCTGCCGGTGATCAGCTGGTCCTCGTCGATCAACACGCAAAGCCCCCGTGCCCCCGGCGCAGACCGCTTCACCGGCAGCCTGTCGCTGACGGGTCAGCTGAACCTCTACGATGGCGGGGCGAACCGCTACGCCGTCGCAGCACAGAAGGAACTGGTCCTCGGCACGCGCCAGGCCCTGCGCTCGGCCGAGCAGCAGGTGCTGTTCCGGGCGGTGCAGGCCTACATGGCGATCATTTCGGCGCAGGAATTCATCCGCCTGCGCGAGAACAACGTCAGCCTTCTGCAACAGGAGCTGGGGGCCGCCAACGACCGCTTCGAGGTCGGAGAGGTCACGCGCACCGACGTGGCGCTGGCGCAGGCGCGTCTGGCGGAATCGCGCAGCCTGCTGGTGCAGGCCCGGGGCGACCTGGAACAGGCGGAGGCCGAGTTCGAGGCCGCCGTCGGACGCGAGCCGGGGTCCATCAGCAGCGCGCAGCCCGCCCCCGTTTCCAACACGGAGGCGCAGGCGATCGCGGTCGCCATGCGCAACCACCCCGACATCCTGCAGGCCCAGTTCAACGTCGCCGCCTCGGAGCTGTCCATCGCGCGGGCCGAGACGTCCTACAAGCCGCAGGCGAACCTCAACGCGCAAATCGGGACCGACTTCAACGGCGACATCGGTAATTCGGTCGGTCTGTCCTTCGGCGGGCCGATCTATTCCGGCGGGCAGATCGCCTCGGCCGTGCGGCAGGCCGTGGCCCAACGCGACCAGTCCCGCGCCGGGTTGCGGATCACGACGCTGGCCGTGCGCCAGCAGGTCGCGAACGCCTATGCCGTCCTGCAGGTCGCGCGGGCGCAGCTGAGCTCGAGCGCCGAACAGGTCCGCGCCGCGCGCCTGGCCTTCGAGGGAATCCGGGAGGAAGCGACGCTGGGCGCCCGCACCACGCTGGACGTGCTGAACGCCGAGCAGGACCTTCTGGACGCCCGGGCGCTCGTCATCCAGGCCCAGGTGGCAGAGGTGAATGCTTCCTACGCCGTGCTCGTGGCGATGGGCCTGATGACGGCGGAACATTTGCGCCTGCCGGTCCAGATCTACGATCCCAGTGCCTACTACGACCTGGTCGAGGATGCGCCCCCCGCGCTGTCGCGGCAGGGACAGGCCCTGGACCGCGTCCTGAGCGCCATCGGCCAGTAATCATCGCCTGGTTGTCCGATCAACGCGACCGGGCTACCATCGCACAACGTCAACCGGGAAGCCCGCATGTCCGACGCCATGACCAACGTGAAGATCGAGGACGTGCTGTCCTCCATCCGCCGGCTGGTGGCAGAAGGATCGGGTGACGCCGCGGCCGCGCCAGACGGGCGGACGCCGAGCGAGGGCAAGCGGGTCGGGCGGTTGGTGCTGATGCCGTCGCACCGGGTCGACCTCGACCCCGAGCAGGGACCGCCAGAGGTCGAACCGCCCTTGCAGTTGCGCCCCTCGGACCGCCGGGATGCGCCCGCGACGTCCTCCGCCTCCGATCTTCTGGCCACGATCGCCGAGCTGGAAGCCGCCGTTCGGGGCCAGGCGGACGACTGGGAGGACGACGGCACCGGCACGGACCTTGACAAGAGCTGGGCCAGCGCGGGCTTCCGCGGCGATGTCTCCATCGAGGATGCGGTCGAGGTCGCGCCGTCGGACTGGCCGAACACCCTGGCCGAGGCGCAGCGGATCTTCGGGACGCAAGAGACGCGCGACGACCGCGAGGATGCGGCGGAGCCAGTCTTCCGCCACCAGGAGGCCCATGGCGCAGCGGCCCGCCGTGCGGAGGAGGACGAGCATCACGACGACCTGATGCCGCTTTCGGATGAGGATTTCGACGCCGCGGAACGCGAGCAGCTGAACTACTACCTCGAAGGCGGTGGCGGCATCACGCGCGAAGCCCTGGCGCAGGTCGTCCGTGACATCGTCCGCGAGGAACTGCAGGGCCGGATGGGAGAACGCGTGACGCGCAACGTCCGCAAGCTGGTCCGGCGCGAGATCCACCGCGCCTTGTCCACCAGCGACTTCGACTGAGGTCCGGCGGGGCAAACAAAGGGCGACCCGACCGACCCGCTTCTCCCGGAACCGGGCTCAGACCTCTTCCGCAAGTGCCAGCAGGCGATCCATGTCCAGGTAGGTCTCTATATGCGCAGCCAGCGCGTCGAGCGTCGTCTCGACCGTTGCGTCGTAATCCTCGACCGGGGCGGGGTGGCCGATCCGGTCGAGGTAGGCCTGCCGGAACGCGTCCGCGGCGAAAAGCCCGTGCAGGTAGCACCCCATGACGCGGCCATTGGCGGAAGCGGCCCCCTCGGGTCTGCCGTCGAAATCCAGCCAGGCGCGCTCCGCATCGGGGCCGGTGGTCTGGCCCAGGTGGATCTCGTATCCCGACACCGGGTCGCCGGTGGGGCGGTAATGCGCGGCGCTCAGTGCAAGACGCTTGCGCGGATGCAGCACCGTCTCGACATCGAGATGGCCCAGCCCCTCCACCGCGCCGGGGGGGCCTTCCAATCCGTCCGGATCGCTGATCCGCCGCCCCAGCATCTGGTAGCCGCCGCAGATCCCCAGCACGTGACCACCGCGCCGCAGGTGCGCGGCCAGGTCGATGTCCCAGCCCTGCGCGCGGAAATGCGCCAGATCGGCGATCGTCGACTTCGACCCCGGCAGCACGATCAGATCCGCGTCCAGCGGCAGCGGCCGCCCTTCCGGCACGATCTCCACGCTGACGCCGGAGGACACAGACAGCGGGTCGAGATCGTCGAAATTGGCGATCCGGTTCAGCCGCGGCACGACCACCTTGACAGCACCTCCCTTGCGCGAGGCGATGTCCATCACGTCCTCCGCCGGCAGTTTCCAGGCCTGCGCGAACCAGGGCACGACGCCGAGCGATGACCAGCCCGTGCGGCGCGCGATCTCGGCCATGCCACTGTCGAAGAGCGACAGGTCACCGCGGAACTTGTTGACCGCGAACCCCGTGATCCGGGCGGCATCGTCGGACGGCAGCACCGCCTTCGTTCCGACGAGCTGTGCTATGACCCCGCCGCGGTCGATGTCGCCCACCAGCACGACGGGCACGCCCGCGGCCTCGGCAAAACCCATGTTGGCGATGTCGCCGGTCCGCAGGTTGATCTCCGCCGGGCTGCCTGCGCCTTCGACGACGACCAGATCGCAGCCCGTGGCGAGGCGACGGAAACTGTCGAGTACGCGCGGCATCAGCTGCGGCTTGAGGGCGGCGTAGTCGCGGGCGCGCACGGTCGTCAGGCGCTGGCCTTGCACGACCACCTGCGCGCCCTGGTCCGTTTCGGGCTTCAGCAGCACCGGGTTCATGTCGACCCGCGGCGCACGCCCGCAGGCCCGCGCCTGAAGGGCCTGCGCCCGGCCGATCTCGCCCCCGTCTTCCGTGACGGCGGCGTTGTTGGACATGTTCTGCGGCTTGAACGGCGCGACCGACAGGCCCCGGTTGCGCGCGGCCCGCGCGATGCCGGCCACCAGCATCGACTTGCCGACGTTCGACCCGGCGCCCTGAATCATGATTGCCCGTGCCATCGCGCGCCTCCCTTGCTACCCATACGCCAGCCCGTGCCCGAGAGGAACGCCATGAACACCCCCGCGCACCTGATTTTCGGCCTCGCCGCCTTCGGCAGGCCCAAGGCGGGCCGGATCACCCTGGCCGCCCTGGCGGGCGGGCTGGTGCCGGACCTGTCGCTCTACCTTCTGGCGGGCTGGCAACTGGCGGTGATGGGCACCGATCCGCAGGTGGTCTTCGGCACTATGTATTACTCGGCGCTGTGGCAGGGCATCTTCCGCGTCGACAACTCGGTCCCGCTCTGGGCGGTCCTGGCGGCCGTGGGTCTGCTCTGGCGCAGCCCCGTGGTCGTGGCCTTCGCCGGATCGGGACTGCTGCACCTGGCCCTGGACTTTCCGCTACACCACGACGACGCCCGGGCGCATTTCTGGCCGCTGACCGACTGGGTCTTCGCAAGCCCGCTGAGCTACTGGGACCCCGCGCACTTCGGCGGGGTGATCGGCCCGATCGAGGTCGGCGCCTGCGTGATCCTGTCGCTCTGGCTGTGGCGGCGGTTCCGGTCGCGCGCGATGCGCGGGCTGATCGCGGCGCTCGCCGTGCTGGAGGTCACCCCCGCCCTGATCTTCGGGCTGATGATGGCCTGATGCGAAAAAGCGGCCCCGAGGGACCGCCTTTTCGAAATCGAAACGGTAGGGGCCTGTCAGGCGGCCCGAGCGTCCGCTTCCGCGGCGGCATGACGCCGCTCGCTCTCTTCACGCGACAGGGCGACCGAGGTGCGCACACCCTTGCCCACGAATTCCATCAGTCCGGCGACAACACGCTCGTTGGGGTCGATGCCCGCGCAGGACAGCACTTCACGGCCGTCGCGCGAACGCGCCCAGCGTGCGATCTGCTCTGGCCCGTTGCCATACTTCTTGTCGTCGGCGATCGCGTCGTCGAGAGCGGCAAGAACCACGGCGGCGAACAACTTGCGCGCCCGATTGCCCTGTTCATTGTTGAAGGCGGTTCCATCAACGAAATCTCTCATATACGCTCCTAGTCTAAACGCGCCTAATCGCGGCGGTGACGCTCCTTATGCCCGAAAGTTGGGCAAAATGGCGACCTGTTTCGGAATGCCTGTCATGCACTGCGTGCATGTCTAGCGGTTTTTCGCGCAAGATGGGTCGTCTTGCGGGGCTGTTGCACGCCAGATATAGACCCGATCCAGAAGTCATCAACCTTTTGCAACATTCCTGCCACGAAGTGACCCATGCCCAAAATCAACGGTAACGAAATTCGCCCCGGCCACGTGCTCGAGCACGAGAACGGCCTGTGGGGCGCGGTGAAAGTCGATCACGTCAAGCCCGGCAAGGGTGGGGCCTTCGCCCAGGTCGAGCTGAAGAACCTGCGCGATGGCCGCAAGCTGAACGAACGCTTCCGCTCCGCCGACAAGGTCGAGCAGGTGCGGCTGGAACAGAAGGACCAGCAGTTCCTGTTCGAAGCCGACGGAATGCTGACCTTCATGGACAACGAGACCTATGACCAGATCGCCCTGCCGGCCGATATCCTGGGCGACCGCCGCCCGTTCCTGCAGGATGGCATGATCGTGCAGATCGAATACTACGGCGAAGAGGCGCTGAACGTGACCCTGCCGCTGCGAGTCACCTGCAAGGTCGTCGAGACCGAGCCGGTCGTCAAAGGTCAGACGGCGGCCAACAGCTTCAAGCCCGCGATCCTCGACAACGGCGTGCGAGTCATGATTCCGCCCTTCGTCGGCACCGACGAGGATATCGTGGTGAACACCGAACTCTTCGAATACGTCGAACGCGCCTGAGGTCCCATCCACGCGGCTCCTGCCGACTTTCCTGTCCTTTCCTGCTTCGGGGTGACCCCCCCCTCAGGTTTGGGCAGGAAGATGAACGAAGTCTAAACGGTCGGTAGGGCCCGCACCGTCAAGTCCGCATCCTTCGTCCGCGCCCCCTCGGCGCGGTCGAAGCGCAGGTAGGCGAGGCCCTCGAATCCGCTGACGGTATGAAGGACGCCAGCGGCGCGCCCGTCGCTCGTGATCTCGTCGCCCGGCTGGGCGGAGCCGTCGATTTTCACCGCCACCAGACCCTTGCGCAGGGTTGTCTTATGCTTCATCCGCGCGACGATTTCCTGGCCCACGAAGCACCCCTTGCGGAAGTCCACGCCGTTCAGCCGCTCGAAGCCCACTTCGAGGATATAGGTCTCGGGCGTCAGCTCGCGGCCCGCTTCGGGGATAAGATGGGACACCCGCAACGCGTCCCAGTCCACGTCTTCCGACACATCACGATCACTGTAAAGCCGCCATCCCAGCGCCGGATCGCGCGGGTCGGGTCGCGCGCCCTCGGGCGCCGGACCCACCCCGCGGGAGACGACCAGATCCGTCGTCTCGATCACCACGTCGGCGCGCAGGCGGTACATCGACAGCCTCTGGCCCAGGCCCGCGGCCTGTTCCGTCGCCACGTCGATCAGCAGCCGCGGGCCGTCGTCCAGCACGAAGAAATCGGCCAGATACTTGCCCTGCGGGGTCAGCAGCGCGGCGTAGATCAGCCCGTCGCGGGTGATGTCGTTGGTCACGAGCCCCTGGAGGAAGTCGACCCGGTCGGCCCCGGTCAGCGCAAGGACGGTGCGATCAGTCATGGGCGGCCTCTTTCGATTTGAACTGCATCCTGTGCAGATCGGCATAGATGCCGTCGCGATCAAGAAGGGCCGCGTGCGTGCCCTGGTCCGCGACGCGCCCGCGGTCCATCACCACGATGCTGTCGGCGTCCCGAACCGTGGACAGCCGGTGCGCGATCACCAGCGTGGTGCGCCCGACGCTCAGCCGGTTCAGCGCGTCCTGCACCAGCGCCTCGGACTTCGTGTCGAGCGCGCTGGTCGCCTCGTCCAGCAGCAGGATCGGCGTGTCGCGCAAGAGCGCACGGGCGATGGCGACGCGCTGGCGCTGACCGCCCGAGAGGTTCGATCCGCGCGGGCCCGCGGGGCTGTCCAGCCCGTCGGGAAGCTGCGGCAGGAAATCGAGCACGTGGGCCGCGCGCAGGACCTCCTCCAGCCGGGCGTCGGTCACGTCGGTGCGGCCCAGCAGGATGTTGTCGCGCAGGCTTTCGTCGAAAAGCGCCGCGTCCTGCGTCACGACCGAGAAGAGACCTCGCAGCTCCGGCAGCGCCATGTCCGCAACGGGGATGCCGTCGATGGTGACGCGTCCCGACTGGTGTTCGACCAGGCGGGTCAGCACGTTGAACACCGTGCTCTTGCCGCCGCCAGAGGCACCGACGAAGGCCGTCGTTTCTCCCGCGCGGGCGCGGAAGGCGGCGCCTTTCAGCACCGCGAGGTCGCCGTAGTTCAGGCGCACGTCCTCGAAGACGATCTCGGGCGCGCCGGTGGGCGCGGGGCGGGGGGCGGCGGGGGTGGTCAGCGTCGCGCGCTCGGCCAGGACCCGGCGCAACCGGTGGATGCTCGCCGCCGCGATCTGCCATTGGCCAGAGGTGTTCGCGATGCGGCGCAGCGGGTCGAAGACCAGGGCGATGGCGGTGAAGAAGGACATGAACTCGCCCACGGTCTTCTCGCCGCTGATGATCTCTCCGCCGCCGTAGATCATGACGGCAAGGAACCCCAGGCCGGTAACCACGTCCACCAGCGCAGGCACCGTGGCCTGGCCCACGGTGGCCTTGACCTCCGCCCGCGCGCGGTCGTTGGTCAGCACGCGGTAGCGGCGGGACTGGTAGTCCTCCAGCGCGTTCAGCTTGATCGGGTTGATCCCGTGGAAGACCTCGTCGAGGCGGGTCGACATGTGCCCCGCCAGATCGCGCGCCTTGTCCGAGCGCTTGCGCACGTAGCGCTGCGCCAGAAGGGCGGGCGCCACGAGGAACGGCACGCCCACGAGCGTGACCAGCGTCCACTGCCAGTCCACCGTCAGCGCCACCCCGAAGAGCACCACGACCGAGACCGTGTCGCGCCCCAGCGACACCAGGATCGACGCCCAGGAGTTGTTCACCACCGTGACGTCCGACTGTACCCATTCGATCAGCCGCCCCGGCGGGTTGATCTGGTGATAGGCCGTGTCCAGCCCCATGAGGTGATCCAGAAGGTCGATGCGCATCTCGGCCGCGCATTTCTGGCTGGCGCGTTTGAGCAGGATCTTCTGCGCCGCACCCGCCACGGCGCGCACGATGAAGATCCCCATGATGCCGAAGCCCACGAGGTAGAGCGCGCTTTCCTGCCCCGCGATGAAGACCCGGTCGAACATTGGCTTGATGAGATAGGACAAGAGCCCCAGCATGGCCCCTTCCATCGACATCAGCAGGGTCGCGGCCAAGAGCGTGCCGCGATGCCGGTGCAGGTAGCTTCGCCAGAGCCAGCCGAAGAGCGGTGTGTAGGCGCGTGGCGTGCGCGGGGGCGGGGCAGCCTCTCCCGGCAGAGCGGTGCCGTCCGGGCCCTGCGCTTCGCCTGCCGGTCGATCGGCTGTAGCCGGGGTGTCGCCAGTGAAGGGATCTGCGCTCATGCCGGACACCTATCCCGCGGCCTGCGGCCTCGCAAGGCAAGAGCTTGACCTCCGCTCGCCCGGGCATAGGGTCGGCGCGTTCCAATTCGCAAAGGCGCCTTCCCATGTCCCTGTCCCACGGCCGGTCCTACCTGGCGATCCCCGGCCCCTCGGTCATTCCCGACGCGGTGCTGCGGGCGATGCACCGCGCCTCTCCCAACATCTACGAAGGGGAGCTGCACGATCTGACCGCCTCGATCATCCCGGACCTTCGCAAGGTGGCCGGCACGACGGGAAACGTGGCGATCTACATCGGAAACGGTCACGCCGCCTGGGAAGCGGCGCTCGCCAACGTGGCGAACCCCGGCGACCGGGTGCTGGTCTGCGCCACGGGGCGCTTCGGCCACGGCTGGGCGGATATCGCGGCAGGCCTGGGGCTGGAGGTCGAGGTGATGGACTTCGGCCAGACTATGCCGGTCGACGCCGCGCGGGTGGAAGAGCGGCTGCGTGCGAAAGGCGCGCAAGCCATCAAGGCGGTGCTCGTGTGCCACGTGGACACCTCGACCGGGATCAAGTCCGACATGGGGGCGATCCGGGCTGCCATGGACGCGGCGGGGCACGATGCGCTTCTGATGGCCGATTGCATCGCGTCGCTTGGCTGCGATGACTTCCGCATGGACGATTGGGGCGTCGACGTCATGGTGGCGGCCTGCCAGAAGGGGCTGATGACGCCCGCGGGGATCAGCTTCGTCTGGTTCAACGAACGCGCCGCGGCACGCAGGCCCGCCCGCGTCTCGCGCTACTGGGACTGGGGGCCGCGGTCGAATCCGGAGGTCTACTACCAGTATTTCGCGGGCACGGCACCGACGCATCACCTCTACGGGCTGCGGGCCGCGCTCGACATGATCAACGCCGAAGGGCTGGAGGCCGTGATCGCGCGGCATGCCACCCTGGCGACCGCTCTCTGGGCCGCTTTCGAGGCCTGGGGGCAGGCGGGGCCGATGCGGCTCAACGTGGCCGACCCGGCCCATCGCAGCCACGCGGTGACCTCTGTCGGGATCGGCGAAGGGCAGGGCGATGCGCTGCGCCACTGGTGCGAGCATCAGGCGGGCCTGACCTTGGGCATCGGCTTGGGGCGGGAACCGACCTCCGCCTGGTTCCGCGTGGGCCACATGGGGCACGTCAACGCGCAGATGATCATGGGGGTTCTGGGCACGATCCAGGCCGGGCTGATCGCGACGGGCGTGCCCTATGGCCAAGGTGCCTTGGAGGCCGCGGCGCGGGTTCTGGCCGAGGCGTGATCGCGCTCTCGCGCGATGCGGGGGCTCTGCCCCCGGCCGGACCTGACGGCCCGGCTCCCCCGGGATATTTCCAGAACAGAGATCGAGGGCGTGGCGCCTCAACCCGGGCGGCGGCGCGCGATCAGAAGGCGGATGCGGTCGAAGGCAAGGGCCGTTGCGATGACCCAGAGAAAGCCGAAGAGCGCGCCGATGCACCACAGCGCCATGAAGAGGATCAACCCGAGCGTTGCGAGGAAGGCGTCGGTATAGTCCTCGACCCGTCCGGTCTGTCGTTCGGCTGGCATCGGCGTTCCCTTTCGCGCCCAGCATGGGCGCGGCAAGGCGCTGCGGTCAAGTCTGCGCGCGGGCTTGTGACAGCGCCTCCGGCAGGGCCCGGGCGAAGAGAACGATCTGGTCCGCGGGACCGGCGCTGACCCGGATGCAGCGGTCCAGGGGCGCGACGCCTGGCATCCGCACGAAGACTCCTTGTCGTGCCAGGGCGTCCAGGACGCGGCGGGCGAAGGCCCCATCGGCCCCGCAGTCGATGGCCACGAAGTTCGCAGCCGACGGCAGGGGCTCCAGACCGGCGTTGCGGGCCGCCGCGGCGATGCGGTCCCGCGCCCCGGCGGTCCGGTCGAGCACATGGTGCAGCCACTCCGGGTCCCGCAGGGCTGCGAGGGCGGCCACCTGCGCCAGCCGTCCGACGCCGAAGTGATTGCGCACCCGGTCGAAATCCGAGATCAGCGCGGGCGCGCCCAGCGCATAGCCAACGCGCAGCCCCGCCAGCCCGTAGGCCTTCGAGAAGGTGCGCATCCGGATCACCCGCGTGTCGCCCGGTTCGACGTCGGGCGTGCTCGCCGCGGGCGCGAACTCGGCGTAGGCCTCGTCCAGCACCAGAAGGCAGCCATCGGGCACGGCCTCGATCATGCGGTGCAGGGTATCCGCCCCGTGGTGGCTGCCCATCGGATTGTCGGGATTGGCGAGATAGACCAGCTTCGCGCCGACCTCTCGCGCCTTTTCGATCAGGCGCTCGGGGTCTTCGTGATCGCCCGCGTAGGGGACGGTGTGCAGCGCGCCCCCGAAGCCCGTGACGTGGTAGTTGAACGTCGGATAGGCCCCGGCGGAGGTTACCACCGCATCGCCGGGGGCCACCAGCAGGCGCACGAGGGTGCCCAGAAGGCCATCGATGCCTTCGCCGATCATCACGTGCTCGGGCGTCACGCCGCAATGGTCTGCCAGGGCCGTCCGAAGGTCCTGCATGTCCGGG
Organism: Salipiger sp. IMCC34102; assembly: GCF_004145405.1. GTDB lineage: Bacteria > Pseudomonadota > Alphaproteobacteria > Rhodobacterales > Rhodobacteraceae > Loktanella. The sequence continues at coordinate 164,624 of NZ_SELQ01000004.1, forward strand.
TCGGGATACATCCAGGCGTCCGGCGCGACCTTGGCGATCGCCTCGGTCACCGATGGGGCGGGGCCGAAGCCCTGTTCGTTGGCCCCCAACCGCGCGGCGAAGGGCGCGCCGCGGGCGCGTTCCAGCCGCTCGGGGCCGACGAAGGGCACCGAGGCGGGCAGGGACCGCGCCAGGTCCGTCAGGCGCGGGTCGCTCATCCCAACTCTTCCAGCCGGGCGAGGGCGGTCTGGATCTGGCTCCGCTCCGCCTCGCGCTCGGCGAGGTTCGCGCGCGTCTCGGCCACGACCTCGGGCGGGGCGGATTCGGCGAACTTGGGGTTGTTCGCACGCCCCGAGAGGCCCTTGATCTCCTTGTCGAGCTTGGCGACCGACTTGGTCAGGCGGGCCTTCTCGGCCTCGACGTCGATCAGACCGGCGAGCGGCAGCGCGAAGGTCGCCCCCCGCGTGGCCACGGTCAGCGAGCCCTTGGGCGGCTCGGCGGCCTCGTTGATCGCCTCCACCCGCGCCATGCGCTGGATCATGGCAAGGTTGTTTGCCTGCGCGGTTTTTGCCGCCTCGTCCGCCTCGATCTGCAGCACCTCGATCTTCAGCCCCGCGGGCACGTTCAACTGCGCCCGGGCCGAGCGGATGCCCTCGATCAGAGAGATCACCCAGTTGATCTCGGCGCTCGCGGCCTCGTCGGTCAGATCGCCGTTCTCGGGCCAGGGGGTCAGGGCCAGCATCGTGTCGCGGGCGCGCGTCTCCTGCCACAGCTCTTCGGTGACGAAGGGCATGACCGGGTGCAGCAGGATCAGGCATTGATCCAGCGCCCAACCCAGGGTGGCCTGCGTTTCGGCCTTGTCGGCCTCTGACCCGTCCATCAAGAGCGGCTTGGAGAACTCCAGGTACCAGTCGCAGAACCGCCCCCAGATGAAGGCGTAAAGCGCGTTCGCCGCGTCGTTGAAGCGATATTCGGTCAGGGCCGCGTCCACGTCGCGCTGCAACTGGCCCACCTCCGCGATGATCCAGCGGTTGACGGTCTGGGTCGGTTCGGGCCGCTCGGCGGGGGCGTCAAACGCGCCGTTCATCTCGGCCAGCTTGGCGGCGTTCCACAGCTTATTGACGAACTTCCCGTAGCCCGCGATCCGATCCTCCGAGATCTTCAGCACCCCCCCGATCGAAGCCATGGCCGCGTTCGACATCCGCAGCGCATCCGCGCCGTAGGTGTCGACCATGCTGAGCGGGTCGATGACATTGCCGCGCGTCTTGGACATCTTCTCGCCCTTGGCGTCGCGCACCAGCTGGTGAAGGTAGACCGTGTGGAACGGCACCTCGTCCATGACGGCGAGCGACATCATCATCATGCGCGCGACCCAGAAGAACAGGATGTCCTGCCCGGTGATCAGCACGTCGCCGGGGAAGTAGCGGTCGAGCGCTTCGGTGTCCTCGGGCCAGCCCAGCGTGCCGAACGGCCAGAGGCCGGAGGAGAACCAGGTGTCGAGCACGTCGGGGTCGCGAACAAGACACACCCGGTCAACTGTAACGGTTGTCTCACCCGCTTCGGTCCGGCGGGTAATCGAGTGATCCAGTCGTTGCGGTGCGCTGCTTGCTCTTTGCAGGAATTCGATCTCGCAGCCTTCGCCATAATGCGCTTTAGCTAACTTAATCACTTCCGCTTCCGTTGAAGCACAGAAAAACTTCTTACCTTCCTCGAAACCGTAACCGCCGGCCGTTCTCGGTTGCTCAACAATTTCCGGCCCATACCACACCGGGATCTGGTGCCCCCACCACAGCTGGCGGGAGATGCACCAGGGCTCGATGTTCTCCAGCCAGTGGTCATAGACCTTGCGGCCGGACTCGGGGATGATCGTGGTGCGGCCGTCCTTTACCGCTTCCAGCGCGGGGCCGACGATCTTGGCGGTGTCCACGAACCACTGGTCGGTCAGCATCGGCTCGATGACGACCTTCGAGCGGTCGCCGAAGGGCTGCATGATCTTCTTGGGCTCGACCAGCGGCGTAAGCTGGTCAAGCCGGACCTCGCCGCCTTCCTCTGGCGGGGTCAGCTTGGCGGTGTCGCCCAGCCGCGGGTCGGTGGGCGGGACCATGACGGCGAGGCCCTCTGCGGTGATGTCCTCGATCACACGCAGGCGGGCCTCGAAGCGGTCGAGGCCGCGGTAGGCCTCGGGGACGAGGTTCATCGCGGCGACCGAGTTTTCATCCGGTTCGCCAGTGTCGATGTAGAGGCCTTCCGGCTTATCTTTGAAGCCGTTTCGGATCAGCCATGCGTCTGCAATGGCCTGCGCGGTGGCGGCTTCCTCGGCGTAGGGCTTGCCGTCCGCGCGCATCCGTCCACGCGTGTCCATCAGCGAATACATCGGGATGCCGCCGCGCTTGGCGACCTCGTAGTCGTTGAAATCATGCGCCCCGGTGATCTTTACGGCCCCGGAACCGAACGCCGGATCGGGGTAGGGGTCGGTGATGATCGGGATCAGACGGCGGCTTTCCTTCGGCCCCACCGGAATCTCGCACAGCTTGCCGACGATGGGGGCATAGCGCTCGTCGTCCACGTGGACCGCCACCGCACCGTCGCCCAGCATCGTCTCGGGCCGCGTCGTGGCGATGGAGATGTAGTCGCGCTCTTCCTCCAGCGTGACGTTTCCGTCCTCGTCCTTCTCGACGTAGGTATAGGTCTCGCCCCCCGCCAGCGGGTATTTGAAGTGCCACATGTGGCCGTCGACCTCGGCGTTCTCGACTTCGAGGTCAGAGATCGCCGTCTCGAAATGCGGGTCCCAGTTCACCAGCCGCTTGCCGCGGTAGATGAGGCCCTTGTCGTACATCTCGACAAAGACCTTCAGCACGGCGTCGTGGAAGTTGCCGTCGCGCTCGCCCTCGGGCGCGCCCGGCGCGCCGGACATGGTGAAGGCGGAGCGTGACCAGTCCATGCTGTCGCCCAGACGCCGGGCCTGTTGTTCGATGGTCCCGCCAGAGGATTTCTTCCACTCCCAGACGCGGGCCAGAAACGCCTCGCGTCCCATCTCGGCGCGTTTGCGGGTCTCGCCCTTCTCGGCCATGTCCTTCTCGACCACCAGCTGCGTGGCGATGCCCGCGTGGTCGAGCCCCGGCTGCCAGAGCGTGTCGTAGCCCTGCATCCGCTTCCAGCGCGTCAGGATGTCCATCAGCGTGTGGTTGAAGGCATGGCCCACGTGCAGCACGCCGGTCACGTTGGGCGGCGGCAGCATGACGGTGAAGGTCTCGTCCCGCCTCTTGCCCGCGCCCGCGACAAAGCAGCCGGCCTTTTCCCAAACGTCGTAGATGTCCGCCTCGCGCGTGGCGAAATCGAAGGTCTTGGAAAGGGCCATGGGGTGCGTCCTCGTCTGGTGTCGGACCCCGATACCCCAAAGGGCGGGGCGGCGAAAAGGGGCAATGGGGCGGGTGGACAGCCGCCAGGCTTTGGGGAAGGGTCGGCGCGGGTTCCGGAAGGACAGGTGCGATGACGAAATTCGGCCGGGGATGGCCAGTCACGGGGGGGGAGGCATCCGAGGCAGTCGGCCCGGTGCGCGGTCGATGCCGCCGGTCGGGCGCCGTCGCGCGGCAGAGCATACACGCGGGCGGCGGCGTCGCCGTTCCCTGTCTACCCGAACCTGCGGCGGCGGCCGTCCGCCGGGGTCCATGACGCCGCTTGAACGGCTGCTTGGCCTCTTCCGGTTCCGCCCCCGGCGCAAGAGCGCGGGGCAGGCCGGGCGGGGGCCGGCGGTGCATGTGGTCATCCTCGACGGCACGATGTCGTCGCTCGAGGCGGGGCGGGAGACCAACGCCGGCCTCACCTACAAGCTTCTGCGCGAGGCCGGGCGCACGGCCTCGCTGACGGTCTACTACGAGGCCGGGATCCAGTGGCGCGACTGGCGGGACACGCTGGACGTGATCGCGGGCAACGGCATCGACGCGCAGATCGCGCGGGCCTACGGGATGCTGGCCTCGCGCTACCGGCCCGGCGACCGGATCGTGCTGATGGGCTATTCCCGCGGGGCCTACGCGGCGCGGTCTCTGGCAGGGATGATCGGACGGGTGGGGCTTCTGCGGCGCAACCATGCCACCGCGCGCGGGGTGCGGCAGGCCTTTCGGCACTACCAGCGCGAAAGTCCCGATGCGGCGGTCGCGCACTTCCGGGACCGCTTCTGTCATGCCGAAACCCGCATCGCCGCGATCGGCGTCTGGGACACGGTGCGCGCGCTGGGACTGCGGTTGCCGATCCTCTGGCGCTTTCAGGAGGACATCCACGGCTTCCACGATCACCGGCTGGGCGATCACGTGGACACGGGCTACCAGGCGCTGGCGCTGGACGAGCGCAGACGGGCCTACCGACCGGTCCTGTGGTCGGTGCGGGCGGAGGATCCCCGCGACATCCGGCAGGTCTGGTTCACCGGCACCCATGCGGACGTGGGCGGACATCTCGACGCGATCGAGGCCGCGCGCCCCCTGGCCAACATCCCGCTGGTCTGGATGCTGAACCGCATCGCGGGGGCGGGGGTGGACCTGCCCCAAGGCTGGCACGCCCGGTTTCCGCGCGATCCGCATGCGCCCTCGGTCGGGCAATGGCACGGCAAGGCCAAGCTCTTCTGGTGGCGCGCGGACCGCGAGATCCTGACGGGCCCAAGCGAGGCGCTGCATTCCAGCGTGGAGGACCGACGCAACAGCCTGCCAGAACCGAACGCGCGAAAGGATCGGTCACGGTAAGCCCGTTGGCCAGGTGTCGCGCGTCGGAGGTGTCGACCCTTGCTTTCAGGCCACCTCTTGCAGGCGCGGACGCGGGGCGATCCCCAGCGCGCGGCAGACGTTCTGGGTCAGGTCCGGCTTGTTGAGCGTGTAGAAGTGCAGATGCTCCACCCCGCCGCGCAGCAGGTCGTCGCACAGCTCGCTGGCGAGCGCCGTGGCGAGCAGATCGTGATCCGCCTCGGTCTGCGCGTTCTCGAAGCCCTGGGAGATCTCGGCGGGGATCGAGGTGCCGGTGGCCTTGGCGAACTTGGACGCGCCTTTCCAGTTCTCGACCGGCAGGACGCCGGGGATGATCGGCGCGTCGATACCGGCGGCCACGCAGCGGTCGCGGAAGCGGAAGAAGGTGTCCGCCTCGAAGAAGAACTGGGTGATCGCGGCGGCAGCGCCTGCGTCGATCTTGCGCTTGAGGTAGGCCACGTCGGCGTCGGCATCCGCCGCCTCGGGGTGCTTTTCGGGGTAGGCGCCGACGCGCAGGGTGAAGTTGCCGGTTTCGGCCAGCGCCTCGATCAGCTCGACCGAGTTCGCGAACCCGTCGGTGTGGGGCGTGAAGGCCGCGTCGCCCTTGGGGGCGTCGCCGCGCAGGGCCACGATGTCGGTGATCCCGGCGCGGGCGTAGCTGTCGGCGATCTCCAGCGTCTCTGCGCGGCTGGCGTCGACGCAGGTCAGATGCGCCGCGACCTTCAGGCCGGTCGTCTTGTCGATCGTCGTCACCGCCTCGTGCGTGAGCTGGCGCGTCGTGCCGCCCGCGCCATAAGTGACCGAGACGAACTCGGGCCCGAGCGGGGCCAGCGCGTGGACGCTGTCCCACAGGCGGAACGACCCGGCGAGCGACTTGGGCGGAAAGAATTCGAAGGAAAGGGCGGGGCGGGTCATGGTCATCATCCTGTGTGGGTCTTGCCTTAGATGGGCCGTTTCGCGATATGAAGCAAATTCATAACTCTCACGAAGATCATGAGGTCCGTTGTGCACATCGAATTTCGGCACCTGCGTACGATCAAGGCGATCCACGACACCGGGGGCCTTGGCCGCGCGGCGGAGACCCTCGGGATCACGCAAAGCGCGCTGAGCCATCAGATCAAGGGAATCGAGGATCAGGCGGGGGTCGATCTCTTCGTGCGGCGCACCAAGCCGCTGCGCCTGTCGGCGGCCGGCCTGAAGCTGCTGGCCGCCGCCGAGCGCATCCTGCCGCAGGTGGCGGCGCTGGAGGCGGAGTTCGAGGGCCTCGTCTCCGGCAAGGCGGGGCGGCTGCATATCGCGATCGAGTGTCACGCCTGTTTCGAGTGGCTGATGCCGGTGCTCGACCAGTTCCGCAAGGCTTGGCCGGAGGTCGACGTGGACATCCGTCCGGGCCTGGCCTTCGACGCGCTGCCCGCCCTCGTGCGGGAAGAGGTGGACCTCGTGATCTCGTCCGACCCCGAGGATCTGCCGGGCGTCAGCTTTACCCCGATCTTCGATTACGAGCCGATCTTCGTCGCCCCCGCGGGCCATCCGCTGGCGGGCAAGCCTCATGTCGAGGCCGCGGATCTGGCCGATCAGACGCTCATCACCTACCCGGTGGACCGCCACCGGCTGGACGTCTTCAACGCGCTGCTGACGCCCGCGCGGGTGGAACCCGCCGCGGTCCGGCAGGTGGAGTTGACGGCGATGATCCTGCTGCTCGTGGCGTCGGGGCGCGGGGTGGCGGTGCTGCCCGACTGGGTGGTGCGGCAGGTGCGCTACAATGCCGATTACATCACCCGCCCGCTGACCGCCGATGGGATCACCAAGCGGCTTTACGCCGCGACCCGGGACGCGGACGGCGATCTGCCCTTCATGTCCCACGTGATCCGGCTTGCAGGGCGCGAGGCGGTGCGCTTGCAGCGCGCCTGACCTTGTGCGCGCGGCACGCCGCGCCTATACGCCGCCCCTGACCCCGGACGGAGATGGACCATGGCTGGCAGCGCGAACCTCAACGTGATGATGAAGACCGCCCGCAAGGCGGGGCGCGGATTGCTCAAGGACTTCGGCGAGGTCGAGCAACTTCAGGTCTCGACCAAGGGGCCGGGCGACTTCGTGACCCGCGCCGACCGGCAGGCCGAGGAGACCATCCGCGAGGACCTGATGCACGCGCGCCCCTCCTACGGGTTCCTGGGCGAAGAGGGCAAGGAAATCGAAGGTGCCGACCCGACACGCCGTTGGATCGTGGACCCGCTCGACGGGACGACGAACTTCCTGCACGGGCTGCCGCATTGGGCGGTGTCCATCGCACTCGAGCACAAGGGCCAGATCGTCGCCGGCGTGATCTACGACCCCGTCAAGGACGAGATGTTCTACGCCGAGAAGGGGGGCGGCGCCTTCGTCAACGAAGCGCGGATCCGCGTATCGGCCCGGCACCGGATGATCGAATCGATCTTCGCCACCGGCGTGCCCTTCGGCGGTCGTCCGGACCTGCCCGCGACCTTGCAGGACCTTGCGCGGATCATGCCGGCCTGCGCGGGCGTGCGGCGGTTCGGCGCGGCCGCGCTCGACCTCGCCTACGTGGCGGCGGGCCGCTACGAAGGCTACTGGGAGCGCGGCGTGCAGCCTTGGGACATCGCCGCGGGCCTCGTCATCTGCCGCGAGGCGGGTGCGATCGTCGAGGGAATCAAGGCCGACAGCGATCCGCTGGACACGGGGGCCGTACTGGTGGCCAACAGCGATATCTTCGCGGGCTTCTCGAAGGTCATCCGCAAGGGCTGAGGCCCCCTCCGCGGCCCGTCTCAGGCTGTGGTGGCGGCGCCCAGGGCAATCGCTGCGTAAAAGCAGACCGAGGCCGCGACCACGAAGCCGTGCCAGATCGCGGTGGAGAACTTCAGCCGCTCGGCGCTGTAGAAGGCGATCCCCGTGACGTAGAGCGCGCCGCCAGCACCCATCAGCCAGATCGCTCCCGCGGGCAGGACGCCCCAGAGGTCGCGCAACAGGACCAGGCCCGTCAGGCCCATGGCAAGGTAGGTGAGCGGTCCCAGCCGGCCCGGCACCGCCCAGAAGAAGAGCTTGCGCGCCACCCCCAGGGCCGCCAGCGCCCAGACGCAGGCAAGCACGCCGTAGGCCAGACCGGTGTCCGCCAGGACCGCGAGCGGCGTCAGGGTGCCCGCGATCATCACGTAGATCGCCGCGTGGTCGATGCGGCGCAGCACCGGCCTGATCCGCACCCAGGGCGTCATGTGATAAAGACCGGAGGCCAGGAAAGTCGCCATCAGCCCGAAGGCATAGACTGCCAGTGCCGTCATCTGGCCCGGGCCCGCGTGCATCGCGGCCCAGACCAGCAGGCCGGCAGACCCCGCCAGGGCGAAGGCGATCCCCAGCGCGTGCATCACCCCGTCGGCGATACGTTCGGACCTGGCGTAGGCGGGATAGACGTCGATGAACTCCATGCCGCGAAGATAGCCCTGATCCGGTCCGATTTCAGTCCCGCCGTGCTTTGGGCGGCGGAAAATTACCCGGTGTCACGCAGCGTCACGACGGGCTATGATGGCCCTCATGAAGATCATCGACAAGGCCTTGAGCGATCGCGGCTCGACCTATGCCGTCTCGGGCGGGCCGGTGGGCTCGGCGGAGGAGGCCAAGGCCTTCGTCAAGGTCCTGTGCCGCGCCAAGAAATTCGCCAAGGCCACGCATAACACCTGGGCGGTTCTGCTGCCCGACGGCCCGCTGAAGAACGACGACGGGGAGGCGGGGGCCGGCATGGTCATCCTGCGGATGCTCGAACGCGAGGACCTCACCGGGCACATCGTCGTCGTCACCCGCTGGTTCGGCGGCACCAAGCTGGGCGGCGACCGGTTCCGAAGGGTACAGGACGCGGTGCGGCTCTACCTCGACGACCTGGGCAAACCTGGTCGCGGGTGACGGCGCGATCGTCGCGATGCAGGACGGGGGGAGTGTGTCTGTTCCAGCCGGACCCCGTCTGCCGCGCGGTCGGTGGTGCGGGCGCGGAAGGGCGCCGGGCCAGTCGTGGAGCGCTGTCGGCACCGGACCGCTCGCGGGGCCGTGTAGGGCGAAACCGGAACTTGGCCCATGAGCTGCGCGTTTTTCCGCGCATTCAATCAGTACCGGGAGGTCACATGACCAATCGACGCAAGTTTCTTCTGGGCGGCACCGCCGTCGTCGTGGCAGGCGGCGCCGCCGCTCTTACCTTGGGCGGCAATACCGCAGAGGCGCAGGACTATCCGATTTCCCTCACCGAGGAGGAATGGCGCGCGCGTCTCACGGCGGAAGAATTCGACGTGCTGCGCAACGAGGCGACGGAGCCCGCCTTCTCCAGCCCGCTGAACGAGGAGAAGCGCGACGGCACCTTCGTCTGCGCCGGCTGCGAGAACGAGGTCTACCGCTCCGAGACGAAATTCATGTCCGGCACCGGCTGGCCCAGCTTCACCGACAACATCGACGGCGCCGTGGGCACCAAGACGGACTACAAGCTCGTCCTGCCGCGCACCGAGGTGCATTGCGCCCGCTGCGGTGGCCACCTGGGCCATATCTTCGACGACGGGCCGGAGCCTACAGGCAAGCGGCACTGCCTGAACGGCATCGCGCTGGATTTCATCGCGGCTTGAGGTGGGGCGACCTTATCCGCGGATAAGGTTTCTGTTTGTTAACAGACGGTTAATCCCGTAAGTCAAGGCAGGCGGCGGCCCCAAAGGTCGTATTCGCTGGCCTCGTCGACCTCGACCCGGACCATGTCGCCGACCGACAGGCCCTCCGTGCCTTCGTCGATGAAGAGGTTGCCATCGATCTCGGGCGCGTCGGCTCTGGTGCGGCAGGTGGCGATGCCCTCGGCGTCGATGTCGTCCACCAGCACCTCCTGGACGGTTCCGACCTTGGCCTGCAGCTTGGCTGCGGAGATCGCCTGCGCCTTCTCCATGAAACGGTCCCAGCGCTCCTGCTTGAGTTCCGGCGCGACGTGATCCGGGAGCGCGTTCGAGCGGGCACCGGCGACGTTTTCGTACTGAAAGCAGCCGACCCGGTCGAGTTGCGCCTCGTCCAGCCAGTCCAGCAGGTGTTGGAACTCGGCTTCCGTCTCTCCGGGATAGCCCACGATGAAGGTCGAGCGCAGGGTGATGTCGGGGCAGATGTCGCGCCAGGCGGCGATCTCTTCCAGCGTCTTGGAGCCCGCGGCGGGGCGGGCCATGCGGCGCAGCACGTCCGGGTGGGAATGCTGGAAGGGGATGTCGAGATAGGGCAGCACGCCGGACCCTTGGTCCGCCATCAGCGGAATGAGCTCGCGCACATGGGGGTAGGGGTAGACGTAGTGCAGCCGGACCCAGGCGCCCAGCGTGCCCAGTTCGCGCGCGAGGTCGGTGATGTGGCTGCGGACCTCGCGGTCGCGCCAAGGGTGCGCGTCGTAGCGCCGGTCGAGCCCGTAGGCGCTGGTGTCCTGGCTGATGACCAGCAGTTCCTTCACGCCCGCGTCCACCAGCCGCTCCGCTTCGCGCAGCACGGCGTTGGCCGGGCGGGACGCCAGCCGCCCGCGCATGTCGGGGATGATGCAGAACTTGCACTTGTGATTGCAGCCTTCCGAGATCTTCAGGTAGCTGAAATGCCGGGGCGTCAGCGACACGCCGCGGGCGGGCAGAAGGTCGATGAAGGGATCGGGGTCGGGCGGCACGGCGCCGTGCACGGCGTCGAGCACCTGTTCGTACTGGTGCGGGCCGGTCACGGCGAGGATCTTGGGGTGATGTTCGCGGATGTAGTCGGGTTCCGCGCCGAGGCAGCCGGTGACGATGACCCGGCCGTTCTGGGTCAGCGCCTCGCCGATGGCATCCAGGCTTTCGGCCTTGGCACTGTCGAGGAAGCCGCAGGTGTTCACGATCACCGCCTGCGCGCCCGCGTAATCGGGCGAGATCGCGTAGCCTTCCGCGCGCAGGCGGGTCAGGATCCGCTCTGAGTCGACGAGCGCCTTGGGACAGCCGAGGGAGACCATGCCGATCACCGGCTGGCCGGGGCGGGCCACGTCGGTCATCCGGGCACGGGGGGCGAGGTCTGGACGCAGGTCGGGCGGGTTTTGTGTCATTCGCGCGCTATACCCTTCACAGGGCCCGGCGGAAAGACCCGCGAAAGCCCGGTTCGGCTGGTGCTTTCCCGCGCTGGCGGCGATGGTGTCACGAAACAATGCAAGGGCGACCATGACTATCTACGACATCGGCCTGTGGGTCGTGACCGGCCTGACCGCCTTCGCCACCGTCCTGCCGCAGTCGCGGCTGTCCCACGGCTTCGTGCGGTCCGCCGATTTTCCGCGGCAGCAACTTCTGGCGCTGGCCATCGCCTTGATCTGCGGGGCGCTCTGGCTGCGGCCCGAGGGATGGGGGTGGATGGTCGGGGTGCTGGCGGCCTGCGTCGTGCTCCATGCGTTCTACATCGGGCGTTACCTGCCGATCTGGCACAGCCAATCGGTCAGGCCCGGCGCGGACGAGGCGGTCGAGCCTGCCCATACCGTCAGTATCATCGCGGCCAACGTGAAGAAGTCGAACCGTGATTTCGGCAAGCTGGTCGAGGTCGCTCGCGCGGTAGATGCCGACATCGTGACCGCGCTGGAGACCGACCAGGCGTGGCTGGACGGACTGAAACCGCTGCACGAGATCTATCCGCACGTCATGACCCGGCCACACGACAACGGCTACGGCATGGCGGTCTACAGCCGCTATCCGCTCGAAGCCGCCGCCTTCCGCGACGTGGTGGTGGAGAAGGTGCCCTCGTTGCGCGCCCGCGTCACCTTGCCCGGGGGACGGCAGTTCCGTCTATACGTCGTGCATCCGGAGCCACCGGTGCCCTACCTCAGCACCGAGGGCCGGGACGCCGAGCTGGGCGCCATCGGGATAGAGGCCCATGACGATCCGTTGCCTGCGATCGTGACGGGCGATCTGAACGACGTCGCCTGGTCGGTGACGACGAAGCGATTCCAGAACGTTTCGGGCCTGCTGGACCCGCGCGTGGGGCGTGGGTTCTACAACACCTTCTCGGCACGGATGCCACTGATGCGCTGGCCGCTGGACCATTTGTTCCACGACCCGGTCTTCCGGCTGGTCGAGATGAAGCGGTTGGCGGACATAGGCTCTGACCACTTCCCGATGTATTTCAAGCTGCTGCTGACGCCGCACGACGCCTCCGATTCGCTGCCCGACGAGCCTTGCGCGGAAGAATTGGAGGAGGTCGAGGAGATGATCGACCGAGAGCGCAACAGCGGGCGGGAGGCGATCGGCAGCCACTGGGAAGACGACGCCTGAGCCGCGCTTGGCCGGGCGCCCACCCGGTCGTGCGTCAGCCCTTCGACTGCAGGCGGCGGATCAACCCGAGGGCAAGCCGGTGCGGCAGAAGCGGGATGATCCAGTTCAGCGCGAAGCCAAGCGCGCGTTCGTTGACCACGTGCAGCTTGCCATCCATCATCGCCTCGTAGCCCACCTTTGCCACGCTTTCGGGCGTGGCGCCGCTGCCCTTCGTCAGCTGCGTGCCGTGCAGATCGGCGCGGTCGGCGAACCCGGTTCCGACGTAGCCGGGGGCCAGCACCGTGACCGTGACGCCCCTGGGCCGCAACTCTTCGGACAGGGCGAGCGAGTAGCTGCGTACGAAGGCCTTGGTCGCGAAGTAGACCGCCTGCATCGGTCCCGGCATCATGCCCGCGGTCGAGCCCACGTTCAGGATCCGCCCGCGGCCCGACGCGGCCATCTGGCCGCCCACGGCGTGGGTCAGGGTCATCAGCGCCTTCACGTTCAGATCGACCATGGCGATCTCGTCCTCCAGCGCCCGGTCGAGGTGCGCGCCGTGGCCGCCGAAGCCCGCGTTGTTGATCAGGATCTCGACGGGTTCGTCGCGCACGGCCGCCATCACCTTCTCGACGCCCGCCGTATCGCCGAGGTCCGCCGCAACGACCTCGACCCGCACGCCGTGGTCGCGCCGCAGCTCTTCGGCCAGGGCCGCCAGCGTGTCGCCGGAGCGGGCCACGAGGATCAGGTCGCCTTTCTTCGCGGCGTGAAGCTGCGCCAGGGCGCGGCCGATGCCGGAGGACGCGCCGGTCACGAGGGCAAGGTTGGACATGAAGATACCTCCTTCAAAAGCAGCGAAGCCGCCCGGCGGTCGCGGACGGCTTCACACGAGAACGCACCGTGTCCGCTACGCCTACCGGCGGCGGTCGCGGCGCGAGGACATGGGCTGGAACGCCACGCCCACGTGCGCCTCGCAATAGGGTTTGCCCGGCTGGGAGGGCAGGCCGCAGAACCAGAAGTCGTCGGTCGCGGGATCGCCCACGGGCCATTTGCAGGTCTTCTCCGTCAGGTCCATCAGGCCGATCTTGCGCGCGGTCTTCTCGACCTCGTTGACCTTGGCCAGCGCCTCGGGGCTGATCTCGTTGGCGGAGGGCTGCGGCGGCAAGGGCTGGCCCGCGGGGATGATCGCCCGGCGCGCGGCGCTGATCGGGATGCCGTTCTCGTCCAGCTCCTCGACCTCTTCCGCGGTCTCGGCCTTCATGGGCGAGGCGGAGAAGGTGCGCATCTTGGTTTCGGGTACTTCCGCCTCGGGCGCTTCGGGTGCGGCGACGGGTTCGGCCTCCTTCTCCGGCGCGGGGGCCGCGCCGGCACGGTTCGACAGGCCCAGCCGGTGGACCTTGCCGATCACCGCGTTGCGGGTCACGCCGCCCAATTCCTTGGCGATGACGCTGGCGGACTGGCCTTCGCCCCACATCCGCTTGAGCGTCTCGACACGATCATCCGTCCAGGACATGGCAGTTCCTATCTTCGTCGGGGCAGGGGGCATCCGCCCGCCTGCATCAGGTAAGGCCCTTATACTAAGCATGGGCGCGGCGGATACAACCGCGCTCTGGCCATTCCGGCAGGCCTTGGTATGTCTGCGCGCAACAGATCGAAGGATGACGACATGGCAGAGCAACACGCAGGGATGGGCGTCCGCCGCTTCGGGCGCTGGAACGTCGAGGGGACCCGCACCCTGGCCGAGCGCGAGATCCGCCGTTTCATGAACGTCTGGTCGCAGACCGTCATGGCGCCGCTGATCAACGCGGGGCTTTTGCTGATGATCTTCACCATCGCCATCGGTCCCCAGCGTGGAGAGGTCATGGGCGTGCCCTTCATGACCTTCCTCGCCCCCGGCATCCTGATCATGACGGTGATCCAGAACGCCTTCGCCAATACCTCGTCGAGCATCGCCTCGGCCAAGGTGGGCGGCAACATCGTGGACACGCTGATGCCGCCCCTCTCCGCGGCGGAGCTTCTGATCGGCTACCTTGCGGGTGCGGTGGCGCGCGGGCTGATCGTGGCCTTCGTGATCGCGCTGGGGTCGTGGATCTTCCTCGGCGTCGCGGTGCAGAACGTCGCCTGGGTGCTGACCTTCGTCATGCTGGGCTCGATCTTCATGGGAGGCCTCGGCATGATCGCGGGGATCTACGCCAACAAGTTCGACCAGCTGTCGGCGATCTCGAACTTCCTGGTCACGCCGCTGTCGTTCCTGTCGGGCACCTTCTACTCGATCGAGGCGCTGCCGGACCCGCTTCAGGCCGCCTCCCACGCGAACCCGTTCTTCTACATCATCGACGGCGTGCGCTACGGGATGATCGGCGTGTCGGACAGCTCGCCCTGGCTGGGGCTGGTGATCGTGCTGGTGTCGGTGACCCTGGTGCTGGCGCTGATCTGGCGCTGGCTGGACCGCGGATACCGCCTCAAGGCCTGAGGGTCTTGCCCTTGCGTCATGGTCCGGCTAGAGATCGGGCCATGACGACACGTGCCCCCATCGAGATCCGACGCCGAGGCTAAGCCCCTCGCCCGCGTCCGCACGTCCGTCTTTCCATCAAAATTTGTTGACCCCGCCCGGCCCCTTGGGCACAAATCGGGCTTTCCTACAGGAGCGATCCCATGATCCCGTCCATCCTGCCGACCTACAACCGCGCGCCCATGGCCTTCACGAAAGGCGAGGGCAGCTGGCTGATCGCGGAGGACGGGCGAAGGTTCCTGGACATGGGCGCGGGCATCGCGGTCAACGCGCTGGGCCACGCCCACCCCGCGCTGGTCGAGGCGCTGACCACACAGGCGAACGCGGTCTGGCATACCTCCAACCTTTACCAGATCCCGGCCCAGAAAGAGCTGGCGGACCGGCTGGTCGAGGCGACTTTCGCCGACACTGCCTTCTTCACCAACTCCGGGACAGAGGCCTGCGAGCTGGCGGTCAAGATGGCCCGCAAGCACTTCCACGAGGCAGGCCAGCCCGAGCGCGTGGACATCATCACCTTCTCGGGCAGCTTCCACGGACGCTCCTCCGCCGGGATCGCCGCCGCGGGGTCCGAGAAGATGACCAAGGGCTTCGGCCCGCTTCTGCCCGGGTTCGTGCACCTTGACTTCGGGGATCACGAAGCGCTGACCGAGGCCGCGGCCTCCCCCACCGCCTGCGCGATCCTGGTCGAGCCGGTGCAGGGCGAAGGCGGCATCCGCCCGGTGCCGGACCAGTGCCTGAAGGGGCTGCGCGATCTGGCGGACGAACACGGGCTGCTGCTGATCTTCGACGAGGTGCAATGTGGCGTGGGACGGACCGGCAAGCTCTTCGCCCACGAATGGGCGGGGATCGCGCCCGACATCATGATGGTGGCCAAGGGCATCGGCGGAGGCTTTCCGCTGGGCGCCGTGCTGGCCACGGAAGGCGCCGCCCGCGCCATGACCGCGGGCACCCATGGCTCCACCTACGGCGGCAACCCGCTGGGCTGTGCCGTGGGCAACGCGGTGATGAAGATCGTGGCCGACCCTGCGTTCCTGGCAGAGGTCAACCGCAAGGCGGGGCTCCTGCGCCAGAAGCTCGAAGGTCTCGTGGCCGAACACCCGGACGTCTTCGATGGCGTGCGCGGCGCGGGCCTCATGCTGGGTCTCAAGTGCCGGGCCGTGAACACCGACATCGTTCAGGCAGGCTACGACCAGGATCTTCTCACGGTTCCCGCCGCCGACAACGTGATCCGGCTGCTGCCGCCACTCACGATCACCGACGAGGAGATCGCCGAGGCCACCCGCAGGCTCGACGTCGCCGCGACGCGGATCCAGGCTTCTTTGGATTGAAAATACTTTGCCGGGGGTCCGGGGGATGCAAAATCCCCCGGCTCCGACCTGACCGAAAGACCAGAACATGCCCCATTTCCTCGATCTCCACACCACGCCGGCCAGCGACCTGCGGGCGATCATCGACAATGCCCGCGCCATGAAGGAAGCGCGCAACGGCCACCCCAAGGGCCGTCCGGACGCCGCGCAGCCGCTGAAGGACTACGTGGTGGCGCTGATCTTCGAGAAACCCTCGACCCGCACGCGCATCAGTTTCGACGTGGGCGTGCGTCAGATGGGCGGGACGACGCTGGTGCTGTCGGGAAGCGACATGCAGCTGGGGCATGGAGAGACCATCGCCGACACCGCGCGCGTCCTGTCGCGCTACGTCGACCTGATCATGATCCGCACCTTCGAGGAGGCGACCCTGCTGGAGATGGCCGAA
This sequence comes from Salipiger sp. IMCC34102, assembly GCF_004145405.1. Lineage (GTDB taxonomy): Bacteria > Pseudomonadota > Alphaproteobacteria > Rhodobacterales > Rhodobacteraceae > Loktanella. Next base: position 180,850 of record NZ_SELQ01000004.1, read on the forward strand.
CACGCCAGCGTACCCGTCATCAACGGCCTGACCAACCGGACGCATCCCTGCCAGATCATGGCCGACGTGATGACCTTCGAAGAGCACCGCGGCCCGATCAAGGGCCGCAAGGTGGTCTGGTCGGGCGACGGCAACAACGTCTTCGCAAGCTTCGCCCATGCCGCCAGGCAGTTCGACTTCGACCTGGTCTTCACCGGGCCGCAGCCGCTGGACCCCGAACCGGCGCTCGCCGGGCTCTACCGGACCGAGCGGGACCCCGACAAGGCGGTGGAAGGCGCGGATCTGGTGGTGACCGACACCTGGGTGTCGATGCACGACCCGCAATCCGCGCGCGAGCGGCGGCACAACCAGCTGCGCGGCTACCAGGTGAACGATGCGCTGATGGCGCGCGCCAAGCCAGATGCGCTCTTCATGCACTGCCTGCCCGCGCACCGCGACGACGAGGCGACATCGAGCGTGATGGACGGTCCGCATTCGGTGATCTTCGACGAGGCAGAGAACCGTCTGCACGCCCAGAAGGCGATCATGCAGTATTGTCTGCAAGGCTGAACCCGATCACCCCGGGGGGCAGGGGCACCCCCGGGGAACCTCAGAGGGCCTTCAGCGCCTTGCGAAAGCCCTTGTCCTTGAGAAGGTCGGCCGCCTTCGACAGGCTGACCCAGCGCCGGTCGCGGCGTTTGTGTTCCGGGAACTTGCGCTGCATCTCGGCCACCTTGATCCCGTAGACCGAGATCCGCGCCGGGGCACGACGGCCATCGTCGTAGCGTTTCACGCCCGTGAACGTCGTGATGGGCTTTTTCGTCACCGCGCCCTTGCGCACGCCCGCTTCTTCCCAAGCTTCCTGCAAGGCGGCTTCGGCATCGGTCAACCCGTCGATGGGCCAGCCTTTCGGCAGGATCCAGCGCCCCCGGGACGAGGTGACGAGAAGGATCTCGCGCCCCTTCTTGCCCTTGCGATGGCACAGGGCCGCAACCTGGGAGACGGTTTCGGTCACCGGCATCGCACCGTCGAAATCTGGATTGACTGTCATTGCGGAATACTGCGTGGCGTAATTATGTTTCCCGATACTTAAAGCTTATCCACAGTCTTGCAACTTTTTACGGGTTATCAGCCCTTGCGCGGTTTTGCGCGCAGCGTCGGGTCGGCCTCGCGCGGATCCTCGGGCCAGGGGTGGCGCGGGTAGCGCCCGCGCATGTCGCGGCGCACGTCGGCGTAGGAGCTGTCCCAGAAGCCCGGCAGATCCTGCGTCACCTGAACGGGCTTGTGCCCGGGCGAGAGCAGGGTCACCCGCAGCGGCGTGCGGCCGACCATCGGATGGGTCGTCTGGCCGAACATCTCCTGTATCCGAAGCGCGATCGCGGGCACCTCCCCGTCGTAGTCGATGGGGATCTTGCGTCCCAGCGGGGTGGTGAAGGCCGGCGGGGCCGCGCGGTCGAGCGCCTGCAGCTGATCCCAGTCCAGCATCGCGCGCCAGGGGACCGTCAGGTCGAAGGCGGACCAGTCCTGCGTGCTGCGCACCCCATCGAGGTAAGGCAGCAGCCAGTCCTCCAGCGTCTCCATCAGGGCGTCGTCCGACAGGTCCGGCAGGTCCACCCCGCCGTCGCGGACGAGCGCCACCCGCGCCCGGAAGCGCGCGGCGCCCTTGCCGGGACGCAGTCCCAGTTGACGCACGCCGTCCAGCATGGCGCGGGAGACGGCCTCGGGCGGGGCGTCGTTCCAGCGGCGGTCGTCCAGCACCAGCGCGCCCAGGCGTTCCTGCCGCCGAGCCAGCACGCGGCCCTCGCGCTTCGACCAGGCGCAGACCTCGGTCCAGCCGATCCGGTCGGAGAGGACGTCCCGCAGATCGCCGTCCGAGATCACCGCCGCGGTGCGGATCTTCGCCTCCCGCGGGTGGCCGTCGGTGTCGGTGACGACGAGAAGCCGTTGCCCCGCCAGGGGATCGCTTGCCTCCATCACGGCGCCCTTGCCGCCCGAAAGCAGGTAGCGCGGCGCCTCGCCGCCGCGGTGCAGGGCGATCCGGTCGGGATAGGCAAGGGCCGCCATCTGCGCGATGCCAAGCGGGTCTTTCTGCGGCACCCCCTTGCCCAGCCGCTTTGCCTCGGCCTTGATCTGCGACAGCGCCGCGCGGTTCACCTGCGCGGGCACCGGCCCGCCGCGCAGGGCGGCCAGGCGGGGGGCCAGATCCGCGCCCGCGCCGATCAGTGGATCGCGTGCGTCCAGCAGGGCCGCAAGATCCGCCGCCTGCGCGCCCGCCACGACCAGCATATGCGCGAGACGCGGGTGCAGCGGCATCGCGGCCAGCCTGCGCCCGTGCGGCGTGATGCGATCCGCCGCATCGAGCGCGCCCAGATCGCGCAGGAGCGCCCGCGCTTCGGCCAGGGCGGCCTCCGGCGGGGGTGTCAGGAAGGCGAGATCGGCGCTGCCCCAGAGGGCAAGGTCGAGCGCCAGACCGGCCAGGTCCGCCGCCGCGATCTCTGGCGGGGGGTACGACGGGCGCGCGCCGTGCTCTCCGGCGGTCCACATGCGGAAGGCCAGCCCTTCGGCCACGCGACCGGCGCGCCCCGCGCGTTGTTCGGATTCCGCGCGGGCGGCCCGTTCGGAGACCAGCCGCGCCATGCCCGAGCCGGGATCGAAGCGGGCCCGCCGCGCGAGGCCTGCGTCCACCACCACGCGGATGTCCTCGATGGTGAGCGAGGTCTCGGCGATGGAGGTCGAGAGCACCACCTTGCGGCCCGAGGTCACCGGCGCGATGGCCGCGCGCTGATCGGCGAAGGGCAGGGCGCCGTAGAGCGGGCGGATCGCGCAGTCCTCTGGCACGCGGCCCTCAAGGGCCGCTGCGACCTGGCGGATCTCTCCCGCGCCGGGCAGGAAGACGAGCACGCCGCCGGTGGTCCGCGGCAGGATTTCTGCCAGCAGATCGGCGCAGGCCTGCGGCAGGCGGCCCTGCACGGGCCGGTCGAGGTAGCGGACCTCCACCGGGTAGCTGCGCCCCTCCGCCGTCACGATCGGCGCATCGTCCAGCAAGGCGGCAACCGGAGCGGCATCGAGCGTGGCGGACATGACGATCAGCTGCAGGTCGGGACGCAGGGCCTGCCGAACCTCCTGGACGAGGGCAAGGCCGAGGTCGGCCTGGAGGGAACGTTCGTGGAACTCGTCGAAGATCACGGCGCCGATGCCCGCAAGCTCCGGGTCGTCCTGGACCATCCGGGTCAGGATGCCTTCGGTCACGATCAGGATGCGGCAGTCCGGGCCGACTTTGGCCTCGCCGCGCATCCGGTAGCCCACGCGCGCGCCCACGGGCTCGTCCAGCTGCTGGGCCAGCCGTTCGGCGGCGGCCCGCACCGCAAGGCGGCGCGGTTCGAGCATCACGATGGTGCCGGGGATCGCCCCCGCTTCGAGCAGGGCCAGCGGGACGCGGGTGGTCTTGCCCGCGCCGGGCGGGGCCTGCAGGACGACCCGGCCGGCCTGCGCCAGCGCCCGGGTCAGATCCGGCAGCACCGCGTCGATGGGCAGTGGGGTCACGAGAGGCACCGTTCGGCGGAGAGGGGTCCGGCGCAGACCCTTGCCACGCCGCATCCCGCAGGCGCGCGGACCGGGGTGCGAAAAGGCAAACGCCCGGCTGCGCTGGCAACCGGGCGGTCAGGTCTCACGGCAAGGTCCGCGCTTATGCGGAGGCCTTGGCGATCTCTTTCTTCACTTTCAGCGCCTCGGGCGACAGCTCGGCGTCCTTGGCTTTCGCCATGAAGGAGTCCAGCCCGCCGCGGTGGTCCACGGTGCGCAGCGCGGCCGAGGAGACGCGGAACTTGAACGACCGACCCAGCGTGTCGGACATCAGCGTGACGTCCTGCAGGTTCGGCAGGAAGCGCCGACGGGTCTTGTTGTTCGCGTGGGAGACGTTGTTGCCCGACATCGGGCCTTTTCCGGTCAGATCGCAACGACGCGACATGGGCGTTTTCCTTCTTCTTCGAGGGCCGGTCGCGCGAGGCGGGACAGGCCGGTCCGGGGCCGACGGTGCGGCGATGAGGGGAGCGGCCCCCGGAGGCGGAGGCCTGAATTCAGTTCGCAGCGCCTAAGGGGAATCGCGCGTCGCGTCAACCCCTGCGCGCGCGGCCGGGCTATATCGCGAGCGTCATCCGCCGCCCAGGGGGGCGAGGGCCGCGCGGGCCGCCGCCGCCGGGGTCATGCGCCCGGCACTCACGTCGTCTTCCAGCCCGGTCAGCCGTTCGCGCAGGTCGGCATCGGTGGTGAGCAGGGCCATCATCTCGGCGCGCAGCTCCTCGCGGAACCAGTGGCGGGCCTGAGCGGCGCGGGTGGCGTCGAAATGACCCGATCGGCGGCGCCAGGCGGTGAGGGTCCGCATCTCGTCCCAGGCGGCCTCGAGGCCTTCGGTTTCCAGGGCCGAGACGCAGATCGCCTTGGGAAAGCCCTCGGCGTCGCCCTCGCGCTTGCGCATGAGCCGCAGCGCGCCGGCGTAGTCCGAACGGGTCCGCATCGCGGGGGCCCGCAGGTCGCCGTCGGCCTTGTTGACAAGGATCAGGTCCGCGATCTCCATGATCCCGCGCTTGACGCCTTGCAGCTCGTCCCCGCCCGCGGGGGCCAGCAGCAGGACGAAGAGGTCGGTCATCCGGGCCACGACCGTCTCTGACTGGCCGACGCCGACGGTCTCGACCAGTACGAGGTCGAAGCCCGCCGCCTCGCACAGGCGGATCGCCTCGCGCGTGCGGCGAGCCACGCCGCCCAGATGCGTCTGGCTGGGGGAGGGGCGGATGAAGGCGCGCGGGTCGCGGGAGAGGCGTTCCATCCGGGTCTTGTCGCCGAGGATGGAGCCCCCGGACCGCGCCGAGGAGGGATCGACCGCCAGAACCGCGACCTTGAGGTCCCGTTGCGTCAGCATCAGCCCGAAGGTTTCGATGAAGGTCGATTTCCCCACCCCCGGCGTGCCGGAGAGGCCGATGCGCAGCGCTTGCCGGTCGGCGCCCAGCGCGTCCAGCAGCGCCAGCGCCGCGTCGCGGTGCGCGGGCTTGCCGCTCTCAACAAGCGTGATCGCGCGGGCCAGCGCGCGGCGGTCGCCTGCGCGGACAGCCTTTGCCATGGCGGCGATGTCGGTCATGGCCCCTCCTGTCCGATCGGCGCGACGCGCGCAGACTGGAGGCTCTGCCTCCAGACCTCCGGGATATTTCTAGCCAGAAGAAGGCAGGATCGCCAGCGGGGCGGGGCGGTTTACCGGCAAACGCGTTGCGCACGGTTGGAGAATTCCTTGTAGCGCAGCCAGAACGCCTCGTTCCCGGGATTGTCCGACTGGCGGATGTCCTGAGCCTTCTGCGGATCCTCGAAGAAGGAGGCGGCGAGTTTCTGGTCGCGGCGTGACAGGTTCTGGTTCGCGGTCTGCTGCACGCAGGAACACAAGGCCGGGTTCGCCGCCGACCGGCCGGAGGCCATGCAGGCCTTGCCGACCTCGCCACGGACGCCGATGCCGCAGGAATTCAAAGCCAGAATCGTGAGCGCAAGGAATGCGTATTTCATGATGTCGCCTGTCGTTTACCCCGAACGCGCCCGGATTTTCCCGGTGTCTACGTTCGACTGCCTGAGACCCACTATGGCGCGCGCCGGGGTGCGATGCAATCGTTCATTCGCGGGGCCCGGCCCCTTGCACCCTTGCAAAAGCGGCCCCCTCGCGGCATTGACGCACAACCCTTTCTCGCAGGCCGGAACCCGCCCCGATGACCGATCTTTCGCATATCCGCAACTTCTCGATCGTCGCGCATATCGACCACGGGAAATCCACGCTGGCCGACCGGCTGATCCAGTCCACCGGCACCGTGGCCGACCGGGACATGAAGGCGCAGATGCTCGATTCCATGGACATCGAGCGCGAGCGCGGCATCACCATCAAGGCCCAGACCGTGCGCATCGACTACACCGCGCGCAACGGCGAGACCTACGTGCTGAACCTGATCGACACCCCCGGCCACGTCGATTTCTCCTACGAGGTCAGCCGGTCGATGCGCGCCGTCGAAGGCTCCCTGCTGGTGGTCGACAGCACGCAAGGCGTCGAGGCGCAGACGCTGGCCAACGTCTATCACGCCATCGACGCCGATCACGAGATCGTGCCGGTCCTGAACAAGATCGACCTGCCGGCGGCCGAATGCGACCGCGTGGCCGAGCAGATCGAGGACGTGATCGGCATCGACGCGAGCGAGGCGATCCGCGTTTCCGCCAAGACCGGCATCGGCATCGAGGACACGCTGGAGGCGATCGTCCACCGGCTGCCCGCCCCCACCGGCGACCGCGACGCGCCGCTCAAGGCCATGCTGGTCGACAGCTGGTACGACGCCTACCTCGGCGTGGTCGTGCTGGTGCGGGTCATCGACGGGGTGATGAAGGTCAAGGACCGGGTGCGCTTCATGCAGAACGGCACCCTGCACCTGATCGACCGGCTGGGCGTCTTCAAGCCCGGCATGCTGCCCGTCGACAGCCTGGGCCCCGGCGAGCTGGGCTTCTTCACCGCACAGATCAAGGAGGTCCGCGACACCCGCGTCGGCGACACCATCACGACCGAGAAGAAGGGCGCCGACAAACCGCTGCCGGGCTTCAAACCCTCGCAGCCCGTCGTCTTCTGCGGCCTCTTCCCCGTCGATTCCTCGGAATTCGAGGACCTGCGCGGCGCCATCGACAAGCTCGCCCTGAACGACGCCAGCTTCAGCTACGAGATGGAGACCTCCGCCGCGCTTGGCTTCGGCTTCCGCTGCGGCTTCCTTGGCCTGCTGCACCTCGAGGTCATCCGCGACCGGATCGAGCGCGAGTACAACATCGAGCTGATCACCACGGCGCCTTCCGTCGTCTACCACGTCTACATGAAGGACGGAGAGATGACCGAGCTGCACAACCCCGCCGACATGCCCGACCTGACGCTCGTCGACCATATCGAGGAGCCGCGGATCAAGGCTACGATCCTCGTTCCCGACGAATACCTGGGCGACGTGCTGAAACTCTGCCAGGACCGCCGCGGCAACCAGATGGAGCTGACCTACGCCGGCTCCCGCGCCATGACGGTCTACGACCTGCCGCTGAACGAGGTGGTCTTCGACTTCTACGACCGGCTGAAATCGGTGACCAAGGGCTACGCGTCCTTCGACTACCAGCTGACGGGATATCAGGAGGACAACCTTGTGAAGATGTCGGTGCTGGTGAACGACGAGCCGGTCGACGCGCTGTCGATGATGGTCCACCGCGACCGGGCCGAGATGCGGGGCCGCGCCATGGTCGAGAAGCTCAAGGACCTGATCCCCCGCCACATGTTCAAGATCCCGATCCAGGCGGCCATCGGCGGCAAGGTCATCGCGCGGGAAACCCTGTCCGCGCTGCGCAAGGACGTCACCGCCAAGTGCTACGGCGGCGACGCGTCGCGCAAGCGCAAGCTCTTGGACAAGCAGAAGGCGGGGAAAAAGAAGATGCGCCAGTTCGGTAAGGTGGATATCCCGCAGGAGGCGTTTATCTCGGCGCTGAAGATGGATGGGTGAATAAGTCAGAGGCACCTTTTTTGGCTGCCGGAGTATTGGAAATGGAGAAGTCTCGGAAAATCAGGCGCAAGTGGCTTTTGTTTAGGCAAAATTTGGCTTTGACCTATATCCAATCAATGAGATGGATTTCTCTCCCTCTCTTCTGGCTAAGTGAATCTTTTAAGTGGACGACGATTCGCTCTATCTGCGGTTCACGAGTAGCCCAAGCCACTACTCTACTTCCAATTTTAGGCTTTCTTGTCTTGTACAACCAGAACCTCGAGCCGATTCTCCAACTCCAGAAAGGTGGATCGACTGGCTTTGAGAGTTTAGACCACTTCATGAATAGCAGGCTAGATATTCTGTATTTAGGAGTCATCACGTTCGGGCTATGTATCATACTATTCAATGTTACCTGTCCGGTCATTGTAAAAAAACATCGGTCAGCGCAAGAATTTGCTTCCGTTCGACTTGAGAACAGCAACAGTTTTGATATTATTCAAAGCCTCCATTATTTAGAGAAGGTTCTAGATCGAAATTTAAAGGTCTATCTGTTCTACCTGAATTTCATGGGCGGAGGGAAAAAGCGAATAAGGGCGCGAAGGGAAATAAGAGAAACTAATTTTATTTACTTTCCTACCGGTCTTTGTCATCGAATGATGTCTTGGGTTGGAATGATATCTTCGGAATTTAAAGGTGACGCTCAACCTGAAATTTCGAAACTTGGTTTTGATCTTGCGGCGACGCTAAACCCTCCTGGCCGAGGGTGGCTGAATAGAACTCAAGAGGAGTCAGTGCGAATTGCATTAGATAAATTCGACGAATTGGGAAACGCGTTAATCGTGCAGCGAGTAAGCAACTTGGGGTATGATGTCTATTCAATACACTTTGCATGTAAGAATAGATCTAAATTTTTACTTCGATACGTAGTGATGATTCTCATGGCAATCGGTATAGTTCTAATGTTCGCCCCTACGTTTTTAACTATACTTTACGCGATAAATAAGTTGAAAATTGCGGTGTTTTGACCTCAGTGTGATGATGCTGCAAGTAAATTTGATCTAAATAGAAAGGAGAGACCGCCCATGAACCTCACCTTCCTCGGCCTCGGCGTCATGGGCTACCCCATGGCCGGCCATCTCGCCAAGCACCACGACGTCACCGTCTACAACCGCACCGCCTCCAAGGCGGAAGGATGGGCGAAGGAGCACGGCGGCGCCCACGCGCCCACCCCGCGCGAGGCCGCGGAGGGGGCTGACATCGTGCTCGCCTGTGTGGGCAACGACGACGACCTGCGTGCCGTGACGACCGGCCCGGACGGGGCCTTCGCGGGCATGACAGACGGCGCGCTCTTCGTTGACCACACCACCGTCAGCGCGGGGGTGACGCGAGAGCTTTATGACGCCGCCAAGGCCAAGGGGCTGAACTTCGTCGACGCGCCGATCAGCGGCGGGCAGGCGGGGGCCGAGAACGGGCAGCTCTCGATCATGTGCGGCGGCGACCAGGACGCCTACGACCGGGCAGAGCCGGTCATGCAGATCTACGCCAAGCTCTGCCGCCGCATCGGCGAGAGCGGCGCGGGCCAGACCACCAAGATGTGCAACCAGATCGCCATCGCAGGGCTCGTCCAGGGCCTGTCCGAGGCGCTGCACTTCGCCCAGAAGGCCGGCCTCGACGGCGCGGCGGTGGTCGAGGTGATCTCGCAAGGCGCCGCCGGGTCGTGGCAGATGAGCAACCGCACCAAAACCATGCTGGACGACCACTACGACCACGGGTTTGCGGTCGACTGGATGCGCAAGGACCTGAGTATCTGCCTCGCCACCGCGAACGACATCGGCGCCAGCCTGCCCGTCACGGCGCTGGTCGACCAGTTCTACAAGGACGTGCAGAAGATGGGCGGCGGGCGCTGGGACACCTCCAGCCTGCTCAAGCGCCTGCGGGACTGACCGCGCCCCCCCCCGCCCGGTGCGACGGCGGCCCCTGCGGGACGCCTCGCCGGCGGGGCAAGTATTTCAAATCCAAAGAAGCCCCGCGCCCCGGCTTCTTTGGATCGGAAATACTTCGGGGGAGGGCCGCGTCAGCGGACCGGGGGCAGAGCCCCCTACCGCCGTCGCAACCCGCGCAATCCGCCCGAGATCAGCAGCGACACCTCGTAAAGCACCCGCGCCGCACTCAACTGTCCCGGCGAGGCAAGGTAGTTCGGCGACCACACCGGGTCGAACTTCTGCTTGAAGGCCCGCAGCCCCTCGAACTGGTAAAACCGCGCGCCGTGGGTGTAGATGAAGCCGCCCACGCGGTTCCAGGCCGGGGCGAGCCGCCGGCTTTCCAGGCCGGCCAGCGGTGCGGCCCCGAGGTTGAACCAGGCATGGCCCTCGTCGCGGGCCAGCAGCATCATCTCGGCAAAGAGCCCGTCCATCGCCGCGGGCGTGGTCGCGGGATCGTAGCGCATCAGGTCGATCCCCATTTCCGAACGATCGGCGGTCCGCAGCAGGTTGGCGAAGGACGCGATCCGCCCCGTCTGCGCATGGCGCAGCACCGCGATGTCGAAATGCGACAGGAAGTCCGCGTCGAAGGCCCCCATCGCAAAGCTCTTCTCCGACCCCGATTTCAGCGCAAGCCAGGCGTCCGAGACCTGCCGCAGCGTCGCCATATGGGGGCCCGCCGCGCCCGCGGGGATGACCTCGAAGACGTAGCCGTCGCGCGCGGCCCGGCTCTTCGCGTGCCGCCAGTCCTTGCGCTTGGCCCCGTCGAGCGAGAAGCCTTCAAGCGGCACGCGCGCGATCTCGCCGATCTTGACCACGTGCAGGCCCAGATCGAGGTAAGCGGGCAGGTAGTCGGTCTGCACCGCGTAGAAGGCGCAGGTCCGCCCCATCCGGTCCGCCTGGTCGCGCAGGTCCCAGATCAGCGCCTTGCCGGCGGCGCGGCAGCCGATCGGGTCGCCCTTGGCGATCAGGCTGCGGCCCGTGTCGGCGTAGGCAAGGACCGCGCTTTCGTCGGGGGCCAGCAGGAACCGCTTGTCGCCGGTCAGCGCCATGCCCGCGTCGGCGCTGGTGCTCTCGGCCACCAGTCGCCGGACGGCCTGCGGGATCTCCTGCGGGGGCAGGCGGGTCGCGGCGCGGCTGATCAGCGAATTCAGCGACACCGCCGCCAGCACCACCGCCACCACCAGCGTCGCCCGCAGGAATCGCGGCGCGTCGGCGGACCAGGCGAATTGCCACCACAGGTCCTGGCTGTAGGCCACGTTGCGATAGGCGAAGAAGCCGATCCAGGTGACCCCGGCGAAGAGCAACACCACGGTCGCCATCCAGCGCGGGTTGAGCCGCAGGGCAGAGCCGAGCCCCACGCGGTGAAACGCGTCGCGGAAGGATCCCAGCACCAGCAGGGCCAGACCCAGGACGATCATGGCCTCGTACTCGATCCCGCGCAGCAGCGATCCCAGCAGGCCCGCAAGAAGCAGACCCACGGCGATCAGCCAGGCCCGCCGCATCCGGCGGTAGAGACCGCGTGCCACGATCAGCAGAAGCACCCCGGCCACCGAGGACATCAGGTGCGACGTCTCGACCAGCGCCAGCGGCAGCACGTCGCGCAAGGTGTCCATCCGCACGGCGGTCGTCGGCAGATCGCCCGACAGCAGCAGGGCGGACCCCGAAAGCAGCGCCACCACGGCCGCGAGCACCGGCACGATGGGCCGCATCGCCCGGCGCACCGCCTGGGCCGCGGCCCCCGCCGTCGCGCGGTTGGCCAGCGCCCAGGCGATGCCGAGACCCAAGGCCGCCACGGTGAACGGCAAGAGCGTGTAGATCACCCGGTAGGCCAGCAGAGCCGCCAGCAAATCCGGACGACCCGTTCCGCCCACCGCCGCGACGATTGCGGCCTCGAAGACGCCCAGGCCCCCGGGGGCGTTGCTGACGAACCCCAGTCCCAGCGCGCCGATGAAGATCACGAAGAAATAGACGAAGTTCCCGGCAAGGTCGGCGGGCATCAGCACGTAGAGCGTCAGTGCCGTCGCCACCAGGTCCAGCAGGGCGATCCCCATCAGCGTCAGCCCGCGGGTCGCCTTGGGCAGCGGGGTCGAGAGGCGGCCCAGCCGCAGCTCGCGTCCACCGGGCCAGGTCCAGACGTAGACGCCCGCAACGCCCGAGAGGATCAGCAGGCCCAGGGCTGTCTCCACCGGCGGCGGCAAGGCCACGAACTCCGACAGACCGCCGGGATAGAAGGCGAAGAGCGCGCCGATCAGCGTCAGCAGCCCCAGTGCGAAGGCGATCCAGGAGGTGGCGATCAGCCGGGCCACGGCGGCGATGTCGACGCCGAAGGCGGCATAGATCCGGTAGCGGATCGCGCCGCCCGTCAGCCAGGAGAATCCCAGCATGTTCGAGACCGCCATAGAGGACACGCCCGTCAGCACCGGCACCCAACGCGGCATCTGCGGGGTGGCCATGCCCTTGAGGATGACCGGATCGTAAAGCGCGAGGGCGAGATAGCTGAACAGCATCGCCCCCGCCGACAAGGCGAGCGCGCCCGGGGAATAGCGATTGATGGCAGCCGACAGCTCCGCGGGATCGATTTCCGCGCTCAGGTTGCGCAGCACGCCCAGGGCGATGGTCATGATGGCCAGCGGCACGATGAACCGCCAGGCGGGATGCGACACGATCGAGGCGAACCCGCTGCGCTCTGCCGTGGCCTTCGTCATCTGCTCTCCAACCTCTCACGCGACCGGACCCGCGCGAGCGATCGCGCGGGTCCGTCCGGAAGAGGTCTTAACGAAGGTTAACGCTTTTTACGATAGCAGGCGGCGTAAATGATCGTGGCGACCAGCGCGTAGATGAAGTTCACCCAGAGCACGAAGCCCCAGGGGGCCTCTGCCCCGAAGACGAACTTGGCCAGCAGCGACGGCAGCAGCGTCAGCACCGCCACGCCCAGCACGAAGGGGACGACGCCCGGCCTGCGCCCGAAGATCGGGATCAGCAGCAGGGCGATCAGGATCGCGACCGCGTTGCGCCCGAAGGACAGGATCAGCGGCATCACCTCGGCCCCGGCCATGATGTTGATCGCGATCGAATTGGCGATCGTTCCGACGATCCCGGCGAGGATGGCGACGACAAAACAGCGAATCATAAGACGTCCTCTGGCGGGAAAGCGGTTACAGGTCGGACTGCACTTCGCGGGTTTCCTGCGTGATCGTCTGGCCTGCGCTGCTCAGGTCCTGGCCTGCGCCAGCGACGGTGTTGCAGCCCGCCAGGGCCAGCAGGGAGAGGGCGATGATGGAGATACGGCGCATCGGAATATCCTTCTGTATGCAAGTGATCATTCAGCGACACTAGCCCGCGCGGGCGCCGCTTCAATCTGCCGCGGTCAGAGATTTGCGCATTTCGCGATCCGACGATCCCTGCCACGCCGCCCTTTCGCGGATGCTTTCAGTCCAGGAAGGCGCGCACGGCCGCTTCGACCGCGCGGGGCTGCTCGGCGTGGACCCAGTGACCGGCCCCGGCCACGGTCTCGACCCGCGCGTCGGGAAAATAGCCCTCGATGACGGGCAGGGCGCTGTCGGGCACGTAGTCGGAGGTTTCGCCGCGCAGAACCAGGGTCGGTCCATCGAAGCGTCCCTCGATCTGCGGCCAGCCCATGATGTAATCCATGTCCGCCGAAAGGGTGTCGAGGTTCAAGAGCCAGCGCCGCGCCTTCAGGTCCAGGCTTTGCAGCAGGAAGGGGATGAGTGCCGGGTCGGCGTCCATCTGGGCACCGGCGTCCTTGCGGCTCTCGACTAAGGCAAGGTCGACGCCGCGCATCGCCTCCAGTGGGCCGTGCTGGTCGCGGTCATAGGCGATGGGCGCCATGTCGGCGACGATCAGCCGGCGGACAGCCTCCGGGTGGGTCAACGCCAGGGCCATCGCCGCCTTGCCGCCCATCGAGTGGCCAAGCACGTCCATCTGTCCGCCATAGGCCGCGATCACCTCGGCCAGGTCGTCGGCCATCTCGGGGTAGCGGTGGGTGTCGGTATGCGGGCTGTCGCCGTGGTTGCGCATGTCCACCGCGATCACCTGGCGCGTGTCGGCCAGCCGCTTGGCGATGACGCCCCAGTTGCGGGCCGACCCGTAAAGCCCGTGAGCGACCAGAAGGGGCGGCGCATCGGTGGCCGTGCCGTGGACGATCGTATTGAGCATGAAGCCTCCTGTCCGGGGTGCGCGGCCCTTGAGCCCGGTTTGCCGCCCCACTATCAGGGCTTATGCCCCAGCGCACGCCGACACGCCACATCCAAGAGGTTTCGCGCCTCGTCGAAAGCCAGCTGGGCCTGAAGGGCCGGACGCTGGATGCGCAACTGTCGAAGCTTGGCCCGCGCCGGTCCCTGCCGGGGCATCTGCGCCGCGACCTCGAGGCGCTGCGCACGGCGGAACTGCACCTGACCCATCCCAAGCTGTCGCGTCAGGTGGACGCGGCGGCGCTGGCCCGGCACGCCCGGCTGGCCTGCGCGACGCTCAAGACGATCGATCCCGGGGCCGAGCGGATCACCCGCCTGTTGCGGACCCTCGCGAAGTGGTCCGCGCTGGGGATCGCGCTCTTCATCGCTCTGGTCTGGTGGATGTGGGCGACGGGGCGCACCTGAGGGAGGCGCCGGTCGCGCGAAGTTCGGCGGCCAGGCTAGAGGGCAGGGCGCACCTGACGACCGGTTCGATTACGAAAAGACCATCGACCGGGCGACAGGGCGGGGCGGACGCGGGCCATGTCGGCCCGCGCGCGTCTTACAGGTTGGGGTAGATCGGGAAGCGGTCGCAAAGGTCTTCGACCTCCTTCGCGACCCGGGCCTCGACCTCGCCGTTGCCGTCGGCGCCGTTGGCGGCCAGCCCGTCGACGACCTGCACGATCCACTGGGCGATCTGGCGGAACTCCGGCTCGGCGAAGCCGCGCGTGGTGCCCGCGGGGGTGCCCAGGCGCACGCCGGAGGTGATCGTGGGCTTTTCCGGATCGAAGGGAATGCCGTTCTTGTTGCAGGTGATATGCGCGCGGCCCAGCGCCTCTTCGGTGGCGTTGCCCTTCACGCCCTTGGGACGCAGGTCGACCAGCATCAGGTGCGTGTCGGTGCCCCCCGTGACGATGTCGAGGCCGCCCTTCATCAACTCGTCCGCCAGCGCCTGCGCGTTGGCGACGGTCTGCTTCTGGTAGTCCTTGAACCCGGGGCGCAGCGCCTCGCCGAAGGCCACGGCCTTGCCTGCGATCACGTGCATCAGCGGCCCGCCCTGGATGCCGGGGAAGATGGCGGAGTTCACCTTCTTCGCGATCTCGGCGTCGTCGGTCAGGATCATGCCGCCGCGCGGACCGCGCAGGGTCTTGTGCGTCGTCGTGGTCGCCGCATGCGCATGGGGGAAGGGCGAAGGGTAGATCCCCGCCGCGATGAGCCCCGCGAAATGCGCCACGTCCGCCAGCAGGTAGGCGCCCACGCTGTCGGCGATGTCGCGCATCCGCTTAAAGTCGATGATCCGCGGAATGGCGGAGCCGCCGGCGATGATCATCCGCGGCTCGTGCTCGGCGGCGAGTTCGGCGACCTGGTCGTAGTCCAGTTCCAGGTCCTGCTGGCGCACGCCGTACTGGACGGCGTTGAACCACTTGCCGGACTGGTTGGGCCGTGCGCCGTGGGTCAGGTGACCGCCCGCGTCGAGGCTCATGCCGAGGATCGTGTCGCCCGGCTGCAGCAGGGCGGTGAAGACCCCCTGGTTCGCCTGGCTGCCGGAATTCGGCTGCACGTTGGCGTAGCCGCAGTTGAAGAGCTTCTTGGCGCGTTCGCGGGCCAGGTTCTCGGCCACGTCGACATGCTCGCAGCCGCCGTAGTAGCGTTTGCCGGGGTAGCCTTCGGCATACTTGTTCGTCATCACGCTGCCCTGCGCTTCCATGACGGCGGCGCTGACGATGTTCTCGGAGGCGATCAGCTCGATCTCCTTGCGCTGGCGGCCGAGTTCGGCGCGCATCGCGGCGTGCAAGTCGGGGTCGCGGGTTTCCAGCGTTTCGGTGAAAAAGCCGTCGTCGCGGTGGGATGCGTTCATCGGTCTATCCTTCGGGCGGGGGCGCAAGGGCGCGTTCCCCGCCCTCATACGCCATTCGGGGGGGGCTCAAAAGGCGCAAAATCGACGCTTTCGGGCAGCTGTGCGCCTTGCCAAGCCCCGGCGCGGATGCCCATGATCGCGCGAACCCGTCTTGCCCCGTGTCCCAGGTCCGCCATGCCCGATCGTCCCATCGCCTTCTTCGCCTCTCGCGCGCCCAGCGCACAGGAGGCGGAAAGGATCCTCTCGGCCCGCTACAACGCGGTTCCGGTCGAGGAGGCGGAGGTCATCGTGGCGCTGGGCGGCGACGGGTTCATGCTGCAGACCCTGCACCAGACCCAGGCGATCGCGGCCCCGGTCTACGGGATGAACCGCGGCACCGTGGGCTTCTTGATGAACGAATATGCCGAGGACGATCTGATCGCGCGCCTCGATGCGGCGGTGGAGGAAGTCATCCATCCGCTGGAGATGACGGCGCTTGCGGCCGACGGCTCCATGCACCGGGAACTCGCGATCAACGAGGTGAGCCTTTTGCGCGCGGGGGCGCAGGCGGCCAAGCTGAAGATCAGCATCGACGGACGCGTGCGGATGGCGGAACTGGTCTGCGACGGGGCACTGGTGGCGACACCGGCGGGGTCGACCGCCTACAATTACTCGGCCCACGGCCCGATCCTGCCCATCGGGTCGGGCGTGTTGGCGCTGACGGCGATGGCGGCCTTCCGCCCCCGGCGCTGGCGCGGTGCCCTGCTGCCGGAAAAGGCCGTGGTGCGCATCGACGTGCTGGACGCGCAGAAACGCCCCGTCATGGCCGACGCCGACGGCCATTCGGTGCGCAACGTCCGCTCGGTCGAGATCCGTTCGGAGCCCAGCATCCGGCACCGTATCCTCTTCGATCCCGGTCACGGGTTGGAGGAACGCCTGCTGCAGGAGCAATTCGTCTAGGGTCAGGGCTAAGCTGCCGCGCCTCAGCCCTCCGGCAGGTCAGGCGGCGCGACGCCCTTCTTGCGGCACTTTCTGGCATAGACTTCTGGCCAGGCGGGGAATTTCCCCATCACCGCCTGTTGCGCCATGACCAGTTGCACGAAGCCCGCGCGCTGTTCGGCGACCTTGATCTGCTTGAAGGCCTTCTTCTGGGGCTTGGTCATCGAACAGGCGATGCAGTGGCCCGCGCGCTTGTACTTGCACACGTCGATGCAGGGAGAGGGCAGTTTTCCCATGGTTCAGTCCACCGTCTCTATCTGGGCCATGTCGAGCCTTGCGGTATAGTCCCGCCCGTAGGCCACAAGGCCGATACCGCGCAGGTCCTGCGGGCGCAGCTCGGCCGTCAGCCCGCGCCCGTTGCTTTCGAAATCGGACAGGGGCAGCGTGACCGTCTCCCAGTGCGCGGGCGCCGTGAACCGGGCGGTGTAATAATGCCAGGGCCGGTCGGAGTTCACGGTGCGCAGGTGCACCTCGTACATCTCGCCGTTGCCGCGGACGTCGAAGGCGAGGGCGCGCGTCTCCTTTGGCAGGCCCTCGACCTCGCGGCGCACCTGCAGGAAGCCGCCGCCGTTGTCGGTGCTGACCTCGCCCCGCAGGGCAGCAAAGCTGCGTCCGTCCTCGTGGCGCAGCTCCGCGGCGCCTTCGGACGCGCCGCCCATCACCTGATCCGAGATGAAGCGCCAGGTCGTGGTGTCGTCGAAGGTCAGATGCATCGCGGGCTCCTGTCTGCTGCCCCGGGCGATCTAGGCCACGTACAGGGCGCGACCAGAGCTTCGCTTTCCGACCTTGCAACGGGCGCTAGGTCAAAACGCAACGCCAAACCCCAAGAGGAGTCCGCAATGCTCAGACTTTCCGCCTCTCTTGCCGCAGTCGTGATCGCCGGGCCCGCCCTCGCGCAGGACGACAGCCAGTTCGTCGCGTTCGAGGACGTTCTCGCCGCGAATGCGGACAGGCCCTTCGAGTGCAACGATCACCTTGAGATCAACGACAGCTGCACCGCCATCGGGACCTATGCGCTCAGCGGTGATCGCCTGATCTCGAAAGGCTTCTTCTCGCTCGCGCCGGAATCGCCTGCCGTGGTCGAGGTCACTTACGAGAGCACCATGGTCGACGGCGCGATCTGCGGCTTCGAGAACCTGACGGCCTCGTCCGGCATCGACCCCGCGACCGACGAGGCGATTGCGGAGGCCATGCGAAGCGTCTTCGACAGCTTCGGGCCGCTGTGCACCTATTACTACGACATGGGCGACGGGTCCTACGTGTCGCTGACCCGGCAGGAGGACGGTACCGTGATCGAGGATGGGCGCGCCGAAGTGACCTTCCACGCGGAGATGCCCGACCTGCGCCCGCAGGACGTCGAGATGTAGAAGGCCGGGGCCCCGGATCAGGTCCGGGGCGGGGCGGGCTCTTCCAAGGCCGTTCCACCGTAGCCCAGGGGTCGGATGCGGTCGCGGATCTCGTCCAGGATCGCGGGATCGTCGATGGTGGCGGGCATCCTGAAGTCCGATCCGTCGGCGATTGCGACCATGGTGCGGCGCAGGATCTTGCCCGACCGCGTCTTGGGCAATCGGTTCACCACCGCGACCAGCTTGAAGGCGGCCACCGGGCCGATGCTGTCGCGGACCATCCTCACGCAATCGGCGGCGATCTCCGCCTCCGGGCGGGTGGTGCCCTTGTTGGTGCAGACGAAGCCCATGGGCAGCTGGCCCTTCAGCGGGTCGGTCACGCCGATCACGGCACATTCGGCGACGTCGGGGTGGTTGGCCAGCACTTCCTCCATCGCGCCGGTGGAGAGCCTGTGGCCCGCCACGTTGATGACGTCGTCGGTGCGCGCCATGATGTAGAGATAGCCGTCCTCGTCGATCAGGCCCGCGTCACCGGTCTCGTAGTAGCCGGGGAAGGTGGACAGGTAGCTCTTGCGGAACCGCTCCTCGGCTTGCCAGAGCGTCGGCAGGGTGCCGGGGGGCAAAGGAAGCTTGACCGCGATGGCCCCGAGGGTGCCGGCTGGCAATTCCGTTCCATCCTCGCCCAGCACGCGAATGTCGTAGCCGGGCATGGGCTTGGTGGGGCTGCCGACCTTGACGGGCAGCGCCTCGATCCCCGCGGGATTGGCCACCATGGGCCAGCCGCTTTCGGTCTGCCACCAGTGGTCATAGACCGGCACGCCCATGGTGCGCTGCGCCCAGTGGACGGTGTCGGGGTCGGCCCGCTCTCCGGCAAGGTAGAGGGCGCGCAGGGAACTGATGTCGTAGTCCTTGATGAGCGCGCCGGTGGGATCCTCGCGCTTGATCGCGCGGAAGGCGGTGGGTGCCGTGAAGAAGCTGCGCACCTCGTGGTCCTGGATCACGCGCCAGAAGGTGCCGGCGTCGGGCGTGCCCACGGGCTTGCCTTCGAAGACCACCGTGGTGTTGCCCGCGATCAGGGGCGCGTAGCAGATGTAGCTGTGCCCCACGACCCAGCCCACGTCGGAGGCCGCCCAGAAGACTTCCCCCGGTGCGACGTTGTAGACGTTCCGCATGGTCCAGTGCAGCGCCACGAGGTGCCCCGCGGTATCGCGCACGACGCCCTTCGGCGCGCCGGTCGTGCCCGAGGTATAGAGGATGTAGGCAGGGTGATCGCCGGGCACCGGCACGCAAGGTGCGGGTTCAAGGCCCTCCTGCACGGCGTTCCAGTCCAAGTCGCGGCCCGGGGTCAACGCGCAGGGGTGCTGCGGGCGCTGAAGGATGATGGTGAAGTCGACCGCGTGGGCCGCCTGTTCGAGCGCGCCGTCGATCAGCGGCTTGTACGCCACGACGCGCCCCGGCTCCAACCCGCAGGACGCGGCGAGGATCGCACGGGGCTTGGCGTCGTCGATCCGCACGGCGAGTTCATGCGCGGCGAAACCGCCGAAGACGACCGAGTGGATCGCGCCGATCCGCGTGCAAGCCAGCATGGCGACAAGCGCCTCGGGCACCATGGGCATGTAGATGATGACCCGGTCGCCCGTCTCGACGCCCTTCGCGGTCAGGGCGGCGGCCAGAAGGGCGGTGCGGTTCTGCAACTCGGCGTAGGTCATCTTCGAGACCGAGCCGGTCATCGGGCTGTCGTGGATGATCGCCACGCGGTCGCCATGACCGGCGGCGACATGCCGGTCGACGGCGTTGTAGCAGGTGTTGACGCGCGCGTCGGTGAACCAGCGGTGGAAGGGGGCCGCGCCGTCATCCAGCGCGCGGCTGGGGGGCGTGTCCCAGTCGATGGCCCCTGCCGCCTCCATCCAGAACGCCTCCGGGTCGTCCTTCCAGCTTTGGTAAACCTCTGCGTAGCTCATGTCCTGTCCTCCCTCGGGGCAAAGGGATAGGCGGGGGACGCGAAGCGGGCAAGCGTGGCCAAGGGTCAGGGGGAGGGGGCTGTAAATTTCTTTGCTGACGGCAAGGGGTCCGCCCTGCAGGCGGCTTGGAGGCTCTGCCTCCAAACCTCCGGGATATTTGGGGAACAGAGAATGGGGGCGCCGTTCCCGACCGGGCGCGGCTTTCTCCCGGAGGACGTATCGCGCAAAGACGCGCGCCGGCGCGGCGGGGGCTGAGCCCCGTTCCTTACCCGTAATGCGCGACCGGCGTGCCGGCGATGGCGGACATGTTCAGAAGGCCCCGCGCGGTGATCGAGGGCGTCACGATATGCGCCCGGTTGCCCATGCCCATCAGGATCGGGCCGACTTCGAGGCCGCCGGCGCGGGTCTTGAGGATGTTGCGCACCGCGCTGGCCGCGTCGGCGTTGGCGAAGACGAGGCAGTTCGCGGCCCCCGGCAGGCGGCCTCCGGGGAAGATCCGTTCGCGGGTCTCGAGGTCCAGCGCGCTGTCGATGTGCATCTCCCCGTCGTAGGCGAAGTCGCGCGGGGCGGAATCCAGGATCTCCATCGCCGCGCGCATCCGGCGGCCCGAGTCGCTGTCGAGGTTGCCGAACTGGCTGTGGGAGCACAGTGCGATCTGCGGCTCGATCCCGAAACGCCGGATGTGGCGCGCGGCGGAGGTCACCGTCTCGGCGATCTGCGCCGGTGTCGGCTCCTCGTGGACCTGGGTGTCGGCGATGAAGAGGCTGTCGTTTTCCAGGATCATCAGGCTGAGCGCCGCCACGGGGTGCAGGCCGCCGCTTCCCAGCACCTGCTCGATGTAGTTCTTGTGCCACAGGAACTGGCCGAAGGTGCCGCAGATCATGCTGTCCGCCTCGTTGCGCTGGACCATGACGGCGGCGATGGCGGTGGTGTTGGTCCGCATGATCGCCTTGGCCAGGTCCGGCGTCACGCCGCGCCGGGCCATGAGCTGATGATAGGTGCCCCAGTAGTCGCGGTAGCGGGGATCGTTCTCGGGGTTGACCAGCATGAAGTCGCGTTCGGGCCGGATGTCGAGACCGGCGCGTTCGCAGCGGGCCGCGATCACGTCGGGGCGGCCGATCAGGATCGGGACTTCGGTGGTTTCCTCCATGATTGCCTGGGCCGCGCGCAGGACCCGCTCGTCCTCTCCTTCCGCGAATACGATCCGGCGTGTGGCGGTCTGCGCGGCTTCGAATACCGGGCGCATGATGAAGGCGGACTTGAAGACGCTGGCGTCGAGCCCCGCCTTGTAGGCGGCGAGATCCGCGATCGGGCGCCGGGCGACGCCGGTCTCGCCGGCGGCACGGGCGACGGCGGTGGCGACGACCCCCATGAGGCGCGGATCGAAGGGCTTGGGGATCAGGTAGTCGCGCCCGAAGGTCAGCTGCTCGCCCTGGTAGGCGGCGGCGGCCTCGGCGCTGGTGGTGGCGCGCGCCATGGCGGCGATGCCTTCGATGCAGGCGATCTTCATCTCGTCGTTGATCGTGGTCGCACCCGCATCCAGCGCACCGCGGAAGATGAAGGGAAAGCACAACACGTTGTTGACCTGGTTCGGAAAATCCGAGCGGCCGGTGGCGATGATCGCGTCGGGGGCCGCGGCGCGGGCGGCGTCGGGCTCGATCTCGGGGTGAGGATTGGCCAGCGCGAAGATGATCGGCGCGGAGGACATGCGGGATACCATCTGAGGCGTGAGGACGCCGGGGCCCGACAGGCCGAGGAACACGTCCGCGCCGTCGATCACCTCGTCCAGGGTGCGGGCATCCGTGTTCTGCGCGTAAGCCGCCTTCTGCGGCGTCATGTCCGTCTCGCGCCCCTCGTGGACCAGGCCCTGCAGGTCGCAAAGCCAGACGTTCTCGCGCTTCAGTCCCAGCTTCAGCAGCATGTTCAGGCAGGCGATTCCGGCGGCACCCCCGCCGGTCGAGACGACCTTGATGTCGGCAAAGCTCTTGCCCGCGATCCGCAGCGCGTTGCTGATCCCGGCGGCCACGACGATGGCGGTGCCGTGCTGGTCGTCGTGGAAGACGGGGATGTTCATCCGTTCGCGGCAGATCTCCTCGACGATGAAGCAGTCGGGGGCCTTGATGTCCTCGAGGTTGATCGCGCCGAAGGTCGGCTCCAGCGCGCAGACAAGTTCCGCCAGCTTGTACGGGTCGGATTCGTCCAGCTCGATGTCGAAGCAGTCGATGCCCGCGAACTTCTTGAACAGGACCGCCTTGCCTTCCATCACCGGCTTGGAGGCCAGCGCCCCGATGTTGCCCAGGCCCAGCACCGCCGTCCCGTTGGTGACCACGCCCACGAGGTTGGCACGGGTGGTATAGTCGCGGGCGGTGTCGGGGTCGGCCTTGATGTCCAGGCAGGCCTCCGCCACGCCCGGGGAATAGGCGCGGGCCAGGTCGCGCCCGTTGGCCAGCGGCTTGGTGGCGCGCACCTCCAATTTTCCGGGACGCGGAAAGCGGTGGTAGTCCAGCGCCGCGCGCCGGGCGGTGTCATTGGGTTCGGTGGTCATGGGGGTGCGGCCTTCTTCTTCGATTGCCGCACCCTAACGCGGTCGTGACGCCGGGGAAAGCGCCCGCCGGGGCCTATTGGCCGCGCCCGGTCTTGTCCTGCAAGGCGTCGATACGCTTGCTGGCCTCGGCCTTGGAGAGGCTTTCGTCGAACTCCACGCCCGCTTCCTCGCTCAGGGTCTTGAGGTAGCTGGCCTGCGCACCGGTCATCGTCTCGTCGCCGGTGACCCAATCGTCCACGGGCTTGTCGGCGTTGCCGGGGGCGTCGGTCTTGGGTTGGCTCGTGTCTTCGGTCATCTGATGCTCCTGCAACGGGTTGATGTTCCGTTAATGTTCCAGAACCCGATTCTGTTCCGCCCGCAGCATCGCTTTGCCGAAAGGCTCAGCGTTCGCCCGGCAGTTCGGTGCCTTCGACCTTGGTCGAGAGTTCCTCGATCAGCTCGTCGGCCTTGTTCGCGGACATCTGGTCGTCGAACGGATGCCCGGTCTTCTCGCACAGGTCCTGCAGGATCGCGGCCTGTTCGCCGCTCATCTTGTGGTTGTCGGCATACATGGTGGCCATGGTTGGGCTCCTTCAGAGGTTCTGTTCGTCGTTGGTCCGGTCGCGCAGGACCTCGATCCGCTCCATCGCCTGGGCCTGCGTCAGGCTGGCGTCGAAGGGTTCGCCCGCTTCCTCGCACAGCACGCGCAACATGTCGGCCTGCTGGGAGGTCATCGGATCATCGGGATTCTGCGCGGTCTGCGCCTCTGTTTCGGCGACGACGGGTTTGGCGGTGGGGGGTATCATGGCGGTCTCCTATGCTGGGGGATGAACGCGCGGGCAGGGGCGGGGTTCCGCCTTGCATCCGCGGCCCCCCGGCGGCAGACTTCCCGCCAAAACGAGGATCCCCCATGCCGGATACAGACGATCTGATCGAGGCGGCGCGCGCCGTGCGCCTGCGCGCCTACGTTCCCTATTCCCGCTTTCACGTGGGCGCGGCCATACGGTCGGCCTCGGGCGCGGTCTACGCAGGCTGCAACGTCGAGAACGTGGCCTACCCCGAAGGCACCTGCGCCGAGGCGGGGGCCATCGCTGCGATGATCGCGGGCGGCGATACGCAGATCGCCCAGATCGCGGTGATCGCCGACAGCCCCGATCCGGTCAGCCCCTGCGGTGGCTGCCGGCAGAAGATCGCCGAGTTCGCCAAGGGCGACACGCCCGTCACGCTGACCACCACCGACGGCGCGCGGCTGGACACCACCGTCAGCGCGCTTCTGCCGGGGGCCTTCGACCAAGACCAGATGAGCCGGGTCTGACCTTGGATGTCCGCAGCCTGATCGCCCGCATCCGCGACGGCGAGGTGCCGCAGGCCGCCGATCTGCAAGGCTTCGCCGCGGGGCTGGCGGACGGATCGGTCAGCGATGCGCAGGCCGGCGCCTTTGCCATGGCGGTCTGCCTCAAGGGCCTGTCGGACGAAGGCCGCGTGGCGCTGACCACGGGCATGCGCGACAGCGGCGACACGCTGGAGTGGGATTTGCCGGGCCCGGTCGTGGACAAGCATTCGACGGGCGGGGTGGGGGATTGCGTCTCGCTGATCCTGGCCCCCCTGCTTGCCGCCTGCGATGTCTACGTGCCGATGATCTCTGGCCGGGGGCTGGGGCACACGGGCGGCACGCTCGACAAGCTGGAGGCGATCCCGGGCGTGAACGTGACACCCGATGCCGCCGCGTTCCGCCGCATCGTGGGCGACGTGGGCTGCGCGATCGTGGGCGCGGGGGGCAACATCGCCCCCGCCGATGCACGGCTTTACGCGGTGCGCGACGTGACGGCCACGGTTGCGAGCGTCGATCTGATCACCGCCTCGATCCTGTCCAAGAAGCTTTCGGCGGGATTGGGGGCGATGGTGCTCGACGTGAAGGTGGGCTCCGGCGCCTTCATGAAGACACAAGACGAGGCGCGGGTTCTGGCGCGCGCGCTGGTGGACACGGCGAACGGGGCCGGGTGCCCGACCGCGGCCCTTCTGTCGGACATGAACCAGCCGCTCGCCCCCAGCCTGGGCAACGCGACGGAGGTCGCGCTTTGCATGGAGGTGCTGGCCGGCGCCCCCGCCGCCCCGCGCCTGACCGAGCTTTCGCTGGCGCTGGGCGAACGGCTTCTGACCCTCGCGGGCCAGTCCGATCCGCGCCCCCGGCTGGAGGCGGCGCTGTCCTCGGGTGCAGCGCTGGAGCGCTTCGCGCGGATGATCCACGCCCTGGGCGGGCCGCCCGACATGGCCGAGGATTGGCGCACCCATTTGCCGAAGGCGCCGGTCTGCCGGCCGGTCCCGGCCCCGGCAGACGGCCGTGTCGCGGCCATCGACGGTGAGGCGCTGGGCCTCGCCGTCGTTGGCCTGGGCGGTGGACGGGCGCGCGAAAGCGACCGGATCGACCCCGCCGTCGGCTTGACGGCGGTGGCGGGCCTGGGGCATTGCGTCGCGACCGGCGATCCGCTGGCCTGGGTGCACGCCCGCGACGCCGCCACCGCAGAGCGCGCGGCGGCACAGGTGTCCGCCGCGATCACCCTGGGCACGGCCGCCGATACGACGCCCTTGATACTGGACAGGATAGACCCATGAGCCGAGCCTTCGTGATCGTCATCGACTCCGTCGGGATCGGCGGTGCG
Organism: Salipiger sp. IMCC34102; assembly: GCF_004145405.1. Classification (GTDB taxonomy): domain Bacteria; phylum Pseudomonadota; class Alphaproteobacteria; order Rhodobacterales; family Rhodobacteraceae; genus Loktanella. Next base: position 205,851 of record NZ_SELQ01000004.1, read on the forward strand.
CCGGATGCGGACAGGTTTTTCAACGGCGCGACCCCGGACACCGGTGCAAACACTGTGGGTCATATCGCGGAAGTCTGCGCGCGTTTGCCGCGCGGCCCCCTGCGGGTGCCGACGCTGGACGCGCTGGGCCTGGGGCGGGCGGTGAAACTGGCCAGCGGGCTGGACGCGCCGGGCCTCGATGCCGTGCCCACCGGCGCCTGGGGCGCCGCGACGGAAGTCAGCCCCGGCAAGGACACGCCTTCGGGTCACTGGGAACTCGCGGGCGTGCCGGTGCCCTGGGACTGGACCTACTTCCCCGACACCGATCCCGCGCTTCCCGATGATCTGACCGCCGCGATCTGCGACGCGGCGGGCACCGACGGCATCCTCGGCAACCGCCACGCCTCGGGCACGCAGGTGATCGAAGACGAAGGCCCCCGCCATATCGAGACGGGCTGGCCCATCGTCTATACCTCCGCCGACAGCGTGCTGCAGATCGCGGCGCACGAGGACCACTTCGGCCTCGATCGGCTTCTGAAGCTTTGCGAGGATCTGGCCCCCCGGGTGCACGCCATGAAGGTCGGCCGGGTCATCGCGCGGCCCTTCCTGGGCACGGCGGAGGAAGGCTTCAAGCGCACGCCGAACCGCCGCGACTTCGCCATCGCGCCGCCCAGCCCCACGATCTGCGACGACGTCCACGCCGCGGGCCACGCGGTGCACGCGGTGGGCAAGATCGGCGACATCTTCTCGATGCGCGGGATCACGGACGTCCGCAAGGGCGCGGATGCCAGGCTGATGGACCACGTCCATGACCTGGCCACCGAGGCGGAGGAGGGCAGCTTCGTCTTCGCCAACCTCGTCGAATTCGACAGCGAATACGGCCACCGCCGCGACCCGGAGGGCTATGCCGCGCACCTCGAATGGTTCGACGCGGAGCTGGCCAGGTTGCTGCCGGTCCTGCGGGCGGACGATCTGCTGATCGTAACCGCCGATCACGGCAACGACCCCACCTGGGTCGGCACCGATCATACCCGCGAACGGGTGCCGGTGCTGATCCACGGCCGCGGCGCGCGCGCGCTGGGCCAGATCGCGTTCCAGGACGTCGCCGCCACCATCGCGGCCCACCTCGATATCCCCCACAGCGGAAAAGGCACGCCCGTCACATGAGCTATCGCACCCAGCCCAAAGTCGAACTGCACACGCACCTCGAAGGCATGGCACCGCCCGATTTCATCCGCACCCTCGCGGGCGAGAAGCGCCGGGACCTGTCGCCGATCTTCAATACCGACGGCGGCTACAAGTTCAAGGACTTCGGACATTTCCTGACCGTCTACGACGAGGCCTGCACCGTGTTGACCGGGCCGGAAGAGTTCTACCGCCTGACCCGCGCGGTGCTGGCCGAAAGCGCCTTTCACGGCGTCATCTACACCGAGACGTTCCTGTCGCCCGACTTCTGCGGCGGCGGCGATGTCGCGGCCTGGAAGGACTACCTTGCCGCCATCGCGCAGGCGGCGGCGGATGCGCAGAAGGAGGACGGCATCGTCCTGAAGGGCATCGCGACCGCCGTGCGCCACCACGGGCAGGACGCCTGCCGCAAGACCGCCCATTGCGCGGCCGAGACCGCCGGCGACTTCCTGACCGGCTTCGGTCTTGCCGGGGCCGAGCTGGAAGGCCGCCCCGCCGATTTCAGCTACAGCTTCGACATGGCGCGCGAGGCGGGGCTGCGCCTCACTGCCCACGCGGGCGAATGGGGCGATCCCGGCCGCATCCGCGAGACGCTGGACGCGCTCAAGGTCGAACGCCTGGGCCACGGCATCCGCGCGATCGAGGATGCGGCCCTGACGCAGCGCCTCGCCGACGAGAACATCACGCTGGAGGTCTGCCCCGGCTCCAACGTGGTGCTGCGCGCCGTCGAAAGCTGGGAGTCGCATCCCATCGTCCGCCTGCGCGACGCGGGCGTGCCGGTCACGATCTCGACCGACGATCCGCCGTTCTTCCACACCACGATGACGGCGGAATACGAGGGCCTCGACCGGACCTTCGGCTGGACCGAGGACGATTTTCGCGCGACCAACGTCACCGCCGCCCGCGCCGCCTTCTGCGACGAGGCCACGCGGGAGGCGATCCTCAAGCAACTGGAGCCCGCCGCATGATCGACCATACCACCGCCGACGGGCACCTGACCCACGTCACGCACCCGCTGGTGCAGCACAAGCTGACGCTGATGCGCCGCACCGATACCTCGACGGCCGTCTTTCGCCAGCTTCTGCGCGAAATCAGCCAGCTTCTGGCCTACGAGGTCACCCGCGGCCTGCCCATGACCACGGCCCGGATCGACACGCCGCTGCAGCCGATGGACGCCCCCGTGCTCGACGGAAAGAAGCTGGCGCTGGTCTCGATCCTTCGGGCGGGCAACGGGTTGCTCGACGGTATCCTCGAACTGGTACCGTCCGCCCGCGTGGGCTTCGTCGGGCTCTACCGCGACGAGGAGACGCTGCAGCCGGTGCAATACTACTTCAAGGTGCCGCAGGCGCTCGACGATCGCATGGTGATCGCCGTCGATCCGATGCTGGCGACGGGCAATTCCTCGGCGGCGGCGATCGACCTGCTGAAACAGGCCGGGGCCACGAACCTGCGGTTCCTGTGCCTTCTGGCCGCCCCGGAAGGGATCGCCCGTATGAAGGAGGCGCATCCGGATGTGCCCATCGTGACGGCGGCCGTGGACGACCGTTTGAACGATCAGGGGTATATCGTACCCGGACTAGGGGATGCGGGCGACCGCATGTTCGGCACCAAATAAGCCCCCAAATGCCGCATCCTCGCTTTACTTGACGGGCTTTGTTTGCGATTCTCGGACCCAGTTGCGGGTACGAGGGTGTCATCATGCGGTATTTCGACAAAACGGCGGGTCTTGCGTTGACGTTCGGGCTTCTCGGCGCGCTGCCGGTTGCGGCGCAGGACATTCCGGCCGAATTTCCGCCCAGCAGCTACGAAGGCCAGCAATACGTTGACAGCGAAGGCTGCGCCTTCATCCGTGCCGGAATGGACGGGCGGGTGAACTGGGTGCCGCGCGTCGATCGCGCCCGCCGGCAGTTGTGCAACTTCCAGCCGAGCCTTCCCCGGATCGCCGAGGCGGAGCCTGAACCCACAGCCCCGGTGGCCACCCCCCCGGTCGTCACGGCCACCGCGACGCCCGCACCCACCCCCGCGCCGCCTGCGGCCCCGGTGATCCGCGAACCGCGCCCGGCTGCGACCGTCGCAGCTGCGGCACCGCCGCGCGCCTCGACCCCCCGCGTGATCGCGGCGGCCCCGGCCACGGCACCCGCACCGCGCCGGATCTCCCGGGCGGAGGCCTGCAGCGGACGGTTCGGAGTGCAGCCCGGGTTCGTGAGCGAGAGCACCGGCCGGCCGATCGATTGCGGCCCGGCCCCGGTCCGCACCGCGCGTGCCGCACCGGTGGTGAGCGCGCCGCAGGTGACAAATCAGGGCACCCAGCCCCTGCGCCTGACGCTGGAGCAAGCCTGCGCGCGGATCGCGGGCGGCGCGAACCTTGTGACGACGACGGGCGCGCCCATCGCCTGCCCGAGCCAGGCGCCCGTGCAGATCGCTCAGGCCCCGATCATGCAGGCCCCGCTCATGGTGCCGCGCGACATCCCGGCGTCGAACGCCAATGCCTGCGGGGTCTCGCGCCTGGCATCGGTTCCGGGCGTGCGCTGTGGACCGCAGGCATTGTCCCCGTCGGGATTGACCACCCGCAGTGTCGCGGGCCCTGCTGTGGCCAGCATCTCGACGCGCAGCGTGACCCCTACCGCAAGAGCGCAGGTGCCTACATCAAGGGCGGTGCCCGCCTCGAACGCGGTGGCCGCAGTGGCGCGCCCGCAGGTCCTGGCAGGCTATGACCGCGTCTGGGAGGATGGCCGGATCAACAGCCAGCGCGGGCTGCCTGCCGCGACGGCGCATGCGGTCGCCCCGCAGCCGCGGATCTCCAGCCGGTCGGTGGCGCCCGCCGCGACCCCGGTGCCGCGCGCCACGGCCAGCGGCCATCGCTACGTGCAGGTCGGCAGCTTCGGCGTCCCCGAGAATGCAGCGCGCCTGATCGCGCGGTTGCAGGCGGCGGGCCTTCCGGTCGCCTCCGGCCGGTCCGGCGGGCTCAAGGTCGTGGCGGCGGGGCCGTTCGCCAGTGCGGCGGACCTGAACCGCGCGCTGGGGATCGTCCGGTCGATGGGCTTTGCGGACGCCTACACTCGCGGCTGACCTAGAGGTCGCAGATCCCCTGCAGCCGGATCCAATCCTCGTCGCTCAAGACCACGGCGCCGCCTTCGGGCGGCGTCTGCGTGAGCAGCAGGGCCGCATCCTGACCTCGTTCGGTCCGCACCGGCGCATAGGCGGCGGGCGAGATGCGGGCGCGGGCGAAGCGCTCCAGCAGGCGTGCCTCCGACGGCACCGGCACCGGCCCGTCGAGCAACCTGTCCGCGTAGTCGCGCAGGCTTTCCGCAGGCAGATCCCCGGTCGTCATAAGCGTCACCGTGGCCCGAAGCCCGGCCTGCCTGAGAAGCGGATCGAGCGGATCCTCCACCGAGGCACGCGCCGACAGAAGTTCCCCGGCGGCCACGGCGGGATCGTCGTAGCGCGCGAGCGTGGCCTGTCCGATCACCGCGATGCCGCCCGGCAGGACCACGGGACCGGGCAGGGCGGCGGGCAGCACCACGGCCTGCCCCGTGGTCCCCAGCCGAGACCGCAGCCGCGCCAGCGCCGCCGTGCCGCGCGCCTCGCGGCACGCGGGTCCCGTTCGCGCCTGCATATGGCCCAGGATGCGCGCGCCCAACTCCGCCCGCTGTGCGGCGGGCGTGGCCCCGCGCGCCTGCGAGCGCAGCGCGTCAGGCCCGAGCGACGCCGCGGCGATCCCCGCCGCCGCCAGCAGGGCGAGCGTCAGGAGGGTCCGCAGCCGACCGGGGCGGGGCTGCGCGCGTCCCAAGGCGCCGCGCACCGCCTCGATGGCCTCGATCATCTCGGCATCGTCGATCTCCAGCCGTTCGACGCTGTCCGGCCCAGGCGAGAAGATCGCGGGCGTCGTGCCGGGATTGAGGCGCATCACCGCGGGAAGCGACCAATGGGTCAGGGGCCGCTCCGCCGTGTCCGAGACCACCAGCGTGGCCGACCCGAAAGAGACCAGCACTTCGCGGCGCTGCGCGTCCGCCGTCTCGCGCCAGAGCCCGAGGCTTTCCAGCCGGTCGTAGCGGTCCAGCGCCGTCTTCATTCGGTGTCCGTGCGCAGGAACGGGGTAGAGGTACCGCGACGCCGGTTCGTCGTCGCCCTGTGCGCCGCGTCGAAGCGCCACGTCAGGCCAGCGGATAGGTCAGGCCGGGCCCGCGCGGCGCAGGTCGGACGCGCGCCGTCCATATCCGTTTCGTCCACCGTGCAGGGCATGAAATCCTCTTCGATCGCCTGGCCGCAACTTCGCACCCCGCGCGGGGCAATACAATCCTTGCGCGTGCGCCGCAGGGCCCTGCAAACTGCCGCCATGATCTATTCGCCCGGACGCCGGTTCCTGTTCATCCATATCCCCAAGACCGGCGGCACGTCCTTCGCGCGGGCCTACGAGGCGCGCGCGCGGGCCGATGACATCCTGGTGGGCGACACGCCCAAGGCGCAGCAACGTCAGCGCCGGCAGAGGGACCTTTCGGTGGCGGGGCGGCTTTGGAAACACAGCACCTTGGCGGACCTTCACGGGCTGGTGCCGGCGGATGACCTGTGCCGGATGGTCCTGGTCCGCAATCCCTGGGACCGCATGGTCAGCTATTACCACTGGCTTGGGGTTCAACGCTTCGATCACCCGGCCGTCCGCCTGGCGCAGAGGCTTGAATTCACGGACTTTCTCAACCATCCGCAAACCGTCGCGGGGCTGCGACGCCAGCCCTATGCCGCCTATGTGCGCGACCGCCTGGGGGAGGTGGCGCCCACCCACTTCGTACGGATCGAGGCCTTCGAGGAGGACTTCGCACCGGTCGCGAGGCACCTCGACTTCTCGCTGGAGCTTCCGCGCGAAAACACCTCGAAGCGTGCGCGCGATTGGCGGGGCTATTATTCGGATACAGATGCCGCCCTGGTGGGCGAGCTTTGCGCGGCCGACATCGCGCGGTCGGGATATAGTTTCGCGCCTTCGTTTCCGGTCAGCGAGACCTGACATTTCGCCAGCGCAGGTGCCGGCAGCGCGCCCGACGCCTGCACTGCAGGCGGCTCGACCGACCGCTGCCTTCCGGGCAAAGGTCGTACATGCAAAAAGGGGGGCCGAGGCCCCCCTTTCGCATAGCGTGATCCGTCGCGCCGCGCGGGGCGTTTCCGTCAGGCGGCAGCCTTGCTGTCCTCGCCGGTGCCGAAGCGGCCGTAGAAGGTCCCGTTCGACGAGGCCAGTTCGCGCAGCAGATCGGGGCAGGCGAAGCGGTCCCCGAAGCGTTCCGTCAAGGTGTCGCATTGTTCGGCCGCGTAGGGCGCGCCGATGATGTCGAGCCAGCTGAACGGACCGCCCGACCACGGGGCGAAGCCCCAGCCCAGGATGGCGCCCACGTCGCCTTCGCGAATGTCCGTCAGCACGCCGTCTTCCAGGGCGCGCACCGCTTCCAGCACCTGCGCGAAGAGCAGGCGGTGCTGCACGGTGGTCAGATCCGGCTGCTCGTCCGAGACGGGATATTCCGTCGCGAGCTCCTCCCACAGGCCGGTCCGCTTGCCCTTCTCGTCGTAGGCGTAGAACCCGGCCTTCGACTTGCGGCCCAGGCGGCCCTTGTCGGCCATGGAGAAGAGGATCTCGTCCACCTCCTCGTCGGGGTAATCCTCGCCCATGGCGGCCTTGGTCGCCTTGGCGATCTTGACGCCGAGGTCGATCGAGGTCTCGTCCACCAGTTGCAGCGGTCCGAGAGGCATGCCCACCAGCTTGGCCGCGTTCTCGATCAGCGCGGGCTCCACTCCTTCCTTCACCATGCGGATCCCCTCGTTGATGTAGGGAATGATGCAGCGGTTGGCGTAGAAGAAACGCGCGTCGTTGACGACGATCGGCGTCTTGCGGATCTGGCGCACGAAGTCGAGCGCCTTGGCCACGGCGACGTCACCGGTCTGCTTGCCCTTGATGATCTCGACGAGGTTCATCTTGTCGACCGGGCTGAAGAAGTGGATGCCGATGAACTTTTCGGCGTCCTGTGCCGCCTCGGCCAGTTCGGTGATCGGCAGGGTGGAGGTGTTGGTGGCGAAGATGCAATCGGGGCCCACGACCTCCTGCACCTTGCGGGTGACGTCGGCCTTCACGCCCATGTCCTCGAAGACCGCCTCGACGATCAGGTCGCAGCCTTCGAGGGCGGCGTAATCCGTCGTCGCGTCGATCAGGCCCAGCACCTGGTCCTTCTTCTCGGGCGTGGCCTTCTTGCGGCTGATGCCCTTGTCCATGTAGTCGGCGGTGTAGCTCTTGCCCTTGTCGGCCGCCGATTGCTCGGAATCGATGAGGACGACCTTGATCCCCGCCAGGGCCGAGACCAGCGCGATCCCCGCGCCCATCATGCCCGCGCCGATCACGCCGACCTTGGCGACCTTCTGGTCGGCCACGTCGGGGCGGTTGGCGCCTTTCTCGAGCTTTTCCTTGTTGATGAAGAGAGAGCGGATCATGGCGGAGGACGAAGGGTTCAGCAGGACGTGGGTGAACCACCGCGCCTCGATCTTCAGCGCCGTGTCGAAGGGCACCAACGCGCCTTCGTAGACCGCCGACAAAAGCGCCTTGGCCGCCGGGTAGACGCCTTGCGTGTTGCCGTTGACCATGGCGGAGGCGCCCACGAAGGTCATGAAACCCGCCGGGTGATAGGGTGCGCCCCCGGGCATCTTCCAGCCCTTTTCGTCCCAGGGCTTCACGATGGCGGGGCCGGACAGCACCCATTCCTTCGCCTTGGCGACCAGCTCGTCGGCGGGGACGACCTCGTCGATGATCCCGGCCTTCATCGCGGCCTTGGGGTCCTGCAGCTTGCCCTGCAGCAGGATCGGAGAGGCCGCCATGGCCCCCAGCTTGCGGCTGATGCGCGTCGTGCCGCCGGCGCCGGGGAAGATGCCGACCATGATCTCCGGCAGGCCGATCTTGGCCTTGGGATTGTCGGCGGCAAAGATCCGGTGGCAGGACAGCGGCAGTTCCAGCCCGATGCCCAGCGCCGTGCCGGGCAGGGCGGCGGCGATCGGCTTGCCGCCCTTGTTCTTGTCGTCCATGCCCGCGCGCTCGATCTTGCGCAGGATGCGGTGGATCTCCTGGATGCCTTCGAAGATGCCGGCGGCGGGATCCTCGCTTTCGTCACGCATCTGCGCGATGATGTTCAGATCCATCCCGCCCGCGAAGGAGCCGTCCTTGCCGGATGTGATGACGATCCCCTTCACGGCGTCGTCGGCCAGGGCCTCGTCGATCAGCCGGTCGAGGTCCGCGAACCCCTGCTGGTTCATCACGTTCATGGATTTACCCTGGGTGTCCCAGGTCAGCAATGCGACGCCGTCGGCGTCCGTGGTCATCGTGAAATCGCTCATGTCGTTGTCCTTTCCAAGACCGGGATCGCGCGGATCACTCCGCCGCGTACATGCCCCGGGTCTGCCTGTCGTGTACAAGATAGCTGTCCGCCGCGCCGAGACCGGTCACCAGTTCGGTGCAGCGCCATTGGTTCCCCTGGAGTTCCAGCACCAGGACCGAGTCGAAGCGCGGCCTGGTCCGCTTGCCGTCCGAGAGCATGTCGGTGTCGTAGAGGGCCACGATCCGGTCGTCCCCGGCCTGGATGACGCGGCGCACGGTGCGGACCAATTGGGTCACCCCGCTGGCGGCGAACATCCGTTTCCAGGTCTCGAACTTGTCGGTGAGCCCCTGGACCGTCTCGATCCGGGAGGCCTGGAATTCCGACAAGATCGCAAGCGGCAGGGAAAAGTGATCCAGCCAGGTGTCGAGGTCATCGGCGAACACGCAATCCGCCACCCGATCCAGCCAGTTCTGGCAAAGTCCTACTTCCACTGCCGCCTCCTTCGGGTCAGACTCGTTCGATGATCGTCGCGGCCCCCATTCCCGATGCGATGCACAGGGTCGCGAGCCCCGTTCCCTTGCCGGTCCGCTCCAGCTCGTCGAGCAGCGTGCCGATGATCATGGCGCCGGTCGCCCCGAGGGGGTGGCCCATGGCGATCGCTCCGCCGTTGACGTTCACGCGGTCGTGGTCGACGTCGAAACGTTGCATGAACCGTAGGACCACAGAAGCAAATGCTTCGTTAACTTCGAAGAGGTCGAGGTCCGAGATCGCCATGCCGGTGTCCGCGAGGATCTTCTCGGTCACGGGCACGGGGCCGGTCAGCATGATCGTGGGATCGGTGCCGATCTTCGCGGTCGCCTTGATGCGCGCGCGCGGCTTGAGGCCCATCGCCTCGCCCCATTCCTTCGACCCGATCAGCACGCCGGCGGAGCCGTCGACGATGCCCGAGGAATTGCCCGCGTGATGGATGTGGTTGATCCGCTCGAGGTGCGGGTACTTCATCAGCGCGACCTTGTCGAAGCCGGGCATCGCCTCGCCCATCTCCTTGAAGGAGGCCTTCAGCGCGCCGAGGCTCTGCATGTCGGTGCCGGGGCGCATGTATTCGTCGCGCTCCAGGATCGGCAGGCCGTTGACGTCGCGCACCGGCACGACCGACTTGTCGAACCGCCCGTCCTCCCAGGCGGCGGCGGCGCGCTTCTGGCTTTCGACGGCCATCGCGTCGGCGTCGTCCCGGCTGAACCCGTACTCGGTCGCGATGATGTCGGCGCTGATGCCCTGCGGCACGAAATAGGTTTCCATCGCGATGGAGGGATCCACCGCGATCGCGGCCCCGTCGGAGCCCATGGCGACGCGGCCCATCATCTCGACCCCGCCTGCAATATAGGCCTGACCGGCCCCGCCCTGGATCTGGTTCGCAGCCAGGTTCACCGCCTCCATGCCGGAGGCGCAGAAGCGGTTGATCGAAAGCCCCGGGATCGACTGGTCGAGGTCCGAGGCCAGGACGGCCGTCCGCGCAAGGCAGCCGCCCTGCTCGCCCACTTGCGTGACGTTGCCCCAGATCACGTCCTCGACGGCGTGACCTTCGAGATTGTTGCGCTCCTTCAGCGCGTTCAGCACGCCGGCCGAAAGGCGCGCGCTGGTCACCTCGTGCAGGGCGCCGTCCTTGCGGCCCTTGCCGCGGGGCGTGCGGATCGCGTCGTAGATATATGCATCTGTCATCGTGGTCTCCTTCAGGCCGCGGGCAAGGCGCGCGGCATCAGATCGTAAGGGTGTTTCCAGCCGTCGGTGGACGCCAGCCTGGTCAGCCAGGCGTCCACCTTCGGAAAGTCGGTTCGGTCGAACCCGTAGGGCTCTTCGTAGTAGAGGTATCCCGCGCAGGCGATATCCGCGACGGTCAGGTGATCGGTCGCCAGCCAGTCGCGACCGTCGAGGTGGTCGTCCATGACCTTCAGCGCGGATTTCAGGCGCATCAGCAGGAACGCGTTCACATCGGCACTGCGCTTCTCCTCGGGCAGGAAGTTGACGTTGAACCGCAAGGGGCCGGCCAGCCCACTGACCTTGTGGTTGTCGAAGAACATCCAGCGCAGCACCTCGCGCCGCTCGTCGGCGGAGCGCCCGCCCAGCTTGCTGGTCTTCGAGGTGATGTAATCCTGGATCACGGCGGACTGGGTCAGTACCATGTCGCCGTCGACCATGACGGGAACTTCGCCCATGACGTTGAGCGCGCGGAACTCCGGCGTCCGCGTGGCCCCGTTGAAGAAATCGACGAAGACAGGCGCCCAGTCGACCTCCGCGAGCGTCATCGTCAGAGCTGCCTTGTAGGCGTTCCCGCTTTCCCCGAAGCAGTGCAGCTGGATCGTCATGTCTCGCCTCCCCTTGGTGGTGCGCCCGTGTCAGGCGTCGTGTCTGAGTTTATTTGGCCAGATGAAACTGGATCGTGGCGCTTTACGGACTGTTAACCTCTTTGGTGTCGGCTGATGACACTTGGCAGGCTGGAGAGCTGAGCCAAGCGCCAGGTGAAGCCCCGTCCCGCCGCACCGGACAGCCAAGCCGGAAGGGGGGCGGGGTGGATCTCGATCCGCCTTCATCTGGCAAGATAAACTCCCGCCGGAGGCTCCGACGGTGCTCGCCCGCGTGCCCGTCACCTCTTGCGCGCCTCCAGTTCCGAATTGAACAGCCGCAGCCGGTGCCCGAAGGTGTCGTCGTCGATCACGCTGTCGAAGTTCTCGAAGAGGAACGACAGCGCCTCGCCTTCGTCCAGACCGGCCTCGCGCGCGAACTTCTTCAGGCGGCGGTAGCCGTCCTCGGTCATCGCGACGGGAAAGCGGCGGGTCAGGCGCAGGCGTTTGGGCATCGAGCGGCTCCTTTGGGCGAAGGGTAGGGCGGGATTGCTCCCGCCGCCACCTTCAGAAGTTCGCGGCCTCCAGCGCCATCACGGGCTCCGCGCCCGAATTGATGCGCGCAAGGTGCATGCCCGTCGCCGGAAGCTGGCGCGCCATGTAGTAGCGCCCCGTGGCGATCTTGGTCTCGTAGAAGGCGGTGTCGCTTGCGCCGCCCTCCAGCGCCTCCATCGCGGCCTTGGCCATCTGCGCCCACATGTACCCCAGGCAGACGTGACCCATCAGGTGCATGAAGTCGTAGGATCCCGCCAGCGCGTTGTTGGGATTCTTCATGGCACCCATGAAGTACATCGCCGCCGCCTGCATATCCTTGCTCGCCGCCTTCAGCGGATCGAGGAAGTCGGCCTTCAGCGCCTCGTTGCCTTCGTTGTCCTTGATGAAGGCCTTGATCTGGTCGAAGAAGCCCATCAGGTGCTTGCCGCCGTCGACCGCGAGCTTGCGGCCCACGAGGTCCAGCGCCTGCACGCCGTTGGCCCCTTCGTAGATCATGGCGATCCGGGCGTCGCGGGCAAACTGGGACATCCCCCATTCCTCGATGTAGCCGTGCCCGCCGTAGACCTGCTGCGCCGCGGTAGCATACTCGAAGCCCTTGTCGGTCAGGAAGCCCTTGATGACCGGCGTCAGCAGGGACACAAGCCCTTCGGCCTTGTCGTCGCCCGCCCGGTGGGACCGGTCGATCAGCATCGCACCCCAGTAGGTGAAGGCACGCGCCCCTTCGACGAAGCTTTTTTGATCCATCAGATTGCGACGGATGTCGGGGTGCACGATCAGCGGATCGGCGGGCCCGTCGGGGTTCTGCGCCCCGGTCACGTCGCGCCCCTGCAGGCGGTCGTTGGCGTAGAGCACCGCGTTCTGGTAGGCGACCTCGGCCTGGGCGTAGCCCTGCAGGCCCACGCCAAGCCGCGCCTCGTTCATCATGACGAACATGGCGCGCATGCCCTTGTGCTCGGTCCCCAGCAAATAGCCCGTCGCCTCGTCGTAGTTCATGACGCAGGTGGAGTTGCCGTGGATCCCCATCTTCTCTTCGATCTTGCCGACGGAGACGCCGTTGCGCTCGCCCAGGCTGCCGTCGTCCTTCACGATGAACTTCGGCACGATGAAGAGCGACACGCCCTTGATGCCCTCGGGGCCGCCGGGGATCTTCGCCAGCACGAGGTGGATGATGTTGTCGGCCATGTCGTGATCGCCCGACGAGATGAAGATCTTCTGACCGCTGATCTTGTAGCTGCCGTCGTCCTGCGGGACCGCCTTGGTGCGCATCAGGCCCAGATCGGTGCCGCAATGCGGCTCGGTCAGGTTCATGGTGCCGGTCCACTCGCACGACGCGAGCTTGGGCGCGAAGGTGTCCTTCTGCGCCTCCGACCCGTGGGCCAGGATCGCCGAAAGAGCACCGTGCGTCAGGCCCTGGTACATGTTGAAGGCCATGTTGGCGCTGACCATCGGTTCGTTCACGGCCGTGTTCAGCACGTAAGGCAGGCCCTGGCCGCCGTATTGCTCGGGCACGTCGAGCGCCGTCCAGCCGCCTTCACGCACCTGGTCGAAGGCCTCCTTGAAGCCCTCCGGCGTGCGCACGACGCCGTTCTCCAGCGTGCAGCCCATCGTGTCCCCCACCATGTTGAGCGGGTGCAGCACGTCCGTAGACAGCTTGCCGGCTTCCTCCAGCACGGCGGCGGTGAAATCGCGGTCGAGGTCGGCAAAGCCCTCCATCTCCTGCTCGGAGATCTTGAGCAGGTCGTGCAGGACGAATTGCAGGTCCTTGTGCGGGGCGGTGTAGCTTGTCATGGGGATCCTCCGGTCAATCTGTACCGCCCGTTCAGGCGGCGTCGGTCTCGTTGCGAGCCATGTCGGCCAGCGTGGTCTCGGCCCAGCTCATCTGCTCCTTGAGCTCGGCGATCGCCTCGTCCAGCTCGGCGCGCTGGGCCTGCATTTCGGCCAGGTGCCCGCGGGCGACCTCGAGCGTGCAACTCAGCTGGGTCTGCTGTCCGTCGTTCATCTGGTAGAGTTCCAGGAGCTTGCGCACCTCCTCCAGCGAGAAGCCGAAACGCTTGCCGCGCAGGATCAGTTTCAGCCGCGCCTGGTCCGAGCGGGTGAAAAGCCGCTTCTGGCCTTCGCGCTGCGGGAACAGCAATTCCTTGGATTCGTAGAACCTCAGGGTCCGTGGCGTCACTCCGAAGGTGTCGCACATCTGGCGGATCGTCAGGGTCTGGGACATGGGAACCTCTTGCGTGGTACCCTTCCTATATCGGGACGCGGCGGCCGATTTCCACCGGGGTTTACGTATACGTAAAGGTAACGTCGCGTCAGATCCCCAGGGGCGGATCGCCCGGCACGGCGCGCCGCGTCATTCCAGCGAAGTGGCCACCTCGTCGCGCAGGCGCTGGAGTTCCTGCATCGTCTCCTCGAGGTGCCGACGCTGGTCGCGCAACTCCTCCATCTGGCGGTCGGCCAGGTCCAGCCAGGTGCGCATCTGTGCCTCCGTGCCGTCGTGTTCGTAGATCTGCAGCCATTGGCGGATGTCCTCGAGGCTGAAGCCGAACCGGCGGCCGCGCATGATCAGCGTCATCCGGGCCTGTTCGCGCCCGGTGTAGAACCGCGACCGGCCCTCCCGGTCGGGGGAGAGCAGTTCGATGTATTCGTAGTAGCGCAGCGTGCGCGGGGTCACGTCGAACTTCGCGCACATCTCCTTGAAGGATAAACGGTCGTCGGTCATTGCGGTCTCCTCGCGCGAAAATCTAGCATGGCGCGGCCCGACCGCAACCCGGGGCCTAGTTCATGAAGCCCGGTGCAAGAAGGTGAAAGCCGTAGGCCAGCACGAGCGCCGGCACGCTGGAATAGACCGTGGCCCAGATCGCCGCCTTCGGGTCGAGCGCGATGGCGGGAAACAGCGCGTCGCCGTCGTTGCTGATCGCGTTGCCCATGAGGGCGGCGAAGGGGATAAGCCCGTTGACGTAAAGCGTCGTGACCAGCACCTGCGGACCGCAGCCCGGCACGAGCCCCACCAGCACGCCCATCAACGGCAGCAGCGGAGCGACCGAACTGAAGAGCGCCTCGAGGTCGAACCCGCCGAAGGCCACGAGGTAGTCGTAGGCCAGATACGCCCCGATCACCCAGACGGAGATGAACGAGGTCTCCTCGGCCATGCGCGTGAGCGGCGTGTCGTCCACGTTGGTCATCGCCTTCAGGCGCGACGTGGCCCAGATGAACAGGCCCACGAAGGTGCCGCCCACACCCACGATGGGCAGGACCGGCCCGAAGATCGCCTCGACGTCCGCGACTGAAAGCTGGGTGATGCCGATGATCAGGCCGGGCAGGGCGAAGGCGGCGAACAGCCAGTCCTTGAAGCGGGTGTGGCCGATGAAAGGCACCATGTCGTGGGCATTGGTGGCGTTCGGGGTGATCCGGATCGCCGGCAGCCGGTCCACGATCCAGCCCGACAGGATGCCCACCACGAAGGACAGGGGCAGCACCACGAGGGCCGCGTCGGGACGGGTGGCGATCAGCAGGAAGGCCGCGTCGCCCATCGTCGCGGTGAGCGTCGCCACCACCGCACCGAACCCGACGTTCCCCGAGGAGAAGGCGGCCACGACCACCACGGCCCCGCCGCATCCGGGGGTGGTCCCGAGAAGTGCGGCCATCGGCACCTGCCACCGCTTCGCGCCCTTCAGCGCCTGCCCGATGTTGAAGTCGAACAGCCGCTCGGCCCCGTAGAACAGCAACAGGGTCGCGGCGACGAAGCCGCTGACCTGGACGAAGGCGTCGGTCATCAGGCTGCGGGTCAGCGCGCCCAGTTCGCCCGGCGCGACCGCGAGGCCGAGGAACACCAGCGCCACCAGCAGGCGCCTGGGCCGGAACAGGCCGCCCAGCCGCGTCGGTTCGTCTTGGACGGAAATTTCCGCGGTGCTCATGAAGGACCCTTAGTTGCGAATTATTCTCAATAAAGGACATAGGGGGTTGCGCATTGGCGATCAAGTGACAAGTTTGCCGCCAAAGCCGAAGGCCGTTCCATGATCGACGCAGACCCCGACCCGACCACCCCGGACGACAGCACCGCAGAGCGCCGGCAGAAAATCGCGGCGCAGTTCATCGCCATGATCCCGCACGCGCGCGCGTTGGGCATGACGGTGACCGAGGTCGGCGCCGGCACGGCGACCGTCAGCATGCCCTACGACGACCGGCTGATCGGCGATCCGAAAACGGGGGTCATCGCGGGCGGGGCGGTCTCGGCCCTGATGGACACCTGCTGCGGGGCGGCGGTGATCGCCCATCCCACGCAGGCGCTGGGGACCGCGACGATCGATTTGCGGATCGACTACATGCGCCCCGCGACGCCGGGGCAGGGGATCACCGCGCGGGCGACCTGCTATCACGTCACCCGGTCGGTGGCCTTCGTGCGGGCCACGGCCCACGACGACGACGCGGGCAACCCGGTGGCCTGCGCCACCGGCGCCTTCACCCTCGAACGTCCGAGGCCCAAGTCATGAGCCGCCGTCCCGATCCCGTCCAGGTCGTCAAGCAGCGCCGCGACGAGGCCCTGCGCGCGTTGGTCGACGGCGTGCCCTACATCCGGTTTCTCGGCATCCATTTCGACCGTCGCGGGGACGAGTTGACCGGCATCCTGCCCTACGATGACATGCTGATCGGCAACCCGACGCTGCCCGCCCTGCACGGCGGCGTCACGGCGGCGTTCCTCGAGGTGACTTCGGTCATCACCCTGCGCTGGGCGACCCAGTGGGACGCGGTGGAGGCGGGCGAGGACGTGGCCACCGACCGGATGCCCAAGACCATCGACTTTACGGTCGACTATCTGCGCTCGGGCTTGCCGCGGGACGCCTACGCGCGGGCGCGCATCACCCGGTCGGGGCGGCGCTACGCCAGCGTTCATGTCGAGGGCTGGCAGGACAACCGCCAGCGCCCCTTCGCGCAGGCCACCGGGCATTTCGTGATGCCGCAGCATGGCTGACCCACTGACCCACCGGCGCGTGCTGCATATCGCGCTGCCGGTGGTCCTGTCGAACGCTACGGTGCCGATCCTGGGCGTCGTCGACACCGGCGTCGTGGGCCAACTGGGCGAGGCCGCCCCGATCGGCGCTGTCGGCATCGGCGCGATCATCCTCACGGCGATCTACTGGGTCTTCGGCTTCCTGCGCATGGGCACCTCTGGCCTGACCGCGCAGGCCATCGGGGCCGAGGACACGCCAGAGGTCGCGGCCCTCCTGTCGCGCGCGCTGATGATCGGCCTCATGGCCGGGGTCGCGATCATCTTACTGCAACCGCTCCTCTTCGCCGGTGCCTTCCGGATCTCCCCCGCCAGCCAGGAGGTCGAGACCCTCGCCCGCCAGTACATGGGCATCCGCGTCTGGTCCGCCCCCGCGGCCATCGCGCTTTACGGCATCACCGGCTGGCTGATCGCGCAGGAACGCACCGGGGCGGTCCTCGGCCTGCAGGTCCTGATGAACGGGGCGAACATCCTCCTCGACCTCGTCTTCGTCCTGGGTCTCGACTGGGGTGTGCCCGGGGTCGCCTGGGCCACCTTCATCGCGGAATGGTCCGGTCTCCTGTTCGGCCTCTGGCTCTGCCGGGCGGCCTTCGCGGTCCCGGCCTGGAGAGACTGGCCCCGCGTCTTCGACCGCGCCCGGCTGATCAACATGGGGGTCGTCAATTCCGACATCATGATCCGCTCGGTCCTGTTGCAGGCGGTCTTCGTCAGCTTCCTGTTCTGGGGCGCCGATTTCGGCGACGTCCAGCTCGCCGCCAACCAGATCCTGCTGCAGTTCCTCGAGGTCACCGCCTTCGCGCTCGACGGGTTCGCCATCGCGGCCGAGACGCTGGTGGGCCAGGCTATGGGCCGTCGCGACCCCGCGCACCTGCGCCGTGCCGCGGTGCTGACGAGCGGCTGGGGGGCGGCCATCTGCGCGGGCCTGGCCTCCAGCTTCTTCGCGGCGGGGCCCTTGGTCATCGACGTGATGACCACCGCGGAGCCGGTCCGTGCCGCGGCCCGGGTCTTCCTGCCCTACATGGTGGCGGCCCCGCTGCTGGGCGTCGCGGCCTGGATGCTCGACGGGATCTTCATCGGCGCGACCCGCACCCGGGACATGCGCAACATGATGATCATCACGACGCTCGTCTACTTCGCCGCCGTGATCCCGCTCACCGCCGCCTTCGGCAACCACGGGCTGTGGATGGCGCTCCTGCTTAGCTTCGTCGCCCGGGGCGTCACCCTGGGCCTGCGCTACCCGGCGCTCGAACGCGCCGCGGCCCGCTGACCCGCACCGCCTTACCCCTCGCTTTTTCACAAATACTCCGGGCGCGCGCCGCCAGGCGCGGGGGCAGGGCCCCCTCCCACGCCACCACCCGCAACCCGAAGCTCACCACCCGGTGCATTGACCTTTGCGCCGAAACCCGATCAAGGTCCGCCCGACCCGAACGACCGGAGCCGTCATGGCCAGCACAGCCCCCTTCGCCCGTTTCGAATGGATGATCGCCTGGCGCTACATCCGCGCCAAGCGCGCCGAGGGCGGGGTCAGCGTCATGACCTGGATCAGCCTCGTCGGCATCACCCTGGCGGTCTTCGCGCTGATCGCCACGCTGGCGATCCGCTCGGGCTTCCGGGCGGAGTTCGTGGACACCATCCTGGGCGCCAACGCGCATCTGACGGTCTACCAGCAGACGCCGATCGCGGGCACCGACCAGGTCACGCGGATCATCTCGGACTACGACACGCTGGCGGCCGACCTGGCCGCGGTGCCAGGCGTGTTGCGCGCAGCACCCATCGTGCGCCAGCAGGTCATGGCCAACCGCGGTGCCGCCAACGCGGGCGTGGAGGTCTACGGCATCAGCCAGGAGAACCTGCGCACCGTCCCGCGCATCGTGAACCCCGAGGAGAGCCTGGGCTCCCTCGACGATTTCGGCCCCGGCCTTGCCATCGGCTCTGGCGTCGCGCGCGAGCTGGGGGTGGGGATCGGCGACCAGCTCAAGATCATTTCCCCCAACGGGGTGCGCACGCCCATGGGCACCAGCCCCCGCGTCGGCGTCTATCCCGTCTCCTACATCTTCACCGCGGGGCGCTACGACATCGACCGGACGCGGGTCTACATGCCGCTCGAAGAGGCGCAGACCTTCTTCAACCGCGACGGCGTCGTGGACGAGATCGAGGTTATGACAGCCGACCCCGACAACATCGAGGCACTGCTGCCGTCGGTCTACGTCGCCGCCGGAGAGAACGCGCTGCTCTGGACCTGGCGCGACAGCGCGGGCGCCTTCCTGCGCGCGCTCACGGTCGAGGACAACGTGATGTTCGTCCTGTTGTCGATCCTCGTGCTGATCTCCTCGATGAACATCATCTCGGGCCTCATCATGCTGGTGAAGAACAAGGGCCGCGACATCGGCATCCTGCGCACGATGGGCCTGACCGAAGGCTCCATCCTGCGGGTCTTCTTCATCTGCGGGGCGGGGATCGGCACGGTGGGCACGATACTGGGCGTCATCCTCGGCTGCGCCTTCGCGCTCTGGATCGACCCGATCTTCGCCTTCGTGAACTACGTCGCCGGCGGCGGCGTCTGGGACCCCGAGATCCGGGGGATCTACGCGCTGCCGGCCCAGCTGCATTTGGGCGACGTCCTGTCCGCCGTCGTCCTGTCCCTGGGGCTGTCTTGGATCGTCACCATCTTCCCGGCCCGCCGCGCGGCCCGGATGAACCCGGTCGAGGCGCTGCGCTATGAATGACGCCCTTACCCTGACCGGCCTGAAGAAGGGCTACAACCACGGCCAGCCGTCCGAGGTCCGCGTGCTCGACGGCGCAGACCTCGCCGTCAAACCGGGGGAGGTCGTGGCCCTCGTCGCGCCCTCCGGCGCCGGCAAGTCCACCCTGCTGCATATCGCGGGGCTGCTCGATACCCCCGACGCGGGCCGCGTGCATATCGGCGGCGAGGACATGACGAACCTCTCCGACCGCCGCCGCACCGCGATCCGGCGCAGCGACGTGGGTTTCATCTACCAATTCCATCACCTGCTGCCGGAGTTCACCGCGCTCGAGAACATCGTCCTGCCGCAGCTGGCCAACGGTGTGGGCGACACCGCCGCCCGTAAGCGCGCGCGGGGGCTTCTCGACAGCGTCGGCATCGCGCACCGGGCGGACCACCGCCCCGCGGCCCTGTCGGGGGGCGAACAGCAGCGCGTCGCCTTCTGCCGCGCGCTGGCCAACGATCCCAAGCTTCTGCTGGCGGACGAACCGACCGGCAACCTCGACCCCGAGACGTCCGATCGGGTCTTCGATGCGCTGATGACGCTGGTCCGCACCTCGGGGCTGGCGGCGGTGATCGCGACGCACAACCTCGAACTCGCCGCGCGCATGGACCGCGCGGTGCGGCTCGACGGCGGCACGCTGATCGCGCGGACCTGACGCCGCCGCCGCAGCCCCACCCCCGCAGCGCGGCGATTGCGTCACATCCGCGCCCCGTCTCGCCCCCGACCACTTGCGGGGGCCGCCGCCCCGGCGCACCCTGCAGGCGAGCCGCCCCTTGGCTCGGCTACCGGAGTGACCCCCATGACCCGCCTTGCCCTTCTCTCGCTCATCGGCCTCGCCGCCTGCGCGCCAGAGACGCCGACCTACGACGGCGCCCAAGCCTTCCAGGCGCAGTGCGCAAGCTGTCACGGGGCGCTGGGGCGCGGCAACGGACCGCTGGCCGAGGGGCTGTCGCCCGCGCCGTCGGACCTGACCACGCTGACCCGGCGCTTCGGCGGGACCTACCCGGCGGACCACGTCATGACGGCCATCGACGGCTACAACCGGGGCGCGCATTTCAGCGCCGCCATGCCGCGCTTCGGGGACGGCGACCTCGGCCCCATGATCATGACCGAGGAGGACGGCAACCCGATGCCGATCCCCGCCGAGCTGCTGGCCCTGTCGAACTACATCGAGACCTTGCAGCGCTAGCGGCTGGCGACATCCACGGGCATCTGCCCCGCGATTTCCAGGAACAGTTTGCGCTGCACGGCCTGCGCGAAACTCTCGCGCCCCTCCGCCGTCACCATGAAGGCGCCGGGGCCGCCGATGATGTTCTCGGCGTAGAGCCGTTCCAGATCGTAGCCCGCCCGTCGCGGGCTGTCGGGGCGCAGGATCGGCAGGGCGTTGATGGTCGTCCCCGTCGCCAGCACCGCGTCGCGCGAGGGCACGATCGGCGGGCCAGAGGAATTGCCCATGCTGTCGCCCGAGAAGTCGATCACGTGGCGGAACCCGTCGATGTCGTTGTCCTCGATCAGCCGCTGGCCTTCCAGCAGGGCCGCGCCGATCGCGTTGCGCCCGTAGGCCGCGCGGGGCGCCACGGTCAGCGCGTCGGCGAAGGCGCGCGCGGCCTCCGGTCCGTCGATCAGCATCCAGTCCACGACCTGCACCTGGTTGGTGGCCCATTCCACGTAGGTGACAGCGATGGACCCGTGCAACGTCGCCTCGATCGCGTTCTGCACCGCGTCGGACATCAGTGCGTCCGCATAGCCCTGCCGCTGGAACGCCAGTTCGTCCGTGTCGATCGAGCCGGAGGCATCGGCCAGCAGCACCAACTCCAGCGAGGTTTCGACCTGCGCCTGGGCGGCAGGGGCCAAGAGGGTGAGGCAAAGGGCAAGGACACGCATGACCACAACTTAGCCCCCGGATGCCGCAGCACGCCATGACAAACCCGTGAGGCGCGCAGAGCAGGGGTGACCCACCGTCAGCCTGCGCTAACCTCCTCCCAACCCGGAGGAGTATCCATGTTTCGTACCTTGACCATTGCCGCCACCCTGTCCGCCACCACCGCCGCGACCACGGCGGGGGCCGAACAGATCGGCTTCACCGACTGGACCGAGCAGCGCATCAAGCTTCTGTCGTCCAACGATTACACCCAAGGCGAGGATACGCTGACCTTCGTCTCGGACAACACGATCAGCCTTCTGTGGACCCGCCTGCCGGAAAGCCTGTCGGACGCCACCACCGCCTCTTGGGACTGGGCCGTGCGCCAGAGCGTGCCGCCCACGGACCTCAGCGTGAAGGGCGGCGACGACCGCAACATCGCGGTCTATTTCCTCTGGGTGCCCGAGGACGTGGTGCCCGAACTCGAAGAAGCCGAGATCCGCAGCCTGATCGGCCGCGACGACGTGCGGATCCTGCAATACGTCTGGGGCGGCAACAACCCGGTGGGAGAGCCGATCCCCTCGCCCTACGGCAACCCCGAAACCGGCGTGACGATCCCCCTGCGGCAGGCCGATACGGGGTCCGAGAGCGTCACGGTCGACCTGATCGCCGACTTCGCCCGCGCCTTCGGGGACCGCGAGCCGGGATCGCTCATCGGCATGGCCGTGAGCGGCGACAGCGACGGCACCGAGAGCCTGATCGAAGCGGAAGTGAGCGCGGTGGTGGTGGAGTAGGGAAGGCCCCCCCCCGGGGCGTAACCCGGGACCTATTTTTGCGAGCGCTGCATTTGGTTTCGGCGAGGCCCCGGGTCAGGCCGGGGGCGGGGTTGGCTGAGTGCCGACCGTCGCGCCCCTCCCGCCGTTGCCTCCGGCAACGGCAGCGCCCGACCCTCCCCCTGGGAGGGCGCTTCACGCCCACCCAGGGTCGGGCGCTGGGGGAGCAGAATTTTTTCCGACTAGACTTTCTGGCCACCGAAGACCGGATACCATGCAAATCCATATGAATGTTCATGCCCGGCGACACCGACGGCACCGGGAGGCTCATCGACGGGGAGGTGTCGAGATATGGACGAACCAATCAATTGCAAATCCAAGTGTATTGCCCGAAATAGACTATTTTGGGTGGTAAGGAAATTCTGAAATGAATTTCTCTACTTCTGAGTAGCGTTTTTCACGATCGGGCAGCAGATCTAATCCTAAAAGGGGGAAGAGGATGTGGTGAAGCGCACGAACGCTGCTTGTTAGGGCTCCTACAGCTTGAATGATCTCGCTCTGGGTTGGTTCAATCCAGCCGTCTTTTGAGCGCTTCTCTCGATCAGATGATAAAAGATAGGCGGAATGGCCGGTGATCTCATTTCGGAGCAGAAAAAGGCGCTGGTAAATATCTTCGTTATAGAGCTTATCTAATTTGGATAATAGTTCATCGAATTTGATACGTCGCTCATCCTCAAATCGAAGGTAAAAAACAGAATTTCCGAAAAGAGTTATTTTTTCCGCTCTTTTTGCGCGAAAGTCTTTCATCAGTTGTCGCAAACCGTTCGGGGAGTGTTTTGTTTCCAATTGTCGGAAGCAGAATGAGACTAGCTCGGCTTGAAGTGACCCACTGAGAGAGTTCAATATCCAACCGAGCCTGTTTCCCGATATTTGCTTGTCGATCAACTGGTGACGAGAGAATCCGTCTAAAATTACACAGTCTAGATTTGCTTGAGTTGCTTCGGAAATTAGCTGTCTGTATCTCGACGTAAACTCACTCAAACATCCAACTCCTCCACGAACCGCGCGTTCTCCTGGATATACTGGAACCGCAACTCCGGCTTCTTGCCCATCAGGCGCTCGACCAGGTCGCCGGTTTCTCCGGGCAGGTCGTCGGCCACTTCCACGCGGATCAGCTTGCGGGTGGCGGGGTCCATGGTGGTCTCTTTCAGGTCCTTGGCGTCCATCTCGCCCAGACCCTTGAAGCGCTGCACGTCGATCTTGCCCTTGCCGCCCAGGCCTTTCTCCAGCGCGCGCTCCTTCTCGGCGTCGGAGGCGACGTAGAGCCGCTTTGCCCCCTGCGTCAGGCGGTAGAGCGGCGGGCAGGCGAGGTAGAGGTGCCCGTTGTCGATCAGGGGCCGCATCTGGGTGAAGAAGAAGGTCATCAGAAGCGAGGCGATATGCGCGCCGTCCACGTCGGCGTCGGTCATGATGATGACCTTGTCGTAGCGCAGGTCGTCCAGCTTGAACTTCGAACCCATGCCCACGCCCAGCGCCTCGCACAGGTCGTTGATCTCGGCATTGGTCGTCAGCTTGCCGGAGGCCGCGCCCAGCACGTTCAGGATCTTGCCCTTGAGCGGCAGCAGCGCCTGCGTCTCGCGTGACCGCGCGCCCTTGCCGGAGCCGCCGGCCGAATCGCCCTCGACGATGAACAGCTCCGTCCCCTCTCGGGTCTTGCTGGTGCAGTCGGTCAGCTTGCCGGGCAGGCGCAGCTTCTTGGTGGCGGACTTGCGCGAGGTCTCCTTCTCCTGCTTGCGGCGCAGGCGTTCCTCGGCCCGCAGGATCAGGAAATCCAGGATCGCCCCCGCCGATTTGGTATCCGCCGCCAGCCAGTTGTCGAAGTGGTCGGACACGGCGGCGTTCACCATCCGCTGCGCGTCCACGGTGGCCAGCCGGTCCTTGGTCTGGCCCACGAATTCCGGCTCGCGGATGAAGCAGCTGACCAGCGCGCAGCCGCCCGCGATCAGGTCCTCGCGGGTGATCGTCGCGGCCTTGCGGTTGGAGGTCAGCTCTCCATACGCCTTCACGCCCTTGAGGATCGCGGCCCAGAAGCCTGCCTCGTGCGTTCCGCCCTCGGGGGTGGGGACGGTGTTGCAGTAGGACTGGATGAAGCCGTCGCGCGCGGGCGTCCAGTTGATCGCCCATTCGACCTTGCCCGGCACGCCGAACTTCTCGGTGAAATCGACGGTGCCCGCGAAGGGGCGCTCGGCGTAGGTGGTGGCACCCGACAGCGTTTCGGCCAGGTAATCGGCCAGGCCGCCAGGGAACTTGAAGGTGGCGGATTTCGGCGTGTCGCCGTCGTCGATCTCCGTCTTCCAGCGAATCTCGACGCCCGAGAACAGGTAGGCCTTGGAGCGCGCCATCTTGAACAGGCGCGAGGGCTTGAGCTTGAGGGTGCCGAAGATCTCCTCGTCGGGGTGGAAGGTCACGGCGGTCCCGCGGCGGTTGGGGGCGGCGCCGATCTTCTGAAGCTGGCCCTGCGGCACGCCGCGGGCGAACTCCATCGCAAAGAGCTCCTTGTTGCGCGCGACCTCCACCCGCAGGTGGTCGGACAGCGCGTTCACGACGGACGACCCCACGCCGTGCAGGCCACCGCTGGTCTGGTAGCTGTCGCCCGAGAACTTGCCGCCCGCGTTCAGCGTGCAGAAGATGATCTCCAAAGCGCTTTTCGACGGATCCTTGGGGTGCGGGTCGGTGGGGATGCCGCGCCCGTTGTCGCGCACGCTGACGTGGCCGTTGGCGTGCAGCTCGATCTCGATCCAGGTGGCGTGGCCCGCGACCGCCTCGTCCATGGAGTTGTCGACGATCTCCGCCACCATATGGTGCAGCGCGCGCTCGTCCTTGCCGCCGATATACATGCCGGGGCGCAGGCGGACGTGCTCCATGTCCTCGAGCACCTGGATCGAGGAGGCGTCGTAGGCAGGTGCACCGGCGGCGTCGGACAGAAGGTCGGTCATGGAAAGGCTGCTCGCTGTTGGTTTTGGCCATCCTACAGCGGGGCGGGGGCCGGGGGCAACAAGCCGGGGCAGGCCGGCGGCTTGGCGCGAAGGCCGCGCGGGCTAGATCACGCCCGAACCAGCAAAGGACACGTCATGCGCATCTTCTTCACCGGCGGCAGCGGCAAGGCCGGCAAATACGCGGTCCAGCACCTGCGCGACGCGGGCCACCAGGTCACCAACATCGACAGCACGGCCGATCCCGAAAGCCGGGCGCTCAAGGTCGATCTGACCGACGCGGGCCAGGTGATCGACGCGATGCACAACTACGCCGATTTCGACGAACTCGACCCCGGCACCGGCGTGCCTGCCTATGACGCGGTGGTCCATTTCGCCGCCGTCCCGCGCATCATGATCGTCCCCGACGGCGTGACCTACCACAACAACGTCATGGCCACCTACAACGTGCTGAACGCCGCGGCCAAGCTGGGTATCCCCAAGGTCATCTATGCCTCCTCCGAGACGACCTACGGCATCTGCTTCTGGGACGGCGAGAAGAAGCCCGAGTACATCCCCGTGGACGAGGAACACCCCACGATCCCGCAGGACAGCTACGCCATGTCCAAGGTCGTGAACGAGGCCACCGCGCGGTCCTTCCAGGCCCGCACCGGGGCCGACATCTACGGCCTGCGGATCAACAACGTGATCGAGCCCCACGAATACGAAGAGCTGTTCCCCGCCTTCATGGAGGACCCCGCCCTGCGGCGGCGCAATATCTTCGCCTATATCGACGTGCGCGACCTCGCCCACATGGTCGAATGCTGCCTGAAGACCGACGGGCTCGGCCACGAGGTCTTCAACGTCTCCAACGACGACATGAGCGTGAACATCACCACCGACGAGGTGATCGACCGCTTCTACCAGGGCGTGCCCAAGCGCCGCGAGATGGGCCGGGACGAGACGTTCTATGACAACGGCAAGGCCAAGCGCATGGTCGGCTTCGATCCGAAGCACAGCTGGCGTAACCATCTGGAAACCTGAACCGAACGAAATCTCAACATCTTGGCGTCATTCCCCACGCGACAGCAGTTGGGGAAGAGGACGCCATGATCCTGAAACATGCAGCCGCCGCCTGTCTGGCGGCCATCGCCACGCTCGCGACCTTCTGGCCCGACGCGCCGGTGGCCGAAACCCGGCCGTTCCTGGCCAAGCGCGGCGCGCTCGTCGTTTCGCGCACGCCCGCGCAGCGCCCGCAGGCGGCCATGTCTCATGCGAGCCTTTTCGCGGGCCAGGCGGGGGGCAGCCTGTTCGCGCCCGTCGCGCCGCGCACCGATGCCGCCCCCGCCACCCGCCGTGCAAGCGCGGGCGGGCTCGTGTCCCCTTCGCAGCGGATCATGCTGGCGGGCCCCACCGGCGGGGCGGACGTCCACCGCATCCGGCAGATCATCTCATACGCGGAATCGCGCAAGGACGGCTACGACGCGGTGGTCTGGGGGGCCCGCGTACCGCCGCCCGACCTGCCGACCCGCCTGACCATCGGCGAGATCTTCCGCTGGATCGACGAGACGCCCGGCCAGAACCACGCCATCGGGCGCTACCAGTTCATCCCGAGCACGCTGAGGCGGCTGGTGCAGCAGGCGGGGCTGAGCACCGATCACATCTTCTCGCCGGCGGTGCAGGATCAATTGGCCGATATCCTGCTAGCCGATGCCGGGCTGCACGATATCCGCGCGGGCCAGATCGGGCGGCACCGCTTCATGAACAACCTCGCGCGGATCTGGGCCGGTCTGCCGACCTCCAGCGGCAAGTCCTACTACGATGGCCACGCGGGCAACCGCTCGACCATCACCTGGGCCCAGTTCGACGCCGAAATGCGGCAGATCTTTCCCGACCGGGGCTGAAGGCCCGGACCAGGCCCGTGGTTGGCGCGACACGGGGCCGGGCGTAGCACGGCTGGCGGTCGCCAAGGCGCGCGGTCGGACAAGGGCCGCCGCACCGCCTGCGCCTGCCTTCCCGCAGCCGCGAGCAAGTGTGCCGTCCCCGATCCCGCACCCGGGCGCATGCCGCGCGCGCCCTGGTTCGTCACGCTGGACGATGGAGGGCAGGGGGCATAAGGCAGATACATGAGACGCCACGCCGAATCCTACCTGACCCACCTGCGCAAGCTCTCGGTGCTGGGCGCGCCGCTGGTGGCGAGCAACCTCGCGCAGTTCGCGATCCACATCAGCGACACCGTGATGCTGGGGTGGTACGACGTGACGGCGCTGGCCGCGGCCACGGTCGCCACCTCGATCTTCATCGTCATCTTCCTGATGGGGGCGGGCTTCTCTCAGGCGGTCACGCCGCTCGTCGCCGCAGCCTCCGAGGCCGGCGACACCCGCACCATCCGCCGCGTCACCCGCATGGGCGTCTGGCTCTCGATCCTCTTCGGTGTTCTCGTGGCGCTTCCCTTCTTCGCGGCAGAGCGGATCCTGCTGGCCATCGGCCAGACCGACACGGTCGCCGCATTGGGGGCGGATTACCTGCGCATCGCTGTCCTGGGCATGGCGCCCGCGCTGATCGTGATGACGCTCAAGGCGTTCCTGGTCGCGCTCGAACTGACCGCCTTCATCCTGTGGTCCACGATCATCGCGGCGGTGCTGAACATCGGCCTGAACTACGTGCTGATCTTCGGCAATTTCGGTGCGCCGGAACTGGGCATCAGGGGGGCCGCCATCGCCTCCGTCACGATGCAGAGCGCCACCGTGCTGGTGCTGATCGTCTACATCCTGCGCCGCCTGCCGGAACATCAGCTGCTGCGCAATCCGCTGCGCCCCGATCCGCAGATCATGGCGCGCGTGTTCCGGCTTGGCCTGCCGATCGGGCTGACCTCCCTGGCCGAAGGCGGGCTCTTCGCCGTCAGTTCCATCATGATGGGCTGGATTTCCGAGATCGCCCTGGCCTCCCACGGGATCGCCATGCAGATCACCTCGCTGGCGTTCATGGTCCACATCGCCGTCAGCCAGGCCGCCACCGTCCGGGCCGGGCGGGCGCTGGGCCGCCGGGACGAGATCGGCCTGCGGCGCGGGGCCATCGCCGCCTTCGCCCTGTCGGGCGCCTTCGTCGGCGTCACCATCCTGGCCTTCCTGCTGATCCCGCAGACGCTGGTAGGGCTGTTCGTCGAGCCGGGCGATCCGGCCCTTCCGCAGATCCTGACGCTCGGGGCGTCGTTGCTGGCGCTGGCGGCCCTGTTCCAGGTCGTCGATGCGGCGCAGGTCGTGGCGCTGGGCCTGCTGCGCGGCGTTCAGGACACGACCGTGCCGATGGTCATCGCCGTTCTCAGCTACTGGGCGCTCGCGATCCCGTTGAGCTACGTCATGGCCTTCCCGCTGGGGCTGGGCCCGCAGGGGCTGTGGCTTGGCCTCACCCTGGGGCTGGCCGTCGCTGCGATCTGCATGACCGGGCGTTTCGTCCTGATGCGCGCCCGGACGGCGCTTCCGCTGGAACCGAATGAAACCGCGCCCGTTGGCCCCCATGTTTGATCTCATCACCCAGTTGATCGACCGCTTCGGCGCCTTTGGCGTCGGCCTCGTGATGCTGCTCGAGAACGTCTTTCCGCCGATCCCCTCGGAACTGGTGATGCCGCTCGCAGGCTTCCAGGCCGCGCGCGGAGAGATGTCGCTGATCGCCATCTTCGTCATGGGCACCATCGGCGCGGTCTTGGGCGCCTACCTGTGGTACCTGGTCGGCCGCACGCTGGGGCGCCGCAGGCTCGAGGCGTTCATCGACCGCCACGGCGTCTGGCTGACCCTGACCCGCGACGACATCACCAATGCCATCGAATGGTTCGACCGCCACGACAAGGCGGCGGTCTTCTTCGGGCGCTTCGTGCCGGGGGTGCGGACGCTGATCTCGGTCCCTGCGGGGCTGAGCGGGATGGGGCAGGGGGTGTTCTTCCTCTACACGGCGCTCGGCAGCGCGATCTGGAACGCCGCGCTGATCGGCGCGGGCTACATCCTGTCGGCCAACTACGAACTGGTCGCGGCCTTCCTCAATCCCGTCACCAACATCCTGCTGGCGGCCCTCGTCGGCTGGTACCTGTTCCGCGTCGCCCGCCAGCTTCTGCGGGGCCGCCGCGACCCCTGATCCTTGTCGACGGTCCCGCGACGCGCTGTTCCGGGGCGCGCCGCGTCACTTTCGGCGTAAGGAGCGGAAAAGTCGCCAGATCAGGACGAACAATGACGTCGGCGCGATCACGACGCCGGCGAGGATCACCACCACGAAGGCGGATTCGACGCCCTCGGAACAATACGGACTGACGGAGATGAAGGTCGCCCCACAATAGGACAACACGCCCCACGATCCGGCGAGCACCGCCGATATGCCTGCCAGACACAGTCCCACGGGCCAGAGGTAGGTGCCGTAGTCCGTCTTCGTCGACCGTCTATCGTTCATCCTGCACCGCCAGTCTTCGGCTATCACTCGATCCTCGAATGTCGGCAGGCCCTGTCTTGGTTCCGCCCGACCAACCTCGCACGTACGTGGCGCGGAGGATCATCGCGCAAGATTTTGCCGGACGTATGGGATCTGCGTCATCGACCTGCCAGGGCCATTGTTTCGCCTCATGCGCGATCCCGGCTCCTGCGCCGGTAGCGCGAGAAGTCACTCCTCGCCCGCGCCCCGGGCCTTCATCATCCGGTCGGCCTTCTTGCGCACCAGGGTGGAGCGCAGGTCGTGCATCGCCAGCAGCAGCGTGTCGGTGACCTCCTCGAGCTGCGCATCGCTGGCCTTGGACTGCGCCCATTGGGTGGTCAGGTTCAGATGATCCACCGCGCGGTGGATGTCGTCGATGTCGCGCCGGGCCAGAAGCGCCACGCGTTCGTCCAGCCAGCCCTGGATCGCTGCGATGTCGTCGTCCGACAGCTGGCGGTCGCCCTGGGGTTTCACCTCTCCGTTGCGGACGTTGACGGTCGCCAGCTGGTCCATCTCGATCCGGCGCTGGCGGTTGTCGGTATCGACGCGGAACACGAGCGCGCCGTTCTCCCGGATGCGAAAGTAATAGTCTGGAAGATCCGTACTCATGGCACCCGTAACCTCTTGCCGGGTCAGTCTAACCGCCGGGACGCCGCGATCAACCGGCGTCCTGCAACCCTTCGCAGAAGCGTCGGATCCGGGCGCAGGCTTCCTCCAGCGCGGCGTCCGAGGTCGCGTAGCTGACCCGGAAATGCGGGCTGAGCCCGAAGGCCGCGCCGAAGACCACGGCCACCTCCGCCTCGTCCAGAAGGGCCGTGGCGAAGGCTTCGTCGCTGTCGATCACGGTGCCGCCCGCGCTGACCTTGCCGATGCAGCTCGCGATCGACGGGTAGACGTAGAACGCCCCCTCTGGCATCGGGCAGACGATCCCGGGGCAGGCATTCAGCGCCTCGACCACGAGGTTGCGGCGACGCATGAAGACCGCGTTGTTAGGCGCGATGAAATCATGGGGCCCGTTCAGCGCCTCGACCGCCGCCCATTGGCTGATCGTGCAGGGGTTGGAGGTCGATTGCGACTGCACCTTGCGCATCGCCCCGATAAGCTCCACCGGCCCCGCCGCGTAGCCGATCCGCCAGCCGGTCATCGCGTAGGCCTTCGAGACGCCGTTCATCGTCAGAGTCCGGTCGTAAAGCGCCGGTTCCACCTGCGCGGGCGTGCAGAAGCGGTAGTCGTCGAAGGCAAGGTGTTCATACATGTCGTCGGTCAGCACCCAGACATGGGGGTGGCGCAACAGCACCTCCGTCAGCGCCTTCAACTCGTCGTGGCTGTATCCCGCGCCCGTGGGATTGCTGGGCGAGTTGAACAGGAACCACTTGGTCCGCTCGGTGATCGCGGCCTCCAACTGGTCGGCGGTGATCTTGTAGCCGGTCTCCAGCGCGCCCTCGACGAAGACAGGCTCACCGCCCGCGAGCTTCACCATGTCGGGATAGCTGACCCAGTAGGGGGCGGGGATGACCACCTCGTCGCCGGGGTTCAGCGTGGCCATGAAGGCGTTGTAGATCACCTGCTTGCCGCCCGAGCCGACGCTGACCTGCGCGGGCGTATAGTCCAGCCCGTTGTCGCGGCGGAACTTGTCGCAGATCGCCTGCTTCAGCTCCGGGATGCCGTCGACGGCGGTGTATTTCGTCTTGCCCGCCCGGATCGCCGCGATGCCCGCCTCGGCGATATGCGCGGGCGTGTCGAAATCGGGCTCCCCCGCGCCCAGGCCGATGACGTCGCGGCCCTGCGCGCGCAGCTCTGCCGCGCGGGTCGTGACGGCGATAGTGGGCGAGGGTTTGACGCGATCGAGCGTCGCAGACAGAAGTTTCATGGCCGCTCCGGTAGCATCTCAGGGGTGTTCATGACATAGGATGACCCCGCGAGGCACTGCAAGCACCAAGGAGACAGGCTGATGGACGACGACCAGTGGTACAGCGACGAAGCGGCGACCTTCGGTGATCGCCTGACCGCCGCGCGCGAGGGCGCCGAGCTGAGCCAGGACGACCTCGCCCGCAGGCTCGGCGTGAAGACCGCCACCCTGCGCAGCTGGGAAGAGGACCTCAAGGAGCCGCGGGCCAACCGCCTGGCCACCATGTCGGGCATGCTGGGCGTGTCCCTGCGGTGGCTTCTGACCGGCGAAGGTGTTGGCGTCGCCGCCCCCACCGACAGCACCGGCGTGCCCCCCGAAGCCGCCGACCTGGTGCGAGAGCTGCGCGACCTGCGCCTGTCGATGGCCCGCGATACCGAAACGCTCGAACGGATCGAACGGCGTCTGCGCTCTGTGCTGGGACAATCCGAGTGAGCGATCCCGCCGATCCCGTGGAGGTGGCCCGCCGCCGCTTGCGCATGCGCTCCATGCGGCGCGGCATCAAGGAGATGGACCTGATCCTCTCCGCCTTCGCCGAGGCGCAGCTGCCCCGGATGACGGCCGCCGAACTGGCCACCTACGAGGCGATGCTCGACCAAAGCGATCTGGACATCTACCGGTGGGTGTCGGGCCAGGACGTCCCGCCCGCCGAATTCGCGCCGCTCGTCGGGCAGATTTCCAAGCTGGCGGTGGGGCTTACGTCACCGCGCGGGGTTTAACGGAAATTTTGACAATTGCGCGCAATGTGCACCCGTTCGCATGGATGGAGCACCGCAATGACCCTGCACCGCAAGATCGGCGCGCCCACGCCCGCGCCGTTGAAGGCGCCGGCCTCGGCGGCCTTCATGGACAGTTTCCTCGACAGCCTGACCCTGGTGGAACGTCTGCACCGGCTTCTGGCCGACGTCATCAAGGATGAATTCGAACGGATCGGCATCCTCGAGATCAACGCCGTCCAGGCGCTCCTTCTGTTCAACGTGGGCGACAACGAAGTGACCGCCGGCGAGTTGAAGTCCCGCGGCTACTACCAGGGGTCGAACGTCAGCTACAATCTCAAGAAGCTGGTCGAAAGCGGCTACATGCACCACCAGCGATCCGAGATCGACAGGCGGTCGGTCCGGGTCCGCCTGACCGCGAAAGGGCGCAACATCCACGACATCGTGGCGGAACTCTTCTCCACCCATTCCGATCGTCTGCTGACGCGCGGCGTGATGGACCAATCCGGGATCGAGGACATCAATGCGTCCCTGCGCCGGATGGAACGCTACTGGACGGAACAAATCCGTTACATCTACTGAATCGGCGGTCTTGCTTCGACGCCATTTACCCTTCGTTTACCAGCGCGCCGCATTGTCAAATCAACCGCATCGCGGGGACCTGACCCCCAAACGAATGCGGCGGATCGAGCAGGTAACGGAGCAACGACCATGAAACTCAAGGATGAATTAAGCTACGTGGAAGCCGCGGCGATACAGGCCCGCGCGCTGAATTTCCCCGGCCTGGCGGAAGCCTTCGAGCTTGTCGCGAAGACGCTTCGCGATGAATTGGGCGAGCGGTCGACGACCGAACCCCGCGACCGGGCAGAGACTCCTTCGGGTGTCGCGGACGGGGGGGAGGGTCCGCGCGGCCCGCGCATCGGTCAGACCGTCGCCGCGTAAATCCGGCACCCCGGGCGATGGATGGACGCTCAGCCCGCGTTCCCACGCGTCCCTCCGCCCAGCATCTGCGTGCCCAGCTCGCGGATCAGCTTGCGCCGCATCGCCGCCTCGTAATCCTCGAAGCTGTTCGCAACCTCGATGAACGCCCCGGGACCGCGGATCACTTCCTCGCGGAAGAAGGGGATCAGGTCGACCTCTCCTTCGAAATCGGCGGCGTTGACCACGAGGCCGTTGACCGTCACGCCCTCGAAGGGAAAGGCGGCATAGGCTTCCGCCGGGCCGAAGCCTTCGTTGCTGACCCCGTCGCCCGCCACGTCGATGGTCGAGAACAGGCAGGAAGGTCCGCTTTGCAACAGGCCCGCCGCGTGACCCAGCGCATAGCCCAGGGCGGTCGGCAAGTCGTCGCGGCTGCGCAGGCTGCCTGCCACGCGGGCAGACAGATCCGCCAGATCGTCAGGCCCTTCGATGACGGTCCAGGGCGCCAGGCTCACCTGGTTCCAGCGCCCGGACCATTCGAAGATCGTCACGGCGACGGGGTCGGGGCTGGCGAAGAAGGCCGCGGCCACGTCCTCTGCCACCAGCGCCGCCGCAAGGCCCTGCCGCTGCAGCGCGTCCTCCTGCGCATCCACCGAAGAGGACACGTCCAAGGCCAGGACCAGCGCCAGGCGACAGGCCTCCGCCGGGGTGGCCAGGGGGGCCAGCCCTGCAAGCCAGCCCCAGCGCATCACCAGCTTCCGGTGTTTTCCATGCTGGCCCAGGGTTCCTGAGCGGGCAGCGCGTCGCCTTCCTGCAAGAGCTCGACCGAGATGTTGTCCGGCGACCGCACGAAGGCCATCCGACCGTCGCGGGGCGGGCGGTTGATCGTCACGCCGTTGTCCTGCAGGTGCTGGCACATCTCGTAGATGTTGGGCACGCTGTAGGCCAGGTGGCCGAAGTGGCGGCTGTCGTCGGGCAGGGCGTCGTCGCCATCCCAGTTGTGCGTCAGCTCGACGGGGCAATCCTCGTCGCCTTCGGCGGCCATGAAGATCAGCGAGAACCGCCCTTCCTCGACGTCGTTGCGGCGAATCTCGCGCAGGCCGAGCAGTTCGTAGAAGGCCATGGATTTCTCCAGATCCTTCACGCGGACCATCGTGTGCAGATACTTGGTGGGCATGCGCCGTTCCTCCTTGATATGTCCGCCCTCGACCTAGCGTGGGACGGGCGGGGGCCAAGGTCAGAACGCGGAGCGCAGATCGAAGCCCAGGCTGATATAGTCGCGATCGAAGAGCGCGATGTCCGACCGGGTGCGGCTTGCTTCCAGTTGGGCCACGGGACGGAACCCGTAGTATTCGACCTGCCCGATCTCGGCCTCCGCCGTCAGGGTCAGCGTGTCGTCGGTCCGGGGACCTCCCGTCAGCGACGAGAACGTGAAGTCGCGCCGCTCGACCGATGCGCCGAAGGCCAGACCCAGACCCAAGACCGGCGCGTCCAGCAGGTAGTCGACCCCGGCCGTGACGGAGTCGTACTCCCGCTCGGGGCTGTCCGACCGGCTGACCCGTCCGCTCAACCCCAAAGAGAGCAGATTGCCCCCCTGCAGGACCCGGTCGACTGATCCGCCAAGGCGGAAACTGAACGCGTCGTCGAAATCATCCTCCGCAAAGGTCTTCTGCGCACCCGCGAACACGCGCAACAGCGACCGGTCGTCGACCTGCACCGACTGTCCGACGCTGGTATCAAGAAACTGCGTGTAGGGACTGCCGCCGTACCAAGTCTGCCCGATCCGGGCGTTGAAACTGGTCGGCGCAAGCCCCTCCCGCAGGATCCGGCGGTGGCGCAGGCCGAAGGACAGTTGCACGAAGGCGTAATCCGACCCGTCAATATCGCGCAAACCGGCGGCGGAGTCGAAATCGCCTCTCGCCTCCTGCGCGCGTGCGGCCTCCTCCAGGTCGTCGCGGGCGCCCGACGACAGGGTATAGGTCGTGGTATCCAGCGAGACATCCGCGAAGGTGGTCGCGACCTCGCTTTGCGACAGGCGGTAGCGGGCGGTGCCGCCCAATTCGAACGCGAGGCCCGAGAGCGCCTGCGCATCGCGCGACAACGTCAGCTCGAACGGCAGGCCCAGCAGGAAGGAGGTCTCCGATTGCGATCCGTTGTTGATGTTGGACGAGGGCCGCACCCCGAACCGCAGATCCAGCGAAAGCGGGTTCAACTGCCGCACCACGCGGAAATCCTCGGCGACAGCCTCGGCCTCGACATCGTCCGGGGCCAGTTGGCGCGCGCGGCGCAGCCAGACCTGTGACCGGGTGTAGCGGCCCAGCTCGAAGGTGGCACGCGCCGCGGTCCGGGCCGCGACGAAGCGGATTTCGGGATCCTCGGCCGCGGCAAAGGCCCGCCCGGCCAGTTCCGCCGTCTGGGGCAGGTCGCCCTCGGCCAAGGTGATCCGCGCGGCGAGGATCAACGCCACCGGGTCCTCGGGGTCGCGGATCAGCAGCGCCTCCACGATCCGCCGGGCGTCTTCCAGCGCGCCCGCGGCGATTAGCTCGGCGCCCAGCGCGCGGGTCTCCTCCAGCGTGAGGTCCTGCGCCTGCGCAGGTCCCGTGGAAAAGGTCCCAAGCGCGGTCACGACGGCGATAGCGCGCGTCAGTCGACGTAACGCGGTGCTCATCGGGTCAGGATCACGCCGCCGGTTTCCTTCATGGTGGACCCTTCCTCGCGCGGGTCTTCCGCCGTCACCGTGACCACGCCGACGACGCGGCCGCCGGGCCGCTGGGTCGTGTCGCCCGCGATGATGCCCGTGAAGGTGCCTTCCTCGAAGACCTCGCGTTCCCCCTCCCGGAAGATGTAGTTGACGACCGGCACGTTGATCTCTCCGTCGGCATTGAGCGATGGAATGCCTTCCTGGATGGTGATGGTCAGGTCGGGTGGTCCGTTCTCGAAGACCCGAACCCGGTCGCCGTTCTTGTCGAAGTAACGACGGTCCGTGACACGGCCCTTCACCGCGTCGTTCGCGTTGAAATCCTCGAAGTCGATGTCGAGGGTCATGTTGCCCCTGACGTATTCCAGCCCCGCCCGGCCCGGACTGAAAATGCGCAAACCGGCGTAAGGACCGGAGAACGTCGCCTGTCCGCTATCGGGCAGGACGACACCGCCGTTGCGTTCGTAGACATAGCCGCCGGCGCCGAAATTCGAAAACCCGCCGGAGCGCACGATGGCAAAGCTGACCTGCGGTTCGCCGTCGACCAGGCCCCCGCCTTCGCGATAGAGCGCGATGTAGGGGGTCAGCTGTTCGACCGGATCGCCCGTCAGGAAATCGGGGGTACGTGCCTGGGCCTGGTAGACCCGTGCCCCGCCCAGGGTGGCCAGGTCGCCATCCTTGCGGCGATAGACGTTGGGCCCGTCGAAGCCCAGGTTGTCGACGCGGAAGGTGTCGTTGTCCGCGTTGTAGGACACGTCGGTGACCAGCCCGCCGCCTTCATCGTCACGGGGCTCGAACCGGAAGATGTCCGAATTCGCGCTGACCTCGTCGGCCTCGCTGCCCGGCGGCAGGTCCAGGTCCGCGTCCGGGCCCTGTGCCTCGGGATCGTCGATGATGGGCTGGCCGTCGCCGCAGGCGGTCAGGCTCGCCAATAGCGCGGCGGTGGTCAATATGCGGATCATCGTCATGGGCCTGCCCGGTTCTTGTTGCCCCGCAGTATCCGCAACCGCCCGGGCCCAAGTCAATTCTCCCGCGCGCCGGGCGGCAAAGATCCCGTGCCGGGCGTGCCTATTTACAACGACGGTTGACTTCGCGCGCCCGCGGAGGCGTCTTGGGCGCGAACGCCGCGCCCCGCGCGCCCGACCCGGAGGTCCCCCGTGCGCCAATATCTCGATGCCCTGCGCCTGGTGCGCGACACCGGTCTGCGGTCGACCGACCGGACCGGTACCGGCACCATCAGCCACTTCGGTCTGCAAAGCCGCTACCCCCTGACCGACGGCTTCCCGCTCGTCACGACGAAGAAGCTGCACCTCAAGTCGATCGTGCACGAGCTTTTGTGGTTCCTCTCGGGCGACACCAACGTGCGCTACCTGCAGGACAACGGCGTCTCGATCTGGAACGAATGGGCGGACGAGAACGGCGACCTCGGCCCCGTCTACGGCCACCAGTGGCGTCACTTCCCCGATCCGCGGCGGGCCGACGACGGGACCGTCCTCCTGGGCGAGGTCGACCAGATCGCCCGGCTGGTCGAGGCGATCCGGACCACCCCGGACAGCCGGCGCCTCATCGTCTCGGCCTGGAACCCGGCGGAGGTCGACGCCATGGCCCTGCCGCCCTGCCACACGCTCTGGCAGGTGCGCATCGCGGGCGGCAAACTGCATCTGCAACTCTACCAGCGGTCCGCCGACATGTTTTTGGGCGTGCCGTTCAACATCGCCTCCTACGCGCTGCTGGCACATATGCTGGCGCATGTGACGGGCTACGCGCCGGGCGATTTCATCCACACGATGGGGGATGCGCATATCTACCTGAACCATCTCGAGCAGGTCGACACCCAGCTTGCCCGCGACCCCCGGCCGTTGCCGCGCCTGCGGATCACGCGGGATGTCTCCTCGATCTTCGACTTCCGCTACGAGGATTTCGCCTTCGACGGCTACGATCCCGCGCCGGGCATCCGCGCGCCGGTGGCGGTCTGATGCTGACGCTGATCGTCGCCCGCGCGGCGGATGGCGCCATCGGGCGGGACGGGGATATCCCCTGGCACGCGCCAGAGGATCTGGCCATGTTCCAGCGCGAAACCACCGGCGGCGCGCTCGTCATGGGACGCCACACCTGGGAGAGCCTGCCGGTCAAGCCGCTGAAGAACCGGCTGAACATCGTCGTCTCGCGCGACACGTCGCTTGCGGAGCACGTCCATCCCGATCCCGTCGCGGCCATCGCGGCGGCCACGGCGGCCGGCTACACCCGGATCTACGGCATCGGCGGTGCCGGTATCTACCGCGCGCTCGTGCCGTTGGCCCACCGCCTGCTCATCACCCAGGTGGTCCTGCAGGTGCCGGACGCCGACACGTTCTTCCCAGCCCTGGACGACCGCGACTGGGTCGAGGTCTCGCGCCGACCGATCCGGTCGGCGGCGCCGGCCTGCACCTTGTGCGAATACCTCTCCGCCCGGCCTCAGGGCTTGTAGAGATCGCCCGCCATCTTGCGCCCGTCACGGCCTTCGATCAGCTCGTAGCCGATGGGCTGCTCGTCGGCGAGACCCGTCATCCCGGCCCGTTCCACCGCCGAGATGTGCACGAAGACGTCGGAGCCGCCCTCGTCGGGGGCGATGAAACCGAACCCCTTGGTCGTGTTGAACCATTTCACTTTGCCAGTTGGCATATCGTCGTCTCCAAAGCATCTTGACCCAAAGAGGGCGCTGCCCGATGAAGCCTAGCGTCCCCACCCGCTTTGCAAGCGACCTTTCGCCGCAAATGCGCACAATCCTAAGCTAGATCAATTTCATGGAGTCGCCATGCGCGTTTATGCCCTGAAAAATTGCGACACCTGCCGCAAGGCGCTGAAAGCGCTGCGCGCAGCCGGACACGACCCCGAGGTCCGCGATATCCGCCAGGAGGGCATTGCCCCGGACGATCTTGAAGCACTTTCGTCCCAACTGGGGGAGGCCGCCCTCAACCGCGCCTCGACCACCTGGCGCCAACTGCCCGAGACCGCCCGCACGGGCCGCACGACCGATCTCATCGCGGCCCATCCGACCTTGCTCAAGCGCCCCGCCATCAAGCGTGACGGCACCTGGACCGTCGGCTGGTCGACAGCGACCCAGTCCGAATACCTCGACTGATCCAGCCTTCTTCTGGCCGGAAATATCCCGGGGGGAGGCCGCAGGCCGGGGGGCAGAGCCCCCCTCCCACGTCTCAGCCCTTGCGCAGGTCCGGCGGCACGGCGTCCGCGCGCAGGCTCTCGACGATCTCGTCGAAGCCCATCACGTCCGTCTGCTTCTCGCCCAGCCGCCGCACGGTCGCGGTCCGCTCCTCGACCTCGCGCGCGCCCAGCGCCAGGATCACCGGCACCTTGCCGACCGAGTGCTCGCGGACCTTGTAGTTGATCTTCTCGTTGCGCACGTCCGCTTCCGCCCGCACGCCCGCCGCGCGCAGGGCCGCGACCAGCTCGTGGGCGTAATCGTCCGCGTCCGAAACGATGGTCGAGACGACCACCTGTCGCGGGGCCAGCCAGAACGGCAGCTTGCCCGCGTGATCCTCGATCAGGATGCCGATGAACCGCTCGAAGCTGCCCAGCGTCGCGCGGTGCAGCATGTAGGGCCGGTGCTTCTCGCCGTCCTGGCCGATGTAGCTGGCGTCCAGCCGCTCGGGCAGGTTGGGGTCCACCTGGAAGGTGCCGCATTGCCAGACCCGGCCCAGCGCATCGGTCAGGTAGAAGTCCAGCTTCGGCCCGTAGAAGGCACCGTCGCCCGGCTCCAGCGTGTAGGTGCGCCCGGTCTTGCGGATCGCCTCTTCGAGGGCGTTTTCCACGTAGTCCCAGCTTTCCTCGGTCCCGACGCGCTTCTCGGGACGCGTGGCGAACTTGATCTCGAAGGTCGGAAAGCCGAGGTCGGTGTAGACATCCGCCAGGAACTCGATGAAGCGCGCGCATTCCTCCTCGATCTGCGCTTCGGTGCAGAAGATATGCGCGTC
This sequence comes from Salipiger sp. IMCC34102, assembly GCF_004145405.1. Classification (GTDB taxonomy): domain Bacteria; phylum Pseudomonadota; class Alphaproteobacteria; order Rhodobacterales; family Rhodobacteraceae; genus Loktanella. Next base: position 245,268 of record NZ_SELQ01000004.1, read on the forward strand.
GTCCTGCGTGAAGCCGCGCACCCGCATGATCCCGTGCAGCGCGCCCGAGGGCTCGAACCGCGCGCAGGACCCGAACTCCGCCAGTCGCAAGGGCAGGTCGCGGTAGGACTTTAGCCCCTGGTTGTAGACCTGCACGTGGCAGGGGCAGTTCATGGGTTTGAGCGCATTGATCCGAGTCTGTTCCTTGTTGCGCACGCCCGCGCCGTCATCCTCGCCGTCGCGGCTTTCGTCCACCTCGACGATGAACATGTGGTGCTGGTACTTGTCCCAGTGGCCGGAGGCCTCCCACAGCTTGCGGTCCACCACCTGCGGCGTGTTGATCTCGCGGTAGCCGCCCGCGCGCTGCTTGCGGCGCATGTAGTCCTGCAACTCGGTGTAGATCGTCCAGCCGTTGGGATGCCAGAAGACCTGGCCCGGCGCTTCCTCCTGCATGTGAAACAGGTCCATCTCGCGGCCCAGCTTGCGGTGGTCGCGCTTGGCGGCCTCTTCGAGCATGTTGAGATGCGCGCGCAGGTCCTCCTTGTTGGTGAAGGCCACGCCGTAGATGCGCTGCAACTGCGCGCGCTTGCTGTCGCCCCGCCAGTAGGCGCCTGCGATGGACATCAGCCGCCAGGAATCCCCCGGCACCTGGCCGGTGTGCTGCAGATGCGGCCCCCGGCAGAGGTCCTGCCAATCGCCGTGCCAGTACATTCGCAAGGGCTCGTCGCCCGGAATGCTTTCGATCAACTCGACCTTGTAGGGCTCGCCGCGGTCCTTGTAGTGCTGGATCGCGCGGTCGCGGTCCCAGACCTCGGTGCGGACCGGCTCGCGGGCGTTGATGATCTGCTTCATCTTCGCCTCGATGGTGGCAAGATCGTCCGGCGTGAAGGGCTCCGCCCGGTCGAAGTCGTAGTACCAGCCGTCCTTGATCACCGGCCCGATGGTGACCTGCGTCTCGGGCCAGATTTCCTGCACGGCGCGGGCCATGATATGGGCCAGGTCGTGGCGCACCAGTTCCAGCGCCTGCTCGGGGTCCTTCATCGTGTGGATCGCGATGTCGGTATCCGCCTCGATCGGCCAGGCCAGGTCATAGTGCCGCCCGTCCACCGTCGCGCTGATCGCCTTCTTGGCGAGCGAGGTCGAGATGTCCTGCGCGACCTCCAGGCCGGTGACACCGGCCTCGAAATTGCGCTGATTGCCGTCGGGAAGGGTAAGGGTGATCTGGGCCATGATGCGGCTCCTCGTCTGTTTGGCGCCCACGAGTGCGCCCGGTTGCGGGATAATGTCGCGCCTGAATGGCCGGGGCGGGCAGGGGTGTCAAGGCGGCCTTGCAGGTCCCGGGCGGGCGTGGTGTCGTGTCCCTTAAACGGAGCCTTCCATGACCCACCAGACCATGACCACCGACCAGGGCCGGACCCTGGCCTATCACCTGAACGAAGGCACCGGCCCGACGATCGTCTTCCTGGGCGGGTTCAAGTCCGACATGGCGGGCACCAAGGCGGTCCACCTCGAAGGTTGGGCCCGCGCGCAGGGCCGCGCCTTCCTGCGGTTCGACTATTCGGGCCACGGCGAAAGCTCCGGCGATTTCGAGGAGGGCGCCATCGGTGACTGGGCCGAGGATGCGGCGTCGATCCTGTCGCTGGTGCCTGGACCGGTGGTCCTCGTCGGCTCCTCGATGGGGGGCTGGATCTCGCTTTTGCTGACCCGCGCCGACCCTGCCCGCGTCGCGGGCCTCGTGACCATCGCGGCCGCCCCCGATTTCACCGAGGACAGCATGTGGGCCAACGCCACCGCCGACCAGCGCCATGCGCTCGAGACGGTGGGCCATATCGCGCTGCCATCGGACTACGGCGCGCCTTACGTCATCACCCGTCGCCTGATCGAGAACGGACGCGAGAACCTCGTCCTGCGCGCCCCGCTCGATCTGCCGATGCCGACCCGGTTCCTGCAGGGCACCGCCGATCGCGACGTCGATATGTCGGTCGCCCTGCGCCTGCTTGACCACGCAAGCGGCCCCGACATCCGCCTGACGCTGGTGAAGGGCGCGGACCACCGGTTCTCCGATCCGACCTGCCTCGCGACGATCGAGACCGCGATCGCGCAGGTCCTCGAGGCCGGGCAGGGCTAGGCGGGCCGCGCCTGTCGGTCTAGCCTCGGGGCAGGGGGGCGCACATGGCATTGAGCTTCGGACAGAAGGCGGGCTGGGGGCTGGCCGACGCGGGCGTGAACGTCTTCGTCGTGGTCAAGCAACTGCTGGTCTTCACCTACCTCACGACCTACCTCGGCGTGCCGCCCGGGGCCGCGGGCTGGGTCACCTTCGCGGTGCTGGGCTTCGACGTGGTGACCGATCCGATCGTGGGATACCTGTCGGATCGCAGCACCTCCCGCTGGGGCAGGCGCGCGCCCTGGATCGCCTGCGGCGCGGTCGTCCTCGCGGCAGGGATCGCGCTGATGTTCGCCGTCCCGCAAGGCTGGGGCTGGCGGGCCAACGCGGCCTGGGTCACCGTCTTCTTCGCGCTGGCTTCCCTCGGCTTCACCTGTGTTACGATTCCCTACGGCGCCATGGCCGGAGAGATGACGCAGGATCCGCGCGAGCGCTCGACCATGACGGCCTTTCGCATGGCCTTCGCCTCCGCAGGGTTGCTGACGGCGGGGGCGCTGGTCCCGGCGATCGCCGGCAGCACGCGCGAAGGCTACGCCCGTGCGGCGCTGCTGGTGGCGCCGGTGGTGATCCTTTCGATCTGGGGGATGCTCGTGGCCACCCGCCGCGCGCCGATCATCGCCCGTCCCGCCACCGAAAGCTTCCGCGCGGTGCTTCGGCTGGTCCTGTCCAACCGCGCCTTCGCCGTGCTGACGGTGCTCTACGGGCTGCTGACCTTCGGCGTCGCCCTGATCGCGGCGGGGCTGCAACTGGCCGCCCTCTACCTCGTGGCCGACGATGGCGGCAGCCCGGTGTCGGGGCTGGCGGGGGCGCTGGGCGTCTTCTCGACGCTCTTCGCGCTCTTCGTGGTGGGGTCGATCGTCTCGCAACCGCTCTGGGTCTGGCTGTCGGCGCGGATCGGCAAGACCAGCGCGCTCGTGGTGGGCATGGGCCTCTACATCGCCTTGCTGCTGGGCATTCGCATGGTGCTGCCCGCGCCGACGCTGGGGCCGCTCGCCGGGCTGTTCCTGCTGGCGGGCATGACCAACGGCGCCTACCAGCAGATCCCCTGGGCGATGTATCCCGACCTCATGGACCTGACCCGGCACCGGACCGGTGCCGCGATCGAGGGCGCCTTCTCCGCCGTCTGGCTCTTCGGGCAGAAGGTCGGCAACGCGCTGGCGCCGCTGGCGCTCGGCCTGATCCTCGGCGCCGCGGGGTGGCGCGCGTCAAGCAGCGGTGTCATCCCGCAAACGGAACTGGCCCTGTCCACCCTGCGCACCGCGCTGACGCTGGTGCCCGCCGCGATCTTCGCCGCCGGCATCGCTGCGGTCTGGGTAATCTACCGCCCGCGGGTACGGGCGCTTCCCGCGCACCGCTGAGGCCGCCCCGCCCCTCAGACGGGAAGGGGGCCCTTCTCCACGGGCGCGTCGTCGTTCGCGGCCTGCTTCGCGCCCGCCTTCGCGGCCCCCGCCCGTTTCTTGTCGGGCGCGTCAGAGTTCGCGTCGATGAAGTCCAGCACCAGGGGCCGGATGTTCTTGCGCCACTTGCCGCCCGCGAAGATCCCGTAGTGACCCGCGCCCGGTTCGAGGTGGGCCGCCTTCTTGTCCTCCGGCAGGCCGGTCATCAGATCGAGCGCCGCGATGCACTGGCCGGGCGCCGAGATGTCGTCCTTCTCCCCCTCGACGATCTTCACCGCCACGGTCGTGATCTTGCCGATGTCGACCTTGCGGCCCGCGACGTGGAAATCGTTGCGCGCGATGTCGCGGTTCTTGAAGATCCGCTCCACCGTCGAAAGGTAGAATTCCGCCGGCATGTCCATGACGGCCAGGTATTCGTCGTAGAACTCGTTGTGCTTGTCGTGATCCGACGCCTCGCCCTTGGCCACGGCGATGATCTGGTCGCGGAAGGCATTGGCATGGGTCTGCCCGTTCATCGAGATGAAGGACGCCAGCTGCAAAAGCCCCGGATAGACCCGGCGTCCGACGCCCGCGTACTTGAAGCCGACCCGCTGGATCATCGTCTGTTCGAGCTGGCCCATGGTGACCGAATGGCCGAAATCCGTGACCTCGGTCGGGTTGGCGTCGGGATCGATCGGCCCGCCGATCAGCGTCATGGACCGCGGCTGCGCGCTGGGGTCCTCCTCGGCCAGGTAGGCCACGGCGGCCAGCGTCAGCGGCGCGGGCTGGCAGACCGCGATCACGTGCAGATCGGCCCCCAGCTCCTTCATGAAATCGACGAGGTAGAGCGTCGAATCCTCGATATCGAACTTGCCGGCGCTGACCGGGATATCGCGCGCGTTGTGCCAGTCGGTCACGTAGACCTCGCAGTCGGGCAGCAGGCTGACCACGGTCTTGCGCACCAGCGTCGCGTAATGGCCCGACATCGGCGCGATCAGCAGCACGCGGCGCGGCTTGGGTTCGCGGTTGCCCACGTTGAAATGGATGAGGTCGGCAAAGGGCCGTTCGAGCACTTTCTCGACGCTGACGATCAGGTCGGTGCCGTCCTCCGCGGTCTGCACGGGGATATCCCAGTCGGGCTTGGCGACCATCCGCTCGAAGGTGCGTTCGGTGACCTCGCCCCAGGCGCGCAGCCAGTCCATCGCCGGGTTCGCCGTCATCGCCATGGCCGGGTAGGACGCGAAGGCCCGCGCCGTGGCGCCGAGCCACTGGTTGGTGTTCCGCACGCTTTCCATCAAGTCGTAGGTCATCATATACTTCACGGCGAAACTCCTTCGGTCAGCGAATGCTGCACCTGCAAAGTAGTTGGGGGGACTGCTTATGACAACCAACGATCTGACGGACGACGTAACAACCCGTAAAAACTTGGAGACCCTGCAGCAGAATCTGTCCCGCGTGGACGATTTGACCCAGCGTCTCGTCTCGGCGCTGAACCGTGGCCGCGCGCCCACCCCGGCCCTCGAAGGTCCAAGCCAGGACCTCTACCTCAAGGCCGCCGGTGCCTATTGGTCGGAGATGATCAACAACCCCGCCAAGCTGATCGAGCACCAGATGTCCTACTGGTCGAAGTCGGTCACCCATTTCATCGAAGCCCAGCAGGCGCTGGCGACCGGCCGGCTCGAAGCGCCGGAGGACACCGGCCCCGACGACCGCCGCTTCAGCCACGAGCTGTGGCGCACGCATCCCTATTTCAACTACGTCAAGCGTCAGTACCAGCACAACGCCGAGGCCATCGCCCAGGCGGTCGAGGACGTCACCGACCTCAGCCCCTCGGACAAGAAGCGGCTGCGCTATTTCTCCGATCAGATCGTGAACCTCTTCGCGCCGACGAACTTCCTCGCGACCAATCCGGAGGCGCTGAGCCTCGCGGTCGAAACCGAAGGCGAAAGCCTCGTGAAGGGCCTGGAGAACCTCGTCCGCGACCTCGAGGCGAACGACGGCGATCTCGTCGTCACGCTGGCCGACAAGGACGCCTTCGAGGTGGGCGGCAACATCGCCACCACCGAAGGCGAGGTCGTCTTTCGCAACGAGATGTTCGAGCTGATCCAGTACGCCCCCACGACCGAGACAGTGCACGAGGTGCCGCTGCTGATCTTCCCGCCCTGGATCAACAAGTTCTACATCCTCGACCTCAAGCCCGAGAACAGCTTCATCAAGTGGGCGGTGGGGCAGGGGCTTACGGTCTTCGTCGTGTCCTGGGTCAATCCAGACGCGGGCTATTCGGACACCACCATGACCGACTATGTCGAACGGGGGTATCTGCGCGCGATCCAGGCCGTGCAGGAGATCTGCGCCGTCCCGAAGGTCAACGCCATCGGCTACTGCATCGGCGGGACGACCCTCGCGCTGACCCTGGCGGTCCTGAAACAGCGTGGGCTGGATCCCGTGAACTCCGCCACCTTCTTCACCACGCTCACGGATTTTTCCGACCGGGGCGAGGTGGGCGTCTTCCTCGAGGACGATTTCGTCGACGGCATCGCGCGGGAGGCGCAGGCCCACGGCGTGCTCGACAGCTACTACATGAGCCGGACGTTCAGCTACCTGCGCTCGAACGACCTGATCTACGGCCCCGCGATCAAGAGCTACATGATGGGCAAGGCACCGCCCGCCTTCGATTTGCTCTACTGGAACGGCGACGCCACGAACCTGCCCGGACCGATGGCCTGCGACTACCTGCGCGGGTTGTGCCAGGACGACCGCTTCGCGGGCGAGGGCTTCGACGTGGCGGGCCACCGCGTGCGGATCTCGGACGTCGAGGTGCCGCTTTGCGCCATCGCCTGCGAGACCGATCACATCGCCGCCTGGAAGAGCAGCTACCGCGGCGTGCAGAAGATGGGATCCTCCGACAAGACGTTCATCCTGTCGGGCTCGGGTCACATCGCGGGCATCGTCAACCCGCCGCACAAGAAGAAATACGGTCACTGGGCCAACACCGACCTCGCCCCCCCGCCGGAGGACTGGCTGGAGGCGGCCGAAAAGCGCGAGGGCAGCTGGTGGCCGCTCTGGGCCGACTGGCTGTCGCCCCGCGCCGGACAGAAGGTGCCCCAACGTAAGCCGGGATCCGCCGATTATCCCCCGCTGGCCCCCGCACCGGGCGGCTACGTGACGGCACAGGTGAAGCTAAAGCACTGAGACGTCGAGATTTATCCGCTACTTCGCAGTCGCAGAAAAACTTGATGCTGCACCGCAGAAAAACCTTGAAATGCCGCACTGCAGCACGTATCTTTGCGTCAGAACGAGACACGGCGCATTCCCGCGCCCCGCAATCTGAAAGGACGCTATCATGGCTGCCAATACCCAAGACTTCTCGACCGTCTTCAAGGACATGATGAACAGCTTCCCCGTCGACACCAAGGCGATGGAAGATGCCTACAAGACGCAGACCTCGCTGGCCGAAAAGCTGTCGAACGTGTCGCTGAGCGCCGCCCAGGAATCCGCCCAGCTCTCCGCCAAGTGGGCCGACGAGACGCTCAAGAAGATGCAGGACATGACCAAGGCCAAGGACGAACCCGCCGATTACGCCAAGTCGATGTCCGACTTCGCCACGTCCTCGGCTGAATCCGCTGCCGAGCACATGGCCGCCTTCGCCGAGATCGCCAAGAAGGTCCAGACCCAGACGCTGGAACTGATGATGGCCGCCGGCAAGGACATGTCCGAGGACATGACGAAGGTCGCGCAGAAGGCTTCCGAGGACATGACCGCGAACGCCAAGAAGGCGACCGACCAGATGACCGACGCGGCCAAGAAGTCCGCCAACGCGAAGTAAGCGGGTCCTGTCACCCCACGAAAGGCGCGTTCCCGAAAGGGGCGCGCCTTTTGCGTTGCGGCATCGAAACGCTTTCTTTTTGTGCAGATGCGGCATAGCATTCCATGATCAGCCCTTCGAGAGGTTCGCTCATGGCCAGCACAGACAAGCCGCTCCTGATCAAGCGCTACGCCAGCCGCAGGCTCTACAACACCGAAACCAGCGATTACGTGACGCTCGACGATATCGCGGGTTTCATCCGCGACGGGCGTGAAGTGCAGATCGTCGATCTCAAATCGGGCGACGACCTGACGCGGCAATACCTGCTGCAAATCATCTCCGAGCATGAAAGCCGCGGCGAATCCGTGCTGGGCGTGGACCTGCTGACCGATCTCGTGCGTAGCTATACCAGCCAGGCCGCCAGCGTCGTCCCGCAGTTCCTGACCGCCAGCTTCGAGATGCTGCGCGACGGGCAAAGCAAGGCGATGGAGAACATGACCTCGATGAGCCCGATGGGCCGCATGCCGGGGTTCGAAGCGATGCGCGCCCAGCAGGAGGCCTTCTTCAAGGCCATGACCGGCGGCATGATGACGCCCGGCAGCACCGGTCCCCGGACAGAGCAGAAGGCCGACGACCTCGACGAGATGAAGGCCCAGCTCGCCGCCATGCAGGAAAAGCTGTCGAAGATGGATAAGTAGGCCGAAACCGCGGCCCTTGGGCTACTTCAGCTGACTGTCCTTGGAGCCGCGCCGGTTGAAGCCCGCGCTGGTGTAGCGCGTGCGCCCGTCGCGGTCCTGCTGGCATTCGACGCAAAGCGTCACCCCGGGGATCGCCTCTCGCCTGCGCTCGGGGATCGGTTCGTCGCAGTCGACGCAATGGGTCCGGCTTTCGCCGCGCGCTTTCTGCCGCGCCTTCAGGCGCGCCAACTCATCGTTGATCGAGGCTTCGATCTGTTCGTTCACCGCGCCGTCGCGGGTCCATCCACCGGCCATGATATCCTCCGTCTGAAGGCTTTATCTAGGCACGAATCCTCAAAGTCCAAGCCGGTCGCGTAGCCCGTACCAGGTCATCGCCAGCGCCAGCAGCGGTGCCCGGAAGGCCGTCCCGCCGGGGAAGCTGGGCACCGGCAGCGTCTCCATCACGTCGAACCGGTCGGTCTGGCCGATCACGGCCTCCGCCATCACGCGCCCCGCGAAGCCCGACAGCGCCACGCCGTGGCCCGAGTATCCGGCCGCCGAATAGACGTTGTCCGCCACCCGCTGGATCGCGGGCAGGCGGCTCATGGTGATCCCCAGCGTCCCGCCCCAGACGTGGTCCATCTTCACACCCTCGAGCTGCGGGAACAGCGACAGCATCCGCGCCTTCAGCGCCGTCTCGATGTCCTTGGGATAGCCGATGGAATAGCTTTCGCGCCCGCCGAAGAGCAGCCGCCGATCTTCGGACAGACGGAAGTAGTTGACCACGAACTTCTCGTCCGCCACCGCGATGTCGCGCCGCAGCACCTCGTCCGCGCGGTCGCCCAGAGGCTCCGTCGCCCCGATGAAGGAATTGATGGGCATGACCTTGGCCGCGACCTTGGGCTCGATCCCCGGCAGGTAGCCGTTGCCCGCGAGGATCACGTGATCGGCCAGCACATGCCCGTGGCCGGTCTGGACCTTCACGGGCGTGCCATGGGTGATCCTGTGGACCTCCGTGCCTTCGTGGATCACCACGCCCGCCGCTTCCGCCGCTCGCGCAAGGCCCAGCACGTAGCGCAGCGGATGCACGTGACCGGCGCCCATGTCCAGCACGCCGCCGGTGTAGTGCTTGGCGCGCACGATGTCGTAGAAGGCGGGGCGGTCCAGCTTCTCGGTCTCGTAGCCGTAGGTCCGCGCCAGGTAGTCGGCCTCGGCATGGACCTTGTCGCGGGCCTTGTCGGAATAGACCCCGTAGGCCACGCCCGGCGTGTAGCGCGCCTCGGGGGCATGGGCCGCCACGGTATCGCGCAGGTCCTGCTTGGCCTGCTCGGAGGCCTCCCACAACAGGCGCGCGGCATCGAAGCCGAGTTTCGCCGCGAGGTCCTGCTGCTGCCAGTTGTAGCCCGAGGACACCTGTCCCCCGTTGCGCCCGGAGGCGCCGAAGCCCGCGCGGTGCGCCTCCAGGACGATGACCTTCCGGCCCGCCTGCGCCAGCCGCAGCGCCGCGGTCAGCCCGGTGAAGCCTGCCCCCACGATCGCCACGTCCGCACGTTCCTCGCCCCGCAGCTCGGCGCGTTGCGGCGGCAGATCGACGGTCGCGGCGTACCAGCTGTCGGGAAATTCCCCCGGCGCGTCGTTGCGGTAAAGCGGACTCATAGGACCCCCAATGTGGTTGCTACCGCCATGCCGAGGGCAAAGAGGCAGAAGGCAAAACCGAGCAGCATCCAGACCGTCCGTTTCACACGTTCAGCAGCAGGTGCTCCCGCTCCCACGGAGAGATCACCTGCAGGAACTCCGAATACTCGGCGTGTTTCACGATCGAATAGACCCGCGCGAATTCCTCGCCCAGCACGGCCTGCACCTCGGGCGCGTTGTCGAACAGCTCCAGCGCGGCGTAGATCCCCTGCGGGATCTCGTCCTCGGAGGTGTAGGCATCCCCCCGGAACCGCTTGTCGGGCCAGATCTCGTTCTTCAGGCCTAGATAGCCGCAGGCGAGGCTCGCCGCGATGCACAGATAAGGGTTGCAATCCATTCCGGCGAGGCGGTTTTCCACGCGCCGCGCCTCCGGGGGACTGATCGGCACCCGGATTCCCGTGGTGCGGTTGTCGCGTCCCCATTCCAGGTTGATCGGTGCGGCGTGGTCGCGCACGTAGCGCCGGAAACTGTTCACGTAAGGCGCGATCACGGCGATCACGCTGGGCATGTGTTCCTGCAGGCCGCCGATGAAATGGAAGAAATCGTCCGTCTCGCCGCCTTGCGGGCCGGTGAAGATGTTGCGCCCCGCCCGGTCGAGCACCGAGTGGTGGACATGCATCGCAGAGCCCGGCTCGCCCTCGATCGGCTTGGCCATGAAGGTGGCGAAGCAATCGTGTTTCAGCGCCGCCTCGCGCAGCAGGCGCTTGAAGTAGAAGACCTCGTCGGCCAGCTTCACCGGATCGCCGTGGCGCAGGTTGATCTCCAGCTGGCCCGATCCGCCTTCCTGGGTGATGCCGTCGATCTCGATCCCCTGGATCTCGGCGTACTCGTAGATGTCGTCGATCACGGGGCCGTAATCGTCCACGGCCGTCATCGAATAGGCCTGACGCCCCGCCGCGGGCCGCCCCGTGCGGCCCATCATCGGCGCGATGGGCTTGGCCGGATCGACGTTGCGCCCGACGAGGTAGAATTCCATCTCGGGTGCCACGACGGGCGTCCAGCCTTCGGCCTCGTAAAGCGCCACGACCCGCTTGAGCACGTTGCGCGGCGCGCAGGGCACCGGGCGGCCCTTCTGGTCGAAGGCATCGTGGATCACCTGCAGCGTCCCGTCGGCGGCCCAGGGGGCGGCGGTCGCGGTAGAGTAGTCGGGCTTGAGGATCATGTCGGGTTCGAGGAACCCGTCCGGCCCGGCGGCCTCGCCCCATTCACCGGTGATGGTCTGGAAGAAGATGCTGTTGGGCAGGTGGAAATGCACCTGCTTTTCCCATTTTAGCGCCGGCACCGCCTTGCCGCGGGCGATGCCGGGCAAATCGGCGATGACGCATTCGACCTCGTCGAGGCGGTTCGTTTCGAGGTAGAGGCGCGCGGCCTCGGGGATCTGGTCCATCCAGCTCATGTCGCGCGCGCCTTCAGGAAATCGGCCATCTGCACAGCGACGGCGGCATTGTCGATCGGGTAGGCGGAGGCGGTGCGGGCGCCCGCGATCAATTCGTCGGGGACCACGCCCTCGCCGCGCACGTCGGCCAGTTGCAGGGTGAAATCCGTCTCGAACTCGGGGTGCGCCTGAACGGTGAAGATCCGGTCGCCGTAGACCAGTGCCGCGTTGGCGCAGAAATCGTTGCTGGCGATGACGGTCGCCCCTTCGGGCTTTTTGACCACCTGGTCCTGGTGCCAGGCATTCAACGCCACGGTCCGGCCCTGCCAGTCGTAGGTTTGGCGACCCACGGCCCAGCCGCCCGCGTATTTCTCGACCCGGCCGCCCAGGGCCTGGGCGATGATCTGGTGGCCGAAGCAGATCCCCACCATCGGCATCCCCGCGGCATAGACGTCGCGGATGAAGGTCTCCAGCGGGGGGATGAAGGGATGGTCCTCGTAGGCGCCATGCTTCGATCCGGTGACGAGCCAGCCGTCGCAGGCGCGGATGTCTTCGGGAAACTCCATGTCGACGACGTCGAAGGTCTCGAAGGTCAGACCCTGGCCGTCCAGGAGTTGCTTGAACAGGTCGGAGTAGTCGCCGGTCGCGGGCCGCATCGCATCGGGCGCGTGCCCGGTTTGCAGAATGCCGATCTTCATTGTGTGCCTTTCGGAATATGGGCCGACCCTAGCAGCGCTGTCGGCGCCGTCAAACGGTGTCGAGGTAAAGCTCCAATTGCTGCTCGGGCGTCAGCTCCTCGAAGTAGCGCGCCTCCTGCCGCTTGGTCAGCACCAGGTTGTCGACCAGCAGGTCCGGGAAGATCCGGCGCGCCAGCGCGGAGTTGTCGAAACGCTCGATCGCGGCGGCCCAGGTGTCGGGAATCTGCGGCAGGTCCAGGTCGTAGGCATTGCCGCTGATCGGCGGGCCGGGGTCCAGATCGTCCTCGATCCCGATGAGCGCCGATCCCAGCACCGCGGCCAGGAACAGGTAGGGGTTCACGTCGCCGCCCGCCACGCGGTGTTCGACCCGGCGCGCCATGGGCGAGCCCCCCGGCACCCGGATCGAGGCGGTGCGGTTGTCGTAGGCCCAGCATACGCCAGTGGGCGCGTGGCTGTCGGGCACCAGCCGGTCGTAGCTGTTGCCGTGCGGCGCGAAGATCAACGCCAGGTCCGGGATGCCCTTCATGCAGCCCGCGATGGCGCTTTTCAGCAGGGGGGTGCCCTCGAAGCTGCCGTCGGCCATCAGGTTGTTGCCTTGCGCGTCGATCACGCTGAAATGCGTGTGCAGACCAGAGCCTGCGTATTCCTCGTAGGGACGCGCCATGAAACTGGCCGCCATGCCGTGCTTGCGCGCGATCCCGCGCACCAGCATCTTGAAGAACCACGCGTTGTCCGCGGCCTTGAGCGCGTCGGGCACGTGCTCGATGTTGACCTCGAACTGGCCCATCCCGACCTCGGAAATCGCGGCCTCGGCGGGAATGTCCATCGCGTCGCAGGCGTCGTAGAGGTCGTTGAAGAAGTTGTCGAAGGCATCCAGCGCGCGCAAGGACAGGATCTCGGCCCCCGGGCGGCGCTTGCCCGAGCGCGGCGAGCGCGGCTGCCGGATCCCGTCGCCCGAATCGTCGACCAGGTAGAACTCCATCTCGGTGGCGACCACCGGGGTCATGCCGCGCGCGGCGTAGCGGTCCAGAACCGCGCGCAGGGCGTGGCGGGGATCGCCTGGGAAGGGGGTGCCGTCCTCGTAGCTCATCCACAAGGGCAAGAGCGCGCTGGGCGTGTTCAGCCAGGGCATCGGCACGTAGCCCCGTTCGGTCGGCAGAAGCACGCCGTCGGGATCGCCCGTCTCGAACACCAGCGGGCTGTCCTCGACGTCCTCGCCCCAGATGTCGAGATTCAGGACCGACAGCGGAAAGCGGGTGCCCTCGACCTCCAGCTTCTTGGCGAAGCGGATCGGCACCCGCTTGCCGCGGGCCTGTCCGTTCAGGTCGGCGGCACCGCAGCGGACGTTGCGCACTTCGGGGTGGTCGTCGAGCCAGCTCATCGGGGATCTCCAAGGTTTTTTCAGACTTACGCCGCGGCTCCGCCCCCGGCAAGGTTCAACGCAGAAGCTGCGGGCGGTAGCGCAGGCGCGGCCGCGCGCCGGGCGAGAGGTGCCGGTTCAACCGCGCGTTCACGAACCCGAAGACTGCGATGATCGAAAGCGACACGCCGATGAAATAGAGCGCCAGGATCGGGTAGGGCACGAAGGGGTTGAAGGTCTTGTCCGCGAAGTAGCTGGCGTAATAAAGCGCGTCGCCCCGCTGCTGGATCGCCGGAAAGCCCGAGAAGAACACCAGCGTCGTCGCGTGGAACAGGAAGATCGCCTCGTTCGTGTAGGCGGGCCAGGCCAGCCGCAGCATCGTGGGCCAGACGACCCGCCGGAACCGCGCCCAGCCCGTCAGCCCATAGGCGTCGGCGGCTTCCGTGTCGCCCTTGGGGATCGACTGCAGCGCGCCGTAGAAGATCTCTGCCGAATAGGCGGAGGTGTTGAAGAACAGCACCAGAAGCGCCCCGTAGGCCGCCGAGGTCAACGCTCCGAAGGCCGCCGCCTCCGAGGCCAGCGCCTGGAAGGCGAAATAGGCGAAGAAGAACTGGATGAAGAGCGGCGAGCCCCGGAAGACGAAGATGAACCACTCGGCGGGCTTGCGCAGAAGGGCCGCGGGCGACGCCTTGCCCAGCGCCAGCACCGTGGCCAGGCAGAACCCGGCCAGCAGGGCCAGCACGCCGAAATAGACGTTCCAGATCATGCCCGATCCGATCAGCGTCACCTGCTGGCACAGCGTGAAATCCGAACGCGGCAACAGCCGCTCGCCGTAGCCCAGGCTACGGAACGCGTAATCGGCGATGGTCTGCGCGCAACTCACGGGTGTCTCCTCGACGCGCGCCAGTCGCAACCGTCCCGCCCGGCCCCCGGCCGGGCCACGCTCGTCCGGGGCTCCGCCCGCTCCGGCCTGACGCCGTCCACAGGACGCCGTCCGGGACGGTTATCGCCCTGCCCCCCGACAGGCGCTTTTACCCCGTCACACTTATCCCGAAAGTCACGCATATTGCGCTGTCTCGCGCCAAATATCGGTCCCGCTGCGCCCGCCCAGGCAGGCGCTGCCCGACCTGCTGTCTCGTTTGCGAACATCACGCCGCCTTCCTCTGCGCTTCGCCGCCAGAGGTCGCCTGCCCGTAGGTCAGCCGCGCCATCAGCCGCGACAGCACCATCTCCGACACCTTCGTGAAGCACAGGTAGAACACCAGCAGCACCCCGAAGTACCAGACGCGCCAGTCGCCGTGAGGATAGTCGGTGAAGCGCGCGGTCTTGGTGCCGCCCAGCTCGCGCGCCCAGTAGACGATGTCCTCCACCCCCAGCAGGAACAGCAGGGGCGTGGCCTTGATCAGCACCATCCACAGGTTCGACAGGCCCGGCAGCGCATAGACCCACATCTGCGGGATCAGCACGCGGCGGGTCACCTGCGCGCGGGTCATGCCGTAAGCCTCCGCCGTTTCCAGCTGCGCGCGCGGCACCGCGCGCATCGCCCCGTAAAGGACGTTGGCCGCGAAGGCCCCGAAGACGATGGCGAAGGTCAGCACCGCAAGCCCCGCGCCATAGACCTCGTGCAGCCACTGCGGCGCGTTGCCCAGAGGCATCTTGGCGGCCGAGCAGACGACGAAATCGTTGCCCTGACGCACCGGCTGGTCCCAGTCGGGGCACAGCGTGACGTGGCGCAGGTACTCGATCCCCTGGTCGAGCGCGATCACGAAGAACAGGAAGAAGGCGATGTCCGGCACCCCGCGCACGATCGCGATGTAGCCCTTGCCCAGCCAGCGCAGCGGCGCCACCCGGCTGCGCGCCGCCGAGGCGCCCCCGAACCCGAACAACAGTGCCGTGGGGGCCGTGATCGCCAGCAAGAGCAGGACGGTGCCGAAGGACCAGTAGAGGCTCAGATGCTTGCCGGTCGTAAGGTAGCAGGCAAGCCAGGCCAGACCGTCGAGCGTTTCCGGATCGCTGCACATCCCGATCGATCGTCCCCTGTCCGCGTGTCCCTTGTCCGCACTGCCGGGCAGGATTGCAGAAAAAATCCCGCGGCACCAGTGATCTGCCGCACAAGCGCACATCTTTCGTGACGCGGCCCCGGAAAGTCATTAGAAAGGGTCCGCCCGGCGATGCGCCGGGACCGCACCGGAGGGGATCCATGATCGACGACAGGCCTGACATCGACGGCGCGCAGGACGGCGACCAGCAGGACTGGGCGCTCGATCCGCACACCGCCGACGCCGCGGCGAACGTTGCGCCGAGGGATATGGCGCTGGATCTGAGCCAGCTTTTCGAACAGGCGCTCGAACAGACCCGGATGGCGATCACGATCACCGACGTCACGCGCCCCGACAACCCGATCATCTTCGCCAACCAGGCGTTCTCGGTCTTGACGGGCTTCGACACCAAGGAGGCGGTGGGCCGCAACTGCCGGTTCCTGCAGGGCCCCGACACCGACCCCGCCTCGATCCAGGAGATCCGCGACTGCTTGGCATCGCGCGACGTCCGCGTGATCGAGATCCTGAACTACCGCAAGGACGGCACGCCCTTCTGGAACGGGCTGCACATCGGGCCGATCTTCGATGCCGATGGCCGCGTCACGCATTTCTACGGCTCGCAATGGGACATCACCGATACCGTCCAGAAGCGCCGCCGCCTCGAGTTGCAGGCCGACGTCGCCGAGGAACTGCGCCACCGCACCCGCAATCTCTTTTCCGTCATGACGTCGATCCTGCGCCTGTCGGCCCGCGGCGAGACCGACGTGGACACCCTGGTCGAGAAGGTCACCGCGCGGCTGCACGCGCTCGACATCGCGCATGACGCGTCGTTGTCGGATGGCGCGGACGGGCAGGCGGCCGATCTGCATGAAATGGTCACCACCGTGCTCAGACCCTACCAACTGGGCGAGGACCGGCGCATGCGCATCGACGGCGAGTTGACGGCCGTGCCGCGCCACGCCGTGACGCCGCTGGGACTGACCCTTCACGAACTGGCCACGAACGCGCTGAAATACGGCGCCCTCAGCCGCGCCGGCGGGGTCGTCACCGTGTCCTGGACGCGCGAGAAGGGCGTTCTGACGCTTCACTGGGTCGAGACGGGCGGGCCCGCCAGCCGCGCGCCGGATGACACCAACGCAGGCTCCGGCTCGCGCATCGTGCGGGGCGTCCTGCGCTCCATCGGGGCCGAGATCGCCTTCGACTGGCGCGACGCGGGCCTCGCGGTGCACCTGACGGTGCCGCTGGAGCAGGGCTGACCCCCATGCAGCAGGAGCCTCATGCAGAAGGGGCCCCGTTCATCAGGGTCCCCATGCAGAAGGGGCCGCCCTTTCGGACGGCCCCTTGCCGTGATCGCGCAACGCGGGTGCGCGGGATCAGAAGGTCGCCGAACCGGGCAGCCATTCCTCGATCAGCGCGTTGAGCGACCCGTCGTCCTTCATCGACTGGATCGCCGTGTTGAAGGTCTCGCGCAGCTCGCCGTCGCTTTCGCGGATGCCAAGGCCAATGCCGCCGCCGATCAGGACGTCCTCGCCGATGAAGGACAGATCGCCTTCCTCCACGATGGGCTCGAGGTAGGCCTTGTCGGCGATGACCGCGTCGGCCTCGCCGTTGCTGACGGCGGTGACGGCTTCTTCCGGGGTCGCGAACTCAAGAAGCGTCGCGTCGGCCATCTCGGAGGCGACATGCGCCGCCTGGATCGTGCCGGTCTGCGCCGCGATCACGCCGGTGCTCATGTCGACGTCGCTCATCGCCGCGAAGGCTGAGGGGTCGGGCTGCGTGTAGGGATCGGAGAAGTCGATGACCTCGTCGCGCTCGTCGGTGATCGACATGCCCGCGATGATCGCGTCGTAGTTGCCGGACACCAGGTTGGGGATGATGCTGTCCCAGTCGTTCGTGACCCACTCGCAGGTCAGCTCGGCCCGGGCGCAAAGCTCGTCGCCCAGCGCGCGCTCGAAGCCGTCGACCTCGCCCGCGTCGTTGAGGAAGTTGTACGGAGGATAGGCGCCCTCGGTGCCCAAACGGACGGTGCCGTCCTCGGACTGGGCGAATGCCGCGGTGGCGGTCAGCGCCAGGGCGCCTGCGATCAGGGTGGTCTTCATGGGTCGTCTCCCGTTGGTTGGACCGGGTTGATCCCGGTTTGCACTGCGCCGAAAGGTGCGGCGAAACCGGGCCGAACGCAAGCCGGGATGGGCGCGCCGCGCGAAACCCCCGGGCCCGGGGACGCCGCGTCAGCGTCTCACCTGCCCGGCGGCGGCCCCGCCCGAAGTTGCGCGGGTCCCGAAAAAGCGGGGCAGGGCCCTCAGACCATCGCACCGGTCGAGGACAGGAAACCGCGCAGCCGCTCGGTCTTCGGCGCGTTGAAAAGCGCGCCGGGCGGGCCCTGCTCCTCGATCCGGCCCTGGTGCAGGAAGACCACGTGATCGCTCACGTCGTGGGCCATGCGCATGTCGTGGGTCACGATGATCATGGTGCGCCCTTCCTCGGCCAGGGCCTTGATAACGCGCACCACCTCCTGCTCCAGCTCGGGGTCGAGCGCGCTGGTCGGCTCGTCGAAGAGAAGCGCGCGCGGCTCCATGCACAGCGCGCGGGCGATGGCGGCGCGCTGCTGCTGACCGCCCGATAGCTGTGCGGGGTAGGCGTCCGCCTTGTCGCCGATGCCCACCTTGGCGAGGTAGCCGCGGGCCGCGGCCTCGACCTCCGCCCGGTCGCGCTTGAGCACGGTGACGGGGGCTTCCATCACGTTCTGCAGGATCGTCATGTGCGCCCACAGGTTGAAGGATTGGAATACCATCGACAGGTTCGTGCGGATACGGGTGATCTGTTTCGCATCCGCCGGGCGCCGGGCGTGGCCCTCGCCCTTCCAGACCACCGGCTCGCCCGCGAAGAGGATCTCGCCCTGCTGGCTGTCCTCCAGCAGGTTGGCGCAGCGCAGCAGGGTCGACTTGCCCGACCCCGAAGAGCCGATGAGCGATACGACATGCCCCGCGGGGGCGGTGATATCGACACCCTTGAGCACTTCGAGCGTGCCGTAGGCCTTGTGCAGGTCGCGGATTTCCAGAACGGGCGTGGTCATCGGCGCAGAAAAGACCGGATCGCGCATATTTGCAAGCGCGCACCACCGCGCGGCGCTGTTGCCTCTGACGAGGCAAGGCGCCCCGCCCGCCGTCCCGCCGGTCCGCCCGGGCGCTCGAACGGCTCTCGACTCCGGGGCCGCAAGATTCGATATTCGCCCCCATGTCCCTGCCACCCGGTTTCCTTGATGAGCTGCGCACGCGCCTGTCGATCTCCGACGTGGTCGGGCGCAAGGTCATGTGGGACACGCGCAAGTCGAACCCGGGCAAGGGCGACATGTGGGCGCCATGCCCGTTCCACCAGGAAAAGTCCGCCTCCTTCCACGTCGACGACCGCAAGGGGTTCTACTACTGCTTCGGCTGCCACGCGAAGGGCGACGCGATCTCCTTCGTGCGCGAGACCGAGAACGTGGGCTTCATGGAAGCGGTGGAGATCCTCGCCGGCGAAGCGGGCCTGACCATGCCCGCCCGCGATCGGCGCGCGCAGGAAAAGGCCGACGCGCGCACCGAACTGGCCGACGTGATGGAACAGGCCGTCCAGCACCTCAAGCTGAACCTGCGCACCGCCGCCGCGGCGGAGGCCCGCGCCTACCTCGCCCGCCGGGGCCTGGACGAGGCCGCCTGCGCACACTGGGACATCGGCTTTGCCCCCGATCACGGCGGCACGCTGAAGGCGCTCACCGACAAGGGCGTGCCGCAGGCCAAGGTGATCGAGGCGGGGCTCGCCGCGGAATCGGACCGGGGCGGAGCGCCTTACGACCGGTTCCGGGGCCGCATCATCTTTCCGATCCGCAACGCGCGGGGCCGCGCCATCGCGCTGGGCGGGCGGGCGATGGATCCGAATGCCCGGGCGAAATACCTCAACTCGCCCGAAACCCCGCTCTTCGACAAGTCGCGCACGCTCTATAACATCGGGCCCGCGCGCACCGCGGCGGGCAAGGGCCAGACGCTGGTGGTGGCCGAAGGCTACATGGACGTGATCGCCCTGTCGCAGGCGGGGTTCGAGGCGGCGGTCGCCCCCCTGGGCACGGCCGTCACCGAACATCACCTGGCGCTCTTGTGGCGCATCTCGGACGAGCCGGTGATCGCGCTCGACGGCGATACCGCGGGCCTGCGCGCGGCGATGCGCACCATGGACGTGGCCCTTCCGCTGCTGCAATCGGGCAAGTCCCTGCGGTTTGCCCTGATGCCCGCGGGCCAGGACCCCGACGACGTGCTCAAGCAGCAGGGCAAGGAGGCGATGCAGGGGATCCTCGATGCCGCCGTGCCCATGGTCCAGCTGCTCTGGCAGCGCGAGACCGAGGGCAAGACCTTCGATTCGCCCGAACGCCGTGCCGCGCTCGACAAGGCCCTGCGCGACCGGATCGCCCCGATCCAGGACCCCGACCTGCGCGGTCATTACGACCAGGCGCTCAAGGACCTGAAATGGCAGCTCTTTCGCAAGCGCCCCCAGCCCAGGCGCCAGAACCGTCCGTTCCAGAAGGGCCAGCGCGCGCAGGATGCCTGGCACCGGGAGATGGCGCCCTCCGCCTCCAACCGCAGCTCCGCGCTGGCCACGGGGGCCGCGCGCGACGATCACCTGCGCGAGGCGGTGATCCTGGCCACGCTCATCGCCACCCCCGCCGCCATCGACCCCTTCATGCCCCAGATCGAGGCGATGGACTGCGCCGATTCCGACCACGCCGCCTTGCGCGCGGTGCTCTTGCGGATCGAACCGGGCGCCGATCCGAACCCGGCGATCGCCGCGGCGGGCCTGTCGCCCGCGCAGGAGCGTATCGCAGCACAGCCCCTCATCCGCCTGTCCTCGGGCCTGCGCAAACCGGGCGATCTGGACTTCGCCACCGCCTGCCTGTCGGAGGCCTTCGCCAAGCTCACCACCGCCCGCGCCCTGCCCGGAGAGATCGCCGAGGCGGAGGCCGATCTCGACGCGGGCGACGAAAGCCTGACCTGGCGGCTGTCGCAGGCCACCTCGGCCGCGGAACGCGCGCGCATCATCAAGCAGGGCGCCGCGACGGAGATGGTCGTGGCCGACAACGGGGCGGCGCTCGATTCCGACGAGTTGCGGGCCGCGCGGGCGCTTTGGGACAGGCTTGTGATTGCAAAGCCGAAATCAGACCCTAAGTGACTCCCCTGAACCGGCGGGCGATGCGCCCCTGATTTAAGGAAATTCATGCAACAACACCCAGCATTGATCGGGGACGCGGTTGCGAATCGGCAGCGAACCGCGTTGATTCGTTCAAACCGAATCGCCCGAATCACTTGGGTCGCAGGTGCACGCACGAGGGAGACCGCTTGATGGCCGCCAAGGACAACGACGATCGCAAGAACGACGCCGACAACGACCTCTCTCTCGATCTGTCGCAGGCCGCCGTCAAGAAGATGATCCAGGACGCGCGCGAGCGTGGCTACATCACCTACGACCAGCTCAACGCGGTGCTGCCGCCCGACCAGGTCTCCTCCGACCAGATCGAGGACGTGATGTCGATGCTCTCGGAAATGGGCATCCAGGTCACCGAGGAAGAGGAATCCGAGGAGACAGAGGAAACCAAGGCCGGCACCCAGGTGGCCACCGTCGCGGGCAGCCGCGACGTGGCGCTGGGCGGGGCCGAGGCCGAGAAGCTCGACCGCACCGACGATCCCGTGCGCATGTACCTGCGCGAGATGGGCAGCGTGGAGCTGCTCTCTCGCGAGGGCGAGATCGCCATCGCCAAGCGGATCGAGGCCGGTCGCAACACGATGATCCTGGGGCTGTGCGAAAGCCCGCTGACCTTTCAGGCCATCACGATCTGGCGCGACGAACTTCTCAGCGAAGACATCCTGTTGCGCGACGTCATCGACCTGGAGACCACCTTCGGCAACCAGCTCGACGAAGAAGAGGGCGGCACGCCCGTCGTCGGCACCGAAGGCGACACCAGCAGGGAAGAGGACAAGCCCGAACTGGACGCCGACGGCAATCCCATCGCCAAGGACGACGACGAGGACGACGACGACCAGGCCAACATGTCGCTCGCCGCGATGGAGGCCGCGCTGAAGCCGCGCGTGCTGGAAACGCTCGACGTGATCGCGAACGACTTCGCCCGGCTGTCCGACATGCAGGACGCCCGGATGGACGCGACGCTCAACGAGGACAGCAGCTTCTCCGAAAGCCAGGAGACAACCTACCAGGCCCTGCGCGCCGAGATCGTCGAGATGGTGAACTCGCTGCACCTGCACAACAACCGGATCGAGGCGCTGATCGACCAGCTTTACGGCATCAACCGCCGGATCATGCAGATTGATTCAGCGATGGTGAAGCTGGCCGACCAGGCCCGCATCAACCGCCGCGAATTCATCGACGCCTACCGCGGCCGCGAGCTGGACCCCAACTGGCTCGACGACATCGCCCAGAAGCCCGGGCGCGGCTGGTCGATGCTGATCGAACGCTCCACCGACAAGATCGAGGACCTGCGCGGCGACATGGCCCAGGTCGGCCAATACGTCGGCGTCGATATCACCGAATTCCGCCGCATCGTGGCCCAGGTCCAGAAGGGCGAGAAGGAGGCCCGCGCCGCCAAGAAGGAAATGGTCGAGGCCAACCTGCGCCTCGTGATCTCCATCGCCAAGAAATACACCAACCGCGGGTTGCAGTTCCTGGACCTCATCCAGGAAGGCAACATCGGCCTGATGAAGGCCGTCGACAAGTTCGAGTATCGCCGCGGCTACAAGTTCTCGACCTACGCGACCTGGTGGATCCGGCAGGCGATCACCCGTTCCATTGCCGATCAGGCCCGCACGATCCGCATTCCCGTCCACATGATCGAGACGATCAACAAGCTGGTGCGGACCGGCCGCCAGATGCTGCACGAGATCGGCCGCGAGCCGACGCCCGAGGAGCTGGCCGAAAAGCTGCAGATGCCGCTCGAGAAAGTCCGCAAGGTGATGAAGATCGCCAAGGAGCCGATCTCTCTCGAAACCCCCATCGGCGACGAGGAAGACAGCCAGCTCGGCGATTTCATCGAGGACAAGAACGCGATCCTGCCGCTCGATTCCGCCATTCAGGAAAACCTGAAGGAAACCACGACCCGCGTCCTCGCCTCGCTCACCCCGCGCGAAGAGCGCGTGCTGCGCATGCGCTTCGGCATCGGCATGAACACCGACCACACCCTCGAAGAGGTCGGCCAGCAGTTCTCCGTCACCCGCGAACGCATCCGCCAGATCGAGGCGAAGGCCCTGCGCAAGCTCAAGCACCCCTCCCGCTCGCGCAAGCTGCGCAGCTTCCTGGATCAGTAAGCGATGTCCTGGCTTGGCAAATTCTTCGGCGGTGGCAAAAGCGAGCGCGGCGACAGCGCCCCGGCAGAGGCGGCCAGTGTCGAGCACAAGGGTCACCGCATCACGCCCACGCCGCAGGCAGAAGGAAAGACCTACCGTCTGGCGGCCCGGATCGAGCGGGACGGCAAGGTCCATACGCTGATCCGCGCCGACACCTTCACCGATCCGCAAGAGGCGTCACAGGCCGCGATCGCGAAGGCCCGTCAGGTCATCGACGAACAGGGGGCCAGCCTCTACGGCTGACCCCGGCCCTTATCGCTGAAACGCTCGGCCCCGACGGTTCATCGCGGAAACCGCCGGGGCCTTTTCACGTCCGGTCTGCCATGTTCGGATCGTGGATGGTGCCGGGGCCGGTGGGTTCGTCCTCCTTCGGCTCGGGCACGTCCAGGTCCACCTTCGTCTTCGGATCTTCCGGCAGCTTGGCCTTGTCGGCCTGCTCGGGGTCGCGCGTCGTTCCGCGGCGGTCGGTTGGCATGTTGCTCATGGTCTCACCCTCTCGGCATCAGGAATACTTCGCGCACGTCGTTCTGGGGGCCCGCGTTCAGCGCCAGCATCACGGCCTCGGCCACGTCGTCCGGCTGCAGCTTGCCGGGTTTCTCCTCGTCGAAGAAGGCGGTGTTCACCATGCCCGGCGCGATCACCGTGCAGCGCCCGCCCCACTCCTTCATCTCCTCGGCCAGGTTGCCGGCATAGCCGTGCACGAACCACTTCGTCGCCCCGTAGACAGAGCCCGAGATATGGCGCCGTCCCGCGGCGGACCCGGTCATCACCATGTGACCCTTGCGCGGTTTCAGGTGGGGCAGGGCGGCCTTCACCGTCTTGAGCATCCCCATCACGTTGAGGTCCACCATCGCCTGCCAGTCGTCCAGATCGCCGCCTTCCGCGCCGCCCTGGGACGTGCCGCGGCCCGCGTTGGCGAAGGCCGCGTCGACCCCGCCGAAGGCGTCGGCGAGTTTCTTCACCGCGTCTTCCTGGGCCGCGAAATCCGTCGCATCGCCCGGCAACGGCAGCGCCTTGTCGCCCAGATCGCCCGCGATCCGGTCGAGCTCGTCCGCGCTGCGGGCAAACAGGCCCACGTTCCACCCGCTTGCCACCGCAGCACGGGCCGTGGCCTCTCCGATGCCGCTCGATGCGCCGGTGATGAATAGTGTCTTGTCGCTCATCGTCACTCTCCTATGGTCACCCTTCAACGCCCGGACGTCCGCAAAGGTCCCCCATGCAGACACGCTTCACCTTCCAGACCAAAGGCCCAGGCCTGACGGAGATCACCGACACGGTCCGCGACTGGGTGCAGGCCCAGGCCACGACGGGCCTGCTGACGCTGTTCCTGCAGCACACCTCGGCCAGCCTGCTGATCCAGGAAAACGCCGATCCGGAGGTGCAATCGGACCTGCTTGCCTGGCTGCAGCGGCTGGTGCCGCCCACGACCGATCCGTCGATGTCGTATCTGACGCATACCTACGAAGGCCCCGACGACATGCCGGGACATATCAAGGCGGCCCTGTTGCCGACCCACCTGTCGATCCCGGTGACAGAGGGAGCGCTCGGCTTGGGCACCTGGCAGGGGATCTACCTCTTCGAGCATCGCACCGCCCCGCACAGCCGCCGGATCGTCGCCCATCTGGCGTGACGGCCAACGGGTTGCAGCGATGCACCAACATGCAGCGGGTTATCCACAGGGTCTACCCGAGCTCTGGCGGCCTCCCTATAAGGGGTGTGGATAACCGGGGGTCCACCCCAACGGACAGGAAGGACAGGCCCCATGCGTTGCCCCTTTTGCGGAAATGTCGACACGCAGGTCAAGGACAGCCGCCCGGCCGAGGATCACGTCGCCATCCGCCGCCGCCGCTTCTGCCCGGCCTGCGGGGGCCGCTTCACCACCTACGAACGGGTCCAGTTGCGCGATCTCGTCGTCATCAAGTCGAACGGCCGCCGCGAGGATTTCGACCGCCCGAAGCTCGAACGCTCGATCCGCATCGCGCTGCAGAAGCGCCCTGTGGAGCCCGAACGCATGGACCAGATGATCTCGGGCATCGTCCGGCGGCTGGAATCGATGGGAGAGACCGACATCCCCTCCGGCACCATCGGAGAGATCGTGATGGAAAGCCTCGCCCGGATCGACACCGTGGCCTACGTGCGCTTCGCCTCCGTCTACAAGAACTTCCAGGCCGCCGACGATTTCGAGAAATTCATGGAAGACCTGCGCCCGGCCCCGGTGCCCGATACATGACCGACACCCGTTTCATGGCGCTTGCGATCTCGCTCGGGGCGCGCGGGCTTGGCCGGACCTGGCCCAATCCGTCGGTGGGCTGCGTGCTCGTGAAGGACGGGATCATCGTCGGGCGCGGGACCACCGCGCGCGGCGGGCGCCCGCATGCCGAGCGGGTGGCGCTCGACCAGGCGGGGGAGGCGGCGCGTGGGGCCACCGCCTACGTCACCCTGGAGCCTTGCGCCCACACCGGGCAGACCCCGCCCTGCGCGCGGGCGCTGGTCGAGGCGGGCGTGGCCCGCGTCGTCATCGGCACC
The DNA here is from genome assembly GCF_004145405.1 of Salipiger sp. IMCC34102. Taxonomy (GTDB): domain Bacteria; phylum Pseudomonadota; class Alphaproteobacteria; order Rhodobacterales; family Rhodobacteraceae; genus Loktanella. The sequence goes on from NZ_SELQ01000004.1 coordinate 270,341, forward strand.
GGCGATCCCGACCCCCGTGTCGCGGGGGCTGGCATCCAGATCCTGCGCGATGCGGGGATCACCGTCGACACCGGCCCGCTGGAGGCCGAGGCGCGCGCCCTTCACGCGGGCTTTCTCAAGCGGGTCACGACGGGCCGGCCCTGGGTCACGCTGAAACTGGCCAGCACGCTCGACGGGCGCATCGCCACCACCACGGGGGAGTCGCGCTGGATCACCGGGCCGCAGTCCCGCCGCGTCGTGCACGGGCTGCGCGCGCGCCATGACGCGGTGATGATCGGCGGCGGCACGGCGCGCGCCGACGATCCCTCGCTCGACGTCCGCGACCTGGGAGAGATGCGCCAGCCGGTCCGCATCGTCCTGTCGCGCGATCTGAACCTGCCGGTCAACAGCCGCCTGACCAAGACCGCGGCCCAGCAGCCGGTCTGGCTGTTTCACTGCGCGGGCGCGCAGACGCGGCCTTGGTCGGGGACCGAGGTGGACCTGATCGAGGTCGCCCAGAAGGATCACCAGGTCGACCTTCACGCAGCCCTCGCGCAGATGGGCGCCCGCGGGCTGACCCGCGTCCTCTGCGAAGGCGGCGGGCACCTCGCGGCCTCCCTCCTGCATTTCGACCTGGTGGACGAGATCATCCTGATGCAGGCCGGTTGCGCCATCGGCTCGGACGGGCTGCCGTCGCTTGCGGGCATGGGCGTGCGCGACCTGTCGACGGCCCCCCGCTTCGATCTGATCGAAAGCCGCACCCTGGGCCAGGACACCCTGACCCGCTGGCACCCGCGGCGCGCGGTTCCGGCCTGACGCACGGGTCCGCCGGGCGCGGCGAGATCCCCGAGTTTTCTTGAAGCACGGGCCCGCCCGAGCGCGGCGGGCTTACCGGCCCCTCTTTCCCCGCCAAAGCCAGGCGTGGCTCGCAAACCGTCCCTGCAGCTTGGCCAGCGCCCGGTTGCCCCAGCCGGGGCGGGGCAGGGGACCGTCCCGCAGACGCTCGACCACCACCTCGACCGGGCACGCGAGCCCGCTCACGGGATCGAAGTAGCGGGGATAGTCGATCAGCGTCGCATGCACCATCTGCGAAAGCGACGGGCGGGCCGTGCGCCGCACCAGCGGCATGGCACGGTCCTCCGTCAGGCCCCAGCCCGCGTAGAACGGCTGGCCCAGGCAAACGACACGCTTGCCCCGCAAGAGCGCCTCGAACCCGATGCCCGAGGTCATGGTCCAGACCTCGTCCACCGCACCCAGCGCCGCATCCGCCGAGGCCAGCGTCATCGCGTCGGCCCAGTTCTGCCAATCCGCCACCGCCCCGTCCCGCAGCCCCGCCACCACGTCCGGATGCGGCTTCCACAGGATCACCGCCGCCGGGTTCGCCGCGTGCACCGCCTGCAACAGGTCGCGGTTCGTCGCGACCTCCGCCGCGCCCAGCCGGACGGAGGCATCGTCCGCCACCTGGCCGGGCACGAGGATCCGCCGCCCCTCGGGCAGGTCCGGCAGTGCCGCGCCGCCCAGGTTGTATTTCGACAGGCCCGCCGCCGTGAGCGTCTGCACCAATCGCTCCGCCCGGGCCACCGCGAAGCCCGGCAGGTCGGGGGCGCGTTCGATAAGCGCCTCCAGCCCGCTGGGCCGCGCGGGGTCGTAGTAGATCCCCACCTCGTCCAGCACCAGGCTCAGCGGCGGCACCAGTTCCGCGCCCAGCCCGCGCGAACGCAGGAACCCGTCCTCCACCCGCACCATGGCGGTTTCGGCCGGTGCCTTCGACGCCCAGATCATCTCCCGCCGGTCCCCCGCGGGGCCGGAGAAGGTGACGGGCCGCACCGCGCCGAAGACCTTCTGCAGGGGCCTTCGCTTCCACGACGACATGCCGTGCGCGCGCCAGCCCAGGCGGTCCTCGCGCCAGGCCCGCGCCTGGGCGGCCAGCGCATCGACGCTGTCCTCGAACCGGCACAACCGGTCGCGGCAGGGGTCGTACCACAGCGGATAAAGCAGCATGGCCCCCGCGAAGAGCTGCGCGCGGGTCAGCCGCCGCTGCCTCCGGTCGAGCGGCGCGCGGTCCTCCGTCAGGCCCCAGCCGACGTAGAAGGGCTGTCCGAAGACCACCGGACGATGGCCCGCCAGGATCGCCTCGAACCCCATCTGGGAGGAGACGGTATAGACCGCGATGGCCCCCTCCAGCAGCGTATGTGGGCAGACGGGCTGATCGAGGAGCGTGATCCGCGCGGTCGCGTCCCCGGGGCCGTAATACCCCTCCCGGTGGCCCTGTACCGTCTCGGGGTGGGTCTTGACGACGATGCGCGCGCCCGGATGATCGGTCTGCGCATAGGTCAGCATTTCCCGGAACGTGTTGGCATCCGCCCCGCTCGCGCGCACCGCGGCGTCGCCCGCGGTCTGGTCGATCACCAGCACGTAGCCGGGCGGGGGCGGGGGCAGTGCCGGATCGTGCATGTTGTATTTCGACAGGCGGGCCCGTCTGACGCGCGCGATGCCGTCGCGCGCGCGGGACAGCAGCGCGGTGTCGTCCAGCGGGTGATCGCGCAGCAGAACCTCCAGGTCGGAGGGCTGCGCGGGATCGTAGTGCATCCCGCGCCCGTCGACCGTCAGCCCCAGCGGCGCGTCCCCGTCACGCCCGGTCCGCACCGACCGCAGGAAGGCGTCCTCGACCCGCAGCACCGGCGCCGCGCGGCGTCCCGCCACGGCCTCCCCCCGGTGAGCGGTGGGCGATTGCCCCCAGACGCCCACCGTGTCGCCCGGTCCGGGCAGGCCCAGCCGGATGTCCCAGCCGGCCAGCGTCAGGATCCGCCGCACCCGGCTCTGCGTCAGAAACCCGCCGTTGTAGACGAAAAGCCGCCGCGGAGTCCCGTCCGCGGCGGCGTCGTCGGTGCGGTCCAAGGCTTACAGCCCGGTGGCCGAGCCCACCGCCGTCGTCGCCGAGAGCGACCCGGTGATCGCGGCCACGGTCTTGTCGAACTGCACGAAGGGCGCTTCGGTCACGTAGATCGTGTCGCCGTCGCGGACCGCGAAGTCGCGGGCCATGAACAGGCCGTTCGGCTTGGTGAGGTCCAGCACGTAGACGACCCGCTGCGTGCCGATCAGGTCCTGGCCCACCAGTTGCTCGGCGATGGCCTCGGGTTCGTTGCGCAGCACGAAGACGCCCGTGGGATCGGCGGTGAGCGACGACAGCCCGCCTACCGTCGCGATCGCCTCGATCGCCGAGAGGGACTTGGCGTCGAAGGTGACGCGGTCCTGCGATCCGGTCGCCCCCAATGCGGTGAAGGTGCGGCTGTCGGATTCCACGATGATGTTGTCGCCGTCCCGCAGGGCCACGTCGTTGCGCGGATCCTCGTAGAGCTCGTCGTAGAAGACCTCCGCCGTGTGCCCGCCGCGCTGGATCGTCACGCGGGCGATCTCGGGCTCGATCGACACGCCACCGGCCTGCGCCAGCATCGCGATCAGCGTCCGGGTGGGCCGCTCGATGGGATAGACGCCCTGCGCGTTCACGGCCCCCGCCACCGACACCGTCGCCCCGTCGCCCGCCAGGCGGCGTACGGTGACCTGCGGGTCTGGGGTCTGGTCGGACAGGCGCTCTGCGATGATGCGGCGGATCGCCTCGGGCGTGTTGCCGGCGGCGCGGATGCGGCCCGCGTAGGGCACGAAGATGAAGCCCTGTCCGTCGACCTGGATCTCCTCCAACTGGGTGGAATTGCCGCCCGCGGGCACCAGAAGGCCGTCGTCCACGTTCTCGAAGATCGTCAGCCCCAGCGTGTCGCCGGCCCGGATCGTGTCCGACCCCAGCACGCCCGCGTTCACGAATCCCGCCGAGAAGCCCAGCGCGGGCGCGACGGCGGCGATGGCGTTCACGCGGTCGTCGACGACCAGCACGAAGGCATCCCCCTCGCGCAGGACGGAGCCCGCGTAGATCTCGTTCTTGTTGGGGCCCACGCGGGGCAGGGCGCAGGCCGCCATGAGGCCCAGCGTGATGATCAGGGCCACGCCCTTGGACAGGCGTAGGGATAGGGATGTCACAGCTCGGTCTCCTCGACCTGTTATTGTTCTGCCTCGGACTTTTTCCTTTCAGGGTTAGGTCAGAACGCCCCACGGCGAAAGGGCGGAGCCGTGGAACCGGTGATTCGCCCGGGCGGGGTGTTGCGCAATGGCCGCGAGCGCGCGCCCGCACGCCGCCGGACCCCGACCGCGCGATCCGGTTAAGATACTGTTAAAATTGACATAATATGTTTCGCATGCGAAACATCCCGCGCTTCGACCCGCTTCTCGGGCCCGCGCCCGAAGCCGCTCAGGTCCGCAATCGATGCGGCTGTCGCGGCGGGTTCTTGCCCGCGGCCAGGCTGTCGTAGGGATCGGTTTCAGCCAGGATCATGTCCACCACCTGCCGCATCAACTGCCGCCGTCCGCGCGCGGAATAAAAGCCGCCGGGCACCTGGCTCGTCTCCAGCAGGAAGCGGCGGTAGTCCTTGTAGGCCCGGCTGTCGGGCCGGTCGGGGCTGGCGAAGAAGTCCGGCAGCGGCTGGTCCGAGACGAACTCCGGCTTGGCGTAGACGGCCGTGCCGAAGACCTTCAGCGGGATGCTGCGCCACAGCACCTGCTGTCCGGCGGTCGAGTTCACGGTGACGGCGGTGCGGGCGTGATCCAGCAGCCGCGCAAGCTTGCCGCCGCGCACGAAGTGCACCCGCTCGGTGACGCCCAGGTCCCGTGCGAGACGGCGGATGATCCGCTTGGTGGGGCTGCGCTCGTTGTCCAGCGGATGGGCCTTGAAGACCAGGTGATGATGCTTCGGCACCGACCCCGCGAAGCCCTCCATCACGACGGTTAGGAATTCCTCCATCCGTGTGAAGGGCGAATGTTTCTGGAAGCTCGCGTCGTGCTCCAGCTGCAGCAGCACCAGGTGATAGGGGAATCCGCCGTACCGGATCCGCAGCGTGGCGATCCGCCGGTCGAGCGCGATGAACGGCATCAGCAGCAGACGCTTGGTGTAAAGCCGCGCCTCGGTGGTGACGGGCAGTTCGCGATGCCGGGCGAAGTTGCGGTAGTCGCGGTTCCGGAACATGACGAACCAATGGTAGAGCGCACCGTAGAAGACGTGGTGGCTCATCTCGCCCCAATGCGTGGGCGGGGTGCGCACCTCGAGGTCGGAGCGGGCGAGCGCCCGTTGCATCTGGGGCACCTCGAGGCTCATCAGGCGCGAGTTGCCATTGGTGCCGCCGCGCTCGTAGGTGATCCAGTAGGGGCGCATGTAGCCTTCCTCGAAGACGTGGATGCGCAAGCCGATCTCGCGCGCGATCTCGACCGCCTCGGCGTGCACGGGCCGGGTGTCGCCGTAGAGCACGATGTCCGTGATCCCGTGCGCCGCGACCAGCGCGCGAAAGGCCACGCCCCAGTCCCCGGGCGTGCCGCGGTAGGGGATGTAGTTCTCGCCCCGGAACCAGAACGCCCGGTCGCCCGCGTTGAAGCCGACCCGCCAGACCTGCGCCCCCGCATTGCGCAGCATCCGGGCCAGCCGCCACAGGAAGGGGCCGTGTGGTCCTTGCAAAAACAGGAAGCGGCGGGTGGCGGGATCGGTCATCGGGCTGGCGGGCATCCTCTTGATCTAGCGTATCGCCTAGGAACGGCACAGGGCGGAATTGAGGCGGTGACGGTGCGATGCTGCGACCCTTGCGGGGCGGCGCAGGCTCTGGTCTTGTGGCGCCGCAGACACGAGGCGAGAGGCCAGATCATGTTCACCGGTATTGTCACGGACGTCGGAAAAGTCCTGTCGCTCGACCAGCGCGGCGATCTGCGGGCGCGGATCGGCACCGCCTACGATGTGAAGACCATCGACATCGGCGCCTCGATCGCCTGCGAAGGCGTCTGCCTGACGGTGATCGCCACCGGCACCGATCCGGAGCCGTGGTTCGAGGTCGAGATCAGCCGCGAGACGGTGGACGCCACCTCGATCGGCCGCAACGCCTGGGGCGAGGGCAAGCGCCTGAACCTCGAACGCGCGCTGAAGGTCGGTGACGAGCTGGGCGGTCACATCGTCTCCGGCCACGTGGACGGGGTGGCCGAACTTCTGTCTTTGCGTACGGAAGGCGACAGCACCCGCATGACGTTTCGCGCGCCCGACACCCTGGCCCGCTTCATCGCGCCCAAGGGGTCGGTCGCGCTCAACGGCACCTCGCTCACCGTGAACGAGGTCGATGGCGCGACCTTCGGCGTCAACGTGATCCCGCATACTCAGGCGGTCACGACCTGGGGCGAGGTGCGCGAAGGCGATGCCATCAACCTCGAGATCGACACCATGGCCCGCTACGTCGCCCGCCTGCAGGATTACGCGGGCTGAAACGAAAGGGGCCCGAAGGAACCCGGGTCGGGCGGTCGCGGTTGATATCCACACACACCGCAAGGAGTTCCAAGATGACCGACCAGACCGACGCCCTGCAGACCCTCCACACCCGCCTCGTCGATGCCGTCGACGGCTGGACCCAGGCCGCCGAGGCGATGGAGGGCGAACATGCTGCCTTCGTCACCCGCTGCCTGGAGGACCGCAAGGCCTTCCACGCCGAGATCCACGCCAAGCTCGCCGCGACCGGCGCCGAGGTGGATCCCGAAGGCTCCACCGCCGCCGCCCTGCACCGCGAGGGTCTGAAGATCCGCGATGCGATCTCCTCGGGCGACAGCGGCATTCTGGCCGAATGCGCCCGCGGCGACGGCGTCCTCGAATCCGCCTACGACAAGGCGATCGAGGCGACGAAGGGCCAGCCCGACTGGGCCTTCCTCGAAACCCAGCGCGCCAAGGTCGCCGCCGCGCGCGAGGAAGCGAAGGCGCTGTCCTGAGGGTCGCCTTCCGCATCTGAAATACGCGGGGCCGGTGTCAACACACCGGCCCTTTTCGCGGAGCCGGGACCTCCGATGCGTTGAAACGGGGCCTCCACCCCAAGCGCCCACCCCTCCGCGCAGCGGTCCCCTGCTTCTTCTGGCGAAAAATATCCGCCCCGCCGGCGAGGCGTCCCGCAGGCTCCACCCCGCGCGCCGGTCCGGCACGACGCATTCCGTCCGACACCGCGTCGCACCCACCGCTCCCTTTCCCTTGCGCGCCACTTGGGCTACGTGAGCGCGGACGCGAGAGGGAAGACGCCCATGACAGCTTTCGAACAGCCCGGCCCGGTCGAGATGGATTGGCGCGACGCCATCAGCTCGATCGAGGAGATCATCGAGGACGCGCGCAACGGGCGCATGTTCCTGCTGGTGGACCACGAGGACCGCGAGAACGAGGGCGATCTGGTGATCCCCGCGCAGATGGCGACGCCCGATGCGATCAATTTCATGGCGACCCACGGGCGCGGGTTGATCTGCCTGTCGATGACCGGCGACCGGATCGACGCGCTGGGGCTGCAGCTGATGTCCACCAACAATTCCTCCCGGCATGAGACCGCCTTCACCACCTCGATCGAGGCGCGCGAGGGGGTCTCCACCGGCATCAGTGCACACGACCGCGCGCGGACCGTGTCGGTGGCGATCGACGCGTCCAAGGGGCCTGCGGATATCGCGACCCCGGGCCACGTCTTTCCCTTGCGCGCCCGCGACGGCGGCGTGCTGGTGCGCGCGGGCCATACCGAGGCCGCGGTGGACATCAGCCGCCTGGCGGGGCTGAATCCCTCCGGCGTGATCTGCGAGATCATGAAGGACGACGGCGAGATGGCGCGCCTGCCGGACCTCGTGGCCTTCGCGCAGTTGCACGGGTTGAAGATCGGCACGATCAGCGACCTGATCGCCTATCGCCGTCGCCACGACAACCTGGTGCGGCTGCGCCGCGACAGCACGTTCGAATCCGAGTTCGGCGGAGAGTGGCAGCTGAAGATCTACACCGACGAGACCCATGGCGCCGAGCATATCGCGCTGGTGAAGGGCGACGTCACTACCGACGCGCCGGTGCTGGTGCGGATGCACGCGCTCGATCCCATGCTGGACGTCGTGGGCGCAGGGCCTGCGGGACGGCGCAACGAGTTCGGCGACGCGATGGAGCTGATCGCCGCCGAAGGGCGCGGCGTCCTGGTGCTTCTGCGCGATCTCGAGATGCAGTTGCACGCCGACGACGAGGTTTCGCCGCGCACCTTGCGGCAGTATGGCCTTGGCGCGCAGATCCTGTCCTCGCTCGGCCTGCACCGGATCGAGTTGTTGAGCAATTCGCCCCGCCCCAGGATCGTGGGCCTCGACGCCTACGGGCTTGAGATCACGGGCACCCGCAAGATCTCGGAGATTGGATGATGGCCGGACCCTCGCACTACCAGATGCCGCTGCCGGCCTTCGACGCCCCCGTCCGGCTGCTGGCCGTGGCCTCGCCCTACTACAAGGACATCTACGACCAGCAGATCGCCGGCGCCCGGGCCGTGGCGGAAGAGGCGGGTGCGACGCTGGAGGTGCGCGACGTGCCCGGCGCGCTGGAGATCCCCACGGCCATCGGCATCGCCGAGCGGTTGGCGACGTTCGACGGCTACGTGGCGCTGGGCTGCGTGATCCGGGGCGAAACCACGCATTACGAGACGGTCTGCAACGATTCCAGCCGGGGCCTGACCTTGCTGGGCCTGCAGGGGCTGTGCATCGGCAACGGCATCCTGACGGTCGAGACCTACGAGCAGGCCGCGGTGCGCGCGGACGCGGCGGGCCAGAACAAGGGCGGCGGGGCCGCGGCGGCGGCGCTCCACCTCATCGCGATGACCCGCAGCCTCGCGCGGCCCGAAGGCGGTGTGGGCTTCGCGCGCCAGGCCAAGGGGGGAGAGACCGTATGACCCTGTCGAACAACCAGCGGCGCAAGATGAAGGCGGCCTCCCGGCTTTACGCGGTGCAGGCGCTCTTCCAGATGGAATCCGCCGATCAATCCGTCGACAGGGTCCGCACCGAGTTCGAGGATCACCGCTTCGGCGAGATCCGCGACGATATCGAGATGATGGAGGGGGACGTGGACCTCTTCCGCGCGCTGATCGAGCGCGCGGTCGAGGACCAGGTCCGCATCGACCAACTGACGGACCGGGCGCTGGTGGCCAAGTGGCCGCTGGGCCGGATCGACCCCACCTTGCGCGCGCTCTTCCGGGCCGCGGGCGCGGAGCTTCTGATCGCCGACACGCCGCCCCGGGTGGTCATCAAGGAGTTCGTCGACGTGGCCGGCGCCTTCTTTCCAGAGACGAAGGAGCCGCGTTTCACCAACGCCGTGCTCGATCACATGGCGCACGAGATGATCCCCGGCGGGTTCTGATATCGGGGTGGGGGCGGTTGCCCGCCCACCCACCCCTTTCGGGGCTCCGCCCCGGACCCCGGAGTTTGTCTGGCCAGATGAAGGGGGATGCCTGCGGTCCTGCGTATATGGAGCCTTGGGCAGCTTGAGATGCGTCGGGCTGGTTTCGTGCGCGAATGGCCCTTGGTGCAGAAGGCCTGGTGGCACCGGAAGTGCCGGCATCGGTGGCGTGTAGGAGAGGGCGTGAGATGGCGATTTTGCTTTGCAGAACGGACTTTGCGCACGCTGCGAAACGCCGGGGGTTTTGTATTGATCCCGCACAGTTGCGACTGGGTGCGCTGCTGATCTTGCTGCGCACGACAGCCTTGCGCACGCGCCACAAAAAGTCGGGGCTTTTTGTGTTGATCTTGCGCAGTTGCGACTGGGTGCGCTGCTGATCTTGCTGCGCAAGACAGCCTTGCGCACGGCCACAAAAAGTCGGGGCTTTTTGTGGCGGGAACCGCAGCGACCGTGCGAGGGCTTATTCCCGAGGACCTGTTACTACAGGTGGGTACCGGTTAACCGAACCAGGGTCCGGACAGAGCCAGCGCCCTCGGATTTGCTTAAGGCCACTGGAATGTAGCCCCCATGCGCACGGGAAGAGCAGAAACCCGCCTGACCGCTAGCTAGGATGCGCCGTGCCGCGGGACAAGGGGGGCGGTGTGGATCGGCTTTCGGTTGACGCATGTTTACGGTTTGTTCATATTTACCCCCATGCCCGATGATCTTCAGCAACCCACCCTCATGCCCGGCCAGATGCTGGCGCGCGGCGTGTCGCGGCACATGCGCAGTCTCGACTTCGTGTCGGTCGAGGAGCTGGTGCCCGCGCCCGGGTTGCGGGTCGACGTCATGGCGCTTGGCCCCAAGGGAGAGATCTGGGTGGTCGAGTGCAAGTCGAGCCGCGCGGATTTCCGCGCCGACGCCAAGTGGCAGGGCTACCTGGAGTGGTGCGACCGGTTCTTCTGGGCCGTGGGGCCCGATTTCGACACCGACCTGCTGCCGGAAGGGACCGGGCTGATCATCGCCGACGCCTACGACGCGGAGATCCTGCGGATGGGTCCCGAGACGAAGCTCGCCCCCGCCCGGCGCAAGGGGGTGATCCAGAAGTTCGCCCGCCACGCCGCGATCCGGGCGCAGGCGGTGCGGGATCCGGGCTTCGTGCCGGTGTTCGGACGGGTTTAAGACCGGTCATGCTTTCAGACAGGCCGCGGTGCATGCGGAAAGTGCGGGACGCCTTGCCGGCGGGGCGGATATTTTTGGCCAGAAGAAGCAGGGAAGCCGCGCGGGTCGGAACGTTGACGCCTAGGGCGACCCGGGGTTGTGCGGCGCTGCGCCGTCGCGCTCAGCGGGATTTGACGGCGCGGGCGGCCTGGGCCGCGGCGCGGAGTTCCTCGGCGATCTCGTCGGCTTCCTCGGGGTCGAAGTCCATCGGGATCTCTGTCGGGCCGGCGGTGATGAACAGGCGGACCATACCGAGGTCGGTCGGGCCGATCTGGATGTTCGCCTCGACGTCGCGTTCGTCGTTGATACCCATGGAGCACTCCTTTTCGATGCCGGGGAGGTAAGGCAGGGGGGCGGTGTTGGCAAGCGTCCGGTCGGGGCGTCGCGGGTCTTGCAATCGGGCGGGGGTTTGGCTAAATCGCCCGCAGTGCCGCCTTAGCTCAGTTGGTTAGAGCGCTTGATTGTGGATCAAGAGGTCCCTGGTTCGAGACCAGGAGGTGGTACCACTCCCCCCTTTTGGCAGATGTGAAAGGCGCGGGATGACGCGTATCAGCTTCCAGATCGCCGAGGATCCGCCCGCCCGGCTGGACAAGGCGCTGGCGCGCGACGTGCCGGAGGCGGCGGGGCTGAGCCGGTCGCGGCTGGGGGCTTTGCTGAGCCAGGGCGCGGTGCGCATCGACGGGGTCGTGGTGCAGGATGCGCGTGCGCGAATCATGGCGGGCGCGCAGGTCGAGATCGAGGTGCCGCAGGCCGAGGAGAGCCATATCGGCGGCCAGGCCATCGCGCTTGATATCGTGCACGAGGACGCCGACCTGATCGTGGTGAACAAGCCCGCGGGCATGGTGGTGCATCCCGCCCCGGGCAGTCCGGACGGCACGCTGGTCAACGCGCTCATCCATCATTGCGGCGCGGATCTGTCCGGCGTGGGCGGGATGAAACGCCCCGGCATCGTGCACCGGATCGACAAGGAGACGAGCGGTCTGCTGGTCGTGGCGAAGTCCGATGCGGCGCATCAAGGGCTGGCCGCGCAGTTCGCCGACCATTCGGTGGCGCGGCGGTATCTTGCGGTCTGCTTCGGGGTGCCCGATGCCGCCGATCCGCGGTTGCGGGGGGTAAAGGGGACAAGCTTCGAGCCGGGCAATATCCTGAAGGTGCAGACGTTCCTGGGCCGTCACCGGACCGATCGGCAAAAGCAGGCGGTGTCGTTCCGAGAAGGGCGGCATGCGGTCACGCGGGCGCGGATCCTGGAGTCACTGGGCCGTCCGGCCGCGGCCGCGCTGATCGAATGCTGGCTGGAGACGGGACGCACGCACCAGATCCGGGTGCACCTGGCGCATTGCGGGCACGGGCTGATCGGCGACCCGGTCTACGGTGGGCGGCAGAAGCTGTCGGCCAAGTCGGTGGGCGAGGACGGGGTCGCCGCGGCGCGGGCCTTTCCGCGGCAGGCGCTGCATGCGGCGACGCTGGGTTTCGTGCATCCGGTAACGGGGGCCGAGATGTCGTTCGAGGCGGATCTGCCCGGGGATATGCGCGATCTTGTCGAAGCGCTGCACACGCGCATCTGACGTGTGCGTCAACGCGAGGTGTGAAGCGGAACCGTGTCGTTTACGATTGGTTTACACCGTGATTGCAAGGTCGTTGAAACGATCGCACTGCATACCCATATTCATGTTAAGGCCTGATACATTGGTCGGACAGGGGAAAAGATGAGCGAATACAAAAACCTACCGGCGCCGAGCCCGGAACAGGGCCTGAACCGGTACATGCAGGAAATCCGCAAGTTCCCGATGCTGGAACCGGAAGAGGAATACATGCTCGCCAAGCGGTGGGTCGAGAACGAGGACACCGAGGCCGCGCACAAGATGGTGACGAGCCACCTGCGGCTCGCGGCGAAGATCGCCATGGGCTATCGCGGCTACGGTTTGCCGCAGGCGGAGGTGATCTCGGAAGCGAACGTGGGCCTGATGCAGGCGGTCAAGAAGTTCGACCCCGAGAAGGGGTTCCGGCTTGCGACCTACGCGATGTGGTGGATCCGGGCGGCGATCCAGGAATACGTGCTGCGGTCCTGGTCGATGGTGAAGCTCGGCACCACCAGCGCGCAGAAGAAGCTGTTCTTCAACCTGCGCAAGGCCAAGAGCCGGATCGGCGCGCTGGAGGACGGCGACCTGCGGCCCGAGAACGTGAAGCGGATCGCGACCGATCTTGGCGTGACGGAGGCCGAGGTCGTCTCGATGAACCGGCGGATGTCGGGGGGCGATGCCTCGCTCAACGCCACGGTCGGGTCCGAAGGCGAAGGCACGATGCAGTGGCAGGACTGGCTGGCGGATGAAGACGCCGACCAGGCCGGCGATTACGAGGAACGCGACGAACTCGAGACGCGGCGCGAGATGCTGGCGGAGGCGATGGACGTGCTCAACGAGCGCGAGCGGGACATCCTGATGCAGCGGCGCCTGAACGACGAGACGATCACGCTGGAGGATCTGTCGGGGCAATACGACGTCAGCCGCGAACGCATCCGCCAGATCGAGGTGCGCGCCTTCGAGAAGATCCAGGCGCGCATGCGCGAGCTGGCGGAAGAGCGCGGCTTGATGGAAGACGCCTGACCGCAGGATGCGCACTGCCTTTGGCGCGCGTTCACCTTGCCGGATGACGACGGTGCGGGGCGCAGGCTCCGCACCGTCTTGCGTTTCAGGCGAGGCCCGTCATTGTGGCGCGACACAACGAGGAGAGCGACATGAAGTGGGGAATCCTGGGGGCTGCGAATTTCGCGCGTCAGCAGATGGCACCGGCGATCCACGCCGCGAAAGGTGCCGAGCTTGCGGCGCTGGCAACCTCGGATCCGGCCAAGGCAGAGGGGTTCCGGGCCTTTGCGCCGGGGCTGCGGGTCATGGACGATTACGACGCGCTGCTGGCCGATCCCCAGATCGAGGCGGTCTACATTCCCCTGCCCAACCACCTGCACGTCGAATGGACCATCAAGGCGCTGGAAGCGGGCAAGCACGTGCTGTGCGAGAAGCCGATCGCGCTGCAGGCCAGCGAGATCGACCGGGTGATCGCGGCGCGCGACGCGGGCGGAAAGCTGGCGGCGGAGGCCTTTATGATCGTGCATCATCCGCAGTTCACCCGCGCGCGCGAACTGGTGCAGAATGGCGCGATCGGCACGTTGCGCCACGTGGACTGCGTCTTCACCTACAACAACGCCGGGGCAACCGACAACATCCGCAACAAGCCCGAGACGGGGGGCGGCGGGTTGCCGGACATCGGGGTCTATGCCTTCGGGGCGGCGCGGTTCGTCACCGGTGAGGACTGTCAGCGCGTGACCCATGCGCGGATCGATTTCGAGAACGAGGTCGACGTCTTCGCGCAGGTCTCGGCCGAGTTCCCGGGGTTCACCTACGGCGCCGTGGTGTCGATGCGGATGCATCCGCGGCAGTACATCGCGTTCCACGGGGACGAAGGGCACCTGACCCTGACGGCCCCCTTCAACGCCAACGTCTACGACGTGGCCGCGCTGACGCTGGAACAGGCGGGCGGCGTGCGAACGCAGGAGCGTTGGCCCACGGTCAACCAGTACGTCGCGCAGGTCGAGGCCTTCGAGGCCGCCGCGGCGGGCGGCGATTATGCCTGCCCGTTGGAGTTCAGCCGCGGCACGCAGGAGATGATCGACATGACCTTCGCGGCGGCGCGGCAGAGTTGATCGCCGCAGTGCGGAACCGGGCCGCGGGGCGCGGGTTGGGCCGCGACGAGGCAAGCGAGGACAGGCATGAAACTGGCGGTATTCGGAGCGAAGGGCGCGGTTGGCCGCAAGCTGATCGACCAGGCCCTGGCCAAGGGGCACGAGATCGTGGCGCTGGAGCCCACTTGGGACGACGCCGAACCGCCCGCGGGCGTGACCCCGCAGACCTGTGACGTGCTGAAGGACGACATCGGGCCGCACCTCGAAGGGTGCGATGCGGTGCTGTCCTGCCTGGGCGTCGGCAACGCGGTGGGGACCTTGCTGGATCCGCCGCCGCTTTACACCCGCGGCACCTCGAACATCCTGGCGGGCATGCACAAGGCGGGCGTGTCGCGCGTGGTCGTGATCTCGGCCACCTTCGTCGCGGCGCGCGACCGGGGGCCGCTGCACTTCCGGGTGCCCGCGATGGCGGCCCTGCACAACGTGATCGAGCAGATGGCCGAGATGGAGGCGCTTCTGCGCGCCTCGGACACCGAATGGACGGCCGTCCGGCCCGGCTGGATGATGGACGGCCCGCCCACGGACGATTACGTCGTGACCCCCGACGTGATCCCGCAGGACCTGATACGCGCCCGGATGGCCGACGTGGCCCAGTTGATGCTGGCCTGCGTGGAGGAGGGGATCTGGATCCGCCAGACCCCCGCCCTGGCCCGGGCGGAGGATCCGGATACGACCTCGATCGAGGCGGTGGCGAAGGAGTTCCTGGGCTAGGTGCCCAAGGCCCAGCGCAGCAAGCCGTAGACGTAGAGCGCGCTGAAGAGGATGTTGATCCATTTCAGCTGCCGTTCCGTATGGAGCCAGCCGCAGTAGATCCAGATCAGGCAGAAGGGCAGGCCGAGGATCATGGGCCAGGGCTGCCAGTCCTGAACGATGGCGATGGTGGAGGCCAGCCCGAGCGCAAGCGCCAGCCACTTCAATTCCTGCTCGAACGCCGCAAGGGCGAGAAGCGGACGAGTCATGTCGTCTCCGATGATGTGTGAAACCGGGCGTTGACCCGCCGCGGTCCCGTCCATTTACCCGCACCGCGAAACCGCGGCAAGATGTCTCATGCGGGTGGAGGGCGTGTCGAGCGCCCTGCGCCAGCGGTTCGACCGAAGGATTTCCGGATTACCGAGTGACGCCATGCCAAGCCCGCGGGATGCTGGTGGCAGGCGTTTGCGGCTCAGGCCGGACGTTCGTCGCGCGCCGAAGTGAGGTCGGGTGAGCGGGACGAAGCTGATATTCCGTCTAATTTACCAGATGTCTGCCCCCAGGCGCATCGTGTGCTAGGTGACTATCCGAAATTTCCACAGTTACGTGCTCGACATGCGAAAGCTCTTGGAAGCGATCTTTCACTGCGCGGCGGACAACCTGAGCATCCGCGCCCGCTTCAAGATCGATCTCTACCGTTGCCATCGGCCGTTCCTGCGTGATCGACCAAGCATGGATGTGGTGGGCGCGCAGGACGCCGGGTACGTTCTGCTCGAGGTCGGAGGCGATCGCGCGCGCGTCAAACCCGCGAGGCGCTCCCTCCAGCAGAATATGCCCGCTTTCCCGCACGACTGCCCACGCCGACCGCAATATCAGAACGACGACAAGAACCGATAGAATGGGATCGATGGGCGTCCATCCCGTCCACAGGATCACCAGGGACGCAACGATGGCTGCGACCGACCCCAACAGGTCTCCCAACACATGAAGCGCGGCCGCGCGAACATTCAGGTTATCCCCTTCGGCGCGCGACAAGACCCAGAAAGCCAGGATGTTGACCACGAGGCCACCGACGGCGACCCAAAGCATAAGTCCGCCCAGAACTTCGGAAGGGTCTCGCAGTCTGTGCACCGCCTCAAAGAGGATCCAGATCGCGATGGCAAACAGGCTTAGACCATTGACGAACGCAGCAAGAACCGAGAGGCGGTCAAAGCCGTAGGTGCGCTTCCAATCTGCCGGTCGCCGGGCAAGGCGGAATGCAAGCCACGCAAGGATAAGCGATGCGAAGTCAGTCAACATGTGCCCGGCATCTGCCAGAAGTGCCAGGCTTCCAGAAATCAAACCGCCGACGACCTCTGCGCCCATGAATCCGCCGGTCAGGATCGCCGTAATGGCAATCGCTCGCTCTCTGGACCGGCGTTCCTCTTTAGGAGCATCGTGTGACAAAGTTGGTCCATGAGAATGACCGTCGTGGGAATTGTGGCCCGCGCCCATATCCATACCTCCTGGGTTGGATTGTGAGGATGGTGCCATTCATTGAACAAACAACCGCGTTTCCGAAAATTGCAGACATTCGTGCGTGGTGCAGCATCCCGCAAATTGGGCTCATCCCCGCCGTTCGCTGCGCCGTGCTCCAAGGTCCGCATCCTGGTGCTGCGCGCGATGCGAGGCGGCGGGCGGGGCGGAGGAGCGGTTTTTCGACCGTTACCTGACCGGTCAGGCGGGGGGTAGGTCCAGGCGGAGGATGTGCTGTGGGCCGTGATCGCCGCCGAGGTAATGTGCCTGCGTGTCTGTGAAACCGCCGTTGAGGTAGCTTTTGCGGGCGCCGGGATTGCGCAGGTTGACGGTCAGGAGCAGGATCCGCGCCTGCGGGTAGTGCTGCGCCATGAAGGCGGGCAGGGCGCGGATGGTGGCCGAGCCGATGCCGCGCCCCTGGTGCTGCTGGCCCAGGATCACGCTGCGCAACCCGTGGGTGCCGGGGGCGGTGAAGCGATGCTCCCGCGAGAAGTCGGTGTCGATGCGGAACATGCCCACGGGCACCCCGTCCGACCAGATCACGTGCAGATCGATGCCGGGCGGGTTGCCGTCCAGGAACTCCTCGGGCTGGCCGCTGAAGGGAACCTGGGCGTCGGCCACGCGCAGGGCGGCAAGCGCCGCGCGCTGCGCGGGCGCGAAGGGCGCGAGGGTGACGCTCATGCCTCTTCGAGCGCCTCGAGTTCGTCGATGAAGCCTTCGATCATCGACAGACCCTTGTCCCAGAACGACGGGTCGGAGGCGTCGAGGCCGAAGGGTTCCAGCAGGTCCTTGTGGTGCTTGGAGCCGCCCGCCTTGAGCATGTCGAAATACTTCGACTGGAAGTCGGGATCGCCTTCCTCGTAGACCGCGTAGAGCGCGTTCACCAGCCCGTCGCCGAAGGCGTAGGCGTAGACGTAGAACGGCGAGTGAACGAAGTGGGGGATGTAGGACCAGAAGGTCTCGTATCCGTCGTGGAAGTCGAAGACGGGGCCCAGGGATTCGGCCTGCACCGACATCCACAATTCGTTGATGTCGTCGGGGGTCAGCTCGCCGTGGGCGCGGGCTTCGTGCAGCTTGCACTCGAAGTCGTAGAAGGCGATCTGGCGCACGACCGTGTTGATCATGTCCTCGACCTTGCCGGCGAGGAGGATCTTGCGCTGTTCGGGCGTTTCCGCCGCGTCGAGCAGCTTGCGGAAGGTCAGCATCTCTCCGAAGACGGACGCGGTTTCGGCCAGCGTGAGCGGGGTGGAGGCCAGCAGTTCGCCCTGGCCCGCCGCGAGGCGCTGGTGGACGCCGTGGCCAAGTTCGTGGGCCAGCGTCATCACGTCGCGCGGTTTGCCGAGGTAGTTCAGCATCACGTAAGGGTGGGCGGAGGTGACGGTGGGGTGGGCGAAGGCGCCGGGGGCCTTGCCGGGCTTGACGCCAGCGTCGATCCAGCCGTCGGTGAAGAAGGGCCTGGCGAGCTCGGCCATCTGCGGATCGAAGCCCGCGTAGGCGTCGAGCACGGTGTCGCGCGCCTCCTCCCAGCCGACGAGGCGGTCGTCCTCGCGCGGGAGCGGCGCGTTGCGGTCCCAGGTCTGCATCCGGTCGAGGCCCAGCCACTTGGCCTTGAGTGCGTAGTAGCGGTGCGAGAGGCGCGGGTAGGCGGCGACGACGGCGTTGCGCAGCGCCTCGACCACTTCGGGTTCGACGTGGTTGGCGAGGTGGCGCGCGGTCTGCGGGGTGGGCATCTTGCGCCAGCGGTCCTCGATCTCCTTCTCCTTGGCCAGCGTGTTGTGGACGCGGGCGAAGAGCTTGACGTTCTCGGCGAAGACGCGCGAGAGGGCCATGGAGGCGGCCTCGCGCTTGGCGCGGTCGGTGTCGGTGAGCAGGTTGAGGGTGGATTCGAGGCCCATGATCTCTCCGTCCACGTCGAATTCGAGCGCGGCCATGGTTTCGTCGAAGAGGCGGTTCCAGGCGGCGGCGCCCACGGTGGACTGGTCGTGGAGAAACTTCTCCAGCTCGTCGGAGAGCTGGTGCGGCTTCATCGCGCGCATGCGGTCGAAGACGGGCTTGTAGCGGCGCAGTTCCTCGTTCTGGGCCAGCAGGAACTCCAGGTGGTCGTCCGGCAGGCGGTTGAATTCCAGCGTGTAGAACACCAGCGGCGTGGTGAAGGCGGTCAGCCGGTCCTGCATGTCGGCCATGAACTTGGCCCGGTCGTTGTCGGTGGTGATCTGGTAGTGGCGCAGCCCTGCGTAGGACATGATGCGGCCCGCGACCTCCGAGATCTTCTCGTCGCGCTTGACGGCTTCCAGCAGCTCGGCCGCGTCGAGGTTGGCCAGCTCGCCCTCGTAGTCGGCGGCGAAGCGGGCGCAGGCTTCTTCCAGCCAGTCGAGGTCGCGCTTGATCTCGGCGCTGTCGGGGGCGGGGTAGAGGTCGGTGAGGTCCCATTCGGGCAGGTCGCCGAAGGGCTGTCCGCCGGTGTCGGTCGCGGCGTCGAAGGTGCGGGTCATGGGATGTCCTGTCAATTGCTCGGGGATGAGATAAGGCGGGGGCGGCTGGGCCTCAACCCTCGGCCTGTTGCAGGGCGCGGGCGGCCTCCAGCGTGTCTTCGGCGCGTTCGAGGTCGCCGTCGCGCAGGGGGATCGTCCGGGCCGCGATGTCTGGCGAGAGGCACAGGTCGACCCGCACCGGCTGATGGTCGCTGCCGACGGAAGGAAGGATCTGCATGTCCAGCAAGCCCGGCCCCGCCTGCCAGAGCACCTGGTCCAGTGGCCAGCGCATCACGTCGCTGCCCGCCTTGTAGCTGTTCATCGGCCCGCGTCCGACGCGAGGGTCCAGCAGGCCGCCGATCCGCATGGCCTGCCGGGCGGTGTCGTTCCAGGGTGTCGCGTTGAAGTCGCCGGCCACGAGCGTGACCGCATCGCTTTCGCGCGCCCGCAAGGCGGCGTCCAGCACGGTGGCATCGCGCATGGTCGAGGGCTGGCCGCCGTTCGTCTGGAGCGGGGGACGCGGGTGCACGCCCAGAAGGTGCAGGGGGCGGGAGGGATGGGCGATCCGGCCGTCGAACATCGGGGTCTCGGCGTTCATGGGATAGTCGAACCGGGCGTCGTCGAAGGGGAACTGCGAGTAGACCTGCATCCCGTAATACTCCGGCGCGCGTTCGACCACCTGCGTGCTGTGGGCGAAGTCCCCCTGCAGGTCCGCCAGGGCCTCGTCCCACCAGGCGGAGGTTTCCATCACGATGAAGATATCGGGGGCGTGGGTGCGCGCCATCTCGATGACCGCCGCGTCTTGGCGGTTGGTTTGCTGGACGTTGGTGACGAGGATGCGCAACTCGTCCCCAGGCTCGCAGCGCAGGACGTTCGATGCCATTTCGGTGGCGAGCGGCTGGTAGGGCCAGAGCACGCGCGCCTGCTGTCCCAGTGCCGCCAGACCCGCCAAGGTGATCAGCGTGCCGAGGCCCGGACGGCGGCGGAGCGCCACGTAGAGGATCAGCGTCACCACCAGACCGGCCGCGATCTGCAGGCGGGGGAAATCGAGGAAGCGCACAAGCCAGATGTCGACCCGCAGCTCGGACAGGGCGGTGGCGGCGGCGAGCAAGAGGGTCACGGTCCCGAAGAGCCGGATCAGGGCGTTGCGCATGACATCATCCGTATTGGTCGAGCAGGGCGTTGAGATCGTCGAGGGTATTGGCCTCGGACGGGGGCTTGTCGTGGCGCCAGCGCAGCATCCGGGGAAACCGCAGGGCCACGCCCGACTTGTGCCGGGGGGAGGGCTGGATGCCCTCGAACCCAAGCTCAAAGACGTGAACGGGCTTGACCTGACGCACGGGGCCGAATTTCTGGAGGGTGTTCTTGCGGACCCAGGCGGTGACCTTCCGGAACTCGGCGTCGGTCAGGCCGGAGTAGGCCTTGGTGAAGGGGACGAGGTCGTCACCTTTCCAGACCGCGAAGGTGTAATCGGTGAAGAGGTTGGCGCGGCGGCCGGAGCCTGCCTGCGCGTAGATCATCACTGCGTCGATGGTCAGGGGATCGACCTTCCACTTCCACCAGTCGCCTTTCTTGCGGCCCGAGAGGTAGGGCGAATCGAGGCGCTTGAGCATGAAGCCCTCGGCGTTGCGGTCGCGGCTGGTCTCGCGCAGTTCGGCGAGGGTGTCCCAACCGGTGAAGTCGACGGATGGGGAAAGGCGCAGGGGGGCCTCGTCGGGGACGCCCGCGATGAGGTCTTTCAGGCGCGCGCGACGGTCCGCGAAGGGGGCCTGGCGGATGTCGCGGCCTTCGTCCTCCAGCAGGTCGTAGGCCATGAGGACGACGGGGGCCTCTGTCAGCAGCTTCTTCGGGACCGTCTTGCGGCCGATGCGCGATTGCAGGGCGTTGAAGCTGAGAGGCGTCTCGTCGCGGAAGGCGAGGACTTCGCCGTCGATGACGGTGCCGTCTGGCAGGAAGTCCTTGAGTTGGGCGAGTTCAGGGAAGCGGTCGGTCATCAAATCCTCCCCCCGGGACCACAGGTGATGGTCGCCCGCGCGCGCGATGAACTGGCCGCGGATGCCGTCCCATTTCCATTCCGCCGACCAGTCGGTGGCGGGGCCGAGGGCGTTCAGATCCTCCAGCCCGTAGGCAAGGTAGAAGGGATAGGGGCGGCTGAGGTCCGCGGCGGGGTCGTGCGCCTCGATGAGGGAGGCCCAGGTGGTGGTCTGCGGCGTCCAGTTGCCCATGAGCTTGTGAGTGAGTTCGGCCTCGTCCTGCTCGGTGGCTTGGGCGAGGGCGCGGGTCATCAGCTTCTGGCTGACGCCGATGCGGAAGCCGCCCGTCAGCAGCTTGGTGAAGAGGAAGCGCTGGGTCGTGGGCAGGCTGTCCCAGGCGGCGAGGATGCCGGCCTTCCGGGCCGCGTCGTCCAGGGTCGAGAGACGGGCGATCTCCTCGATCCAGTGGGTGAGGGAGCGATCGGTGGTGGTGGCGGGGTCGGGCAGGATCAGGGCGATGGTCTCTGCCAGGTCGCCGACGATGGAATAGCTTTCCTCGAAGAGCCAGAGCGGCAGGCCCGCGCGCTCCGCCGCCCATTCGCGCAGGCGCGACGCGGTGATCAGGCGCTTCGGCCGGCGGCCCGAGAAGAGCGCGATCGTCCAGAGCTTGTCGTCGTCGGGGGCGGTGCGGAAGTAATCGGCGAGGGCCGCGACCTTGACGGTGGTCTTGGTGGTCTCGTCCACGCGGGTGAAGAGGGCGGCGAAGTCCTTCATGCGTCCTCCGCCAACGGCTCATCGCTGTCGTCGAGCGACTCGCCTTCGTATTCGGTGGAGACGATGTGCGCGTCATAGCCTTCCGCGGCGAGCCAGCGCTGGAAGGAGGAGGTGTAGCCGTGGGTGGCGAAGATCTTCGTCGCCCCGGTTTCGCGGATCGCGGCATTGAGGCCCGCCCAGTCGGCGTGGTCCGACACGACGAAGCCCCGGTCCCCCGCCCGGCGGCGGCGGACGCCGCGCAGCGCCATCCAGCCCGACGCGAAAGCGCTGGAGGAGGTGCCGAAACGCCGCGCCCAGGGGCCGCGCATCGCGCTGGGCGTGGCGAGGACGAGCGCCCCGGGGTGGTCGGCGATCTTCGTCTCCGGCGTAACGCGGATCGTGTCGGGCAGCGTGATTCCCTGGGCACGGAGGACCGCGTTGGTGTTCTCGACCGCTCCGTGGGTCAGGATCGGACCGATGGAGGCGTCGATGGAGGTCAGCAGCCGCTGCGCCTTGCCAAGCGCGTAAGCCCCCAGGATCGAGGTGCGCCCTTCGGCTGCGTTGGCGGCCCACCAGCTGTTCATCTGGGCCTTGAGCGTCTCTTCCGCGGTCCATTTGAAGACCGGCAGGCCGAAGGTGCATTCGGTGATGAAAGCGTGGCAGCGCACCGGCTCGAAGGGTTCCGACAGGCCGTCCGCGGTGGTCTTGTAGTCACCGGAGGCGACCCAGACCTCGCCGCCCACCTCGACGCGGATCTGGGCGGAGCCGGGGACGTGGCCCGCGGGGTGGAACGAGACCGTGGCGCTGCCGATGCGGCGGGTCTTCCCGTAGGCAATCGTGTCGAGGGTGATGTCGCCCAGGCGGTGGCGGATGACGGGGGCGGCGGCCTCGGTCGCGAGGTAGGACCGCATGCCCCAGCGGGAGTGATCCGCGTGGCCGTGGGTGATGAGCGCCCGGTCCACGGGACGCCAGGGGTCGATGTAGAAATCGCCCGCGGGGCAGTAGATGCCCCGGTCGGTGAAGGTGAGCACGTCGGCCATGGCGGGGATGTAGGGCGGGGCGGTGGTGTGGCGAGGGGCGCGCCGGGGATCAGGCCGCGGGGTGGGTGGAGGATACGGGCCGCCTCCGGCGGGAGTATTTTGGGAAAAAGCGAGAAGTGGTGAATCGTGATCAGGGGGTGAGCGGATGGAGAGTGCGGGAGCCTCCGGCGGGAGTTTATCGGGCCAGATGAAGGGGAGGAGGTGCGCCTTGAGCCGGACGTGCAACGAGGGGCCCCGGGGATCGGGCCGAGGGGGCGGTGGAGGATGCGGGAGCCTCCGGCGGGAGTTTGTCGGGCCAGATGAAGGGGAGGGGGTGCGCCCTTTGGCGGGCGTGCAGCGAGCGGCGTCTTCGCCGGCGAGGCCGGGCGCGATGAGGCGGCGGGGACCCGGATCAGGTCGGGGATGGAGTTTGTCGAAAGGGGAGCGACGACCGGCCCGGGCGGGGGCGGGGCGCGTCAGGGGTGCGCGTCGAAGAGCGCGCAGGTGGTGTCGAAGACGCGGGCGCGGATCTGGGGGGATTCCATCATCACCTCGTGCTTGGCACCCTCGATCTCTTCCAGCGTGCCGCCGGTCCAGCGGTCCATGCGGGCGCGGACGCGGTCGGTGTCGACGATCGTCTCGGCGGTGCCGAGGTGGGTCACGCAGGGCGTGCGCGGCGAGGTGAGCCGGGCGAGGTGGCGGGATTCGGCCATCGCCTCGTAAAGCCAGCGCAAGGACGGGCCGCCGAGGCCGAGGTCGGGGGCCTTGGTCAGCTGGCGGATCATGTAGTCGTACATCTCCGGATCGGAGGTGAGCTCGTTGGTCTCCAGCGTCATGCGGTTGACGTAGCTTTCGACCTTCTGTCCGGGGGCCATGCCGGTATCGAGGCCGACCTTGCGCGCGAGCGTCGCCAGCGCCCAGGCGGCGGGCCGGAGCGTGGCGCTCATCTGGATGCCCCACATCGGCGCGCTGAACATGGCGGCGCGCACCGGCAGCCCCTCGATCAGGGCGCGCAACCCGATGGCGCCGCCCATGGAATGCGCCACGAGGTAGAAGGGTTTCGGGAGGCCCAGGTCGCGGGCGTGGGTCAGCATGGCCGCCACGTCCTTCTGGTAGTCCGCGAAGGTTCCGACGTGACCGGTGGCGCGGGCGGGCAGCAGGCGCTCGGCCAGGCCTTGCCCGCGCCAGTCCACGGCGATCGTGGCGTAGCCGCGGGCGCGGAAATCCGCTGCTGCGCGGCCGTATTTTTCGATATACTCGGTGCGGCCGGGGAACAGCAGGACCGTGCCCCGGTCGGCGTCCGACACCCAGTGACCCACCCGGATCTGGCGGTTGTCGGTGGTTCTGAGCCAATGCGCCGCCCCGGCGTCCGGACCTTCTGCCAGGTCGCTATGAAGCGGCGCATAGCGCATCGTTAGGACAGCGCGCCCGCCAGGGCCATCGCCTTGCCCATGTCGCCGTCGACCGAGAGCTTGCCGGTCATGAAGGCGGCGGTGGGGTTCTCGTCGCCCGACAGGATGCCTTCGAAGGTCTCCTGGCTGGCGGTCAGGGTCACGTCGGCCTCCGCGTCCTCGTCGCAGGGGGCGGCGGTGGCGCCGGCGATCATGATGGCCCCTTCGCCTTCGATGATGAACTTGGCGGTGCCGTCGATGCCCTCGCCGTCCAGCTTGGCGTTCAGCTCGGAGACGGCCTTGTTGATCGTGTCGCTCATGGAATTGTGTCCTTTGGATCTGCCGCACGAGACAGGCGGCTCTGGGAATGGCGATCAGGTTCGCTTAGCTTAGAGATATGTCGATTTATACCCAGATTCTCAATGCTGCCGTTGCGACATTTCTGTGGGCCGCGACGGCACAGGCCCAGACCGACGAGCTGGACGCGCTCTACGACCGGCTCGCCCAAGCCGACGCGGTGGAGGCGGAAGGGCTGCGCGGGCAGATCCAGTCCCGCTGGAGCCAGAGCGGGTCGCCCGCGATGGACCTGCTGCTGCGGCGGGCGGAGGACGCGATGGAGGTGGGCGATCCGGACACGGCGGTGGCCCATTTCAGCGCGCTGATCGACCATGCGCCCGGGTTCGCCGAAGGCTACCACGGGCGCGCCACGGTGCTTTTCGCGCAAGGCCGGCTGGGCCAGGCGCTGGCGGATCTGCGCCGCACGCTCGAGCTCAACCCCCGGCACTTCAACGCGATGACCGGCCTGGCGGTGATCCTGTCCGAACTTGGCCAGACCGAAGAGGCGCTTGAGGTTTATCGCCAAGTCGACCAGATTGCCCCTCATCTCGACCGGGTCGAGACGGAGATCGGACGACTTTCGGTCGAACTGGACGGCACGGCGCTGTAGGGCGTCCGGCCCGCGGGGACCGCGCGCATGCAACCCTCTGTCATCACGGCCGTTCTGGGCCCCACCAACACCGGCAAGACGCATCTGGCGATCGACCGGATGCTGGGCCACCGCACCGGCGTCATCGGCCTGCCGCTGCGCCTGCTCGCGCGGGAGGTCTACGACCGGCTGGTGAAGGCGCGGGGGCCCGGTGTCGTCGCACTGGTCACCGGCGAGGAGCGCATCGTGCCGCCGCGGGCGGCTTACTGGGTCTGCACGGTCGAGGCGATGCCCACCGGCATGGGCTGCGATTTCCTGGCCGTGGACGAGATCCAGCTTTGTGCCGATCCCGAGCGGGGGCACGTCTTCACCGACCGTCTGCTGCATGCGCGGGGGCTGAAGGAGACGCTCTTCATGGGGGCGGAGACGATCCGGGGGGCGATCAACGCGCTGGTGCCCGGGGTGCAGTTCGTCCACCGCGAACGGTTCAGCACGCTCACGCACACGGGCTCCAAGAAGCTGAGCCGGATGCCCGCGCGCTCGGCGATCGTGGGATTCTCGGTCGAGAACGTCTACGCCATCGCCGAGCTTCTGCGCCGTCAGAAGGGCGGGGCGGCGGTGGTGATGGGCGCGCTCTCCCCCCGCACGCGCAATGCGCAGGTGGAGATGTACCAGAACGGCGACGTCGACTACCTGGTGGCCACGGATGCGATCGGGATGGGGCTGAACCTGGACGTGAAGCACGTGGCCTTCTCGGCCACGGCGAAGTTCGACGGGACGCGCATGCGGGAGTTGCGCCCCGAGGAGCTTGCGCAGATCGCGGGGCGCGCGGGGCGGCATACGGCGTCGGGCACTTTCGGCGTCACCGGCGAGGCGCAGGAGCTGGACGAAGGCACGGTCGAGCAGATCGTGACCCACCGGTTCCAGCCGGTGAAGAAGCTGATGTGGCGCAATGCGGATCTGCAGTTCGGGTCGGTGAAGCGCCTGTTGCAGACGCTGGAGAGCCGGACCGAGAACGACTGGCTGACGCGGGTACGCGAAAGCGACGACCTGGCGGCCCTCCGCGCTCTCTCCCAGGATCCGCTGATCACCGCGCGGGCGCACGACGGGCCGTCGGTGCGGCTGTTGTGGGACGTCTGCCGGATCCCCGACTTCCGCGGCATCAGCCGGGGGGAACATGCGAGCCTGCTCACGCGTATCTATCAGGACCTGCACCAGTGGGGCCACATCGACGAGACGTGGTTCGCGCTGCAGGTCAAGCGGATCGACCGCGACGACGGCGACATCGACACATTGTCGAAACGTCTCGCCTATATCCGCACCTGGACCTACGTGGCCCAGCGCAAGGGCTGGCTGCGCGACGATTTGCACTGGCGCGACGTGACCCGCGCTGTAGAAGACCGACTGTCGGACGCGCTTCACGGTGCGCTGACCCAACGATTCGTGGACCGGCGCACCAGCGTTCTGCTGCGCCGGCTCAAGCAGAAGGAGAGCCTTGTGGCTGACGTGAACGACAAGGGCGAAGTGACCGTCGAGGGTGAATTCATCGGCCGGATCGAGGGCTTCCGGTTCCGCATGGACAAGGCGGCCTCGCCGGACGAGGCGAAGACGCTCCGGCAGGCCAGCGTGGCGGCCCTGGTGCCCCAGTTCCATCTGCGTGCGGACCGGTTCTACAACGCCCCCGACACCGAGATCGACTTCACCGAGCAAGGCGGGTTGATGTGGGGCGAGCAGGCGGTGGGCAAGCTGGTGAAGGGGGGCGATCCCCTCAAGCCCGCGGTGACGGTCTTCGTCGACGACGAGGCGGGCCCGGACGTGGCCCAGAAGGTGCAGCGCCGCCTGCAGCACTTCATCGACCGCAAGATCGCCGCCGCGATGGAGCCGCTTCTGGCGCTCAAGTCCGACGAGACGCTGACCGGCAGCGCCAAGGGCTTCGCGTTCCGCATGGTCGAGCATTTCGGCATCATCACCCGGGGCGAGGTCGCCGACGAGGTGAAGGCGCTCGACCAGGAGGCGCGGGGCACCCTGCGCAAGCACGGGATCCGTTTCGGTCAGTTCACGATCTTCATGCCGCTCCTGCTCAAGCCCGCGCCGACGCGGCTTCGACTGGTGCTGTGGTCGCTCGACCGCGGCCTCGATACGTTTCCCGAAAGCCCGCCGCCCGGCCTGGTGACGGTGCCGGCGGAATCGGGCGTGCCGCAGGGCTACTACACGATGGCGGGTTACCGCGCGGCGGGCGCACGGGCGATCCGCATCGACATGCTGGAACGCCTGGCGGACCTTCTGCGCGACCGCGATTCGCGGGCTGGGTTCGAGGCGACGCCGGACATGCTCTCGATCACGGGCATGACGCTGGAACAATTCGCGGACCTGATGACCGGCCTGGGCTACAAGGCCGAACCGGGGCAGCGTCCGAAGGTGAAGCCCGCGAAGGCGGCGACGCCGGACGAAAAGCCCATTCCGCAAAAGGACGACGAGCCCGATCCCGCGCCGGTGCCGGAAAAGCCCACGAAGGTGCCGGGCGATGCGCCCACCGACGTGCCGCCCGCGAACCCCACCGCCGGGGCGGCGATCGGGGACGTGGCGACCGGCATGGTGGAAGGCGAGGACGCCGTGAGCACGCAGGCCGCCTCTGCCAGCACCGAGGAGTCCGAGGCAGGCCCCGGGGCCGCCATCGGCGATGCCGCGACCGGCATGGTCGAACAGGGCACGACCGACGAGACCGCGCAGGAGATGGAAAGCTTCTACACCTTCACCTGGGGCGGCCGTGCGGCGCGCAAGGACCGCGCCCCCGCAGCAGGAAAGCAGCGCCCCGCGAAGGGCGCGAAACCGACCGGGCAGGGCCGTGGCAAGCCGCAGAAAAGCAAGGGCGAGAAGCCGCAGACCTTCGCTGCCAAGCCCAAGCGGCCCGAGAAGCGGATCGACCCCGACAACCCCTTCGCCGCCGCCCTGTCGGGTTTCAAGCCCGAGTGAGCGAAGAGACCATCCGGCTCGACAAGTGGCTGTGGCAGGCGCGGTTCTTCAAGTCGCGCAGCCTGGCGGCGGGGGTCGTCTCGGCCGGAAAGGTGCGCGTGGACGGCACGCCCGTCAGCAAACCCGCCCGGGTCGTGAAGCCCGGATGCGTGCTGACGTTTCCTCAGGCGGAGCAGGTGCGAGTGGTCAGGATCCTGGCCTGCGGCACCCGGCGCGGACCGGCGCCAGAGGCGCAGGCGCTCTACGAGGACATGTCGCCCGAGCCCATCGCCCGCCCCGGCGCGCCGCGCTACGACAAGGGCGGACGCCCCACCGGCAAGGATCGCCGCGACATGCCGTCCAAGGGGGCCTTGCCGCTTGAATGACCCGCGCGCTTGGCCTATCCCGGCGCCGACATTGACCGACGGAATCTCCGCATGACCTATATCGTCAACGACAATTGCATCGCGTGCAAATACACCGACTGCGTCGAAGTCTGTCCCGTGGACTGCTTCTACGAGGGCGAGAACATGCTGGTGATCCATCCCGACGAATGCATCGATTGCGGCGTCTGCGAGCCCGAATGCCCCGCCGACGCGATCCGCCCGGACACCGAGCCGGACATGGAAAAATGGGTCGAGTTCAACCGCAAGTACTCGGAAATCTGGCCGGTCATCATCACCAAGAAGGACCCGCTGCCCAATGCCGACGAGATGGACGGCAAGGACGGGAAGATGGAGCTCTTCTCGGAAGCGGCAGGCGAAGGCGGCTGAGCACGCAGCGATCCATGACGGGGCTTTCGCGGCGCCCCGTTTTGTGATATGACTGTCACAATGCTGCTGATTTGACCCGACAATTGCTGCCCTGACCCTCGTGGGATTCGTCCTGCGGGGTCTTCTGCGGTCCGGGTCATGGAAAGGATCGCCATGAGCAAGAAGAAGAAAGACTTTCAGCCCAACGACTTCGTGGTCTACCCCGCGCATGGCGTGGGCAAGATCGTGTCCGTCGAAACGCAGGAAGTCGCCGGATTCGAGCTGGAGCTCTTCGTCGTGTCCTTCGAGAAGGACAAGATGACGTTGCGGGTCCCGACCCACAAGGCGACCGACGTGGGCATGCGCCCCCTGTCCTCGCCCGAGGTCGTGAGCAACGCGATGAAGACGCTGCGCGGCAAGGCCAAGGTGAAGAAGGCCATGTGGTCGCGCCGGGCGCAGGAATACGAGCAGAAGATCAACTCGGGCGACCTGATCGCCATCGCGGAGGTGGTGCGCGACCTGCACCGCGCGGACGACCAGCGCGAGCAGAGCTATTCCGAGCGGCAGCTTTACGAGGCAGCGCTCGAACGGCTGACGCGCGAGATTGCGGCCGTGGCCGGCAACGACGAGAAGGCCGCCGCGGAAGAGATCGATTCGGTTCTGGTGGGGCGCGCGGCCTGAGCAAGGCCCGTCCGACCAGGGAGGGGGAAGGCCGCGTTTGGGAGGACGCGGCCTTTTCATTTGCGTGCGGGGGATGGCAGGGGCGCCTTCGGGCCTCTTCGGCTTTGGGCCTCGGGGGCAGGCCGTGGCGCGGGGTGAGAGTGCGGATGCCTCCGGCGTGAGAATTTGGCAAAAAGCGAGGAGGCCGGCGCTTCGGGGCGGCGCGTGGTGCGCGCGGCGGCCGGGGGAGCCTCCGGCGGGAGTTTATCTGGCCAGATGAAGGGCGCGCGCTGTTCAGAGCGCGCGCCAGCCGATGTCCCGGCGGCAAAAGCCCTCCGGCCAGTCGAGGGCGTCGACCAACGCGTAGGCGCGCTCGTGGGCCCGGGCCAGCGTGTCGCCCCGGGCGGTGAGGGCAAGCACGCGGCCGCCGGTGGCGAGGACGTGCTCCTCGCTGCGGGTGGTGCCGGCGTGGAAGGCCATGTGGAAACTGTCCTCGGGGAGGTCTTCCAACCCCTTGATTTGGGTGCCCTTCTCGTAAGCGCCGGGATAGCCGTTCGCGGCCATGACCACCGTCATCGCGTGGTCGTCGGCCCAGTGCACCTGCTGGCCGTCGAGGCGGCCTTCCGCGCAGGCCTGGATCAGGTCGAGCACCTGGCCACCCAGCCGCATCATCAGGCACTGGCATTCGGGGTCGCCGAGGCGGACGTTGAATTCCACGAGGCTGGGGGCGCCGTCCTCGATCATCAGGCCGACGAAGAGCACACCGGTGAAGGGCGTGCCCCGGCGGGCCATCTCCGCCACGCAGGGGCGCACGATGCGGGCGAGGGTCGCCTCGGTCACGGCGTCGGTCATCACCGGGGCGGGGGAATAGGCGCCCATGCCGCCGGTGTTGGGGCCGGTGTCGCCGTCGCCCACGCGCTTGTGGTCCTGCGCGGTGCCGAGCGGCAGGACCGTCTCTCCGTCGCAGAGCACGAAGAAGGAGGCCTCCTCGCCGCGCAGGAAATCCTCGATCACCACCTCGGCCCCGGCGGTGCCGAACTGGCCGCCCATCATGTCGTCGATGGCAGACAGCGCCGCGTCGGTGGTTTCGGCCACGACGACGCCCTTGCCGGCGGCCAGACCGTCGGCCTTGACGACGATCGGGGTGGGGCGGTCGCGGACGTAGGCCTTTGCGGCCTGCGGATCGGTGAAATGGGCGTAGGCGGCGGTGGGGGCATCGCAGGCGTCGCAGATCGCCTTCGTGAAAGCCTTGGACGATTCCAGCCGTGCCGCGGCGGCGGAGGGTCCGAAGACGGCGAACCCGGCGGCGCGCAACTCGTCGACGATCCCCGCGACGAGCGGCGCCTCCGGTCCGATCACCACGAGGTCGATGGCGTTGTCGGCGGCGAAGGCGGTCACCTGCGCGCCGTCGCAAGGATCGAGGGCCGCGGTTTCGGCGAGGTCCGCGATGCCGGCGTTCCCGGGGGCCACGATCAGCCGGTCGCACTTGGGGTTCTGCTTGATCGCCCAGGCGAGGGCGTGTTCGCGCCCGCCGGAGCCGAGGATCAGGATGTTCATGGGCCGCCCCCTGTTGGCCTTCGGTCCCGCGCGTTCTAGGGTGCGGCGCAGTCTATCACAAGGCATCGACATGGATCTGTTCGAGGACGCGAGCGCGGACAACGTGCCGGAATTCTCGGTCTCCGAGATTTCGGGGGCGGTGAAGAAGGCGATCGAGGGCGGCTTCGGCCACGTGCGCGTGCGCGGCGAGGTGGGACGCGTGTCGCGGCCCCGGTCGGGGCATGTGTACCTGGACCTCAAGGACGACCGGTCGGTGCTGTCGGGAATCATCTGGAAAGGCCGCGCCCAGGCCCTGCCGCAGCAGCCCGAGGAGGGGATGGAAGTCGTAGCCACCGGCAAGCTGACGACCTTCCCCGGCCAGTCGAAGTACCAGATCATCATCGAGGACATCGCCCCCGCCGGGGCCGGGGCGCTGATGGCGATGCTGGAGAAGCGCAAGGCGGCGTTGGCCGCCGAGGGGCTGTTTGCCGCGGAGCGCAAGCGGCCGTTGCCCTATTTGCCGGAGATCATCGGCGTTGTCACATCGCCCTCGGGGGCCGTGATCCGCGACATCCTGCACCGCCTGCAGGACCGGTTCCCGCGCAAGGTGCTGGTCTGGCCCGTCGCCGTGCAGGGCGCGAAATGCGCGCCGGAGGTGGCGGCGGCGATTGCCGGATTCAACGCGATGACGCCGGGCGGGGCGCTCCCCCGGCCCGATCTGCTGATCGTGGCGCGGGGCGGCGGATCGATCGAGGATCTGTGGGGGTTCAACGAGGAAGTGGTCGCGCGGGCGGCGGCGGCCTCCGAGATTCCGCTGATCAGCGCGGTGGGGCACGAGACCGACACGACGCTGATCGACTTCGTCTCGGACCGGCGGGCGCCCACGCCCACGGCCGCGGCGGAGATCGCGGTGCCGGTGCGCAGCGAGTTGCGCGCGATGCTGGATCAAAGCGGTGCGCGGATCAGCCGGGCGGTGGCGGCGGGGCTCGATCTGCGCGCGCAGCGGTTGCGCGACCTCGGCCGGGTCCTGCCGCAGCCCGATGCGCTGTTGCAGGGACCACGGCAGCGGCTGGATTTCCTGGCCGAACGCCTGCCGGGGGCGCTGCGCGCGGCGGCGTCGAAGAAGCGGGTGCGCCTGGCGGAGGCGGGGCTGAAGCCGGGCCTGTTGTCCCGCGGCCTGTTCGAGGAGCGGCGACGGCTGGACGGCTGGGCGGCACGGCTGGACCCGGCGCTGCGGCGGCGGCTGGACAGCGCCCGGCGGGAGCTGACGCAGCGCCGTCTGCCCTTGCCCGACCTGGGACCGTCCGGCGTGCGGCTGGAGTCGCTCTCGAAGCGGCTGTCGGACCTCGCACGGCGCGATCTGGAGCGGCGGCGGGACCGGCTGACGGCGCTCGACCGGGTGCGTGAATCGGTGGGCTACAAGGAGACGTTGAAGCGCGGCTACGCGGTGGTGCGGGCGGACGGACGCGTGGTCGTCTCTTCCGACGGGGTCCGCGATGCGCAACGGGTCGAGATCGAGTTCGCGGGCGACGACCGGATCGAGATCCAGGGCGATCCCCAGGGGCGTCTGTTCTAGAAACGCGATAACAGCAGCGGGTCGTCGCAGACCAGGGGTGCGGTGTCCTGCGCCTCGACCAGCGTGAGGCCGGTGAGCGTCGAGGTCACGCGCAAACCGTCGTCGGTCAGCGCGACGTCCCAGCATTTGGGCCATGGGTCGGTGTCGTAGGTAAAGCAGATCTCGTCGTCGCGGGCGAACCATGTGCCGGTCTGGCAGGTGCCGGGCGTGGCGGACCACAGGACCTGTCGGTCGGGCCCGTAGCGTTCGACGCCGAAGATCTCTCCATCCGGGCCGGTGAAGGCGAGCGTGCGGCCCGTGACGTGGGCGGCGAAAGCCTCTGCCGTGACGGGGTCGGCCCGGGCGGGCAAGGCCGCGAGCAAGAGAAGGGCGGCAAGCCTCATGTCAGGGCGCGGACGCGCTTGTCCATCACCCGGCGCCAGAGCGGCGGGATCATCGCCAGCGTCGCCATGGCGGGCAGGCTGCGGGGCAGAACCGGCGCGCCGTCCTCGATCGTGAGTTCGGGGTAAGGGCGCGCGGGATGGGCGTGGTGGTCGGAATGGCGCGGCGCGTTGAGCATCAGGGCGCCCGAGAACCACTGCGGCGCGTTCCAGCTATGCGCGGCGCCGACCGGCTCCGGCTTGCCGCTTTCGCGGATCTTGCGGGTCAAACCGTAGTGCTGGACGTAGTCGGACAGCATCAGCTGCACCTGCGCGTAGGCCGCGATCGCAAGATAGGCGGCGAAGCCCGCCGGTCCCCCGAGGGCGAGGGCGGCAAGGCAGAAGGCAAGGCTGCCGGCGACATACTGGACATAAGGATTGTGCCAGCGGCTGCGCCCGATCCGGTCGAGCCTGGCACGCTCGGCCCGCAGGCCCGCGCGGAAGGCGCCGCCCCAGGCGCGAGGCACGTAGGACCAGAAACCTTCGCCCAGTCGCGCGGTGGCGGGATCGTCCTCGGTCGCCACGGCCCGGTGGTGGATCAGCACATGCGCCGAGGAGTGATGCCCGTAGAGCATCGAGATGAAGACCCAGCGGCCCAGAAGGTGCAGCGGCCGCGCGCCGCGATGGATGAGCTCGTGCGCGTTGGAATTGCTGACCTGCCCGAAGTAGAGCCCCGTCGCCACGATCAGTCCCAGGGATCCCGCAAGCCCGAGGTCCCCGTGACCCACGGCGCGCACGACCAGCCCCAGAAGGGCGAAATGCGACAGCGCCAGCACGACCGACAGGCTGTCGGCGGCGGGGAACTCCACCCCCTCCCAAGGAGGGGTGACGATCCGCACGAGTTGGTCGAGCAGGTAGGTCAGGCCGGTCATGTAGACCAGGACCGCCACGATCCAGGCCCCGCCCGAAAGGGCGGCTGTGGCCAGAAGCGGCACCGGGATCAGTGTCGCAAACGTGAAGAGGAGCATTGCGCGCATGGGATCGTGTAACAGACGCAGGCGTCGCTTGTCGCGGGCGAATGCGCGGGCGCGACAAAGCGCGTCAGGGGACTGTCGCGGTGCGCGATGCGTCGCTTTTGCATGGTGACGGCAGGGGCAGGAGGTTAGGGTGCGCCCAGGCGAACGAAAGGTGCATCATGGCAGCGGACAAGGGTGTCTGGAAGGGTGGCAAGGGCAAGGGGCGCAAGACCCCCAAGGGCCGCCAGATCGAGGACCAGGCCTGGGAGGAGGTGCGCGAGCTGCTGGGCGACCGCCCGCGCCGCGCCGATCTTCTGATCGAGCATCTGCACCTGATCCAGGACACCTACGGCTGTTTGTCCGCCGCACACCTGCGCGCGCTGGCCCACGAGATGCGCCTGAGCCAGGCGGAGGTCTACGAGGTGGCCACGTTCTACGCCCATTTCGACGTGGTGAAGGAGGGGGAGACGCCGCCGCCCGCGCTGACGATCCGGATCTGCGAGTCGCTGTCGTGCGAACTGGCCGGCGCGCAGGCGCTGAAACAGGCGCTGCAGGACGACCTGCCCGCCGATCGGGTGCGGGTGGTGCGCGCACCCTGCATGGGGCGCTGCGATACGGCACCCGCGCTGCACCTGGGCCATTACTCGGTCGACCACGCCACCGTGGACAAGGTCCGTGCGGCGGTCGAGGCAGAGAAGACCCACGCGGAGATCCCCGTTTACGAAGCGCTCGACGCCTACCGCGCGCAGGGCGGCTACGACGCGCTGCTGCGCTGCCGCGAAAGCGGGGACTGGGAGGCGGTGCAGGCCCGGGTGGCGGAGTCCGGCCTTCGGGGGCTGGGCGGCGCGGGGTTCCCGTCGGGCCGGAAGTGGGGCTTCGTGCGGGCCGAGCCGGGGCCGCGCTACATGGCCGTGAACGGCGACGAGGGCGAGCCGGGGACCTTCAAGGACCGCTGGTATCTGGAACGGACACCGCATCTCTTTCTCGAAGGGATGCTGATCGCCGCCTGGGCGGTCGAGGCCTCGCGCGTGTTCCTATACATGCGCGACGAATATCCCGCCGCGATCCGCATTTTGCGCGACGAGATCGCGAAACTGGTCGAGGCCGGAATCGTCGAGGCGGGCTACATCGACCTGCGCCGCGGGGCGGGGGCTTACATCTGCGGCGAGGAATCCGCGATGATCGAAAGCATCGAAGGCAAGCGTGGCATCCCGCGCCACCGACCGCCCTACGTGGCGCAGAAGGGTGTCTTCGACCGACCGACGCTGGTGCACAACGTCGAGACGCTGATCTGGGTCGCCCGCGTGATGCGCGAGGGGCCGGAGGTGCTGTCGGGGGTCGAGAAGAACGGGCGGCGCGGCTTGCGGAATTACTCGGTCTCTGGACGGGTGGCGCAGCCCGGGGTCTATCTGCTGCCCGCGGGCTCTACGATCCGCGACGTGATCGCGGCGGCGGGCGGCATGGCCGAGGGGCATGCCTTCAAGGCCTATCAGCCGGGGGGGCCGTCCTCGGGGCTGCTGCCCGCGTCGCTTGACGACGTGCCGCTGGATTTCGACACGCTGCAGCCGCACGGGACCTTCATCGGCTCGGGCGCCGTGGTGGTGCTGTCGGACCGGGACAGCGCGCGGGCGGCGGCGCTGAACATGCTGGAGTTCTTCGCCGATGAATCCTGCGGGCAGTGCACCCCCTGCCGGGTCGGCTGCGAGAAGGCGGTGAAGCTGATGCAGGCCGACCGCTGGGACCGCGACTTGCTGGAGGATCTGAGCCAGGTCATGGTCGATGCCTCGATCTGCGGGCTGGGTCAGGCCGCACCCAACCCGATCCGGCTGACGATGGCACATTTCCCCGACGAGATCTGAGCGGAGGGAGGCCGGGCGCGCGCTCAATGGCGCGGGCTACCGGATCGGGTCCGGGGCGGGGGGCTGCGGATCAGTTCGCGTAGACCGCGCAGGCGCAGCCGCGGCGGCGGGCTTCTATGCAGATGGCGTTGGCGGAGCGGCTGTCGTCCGCGCCGACGCGCGCCATGTGATACCCTTGTTGCCCCGAGACCCGATTGCGCACGAAGACGATGTCGAGCGGTGCCGCGCCCCGGTCGAAACCGCAGGCCCGCGTGCGCCGGTCGTAGGAGGCCCGCGCCTGCGCCGGGCTGCGCCCGAAGGCCAGTTGCGCGCCCCAGGGCTTCACGACCTGCTTGGGCGGCGGATAGGCGGTGAAACGGCGGTTCTGTGCGAGGTCGAGGCAGGCCTCCATGAAGGGCATGTCGCCTTGCAGTTGGAAGTCGTGGTCCTCCGGCGGGGCGTCGCGCCAGGTCTCGGCGGTGAGGCCGGTGATGATCTGGACGTAGTCGATGGTCTCGGGCATCAGGCCGCCGGTGCGGGCGATCAGCCCCTCGGCCCGGCGCTCGCCGCCGTTGTAGCCCACGGCGGCAAGGCCGACGTTGCCGTATTTCCGCGTCATCTCGGCCAGGTACTGAGCGGAGAATTCGAGCGCTTCGGCGGGGTTCAGGCTGTCGCGCAGCCCGCGCAGCTGGGCGGTGGAATCGATGAACTGCGCGATGCCGCGGGCGTCGGCGGGCGACAGCGCGTTGGGATCGAACCGGCTTTCCTGCCAGATCAGCCGGGCGAAGAAGCCGCGGGGAAGGGCGCCCTGATCCGCGAAGACCTGGATCGCCTGGCAGGTGTCGTAGGCGAAATGCGCCGCGCGGATGCACTGGACCGGACCGAAACGCCCGCTGCTGCACTGGCGATGGGGCCCGTCCTCGGCCCCGATCGGGGTCTGTGCGGCGGCAGGTCCGGCGAGCAGCAGAAGGAAGGCGATCAGGCGCAGCATGGCCGAGTTAGAGGGGCTGGGACGCCAGGCGTCAACCGCCCCGGCGCGCGGCTCCCTTTTCTTTGACCGGGGTTGCGACTAGCTAGGGGGGAACTGCAGGTCAGGTCGGACGCGATGGCATTTTTCAAGAAACTGAAGGACCGGATGTTCCGGTCATCCTCGAAGATCGACGAAGGGCTGGACGCCGTGGTGCAGGATGGCGGCACGGAAGAACCGGTCGAGGCGCCCGCGCCGGTCGAGGAGGTCCCGCACCCGCGGCCCGCGCCGGAGCGCCCGCCGCAGGCTTCTCCGGCGCCGATCCCCTCGACGCCCGCCCCCGACGAGACGCCTGCCGCAACCGAAGCGCCCGCCGCGCCGCCCGCCGCGTCAGAGACGCCGCCGCCCTCCGCCCCCCCCGCGCCGCCGGCGTCGGCGCGCGAGACGGCACCGCGCGACAGCGCTCCGCGCGATCCGGTGCCGTTGGAGGTGCCCGCTTCGGCCGGGGAGCCCGCCAGGCCGTCCGGCCTGCTGGGCGGGCTGTTCCGCAAGCCGCAGGCCGCTGCACCCGTCGTGCGCCGGGTGCTCGACGACGAGATGGTGGAGCAGCTCGAAGAGGTGCTGATCGCCGCCGACATGGGCGTGGATACCGCCCTGCGCGTCACCGCGAACATGGCCGAAGGACGGCTTGGGCGGCGCGTTTCCACGCAGGAGATCAAGCAGTTGCTGGCCGACGAGGTGGCCCGCATCATGGAACCGGTCGCCCGCCCCATGCCGCTTTACGCGCACCGCCCGCAGGTGGTGCTGGTGGTCGGCGTGAACGGGTCGGGCAAGACCACGACCATCGGCAAGCTCGCCAGCCAGTTCCGGGCCGCCGGAAAGTCCGTGGTGATCGCCGCGGGCGACACCTTCCGGGCCGCGGCGGTCGAACAGCTGCAGGTTTGGGGCGAGCGTGCGGGCGTGCCAGTGATGACGGCGGCCCATGGCTCTGACCCCGCGTCGCTTGCCTGGGACGCGATGACCAAGGCGCAGGCCGACGGGGCGGACCTGTTGATGATCGACACGGCGGGACGGTTGCAGAACCGCGCCGACCTGATGGAGGAGCTGTCCAAGATCGTCCGCGTGATCCGCAAGAAGGACCCCGACGCGCCGCACAACACGCTGCTGGTGCTGGACGCGACGACGGGGCAGAACGCGCTGCAACAGGTGAAGGTGTTCCAGGAGCTCGCCGATGTCTCGGGCCTGGTGATGACCAAGCTCGACGGGACCGCCAAGGGCGGCGTGCTGGTGGCGCTGGCGGACAAGTTCGGCATGCCGATCCACGCCATCGGCGTGGGCGAGCAGATCGACGATCTGGACGCCTTCGACCCGCAGGATTTCGCCGCGGCGCTGGTGGGGCTGGACCGGGACTAGGCGCACGGCGCCAAACAAGGCTTCAGGAGAGACGATATGGCGGAACGCAAGATCAACGGTGTACTCAAGCAGGTGCTGGACCTTGGTCCGACGGTGATCTTCTTCATCGTCTACACCCGCATCGACGAACGCCAGTTCTTGATCGGCGGGACCGAGTATTCGGGGTTCATCGTGGCGACCCTGATCTTCGTGCCGGTGCTGCTGGTGGCGATGGGCATCCTCTGGGCGCTCACCGGCAAGCTGAGCCGGATCCAGGTCTTCACCGCCTTCATGGTGATCTTCTTCGGCGGGCTGACGGCCTGGTTCAACGACGAGCGGTTCTTCAAGATGAAGACCTCCATCGTCTACGGCTGCCTTGCGGCGATCCTGGGGCTGGGGCTATGGCGCGGGCGATCCTACCTGGAGTGGGTGATGGGAGAGCTCATTCCGATGCGCCACGAGGGCTGGATGCGGCTGACGCGCCGGATCGCGGCCTTCTTCGTCTTCCTCGCGGTGTTCAACGAGGTCCTGTGGCGGACTCAGTCCACCGACCTCTGGGTCAAGGTGGAAACCTTCGGCTTTCCCGCTTTGATGATGGTCTTCCTCGTGTGGCAGATCACCGCGCTGGAGCCCTACATGATCAAGGACGACGACGCCGCGACCTGAAGCTCTGTCATCGCAGTTCCTGCAGACCGGTGGAGCTGTGGCGCCCCGCACGGGGGCTGCCGGTGGACCGCCGGATGGTCTCGACGATGCGTGGGGGCAGGGGCACGGGAAAGCTCAGCCCCGCCCGGTCGCCGCGACACCAGCGCACGGTGGCGCGGAAGCGAAGGCTCAATACCTCGACCGTGACCGCGTCGGAGCGCCCGAGGCCGGTGAGCCCCGCAAGACGTGCACCGTTCGGGTTCACGTCCTGAATGATCCCCTGCTGGACGCCAATGCCGCGGTGGACCTTGACCGGGTAGTCCGTCGGAGATCGTCTGGGCCGAAATCGTTCGTTCATGGGCGGACCCCGCAGTGTGTTCCGCGTGGGCTTAACGGGGTCGGGTAAAGCCCCGGTTACGACGGCCGCAGGTCGAGGTGCAGCGCCTGGCCGGCACGGACCGCCGGACGGGCACCGACCTCTTCCAGCCAGCGGGAGAAGTGCGGCTTGTCGTCCAGGGTTTGCTGCTGGCCTTCCCAAAGCGAGGCCCAGCCCCAGCAGGCCATGTCGGCGATGGTATAGTCCGGCCCCGCGAGGTAGCGGGTCTGCGCCAGTTGAGTGTCCATCACGGTGTAGAGCCGGGCGACCTCGGAGCGGTAGCGGTCCTGGGCGTAGGGGATCTCGTGCCCCTTGTTCGGAGCGAATTTCAGGAAATGGTGCGCCTGGCCCGCCATCGGGCCGAGGCCCCCCATCTGCCACATGAGCCATTGGTCGACGGCGATGCGTGCGCGTTCGTTCGCGCCGCCGAACCGGCCGGTCTTGCGGGCCAGGTATTGCAGGATCGCGCCCGATTCGAAGATCGAGATGGGGGCGCCGTCGGGACCATCTGGATCGGTGATCGCCGGAATGCGCCCGTTCGGGCTGACCGCGCGGAACGCCGCCCCGTGCTGATCGCCCGCGGTGATGTCGACGAGATGCGTGGTGTAGGGCAGGGTGAACTCCTCGAGTGCGATCGAGATCTTCCAGCCGTTGGGCGTGGGCCAGTAGTAAAGCGCGATGGGGTCTTGCATGATCGGGATCCTTCGCGTGCTGCGGAGGGAGGACGCCTCCGGCGGGAGTTTATTTGGGCCAGATGAAGATGCGCCGGTGCGCCCCGGGGGGCAAGCGGGGATGCTTGACGCGCGGTCGACGGGGGCGTAACCGGGGCTGCGTGGGGATTTGATGCCGGATTGCGGACCACGTTAAACATGCCGCTAAAAGGGTGAGGGGCCAGCCCCGATGCCTGCGGCGTCGGGGTTTTTCTTTGCCCGGAAGGGGCCTGACATGACGACATATTCCAAGCGCACGCAAGCGATCCACCACGGCACCCGGCGGTCGGGCTGGGGAGAGGTGAGCGAGGCGATGTTCCTGACGCAGGGCTTCGTCTATCCCACCGCCGAAGCCGCCCAGGCGCGCTTCGAGGGCGCGGGCCCCGACGAGTTCATCTATGCCCGCTACGGCAATCCCACGGTGCGGATGTTCGAGGACCGGATGGCCGCGGCGATGGGCTACGAGGACTGCTTTGCCTGCACCTCCGGCATGGCGGCGGTGAATGGCGCGCTGACGGCGCTCTTGAAGGCGGGCGATCACGTGGTGGCGGCGCGGGCGCTCTTCGGGTCCTGTCTTTACGTGCTCGAAGAGGTCCTGGGCCGGTTCGGGGTGGAGATCACGCTGATCGACGGCACGGATCTGGACGCCTGGGCCGCGGCGATCCGCGACGACACCCGGTTGGTGTTCTTCGAGAGCATCTCGAACCCCACGCTGGAAGTGGTGGACATGGCCGCCGTGGTGGAGATGGCCCATGCCAAGGGCGCTCTGGTGCTTGCGGACGACGCGATGGCGACACCGGTCTTTTCCTGCGCGGCCGAGGCCGGGGTCGATATCGCCATCGTCTCGACCACGAAGCACGTGGACGGGCAGGGGCGGATGCTGGGCGGGGCGATCTGCGGGTCGCGCGAGCTGATCCGCGGCCCGGTCGAGACCTACATGAAGCACACCGGCGGGGCGATGAACCCGTTTACCGCCTGGACGCACCTCAAGGGTCTCGAGACGCTGGATCTGCGCGTGCGCGCGCAGGCGGCCAGCGCCGAGCGGATCGCGGCCTTCCTGGCGGACCACCGGCATGTGGGAAAGATGCGCTATCCCACCCATCCCGACCACCCCCAGCAGGCGCTGGCACAGCGGCAGGCGTCTTCGGGCGGGACGGTGCTCGCTTTCGAGGTGAAGGGCGGCAAGGGGCCGTGTTTCCAGATGCTCAATGCACTCGAACTGTTCACGATTTCCAACAACTTCGCGGACGCCAAGTCGATCGCCACCCATCCCGCGACGACGACCCACCAACGCCTGCCGCAGGAGCAGAAGGATACCCTGGGCATCTCGGACGGGCTGATCCGCCTGTCGGTGGGGTTGGAGGATGCGGACGATCTGATCGCCGACCTTTCGGCGGCGCTCGACGCGATCGGGACCTGAACCTGGTTTGGTGTCTTGGCGTCGGGGCGTGAATTCCTATCTAATGGGGTGGACGAAGGGCGGGGGACGGCCATGAACAAGATCACACGCGACGCGCCCGGACCGACCCGGGCGCAGGCCGAGGAAGCCTTGCAGCTTCTGCGCGACTGGGCTGCGCGGGCGGCCCCCGGCGAGGCGATCCCGCTCGACCCGGAGCTGGCGGACCTGGTGGAGGCGCCGCGTGCCTCCGACTACCCGGTGCTGGCACATGCCTACCCGGAGGATTTCAAGATCGACGCGGCCTATCGTGCGGGTCTGCCCGATCTGCAGAACGGCCCCACCAGCCTGATCCGCGGCGCCCGCACGGCGATCCAGCACGTGGGCATCTCGAACTTCCGGCTGCCGATCCGCTACCTCGCGCGGGCGGGGGGCGAGCGGACGCTGGAAACCTCCGTCACGGGCACCGTGAGCCTTGAGGCCGAGAAGAAGGGCATCAACATGAGCCGCATCATGCGCACCTTCTACGACTACGCCGAGGAGACCTTCAGCTTCGACGTGATGGCGCGCACGCTGGACAGCTACCTCGGCGATCTGGACAGCGTGGACGCGCGGCTGCAGATGCGCCTGTCCTACCCGATGAAGGTCGAGAGCCTGCGCTCGGGGCTGGCGGGCTACCAGTATTACGATATCGCGCTGGAGGTCGTCGACCGCGGGGGTGAGCGGCTTCGGATCGTGCACCTCGACTACGTCTATTCCTCGACCTGCCCGTGCTCGCTGGAACTGTCCGAACACGCGCGCCGGACGCGGGGGCAACTGGCCACGCCGCACAGCCAGCGGTCCGTGGCGCGCCTGTCGGCGGTCATCGCGCCGGACCAGCCGGTCCTGTGGTTCGAGGACCTGATCGAATTGGCCCGCGCCGCCGTGCCGACGGAAACGCAAGTCATGGTCAAGCGCGAGGACGAACAGGCCTTCGCCGAACTCAACGCCGCGAACCCGATCTTCGTCGAGGACGCCGCGCGCCTCTTCACCGAACAGCTGCGCGCCGATCCCCGCATCGGAGACTTCCGGGTCATGGCCAGCCATCAGGAAAGCCTGCACAGCCATGACGCGGTCTCGGTCCTGACCGAGGGGCCGACCTTCGCGGCCGTCTCGCTCGACCCGCGCACCTTCGCCACCTTGGCCCACGGGGCCTGATCCTCGCTTTTTCACCAAGTACTCCGGGGGATGCGCGGCACGCGACGGGGGCGGAGCCCCCTTTCGCGCCGCGCATCCCCGTGGGTTGGTCGATCGAAGGCCCTGCCGCACCGCCGTTACCGCGCATCCGCGCGGCACGATTACCGGCGCGGGGGCGGGCCTTGACAGGACCGGGGTCCGACGCCACGACATTGCGATGATCGACCTGCGCCCCGTCGGATACGTGATCGGATTGCTCGTCGCCACGCTGGGCGTGGCGATGCTGTTCCCGCTGGCGGCGGACCTGATCGCGGACAACGGGCATTGGCCCGTCTTCGCGGAATCCGCGATCGTCTGCCTGCTGACCGGCGGGTTGATGGCGGGGGCCTGCCAGAACGGCGTTTCGGCGGGCTTGACCTTGCGGCAGACGTTTCTGCTCACCTCTCTCGTCTGGCTGACCCTGCCAGCCTTCGGCGCGATCCCCTTCGTGATCGGCGCAACCCAGTCCAGCCCCACCGATGCGCTGTTCGAGGCGATGTCGGGTCTGACCACCACCGGTGCCACGGTGCTGGGCAACATCGAGGCGCTCCCCGCGGGCCTGAAGCTGTGGCGCGGGATCCTGCAGTGGCTGGGCGGCATCGGGATCATCGTGGTGGCGATGGTGTTCCTGCCGGAGCTGAAGGTCGGCGGCATGCAGATCTTCCGCTCGGAGGCCTTCGATACGATGGGCAAGATCCTGCCCCGGGCGGGTCAGATCGCCTCGGGGATCTCGGGCCTCTACGCCTCGATCACGCTGTCCTGCGGGATCATCTACTACGCGCTGGGGATGCCGCCGCTGGATGCCGCGACCCATGCGATGACCACGGTGTCCACCGGCGGCATGGCCAACAGCGACGCCTCCTTCGGGGCCTACGGCGGGGCGATCCACTACGTCGCGGTGTTCTTCATGTTCGCGGCGGCCCTGCCCTTCGTGCGCTACGTCCAGTTGCTGGGCGGCGCGCACCGGCCGCTTTTCACCGACAGCCAGATCCGTACCTTCGCGATCATCATCGCGGTCTGCGTGAGCGTCATCACGATCTGGGTCTGGAACCGCGAGGGGACGGCCTCGGAAATTGCCTTCCGCGAGGCGCTCTTCAACGTGACCTCGATCATCACCGGGACCGGCTACGCCAGCGCGGATTACATGCGCTGGGGGACCTTGCCCGTGGTGATGTTCTTCTTCATCGGGCTGATCGGCGGTTGCGCGGGCTCGACGGCCTGTTCGATCAAGGTGTTCCGCTACCAACTGCTCTTCGCCTCGATCAAGACGCAGATCCGGCAGATCCACAGCCCCCACGCGATCTTCGTGCCGCGCTATGACGGCAAGCCCGTGGGAGAGGATGTCATGAACTCGGTCATGGCGTTCTTCGTGGCGTTCATCTTGCTGCTGGGGCTGTTCTCGGTCCTGCTGGGGCTGACGGGGTTGGACTTCATCACCTCCGTTTCGGGGGCGGCGACGGCGCTGGCCAACGTGGGCCCCGGCCTCGGCGCCGAGATCGGGCCTGCCGGCAGTTTCGCGGGCCTGAACCCGGCGGCCAAGTGGCTGTTGACCACCGCGATGTTCATCGGCCGGCTGGAGATCATCGTCGTGCTGGTGCTGCTCAGCCGCCGGTTCTGGCGCGCCTGACCCGCACTCCCGCGCGGGCGGCGCCCGGGCCGGACGCCGCGCGCGGCGCCTTGGCTACCAGCAGCTGACCAGGACGGTGCTGTCGGCGGCGAGAAGCGTGATTTCTTCCGGCGGCATGAAGGCGAGGGTGTCGGTCGTCGCGGTCTCGATCCCCGTGGCCGCCAGGAAGGCGAGGATGCTTTCGGTGTCGACCGCGAAGCTGACGTCCTGCGGCAGGACCTGGGCCGCATCCGCCGCGCGCGGCAGAAGCATCCCCAGCACCGAGCCGGAGTTGTCGTAGACCGGGCCGCCCGCGTCGCCGGGGCGGGCGGGCAGCGACAGCCGCTTGAGGGTCTCCTCGCCCTCCAGCCCGCGGATGTCCGCAAGCCGCCCGAAGGTCAGCGTGGGCGCGGGCAGCACCCCGCCGTAAGGATAGCCCGCGACCGCGATCTCTGATTGCAGGCGCGGCACCTGGGTCTGGAAGGTGGCGTGCGACAGGGGGGCCAGTTCGGCGTCAGGGGTCAGCACCGCGAGGCCCAGCGCCTCGTCCCGGGCGCGGATCGTGGCGACGGTGTCGCCGTCGAGGGTGATCTCCTCGCAGGATCCCAGCGCGGCGAGCGCGGTCAGGACCGAGCCCGTGCCGTCGATGTAGAAGCCCGCGTTGGTGGCTTGCGGCTGGCGCACCTGCAGGCCTGCCACGAGGTCGACGGCCTGGTCCTCTCCCGGGCGGGCGAGGGCGGGGTCGAGCACCCCTTCGACGGGGGTGAAGCTGGCCTGCATCTCCTCGCGGATGCGGGCGAACCGGGCGCTGTCGTTCGCGGGC
This sequence comes from Salipiger sp. IMCC34102, assembly GCF_004145405.1. GTDB lineage: Bacteria > Pseudomonadota > Alphaproteobacteria > Rhodobacterales > Rhodobacteraceae > Loktanella. The sequence goes on from NZ_SELQ01000004.1 coordinate 315,104, forward strand.
CAGACCAGCGCGAAGCCCTTGATTTGGCCGTCCTCCAGCGCGGCGGTCACGAAGGTTTCGTAACGGTCGTTGCTGCCGGTGATGGTGAACCCGTCGTCGCGGCGCGACCGCTCGCCTTCGGTGGGCACGATGGCGAGGGTCTGCAGGATCTCGTAGAGGCCGAAAAGCCGGTTCTGGTCGCCCTCCTGGCTGATCAGCAGGATCTGCGCCTCGAGGTCGTCGCCACGCGGACCGAAGCGGGCGAAGGGCGGTTCGTATTCGACGAACTCCACGGCCCCGGTGGGAATAAGCATCTCGATCCCGGCGGCGCTGTCGCGCACGCGTTGCAGGTTCATGCCGTCGAGCACCGCGTTGTAGGCCTCGATCAGCGCGGTGCGCTGGCGAGTGGTCAGCACGCCGGTGGGCTCCATCCCTTGCTGCAGCTGCCAGGCCTCCATCGCGGCACGGGTGCCGCGCCCGAAGGCGCCGTCGATCCCCGCGTCATAGACCCCGGCCCACCTGAGCGCCGTCTGCAAGGCGCGCTTGTCCTCGCCGCTCAGCGCCTGTTCGGAGACGCGGGCCTCCTGCACGGTTTCGTCCGGTAGCTCCGCGGGCGTGTCGATGGTGACGCGCGCGGGGCTGTCGCCCTCGGGCGGGGCGGCGTCAAGCTCGGAGACGGGGGTCGCGCCGGTGGCGCCGTCGTCCGCGGCCCGGGCGTCGGCATCGGGGTAGATCTGGGTGTCGAACCGGACGCCGTCGGTCAGGAAGGCGTCCCCCGGCGCGACACCGGACTGGCGCAGGGCGCGCAGGGCGGCATCCGCCTCGGCCCGGCTGGAGAACGGGCCCACGACCACAGCGTTCCAGCGCCCACCGGTGGAGAAACCGGCGATATCGTCCTGGCTGCGGTCGTAGACCTGGGCGCGGGTGATGGCGGCCTCGACGCTGGGTTGCGCTTCGAGCTGGATCCAGGTGGCCTCCTGGGCGAGCGCGGGCCCGGCAGAAAGCGACAGGCTCAGAGCGAGCGAACGGGTGGTACGTGTCATCGAACAAGGATCCCTGGTGAACGGCCTTTGAGGCTTTCAAGGGGTCTAGCAGTTCGCTTCGCCCGTGCAGCACAAATCGGCGTGTGATCGGGCCAAAGGACACGGGTTGTGACCCGATTGACCCTGTGCGCGCAGCCGCCTATTGCCTGACGGGCGAAATCCAGAGGGTCCCATGACAGGCAAACCGCGCAGTTTCCAGCAGATCATCCTGGCGCTTCAGGGCTATTGGGCCGAGCAGGGCTGCGCGATGATGCAGCCCTACGACATGGAAGTGGGCGCGGGCACCTTCCATCCGGCCACGACCTTGCGTGCGCTGGGCCCGAACCCCTGGGCCGCGGCCTACGTCCAGCCATCGCGCCGGCCCACCGACGGGCGCTACGGCGAGAACCCGAACCGGCTGCAGCATTACTACCAGTACCAGGTCATCATCAAACCCAGCCCGCCCGACCTGCAGGAGCTCTACCTCGGCTCCTTGCGCGCGATCGGGATCGACGCGGCGCTCCACGACATCCGCTTCGTCGAGGACGACTGGGAAAGCCCCACGCTGGGCGCCTGGGGCCTGGGCTGGGAGGTCTGGTGCGATGGCATGGAGGTCAGCCAGTTCACCTACTTCCAGCAGGTCGGCGGCCATGACTGCCGCCCCGTCAGCGGCGAGCTGACATACGGGCTGGAGCGTCTGGCGATGTACGTCCTGGGCGTCGATCACGTCATGGACATGCCCTTCAACGATCCGGATGCACCCATTGCGCTGACCTACGGCGACGTCTTCCGCCAGACCGAGCAGGAATACGCGCGCTGGAACTTCGACGTGGCCGATACCGACACGCTTCTGCAGCACTTCAAGGACGCGGAAGCGGAATGCGCCCGAATCCTCGACCAGGTCGACACCGACCCCAAGACGGACCGGCATATCGTGATGGCCCATCCCGCCTACGACCAGGCGATCAAGGCCAGCCACCTGTTCAACCTGCTCGACGCGCGGGGCGTGATCTCTGTCACCGAGCGGCAGGCCTACATCGGCCGGGTGCGCGCCCTGTCCAAGGCCTGCGCGGATGCCTTTTTGCGCACCGCCGCCGGGGGCCACAGCCCCGCATGATGATCCGCATCCTGATAGGAGCCACCTTGCTACTCGCATTGATCGCAGGCATCGGCCTCTACTACCTGCAGACCTACGCCTACTACGAAGAGGTCCCGGCGGAGCTTGCGGATGTGCAATTCGTCTCGGTCGTGTCCGGAGAGGCGGAGCCGCTGGCCTTCGAGAACTTCATGGGCATCGACGCGGACAGCAGCCCGCTGCGCTACCGCGCCTGCTACGAGATGCCGGTGAGCCTGGCGATGATGACCGAAACCTATGAGATCGCCGACGAGGCGGAGCCGCGTGTGGGACCGGGCTGGTTCGACTGCTTCGACGCGGCCCGGATCGGCGCGGACCTCGAAAACGGGACGGCGATCGGGTTCCTCGGCCAGAAGAACGTCGAATACGGCATCGACCGGATCGTCGCGGTCTACGACGACGGACGCGCCTACGCCTGGCACCAGATCAACGACTGCGGAGAGGTCGTCTTCGACGGCAATCCCGCCCCTGACACCTGCCCGCCCCCACCCGAAAGCCTGCGCTGATGCCCGATTTGCTGATCGAACTGTTCTCGGAAGAGATTCCGGCCCGGATGCAGGCGCAGGCCTGTGCGGACCTCAAGAAGCGCGTGACCGACGGGCTGGTGGAGGCAGGGCTGACCTATGCCTCCGCCGCAGCCTTCTCGACGCCGCGACGGCTGGCGCTGTCGGTGGAGGATCTGACCGCCGAAAGCCGCGCCGTGCGCGAGGAACGCAAAGGCCCGAAGGTGGGCGCGCCCGACAAGGCGGTCGAAGGCTTCGCGCGGGGCGCGGGGGTCGAGGTCTCGGCATTGGAGGTGCGCGACGACAAGAAGGGCCAGGTCTATTTCGCGGTGATCGAGCGCCCCGGGCGCACCGCGGAAGAGATCGTGGCCGAGGTGCTGGAGGCGACCATCCGCAACTTCCCCTGGCCCAAGTCGATGCGCTGGGGCGCGGGGTCCTTGCGCTGGGTGCGGCCGCTGCATTCGATCCTTTGCCTGCTGACCGACGAGGAAGGCGCGCGCACCGTGCCGCTGGAGGTCGACGGGATCGCGGCGGGCCGCGAGACGCGCGGCCATCGCTTCATGGCGCCGGACGCTTTTTCGGTAAACTCCTTCGAGGATTACGAGGCGAAGCTGAAGCGCGCGAAGGTGATGCTGCGCGCCGAGGAGCGGGCCGACATGATCTGGAACGAGGCCACCAACCAGGCCTTCGCGCTGGGCCTCGAGGTGGTCGAGGACCGGGGGCTTCTGGCCGAGGTCGCGGGTCTGGTGGAATGGCCCGTCGTGCTGCTGGGCCGGATCGACAACCAGTTCCTCGACCTGCCGCCGGAGGTGCTGCAGACCTCCATGAAGGAGCACCAGAAGTTCTTCTCGGTCCGCAATCCCAAGACCGGGCGGATCGAGCGGTTCGTCACGGTCGCCAATATCGAGACGGCGGACGACGGGGCGACGATCCTGGGGGGCAACCAGAAGGTGCTGTCGGCGCGCTTGGCGGATGCGAAGTTCTTCTGGGACAACGACCTGCGCGTGGCCCGCGAAGGGATGGGGCCGTGGCTGGAGAGCCTTTCGGAGGTGACGTTCCACAACAAGCTGGGGTCGCAGCGGGATCGCATCGAGCGGATCGCGGCGCTGGCGCGCGAGCTGGCCCCGGTCACGGGGGCCGATGCGATTGAGGCGGAAGAGGCCGCGCGGTTGGCGAAGGCGGATCTGTCCTCGGAAATGGTCTATGAATTCCCCGAATTGCAGGGGCTTATGGGGCGCTATTACGCCGCCGAGGCGGGCAAGTCAGATGCCGTCGCCGCCGCAGCGCAAGAGCATTACCAGCCGCTCGGGCCGTCGGATGCGGTGCCCACCTCGCCGGTCTCGGTGACCGTGGCGCTGGCGGACAAGCTGGACACGCTGACCGGGTTCTGGGCGATCGACGAGAAGCCGACCGGGTCGAAGGACCCCTTCGCGCTGCGGCGTGCGGCGTTGGGGGTCATTCGGTTGGTGCTGGAGAATGATCTGAAGCTCTCATTGAATGAATATTTTCATTCTTCATTTTGGTGGCTGCTAAATGAGGGTCGTGGAAATTGGTTCGAGGAAGAGCCGAAAGTTACCGAACTCACTAGCGGAGACGTCGAGAAACAAGTTTTCTCAGTCCGAGCCGAAAGTCTGCTGACGTTCTTCCACGACCGCCTCAAGGTCTATCTCCGGGATCAGGGCATCCGGCACGACGTGATCGACGCGTGCATCGCCATGCCGGGGAACGACGATCTGGCGCTTCTCGTACGGCGGGCGAAGGCCTTGCAAGCGACGTTGGAGACGGACGATGGTGAGAACCTCATCCAGGGGTTCAAGCGGGCGAATAACATTCTCACGCAGGCCGAGGAGAAGGACGGGGTCGAGTATTCCTTCGGGGCGGATCGCAAGTTCGCGGAAGAGGGGGCCGAGGTGGCGCTGTTCGACGCGCTGGACGCGGCGCAGGCGGAGATCGACCCGGCGATGGCAGAGCAGGACTTCGGCACCGCGATGACCGCCATGGCCGAATTGCGCGGGCCGATCGACCGGTTCTTCACGGACGTCCAGGTCAATGCCGAGAGCACCGTGGTGCGGCGCAACCGGCTGAACCTGCTGAGCCGGATCCGCACGATCTGCCTGTCGGTGGCGGATCTGACGCGGCTCGACGGTTAGGTCAACCCGACGGCAAGGTTTACAGGCGATCCACCGACCCCATATGGTGCGGGGACGGAGGATGCCGCAGTGCAGCAAATGACCCAGTTCGACCCGGTGACGCTGATCACGCCGACCGCCGCGATGACGGCGGAGGTCTACGGCGGCCGGGCGAAGTGCCTGCAGCGGCTGATCCGGCTGGACATGCCGGTGCCGACGACCGTGGCGCTCTCCTTCGACGCGGTGCTGGACTGCGCCAAGGGCAAGTTGCCGGACCTCGACGCGATCCTCGCACCCTTCGGCGATTGCCCGCTGTTGTCGGTGCGCCCCTCCAGCCAGGATCCGGACTGGGGCGGCCCGGGGGCGATCCTGAACATCGGCATGAACGACGCCTGCTTTCCCAAGCTCTGCGCCCGGGTGGGGGAGGAGGCGGCGACCTACCTCTACCTTCGGTTCGTGCAAAGATACGCGGTCCATGTCGCGCGACTGGACCCCGAGGTGTTCGATTTCCCCAACCTCAGCCGCACCGACGCGCTGGCCGCGGCGCTGCGGACCTACGAGACGGAGGCCGAGGAACCCTTTCCGCAAGACGTGCGCGTGCAACTGGCCGAGGTCCTGCGCTCCATGGCGCGGGCCTGGGACGGCACCACGGCGCGGCTGCTGCGCGAGGCCAAGGGGGCGCCTGCGGATGCGGGTCTGGGCCTCGTGGTGCAGGAGCTGGCGCTGGGCGTGGGGCCCGGGATCAGCGGCAGCGGCGTCATCCAGTTCATCGACCCCGCCACCGGTCTTGCGCAGGTCACGGGGCGCTACAGCGCGCAAAGCCAGGGCCGGGAGGCGCTGACGCAGGAAGGGGCGATCTACCTGACCCAGGATGCACGGGGGCGCGCGCTGGAAGACCTCGCACCGGAGGTCTTCTCGCGGTTGCAAGCCTTCGGAGAGATCAGCCGCAGGCGTCTGCGCGAGGAGATGCAGATCGAGTTCACCGTGGAGGACAGCCAGCTGCATATCCTCGACGCGGTGCGGGTGCCGCGGTCCAGCCGGGCGCTGGTGCGGGTGGCGGTGGATCTTGCGAACGACGGGATCATCCCGCACGACGAGGCGGTGATGCGGGTGCCGCCCTCCAGCCTGTCGGAACTGCTGCACCGCCAGATCGACCCGGCGGCCCCGCGCGATCTGATCGTGCGCGGGATACCCGCCTCTCCGGGGGCGGCGACGGGACGGATCGTGCTGACCGCCGGCGAAGCGCAGGCCAGCGCCGCGCGGGGCGAGCCTTGCGTGCTGGTGCGCCGCGAAACCTCGCCCGAGGATATCCGCGGCATGCATGCGGCACAGGCGGTTCTGACCATGCGCGGGGGGGTCACCAGCCATGCCGCGGTCATCGGGCGGGGCCTTGGCGTGCCTTGCGTGGTGGGCGCCTCCGATCTTGCGATCGACCGCAAGACGGGCACGATCACGGCCCCGGGCGGGCGCAGGTTCCAGGTGGGTGACACGATCACGGTCGACGGTACCACCGGCACGGTGCTGGCCGGTGCACCCCCGATGCTGGAGGCGGCGCTGGACGATTCGTTCCGCACGCTGCTGGCCTGGGCGGACGACGCGCGCGACATCGGCGTGCGGGCCAATGCCGATACGCCGAACGACGCGCAGACCGCGCGCAACTTCGAGGCGGAAGGCATCGGTCTGTGCCGGACGGAGCACATGTTCTTCGACGACGACCGGATCGGCGTCATGCGCGAGATGATCTTCGCCGAGACGGCGGACGACCGGCGCGCCGTGCTGGATCGCCTGCTGCCCATCCAACGGGCCGATTTCGCGGCGCTGTTCGCGATCATGGCGGGGCGCCCCGTGATGATCCGGCTGTTCGACATGCCGTTGCACGAATTCCTGCCCTTCGACCGGCCCGGCCAGCGCGACCTGGCCGAGCAGCTGGCGCTGCCCTTGTCGACCGTCATCGACCGGATGCAATCCTTGAGCGAATACAATCCGATGCTGGGGATGCGCGGCGTGCGGCAGGGGATCGCGGTGCCCGAGATCTACGAGATGCAGATCCGCGCGATCTTCGAGGCGGTGGCGCAATGCGCGCAGGAGGGACGGAAGATCCGGCCGGAGATCATGATCCCGCTGATCAGCGCCAAGCGCGAGGTCGAACTGATCCGCATCGGCGTGGAGCGCATCGCCTCGGAGGTGCGCACGCGGACGGGCTGCGACTTCGACTTCGAGCTTGGTGTCATGGTCGAGACCCCGCGCGCCGCGCTGCGGGCCGGGGACATCGCCGAGGTGGCGGATTTCCTGTCCTTCGGGACGAACGATCTGACGCAGATGACCTACGGGCTCAGCCGTGACGATGCCGGGCGCTTCATGTCGTCCTACGTCCAGCAGGGCGTCTACCCGGAGGATCCGTTCCATACCCTCGACCTCGACGGGGTGGGAGAGCTTTTGTCCATCGGTGCGGCCCGGGGTCGTGCGACGCAGCCCGACATCACGCTGTCGATCTGCGGAGAGCACGGCGGCACGCGTGCCGCCATCGCGTTCTGTCGCGCGCAGGGAATCGATTACGTCTCCTGCTCGCCGTTCCGGGTGCCCGTGGCGCGTCTGACGGCGGCGCAACTGACGCTCGACGACCGGGCCCGCGGTGAACCGCGACCAAAGGCGCCGGTCATAAGTCGCTGATCCGATACGGAATTTTTTCCTCGAAGCAAAAATATGCCGAAATGCGACCTGTGATGTCGGCGTTGGTTTACGGGCAGGTAAGCGTGTCGTAGGCACCCGCTCGTCCAGCGCCTTCGCGCCCCTTGCAGGAGAGATCAATGACGCGTCGACTTCTTAGCCTCGTGACCGCCTTCGCAGCCGCAGCGACCTTCGCCCTTCCGGCTTCTGCCGACGGTGTATTGGCCGCCCGCCTGGGCGCGCTTCTGGGACAGGAACGTCAGGCGCTCGATATTGTTCCCGACTCGCGTCTGTCGACGTTGACGGCCCTTCCTGCCTCGGCCCGCACCAACCCCGTTTCGGTGGGCGAGGGCGACGACATGATGACCGAGGCCTTCATTTCCACGATGTCCGCGCCGCGCGGCGGGTCCGAGTGGGAATGCCTGGCGCAGGCGCTCTATCACGAGGCGCGCGGCGAGGCCCTGCAGGGCATCTTCGCCGTGGGCGAGGTCATCATGAACCGCGTCGATTCGGGCAGCTACCCCAACAGCGTCTGCGGTGTCGTCCATCAGGGAACCGGGCGTAAGTATGCCTGCCAGTTCACCTGGACCTGCGACGGCCATTCGGACGCGATCGGCAACCGTGCGGCCTATGCGCGGGTCGGCAAGGTGGCGCAGCTTCTGGTCGAAGGGTCGCCCCGCACGCTGACGCAAGGCTCGACCCATTATCACACCAAGGCCGTCAGCCCGTCCTGGGCGCAGCGTTTCCCGCGCATGGCCACCATCGGGTCGCATCACTTCTACAAGCAGTCGACCCGCAGCGCGTCGAACTGACGACCGCTTGCCCGCGCGCCTCGGTCTGGGTATCGGGGGCATGAGCGAACGCGGGGAGGGCCATCCATGAGCGACGAGATCAGGTTGGCCTTCGCGCATCCCTCCGAACGGGCCTCGGCCAGCAGCGATCGCCCCTTCGACCGGATATCCCTGCGCGATTACATCGTCGAGGTCGAGATCGGCGCCTTCCACCAGGAACGCGGCCACCTGCAGCGGCTGCGGTTCAACGTGGTGGTGGAAGTCCACCCGACCGGCGGGCAGGTGTCGGACGACGACGTGGACAGCATTCTGTCCTACGACCGCGTGACCGAGGCGATCCAGGCCGAGATCGGGACCGACCGCATCAACCTTCTCGAAACGCTGGCTGCCCGCGTGGCGGACCGGATCCTGGGCGAGCCGCAGGCCGCCCGGGTCTTCGTGCGGATCGAGAAGCTGGACCGGGGGCCCTTCGCGCTGGGCGTCGAGATCGTCCGCTCCCGCGACACCGCGCCCTCTGCGGCCCAATCGGATGCGCCACGCCCGCGGGTGATCTTCCTGGGCAACGCCGCGCTGGAGGGCGTGGCCCCGCTTCTGGATGCGGAGCTTGCGCGCGGCGCGCCGGTGCTGCTGTGCGTAGGCCTGCCAGAGGGCGGCGTCCCGCAGGCCGCGGACCCACAGGCGCAGCGCCGGATCGACCTGTTGGGGATCGAACAGAACGCCTGGGCGCTGTCCGCGCGCGAGAAGCGGGTGACGGTGATCGGCAGCCGGACCGAACTCGACTGGTCGATGCGCAACGGGCAGACCTGCGTCTGGGCCCCGATGAAGCTCGTGCTGGACGCGGCGGAGGCGCCCGGCCCGGACCCGCGCGACGCGGTGGCGCTGGCCGCCTGGTTCGCGGCCCAGATGCAGGCGGTGGAACTGGTCGTGGTGGGCGCGCCGGCCCCGGCGACGAAGATCGCCGTGCGCGAGGTGCCGGCGTGACGCTCTGCGGGCTGACCCTCGACCGACCGCGGATCATGGGGATCCTCAACGTGACGCCGGACAGCTTCTCGGACGGGGGCCGGCTGGACGGGGTGGCCGCGGCGATGGCGCGCGGGCAGGCCATGGTGGCCGAAGGGGCCGACATCCTGGACATCGGCGGCGAGAGTACGCGCCCCGGGGCGGTCCTGGTGCCGGTGGACGAGGAAATTTCGCGCACGGCACCGGTCATCCGCGCGTTGCGCGCGGCAGGGGTGACGGCGCCCATCTCGATCGACACGCGCAAGGCGGCCGTGGCGCGGGCGGCGCTGGAGGCGGGGGCCGACATGGTCAACGACGTGACGGCGCTGCGGTTCGACGCCGACATGGCCGCCGTGGTGGCCGAGGCTGGTTGCCCGGTTTGCCTGATGCATTCCAAGGGCGACCCCGAGACGATGCAGAACGCGCCGGCCTACGCCGACGTGACGACCGAAGTGCTGGCGCATCTGCGCGCGGCGATCGCGCGGGCCGAGGCGGCGGGGATCGCGCGCGATCGGATCGTGGTCGATCCCGGCATCGGCTTCGGCAAGACGCAAGAGCACAATTTGGCACTGCTGCGCGAGCTTGCCCGCTTTGGCGATTTGGGCCTGCCGATCCTGCTGGGGGCCTCGCGCAAGCGGTTCATCGGCACGATCACGGGGGTCGAGGTCGCGGCGGACCGGCTGGCGGGGTCGCTTGCGGTGGCGCTGCACGGCGCCCGCCTTGGCGCGCGGATCCTGCGGGTCCATGATGTGCGCGAAACGAAGGAGGCGCTGGCCATGTGGTGCGCCATCGAAGGAGAGACGGCATGAGCGACAAACCCCTGTTCGGCACCGACGGCGTGCGCGGCACGGCGAACCTGTGGCCGATGACCGCCGACATGGCGCTGCGCATCGGCGCCGCGGCCGGTCGCTATTTCCGTAACGACGGCAACAACGGCCACCGGGTGGTGATCGGCAAGGACACGCGCCTGTCGGGCTACATGTTCGAGAATGCGCTGACCGCAGGTCTGACCAGCACGGGCATGAACGTCCTGCTCCTCGGCCCGGTGCCGACGCCCGCGGTCGGGTTGCTTACGACTTCGATGCGGGCCGATCTGGGGATCATGATCTCGGCCAGCCACAACCCGCACCACGACAACGGGATCAAGTTCTTCGGCCCCGACGGCTTCAAGCTGTCGGACGCCGCCGAAGCAGAGATCACGGCTCTCGTGCACGCCGGGGTGGAACCCGCGAAGGCTGCCAATATCGGGCGCGCCAAGCGTGTCGACGAAGGCCGCTTCCGCTACGCCGAGCGTCTGAAGGCGACCTTTCCGCAAGGCATGCGGCTGGATGGGTTGAAGGTCGTGATCGATTGCGCTCACGGGGCCGCCCACCGCGTCGCGCCCGAGGTCCTGTGGGAACTGGGCGCCGAGGTGATCCCGATCGGCACTGCCCCGGACGGCACCAACATCAACGACGGCTGCGGGTCCACCGCCACGGATCTTGCGGCGCGGACGGTGCTCAAACATGGCGCGGACGTGGGCATCTGCCTCGACGGCGACGCGGACCGGGTGATGATCCTGGACGAGACGGGAACGGTCGCGGATGGCGACCAGATCATGGCGCTTTTCGCCGCGCGCTGGGCCAGGGCCGGTCGGCTGGCCAACAACACGCTGGTCGCCACGGTGATGAGCAACCTCGGGCTGGAGCGGTTCCTGGAAGGCAAGGGCCTGAGGCTGGAGCGGACCGCCGTCGGCGACCGCCACGTGGTCGAGGCGATGCGTGCGGGCGGTCACAACCTGGGCGGCGAGCAATCGGGCCATATCGTGATGACCGATTACGCCACCACCGGCGACGGGCTTCTGGCGGGCTTGCAGTTCCTTGCGACGATGGTCGAGACGGGGCAATCGGCCAGCACGCTCACCCGCAGTTTCGAGACCGTGCCGCAGATGCTCAAGAACGTGCGCTATGCGGCCGGAACCGATCCGCTCTCGGAACCGGCGGTCAAATCGGCCATCGCCGCGGCCGAGGCGGACCTGTCGGGCAAGGGCCGCCTGCTGATCCGCAAGTCCGGCACCGAGCCGCTGGTGCGGGTGATGGCCGAAACCGAGGATCCCGACCTGCTGGCGCGCGTCGTCGACGGCATCGTGGCGGAGGTCGAAGCCACCGCGTGATGCGGCGGCCCGTCTGACCGGGTGACGGTGTCGGGCCGCCCTTGGGTTCGCCCCTAGCGCAAGAGCAGGCGCTTCAGGCTGTTCCACTGGCTGACCGCGAGCCCCGCGAGGATCATCGCAAGGGCCACGAAGAAGCGGAGCGGCAGATCCTCGTCCAGCAGCACCGCGCCGAGAAGCATCGCCCAGAGCGGGACCTGGTAGTTCACCAGCGTCATGAAGACCGACCCCGCGCTGCGGATCACCATGACCCGCAGAAGCGCGGCCAGGGCGGTGGGGAGCAGCCCGAGCCCTATGATCGCAAAACCCGGAAGAGTGGCCGTGAAGCGCGGCACCCCTTCGACGATCAACATGCCGGGCAGCAGGAACGCCGTGCCGACCACCAGCGTCAGGGCCGCGAAGACGATGGAATCGATGGGCGGCGCCCGGCGGGTCATGATCGAGGCGACGGCGTAGGAGATCGCGGCGGCGACGCAGGCGATCTGGCCCAGAGGCTCCATCCCCTCGCCGATCGCCAGGATGCCGGGGCCGACCAGGACGACCGCCCCGGCAAAGCCCAAGGTGACGCCCAGGAGACGGCGCAGCGACAGCGGCTCGTCCGAGAAGACATGCGCCAGCGGCAGGACGAAGAGCGGCAGGGCCGCCATCGAGATGCCCGCGAAGGCGGATGGCACGTATTGCTGCCCCCAGGACAGCAGCGTGAAGGGCAGGGCGGTGTTCAGGACGCCGATGATGACGAGGTACTTCGCCATACGGCGCGTCATCACCGGGAAAGGACGGCGCAGCAGCACCGCGAGACCCAGCAGGGCCGCGGCCCCCAGCGTCACCCGTGCAGCCGAGACGGTGAGCGGCCCGTAGCCCCGGAGCGCCACCGCGACGACCATGAAGGTGCCGCCCCAGATCACGCCGAGCAAGCCGATGCTGGCCCAGTTCGTCGCGGTCGGTGCGGAGGGGGCGGTGCGTCTGTCCATCGGCTGCATCGGGTGTCAGGACCTTCGGTCGTCACTGGAACGGGTCAACATCGTGAATGACCCGGCCTTCACGCGTGCACGGCTGTCTGGACCGGGTTCGGGTCCATCAGCCAGAAACCGGTCGGGAAGGCAATGGACCGCGTCGATCAACTGAAAAGGGGCCGGGGCCAAGGTCGGCTCCGGCCCCGTGCGATGAGGTCGCATGGTCCGGATCCGCCTGACGGTCCGGACCGAGCGAAGGGCCGGCTGCGCGCGCCGGCCCGTCGCGACTTAGTTCTTGGACTTGTCGACCATTCGGCCTTCGCTGATCCAGGGCATCATGCCGCGCAGCTTTTCGCCGACCTGTTCGATCTGGTGCTCGTCAGTGAGGCGGCGGGTCGCCTTGAACATCGGCTGGCCGACGGCGTTCTCCTGCATGAAATCGCGAACGAACCGGCCGGACTGGATGTCCGTGAGGACCTCCTTCATGCGCTTCTTGGTCTCGTCGTAGGGCAGGATCCGCGGGCCCGAGACGTATTCGCCGTATTCGGCGGTGTTCGAGATCGAATAGTTCATGTTGGCGATGCCGCCCTCGTAGATCAGGTCCACGATCAGCTTCACCTCGTGCAGGCACTCGAAATAGGCCATTTCGGGCTCGTAGCCGGCCTCGACCAGCGTCTCGAAGCCCATGCGGATGAGCTCCACAAGGCCGCCGCAAAGCACCGCCTGCTCGCCGAAGAGGTCGGTCTCGCATTCCTGGCGGAAGTTCGTCTCGATGATGCCGGAGCGCCCGCCGCCGATGGCCGAGCAATAGCTGAGCCCGATCTCCATCGCCTTGCCGGAGGCGTCCTGGTGGACGGCCACGAGGCAGGGCACGCCGCCGCCCTTGGTGTATTCGCCGCGCACCGTGTGGCCGGGGCCCTTGGGCGCCATCATGATGACGTCGACGCCGGGCTTGGGTTCGATCAGGCCGAAGTGCACGTTCAGCCCGTGCGCGAAGGCGATCGCGGCACCGTCCTTGAGGTGGTCGTGCACGTGGTCGCGGTAGACCTGGGCCTGCAGCTCGTCGGGCATGGTGAACATGATCAGGTCGCACCAGGCGGCGGCTTCCTCGATCCCCATGACCTGAAGGCCTTCGCCTTCGGCCTTGGCGCGGCTGGGCGAGCCTTCGCGCAGGGCGACGACGAGGTTCTTGGCACCGGAATCGCGCAGGTTCAGTGCGTGGGCGTGGCCCTGGCTGCCGTAGCCGAGGATGGCGACCTTCTTGTCCTTGATGAGGTTCACGTCGCAGTCGCGGTCGTAGTAAACGCGCATGGGTCTGTCCTTTCGGGATGTCTGATGGCGTGCACCATAGGGAAGTTGGCGCGACGCGCGAGTGCAGGATCGAGTTTATTTTGCCAGATGATCGTGGGATCATGCGCGAAATAATATATTTGCGAGGATTTCATGCTTGAGGATCACGACAGGGCCATTCTGCGGCGCCTGCAGGCCGATCCGTCCCTGTCGGGGGCGGAACTGGCCGAGATGACGGGCCTGTCGGGCGCGCAGGTGGCGCGCCGGATCGAACGTTTGACGCGGGATGGCGTCATCAAGGGTCAATCGGCGGTGATCGACTGGGCCGCGCTGGGCTTTCCGCTGGCAGTCTCTTTGCGGATCACGCTGGACAAGACGGTTTCTGGCGGGTTCGACGCCTTCCTTGCCGCCGCGCGCGAGGTGCCGGAGGTGCTGGAAATCCAGACGTTCCTGGGCCGCGTCGACGTGCGGCTGAGCCTCGTGGCGCGCGATCTTGCGCATTACCAGCAGGTCTACCGCGCGCGGATCCTGTCCTTGCCGCATATCGCGGATATCGAGGCGCTGATGGACGTGGCCTCGGTCCGCGACGAACGGGGGCTGCCGCTGTGATCGCGCTGGACGATCTGGACCGCGCCCTCCTGCGCGCGCTGGTGGCCGACGCGGCGCGGCCTGCCGCGGCGCTGGGGCGGGAGTTGGGCCTGAGCCAGCCCGCCACCTGGCGGCGGATCAAGCGGCTGCGCGAAGCCGGGGTCCTGGCGGGGCGGCGGCTGGAACTGGACGCGGATGCGGTGGGGTTCGGCGTGACGGTGTTCCTCGGCATCAAGCTGGCGACCAAGGGCCGGGTCAGCCTGGAAGACTTCGAGCGCGCCGTCAGCGCCATTCCGGAGGTGCAGACGGTCGCGCATGTGCTGGGGCTTTACGACTACAGGCTGCGGGTCGTCGCACGGGATTTGGCCGATTTCGAGCGCGTGCTGCGGCGGCGGATCATGGCGCTGCCCGGGGTCGGGGACGTGGAGGCGAACGTCCTGCTCAGCGAAGAGCGCAGGCCCGGGCCGATCTGATTGCGCAGACCGCGGGCGGGGCTTAGCGTGGCGCAAACCCAGGAGAGTGCGATGGCAGACGACACGACGAAATCCCCGGTCGATCCCGACGGGCTGATGGAATTCTCGGTGGTGTTCACCGAACGGTCCCTCAACTCGATGAGCGAGAAATTCCAGGGGGTCATGCGCGACATCTCGGCCATGCTGCGTGACACCTACGCGGCCCATGCAGTCGCACTGGTGCCCGGGGGCGGGACCTACGCGATGGAGGCCGTCGCACGGCAGTTCGGGCGCGATGCGCATTGCTTCATCATCCGCAACGGGTGGTTCTCCTACCGGTGGAGCCAGATCTTCGAGGCCGGCGGTTTCGCGGGCCAGACGACGGTGAAGATGGCGCAGCAGACCGGCAACGAAGGACCGGCCCCCTTCGCGCCGGTCCCGGTGGACGAGGTCTGCGCCGCGATCCGCGAGGCCCGCCCCGATGTGGTCTTCGCCCCGCACGTGGAGACAAGCGCGGGGATGATCCTGCCGGATGACTACCTGCGCGCGGTCGCGGCGGCGGCGCATGACGCAGGTGCGATCTTCGTGCTGGATTGCATCGCCTCGGGCTGCATCTGGGTCGACATGGAGGCGACCGGCGTGGACGTGCTGATCTCCGCCCCGCAGAAGGGGTGGTCCTCGACGCCCTGCGCGGGGCTCGTGATGCTGTCGCAGCGTGCCTCCGACCGGCTGGAGGCCACGACCTCGAACAGCTTCGCCAACGACCTTAGGAAATGGCGGCAGATCATGGTGGCCTACGAGGAGGGGGGCCATGCCTATCACGCCACGATGCCCACCGACGGGCTGGTCGAGTTCCGCGACGCGATGGTCGAGACGCGCGATTTCGGGCTTGCCCGCGCGCGCGAGGCGCAGTGGGACCTTGGCGGCCGCGTGCGCGCACATCTGGACGGATTGGGCGTGCGCTCCGTCGCGGCGGACGGGTTCCAGGCCCCCGGTGTCGTCGTGAGCTACACCGCAGAGCAGGACGTGAAATCGGGCAAGGCCTTCGCGGCCGAAGGCATGCAGATCGCGGCGGGCGTGCCGCTGCAGGTCGGTGAGCCGGATGGCTTCATGACATTCCGGCTGGGCTTGTTCGGTCTGGACAAGCTTTACGACGTGGATGCGACGATGACGCGCCTCGCCCCGGTGCTGGACCGCGTGCTGGGCTAGATCCCAGAGCCGAGGTGCATCAACCGGCGGCGCAGCGGCGTGATGTCGTGGATCGCGCGCAGCCCCAGGCCGCGCAGATCCTGCAGCAGCGGGGTCGCGGCGATGGAGCTGCGATTGAGAAGGTCGATGCCCTTCGTCCGCAAGGCCAGGTCGCCGTGGCGGGCGCTTGCGTAGGCGTCGAGCATCGGGTCCTCGCCAAGCCGGTCCCGGTGCGTTTCGGCCAGGTCCAGCAGGGTCGAAAGATCCTTCAGCGACGTGTTCAGCCCCTGCGCGCCGATGGGCGGCATGACGTGGACAGCCTCGGCAATCAGGGCGGTGCGGCGTGCGGTCAGCGCAAGGGCGCGCTGGCTGACGATGGGCCAGGTGGCGCGGGGACCGACCACCGTGAGGGGTCCCATGACCCCGGTGGAGCGATCGTTGGCGGCAGCCTCGAAGGCGG
The DNA here is from genome assembly GCF_004145405.1 of Salipiger sp. IMCC34102. Classification (GTDB taxonomy): domain Bacteria; phylum Pseudomonadota; class Alphaproteobacteria; order Rhodobacterales; family Rhodobacteraceae; genus Loktanella. The sequence continues at coordinate 331,409 of NZ_SELQ01000004.1, forward strand.
CATCGTCGAGCTGGTCCAGCCGCGCGATGGCGGGCCCGTCGTCCATCCATACCACCGAGGAACAGGGCCTGCCGTCGTGATCTGGCAGAGGCACGAGCGTGAAGGGTCCGCCGGTGCGATGCACCTCGGTGGAGACGCCGTTGTGCGGGGCCTCGTGGGTGACGGCGAAGACCACGGCGCGCTGGCCGTAACGGGTGGTGGTCGTGTCGATGCCCGCAGCGGCGCGCACGGGAGAGGCGCGCCCGTCGGCGCCGACGACAAGCCGGGCCTTGATGTTGCTGCCGTCGGTCAAGCGCACGAGGGCGGCATCCAAGCGGGCCACCATGGACGCAAAGCCCGTGCCGGGGCGGAACGAAACGTTTGGCAGGGCCTCGAGCCGGGCGACGAGTTCGCGGCGCAGGAGCCAGTTGGGCAGATTGTATCCGAACGGGCCATCGGTGATATCGGCGCTGGCAAAATCGCGGCTGACGGGGGGCGTCCGGCCCGCGTCGACGATCCGCATGACGGACAGGAGCGTGGCATGCGGCGCCAGCGCCTCCCAGGCGCCGGCGCGGCGCAGGACCTCGACGGAAGGGGCGAGGAAGGCGGTGGTGCGCAGATCGGCGCCGGGGGCCTTCGCGTCCGTGACTGGCGGCGCGGGGTCCACGAGGGTCACGTCGAACCCCAGCGTGCCGAAGGCGGCGGCGGCGGTCAGTCCCGCGGCCCCCCCGCCGGAAATGAGGATATCGGTCTGCGTCATGGGGCAGACATAGGGTGCCAGTGGCACGGGGAAAAGGTACTGCGACACGATGGACCGGCGCGGGGCGCGCGGTTAGGGTCCGGCGCGAAGGAGCCTGCCATGACCGACCGTGCCGAGACGCCAAAGGATGCCTATGCGCTGATCCTCGACGCGATCGACGGGCATGTCTATCGCCCCGGCGACCGGTTGGTGGAATCCGAACTGGCCGAGCGCTTCGGCGTCAGCCGCACCCCCGTGCGCGAGGCGCTTCAGCGGCTCGAGACGCAGAGCCTGCTGACCCGGGACGGGCGGTCGCTGATCGTGGCCTCGCTCGACCACAACGAGGTGGCGGAGCTTTACACGGTGCGGGCCGAGCTTGAAGGCCTGGCCGCGCGGCTGGCTGCGCGTCACGCGACCCCCGAAGAGGTTCAGGTGTTGCAGCGGATGCTGGTGGAGGATCGCGCCCTGGTCGACGATGCCCACGCTCTTGCCCGGGCGAACCGGCGGTTTCACAAGCAGATCCACCTGGCCTCTCACAACCGGTTCCTGGTGCGGCAGCTGGACCTCGTCTACCGCTCGATGGCGCTTCTCGCGCGGAGTTCGATCGAGGCGCAGGGCCGGGGTCCGGATACGCTCGACGAACACGAGGCCATCGTGGCCGCCATCGCGGGCGGCGACGGCGGTGCTGCGGATGCGGCCCTGCGCGCGCATCTCAGCCGGGCCTACGTCACCCGCCTGACGCTGGACGCCGCCCGGGTGGAGTAGCCGGGCGCGTGGGGCGCAGGATGCCGTGCGCGGTCTTGTCCCACCAGAAGGGTTTCCACCCCAGTTCCAGCAGGCCCTTGTAGACCGCGAAGGAGCCGAGCGGAAAATAGGCCTGCAACGTCACGGCCCAGGGCAAGAGCCGCAGCTTGCCGGCGCGGCGCAAGCCCAGGGCGGCCACGAGAAAGTTGATCCCCTCGCTGGCCACGAAAAAGGTTGTGAGCGTCAGCGTCAGGGCGGGTGTCAGGATCCCGGCCATCGGATGCGGCAGCCCCAGCAGGATCAGCCAGAACGACCACAGCAGCGGCGCGAGCGTGAATTGCGCGAGCGTGCCGAGGAAGACCAGCTGAACGCCTGCGAATCGCAACGGTCCGAGGTCGCGCCACAACCGAAGCGGCCTGCGCATGTGGACGGCGTATGTGATCGCGTAGCCTTTCAGCCAGCGCGAGCGTTGCTTGATCCAGGGCAGGTAGCTGCCGTTCGCTTCTTCGAGGGTGACGGTGGGAATGAATTCGGTCCGGTAGCCGCGCCGGGCGAGACGGATGCCCAGGTCCGCGTCCTCGGTCACGTTATGCGCGTCCCAGGCGCCGATCTTCTCGAGCACGTCGCGGCGCAGAAACAGCGTCGTCCCGCCCAGCGGCACCACAAAGCCCAGGCGGGCGATACCGGGCAGGATCACGCGGAACCAGCCGGCGTATTCGATGGTGAAGCAGCGGGTCAGCCAGTTCGCGGTGCTGTTGTAGTAATCGAGAATACCTTGCAGGCAGGCCACCTCCGGTGCGGCGCGGGCGAACCGGGCGGCCACCACCCGCAATTGATCCGGATCGGGCGCGTCCTCCGCGTCGTAGACCCCCACGATGCTGCCGCGCGCGAAATCGAGCGCGTAGTTCAGCGCGCGGGGCTTGGTCCGCAAGGTCCCCTCGGGCACCGTGATCGCCCGGATCCAGGACATCAGCCGCGTGCGGGTCAGCGCCTCCCGCGTGGTGGAATCGTTGTCTTCGAGAACGAGGCAGACATCCAGGCAGGCGCGGGGATAGTTCAATCGCTCCAGCCGGGACAGAAGCTCCGTGGCGATCTCCCGTTCGCGGTAGAGCGGCACGAGCAGGGTGATGACGGGCAGCCGGTCGGGCAGATCGACCGGGTCGGGCGGTGCCGTCCGGCCGCGGGCGGCCATGGCGATCACGGCGGCGGCCTTGAGGGCGGCGTTCAGGACCAGAATCAGGACGGCCGCCATGCAAAGGACGGTGAAGGTGGCCGCCGGAAAGAGGGTGAACAGGCCCCCCATCAGCGCCAGCAGGGCAAGCCCCAAGCGGGTCGCCGTGGCGGCCGACCAGTCCCGGCTGCTGTCGGCTGCGGGCAGGCGGCATTCGGCGGCACGGGCCAATGCGGGACCGTGATCCCGCGCCAGGGCCCCCGTGATCTGGTCGGTGGCCGAAAGCGCAAGCCGGACCGGGCCGAAGGTCTGCGCAAGTGCCGCGCGATGTCGTTCGAAGGTCGCGGCGTCGGGGGCAAGGACGATCGTGACGCCCCCGATCCTTCGCCACGGCAGGATCCGGGCGCGCAGGCATACCTGCGGTCCCAGCTTGCGCGCCAGCCAAGCCTCTGCCGGGGCCTTCAACGGATCGACGAGCTGCGAATCGAGCAAGTCCCGATCGGCCTGCAGGATCGACCGGACGGACAGGCCGAAATGATGGGCGTAGACCTCCCGCAGGGTAAGGTCGCGGGACCGGGTGACGGTCCCTGCCACGCGGGCCTGATAAGCGGCGAGGCTGCCTTGACGAGACAACTGTTGGCCCAGGGAATCGTCCACGGCGCGACGATCGCGGGACCTATGGTCCGAAGGTGGGAACGCGTGAATAACCATGATACCCGGCCACCTTTGGCCGAGGAAGGTTAACAAGTTCTGAATCGGGCCGGAGCTGACCAGCGCGGGCCGGCGCCTGACCCGTCAGCCGGCCTTGCGGTCGTCCATCGCGGCGGCGAATTCCTCGAACAGGTAATAGCTGTCCATCGGGCCGGGGCTTGCCTCGGGGTGGTATTGCACCGAGAAGACGGGCCGGTCGGCCAGGCGGATGCCGCAGTTCGATCCATCGAAAAGGCTGACGTGGGTCTGCTCGACCCCGTCGGGCAGGGATTGCGCGTCGACCGTGAATCCGTGGTTCATCGAGGTGATCTCGACCTTGCCGGAGCGGGTGTCCTTGACCGGGTGATTGGCGCCGTGGTGGCCGTGGTTCATCTTGACCGTCTGCGCGCCCAGCGCCAGCGCGAGGATCTGGTGGCCGAGGCAGATGCCGAAGACGGGGATGTCCTGCCGGTCCAGCACGCCCTTGATGGCGGGCACGGCGTAGGCGCCGGTCGCCGCGGGATCGCCGGGGCCGTTCGACAGGAAGACGCCGTCGGGATCGAGGGCGAGGATCTCCTCTGCGGTGGCGGTGGCGGGCAGGACGGTCACGTCGCAGCCCGCGGAGGCGAGGCAGCGCAGGATGTTGCGCTTGGCGCCGTAGTCGACGGCGACGACCTTGTGCCGGGGTTCCGTCTGGCGGGCGTAGCCTTGGGGCCAGGCCCAGCGCATCTCGTCCCAGCGGTAGCTTTGCGCGCAGGTGACATCCTTGGCGAGGTCGCGTCCGGTCAGGCCCGCGAAGGCGCGGGCGGCGGCGACCAGCGCCTCGACGTCGAAGTTGCCGTCGGGATCGTGGGCCAGCGCCACGTGCGGCGCGCCTTGCTGGCGGATCGCGCGGGTGAGCCGGCGGGTGTCTACGCCGCCCATGCCGATGCGGCCGCGCTTGCGCAGCCAGCCGTCCAGCGTATCGGTGCTGCGCCAGTTCGACGGTTCCGTCGGGTCCCACTTGACGATCATGCCGGCGGCCACGGGATCGAGCGTCTCGTCGTCCTCGTCGGTGGCACCGGTGTTGCCGACGTGCGGGAAGGTGAAGGTGATGACCTGCCCCGCGTAGGACGGGTCGGTCATGATTTCCTGGTAGCCGGTCATGGCCGTGTTGAAGCACAACTCCGCCGTGGTCTGGCCGACCGCTCCGAAGCCGCGCCCGTAGAAGACGGTGCCGTCGGCGAGGGCAAGGCAGGCGGTCGGAGTATCGGTCATGGCACGCGTCCCTTCGGGCTGGCGGTCGGCAAACTTGAGGTCAGGTAATGGGCGCCTCGCGTAGGGTCAAGGCCGTGCGGGCGCTTGTCCTTGGACCCGCGCAAGGGTAGGGTCTGCGGGTTTTGCAAATGACCCGGAGTGGCAGATGGACGTGCGGCAGAGGCTTTCCACCGCGATGAAAGAGGCGATGAAGTCGAAGGACGCGGACCGGCTGTCCACGCTTCGGCTGATCAACGCCGCGATCAAGGACCGCGACATCGCCCTGCGCGGCACCGGCGCCGAGGACGGCGCGCAGGTCAGCGACGACGAGGTGCTGGGCATCCTGGGCCGGATGGTCAAGCAACGCCAGGAAAGCGCGCGCGCCTACGAGGAAGGCGGGCGGCTGGAGCTGGCCGAGAAGGAACGTGCGGAGGTCGAGGTGATCGAGGGCTTCCTGCCGCGTCAGCTTGACGAGGACGAGACCAAGGCCGCCATCGATGCCGCCATCGCCGAGACCGGCGCGACCGGCATCCGCGACATGGGGCGCGTCATGGGCGCGCTGAAGGCCAAGTACACGGGCCAGATGGATTTCGGCCGGGTTGGACCGCTGGTCAAGGCGCGCCTGGCCTGAGTGGGGGGGGTGGGCCCGCCCACCCACCCCCTTCGGGGGCCTTGCCCCCGTCCTGCGGACTCCCCCTTGGCCATATTGGTGCGGCAGCGCATCGCCACCGGGCGGTGCGAGGGTTGCGGGCTCGGGACGCCTCGCCGGCGGGGCGGATATTTTTAGAACAGAGATGACGGGACGCGCGCCTGAATCGGAAGGTGCGGCGGGGCGGAAACCGTTTGGTCGGCTCGGCCAAGCGCCGCGCATGGTGCTCAGGGTTTGAGTGCGCGCTTGAGTTCGTCATAGAGGGCAAGCCGCTCGGCGTTGTCGAGAAACGCGCCGAGTTCGACCTCGCGCGCGCCGCCACGCAGGGTGATGTAGTTGCTGACCGGGCCCCCCGTCGGGTGCAGGTGGACGCTGACCCAGTGGCGGTTCGCCTCCCAGTGCTGGGCGGCGCCCTTGGGGTTGTGGCGCGTGAGCTGCGCCGTCGTCTCGGTCACGACCAGTTCCTCGAGGGTTTCCCCGCTTCGGTAGGTGGCGTTGAAGGCGGCCCAGAGACCCGCGAAGGCGATCGCGAAGAAGGGCAGCAAGCCCCACAGGACCGCGCTGCCCAGCACCACCAGCAGCGGCAGCGCGATGATCGCGGCGGTGGCCCCCATGAAGAGCACGAAGTCGCGACGCAACAGTGACCGGTAGGGCCAGAGCGACAGGCTCCAGTCCAGGGTCTCATGTGGCGGGGGGGAAGACCATTCGTAAGGCATGGGCTGGTTCTAGGACGGCTTGCGCGCTCGACCAATGCGAGCTTTGGTCGCGCAGTGCCGCGGGGGGGGCCACGAGGCCGATCACGGCGGTGGAGCGTGAATGGATCGACCGGATCAAACGCTTCGGCGCAAGAAGAAAGCCCCGCCGGAGGGGCGGGGCTTTGTCGGAGTTTAGTGGCTCGGGGTCTTGTCCCACTCGCTTTGCTTGGGGAGCGTCTCGAAGGTGTGCTCCGGCGGCGGGGAGGGCAGGGTCCACTCCAGCGTGTCGGCGTATTCGTTCCAGGGGTTCGGATCGATGCATTTGCGACCGAACAGGAGCGAGTAGAAGATCACGCCGATGAAGAACACGAAGGACGCGAAGCTCAGGAAGGCGCCCCAGGAAGACACGTAGTTCCACAGCGCGAAGGCATCGGGGTAGTCGATGTAGCGACGCGGCATGCCCTGGCGGCCGAGGAAGTGCTGCGGGAAGAAGGTGATGTTCGCACCGATGAACATCGCCCAGAAGTGCAACTTGCCGGCCCACTCGGGGTACATCTTGCCGGTCATCTTGGGGAAGTAGAAGTAGATCCCCGCGAAGATGGCGAAGACGGCGCCCAGGCTCATCACGTAGTGGAAGTGCGCCACGACGTAGTAGGTGTCATGATAGACGCGGTCGATGCCCGCCTGGCTCAGCACGATGCCGGTGACGCCACCGACGGTGAAGAGGAACAGGAAGCCCAGCGCCCAGAGCATCGGCGTCTTGAACTCGACCGAGCCGCCCCACATCGTCGCGATCCAAGAGAAGATCTTCACGCCCGTGGGCACGGCGATCACCATGGTGGCCATCATGAAGTAGGACTGCTGCGTCAGCGACATGCCCACCGTGTACATGTGGTGCGCCCAGACGACGAAGCCCAGCACCCCGATGGCGACCATCGCGTAGACCATCGGCAGGTAGCCGAAGATCGGCTTCTTGGAGAAGGTCGCGATGACGTGGCTGATGATGCCGAAACCCGGGATGATGATGATGTAGACTTCCGGGTGGCCGAAGAACCACAGGATGTGCTGGTAGAGGATCGGGTCACCGCCGCCGCCGGGCTGGAAGAAGGTGGTGCCGAAGTTGCGGTCCATCAGCAGCATGGTGATCGCACCGGCGAGCACCGGCAGGGCCAGGAGGATCAGCCATGCGGTCACGAAGATCGACCAGGCGAAGAGCGGCACCTTGTGCAACGTCATGCCAGGAGCGCGCATGTTCAGGAAGGTGGTGATGATGTTGATCGCACCCAGGATCGAGGATGCGCCCGACAGGTGCACCGCGAAGATCGCGAGGTCCATCGACATCCCGCCCTCGGAGGTGGACAGCGGCGGGTAGAGCACCCAGCCCACGCCGGACCCGAGCTGTCCGCTGCCGCCGGGGGCCAGCATGGAGGCGACGCCCAGTGCGGTGCCTGCCACGTACATCCAGTAGCTGAGGTTGTTCATCCGCGGGAACGCCATGTCCGGCGCACCGATCTGCAGCGGCATGAAGTAGTTGCCGAACCCGCCGAAGAGCGCCGGGATCACCACGAAGAACATCATCAGGATGCCGTGGTAGGTGATCAGCACGTTCCACAAGTGGCCGTTGGGCGTGCAGGGCTGGGTGGCGTCGGTGAACAGCCGCGCGCCTTCCAGGCACATGTGCTGGACGCCGGGTTCCATCAGTTCCAACCGCATGAAGACCGTGAAGGCGACCGAGATGAAGCCCACCAGTCCGGCGGTGAACAGGTACAGGATCCCGATATCCTTGTGGTTGGTGGACATGAACCACCGGGTGAAGAATCCCCGGTTGTCTTCGTGGTCATGTCCGTGGACGGCGGCGTCTGCCATGGCGCTCTCCTCGGTTGGCTTACAGTGGCGGTCCGCGAGTCACTTTACCCGTGTCAGGCCATTGAGGCGGTTCTAGCCAAGCGGGCGGGCATGGGCAACGGCGGATATGGGCCGGGGCGTGGGATATATTGGCGCAGGGCAGGGGGCCTCGCTGGCGCCGCGCACAGGCGGGGGGCGAGTGGCGGTCTTGGCTTGATCCCCTGGGGGGTGCGGCTTATGCCGTTGCGGCAAAAGCACTGTTTTCCTATTGCAAGGACCCGCCATGACATTCGACCGACGCACGTTCCTCGTCTCCGGCCTGGCCGCCGGACTGATGACAGGCGGGGCCGCCCGCGCCGCCACCGCCTTCGATCCCCGCCCGTCGGGCTGGCGGCAGTTCGGCATCACCACCCGCGTCTCGGTCCCGCGTGACGGTGCTGCGACGCAGGTCTGGGTCCCGGTGCCATCCGTGACCGAAGGCGGCTGGATGCGCGCGGGCGAGAGCACCTGGACCACCAACGCCGATACCGCGGAGCTCGAGACCGGGCCGGACGGGGCCAGCTTCGTGCATGCGACCTGGGGTCCCGGTGCGGGCCCGGCGGAACTGGAGGTGACCTCGACCGCTGCGACGCAGGACCGGGCCGTGGATCTGTCGGCGCAGGCGAGCGTGGCCCCGCTGACAGCGGAGGAGCGCGCGCTTTACACCGCCTCGACCGACCTCATCCCGACCGATGGGATCGTGCGCGACACCGCCATGCGCATCGTCGGCAACGCCGGCGACGACCTGGAGAAGGCGCGGCGGATCTACGACTGGATCGTGGTCACGACAGAGCGCGACCCCGAAACCCGTGGCTGCGGGCTGGGCGACGTGGCCTCGATGCTGACGATGGGTGACCTGACGGGAAAATGTGCCGATCTCAACGCGCTGTTCGTCGGGCTCGCGCGCGCGGCGGGGCTGCCGGCGCGTGATGTCTACGGGCTGCGCGTGGCACCTTCTCAGTTCGGCTACAAGAGCCTCGGCGCCGGATCCGCCAACGTGACGAAGGCGCAACATTGTCGCGCGGACGTCTACCTCGACGGAATCGGCTGGGTGCCCGCGGATCCCGCGGACGTGCGCAAGGTCATGCTGGAAGAGCAGGACGCGCCGCTGCCGCTCGATGCCCCCAAGGTGCAGGCCGCGCGCGAGACGCTGTTCGGTGCCTGGGAAGGCAACTGGATCGCCTACAATACCGCGCATGACGTCGTCCTGCCGGGGGCCGAGGGTGGCCCGCTGCCTTTCCTGATGTACCCCGCGGCCGAGGTCGACGGCACGCGCCTCGACGAGTTGAACCCCGACGGGTTCCGCTACGAGATCACGGCGGAAGAGCTGACCTCTTAAAACAAGGGCTTTCGCCGCACCTTTCGCGCGTTCGAGGCGCGCCCCTTTTCGCGAGGGGCGCGCACATTCGCGAAACCTGCGAATTTGGCATACGCGGCCGCGGCGGAAAAGCCTGCGGCGTGTCGACCCGCATCCTTTCTTATCCACGGTCCTGCGCAAAGACGCACCCTGACTGTGCGGATTTCCGACGTTGCCGTGCAGGGCGCACCACGGCAATCGGGGATTGTGGCCGTTTGGCCGAAGTTCGCTTCAGGGTGGTCTTTCGGCTGCCACAAAAAGGTGTTTCAGACGTGCTGTCAGGACCGCCTGCAGGCGACCAACGCGATCGTGCGCGGCGGCTCCGCCCCGGGCCAGAAAGGACTTCAGCATGGCAAGCTTCTTCGCTTTCGGCATCGACGTCATCAACAACCCCGCGATCGGGACGGTGTCCGGCAAGGGCCAGGACGGCGCGGGCCAGATGCGTCTGGAAGGCGGCCACCAGCCTTTCGGCGACGATGCGCTCGTCGAGTTCATCACGCAGAACGAGACGAGCCGGGGGGAGCTTGACGGACATTCCTCCTTCATCGGCATCAAGGTCTACGAGAACGTCGCGGCCTACAACGACGGGGTCGTGCAATACACCTACGTGCCGATGAACCCGGGCCAGTCGGCGAACATCCAGAGCGACCTCAGCGGGTTGGGCGACACCTACGTGCGGTTCAATGCCAACGTGCTGGTGCCGCGCAATGCCGAGGGCCAACCAGTTCATGAGGCGCCGACGTTCGGCAATTTGCTCGTGGCGCCGGGAAGCGATGCCGCCAAGAACTTCGGCAAGCTGACCTTCGATCGCCACACCGACCAGGATTTCGACGGCGACGGAAAGATCGAGAAGGGCTCTCTCGAGGATGGCAACGGGTTGTTCTACGTGGGCACCTCGGCGCCCTGCTTCACCCCCGGCACGCTGATCGCAACCCCGCGCGGCGCGGTACGGATCGAGGATCTGCGCGCGGGCGACATGGTCCTGACGCGCGACGATGGCCCGCAGCCGATCGCCTGGGCCGGATCGAAGACCCTGTCGGGCGCCGATCTGCGCCTGCGGCCCCACATGCAGCCCGTGCTGGTCAAGGCGGGCGCGCTGGGCGGAGGGCTGCCGGAGCGCGACATGCTGGTCTCGCCCAACCACCGGCTGCTCATCTCGAGCCCCGGCGCGGCCCTGCACTTCGGCGAGGAGGAGGTGCTGGTCGCCGCCAAACACATGGCCGGTGACGCGGGAATCGTCACGCGGGCGTGCCGCGCGGTGACCTACATCCACATCCTGTTCGAGACCCACCAGGTCGTGAAATCCGACGGGGCCTGGACCGAAAGCTTCCAGCCCGGCGTGCAGAGCCTGCGCGGGATGGGCCAGGGCCAGCGCGAGGAGATCCTGGAACTCTTCCCGCAGCTTGGGGCCGAGGAGGGGGTGGCCTCCTACGGCGCGGCGCGCCGGACGCTCAGGCGGTTCGAGGCACAGCTGCTGCGCGCCTGATCCCCGGGGATCCTTTCCGAACGTCCCGCACAAGGCGGGGCGTTCGCATGAGCGCGGTCCTTCAGGCGTCGGAAGGGCGCGTCAGCGCCGATGCAAGGGAATCTCGACGTGCGAGCGTGGCCCTCACGCGTCGTCCCGCGGGGTGATCATGCGCGGGAAGGTCTCTCGCAACGCCACGTCCACATCCGCCATCGTGACCGGCAGGCCCAGATCCACGAGGCTCGTCACTCCATGCTCGCGGATGCCGCAGGGGACGATGGCGTCGAAATGCGACAGGTCAGGCTCCACGTTGATCGAGAGGCCGTGGAAGGACACCCACTTGCGCAGCCGAATGCCCAGCGCCGCGATCTTGTCCTCGGCCACGGCGCCGTCCGGATCGCGCGGCCTGTCGGGGCGCGAGACCCAGACGCCGACCCGGCCCGGGCGGCGTTCACCCTTGACGTTGAACGTGTCTAGGGTGGCGATGACCCAGGCCTCGAGATCGGCCACGAAGCGGCGCACGTCGTGGCCGCGCCTGCCGACGTCCAGCATCACGTAGGCCACGCGCTGGCCCGGTCCATGGTAGGTGTACTGACCGCCGCGGCGCGCCTGGAAGACCTCGAACCGGTCGGGGTCGACCAGGTCCGACGGGTCGGCGGAGGTGCCGGCGGTATAGAGCGGCGGATGCTCCAGCAGCCAGATGCATTCCTCCGCCTCGCCCGCGGCGATGGCGTCCGCGCGGGCCTCCATGAAGGCGAGCGCCTCGGGGTAGGGGACAAGGTCGTCGCTGGTGATCCATTCGACCATGGGATGGGCTCCGGGCTGGACGGGGCGGTGATAGACCGCGCGGGCCGGGCTGCCAAGCGGCGCGATTTCCCGCGGATCGTAGGCGATTTGGCCTTGATGGGCGGCGGGCCATTCGCTACTCAGCGGCCATCCCCAAGACGTGCGGTCGTGGCGGAATTGGTAGACGCGCAGCGTTGAGGTCGCTGTTCTTTAACCGGAGTGGGGGTTCGAGTCCCCCCGACCGCACCAGGGGCCTCTCAGGTCAGAGTGTTTCGAATCGTGGTACTCCGCAGGCGATCCGCCCGGATGATCCGCGAAAACGGTATAAAACGCCTGATATACTGTGTTTCCAACACATTCCCGTAAATTCGGTTGCATAAAGCGAGTCGTGTCGGTTTAGTCTGGCGCTCAAGAGTGCGGGATAACCCGCCCGACCGACCAGGGAGACGCCAGTGGCCGACAACGCAAATGCGTTCGTGGAATTCGACCGTGTTCAGAAAAGCTACGATGGCGAAACGCTCGTCGTGAAGGATCTGAACCTCTCGATGCCGAAAGGCGAATTTCTGACAATGCTGGGACCGTCGGGGTCCGGAAAGACCACCTGCCTGATGATGCTGGCGGGGTTCGAGACGGCGACCCACGGCGACATCCTTCTGGACGGCAAGCCGATCAATGACATCCCGCCGCACAAGCGCGGCATCGGGATGGTGTTCCAGAACTACGCGCTTTTTCCGCACATGACCGTGGCCGAGAACCTCGCGTTCCCGCTGCAGGTCCGCAAGATCGGCAAGTCCGAGCGGGAAGAGAAGATCAAGCGCGCGCTGGGCATGGTGCAGATGGGCGATTTCGGCGGTCGCCGACCGGCACAGCTTTCGGGCGGCCAGCAGCAGCGTATCGCGCTTGCCCGCGCCCTTGTGTTCGAGCCCGAGCTGGTGCTGATGGACGAACCGCTCGGCGCGCTCGACAAGCAGCTGCGCGAGACCTTGCAGTTCGAGATCACCAACCTCGCCCATGATCTGGGCATCACCGTGGTCTACGTGACGCACGACCAGACCGAGGCGTTGACCATGTCGGACCGCGTGGCGGTGTTCGATGATGGCCGCATCCAGCAGCTTGCCCCGCCGGACGAGCTGTACGAGGCGCCGAAGAACAGCTTCGTCGCCCAGTTCATCGGTGAAAACAACACCTTGCAGGGCGTCGTTACCTCGCTGTCGGGGGACCGCTGCACGGTCAAGCTCGACGGCAGCGGCGAAACGATCGATGCGATTCCGGTCAACGTGAGCAAGGAGGGCGACCGCACGCTGGTGTCGATCCGCCCCGAACGGGTGGAGTTCAACCCCTCGCTCGGTCCGAACGCCCATACGCTCGATGCCGAGGTGCTGGAGTTCATCTACATGGGAGACGTCTTCCGGACGCGCCTGAAAGTGGCCGGTCGGGACGACTTCATTGTGAAGACACGCAACCGTGCCGATCAAGCCCGCCTGAAACCGGGCGAAAAGGTCAAGATCGGCTGGTTGCCGCAAGATTGCCGCGCGCTCGATAGCTGACGCGCGGTTCGAACCTTCGCATCTCTGCCCGGAGTCGAAGGGGAAATCCAACAAAGGGCTTAACAAGGAGAATCTACGTGAAACTCAAGACAACCCTTCTATCCACTGCAGCGCTCTGCATCGCCTCCGGCGCGATGGCCGAGCAGCACGCCGAGATGACCGAAAGCCCGGTCGCGGGTGAGCCGATGGCCGACGAGATGACCATCGTCTCCTGGGGCGGCGCCTACCAGGAAAGCCAGCTCAAGGCCTACGTCGAGCCCTACCTCGCGATGAATCCCGACGTGAACGTCGTCTGGGACGAATCCTCTGCCGAGGCCGTCGCGCAGTTGCGCGCCATGAACGAGGCCGGCAATCTCAGCTGGGATCTCGTGGACGTGACCGCCGCCGACGCCATGCGTCTGTGCGACGAGGGCATCGCGATGGAAGTCGATATCGATGAAATCGCGGCACCCGCACCGGACGGCACCGAAGCTTCGGAAGACTTCGGCGAGGACATGCTCGTCTCCGACTGCTTCATCCCGCAGATCGCCTATTCCTACACCTTCGGCTACCGCAACGACGTGGCCGAGTGGAACGGCGAAACCCCGACCGAAATCTGCGACGTCTTCGATCTGGAAACCTTCCCCGGCCAGCGCAGCCTTGAGCGCCGTCCGCACAACAACATGGAATGGGCCCTGATGTGCGACGGTGTCGCGCAGGAAGACATCTACGATGTGCTTGAGACGCAAGAGGGCGTCGATCAAGCTCTGGCCAAGCTCGACACGATCAAGGACCAGACCGTCTGGTGGACCGCCGGCGCCGACACGCCGCAGCTTCTGGCCGACGGCGAAGTCGTGTTCGGCTCGACCTACAACGGCCGTCTCTTCTCGGTCATCGAAGAGCAGGACCAGCCCGTGTCGATGATGTGGGACGCGCAGTCCTACGACCTCGACGGCTGGATCATCCCCGCCGGTCTGGAGGAAGAAAAGCTGAACCGCGTGAAGGACTTCCTGTGGTTCGCCACCGACACCCAGCGTCTGGCCGACCAGGCCAAGTACATCTCCTACGGTCCGGCGCGCGCCAGCTCCGCTCCGCTGGTGGGTGAGCACGCCGAACTGGGGATCGACATGGCCCAGCACATGCCCACGAACCCCGAGAACGCGTCGAACGCCTTCGTGATGAACTACGAGTGGTGGGCCGACTACCGCGACGATCTGGACTCCCGCTTCCAGGCTTGGCTGTCGCAATAATCGCGTCGGCCGAGTGACCGGGCAGGGCGGGTTTCCCGCCCTGCCCATGCCCCCGAACGGGGCCGACGAAAGTCATGCAAGAGTCCGACAGGAATCCGATATGCCAAAAGGCTACATCATCGGCCACATCAAGGTGACCGACCCCGAGGGCTACCCCGAATACGTGGCCCGCGACACGCCGATCCTGGAAGCGCATGGCGCCCGTTTCGTGGTGCGCGGTGGCCGCTCCGAAACGCCGGAAGGCGAGGAGATGGGCCGTCACGTCGTCATCGAATTCGACTCTTTCGAGGCCGCGAAAGCCGCCTACGACGACCCCGAATACCAAGAGGTCGCCGAGATCCGCCGCCGCTGCGCGCAGAGCACCATCATCCTTGTCGAGGGCACCTGAGCCATGAGCAACGCCACCACCGGAGCCGACAACCTGACCGGCGTGACGCCCGACACCGGCCTGAAGATCGGCGCCTCGGACGCGTCCGGCCCGATGCTCGCCGCCGACGGCACGCCGCTCAAGACCTCGCTCAACCGCGCGCTGCGCAAGCAGAAGATGCGCGCATTGGCACTGATCGCGCCCCTGCTCATCTTCATCCTCGTGACCTTCATCTATCCCATCGGAGAGATGCTGTTCCGCTCGGTCGAGAACGACATCGTGGGCGATACGCTGCCCCGGACCGTGCGGGTGCTGGCCGATTGGGACAGCGCGCAGGACCCGGTCCCGGATCAGGAGGTCTTCTCCGCCCTGACCAAGGACATGATGATCGCGTCGGAGGAGAAGAACCATACACGGCTGGGCTCTCGACTGAACTACGAAACCCCCGGCATCTCGTCGCTCTTCCGCAAGTCGGGCCGCCGCGTGGACGACTTCGGAGAGGTCTATACGGAGCAGTTCGTGGACCTCGATCCCGCCTGGGAAGATCCGATGACCTTCGTGGCGCTCTTCGCCGACGAGACCTGGATCGAGGAGGACGCGGAATATGACGGAGAGGGCCGCAGGCCCCGGTTCCGCCTGCGTGACGGCGTGGGGGACGTGCTGCCGCAAACCGCCAGCATCTACCGCGATTTCGCCCGCTTCACCCAGACCGAGGACGACGACAGCCCGACAGAGGAAGAGCCCTGGAACGCCGTCTACCTGGCGCTTTACGAGGATCTGAGCGCGCAGCCCGACCTGCCCGCCGATCTGCCGAACGTCGAGCTTCTGGGCCAGGCCCGCGGTGCCGTCGGCGCGTTCGAGACCGAGGATCTGCAAGCCGCCTTCGTCGATGTCGACGACGACTGGGCGTCGACCAACGTCTGGGAGACGATCCAGCAATACTCGGCCCCCTACACGACCGGCTACTTCCTGAACGCGATCGACATGCAGAACACGCCCGACGGTGTCGACTGGCGGCCCGAGAGCGAGCAGATCTACCTGACGCTTTTCATCCGCACGATGGTCATGTCGACCATCATCACCGTGAGCTGCATCCTGCTGGGCTATCCCATCGCCTGGCTTCTGGCGAACCTGCCCGCGTCCAAGGCGAACCTTCTGATGATCCTCGTGCTGCTGCCGTTCTGGACCTCGCTTCTGGTGCGGACGTCGGCCTGGAAGGCCCTGCTGCAGAACCAGGGGGTGATCAACGACCTGGCGGTCTGGATCGGTATCGTGAGCGACGCCAACCGTCTGTCGCTGATCAACAACGCGACGGGGACGGTGATCGCCATGACGCACATCCTGCTGCCGTTCATGATCCTGCCGCTCTATTCCGTGATGAAGACCATCCCGCCGAGCTACCTGCGCGCCGCGAAATCGCTGGGGGCCACGAATATCACCGCCTTCCGCCGGGTCTATTTCCCGCAATCGGTGCCGGGAATCGGGGCGGGGTCGATCCTCGTCTTCATCCTGTCGATCGGCTACTACATCACGCCCGAGATCGTGGGTGGCACCAAGGGTGTCTTCATCTCGAACCGGATCGCCTATCACATCTCGACCTCGCTGAACTGGGGCCTTGCGGCGGCGCTCGGGTCGATCCTGCTGGCGGTCGTTCTGCTGCTCTACTGGTGCTACGACCGGATCGTCGGCATCGACAACGTCAAGCTGGGGGGCTGAGATCATGGCCGTTGCCTTCAATCCGACCGCCGCGAAGCCGCTGCGTTCCTTCGCCACCTTCAGCCTGCCCCTGCTGCTGGCCTTCGGCGTCATCCTCGGCGGGGGGCTCCTGCAGACCTGGGGCTTCGAGCCGGGGCTGGGGATGATCATCGGTGCGCTGCTGGCGGGGGGCTTCGGCTACCTGCTGTCGCACCATCTGCCGCGCAGGACGGGCCGCCTCGTCGCCATTGCCGTGATCGGCGTGCTGGGGTTCATCCTGGGCGGTCCCCTCGGCGGGGTGGTCGGGCTGATCATCGGCGCGCTCATCGGCTGGGCGGCCTACTGGCTTACGAGCGGAGACTACCGGCGCGGCGTGCCGGTCTATTCGACCTCCGGCCAGACGCTCTGGCACAATGCCTTCAAGTTCATCTGCGGTGCGATCTTCTTCTTCCTCATCGCGCCGATCCTGATCGTGATCCCGCTGTCGTTCAACGCGGAGAACTTCTTCACCTTCACGCCGGGGATGCTGGCGCTCGACCCGGATGCCTACAGCCTCAAGCACTACGCGGATTTCTTCACCAACCCCAACTGGCTTCAGCCGTTGAAGAACTCGATCATCATCGCCCCCATCGCCACGATCATCTCGGTCTCGCTGGGGACGCTCGCCGCGATCGGGTTGAGCCAGAGCCACGTGCCGTTCCGCCGCGGGATCATGGCGATCCTGATCTCTCCGATGATCGTGCCGCTGATCATCTCGGCCACGGGGATGTTCTTCTTCTACAGCCAGATGGGCCTGTGGATGGAAGACAGCCTGGGCCTGTCGAGTGACCTGACGGGCTACATCAAGGTGATCCTGGCCCATGCGGCCCTTGGCATCCCCTTCGTCATCATCACGGTGACCGCGACGCTGGTGGGCTTCGACCGGTCCCTGACGCGGGCGGCGGCGAACATGGGGGCGGGCCCTGCGACGACCTTCTTCAAGGTGCAGATGCCGCTGATCCTGCCGGGGGTGATCTCCGGCGGGCTGTTCGCCTTCATCACGTCGTTCGACGAGGTGGTCGTGGTGCTCTTCGTGGGGGCGGCGGCGCAGAAGACCTTGCCGTGGCAGATGTTCACCGGATTGCGCGAGCAGATCAGCCCGACGATCCTGGCGGTCGCGACGGTGCTGGTGTGCATCTCGATCGCCCTGCTGACGACGGTGGAATTGCTGCGCCGCCGGTCCGAGCGCTTGCGGGGCATGTCGCCGGGCTGACACCGGCGGCGCGCCTGGCGTCACGGCAGGACGTAGAGCCAGGCCCAGACCGTCAGGATGCTTCCGCCGGTGGCGATCAGCACGGAGGACGCCGCGACCCGCCGCGCACGGCCGTACATGTTGGCGAAGACGTAGGCGTTCACGCCCGGTGCCATGGCCGCGGTCAGCACGACCGAGCGGAAGTCCTCGAGGCTCAGCCCGAAGGTGCGGCCCATGATCCAGGCGATCAGGGGATGCACGACGAGGCTGAGGGCGCAGACGAAGAGGATCGCGCGCATGTCGCCTTCGGGCCGGTAGCGGTAGAGGATCCCGCCCAGCCCGAAGAGGGCGGCGGGCAGCGCCGCGCGGACCATGAGGTCGATCGCGTCGGACAGGGTTCCGGGCAGCGTCAGGCCGGTGAGGTTGACGGTCAGGCCCAGGGCGATGCCGATGATCAGACCGTTGTGGAACATCGCATTGGCGACCTTCAGCGGCAGGTGCTTGCGGCTTCCGCCCTGGTTGCGCACGATCTCCATCGCGGTGATGCCGAGGAAATAGCCAAAGGGCGCGTGGATCGCGATGATGGCGAAGTTGCCGGCCAGCGCCTCGGTCCCGAAGGCGCGTTCGGTGATCGGCACCCCCAGGAGCAGCGTGTTCGAGAAGAGCGCGCAGAAGCCGATGGCGATGGAATCTTCCCAGTCGCGGCGAAACAGAAGTCGTGCGCCGACGATCCCGAGCGCGAAGCAGGCGAAGGCGCCGGTGTAGAAGCTGATCAGGAGGCCTGCGTTGAAGTTCTGACCGAGGTCGAGGTCCGACATGGCGCGAAACAGCAGGCAGGGCAGGGCGAAGGACTGCGTGAAGCGCATCAACCCGTCCACGCCCGCGTCCGAGAACAGGCCCCGCCAGACCGCGAGGTAGCCGAAGCCGATGACGAGGAAGACGGGGAGGATGACCTCGATCAGGGCTGACATGGGCGAACGGCTTTCTGGCGGAGACCGGGGGAGCCTCCGGCGGGAGTTTGTCTGGCCAGATGAAGGATCAGGGCCGGGTGAGGATCAGCCCGTCATGGGCGGGGTGGATGTGGTCGGGGGTTTCGGCGGCGACGGCGTCGTGGTCGAGGTCGATGTGCATGTTGGTCAGGATCGCCTGCCGCGGGGCGGCGCGGGCGATCCAGTCCAGGGTCTGCGCCAGGTGGCTGTGGCTGGGGTGCGGCTCGCGGCGGAGGGCATCGACGATCCAGATGTCCAGACCGTCGAGCTTGTCCCAGCTTGCCTCGGGGATGCCGGAGACGTCGGGCAGGTAGGCCACGTCCTCGATCCGGTAGCCAAGCGCGGGGATGGTGCCGTGTTCGACCTCGAACGGCGTGAGCACGATGCGGCCGCCGGGACCGTCGACGTGCACATCGCCACGGATCCGCCGCAGATCGAGGATCGGCGGATAGGCGGAGCCGGGGGGCGTCTCGAAGGCGTAGCCGAAACGGTCGGTCAGCGCCTGCGCCGTGGGCCCGTCCGCCCAGACGTCGAGGCGCTTGCGCATGTTGAAGACGATCATGCGCAGATCGTCGATCCCATGGACATGGTCGGCGTGCGGATGGGTGAAGACCACCGCGTCGAGCCGACCCACGCCCGCGTCCAGCAGTTGCGCGCGCATGTCCGGAGAGGTGTCCACCAGCACGGCGGTGGTGCCGTCGGGTCCTTCGCGCTCGACCAGCAGCGAGCAGCGGCGGCGGCGGTTCTTGGGGTTGTCCGGGTCGCAGGCGCCCCAGTGGCCGCCCAGGCGTGGCACGCCGCCCGAGGATCCGCAGCCGAGAATGGTGAACCGCAGGGTCATGCGGCCTTCCAGAACAGGCGGTCGAAATTGGCCGTGGTGGCGCGGGCGAAATCCTTTGGCGAGAGGCCGAAGACCTCGGCCCCGACGGCTGCGGTATGGGCGATGAAGGCGGGTTCGTTCGTCTTTCCGCGATGCGGCGGCGGGGCGAGGTAGGGGCTGTCGGTTTCCACCAGGATGCGGTCGAGCGGGGCGTCGGCGAAGATCGCGCGCAGCTCCTTCGATTTCGGAAAGGCCGCGATCCCGGACATCGAGAGATAAAAGTCGAGCGCCAGCGCCGCCTCCGCCAAAGCACGCGAGGACGAGAAGCAGTGCATGACGCAATTGAAGGCGCCGGCCGCGTGCTCTTCGGTCAGGATGCGGGCCATGTCCGCGTCGGCGTCGCGGGCGTGGATCACGAGCGGCAGGCGGGTCCGGCGCGCGGCCTCGATATGGATGCGCAACGAGTCCTGCTGCTTGGACGCACTTTCGGACGTGTAGTGATAGTCGAGCCCCGTTTCGCCGATCGCGACGAACTTGGGATGAGCGGCGAGGGCGGTGAGATCCTCGACCGAGGCCAGGGGATCGTCGGCGACGCTCATCGGGTGGGTGGCCGCGGCCCAGTAGACGGGGGCGTGGGCCTCGGCGATGGCGCGGACGCGGGGGGCATTGGCCAGGCGCGTGCAGATGGTGACCATGCGTTCGACACCGGCGGCCTGCGCGCGGGCGATCACCTCGGCCCGGCTGTCGTCGAAATCGGGGAAATCAAGGTGGCAATGGCTGTCGACGAGCATGATGGGCTTTCGTCAGGGGGTGGCGGTGGTCTGGGCCACCCGCTCGATCTGGAAGATCATATCGAGGACCACGGCGGCGGGGTCAAGGTTGACCGCCCTGGCGTGGCGCGCACGGGCGCCCGCGTCCTGTGCGAGCTGCGCCCAGGCGCGGGCCGCGCGGTCGTTCGGGGACAGGCGCGTCAGAAGCAGGATCTCTCCCGGGGCGCCTTGCGAGCTTGGCGCACCGGTCAGGCCCGCGCGGGCGGCGCGCGCGAGGAAAAGGTCCAGAAGGTCCAGCACCAGCGCGTAGCGGTTGGCGTTGGCCTTGCCGGCGCAGCTGTCGGCAAGTTTCAGCGCGGCAGGACGGTCGATCCGGGGCAGCCCCTCCAGCAGCTTGACGAGCTGGGCGTAGGTCGCCAGCCCGTCCTGCGTCAAAAGCCGCACGGCGTCCCCGGCAGAGCCTTCGGAGAGCGCGCGCAAGGCCTCCGTCCGGTCGGTGGCGAGACCGGATTGATCGAGGATGCGCGCGAGATCCTCGGTGCCCAGGGGCGTGGTGCGCAGCACCCGGCAACGCGAGCGGATCGTGGGCAACAGGCGCGAAGGCTGGTGGGCGATCAGCAGAAGGGTCGTGTCGGCGGGCGGTTCCTCGAGTTCCTTGAGGATGGCGTTGGCGGCGGCACGGTTCAATTCATCCGCCGCATCGACGATGACCACGCGCCGCCCGCCGTCGGTGGCGGACATCTGGAAGAAGCTTCGCATGCCCCGGACGGTGTCGACGGTGATCTCGGCCCGCAGGACGCCGGTCTTGTCGTCCGTGGGGCGGCGCAGCACGTAAAGGCGCGGGTGGGAGCCGACCGCGATCAGGCGGGCGTCGGGATGATCGGGGGGGACGGCGAGCGTGTCGGCGGGCGGCGGGTCGCCCAGAAGGCCCCCGCCGGCCGGTTGCGCCAGAAGGAAGGTCGCGATCTTCCAGGCGAGCGTGGCCTTGCCCGTGCCGCGCGGTCCCGCGATCAGCCAGCCCGAGTGCAAGCGGCCCGCGTTGTAGGCGTCGAGGAAATCCGCCGCTGCCGCGTCCTGCCCCACCAGGGCCGGCGCGTCCCGCGGGTGCGGGGCACCCGCGATGCGGTCGGGCTCCGGTGCTTCGGTCACAGGTGAGAGGCCACGTCGGCGGCCACGGTCGCGGCGGGCCGGTCGCCGTCGATCAACCGGCAGCGGTCAGGGTGGGCGGCGGCGAGCGCCCGGAACCCGTCGCGCAGCGTGGCTTGGAAGGCGAGGCCCATGTCCTCGAACCGGTCCTCGCCGGATTTCCGCGCGAGGCCGCGATCCAGCGCCGTGGCGGGGTCCATGTCGATGACGAAGGTCAGATCCGGCTCCAACCCGATCATGAGGTCGTGCAGGCGGTCGACGGTTTCCGCCAGATCACCGCGCGTCGCCCCCTGGTAGAGCCGGGTGCTGTCCGCGAAACGGTCGCAGATCACGCAGCGTCCTTCGTCGAGAGCGGGGCGGATGGTCTTCTCTACGTGGTCGCGGCGGGCGGCGGTGAACAGGAGCAGTTCGGTCTCAGCCGACCAGCGGTCGGGATCGCCGGTCAGCACGAGGCTGCGGATCTCCTCCGCGCCGGGGCTGCCGCCGGGTTCGCGGGTCAGGATCACGTCCATGCCGCATCCCCGCAGATGGGCGGCCAGCAGGCGGGCCTGGGTCGATTTGCCGGATCCGTCGATGCCTTCGAAGGTGATGAAGCGCGGGGGCGGGCTGGCTGTCATGTGGCGTCGGCTGTGGCCGCATCCTCGGACGTTGCGGGATCGTCGGTGGTGGCCTCGTTCGCGGCATCCGTGATCCGCGACCACAGCACCAGGCCCGCGGTGCGCATGCGCGGCATGAAACCGCCTCGCGCAACCGAGCGGTCGGCCACGAGGGGCACCCGCGTCTGCGGCATGCCGTCGAGTTCGATCACCAGATCGCCCAGCGTCTGGCCTTCGGTGATCGGCGCCTCGATCGGGCCGGTGAAGCTGACGCGGGCGTCGAGCGCGCCGCGCTGGGTGATCGGCACCAGCAGCGAAAGATCCTCGGCCACGGTCAGGCCGACGGTCTCCTGCTCGCCCATCCAGACGTCGGCGCTGGCGATCCGGGTTCCGGCCTCCGCCAACTCGCGCTGCGCGAACTGGCGGAAGGCCCAGGTGGCGATCCGTTCCGATTCCTCGGCGCGCTGCGCGGTGGTGTCCATGCCCGACAGCACGAAGATCACCCGGCGCCCGTCCTGCTTGGCAGAGCCCACCAGGCCGTAGCCTGCCGCCTCGGTATGGCCGGTCTTGAGGCCGTCGGCCCCGATCCCGAGACCCAGGATCGGGTTGCGGTTGCGGCTGTTGGACGGCACCCGGTTGTCGAAGGCGAACTCCTGCTCGGCGAAGAGCGGGTAGAAGGTTGGATAATCCACGATCAGATGCTGGGCGAGGATGCCCAGATCGCGCATCGACATCAGGTGCCCCTCCGCCGGCCAGCCGTTGGAGTTGCGGAAGGTGGAATTGTTCATCCCCAGTTCCTGCGCCCGGGCCGTCATCAGCCGCGCGAAGCCCGCCTCGGTGCCGTCGGGCGACAGTGCCTCGGCCAGGACCGCGCTCGCGTCGTTGCCGGACAGCACGATGACGCCGCGCAGAAGATCCTCGACCGTGACGCGGTCGGTCGTGTCGAGGAACATCGACGATCCGCCGTAGGAGGCCGCATGTTCGGAAACGGGTAGTTCGTCGTCGATGGCCAGGCGACCGTCGGCGATCGCCTCGAAGGCCATGTAGATCGTCATGAGCTTGGACATCGACGCGGGCGGCAGCGGTTCGTCCGCGTTCTTCTCGAGCAGGACGGTCCCGGTGGAGACGTCGAGGACGTAGGCCGCCTCGGCTGCGGTGTCGAAGGTCTGTGCCTGGGCAAGACTTGTCCAGCCGAAGGTGATGACGGCAAGTAGGCGAAGCAGGGCGGTCATGGCAGGCTCCTGTCGGTCAGTTGGTGACGGGGTAGGCGTCGGTGAAGCCAAGGCCGCGAACCTGGTCCAGCACCGCCGCACGGTCGGCTTCGGTGGGGGCCGGACCCACGATGACGCGATAGATCGTCCGGCCCTGGCTTTCCTGTTCCAGCATCCGGGCGGCCAGGCCTTCGGCGCGCAGCGCGGTGGCGGTGTTGTCGGCGTTCGACTGCAGGCTGAAGATGCCGATCTGCACGAACGGTTTTTCGAGCGTCGATGCAACGGCGGGAGCGGGGGCCGGGGCCGGGGTCGGGACCGCGATCGGCGCGGGGCCGGCGGTGGCCGTATCGTCGATCGGCTCGGCGGTGATGACTTCAGGCGCGTCGAAATCGGCGATCGCCGTTTGCGCACCGGGATCCAGCGGTTCGCGGCGCAGGGCGACCACGCTGAGCGTGGCGGGATCGCCCGCCAGCATTCCAAGCTCTCCGGCGGCATCCGAGGAGACCTGCAGCGCGGGACCGGGCGTTTCGCGTTCGCGGCGGAACAGGGCGCCGATGACGGATTGACCGTTCTCGGTATTGCGGACGAGCACGCGCTCGGGATCGGTCACGGTGGGATGCGCCACCCAGACCCCGCCGAGGGATGGACGCCCGTCCCACAGGCCGGGGGTGGTCAGATCGAAGACCTGCGGCGCCTCGACGTCCTGCGAATTGGCGGGATCCCCGACCGGGGTCAGCGCGCCGCCCGCGGCGCTGGTCTCTTCCCCGAAGCGGGGGAACTGGTCGCAACCGGCCACCGTCAGTGCAAGGGAAAATGCCAGCAAGGTCTTGGTATGTCTCATCGCTCGACCACGTGTCCTGTTCTTGGCGGAGCCGTTTTGCGCGGCCCTTCTTCGTCCGAAGGGGCGGGTCCGGATCGGCCGGCCCGCCCATGGAGCGCAGACTAGCGGGACGCGCCCGCCTTGGAAAGCCTGCGCCGCGCGGCCAAGCGGGGTTCCGGCACCGAACTGCCCGCCCCGCGATCAATCCGCGACGGGCCGGACTTGTCCGTTTCGCGCCCGCGCAGTATGGACCCCTGACGGAGGCTTGGCAGAGTGGTCGATTGCACCGGTCTTGAAAACCGGCGGGCGTGAAAGCGTCCCCAGGGTTCGAATCCCTGAGCCTCCGCCATGCCAATGAGATTTTTGGAATTTCCCAGCATCCAAGCCGTTATCCCGCCACCTCTCCCGCCCACGATTTCACGATAGGTTTCTTTTCGAGAGCCTGCGCAACCCAACCGACCGATGGCCATGACGTGAGTGCCTCCTTACACCAGCCATCCAATAAGGGATCTCATCGTGGCTCGGAGTTATCTTGCCGTCGTTCAGGTTGCCGACCGGTTGGGCGTGTCGGTTAACAGCATCTGTCGCTGGAAGCGTCGCGGCGGTTTCCCGGCCGCCGTCGAGCTCAGCGCAAATTCCACCCGGTGGCGCCTGGCCGACATCGAGGCGTGTGAAGCGTCGCGGACGACATGCTTCGCCCCAAGCTTCGGCAGCTTCTGGCCAGCCGGATTTGGTGCCTGATGAAGCGCGCATCGCGCCCCTATCCGCACGCCCGCTCCACTTAAAGTACCCCCTGCCATATCTGGCCGAATCCTCACTCACCCCCATACTGGAGCCAGAGATGGTTTGGGTGCGAGGAAAGGTCATCGCACAAAGACGGAATCGAGCAAGACGTCTTTGGCCCGCGTGTCGAGGGAGCGGCAAGCCGGCGACCAACAAAGCCTCACCGGTCAGTCGAGAGCCATGGACGAAGAGGCGAGAAGCTTCGGCGTGGTTCCGAGTGTCCATCCGGAGGCGGCGAGCGGTGGGCGTCCTTGGCAAGAATGTGTGATCCAACGCGAGGTGATTTTCGAGACCGCGCGAGGGACCGCCATCAGCGATCTTGCCTCGAGGGCGAGACAAACGCCCTGGACGAACTTCGCAGCCGGAAGATGCTGACGTGCCAAGATGCAGCGCGCTTCCTCGTCGAGCGAAGGCACTGAGGGGGGTTTGCCCCTGCGACCTATTCAACCAACTGAATCTGCACTGTGAATCTTTCGCAGTCAGAGTTCTGTGACCAAGCCAATTCGTCCCAAGAAATGCAGAATCATATTTTTGTATACAAAATGGATTTTCGGTGTTTCTAATGAGATTGCGATAAGAGGATGGGGAAGGCGGATCAAATGTTGGCAGACAAGATCAAGGACAGCATTTCCGACCTCATCTTGTCGGGGGAGTTCACGCCGGGGATGCGGATGGATGAACAGGCCCTGGCCTCCCGGTTCGGAGTGTCCCGAACGCCGATCCGGGAGGCCATTCAGCATCTGGCCGCCGCCGGTCTCGTGGAGTGCCAACCGCGACGGTCCGCGGTAGTCCGGTCCTTGAGCGCGACCGAGATCGAGGACAGTTTCGAGGCTATCGCGGAAATCGAGGGGATCTGCGTCTTTCGCGCCGCCGAGCGCATGACGGAAGTCGAGCGCATGCGGCTGCGCAATCTCGTGGAACAGGCAGAGCCCGTCGCGAAGAACGGGGACGGCGCGGCCTACCGCGCGCTCGATGCGCAGTTTCACGAATTGCTTCATCAGGGCGCACACAATGCAACCATCGCCGGCGTTGCAGCCGACCTACGGCTGCGCACCGGACCCTACAGTGCGGCGCCATACACCTTGCCCGAAAGCAAGCCGGAGCTTCTGACGCCACACCGTCAACATGTCGAGATCGTCGACGCCATTCTCGACCGCGATCCCCATGCGGCACGGCAGGCCTGTATCGTGCACGTCAGCACCAGCGTCCTCACCATCCAGAGATACCTGGCCGAAACGCAACGCGACGAGCCGGCGCGGAGGACTGCCTGATGAACACGGCCCAAACGATCGACACCGCCGCCTCGCCTGCGCTCGAACTGCGCGGCGCGGCCAAAACCTACGGAACGCCCACGGGCGGCATCACCGCCTTTTCCGATTTCGATCTCAATGTCGGTGAAGGAGAGTTCGTGGCCCTTGTCGGTCCGTCGGGATGCGGCAAGTCGTCCTTGCTCAAGGTGATCGCGGGGCTGTCGAAGCTGACCGCCGGACAATGCTCCGTTGCGGGGGAGTCGCTGAAGGGGCCGAGGCGCGACATCGGGATCGTGTTCCAGTCCCCGCTCCTGTTTCCCTGGCGCACGGTCCTCGAGAACGTGTTGCTGCCCGTCGATGTCCAGCGTCTGGGGCGGAACAGCCAGATGAGCGTGGCGCGGGAGTTGCTCGACCTCGTCGACCTGACGGAATTCGCCGACCGCTACCCCAAGGAGTTGTCGGGCGGCATGCAGCAGCGCGTGGGTATTGCCCGCGCTTTGGTCAACACGCCCACGATCCTGCTGATGGACGAACCGTTCGGGGCGCTCGATGCTATGACGCGCGAACATCTGAACCTGCAGCTTCAGCGGCTCTGGATGGAGCGCAAGAAGACGATCTTCTTCATCACCCATTCCATCGCCGAGGCAGTGTTCCTTGCGGACCGTGTGGTCGTGATGACCTCCCGGCCCGGCAGGATCGCCGAGATCTGCCCGATCGACCTGCCGCGACCGCGCGACCTCGACACCATGGTCACGCCGGAGTTCGGCGAACACGTGCGCCACATCCGCCAGTATTTCGGCGGGGCCGAGGGAGGACTCGACTGATGCGAAAAGATCCGACGCAAGGCGTGACTGGCTGGACCTTGACCCTCGTGCTCTTCGTCGCGGTGATCGGGGGGTGGGAATTGATCGTCCGGCTTCTCGATGTTCCGTCGTTCCTGTTTCCCACGCCAAGCGCCATCGCCGTCGGGCTATGGCGCGGGCTTGGTTCGGGCATCTACCTGCGCCACACATGGGTGACGCTGGTAGAGGTCATCGCAGGCTTCGCGCTGGGCTCCGCCATCGGCTTCGCGCTGGGCGTGCTCGTGGCGCTGAACAGGACAGTGGCCTATTTCCTGCGGCCCTACATCCTTGCATTCCAGACGATCCCCAAGGTCGCGCTCGTCCCGGTCATCGTCCTGTGGTTCGGATTGGGTCTGAATTCCAAGATCGTGGCCGCCGCGATCATCTGCTTCTTCCCGGTGATGATCAACACAATCGCGGGGCTCGCCGCCGCCGATCCCGACCGCATCGCGCTGCTGCGCGCGATGGGGGCAAGCAAGATGCAGGTATTCCGACTGTTGCGGCTGCCGACCGCCGGTCCCTACATCTTCGCCGGTCTCGAGATCGCGGTGACCTTCGCGTTGATCGGCGCCATCGTGGCCGAGTTCCTGGGCGCCGAAGCGGGGCTCGGAATGCTGATGCAGAGCATGAATTTCAACATGGACGTGGCGGGATCGTTCTCGATCCTCGTGCTGCTGTCCCTCATCGGGATGGGGCTCACCTGGGCGATCGTCCTGATCCGCCGCCGTGTCCTCTATTGGGAGGATCCAGCCGACCGGAACTGAACCGCCCTTAAAGGCCGCGAAGGTCAGGGCATCCCAACAGGAAAGGACGCTACCATGAACTGCAAGACGACTTTCAAGACTGCCCTGGCACTGTCGACGTGTCTGGCCGGAAGCGCCTGGGCGCAAGAGGACCTGACGGAAGTGCGCCTTGGATGGTGCACCCCGGTGATCGATGTGTCGGGCGGCGCCATCCTTGGAGCCGCGATGGAATTCGGCTGGTTCGAGGAAGGCGGAATTTCCGTCGACCTGATCCCGCTGGCCGGGTCGACGGATTGCGTTCTCAACGTGGAGACCGGCCAGATCGACGCCGCGGTTGCCGCCCCCGAAGCTGTGGCCGTGCTCAATTCGCGCGACGGTGACGTCAAGATCTACTATACCGCGTTCAACCGGAACATGTTCGGCATCGCCGTGCCCGAGGAAAGCGAGATCCAGGATTACGCCGACCTCGAAGGCAAGAGTATCGGCGTGGCGTCAATGTCGTCGGTCGGGGTGGTCATCGCCCGCTCGATGGCCGAGGCGAACGGTATGAACCCCGACAGCGACATCCGCATCGTCGTCTCTGGTCCGCCGGCCCAGGCACGGACCCTGCTGAGCTCGGGTCAGGTCGACGCGCTGAGCTACTGGGACATGCTCTACGAGACGGTGACGGCGTCCGGCCTGCCGTTGCGAAAACTGTCGAGCGAGCTGATCGACGCCTTCCCCTCGAACGGCCTCGTGGCCAGTTCCGACGGAATTGCCGAGAACGGGGAGGCACTGGCAGCCCTGGCACGCGGCTACGCCATGGGCACCATCTACATGACCGAGAACCCTGAGGCGGCGACCGAGCTGTTCTTCAAGCACTTCCCCGATCTTCGCAATACCAGCCTCTCGCTCGAAGAGGATGTCGCACAGGCCCTGCCGACCGCACGGGCGGCGATCGGTCTTCTGGCTCGTCCCGAAGGACAAGAGGATTGGGGCGCCAGCGATGCTTCCGCCTACCAGCCCTATGTCGACTGGCTCGTGTCGCGGGGTGTGCTGTCCGAAGGCGTCTTGGCCGATGACCTTGTCGACACCTCGCTGATCGAGCAGATCAACGACTTCGACATGGCGCGGGCACGATCGCCAGAATAAGTCACGCGCGGGCCGCCTGAAGGTCGGCCCGCGCCCCGTCCGAGATCTGGAGCTTCGAATGCACGACTACAATCGCCCCGGCCGCGCGGCCGCGCTGGCCAGCCGCGCCATGTGCGCGACCTCGCACCCGCTTGCGGCGCAGACGGCGTTGAACATGCTGCGCGACGGCGGAAATGCGGTGGATGCAGCGGTTGCGGGTGCGGTTGTCCTTGGCCTGTGCGAGCCGATGATGACGGGCCTCGGCGGCGACGTCTTCGCGCTGATCCGCCATCCCGACGGGCGATATGAAGGGCTCAACGGGTCCGGCTGCGCACCGGCGGCCCTCACCCCGGACGTCCTGGCGCAGGCAGGACAGACGTCGATCCCGATCGGATCACCGCATGCTGTCACCGTGCCGGGCGCGGTCGATGCCTTCGACCGGCTGGTCTCGAAGCAGGGCCGGCTGGACCTGGCCCGCGTGCTGGCCCCTGCCATCGACTACGCCGAGCACGGCGTGCCGGTCTGCACCCGGTCGGCCATCGACTGGGCGAGCTTTGCCGACCGGCTTCAGGGGGCGGGGCGAACCCACTACCTGCGGAACGGGCAACCTTATGCCGCTGGCGAAATCTTCGCGTCACCGGCCCAGGCGGAGGCCCTGCGCCTCATCGCCCGCGACGGTCGCGCGGCCTTCTACGAAGGCGAGATCATGCAGGACATGGTCGATACGCTCAAGGCCGCGGGCGGCTTGCACACGGCCGAGGATTTCGCGGCCTGTGCCGCCGTGGACGCCGACCCGATCCGCGCCGGCTACCGCGGGCACGAGATGATCGAACTGCCGCCCAACGGACAGGGCGCCACGGCACTGCTGATCGCGCGGATCCTCGAACGGTTCGATCTGTCCGCGCTCGATCCCACGGGAGCGACGCGCCTTCATCTGCACGCGGAGGCGACACGCCTGGCCTACGACGCCCGCGACCGCTTCATAGGCGATCCCGGCGGCGAACTGCGTCTCGAGCACATGCTGAGCGATGCCACGGCCGATGCGCTGGCCGCCCTGATCGACCCGGCCCGTGCCACCCCGGCGATCGCCCGGACGTCCGATCCGGTGCACCGCGATACCGTCTACATCTGTGTCGTGGACGAGGACGGGCTTGCCGTCTCGCTGATCTACTCGACCTTCTGGCCCTTCGGGTCGGGCTACGCGTCGGACAGGTTCGGCATCAGCCTTCAGAACCGCGGTGCGGGATTCAGTCTGGCTCCCGGCCATCCAAACGAGTTGCGCGGCGGTCGCCGCCCGCTGCACACCCTGATCCCCGGCATGATGGAGAAACCGGGTGAATGGGCGATGCCCTTCGGCGTGATGGGCGGGCCCTACCAGGCGGCAGGCCATGCCCATGTGCTGAGCAACATCGTCGACTACGGAATGGATCCGCAATCGGCGATCGATGTCCCCCGCAGTTTTGCAGACCCCGAGACGGGCAAGCTGGTTCTCGAGGCGGGCATCTCGGACGCCGTCGCAGACCAACTCACTGCAATGGGCCATACGGTTGAACGTGCACCGATCGGCATCGGCGGGGCGCAGACGATACGGTATGACCTACGCACCGGCTTGCTGACCGGCGGAAGTGATCCACGAAAAGACGGCGTCGCGCTTGGATATTGATGAGGTAGGCCTACGGGAAGGCTCATAGAGCCGATCCAGTGTTCACCGTGCATGCTGTTCGACATTCGCCATGAACCGGTCGATCTCTCGCTGTGCCGGAACCTGACCCGTGAAGGTCGTGACGTAATTCGGAATGTGCGACAGGAGCTCTTGCGTCGATTCCGGCACCTGCATCGAGATCTAGCCGATCTGGGCGAGGGAGAGAGTGCGCGGCCGGACGTCGGCCTCGTCCGGCACGGAGCCGAAGCGAAAGAACATCGCGCGAATCGCGTCGAGCCGTTGGCGATCCGCCCCGTTGACGCGGGCGGCGACATCGTCCGACTGGTGTGCCCAACCGCGCACCGCGCCATGGGAAAACGGATACTGCGAGGGCTTCGACGCCCGCTTCAGGGATGAGCTGCTGAACGGCGAGGTCTTCACCACATTACGCGAGGCCCAGATCCCGATCGATTGCTGGCGGCGCCACTACAATACGGTCAGGTCCCACAGCGCTTTGGGCTATCGGCCGCCGGCGCCTAAGAGCATCGTCCCGATAGACCAAAGGCCGACCATGCATTTACATTCAAACTGGACCACTCGATGGGGTCACTTTTAGTTCGGCTCCGCCGAACGGCGGTGCGGATCACCCCTCGCGGGACATTGCTGCGCAATGCCCTGCCGGGCAGTGGAGGGATGGGAAAGGCCAATCGTCGGGCTTGCGCCGCACCACTGGCGCGACGGTCTCTCTTCATCACGACGACATCTTCGTCGAGAGGCTGTGGCGGACCCTGACATACGAGTGCGTCTACCTGCGTGCCCGGGAGACCGGATCGGAGACGAAAGCGGCCATCCGGAAATGGACGAGCTTCTACCACTATCATCGCACGCATTCAGCCCTGTGCGGCCAGCCTCCGGCGCTGATCTGCTGGCAGTGAAATGGTACAATTCGATCCGATCAGCAGGTGCGACGAGCAGCTTGATCTACGCCAGAGCCTGTCCAGGGGATGAGGAGTAGCCCCGTATCGGTTCGGGACATTCTGCAAATGGAAACTGACGTTCGGCAGGCCCGAAATGTCGGATATGAATTCGCCTGCCGAAGCGTATCACGAAGTGAATAGCCCCGAGTTTCTTAGACGCCTTCGTGCCTCAGTTTCTGCTGCCGCTCGAACTCGAGCGGCGACAGCATTCCGTTTCTCGCGTGCTTGCGCTTCGGGTTGTAGAACATCTCGATGTAGTCG
>NZ_SELQ01000005.1 GCF_004145405.1 Salipiger sp. IMCC34102
CCGGCCTCATGCTCGGCCAGGATGCCGATGATCTGATCGTCCGTGAATCTCGTTCGCTTCATTGTCCGTCCTCAGGTTGGGCCGGACTCTAATCGACGGTGGAGGAAAAATCCCGTGGCAGGTCATTGGTCATCAGATTGTGTCGGCTTCCGCACTAGCTTACCCTCCTGAGACCTAATACCCGAGGCAATCCTATCAGAATTTTGCTGACGATCAAATTTCTGGGGTGTTTGAAACCTGGTACTTTCGCAGGGTCCCAAAGGCCGGCGAAGCGCGCTCAACGCAAAGGCGCGAAGCGCTGCGATAGTTGATGTCTCCGCGCTTCGCGCCTTTGCTATCCCAGCCTTCGTCGTAGCAAGCGTCAGCCCACTCAAAGCGAGTGTCATCTGTCTTGAAAAGCCCTGATGGGTTTCCGTGCCCACGTGTGTCGGGCAGCTCTGCCTATGCATGACGATTTAGGTGTCGATCAGCAATGGAGCGTCACATGGGAATCCCTGCCGATCCACTACCGCGAAAGCGTCGCTAATCTGTGCCGTCGTGAAATCAAAGCCGGCTCGCTTCTGCTGGCACCTCACACCTATCTATTAGCCAACTTCGGCGGATGCCTTTTTAACCGCACGATGCTGCTCGGCCATTTCGGTTTCTCGGGCGTTGGGAGCCGCTCTCGTAAGTTTGGTGGTCTCTCGTTGTTCGCACTGAAGCTCAACCACGAAAGGGGTTTCAGCACTTGAAGCGGCCTGCCCCGCCAGCCGGCGCATGGTCTGCAAAACGAAACGAAACGCGTTTTTTTCCGCACTCAAAAGTGTGATTTTGCGACATCGAACACCCGCATGCGATCCCCCCCGGGGAAGGACCCGTGAAAAGTGACATGCGCAGCAAGCGGGAGGAAATTCTCGCCGCGCATGCCGTGAGAGCGGCCCCATCGGGTCGAGGAACGAGACCATCTGTCCTATCAGGCGCGGTGGGCCCGCGGTGGGCCCGCGGTGGTGGGCGCGGCGCACCGCGATAAGCATTGAGACCTGCCGCCGCCGTGCAAGGACGCAGCAGCGGCTGAGACCGTGAGGTCGCTCACGCGGATCTCGCTGGGTGCTCCGACGGTCTGCTGAATCGGGCGAATGGTGTGGGTCACCCGCCTTCCCTCTCCGCCCGCGCCGTTTGCACCAGCGCATTGCCTTCGCGCGCTCTGCGAAGGTCAACCATGCGCGGGTCATCCGCCGACAGTCCCTCGCTCCAGTGCGCGGGGCGTCTAGCCGGGTCGCTGTCTGCGGCCAGGTCTTCAATGGTGGTAGCCATGCGGCGTCGGCCGACCGCAGCAAATCGGTTGGGCGTGAACCCGGCGCGCTCCAAGATTTCCGCCGCGGCTTTCTTCGAGGGCTTGGCGGCTTCGAGCGACTGGCGCGCGATGCGCTCGTCGTCCTCAGCCCGGCGCCGGCGGTCGAGCTCGTCCGTGATCGGGCGGCGGGCCTGCGTGGCGATCGTCACCAGTTCGCCGGGGGTGGCCCGGCGTGCCATGGTGCGAGCCGCGTAGTCGAAGGCCGTGTTGACGACCCATTCCGGGAACCGGCGCAGGGCCTTGACGTATTCCGCGACGACATCGGCGCGCTCCCGCGGTGTCCAGTCCGGGACGAACCCCAGGTTGATCGCGGTGCTGGCGCGACGAACGATCAGCGCATCCACCGCATTCAACTCGTCACCTTCGGGCGAACGGAGGGAGGTGATCAGTGAATTCGAGTCGGACTTCGCCGGATTCAATACGATCCGCGAGCTGTTCGAGGGCGTCGGCGCCTTGGCGAGTTCGTTCATGTCGGCCTCCGGGGATTGCTTTGAGGGGGGTGGGCTTCAGGGGTTCCGCAGCGAGGGCACCGGCTAGGCGCTCCATTGGCTTGCGAAAGAACGCGAGACTACCGGGCGGGCCATCGCGCTTGCGGGCCATCGTGTCGGCCACCTGATCGAGGATCTGGAGCTCGGTTAGGCCGAGGTCCGTTAGCCAGCGACTGACCTCGACCATTTGCGTGGGCGTTCCGAGACGCTGACCGGTTGGCCCCATAAGACCAGACACAGGGTCACCTCCGCAGGCGGCGATAAGCAGTTCGCGAAAGGTCGAGATTTCAGGCTCGCGTGCGCATGCTCCACCACCACCTTGTTCATGGATGGTTAAAGGGTGGTTTGGGTCCCGCTCCGGGACGGCTTGGGGTCCCGCAGCGGGACCCCTCGCGCTCTGCGGACACGAGAGGAAACGCGGATACCGAGGATAGATTGATGTTGTAGACTGTCGTTGCACCGCTAGCGCATTTTCTTTTGCCAACGACGAGCAGAATGCCTTCCCTGACGAAGTCTCCGCAAATCTTAATGACGGTAGACCGCCCAAGTTCGGTGGCCTCGGCGACGGTGTTCTTGGAACACCAAACCCCAGTACCGTCCTCGCTTGCGCGATCTGCCAAATACAGAAGAACTGACTTTCGGGCAGGCGATCCGATTATGCGCGAATATACAACGTTCACGACAGAAAGGCTCATAAGACAGGCCATTTATTCTCACGAACATTGAATTGCCAACCCGTTCGGGCTTGGCAATATTGAGTAGATCGCATAGGAATCTCTACTGTTTCGATACGGGAATGGTTTGGCTAAAAACGCCTCAGCTTGCCGAAGCTGGGGCGTTTCGCGTTCAGACGTAGGTCAGGTCGCGAGACTCCGAAAGCGCGATAAGGTGGGCCTCAATTTCCGACTGCCACCAGCGTGTGCAACCACCGACTTTGATGGCACGGGGTATTTCTCCCGCAGCATGCATTCGATGGAACGTTGATCGACCAATATTCAGCATAGCGATCGCTTCACTGTCGCGAAGCAACCGGTCGGGTCGGCCGTCACGGTGCAGCTGGGGTGGTGGGGCAGACATGTGGAACCTCCGTTTTGATCCATGTCCCTATGCTGCCTGCTGATTCCCTATTGTTCCTCTGGCGGTTTCCCCGGCCGCACCGCGCTGGGAAAAGCCGGCCAGCTTTCCAGCTCGACACCCAGCAAAAGCCCGATCTCGGCGATCATGGCTCGCGTTTCCTCACCATCGTCGGGGTCTTCGACGCACAGGATCTTCCACAGCATCTCTTCGAAGCTGCTGGCTTTGCGTGTCCGCGCTCCCGCCGCGAGCTCGTGAAGCAATGAGATCGCGATCTCGCCTGCGGCGCCACTTGGAACAGCATTCGCCAGAGCCGTCAGGCCTCGATGAAACAGGCAGATGTCTTTGAAGGTCAGGTGGGAGATCGTCGCGCTCGAGAACCAGTACTTCTCAGACATTCCCCGCCTCACCGCCCGAAGATGCCAGGCGATCAGCTTTGCGCATTGAGAACCGCAGGTGAGACCGAGCCTCTTCAATGTCCCGCCGGCGGACAGCCGAGCCGCCCAGCGCGTCGAGAGCAAGCGATATGCCGTCATGCAGCTCAGCAAGAGTTTCACGAGGGAAAGGGGGAGTGATCGCTCCAAAGCGTTCAAGTGCCATTGTCCTGATCTCCATTTTCAGGCTACATTAAAAGTGCATACCACACTCGTAGCGTGGATTACATCAAAAGTGCAAGGACTATCTATGACGCCGGAACAGTGCCGTGGAGCACGTGCAATGCTTGGACTGTCGCAGGATGACCTTGTCAAAGCATCCGGGATCTCCAAACGAACGATTGCGGGATTCGAGCTGGCGTCTGGTAACCCCTCGGAGCGAACGATCAGAGCAATCCGATTGGCGTTGCAAGAAGCAGGCGCCGAGTTCATCGAAGAGAACGGCGGGGGCGTGGGGGTACGCCTGCGAAAGCGTTCGACCACTGAATGAACGGCAGCGAGGGCCTTCGGTTCCTACTGTTCTCGTACCCAGCGGGACTGTTGATCTTGGACCAGTTCTGGCCGATCGATGCCGCCCAGCTTTCAAGGAATCGGCGAACCCAAGCGAAGCAGATATGCCAGGCAGCGTTTCCCGAAAAGCGCTGGGGCGCGGCCAGAATCAAGGGCGCCGCGGAGGTGCCTGGTCTACATGTTGTCGCGGTGCCTGCGGACATTGCTGGCTTATCTATCGGCATGTCGGTGGACGAACTGCTCCCGATCTTGACCCGCGACCGCTACGTTGCGTTCGTCGAATTCGGATAACCGGCCCAGCGCGATCAAGACATGATGAAGAAAACTGCCTGAGCGCCCTTGCACACATGACTTTCTGCGACGTGGGAGACCCATAGACCATTCTCCCGCTGGAAGGACCCGCCGCGCGCTAGGCGTTCCTGGTCAACTCCACCACATCGCCCCGGGCGCCCGTGCAGAAGCGGCCCCAAGCGTCCATCAGGGAAATTCGCCGCTCGAAGAGGTCCGACCTGCTGTAGGCCCTTTCTACTGCACTTCCGGTTGCATGGGACAAGGCGGCCTCGGCCACCTCTCGATCAGCGCGCGCGCTTTCCGAACACCAGTCGCGGAACGTACTGCGAAAGCCGTGCAACGTGATGTGGCTAAATCCCATGCGCTTGAGCAACGCCGGTCCTGCGTTCACCGATAGGGGCTGGTCATGGGGAACCCCCGACCTCCGATGGCGCGACGGGAAGATCAGTTTCGGGTTCAGCTCATGCACTTGGTCCAAGACGCCCAGCGCCGCATGGCAGAGCGGCACTCGGTGCTCCCGGCCGCGCTTCATCCTTTCGCCGGGCACGATCCAGACATCGCCGTCGATCTCGGACCAGACCGCAGCGCGTGCTTCGCCGGATCTGGCGGCCGTGTAGATCACCCACTCCACCAGGCGCGCGGTGCTACCCTCGATCCCTGCGAGCTGCACGATGAGCTCGGGCAGCTCTTGCCATGGCAGAGCCGCCATATGCTCGGCCTGCCTGCTCACCTTAGGCAAAGCGCGGGCGATACCGTTCACCGGGTTCTCGGCCCCGTAGTGCCCCGCGGTTTTCGCCCAATCGAAGACCCCCGAGATCCGCTGCTTTATCCTGCGTGCGGTGTCGTGCTTCTCGTTCCAGATGGGGGCCAGCACCTCGAGGACCTCAGCAGGACCGATCGTTTCAATCGCGCGATCCCCGATCAGAGGTAGAACATGTAGTTCCATCGAGCGCTACCAGAGTTCCCCGTGCTTCTGATTCTTCCAGGTTGGAAGCTGGGCGGAATGGACGCGCTGGGCAGCGTCCCGAAAGCTCAAGGTCTGACGAGCGCGAACGGTCTCCGGGTTCCCACCTTGGCGGGCGACCTTCCGCATCTCACGTGCGGTTTCTCGTGCATCGGCGAGCGAGACCCATTTGGTCGAGCCGAGGCCGTACTCGCGGCGCTTGCCAAAAACTGCGATCCGCAAGACCCACGATCGGCCCCCGGCCGGCGAAACCTTCAACCACAGGCCGTCACCGTCGCCGTGCATGCCCGGCTTGTTGATCGCCTGGGCGCCTTTATGCGTCAGCTTTCCCATCGCGATCGGTCCACCCTTCTTTCCACCTTTTGGCACTGACTAAGTTTTCTCAACACCGTAAAGCCGCCCACATTTGGTGCCAAATCGCCGTGATATCACAACGGATTGTGCGAGACAATCTGGGACACGCATCCCCTAGCCCTACGGGCTGCCACGGGTGACACCCCCCCCAAAGCTCAATGTTCGCTATGCTCTGGCCGCATGCTGGCGTCAGCGACGCGTGTGCATCGCGACGTCCCGGACGGGGTCGCGTCCTGTCTGGCAGCGGGCTCTGCGATACGTCTGGACCTGGGCCGCGAAAGGCGGCACATCCGAAGGGACCACCCCGGACCGTCCAGGAGGGACCGCCATGCCCGGCCCCGCATCGTTCAACATCATGATCGTCGGCCAGAAAGGCCGCCTTCAGTACGAGGCGCTGCTGCTCGCCGCCTCGTTGCGCGAGAACGATCCCGGTTTCACCGGCCGCCTGATCGTGGCGGAGCCGCAGCCCGGTCCGCTCTGGCCCGAGGATCCGCGCATCGACCCCGAGATCGCCGAGGCACTGACCGAACTGGGCGCCGAAGTGACGCCCTTCGATTCGCGCGTCTTCGGCGCGGACTACCCTTACGGCAACAAGATCGAGGGGCTGGCCGCCCTGCCGCCGGGGGAGCCGTTCCTGTTTCTCGATACCGACACGCTGGTCATGGGGCCGCTCAGCGACCTGCCCTTCGACTTCGACCGCCCCTCCGCCTCGATGCGGCGGGAAGGGACCTGGCCGGTGGAAGAGGTCTATTGGCCGGGCTATACGGCAATCTGGAAATCGCTCTACGACCGGTTCGGGCTGGACTTCGACAGCAGCATCGACCTGAGCCAGCCGGACGAATACTGGGCGCGGTATCTCTATTTCAACGCGGGCTGGTTCTTCGGCGCGGACCCGGGCGTCTTTGGACAACGGTTCCTGAGCATGGCGCAGAGCATCCGTGACGACCCGCCCGAGGAACTCGCGATACAGCCGCTCGACCCCTGGCTCGACCAGGTGGCGCTGCCGCTGGTGATCCACAGCCTTGGCGGCGGGCGTCCGGGGCCTGAGCTGGACGGCCTCGACGGGGATATCACCTGCCACTGGCGGGTTCTGCCGCTGCTTTATGCCCGTGAAAGCGACCGGGTGGTCCGGACGCTGGAAGCCGTCGCCGCGCCCAACAGGATCAAGAAGCACCTGAAGAAATACGACCCCTTCAAGCGGATGATCTACCAGGCCCGCGGCCACAAGGTCCGCGATCTGTTCGACCGGGACGACCTGCCCCGCAAGGAGCAGCAGATCCGCAACCGGATCAAGTCGAAGAACCTCTGGCTGCGCTGAGCGGCCGGACCGTCAGGTCGCGAAAAGCCCCGCGCTGTCGGCGTAGCCCTTGATCTCGATCGGGTTGCCGGAAGGGTCACGGAAGAACATCGTCCATTGCTCGCCCGGCTCACCTTCGAACCGGACCGAGGGCTCCAGCACGAAGTCGGTTCCCGCGTCCCGCAACCGATCCGCCAGCGCGCGCCAGTCGCTCAAGGGCAGCACGATGCCCAGATGCGGCATCGGCACCATGTGATCGCCCACCTTGCCGGTATTCGTCGTGGCGAAGGGCTGGCCCAGGTGCAGGCTCAACTGGTGGCCGTAGAAGTCGAAATCGACCCAGGTCTCGGTCGAGCGGCCCTCGGCCGCGCCCAGGGTACCGCCGTAGAACGCGCGGGCCTCGTCGAGGTCGGTGACGTGGTAGGCAAGGTGGAAGGGATGCGGCATCGATGGGCTCCTTAGACACGCCGCAAGACGGCGCGGATCGGAACATGTCGCAGGCCGCCCCGTTGGTCAACGCACCAGGAGAGACCGCAATGCTGTCAGAGATGCTGTTCCAGAACTGGTCGGGGCTGGCCCGCACCCTGATCGTGGCGCTTCTGGCCTATCCGGCGCTCTTGCTGATGTTGCGCCTGTCGGGCAAGCGGACGCTGGCCAAGCTCAACGCCTTCGATCTGGTGGTGACGGTCGCACTCGGCTCGACCCTGGCGACGATCCTTCTGTCGGAAAGCGTGGCCCTGGCCGAAGGGCTGCTGGCGCTGGCGACCCTCATCGGTCTGCAATGGATCGTGGCCTGGAGTTCCGTCCGGTCCGGCTTCGTAGCCGACCTCGTCCGATCCGACGCCACGCTTCTGGTGCGCGACGGAAAGATCTGTCACGGCGCGCGCCGCCGCGAGCGGGTCACCGAGGACGAGCTGCTGACCGTCATTCGCCAGTCCGCGGCCAACGCGCTCGAGAACACCGGCGCCGTGATCCTGGAAACCGACGGCTCCTTCAGTG
Organism: Salipiger sp. IMCC34102; assembly: GCF_004145405.1. Classification (GTDB taxonomy): domain Bacteria; phylum Pseudomonadota; class Alphaproteobacteria; order Rhodobacterales; family Rhodobacteraceae; genus Loktanella. The sequence goes on from NZ_SELQ01000005.1 coordinate 7,745, forward strand.
TCATTCCACTGAACGATGAAGGCAAGCCGGGCGCCTATACCCATGCAGGCCTCGAACGGCAAACCCACTGAGCGGTCCGGAACCCGAGATTGCCCGACCCCAACCCGCCCGCTAGGGTCGGCGCGACGCAACTGGAGGTAACCCCATGTCCACCGATCCCGACGGCCCCGGCTACGGCTTTGACACGCTGCAGATCCACGCGGGCGCCCGCCCCGATCCCGCCACCGGCGCGCGGCAGGTGCCGATCTACCAGACCACGGCCTATGTCTTTCGCGACGCCGACCATGCCGCCGCACTCTTCAATCTGCAGGAAGTGGGCTTCATCTACTCGCGGCTGACCAACCCCACGGTCGCGGCGTTGCAGGAACGCATCGCCACGCTCGAAGGCGGCGCGGGCGGGGTCTGCTGCGCCTCCGGCCACGCGGCGCAGCTGATGGCGCTGTTTCCGCTGATGGCACCGGGCAAGAACATCGTGGCCTCCACCCGGCTTTACGGCGGCACGGTCACGCAGTTCACCCAGACCATCAAGCGCTTCGGCTGGTCCGCGACCTTCGTCGATTTCGACGATCTCGATGCCGTGCGGGACGCCATCGACGACGACACCCAAGCGATCTTCGGAGAGGCGATCGCCAACCCCGGCGGCTACATCATGGACGTGCGCGCGGTGGCCGATATCGCCGACGCCGCGGGCATCCCGCTGATCATCGACAACACCACCGCCACCCCCTACCTCTGCCGCCCGATCGAGCATGGGGCGACGCTGGTCGTGCATTCGACCACCAAGTACCTGACCGGCAACGGCACGGTCACGGGGGGCTGCGTGGTGGATTCGGGGCGCTTCGATTGGGCCGCGTCCGGCAAGTTCCCCTCGCTGTCAGAACCCGAGCCCGCCTACCACGGCTTGAAGTTCGCCGAGACCTTCGGCCCGCTGGCCTTCACCTTCCACGGCATCGCCATCGGTCTGCGCGATCTGGGCATGACGCTGAACCCGCAGGCCGCGCATTACACGTTGATGGGGATCGAGACGCTGTCCCTGCGCATGGACCGCCACGTGCAGAACGCGAAAACGATTGCCAAGTGGCTCGAGGATGACGACCGCGTCGACTACGTCACCTACGCGGGGCTGGACTCCTCGCCCTACTACGAGCGCAGCAAGACGATCTGCCCAAAGGGCGCGGGCGGGCTATTCACCTTCGCGGTCAAGGGCGGCTACGAGGCCTGCGTCAAGCTGATCGACAGCCTCGAGATCTTCAGCCACGTCGCCAACCTTGGCGATACGCGCAGCCTGATCATCCATCCGGCCAGCACGACGCACCGGCAGTTGCAGGAAAACCAGCAGCGCGCCGCCGGCGCCGCGCCCGAGATCGTCCGCGTCAGCATCGGCATCGAGGATGCCCGCGACCTGATTGCCGATCTCGACCAGGCGCTGGCCAAGGCCACCGCCTGAGTGCCGCGGGGCCGGGTTCGGTCCGGCCCCGCATCACCTACGGGACAGGCCCTGTGCTGCCGACCGATCGGCAGACAACACAGGGCCCCGCGCGCTTACGCGCCCAGGTCCCAGGTCACCGTGACGTCGGCGTTGATCGCAAGCTCCCCCGCCGCGATGGGCGGGCCCGCACCTTCCTGGTCCATCGCCATGCGCATCATCGGTCGCGGCGGCTCCACGGTCTCCGTCTCGCGCATTTCGCTGATCGACCCCAGCGTCACGCCCGCCGCATCTGCATAAAGCTCCGCCTTGGCACGGGCATCCGCGACGGCCGACCGGCGTGCCTCGTCCAGCAGCCCGGAGCGGTCCGCCACGTCGAACACCAGGCCAGAGATCTGCGTCGCCCCCTCGCCCACGACCGCGTCGAGCACGGGGCCGAGATCGTCGAGCACGCGCACACGCAGGTCCACGTCCGTGGATGCGCGGTAGCCGGTGATCGTCGATTCGCCCGTCTCGCGGTCATACTGCTGCACCAGATCCAGCCGCAGCGACCCAGTCTGGATGTCGCGGTCCTCGAGACCCGCTTCCGCGATCGCGGCCATCACGTCGCGCATGTCCGCGGACATGGCGGTCATCGCCGCCTGCGCCGTTTCCGCCTCCTGCGTGACGCCAAGGGAGATCCGCGCCATGTCCGGCACGGCCATCACCTCGCCGTGACCCGTCACCGTCAGGCCGCCTTCCTGCGCCGCCGCCGCACCGGCCAGGGTGCAAAGGACGGCCGCCAGCGCGCCGGTGCGCCACCTTGGACCCGGCGAGTTTCTGCTATAGGTTCGCCGCGAACGGGATTTGCCGTTCTCGATTGCGGGCTTGGCTGGTAGGACCATGACATGACGCCTTTCTTCGCGCTTTCATTCGCCTCTGACGGTATTCGCCTGCTGCACCGTGCACCAGATGGTTGGGATCTTGTGGGCAATGTCCCGCTTGACGCGCCCGACCTGCGCACGGCGCTCGCCGACCTGCGCGAGGATGCGCGCAAGCTGGGCCGCGACACGCTCGACTGCCGCCTGGTGATCCCCGGCGACCAGATCCGCTTCGACACCATCGACGCCCCCAAGGCCGATCGTGCCCAGGTGGAGGCCGCCCTCGACGGCACCACGCCCTACGCGCTGGACGACCTGGCCATCGACTACATCCATGCGGACGGGCGCACCCATATCGCCGCCTGCGCGCGCGAAACGCTGGAAGAGGCGCGCACCTTCGCGGAAGACAACGGGTTCCGGCCCGTCTGCTACGTGGCCGAACCGCAAGACGGCGGGCAGGAGATCTTCTTCGGCCCCGTCGATCCCGCCGTCTCGGTCACGCGCGAGACCGTGCCGCCATTGGCCACCGGGGTCGCGAAATTGGGTGCGTCGTCGTCCGGAGAGCACGGCGTATCGACCAAACCCGGCGAAGCGCCTGCGGACCCTGACCCGATCGAGCCCGAACCCGTCGCCGCTTCCTCCGAAGAGTCTCCGGCCCAAGCGGACGGGCCCGTCGTCGAGGCGACGGCAACCGATGCAGACGTCGATAAGCGGGTTGCCACGACTGCAGAGGTCGAACCGCCGCTCCCCGAGCCGGGCGATACCGGCGGCAAATCGGCCCCCCTCTTCACGCCGCGCGCCGAAGGCCGAGAGGCGGGTCCATTGGCAGCCGGCGCCATGCCCGGCGCGGCAGCCGCGGCCACGACCGCTGCCGCTGCGGACCCGGTCGAGACACCCCCGACGGCGCCGCGCGACGGCCTCGGCCTGCCGGATGCGGCCGACGCAACTGACGCAGCTGACGCGACGGATACGCCGATCGGCGGCACCTGGAAATCCGTGACCACGCAGGCGGATGAGTCGCCGCAAGCGCCCGCCGACCCGCATACCGTGAAGGGCCGCCCTGCCGCGCCGGAGGCCGCCCCCGCGATGCCCGCCGGTCCGAAGCCCGCCGGGTCCGCCACGCGCTCCACCCCCGTCGGCGGCGCGCCGCAGGAGCCGCTCTTCACGCACCGCAAGGAACCGCCCCCCATGGGCAAGGGCAAGGCCGCGAGCGGCCCCGCCCTGCGGGCGGAGATGCCGCACGATCCCGCACGCCGCGCAGCGCTCGGGGCCGCGGTCCGGGCACCCGGCACGGCAGCCCTCGCACCCGGCGTCGCCGCCGATCAGGCGCTCGACCCCTCACCGTCCGAAGAGGTGAGCTACCTCAAGTCGCGCGCCCGCGACGCAGCCCCGGTCGGCCTGCCGGATGATGCCCCCCGCGCCCGTGGCCGCACCCCGCGCTTCATGGGTCTCATCCTGACCGGGGCGCTGCTGGTCGTGTTGTTGCTGGTCGGCTTCTGGGCCTCCACCTTGCCGGACGAAGGGATCTCCTGGTTCTTCGGCACCGACGACGAAGACGTCGAAGTCGCCGCCGCACCGGTCGACACACCGAACGAAGCACCGGAGGACGTCGCGACAGCGCCGGTTGGAGACGACGCATCGACCGATCCGGACACCACCGTCACAGCCTCCGCCCCGGCAGAGGCGCCCTCCGCCGTGGCCCCCGCGCTGGTGCCCGAAGAGCCCGTCGCATCCTCCGCCCCTTCCGCTCTCGAATCCGAGGCGCCCGCGGCGGAAGCGCCGCCCCTGCCCGTGGTCCGCGCCCCGAGCAGCGGCGTGCTGACCCCGGCGGAAGCGGACCGCATCTACGCCGCGACCGGCGTCTACCAGCGCGCGCCCCGGATCGCCGTGGTGCCGCGCCCGCAAACGACGGAAGCGCCCCGGCCTGAGGCCACCGCGCTGACCGACGTGCCCACCGTGGCGCGGCCCGAGGCCCCCCACGCAAGCACCGACGCGCCGGATGCCGCGCTGAGCGCCCAGCCCAATCCCCCCGCCGCCGGGATCCAGTTCGCGCGCGATCTGCGCGGTCGGATCCTCGCAACGCCGGAGGGGGTTGTCACGCCGGGTGGTGCGCTGCTATTTGCCGGTGCCCCGGACCTGCGCCCGGCGCCCCGCCCGGGAACGCCGGAACCTGTGCCCATCACCGCCGTCACGCCGCAGACGGCCGATCCCGATCTGCCCGAAGGGGTGCGCCTGATCGCGGGCCCGCCCCCGGTCCAGCCACGCGTCCGGCCCGAAAGGCTGGCACCGCAAGCCGCAGCCGCCGACCCGGTCCGGATCGACACGCCCGATTCAGCGACCACCGCTCCGACCGGCGCAGAGGTTGCCGAGGGCGTCCAAACCGCGACCGTCCGGATCGACACGCCGACGCAGGGCCTCCCGTCACAGGCCGCGCCCGAGGCCGAAGTGGAAGCCGATCCCGCGCTCGAGATCCGCACCGAAACCGTCGAAATCGACACGCCGGAGGCGACGGACAACACCGCCCCCGTCGTCGTCACCGAAGGCGCGCCGGACCAGCGTCCGACCCTGCGACCCGACGGCCTGGCGCCTGCGCAAGATCCCGCTTCCCAGGCTGCAGACGCGGTCGACCCGGTCGAGATCACCACCCCCGTCAACACCACCCCCGTCGTCGTCGTCACCCAAGGCGCGCCGGATCGCCGACCACCGCTTCGCCCCGAGGATGCAGCGGTCGCAGCGCCGCAGGACACTCCCGCGGTCGTCGTGACGCAAGGCGCCCCCGACCTGCGGCCGTCCTTGCGTCCGGTGGGATTCTCCAGCCTGTCGCCCACGGTGACGATCCAGCCCGCGCCCGCTTGGCTTGCGTCCTCGCGCCCGCCGAGCCGTCCGAGTGACCTTGCCCCGGAGGCCGAGGTAGATGCGGTGGCGGACGATATCGCCGAGGAAGTCGCGGAGGAGGTCGCGGCCCCCGCACCTGCGGATATCAACGCGATCACCGCCGCCCTCGCGGCGGCAGCGGCGCCATCGTCGTTTTCGAACCGCACGGCCCGCGCCGTCGGCGTGACCCGGCGCCCCGGCGCACGTCCCGGCAATTTCGCGCAGACAGTCGCCCGGGCGCAAACCGCGACCACCCAGCGGCAGGCGGATGCGGTCGTCCAGCGCCCCGCCACCCAGCCGCAGGTCGCCGCGCCGGCCACCGCCGCCCCCGTCGGCCGGCCCACGGCCACGGTCGCCCGCGCCGCGACGCAGGACGACGTGATCAACCTGCGCCGCATCAACCTCGTCGGCGTCTTCGGCCGTCCCAACGCCCGCCGCGCACTTGTGCGTCTGGGCAACGGGCGCTACGTGAAGGTCGAGATCGGCTCCTCCCTCGACGGTGGCCGCGTCACCGCCATCGGCGATTCCGCGCTGAATTTCGTGAAAGGCGGGCGCACCTATGCGCTGCAATTGCCCACCGGTTGAGTGGACCGCCCCGCGGGCCCGAAAATCTGTCGCATCGCCTGCATTGCCGCATTGCCTCGCGCCCGCCAGCCTGTAGGACGGGGGCATGGATAGCTTTCTGCTGCAAGCCACGATCTACCTGAGTGCGGCCGTCATCGCGGTCCCCTTTGCCGCGCGCCTCGGGCTGGGCTCGGTCCTGGGCTACCTCGCCGCGGGGATCGTCATCGGCCCCCTGACCGGGCTCGTCGGGGCCGAGGCGCAGGACATTCAGCATTTCGCCGAATTCGGCGTGGTGATGATGCTATTCCTCATCGGGCTGGAACTGGAACCCCGCGCGCTTTGGGACATGCGCGACAGGCTGATCGGGCTTGGCGGCCTGCAGATCGTGGTGACCACCCTTCTGATCGCCGGGGCGGGTATCGCGCTTGGCTACGACGTGGTCACGGGGTTCGCCATCGGGTTGATCTTCGCGCTGTCCTCCACCGCCATCGTGCTGCAGACCCTCTCCGAGAAAGGGTTGATGCAGACGGGCGGCGGCCGCTCGATCTTCTCGGTGCTGCTGACGCAGGACATCGCCGTAATTCCGATGCTGGCGATCCTGCCGCTGCTCGCCTCGCCCGCGACGCGCGTGGCGCTGGCACCCGACGGCTCCGTCCAACGCGCGGCCACCGAAGAGGCCCACGGCGCCGATCACGGACTGAGCCTTGTCGAGGGCTTGCCCGGCTGGGGCGTCACGCTCGTCACCATCGGCGCCGTCGCCGCGGTCATCCTGACCGGCATCTACCTGACCCGCCCCGTATTCCGCTACATCCACCAGGCCCGCCTGCGCGAGATGTACACCGCCCTCGCACTCTTGATGGTCGTGGCCATCGCCGTGCTGATGGAAACCGTGGGCCTGTCGCCCGCGCTCGGCACGTTCCTCGCTGGCGTCGTGCTGGCCAACTCGGAGTTCCGGCACGAGCTGGAATCGGACCTCGAGCCGTTCAAGGGCCTGCTGCTGGGCCTGTTCTTCATCACCGTGGGCGCGGGCATCAATTTCACCCTGCTCGCGGCCCAGCCGGGGACGGTCGCGGCCTACGTTCTGGGGGTCATCCTCATCAAGGGCGCCGTGCTCTATGCACTGTCGCTGCTGTTCCGTATGAACGGCAAGGATCGCTGGCTCTTCACGCTGGGACTGGCGCAAGCGGGGGAATTCGGCTTCGTGCTGATCTCGTTCTCGCGCAGCCAGGGCGTGCTGACCCAGCCGTTGTCGGAGCTTCTCCTGCTCGTCACCGCGCTGTCGATGCTGGTCACGCCGCTCTTGTTCATCGCCTATCATTACATGACCCACCGCATGGACGAGGAGCACGCGGTCGAGGACGACGAGGTCGACGAGACCGGCACCGTCATCATCGCGGGCATCGGGCGCTTCGGTCAGATGGCCAACCGACTGATCCAGTCAGCGGGCTTCTCGACCGTCGTGATCGACAACGACCTGGCTGCCGTGCAGACCATGCGCAAGTTCGGCTACCGTGGCTTCTTCGGCGACCCGACCCGACCGGACCTGCTGGCCGCCGCCGGCATCGACGAGGCGCGGGTCATGATGGTCTGCCTCGACGACCGGGCCCTGGCCTGCCAGTTGACGGCCTACGTGCGCAAGGTCCGGCCCGACATCCACATCGTCGCCCGGGCCTACGACCGGGTGCACAGCTACGAGCTTTACGCCGCCGGGGCCGACGACATCGTGCGCGAGATGTTCGACAGCTCCCTGCGCGCGGGCCGCTACGCTTTGGAGAACCTCGGCCTCTCTCCCTTCGAGGCGGCCGAGGCGGAGACGATGTTCTACCATTCCGACCGCGCGATGGTGCGCGAACTGGCCGAGGTCTGGAAACCCGACATCTCTATTTCCGAGAACGAGGATTACGTCGCCCGGTCGCGCAAGCTGAACTCTGACCTCGAAACCGCGCTGGCCGCCCGGGTGCAGAATCGCGACCACGAAGGTGACGACGCGCGCCTCGCCCCGCGCCGCCCCGGCGATACCTCAAGCGGCACGCAGTAGAGCGCACGGCGCAGGACCGGTTCCTTCCGGCCCTTGCGCGGGATCTGACTATTCCAGGGGCACCGCCGTAAGCCCGAGGCTTCGGGCCGTGGCCACCGACAGGATCGCGCTGTCGATCCCCTGCGTCCGCTGCGCCAGACGCACGGCGTCCTGTGTCGGTCCGTCGTAGTCGCCCGTGATCGGCCCGGCGTAGGCACGCCGCACCAGAAGCGCGCGCTGAAGGCTCGCCACGTAGTCTTCCGTCAGGACCGGTGGGCAGACCGCCTCGAACCGGGTGCCTTCGCCGGTGACCACTTCCCGGGGCGTGCTGATCTTGCGCACGACCGCGGGTTCGATCACCCGGCCTTCGGCATCACGGCGGGCGGGACGCACCTCCTCGAAGGTGTCGACCACGTCGACCCGCCGGGGGGCATCGGCCCGGGCGTAGCAGGTGCCCGTGGCGTCCACCTCGATCTGCGCCCCGAAGACGACCATCGGCACCGGCGCCTCCGCTGGCGGCGGGGCGGCGCAGGCGGCACAAACCGCCAAAAGGGCGATGGACAGGGAAGATCGGGTCATCCCATCGACATAGCGGCTGATCATGAATGCGTTAAGCGTCTTTTCACGCTGGCCCAAAGTGACCACCTGTCCTAGTGTCCGCAAAACTGCGCCTACACAGCCCGGAGGACCCGTTCATGGCAAAGATCACCTACGTCGAACACGGCGGTAAAGAGCACGTCGTCGAAGTCGCCAACGGCATGACCGTCATGGAAGGCGCGCGCGACAACGGCATCCCGGGCATCGAGGCCGATTGCGGCGGGGCCTGCGCCTGCTCGACCTGTCATGTCTACGTGGCCGAGGACTGGGTCGAGAAACTGCCTGCCAAGGACGCCATGGAAGAGGACATGCTCGACTTCGCCTACGAGCCCGATCCCGCCCGCTCGCGCCTGACCTGCCAATTGAAGGTGTCGGATGCGCTGGACGGGCTGCGGGTGCAGATGCCCGAAAAGCAGATCTGAAGCGGTACTCGGCCGGGGGCCGGACGGGTCTCCGGCCAAACCTGCCGCCGCGCGCGCGTGATCCTTCTGCAGGCCGCGCAGCACCGGACCGGCCGTTCTCCAACGGCGGCCTTGTGCCTTCCGCTTGCCTCAGACCCGCGCCGACAGCACAAGAAGGACCGTGATCTCGGCCCATTGCTGGGTGGCGCCGAGGATATCGCCGGTCTGTCCGCCGATGCGGGCCTGCGCGATCCGGGCCCAGACGAAGGTCACGGCGACCACCATCGCCGCGGCGACCGGCGCGGCCCACCCCAGCAGCAGCGCCACGATGGCCGCCACGGCGCAGGCCAGCGCCGCGGTCGGACCCTTGGGGCGGCCGACGTGATGGCTTACTCCGCCGCGCTTGGCGTTCCGCAGACCCGCCATTACCACGGTCATCGGCGCGCGGCTGATCGCCCCGACCGCGATCGCGGCGGGCCAGAGCGTGCCTGTGCCGATCAACAGCACCCAAATCTGCCAGCGCAGCAGCAGGCTCAGCACCAGGCCGATCACCCCGTAGGCGCCGATCCGGCTGTCGGACATGATCTCCAACCGGCGCGCTGTGTCGTGACCGCCCCACAACCCGTCCAGGCTGTCGGCAAGCCCGTCTTCGTGCAGCGCCCCGGTCACGGCGATCTGCGTCGCCACGAGCACCAGCGCCGCCACGCCGACCGGACATCCCAGCCATAGCATCAGCGCCGCTGCCGCTGCCCCGAGCGCCCCGACCAGCGCGCCCGCCAGCGGCCAGGCCCAGGCCCCCGCCGCGCCGCGGGACGTCGCGCGGTCGCCGTCCACCGGCACCGGCAGACGCGTGAGGAAGCCCACCGCCGCGGGCAGGTCGGTCCAGTCGGGCCGCGTGTCGTCATCGAAGATCGCCATGTCGTTGTCCACCTTCCCTTCCCTTCCCCCATGGTTAGACAGTTCGCACGCCCGCAATGCAACGAGGACAAGACCATGGCCGCCCCTTTCGATACGCTCGACACGTTCCGCAGCCTGCTGGCCGGCGCTCCGGCGCCCGACGCGGAGGCCCGCGCGCAGGCCGCCGAACGCAACGGACAATTGACCAAGCCACCCGGCGCGCTGGGCCGGCTCGAGGAACTGGCGCTTTGGGTCGCAGGCTGGCAAGGCGCGGCGCGGCCCCGGATCGCGGCACCGCAGATCATCGTCTTCGCCGGCAACCACGGCGTCTGCGCGCAGGGCGTGTCGCTCTTCCCGGCGGAAGTGACCGCACAGATGGTGGGCAATTTCGAAAGCGGCGGGGCCGCCATCAACCAGTTGGCCAAGGCCGCGGGAGCGCGGCTCGACGTGGTGCCGCTGGACCTCGACACGCCCACGCAGGACTTCACCCAAGGCCCCGCGATGACCGAGGCGGAGGTCGTGGCCGCCCTCGCCACCGGCTGGGAGGCCGTGGCCGAGGATGCCGACCTTCTGGTGGTCGGCGAAATGGGGATCGGCAACACCACCGCCGCCGCCGCGATCTGCGCAGCACTCGCGGGGGGCACCGGCAGCGATTGGGCAGGACGCGGGACGGGGGTGGACGACGCGGGCCTTTCGCGCAAGGCCGCCGCGGTGGACGCCGGGCTCGCGCGGAACGCCGAGGCCCTGTCGGATCCGCTGCACGTCCTGCGCTGCCTGGGCGGGCGGGAGATTGCGGCCATGGCGGGCGCCATCGCGCGGGCGCGGGTCGACCGTATTCCCGTGATCCTCGACGGTTTCATCTGCACCGCCGCAGCCGCCCCGCTGGCGCACGCGGTGCCCGGGGCGCTCGATCACACCGTGGCGGGCCACCTGTCGTCCGAAGGAGCGCACGCCCGGCTGCTCGCGGCGCTCGACAAGCGCCCGATCCTGGACCTCAGACTGCGGCTGGGAGAAGGCTCCGGTGCGGCGGTAGCGATCCCGGTCCTGCGCGCCGCGGTGGCGTGCCTTTCGGACATGGCCACCTTCGCGGAAGCCTCCGTCGCCGGTCAGACCGGTCCCTGATCTGGCCTTCGGCCCCGGGCCTGACCCGGGGCCGCCAGCCCTCTGGGCCTAGTCGTCCAGCGTCAGAGCGACGAAACGCGGATCGCTGCCGCGCCGTACGAGCAGCAGGATCGAGGTCCGCCCCGCATCGCGCGCCTCGTCGACCGCTGCGGTCATGTCGTCGACCGTGGCGATGCTGGCCTGCCCCGCCTCGACGATCACGTCACCGACCTGCAGTCCCTTGCCACCGGCGACCGAGCCCTCGTCAATCGACACGATCACCAGGCCGCTGTCGACCTCCAGATCGTATTCCTCGACCAGCCCGTCCGCCACCGGCTCCACCGACAGACCCAGGATCTCGGAGGGTTCGCTTTCCGAAGGTTCGACGGTGTCGGGGAAGGAGGTCGCCTCGTCGGTCTCGCGCCGGCCGAGCGTCACGGTCGTGTCGATCGTGTCGCCGTTGCGCAGCACCTCCATCGCGATCTCGGCCCCGACCGGGGAGTTGCCGACAAGCCGCACCAGTTCGCGCGTGTCCGGCACCTCGGTCCCGTCGAAGCTGAGGATGATGTCACCCGATTGCAGGCCCGCCTCCTCGGCGGGTCCGGGCGGCACGTCGGTGATCAGCGCACCCTGCGGGCTGTCCAGCCCGTCGATGGCGCCCACCATGTCGGGCGTCACGTCCTGGATACGCACGCCCAGCCAGCCCCGGCGGGTTTCGCCGAACTCGATGAGCTGATCGACCACGTCCGTCACCACCGCCGCGGACATCGCGAACCCGATGCCGATGCTGCCGCCGTTGGGGGACAGGATCGCGGTGTTCACGCCGATCACTTCACCGGCCATGTTGAAGAGCGGCCCGCCCGAGTTGCCGCGGTTGATCGCGGCGTCCGTCTGGATGTAATCGTCGTAGGTCCCCTGCAGCGACCGATTGCGCGCCGACACGATGCCCGCGCTGACAGAGAACCCCTGCCCCAGGGGGTTGCCCATCGCCATGACCCAGTCGCCCACGCGGGCGCCCATCCCGTCGCTGTCACCGAAGGCCACGTAGGGCAGCGGCGTGCCGTAGTCGACCTTCAGCACCGCGATGTCGGTGTTGGGATCGGTGCCTATGACCTCGGCGGGCAGCATCTCGGCGGGCTGGTTATCGCCGGGGAAGAACTCGATCTCGATCTCGTCGGCGGATTCGATCACGTGGTTGTTGGTGACGATGTAGCCGTCGTTGCTGATCACGAAGCCCGAGCCCAGCGCGCTGGACTGGCGCGGGCGACCGGGGCCCTCTTCGAGGTCGTTGAAGAAATCCTCGAACGGGGAGCCTTCCGGCACCAGCCCACGCGGGGCGGAGGGTCGGCTGATGCTGGTCGAGGTCGTGATGTTCACCACCGAGGGGCTGACCTGCTCGGCCAGCTCGGCGAAGGTCACGGGCCGTTCCATCCCCGGCGGGGTAAGCTGTGCGGCTTCCGCCTCGGCGTTGGCCTGCGCATCGGGCAAGGCGCCTTCCTCGGTCGCGGTCTGGGCGGGCAGCGGAAGCGCCTGCGCGACGATCAGAACCATCGCCAGGGCAGTGCCGCCCCAAAGGGTGGGTCGGCTGGATCCTGTGCGCCGTTCTGCGAGTGCCTGTGCCATGCGATATCCTCCAACGGGTGTTTGGTCGAACCATAGCCCGCCGCGCGCGCTGTGCAATGGACCGCGCCCGGCAACACGGCTCTGTGACAGGTGAACGAAAAAGGGCCGGTCGCAGGACCGGCCCTTAGTAGCGTTCGATTGCGCCGCGATCAGCCCCCGGTGGAGGCGTCCGAATCGGCCGGAATGACGAAGACATCCTCCTCCGCGTTGGCCTCCTCCGCCGCGGGCTGGGCCGTCGCGGCGTCGTCGGCCTCGGCGGTTTCGTCCTCCGTCGCGGGAGCGGCATCGGCCCCGGTGTCGCCCGCGTCATCCGCACCTTCCGTGGCCTCACCCGTCCCCGCCCCGGTCGCCGCGGGGGTGGCGGGGGCTGTCGGCGCTGCTGCTGCGGCCTCGTCCGCCGCGCGCCCTTGGTCCGATTGCAGGTAGTTGAAGAACTCGGAGTTCGGGTTCAGCACCATCGAGGACCGGCCCTGCCGGGCGAACCGCTCGTAGGCGGTCATCGAGCGGTAGAACTCGAAGAACTCGGGGTCCGCGCCGAAGGCTTCGGCGAAGATCGCGTTGCGCTCGGCATCGGCCTCGCCTCGGGTGATCTCGGCCTGGCGGTTGGCGTCAGAGGTCAGCTCCACCACGGTGCGATCCGCCTGGGCGCGCACCCGCTGGGCCGCCTCGTTGCCGCGCGCGATCTCGTCGGCGGCTTCGCGTTCCCGCTCCGCCTTCATCCGCTCGTAGGTCGCGTTGAGGTTCGCCGGGGGAAGGTCCGTCCGCTTGAGGCGCACGTCGATGACTTCCAGCCCCAGCCCCAGACCTTCGGCGATGGCGTTGTTGCGGATCCGCTGCATCAGCGCCGCCCGGTCGGTCGAGAGGATGTCGTTGGAAGACACCGTACCCAGCACGTTCCGCGTCGTGTCGCGCAGGATGCCGTCTAGACGGCGCGAGGCGACCTCCAGCCCGCCGGCACCCACGGCCTGGCGGAACCGTTCGACATCCGCGATGCGGTAGCGCGCGAAGGCGTCGACCACCAGACGCCGGTCGTCGGAGGGCGTGACTTCCAGCGGATCGAGATCGCGGCTCAGGATACGGTCGTCGTAATTCACGACCTCCTGGATGAAGGGCACCTTGAACCCGAGGCCGGGATCTTCCTTCACCTTCACGATCTGGCCGAATTGCAGGACCAGCGCCTTCTCGCGCTCGTCCACGATGAAGACCGAGCCGAGCGCCAGAAGCACGACGATCAGCAGGGCCGGCAGCAGAAGCAGGGATTTCCGCATCAGTTCGATCCTCCGTCGGTGTTGGCCGCGACATTGCGCCCGTTGTTGCGGTTCAACTCGTTGAGCGGCAGGTAGGGCACGACCCCGCTACCACCGCCGGCCCCGCTGGTTTCATCCAGCAGGATCACGTCGAGCCCGCCCAGCACGTTCTCCATCGTTTCCAGATAGATCCGCTTGCGCGTGACCTCCGGCGCTTGGGCGTATTCGTTCAGCACGGCCGAGAAGCGCGAGGCCTCACCGGCGGCTTCGTTGACGACCCGTGCGCGGTAGCCTTCCGCTTCCTCGAGGGTCTGGGCGGCTTCACCGCGGGCCTCGGCCACGACGCGGTTGGCGTAGGCATCGGCCACGTTCGTCAGGCGATCCCGCTCCTGTTCGGCGTCCTGCACCTGGCGGAACGATGCGATCACGGGTTCCGGCGGGTCGGCCTTGTCGAAGTTCACGCGGATGATGTTCACGCCCGAATTGTAGCTGTCCAGCGTGCTCTGGATCTCGCTGCGCAGCCGGTCGGCGATGGCGCCGCGGTCGCGGTTGAGGATCGGCGCCAACTGGCTTTGCGCGATGATCTCGCGCATGACCGATTCGGAGACCGCCTCGATGGTTTGCGGCGGATCGGCGAGATTGAACAGGTAGCGTTGCGGGTCAGAGATGTTCCAGACGACCTGGAAGTCGATGTCGACGATGTTCTCGTCGCCCGTCAGCATCAGGCCCGCGTCCATGCCCGACTGGCTGGTGCCGATGTCGACACTGCGCTCGGAGGTGACCTGCAGGATCTCGCGCGTGACCACGGGCCAGGGCGCGAAGTTCAGGCCGGGACCTTCGGTCGACTTGTAATCGCCCAGGAAAAGCTCGACCGCCTGCTCTTCCGGCCGGACGGTATAGAAGGACGCCATGCTCCACAGGACCACGGCCGCCAGGACGCCGAGGCCGATCATGCCGCGGGTGACCTTGGGGCCTTCGCCGCCACCGCCACCGGCCCCGTTGCCGCCGCCGGTCTTGCCGCCCATCAGGACGCGCAACTGCTCGCGCCCCTTGTTGACCAGATCGTCGATCTCGGGGATCTGCGGCTTGTCACCCGGCCTGCGCGGCGGACGCGGCGGAGGTGTCCCGCCGTTCGATCCGCGATTGCCGTCGTTCCCACCGCCACCCCCCCAGGGGCCTCCGCCATTGCCTGCCATGTAGCTGGTCGTCCTTCATGTTGCGCCCGTCCCCGGGCCGTCCGTCTACAGGTGGGGAAAGCCCACCCGTTAATCAAGTCGTGCGGGCCGGCGCGCGCATCGTCATCATCTCTTCCGAGATGGTGGGATGCACGGCGCAGGTGCGATCGAAATCCTCTTTCGTCGCCCCCATCTTGATGGCGACGCCGATCATCTGGATCAACTCCCCCGCGTCCGGTGCGACGATGTGACAACCCAGCACGCGGCGCGTTTCGGCGCAGACGACGAGTTTCATCAGCACGCGGCTGTGGCTGTCGATGAAGGCCTTGTTCATCGGCCGGAAGCTCGTGGCGTAGACCTCGATCGGCCCCTGCTCCGCCGCCTCGTCCTCGGTCATCCCCACGGTGCCAAGCTCGGGCTGGGTGAACACGGCCGAGGGGATCAGCGCGTGATCGACCGGCGTGGGCTCGCCCTTGAAGACCGTGTCGACGAAGGCCATGCCTTCGCGGATCGCCACCGGGGTCAGCGGCACCCGGTCGGTCACGTCGCCGATGGCGTAGATCGAGGGCACGTTGGTCTGGCTGTACGCGTCCACCACGATGGAGCCGTTCCGCTGGAGCGTGACGCCCGCCTCCTCGAGGCCCATCCCGTCGGTCGAGGCGCGGCGTCCGGTCGCGAAGAGCACGTGGTCGAACACCTTCTCCACCCCGTTGCTGGCTTGGGTCCAGATCGGCCCCGTGGCCTTGGGATCGGGCCCGGGCGCGTCCGTCGCGGCGGCTTCGTCATCGCCCGCGGGCGCACCCATGGTCGCGTCCGAGCCCGTGGGCCGCGGCCCGCTGGGCGCGTCCTCGGCGCGGCACATCTCGGTCAGCGTGGTGCCGGTATGCACGTCGATGCCGCATTGCTTCATCGCTTCCGACAGAAGACCCCGCGCCTCGTCGTCGAATCCCTTCAGGATCTGCGCCCCGCGCGCATAGATCGTGACCTCGACCCCGAGGTTTCGCATGATACAGGCGAATTCGCAGGCGATGTAGCCGCCGCCCACGATCAGCAGGGACTTGGGCAGCTCTTCCAGCAGGAACATGTCGTCGCTGACCAGGCCCAGATCGGCGTTCTCGATCTCGGGGCGCACCGGGTAGCCGCCCACCGCGACCAGGATATGCTTGGCGCTCACCGTACCATCGTCGTCCAGCCGGACGGTATGGGGATCCGCGATCACGGCCCGGCTGTCGAAGATCTCCACCTCCGATCCGTCGAGCAGCTTGCGGTAGACCCCTTCGAGCCGGTCGAGCTCCTCGCGCAACCGGGGGTGGAAGCGGGCCCAGTCGAAGTCTCCGGCGCGCGCCTCCCAGCCGAAGGCCTGCGCATCCGAGATCTGCGCCGCCCCCTGGCTTGCGAAGACCATCAGCTTCTTGGGCACGCAGCCGCGGATGACGCAGGTCCCGCCCAGCCGGGATTCCTCGGCCAGCGCCACGCGCGCCCCGGTCTGGGCGGCCATCCGCGCGGCGCGCACGCCGCCCGAACCACCGCCGATCACGAAGAGATCATAGTCATACTCGGCCATCGCGTCGTTCCTTCAGTCCCGCAGTCGCGCGCACCCTATGGGCAACCCCCGCCCGGCACAACGCCGCCGGTGCCTTCCCGTGACCGGATCGGCCCGCCGAAGGCCCGATCCCCTGTTCATCTGGCCGGATAAACTCCGGGGGAGCCCCGCAGGGGCGGGGGCAGAGCCCCCTCGCCGTCCAAACCTGTGCCGCGTGATGGAGATGGGCACTGGCTTCGTCGCATCACGGCAAGGGACTGACGTCAGCGCCCGGTCGACTTGACCCGCCGACGCCCGCCGGATGCACCGGCTGCCCGGCGAAGGTCACGAAAAGGTCATCGGTCGCCCGACAGCGCATGGGGCTCACCAATGGTGGCCTTCCGCCCGCTTTCCACCGGGCTCGATGGACCAACGGACAATCCCCGCGGGAACCGACGGCCGCGCCCTCGCGTAGAAAGGCGAACCGCAAGGCACATCAAACCCCAGACAGGCGAGGCCACGAGATGACCGACGACAACTCCCACGACATGAACGACGACCACCCCGTCGATCCGAAGCGGCGCCTCTTTTTCGGCACCGTGGCCGGCGGCGCGGCCGCGACCGGATTTGCCGGGGCGGCGCAGGCGCAGACCGCGCAAGGTGAAGCGGCCGCAAGCCCGCTGACGGAAATGCGCGATCCCCAGACGGCGTACCCGCAACCGCCCTTCCCCGAACAGCAGCAGGAGTGGCCGGGCCTGGCCAGCCAGATGGACCCCGTCCCCGACCACGGCGAGGACAGCTACGTCGGATCGGGACGGCTTGGCGGACGTCGGGCCCTGATCACCGGGGGCGACAGCGGCGTGGGCCGCGCCGCCGCGATTGCCTACGCCCGCGAGGGCGCGGACGTGGCGATCAATTACCTTCCCGCAGAGGAACAGGACGCGCAGGACGTCATCGCCCTGATCGAGGAGGCCGGGCGCACCGCCATCGCGATCCCCGGCGACATCACCGACCCCGCCTTCTGCCGCGAGCTCGTGACGCAGGCCGTGGAGGGTCTGGGTGGCCTGGACATCCTCGTGAACAACGCAGGCTTCCAGCAATCCGCCGAGTCGATCGAGGATATCTCGGACGAAAACTTCGACACCACCATGAAGACGAACATCTACGCCCCCTTCTGGATCACGAAGGCCGCGCTCCAGCACATGGAGGCGGGCAGCTCCATCGTCATCACCGCCTCGGTCGTGGCGCAGGATCCGCCGAAGAACCTTTTCGACTATTCCCAGACCAAGGCGGCGAACGTGATCTACGCCCAGGCGCTGGCCAAGCAGTTGGGACCGCGCGGTATCCGGGTCAACGCGGTGGCGCCCGGTCCGTTCTGGACCCCGCTGCAGGTGGTCGGCGGCCAGCCGACCGAGGCGCTTCCCGAATTCGGCGCCGACACGGTCATGGGCCGTCCCGGCCAGCCGGTGGAAATCGCCCCGCTCTACGTGCTCGCGGCCAGTGCGGAAGCCAGCTACTCGACCGGCCAGGTCTTCGAGGCGACCGGCGGCTGACACCGACCCGCCCGTAGGCCACACCGGGCGGCAGCAGACCCTGCCGCCCGGTCAAGGATCCCGGTCACTGCGCCTCAATCGCGATCCGAGAAGATGTTGGTCTCCTCGGTCAGGTCGTATTTCACCTCGTCGGTGCGGCCTTCGTTGATGTCGTGCACCTCGACCCGCCCGTCGCCGTAGCCGGTGATCACCACGTCGCAGATGTCGATGAAGAGCCCGTTCTCGACCACGCCGGGAATCTGGTTGAGGACCAGCGCCAGTTGCCGCGCGTTGCCGATCCGGTTGAGGTGCAGATCGAGGATGAAGTTGCCCTCATCGGTCACGAAGGGCGTCTCGCCGTTCATGCGCAGGCTGCTGTCGGTGCCCATCACGTCGAGGCCCTCCAGCGCCTCTTCGAGCAGCACCTTGGACGTCTGCCAGCCGAAGGGGATCACCTCCACCGGAAGCGGGAAGGCCCCCAACGTGTCGACCTTCTTCGATCCGTCGGCGATCACCACCATCCGGTCCGATGCGGTCGCCACGATCTTCTCCTGCAAGAGCGCGCCGCCGCCGCCCTTGATGAGGTTCAACGCGCCGTCGTATTCGTCCGCCCCGTCGATGGTCAGGTCGAGCCAGCGCGCCTCGTCGAGCGAGGTGACCCGGATCCCCGCCTCACGCGCCAGTTCGGCGGTCCGGGTGCTGGTGGGCACGCCGGTGATGCGCAACCCCTCGGCCACCCGTTCTCCTAGGCACCGCACGAGCCAGGCGGCGGTGGACCCGGTGCCCAGCCCCAGCTTCATGCCGTCCTCGACGTAGTCGCAGGCGCGTCTGGCGGCCACGAACTTGGCCTTGTCGATGGGGGACAGATCGGCGGGCATGGCGGAACTCCTGTAAGCGTCGCGCGCTTTATAGGGCAGCCCCGCGGCCATTGCACCGCCGTCATCACGAAAAAATCATGCCTGCCCTTGCGCCATTTTCCGCGGAGGTGCGTTTCTATGTCAGTTAGCGAGGTTTCAATGCTTCAACACGTGCTCGACCCCTCTGCCGAGGCCGCCGCCCGCACCGTCACGCTGCGCGGGATCGGCACGGCGTTGCCGCCGCACGTGATGTCGCAAGCGCAGGTCCTCGACCGGGCGCGGGCGCTTCTGGCGCCGAAGTATCCCTTCTTCGACAAACTCGTCCCGGCCTTCGAAAACGCGGGCGTCGACCGCCGTTATTCCGTCTGCTCGCTGGACTGGTTCGACGCGCCCCACGGCTGGGCCGACCGCAACGCGATGTACATGCAGGCCGGCAAGGATCTTTTCTTGAAGGCCGCGAGCGCCGCCTTGGCCGACGCGAGACTGGACCCGGCCGATGTGGACACGATCGTCACCGTCTCTTCCACCGGGATCGCCACCCCGACCTTCGAAGCACAGGCCGCGCGCGAGATGTGCTTTCGCCCGGATGTGCGCCGGGTGCCCGTCTTCGGGTTGGGCTGTGCGGGCGGCGTCACGGGCCTGTCGATCGCGCGCCGCCTCGCCGCCGCCGATCCCGGCAGCCTCGTCCTGATGGTCGCGGTGGAGACCTGCTCGCTCGCCTTTCGCTCGGACCGTCTGCAGAAGGCAGATGTCATCGCGACCGTCCTTTTCGGCGACGGCGCCGCGGCCGCGCTCCTCGGTCCCGCCACGGGCGACGGTCCGACCGTCACCCTGCACGACGGGCACGAACACCTCTTCCCCGATACCCTGCCGATCATGGGCTGGGACGTGGACGACGAAGGCCTGGGCGTGATCTTCGACCGCTCGATCCCCGGTTTCGTGCAGGACGAATTCCGCCTCGCCGTCACCGCGATGCTGGCCGAGGCGGGGCTTGCGCCCGCCGACCTCGACCGCCTGGTCTGCCACCCTGGCGGCACCAAGGTCGTCGAGGCGATCGAGGCGACCATGGACCTCGCCCCCGGAACGCTCGACGCCGAGCGGGCCACCTTGCGCGACTACGGCAACATGAGTGCGCCGACCGCCCTCTTCGTGCTGCAGCGGGTGCTGCGCGCGGGACAGACCGGGCAGTTGGCGCTGTGCGCGTTGGGACCGGGCTTCACCGCCTCGCTCATGCCGATCACCGTCACCGCATGACCGGCGCGATCCTCTTCCTCGCCTTCCTGATCCTCCAGCGCCTGTCGGAGCTGGTGATCGCCCACCGCAACACCGCCCGCCTGATGGCCGAAGGCGCGCGGGAGGTGGGCGCGGGGCACTACCCCGTCATGGTCGCCCTGCACGCAAGCTGGGTCGTGGCGCTGGTGATCTTCGGCTGGGATGAGCCCTTGCGCTACGGCTGGCTTGCCGCCTACGTGATCCTGCAGGTGCTGCGCGTCTGGATCCTCGCCACGTTGGGCCGCCGCTGGACCACCCGGATCATCGTCACCGATACACCCCTGGTGGCCACCGGTCCGTTCCGCTACATCCCGCACCCCAACTACACCCTCGTCGTGGCAGAGATCATCGTGGCCCCCATGGTCCTGGGCCTGACCTGGGTCGCCCTGGTCTGGACCGTCCTGAACGCCGCGATGCTCTATCACCGCATCCGGGTCGAGGACGCGGCCATCCGCCCATCCCGCGGGTGACGCGCGGCGCGGGGCGTGCCAGACTGACGTCATGAGCACCGCCCCCGCATCACCGGCATCCGCCGACCGGCCCTTTACCGGCATCCTCTTCATGCTCGGCTTTTGCGTGCTGGCCCCGCTGGGCGACGGCATGGCCAAGCTTCTGGGCCCGCACGTGCTGCTGGCGACGCTCGTCTTCTCGCGGTTCGCCGTCCAGACAGCGATTCTGGCTCCGTGGGTCGCACGGCGCAAGCAATCGCTCCTGGCCTCGCCCGGCACCCGCCGCCTGATCTGGGGGCGGACGGTGCTGCACATCACCGGGATGACGATGATGTTCGCGGGCCTGCGTTACCTGCCGCTGGCGGACGCGCTGGCGATCGCCTTCGTGATGCCGTTCCTTCTGCTGTTGCTGGGCTGGTTCTTCATGGGCGAGGTCGTGGGCCCCCAGCGCCTGATCGCCTGCGCCGTGGGGTTCGCGGGCACGCTTCTGGTGATCCAGCCCAACTTCGCCAACGTGGGCCTGCCCGCGCTTCTTCCCTTGGGCGTCGCGGTGACCTTCGCGCTTTTCATGCTGGTCACCCGGCGGCTGTTGCCGCGCATCGATCCGGTGCGCCTGCAAGCCGTGAGCGGTCTGCAGGCCACCATCCTGACTGGCCTTGCCGTGCTGGTCTTCGCCCCGCAGCAGACCTGGCCCGAGGCCGGCACGCTCCTGCTGCTGATCGCCATGGGCCTCGTCGGCACGCTGGCGCATCTCGCGATGACCTGGAGCCTCGCTTTCGCGCCCGCCAGCACGCTGGCGCCCATGCAATACCTCGAAATCCCCTTCGGCACGGCCATCGGCTGGCTGATGTTCCGCGACCTGCCCAACGGGCTTGCGGCGGCGGGCATCTGCATCACCGTGGCCGCAGGCCTTTACGTCATCGTCCGAGAGCGTAATCTGTCGCGAAATCCAGGTCCGCGGGCTCCAGCGTGATCAGCACGGGGCCCTGCACGTCCAGCGTTACAAGGTCCGACCGCGCGCCATTCGAACTGCTGACCTGTCCGTCCGCCGCCAGCGCCATCGCGTCCATGTCCCAAACGAGTCCGTCGGAGCTGACCACCGCCTCCCCCAACGGCAGAAGCGCCACGCGCCGCCCCGGCGTCGCCACGATCCGCGAGCGGCCACGGCGCGCCAGCACGACGACCTGATCCTCGCCCACCAGCACCACGTGATGCGCGCGCAGACGCGCCAGCACCGACAGGGTCGAAAGCGTGTGATCCAGACGCCCGCCGAGAAAGCCCGCCGCCAGGACAAGGGGTGCCTTCACCCGTTGAAGGCATTTCTCGAAATCCGTGGTGTCCTGTGCCTCGACCGCGTGCAGCCGGTCCGCGAAGGCCGACCGCGCGGCCTGCGACAGGCTGTCGAGGTCGCCGATCACCGCCACGGGTACAAGTCCCGCGCGCAGGGCCACGTCCGCCCCGCCGTCGGCGGCCACCAACGTTGGCGCACGTGCCAGACACGTGTTAACCTCGTCCGGTCCAAGCTTGCCCCCGCCCACGAGGGTCACCGCGCATGTTACGTCAACAATCGAACCCGCCGTCCGTGATTGTCCCATCTCTACCGACATTCCCCGATTTCGCCGCGAAAACAACCGGCCCCGACCGCTGGCCCGCGCCGCTTTGCGAACCAATTCACGGTAAACGAAGCCTATTGGTTTTGACAGAAGGCGAAAGACAGCATGGTTGAGTCGAGCAAGATCCTTACCGTCTCCTACGGCACCTTCTCGTGCACGCTCGAAGGGTTCGACGATTCCTTTGCCACGATGAAGGCGATTGCCGAATACTTCCGCGACCTCGCCGCGGGCGACCGCTACTTCGGCGCGGAACCGCCCACCCCCGACGCCGAGATGCTGGCCCGCATCGCAGAACGCGAGATCTCGCGCCGGGTGGAGGCCCGGTCCTCGGAAACCGGTATCGTCCTGCGGGCTTCCGACGCCGCACAGGCGCCTCCGACCCCACCCGCCACGGCACCCCGGGCGGAGGCGGCTAGCCCTGCGACCGCGCCTCAGGCACCGGCCGCCGTTCCGGCACCAGCACCGGCACCGGCGCAGGAGACCGCCCGCACGCCCGACGCCGCTGCCACCCCGCCCGCACCGGCCCCGGACGCCCACCAAGCCGAGGTGACGCCCGCCCCCGCGGCCCCGGCGTCGAACCGGCCCGAGCCCGCGCCGAATTCCGTCGCCGACAAGCTCGCACGGATCCGCTCGGTCGTCGGCACCGCGCCCTCTCCCGCCGCCGTCGAGGACGAAGAGGAGGACGCGTCCTTCCCGCCCCTTGCCGAAAGCGACACCGATGTCGCCCGCCCCGCCGCGGCCCCCGAAGCCGAGCCCGACGATGGTCTCATCCGCACCAGCGACGCGCCGCACCCGTCCGACGCGGAGACGAACGAGGATCGGCACCCCGCGCCGATCACGCAAGTCGCGCCCGATGCCGCCCCGGCCATCCCGTCCGACCCCCATGCGGAGGAAGCCGAGGGCCAATACGCGGCGCAGGACGATATGGCCGCGCCGGACGGTGCCCTGTCCGACGAGGACGGCGACGAAACCACGCATCCCGAGAAACACACGTCGACTTCGCTCGAAGCCGAGACGGGTCAGATCCGCGAGATCGCGCTGACCGAGGCCGATCGCCTTCAAGACCCCACCGCTGCGGAACCGCCCGTCGCAGACCCCGCAACCGAAGACCCCGCGCTCGACGCCGCCGCGCCGGAACGCTCGACCGACGAGGACGGCGAAGCCGCAGCGTTCCGCGACGCGGACCGGCCCGAAGCCGAAGCGCCCGAGCAGCCCGACCCGTTCGAGGCCGAAACGCCGGAACTTACCTCCGAACCGGCGGAAGACGTCGCGCGGTCGGAGGAAACCTATGTGACCGCCCGGCCCGAGGCCGAGACCGAGACCGAAACCGAGGAAGTCGACGACACCGACGACCGGATCCAGGCGGTTCTGCGCAACCTCGAACGTGCGGGTCTGGCAGTCCCCGACGCGCCGGCGCCCGAAGAGGAAAAGGTTGCGATGCCTTCCGCCCCGTCCGACGAGGCGGCGCGGAACGACGCGGCCCCCGAGGACGCCCAAGGCATGCCCCGCCGCCCGCGCATCCTGCGGGTGTCGCGGCGGGCCCCCGCCTCCGACGCCGCAGGCGACACCTCCCGCGTGTCCGCGGCGCGCGATCGTCTCGCCGCTCTCATGGCCGAGGAGGAGGCGGACGACACCTCCGCCGAGGTTGGTGAGGACACGCGAAAGACGGCCATCGACACCCCCGCAGAACCGGACACACCCGCCGAGACACCCGCGCCCGTGACACAGCCCGCAGGCGACGCGATCTCCAAGCGGGCGGAGGCATCCGATGCGCCCGTGACGTCGCCGGAAGAAGACGCAGTCGCGGTCGCAGAAGACGAACCGGAGCGTCCCGCCGAGACGCCCAGCAGCCTGTCGCCCGAAGACGAGGACGAACTTCAGAAGGCCTTGGCGCAAGCCGAAGAAGACGCCATGAACGAGTTGCGGTTGAGCCCGGAGCAGAGCCTCTCCCCGGCGGCACTCGACGATCTGGAAGGCCCTGCGGAGGAGATTTGGACGACTGATGCGCCGATATCTGAGGCGGAAACGGGGTCGGAAGATCCCGCCCTGCAGGCCGACCTGTCCGACGAAGCCACGGGCGAAGACGCGGACGAAAACGACATGGCTCGGACCACCGGGGAAGAAAGCTCCTCGCCAGCGCAGGATCAGGACCCCATCGCGTCCGATTCTTCCCCGCAGGATGGCCGCGCCGCGCCGCGCACCAGCCTGCCCTCCGCCTCCGAGGACGAGATGTCGCGGCTTTCCGCCAAGGCCGACGAGGAGCTCGCCAGCCCCGAATCCTCTCGGCGGCGCAGTGCCATCGCGCACCTGAAGGCCGCCGTCGCCGCGACCGAAGCCGCACGGCGGATGGGCGAAAAGGCCACCTCCGCCGAGGACGAGGAAGGTGCCTTCCGCGACGACCTGGCCCAGGTGGTGCGCCCGCGCAGGCCCGCGCTGACGTCCGCCGGACCGCGCGAGCGGCCGGCACCGCTCAAGCTCGTGGCCAGCCAGCGGGTCGACGACGTGGCACCGGCGGCCGCGGGCAACGTCCAGCCGCGGCGCGTGGCCAAGCCACGCCCGGCGCCCGCGCCCGCGGCCAGCAGCTTCGCGGATTACGCAGCCTCGGTGGGGGCGACGTCGCTTCAGGACCTGCTGGAAGCCGCCGCCGCCTATACCGCGACCGTGGAAGGGGCCGAGGATTTCTCCCGCCCGCAGATCATGAAGATGGTCGAGACGACGGCCCGCGATCCCTTTACCCGCGAGGACGGGTTGCGCTCTTTCGGGACGCTCCTGCGCCAGGGCCGGATCGAGAAGGGCGGCAACGGACGGTTCCAGATATCCGAGCGGACCCGCTTCCGCCCCGAGAACCAGGCCGCCCGCGCCTGAAACGGGACCGGGATGGAAAAGCTGAAAAGGCGATGCACCCGCATCGCCTTTTTTTTCGTGATGGGCGTGCCCGCGCACCAGGTCGCAGAAAACCTTCGCGCCTATTCCTCCGGAGGCGGCTGGCCGATCCCGCGAAAGATCGCGCGGAACGGAAACGCCCAGAGGATGCCCAGGCCCACGTAGATCGCCAGTTCCAGCAGGATCGACGGGCGATCCAGGGTCGAGACGATCGTCACCGCCACCACGATGTATGCCGGCAAGCCCAGCACCAGGATCAGCAAGGCGATCCGCTTGCGGGTCTTGTAGCTGAGAGAGGCGAACCAGTCGTTCATCGCGAAGCGAAGGGATCGGTGACGAGGATCGTGTCCTCGCGCTCCGGCGAGGTCGAGACCAGCGCCACGGGACAATCGATCAGTTCCTCGATGCGGCGGACGTATTTCACTGCCTGAGCGGGCAGATCGTTCCAGGACCGCGCACCTTCGGTCGATTCCGACCAGCCGGGCATTTCCTCGTAGATCGGCGTGCAGCGGGCCTGCTGGTCGGCGGCGGTGGGCAGATAGTCCATCCGTTTGCCGTCGAGGTCGTAGCCCACGCAGATCTTCAGCGTCTCGAACCCGTCCAGAACGTCGAGCTTCGTCAGCGAGATCCCCGACACGCCCGAGGTCGCGCAGGTCTGGCGCACGAGTGCCGCGTCGAACCAGCCGCAGCGCCGCTTGCGGCCCGTGGTGGTGCCGAACTCGTGGCCGCGCTCGCCCAACCGCTGGCCGTCCTCGTCCAGAAGCTCCGTCGGGAAGGGTCCCTCGCCCACGCGAGTTGTATAGGCCTTCACGATGCCCAGGACGAAGTCGATGGCCCCCGGGCCCATGCCGGTGCCCGTGGCCGCCTGCCCCGCGATCACGTTGGACGAGGTGACATAGGGATAGGTCCCGAAGTCGATGTCCAGTAGCGCACCCTGCGCCCCTTCGAAGAGGATGCGCTTGCCCTGCTTCTTCTTCTCTGCCAGCACCTTCCAGACCGGAGCGGCGTATTCCAGGATGCCGCCCGCCACCTCGCGCAGTTGCGCCAGCAGCGCGTCGCGGTCGATCGGGTCAAGGCCCAGACCCCGCCGCAGCGCATCGTGGTGCACCAGCGCGCGGTCGACCCGCAGCTCCAGCGTGGCGGCATCGGCCAGATCCGCGACCCGGATCACCCGGCGCCCGACCTTGTCCTCGTAGGCCGGGCCGATGCCCCGCCCCGTGGTGCCGATCTTGGCCACCGAGTTCTGGCTTTCGCGCGCGCGGTCCAGCTCTCCGTGGAACGGCAGGATGAGCGGCGTGTTCTCGGCGATCATCAGCGTCTGGGGCGTGATCTCGACCCCCTGGGCGCGCAGGCCCTCGATCTCCTTCAGCAAGTGCCATGGGTCCAGCACGACGCCGTTGCCGATGACGCTGAGCTTGCCGCCGCGCACCACGCCCGAGGGCAGCGCGTGCAGCTTGTAGACTTCCTTGTCGATGACCAGCGTGTGGCCCGCGTTGTGACCGCCCTGGAACCGCGCGATCACGTCGGCGCGTTCGCTCAGCCAATCGACGATCTTGCCCTTGCCCTCGTCGCCCCACTGGGCACCGACCACCACCACGTTCGCCATCAGGTCCGCCTTCGTTGCAATCCGGCCCCCGCTATAGCCGTCCGGGCCGCGCTCCGAAACCCGCAAATCGCCCCCGGCTTTCAGGGTTGCGAGGCGCGCCTCATGCGCTTAGACAGCCACGATCCAATTCAAAGCCGGACCCCGCCCCACATGGAAAACGTCGTCCTCGTCATCCACCTGATCCTGGCGCTCACGCTGATCGGCACGGTGCTTTTGCAACGCTCCGAAGGCGGCGGCCTCGGCATCGGCGGCGGCGGTGGGGGCGGCACCGGATCGCGCCCCGCCCCCACGGCGATGGGCAAGGTGACATGGGCGTTGGCGCTGGCCTTCATCGCGACCTCGATCGCGCTGACCATCATCGCGGCGAACAACGCGGCGGGTCAGTCGGTGGTCGACCGCCTGCGGGACGCGCCGGCCCAGCAGACCGAAACGCCGGGCCTTGGCGGCGACCTGCTGCCGCCGAGCCTGGGCGACGACGCGCTGGTGCCTTCGGGGACCGACACGCTCGTTCCGCAGGATGACGCGGCACCGGCGGAAGACGCAGCACCGATCAGCGATCCCGCACCGGCGACGGAGCCCGCCCCTGCGGAGCCCGCACCTGCCGAAGCCGCTCCAGCGGACGACGCGATCCCGGCCCCCGCGGCCGACTGACCTCATAATCACAGCATCTTGGCGGGCACGCGTGCCCGTCACCATCATCTTGCGCCGCGGGTTGCAGGAGAGGCCCAGAATCGGCTATCCTTTAACCCCGTGGCAGGGCGTCCCAGGCGCCGACATCAGATCTCACGGGGGCCCACTTGGCACGTTACATCTTCATCACCGGCGGCGTCGTGTCCTCACTGGGCAAGGGCCTCGCTTCTGCCGCGCTGGGCGCCTTGCTGCAGGCCCGCGGCTACACGGTCCGGCTGCGCAAGCTCGATCCCTATCTGAACGTCGACCCCGGTACGATGTCCCCCTTCGAGCATGGCGAGGTCTTCGTCACCGACGACGGCGCGGAAACCGACCTCGACCTGGGCCACTACGAACGCTTCACCGGGGTCGCGGCCCGCAACAGCGATTCGGTCTCCTCCGGTCGGGTCTATTCCACCGTGTTGGAAAAGGAGCGTCGCGGCGACTACCTGGGCAAGACGATCCAGGTCGTTCCCCACGTCACCGACGAGATCAAGGAGTTCCTCAAGATCGGCGAGGACGAGGTGGATTTCATGCTCTGCGAGATCGGCGGCACCGTCGGCGACATCGAGGGCCTGCCCTTCTTCGAGGCGATCCGCCAATTTTCCCACGACAAGTCGCGCGACCAGTGCATCTTCATGCACCTCACGCTGCTGCCCTACCTCGCCGCCTCCGGCGAGCTGAAGACCAAGCCCACGCAGCACTCGGTCAAGGAATTGCAATCCATCGGCATTGCGCCCGACATCCTCGTCTGCCGTTCGGAACATCCGATCCCCGACAAGGAGCGCGCCAAGATCGGCCTGTTCTGCAACGTCCGCAAGGAGGCCGTCGTCGCCGCCTACGACCTGGGATCGATCTACGAAGCACCCTTGGCCTACCACGAACAGGGCTTGGACCAGGCGGTGCTGGACGCTTTCGGGATTGCCCCCGCGCCCAAGCCGAACCTCGACGTCTGGCACGATGTGCAGGACCGCATCCACAACCCCGAAGGCGAGGTCACCGTCGCCATCGTCGGCAAGTACGTCCAGCTCGAAGACGCCTACAAGTCCATCAAGGAGGCGCTGACCCACGGCGGCATGGCCAACCGCGTGAAGGTCCGCGTCGAATGGGTCGACGCCGAACTCTTCGACCGCGAGGATGCCGCCCCGCACCTCGAACGCTTCAATGCCATCCTCGTCCCCGGCGGCTTCGGAGAGCGCGGGACGGAAGGCAAGATCAAGGCCGCCCAGTTCGCCCGCGAGAAGGGCGTGCCCTACCTCGGGATCTGCCTCGGCATGCAGATGGCGGTGATCGAGGCCGCCCGCAACGTCGCCGGGATCGAGGCCGCCGGATCGGAGGAATTCGATCACGAGGCGGGCGTGCGTCGGTTCGAACCGGTGGTCTATCACCTCAAGGAATGGGTGCAGGGCAACCACACCGTGGCCCGCCGCGCCGACGACGACAAGGGCGGCACCATGCGCCTGGGAGCCTATGACGCCAACCTCGAGGACGGCAGCCGCGTGGCAAAGGTCTATGGCACGACCGCGATCGAGGAACGCCACCGCCACCGCTACGAAGTCGACACCAAGTACCGCGCCCAGCTCGAAGAACACGGCCTGAGCTTCTCGGGCATGTCCCCCGACGGCAAGCTGCCCGAGATCGTCGAATGGGCCGATCACCCCTGGTTCATCGGCGTCCAGTTCCACCCCGAGCTGAAGTCCAAGCCCTTCGCCCCGCACCCGCTCTTCAAGGACTTCGTCCGCGCCGCCGTCGACAACTCGCGACTGGTCTGAGGCTCGGCCAAGCTCCGCGGCCTTTCGGGCTGCGGGGTTGGCTATCGCGCCTCAGCGCGCCATCCAGACGTAGCCCGCGTAGATCACCAGCAGCAGCACGCCGGTGGCGCGTCCGATCACCGGGCGGGTCAGCAGCAGGGCGGTCAGGCCCAGCGATGCCGCGATCAGCACCGGCAGATCGAAACTGACGAAGCGGTCCGACACCGGGATCGGCCGGATCAGCGCGGTCGCGCCCAGGATCCCCAGCAGGTTGAAGATGTTGGATCCCACGATGTTGCCGATGGCGATCTCGGACTGGCGCCGGAACGCGGCGATGACGGAGGTCGCAAGCTCCGGCAACGATGTGCCCACCGCGACGATGGTCAGCCCGATGAAGGCCTCCGACACGCCGAAATCCCGCGCGATGTTGACCGATCCGGTCACCAGGAAGCGCGCGCCGAAGATCAGCACGACAAGACCGCCGACGAGCCAGGCGGCGGACAGCGGGACGGAGGCCGGCGCGGAGGTCGGCTCCTCCGCCTCCACCGCGGCGCCGGGGCGCAGGTAGGCCCAGGCGAGGTAACCCGCCAGCGCCAGCACGAGAAGCGCCCCCGCGATCCGCCCGACCTCTCCGGTCAGGAAGATCGGCACCATCACCAGTGCTGCCAGCACCATGACGCCGGTGTCGCGCCGCAAGGTCGCGCCGGACACCACGATCGGCCAGACGAGGCTGGTCACGCCGGCGATCAGCAGGATGTTGGCGATGTTCGATCCCACCACGTTGCCCAGCGCGATGTCCGGCACCCCGTTCAGCGCCGCCTGCACCGACACCAGAAGCTCCGGTGTCGAGGTGCCGAAGCCGACGACGGTCAGGCCGATCAGCAAGGGCGAGATCGCCATGCGCCGGGCAATCCCGACGCTGCCGCGCACCAGGGCCTCACCCCCCAGGAACAGGCCGATCAGTCCGGCCACGACGTAGATGTAATCCAATTCCAACTCCCAACGTGCAGACCGCCTGCCCCGTGGGCAAATGGGGGTGCCGCGGCCGTCTTCTAGCCCGGGGGGAGGAAAAGTTTTGCAAGACCGCGCCTTTGCGCAGGAGCGGTCCTGGATAGGCGGGCGGGGCGCCGCGGCCCGTCAGGGCCGGCAGCGCCCCCGCGACGGTCAGAAGCTGAAACGCCGCGTCACCACCAGGCTCAGGGTGGTGCCGATGTCGTCGCCTTGCTGCACGATCGGGCTGTCGCCCGCGTCGTTCACGTATTCCTCGACCATGACGGTCCCCTTCACGCCCCAGTCGTCGTTGAAGGCATAGGCGGCGGAGGCCTCGATCCCGCGCGACAGAAGCCCCCCGTCCGGGTCGTAGGCCACCAGCGTGCCGCCCGCCGCGCGGTTGGCCGCGGCTTCCGAGGCGCTTATGCCGAAATACTGGTCGGCATAGTCGTCGCTGCCGAAGAACAGGCGCGGTCCGACCCGCAGGGTGATCTGGTCGGTCGGCCGCGCGATCACGTCGCCGCCCAGTTCCGCCACCAGCGCCTCGTGGCCCACCACGCCGTAGCGCACCGCGGCGAAGACCTCGGCCGACGGCAGCGCGTAGCTGATCTTGCCGCCCAGTTCCAGCGTGGCGTCGATGTCATCGAGCCCCGCCAGTTCCGCGTAATCCGACGAATTGCGCTCCGCGATGTAGCGCAGCGACCCGCCGAAGCCGAAGCCCACGGGCGTGCCGCCGACGCTGCCCCCGGTGCGGAGCGGTCCGAAGTTCAGCTCCTGCACCTCGAAGCTGCCGGTCACGCCGGTTTCGCTTTCGTCGCTGCCGAAGTAGGCCGGCGCGCTTTGCGGGCCGAGGCCCACGACGACGGTGTTCTGGGCCTGTGCGGCTCCGGCGAGGACCGCCAGCGCGGCTGCGGTGAGGGAGCGGGTCAGGATGGACATGGGAGGGGGCTTTCGCATGTGGGATGGAGTTGCCCCGTATCCTAGCACCCGCCCTTGCCCTTGCAAGCGCGATCCCCCCGCAGTACCCGGGCGCATGCTCAGCTACCAGCACGGCTACCACGCCGGAAACATGGCCGATGTCCACAAGCACGCGCTGCTCGCGTGGATGCTGGACTACATGACGCGCAAGCCCAAGCCGCTTTCCTACATCGAGACGCACGCCGGACGCGCGCTCTACGACCTGGCGGGGCCCGAGGCGCGCAAAACCGGCGAGGCGGACCGCGGCATCACCCTCGCGCGCGACTGGTTCGACACGGACCACGCTTACGCACGCGCTCTGGCGGCGACCCGAGAGGCGCATGGCGCCCAGGCCTATCCCGGCAGCCCGCTGATCGCGCAGCAGACCCTGCGGTTCGAGGACACTATCACCCTGGCCGAACTGCACCCCGCGGAAGCCGAGGCCCTGCGCGCGGCGCTCCCAAGCGTCACCGTCGCCCAGACCGACGGGATCGCGGCCGCCTTGTCACGCTGCCCGCCCGATCCGCGCCGCGGCCTGCTGCTGTGCGACCCCTCGTGGGAGGTGAAGTCCGACTACGAGACCGTGCCGGAGTTCCTGGTCAAGCTGCACCGCAAGTGGCCCGTGGGCGTGCTCGCCCTGTGGTATCCGATCCTGGCGGAGGCGCCGCACCGCCCGATGCTGCGCGCCCTGCACCGCCGGTTCCCCGACGCCGTCAGCCACACCGTCGCTTTCCCGCCCGCGCGGCCCGGCCACGGGATGACGGGATCGGGCCTCTTCGTGGTGAACCCGCCCTACGGCTTCGAAGACCAGGCCAACTGGCTGTCGGACCGCTTCGCCACCCTGTGCGCGCAACCGTGACTTTCCGGCGGGGCCCGGGCGGGCTATATCAACGCCATGTTTGCTGATCTTCTTGCCCGCCTCACCGCCTCGGACCCCGCTCCGGCCCCCGATACCGACGCCCGCCTGGCTTTGGGCGCGTTGCTGGTGCGCCTCGCCCGCGCCGACGGCGATTATTCCCAGGTGGAACGCGACCGGATCGAGGCGATCCTGATGCGCCGCTACGGGCTGCCCGATGCCAGCGCCCTGCGCGCCGATTGCGAGCAGCTGGAGGCCGAGGCCCCCGACACCGTGCGCTTCACCCGCGCGATCAAGGACGCCGTGGCCTACGAGGATCGCCTCGCCGTGATCGAATCGATGTGGCAGATCGTGCTGGCCGACGGCCACCGCGACGACGAGGAAAACAGCCTGATGCGGATGACCGCCCCCATGCTCGGGGTC
Source organism: Salipiger sp. IMCC34102 (assembly GCF_004145405.1). Classification (GTDB taxonomy): domain Bacteria; phylum Pseudomonadota; class Alphaproteobacteria; order Rhodobacterales; family Rhodobacteraceae; genus Loktanella. The sequence goes on from NZ_SELQ01000005.1 coordinate 39,907, forward strand.
GAGGACCGCGACAGCAACCTCGCGCGCCTGCGGGTCGAAGCCGCGAAGTAGCGACTGGTCCGCCCGGCTAGGGCGCCGGGCAGATCCACCGGCAGATCCAGGCGATACGATGACCGGACCTTCGCCCCACCGACGTTCCGACAAGGCCGCCGGGACCGCTGATCGGGCCGTTGCCCGGTTCGACGGCCAGGCGCGTCACCGGTCCCGGCGCACGCCGGCAAGCCGGGGTGACACCGCAGGCCTGCGTCCGCCGGCCAGGACCGGCTCCGACCGGGCCGCAGAAGGTGCCGTCTTGCGGCGACGTTCGACCGGGCGCCCCTTGGGCCGGGACCAGAGGCCGCCCAGCGCCCCCCGGCCGAGGGCTGCCAGCAACCATCCCAAGACCGCCCCGAGCGCGGCCGAGGCCATCCCGGCGAACGAAAGCGGCATCGCCGGTTCGAAATCGGCCCAGGTCCCCGCCAGCGTCGCGGGATCGCTGACGCGTTGCACCATCATGATGCGCGCCACGGGGCTCGCCGCGCGCAGATGGGCCAGGTTGTCCGACAGCACCGCGTGGCGCCGGAAGGTGGCGCGCATGTCGGCCTGGCGGTTGTCCAGGAAAGGCGTGCCGGTCATCTGCTCCAGCGCCTGGCTCCGCGTAAGCCCCGCGCGCATGGCCGAGCTCTCGAAATCGGCGACAACGGCGCTCAACGCGTCGACCTGGCCACCCAGGCGTTGCAGGTACTGCTGCGTGAAGGCGGGATATTGCGAGCAAAACGCCGCTCCACCCAGCATGAAAGCAAGGGTCAAAGCGCGCGCGATCACGGGCGGGCCTTTCGCATCTTTGTCATCTGCTGCCTCATCTTTTGAGGAGCAGTCTAGCGCATGATGGGCTTGCTGTCAGCCGCGAGACGCGACACGGGTATAAGGCCCCGCGCCGGATCGTGGCCGATGCGGCACGAAGGGGGGGTCAGACGGTCTCGTAGATCGCGGCGATGCGCGAGATCGCCTCGTCGGGGGTGATTTCCTCGCTTTCGCCGGTGCGGCGCGACGTAAGTTCCACAACGCCGTTCTTCAGACCCCGCGGGCCCACCGTGATGCGCCACGGCAGGCCGATCAGGTCCATCGTGCCGAACTTGGCACCCGCGCGTTCGTCCCGGTCGTCGTAAAGCGGGTCGAGACCCCGCGCGCGCAGCCGGGCGTAAAGGTCCTCGCAGGCCGCGTCGCAGGCCTCGTCGCCCGCGCGCATGTTCAGGATACCCACGTGGAACGGGGTGACGCCCTCGGGCCAGATGATGCCCTTGTCGTCGTGGCTGGCTTCGATGATGGCACCCAGCAGGCGGGAAACGCCGATCCCGTGGGAGCCCATGTGCACGGGGACCGAGCCGCCGTCCTTCGTCTGGACGGTAGCGCCCATCGCGTCCGAATACTTCGTCCCGAAGTAGAAGATCTGGCCCACTTCGATACCGCGTGCGGTGCGGCGGCGCTCTTCGGGGACCTCGTTGAACAGGGCCTCGTCGTGGGTTTCGTCGGTGCGGGCGTAGCGCGAGGTGAACTCGTCCATCACCGCCTGGCAGGCGGCGCGGTCGTCGAAGTCGATCTCGCGGTCTCCGAAGGTCAGATCGGTGATCTCGCTGTCGTAGAAGACTTCCGATTCGCCCGTCTCGGCGAGGACGAGGAATTCGTGGGTGTCGTCGCCGCCGATGGGCCCCGAATCGGCGCGCATCGGGATCGCCTGGAGGCCCATGCGCTCGTAAGTGCGCAGGTAGGTCACGAGGTGGCGGTTGTAGGCGTGCAACGCGTCCTCTTTCGTCAAGTCGAAGTTGTAGCCGTCCTTCATCAGGAACTCGCGCCCGCGCATGACGCCGAAGCGGGGGCGGACCTCGTCGCGGAACTTCCACTGGATCTGGTAGAGCGTCAGCGGCAGGTCCTTGTAGCTGGTCACGTGGGCGCGGAAGATGTCGGTGACCAATTCCTCGGCCGTGGGCGTGAAGAGCATGTCGCGCCCGCCGCGATCGGTCACGCGCAGCATCTCGTCGCCGTAGGCGTCGTAGCGGCCGCTTTCGCGCCACAGGTCGGCCGATTGCATGGTGGGCATCAGCATGGCGAGGTGACCGGCGCGGGCCTGTTCCTCGTGCACGATCTGCTGGATGCGTTGCAGCACCTTCAGGCCCATGGGCAGCCAGGAATAGATCCCGGCGCTCGCCTGCTTGATAAGGCCCGCCTGCAGCATCAGCCGGTGGCTGACGATCTGCGCCTCGCGCGGCGTGTCCTTGAGGACGGGCAAGAAGTAGCGGGACATGCGCATGGGCGGGACTCCTGGGGTGTCGGCTGGGGGCAATGTGTAGGGGGCACACCGCGGGGCGGCAAGACCCAGCGCGCGGCCCGGCCCCCCGGAGCATTTGCCCTTTCGCCGGGCCCTTGTCGCTTGCGCCACGGTGCGGGGTCGTCCATTTAGAGGGCGTGGCAAGAAGGAACCCCGCGCGATGGCCCTGACACATCGGCAACAGGCGATTTCCTGGGGGATCGCGATCGCGGTGTTCCTGCTTTTGCTCTACGCCTTGGGCAACGTCATCATGCCCTTCCTGCTGGGCGGCGCGATCGCCTATATCCTCGATCCCGTGGCCGACCGGCTGCAACGGCTCGGGCTGAGCCGGGTGCTCTCCGTCGCGGTGATCTCCGTCGTGGCGGTGATGCTCTTCGTGCTGGCGGTGCTGCTGGTCATCCCGACGCTGATCCGCCAGACCACCGAGCTGATCCAGGTGGCGCCGGATTTGCTGGACAACCTGCGCGACGCGCTGGCCGCGCGCTTTCCCGACCTGCTGGTCGAAGGCAGCACCGTGCGCACGCAACTCGACAACATCGGGGAGATGATCCAGTCCCGCGGCGGCCAGTTGATGGAAACGGTGCTGTCCTCGGCCATGGGGCTGGTGAACGTGGTGGTGCTTCTGGTCGTGGTGCCGGTGGTCGCGATCTATCTGCTGATCGACTGGGACCGGATGGTGGCGCGCATCGACGAGCTCTTGCCGCGCGAGCACGTGGGCACCATCCGCAGGCTCGCATCCGAGATCGACACCACGCTGGCCAGCTTCATCCGCGGCCAGGGCCTCGTCTGCCTGATCCTGGGGGCCTATTACGCGGTGGCCCTGGCGGGGGTCGGGCTGAACTTCGGTCTGGTGGTGGGGGCCATCGCAGGCGCCTTGACCTTCATTCCCTACGTCGGGGCGGTGGTGGGCGGTGGCTTGGCGATGGGCCTGGCGCTTTTCCAGTTCTGGGGCGAATGGTGGTGGATCCTCGCGGTCTACGCGATCTTCCAGTCGGGGCAGTTCGTGGAAGGCAACATCCTGACGCCGAAACTCGTCGGCTCCTCGGTCGGCCTGCACCCGGTCTGGCTGTTGTTCGCGCTGTCGGTCTTCGGATCGCTCTTCGGCTTCGTGGGGCTGCTGGTGGCGGTTCCCGTGGCGGCCGTGATCGGTGTGCTGACCCGCTTCGGGGTGGACCAGTACCGCCACAGCGCCCTCTACCTCGGCACCGGGGAGAGGTGATCCCGTGGCCCGGCAGCTGACATTCGACTGGCCGGTGGGGGTGTCGCTCGAGGCGTCGGACTTCTTCGTCTCGGAAGCCAACCAGGCGGCGTTCCGCATGGTCGGCGATCCCGCGCGCTGGCCGCAGGGCAAGCTGCTGCTGACCGGGCCCGAGGGGTCTGGCAAGAGCCACCTCGCCCGGGTCTTCGCGGGCGCCCGCCGCGCGCCGATCGTGGGGCTGTCCGGATTAGGCGCTCGGCCATCGGAAACGGCGCTCGTGGTCGAGGACGTGGACCGCATGACCCCCGCCCAGGAAGAGCCGCTCTTTCATCTGCACAACCACATGATCGCCCTGGGCCTGCCCTTGCTCATGACGGCCCGGACGCGCCCGGTCACTTGGGGCATGCGGCTGCCCGACCTCGCCAGCCGGATGCAGGCCACGGTGCCGGTGCAGATCGCCCCGCCCGACGATGCGCTGCTGGAAGCGGTGTTGATGAAGCTCTTCGCCGACCGCCAGGTCCGGCCGCCGGCCGCCCTGCCCCGCTACCTGGCCACGCGGATCGACCGGTCCTACAGCGCCGCGCAAGGAATCGTCGAGGCACTGGACCGCCGCGCCCTGCTCACCGGAAAATCCGTCAGCCTCCGCATGGCCGCCGACATCCTGCAAGAGGATTCCTTCGATGACCGATAACGCCAAGATCACGGCCCACCCCCACAAGGCCGTCGTCACCAGGGCCGATTTCCTGCAAAGCGATCCGCCCGAACCGCAGCCGCTCGACGGCGACCTTGCCGGACCCGGCCGCTACGTGAACCGCGAGCTGTCCTGGATCGGCTTCAACATGCGGGTCCTCGAAGAGGCCGAGAATCCGCGCGTGCCCCTGCTGGAGCGGCTGCGGTTCCTGTCGATCTCGGCCACCAACCTCGACGAGTTCTACACCGTCCGCGTCGCGGGGCTGCGAGAGCTGGCCCAGGCGGGCAACACCGCCCCGGGCATCGACGGGCTTCCGCCGGCCGAACAGCTGCGCCTGATCGACCAGAGCGCACGCGAGCTGATGACCCGCCAGCAGGACGTGCTCGGCCAGCTTACGGAGCTGATGAGTGCCGCCGGGATCGACCTGCTGACCCGCGACGAGCTGACGGAGGCCGACCACGCCTACCTCGAGGACTTCTTCCTCGACCAGGTCTTCCCGGTCCTCTCTCCGCTGGCGATCGACCCCGCGCACCCCTTTCCCTTCCTGCCCAACGAAGGGTTTGCCCTGGCCTTGCAACTGGAGCGCGCGAACGACAAGCGCGCGCTGCAGGCGCTGCTGCCGGTGCCCGCCCAGATCATCCGCTTCGTGCGCCTGCCGGGTGACACGTTGCGCTTCATCCCGCTCGAGGAGCTGCTGCTCCAATTCGTCGGGCGGCTCTATCCCGGCTACAAGATCAAGGGGCACTGCGCCTTCAAGATCCTGCGCGACAGCGACCTCGAACTGGAAGAAGAGGCCGAAGACCTGGTGCGCGAGTTCGAGACCGCGCTGAAGCGCCGCCGCCGGGGCGAAGTGGTGCAGCTCAAGATCTCGGACAACGCGCCCGAGGGGCTGCGCCGCCTCATCATGCAGGCGCTGCCCGTGACCGACGCAGAGGTCGTGGACGTGACGGGCCTCATCGGCATCGCCGACCTCAAGGAGCTGGTGCTGGACGACCGGCCCGATCTTCTGTGGACGCCCTACACCCCGCGCGTGCCCGAACGGGTGCAGGACCACGACGGCGACATGTTCGCGGCGATCCGCCAGAAGGACATGCTGCTGCACCATCCCTACGAGACCTTCGACATGGTGATCCGCCTGCTGGTACAGGCCGCGCGGGACCCCGACGTGGTGGCGATCAAGCAGACGCTCTACCGCACCTCCAAGCGCTCGCCCATCGTCGAGGCGCTGTGCGAGGCCGCCGAGGACGGCAAATCCGTGACCGCCTTGGTCGAGCTGAAGGCCCGTTTCGACGAGGCCGCCAACATCCGTCAGTCCCGGCGTCTGGAACGGGCGGGCGCGCATGTGGTCTACGGGTTCCTCAACCTCAAGACCCACGCCAAGATCACCTCGATCGTGCGGCGCGAGGGCGACAAGCTGGTGACCTACTCGCACTTCGGCACCGGCAACTACCATCCGATCACGGCACGGATCTACACCGACCTGTCGTTCTTCACCTGCGACGCGCGTCTGGGCCGCGACACGACCAAGGTCTTCAATTACCTCTCGGGCTACGCCCAACCCGAGGCGCTGGAGAATCTTTCCATCGCGCCGATGACGCTGAAATCGACCCTGCTGGACCGGATCGCGGAAGAAGCCGAGTTCGCCCGCGCGGGCAAGCCCGCCACCATCTGGGCCAAGATGAACAGCCTGATCGAGACGGACGTGATCGACGCGCTCTACGCCGCCAGTCAGGCGGGCGTGCGGATCGAGCTGGTGGTCCGCGGCATCTGCGGATTGCGCCCCGGCGTCACCGGCCTGTCCGAGAATATCCGTGTGAAATCCATCGTCGGACGGTTCCTGGAACATTCCCGCGTCGTCTGTTTCGGCGGCGGCCAGGCGCTGCCCAACAAGAAGGCACGGGTCTACATCAGCTCCGCGGACTGGATGGGCCGCAACCTCAACCGCCGGGTCGAGACGCTGGTCGAGATCACAAACAACACCGTCAAGGCGCAGATCGTCAGCCAGATCATGGCCGCGAACCTTGCGGACGTGGCGCAAAGCTGGGTGATGCAGCCCGACGGGACCTTCCTGCGTGCCGAGGTGCCGGAAGGCGAGTTCGCCTTCTCCTGCCACCGCTTCTTCATGGAAAACCCCTCGCTCTCCGGGCGCGGGACCGCGGGGGCCTCCGACGTGCCGCAACTCACCCATACCGACGAAGACGCACAGGCCAGCCCGCGTTGATCCGCGAACAGACCCGCGCCGCCCGTGTCGCGCCCCCTGCCAGGAGACCACCCATGACCGATACCGACAGCACCATCGACTGGGGGCCCTTCGGCCGGCCGCTCTTCGACGACGCGGCGATGCAGGATCTCAAGCGCGTGGGCGTCCTGGACGTGGGGTCGAACTCGGTCCGGCTGGTCGTCTTCGACGGCGCGGCCCGGTCGCCCGCCTACTTCTACAACGAGAAGGTCATGTGCGCGCTGGGCGCCGGCCTGTCCGAGACGGGACGCCTGAACCCGCAAGGACGCGCCCGTGCGGTGAACGCGATCCGCCGCTTCGCGGCCCTGGCGCAGGGCATGGGCTGCGGCCCGCTCACCGCCGTCGCCACCGCGGCGGTGCGCGAGGCCGAGGACGGGCCCGACTTCCGGGCCGAGATCGAGCGCGAGACCGGCATCAAGCTTTGGGTCATCGACGGCGAGGAAGAAGCCCGTCTTTCGGCCCAGGGGGTCCTGCTGGGCTGGCCCGGCAGCTACGGTCTGGTCTGCGACATCGGCGGATCGTCGATGGAACTGGCGGACCTGGCCGAAGGACGCGTGGGCCGCCGCGTGACCTCGGCCTTGGGTCCGCTCAAGCTCAAGGAGATCAAGGGCGGGAAGAAGGGCCTGAAGGCCCACGTGAAGGAGACAGTCGCGCGGCTTCACGACCAGATGGGCAATCCCACGGGCATGCGCCTTTTCCTGGTCGGCGGAAGCTGGCGGGCCATCGCGCGGGTCGACATGGAACGCCGCGGCTACCCGCTGACGGTGCTGCACGAATACCGCATGACCGCGCGACGGATCGGCCAGACGGCGGACTACATCGCCGATTCGGACCTGACCGAGCTGCGGGGCCGGTGCTCGATCTCGGACAGCCGCATGTCGCTGGTACCCTATGCCGTGCCCGTACTGAAAGAACTGATCCGCGTCTTCAAACCCAAGGACGTGGCCGTTTCCGCCTACGGGATCCGCGAGGGGATGCTCTACGAGCAGATGCCGCGCGAGCTGCGCGAGCGCGACCCGCTGATCGAGGCCTGCCGCTTCGCCGAGGCCAAGGACGCCCGCCTCCCCGGCTTCGGACGACTGCTCTATGATTTCGTCAAACCGCTCTTTCCCCGGGCGAACTGGCAGCGGCTTCGGATCATCAAGGCTGCCTGCCTGCTGCATGACGTAAGCTGGCGCGCGCATCCCGACTACCGGGCGGAGATCACCTTCGACAACGCCACCCGCGCCAACCTGGGCGGATTGAAACATTACGAACGGGTTCTGCTGGGGCTGGCGCTGATGAAACGCTACTCGGGCAAGACGCCTGACGGACGTTTCGCGCCGCTTTTCGAGCTTCTGGACGCGGCCCAGATGCGCGAGGCCGACATCCTGGGCCGGGCGATGCGGTTCGGTGCGATGCTCTGGCTAGACGGCGATCGTCAGCCGGGCAGTTTCACCTGGAGCCCGAAGAACAAGGAGCTGAAACTGACGCTGGACGAGGATGCCCGCCCGCTCTTCGGCGAGGTGGCCGAGGCGCGGTTGAACGCGCTGGCGCAGGCGATGGACGCCAGCGTCAGCGTGAAGTTCAAACCTCAGAGCTCGACGTCGTCTTCCACGGGCGGCGCATAAGGCGGCGCGGTCGGCGCACGGCGGATGACGATGTCGCCGTTGGGCAGAATCTCCGGCGGCAGGTAATTGCCGATGTCGTCGATGTTGGCCATGATCTCCGCCAGCGCGGGACCCATCTCTTCGCGCAGCATCCGCATGGCGGGGCCCACGTCCTGTGCGAGGTCCTGCAATTCGCGGATCGCGGGAGAGGCTTCGTTCAAAAGCCCGCGCAGCAGCAGCTTGGCCCCCTCTTCCATCAGGTCACGGCCCCGTTCCTCTTCCTGCGCGGTGGCAGGAACGGCGGCGAGGGCAAGGCTGGCGGCGAGGACGATCTGTTTCATGCGCCTTCAGATAGGCCGCCCGCGAGGATTTGCAATCAGGCGCGCGCGGCGGCGATCTGCTCCCAGGCGCGGTTGATCGCCACCAGGCGCTTTTCGGCCAGGCGCACCGCCTCTTCGGGCACGCCGCGGGCGATCATCCGGTCGGGGTGCGTCTCGCGCACCTGGTCGCGCCAGGACTTGCGGATTTCGTCCAGCGGCGCATCCTCGGCCACGCCCAGCACGTCGTAGGGGTCGCGGTCGGTGTCGGGGACGAACTGCGCCCGGATCCGTGCGAAGCGGCGTTCGTCGAAACCGAAGATCTCGGCCACGCGCGCGAGGAAGGCATCCTCCGCCGCGTGATAGGTGCCGTCGGCCACGGCGATGTGGAAGAGCCCCTCCATCAGGTCGCAGAGCGTGCCGGGATCGCGGTTGAACATCGCCGCGATCTTGGCGGCATAGGCCTCGAACCCGGCGATATCGGTCCGCGCGAGGTTGAAGAGCCGCGCGGCCTGGGATTCCTGGTCGGGGGGAATGTGAAAGACCTGCCGGAAGGCCGCGACCTCGTTGCGGGTGACCTGACCGTCGGCCTTGGCCATCTTGGCCCCCAGCGCGATCACCGCGATGGTGAAGGCCACCGACCGGTCGGGCGGCGTGCGCAGGTAATCGAAGACGGCCGACAGCGGCTCTCCGGCGCGGAGGGCTGCGATGGCGTCGGCGATGCGGGTCCAGATCGACATGGGCGCAACCTAGAGGATTCGGTGGCGGAGGATAAGGACGAACGGACCCGCGCATCGGCGGATTTCCGGGCATTTTATACCGCGGCGTCTGGGCCTCGGAGTCGGCGGGCGCGGGCGATCCTCGGCAACCGTGGCGCGCTCGGGCACGTGTCACTGCCGCAGTCTGAGCCGTGGTTCCCGGCGAGGGCTCGGTTTCAGCGCGTTTCGGTCGCGGGGGTCGACCCTGCGGGTCGATGCCTCCGGCGGGAGTTTATCTGGCCAGATGAAAAGGCGGCGGCGCGGCCCGGGGGTCAGGGTCTTGCGTCGCGGATCAGGCTCAGGATGTTACGCGCGGCGTCGGGGATGTTGGTGCCGGGGCCGAAGATCGCCTTGACGCCCGACTGGGTGAGGAAGTCGTAGTCCTGTTGCGGGATCACGCCGCCGCAGACCACGAGGATGTCGTCTGCGCCTTGCGCCTTCAGCGCCTGCACAAGCTTGGGCGCCAGCGTCTTGTGCCCCGCCGCCTGGCTGCTGATGCCGATCACGTGGACATCGTTGTCGACGGCGTCCTGTGCGGCCTCTTCCGGCGTCTGAAAAAGCGGGCCCACGTCCACGTCGAAGCCGATGTCGGCGAAGGCGGTGGCGATGACCTTGGCGCCGCGGTCGTGGCCGTCCTGGCCCATCTTGACGACCAGCATGCGGGGGCGGCGGCCTTCCTCCTCTGCGAAATCCTCGATGTCGGCCTGGATCGCGGCGAAGCCTTCGTCACCTTCGTAGGCGGCGCCGTAGACCCCGGCGAGGGTCTTCACCTCTGCCCGGTGGCGGCCGAAAACCTCTTCCATCGCGCCCGAGATCTCGCCCACGGTGGCCCGGGCGCGGGCGGCCTCGACGGCGGCGTCGAGCAGGTTGCCGCCCTCTTTCGCCCGCCGCGTGAGCTCCGCCAGGGCCGCATCGCAGGCGGCCTGGTCACGGGAGGCCCTGATCCGCTCCAGCCGCGCGATCTGGCTGTCGCGTACGCCCGCGTTGTCGATGTCGCGGATGTCGATCGGGTCTTCCTTGTCCTTGCGGTACTTGTTGACCCCGACGATGACTTCCGTCCCGCGGTCGATGTTGGCCTGCCGCTGGGCCGCGGTCTCCTCGATCCTGAGCTTGGGCATGCCCGAGGCCACGGCCTTGGTCATGCCGCCCATCTCCTCGACCTCCTCCATGAGGGACCAGGCGGCCTCTGCCAGGTCGTGGGTCAGTTTTTCGACGTAGTAGCTGCCCGCCAGCGGGTCGACGACGTTGGTCACACCGGTTTCCTCTTGCAGGATCAGCTGGGTGTTGCGCGCGATGCGGGCGGCGAAGTCGGAGGGCAAGGCGATGGCCTCGTCCAGCGCGTTGGTGTGCAGCGACTGGGTGCCGCCGAGGACGGCGGACATCGCCTCGTACGCCGTGCGCACGACGTTGTTGTAGGGGTCCTGTTCGGCCAAGCTGACGCCGGAGGTCTGGCAGTGGGTGCGCAGCATCGACGATTTGGGATTCTTCGGCTCGAATTCCTCCATCACACGGTGCCACAGAAGGCGGGCGGCGCGCAGCTTGGCGACCTCCATGAAGAAGTTCATGCCGATGGCGAAGAAGAAACTGAGCCTTCCGGCAAAGCGATCCACGTCCATACCGGCGGCAATCGCGGCGCGGACGTATTCGCGGCCGTCGGCGAGGGTGTAGGCGAGCTCTTGCACGAGGTTCGCACCGGCTTCCTGCATGTGGTAGCCGGAGATCGAGATGGAGTTGAACTTCGGCATCTGATCGGAGGTGTATTCGATGATGTCCGAGATGATCCGCATCGAAGGTTCGGGCGGATAGACGTAGGTGTTGCGGACCATGAACTCCTTGAGGATATCGTTCTGGATCGTGCCCGACAGCAGCTTGCGGTCGTGGCCCTGCTCTTCGCCCGCGACGATGAAGGACGCCAGGATCGGGATCACCGCACCGTTCATGGTCATCGAGACGGACACCTGATCGAGCGGGATGCCGTCGAAGAGGATCTTCATGTCCTCGACCGAATCGATCGCGACCCCGGCCTTGCCGACGTCGCCCTCCACCCGGGGATGATCGCTGTCGTAGCCGCGGTGGGTGGCCAGGTCGAAGGCGACCGAGACGCCCTGTTGCCCGCCATCCAGCGCGCGGCGGTAGAAGGCGTTCGATTCCTCCGCCGTCGAGAAGCCTGCGTATTGCCGGATCGTCCAGGGGCGACCCGCGTACATCGTGGCCTTGACGCCGCGGGTGTAGGGCGCCGATCCCGGCAGCCCGCCCATGTGCGGAAGACCCTCCACGTCCTCGGCGGTGTAGAGCGGCTGGACGTCGATGCCTTCCAGCGTGGACCAGGTCAGATCGTCGAGAGAACGTCCGCGCAATTCCGCCTGCGCGGTCTTCTTCCAGTCGGTCTTGTCGCTCATGATGCCCTCTCCCTCGCTTGCCCCTTCATGCCGCGCCGCCGCGCAAAGGTCAAAAGGGGATCGCTATCATTGTGACGCAAGCGCGTGCATTCGCGAAACAATGCTGCGCCGACGAAGACGTGAGCCATCTTCGCAAACGCGCCCCGCACGCCTATATCAAACCCATGGACATGACACGATTGATCGCCGCGACGTTGGCTCTTGCACTCTCCACCACCGCGCTCGCGGCGCAGGACGAGACACCCGAAGCCGTCACCGCCTGGCTCGAAAGCCCGGAGACGCCGATCGACGCGGCCACGGTCGCGCTGGACGACTTCGTCTGGATCGCCCGGTCCGTCGTGGTCTTCGCCGATTCCCCCAACGATCCCGCCTTCGCCTCGCAGATGGAGCTTCTGGCCGAACGCTCGGACGAACTCGCAATGCGTGACGTGGTGGTGATCTTCGACACGGCGCCGCAGGACCCTTCCCCGCTGCGCACCCGGTTGCGCCCGCGCGGCTTCATGATGACGCTGATCGGCAAGGACGACCAGGTGAAGCTGCGCAAGCCGCGGCCCTACGACGTGCGCGAGCTGTCGCGTTCCATCGACAAGATGCCCATGCGCCAGCGCGAGATCGCGGAACGTCGCGGTGCGACCGGCGACTAGGGGGCCGCGGATCACGCGTCGGGCGTGCGGGGCATCCGGCGCGCGGCGCTGCGCACGGCGATCCACGCCAGCGCCATCAGGATCGCCAGCACCAGGCCCAGCACCAGCACGGGGCTGATGGGAACGCTGACCAGGATTCGGCCGATCACGAAAAGCGCGAGGTAGACCGCCAACCCGCCGAAGGTGAAGGTCGGCACGGGCGACAAATGCACCCCCGAGGCGCGCACCACCCCCCAGAAGACGATCACGCAGATCATCGGCACGGTGATCGCGCGGCGCGGCAGGCGCGTGGCCCAGGACACGTCGTCCCCGGGGACCATCACGCTCAGAAGGCCCAGGCCCGCGATGACCGCGATGACGCAGGCCGCGAACCAGATCAGCAGCAGGGATCCGAAGCGGGTCACTCGAACTCCATGATGACGTCGTCGACCGCCAGGCTGTCACCCGCACTGGCGTTGATCTTGGTGACCACGCCCTTGCGGGTCGCGCGCAGGATGTTTTCCATCTTCATGGCCTCGACGGTGCAGAGCGGCTGGCCTTCCTGCACCTCCTCCCCTTCGGAGACCTCGACGCTCACGATCAGGCCGGGCATCGGGCAAAGCAGCAGCCTGGAGGTATCCGCAGCTTCCTTCTGCGGCATCAGCCGGGCCAGCTCGGCCTGCCGCGGGGTGCGCACGTGGGCTCGCAGGTCGGCGCCGCGGTGGCGCACCCGGAATCCGCCCGAGATCTTCGCCACCTTCAACACCAGCGGGCTGCCGTCGACCTTGAGCACCGCGAGGGGCTGCCCGGGGGTCCAATCGCTTTCCACCCGATAGGTGCGACCGTCGAGGGTGACGCTCGCCCCGCCCCGGTCGGCCTCGATCCTGGCGTCGAACTCCACGTCCTGCAGCGCCACGTTCCAGTCCGTGCCCACGGTGCGTTCGTGATTGTCCATCCGCCCCGTGATCCGCGTGCGCCGGATCTCCGATATCCGGTGCATCGCCGCGAGCGCCGCCGCGATGCGACGCAAGGTCTCCCCGCCCAGTGCCACGCCGTCGAAGCCCTCGGGGAACTCCTCCTCGATGAAGGCGGTGGTCATCTCGCCCGCGACGAACTTCGGATGATCCATCACCGCCGAGAGGAACGGCAGGTTATGACCGATCCCCTCGATCTCGAACCGGTCGAGGGCCAACCGCATCTCCTCGATCGCGGCCGCGCGCGTGGGCGCCCAGGTGCAGAGCTTCGCGATCATCGGGTCGTAGAACATGCTGATCTCGCCCCCGTCGAAGACGCCGGTGTCGTTGCGCACGGCGCGCTCGGCCTCGGCCACCTCCTGCGGGGGGCGGTAGCGGGTCAGCCGCCCGATGGAGGGCAGGAAGTTGCGATAGGGATCCTCGGCATAGAGGCGGCTTTCGATGGCCCAGCCGTCGATGGTCAGGCCGGACTGCGCGAAGCCCAGCTTCTCGCCCGCGGCTACCCGGATCATCTGTTCGACCAGGTCGATGCCGGTGATCAGCTCCGTCACCGGGTGTTCGACCTGCAGGCGGGTGTTCATCTCCAGGAAATAGAAGTTGCGGTCGCCGTCGACGATGAACTCCACCGTGCCCGCGCTGGTGTAATCGACCGCCTTCGCCAGCGCCACGGCCTGCGCCCCCATCGCGGCGCGGGTCTCTTCGTCCAGGAACGGGCTCGGCGCCTCCTCGATGACCTTCTGGTTGCGGCGCTGGATCGAACATTCGCGCTCGTGCAGGTAGACCGCGTTGCCGTGGCCGTCGGCGAGGACCTGGATCTCGATATGACGCGGCTGGGTGACGAATTTCTCGATGAAGATGCGATCGTCGCCGAAGCTGTTCGCGGCCTCGTTCTTGGACGACTGGAAGCCCTCGCGTGCCCCGTCGTCGTCCCAGGCGATCCGCATCCCCTTGCCGCCGCCGCCGGCGCTCGCCTTGATCATCACCGGGTAGCCGATCTCGCGGCTGATCTTCACCGCCTCCTCGGCATCCGCGATCAGGCCCATGTGCCCGGGCACCGTGCTGACCCCCGCCTCTCCCGCCAGCTTCTTGGAGGTGATCTTGTCGCCCATCGCCTCGATCGCCCCCACGGGCGGACCGATGAAGGCGACCCCCTCGGCCTTCAGCGCCTCGGCGAACTTCGGGTTCTCCGACAGGAAACCGTAGCCCGGGTGGACCGCCTCGGCCCCGGTCTGGCGGACGGCCTCCATGATCTTGTCGATCACGATGTAGGACTGGTTGGCCGGGCTCGGGCCGATATGGACCGCCTCGTCGGCCATCTTGACATGCAGCGCGCCTGCATCCGCGTCCGAGTAGACGGCAACAGTGGCGATCCCCATGCGCCGCGCGGTCTTGATGACCCGGCAGGCGATCTCGCCGCGGTTGGCGATCAGGATTTTCTTGAACATCAGGCGGGTCCCCTAAAACGCGAAACCGCCGCCAGGGCGGTTGCCCCGGCGACGGTTCCAATGGTGTGAATGCCCCCGAAGGGAGGCAATCCGCTTAGCGGCTGCGGCGGGCGAGACCCACGTCGTCGGCCAGCGCGCCGGCAACGGCGCCGCCGAGTGCCGCGGTCGCGGTGTCGCGATCGTCGCCGCCCAGAGCGGCGGAACCTGCCGCGCCGATGCCGGCGCCGACGAGCGCACGCTCGCCGTCGGTGTCGATGTTGTCGCAGCCAGCAACGCCGAGGACGGCGATGAGGGCCAGTGCGGATGTGGTCTTGAACATTGTACTGTGCCTTTCGTTACGTTCCAGATGCGCGCAAACTTGCTCGCCAGCCGGGCGAACTCAAGCCCGATTGACAAGCAAAGGCGCGAACCCGCCGATTTGTTCCGAATATCTGCGGCCTTGCGTGTGGTCATGCGAAGACATCCGGGAAACTCACGCGCGCGCGCGCCTCGTCGATGCGCAAGAGCGCGTCGTAGCTTTCGGGATCGAAGGGGTCCTCGGCCGCCACGACCTCGCGCCCGAACAGCCAGCTCAACCGCCCCGCGTCCAGGTTGCCGCGCACGAAGGGCTCCGGCCCGAAATGATCCCACAGCGCCTGCAGGAACCCCTCGTCGGCGCGCCGGTCGGGGGGCCTGCGGTCGGCGAAGCGTTCGCGCGCGCGCAAGGGCGTGGCCCCGTCCTTGTGAGCGCGCCGGATCACGAACTGGTAGTCCGTCCCCGGCAGGCGTCCGGGGAACCCGCGGTGCTTCTCCATCAAAGATCCTCCCAGCGGCACTCGTCGCCGTCTAGGCGGAAGGGCTGGAAATACTGCACGACGTTCGGATCGTAGATCCCGAACTCCGTCGGCTGGTCCGAGACCGACAGGACCACCTGCGCGCTGGTCCACGCCTGCTGCTCCAGCGCCGGTCGCACCAGCCCCTGGCAAAGCCACATCAGATCGTCCGCCACCTCCGCGAAGGTCAGCCCGTCCTCGCCAGACAGGGCGGGAGAGACGAACCGGAACCGCGCGATCCCCGCCTCCTCCTCCAGCATCACGTCCGCAAGCGCGATCTCCAGCCCCGAGGGCACCGAGATCGGCTGCAACTCCTGCGCCGCCACCGGAGAGGCCCAAAGGGCCGCCGTCAGTGCGAGCGCAAGGCCTCGATGAGCGCGTCCTTGTCCATGCCCGAGCGCCCCTCGATCCCGATTTCCTGCGCGCGCGCGTAAAGGTCGTCCTTCGTCCACTCCTCGTAGGGCGGGGCCTTGCCGCCCTTGGTCGAGGGGTCCATGTCCTCGTTGGCCTGCGCGTTCGAAATTCGCGCCGCCTTCTCCTTCGACATGCCCTCGTCGCGCAAGGCCTCGAAGGCTTCGTCGTCCTTGATGCTGGGTCCGTGATCCTTGGTCATCGCACTCTCCTTTCGGGCGCAACGACGCATCCGCGAGCGCGGTTCCCCCGTTCATCTGGCCAGGTAAACTCCGGGGGGAGTCCGCCACCAGCGGACGGGGGGCTGGCCCCCCTGCCCCGATTGCCCGAGGCGCTGCGTCAGAGCGGGATGTTGTCATGCTTCTTCCACGGGTTGGTCAGCTGCTTGCCCCGCAGCGAGGCGAAGGCCCGGCACACCCGCCGCCGGGTCGCACGCGGCATGATGACCTCGTCCACGAACCCCTTGGAGGCGGCGACGAAGGGATTGGCGAAGCGCTCCTCGTAGGCGCCGGCGAGCGTCGCGATCTCCTCCGCGGATTTGCCGCGGTGGATGATCTCGGTGGCCCCCTTGGCGCCCATGACGGCAATCTCTGCCGTGGGCCAGGCGTAGTTGAAGTCACCCCGTAGGTGCTTGGAGGCCATCACGTCGTAGGCCCCGCCGTAGGCCTTGCGGGTGATGACCGTGACCTTGGGCACCGTCGCCTCACCGTAGGCGAACAAGAGTTTCGCCCCGTGCTTGATGACGCCGCCGTATTCCTGGGCCGTTCCGGGCAGGAAGCCGGGGACGTCGACGAGGGTCAGGATCGGGATCTCGAAGGCGTCGCAGAACCGCACGAAGCGCGCGGCCTTGCGGCTGGAGTCGATGTCCAGCACCCCCGCCAGCACCATCGGCTGGTTCGCCACGACGCCGATGGTCTGCCCTTCGAGCCGGATGAAACCGGTCAGGATATTGCCCGCGTAGTCCTTTTGTATCTCGTAGAAGTCGCCCTCGTCCGCGACCTTCAGGATCAGCTCCTTCATGTCGTAGGGGGCGTTGGCACTGGCCGGGATCAGCGTGTCGAGGCTGTCCTCGATCCGGGCCACGTCGTCGAAGAATGGTCGCGTGGGCGCCTTCTGACGGTTGTTCAGCGGCAGGAAATCGAAGAGGCGGCGGCATTCGGCGATGGCCTCGACATCGTTGTCGAAGGCGGCATCGGCGACGCCGGATTTCTTGGTGTGGGTGGAGGCCCCCCCCAGTTCCTCGGCGGTGACGACCTCGTTGGTGACGGTCTTGACCACGTCGGGGCCGGTCACGAACATGTAGGAGGTGTCGCGCACCATGAAGATGAAGTCCGTCATGGCGGGCGAATAGACCGCCCCGCCCGCGCAGGGTCCCATGATCAGGCTGATCTGCGGGACCACGCCGCTGGCCAGGACATTGCGCTGGAAGACTTCCGCATAGCCCGCGAGGCTCGCCACGCCCTCCTGGATGCGCGCGCCGCCCGAATCGTTGATCCCGATCACCGGCGCGCCGTTCTGGATCGCCATGTCCATGATCTTGCAGATCTTCTGGGCGTGGGTTTCCGACAGCGACCCGCCGAAGACGGTGAAATCCTGGCTGAAGACGTAGACCATCCGCCCGTTGATCGTTCCCCAGCCGGTGACGACGCCATCGCCCAGCGGCTGGTTGTCCTGCATCCCGAAATCGACCGCGCGATGGGTGACGAAGGCGTCGAACTCCTCGAACGAGCCGTCGTCCAGCAGCAGTTCGATCCGTTCGCGCGCGGTCAGCTTGCCCTTGGCGTGCTGCGCGTCGATCCGCGCCTGCCCCCCGCCCAGCCGGGCCTCGGCACGGCGGGCCTCGAGCGCTTCGATATGGTCTTTCATCATGCCTCCTCGCGCGGACCCGAAGATCGAGGGTCGGTTGTCGCACCTTAGTCATGCGGAAATTCAAGCGAAAGACCGCCTGCGCAATTTTCCGTCCCCCTGCCCCAGCGTTCCGACATTTTGGTTTGCCCGCGATGGGCGCTGGACTTCCCCGCGCAGGGGCATAGCCTGCGCGCCATGTCAGACTTTCCCAAGGCGCGGTTCGGCGACCGCAGCACGCCCCCGCATATCGTGACCCTGACGCTGCTGGCCGGCGTGTCGGCGTTGAACATGTCGATCTTCCTGCCCTCCCTCACCCGCATGGCCGAGGATTTCGGCACCGACTACGCGACGGTGCAATTCGCCATCTCGGGCTACCTCGCGGCCACGGCGCTGCTGCAGGTGGTCGTGGGACCGCTGTCGGACCGCTACGGCCGCCGCAAGGTGGTGATGGGGGCGCTTTCGGTCTTCATGGTGGCCACGCTGGGCTGCTATCTGGCCACCAACGTCACGGTCTTCCTGGCCTTCCGCATCCTGCAGGCCGCCGTCGCCACCGGGATCGTGCTCAGCCGCGCCATCGTCCGCGACCTCTTCCCGCCGGAGCGGTCGGCCTCGATGATCGGCTACGTCACCATGGGCATGGCGCTCATCCCGATGATCGGCCCCACCATCGGCGGCACGCTGGACGAGCTCTTCGGCTGGCGATCCTCCTTCCTGTTCCTGATGGCGGCGGGCGGGCTGGTGCTGACGCTCTGCTGGGCCGACCAGGGAGAGACCGTGCGCGGCGGCGGCACCTCGTTCAAGGCACAGGTGGCGAACTATCCGGCCCTGCTGACGGCCCCGCGCTTCTGGGGCTACGCGCTCTGCGCGGCCTTCGCGTCGGGGTCGTTCTTCGCCTTCCTCGGCGGGGCCTCCTACGTGGCCGACTACGTCTTCGGCCTGACCCCGTTCCAGAGCGGGCTGGCCCTTGGCGCGCCCGCCATCGGCTACGCGGTGGGCAATGGGATTTCGGGCCGCTTTTCGGAACGCGTGGGACTGAACCCGATGATCCTGTGGGGCTGTATTCTGGCCTTCGCGGGGATGGGGCTGTCGCTGCTGCTGGCGCTGGCGGGACTGCAGGATCCGCTGGTCTTCTTCGGGCTCTGCACCTTTCTGGGGCTCGGCAACGGGATGACCATGCCCAACGCCACAGCGGGCCTTCTGTCGGTGCGACCGCGCCTGGCGGGCACCGCGAGCGGTCTCGGCGGCGCGCTGATGATCGGTGGCGGGGCGGCGCTCAGCCAGCTCGCGGGCGTCCTCCTGGAGGGCGCGCAGACCGCGATCTCGCTTCAGGCGCTGATGTGCGCCAGCGGCCTGGGGTCAATCGCCGCCGTGGCCTTCGTGATGTGGCGGGAACGCAGGCTGGTCATCGCCTGAGCTCGGCACAGCGCGGCCAGCCTCGGCTTGGTCGAGGTCCCTCGCCACTGCCGTCCGCGCGAACGCCGCCGCGGCCCGGCCAGGCGCACCGCGAGGAAGCCTTCGGTCCCTACCGTTGGCTCGTCGCCCAGGCAGGGTGGATCCAGGGCTGCTCGTTCGCGCGGGCGAGCGGGGCGCGGCCCAGGATATGATCCGAGGCCTTTTCCCCCACCATGATGGACGGCGCGTTGAGGTTGCCGTTGGTGATCCGCGGAAAGATCGAGCTGTCGGCGACCCGCAGCCCCTCGACCCCGATCACGCGGCATTCGGGGTCTACCACGGCCATGGGATCGTCCACGGCCCCCATCTTGCAGGTGCCGCAGGGATGATAGGCGCTTTCCGCGTGCTCCCGGATGAAGGCATCCAGCTCGTCGTCAGACTGGACCGCCGCGCCGGGCTGAATCTCGTGCCCGCGGAACGGGGCGAAGGCCTCCTGCGCGAAGATCTCGCGCGTGAGGCGAATACAGGTGCGGAAATCCTCCCAGTCCTGCGGATGGGACATATAGTTGAAGAGGATATGCGGCGCCTCCGCCGGATCGGCGCTGGCCAGCGTCACGGCCCCGCGCGAGGGCGAGCGCATGGGGCCGACATGCGCCTGGAAGCCGTGGCCTTCGGCGGCCACCTTGCCGTCGTAGCGAATCGCCAGCGGCAGGAAATGGAACTGGATGTCGGGATACTCGACCCCCGGCCCGGAGCGCACGAAGGCCGCGCTTTCGAACTGGTTCGAGGTGCCCAAGCCCCGCTTGCCGAAAAGCCATTGCGCGCCGATGATCGCCTTCCACATGAGCTTCCAGTAGGTGAAGAGGCTCACGGGCTGGGTGGCGGCCTGCTGGATATAAAGCTCCAGGTGGTCCTGCAGGTTCTGGCCCACGCCGGCACGGTCCGCCACCACGTCGATGCCGTGTTGGGCCAGATGGGCGGCCGGTCCGATGCCGGACAGCATCAGCAGCTTGGGCGAGTTGATCGAGGAGGCCGCGACGATGACCTCCTTGCCGGCGTGGATCACCTCGCGCACGCCCTTGCGGTCGACCTCGACCCCGGTGGCGCGCCCCTCCGCGATGACGATGCGGCGGGCGAAGGCGCGGATCAGGGTGCACTCGGGCCGCTTCAGCGCGGGGCGCAGGTAGGCGTTGGCCGCCGACCAGCGCCGCCCGAGGTGGATCGTCGCGTCGAAGGGGCCGAACCCTTCCTGCTGTTCGCCATTGTAGTCGTCGGTGGTGGGATAGCCCGCCTGGCGTCCGGCCTCGACGAAGGCGCGCACGAGCGGGTTGCGGCGCGGGCCGCGGCTGACGTGCAGCGGTCCGTCGGTGCCGCGCCATTCGGGATCGCCGCCGTGCAGCCCGGCATGCCAATGCTCCATCCGCTTGTAGTAGGGCAGCACGTCGGCATAGGCCCAGCCGCGCGCGCCGGTTTCCTCCCAATGGTCGAAGTCGCGGGCGTGGCCGCGCACGTAGACCATGCCGTTGATCGACGACGACCCGCCGATCACCTTGCCCCGCGGCGTCGCCAGGCGCCGTCCGCCCAGGTGCGGCTCTGCCTGGGTGGAATAGCCCCAGTCGTAGGCCTTCATGTTCATCGGATAGGACAGCGCCGCCGGCATCTGGATGAGCGGCCCCGCGTCGGACCCGCCGTGCTCGATGACGATGACGGACTTGCCCGCCTCCGACAGGCGGTAGGCCATGGCGCAGCCCGCGCTGCCCGCGCCGACGATGACGTAGTCGGCCTGCATCAGAACGGCGCCTCCACCGGGGTCATGGCGACGTAGACGCCCTTGAGCTGGCTGTAGTGCTCGATCGCGGCCTTCGAGTTCTCTCGCCCCACGCCGGACATCTTCATGCCGCCGAAGGGTGCCTCGACAGGAGAGAGGTTGTGGGTGTTGATGTAGCAGGTTCCCGCCTGAAAGCCCGCGGCCATGCGGTGCGCGCGCGCGAGGTCTTTCGTGAAGACCGACGCCGCGAGGCCGAAGGGCGTGTCGTTGGCCCGGCGCAGCGCCTCCTCCTCGGTGTCGAAGGTCAGGACCGACATGACGGGGCCGAAGATTTCGTCCCGCGCGATGCTCATCTCGTCGGTGACGTCGGCGAAGACGGTGGGGTCCAGGAAGAACCCGTCGCGGTCGGGCCGCGTGCCGCCGTGCACCAGCCGCGCGCCTTCCTCGATCCCCTTGGCGATGAAGCCTTCGACGATCTCGCGCTGGCGGGCGCTGACCATGGGGCCGAAGGTCGTCTCCATCTCCATCGGATCGCCCATGACGGCGTTCCCCAACCGCTCGGTCAGCCGGTCGAGGAACCGATCCACCAGGCCGCGCTGCACGAAGACGCGCGTCCCGTTCGAGCAGACCTGCCCCGACGAATAGAAATTCCCCAAAATCGCGCCGCCCACGGCATCGTCGAGATCGGCGTCCTCGAAGACCACCTGCGGGGACTTGCCACCCAGTTCCATCGTCACGTGCCGCAACCCTTCCGCGGCGGCGGCATAGACCTTCTGGCCCGTGGGCACGGACCCGGTGAGCGAGACCTTCGCGACCCGCGGATCGGTGGTGAGCGCGGCGCCCACCTCACCCATGCCCTGCACCACGTTGAAGACCCCCGGCGGCGCGCCCGCCTCGATCAGGATCTCGGCCACCTTCAAGGCGCAAAGCGGCGTGGTCTCGGACGGCTTGAAGACCATGGTGTTGCCGCAGGCGAGCGCCGGGGCGGCCTTCCAGCAGGCGATCTGGGTGGGATAGTTCCAGGCGCCTATGCCGACGCAGACGCCCAGCGCCTCGCGTCGTGCGTAGACGAAATCGCCGCCGCCCAGCTGGATATGCTCGCCCGTCAGGGTGGCCGCGAGACCGCCGAAGTATTCCAGCGCATCGGCACCGGAGGTCGCGTCGGCCACGATCGTCTCCGACAGGGGTTTGCCGGTATCAAAGGTCTCGAGCACGGAAAGATCGTGATTGCGCGTGCGCATGATGTCGGCGGCGCGGCGCAGGATCCGGCCCCGCTCGGTCCCGGACAGGGCCGCCCACTCCGCCTGTGCCGCCTTGGCCGAGGCGATGGCCTTCTCCACGATCCCGGGTGTCGCTGCATGGACCGTTGCAATGGTCTCGCCGGTATAGGCGTAGATCACGGGGATCGGCGTGCCCGTCGTGTCCTCGACGTAGGCGCCGTCGATGAAATGGCTGGCGGTGGGTTGGGTGTCCATCGTGGGAGCCTCCGGCGGGCGTATTCGGGAAAAAAGCGAGGGGTTGGGCGTCGTGATCGGATGGGCGGTGCGTGTGGAGAGCGCGGGAGCCTCCGGCGGGAGTTTATTCCGCCAGATGAAGCGGATCAGTCCTTCGGCGCGCGTTGCGCCTCTTCGAGGACGTTGAGGTCCATGTGGTTGCGCATGTAGCGTTCCGAGGCGAGCTGGAGTGGCTGGTAGTCCCAAGGATAGTAGGCGCCGTTGCGCAAGGCCTCATAGACGACCCACCGGCTGGCCTGGGAGTGGCGGACGTCGGCATCGAAGCGGTCCAGGTCCCAGCGGACGGCGGCCTGTTGCCGCAGGTCGGCCAGGGTGTCGGCGTGGGCCGGGTCGGCCGCGAGGTCGGTCAGTTCGTGCGGATCGGCCTCGAGGTCGAAGAGCTGTTCGGGGTCTGCGAGGCAGTTGGTGTATTTCCACCGGCCGGTGCGCAGCCCCACCAGCGGGGTGATCGACCCTTCGGCGGCGTATTCCATCGTTACGGGATCGGTCCGCGTCACCCCCTGCCCCTGCGGGACGAGGCTGTGGCCTTCGGTCCAGGGCGCGACCTCGGACATGTCGACGCCGGCGAGGTCGCACAGCGTCGGGCAGACGTCGATCGTGCTCACCGGTTCGGTCACGAGGCCCGGTTCCATCTGCGGCGCGGCCACCATGAGCGGCACGCGGGACGAGCCGTCGTAGAAGCTCATCTTGAACCAGAGCCCCCGGGCCCCCAGCATGTCGCCGTGATCCGAGACGAAGAGGATGATGGGATCCTGCTTCGTATCCTCCAGCGTCTGCAGGATCGCGCCGATCTTGTCGTCGAGGTAGGAGATATTGGCGAAATAGGCCCGGCGGGCGGTGCGGATGTGGTCCTCGGTGATGTCGAAGTTGCTGCGGTCGTTGGCATCGAGGATGCGCTGGCTGTGGGGATCCTGATCCTCGTAGGGGATCGGGCCGACCTGCGGCAGAAGATGGTCGCACTCCTCGTAGAGGTCCCAGTACTTCTTGCGCGCGACGTAAGGATCGTGCGGGTGGGTGAAGCTGACCGTCAGGCACCAGGGCCGCGGGTCCTGTTTGCGTGCGTAGTCGTAGATCTTGCGCGTCGCGTGGTAGGCGACCTCGTCGTCGTATTCCATCTGGTTGGTGATCTCGGCGGTGCCGGCCCCCGTCACGGACCCCATGTTGTGATACCACCAGTCGATCCGCTCGCCGGGCTTGCGGTAGTCCGGCGTCCAGCCGAAGTCGGCGGGATAGATGTCGGTGGTCAGCCGCTCCTCGAACCCGTGGAGCTGGTCGGGGCCGACGAAGTGCATCTTGCCCGAAAGTGCGGTCTGGTAGCCCGCGCGGCGCAGGTGGTGCGCGTAGGTCGGCAAGGCAGAGGAGAACTCGGCCGCGTTGTCGTAGACCCGCGTGAGGCTGGGCAACTGGCCTGTCATGAAGGACGCGCGCGCGGGCGCACACAGCGGCGAGGCGGTGTAGCTGTTGGCGAACCGGGTCGAACGCGCGGCCAGCTTCTTGAGGTTCGGCGCGTGCAACCAGTCCACCGGCCCGTCGGGGAACAGAGTCCCGTTGAGCTGGTCGACCATCAGGATGAGGATGTCGGGCTGGGTCATGACTGGCCTCTGAGCGAGTGAAGGACCGAAAGAACGCGCGCCGTCCCCCCGGGGACATGACCGAAGGCCATGGCAAGGTAGGTACCGTCGATGAGCGCGGCGAGCGTCTCGGCGGCCGCGCGCGGATCGTCGACCTGCCCGCGCAGGGCATGGGTCAGCGTGCTGCGCAATCGCCGCTGGTAGATCCGCAAGAGCCGCAGCGCAGGCGGGCTGGTGTGCGCCTGCGCATAGAAGGTCATCCAGGCGGCGACCGTCTCTGGCGCGAAACACGACGGCGCGAAGCTCGCCTCGATCACCGCGGTGGCGCGGTCGGGGGTGCGGCGCAGCGCGGTCGTCACCTCCGCCCGGTAGTCGGTCAGGATCTGGCGCATGGCGGCGGCGAAGATCTCGTCCTTGCCGCCGAAGTAGTGATGCGCAAGCCCCGACGACATCCCCGCCCGCTTGGCGATGCGCGAGACCGCGACGTCGAGCGATCCCGCATCCCCCACCTCGGCTATGGTGGCTTTCACCAGAGCGGCGCGGCGTATAGGCTCCATCCCAAGCTTGGGCATCACGGGGTTTCCTGTTAGGTCCATGCCATCCTGCCCGGTTTTTATTGACCGGGCAATCAATAAAAAATTCAGGGAGTCTTCCATGACCATGAAATCCACCCTCTCGATCCTGGCGCTCGTCGCCGCCACGCCCGCATTGGCGCAGCAGAACTGCGACGAAGTCACCTTCGCCGACGTCGGATGGACCGACATCACCGCCACCACCGCTGCGACCTCCGTCGTGCTGGACGCGCTGGGCTACGAGACCGACACCAAGCTGCTGAGCGTGCCGGTCACCTACATCAGCCTGGCCGAAGGCGACGTCGACGTCTTCCTGGGCAACTGGATGCCCACCATGGAAGCCGACATCGCCCCCTACCGCGAGGACGGCACGGTCGAGACCGTGCGTGCCAACCTCGAAGGCGCGAAGTACACGCTCGCCGTGAACCAGGCCGCCGCCGATCTGGGCATCGCGACCTTCGCCGACATCGCCGCGAACCGCGACGCGCTGGACGGCGAGATCTACGGCATCGAGCCCGGCAACGACGGCAACCGCCTGATCCTCGACATGATCGAGGCCAACGCCTTCGACCTCGAAGGGTTCGAGGTCGTCGAATCCTCCGAACAGGGGATGCTCGCACAGGTCGACCGCGCCGACCGGTCCGGCGATCCCATCGTCTTTTTGGGCTGGGAGCCGCACCCGATGAACGCGCGCTTCGACATGAGCTACCTCGAAGGCGGTGACGACTGGTTCGGCCCGGACCTCGGCGGGGCCACGGTCTATACCAACACCACCGCGGGCTTCGCCTCGGAATGCGAGAACGTCGGCGCGCTTTTGAACAACCTCGCCTTCACCCTCGAGATGGAGAACGAGATCATGGGCGCGATCCTCGACGACAATGCCGACCCCGAGCGGGCGGCGACGGAGTGGCTGAGCGCCAACCCCGACACCTGGCAGGCCTGGCTGGACGGCGTGACGACCGTCGATGGCGGTGACGCGGTCGAGGCCGTCAGCGCCGCGCTGGACAGCTGAGCGGTGACGGGGTCGTCCGATCCGGGCGGCCCCAAGTCCGCCACGACGCTTGAGATCCGGGCCGGGCTGGTGCCGGAATTGGCCTGTCTCGACCTGCAGCGCAGCCTTGCCTTCTGGTGCGACACGCTGAGGTTCCGGGTGCGCTACGACCGGCCGGGGTTCGCCTATCTGCGGCTGGAGTGCAACGAGGTGATGCTGGAGCAGGCCGGCGGGCACTGGTCCACCGGCCCGCTCGATCCGCCCCTGGGACGTGGGATCAACTTCCAGATGGAAGTCACTGACGTGCAACGGATTCTGGGCCGCGTCACACGCGCGGGGGTTGTGCCCTTTCGCCCGCTGGCCACAAGCTGGTATCGGGTAAAGGAGATCGAGACAGGCCAGTCGGAATTCCTCGTGACCGACCCCGACGGCTATCTGCTGCGCTTCATGCAGCATTCGGGCGAACGGCCCGCAGGAAAGGACGACTGACGTGGACCCCTTGCAACTGGACTGGCTGACAGCCGAGAAGATCCCGGTGGGCGCCTGGTCCCGAACCGCCTTCGACACGCTGCAATCGGCCATCGGCCCGGCGATCGACAGCTTCGCCGACGGCTTGCGCGACACCGTGGACTGGGTGGTCGAGATGGTCCTGGTGCCGCCGCCCATCGTCGTGGTGCTGGTGTTCGTAGCGCTGGCCTACGCGATCCAGCGCCGCTGGCAGATCGCGCTGCTGGTGCTGGCGGGCTTCGCCTTCATCCTCAACCAGGGCTACTGGGAGGAGACGATCCAGTCGCTCACCCTGGTCCTGATGGCCTGTGCCGCCTGCATGGCGATCGGTGTGCCGCTGGGCATCGCGGGGGCGCACAACCCCGGGTTCTACCGGCTGATCGTGCCGGTGCTGGACCTGATGCAGACGCTGCCGACCTTCGTCTACCTTATCCCCACGGTGGTGCTTTTCGGAATCGGGATCGTGCCGGGGCTGATCGCCACGGTGATCTTCGTCCTGCCCGCACCGATCCGGCTGACCTACCTCGGCATCTCCTCCACCCCGACCCCCCTGATCGAGGCGGCGCAGGCCTTCGGCGCGACGAAACGCCAGCTTCTGTGGAAGGTGGAGCTGCCCTCGGCCACGCCGCAGATCATGGCGGGGCTCAACCAGGCGATCATGCTGTCGCTGTCCATGGTGGTCATCGCGGGGCTCGTGGGGGCCGACGGGCTGGGCGTGCCGGTGGTGCGCGCGCTCAACACCGTCAATACCGCGCTGGGCTTCGAGAGCGGCTTCATCATCGTGATCGTGGCGATCATGCTCGACCGCACGCTGCGGGTGCCCAAACGATGAGCGCCGTGGAATTCGACCGCGTCTCCATCGTCTTCGGGGACAAGCCGGAAAGCGCCCTGCCCTTGATGGATCAGGGCCAGACCCGGGCGCAGGTGCAGGCCGCGACCGACCAGGTGCTGGGGGTCCACGACTGCACCCTCTCCGTCGAGGACGGCGAGATCCTCGTCCTCATGGGCCTCTCCGGCTCCGGCAAATCGACGCTTCTGCGTGCGGTCAACGGGCTGAACCCGGTGGTCCGGGGCGAGGTGCGGGTGAACACCAAGGACGGCCCGATCAACGTCACCAAGGCCCGTGGACGCACGCTGCGGCAATTGCGGCTGCGCGACGTCTCGATGGTGTTCCAGCAGTTCGGCCTTCTGCCCTGGCGCACCGTGCGCGACAACGTCGGGTTGGGGCTGGAATTGGGCGGCCTTTCGGCGGCGAAGCGCCGCGCGCGCGTGGATCGGGAGCTGGAGCTCGTGGGCCTGGCCGATCGCGCCGACGCGCTGGTGGGCGAACTCTCGGGCGGCATGCAGCAGCGCGTGGGCCTGGCCCGCGCCTTCACCACCGACGCGCCGATCCTGCTGATGGACGAACCCTTCAGCGCGCTCGATCCGCTGATCCGCGCGCGCCTGCAGGACGAACTGCTGGACCTGCAGGCCGAGCGGGGCAAGACGATCATCTTCGTCAGCCACGACCTCGACGAGGCCTTCAAGCTGGGCAACCGCATCGCGATCATGGAGGGCGGCCGCATCGTCCAGACCGGCACCCCGCGCGAGATCTTCACCCACCCCGAGAACGACTACGTCGCCGACTTCGTGGCCCACATGAACCCTCTGGGCGTGCTGACGGCCCGCGACGTGATGACCGACGGCACCGCGGGCCTGACCGCCGTCGAGGCCGAAACCCCGGTGCAGGACATCATCGACCGCCTGAAAGCGGGCATGATCCTGAAGGTCACCGAGAACGGCCAGCAAATCGGCCAGATCACCCCCACCTCGGTGCTGGACCGGCTGTCGCGGGGCGAGAGCTAGGCGGCGAACACGAGACGAGGAACGTCAGCTTTGCGGATTTTTCTGCCATTGGTTGAATGCCGGCTTCCATAGCGGTGGACAGAAACGCCATTTTGTCCGCCGTCTCATGGAAAGTCTGATCAACGCGCTCGGCTGCGCCGAGATGATGACTTAATCGCCTTGCCGGGCGGGGGCAGCTTTCAAGGACGAATTTCACCAACGTCCAACACTTGAGTTAACGTAAA
The DNA here is from genome assembly GCF_004145405.1 of Salipiger sp. IMCC34102. Classification (GTDB taxonomy): domain Bacteria; phylum Pseudomonadota; class Alphaproteobacteria; order Rhodobacterales; family Rhodobacteraceae; genus Loktanella. The sequence goes on from NZ_SELQ01000005.1 coordinate 67,900, forward strand.
CACTACGTGGGTTTCTTATTTTCACCCTTAGGCTGTCGTTTAGGCACACCCTTGCCTAGTTCGGCTCCAATATCCTCAAGCAAGAAGGCGCGATGCAGAAAGGCTTCGAGAATTGTCATCATGGCATCCAACTGCTTGGGTTTCGGCTGCCAGCCTCGATGCGCTGCGGCGCTCCCGGCATCAATCAATGCACCGAGAACCACCTTCTCCTTTTCAGTTATGTGATCACCAGCTTTCAGCTCTCTTAGCTTGTCCTGAAAAGTCATGGCGGGGTCAATTTTGAGTAATTCAGACGCACGATCAAATACCGTCCGCATGCCAATAGCAGCCAAAACTCCCAAATTGTTGCTTAGTGCTGTATAAACGTCATCGAATAGTGAGCCGAGAATTCGATCTTCGAACTTGATTTCGTCTGTCCACTCCGGCGGCTTACGCTTTGCTGCCGGGGGCCAATAGTTGATGGTCTCTGTATACTCTCGCACATCCGAGCCAACCTCATCATCATAGTAATAGTGGAAGTCCTCGGAATTCGAGCTATTGGATTTGAAATAGTGCGTACCACACCCGCGACACTCTAGAACCTGATAGTATGTCATAGCATCAAAGTCGGGGCTGCGGTATTCCTCTTTGTGTTCAGCAACAACATCCGCCCGCTCCGCACCGCAACTAGGGCAATGACCTACTTCGAATTTCTTTTCTGGCATCGATCAGATGTCTCCGTTAGCTTCAGTCGATCGCTATCTATCCGTAAAACTGTTAAAGCTTAAACTCATTTGACCAGCCTCGATCCCCCCATCAACTTGAGTCGATGCGTCAATAGAAGCCGTTTCTGTTCCTCGTCGCGCGTTGCCGCTCAGTCAGCAAGCTAGCCCAGACATAACGGCACGGCAAAACCTATGTGGATGGGCACGTTTCTGGCTGTCCGGGGGAGCGGTCGTTCGCTGCACAACGACGGATTGGTAGTGAGGGCTCAAAGCCGACCTTCGCTGCATTGACGTCATCCAGCGGTCAGGCCCCCGCACGGCCCCATGAAAAAAGGGCTTCCGCCGGGAAGCCCTTTTCCAACCTTCGATCCGGTAGCCCTCAGCTCTCCGCGTAGGCGGCCATGACTTCGTCGCTGGCCTCGACGTTGGTGGTAACGCTCTGCACGTCGTCGTCGTCCTCCAGCGTCTCCACCAGGCGCATCAACTTTTGCAGCCCCTCCAGGTCCAGCTCGGTCTGCATGTTGGGCTGCCAGACCAGCTTGGTTGATTCGGATTCGCCCAGCTCGGCCTCCAGCGCGGTGGAGACGTCGTTCAGCGCCGTCGCCTCGCAAAGGATCACGTGGGACTCCTCGTCGGACTGGACGTCCTCGGCCCCGGCCTCGATGGCGGCCATCATCACCGTGTCCTCGTCACCGACGGAAGCCGGGTAGATGATCTGGCCCTTGCGGTCGAACATGTAGCCGACGCTGCCCGTCTCACCCAGATTGCCGCCGCTCTTGGTGAAGGTCGAGCGGACGGAGGACGCGGTGCGGTTGCGGTTGTCGGTCATCGCCTCGACGATCACGGCGACGCCGCCGGGGCCGTAGCCTTCGTAGCGGATCTCGTCGTAGTTCTCGCCTTCCCCGCCGGAGGCCTTGTTGATCGCGCGCTCGATCACGTCCTTGGGGACGGAGGAGGACTTGGCCTCCTTCACCGCAAGGCGCAGGCGCGGGTTCTTGTCGGGATCGGGGTCGCCCATCTTGGCGGCCACCGTGATCTCCTTCGACAGCTTCGAGAAGAGCTTCGCCCGGAGCTTGTCCTGGCGCCCCTTGCGGTGCTGGATGTTTGCCCATTTGGAATGGCCGGCCATGGCGAGGTCCTCACTTACGTCGTTCGCGCGCCTATACCGCAGCCCGCCCCCGCCCTGCAAGGCGCGGCGTGCGTCGCATCACGGCACCAGCGGGTAGATCATCGGGATCGCGATGGAACAGATCACGGCCAGGCTCAGGTTCAGCGGCAGGCCGACGCGCAGGAAGTCGGTGAACTTGTACCCGCCGGGGCCGTAGACCAGCGTGTTGGTCTGGTAGCCGATCGGGGTCGAGAAACTGGCCGAGGCCGCCATCATAACCGCGATCACCAGGGGTCGCGGGTCCACGTCCAGCGCGCCCGCAAGCCCGATGGCCACCGGGGTCAGCACCACGGCCACGGCGTTGTTGGACACCATCTCGGTCAGGACCATGGACAGGAAATAGACCGCGAAGACGACCACGTAAGGCGGCAGCGTCTGCAACGAGGGTGCGACGGCGGCGGCGATTGCCTCGACGGCGCCCGAGGCTTCCAGCGCGGCCCCCACCGCCAGCATCCCGAAAATCAGCGCCAGAAGCGGCCCGTCGATGCTGGCGAAGGCCTCGTCCGCGTCGATGCAGCCGGTCACCAGCACGATCACCACGCCGATGAAGGACAACAGCAGGATCGGCGCCACGCCGAAGCCGGCCAGCGCCACGATACCCACCATCGTGGCGATGGCGATGGGGGCGTGGCTGCGGCGATAGGCCCGCTCCGTCGGCTTGGAGACGTCCGCCAGCCGCATGTCGGCGGCGAGACGCTGGATATCCTCTGGCGCGCCTTCCAGAAGCAGGGTGTCGCCCACCTTCACGATCACGTCCTGCAGCCCGCGGATGTTCTTGTCGCGCCGGTGCATCGCCAGCGTGTAGACCCCGTAGCGCCGCCGCAGCCGCATCGCGCCCAACTGGCGGCCCACCATCTTCGAATCGGGAGAGATCAGCACCTCCACCGTCGTCGTCTCCACCGCAGAGACCTGGTCGACGCGCCGCAACTCCTTGTTCTGCTGCAGCGACAGCAGTTCGGTCATCGCCGTGCGCAGCACCACGCGGTCGCCGACCTGCAGTTCGACCGTCTCCAGCTCGTGCCGCAGCGAGGCATCGCCGCGCACCACGTCTATCAGGCGCACGCCCTCGCGCTGGAACAACTGCACGCCCATGACCTCGCGCCCGATCAGGTTGCTCTCGGGCGGGATCACGGCTTCGGTGAAAAAGCGCATCTTGGACCGGTCCGACAGCATCGCCGCCATGCTGGTGCGATCGGGCAGCAGGCGATTGCCGAACAGGATCAGGTAGCCCATCGTCCAGACGAGGATCACCAGGCCGATAGGCGTCACCTCGAAGATGCCGAAGGGTTCCAGCCCCGACTGGCGCGCCACCCCGTCGACGACGAGGTTGGTCGAGGTCCCGATCAGCGTCAGCGTGCCGCCGACGATGGCCCCGTAGGACAGCGGAATCAGCAGCTTGGAGGCCGCGACCTTCATCGTGCGGGCCATCTGCACGAAGACCGGAAGCATCACCACCACGACCGGCGTGTTGTTCACGAAGGCAGAGGCCGAGACGACGAACCCCATCGCGCCGCCCATGGCCTGCCGGGGGTTGCGCCGGGCGGCGCGTTCGGCGGCCTGGCTGACCGAATTGAGCGCCCCTGTGCGCACCAGGGCCCCCATGACGATGAACATCATCGCGATGGTCCAGGGCGCGGCGTTCGACAGGACCGCCACCGCCTCGTCATAGCTCAGCACGCCCGAGACCAGCAGGATGCCTGCGCCGATCAGCGCCACGACCTCGGTGGGGAAGGTCTCCCGCAGGAACATGATGAACATCAGGCCCAGCACACCCAGGGTGAAGGCCGCCTTGTGGTCGGCGAGGAAGTCGGTCAGGAACATGGAAGCGCTCGGTCAGGACGCTCCATCATGACGCGCCACAGCGTTCGGAGCAATGGGATTCGGAGGGGGATCGGGGTCGCGCGGCTTGACCAGCGACAGCCCCGCGAGCATGGCCGCCAGCGCCGTCCAGACCCAGAGCGAATAGCGCTCTCCCAGCAGGATCATCGACCAGGCCACGCCGAAGCCGGTCACGAGGTAGGCGACCTGACCCGCGAAGGTCGCCCCCGCCCGGCCCACCAGCCAGACGTAGCCGCAATAGACGCCCGCGTGGATGGCAGAAGTCGCAAGCAAAGAGGCATCCGCCAGCACGAAGGGCGGGCGCGGCACGAACATCGCCCCAGTGGCCGCCGCCAGCGTTCCCGTCCCCAGCGCGCCCAGCAGCGAGGCGCCGAAGAGCACGTCCACCGCGTCGAGCGACCCCGTGCCCCAGCGCGCGACGGCATTGCCCTCGATCGCGTAGCAGAACGGCGCGACAAGCGCGACGAGCAGCCAGGGCGCCATCGCGGGGTCCGGCAGGCTGGACTGCGGCAGCGCGATCAGCGCCACGCCCGTCAGCCCCAACCCCAGCCCCAGGGCGCGCAGCCAGGTGAACCGGTCCGTGCCCAGTGCCAGCGCCATCGGAAAGGCGAACATCGGCACGCTGGCGATCGCGATCGCCATGATCCCGGCGGGCAGTTGCGCCGCGGCGCGGAAACTGGCCGAGTTCGGCAGAATCGTCCCCATCAGCGCGATGAAGACCCAGACGCCCAGCGTCGCCCGCGTCAGCCGCAGCCGCCTGCGCCGCATCAGTTGGACGATCCCCAGCAGCACCGCGCCGATCAGCATCTGCCAGAAGACCAGCGCGATCTCGGCCCGGCCCAGCGAGACGGTGATCTTGTTGAGCGGCGTGGTCAGCCCCCATCCCAGCCCCAGCAGAACCAGGAACCCGGTCAGGCGCGCCCGTTCGCTCACGCAGGGCCCGCCGCGGAGAGCCTGCCGCCCTGGCGCACCATCTCGATCCGGGTCGCCTTGCCGCTGCGGTCGTCGGTCTCGACGTAGAGCCCCGACAGCGTCGCCTCTCCGCCCGCGGGCTGGAAACGGCCCCGTGGCATGCCGGTGATGAAGCGGTTGAGCGGCTCGTCCTTCTCCATCCCGATGACCGACTGGTAGTCACCGCACATGCCCGCGTCCGACTGGTAGGCGGTGCCGCCGGGCAGGATCATCGCGTCCGCCGTGGGCACGTGGGTATGGGTGCCCACCACCACGCTCGCGCGCCCGTCGCAGTAATGCCCCACCGCCATCTTCTCCGACGTCGCCTCGCAATGGATGTCCACGAGGGAGGCCGCCACCTGCCCGCCCATCGGGTATTGCTTGAGCACCCCGTCCAGCGCCGAGAAGGGATCGTCGAAGGGTCGCTTCATGAAGACCTGGCCCAGCGCCTGCGCCACCAGCACCTTGCGCCCGCGTCCGTCGGTATAGACCCGCGCGCCCGCCCCCGGCGCGCTTTTCGAGAAGTTCAGCGGCCGCAGGATCCGCGGCTCGCGTTCGATGAAGGCCATCATGTCGCGCTGGTCGAAGGCGTGATCGCCCAGCGTGACCGCGTCGGCCCCAGCCTCCAGTATGAGTTTCGCGTGATCGGGCGAAAGACCCGCGCCGTTGGTGGCGTTCTCGCCGTTGACGACGACGAAATCCAGCCGCCATTCGGTGCGCAACCGGGGCAGATGGTCGGTGATGGCGGTGCGGCCGGCGCGTCCCATGACGTCGCCCAGGAAGAGGATTTTCATGCCCCCGCCCTTATCGCGCCTTAGCCCTCGGTGCCAGAGAAAGCGGTGCCGGAGGAGCGACGCCTGAGCGCCACCCGTTCCGGCCCTCCTCGCCTCGACAGCGCCTGACCGGTCGCCCGATGATGCCCCGATGACACCCAGAAGTCCGCCACTGGATCAGCCCGGAACGATGACCTCCGCCTCCGTCACGATCATGTCGAGCGGCTGATCGGTCGCCTCCTGCGGCAGGTCCCCCGCCTCCTGCGCGGCATAGGCGAACCCGATGGCAAGGGCCGGCCCCGCGGCGCGCAGCGCCTCCAGCGTGCGGTCGTAGAAGCCGCCGCCGTAGCCCAGCCGCCCGCCCGCGCGGTCGAAGGCCACCAGCGGCACGATCAGGATCTGCGGCACCATCCATTCCCCCTCCTCCGGCACCGGCGCGCCGAAGGTGCCCTCGACCATCCGGCTCTCCGGCGTCCAGAGGCGGAAGCGCAACGGGCTGGACGGGGCTTCGATCACCGGCAGGCCCACGGGACCATGGGCCGCGGCCTCCTCCAGCGCGGGGCGCGGGTCGATCTCGGTGCGCATCGCGGCGTAGCCCGCCAGCGGCACGCCGCGATGGCCTGCCAGCACCTCCGACAGTTTGCCCGCAGCAGCGCGCGCATGCGCATGGGCCTCGGCGCGGCGGGTGAAGGCCACCGCGCGCGCCTGCGCCTTGAAGTCGGGGACCGGGCCGTCCGTCACAGCAACCAGAGTGCTGCGAGACCGAGGAAGGCGAAGAAACCCACGATATCCGTCACCGTCGTCACGAAGGCGCCCGAGGCCAGCGCGGGGTCGATATTGAGCCGGTCCAGCACGATCGGCACCACGGTGCCCGCAAGCCCCGCGATCACCAGGTTGATGACCATCGCCACCGCGATCACCAGCCCCAGCATCGGGCTGCCGAACCACACCAGGCCCACGACCCCCATGACCACCGCGAAGAGAAGCCCGTTGATGAGTCCCACCAGCACCTCGCGCCGGATCACCCGCCAGACGTTCGATCCCGTCAAATCCCGCGTCGCCAGTGCGCGCACCGCCACGGTGAGACTTTGCGTGCCCGCGTTGCCCCCCATCGAGGCCACGATGGGCATCAAGACCGCCAGCGCCACCAGCGCCGAGAGCGTATCCTCGAAAAGCGAGATCACCAGCGAGGCCAGGATCGCGGTGAAGAGGTTCACCGCAAGCCAGGGCGCACGCTGCTTGGTGGTGTCGCGCACCCGGTCGGAGATGCTCCCCTCGCCCACACCGGCAAGGCGCAGAAGGTCCTCCTCCGCCTCTTCCTCGAGGAAGCGGATCGCGTCGTCGATGGTGATGACGCCCACGATCCGGTCGTTGTCGTCGACCACGGGGGCCGTGATCATGTGGTAGTGGTTGATCGCCTGCGCGACCTCTTCCACGTCCTGCTCGACGTGGAACGTGCGGAAGGTGTCCTCAACCAGGTCCAGCAGCCGCGTGCCGCGCGGGTGGGACAGGATGCGGCCCAGCGTGACGTAGCCCGTGGCCTTAAGGCGCGGGTCCACCAGGATCATGTGGTAGAACTGGTCCGGCAGCGTCACGTCCGAGCGCAGGTAGTCGATGGCGTCGCCCACGGTCCAATGCTCGGGCGCGCGCACCAGCTCCACCTGCATGTGACGCCCGGCGGATTCCTCCGGGTAGGACAGCGACTGTTCCACCACCACGCGGTCGGTGGGCGACAGGGCCGTCAGCACCGCCGCCTGCTGGTCCTCGTCGAGGTATTCGACAAGGTCCACCACGTCGTCGCTGTCGAGGTCGGCCATCGCCTCGGCCAGTTCCGCCGGGTTCAGCGCCGCGATGACTTCCTCGCGCAGGTTCTCGTCGAGCTCCGACAGAACCTCCCCGTCGAGGCCCCCGCGCCAGAGCGTCAGCAGCTCCGCCCGCGGGCGAATGTCGATGACCTCGATCAGGTGGGCGATGTCGGCGGGGTGCAGGGGATCCAGAACCGCGTCGATCCGGGCGGTGTCGCGCGCCTCGATCGCCTCCAGCACCTCGTTCACGATCCGCTCGGTGATGCCGAAGGCTTCGTCCTCGGTGTCCTCGATCTGGTCGGGGTCGGTCTGTGCGTCGGTCATGGCGGCCCCCTTGCAGTTCAGCCCGCAGAATAGCCTGCACGCGCGCCGCGGCAACCGCGTTCGGGCAATTGTGGACCGCCGCATCAGCCCCTAGGGTGCGGCGCATGACACAGCACCTCCTTCTCGGCCAGACCCTTGGCTTCGACACCATTACCCTGCCGGACGGCCCGGAGGGCGCGCGCCACGACAGCGCGGGCGCCGTGCTGATCGACGGCGACCGGATCGCGGCGGTGGGCCCGGCAGAGCGGTTGCGCGCGGACCACCCGCAAGCCCCCGTCACCGACTACGGCGACGCGCTCATCGGGCCGGGCTTCGTCGACGCGCACATGCACTATCCCCAGACCGCGATGATCGCGAGCTGGGGCAAGCGGCTGATCGACTGGCTCAACACCTACACCTTCCCCGAGGAGGCGAGATTCGCCGACCCAGCCTACGCGGCCCGGATCGCGAACCGCACGCTGGACCTCGCCCTCGCCCACGGTACCACGACGCAGACCAGCTTCTGCACGATCCACCCCGGGTCCGTCGACGCCTGGTTCGAGGCGGCGGAGGCGCGTGGCATGGCCGTCGTCGGCGGCAAGACCTGCATGGACCGCAACGCGCCCGACGATCTGCGCGACACCGCGCAATCGGCCTACGACGACAGCAAGGCGCTGATCGCGCGCTGGCACGGGCGCGGGCGCGCGACCTACGCCATCACGCCGCGCTTCTCGCCCACCTCCTCGCCCGACCAGCTTTCGGCCCTGGGCGCGCTCTGGTCGGAGCATCCCGACTGCCTGATGCAGACCCACCTGAGCGAGCAGACCGACGAGGTCGCCTGGGTCCGCGACCTCTACCCGAACGCTCGCGATTACCTCGATACGTACGAGCAGCACGGCCTGCTGGGGCGCCGCGGGCTCTACGGCCACGCGATCCACCTGGAACCGCGCGAGATCGACCGCCTGGGCGAGGTCGGCGCGGCAGCGGTGCATTGCCCGACCTCCAACGCCTTCATCGGATCGGGGCTGATGGATGTCATGGGGCTCGCGCGCGCAGGCCTCGGCATCGGGCTGGCCACGGACACCGGCGGCGGGTCCAGCTTCTCGATGCTGCGCACCATGGCCGCCGCCTACGAGATCGGCCAGCTGCGCGGCCAGCCGCTGCACCCCGCGCAACTGATGTGGCTCGCCACCGAAGGTTCGGCCCGTGCGCTGCACAGGGGCGGCCGGATCGGACACCTCGGGGCCGGGGCCGCGGCGGATCTGGTGGTGCTCGACCTTGCCTCCACCCCCGCCATCGCCCAGCGCGCCGCCCGGGCAGAGGACATCTGGGAGGCGCTCTTTCCCACCATCATGATGGGCGACGACCGCGCCGTGCGGGCAACCTGGGTCGCGGGGACCTGCCGGATCGGCGCGTAAGCGCGCACCCGGCCACCCCGCGCGACACCGCGGACGCCTCCTTGCCCGCGATCCTGCCCGCCTGGGCGCGCGCGATCCTGCCGAAGCGACCGGCCCTGCCGGTCGGCGGGACCGCCCATCGCGCCGATCAGCAGGGACGCGCCAGCACCATCACCCAGTGGTTCTGCGACCGGCCCAGGCCGTAATGGGTGAAGCGGTTCGACAGCAGGTTGGCCCGGTGTTTTGGAGAGCCTTTCCATTGCTCGAGCACGGTGGCCGCGTCGGCGAAGCCGTAGGCCAGGTTCTCGCCCACCGTGCAGGTCGAGATGCCGGCGCGGTTGACCCGGCTGCTGATCGTCGTCCCGTCCAGCCGGTGCGACAATTCCCCCGTGGCGCGAATCCGCCCGGCGTAGGCCGTGGCGACCCCTTCGAGCTGCGCGTTGGGCACCATCGCCTGCGATCCGTTCTGGGCGCGGAAGGCGTTCAACTCTTCGTAGAACGCTGGATAGGCGGGGTCCTTGGCGGGCAGCGACTGCCCCGTGGCGATCCCGCCCGCGTTGTTGAGTTGGACCGGAACACAGGCCCCGGTCAGGGCCAGGGTCGCGACGGCGGCGGCGAGGGCGAAAATCTTCATCTTTACTCTCCAACAAGTTGATCTTCGGCCATATCAACAGTCAGGCAAGCTTCCTAGCAAGGCGGTTCTGCGTTGAAATTGTGGCATCCGCATCGACCGTTACCATCCGTCCGTCCGACACCACGCGGCGCCCCTCGACCAGCAGGTCGCGCACCCGCGTCGGACCCGCCAGCACCAGGGCGGCGGGATCCCAGCTTCCGGCACTTTCGATGCCGGAAACATCCCAGACCGCGATATCCGCCCGCTTGCCCACCGCGATCTGGCCGATGTCGGGCCGGTTCAGCACCTCCGCCCCGCCGCGGGTCGCAAGCCTGAGCACCGCCCGCGCGCTCATCGCATCGGCCCCGAGGCTCACCCGTTGCAGAAGCATCGCCTGCCGCGCCTCCCCGATGAGGGAGGCCGCGTCGTTGCTGGCCGATCCGTCCACCCCCAGCCCCACCGTCACGCCGGCGTCCAGCATCGCGCGCACCGGCGCGATCCCCGATCCCAGCCGGCAGTTCGAGCAGGGACAATGCGCGACCCCGGTGCGGCTGCGGGCGAAGAGGTCGATCTCCGCCCCGTCGAGCTTCACGCAATGGGCGTGCCAGACGTCGTCCCCGGTCCAGCCCAGGTCCTGCGCGTATTGCCCGGGCCGGCAGCCGAACCTTTCCAGCGAATAGGCCACGTCCTCGTCGTTCTCGGCCAGGTGGGTGTGCAGCATGACCCCCTTGTCGCGCGCCAGCAACGCCGCGTTGCGCATCAGGTCCGTGCTGACTGAGAAAGGCGAACAGGGCGCGATGCCCACCCGGCACATCGACCCCTCCCGGGGGTCGTGGAAGGCATCGATCACGCGGATGCAATCCTCCAGGATCGCGGCCTCGGCCTCCACCAGCGCATCGGGCGGCAGGCCGCCGTCGCTTTCACCGATGCTCATCGCGCCACGGGTGGGATGAAAGCGCAGGCCGACCTCGGCGGCGGCATGGATCGTGTCGTCGAGCCGCGCCCCGTTGGGATAGAGGTAGAGGTGATCCGAGGTCGTCGTGCACCCCGACAGCGCCAGTTCGATCAGCCCGGTCTGGGTGGAGGTGAACATCTCCTCCGGGCCGAAGCGCGCCCATATGGGATATAGCGTCTTCAGCCACCCGAAGAGCAGCGCGTCCTGCCCGCCCGGCACCGCTCGGGTCAGCGATTGGTAAAGATGGTGATGCGTGTTCACCAGCCCCGGCGTCACCACGCAGCCCGAGACGTCCAGGCTCTCGCCCTCCCCCGCAAGATCCGGCCCGATCTCGGTGATGACGCCATCCTCGATTCGAATGTCCGTGCCCCGCGCCTCGGTGCCCGCGTCGTCCATGGTCAGAAGATGCGCCGCGTTCCTGAGGATCCGTTCAGCCATCGGCGCAGTCCCGCAACACGCCAAGCGCCGCGGCATGGATCTGCGCGTTGGCCGCGGCCAGCACCCGGCCGCCCTGGTGCGCCGGACCGCCGCGCCAGTCGGTGACGATCCCGCCCGCCGCTTCGATCACGCAGATCGGCGCCTGGATGTCGTAGGCGTTCAGCCCCGCCTCCACCACCAGATCGACCTGTCCCAGCGCCAGAAGCGCATAGCTGTAGCAATCCATCCCGTAGCGGGTCAGGCGGCAGCGTTGCGCCAGTGCGTGGAACGCCGCCCCTTCGACCGACGTGCCCACTTCCGGGAAGGTCGTGAGGATCGTGGCCTCCGCCAGCGTCGCCGTCGTGCGGCAGCGCAGCGCGCGCGCGCCATGCGGCCCGTCGAGCCGGGCGATGCCGAAGCCGCCCGCGAAACGCTCGCCGATGTAAGGCTGGTCGATCAGCCCGAAGATCGGACCCTCCGCCTCCGCGACGGAGATCAGCGTCCCCCAGGTCGGCGTGCCGCTGATGTAGCCGCGCGTGCCGTCGATGGGGTCGATCACCCAGATCAGACCGCTGCTGCCGCCGCTATCCGCCAGTTCCTCGCCCAGGATCGCGTCGTCGGGGCGGGCTGTCGCCAGCACCGCGCGGATCGCGGTTTCCGCGTCGCGGTCGGCCTGCGTGACGGGGTCGAAGGCGCCCTGCCCCTTGTCCTCGGTCGCAAGATCCGCCTGCCGGAACGACGCCAGCGTCAGGGGCCGCGCCGCATCGGCCGCCCGGTGCGCCGTGGCGATCAATGTCTCTTTCAGCGCGTCATCCATGACAGGGGTCCCGGTGCAATCCACCGCCCCCTTCTAGCGGGACGCCACCCCGCTCGCCAGTGCAAAGCCCCGCGGCGCTCAGGCCGCTTCGCTGAGCACCCGGGCCAGGTCGAACAACCGGCGGCGCTGGTTCTCCGGGATCGCGTAGTAGGAGCGCAGAAGCTCCATCGCCTCGCGGTCGGACAGGTAGTCGCCGGCCTTCGGAGTTGCGTCCGGGCTCTCCTCGATCCCCTCGAAGAAGAACGAGACCTCGACGTTCATCGCCACGGCGATGTCCCAAAGGCGAGAGGCGCTGACGCGGTTCATGCCGGTTTCGTACTTCTGGATCTGCTGGAACTTGATGCCCACCGCTTCGGCCAGGTTCTGTTGCGTCATGCCAAGCATCCAGCGCCGGTGGCGAATGCGTTTTCCGACATGGACATCAACTTCGTGCTTCATCTTGCAGAACCTTCCAACCCTTTTGAATGCCTCGCCCGCCCATCGGGGGATCCACCGCGAACCTTGAACCCGCGGATCAGTCCCGACGCCATGCGCAAGGCGAGATCGAACCTAGCATCACGGGGCGATCGTCAACCCGGCGTTGCGTTCACCTATGTTACGATATCTAAAAAGCAGAACAAGTTATCTAAAAGGTTATGCCTCTACTCCGTTCGGGTATAAGGCAGATACGTTTGGCATGACCGGTCCCGCGCCCGGTCGAACCGATATATCCCCGAGGACGCACCCGTGAAAGCCTTCCGACTAGAGACCTTCGACAGCCCCCCCGCGCTTGAGGACATCGAAGCCCCCACCCCCGGACCGGGCGAAGTCGCCCTGCGGATCCACGCCTGCGGGCTGAATTTTGCCGACATGCTGATGGCCAAGGGCACCTACCAGGACACGCCCGCGCCGCCCTTCACCCTCGGGATGGAGGTTTGCGGCACCGTCACGGCCCTGGGCTGTGGCGTCGAAAGCCCGCCCGTCGGTGCGCGGGTGGCGGTCTTCGGCGGACAGGGGGGGCTGGCACAGGTGGGCGTCTTTCCCGCGGCCCTCTGCCGCCCCGTCCCGAAGGAGATGCCCGATACCGTGGCGGCGGGGTTCCAGGTGGCCTACGGCACCTCTCACCTGGCGCTGACCCGCCGCGCGCGCCTGCAGCCGGGCGAGACCTTGCTGGTGCTCGGCGCCTCCGGCGGCGTGGGCCTCACGGCGGTAGAGATCGGCGCCGCCCTGGGCGCCCGCGTGATCGCCGTGGCCCGCGGTGCCGAGAAGCTGGAGGTCGCCCGGGCCGCCGGCGCGCACGACCTGATCGACAGTGCCGAGGGCGATCTGAAGGCGCGGCTGAAGGCGCTGGGCGGCGTCGACGTGGTCTACGATCCGGTCGGCGGCGATGCCTTCACGGCGGCCCTGTCGGCCTGCAACCGCGAAGCGCGGATCGTCGTGATCGGCTTCGCCAGCGGGACGGTGCCGAAACCGCCCGCCAACGTCCTGCTGGTCAAGAACATCGACGTGCTGGGCTTCTACTGGGGGGGCTACCTCAAGTTCGCGCCCGAGGTGCTGACCGACAGCCTGGCCGAGCTCATGGACTGGTACGCGCAGGGCCGTCTTTCGCCGCACGTCAGCCACACCCTGCCCTTGGTCCGCGCGGACGAAGGCCTGGCGCTGCTGGCCGAACGGCGCGCGACCGGCAAGGTCGTGATCACGCCATAGCGGGTTCGCGCTTGCCGTAGCTCACGCGCAGCATCTCGGTCAGGCGCGCGATCGCGTCGGAGCGATCCCCGCCTTGCGCGTAAAGCACGATCTTCACGTCCGGCAGGTCCGGCAACACGCCGCCGTGGTCGATCTGCTCACACTGTGGCGGGATCGCCGTGCGCAACATGGCCTGCACGCCCAGATCGCCGCTGGTGGCGGCGTTCACGGTGCTGTCCATCTCGGAATCCACCGCCATCTCCCAGGGGATCCCGGCCTCCTCGAGCGCGCGGATCGTGGCGCTGCGGAAGATGCAGTTCTTGCAATAGGCCCAAGGCAGGGGCCGCTGCCGCCAGGCGGTGCCACCGACGGCCCCGACCCAGACGAGCGGCAGCGTCACCAGCGCCTCGCCGCCCGCGTCGGGGGCGCTTTCGGTGGTGAGGATCAGGTCGCACTCGCCGCGCGCGAAGGCCTCTTTCAGGCGCACCGTGGGCTCCGAGATCATCTGCAGCCGCATCCGCGGAAACGCGGCGGAAAACGCCTTCAGCACCTGCGGCATGAAGGGATAGACGATGTCGTAGGGCAGCCCCAGCCGCAGGGTGCCGGAATATTCCTGCGCGGTCAGCCGGCTGAAGATCTCGTCGTTGAGCCCCAGCACCTTGTGCCCATAGCCCAGAAGCTGCTCCCCCGCCGAGGTGAGCCCGATGGTGCGCCCGCTGCGGTCCATCAGCGACAGGCCCAACTGCTCTTCCAGCCGCTTGAGCTGCATCGAGACCGCCGATTGCGTCAGGTTCAAAAGCCCCGCCGCCCGGGTCACGCCGCCGGCCTCGGCGACCGTGACGAAGGACCGCAAGGCGGTGAGATCGAGGTTCCGGATCATATCAGCACCCGTGATGTGTCACGTCAAAATCATTCGTTTGAGGTATGCGCCAAGCTGCGCCAGATATCAAGCAACGGGATCGAACGACCCCCACCCATTGCAAAGGAGAATGCCATGTCCATCCTCGCCCTTCACCGCGCCCACCGAATCCGTCGCCGCCCGTCGCTTCTGGCGCGACTGCTTGCCGCGGATGCGAACTGGCGCGAACGCCGCGACATCTCGCGTCTGAGCGACGAGACCTTGCGGGATATCGGCCTGACCCGGGCCGATCTGGACGCGCAAGCACACCGCTCCGCCTGGTCCGCCCCGGCGCATTGGCGTCGTGACCGCTGAGACCCCATTGCCACTTGAATTGCGGGGGCCGGATCCCGATATTGGATGCGGAGGCGGATCATCCGCCATGCATATCCATTACTGGAGGTCTTGATGGCACAATACCAAACGATCCCCCGCGCGGGTACGAGCCGTACGGCGATGATCGACGAGGGCCTGCGCGCCCACATGAACAAGGTCTACGGCATAATGTCCGTGGGCATGTTGATCACCGCGGCAGCCGCATGGGCGATCTCTGGCCTTGCGCTGTCGGATGCGCCGACGCAGTACCAGATCGGTCAGAACACCTACCTGACGGAGTTCGGCGCCACGCTGTGGACCAGCCCTCTGAAGTGGGTGATCATGTTCGCCCCGCTTGCGATGGTCTTCGCCTTCGGCGCGATGATCAACAAGCTGTCGGCCGCCGGCGCGCAGACGTTCTTCTACGCCTTCGCCGCCCTGATGGGCCTGTCGCTGAGCTGGATCTTCGCGGTCTACACCGGCGTGTCGATCATCCAGGTGTTCTTCATCACCGCGATCGCCTTCGCGAGCCTGTCGCTCTGGGGCTATACCACGAAAAAGGACATCTCGGGCTGGGGCAGCTTCCTGATCATGGGCGTCGTCGGCCTGATCGTGGCGAGCATCGTCAACATCTTCCTGGGCTCCGGCACCGTGCAACTGGCGATCTCGGTCCTGGGCGTGCTGATCTTCGCAGGTCTGACCGCCTACGACACCCAGAAGATCAAGACGGACTACATCGCCCACGCCCAGCACGGCGACAGCGAATGGCTGGCGAAGTCGGCGATCATGGGGGCGCTGAACCTCTACCTCGACTTCATCAACATGTTCATGTTCCTGCTGCAGCTCTTCGGCAACCGCGAGTAAGCCGCCCAGGCAGGATGACGGCAAAGGCCGGTCCCTCGGGGCCGGCCTTTTTCTTGGCAGGGCACGGGAAACGGTCGGCCCTGCGGGCCGATGCCTCCGGCGGGGATATTTTCAGAACAGAGAGGGACAACACGCGCCTGGGAAGAAAGCGGTAGGCGCAGATGGAACGCCGGGGGGTTGGCCCTGCGGGCCAATGCTTCCGGCGGGGATATTTCCGGAACAGAGAAGGGGGGCCAGGTTTTTCGGCGGGCCCCGACCGCGTCCTGAGGAGAGGCGGGATCGGCCGTTGAGGCAGCCGCCGCGCGGGACGGCGGGCGGCGGGTGGAGATCCAAGGGGCGGAAACGCGAAAGGCCCCGCGTCATGCGGGGCCTTCGGATCGGATCGACCGACGGGGCAGGATCTTACTTGATCTTGCCTTCCTTGTAATCGACGTGCTTGCGCGCAACGGGGTCGTATTTCTTGATGACCATCTTTTCGGTCATGGTACGGGCGTTCTTCTTGGTGACGTAGAAATGCCCGGTGCCCGCGGTCGAGTTCAGGCGGATCTTGATCGTGGTTGGCTTCGCCATGGTCTCTCTCCTGGTTGCGGCGGACAGGGGCCGCGCGCCGTATCTCTTTGAAGTTCGCCTTCTACCCGGGCGCGGGGTCAAGTCAACCGCAAAAGGCCCGTCGATGACACGGACGGCCTGTAAGCCGGATTCTGTCCCCCGCGACATGCGCGGATGGATGATCATTCGTCTCAAGCCGCCGTTGCCGACGACCCTCTGGCTGCCAACCCGGGCCCCTGGGGTCAAGGCATCCCTGCCGGATCGCTCCGGCGCAGGGCCCCTATTTGGCATTGCTCCCGGTGGGGCTTGCCGTGCCGCTTGCGTTACCGCTCGCGCGGTGGGCTCTTACCCCACCGTTTCACCCTTGCCGAGCGCTGCCCGGCGGTCTGTTCTCTGTGGCGCTGTCCCTGGGGTTGCCCCCGCCGGGCGTTACCCGGCACCGTGCCTGTGATGGAGTCCGGACTTTCCTCGACCTTCCGAAGAAGGGCGCGATCATCCAGCCGTCCGTGTCGGCGCCGGGCTAGCCCGCGGGCGCGTCCCGGTCAACGGCAAAGCGCGCGGCGAGGTCCGCGGCGAGGGCGGCGTCGGCGTCATCCGCGGGGCCTTCGACGCGGGGGCGGAAGCGCAGGCGGAAGGCGGCAAGGCGCGTGGCGTCGTCCACCTCCGCCGTGTAGCCGAAGGCGCGCAGGTCCGTCTGCAGATCGCCGGGGGCGGCGGGCGCGGGCCAGACCGAGAGCCCCTCGCGTGCGAGCCGCCGCCAGTCGAAGCGCGGGCCGGGGTCGATCTTGCGACCCGGCGCGCAGTCGGAATGGCCGATGACGCGCGTGGGCGGAATGCCCCAGCGGCCCATGATGTCCGCCACCAGCGCGCAGGTGGCGTCCATCTGGGCCATGGGATAGGGGCAATCGCCGGGGTTGGCGATCTCGATCCCGATGGAGTGGCTGTTGATGTCCGTGACGCCCCCCCAGCGCCCTGCCCCGGCATGCCAGGCGCGCCGATCCTCATCGACCAGCGCGATCGCCTCACCATCCTCGCGCACGAGGTAATGGGCAGACACCTCGCGCGCTGGATCGCAGAGCACCCGGGCGGCGGCGTCACAGTCGCGCATGGCGGTGTAGTGCAGGACGATCAGGTCAGGCCGCACGCCGCCCCTGCGGGGGCCGTTGTTGGGCGACCGGATCGCTCAGCCCCCGGCGGCGAGGCGGAAGGGCGCGGGATCCCAGCCGCAGGCGAAGCCGTCCCCGTCGGGGTCGAGCCCCGCGTAGTTCCGGTCCGGCCCGCCGTTGGCGAGGAAGTCGCGCTGCGCCGCGTCGGGCGAGGCGTATCGCGCGCAGTTGCGCTGGAACCGCGCCTCGCTCGCGAAGATCGAGCGGGAATACCACTCCTGCCCTTTCTGGTTCGGCGCGGTGAGCGCGTATTGCACGATATTGGGGCCGGTGTCGGCGGGACGCTGGGGAATCGCGGTGGGGGCGACTTCCTGGCGTTGGGCGGCCAGTTGGTTGCGGCGTTGCGCATCCGATTCGATGGATTCGCGGGCCGAGACGGCGTTGAAGTCGTTCTCGTCCGAGATGCCAAGCGGGTTGGCGGCGGTGGGCGCCGGCGCGGGTGCCGCGGTCGCGACCGGGGGGACCGGCGCGCCGGTGCCGATCTGGCCCATCCCGATTCCGGCGCTCGCAAGCTCGGAACTGCTGACGGCGGAAGGTCCGCCGAAGGGTTGCACCGGCGCGGGCGCGCCCATGTCGAACTGGCCCGTCTGGGCGGGCTGTTCGCGTAAGGTTGCGCCGCTGTCGGGCACCTGCGGGGTGCAGGCGGCGGCGGCCAGGACGGCGAGACAGGCAAGGGATCGGGTCAGCACGGGGCGGTCCTCCATGAAACGTGTGCTTACCACCAGCGATCGGGCTTGGCGACGAAACCGGCGGCGCGTTCGAGGCTGTAGGCGACATTCAGCAGATCGGCCTCCTCCCACGGGCGACCGATGAGCTGCAGGCCCAGCGGCAGACCCTTGGCGTCGAGCCCCGCGGGCACCGAGATCCCCGGCAGCCCGGCGAGGTTCACCGTCACCGTGAAAACATCGTTGAGGTACATGCTGATCGGGTCGGCCTCTGCCATGGTGCCCAGCCCAAAGGCCGAGGAGGGGGTGGCGGGTGTCAGGATCGCGTCGACCCCCTCCGCGAAGACCTGGTCGAAGTCGCGCTTGATGAGCGCGCGGACGCGGCGGGCGCGGTTGTAATAGGCGTCGTAGAAGCCCGCCGAGAGCACGTAGGTGCCGACCATGACGCGGCGCTTGACCTCGTCGCCGAAACCTTCGGCGCGGGTCTTCTCATACATCTCGGTGATGCCGTCGCCCTGTTCCAGCTTGGCGCGGTGGCCGAAGCGGACGCCGTCGTAGCGCGCGAGGTTCGACGAGGCCTCGGCGGGGGCAATCACGTAGTAGGCGGGCAGCGCGTACTTGGTATGCGGCAGGGAGATGTCGCGGATCTCGGCGCCCGCGTCGCGCAGCATCGCGGTGCCGTCGGACCACAGTTTTTCAATCTCGGCAGGCATACCGTCCATGCGGTATTCCTTCGGGATACCGATAACCTTGCCCTTGATGTCGCCGGTGAGGGCCGCCTCGAAATCAGGCACCGGGATGTCGGCGGAGGTGCTGTCCTTTGGGTCGAAGCCCGCCATGGCGCGCAGCAGGATCGCGCTGTCGCGGACGTCCTTGGTCATGGGACCCGCCTGGTCGAGCGAGGAGGCGAAGGCCACGATGCCCCAGCGGCTGACGCGCCCGTAGGTCGGCTTGATGCCCGTGATGCCGGTGAAGGCGGCGGGCTGGCGGATCGAGCCGCCGGTGTCGGTGCCCGTGGCCCCGAGGCACAGGTCGGCTGCCACGGCGGACGCGGAGCCGCCCGAGGAGCCGCCCGGCGTCAGTTGCGTCTGCCCGTCGCGCCAGGGGTTCACGGCGTCGCCGTAGACGGAGGTTTCGTTGCTGGAGCCCATGGCGAATTCGTCCATGTTCAGCTTGCCCAGCATCACGGCGCCCTGCTCGAAGAGCTGGGTGGTGACGGTCGATTCGTATTCCGGCTTGAACCCGTCGAGGATGCGGCTGGCCGCCTGGGAGGGCACGCCCTTGGTGCAGAAGAGATCCTTGATCCCCAGCGGGATGCCGCACAGGTCGGGGGCCTCGCCCGACTTGATCCGGTCGTCGGCGGAAGCCGCCTGGGCCGTCGCGACCTCCGGCGTCTTGTGCACGAAAGCGTTCAGCGCATCGGCGCCGTCGATGGCCGCAAGGCAAGACTGCGTCAGCTCTGCGCTGGTGACATCGCCGCGGCGCAGGGCGTCACGGGCGGCGGCGATGGTAAGCTTGGTCAGGTCCGACATGATCATTCCACCACCTTCGGGACGGCAAAGAAGCCTTCGCGCGCGTCGGGCGCATTCTCCAGCACCTTGTCCTGCTGGTCCCCGTCGGTGACGAGGTCGTCGCGCCGGAAGAGCCGTTGCGGGGTGACGGAGGTCATCGGCTCGATGCCGTCGACGTCGACCTCGGAGAGCTGCTCGATGAAGCCCAGGATCGCGTTGAATTCCTGCGCCAGGCCGGGCAGCGCGTCGTCCTCGACGCGGATGCGGGCAAGCTTGGCCACGCGGCGGGCGGTTTCGGTGTCGATGGACATGGGGGTTCCCTCGTCTTGGGCCACTCTCGGGCGTCGGTTCCGCGTTTACCCGGCCTCCCGGGGCGCTGCAAGCGCGGGGAACCGGGGCGCGCCCCCGGCGGTTTGTGCGGCAACGCATCACAGGAGTTTTCCCATGAAGATCATCTGGCTCGGCCATTCCTCGTTCCGCCTCGAAATCGGGGAGGCGGTGCTGCTGATCGACCCCTGGCTTGCCGACAATCCCACCTTCCCGGACGATCGGCGCGACGAGGTGCTGGACGGCGTCACCCATATCCTGCTGAGCCACGGCCACTTCGACCACGCCGCCGACGTGCAGGCGGTGGCACGCGATACCGGGGCCACGATCTACACCGTGATGGAACTGGCCAACCTGCTGGAGGCCGAGGGCGTCGAGACGGTGGGCTTCAACAAGGGCGGAACGGTGGATCTGAACGGCGTGAAGGCGACCATGGTGAACGCCGTGCATTCGTCCTCCTACAAGACCGAGGACGGGGCGCGCTACGCCGGGACCGAAAGCGGGTTCATGATTCATGGCGAAGGCCGCACGATCTACTTCAGCGGCGACACCGACATCATGGCCGACATGGAGTGGATGGGCGACCTGCACAAACCCCAGATCGGCATCCTGTGCGCGGGCGGGCATTTCACCATGGACATGGCCCGCGCCTCCTACGCCGCGAAACGGTACTTCGACTTCGAGACCGTCATCCCCTGCCACTACGCCACCTTCGACGCGCTGGAGCAGGACGCGGGCGAGATGCGCGCCGCATTGCCCGGGGTCGACGTGGTGACGCCGCAGGTGATGGAGGCGGTGACGCTGTAGGAAATCCAAGGGGGGATCGCCGCATGCGCGGCGAACGAGAGGCGCTGCCTCTCGTGCTCTTCGGGATATTTTCGGAACAGAGATGAGGGCCGCGCGCGCCGGTCCGAGCGATTGCCAATTGGCAAGCGGGGGGATTTTCCTGCCGGGTCAGATGGTTCGACCGGCGTGCGGCGGTGTTTATAAAGCGTATATTTTTCGGTGGGTTAGACGCGCTTGTCGAGGAAGAACTGCCTGAGGAGGGCTTCGGCCTCGGTGGCGGCAAGACCGTCGTAGACCTCCGGCCTGTGGTGGCATTGGGGGTGGTCGAAGACCCGCGCGCCATGGGCCACGCCGCCCGACTTGGGATCGGCGGCACCGTAGTAGAGCCGCGCCACGCGGGCGACCGAGATCGCGGCGGCGCACATCGGGCAAGGCTCCAGCGTGACGTAGAGCGCGCTGCCGGTCAGACGCTCCTGCCCCAGGGCCGCGCAGGCGGCGCGGATCGCCAGGATCTCGGCATGGGCGGTGGGGTCGTTGAGCTCGCGCGTGCGGTTGCCCGCGCGAAACGCGGTGCCGTCGGGGGCGATCAGCACCGCGCCCACGGGCACCTCGCCGCGGGCGGCGGCGGCGCGGGCCTCGTCCAGGGCCTGGTCCATGTGGCTCTTGAAGCGCATGAGCCGTCATCGCCGTAGCGCGCGGCGCTGGCAAGCCCCGGCGAAAGCGGCTATCGGCAGGACATGACCCAAGATACCCCAAAAGGCGACCGGATCGCCAAGGTGCTGTCGCGTTCCGGCGTGGCCTCCCGCCGCGAGGCGGAGCGGATGATCGAGGCCGGACGCGTGAGCGTGAACGGCAGGACGATCACCTCGCCCGCGCTCAACGTCGCGGAGACCGACCGCATCGTGGTGGACGGCAAGCCCATCGGCCCGCCCGATCCGCCGCGGCTGTGGCTCTACCACAAGCCCGCGGGTCTCGTGACCTCCGCCGCCGACGACCAGGGCCGCGACACGGTCTTCGACGCCCTGCCCGGGGATCTGCCGCGGGTGATGAGCGTGGGGCGGCTCGACATCAATTCCGAAGGGCTTTTACTGCTGACCAACGACGGCGGGGTGAAGCGCAAGCTGGAACTGCCCTCCACCGGGTGGCTGAGGCGCTACCGCGTGCGCATCAAGGGATCGGTGAGCGAGGCGAAGCTCGACGAGCTGCGCGCGGGGATCACCGTCGAGGGGGTGACCTACCAGCCGATGACGGTGACCTTCGACCGGCAGCAAGGCGCCAACGCCTGGCTTACGATCAGCATCCGCGAAGGCAAGAACCGCGAGATCCGTCGCGCGATGGAGGCGGTGGGCGCCCAGGTGAACCGGCTGATCCGGGTGAGCTACGGGCCGTTCCAGCTGGGCAACCTCGCCCAGGGTGCCGTGGAGGAAGTCAAGCGCAAGGTGCTGCGCGACCAGCTTGGCCTGCCGGCGGAGGAGGAAGCCCCCCGTGCGCGCCGCCCGGTCAACCGCCCGCGCAAGCCCGGTGCGGGCCCCGCCCCCAAGCCGCAACGCCGGCGGTAAATCGGGGCGGCCCCTCGAAATGCGGGGGGGATCGCCTTAGGTTGAGCGTGAACCCGCAACCCGGACCCCTGCCATGCTGCGCCTTGTCCTGTTCCTCTTCCTGATCGCCGGGGTGGCGCTGGCCTTCGCCAGCGTCATGGCCGCGCTGCGCGCCGCGGCACCGAACGTGCCCTCGACGGAGACTTCCATGCCCCGACCGTTCCGCCTGATCGCCTTCGTGCTGCTTTTCGTGTTGATGACCGGGCTTGCGACCGGCTGGCTGGGGGCGGCCTGATGGCCCGCAGGTACGGCGGAACGCACAGTCCGGGGGCCGTGGCCTCTGCCGGGATCGGGCCCGCGGTGCATCCCGTGGGCGCGCGGGCGAACCTGATGTTCGTGCCCCCCGTGCTTCTGGCGCTATCCTCGCTCGGCGGCGGGCCGGTGGTGCTGGTGGCGGGGCTGCTGGGGGCCGCGACCTGGACGCTGGGCACCTGGCTTCTGCGCGACGGGCTGCGGGCGGAGGCCGCCTATGCCGCGCGCAAGGTGGCGCGTCGCCCGGCCCTGCCCCGCAAGATCCTGGCCGCGGCCCTCGCGGGGCTGGGCACGGCGCTGGCCGCCAGCACCGGTGTGGCGGGCCTGCTGGGGGCCGGCCTTTACGGCGTGGCGGCGGCGGGGCTGCACATCGCGGCCTTCGGGATCGATCCCTTGCGCGACAAGCGGATCGAGGGGGTCGACAGTTTCCAGCAGGACCGGGTCGCGCGCGTGGTCGACGATGCGGAGGCCTACCTCGAGGACATGGCCGCCGAGATCGGGCGGCTGCGTGACCGCGCCCTGACCGCGCGGGTGGCGGCGTTCCAGTCAACGGCCCGCGGCATGATCCGCACCGTGCAGGAGGACCCCCGCGACCTGACCGGCGCGCGCAAGTTCCTGGGCGTCTACCTGATGGGCGCACGGGACGCGACAGCCAAGTACGCCGACCTCGCCGAGCGGCGCGCGGCGCCGGAAGCGCGGGCGGACTACGTCGAACTGCTCGACGATCTGGAGCGGAATTTCGCGGACCGGACCCAGAAATTGTTGGCCGACGACCGCAATGCGATGGATATAGAGATGAAAGTGCTGCGCGACCGATTGGCGCGCGACAGATAGGAGCAACCGATGTCCGACACGATCCGCAAGGAGGCCAGCGCACAGGCCGCGCAGGTGGAACAGATCGCAGCCGCCGTGCTGGCCCAGCCCGCGCAGGAGGTCGTCACGCTGGAGCGCGCCGACGAGGCCACGTCGCGCGAGATCGAGAGCCGCATGGCGGAGATCGACCTGGGCGACACCGGCTCCATCGTGTCCTTCGGGTCGGCGGCGCAGTCGGAGTTGCAGGCGATCAGCCAGTCGATGCTGACGGGCGTGCGCAACAAGGACGTGGGCCCCGCGGGGGATTCGCTGCGCGAGATCGTCAGCACGATCCGCGGTTTCTCGGTCAGCGAGCTGGACGTGGGCCGCAAGCGGTCCTGGTGGGAGAAACTGCTGGGCCGGGCCACGCCGATGACCAAGTTCGTCGCCCGCTTCGAGGAGGTGCAGGGCCAGATCGACCGGGTGACCGACGATCTGCTGCGCCACGAGACGGTGCTCCTGAAGGATATCGAGCAGCTCGACCAGCTTTACGAGAAGACGCTCGCCTTCTACGACGAGCTGGGGCTCTACATCGCCGCCGGTGAGGCGCGGCTGGCGCGGATCGATGGCGAGGAGATCCCCGCCAAGGAGGCGCTCGTGAAAGGCGCGCCCGACCAGGACGGCGTGATGGCCGCGCAGGAGTTGCGCGATCTGCGCGCCGCGCGGGACGACCTGGAACGCCGGGTGCATGATCTGAAGCTGACGCGGCAGGTGACGATGCAGTCCCTGCCCTCGATCCGGCTGGTGCAGGAAAACGACAAGAGCCTGGTCACGAAGATCAACTCGACCCTCGTGAACACCGTGCCCTTGTGGGAAACGCAGCTGGCGCAGGCGGTGACGATCCAACGCTCGTCGGAGGCCGCGACGGCCGTGCGCGAGGCCAACGACCTGACCAACGAGCTGCTGACCGCCAATGCCAAGAACCTGCGCACGGCGAACGCCGAGATCCGCACCGAGATGGAGCGCGGCGTCTTCGACATCGAGGCGGTGAAGGCGGCCAACGCCGACCTGATCGCCACCATCGAGGAAAGCCTGGCCATCGCCGATGACGGCAAGGCCCGCCGTGCGGAGGCGGAGAAGGAACTGCAGAACATGGAGAACGAGCTGAAGTCGACGCTGTCGGTCGCGCGGTCGAAGGCCACGGGCCTGGGCGACACGGTCGCGGGATCCGCGGGAAGGTAACGAGAATGATCCGCGCGACGGCGCTTCTGGTCGGACTGCTGGCGCTGGGCGCCTGCACGCAACGCGCACCCGACAGCGCGCCTGCCGAGGTCACGCGCCCGGTGGAGCGGGCGGTGCCGCAGCCCGCGGCCCGTCCCGCGCCCGCCGCGGCCCCCACCCCGAGCGCGAAAAGCGCGCAGCTGAGGACCTATTACACGCGGTTGCAGAACGATCTGCTGGCGCAGGGCCTGTTGCGCGGCGACGGGGGCGGTCCGGATACGCCCTATACCGACACAATGCTGGCGTCGAACTTCATCCAGGTGGCGCTCTACGACGAATATGTCGCGGACGGCGACGGGCTGCGCGCGCAGGCCACGCCCTCGCGGCTGCGACGCTGGGACCAGCCCATCCGGATGAGCGTGGAATTCGGCCCCTCGGTGCCGGCGGGCCAGGCCGCGCGGGACCGGACGGGGGTCGCCTCCTACGCGGGACGACTGGCGCGGGCGACGGGGCATCCGATCCGCGTGACCGACGAGGATCCGAATTTCCACGTGCTGTTCCTGTCCGAGGACGACCGGGCCGATTACGGCGACCGGCTGCGGCAGATCGTGCCGGGGATCGGCCCGGGCAGCCTGCGCGCGATCCAGAACCTGCCGCGCGAGCAGTTGTGCATCGTGATCGCCTTCTCCGAGAACGGGTCGAGCAGCTACGCCAAGGCCGTGGCGGTGATCCGCGCCGAGCATCCGGATCTGTTGCGCACCTCCTGCGTGCACGAGGAACTGGCGCAGGGCCTGGGGTTGGCCAACGACAGCCCGCAGGCGCGGCCCTCGATCTTCAACGACGACGAGGAGTTCGGACTGCTCACGACCCACGACGAGATGCTTCTGAAGATGCTCTACGATCCGCGCTTCACCACCGGCATGAGTCCGGCGGAGGCGCGCCCCATCGCGCGGCAGATCGCGGCGGAGCTGATGGGCGGCGGCGCGAGTTGACGTCCCGCCACAATTGATCAAGGGAACGCCCTCAAACTTGCGTCCTTTCGCCACGCTCCAATAGGATCGTAGCGGGATATCCTGGCGCAAGTTCAATTGTGTAGAGTGTTGTCCGTGAGATCCTTCCCCGTCCCCTTCAACGAAGAGGCCCGCCTGCGTTCCGTCTTTTCGGTGCCGGGCCTGACCCAGTCCAACAACGCCGTCTTCGATGCCATCTGCGAGGCGGCGCGCAAGCTGCTGGGGTGCCCCGTCGCCCATGTCAGCGTCCTCGAAGACGACAGCCAGTGGTACAAGTCCGTGGTCGGGATCGAGCTGGGGCGGATGCCGCGCGAGAACAGCTTCTGCGCCCATACGATCATGTCGGCGGAACCCCTCGTGGTGACGGACCTGTCCGCCGATCCGCGCTTCAAGACCCACCCGATGGTCGTCGAGGGCGGCCCGCAGGTGCGCTTCTATGCCGGGGTGCCGTTGATCCTGTCGTCGGGACAGCGGTTCGGCAGCCTGTGTGCGCTCGATCTGGCACCGCACGACGCCCCGCCGGGCGAGACCGAGATGGCGATCCTGGCCGACCTTGGCCAGGCGGTGGTGGCCGCACTCGAGGCGACGCCGCCCGAGGCGACCGTGCCGTGCGTCGATCGCGAGGCGAAGGCGTCCTTCATCACGCTGGTCGGTCACGAGTTGCGCACCCCGATGACCGTTCTGCTGGGCAGCCTGGGCCTGCTCGGCGTCAGCAACGACAACGATTCCGGGTCGCGGATGGTCAATTCAGCGCTGAAGTCGGCGCGCCACCTGCGCGGCTTGCTGGAAAGCATCATCGACTACAGCGATGCCGCCACCGGAGAGTTGCGCCTGAACGAGCGATCCTGCGCGCTGCAGGAGATTCTGGACGATGTCGCGGACCTGTCCCTGCCCGGGGCCGACGGAACGCTGAAATCGCCCAGCGTGAACCCCGGCGCGGCGCCGATCGAGATCCTCGCGGATCCCGACCAGCTTCGCACGGCGCTGAATGCGCTGGCGCTGAACGCGATCAACCACGGCGGCGACGAGATCGTCATCGACGCGGCACTGGACGCGCAAGGCAACCTCGAGATCACGGTGACGGACGACGGCAGTCTCGACGAGAACATCGAGCTGACGCGCCTTTACGAGCCCTTCGTGCTGGGCGGCGCCTTGGAAAATCGTGACACGCGGGGCGGGCTGGGCCTGGGTCTGCCGCTGACGCGCAAGCTGGTCGAGTTGCACGGCGGCGAGTTCGAGGTGCAGGCCGCCCCCGGCAGCACCACCGCCGTGATCCGCCTGCCCGCCTGGCGGTTGGAGGCGGCCGAGCGGGTCGCCTGACCGCGCGGCCCTGCGCCGGTCGGCGCGGGCGGGTACGCGGCATCTGGACCTTGGCGCGCGGATCGGGTTGGATCGGTCCGCGACGGGGGCGGACAGGTCCAGCGCCAGGGGCCTGCCCCGTGCCCCGAACCCGATCCAGGCGTGCCGTGGCCCGGCGCGCGAAACCCGAGGTCCGATCCCATGTCCATCTTCGATTTCCTCTCCGGCCAGTTCATCGACGTGCTGCACTGGACCGACGACAGCCGCGACACGATGGTCTGGCGCTTCGAGCGTCACGGCCACGAGATCAAGTACGGCGCCAAGCTGACGGTCCGCGAGGGGCAGGCCGCGGTCTTCGTGCACGAAGGGCAGCTGGCGGATGTGTTCACGCCCGGTCTCTACATGCTCGAGACCAACAACATGCCGATCATGACCACGCTGCAGCATTGGGACCACGGCTTTCGCTCGCCCTTCAAGTCGGAGGTCTATTTCGTCGCGACCCGGCGGTTCACCGACCTCAAGTGGGGCACCAAGAACCCGATCATGCTGCGCGACCCCGAGTTCGGGCCGATCCGGCTGCGCGCCTTCGGGACCTACACGATCAAAGTGTCGGACCCCGCGCTCTTCCTGCGCGAGATCGTGGGGACGGACGGGGATTTCACCTCCGACGAGGTGACCTTCCAGATCCGCAACATCATCGTCCAGGAGGTCAGCCGCGCGCTGGCGGCCTCTGGCATTCCGGCGCTCGACATGGCGGCGAACACCAAGGACCTGGGCGCGCTGGTCGCCAACGCGATCGAGGGGGCCGTGGCGCAATACGGGTTGAGCATCCCAGAGCTCTACATCGAGAACATCAGCCTGCCCGCGGCGGTCGAGAAGGCGCTGGACGCGCGCACCAGCCGGGGCATCGCGGGCGATCTGGACGAACACCTGAAATGGAAGGCCGCCGAATCGATGGCCCAGCCCGGATCCGCCGCGGGACAGGCGATGGGCATGGGCATGGGGGCGGGCCTTGGCATGCAGATGGGCAACATGACCATGCAGTCGGGCCCCTGGGGGCCGCGACCGACGGCGGCCCCCGCGGCGGCCGCTCCTCCTCCTCCGCCGCCGCCCCCGGTGGAGCACGTCTGGCATATCGCCAGGGACGGCCAGACCTCTGGACCCTACAGCAAGGCGCGGCTGGGGCGGATGGTGACCGAAGGGGGGCTTGACCGCGACAGCCTGGTCTGGACGCAAGGCCAGGACGGCTGGATGCGCGCCGAGGAGACGGAGCTGGCGCAACTCTTCACCGTCTCGCCGCCCCCGCCGCCGCCGATGGGCTGAAACCGGATCGCGGGGGATCGCGTGGCTGGAGACATGACCACCGCCCCCGATCCTTCGCGTGGCTGGCGCGCGCGCCTTCATGACCGGTTGCCCGCGCGGCGGGTCTGGCTGAAGACGCTGCATGCCGCGATGATTCCGATGTTCATCTGGTTCCTGGTGATGACGCCCGCTCGGGTGCTGCCCTTCGGACCGGCGGCCTTCCGGGCGCATTCGATGCTGGCACTGGTCTTCGTGAGCCTCGTGCTGTTCTGGTATGCCGATTACATGCGCCGCGGCCTTGCGGGGCGACCGGGGCCGAAGCTGCCGCCCCTGGCACGCCGCTTTCATCAGTTGGTGCACAAGGTTCTGATCTGGGGGCTTTTCCTTGTCGCGCTAAGCGGGTTCCTGTTGGGCCTGACATCCGACCGGCTGCTGAAGGCGGGGGGATTCCTGCCGATCGCGCCGCCGCTCGACCTTGCGCGCGCGAACGAGATCGTGGGCAGATTGCACGTGATCGAATACTATGCGCTCGGCGTGATCGCGGGGGCGCACGCGCTGTTTCACGTCTGGCGGCACCTGCGCCTGCGCGACAACGCGCTCAGGATCATGACGCCGAAACGCTGGCACCGGTTCCTCTAGGGGCTGGCCCTCGGCGCGGATCGTGGCATGGTGCGGCCACGCCAACCGACCGGAGCCTTCATGCCCACCGCCGCCGCCGCCCCGCCGTTTTCAGAGCATCGCTTCCCCTGCCCCAACTGCGGGTCGGACATGCGGTTCGACCCCGGCAGCGGCGATCTGGTCTGCCACCATTGCGGCCACCGGGAGGATCGGGTCACCCCCGTCAATCCCTTCGCGGTGATCGAGGAGCTGGACTTCGAGCAGGCGATCCGCGCGCGCCTGCCGCAGGAGGAGATCGAGGAGACCCGCGTCACCCGCTGCCCCAGTTGCGGCGCGCAGGTCGAACTGGGGCCGGACACCCACGCCGCCGAATGCCCCTTTTGCGCGACCCCGGTGGTCACCGACACCGGCACGCACCGGCATATCAAGCCCAAGGGGGTGCTGCCCTTCTCCGTGTCGGAGGACGGGGCGCGGGTGGCGATGACCGACTGGCTGGGCAGCCTGTGGTTCGCACCCAACGGGTTGAAGCAATACGCCCGGCGCGGGCGGCGGATGGACGGGATCTACGTTCCCTACTGGACCTTCGACGCCAATACCACGAGCCGCTACGCGGGCCAGCGCGGCGACTACTACTACGTCACCCGCACCGTGCAGGGAAAGGACGGCCCGCGCCGGGTGCGCGAACGCCGCATCCGCTGGACCCCGGCTCAGGGGCGCGTGAAGCGCTGGTTCGACGACGTGCTTGCGCTGGGCTCGACCTCTCTGCCGCGCGACTTCTCGGACGGGCTGGAGCCGTGGGACCTGTCGGCGCTGGAGCCCTACCGCCCGGATTACCTGGCGGGCTTCCGGGCGGAGGGCTACCAGATCGACCTGGGCGAGGCGCGTGTCGCGGCGGAGCGGCGGATGGAGGCGATGATCGTCACGGCGGTGAAGTTCGACATCGGCGGCGACACCCAGCGCATCGACCGGGTGGAGACCGCCTATTCCGCCGTCACCTTCAAGCACATCCTGCTGCCGGTCTGGCTTGCGGCCTACAAGTACAACGGCAAGAGTTTCCGTTTCGCGGTCAACGGCCAGACCGGGCGGGTGCAGGGCGAGCGGCCCTACTCGGCCTGGAAGATCGCCTTCGCGGTGCTGCTTGGGCTGGTTGTGGCGCTCGGCGTCGGTTACCTCTACGCCATGAACCAGTGAGGAAGACGCATGATCCTGTGTTGCGGTGAAGCCCTGATCGACATGTTGCCGCGCGAGACGCGGGCGGGCGAGGCTGCCTTCGCCCCTCACGCGGGCGGGGCTGTCTTCAACACGGCGATCGCGCTGGGACGGCTGGGGGCGCGGGTGCAGTTCTTCTCGGGTCTCTCGACCGATCTCTTCGGCCAGCAGCTCACGGCGGAGCTCGCGGCCTCGCAGGTCGATGCTGCGCCCTGTCACGTCAGCGACCGGCCCACGACGCTGGCTTTCGTGCAACTGACGGGCGGCCAGGCCCGCTACGCCTTCTACGACGAGAACACCGCAGGCCGGATGCTGACCGAGGCCGACCTGCCGCAGGTGACCGCGGATGCGTTGTTCTTCGGCGGGATCTCCCTCGTGGTGGAGCCCTGCGGCGACGCTTACCGCGCGCTGGCGGAACGCGCGGCGCGCGACCGGCTGGTGATGATCGACCCCAACATCCGCCCCGGTTTCATCAAGGACGAGGCCGCCTACCGCGCGCGGCTCGATGCGATGCTGGCCTGCGCGGACGTGGTGAAGATTTCGGACGAGGATCTGGACTGGCTGACCGGCGACACCGACCCCGCGGCCTTGCTGGAGGGCGGCACGCGCGTCGTGCTGATGACCCGCGGGGCAAAGGGCGTCACGGTCTGCACCGAAGGGGGCCGTTTCGACGTGGCAGCGCAGCCCGTCACCGTCGTCGACACCGTCGGCGCGGGCGATACGTTCAACGCGGGCTTTCTCGCCGGTCTCGACCGGGCGGGGCTCTTGTCGAAGGCGGGCATCGGGCGCGCCGACGACGCCGCCCTGCGCGCGGCGGCCGATCTGGGCACCCGGGCCGCGGCGGTCACCGTCAGCCGCGCGGGCGCCAACCCACCCTGGAACCGGGAGCTTTAGGATGCGTGCACTGATACAGCGGGTCTCGACCGCCAATGTCTCGATCGAGGGAGAGGCGGTGGGCCAGATCGGCCCGGGCCTGGTGATCCTGATCTGCGCCATGCAGGGCGACGGCGACGACGCCCCCGCGAAGATGGCCGCCAAGATCGCCAAGCTGCGTGTCTTCAAGGACGACGACGGCAAGATGAACCGGTCGATCCTGGACACCGGCGGATCGGCCCTGATCGTGAGCCAGTTCACGCTTGCGGGCGACACCAGCCGCGGCAACCGTCCGGGCTTTTCCGCCGCCGCCGCCCCCGAGGACGGGCGCGCCGCCTACGAGGCCTTCATCGCGGAAGTCCAGGCCCTGGGCATCACCACGCAGACCGGTCGCTTCGGCGCGGACATGGCGGTAAGCCTGACCAACGACGGTCCCGTCACGCTCTGGCTGGAGATCTGAATGCCCGTCATCACCACCATCGACGACCTCAAGGCGCTGCACAAACGGCGGGTGCCGCGCATGTTCTACGACTATTGCGAAAGCGGCAGCTGGTCCGAACAGACCTTCCGCGAGAACACCTCCGACTTCGACCTTTTGCGCCTGCGCCAGCGGATCGCGGTGGACATGTCGGACCGGCGGATCTCGACCACCATGGCGGGGCAGCCCGTAACGATGCCGGTCGCACTGGCGCCGGTGGGGCTGACCGGCATGCAATCCGCGGATGGAGAGATCAAGGCCGCCCGCGCGGCACAGGCCTACGGCGTGCCCTACACGCTTTCCACCATGTCGATCTGCTCGATCGAGGACGTGGCACGCGCCACGGATGCGCCGTTCTGGTTCCAGCTTTACGTGATGCGCGACGAGGAGTTCGTCGACGACATCATCGCGCGGGCCAAGAACGCGGGCGTCTCGGCGCTGGTGCTGACGGTCGATCTGCAACTGCTGGGACAGCGGCACAAGGACCTCAAGAACGGGCTTTCGGCCCCGCCGAAGCTGACGCCGTCCACGATGCTCGACCTCGCCACGAAATGGCGCTGGGGGTTCGAGATGCTGCAGACCCGGCGCCGCAGTTTCGGCAATATCGTGGGCCACGCGAAGTCGGTGGGCGATATCTCGTCCCTGTCGTCCTGGACGGCCGAGCAGTTCGACCCCAAGCTCGACTGGGACACGATCGCGCGGCTCAAGGACAAGTGGAAGGGCAAGCTGATCATCAAGGGCATCCTCGACCCCGAGGACGCGGTGCGCGCCGCCGACCTTGGCTGCGACGCGATCGTGGTCTCCAACCACGGTGGGCGGCAGCTTGACGGGGCGCTGTCGTCGATCCGGATGCTGCCCTCGGTGCTGCGCGCCGTCGGCGACCGGGTGGAGGTCTGGATGGACGGCGGCATCCGCTCCGGCCAGGACGTACTGAAGGCCCGTGCCATGGGCGCGCGCGGCGTCATGCTGGGCCGGGCCTATATCCACGGGCTGGGCGCCATGGGCCAGGAGGGCGTGACCCGAGCGCTCCAGATCATCGAACGCGAACTGGACCTGACCATGGCGCTTTGCGGCAAGCGCGACATCGAGGACGTCGACCGCGATATCCTGCTGATCCCGAAGGACTTCGAAGGGGACTGGGTGTAACGCCTCACCTCGCTTTTTGCGACATACTCCCGCCGGAGGCGCCCGCATTCTCCACCCGCAGCATCCGCCAGAAAGCGAAGCCCCATGCCCGCCACCCTCTCCGACGACGATCTCTTCGACCTGCGCTGGAACCGGGGCCGCCGCGACCTCGTGGGGCCCCTGGGGCGCCTCTACCCGCAGGCGGAGGACCTCATGGCGCGCCTGTGCGACCTGCTGGCGCGGCACTGGCGCGACCGGCCCGCGGATCTGGCGAGGCTCGATCTGGCCCGCGACGTCGACCCCGACTGGTTCCTGTCGGAGGACATGGTGGCCTACGTCTTCTACATCGACCGCTTCGCGGGTGATCTGAAGCGGCTGCCGGACCGTATCCCCTACCTCAGTGATCTGGGGATCACCTATGCCCACATGATGCCCTGCCTCAAGCCGCGCCCGGGCCCGTCGGACGGCGGCTACGCGGTGATGGACTACCGCGAGATCGACCCAAGGCTGGGCGACATGGCGGACTTCGAGCGCGCCACGGGCGCCCTGCGCGCCGCGGGGATCAGCCCGGTGATCGACATGGTGCTGAACCACACCGCCAAGGAACATGAATGGGCGCGAAAGGCGCGGGCCGGCGATCCGTTCTACCAGGCCTTCTACCGGATGTTCGACGACGACACCCTGCCCCGGCAGTTCGAGGAAACCTTGGTCGAGATCTTTCCCGACCAGGCGCCGGGCAGCTTCACCTACTACGACGACCTGGGCAAATGGGTCTGGACCACCTTCAACGAATATCAATGGGACCTGAACTGGGAAAACCCGGAAGTCTTCCTCGCCGTGCTCGACACGATCCTGTTCCTGGCGAACAAGGGGGTGGAAGGGTTCCGGCTGGACGCCGTGGCCTTCATGGGCAAGCAGATGGGCACCACCTGCCAGAACCTTCCGCAGGTCCACGACATCCTGCAGGCGATCACCCAGGCCACCCGCGTCGCCGCCCCCGCCGTGATCCACAAGGCCGAGGCGATCGTGGGGCCGCAGGACCTCGTCCCCTACCTCGGGACCGGGCGTCACGAAGGGCGGGTCAGCCAGCTGGCCTACCACAACAACCTGATGGTGCAGTTCTGGTCCAGCCTCGCCAGCGAGGACACGCGGCTGATGACCCACGTGCTGAAGACCCATTTCCCCGAGAGTTTCCGCCGCGCCGCCTTCGCCCCCTACATCCGCTGTCACGACGACATCGGCTGGGCGATCACCCCGGAGGACACGGCCCATGTCCCGGGCGTGGATGCCGCACCGCACCGCGACTACCTGTCGGACTTCTACAACGGCAGCTTCCCCGGCAGCTTCGCGCGGGGCGCCGATTTCCAGGTCAACGAGGAGACCGGCGACCGGCGCACCAACGGCACCTTCGCCAGCCTCGCGGGGCTGGAGGCGGCGCTGACCCCCGACGAGGTCGAGGCCGCCATCGCGCGCATCCGCCTGGGCCATGCGCTGATCGCCTCCTTCGGGGGGATCCCGCTGATCTACATGGGCGACGAGATCGGGATGCTGAACGATTACGGCTACGCGAACGTGGCCGAGCACGTCGACGACGGGCGCTGGATGCAGCGGCCCGCGATGGACTGGGACCGCGCGACGGCGGATGGCCCGCCCGCGCGCATCCGCGCCGACCTCGACCGGATCATCCGCCTGCGCAAGGCCACGCCGCAGTTCGCGGGCGACGTGCCGACGCGGGTGCTGGAGACCGGGCACGGCGGCCTCTTCGTCTACCGCCGTCTGGGCGAGCCTTGCGAGATCACCTGTCTTGCGAACTTCACCGCGCACGATCAATGGCTCGGCCCGCGGGCGGCTGGCCTCGACGGGGGTGCGATGATCGACCTGCTCAGCGGCAGGCCGCTTGCGCTGCACGACGGGCAGATCGTGCTGCCCCCCTACCAGATCCTCTGGCTGCGCCCCGATCCCTGACGCGCCGCCCCCCTTCATCTGGCAAGATAAACTCCCGCCGGAGGCTCCCATACTCACCCCCGCGCCCTCGGCCCGGGGCGAGGGAAACCCCCAAACCCGTTTCCCGCTTTCCAAGCCCCGCGATCCGCCCTATAGGGGCGGCTCACCCGCGGTCGTGCACCCTTGGAGGACGGCCGCCCTTATTCATTTGGAGAGACCACATGGCTGACAAGATCCCTGATCTGATTGCCGAGGCTCGCGCGGGGACAGGCAAGGGGGCCGCCCGCCAGGCACGACGCGACGGAAAAGTTCCCGGAATCGTCTACGGCGGCGGCGCCGACCCGGTTGCGATCAACCTCGACTTCAACAAGCTGCTGACGCGCCTGCGCAAGGGCCGCTTCATGTCGACGCTGTTCAACCTCAAGCTCGACGGCCACGACGATGTGCGCGTCATCTGCCGCGGCATCCAGCGCGACGTGGTCAAGGACCTGCCGACGCATATCGACCTGATGCGCCTCAAGCGGACGTCCCGCGTCAACATCTTCATCCCCGTCGAGTTCGTCGGTGAAGAGGAATGCCCCGGCCTGCGTGCCGGCGGTGCGCTGACGGTCGTGCGCAACGAGGTCGAGATGGACGTGCTGGCGGGCGACATTCCCGACCACCTGACCGTGGATCTCTCCGCCACCGAGATCGGCGACACGATCCACATCTCGGACATCACCCTGCCCGAGGGCGCCACCCCGGTCATCAACGACCGTGACTTCGTCATCGCCAACGTCATGGCGCCGCGCGCACTGACGGCGGACGACGAGGACGAGGGCGCCGAGGTCGACGCCGACGAGGTCCCGACCACCGAGATGGGCCCGCCCGACGGCGAAGAAGCCGACGAGTGATCGATCCCAAGACGACACGCAGCGGGGCCCTTCGGGGCCCCGTTTTGCATCGGGTGCCCTTTCCGATCGCGCGGGCTGCGGGTAACGTGGGTCCATGAAACTGATCACCGGCCTCGGCAATCCCGGCGCGCAATACGCGGGCCATCGACACAACATCGGGTTCATGGCGCTCGACCGGATCGCAGGCGACCACGGCTTCGGGCCGTGGCGCGCGAAGTTCCAGGGAGAGATCGCAGAGGGGCGGCTGGGTCCCGACAAGGTGGTCCTGCTCAAGCCCGGCACCTTCATGAACGAATCGGGCCGCGCGGTGCGCGCCGCGGTGGATTTCCACAAGCTCGATCCCGCGGAGGTGGTGGTCTTCCACGACGAGCTGGACCTCGCCCCCGGCAAGGTGCGGCTGAAGACCGGCGGCGGGCACGCGGGCCACAACGGCTTGCGGTCGATCCACGCGCATATCGGCGCGGACTACGACCGGGTGCGGCTGGGCATCGGCCACCCCGGCCACAAGGACCGGGTCGCGGGTTACGTGCTGCACGACTTCGCCAAGGCCGACCAGGACTGGCTGGACGACGTGCTGCGCGGGGTTTCCGACGGGATCGCGGAGCTGGTGGCGGGCCACGGCGACCGGTTCCTCAACGCTGTGGCGCAACGGGTGGCCCCGGCGCGGTCCTCGACCACGGCGCCGAAGCCGAAACCGGCGGCCCCCGCGCCCGAGCCGGAGGACGCGCGCTCGCCCATGCAGAAGCTGATGGACCGCTTCAAGTGACGCCCGACAAGGTGCGCGCGGCCTTCGCCGACCAGGCGAGGTCCTGCGCGGACCTGGGATCGCCCTTCATGGCGCGGCTCTGCACGCTCTTCGCCACGCGCGACTGGCCCGCGGGCGCGGTGCGCGACCGGGTGTTCGGCTGGCCGGGGGATATCTCCTCCCAGGTCGATTCGGTACCGCTGCGCTTGGCGGGTGCCTTGCATGCGCTGCGGCTGGAGGGGGATCGCGTGCTGGGCGCGGTCTATCCGCCGCGGGACTGCGCGGAAAAGCTTCTTTGGGAGGCGGTCTGCGACCGTCTCGTGGCGCGGGAAGACTGGATCTGCGCCTTCCTCGACAGCCCGCCGCAGACGAACGAGGTCCGGCGCTCCGCCGCGATCATCGCCGCGGCGCATTGGCTGGCGGCGTGGTCCCCCCTGCCCTTGCGGACCTCGGAACTGGGGGCCAGCGGTGGGCTGAACCTGATGTGGGATCGCTACGCGCTGGCGCTGCCGGGTGGGGCGCGCGGGCCGGATGAGCCCGCCCTGACGCTCACCCCGGACTGGGAGGGCGCCTTGCCGCCCGAGGCACAGCCCATCGTGGCCGCGAGGCGGGGCGTCGACCTGCGCCCGCTCGATCCCAACGACGCGGGCGACGCGCTGCGTCTGCAGGCCTACCTCTGGCCGGACCAGCCGGAGCGGCTGGCCAACACGCGCGCGGCCATCGCGGTGGCGGGACAGGCCCCAGACCGGGCGGATGCCATCGACTGGCTGGCCCCGCGGCTGGACCATGTGCCCGGGCAGATGCACCTGATCTATCACACGGTGGCCTGGCAGTACTTCCCGCGCCCCCTGCAGGACCGGGGCCGCGCGCTGATCGAGGCCGCAGGGGCATCGGCGACGAAGGACGCGCCGCTGGCTTGGTTCGGGATGGAAGCCGACGACACCGGCCCCGGGGCCGCCCTGACGCTGCGGCTCTGGCCCGGGGATCTGACGATTGCGCTGGGGCGGGCCGATTTCCACGGCCGATGGATAAACTGGACGGCGCCTGCCCCGCGCCCTAACTGAAGGGTATGGAAAAAGACCCATCGTTCAACGTCATGGGCGGGCCGCTGAAGCCCTGCTCCACCGCGCCCCTGACCGGCTTCTTTCGCAACGGCGCCTGCGACACCTGTGCCGAGGACAGCGGCAGCCATACCGTCTGCGCGGTACTGACGGCAGAGTTCCTGGCCTTCTCGAAATACGTGGGTAACGATCTGTCCACGCCGCGCCCCGAGTACGGGTTCGACGGTCTCAAGCCCGGGGACCGGTGGTGCCTGTGCGCCAGCCGGTTCCTGCAGGCGCACGACGAAGGATGTGCGCCGCAAGTCGATCTGGAAGCCACCCACGTGCGCGCCACGGACATCGTGCCGGTCGAGGTCTTGCGCCAGTACGGAACGCTGGAATGAGGCGGGCCTTCGCGGCGGCGCTGGTCCTGCTGGCCGGAGCGGCGCAGGCGCAGACGCTGATCCGGCCCGAGGATGCGGAGCGGTTGCAGGTGCTGTCGTCGAGCGCCGGCGCGGGGTTCCTGCAGGCGCTGGCCGGCGGCTCTCGCGGTGACGTCGATCACCTGCAGGAGGTCATGGCGGGCACACCCGTGGCCCCGATCGAGACCACGCTGGCGGGCGACTGGTCTTGCCGGATGCTGAACCTCGGCGGCATTTCCCCCCTGGTGGTCTATGCGCCCTTCGACTGCCGGATCACCGCCGACGAGGATGGCTTCGTGCTGGAAAAGACGACCGGGTCGCAACGCATGACGGGCCGGATCACCCTGCGGCCCGAGGGGATGGTCCTGCTCGGAACGGGCTACGTCGACGATCGCGCGCCCGTGGCCTACGACGACCTGCCGATGGAGTTCGAGACCGACGGCACGCTCTGGCCCGTGGTCGGCGTGGTGGAGCAGACCGGACCGGACCGCGCGCGCATCCTGATGCCGGACCCCGCGCTGGAATCGGTCTTCGACGTGCTGGACCTGCGGCGCACCCCACCACCCCCGGAGGGATGAGGCAGAGGGCTTACTTGCCCGCCTCGATGTCGAAGCCCAGGTGCTGGGCCACGGTGAAGATGTCCTTGTCGCCGCGTCCGCACATGTTCATCACCAGCAGGTGATCCTTGGGCAGTTTCGGCGCGATCTTCATGACGTGGGCCAGCGCGTGGGACGGCTCCAGCGCGGGAATGATCCCTTCCTTGGCGCAGCACAGCTGGAATGCCTCCAGCGCCTCGGCGTCGGTGATCGCCACGTATTGCGCGCGGCCGATCTCGTGCAGCCAGGCGTGCTCCGGTCCGATGCCGGGGTAGTCGAGCCCGGCGGAGATCGAAAAACCTTCCAGGATCTGCCCGTCGTCGTCCTGCAGCAGGTAGGTCCGGTTGCCATGCAGCACGCCCGGACGCCCGCCGGTGAGCGAGGCGCAGTGCTCCATCTTCTCCGACACGCCCTTGCCGCCGGCCTCCACCCCGATGATGTTGACTTCCTTGTCGTCGAGGAACGGGTAGAAGAGCCCCATGGCGTTGGACCCGCCGCCGATCGCGGCGATCAGCGTGTCGGGCAGACGCCCCTCTGCGGCCTGCATCTGTTCGCGCGTCTCCTTGCCGATGATGGCCTGGAAATCGCGGACCATGGCCGGATAGGGATGCGGGCCTGCCACGGTGCCGATGCAGTAGAAGGTGTCGCGCACGTTGGTCACCCAGTCGCGCAGCGCGTCGTTCATCGCGTCCTTCAGCGTGCCCCGGCCGGAGGTGACGGGAACGACATCCGCCCCCAGAAGGCGCATGCGGAAGACGTTGGGCGCCTGACGCTCGACGTCGTGGGCGCCCATGTAGACGACGCACTTCAGGCCGAACTTCGCACAGACGGTAGCGGTGGCCACGCCGTGCTGGCCCGCGCCGGTTTCGGCGATGATGCGGGTCTTGCCCATGCGGCGGGCCAGGATGATCTGGCCCAGCACGTTGTTGATCTTGTGCGCGCCGGTGTGATTGAGCTCGTCGCGCTTGAGGTAGATCTTGGCCCCGCCCAGATGGTCGGTAAGCCGTTCGGCAAAGTAAAGCGGGCTGGGCCGACCGACGTAATGGGTCCACAGATCGTGCATCTCGGCCCAGAAGCTGTCGTCGGTCTTGGCATGCTCGTACTGCGCCTCGAGGTCGAGGATCAGCGGCATCAGCGTTTCCGAGACGAACCGCCCGCCGAAATCGCCGAAGCGGCCATTCTCATCGGGGCCGTTCATGAAGCTGTTGAAAAGATCGTCCGGCATGGCGCACCCCCCGTTCGTGACGGATCAGCAGTAACGCGGCGCGGGCCGCGCGGCAAGATCAGGCGCCGCGTACCGCTTGACAGAAATCCGCGATGGCGTCGGGATCCTTGTCGCCGGGCCGCCGCTCGACGCCCGAGGAGACATCGACCATGGGCGCGCCGGTGATGGCGATCGCATCGGCCACGTTAGACGGGCGCAGGCCGCCAGCCAGCATCCATGGCACGCTGAAGGCGCGACCTTCCAGGATCGTCCAGTCGAAGGTCTCGCCGTTGCCGCCCGGCAGATCCGATCCCTTGGGCGCCTTGGCGTCGATCAGGATCTGTTCGCAGACCGCCTCGTAGGCGTCGATCCCGTCGAGGTCCTCTGCCGTGGAGACGCCGATGGCCTTCATCACCGCGACGCCCGTGCGCTCGCGAATTTCGGCCACACGCTCGGGCGTTTCCTTGCCGTGGAGTTGCAGCATGTCGAGGGGCACCCGGGCGATGAGCTCGTCGAGCGCCTCGTCCTCCATGTCGACCACGAGGCCGACCTTGCGCACCCCAAGCGGCACGGCGAGCGCCAGTTCGGCGGCCTCGTCCAGGGTCAGGTGGCGCGGGGACTTGGGGAAGAAGACCAGCCCGATGTCGTCGGCGCCGCTGGCCACCGCGGCGGCCACGTCCCGGGCGGACCGCAGTCCGCAGATCTTGATGCGGGTCACCTCAGCCGACCCGGCGTGGCTGGTCGAGCAGCGCGATCACGTCGTCGCCGGTCTTCTGGTCGCCGGAGGTGGCGCGCAGCCGAGCAAGCTCGTCACGCAGCCGCTCCAGCTCCTTCTCGCGGCGGCGCGACTCGACCCGCTCGGGGTATTCGCGGAGCCATTCCCAGACCAGTCCGATCAGCAGGCCGATGCCCAGGAAGACGAAGAGCACCACGAAGAGCGGCAGCGTCACGTTGGGGGAGATGCCGAGCAGGTTGGCGAAAGGATCGGGCATCGCCTGCAAGGTGGTGGCGTCGCGATTGGCCAGGCCCACGAGGATCAGCACGAAGGCCACGATCGCCCAGAAGACGTATTTCAAAGTATGCATGGTCGATCCCCTATTCAGACGCCGAAGCGGGGATCAGCCCCCGTTCAGCCGGTCGCGCAACAGCTTGCCCGTCTTGAAGAATGGCACGTGTTTCTCTTCGACTTCAACCGCTTCGCCGGTGCGGGGGTTCCGTCCGATGCGACCGTCGCGCTTCTTGACCGAAAAGGCACCGAAGCCGCGCAACTCGACACGGTCGCCGCGCACGAGCGCCTCGGTGATCTGGTCGAAGATGGTCGAGACGATCTTCTCGACGTCACGCTGGTAGAGGTGGGGATTCTCGTCCGCGATCTTCTGCACAAGTTCCGAACGAATCATCTCAACCCTCCGAGGTGCTGCTCCAGTGAATCTTATGGTGCGCGGTCGAACACCCGCAGATTAGCCCGTTCACGAAAGCGTTCACAACCGCGGAGCGTCCATATTCGCGCATAGTGCGAAAAATCCCGCCTATCAGATCAGTCGAATTCGGACAACTTCGTGGCAAATACGGCGAAATCGACACAATCCAGACGATAGCGCCCGGGGCACGCGAAAGCCCCGCCGGATCTCTCCGGCGGGGCCTCGTTCACGGGTCGGCCAAAGGTGGCGTTTACTCGTCGCCGCCCTTGAGAGCCGCGCCAAGGATGTCGCCCAGCGAGGCACCCGAATCGGAGGAGCCGAACTGTTCGACGGCCTCTTTCTCTTCGGCGATCTCGCGTGCCTTGATCGACAGGCCCAGCTTGCGGGTCTTGGAGTCGACGTTGGTCACACGCACGTCGACCTTGTCGCCCACGCCGAAACGCTCGGGGCGCTGCTCGGAACGGTCGCGGGACAGGTCGGAGCGACGGATGAAGGATTTCATGCCCTCGTAGTCCACCTCGATGCCGCCGTCCTCGATCTTGGTGACCTCGACGGTGATGATCGAGCCGCGCTTCACGCCGCCGATGGCT
Source organism: Salipiger sp. IMCC34102 (assembly GCF_004145405.1). Taxonomy (GTDB): domain Bacteria; phylum Pseudomonadota; class Alphaproteobacteria; order Rhodobacterales; family Rhodobacteraceae; genus Loktanella. The sequence goes on from NZ_SELQ01000005.1 coordinate 109,020, forward strand.
TCCGCGAAGGGATCGCCGTCCATCGCCTTGATCGAGAGCGAGATGCGCTCCTTCTCGACGTCGACCTCGGAGACCTTGGCCTTGACCACGTCGCCCTTGCGGAAATCGCCGATGACGTCCTCGCCACGGCCTTCCCAGGTCAGGTCGGAGAGGTGCACCATGCCGTCGATGTCGCCGGGCAGGCCCACGAACAGACCGAACTCGGTGATGTTCTTGACCTCGCCTTCGACCTCGGTCCCCTCGGGGTGGGTTTCGGCAAAGACTTCCCACGGGTTGCGCTGGGTCTGCTTGAGGCCCAGGGACACGCGGCGCTTGGCGCTGTCGATTTCCAGCACCATCACTTCGACTTCCTGGGAGGTCGAGACGATCTTGCCGGGGTGCACGTTCTTCTTGGTCCAGGACATCTCGGACACGTGGACCAGACCTTCGACGCCCGGCTCCAGCTCCACGAAGGCGCCGTAGTCGGTGATGTTGGTCACGCGGCCGGAGTGCACGGAATCGAGCGTGTACTTGGCTTCGACGGCATCCCAGGGATCGTCCTGGAGCTGCTTCATGCCCAGGCTGATGCGGTGGGTTTCCTTGTTGATCTTGATGACCTGCACCTTGATCGTCTCGCCGATGGAGAGGATCTCGGAGGGGTGGTTCACACGGCGCCACGCCATGTCGGTCACGTGCAGCAGGCCGTCGACACCGCCGAGGTCCACGAAGGCCCCGTATTCGGTGATGTTCTTGACCACGCCGTCGACTTCCTGGCCTTCGTGCAGGTTGCCGATGACTTCGGCGCGCTGCTCGGCACGGGATTCTTCGAGGATGGCACGGCGGGAAACGACGATGTTGCCCCGGCGGCGGTCCATCTTGAGGATCTGGAACGGCTGCTTGAGACCCATCAGCGGGCCCGCGTCGCGCACGGGGCGCACGTCGACCTGGGAGCCGGGCAGGAACGCCACGGCGCCGCCCAGATCCACGGTGAAGCCGCCCTTCACGCGGCCGAAGATCGCACCGTCGACACGCTCTTCGTCGGCGTAGGCTTTTTCCAGGCGGTCCCAGGCTTCCTCGCGGCGCGCCATTTCACGGCTGATGACGGCTTCGCCACGGGCGTTCTCGACCTGGCGCAGGAAGACTTCGACCTCGTCGCCCACGGCGAGGGTCGGCTCTTCGCCGGGCTCGGCAAATTCCTTGACGTCGACGCGGCCTTCCATCTTGTAGCCTACGTCGATGATGGCCTGGCCCGCCTCGATCGCGATGACCTTGCCCTTGACGACCGACCCCTCGGAGGGGGTGTCGATCTCGAAGCTCTCGTTCAACAGGGCTTCGAATTCTTCCATGCTTGTGTTGCTTGCCATGTGGCGCTGTTTTCCTAATCTGACGTTTTATGCGGGCCGAACGGTTGTCTCCGCCGGTCTTTGGATTGCGGTTTGGCCAAACTCCCGAGGCGAACATGAAATAACAGGGTCGGCACCAAACCGACCCTGCTCGAGTCTCACGCGCGCACCTGTCTCGATGCTTCAGCGCGGTTTCCATAGCCTGCGGACGGCCGTGCCGCAAGCCCCGACGGACCCGAGGGCGGTCGCGCGGCAGGGTTCCGCGCGGCGCGCCAGTGGATCAGTCGACGCGCGAGAAGAGGCGTTCGCGGTCGCGGCGCACCTTGGCCTGATCCTTGAGCCAGTCGCCTTCGGCGGCCCGGTACCCCAGGGGCAGCAGGCAGACCGAGCGCAGACCGCGGTCGCGCAGGCCCAGGATCTCGTCCACGGTGTCGGGGTCGAAACCTTCCATCGGGGTGCTGTCGACCTGTTCCTCGGCCGCGGCGACCAACGCCACGCCAAGCGCGATGTAGACCTGCCGGGCGGCGTGCTGGAAGTTCACGTCGTCCTCGCGGCCCACGTACATGCCCTTGAGCTTGTGGTAGTAGTCGCGCAGCTGGTCGGTGACGCCGCCGCGCGCCTGCCCGGTCTCGTCTCGCACGAGGTCGATGCGGTCGTCGGTGTAAGTATCCCAGGCGGCGAAGACCAGAAGATGACTGCCGTCCACCAGTTGCTGCTGGTCGAAAGCGGCCTCGGCCAGCTTGGCGCGCGTCTCGGGGTTGGTGATGACCAGCACCTCGAACGGCTGCAGACCGCTGGAGGTCGGCGCGAGGTGGATCGCGTCGAGGATCCGCTGGACCTTGTCCTCGGGCACGGATTTCGTGGCGTCCATCTTCTTGGTGGCGTAACGCCAGTTGAGCAGGTCGGTCAGCATGGGGGTATCCTTGAACGTAGAGGCCGGCCCACAGGGCGCGGCGATGCGTCCCAGATAGACACCGCGGGCGTCGCCGAAAGCGGCGCAGGTGCACAGGGTGCTGTGCGGCGATGTGAAGGGTCAGGCCAGCGCGCGGGTGACGATGGCGATGGCCTGGGCCTGCGCCTCTTCCGCCGTCAGGTCGGAGGTGTCGATGGTCACCGCGTCGGAGGCCGCCCTGAGCGGCGCCGTCGCGCGGGAGGCATCGCGTTCGTCACGGGCGCGCACCTCGTCGAGGATCGCGGCGCGGTCGGCGGCCTGGCCTGCGGCGACCAGTTCGAGGTAGCGCCGCTCGGCCCGCGTCTCGGCGCTGGCGGTCACGAAGAGCTTCACCTCGGCGTCGGGGCAGATCACCGTCCCGATGTCGCGCCCGTCGAGCACCGCCCCGCCCTCGCGCCGGGCAAAGCCGCGCTGGAAGGCCACGAGCGCCTCGCGCACGGCCGGATCGACCGCGGCCTGGCTTGCGGCTTCCGCCACGGCTTGGGTGCGCAGGTCGGGATTCTCCAACGCCTCGGGCGCCAGGGTGCGCGCGATGTCGAGCGCCTCCCCGCCGGCGAGGACCCCGGCACCGACGGCGCGGTAGAGCAGCCCCGTGTCGAGATGCGCGAAGCCGAAATAGCGCGCCAGCGCCTTGGACAGCGTGCCCTTGCCCGCGGCGGCGGGACCGTCGACGGCGATCGTGGCCTTCATGCGGGCGCCCCCCGTTCCAGTTGCGCGCCCAGATCGCCCATGAGCGTCTCGAAGATCGGGAAGGAGGTCGTGATGGGGCGCCCGTCGTCGACCGTTACCGGCGTCTCGCTGGCCATGCCGAGCACCATGAAGGCCATGGCGATGCGGTGATCGAGCCGGCTTTCGACGGTGGCCCCGCCCGGCACGGCGCCCGTGCCTTCGACGCGCCACCAGTCGGGGCCGTCCTCAACCGCGACGCCGCAGGCGCGCAGGCCCTGCGCCATGGCGTCGATCCGGTCGCTTTCCTTGACCCGAAGCTCCTTCACCCCCGGCATGTCCGTGGTGCCGCGCGCGAAGGCGGCCACGACCGAAAGGACCGGGTATTCGTCGATCATGCTCGCCGCCCGCTCGGGCGGGACGCGGATGCCGGTCATGTCTGGCGAGTGGCGCGCGCGCAGATCGGCCACCGGTTCGCCGCCTTCTTCGCGCTCGTTCTCGTAGGTCAGGTCCGCGCCCATCTCGCGCAGGGTAGTGAAGAGCCCCGCGCGCGTCGGGTTCAACCCGATGCCCGGCACCAGCACGTCAGAGCCCGGCACGATCAAAGCGGCACAGACCGGGAAGGCCGCGGAACTGGGATCGCGCGGCACGGCGATGTCCTGCGGCTGCAACTCGGGCTGGCCCTGCAGGGTGATGATGCGGCCTTCGTCGGTGTCCTCGACCTCGATCTCCGCGCCGAAGCCCGCCAGCATCCGTTCGGTGTGATCCCGGGTCGGCTCGCGCTCGATGACGATCGTCTCTCCCGGTGCGCCGAGGGCGGCGAGCAGGACGGCGGATTTCACCTGCGCGGAGGGGACCGGCACGGTGTACTGCACCGGAAGGGGATCGCGGGCGCCCTCGATCGTGAGCGGCAGGCGCCCCCCTGCCCGGCCCGTGGCCCGCGCCCCGAAGAGCGCCAGCGGATCGGTGACGCGCCCCATGGGTCGCGCGTTGAGCGAGGCATCCCCGGTGAAGGTCGCGGTGATCGGCGCGGTCGCCATGGCCCCCATGATGAGCCGCACCCCGGTGCCGGAATTGCCGCAGTCGATCACCCGGTCGGGTTCGGCGAAGCCGCCGACCCCCACGCCCTCCACCGACCAGGCCCCGTCGCCGTGATCGGTGACGCGCGCGCCGAAGGCGCGCATGGCCCGCGCGGTGTCCAGCACGTCATCGCCTTCCAGCAGGCCGGTGATCCGCGTGGTGCCGACGCACATCGCGCCCAGGATCAGGCTGCGGTGGGAAATCGACTTGTCGCCCGGCACCTGCGCCGTGCCTGCAAGCGGGCCGCAGCGGCGCGAGGTCATCGGGATCGGGGTGCCGTGGCCGGACATGGGAAACCTCTGGTCTGGGACGCTCCCCGATTAGCCCAAGCGCGCCGCAGGGTCCATCGCCCATCGCCGAAGGCCGCGAGACCGCCTCGTCATTGATCCGACACGGTCACAGGGAAAGACGCGAAGTGCCGTCCCTCGCTTCTTCTGGCTGTAAATATCCAGATCCCGCGCCTGCAAGCGGCGCCGAACCCTCAGTGAAGCGCCAGGGGACGGTGGGCGGGGCGTTCCGGCGCCGTCAGGCGACGGCAGCGTCGTCCCCGTTCCGCCGGAAGGTCAGGTAATGCGGCTTGCGCCCTTCGCGCAAGGCCTTCTGTTCGTAGCGGGTGGAGATCCAGTCCGCCCAGGGCGTGTGGATGTCGGCGGTCGCGCTCTCGTCGCGGATAAAGCCCGCGGGCGGGACCTCTTCCAGCGTCTGGCGCACGTAGTCGGGGATGTCAGTGGCGACCCGGAACTCCGCCCCCGGTTTCATCGCGCGCGCCAGCGGCAGCAGGTGCTCCGGCGTCACGAAGCGCCTGCGATGGTGCCGCGCCTTGGGCCAGGGGTCGGGGTAGTTCAGGAACGCCTTGGACAGGCTCGCGGCAGGCAGCACGTCGAAGAGGTCGCGCACGTCGCCGGGGTGGATCCTGAGGTTCTCCACCGCGCTCCGGCGCACCTTGCCCAGGAGCATCGCCACGCCGTTGATGAAGGGCTCGCAGCCGATCAGGCCGATATGGGGGTTCGCTTCGGCCATGCCCAGCAGGTGTTCGCCACCGCCGAAGCCGATCTCCAGCCAGACGTCCTTGGCACCGAAGACGGTGCTCAGGTCGAGGGGCTTGCGGTCGGGATTCACGTCCCAGCCGATGGGTCCGGGAGAGAGCGCCTCGAGGTCGTTGTCGAGGTAGTCCTTCTGGCTCGCGCGGATCGTCTTGCCCTTGAAACGGCCGTAGAAGTTGCGCCAGGGCGCGCCGGAGGGGTGTCTGTCGGTCATGGCCCGCGCCTTACCGAAACGCCCCGTGCCGCGCAAGCGGGCGGCACGGGGCTCTGCAAGTGGGAGGTGGCCCGGTTACAGTGTCTCTTCGAGGAAGGTCTGCAGCCCGTCCCAGGACCCGCGGTCGGCCTCCAGGTCGTAATCGTCCGAGCCGTAGACCGTGAAGCTGTGGCGCGCGCCGCCGAAGACCTGCGCCCCGTGCTCGACGCCCGCCTCCTGCAGATCGGACAGAAGCGTGCCCAGCGCATCCATGCCCGAGACCGGGTCGGCGGAGCCGTGGAACACCATGATCGGTGCGGTCACGGAGGCGTAATCCTGCCCCTCCGGCAGATCGAGGCTGCCGTGGAAGCTGACGAACCCGTCGAGGTCGGCCCCGGCCCGAGCGGCTTCCAGCACGGCCGCCCCGCCGAAGCAGTAGCCCTGCATCACGATGTTGTCGGTCGCGCCGGTGATGTTGGCGGCCTCCTCGATCGAGCCCATCAGGCGGGTCCGGAAAAGATCGCGGTCCTCGTAGAGCGCGCCGGACAGCGCCTGGTAGTCCTCGGTCCCCTGCGGGTCGGTGTCGGCGCCATAGACGTCGATGGCGAAGGCGGTGTAGCCCAGTTCGGCCAGCATCTCGGCCCGGCGTTCCTCGTATTCGGTCATGCCGTCCCAGTCGTGGACGATCAGCACCGTGCCCAGCGGTGTGTTGAGGTCGGTGTTGGTGGCGACGTAGCCTTCGAAGCTTTCGTCGCCCACGGTGTAGCTGTGGTATTCGCCGACGATCTCGGCGGTGGCGGTGGTGGCGGTCAGGGCCGCGATGGCGGAAAGCGTGAGACGTCTCATGGCAAGTCCTTTCGAGGTTTGGGTTCCCGGCAGGACCTAGGGCTGTGCCACGAAAAGGGGAGAGCGGTCACGGGGACGTGCCATTGCAAGCCGTCGGCGGGCGGAGGATGCAGGACGCCTCGTCGGCGGGGCGGATATTTTTGGCCAGAAGAAGCAGGGGACGCGCGAGACGGTGAGGTCGGACTTCGCTTGGCAGTCCCAGGTGCGCGGTGGCACGGGGGCGGGTGACGGTCCGCCCCCGCCCGCCTCACGAAAGCGCGCTTCGCAGTGCCTCGGCCAGATCGGTGCGCTCCCACGAGAACCCGCCGTCGGCCTCCGGTGCGCGGCCGAAGTGGCCGTAAGCCGCCGTGCGCGCGTAGATCGCGCGGTTGAGGCCCAGATGCGTGCGGATGCCCTGCGGCGTCAGGTTCATGACGTCGGGGATGATCCGCTCGATGGCGGCGGGATCGACCTCTCCGGTGTCGTGCAGGTCGACGTAGATCGACAAGGGACGGGCGATGCCGATGGCGTAGCTCAACTGCAGCGTGCAGCGGGTGGCGAGCCCCGCGGCGACGATGTTCTTGGCCAGATACCGCGCGGCATAGGCCGCGGAGCGGTCGACCTTGGTCGGATCCTTGCCCGAGAAGGCACCGCCGCCATGGGGCGCCGCCCCGCCGTAGGTGTCGACGATGATCTTGCGCCCCGTGAGGCCTGCGTCCCCGTCGGGGCCGCCGATCACGAAGGTGCCCGTCGGGTTCACCCACCATTCGGTCTTGTCGGTGATCAGCCCGTCGGGCAGCGTTTCGCGGATGTAGGGTTCGACGATGGCGCGGATGTCGGATTGCGATTGCATTTGCGATTCGTGCTGCGTGGACAGGACGATCTGGGTCGCCTCCACCGGCTTGCGATCCACGTAGCGCAGGCTGATCTGGGTCTTGGCGTCGGGGCGCAGGAGCGGCTCCGCCCCGGATTTGCGCGCTTCCGCCAGGCGGCGCAGGATCGCATGGGCGTACTGGATCGGGGCGGGCATGAGGTCGGGCGTCTCGGTGCAGGCGTAGCCGAACATGATCCCCTGGTCGCCCGCGCCTTCCTCCTTGTTGGAGCCCGCATCGACGCCTTGCGCGATATGCGCGGACTGCGGGTGCAGGAGGTTGTCGATCTGCACCGTCTCGTGGTGGAACTCGTCCTGTTCGTAGCCGATGTCCTTGACGCAGGCGCGCGCGATCTCGGGCACGGCGGCGAGGTAGTCCTTCAGCTTGGTCTTGTCGGCAAGCCCGACCTCTCCGCCGATGACGACGCGATTGGTGGTGGCGAAGGTCTCGCAGGCGACGCGCGCCTCTGGCTCCTGGCCGATGAAGGCGTCGAGCACCGCGTCCGAGATGCGGTCGCAGACCTTGTCGGGGTGCCCTTCGGAAACGGATTCCGAGGTGAAGATGTAGTCCTGGCGTGCCATGAAATGCTCCGATGCAAACGTCGCCGCGCCGTCAGGAAGCCGTTGGCGGGGCCGATCGCAGCTGGCTACGGAGTCGCACCCGGACGGTCAAGCCGCAAAGCGCCGGCGCGCCACCGGAGCGCCCCCAGCCCCGCCAGCCCCGCGACCACGAGGATCAGCACCGGCCAGTCGCCCGCTTTGGTGTAGAGCGTCGGCGGCAGCGCCTGCGGCAGGGCCACGTCGCGGGCGCCGGCCTGCCCCAGCGGGATGCTCTGGATCACTCGGCCGCGCCCGTCGATCATCGCGCTGATGCCGGTGTTGGCCGAGCGGACCATGGGCAGCCCCTGCTCCACCGCGCGCAGGCGCGCCTGGGCCAGGTGCTGCTGGGGGCCCGCCGCCTTGCCGAACCAGGCGTCGTTGGTGATCATTAGCAAGAGCCGCGGGCGCGGGCCGGGCAGCGTGATTTCCTCGGCGAAGATGCCCTCGTAGCAGATCAGCGCGCGGGCGAGACCCACTCCGGGCAGATCCACCAGCCCGCGCCCCGGCGCGCCCTTGGCGAAACCTCCGCCGTCCGAGGGCGCCAGCCCCCGCACGCCCATGGATTTCAGCAGGTCTCCGAAGGGGACGTATTCGCCGAAGGGCACGAGGTGGGCCTTGTCGTAGACGTCCCTGACCGCGCCACCCCGGCCCAGTACGATCAGGCTGTTGAAGTATTCACCCTCCACCGCGCGGTTGATGCCGGTGACCACCGGCGTGCCGCCTGCCGCGTCTGCGACGATGTCGAGCTCGGGCTGCGCGTAGTCGAGCCGCACGGGGATCGCGGTTTCGGGCCAGACCACGAGGTCGGCGCGCGGTTCGGCCTGGGTGAACTCCACCATGCGCCAGAAGAACATGGCGTTCTGCGCGGGGTCCCACTTTTCGTCCTGCGGGGCATTGGGCTGGACGATGCGGATGACGGGGGCGTCGGGATCCGGCGCCGGCGCCGTACCCTGGTTTAGAAGCGGCATCGCGACACCGGCGGCGAGGATCGGCAGAGCACCGATCCAGCGGCGGCGTGCCAGAAGGACGGCCCCCGCGGCGCAGGTCAGCAGCACCAGTGTCAGAAGGTGCGGGCCGCCGAAGGCCGCGAGATGCAGCAACTGGCTGGGGATCAGCGCGTGGCCGATGAGGCCCCAGGGGAACCCGGTGAAGAGGTAGCCGCGCAGCGCCTCGGCCAGGGTCAGCGCGAGGACCAGGCCCGACAGCCGCCCCGGTGCCAGCACGCGCGCGACCAGCACGCCGGCCACCCAGAAGAGCGTTTCGCGCAAGGCCATCAGGCTGACGCCGAAGGGCGCGGCCCAGCCCCAGGTTGCGGCATCGACCAGGAACGGCTCCACCAGCCAGCGCAGGGTGAAGCCGAAGTAGCCCAGACCGAACACAAGCGTGCCCGTCGCGAGCGCCGCCATGCCGGGGGCCGAGGCCAGCAGCCCCAGGGCCACTGCCCAGCCGATCCAGGCCAGGGGCCAGGCGTCGATGGGGGCCTGCCCAAGGGCCGTGAAGACGCCCAGGGCCGCGAAGATCGCCAGACGCGCGACCCGGTGCCGGGCCCAGACCCGGCCAGAACCCACGGGCGTCACGCCGTTCAGTCCTGCGGCATGCGCACGCGCAGCCGCTTGATGCGGCGGGGATCGGCGTCGACGACCTCGAACTCCGGGCCGTCGGGGTGCTGGATGACCTCGCCGCGCACGGGAACATGGCCGGTGAGCATGAAGACCAGACCGCCCAGGCTGTCGATCTCCTCCTCGTCGATCTCCTCGTGGGCGGTGAGGTTCATGCCGATCTCGGCCTCGAACTCCTCGAGGGCGGTCTTGGCCTGCACGATGTAGACGCCGGGCGCCTCCTCGGTCCAGTTCTGGACCTCCTCGACGTCGTGTTCGTCCTCGATCGCGCCGACCACCTGTTCGATCAGGTCCTCGATCGTCACGAGGCCGTCGGTCCCGCCGTATTCGTCGATCACCAGCGCCATGTGGATCCGCTCGTTCTGCATCTTGGCCAGCAAAATCCCCAGCGCCATCGACGGCGGCACGTAGAGCAAGGGCCGCAGCAGCGCGCGCATGTCGAAGGCTGTCGCGTCGCCGTTGAAGCCGTACTTCAGCGCGAAGTCCTTGAGGTTCACGAAGCCCATCGGCGTATCCAGCGTGCCGTCGAAGACCGGCAGGCGGGTGAGACCGCTTTCGCGGAAGACCTCGACCAGTTCGTCCTTGGAGGCGGTGACCGGGCTTGCCACGATGTCGGCCTTGGGAACCGAGACGTCCTCGACCTTCATCCGGCGCAGGTTCAGCATCCCCAGCATGGGGGCGGCGGCCCCGGTGGCGCGCAACGCCTCGGGGGTGAGGTCGCGGGTGTCGTCGTTGGGGGAAAGCGCCTCGAACAGGCGCGCGAAGAAGCCGCGACTGTCGTCGTCGGCGTCGTCCTCAGGGCGTATGTCGCCGCCGGAGTCTCTGTCGGTCATCGGTCCTCTGCCAAGGTTTGCCCCGTGCCCGTGTCGGCATAGGGGTCGGGATGTCCCATAGCGGCTAGTATTCCCTGTTCCAAGCCTTCCATCAAGGCGGCGTCGGCGTCGCGCTCGTGATCGAAGCCCAGCAGATGCAGCGTGGCGTGCACAAGCAGGTGCGTGACGTGCTGTTCGAGCGGTTTTCGCGCCTCTTGCGCCTCTCTCGCGCAGGTCTCGTAGGCGATCGCGATGTCGCCGAGCTCGGGATCGGGCGGCTCCGGCGGCAGCGGCATTTCGCCGTCGATCCCCGCCGCGCGGTCGTCCGATGGCCAGGAGAGCACGTTGGTGGGGCCATGCTTGCCGCGGAAGTCCCCGTTGAGCGTCGCGATGCGCGCGTCGTCGCAGGCGAGCAGGCTGATTTCCCAGTCCCGCGGATCGAGGCCCACCTCGGCCAGCGCGGCGGCACAGGCCGGACCGGCGAGTGCCTGCAGATCCAGCGCATTCCAGCGCGGATCCTCGACCAGCACGTCGATCTGCGGGGTCACGTCTGATCGGCCTCGTAGGCCTCGATGATCGCGGCGACCAGCGGGTGGCGCACGACGTCCTTGGAGGTGAAGTAGTTGAAGCTGATCTTGGGGATGTTCTTGAGCAGGCGTTCGGCGTCCCAGAGGCCGGAGTTCACGCCGCGCGGCAGGTCGATCTGGGTGCGGTCGCCGGTCACGACCATGCGGGAGCCTTCGCCCAGGCGCGTGAGGAACATTTTCATCTGCATGGTGGTGGCATTCTGCGCCTCGTCCAGCACCACGGCGGCGCGCGACAGGGTGCGGCCGCGCATGAAGGCGAGCGGCGCGATCTCGATCCGCTTCTCCTCGATCAGCTTGGCGACCTGCTTGGCGGGGAAGAAGTCGTTGAGCGCGTCGTAGAGCGGCTGCATGTAGGGATCGACCTTGTCCTTCATGTCGCCGGGCAGATAGCCCAGCTTCTCGCCCGCCTCGACGGCGGGGCGGCTGAGGATGATGCGGTCGACGTTGCCCTGGATGAAGTGGTTCACCGCGACGGCCACGGCGAGGTAGGTCTTGCCGGTGCCCGCGGGGCCGATGCCGAAGGCGAGCTCGTTCTCGAACAGCGCGCGCACGTAAGCCTTTTGCGCGTCGGTGCGCGGCTCCACCAGTTTCTTGCGGGTCTTGATCTCCACCCGGTCGCCGGTGGCGCCCTTGAAGAGTTCCTTCTGGTCGCCGGGCTGGATGGCACCCTCGTCGGGGCCCATGCGCAGGGCGCGGTCGATGTCGCCGGGCTCCAGCGTGCGGCCCGCCTCCAGCCGCTGGTAGAGGCCGCGCAGCACCTCGATCGCCTGGGCGCGGGCGGCGTCCTCGCCCAGCACCTCCAGCCGGTTGCCGCGCCGCAGGATCTGCACGCCGAGCGCACTTTCGATGGCGGTCAGGTTCTGATCGTACTGACCGCACAGGTCGATCAGCAGGAAGTTGTCGGGCAATTCCAGGACGTGGTCCGGGCTGCCGGCATCTGCGGGGGGAAGCGTGCCTGTGGGCAATCAGGTCTCCGGGTCAAAATGTCTATGCCTAAGGTGGCACCGTCGCCGCAGATGACAACCCGTAAAGCACGAAAGCCGCAGAGCGTGTCTGCGGCTTTCGGATCATGGGGTCCGCGTGGTCGCGGCCTAGCGGTAGTTCGAGGGCCGGACCGGGTCGGGCACGCGAGAGCCTGCCTTGAACGGTCCGACGACCGTCTCGGGCGGGGCCACGCCGGAACAGACGGGGCGTCCGTCGGGGGTCATCCGCTCGGACATGTAGCCTTCGAGGCCGTCGTCGATGATCCAGTGGTCGCAGCCGTTGGGATCGACCCAGATGCCGGCGACCATGGTCGACAGGTGGTGCGAATTGATGCCGCGGTCGCGGGTCTTGTCACCGGGCACGGCGGCGAGGTCGAGTTCGGCGCAGGCGCTGAGGGTCAGGCCGACGGCGGCGAGGCCGAGGAATTTCACGGGGGTCATGTCAGGCTCTCCTCAGCGAATGCAGTAGACTTCGACGCGGCGGTTCTGCTGCATCCCGGCGGCGGTGGAATTGGTCGCTTTCGGCTGACGCTCTCCGAAGCCCTTCACGTCCACGACGCGGGCGCCGATCGACTGGGCCACGTCGGCCACGGCGGCGGCGCGGTTGTTGGACAGGCGGATGTTGTATTCATCCGAGGCGCGGCTGTCGGTGTGACCGTAGATCATGAAACCGAAGGCGTTGGCGCTGCGGAAGAAGGTCTGCAACTGCGCGCGGGCGGCGGGGCTGATGTGGTAGCGGTCGGTCGCGAAGAGCGTGTCGGTCGGGATCACGCCGCAGATCTCGGAGCGGTGGCAGACCGGCGTGCCGTCGCGGCGGCGGTGCGGCGACATGTAGCCTTCGGCCCCGTCGTCCATCGCCCAATGCTCGCAGCCATCGGGATCGATCCAGATCGTCGGCTTGTAGATCTCGCCCCGGGATTGCGCCGCGGCGGGCGCGGCAAAACTGCCGACCGCGATCGCGGCGGCACAAAGCACCTTGGCCATCGTTGAAAGTCCTTGCGTCACTACACTTCCCCTTGTCACGCGTCACCGCTGAAGGGCGGCTATCTGGTTAAATACACACCTACGTGACCCTAGATAGCAAGTCTGCGCGGCAAAGCGAGCAAAAACAGGCACCTATTGTCCACGCAGATGAAACACTCTCGCGCTGAACCGCGGTTGTCGCCGGGGCGGGAACGGGGGGCCACGATCGGGCTCGACCGGTGGCGTTCAGTTCAGGACGATTCCCTTCAGGGAGTTCGGCCCCGCCTCGACGATGCGCACCCGGCGGACCTGGCCGCGGACAGAGGCGGGCGCTTCGGCGAAGACGGCGTGCAGGTGGTCGGACTTGCCGATCATCTGCCCTTCGATCCGGCCCGGCTTTTCGAAGAGAACGCCCACCTCGCGCCCGACCATCGCGGCCTGCAGGCGCTGCTGCTGCTCGGTCAAAAGCGTTTGGAGCCGCTGCAGGCGGTCGTTCATCACGTCCTCGGGCAGTTGCGGCTTCTCTGCCGCGGGGGTGCCCGGACGGGTGGAATACTTGAACGAATAGGCCTGCCCGTATTCGACCGTGCGGATCAGGTTCATCGTGGCCTCGAAGTCCGCCTCGGTCTCGCCGGGGAAGCCCACGATGAAATCGCCCGACAGCAGAATGTCGGGGCGCGCCGCGCGGATGCGTTCGATCAGGCGGATGTAGCCGTCCGCCGTATGCTTGCGGTTCATCGCCTTGAGGATCCGGTCCGAACCCGACTGCACGGGCAGGTGCAGGTAGGGCATCAGCTTCGGGCAGGATCCGTGCGCCTCGATCAGCGCGTCGTCCATGTCGTTGGGGTGCGATGTGGTGAAGCGGATGCGCTCCAACCCCTCGATCTCGTTGAGCTCCCAGATCAGGCCGGCGAGGCCGCCCGGGTGCCCGTGGTAGGCGTTCACGTTCTGCCCCAGAAGCGTGAGCTCGGCCACGCCCGCCTCGACCAGTTCGCGCGCCTCGCGCAGGACCCGGTCGGCGGGGCGGCTCACTTCGGCGCCGCGGGTATAGGGGACGACGCAGAAGGCGCAGAACTTGTCGCAGCCTTCCTGCACCGTCAGGAACGCCGAGGGCGCGCGGCGCGCCTTGGGCCGGGACTTCAGCGTGTCGAACTTGTCGTCGAGCGGAAAGTCGGTGTCGAGCGCACGCCCGCCCTTGCGCACCGCATCCTCCATCGCGGGCAGGCGGTGGTAGCTTTGCGGGCCGACCACGAGGTCCACGACCGGCGCACGGCGCATGATCTCCTCCCCCTCGGCCTGGGCCACGCAGCCGGTGACGCCGATCTTGAGGTCGGGGTTGGCGTCCTTGAGCGGGCGCAGGCGGCCCAGCTCGGAGTAGACCTTCTCGGCCGCCTTCTCGCGGATGTGGCAGGTGTTGAGCAGGATCATGTCGGCGTCCTCGGCCCGGTCGGTCGTGACGTACCCCTGGCCGCCCAACGCCTCGGACATGCGTTCGCTGTCGTAGACGTTCATCTGGCAGCCGTAGGTCTTTACGAAGAGCTTGCGGGGTGCGGACATCGGGAACACTCTGCGTTTGGGGATCGCCCCGGTCCCTACCCTGCCCGCCCGCACCTTGCAATGCGCGCGCATTTCGGGGACGGTCCCGCGCATCCCCGCCACCGGACACGACGCCCCATGATCCACGATACGCTGCAAGGTTTCCTGGATACCGGGATCGACCCGTTGCCCAAGGGCGCGATCGCGCTCGTGCTGATGGAGGACGCGGTCGAGGTCGAGAGCACTCTGCGGCATCTGCTGAAGATCGGCTTTCCCAACGTGATCGCCTTCGGTCTGCCGCAGATCGTCCTGCCGCCCGACCTTGCGGACCGCGTGGTGCGGGTGCACGCCAACACGCTGGCAGAGGGCGCGCTGACGACGATCGTCAACGGCGTGATCGACCGTGCCCCGGGGCGCTGGATCCACTACTGCTACAACGCCGAATACCTCTACTTCCCGTTCTGCGAGACCCGCAGCATCGGCGAGATGTGCGCCTTCGTGGCCGAGGAGCGGCGCGAAAGCGTGCTGACCTTCGTCGTGGACCTCTACGCCGCCGATCTGACGGACCACCCCGGCGCCGTCAGCCTTAAGACCGCCTGCCTCGACCGGTCGGGCTATTACGCGCTGGCGCGGCGGGATGCCTGGAACAACGATCTGGACCGGCAGTACGACTTCTTCGGCGGCCTGCGCTGGCGCTACGAGGAACATATCCCCCGCCCGCGCCGTCGGATCGACCGGGTGGGGATCTTCCGCGCGAGCGCCGGTCTGCGCCTGCAGCCCGATCACACGACGAACGTGGCAGAGCTGAACACCTACGCCTGTCCCTGGCACAACAGCCTGACCGCCTGCGTCGCCTCGTTCCGCACCGCGAAGGCCCTGCGCCGCAACCCGGGCTCCGCCCCCGCGATCCACAGCTTCCGCTGGCACAACACCACGGCGTTCCAGTGGAACTCGCTGCAGTTGCTGAACCTGGGGCTCATGGAACCGGGGCAATGGTTCTGAGGCACCCCGCGGAATCGTCGCGGGTGCGCGATTGGTGCCTCCGGCCGGACTCGAACCGGCACGACCATAGGGTCAGAAGATTTTAAGTCTCCGGTGTCTACCATTCCACCACGGAGGCACGGGCCCCGTGCTACGCCGCCCGCGCGCGCGCATCAAGCACGCGATGCGTCGGGGCCCGGGACTCTCGGGGCGCGGGGCGTTCGCGGCGTGGGGCATTCTAGGCCGCGGCACGGGCCCGCGCGCGTCAGGCGCTGGGGGGCACGGGGGTGACGCCGTCTTCCTTGATCGCCTGCATCGCCACGAAGGTCGATGTCCCCGCCACGTGCGGCAGTTTCGAGATATGTTCTGCCAGGACGGCGCGGTAGTCGCTCATGCCGTGGGTGCGAACCTTCAGAAGGTAGTCGTAATTGCCCGCGATCATGTGGCATTCCTCGATCTGGGGAATCTCCAGCACGGCGCGGTTGAAGGCGGCGAGGGCCGCCTCGCGGGTGTCGGTCAGGCGGACTTCCACGAAGGCCACGTAGTCGCGGCCCAAGGCTATGGGATCGAAGATCGCGCGGTAGCCCTGGATCACGCCGTCGGCCTCCAGCTTGCGCAGACGCGCCTGGGTGGGGGATTTCGACAGGCCGATCCGCTCGGCCAGGGCGGTGACGCTGATCCGGCCTTCGACGGCCAGCACGTCGAGGATCTTCACGTCGAACCGGTCCATTGATTTACCCCAATCGACTGCCGATCGCCCACCAAGAGCGCCGATCAGGCCGCAAAACGGCTCATAACGGGCCGATTGTCGCGAAGCAACGTGCTAGACTGACGCATCATCCCGCACAGGAGCCCGCCATGCCCCGCGACACCCAGGACGACCTCCGGTCCCGCATCGACGCAAGGATGTATGCCGACGAGGCCCGCGTGGTCGAGGACCTGGTCCGGACCGCCGATCTGGACGCCGGGGACCGCGCGCGGATCGCCGCGGGCGGGGCAGAGCTCGTCCGCAAGATCCGCCGCAGCGCCGAGCCCGGCCTGATGGAGGTCTTCCTGGCCGAATACGGTCTCTCCACCGACGAGGGCATCGCGCTGATGTGCCTGGCCGAGGCGCTCTTGCGGGTGCCCGACGCGGTCACCATCGACGCGCTGATCGAGGACAAGATCGCCCCTTCGAACTGGGGGCAGCACCTGGGCCATTCGGCCTCGTCCCTCGTGAACGCCTCGACCTGGGCCTTGATGCTGACGGGGCGCGTGCTGGACGACGAGCGGCCCGGCATCACGCGGCACCTGCGCCGGGCGGTGAAACGCCTGGGCGAGCCGGTGATCCGCACCGCCGTGGGGCGGGCCATGCGCGAGATGGGCCGCCAGTTCGTGCTGGGAGAGACCATCGAGACCGCGCTCAAGCGCGCGGACGAGATGCGCGCAAAGGGCTACACCTATTCCTACGACATGCTGGGCGAGGCCGCGCGCACCGACCGCGACGCGCGCGGCTACCAGCTGGCCTACTCGCGCGCGATTTCCGTGATCGCGCAGTATTGCACCTACGACACCGTGGCCGAGAACCCCGGGATTTCCGTCAAGCTTTCGGCGCTGCATCCGCGCTACGAGGAAGCCCAGCGCGACCGGGTCATGACGGAACTGGTGCCGCGCGTGACCTCGCTCGCGATCCTCGCCAAGGCCGCCGGCATGGGGTTCAACATCGACGCGGAGGAGGCCGACCGGCTGTCGCTGTCGCTCGACGTAATCGAGGAGGTTCTCTCGGAGCCCGCGCTGGCAGGGTGGGACGGCTTCGGCGTCGTCGTCCAGGCCTACGGTCTGCGGGCGGGGCTGGTGATCGATCATCTGCACGACCTGGCCGCACGGCTGGACCGCCAGATCATGGTGCGGCTTGTGAAAGGCGCCTATTGGGACACCGAGATCAAGCGCGCGCAGGTCATGGGGATCGACGGCTTCCCGGTCTTCACCGCCAAGGCGCACACCGACGTCAGCTTCATCGCCAATGCCCGCAAGCTTCTGGCGATGACCGACAGAATCTACCCGCAGTTTGCCACGCACAACGCGCATACCGTGGCCGCCATCCTCGACATGGCCGACGAGATGGGACGCGGCACGGCGGACTTCGAGTTCCAGCGCCTGCACGGAATGGGCGAGACGCTGCACACCATCGTGTTGAAGGAGCGCGGCACCCGCTGCCGGATCTACGCCCCCGTGGGCGCGCACGAGGACCTGCTGGCCTATCTCGTCCGGCGCCTGCTGGAGAACGGGGCGAATTCGTCCTTCGTGAACCAGATCGTCGATGACTCCGTCCCGCCCGAGAAGGTGGCGGGTGATCCGTTCGCGGATGTGGGCCGGATGCCCGACCTTGCCCACGCGCCGGACCTGTTCCGGCCAGAGCGGGTGAACTCGCAGGGGTTCGACCTGACCCACGGGCCGACGCTGGAGCGGATCGACGCGGCAAGGCGCGGGTTCGCCGACACGGTCTGGACGGCGGGACCGGTGCTGGCCGCGGAGGCGACAGCCGGGCGGGAGGAGATCGAGCGGTTCAACCCGGCACGTCCGACGGACCTGGTTGGCCGGATCTCTCATGCGACGCCGCAGGACGTGGCCAAGGCCTTCGACGCGGCGGAGCCCTGGGACGTCCCCGTGGCGGAGCGGGCGCGGATCCTGAATGCCGCCGCCGATGCCTTCGAGGCCAATTTCGGTGAAATCTTCGCTTGTCTCGCGCGCGAGGCGGGCAAGGCGCAGCCCGATGCCGTGGCCGAGTTGCGCGAGGCGGTGGACTTCCTGCGCTACTACGCGGCCCATGCCAAGGCGCAGGACGATTTCGCGGCGCGCGGCCTCTGGACCTGCATCAGCCCGTGGAACTTCCCGCTGGCGATCTTCACCGGCCAGATCGCGGCGGCGCTTGCCGCAGGCAACGCGGTGCTGGCCAAACCGGCGGAGCAGTCCCCGATCATCGCCGCCATCGCCGTGCGCCTGATGCATGGCGCGGGCGTTCCGCCAAGCGCCCTGCAACTGCTGCCCGGCGGCGGCGACGTGGGCGGGGCGCTGACCTCCGACGCGCGGGTGAAGGGCGTGGCCTTCACCGGCTCCACCGCGACCGCGCGCAAGATAGCAGGCGCCATGGCCGAGCACTGCGCCCCCGGCACGCCGCTGATCGCCGAGACGGGCGGGCTGAATGCCATGATCTGCGATTCCACGGCCCTGCCGGAACACGCGGTGCGCGACATCGTGAACGGCGCCTTCCGCTCGGCGGGGCAGAGGTGCTCCGCCCTGCGCTGTCTCTACGTACAGGAGGACGTGGCCGACCGGATGATCGAGATGCTGAAGGGCGCCATGAACGCGCTGACGCTCGGCGATCCCTGGGCGCTGTCCACCGACATCGGCCCCGTGATCGACCGGGCGGCGCGCGAGGGGATCGAGGATCACATCGTCACCGCCGCCGCCGAGGGCCGCGTGCTGCACCAGCTTTCCGTGCCCGCGCAGGGTCATTTCGTGGCGCCCACGATCATCGCGCTCGACGGCATCGAGGCGCTGGAGCGCGAGGTCTTCGGGCCTGTCCTGCACGTCGTGCGGTTCAAGGCCAAGGACCTGGAGACGGTCATCGACGCGGTGAACGCCACCGGCTACGGGCTGACCTTCGGGCTGCATACCCGGATAGACGACCGGGTCGAGACGATCGTGAACCGCGTGCACTGCGGCAACATCTACGTCAACCGCGACCAGATCGGCGCTATCGTGGGCTCCCAACCCTTCGGCGGCGAGGGGCTGTCCGGCACGGGACCGAAGGCGGGCGGTCCGCTTTACCTGCCGCGCTTCAAGGCCCCTGCCCCGGCCGCGGAGGCGGGCAGTTGGGATGCGGCGGACGACGTCGAGCGGCTGCAAAGGGCCATCGCGGACATCCCCGAAGCCCCCCTGTCGGAGCCTCTCGACATGCCCGGCCCCACGGGCGAATCGAACCGCTGGTCGACCCACGGCCGCGGCGCGATCCTCTGCCTCGGCCCGGGTGCGCAGGCGGCCGAGGCGCAGGCGCGCGCCGTCCGCGATCTGGGCGGCCAGCCGGTCGTCGCGCAAGGAGCGGTTCCGGCGGATGCGCTGACCGCCCTCGACGGTCTGGCCGGCGCGATCTGGTGGGGCGACGAAAGCCGGGGCCGTGCCTACGCGCAGGCGCTGGCGCGGCGCGCGGGGCCGCTCGTCGGTCTCGTCACCGCGGTCCCCGACAAGGCCCACGTCACCCACGAGCGCCACGTCTGCGTCGACACCACCGCCGCGGGCGGAAACGCGGCCTTGCTGGCAGCGGTGTCGGGCTGAAAACTCCGTACCTTGCGTGAGGCAAGACCGCGCGTCACCCTCGTGCGGTCTTGACGCGACGGCCTGGGGCCCCACGGTAGGCGGATGCTTCCGTTCCGAGATCACAACCCCTCGCACACCGTGCCTTACGTCACCTACGCGCTCATCGCGGCGAATGTCGCGATCTGGCTGTGGACGGTGGTGGCGGGGGCGGATGCGCAGGCGCTCAACCGGCTCTATTACGATTTCGCGCTGATCCCCGCGCGGGTGACGGGCGGCGAGGGTTGGGGCGGCTTCGTGACCTCGACCTTCCTGCACGGGGGGGTCATGCACCTGGCGGGCAACATGCTGTTCCTTCACATCTACGGCGACAACCTCGAGGACAAGATGGGTCGCCTGCCTTTCCTTGGCTTCTACCTGGCCTGCGGGATCGCGGGCGGGGTGGCGCAGGTCCTGTCGGAGCCCTTCTCGGCGGTGCCGACGGTGGGCGCGTCCGGGGCGATCGCGGGGGTGATGGGCGGCTACCTGCTGCTGTTTCCGCGCGCGCGGGTCGACGTGTTCTTCTACGTCACGGTCTTCGCGCTGCCGGCCTGGCTGTTGCTGGTGGCCTGGTTCGCGCTGCAACTGGCGGGCGGGTTCGGCCCCGGCGACGGCGTGGCCTACTGGGCGCACAACGGCGGTTTCGTGGCGGGGCTGCTGCTGACGCTGCCGGTCTGGCTGCGCCTCGGC
Source organism: Salipiger sp. IMCC34102 (assembly GCF_004145405.1). Taxonomy (GTDB): domain Bacteria; phylum Pseudomonadota; class Alphaproteobacteria; order Rhodobacterales; family Rhodobacteraceae; genus Loktanella. The sequence goes on from NZ_SELQ01000005.1 coordinate 129,075, forward strand.
GGTCCGCGGTTCTGGCGCCGCACCGAAGGGCACCTCGATCACCCGCCTGCCGTCTGGCGGCGCAGCAGCGTGCCGCAGGTCCGGCGGTAGGTCACCGGCGCCATTGCACGCCATAGGGCTCGCCCCGTCCCGGTCCACAGTCCCGGGGCGGTTGCAGGGCGGAATTCCCGCAATGCGGTTGCCCGGCAGGGCGCGGATGGCCTAGGGGTAGTGAGACACCGCGATCCATGCCCCTCCAAGGCGCCGTCCGACGCGGCGCACCGGGCCTTGCGAAGCTGACACGACTGGAAACCGAAATGTGCCGCGTCCTTGCCTACATCGGGCCCGAACTGCCCCTCGACAGCCTGCTCCTCGCGCCGGAAAACAGCCTCATCAACCAAAGCCTCGACCCGGAGTTGCACCCGCACCTGCAACTGGCCGGCTGGGGCTTCGGGATGTGGAGCGCGCATCTGCTCAAGCCCGAGGATCCGCTGCTCTATCACCGGCCCAAGGCCGCCTTCTACGATGACAATGCCCGGGGGATCATCCCCAGCCTGCAGTGCCATACGCTGCTGTCGCACGTCCGCGCCTCCGCCTACGACGCCAGCGTCGTGCAGGCCGACGAGAACTGCCACCCCTTCTCCTACGAGGGCACGCCCTGGATCATCGCGCAGAACGGCGCCCTGCCGAACTGGCGGTTGCTGCAACGCGAGCTTCTGCCCCATTGCAAGGACCGCTGGCTCAAACAGGTGCGCGGCACGACGGATACGGAATTCCTCTACGTGCTGCTCCTGTCCTTGCTGGAGGGCGACAGCGACGCGCAGGTGAAGACGGCCTTCGAGCGGATGCTGACGCTCATCCGGCAGGCGATGGCGAAGCTGGACCTCGCCGCCCTGACCAAGCTGAAGATCGCGCTGGTGGCGCCGAACCGGATCATCGGGGTGAACTACGGCTGCGGCCACAACGGCGAGACGGACCCCGCCGGCGACTGGAAGGAGCTGCGCAAGCGCGAGAGCGCGCCTTACGACTACGCACTCTCGATGCTGCTGGAGCCGATGTATCTGCTTACGGGGCGGAACTTCGAGAACCACGCCAATTCCTACGAGGTCGACACGGCACCCGAGGGCGAGGCGACCTCGGCCATCTTCTCGTCCGAGCCGCTGACCGAGGAGGGAGCGGACTGGTTGCAGATCGCGTTCGGCGAGATCGTGATGCTGGAACGCAAGGACGGGACAATCACGAAGAGCGTGCAGAAGCTCGACGTCTGACAGCTCGACGTCTGACAGCTCGACTGCCGCGAGGAGGTGACCCTTGGCTGATCGCTACAGCACTTTCGCGGATCTTGCCGCGGCATCCCAGGCCGGTGTCGATTACCGCATCCGGTGCGAGGATCGCGGCAGCCGCGTGGTGATCCTGGCCCCGCACGGCGGCAGCATCGAGCCCGAGACGGCGATGATCGCGCAGGCCATCGCCGGAGAGACCCTGTCCTTCTACGCCTTCGAGGCGCTCAATCCCGGGGCGCACGGGGATTTCCACATCACGTCCCACCTGTTCGACGAGCCGCAGGCCCTGGCCCTCGTGGGCCGGGCGGAGACGGCGGTGGCGCTGCACGGGCGCAAGGACGATGGCACGGACACGGTCTGGCTGGGCGGCCGGGATGAGGCGCTCGGCGATGCGATCGGGGCGGCGCTGGGGGCGGCGGGGTTCGATGCCGCGCGCGACACCCGCCTGCCCGGCGTGCATAAGACCAACATCTGCAACCGGACCCGCTCTGGCCGGGGGGTGCAACTGGAACTGCCGATGACGCTGCGGCGCAGGCTGGCGCGAGATGCGGAAGATCTGGGTGCCTTCTGCCAGGCGATCCGGTCCGCCCTGCCCGGATGACCCATCCGAGGACGCGCGGGCGTATCCGCGCTGTCTTTCAAACACACTGACCACGGTGCTGATCGACGCGGGCGACGCATGGCAGACTGTCCGGCGCCGTTCACGTCGCGGTCCCCGAACCGGGGACGCCCTCAGCGCCCCAAGGCGGCCGCCGTCCCGGCCACCGCGCGGAGGCGGTCGGCGTTGGGGGGGTGTGTGCCCAGGAACACGTTGCCCGGATCGGGGATGCGGAAGAAGAACTCGGCCCCCCGCAGGGGATCGTAGCCCGCGCGCGCGGCAATGAAGGTGCCAAGGCGGTCGGCTTCCAGCTCGAACTCCTTGGCGTAGGTACGGGCCCCCACCGCCGCGCCGAAGGCCACCGCGTCGCGCAGGCTGCGCCGATCCGGGGCGAGGCCCGCCTTCTGCCCCATGATCGCGGCGCCCATGCGGGCGTTGATGCGCTGCCGGGCGATATGCCCTTCGATGTGGTGGGCCGCTTCGTGGGACAGGATGAAGGCCAGCTCGTCCTCGTTGCGGGCCTCGACGATCAGTGGAGCGGTGATGACGATCAGCGGCTGCCCATCGGGTGCTGCCGTCTGGTAGGCATTGGGCGCCGCCCGCGGGTTGGTGTCGATCAGGAACTCGAAATCGCAGTTGAGCTGCGGCGCGCGTTCGGCGCAGACGGCCTCGGCGGTGGCTTCGACACGGGGGGTCACCTCGACGATGCGCTGGGCCGCGCTGCGGGCCTGGAACTCGATCGCGGGGTCGTCCGGGACGACGACGTCCGGGGCCGCGCAGGCGGCAAGGCCCAGGGCCAGAACGGCGGCAAGACAGGATCGAAGCATCGCGGGGTCCGAGGCAAGGGGTGCGTCGCCCTCAGGCTATCACGCCCGTGCGCGCACGCCACCCCCGCCCCGATGACGGATGCGTGCGCCCTTGGCGCTGGTGTGTTCTCGGGCTAAGCTCGCCCCATGTTCAGCATCGAGCACGACTTCGACGCCACGACCGTCACCCTCGTCGACGAAAGCGGCCCGCCGTTCCAGGAGGACGTAATCGTCAACACCTTCGACGATTGCGTGACCGTCAGCCAGTTCGATGCGCGGCTGGGAGAGAACCGGACCATCACCCTGTCGCTGGGCCAGGTGCGCGATCTCTTCGCCGCGATGGACCTGCCCGAAGGGGTCTACAAGCTGAAGGGCCCCGAGCGGTGAGCACGGGCTTTTACTGGGACGAGCGCTGCTTCTGGCACGGTGGCGGCAATTACGCCGGTATCCTGCCCGTGGGCGGCCTCGTGCAGCCGATGGCCAGCGGTGGCCTGCCCGAAAGCCCCGAGACGAAGCGCCGGTTGAAGAACCTGATCGACGTGACCGGTCTTGCGCGCGATCTGGACCTGCGCGCTGCGCCGCCTGCCACATGGGACGATCTGCGGCGGGTGCATCCCGAAAGCTACCTCGCCGAATTCAAGGCCCTTTCGGAGGCCGGTGGCGGCGAGCTGGGGCGCCGCACGCCCTTCGGCCCCGGCGGGTTCGAGATCGCGGCGCTCTCCGCGGGTCTTGCGCTGCAGGCGCTGCGGGACGTGCTGGACGGCGACCTTTCCAATGCCTACGCGCTGTCGCGCCCGCCGGGGCATCATTGCCTGCCGGATTTCCCCAACGGCTTCTGCCTGCTGGCCAATATCGCCATCGCGATCCGCGCCGTGCAATCCGAAGGCCGCGCCACGCGCGTCGCGGTGCTGGACTGGGACGTGCACCACGGCAACGGGACCGAGGCGATCTTCTACGACGACGCCGAGGTGCTGACCGTCTCGATCCACCAGGCGCGGAACTATCCCACCGATACGGGGGATGGCGCCGACCGGGGGCGCGGTGCGGGCGAAGGGTTCAACCTGAACATCCCGCTGCCGCCCGGCACCGGGCACACCGGCTACCTGGCCGCCATGGACCGGTTGGCGTTGCCCGCGATCAGGAATTTCCGCCCCAACGTGATCGTCGTCGCCTGCGGATATGACGCCGCCGCCAACGACCCCCTGGGCCGGATGCTCGCCACGGCGGAGACCTTCCGCGAGATGACGCGCCGCACCCGCGTGGTGGCGGATGAGGTCTGCGGGGGACGCCTCGTCCTGGTGCACGAGGGCGGCTACTCGGAAACCTACGTCCCCTTCTGCGGCCACGCGGTGCTGGAGGCGTTGTCGGACAGCGCCGTCACAGCCCCCGATCCGCTGGCAGAGGTCATGACCGCCCGCCAGCCCGACGCGCGGTTCGATGCCTACCTGGACGGCGTGCTGGCGGATCTGGCAGCCACCCTCTGAGCGGTTGCGGCCCCCCGGCCTCGCGCCTATCTGTGGCGCGACAGACAGGAGCCTTTTATGCCCGACCGCAACGCCGCCGCCCTCGACTTTCTGCTGACCCGACGGTCACGCCCGGCGCAGACCCTGACGACCCCGGTGCCCGACCGCGAGACGCTGCGCGAGATCCTGACCGCCGCCGCCCGCAGCCCCGACCACGGCAAGCTGGAGCCCTGGCGGTTCCTGGTGCTGAACGATGCGGCCCTCGACCGCCTGGCCGAGGCCTGCCCCGCGGCCGCCGCCCGGCTGGAGATTCCGCAGGACAAGGCCGACAAGCAGCGCGACCGGTTCGCCGCGGCGGACTTGGCCGTGGTGGTGGTCGAGTCTCCGGTCGCATCCGACAAGGTCCCGATGGTCGAGCAGACCTACGCCGTCGGCGGCGTCTGCCTTGCGCTGACGAATGCCGCGCTCGCCGCGGGCTTCGGGGCCAACTGGCTGTCCGGCTGGGCCAGCCACGACCCGTCCTTCGTGCAGGAACACTTGGGCCTTTCGGCCAGCGAGCGGGTTGCGGGGATCATCCACATCGGGACCGAGACCTCGGCCCCGCCGGACCGGCCGCGTCCCGATCTCGATGCGATCACCACCTGGGTCGAAGCATGATCCTCGGCGCCTTCGTCAAGGCCCTGAACCAGTTGCCCGATCCTCGCTTTCGGCGGGTCCTGTGGCTGGGGGTAAGCCTGACTCTGGCGCTTCTGGCCGGGATCTACGCGCTGATCCTGTTCGGGATCTCGCTGGTGGCCTCCGATCCCGTCACCCTGCCCTGGATCGGACCGGTCGGTTGGATCGACAACCTGCTGGGCTGGGGGTCGCTTCTGGGGATGATCGTGGCGTCGGTGTTCCTGATGATCCCGGTCGCCTCGGCGATCACGTCGCTGTTTCTCGACACCGTGGCAGAGGCGGTGGAGGACCGTCACTACCCTGCCCTGCCGCAGGTCGCGGGGACCGGGCTATGGGACGGGGTGAAGGATTCGGTAAATTTCCTGGGCGTGCTGATCGCGGCGAACCTGTGTGCGCTGATCCTCTATCTCTTCCTGCCGTTCGCCGCGCCCTTCATCTTCTACGGGCTGAACGGCTACCTTCTGGGGCGCGAGTACTTCCAGGTCGCGGCGTTGCGCCGCGAAGGCCCGGACGGCGCGCGGCGGTTGCGCAAGCGGCACATGGGCACGATCTGGGCGGCCGGGGTGCTGATGGCCCTGCCCCTGTCGATCCCGCTGGTGAACCTTTTCGTGCCGATCGTCGGGGCCGCGACCTTCACGCACCTCTACCACCGGCTGAGCCGGACCGAGGGTGCCATCCGGGCCTCGTGACCTACTCCGGGCGCAGGCTGGGTGCGCCCATGCGGTTGAACCAGTCGAAGTCGCGCACCTCGATCGCGCCCGACAGGATGATCCCGGCCACCACCACGTAGATCACGGCGGCACACAGCGTCGTCACCTTCGCCTTCTTCTTGAAGCTGAAGTCGGCGGGGGCCGAGGTATGGGTGCCCGGCTCGACCGCGCCGTCCTCGCCTTGCGTCGTCAGGCGCAGGGGCAGGACCACGAAGAAGGTCATCCACCAGATGACCGCGAAGAGGACGACGGCGGAGACCCAGCTCATCAGACCTGCTCCAGCTCGATCAGGCAGCCCTGGAAGTCCTTGGGGTGCAGGAACAGCACGGGTTTGCCGTGGGCGCCGATCTTCGGCGTCCCGTCGCCAAGGACGCGGGCGCCGCTGGCGGTCAGGCTGTCGCGCGCGGCCTGGATGTCGTCCACCTCGTAACAGATGTGATGAATTCCACCGGCGGGGTTCTTGTCGAGGAAGTTGTTGATGGGAGACTCGGCGCCCAGGGGGTGCAGGAACTCGATCTTGGTATTGGGCAGTTCGACGAAGATCACGGTCACGCCGTGGTCGGGCTGCGCCACGGCAGGGCCGACGACCGCCCCCAGGGCGGCGCGGTACTGGTTCGCGGCGGCTTCGAGATCCGGGACGGCGATGGCGACGTGGTTCAGGCGACCGATCATGGTGCTCCCCCTTGCGATGCAGGGTTCTTATGCGCGCCCCTGCGCTGGATGCCAAGCGGTGCGGGATCGAAACCCTGCGGCATTAAGCCCTCGTTCACCTTCTGTTGCTTCTATGGTCGCGAACCTGAGGAAAGGATGTCCCGATGGACGATCTGCGCGACTACATGGTGGCCCGGCCACCGACGGCCCTGCGTCCGCTTTTGGGGGTGACCGTCCTGATCGTGGAAGACAGCCGCTACACCTGCGAAGCAGTGCGTCTGATGTGCATGCGGTCAGGCGCGCGGATAAGGCGGGCCAACAGCCTGTGCGCCGCAATGAAGCACCTGTCGATCTATCGCCCGGGCGTGGTGATCGTCGACATCGGCCTGCCGGACGGCTCCGGGCTGGACCTCATTCGCCAACTGTCCGAGGCGCAGCCGCGGATCGAGGTGATCTTCGCCACCTCCGGCGATCCAGACCTGGCCGCCTCCGCGGTGGAGGCCGGGGCGGATGCCTTCCTGACCAAACCCTTCGGCAGCATCGCGGAGTTCCAGACCGCGATCCTGTCGCACCTGCCCAAGGATCGACATCCCCCCGGACCGCGGGCCGTCACCGCCGAACGGGTCCGCCCCGATCCGCTGGCCTACCATGACGACCTGCAACACGTGGCGACCCTCCTGGAACGCGACACCTCGGACGTGGCACTGGAATATGCGATCCAGTTCCTCCAGGGCCTCGCCGTGAGCGCGGAGGATCACGAGTTGCTCGCCGCGACCGAGGCGGTGCGACAGCCGTCCGGGACGACAGGTCGGTCGGGGCCACACCTGAGCAGGCTCACCGCACTGGTGCGCGCCCGGCTCGAACGGTCGAAAGCCGCGCTGTAACGGACCCCGGCGGGCGGGACGCCCACCGCTGCGGCTGAAGCAGGGGCAGGTTCGGCCCGACGCGCCTGCCGCCCGGTGGGGTTGCGCAAGTGGTGAGGAAGGTCACCCCAGCGTCGGGTCGCGCTGCACGACCGCAGGCGCGGTCAGCGTCGACAGACGTGTCTTCTGCCGGTCGTCCGCGTCGAAGTTCGCGGGCGAAAGCCACGCGTCGAAGGCCTTGTGCAGCGTGCTCCAGTCGGCGTCGGTCATGGCGAACCAGGCCGTGTCGCGATTGCGGCCCTTCACGATCACATGGTTGCGGGACACACCCTCGAAGGAAAAGCCAAGCCGCTGGGCCGCCCGCCGGGACGGCGCGTTGAGCGCGTTGCACTTCCAGACCATCCGGCGGTAGCCCGCGCCGAAGGCCCAGCCCAGCATGAGCGCCATGGCTTCGGTGGCGGCTGGCGTGCCCTGCAGCTCGGGCGAGAGGCAGACGTGCCCGATCTCGATGCTGCCCACGACGGGATCGACGCTCATCAGGCAGGCGACGCCCAGCGGATCCTGCGATCCCGCAGCACAGATCGCGAGCGGCAGGGTCGGCGCCGGCGGCAAGGCTTCGAGCGCGGCCTGAAGGTCCTCCACCCGGGCGGGCGGCGGTTCGGGAAGGTAGTCGAACAGCCAGCGATGGGCCGCCACGCGGTCGAAGAACGGTGCCGCGTCGCGCGCGGGGTCGAGCGGCCGCAGGTGGCACCAGCGGCCCGTCAGCGCAAGGTTCCGGGGCGGTGCGGGCACCGGGGCCCAGCCCTTGACGATCTCTCCCAGTGGGCGCGGGTCTACGGGGGCGGTCACAGGGTCAACCGCGGGGCCGATGACATGTCCACGCCTGGAAAGACCGTGGTCTCTATCATCTCGCGCGAGAGGCCGAAGAGGCCCTGCATCACGGATCCGGCAGCGGCCCGCACGTCGGAGGTGGGCATCAGGTCGCGTGCGTCCAGCAGGTCGACCTCCGCCAGGCCGGGCCAGCGGCCCAGCACCTGACCGCCCCGCAGCGCGCCACCGGCATAGAACATCGTGCCGCCCGTGCCGTGGTCGGTGCCCTTGGTCCCGTTCTCGCGTGCGGTGCGGCCGAACTCGGTCATGCAGAGCACCGCGGTCTTGCCCCAGACCGGGCCAAGGTTGTCCTTGAGCGTAAGGATCGTCTCGGACAGGCGGCCCAATGCGCCGCGCAAGCTGCCGACCTGGCCATTGTGCGTGTCCCATCCGTTGAGCGAGAAGCTGGCGATGCGCGTGTCCCCGACCAGGCGGCTGGCCGCGAATTGCGCAAGCGCCCGGTGATCGCCGCGCGGGCTGACACGCATCGAGGTTGCGCCATCCTCGCCGGTGGCGGCGGCCAGGGCCTCTTCGGTGAGACTGTCCGCGATGTCGACCGCCTGCAGCGACGCGTTGCGGAACATCGGATCGTCGTGCAGCACCAGCTCCAGCAGGCGGCGGGCCTGCGGCGACATGTCGAGCCGGGCCTGCGGCGACCAGCGCAGCCGCGGGTTCGGGCCCGTCAGGATCAGCATCTGCTCCTGCCCGATGGCATAGGCGACCTCGGCCGTCATGCCCGGCACGGCGCCCAGCATCCGGTTCAGCCAGCCGTCGCTGACGCCATCGATATCCGTGCTGCCCGCTTCCAGGATGTCCTGCCCGTCGAAGTGACTGCGCTTCCCGCGGTAGGGGGTGGAGGTCGCGTGAACCGCGCCCAGTTCCCCCGCCTGCCAAAGCGGCAGAAGCGGTTCCAGCGCGGGGTGCAGCGACCAGAAGGGATCGATCGACAGGCCGGACGCCTGGCCGAGGTTGGGCCGAAGGCTGGCGTAGTCCGGATCGCCCACGGGGCGCAGCGCGTCCAGCCCGTCCATTCCGCCGCGCAGGACGATCACCACCAGACGGTTGTCCCAGGGGCCCGCGGCCATGGCCACCGGCGTGACGAGCGGGCTGGCCGCCAGCGAGCAGCCCAGTGCGGTGCCGCCGATCAGGAAATTGCGTCGGTCCATGATCAGATCCTTTGAAACGCGGGCGAGGACAGCACCACGCCGATACCGTCGGCACGGGTCTCGGCGGCGTTTGCCGCGAAGACGACGTTCTGCGCCGGGGACGGCCCCAGCGCCGTGGCCACGAAGGCGCGCGGGTCGGGCAGATCCCCCATCAGCGCATCGGGCGCGCCGAGCGCCCAGGTGATACGCCCCGCCAGGCCCTGCGGCGTGATCCAGTCGGCGGGCGCCTCGGACCAGCCGTCGGGGCCCGTGGGGTTCTGGAAGGGCTGCCCCATGATGGTCATGGGCTGGATGATCCAGCGCTGGTAGCTCTTGCGGTCGATCGCAAGCACGTCCTCCGCCTGCAGGCCCAAGGCCCGGAACGCGGATGCGATAAAAAGATCGGGCCGACGGACCTTCTGCCGCGCGGGCGTCCAGGCGCCGGGATGCGACAAGAGCGCGTGCGTCGTCGCCAGCAGATCGCCACCCGATTCGCGAAACGCGAGGGAGATCGCGTCGATGAGCCCTGGCGAAGGGTCCTCTGCCACGAAATGAACCGCGAGCTTTCGCGCGATGTGACGCGAGACGGCCGGCCGCGACGCGAGGTCGCGCAAGGCCGTGGTCACGGTGCTCAGGTCCGCCTTGTCGCTGTAGCGGCGGCGCATGACCCGCTCGGCCCCCGGTTCGGCCCAGCGTGGGCTGTAGGAAAAGCCGTGACGCCGGTCGTAGCGCAACCCGGTGAGAAGTTCTGCCAGTTCGGTCACGTCGCGCTGGTCGTAGCCCGCGTCGACGCCGAAAAGGTGCAGTTCGAGCAATTCCCGGGCGAGGTTCTCGTTCAGGCCGCGCCCGCTGCGCTCACCCACCGGGCTGTTCGGCCCGACCGAGCCCGACTGGTCGAGATAGGTCAGCATCGCGGGATGCAGCGTGACGGCCACGACCATGTCGGCGAAGGAGCCTGCGACATGGGGACGGATCGCGTCCTCGACGAAGGGATGGAGCGCGTGGCGGAAGGACTGGTTCTTGGCCTTCACCGTGAAATGGTCGGCCCAGAAAACGACCAGCCGCTCGCGCAGACCATCCTCGGTCGTCACCGCGCGGGCGATCGCCTGCAGATGCTGCCTGCGCCGGGTGTCGTCGATTGCGCGCTTGAGCGCCTGGAAGGCTTCCCGAGCGTCTTCCTCGCGGTCGGTGCCGCGGGCGTCGCGGGCGCCGGTAGAGGCCGCGACCCATTCGGTCATCGAGGGGCGCATCGTCTGAAAGCCCGCGATCGGCAGGGCGTCCGCGGCGACGTCCGGCCCGGCGAGCTGCGACAGCATCGCCTCGACCGAGGCAGGTAGGGCTATCCTCGGTGACAAGCCCGTCCCGAAACGGGTCGCGGCGATGATCGGATCGAAGGCGGAAGCGGCCATGGTGTGGGTCCTTGTCGGCCCCGCATATATAGGCGCTTCGCGGTGCGGGCGCCACGGCCCGTGCTCAACATGAGGTTATCATGGCGCAACATCGCCGTCGGGGCGTGGCAATGGTTGAAAAACCGCCTAAAAACGGCAAATAGTCGAATTGACTTGCAAGAGGAATCGCAGATGATCGACCGCCGCCAGTTTCTGACATCGACCGCTTTGGGGCTTGGAGGGCTGACCCTCCCCACCGTCCTGCGCGCGCAGGAAGAGGTGGAAGAACCCGCCTTCGATCTGTCGCCCAAGCTGGTCAGCCTCGACAACCCTCTGCCGCCGGGTGAAATCCACGTCGTGCCGGATGTTTACTCGCTCTACTGGACGCTGCCGGACGCGCAGGCGATCCGCTACTTCGTCGGCGTCGGCCGCGATGCGCTTTACGAAAGCGGAGAGTTCAACGTGGGCGCCAAGAAGGAATGGCCCAGCTGGACGCCGACGCAGGACATGATCGAGCGGGACCCCGATTCCTACGCGCAATACGCCGACGGCATGCCGGGCGGGCCCGAGAACCCGCTGGGCGCCCGCGCGCTCTACCTGTTCCAGCCGGGCGTGGGCGACACCTTTTTGCGCATCCACGGCACCAACAAGCCGTCGACGATCCGCACCGACGTCTCGAACGGCTGCGCGCGCCTGACCAACGAGCAGGTGATCGACCTCTATCCCCGCGTGCCCGTGGGCGCGCAGGTGTTCCTTTACGAAAAGAATCTCATCGCGCGCAGCTGACGCGATAGTTCAAAAAAGGGCGCATCCCCGCGGGGATGCGCCCTTTTTTCATGTCAATTCGGTCCGCGACGCGAGCGGCGGAACCGCTGGAAGACTTTCCACAAGGCGAGATACTTCAACAATTTGCGCATCGGTTTCCTCCGGTTGAGACCGTGATCAACCAACGCGGGCGCCATTTGTTCAATCGGCGGGTGGCAGGGGACGCTTGGCCCCGGATGCATCGAGGGCCACGAAGGTGAAATCCGCCGCCGTCACCTGGTGCGCACTGTCGCCGTGACGATCCCGCGCCCAGGCTTCCACGTGGATCCGCATGGAGGTCCGGCCCCGGTGCATCAGCCGCGCGAAGAGCGTGACCTCGTCGCCGACCTTCACGGGGCGGTGGAACGTCATCGCGTCGACCGAAACGGTGGCCGCCCGCCCCTTGGCCACGCGGCCGGCCATGTTTCCGGCGGCAAGGTCCATCTGGCTCATCAGCCAGCCGCCGAAGATGTCGCCCGCGGGGTTCGTGTCGCCCGGCATGGCGATGGTGCGAATGGCCAGAACCGTCCCGTCATCGGGGTCGATCACGGGACGGGTTTCGTCCATCCGGTCCATGTCAGCTTTCGGGCGGCAGGACGCGCAGGCGCAATTCGCGCAACTGCTCGTTCAGCGGCTCGGACGGCGCGCCCATCATCAGGTCCTCGGCGCGCTGGTTCATCGGGAACATGATGACCTCGCGGATGTTCGCCTCGTCCGCCAGCAGCATGACGATCCGGTCGATGCCCGCGGCACAGCCCCCGTGCGGCGGCGCGCCGTACTGGAAGGCATTGACCATGCCGCCGAAGCGCTTCTCGACCTCTTCGCGTCCGTAGCCCGCGATCTCGAAGGCCTTGAACATGATCTCGGGCCGGTGATTCCGGATCGCGCCCGACACCAGCTCGTAGCCGTTGCAGGCGAGGTCGTACTGGTAGCCCAGCACCTGAAGCGGGTCGCCGTCGAGCGCCGCCATCCCGCCCTGCGGCATGGAAAAGGGGTTATGCTCGAAGTCGATCTTGCCGGTCTCCTCGTCGCGCTCGTAGATCGGGAAGTCCACGATCCAGGCGAAGGCGAAGCGGTCCTCGTCGATGAGCCCCAGCTCGCGCCCGATCTCGGTCCGCGCGCGGCCCGCGACGCCTTCGAAGGCGTCGGGCTTGCCGCCGAGGAAGAAGGCCGCGTCGCCCACGCCGAGGCCCAGCTGCTCGCGGATCGCCTCGGTGCGCTCGGGTCCGATGTTCTTGGCCAGCGGCCCGGCGGCTTCCATCCCCTCGCCCTGATCGCGCCAGAAGATGTAGCCCATCCCCGGCAGGCCCTCTTTCTGGGCGAAGGCGTTCATCCGGTCGCAGAACTTGCGGCTTCCGCCGCCCGGGGCGGGGATGGCGCGCACCTCCGTGCCCTCCTGCTCCAGCAGCTTGGCGAAAATTGCGAAGCCGGAGTCGCGGAAGTGGTCCGAGACGACCTGCATCTTGATCGGGTTGCGCAGGTCGGGCTTGTCGGTGCCGTACCACAGGGCCGCGTCGCGGTAGCTGATCTGCTCCCACGTCTGGTCGACGGTGCGGCCACCGCCGAACTCCTCGAAGACGCCCGCGATCACGGGCTGGATCGCGTCGAAGACGTCCTGCTGCTCGACGAAGGACATCTCCATGTCGAGCTGGTAGAAGTCCGTGGGCGAGCGGTCGGCGCGCGGGTCCTCGTCGCGGAAACAGGGTGCGATCTGAAAATACTTGTCGTAGCCCGACACCATGATCAGCTGCTTGAACTGCTGCGGCGCCTGCGGCAGCGCGTAGAACTTGCCCGGGTGCAGGCGCGAGGGCACGAGAAAATCGCGCGCGCCTTCGGGGCTGGAGGCGGTGATGATCGGCGTCTGGAACTCGCGGAAGCCCTGGTCCCACATCCGCTGCCGCATGGAGCGCACCACGTCGGAGCGCAGCTTCATGTTGGCCTGCATCGCCTCGCGCCGCAGGTCGAGGTAGCGATACTTCAGCCGCGTCTCCTCGGGGTAGTCCTGATCGCCGAAGACCTGCAGCGGCAGCTCTTTCGACTGGCCCAGCACCTCGATGCCGCGGACGAAGACTTCGATCTCTCCGGTGGGCAGCTTCGGGTTCACCAGTTCGGGGTCGCGGGCCTTCACCTCGCCGTCGATGCGGATGCACCATTCGGCGCGGACCCGCTCGACCTCGGCAAAGGCGGAGGAGTCAGGATCGCACAGCACCTGCGTCACGCCGTAGGTGTCCCGCAGGTCGATGAACAGGATGCCCCCGTGGTCGCGCACGCGGTGGACCCAGCCCGACAGGCGCACGGTGTCGCCGACATTGGCGGCGGTCAGGTCGGCGCAGGTGTGGGAGCGATAGGCGTGCATGGGGGCCTCCGGGGTGCGGCATGAAACAATCGCCCCGATACACCCCGCGCGCCTCCATAAGTCAAGCGCGCGCCCCCTTCCTTTGCCAGGCCGGGTCAGCGCTCTGCCCGTTCGCGCCCGAATTCGTTCACTGGACGAATTCCGGGGACGGCGCTCACCCCCCGCCGGAGGCATCGGCGCTCGGTCTGCCGAAAGCCGAAGACCAACCCTTGCACCCGCCCCCGGCCCTTCTATAACGCGGACAATTTGCGACCACCCACGGGGAGCCTTTCGATGCCGAAGCGCGACGATATCCAGTCCATCATGATCATCGGGGCGGGCCCCATCGTCATCGGCCAGGCCTGCGAGTTCGACTATTCCGGCGCTCAGGCCTGCAAGGCCCTGCGCGAGGAAGGCTACCGGGTGATCCTGGTTAATTCCAACCCCGCGACGATCATGACCGATCCCGGTCTGGCGGATGCCACCTACATCGAGCCGATCACGCCCGATATCGTGGCCAAGATCATCGCCAAGGAACGCCCCGACGCGCTCTTGCCGACCATGGGCGGCCAGACGGGTCTGAACACCGCTCTGGCGCTGGCCGACATGGGCGTGCTCAACGAATACGGGGTCGAGCTGATCGGTGCGAAGCGCGCCGCGATCGAGATGGCCGAGGACCGCAAGCTCTTCCGCGAGGCGATGGATCGGCTGGGGATCGAGAACCCCAAGGCCACCATCGTCACCGCCCCCAAGGGACCGAACGGCAAGTTCGACATCAAGGCGGGCCTGCAACGGGCGATCGAGGCCATCGAATACGTCGGGCTCCCCGCGATCATCCGTCCCGCCTATACGCTGGGCGGCACCGGTGGCGGCGTGGCCTACAACCGCGACCAGTACGAATACTATTGCCGGACCGGGATGGAAGCCTCTCCCGCCGGACAGATCCTGATCGACGAATCGCTTCTTGGCTGGAAGGAATTCGAGATGGAGGTGGTGCGCGACACCGCCGACAACGCGATCATCGTCTGCGCCATCGAGAACGTGGACCCGATGGGCGTGCACACCGGCGACAGCATCACCGTGGCGCCCGCGCTGACGCTGACGGACAAGGAATACCAGATCATGCGCACGCACAGCATCAACGTGCTGCGCGAGATCGGGGTTGAGACCGGCGGCTCCAACGTGCAATGGGCCGTGAACCCCGACGACGGCCGCATGGTGGTGATCGAGATGAACCCGCGCGTGTCCCGCTCTTCGGCGCTGGCGTCGAAAGCCACCGGCTTCCCCATCGCCAAGATCGCGGCGAAGCTGGCCGTGGGCTATACGCTGGACGAATTGGACAACGACATCACCGGGGTCACGCCCGCGTCCTTCGAGCCCTCCATCGACTACGTCGTCACCAAGATCCCGCGCTTCGCCTTCGAGAAGTTCCAGGGCGCGGAGCCGCTGCTGACCACGGCGATGAAATCCGTGGGCGAGGCCATGGCCATCGGTCGCACGATCCACGAATCCCTGCAAAAGGCGCTGGCTTCGCTCGAAACCGGGCTGACCGGATTCGACGACATCGACATCCCCGGCGCACCGGACGCCGCGGCGATCACCAAGGCGCTGGCCCGCCAGACCCCAGACCGGCTGCGGATCATCGCCCAGGCGATGCGCCATGGGCTGTCCGATGACGACATCCAGGCGGTGACGAAGTTCGACCCCTGGTTCCTTTCCCGGATCCGCGAGATCGTGGACGCGGAACAGGCCGTCATCGACGGCGGCCTTCCGACCGACGCCACGGGCCTGCGCAAGCTCAAGATGATGGGCTTCACCGATGCGCGTCTCGCCACGCTGTCAGGCCAGTCGGAGGCGGAGGTGCGCCTGTCGCGCACCCGCGAAGGCGTCACCGCCGTCTTCAAGCGCATCGACACCTGTGCGGCCGAGTTCGAGGCGCAGACGCCTTACATGTATTCGACCTACGAGGCCCCGATGATGGGCGAGGTCGAGGACGAGGCACGCCCGTCGGACCGCAAGAAGGTCGTGATCCTCGGCGGCGGCCCCAACCGGATCGGCCAGGGGATCGAGTTCGATTATTGCTGCTGTCACGCCTGTTTCGCCCTGACCGAGCAGGGCTACGAGACGATCATGATCAACTGCAACCCCGAGACGGTCTCGACCGACTACGACACCTCGGACCGCCTCTATTTCGAGCCGCTGACCTTCGAGCACGTGATGGAGATCCTGCGCGTCGAACAGGAGAACGGCACCCTGCACGGCGTCATCGTCCAGTTCGGCGGTCAGACCCCGCTGAAGCTGGCCAACGACCTGGAGGCCGCCGGCATCCCGATCCTGGGCACCTCGCCCGACGCGATCGACCTTGCCGAGGACCGCGAGCGGTTCCAGGACCTCGTGAACCGGCTGGGGTTGAAGCAGCCGGTGAACGGCATCGCCTCCACCGACGCGCGCGCCTTCGAGATCGCGGCCGAGATCGGATTTCCGCTGGTCATCCGCCCGTCCTACGTCCTGGGCGGCCGCGCGATGGAAATCGTGCGCGACCAGGCGCAGATGGAACGCTACATCTCCGATGCGGTGGTGGTGTCGGGCGACAGCCCGGTGCTGCTCGACAGCTACCTGTCCGGCGCGGTGGAGGTCGACGTGGACTGCCTGTGCGACGGTGAGGCCACCCATGTCGCGGGCATCATGCAGCACATCGAGGAGGCGGGCGTCCATTCCGGCGACAGCGCCTGTTCGCTGCCGCCCTATTCCCTGTCCGAGCCGATCATCGCCGAGATCCGCCGCCAGACCGAGCTTCTGGCGAAGGAGCTGGGGGTCGTGGGCCTGATGAACATCCAGTTCGCGGTGAAGGACGAGGAGGTCTATCTGATCGAGGTGAACCCCCGCGCCTCGCGCACCGTGCCCTTCGTGGCCAAGGCCACCGATTCTGCCATCGCCTCGATCGCCGCGCGTCTGATGGCGGGGGAGCCCTTGTCGAACTTTCCGCACCGCGCCCCCTACCCCGAGACCGAGAACCCGATGGACGTCCTGCCGCTGGGCGATGCCTTCACCCTGGCCGATCCCAAGACGCCCTGGTTCAGCGTCAAGGAGGCCGTCCTGCCCTTCGCCCGCTTTCCCGGCGTCGACACGATCCTCGGGCCGGAGATGCGCTCCACCGGGGAGGTCATGGGCTGGGACCGCAATTTCGCGCGCGCCTTCCTCAAGGCGCAGATGGGCGCCGGCACGCATCTGCCGGAAGAAGGCCGGGTCTTCGTTTCCATCCGTGACGACGACAAGACGGACGCCATGGCGACCGCCGCCCGCGGGCTGGTGGCGCTCGGGCTGGAGATCGTCGCGACCCGCGGCACCGCCGCCTGGCTCGACGGCCACGGCATCGCCTGCGAGGTGGTGAACAAGGTCTACGAAGGTGGTCTGACCATCGTCGACCGCCTCAAGGACGGGCATATCGCACTGGTGCTGAACACCACCGAAGGCGCGCAGGCGGTCGAGGACAGCCGCGAGATCCGTGCCGTCGCGCTGAACGACAAGATCCCCTACTTCACCACCGCCGCCGCCGCCCAGGCCGCCGTGATGGCGATGCAGGAACGCGCCAACGGCGCCATCGACGTCAGAAGCCTGCAGGGGTGATTTGCGATCCGGGCCGATGGCCCGGCAATCCGTCCGGGGGACGGATTGCGCAAATCACGGGCGGAGCCCAGGGCCCAAGGCCATGCCTGTCCAGCGTAGCTGGCAAACGGTCCGGTGGACCGTTTGTGGCAATCACGGGCGGAGCCCTGAACTGATGCCCCGGCAATCCGTCCGGGGGACGGATTGAGCAAATCACGGGCGGAGCCCAGGACCGGAGGTATCGACGGACCGGGCCGATGGCCCGGCGAAAGGTCCGGTCGACCTTTCTTGCCGATCACGGGCGGGGCCGCGGGTCAGCAAATTGCGGGTTCGTTCCAACGGCTTCGTCGCGCTTGGCGCGAATGCATTGAACCCTCGACGCGACCCAAGAGCACGCCCCCGCGCGGCCTGATTCACGGCCCCCCGCCAATCCGTGCTATGAAGGATCCATGCAACCGAAAGGATCCGTCATGCTCAGACTACTTCCCCTCGCGCTCGCGGCGGCCTGCGCGGTCCCGACGCCTTACCAGCTTCCTCTGTTCGGCGGGGGGTATCGGGCCGAGGGCGACCAGTGCCGCAGGGTCGGCGAGGATGTCTATACCAACCAGTTCCTGGGCGATGCCTCGGACCTCGTCGCCTGCCCGGCGGGGATGGAGAACCTCGGCGTCTTCGCGCTGGACACCGGCGGGCAGGAAGTCGCGCGCGTGCCGGGCTACGTGCTCTACTCGGTGCCCGTTCGCTGATCCTCAGCCGAAGCGGTTGGGGTGGTCGTCGGGCTTTTGGCAGTGCCAGACGATCAGCACGATCCATCCGATGAACGGCACCAGCATGAGCAGCGCCCACCAACCGGACTTGTCGATGTCGTGCAGGCGGCGCACGGCCAGCGCGATGCTGGGAATGAAGATGACCAGCGACCAGATGTTGCCCAGCACGCCGATCTCTGCCCCCACCTCGCCGAAGAGCATCACGTCGAGGATGCCCAGGGCAACTCCCACCAGGATGCTGTCGAGGATGAACCACCAGAACTCGCCCCGGTTGCTGCGACCGCTGAAATCGAGATACCGCTGGAAGAACTGCACGAAGGCGTCCTTCATCCCGCTTTCGCGGCGGTAGTTGCGCCCGGTGTCGGGGTAGCGCAGATCGTTCCCCGCGGGCGGGACGGCGGGGCGGGCGTGGGTCAGCCCTTCGACATGGCGATGCGCGGGCTCCCACTCGGCCATGCGGTTGGTCCAGACCAGCGTGTCGCGCGTCACCACGCCCGAGCGGACGAGGGCGGGAAACTCGCTTTCGTCGATGGGGCCGTGCTCTCTCTCGGCGTTGGCATAATACCACTGGGCCATCGCTCACTCCGCTTTTGGTTGCGCCAAACCTGCCCCGAAGTGCGCCGCACTGTAAAGCGCTTGCGCGGGTGGACTTATCGCGCCCCAGGCGGCAGGATCGGCCTCCAGACCGAGGAACATTTTCATGCATATCGCCGCCATCACCGGAACCGGTGTCTTCACCGCCCCGGACGTCATAACCAACGCCGAACTGGTCACCGCCTACAACGCCTACGCCGACCGCTGGAACGCGGAGAACGCCGCTGCGATCGAAGCGGGGGAAGAGGAGGCGAAGGCCCATTCCTCGGAGGATTTCATCGTCGCGGCCTCCGGCATCGAGCGGCGCTTCGTGATGGACAAGGAGGGCGTGCTGGACCCCGCGCGCATGTATCCGCGCTTTCGCGCGCGCGCCGACGACGCGCCGTCGATGATGGCCGAAGTGGCGCAGGACGCCATCGGGAAGGCGCTGGCCCAGGCGGGGGTCGCGGCGGCCGACGTCGATCTGGTGATCTGCGCGGCCTCCAACATGGAACGTCCCTACCCCGCCGTCGCGGTCGAGATCCAGGACCTGATCGGCGCGGGCGGTTTCGCCTTCGACATGAACGTGGCCTGTTCCTCGGCCACCTTCGGCATCCAGGCGGCGGCGGACATGATCGCGGCCGGCTCGGTGCGGTGCGCGGTGGTCGTGAACCCCGAGATCACCTCCGGCCACCACGAGTGGCGCGACCGGGACTGCCATTTCATCTTCGGCGATGTCTGCACTGCGACGGTGCTGCAGCGGGCGGACGACGCGAAGGGCGCGCATTTCCGCATCCTGTCGACCCGGTGCGCGACGCAATATTCCAACAACATCCGCAACAACAACGGCTTCCTGCGCCGCACCCGCGACCAGCAGGAGGACCGCCGCGATATGCAATTCATGCAGAACGGGCGAAAGGTCTTCAAGGAAGTGCTGCCGCTCGTGTCGGACCACATGGCCGCGCATATGGCCGAGGAAGGGCTGGCGGCGGAGGACATCAAGCGCCTCTGGCTGCATCAGGCCAACAAGTCGATGAACGCCTACATCGGCCGCAAGGTGATGGGACGGGAGCCCGACGAGGCGGAGCAGCCCAACATCCTGCAGGACTACGCCAATACCTCCTCGGCGGGGTCGATCATCGCGTTCTCGAAGTATTCCGACGACCTGGCCCCCGGCGATACGGGCATCATCTGCTCGTTCGGGGCGGGCTACTCGGTCGGGTCGGTGATCGTCGAGCGGGCCTGAACGGCCCGCCCGCGCGGCCTTACTTGCCGTTGAAGCTGTCGGGATCGGGACCGCTGCGGTCGCCGACGTCCAGCGTCTTGATCGCCTCGATCTCGTCCGGCGTCAGCGCGAAGTCGAAGATCTCCATGTTGGCCTTGAGGTGATCGGGGTTGGTCGAGCGGCTGATGACCGCGTTGCCGATATCCAGGTGCCAGCGCAGGATCACTTGCGCCGGGGATTTCCCGGTCCGTTCCGCCACCGCCTTGATGGGGTCCGCGTCGAAGGAGCGGGCATTGCCCAGGGGCGTCCAGCTTTGCGTGACGATGTCGCGGGCGGCGTTCACGCGGGCCATCTCGTGCTGCTGGATCTTGGGGTTCACCTCGATCTGGTTGAGCACCGGCAGGACGCCGGTTTCCTCCTTCAGGCGGTCGAGGTGCGGCTCGTGGAAGTTCGCCACCCCGATCGAAGTCGTCTGCCCGTCCTTCTGCGCGTCGATCAACGCCTTCCAGACGTCGACGTAGGTGTCCTGCGCCGGGAAGGGCCAGTGGATCAGCATCAGGTCCATGCGGTCCACGCCGATCTTTCGCAGGCTCTCGTCGATGGACTTGCGCGTCTCGTCGTAGCCCAAGCCGTCGTTCCAGACCTTGGAGGTCAGGAAAAGGTCGTCACGGGCGATGCCCGCGTCCGCCACGCCCTGGCCGAACTCTTCTTCGTTGCCGTAGGCCGCGGCGCCGTCGATGTGCCGGTAGCCCATCTCGATCGCCTCGCGGACGACGCGGGCGCATTCGGCCTTGTCGACCTGCCAGATCCCGAGGCCGAAGGCGGGGATCGCATGGCCGTCGTGAAACTGCTTGTTGGGAATGTCGGTCATTCTCGTGCCTTTCGATTTTGCACGGGCCAACACGGGCCGTGGGGGCCTTGTTCCGCATCACATGCGCTTGCAATGGGACACGGACGGGCGCTATCCCGGCGGCCATGGCCAAGCTCTATTTCAACTACTCGACCATGAACGCCGGCAAGTCGACCGTGCTGCTGCAGGCCAGCCACAACTACATCGAGCGCGGGATGCAGACCTACCTGCTGACCGCCCGGCTCGACACCCGCGCCGGCCAGGGCCGGATCGCCAGCCGGATCGGCATCGGCGCCCCCGCCGACACCTTCGCGCCCGGCGAGAACCTCTTCACCCGCATCGAGCGGAGGTTGGCGGACGGCCCCTGCGCCTGCGTCTTCCTCGACGAGGCGCAGTTCCTGGAGCCGGAGCAGGTCTGGCAGTTGGCCCACGTGGTCGATGACCTGGACGTTCCGGTGATGTGCTACGGGCTGCGGGTGGATTTCCGGGGCGAGCTCTTTCCCGGCTCGGCCACGTTGCTGGCGCTGGCCGACGATCTGCGCGAGGTGCGCACGATCTGCCATTGCGGGCGCAAGGCGACGATGGTCGTGCGCAAGGATGCGTCCGGACGGGTGGTGCAGGCGGGCGATCAGGTGCAGGTCGGCGGCAACGACCGCTACGTCTCGCTCTGCCGCCGACACTGGCGCGCCGCGATGGAGGATGCAGCGCCCGACAGGTTGCTCTAGGATCGCAGCTGACCGCTTCGGGAAAGAAAGCCATGTCGGACACCCTTCGCTATCGCCGTCGTCACAAGCTGCTGCATTGGATCATCGCCCTGCTGGTCGCGGTGCAACTGATCCTTGCCCGCGGCATGGGGCATGCCTTCGCCATCCGGATGGAAGCCGCCAATGCAAGTTGGGATTCCGCCGCCGTGATCCACGCCCTGCTGGGGACCACCATCGCGGTGCTGATGCTCTGGCGGCTGATGATCCGCCTGACGAGCGACATTCCCCCGCCCCCCGCCAGCGCGCCCCCCTTTGTCCAGTGGGCCAGCCGCGCCACCCACTGGCTGTTCTACGCGATCCTGATCGGCATGCCCTTCGTCGGCGCGCTGGCCTGGGCACTGAAGGCCGCCTGGATCGGTCAGGTCCACGCGACCACGGGCAAGGTGCTGATCGCGCTGATCGCGCTGCATATCGCAGGCGCGGGCTATCATCACTTCATCGCGGGCGACAGGCAGGTGATCCGCCGGATGATCCCGCGCTGATCCACGTCCGCGCGGCCCGCCGGGTCAGACCGCGTTGGGCGGCGTCCCGCCCTCGGCCCAGGCCAGGAGGTTCTCTGCCGCCATCCGGCCCATCGCCTCGCGCACTTCGAGCGCGGCGGTGCCCAGGTGCGGCAGCAAGGTCACGTTGTCGAGGTCGCGCAGCGCCTGCGGCACCTCGGGCTCGTTCTCGTAGACGTCGAGGCCGGCGCGGATCCGCCCGGTGGAGAGTTCGGCGATCAAGGCCGTCTCGTCCACCACGTCCCCGCGCGAGATATTGACGAAGACGGACCCGTCCGAAAGCCGCGCCAGGGCGTCGGCGTCGATCAGGTGGTGCGTCTCGGCCCCGCCGGGGACGGTGACCACGACCACGTCGGACTGGCTCATCAGGCCGTGCAGATCGTCCACCTGGGCGGAGGGAACGTCGACCTGCTTGCGCGAGCGGTTGTGATAGATCACCGGCATCCCGAAGCCATGGTGCGCCCGGCGCGCGACGGCCTGGCCGATCCGGCCCATGCCGACGATCCCCAGCCGCTTGCCGGTCAGATGCGTGCCCAGGAACTGGCCCGGTCCCCATCCCGTCCAGCCGCCGGAGCGGACCACGCGCTCGCCCTCGCTGGCGCGGCGGGCGGCCATCAGCATCAAGGTCATCCCGATGTCGGCGGTGGCGTCGGTGACGGCGCCGGGCGTATTCGACACGGTGATCCCCGCGGCGCGGGCGGCCTCGGCGTCGATGTGGTTGTAGCCCACGCCGAAGTTGGCGATCATCCCGCAGCGCAGATCGTCCCGGAAGGCCTCCGCCGGGAAGGCATCGCCGAGGGTGCACATGATCGCGTCGAACTCTTCCATGGCATCGCGCGCGGCGTCGGGCGTGAGTCCTTCGTCGGTGCGCAAGGTCACGTCGAAGCGGTCGCGGACCACATCCAGCGCACCGGGGAATTCGCGGGTCAGCAAAAGCCGTTTCAATGCAGCCGCCCTCCGTTCGGGATGGTCTTGTCCGGCCGGGCGAGGATGACCTCGCCGGCCTCGTCGGGAAAGCCGAGGACGAGCACCTCGGACATGAACTTGCCGATTTGGCGGGGCGGGAAGTTGACCACCGCCATGACCTGCATCCCCACCAGCATCTGCGGCGTGTAATGCGCCGTGATCTGGGCCGAGGTCTTGCGGATCCCGATCTCGCCGCCGAAGTCGACCCACAGCTTGATCGCGGGTTTGCGCGCCTCCGGGTAAGGTTCGGCGCGGGTGACGGTGCCTGCGCGCACGTCGACCTTCAGGAAGTCGTCGAAGCCGATCTCATCCGTCACGGGACAGCTCCCGGCCACGCTCGGCAGCGGCAGTGACGGCGCGGCTGATCAGCTTCGGAAAGCCGGTCTGTTGGTCCATCAGGACCTCCAATGCGGCCTGGGTGGTCCCGTTGGGGCTTGTCACGTTGCGGCGCAGCTGGGCGGGGTCCTCGTTTGAGTCTTCCGCCAGCTGCCCGGCCCCGCCGACCGTCGCCTTGGCAAGCTGCATCGCCACGGCCGGGTCGAGACCCTGTTCCACGCCGGCGGCGGCCAGGGTCTCTATCAGGTGAAAGACGTAAGCCGGCCCCGAGCCGGAGACGCCGGTCACCGCGTCGATCTGGCCTTCGTCTTCGAGCCGCACGGTCTGCCCGACCGCCGCCATCAGCGTCTCCGCCAAGGCAAGGTGCGCCTCTGTCGCCGCCGCGTTGCCGACGAGCGCGCTGATCCCGCGACCGATGGCGGCGGGCGTGTTGGGCATCGTGCGCACGATGGGACTTTGAGCGCCGAAAGCCGCCTCGAACCGCGCGATCGGCGTGCCCGCCGCGACGGAGACGAAAAGCGTGGCACCGCCGCCAAGGGATTGCATCGCGGGCAGGGCTTCTCCCATCATCTGCGGCTTCACCGCCACCAGGGCGACGGCGGGGGCCTCAGGCAGGCCCGCGTTCACCTGCACCCCGGTCGCGCTCAACCAGTCGCCGGGGGCCGGGTCCAGCACCCAGACGGAGCTTGCGGGAAGCCCCGCTTTCAGCCAGCCATCCAGCAGGGCAGAGCCCATGCGCCCGCATCCCAGCAGGACCAACCCGCGGTCTGCAACTTCTTCCAGATTCACCCTGCACCTCCTTTTCGTCGCACGGGACAGGCTAGGCCGCGCCCTGCCCCGGTTCAACCGATCACGCGGCCCGAACCGGCGCGCCACGCCTAGGCTTCACCTGGCAAGTAAACTCACGTCACAACCGCCCCGAAGGCGCACCACCTGCAGCAAGGCGAGCCATTGCGCACGGGCCCGCGCTATGGCCTGCGACGCGCGACAGGCGCGGCGCAAAACTTCGTGGTCCAACTCAGGCGCGGCCCACGGTTTCCGCCATGGCGATCTTGAGCGCCTCCTCGGGCGAACGTTCGGCCCAGGTGACGAGTTGGAGGACGGGATAGTAACGCTCGCAGGCGGTGACGGCGGTGTGGATCATCGTGTCGATCTGCTCTGGCGTGGCGACCTGATCGCCGGCCAGCACCAGCCCGTAGCGATAGACCATCATCCGCTGATCGTTCCACCAGGTGAAGTTGCCGCCCCACCCGTGATCGTTGATCGCATTGAGCGCCTCATAGAGCGCACCCAGACGTTTCTCGGGCGGTTCCATCTCGAAGGTGCAGATCAGCTGCAGCGTCTCGTCCATGTCCGACCAGGCGAGGGTCAGCGCGTAGTTGCGCCATTGTCCTTCCACCGCCATGGCGATGCGGTCGTCATGGGTCCGGTCGAATTCCCAGGCGTGATGCTCGGCCAGGTGTTCGACCAGGTCGATCGGATGGACTTCGTCGAAGTCCGCGAAGCTTTCTGCAAATGCCACGGTGTTCACCCTTCTGCGGGGCCCAGGGTACATGCCCGGCCCTCTTTGTTGACTGCTCTAGAACGGGTATTGTTCCCGTTACGTCCTCACCACATATCGTGGCGGCAGGGGGAGTCCCTGTAAAGCAAAAAAGGACCGCCCTGAACGGGTTGTCCACAGCTTTCGTGCGCCATCCGCGCCTTTTGGCCTATGGCGGCCCACCTTGCGGCGCCGCGCGCCAGGGCCTAGCGTGCGGCCGAATTCTCCCAAAGAGGCCCTGCCCCATGAATATCGACCTTCTGCGCCGGCTGTGCGAAACCCCCGGCGTTCCCGGCCGCGAGGACCGGGTCCGCGCCCTGATCGAGACCGAGATCGAGGGTCTGTTCGACCACGTCGAGACAGACCCGATGGGCAGCCTGCTGTGCCGCCGGGACGCGACCGCCGAGGATGCCCCGCGGATCATGCTTTTGTGCCACATGGACGAGATCGGCTTTCTCGTCAGCCATATCGACGAGGACGGCTTCCTTTACGTCCAGCCCGTGGGTGGCTTCGATCCGCGCAACCTCTTTTCGCGCCGCGTGCTGGTCTGCACGGACGACGGTGATCTCAAGGGCGTGATGAACCCCGGGGGCAAGCCCGTGCACATCTCCTCCCAGGAGGATCGCAAGAAGGTGCCCGAGATCGCCGAGTTCTTCATCGACACCGGGCTCGGCAAGGCCGTGAAGGACCGCGTCCAGATCGGCGACTACGTGGTGATGGACGAGCCCCTGCTGGAGATGGGCGACAAGATCGTCTCCAAGGCGCTCGACAACCGCGTCGCCTGCTGGCTCGGGATCGAGGCGATCCGGGCGCTCGGCGACAAGGGCCGCGGGGCGGAGATTCACGTGGCCTTCACCAGCCAGGAAGAGGTCGGGCTGCGCGGGGCGAAGACGGCCGCCTATCGCGTCCGCCCCGACATCGGGATCGGCATCGACACCACCCTGTCGGTCGACACGCCCGGCGTGGCCAAGCATCTTGCGACGACCCGGCAGGGCGAGGGCTTCGGACTGCACGTGCGCGACAGTTCCTTCATCGCGGACACGCGGTTGGTTAAGGACTTCGCCGCCCTGGCCGACCGCGAGGGCATTCCCTACCAGCGCACGATGCTGGCCGCCGGCGGACAGGACGGGGCGGCCGCGCAACAGGCTGCCGCGGGCGCGCGCGCGATCGGGATCGTGGTCGGCACGCGCTACATCCACACGGTGACAGAGATGATCCATCGCGGCGACCTGGAGGCGGCCCGCAAGATCCTGACGGCCTATCTCTCGGAGTTCTGATCGGCTCGCGCCTCTCCCCGACCGGCGCCGTAAAGCGATCGACCGGGGGAAGGCCTACCGGAACATGCGCGCCTGATCGTTCAGAGATCGGAACGCGAGAACGCAAAAGCCCCCCGCGCAGGTGATGCGCGGGGGGCTTCGTTGTTCACCGGGGCCCGTGGGGGTGCGGACCGCCTGCGAAGATCGTGATTACATGTCGGTTTCGGCTTCCGCGTCGGCGTCCATGTCAGCTTCCATGTCGGCTTCGGCCATCTCGGGCAGCAGCACCGTGTCGATCACGTGCACGACACCGTTCGACTGCATGACGTCGGCCTGGATCACGGTCGCCACCTGGCCGCGCTCGTCGGTCAGCGTGATGGTCTCGCCGTCCTGCATCGCGGTCAGCGTGCAACCACCGACGGTCTCGACCGGGTGCTCGCCGTTGTCGTCGGCGATCATGCCGGCGATGGCGGTCGAGTCAGCGTTCGCCGCCACGACGTGGCAGGTCAGGATCTCGGCCAGCTGGGCTTGGGCTTCGGGGGCCATAAGCGCCTCGAGCTGGGCGGGGTCCAGCGCCTCGAAGGCTTCGTTGGTGGGGGCGAACACGGTGAAGGGGCCTTCGCCGGACAGCGTCTCGACCAGGCCGGCAGCCTCGACGGCAGCGACGAGCGTGGTCAGGTTGTCGGCGTTGGACGCGTTCTCGACGATGGTCATGTCGGGCATCATCTCGGCGCCACCGACCATCGGGTTGTCTTGTGCGAAAGCCGCACCGGTGGACAGGGCCAGAACGGCGGCGGCGGCGGTCATGTTGGACTTGAAGTTCATTACTATTTCCTTTTCTTCGGGGCGGTCATTTCCGCCTTGCGATGACCCAGAAACGTCGCCCCCGTCCAACAGGTTTCGTTACGTTAACCTTAATGCGTTCACAAACACGTCAGGGCGCAAAGGGCGAGGCGCGATTTGGTAGCCCTCCGAAGGCTTGCGTCATCCCGTGCGCGCGTCCAGCCAGTCGAAAAGATCCGCGATCGTGTCCAGGACGACGTCCGCCATGGGGGTCAGTTCCGCGCGCGGCGCAGGCCCCGTCAGGACACCGACACAGACCATCCCCGCCGCGCGTCCCGCTTCAAGATCATGCGTGCTGTCACCGATCATGGCACAGGCCCCGGGCGCGAGGCCCGTCCGATCGAGGAAGGCCAGCAGCTGCCCCGGTCCCGGCTTGTGGCCGTGGCCGCTGTCGGCCCCCGCTATGAAGTCGAACCGGTCGGTAATACCCTCCGCCTGCAGATGGGCGCGGGCCGGCGCCTCGGCGTCGTTGGTGGCAAGGCCGAGCGTCAGCCCCCGGGCGCGCAAGTGGTCCAGAAGGCGCGGCAGATCGGCCGCCGGGCGCTGGGGCACCTCGGCCGCCTGAGCGTTCATGCGGGCGATCAGCGCGGCGCGGTCGGTGGCACCGGTGATCGCCATGATGCGATCGGCCACGGTGTGCACGGGTTCGGCGATGACCACGCTGCCGGGGCGGAACCGCTCGGTCGCGGCGTCGAAGCCCAGGGCCTCTGCCAGGCGGTGCGCCATTCCCGGGTCGCCGTTCGATTCGCGGACCAGCATCCGGCGGGTCCAGGCGCCCCAGGTCGCGTTGAAATCGAACAGCGTGCCGTCCTTGTCGAAAACCAGGCCTGCCAGGTCCGTCATGTCCAATGCGTTTCCTGCGCGCCCGGCAGCGCGTAACGCGCCTGCATCGGCGCATCGTAGGGCCAGCCGTGCGCATCGCAGAAGGCGATCACCGTCTCGTCCCGCTGGCACAGGAAATCCAGGACCGAGGCCAGGAACACCGGGTCGCGCGCACCGCGCCGCAGATCCTGCGCATCGAGGCCGTTGGCCCCCATGAAGTCCGCGCCAAGATCCGGGTCGGAGGCCACGTGCCCCAAGGCTTGCAAGGCCAGTGTCTCGGCCCGGTCTGGCGTCATCTCGAAGCCGCCCATGCGTGTGAACCTTTTTTTAAGTTATGTGGGTCAACTCTTAAAAATATAGGGAAACAAATAGTGAAGGGCCACGCCATGCCCAGCAGAATTCTGATCATCGACGAAGTCCATTCACGCCGTACGATCCTGCGGGTGAAGCTTCTGACCGCCCGCTACGACGTCGATGCCGTCGACAGCTGCAAGGAAGCCTATGACCTGATGGACAAACGGCGGCCCGATCTGATCATCCTCGCCTCATCCGCCAACACAGCGGATTACGAGGATCTGTGCACCTCGGTGCGCAAGAAGGCTGCGACGCGCAGCCTGCCGATCCTGATGCTGGGCGGGCCGGACACCAGCGTCGCGCGGTTCACGGCCCTCGACCTGGGGGCGGAGGACGTGATCCCCGATCCGGTCCCGGAAGCGCTGATGATGTCGCGCATCCGCAGCCTGCTGCGCCGCGCGACGGTCATGCGCGATCTCGATCTGCAGGCCGATACGCTGCGGTTCATGGGATTCCACGAAAGCCGCCGGGCGCGGTTCGCCCCCGCCTGCGTCCTTCTGCAAAGCGACCGTGGCGACGTGGCGACGACATTGGCCGCGACACTGCAGGCGGGACTGGGACAGCGCGTGCGCTGCGTGCCGCTGTTCTTCGTCGCCGACGACGATCCGGCGTGCCCGGCCCCCGATCTGGTGGTGCTGGATGCCACGCAAGGCGCGCTGGATCGCCAGCAGCTTTCGGCCCGGCTGGCGGATCTGCGGGCGCGCGAACGTTCGCGCGGGGCGGCGACGCTGGTCCTGTTGTCCGCGGAATCGCAGGATCTCGCCGCACTCGCCTTCGACCTGGGCGCCTACGACGTCATCGTGGGGCAGACCGATCAGCAGGAACTGGGCCACCGCGCCCGCCGCCTGCTCGAGGTGAAGGACATGCACGACCGGCTGACGAAACAGGTGAACCGCAACCTGGCGGAAGCCGGGCGCGACACGCTGACCGGCTTGTCGAACCGACGCACGGCGATGGCCCACCTGGAACGGATCGCCGAACGCGCGCAGGACAGCGGGATGGACTACGCGGTCATCCTGGCCGACATCGACCATTTCAAATCCGTCAACGACCGTCACGGCCATGCCGCGGGCGACCAGGTCCTGCGGGCCGTGGCGGAGCGCCTGGTCGCCGCCGCGCGGCCCGACGACCTGGTCGCCCGCGTCGGGGGGGAGGAGTTTCTGATCGCCCTGCCCGACACCACGGTGGAGGAGGCGCTGGAGATCGCGGGCCGGATGCGGCGGCGGATCGGCGACAGCCCCTTCGCCGTCAGCGGGGCCGATACAAAGATCGCGGTGACGATCTCGATGGGCGTGACCGTCGACCGACGCGACGCGCTATCGGGCTGCGTCTTCGATGCGCTTTTCGAGAAAGCGGATGCCGCCCTCTATCGCTCGAAGTCCGATGGGCGCGATACCGTGTCCTTGGCCGATCAGATCGCGGCGGCCTGACCTGTCGCACCCCGGTCGTCATGGTTCGGAATGCGAAAAGGATGCCGGCCGGACCGATCGACAAAGACGACGGCTGCGACCCGGGTTCTTCGGGACAACCGGGGCGAGATTGTCGCTCCACGGCACCGCATCGCAACTGCGGGCGATCCGGTCCGGCAGGCGACATCGCTTCGAACGGTCG
This sequence comes from Salipiger sp. IMCC34102, assembly GCF_004145405.1. GTDB lineage: Bacteria > Pseudomonadota > Alphaproteobacteria > Rhodobacterales > Rhodobacteraceae > Loktanella. The sequence continues at coordinate 158,655 of NZ_SELQ01000005.1, forward strand.
CGGGGGGCGCCGCGTCGTTTTCGATTGCGACAGGCGGCGGGGGCAGGCAGACTCGGCGCATCCCGGATCCAGACCCAAGGCCAGCTCCATGTCGCAGACGCCCCCCCGCATCCCCGTCGCGGACCGCGAGATGAAACCGGCCATGCTGCGCGGCTTCCGGCGCCGCTGCCCGAATTGCGGCGAGGGCCGGATGTTCGACGGCTATCTTCATGTCACGCCGGAATGCAGCGCCTGCGGGACCGACCTGTCGCAGCACCGCGCCGACGACGGTCCGGCCTATCTGACCATCCTGGTGGTGGGCCACCTGCTGGCCCCCCTGATGATCTGGGTCTTCACCGAATTCCGCCCCGGGGCCGTCACGCTGGCGGTGATCTTCACCGTCTCGACGGTGCTTTTGTCGCTCTACCTTCTTCCACGACTGAAGGGCCTCGTGGTCGGCATCCAGTGGTCGAAGGGCATGTATGGTTTCGGCCGCCCCGACTGACCCCGCCATCCGCGATGCCGCCACGGTGATCGTGATCCGGCGCGATCCGGACCCCGCGGTCCTGATGGGCCAGCGCGGCGCGGCTGCGGTCTTCATGCCCGACAAGTTCGTCTTTCCCGGTGGCCGGGTCGAGGACTGCGACGCGGGCCTGCCCGGCCCCGCCTTGCCCGACGCCCAAACGAAGGCATTGTCGAACGAAAGCCTCCGCCCGCCCCGCGACCTTGCCTGCGCCGCGATCCGCGAGCTTTACGAGGAAACCGGCCAGATCCTGGGCACACCCGCGCCGTGGCCCGATGCACCGCCTCCCTGGCAGGCCTTTGCCGCGACGGGCCACCATCCGGACCCGCAGACCCTGCGCTACTTCTTCCGGGCCGTCACGCCGCAGGGGCGTCCACGCCGGTTCGACGCTCGCTTCTTTCTGGCCGAGGCCGAAGACCTGGCAAGCGATCCCGACGATTTCGCCACCGCCGACGGAGAGCTGTCGCACCTGCGCTGGATCCCGCTTCCCTCCGTCCGGGACCTCGATCTGCCGTTCATCACGCAAGTGGCGCTGAGGGAACTGATCGCCCACCTGGCCGACCCGCAGGCGCCGCTCAGCATCCCCTACTTCCGCAACGACGACGAACGGCACCTCGTCACCCGGTTGGGCGGCAAAAGCCCGATCTAGAATACCCTACTTGCGGCCCACCGCGCGTCCCGCCCCTTCGGGCCGCGGCAGGGTGGCATGGGCCTGCGCCAGCTTCGCAAGCGAGCCTGCCACGGCCTCGAGCGGCGCGCAGGCCCGCCGCGTGGCAAGGTCGACGTGGATCAGCATGTGCTCGCCGGTCGCAAGCAGGCGGTCGTCCCCCCACAGCCGGTGAAAGAGGTGCATCTTGCGTCCCGCGCCTTCCAGCACCTGGCTGTCGACGCGGATGCCTTCGCCCGCCCGGACCTCGCCCAGGTGCCGGATATGCGTCTCGGCCGTGAAGAAACTGTGCCCGGCGGCCACGTAGTCGGGCGTGCATCCGACGAGCAGCATCATGCGGTCCGTCGCGTCGCCGAAGACCTGCAGGTAGCGCGCTTCGGTCATGTGCCCGTTGTAATCGGTCCAGTCGAGCGGCACCGCACGCGCGACCGTGGGCAGCGGTGCCGAGACATCCGCCGCGTCCAGCGTTCGCGGCAGCCTGTCCAGCCGGGCATCCTGCGCGTTCAACACCGCTCCCGCCGCGTGATCGCGCGCCTTCAGCCCGCGCAGAAGCGTGACGAGGTTGTCGTCGCGGATGCGTTCCAGCGCGCGCACGTCCCTCGCGCCCGACTGCGCGTCCGACTGGGCCGCGATCTTCGCGATCAACGCGTCGTCCAGCTCGGGTACGTCCATCAGCCGTGTCCAGGGCCAGGCCAGCGCCGGGCCGAACTGGGCCAGGAAATGCGACATGCCGGCTTCGCCACCGGCGATGCGGTAGGTCTCGAACAGGCCCATCTGCGCCCAGCGCAGACCGAAGCCCATGCGGATCGCCTCGTCGATCTCCTGCGTGGTGGCGATCCCGTCGCGCACCAACCAGAGCGCCTCGCGCCAGACGGATTCCAGAAGACGGTCGGCGATATGGGCGTCGATCTCAGCCCGGACGCGCAGCGGGTACATGCCAAGGCCGGTCAGAACCTCCGCCGCGCAGTCGAGCGTGTCCCCGGGCGTCGCGGGCGATCCCACAAGCTCCACCAGCGGCAGCAGATAGACCGGGTTGAACGGATGCGCGACGACGATCTGCTCGGGCCGGACGCTGCCCTTCTGCAGGTCCGACGGCTTGAACCCGCTGGTGGAGGATCCGACGATCGCCTCTGCCGGGCAGGCCGCCTGGATCGCAGCCAGGGTCGCGTGCTTGAGGTCCAACCGTTCGGGCACACTCTCCTGCACCCAGTCGGCGCCTGCGACGGCCTCTTCGAGGGTCGCGGCAAAGGTGATCTCGCCCTCGCGCGGCATCGCGCTGTCGCTCAAGCCCGGCAGGGCGCGGCGGGCATTGTCCAGAACGAACTCCGCCCGGGTCCGCGCGCCCGGGACGGGATCGAAGATGGCAACCTCCCACCCCATCAGGGCAAAGCGCGCGGCCCACCCGCCGCCGATGACTCCGCCACCGACGATGGCCGCCTTGCGGGTCATCTCAGCGTGCCTCCGCCAGGTCTTGCATCTCCAGCGTGGCGTTCAGGTCGGTGTCATCCACGGCCGTGTCCGGGGCGGTCTGCGGCACCGGTCGCCGCTTGACCGAGGGGTCGCAGGCGATCATCGGGCTGCCCGCGTCGCGGATGATCAGTCCGCCCCCGGCGCGGCAATCCTCGAAGGACATGGACGATCCGATGACCAGCCGTTCCTGCACCGCGCCGCCTGCGTCGGCGCCGAGCATCGCCCCCCCTTCGCATCCCGCCACGGCCATCAGTGCCAAAAGTGTCAAACGTCGTGTCATGGGGTCACCTCTTGCAGGGGCTTCAGATCGAAGCCGTTGAAATCAAGGACGATCCGTGCCGCGGCCAGCCGGTCCGGTGGGATCGCGGCGCCTCGGTCCAGGATCCACGCGCCGGTGCCTTGCGGATCGGCCAGCACCGCGGTGCGATAGCCTTCGTCGACCCAAAGCACCCAGCGCGCGCCGCCACCCAGGTCCGGCGACAGTTGCAATCGTCCCGGTCCCGCATGGCGCGCGCGCCCCGCCCTTTGGCTGCCGTCCGCACAGTCTTCGCGCAGCGTCAGCTGTGTCGGAGTGACACGCGCGTAGCTCACGGACCGCGCCGCGCAATCGTCGGCGTCTGGGTAGCGCGCCACGACCTGCCAGTCCCCCGCAAACCGATCCGGATCGAACAGCGCCGCCGAGGCCACGGGGACGGAGGCATCCCGAAACCCTCTGGTCGGTGCCTCGGCGACCGGCGCGGGGTCGCTTGCGGCACAGCCCGCCAACAGCAGGATCCCGACAAGCGCCCTCATGCCGGGTCCCGCCGGGTCAGGCCAAGGCGCGTGCGCACCTCCGCCGGCGTCAGGATCCGCGCGCCGAGGCTTTCGACGATGCCCACCGCCCGCGCGACCAGTTGGGCATTGGTGGCGAGGGTGCCGCGATCCAGCATCAGGTTGTCCTCCAGCCCCACGCGCACGTGCCCGCCGGCCAGGACGCTTGCGGCCACGAAAGGCATCTGGTGCCGTCCCAGCCCGAAGGCCGAGAAGGTCCAGTCGTCGGGCACGGCGTTGCGCATCGCAAGGAAGGTCTGCAGATCGTCCGGCGCGCCCCAGGGCACGCCCATGCAAAGCTGGACCAGGGCCGGGGCGGTGAGCACTCCTTCGGCGACCAGTTGCTTGGCGAACCACAGATGCCCGGTGTCGAAGGCTTCGATCTCGGGCCGCACACCCGCCTGCGTCATGGCGGCCCCCATCGCGCGCAACATGCCGGGGGTGTTGGTCATCACGTAATCGGCCTCGGCGAAGTTCATCGTGCCGCAATCCAGCGTGCAGATCTCTGGCCGGCAGTCGAGGACATGCGCCAGCCGCTCCGAGGCGCCGATCATGTCGGTGCCCGCCGCCGGCGGCAGGGGACGCTCGGGTCCGCCGAAGACGATGTCGCCGCCCATCCCGGCGGTCAGGTTCAACACCACGTCGACGTCGGAGGCGCGGATCCGCTCCGTCACCTCGCGGTAGAGGTCGCGCCGCCGCGAGGGCGCACCGCTGTCGGGATCGCGCACGTGGCAATGCACGATCGCCGCCCCGGCCCGGGCGGCGGCGATGGCGCTTTCGGCGATCTGTTCCGGCGAACGGGGCACGTGGGGCGAGCGATCCTGCGTCGCCCCCGATCCGGTCACGGCGCAGGTCACGAAAACTTCGCGGTTCATCTGCAACGGCATCTCGCTCTCCTGTCCCGCGATCTTGCGGCGCGCACCGCGGCCCCGGCAAGCGCGGCCGCATTCTCTGTTCCACAAATATCCGCCCCGCCGGCGAGGCGTCCCGCAATCTCCACCCCTGACCGACGCCCGCAGCGGTGCGGCAAAGGTATCGTCCGTGGGGCCATGGCCCCGCGGTCCGCTCAGTAAGGCATCGGGTGCGCGCGGTGGGCGGTGTCGATCTCGTCCAGCACGGCCTCCGACAGCGTGACGTCGCGCCCGGCCAGCGTCCGCTCCAGCTGGGCGGAGGTCGTCGCCCCGAAGATGGCCGAAACCGCGAAGGGCCGCGTCCGTTGCCAGGCCAGCGCCATGTGCACCGGATCGAGGTCGTGGCGCACGGCGATATCGAGGTAGGCCTGCACGGCATCGTAGACCCGGTCGGTGTTGCGCCCGCCCAGATCGCCGTTGATCGCCATGCGGCTTCCCTCCGGCCGGGCGCCGTTCTGGTACTTGCCGGTCAGCATCCCGCAGGCCAGGGGAGAGAAGGACAAAAGCGTGATGTCCTCGTTCACCGCCATTTCGGCCGCGTCGGTGTCGAACAGGCGGTAGAGCAGCGAATACTCGTTCTGTACCGACACCATCCGCGGCAGGCCGTGCTCTTCGGCCAGATCGCACCACTTCGTCATGCCCCAGGCGCTTTCGTTGCTCATCCCGATGGCGCGGATCTTGCCGGCCTGCACCGCCTCGCCCAGCGCGCGCAGAACCGCGTGCATGTGATCCAGCGTCTGCGCCCGGTCCTGGCCAGAGGGATCGAAGGTCCAGTTCTGCCGGAACGCGTAGGAGCCCCGCAGCGGCCAGTGCATCTGGTAGAGGTCGATCACGTCCGTCTTCAGCCGGCGCAGGGACCCGTCGATGCCGTCCGCGATGTTGTGCGGCCCGTAACCTTCGCCGTCCCGCACGAAGCCGCCGTTGTCGCCTGAGATCTTCGTCGCCACGACCCATTCGTCGCGCCGTCCCGTCCGGGCGAACCAGTCGCCCAGCACCTCCTCCGACAGGCCGACCGTGTCCTTGGCGACCGGGTTCACAGGATACATCTCGGCACAGTCGAGGAAATCGATGCCCGCGTCGCGGGCCATGTCCATCTGCCGGTGTGCGTCTTCCGCCGGGGTATGGGTCCCGAAGGTCATCGTGCCCAGGCACCAGTCGGTGACCTTCAGGTCCGAGCGTCCCAGTGTCAGCCTGTCCATGTCGCATCTCCAAGTCATGTCGCGCGCAACCCTACGCCCTGCGACAGCCGCCGCAAGGGCGACGGGGCGCGCCGCCCGGCGAAAGGGCCGGGTCGAATCGCGCGCCCGGCAGGATTGCGCGCTCATGGGCGCCAAGTCGCCGGGAGGATCGGCACACGTGCGCGGCAGGAACCTGCGACCGTTGCCAACCGTTGCCCGGATGACGACAAACGAAGGAACGCCCCATGGATATCCGCCTGACAGACAAGACCGCCCTCGTGACCGGTGCCGCCTCCGGCATCGGGGCCGCCATCGCCGAGAAGCTGGCGCAAAGCGGCGCGCGCGTGATCGTGGCCGACCTCGAAGAGGACGCGGCACAGAAGACCGTCGACCGGATCGAGACCGCGGGTGGCCAGGCCCGCGCGATCGCCTGCGACGTGAGCGATGCCGCGGCAGTCGAAGGCATGATGAAGGATATTGCGGCCGACGGCGGGTTGCATCTGCTGGTCAACAACGCGGGCATCGGCGGTGCGCAGGCCCCGACGGGCGCCTATCCGGTCGACAGTTGGAACAAGGTGATCGGCGTGAACCTGACGGGTGTCTTCCACGGGTTGCGCTTCGGCATACCGGCCATCAAGGACAGCGGCGGCGGTGCGATCGTGAACGTGGCCTCGATCCTCGGCACCGTCGGCACGCAAGGGTCCTGCGCCTACGTCGCGGCCAAGCACGCGGTCGTGGGGCTGACGAAGGCCGCCGCGCTCGAACACGCGGGCGACGGCGTGCGCGTCAACGCGGTCTGCCCCGGCTACATCAACACGCCCCTGATCGAGGAGAACCTCGACGACGAGACCCGCGAAGGGCTGGTCGGCCTGCACCCAATGGGCCGGTTGGGAGAAGCGGACGAGATCGCCTCCATGGTGGTTTACCTGTTGTCGGATGCGGCCTCCTTCGTGACAGGCTCTCATCACCTCGTCGACGGCGGCTACACCGCGCGATAGCGCCCCGCCTTGCCAGCGGGCCATGGTCTGGGTAAGTCCGGCGCAGCCAAACGCAAGGACCCGCCCGCCATGGCCCGCCATCTCATCACCTCCGCCATTCCCTACATCAACGGGATCAAGCACCTGGGCAACCTGGTGGGGAGCCAGCTGCCGGCGGATCTCTATGCGCGCTACCAGCGGGCGCGCGGCAACGAGGTCCTGTTCCTCTGCGCCACCGACGAACACGGCACGCCCGCGGAACTCGCCGCCGCCAAGGCGGGCGAGCCGGTGGCAGACTATTGCGCGCGCATGCACGAAGTGCAGGCCGATATCGCCGCGCGCTTCGGTCTGTCGTTCGACCACTTCGGACGCTCTTCCAGCCCGCAGAACCACGCGCTGACCCAGGCGTTCGCCGGCCGCCTGGCCGAGCGCGGCCTGATCCGCGAAGTGACCGAGGACCAGGTCTATTCCGTCACCGACGGCCGATTCCTGCCCGACCGCTATATCGAGGGCACCTGCCCCAACTGCGGCTTCGAGGACGCCCGCGGCGACCAATGCGACAATTGCACCAAGCAACTCGACCCCACGGACCTCATCAACCCGCGCTCGACGATCTCGGGCGCCACGGATCTGGAGGTGCGTTCGACCAAGCACCTCTACCTCGAGCAATCCAAGCTGAAAGGCGACATCGCCGCCTGGATCGACAGCAAGACCGATTGGCCGGTCCTCACGACCTCCATCGCCCGGAAGTGGCTGAACGACGGCGAGGGCCTGCAGGACCGGGGCATCACCCGCGACCTGCACTGGGGCATTCCGGTCAAGCGCGGCGATCAGGACTGGCCGGGCATGGAAGGCAAGGTCTTCTACGTCTGGTTCGACGCGCCCATCGAATATATCGCCTGCGCGCAGGAATGGGTCGATGCGGGCAAGGCCCCCGCCCCCGGGGACGGCGCGGACAAGGACAGCCTCTGGGAAAGCTGGTGGCGCACCGACCGGGGCGCGGACGACGTGCGCTACACGCAGTTCATGGGCAAGGACAACGTGCCCTTCCACACCCTGTCCTTTCCGGCCACGATCATGGGCGCGGACCAGGACTGGAAGCTGGTCGATTACATCAAGTCATTCAACTACCTCAACTACGACGGCGGTCAGTTCAGCACGTCCCGCGGGCGCGGCGTCTTCATGGACCAGGCGCTGGAGATCCTGCCCGCCGACGTCTGGCGCTGGTGGCTTCTGTCCCACGCGCCCGAATCCTCTGACGCGGAGTTCACGTGGGAGGCGTTCCAGCAAGACGTGAACAAGGATCTGGCCGACGTACTGGGCAACTTCGTCAGCCGGATCACGAAGTTCTGCCGCTCGAAGTTCGGCGAAGCCGTCCCCGACAGCGGCACCCCGGGAGAGGCCGAGGCCGAGCTTACGCAAGAACTTCAGTCCCGCATGGACGCCTACGTCCGTCACATGGATGCCATCGAGGTCCGCAAGGCCGCCGCCGAACTGCGCGCGATCTGGGTCGCTGGCAACGAGTACCTGCAATCGACCGCCCCCTGGACGACCTTCAAAACCGACCCCGAACAGGCCGCCTGCCAGGTGCGCCACGGTCTGAACCTGATCCGGCTCTACGGCATCCTCTCGGCGCCCTTCATTCCCGAGATGGCGCGCACCATGCGCGATGCGGTGGGCGCGGACGACGAGGCATGGCCCACCGACGCCGCCGCGGCGCTGGGCGCCCTGCCTTCCGGCCACGCCTTTACGGTGCCGGAGAACCTCTTCACGAAGATCACCGACGACCAGCGCGCCGAATGGGCCGCGCGGTTCGCCGGCACGCGCGACTGACCCCGCAACTGGCCCGGCCGCGCGCTGGTTAAGAAGAAAAAGCGCCCCGCACGGGCGCTTGGTGGCCCTGATATTGGATAACGCCGCGCTCGTGCTAGGTTCTGGCGAAATCAACCAGATGGACCTTACACATGCGCACATTCGCACTCGCCGCCGCCCTTGCCTTCACCGCGGGCTCCGCCGTGGCCGCCACTTGTGGCAACGATGCCTCGGGCTTCAACGCCTGGAAGCAACAGTTCGCCCAGGAAGCCGCCGCGCAAGGCGTGGGCCAGCGCGGGCTCGACGCCCTCGCAAACACCTCCTACGCCCAGCGCACGATCAACGCCGACCGCAACCAGAAGTCCTTCCGCTACAGCCTGGACGAGTTCATGCGGATCCGCGGGGCCGACACCATCGTGGCGCAGGGCCGTCAGCGCATCGCCGCCAACCCCGGCTTCTACCAGCAGCTCGAGGCGACCTACGGTGTCCCCGCCTCGGTCATCGTGGCGATCCACGGGATGGAGACGGCCTTCGGCAACTTCATGGGCGACAGCAACGTGCTGAGCGCGATCTCCACGCTGGCCTACGATTGCCGCCGGTCGGACTTCTTCTCGACCCACGCGATGGCGGCGCTGATGCTGGTCGACCGTGGCGCGATCAATGGCGGCACGATCGGGGCGATGCACGGTGAGCTGGGCCACACCCAGTTCCTGCCGGCCAACGTGATCCGCTACGGCGTGGACGCGGATGGCAACGGTGTCGTGGACCTCACGAACCAGACGGACGCGCTTTACTCCACCGCCAACTTCCTGCGTCAGAAAGGCTGGCAGCCCGGCCAGGGCTACCAAGAGGGGCAGCGCAACTTCAGCGTGATCCAGGAATGGAACGCGGCGACGGTCTACCAGCAGGCCATCGCGATCATGGGCGCGCGTATCGCGCAATAAGGGTCCGGCGGGATATGTCCCGCCGCCCGGACGACATACGAAAGGCGGGGCATGCCCCGCCTTTTTCACGTCTCGCGATGCAGATTGCCGTTCGATCGGTCGCGCGCGCCGGACCTTATCCGTCGGATTTGCGCAGGCGCAGGATGACGTCGACCGCGACCAGCTCCGCGCCTTCGGGGGCCGCGGGCAGGCCGCGGATATCCAGCGCCTCGCGCGGGGCGTCGGAGAGCTCCGAGGTATCTTCCCAGAAGTAATGGGGGTGGTCGTGCATGTCGGTGTCGAAGTAGCTTTTCGCACCGTCGACCGTGATCTCGCGAAGGACGCCTGCGTCGCAGAAGGCGCGCAAAGTGTTGTAGACCGTGGCCAGCGACACGCCCGCCTCGCGGGTGCCGGCGGCCTCGTACAGGCCTTCCGCGGTGACGTGGCGGTCCTGTCCGTCGCCCATCAGCAAGGCGGCCAAGGTCACGCGCTGCCGCGTGGGCCGCAGCCCGGCATGGCCGAGCCAGTCGGTGGCGCGACGCGTGGCCGCTTCGGTCAAGGCAGGAAAATCGGTCATACCCGTCTCATATGGTACCTGTGCCCCGGCGTTCAATGGTTTTCGCGCAAGCCCCGCGACACCGCTTGCCTGCGTTGCAAGGCGAATGTTATGCCCCCGCCAATCCAGAGCTTATCCCCGGGGGCCGCCCATGTCAGACTATCCGACTTCTTTCGACCGCGAGGACCTGCTGAAATGTGCGCGTGGAGAGCTTTTCGGCCCCGGCAACGCGCAACTTCCCGAACCGCCGATGCTGATGATGGACCGGATCACCGACATCTCTGGCGACGGCGGCCTGCATGGCAAGGGCCACGTGGTGGCGGAATTCGACATCACGCCCGACCTGTGGTTCTTCGAATGCCATTTTCCCGGCAACCCGATCATGCCGGGCTGCCTCGGCCTCGACGGGCTTTGGCAGCTCACCGGTTTCAATCTGGGCTGGCGCGGCTGGCAGGGGCGTGGCTATGCCCTCGGCGTGGGCGAGGTCAAGCTGACCGGCATGGTGCGCCCCGACCGCAAGATGCTGACCTACAAGGTGGATTTCACCAAGGCCGTGCAGACCCGCCGCCTGACCATGGGCGTGGCCGACGGCATCGTCGAAGCCGACGGCGAGGTGATCTACCAGGTCAAGGACATGAAGGTCGCCCTGTCGGAAAGCTGACGGACCCCAAGGCGCACGCACGGCGTTGGACGGCATGGCAGACCGCAACGACCTGAGCATCTACGACACCCACGCCGACCGCTGGTGGAGCGACGAGGTCCGCTGGATCCGCACGCTCAAGAACATGGTGCCGGGGCGGCTGTCGTTCTTCGACGATTTCATCGACTGGCAGGACAAGCAGGTGCTCGACGTGGGCTGCGCCGGAGGGTTCCTGGCCGAGGCACTCGACGCGCGCGGCGCGACCGTCACAGGCATCGACCCCGCCGAGGACGCGCTCCGCGCCGCCCGCGATCACGCCGAGCAGAACGGACGTGACATCCGCTACGACACCGGCGTCGGAGAGGACCTTCCCTACACCGACGCGATGTTCCACGCCGTGGCCTGCGTCGACGTGCTGGAGCATGTGACGGACGTGCAAGCGACCCTTCACGAGATCGCCCGCGTCCTCAAACCCGGCGGGTTGTTCTTCTACGACACGATCAACCGCAATCCGGTCGCCCGGCTTGCCGCGATCACGATGGCCGAGGACGTGCTGAAGATCTTGCCCAAGGGCACCCACGACCCGGACATGTTCATCAAACCCGCCGAACTGCACGCGATGATGCGGACCGCAGGTCTGGTACCGCTGAAAGAGACCGGGCTGGGACCGCGCGGCGTGACCCGCAGGCTCGACCCCAGCTTCGGCCGGGTGCCGACCAAGGCCGTGATCTACATGGGTGTCGCGCGCAAGGATTAGCCTTTCGCCTTGCCGATCCGCGCCCCCGTCCACTAGACAGGGATCAATTCACCGAGAGGAGCGTCCATGCGTCGTGTCGTCATCACCGGGCTGGGAATCGTCTCGCCCATCGGAAACAATGCGCAGGAGGTGCTGGACAGCCTCAAGGCCGGACGCTCCGGGATCGAAGCCAGCGCCGAGATGGCCGAACACGGCTTCCGCAGCCAGGTCGCGGGCACCCTGAAGCTGGACGTGGCCGATCACGTGGACAAGCGGACGCTGCGGTTCATGGGCCCCGGGGCCGCCTACGCGCATATCGCCATGACCCAGGCGATCGCGGACGCGGGCCTGTCGGAGGCGCAGGTGGTCGACCCGATGACCGGCGTGATCGCGGGTTCCGGCGGGCCGTCGACCTCTGCCATGTTCTCCGCGCACCAGACGGTCCTGAAGACCGGCGGCACCAAGCGGATCGGGCCCTTCGCCGTGCCCAAGACGATGTCCTCCACGGTCAGCGCCAACCTTGCCACGGCGTTCCAGATCAAGGGGATGAACTTCTCGATCACCTCCGCCTGCTCGACCTCGCTGCACTGCATCGGCATGGCGGCGCAGCAGGTGGCGCTTGGGGCGCAGGACATCATGTTCGCGGGCGGTGGAGAGGAGCTGGACTGGACGCTGTCCTGCCTCTTCGACGCGATGGGCGCGATGAGCAGCAAGTACAACGACACGCCGGAACGTGCCAGCCGCGCCTTCGATGCGAACCGCGACGGGTTCGTGATCGCGGGGGGCGGCGCGATGGTGGTGCTGGAAACGCTCGATGCAGCCCAGGCCCGCGGTGCGAAGATCTACGCCGAGGTCACGGGCTTCGCCGCGACCTCCGACGGGGCGGACATGGTGGCACCGTCAGGCGAAGGAGGAGAACGCGCCATGCGCGGCGCGCTCAAGACCCTGCCCGATGGTCGCAAGGTGTCCTACATCAACGCCCACGGGACCAGCACCCCCGTCGGCGACGTGGGCGAGATCGAGGCCGTCCGCCGGGTCTTCGGTGAGGGCAGCACGCCGCCCGTCAGTTCCACGAAGTCGATGACCGGCCACAGCCAGGGCGCCACGGGCGCACAGGAAACCGTCTACTGCCTGCTGATGCTGCAGGACGATTTCATCGCCCCTTCGATCAACGTCGAAACGCTCGATCCCGCGCTGAAGCCCGAGGAGATCGCCACCGCCCGCGTCGAGGCCGCGGGACTCGACACGGTGATGACGAACTCCTTCGGGTTCGGCGGCACCAACGGGTCGATGCTGCTTTCGAAACTGGGAAACTGACGATGATTACGATGCAGGGAAAACGCGGGCTTATCATGGGGGTGGCCAACGACCGCTCCATCGCCTGGGGGATCGCCAAGGCGATGGCGGAGGCCGGGGCGGAACTGGCCTTCACCTACCAAGGCGAGGCTTTCGGCAAACGGCTGGAACCCCTGGCCCAGAGCGTCGGCTCGGACCTGATGGTGGACGTGGACGTGAACGACGACGCCTCCATGGACGCGGCTTTCCAGATGCTGAAGGACCGCTGGGGCACGATCGACTTCGTGGTCCATGCCATCGCCTATTCCGACAAGTCGGAACTGGCGGGGCGGTTCATCAATACCACCCGGGCGAATTTCAAGAACTCGCTCACGATCAGCTGCTATTCGTTCATCGACGTGGCCAAGCGCGCGTCGGAACTGATGCCGGAGGGGGGCACGCTGCTCACTCTGACCTACCAGGGCAGCAACAAGGTAACGCCATACTACAACGTGATGGGGGTGGCGAAGGCCGCACTCGAGTCCGCCGTGCGGTATCTGGCGAACGATCTCGGCCCGCAGGGCATCCGCGTGAACGCCCTTTCGCCGGGGCCGATGAAGACGCTCGCGGGCAGTGCCATCGCGGGCGCGCGCAAGACCTTCAAGCATACCGCGAGCAATGCGCCGATGCGCGAAAACGCGACGCTCGACGCGGTCGGCGGCACGGCGGTCTACCTTGCCTCCGACGCGGGCGCCTACACGACCGGCGAGATCCTGCACATCGATGGCGGTTTCCACATCCTCGGCATGCCGCAGCCCGATCAGCTGTGACGAAGGCCGCCGTGGGGGGCCGTTCCGCAATCTCGGGCGCGCGCATCGAAGCGCGATCCCCCTGCTTCTTCTGGCCGGAAATATCCCGGGGGTCTGGGGGCAGAGCCCCCAGGACGGGGTGGGCGGGCGGGCCCGCCCACCCCCTTCATGTTACGCCGCGCGGGCTCAGGCGGATTTGACCTCGACCATGGTCACATCGAAGGTCAGGTCCTTGCCGGCCAGCGGGTGATTGGCGTCCAGCGTCACCGTGTCCTCGTTTACGGAAGCGACCGTCACGGGGACGACCTGGCCCTGCGGCGTCTGCATCTGCAGTTGCAGGCCTTCCTCCAGCGTGATCTCGGCGGGGATATCGCTGCGCGGCACGTCTTGGCGCGCCTCGGCGTTGACCGGGCCGTAGGCTTCGTCGACGGGGATGTTCACCGTCTTGGCCTCGCCCTCGGCCATGCCGGGGATGGCATTGTCGAGGCCGGGGATGATCTGTCCGGATCCCACGGTGAATTCCAGCGGGTCACGGCCTTCGGAGCTGTCGAACACGGTGCCGTCCTGAAGGGTGCCCGTGTAGTGGATGCGGACGGTGTCGCCCTGTTTTGCTTCGGTCATGTCTATGTCCTTTCTTGCGAATCGCGTCGTGCCTATCGGGGACACCCGCGGGATGCAAACCGCTTTGCCCTTGGCGGGGGACCGTGCCACAGTCGCACGAAACCGCGAGGAGGCCGCATGCCACAGATCACCGCCGCCGACGGCACGCCGCTTTACTACGAAGAGAAAGGCAGTGGCACGCCGGTCCTCGCCCTGCCCGGCCTGACGCGCAACACCACCGATTTCGACCACGTCGCACCGCATCTGGACTGCCGCCTGATCCGGGTGGACTACCGCGGGCGCGGCCAGTCGGGGTGGGCCGATCCCGCCACCTACACCGTTCCGGACGAGACCCGCGACGTGCTGGCGGTCATGGATCACCTGGGGCTCGAGAAGGCCGCCTGCATCGGCACCTCCCGCGGGGGGATGATCGCAATGTTCCTCGCAGCGACCGCCAAGGACCGGCTGCTGGGCGTGGCGCTCAACGATATCGGGCCGGAGCTGGACGAAGGCGGGCTGAACCTGATCCGTGCCTACGTGGGCAAGCGTCCGGCGCAGAAGACCTACGACGAGGCCGCCGCCACCCGCGCCACGCTCATGACGCAGTTCCCCGGCGTGCCGATGGACCGCTGGCGCGCCGAGGTGGAGCAGCACTACGCCCAGACCGACGACGGTCTGGCGCTGCGCTACGATCCCGCGCTCTCCTCTGCCTTGGGCGACGGCTCGGAGCCGAGCGCCGACCTCTGGCCGCTCTTCGACGCGCTGGCTGGACTGCCGCTGGCGATGATCCGGGGCGCGAACTCCGACTTGCTGACGCAGGAGACCTTCGAAGAGATGCAGCGCCGCCGCCCAGACGCCATCGCGGCCGAAGTTCCCGATCGCGGCCACGTCCCCTTCCTCGACGAGCCGGAATCGCTCGCCGCCCTGCACGACTGGCTGGAGCAGATCCGATGAACATAGAGATGATCCGTGCCGCGGCAGACAGGCTCGACGGCCGCGCCCGCGTGACGCCCCTGCTGTCCTCGCCCTTCCTCGACGATCTGGCCGGGCGGCGGGTGCTGGTGAAGGCCGAATGCCTGCAGCATACCGGCAGCTTCAAGTTCCGCGGGGCCTGGTCGGCGCTCTCGGCCATGGATGGGGCGACACGCGCCAACGGCGTCTTCGCCTATTCCTCCGGCAATCACGCGCAAGGCGTGGCACTGGCCGCCCGATTGCACAGCGTACCCGCGGTGATCCTGATGCCCTCCGACGCGCCTGCGGTGAAGATCGCCAACACCCGTGCCCTCGGGGCCGAGGTCGTGGTCTACGACCGCGCCACCGAAAGCCGGGAGGAGATCGGCACAGCCCTCGCCGCCGAGCGCGGCCTCACCCTGGTGCGCCCCTACGACGAGCCGCTCGTGATCGCGGGCCAGGGCACCGCGGGGCTGGAAATCGCGGCCCAGGCGCGCGCGCTCGGCGTGAGTGAAGCGGAAGTGCTGGTCTGTTGCGGCGGCGGGGGTCTGACCGCTGGCGTCGCCCTGGCGCTGGAGGCCGAGGCGCCGCGGATGCGGGTCCATCCCTGCGAGCCGCAGGGCTTCGACGACACGGCCCGCAGCCTCGACGCGGGAGAGATCCGCAGCAACCCCAGCCCGTCCGGTTCGATCTGCGACGCCATCGTGACACCCGCCCCGGGCGAGCTGACCTTTCCGATCCTCAAGCGGTTGTGCGGGCCCGGCTACGTCGTCGGCGACGACGATGCCCTGCGCGCTATGGCCCAGGCCTTCCAGCGTCTGCGCATCGTGACCGAACCGGGTGGCGCCGTGGCGCTGGCCGCGGCCCTGACCCGGTCGAAGGCAGACACCGTCATCGCCATCGCCACCGGCGGCAACGTCGATCCGACCCTATTTACCCGCGCCTTGGAGACCTTGTGATGTTCATCGATAACAACGGCGTCCGCCTGAACCTGCGCGAGGACGGCGACCCAAGCGGTCCGGCGGTCGTCTTCGCCAATTCGCTGGGCACCGATCTGCACCTGTGGGACCCGATCATGGACCTGCTGCCCGCGGGGCCGCGCTACATCCGCTGGGACAAGCGAGGGCACGGTGCCTCCGACGTGCCCAAGGGGCCCTACACGATGGGTCAGCTCGTCTCCGACGCCGAAGCGGTCTGCGACGCGCTGGAGGTGCGCGACTGCGTCTTCGTCGGCCTCTCGGTCGGCGGGATGATCGCGCAGGGCCTGGCCGCCAAGCGGCTGGACATCGTGCGGGCGTTGGTGCTGTCGAACACCGGCGCGCGGATCGGCACCCGCGCGCTGTGGGAGGACCGGATCGCTGCGGTGAAGTCCCGCGGGATGGAGCCGCTCGCCGACGGCATCATGGAACGCTGGTTCACCGATGCCTTTCGCACCTCCGACGCCGTGGCACCTTGGCGCGAGATGGTCGCAAGCCAGAGTGCCGAAGGCTACGCCGGCGTCTGTGCCGCCATCGCGGGGACCGATTTCATCACGCCCACCAGCGGCTTGCGGCTGCCGACACTCGGGATCGCGGGCTCCGACGACAAGGCGACCCCGGCCGATCTGGTACGCGAGACGACGGACCTCATCCCCGGCGCGCAGTTCACGGTGATCCGCCGCGCGGGGCACCTGCCTTGCGTCGAACAGCCAAAGGAGTACGCCCGCACCTTGAGCGACTTCCTGGCCCGGACCGGCACGATCTGAGGCCGTCTCGCCGCGTCGGCCGCCCCTGCGTCCGGCTAACCGCGCCGTTTCACCCAGGCGCGGCATCGACCTGACGCGCCATCGTCCCCGTTTCATCCCGTCCTGCTTACGGAGCTCCCATGACCACCGCCATCAAAGCCGCCGTCTGCCATGACTTCGCCCAGCCCCTCTCGGTCGAGACCGTCCACATCCGCCCGCCCGGCGCCGGAGAGGTCGAGGTCAAGCTGAAGGCCTGCGCGATCTGTCACTCCGACATCTCCTACGCCGAAGGCGCCTGGGGCGGCCAGCTTCCGGCCATCTACGGCCACGAGGCGGCGGGAGAGATCACCGCGATGGGCGACGGCGTGCGCGGGCTGGCCTTGGGCGACACGGTGGTCGTCACGCTGATCCGTGCCTGCGGGTCCTGTGCGACCTGCGGATCGGGGCAGCCCACGCTCTGCGCCACGCCGCCCGCGTTCAACACGCCGCTCGCCACGCAGGACGGCGCGCCCATCGTGCAGGCGATGAACGCGGGCGCCTTCGCCGAACGGGTGGTGGTCGACCCCAGCCAATGCGTGAAACTGCCCGTGGACATGGACCCCGTCGCGGCCTCTCTCCTGGCGTGCGGGGTCATCACCGGCGTCGGCGCGGTGGTGAACGCGGCCAACCTGCGCGCGGGTCAGGACGTGGTGGTGATCGGCGCGGGCGGCGTCGGCCTCAACGCGATCCAGGGGGCGCGGATCGCCGGCGCGCGCCGCATCGTGGCCGTCGACATGAGCGAGGAGAAGCTGGCCATCGCGCGCGACTTCGGCGCCACGGACGGGGTTCTCGCAACCGAAGCCAAGCCTTGGCGCGCGGCCAAGGCCGCCATGGGTCGCGGCGCCGACGCCGTCATCGTGACGGTGGGCGCGATCCCCGCCTTCGACAGCGCGCCGCAGTACCTTGCGATGGGCGGTCAGGTCATCATGGTCGGCATGCCGCATTCGGGCGCCACCTCGACCTACGAGCCGGTGATGTTCGCGGCCACCTCGCAAGGGCTGAAGGGATCCAAGATGGGCGACGTGGTCATCGCGCGCGACATCCCCTGGATGGTGGACCTCTACGGCCAGGGCCGCTTGAAGCTGGACGAACTCGTCTCGAAGACCTGGCCGCTGAGCCAGATCAACGAGGCCATCGCCGATACCAAGACGGGATCCGCCAAGCGCAACGTCATCGTCTTCGAATGACCCGCCGAGGCCCCACCGAATGCGCGTGGGCGCGAGGCGCGGACGCCAGGCCCCGACCGCCTATCCCGCCGCAACCAGCGCAGCGCGTCAACAAGGCGCTCAACGTCCTCTTTCACCTGGCGAAATAAACTCACGGAGACCGGCATGCAGCTGCGCGACCTCGACATCATCGTGACGGCCCCGCCCGCGCCGGGCTGGGGCGGGCGCTACTGGATCCTGGTGAAGCTGACCACCGACGACGGGATCACCGGCTGGGGCGAGTGCTACGCGGCTTCCGTGGGACCGCAGGCGATGCAGGCGGTGATCGCGGATGTCTTCGCGCGGCACATGGAGGGCGAAAACCCCGAGAATATCGACCTGATGTTCCGCCGCGCCTATTCCGCGGGGTTCACCCAGCGGCCCGACCTCACCGTGATGGGCGCCTTCTCGGGGCTGGAGATCGCCTGCTGGGACATCCTCGGCAAGGCGCGCGACCGGCCCGTGCATGCGTTGATCGGCGGGCGCACGAACGACCGCATCCGCGCCTATACCTACCTCTACCCGCAGCCGGGCCACGACCTTCCCGAGTTCTGGACCAGCCCCGAGATGGCCGCCGAATCCGCCTACGCCATGGTCGAGCGCGGCTACACGGCGGTGAAGTTCGACCCTGCCGGCCCCTACACGATCCGGGGCGGGCACATGCCGTCGATGCCGGACATCTCGCTCTCCGTCGCCTTTTGCCGCGCGATCCGCGCCGCCGTGGGCGACCGCGCGGACCTGCTCTTCGGCACGCACGGGCAGTTCTCCAGCGCGGGCGCGATCCGGCTGGGCCGGGCCGTGGCCCCCTACGATCCGCTCTGGTTCGAGGAACCGGTTCCCCCCGACAACACCCACGAGATGTCCCGCGTCGCTGGGGCCACGGGCATCCCCGTGGCGACGGGAGAGCGGCTGACCACCCGCGCGGAATTCGCGCCCGTCCTGCGCACCGGGGCGGCCGCGATCCTGCAGCCTGCGCTTGGCCGCTGCGGCGGGATCTGGGAGGCGCGCAAGATCGCCGTCCTGGCGGAAGCCTACAACGCGCAACTGGCGCCGCACCTTTACGCGGGCCCCGTCGAATGGGCCGCCAACGTGCAACTGGCCGCCGCGATTCCCAACATCCTGATGGCCGAAACCATCGAGACGCCGTTCCATTTCGACCTCATCAAGCACGGGTTGTCGGTCGAGAACGGCTACATCCCCGTCCCCACGGCCCCGGGCCTGGGGATCGAGGTGGACGAGGACCTGGCCCGCGCGCATCCCTATACGGGCACGGGGCTGCACCTCGAGATGCAGGAGGATCCCATCGGCTATCACGGCGTGAACCTCTTCGAAGGCGGCGCCCCGCCCGTCGAGTGAGCCCTTTCCAAAGCCCGCGCCCCGCGTCAGGATCGGCCCCATGTCACGTCTGACCGCGTCACGTCTGACCGCCCTGCCCCGCAAGTTCGCCGCCGCCGTCGCGGGCCAGGCGTTGCGGCTCTTCGCGCTCTTCGTGACCGCGGCCCGGGCCGAGTGGAAAGGTATCACCCCCGAACCCGGTCTGCGGGTCTATTACGCCAACCACACCAGCAACGGCGATCTGCCGATGATCTGGGCGGTGCTGCCCACGGCCCTGCGCCGCCAGACCCGTCCCGTGGCCGCGGCGGACTATTGGCTGACCTCGCCATTGCGGGCGTTTTGCGGGCGCGACATCTTCAACGCCGTGCTGATCGACCGCAGGCCGGAGGTCGACGACAAGCCGATGGAGAAGATCCTCGCCGCCCTCGACGACGGGTCGTCGCTGATCCTCTTTCCCGAAGGCAACCGCAACATGACCGAGGATCCCCTGCTGCCCTTCAAGTCCGGGCTCTACAACATCGCTGCGGCTCGCCCGCAGGTCGAGCTGGTGCCGACCTGGATCGCCAATCTCAACGCCATCATGCCCAAGGGCGAGGTCATTCCCCTGCCGCTGATCTGCACCGTCACCTTCGGCACGCCCGTTCATTTGCACGAGGGCGAGGACCGCAAGGCCTTCCTCGCGCGCGCGGCGACGGCCCTTTCGGACCTCGCACCGGAGCGGCGCGCATGACCGAGACGACCGCCAATGTGGCGCTGCTGGCGCTGGGGGTCTGCGCGATCCTGGTGGCGCTGACCATCCTGGGCGAGGTGCTGCGCGCCCGCCAGCCCGCGGGACGCGCGAACCCGGTGCTCGACACCTACCAGACCCGGGTGGAGAGCTGGTGGGTCATCGTCGTGCTGGTCTCGCTGGCCTTGCTGGCCGGACGCGCGGGCGCCGTGATCCTGTCGCTCTTCGCGTCCTTCGCGGCCCTGCGGGAGTTCCTGACGCTGACCACCAAGACACGGGCGGATCACCTGTCGCTGGCGCTGGCCTTCTTCGCGGTCCTTCCGGTGCAGTACCTTTTCGTCTGGCTGGGCTGGACCGGGGCCTTCACCGTCTTCATCCCGGTCTACGCCTTCCTGCTCCTGCCCGTCGTCTCTGCCCTGCGGGGGGAGTCGCGGCGCTTTCTCGTGCGCGTGGCCGAAACCCAGTGGGCGCTGATGATCTGCGTCTATTGCCTGTCCCACGTACCCGCCTTGCTGACCCTGCGGATCGAGGACGCGGACGACGGCCCGGTGCTGCTGATCGCGTTCCTCTTCCTCACCGTCCAGTTCGGGGACCTGCTGGACTACTTCTTCGGCCGCCGCATCGGACGCCACAAGATCGCACCCGACCTGTCGCCCAAGACGCGCGAGGGCATGGCCTGCGGCATCGCCTGTGCCGCGCTGATCGGGGCCGGGCTGCACTGGATCACGCCCTTCTGCCTGTTCGGGGCGGCGGCGATGGCGGCGCTGATCTCGGCCGCGGGCATGATGGGGCACCTCGTCTTCGCCGCGATCAAGCGTGACAAGGGCGTGCGCGACTGGTCCCACCTGATCCCCGGCCAGGGCGGCGTCATGGACCAGCTCGATTCCGTCATGTTCGCGGCCCCCGTGTTCTACCACGTGACGCGGCTGATCTGGGGCTAACCGCCGATTCCGGTCTCTTCGCCTCCGGTGTCGCCGGAGGGAACATCGTCCGTATTGGCGTCGGCGTCGGGGCTGGCCGCGGTACCTGCGGGCGCGTCCGACGCCTCCTCCTCGTCGACGGGCGTGTCTTCACTGGTCGTGGAAGCCGCGTCATCGTCGGCGGAAACGTTATCCAAATCCAAGGAGGCGGCAGGGGGCGCGTTCTCACCTGACGTGGTCGGCGCCTCCTCGGCATTCGAGGAGGGATCCTCCGCATCAGGCGAGACGTCCGCCGTATCGGTCCCCCCATCGTCACCGGCGGCAGCCTCGACCTCGATGGAGCCGTCCTCGGTGGCGGACGCCTCCTCGATATCTGCCGCGGGGGGATCCGCCTCTGCGGTGGTCCGGGGCGGCGGCGCGTCGGGATCGGGGCAGCGGTCGTAGACGAAGGCATAGCCGTTCCAGACCATGATGATCCCGTCGTCCTGCGCCTTGTCCATCACCATGGCGCGTTCGGTGAAGATCTCGTCCTCGCCCGAGCACTGCATGGTGTACAAAAGGGCATCCATGTCGATCACGTTTACCGGGTCGGACATCCGGCATTCCGCGCCGACCCCGTAGAAGATGTCGTCCTCGATCCGCACGGCACCACCATCCACGCCAACGAGGCCGCATTCGCTGTTGGCGGCTTGCTTGTAGGTCCCGTCGTAGGGTCCGGCGAAGGCGGGCGTCACTAGCATGGCTAGGGCAAAAGCGGTTCGGGTCATCGTCAATCCTCCTGCCCGGTGTTCTAGGATGCGGGCGGGGGAATGTCACGCGGGCGGCGGGGCCCGTGTCCGATGGGGCGCGTTCACCGGTTTTATCCCAAATTTACGAAAAATTCAGGTGATCGGGCGATGACGGGCCGCTACACCACGCCAGGACGCGGGGATGACGGCGACGAGCGGGGAACGGACATGTCGGTGAGCGACCAGATGCGACGCGAAGGACTGGCCGAACTGGTGGCCGTGCGCCGCGAGGGTCGCGTGCTTTACTGGGCGGTCGGAATTTTCAGCTTCTTCGTGAACATGCTGATGCTGACCGGCCCGCTCTACATGCTCAACGTCTACGACCGCGTGCTGGGCTCGCGCAGCTACGAGACGCTGATCGCGCTGACGGTTCTGGTGGCGTTCCTCTACGGGATGATGGGGATCCTGGATTACGTGCGGGGCCGCGTCATGGGCCGGTTAGGCGCGCGGTTCCAGGCCCGGCTGGACCGCCGCGTCTTCGGCGCGGTGCTGCAGGCCAGCACGCTCAACCGCGCCCCGGCGGAGGCGAAGACCGGCATGCGCGACCTGGAATCGGTGCAGCGGCTCATCACCTCGCCCGCGCTGATGTCGCTGTTCGACCTGCCGTGGACGCCGCTGTTCTTCCTGGGGATCTTCATCTTCCACCCCTACCTCGGCATCCTCGCGGTCTGCGGCGGGCTGGTGCTGATCGTGGTCGCGGTGTTCAACCAGATCACCTCGCGCAAGCCGCTGGAGGTGGCGAACGCCGCCTCCTTCCACGCGGAGACGCTGGGCGGCCAGATCCGCTCGGAGGCCGAGATGGTGCACGCCATGGGCATGCGTGGTGCGAGCTTCGATCGCTGGCAGATCGCGCGCGGCCAGTCGCTCGACGCCACGATCGGGGCGGCGGACACGTCGGGCACCTACACGGCGATGACCAAGACGTTCCGGCTGTTCCTGCAATCGGCGATGCTGGGCCTCGGGGCCTACCTGGTGCTGCAGGGGCAGTTGACGCCGGGGGCGATGATCGCGGGGTCGATCCTGATGGGCCGCGCGCTGGCGCCGGTCGAGCAGATCGTGGGCCAATGGGCCGTCTTCCAGCGCGGCCGCGAAGGCTGGCGCAACCTTGCCACCCTTCTGGGCAGCATCCCGGCCGAGGCCCGGCGCACCGAACTGCCCGCCCCCCGCGCCCGCATCGTGGCCGACCAGGTGACGGTGGTCCCGCCGGGGGAGACCCAGGCCTCGCTGCGGATGATAAGCTTCGAGGTGGCACCCGGTCAGGCGGTCGGCGTGATCGGCACCTCCGGCGCGGGCAAGTCGACGCTGGCGCGTGCGCTGACCGGGGTCTGGCGGCCCGCGGGCGGCAAGATCCGGCTCGATGGCGCGGCACTGGATCAATACGATCCCGACACGCTGGGGCGCTACGTGGGCTACCTGCCGCAGCGGGTGCAGCTTTTCGAGGGCACCATCGCCGAGAACATCGCCCGCATGTCCCTGCAGCCCGAAGATGCCGCCGTGGTCCGCGCCGCGCGGAAGGCCGCCGCGCACGAGATGATCCTCAAGCTGCCGGACGGTTACGACACGAAGATCACCGCCAGCGGCGGCCGCCTGTCGGGAGGGCAGATCCAGCGGATCGGGCTGGCCCGCGCGATGTACGGCGATCCGGTCGTGCTGGTGCTGGACGAGCCGAACAGCAACCTCGACAACGACGGATCCACGGCGCTCAATGCCGCGATCAAGGTGGCGAAATCCGAAGGGCGGGCCGTGTTCATCATGGCCCACCGCCCCGCCGCCATCCAGGAATGCGACCTGCTGCTTGTGATCGAGAACGGCACCCGTCGCGCCTTTGGACCGAAGGAGGACGTGATGAACGAAGTCGTCAGGAACGCGGGCCAGATCAGCGCCGCCACCGGTCGCGCGGCAGGCGTGCAATGACCGGCGACGTCCCCTCGCGCTGGTCGGCGTCCAGGCCGCTTCTCGTCGGGGTGCTGGCGCTCGTGGTGCTCGTCGGCGGCTTCGGCGCCTGGGCTGTCTTCGCCAACATCAGCGGCGCGGTCATCACCTCGGGCCAGATAGAGGTGGATCAGAACCGGCAGGTGATCCAGCATCCCGACGGCGGAGTCGTGGACCGGATCCTGGTGGGCGAAGGTGACGAAGTCGCTGCGGGCGATCTGCTGATCATGCTGGACCGGGACGAACTGGCGAGCGAGCTGGCCATCGTCGAAGGGCAGCTCTTCGAGATTCTCGCCCGCCGCGCGCGGCTCGAAGCCGAACGCGACGGGGCCGAGACGCTGAACTTCGATCCCCTGCTGGAGGCCGGCGGCGCGGATGCGGCGGACCTGATGGACGGCCAGCAGCGCCTGTTCGAGGCGCGCAACGAAACCATCCAGCGCAACACCGAACAACTGACCCAGCAGCGCAACCAAATCGCCAAGCAGGTCGAAGGGTTCGACGCCCAGCAAGCCGCCTTGACAGCACAGAAGGCCCTGATCGAACAGGAGCTGACCGACCAGCAAAGCCTGCTCGACCGGGGACTTGCCCAAGCCAGCCGCGTCCTTGCCCTGCAGCGCGAGGAGGCGAACATGCAAGGCAGCGTGGGCAGCCTGACCGCCCAGGCCGCCCAGGCGGCCGAGCGCATGACCGAGATCGACATCCAGATCCTGGGCCTGACCTCCACCCGCCGGGAAGAGGCGATTACCCGGCTGCGCGATCTGCAATACACCGCGCTGGAACTGGCCGAACGCCGCCGCACCCTGACGCAGCGGCTGGACCGGCTGGACATCCGCGCCCCCGTCTCGGGCGTCATCTACGGGTTGGAGGTCTTCGCCCCCCGCTCGGTCATCCAGCCGGCGGAACCGTTGATGTACCTCGTCCCGCAGGACAGGCCGCTGGTGATCACCACGCAGGTGCAGGTCACGGACGTGGACCAGATCTTCGTGGGTCAGGACGTGGTGGTGCGTTTCTCCGCCTTCGATCAGCGCCGCACACCGGAACTTTTCGGCACCGTCACCCAGATCTCCGCCGATGCTTTCCGCAACGAGCAGACCGGCGTCTCCTATTACCGTGCTGAGGTGCGGTTGAACGACGGCGAGATCGAGAAGATGCCCCAGGACATGATCCTGATCCCCGGCATGCCGGTCGAGGCCTACGTGCGCACCGCCGAACGCACGCCGATGGCCTACCTCGTCAAGCCGCTGTCGGATTATTTCGCAAGGGCATTCCGCGAGTCCTGATTGCCCTTCCGCGCCCGCGTGGCTAGCCTGCGGGCGAACTGCAAGGAGCCGCGCGATGAGCCGCATCGAAGACAAACTGGCCGAGCTGGGAGAGACCCTGCCCGACGCCCCCGCCCCGGCCGCGAACTACGCGCCTTACGTCGTCACGGGCCAGACCGTCTACGTCTCGGGCCAGATCAGCCAGGGGCCGCAGGGCAACCTGCTGGGCAAGCTGGGAGAGACCGCGACGATCGAGGATGGCGCCGCGGCCGCCCGCGCCTGCGCGCTGTCGATCCTGGCCCAGGTGAAGGCGGCGGCGGGCGGCGATCTCGACCGGCTGGCGCGGGTCGTGAAGCTGACCGGCTTCGTGAACTCGACCTCGGGCTTCACCGATCAGCCCAAGGTGATCAACGGCGCCTCCGACTTCCTGGTCGAGGTGCTGGGCGACAAGGGCCGTCACGCACGCTCTGCCGTTTCGGCGGCCAGCTTGCCGCTGGGGGTGATGGTCGAAATCGAAGCGATCGTCGAACTTTCGTGACCCTGCCCGCGAGCTTTCTCGACCGCCCGATCGCGCACCGCGCCCTTCACGACAGCGCCGCAGGGCGGGTGGAGAATTCGCGCGCTTCGATCGAAGCCGCGGTCGCGGCGGGCTACGGGATCGAGATCGACCTGCAATGCGCCTCTGACGGGGTGCCGATGGTGTTTCACGACTACGACCTGCGCCGCCTGACGATCGAGATGGGGCCCCTCGCCCAGCGCAGCAGCGCGCAACTGGCGCAGATCCCGCTGATGGGTGACAGGGGCGGCATCCCGACGCTGGAAGAGGTGCTGACCCTCGTCGCGGGCCGCGTGCCGCTCTTGCTGGAGATCAAGGACCAGGACGGTGCGCTGGGTCCCGCGACCGGCCCCATGGGCAAGACGATCGCCGCCCTGCTGGACCGCTACGATGGCGACGTGGCGGTGATGTCGTTCAATCCAAACCACGTCGCCGAGATGGCCCGGCTGGCCCCCGAGGTGGCCCGCGGGTTGACGACCTGCGCCTTTGCACCCGGGGATTGGCCCGGCATCCCGCGCCCCACCCTGGAACGCCTGCGGCAGGTGCCGGACTACGGCCACCTGGGCGCCTGCTTCGTCAGCCACGACCGCGAGGATCTGGACGCGCCGGTGATCGCGGATCTCAAGAGCCAGGGTGCCAAGGTGCTGACCTGGACGATCAAGAGCGCCGAGCAGGAAACGCAGGCGCGCAAAGTGGCGGACAACATCACGTTCGAGGGATACCCGGCTTGACGCGCGAGCCTCGCCGCCCACCTCAAGGCGCATGACCGAAACCGCCATCGAACTGACCGCCCACCCCAGCCTCGACGGCATCGCCGAAAGCGACTGGGACGCCTGCGCCTGTCCGGGCGACGGCCCGCCGGTCGACCCCTTCACGACATACCGCTTCCTCAAGGCGCTTGAGGATTCGGGCTCCGTCGGGGGGCGATCGGGCTGGCAGCCGCGCTACCTGGTGGCCCGCGCGGACGACCAGGTGATCGCCTGCGCGCCGCTCTACGCCAAGGGGCACAGCCAGGGCGAATACATCTTCGATTTCAACTGGGCCCACGCCTACGAGAACGCGGGCGGGCGCTACTATCCCAAGCTGCAGATCGCCGTCCCCTTCACCCCGGCCACGGGCCGCCGTTTCCTCACCCGCCCGGGGTTCGAGGAGGTCGGCATCTCGGCCCTCGTGCAGGGCGCCGTCCAGATCGCGGCGGACAATGACCTCAGTTCCGTGCACGCGACCTTCTGCACCGAGGAGGAAGCCGCGGCGGGAGAAGAGCTTGGCCTTCTGCGCCGGACGGGGCAGCAGTTCCACTGGCTCAACGATGCCTATGCGGACTTCGACGGGTTCCTCGCCGACCTTTCCAGCCGCAAGCGCAAGAACATCCGCAAGGAACGTGCGCAGGCCCAAGCCTTCGGTGGAGAGATCGTCCAACTGACCGGCGACGACATCAGGCCGCACCACTGGGATGCCTTCTGGCAGTTCTACCAGGACACCGGCAACCGCAAGTGGGGCACACCTTACCTGACGCGCGCCTTCTTCGACCGCGCGCAGGAGAGCTTGCGCGACGACATGCTGCTGGTACTGGCCCTGGACGGTGCGCGTCCCGTGGCCGGCGCGCTGAACTTCATCGGGCGCGACACGCTTTACGGCCGCTACTGGGGCAGCGTCGAGTATCACCCCAGCCTGCATTTCGAGCTATGCTACTACCAGGCCATCGACTTCGCGATCGCCCGTGGCCTCGACCGGGTCGAGGCGGGCGCGCAAGGAGAGCACAAGCTCGCCCGCGGTTACCTGCCCACGCCCGTCCATTCGTTGCACTGGATCGGCGATCCGAATTTCCGCGACGCCATCGCCCGTTACCTGGCCCAGGAAGCCCGCGCCGTGGACGAGGAGATCGAGGTGCTCACCGCCTACGGCCCCTTCCGGCGCGACCACAGAGAGGAACAGCAATGACCGACCTTCTGACCGGAGACGACCGCGATCACGCCCTCACCGAACTGACAACGTCTGGCTGGCGCCAAGTCGAGGACCGCGACGCGATCCGCAAGACGTTCACCTTCAAGAACTTCGTCGAGGCCTTCGGGTTCATGACCCGTGCCGCGATCCATGCCGAGAAGATGAACCACCACCCCGAATGGTCCAACGTCTACAAGACGGTCGAGGTGACCTTGACGACCCATGACGTGGATGGTTTGAGCGCGCTCGACGTGAAACTGGCGAAGATACTGGACCGACTGGCGGACTGATGAGATGGAAAACCTGCTGACCCAACCGATCATGAACGGCAAATCCCTCGCGGATCTGCTGACGCTGGAATTCCTGGTCTCGATCCTGGGCAACGTGCTGGCCGCGATCGTGATCCTGTTCCTGGGCTTCGTGATCGCGGGATGGGTCGGTCGCCGGATCGAGAGTGTCGGGCAGAAGAACGTCCACCTCGACGAGACGCTCTTCGGGTTCCTGGGCAATATCGTCCGCTACATCATCATCGGCTTCTCCCTCCTCTTCGTTCTGAACACCTTCGGGGTGCAGACGACGAGTGTCGTGGCCGTCATCGGTGCCGCGGGTCTGGCCATCGGCCTGGCCTTGCAGGGCACCTTGTCGAACGTCGCGGCGGGGGTCATGATCGTCTTCTTCCGCCCCATCAAGCTGGGCGATTTCGTCGACATCGGCGGGTCGATGGGCACCGTGAAGGCGATCAACCTCAACTACATCGAACTGGCCAGCATCGGCAATTTCCAGATCATCGTCCCCAACTCCGAAGTCTGGGGCAACACGATCACCAATTACTCGGTCTACCCCCAGCGCCGGGCCGAATGGACCTTCGGCGTGGCCTATGGCGCGGACCTCGACCTGGCGCACCGGACGATCATCGACACAATTATGGCCGACGAACGCTCCCTGGCCGAGCCGGAGCCCTTCATCCAGGTCAACAACCTGAACGCCAGTTCGGTGGATTTCCTGGTGCGGGTCTGGTGCGAGCGCGCCGAATTCTTCCAGTACCAGGCCGACATGACCCGCAAGGTCAAGGTGGCGCTGGACCAGGCGGGGGTCGAGATCCCATTCCCCACGCGCACCGTCGTCAACGTCAGCGACGGCGACTGAACCGGCACGGGCCGTCCCGCCGGGCCCCTGCCCGGCGCGATTGCCGGGCCATGCGCCCGCACGGACTAGTCTAGCCGGGCCAGCAGCGCCTCACCGCCGGAGATGTCGCATTCGCCCCCCGCGGGCTCTTCGTTCAGGATCGTCACCACGCCGTCCTCGATTAGCGCCGCATAGCGCTTCGAGCGGTCGATGAACCCGCGTTCGGGGACGCTGAAGTCCATGCCGACCGCCTTGGTGAAGGCGGCCTGCGTGTCGGCCACCATGGTGATACCCGCGTCGCTGGCGCCGGTCGATGCGCCCCATGCGGCCATCACGAAGGGATCGTTCACCGAAAGGCACAGGATCTGGTCCACGCCCTTGTCGGCGAAGGCCTTTGCGGTGCGGATGAAACTGGGGACATGGGCGGTGGTGCAGGTGCCCGTGTAGGCCCCGGGCAGGGCGAAAAGCACCACCTTGCGCCCTTTCAGCAGGTCTTGCAGCTGCACCTGTTCGGGGCCGTCGCCACCCATGATCAGGACGGTTGCATCGGGCAGGGTCTGGCCGGTCTGGAGTGGCATCGCATCGGTCCTTTGATTGCGCTTTGGTCTGGCCCCGATATACAACGGATTGTTAAGGGATGTAACGAAGGGTTGGAGACATGCGCAAGATTGTTGTCGTGGGCGGCGGACAGGCGGGCTCCGCCCTGATTGCCAAACTGGTGTCCGAAGGGGCCGAGGCGCAGATTACGCTCCTCTGCGCCGAACCGCGTCTGCCCTACCAGCGCCCGCCCCTTTCCAAGGCCTACCTGCTGGGAGAGATGGAGGAAGCCCGGCTCTATTTCCGGCCCGCGGAGTGGTACGATCAGCACGGTATCGACGTGCGGCTGGGCGCCCGGGCGGAGGCGATCGACCCGGTCGCCAGGACCGTCACTTTGGAGGGGGAAGCGATCGCCTACGACGATCTGGTGCTGACCACCGGCGCGCATCCGCGCACGCTCCCCGCCTCGATCGGGGGGACGCTCGACGGGGTGTTCGCGGTGCGCGATCTGGATGATGCCGACCGGATGGGACCCGCCTTCGCGAAGGGCGCGCGCGCGTTGATCATCGGGGGTGGCTACATCGGGCTGGAGGCCGCCGCCGTCGCCGCCAAGCGCGGCGTGCAGGTCACGCTGGTCGAAGCCGCCGATCGCATCCTGCAACGCGTCGCAGCCCCCGAGACCTCGGATTTCTTCCGTGATCTGCACAAGGGCCACGGCGTCGACATCCGCGAAGGCGTGGGCCTCGAGAAGTTGACCGGCACCGACCGCGTGACGGGGGCGGTCCTTTCCGACGGCAGCACGCTGGACATCGACTTCGCCGTCGTCGGCGTGGGCATCGCGCCCGCCACCGCGCTCGCCGAAGGGGCGGGCCTTTCGATCGACAACGGGATCGCGGCGGATGCCCACGGGCGCACCTCGGACCCGCACATCTGGGCCGCCGGGGATTGTGCCTCCACGCCGCTGGGCGACGCGCGGGTGCGTATCGAAAGCGTTGGCAACGCCATCGACCAGGCCGAGATCGTGGCCCAGAACCTGCTTGGCCGCGACGTGACCTACCAGCCTAAGCCCTGGTTCTGGTCCGACCAGTTCGACGTGAAGCTTCAGATCGCGGGGCTGAACACCGGCTACACCGCCGTTCACGTCCGCGAGGTCGGCGGCGCGCGCTCGCACTGGTATTACCGGGGCGACGATCTCATCGCCATCGACAGCCTGTCGGACACCCGGGGCTACATGGTGGGCAAGCGCCTGATCGAGGCGGGCAAGAGCCCCGCACCGCAGGTCGTCACCGACCCCGAGACCGACCTCAAGGCGCTCTTGCGCGCGTGAGGATCGTCGGCGGCGCACAGCGGGGGGTGAAGCTGGCCGAGGTCGGGGCAGGCGATACCGCGGCCCATCTGCGCCCGACTTCGGACCGGGTGCGGGAAAGCCTGTTCAACGTGCTCGCGGGCGGCCGCTTCGGCGATCCCGTGACCGGCGCGCGGGTGCTGGATCTTTTTGCCGGGACCGGCGCGCTGGGGCTCGAGGCGCTGTCGCGCGGGGCGGCGCACGCCAGCTTCGTCGACAGCGGAAGCACGGCCCTGTCGCTGATCGCGGCGAACATCGCCAAGCTTCGGCGGGAGGGAAACACGACCGTCCTGCCGGTCGAGGTTGATGCAATTCCGCCCGGCCGGCCCTGTTCGCTGATCTTCCTCGACCCGCCCTACGGCCAGCGGCTGGGCGCCGCCGCGCTCGCCTGGGCCCGCGCACAAGGCTGGATCGCGCCCGGCGCCCTGATCGTCTGGGAGGAAAACGCCCCCCAGATCGCCCCGCCGGGCTACGCCCGCCGCGACACGCGCGCCTTCGGAGAGACCCACCTCACCTTCCTGGAGGCGCTATGACCGATCTCGTAATCTTCGACTGCGACGGCGTGCTGGTCGACACCGAACCCACCACCGACCGTATCCTGTCGGCCAACCTGGGCCGCCACGGGCTGCACATCGACCCCGCCGAAGTGCACGCGCTTTTCGCCGGCGGCACCATGCAAAGCGTCGGGGTGGAGGCCACGCGCCGTGGTGCTGCCTTGCCCCACGACTGGCTGGACGGGATCTACGCCGAAGTGCTGACCGCCCTGCGCGAAGGCGTCGAGGTCATTCCCGGCGTGATTGACCTGATCGACCGGCTGGAGGCCGCGGGCATCGCCATCGCCATCGCGTCGAACGGATCGCTCGACAAGATGCAGGTCAGTCTCGCGCCTTCGGGGCTTCTGGACCGCTTTGCGGGCCGGATTTACTCGGGCCACGATTTCCCGCCGAAACCGGGCCCCGCGATGTTGCACCACGCGATGGAAATGGCCGGGACGGACGCCGCCAGTACGGTCTTCATCGATGACATGCCCGCGGGCTGGAAGGCCGCGGCGGCCGCCGATGTCCGCTGCTACGCCTACCTCGGCGACGGCGATCCCGCCCGGGCAAAGGGCTATTCCGCGAAACCGATCACAGACATGGCTCAGGTGGCGCGAGACCTCGGCCTGGCGCATTGACCTTATGGCGGGGCGCGATCCGCCTTCATCTGGCCCGATAAACTCCCGCCGGAGGCTTGGGCGCGCGCAGCGCGCTCAAATCGGTCGCGCGCTTGCCCTCGCAGGGGTCGGAAGCGTCGTCCCGCTCACTCCACCATCGTCGGATGGAACCGGTCGGCGGGGGAGAGCGTGAAGATTTCCGCCCCTTGCGCGGTGATCCCGATGGAATGCTCGAACTGGGCGGAGAGCGACTTGTCGCGGGTCACGGCAGTCCAGTCGTCGGACAGGATCTTGGTCTCGGGCCGGCCGAGGTTGATCATCGGCTCGATGGTGAAGAACATGCCTTCCTCCAGCACCGGACCGGTGCCCGCGCGGCCGTAGTGCAGCACGTTGGGGGGCGCGTGGAAGACGCGACCAAGGCCATGGCCGCAAAAGTCCCGCACGACGGACATGCGCTGTCCTTCGGCGTAGGTCTGGATCGCGTGGCCGATGTCGCCGAAGGTGTTGCCGGGGCGCGCGGCCTCGATCCCCTTCATCAGGCTGTCGTGGGTGACCTGCACCAGACGCTCGGCCTTGCGGGACATCTTGCCGGCCCAATACATCCGGCTCGAGTCGCCGAACCATCCGTCCACGATCACGGTGACGTCGATGTTGAGGATATCGCCATCCTTCAGCACCTTGTCACCCGGAATCCCGTGGCAGACCACGTGGTTCACGCTGATGCAGGAGGCATGCTGGTAGCCCCGGTAGCCGATCGTGGCCGAGGTAGCGCCCGCCGCCTCCACCCACTGGGTGATCAAGTCATCGAGCTTGCCGGTGGTCTGTCCCGGCACGACGTGCGGCGCGATGTCGTCGAGGATCTGCGCGGCCAGGCGGCCCGCCTTCTCCATGCCCGCGAAATCGGAGGGCTCATACAGGCGAATCCCGTCCTTGGTCACGTTCTGGCTTTGGGTCTGGGTCTTCACGGTCGGCCTCGAAGGTTGCTTGTCTGCCACATAGGACAAAAGCCTCGCCTTCGCCACCCCGTCGGCCGACCGGCACGGGGCCGGTCGCGCGGATGCCGCCGGGATCCATCGCGGTGCCGAGCGCCAAGACCTCGACCCCCGCGGCGCGGGCCGCGTCGAAGGCGGCCCCGTAGGTGGGATCGATGTCCCGGGCCACGTCGAAACGGGTGCAGTCGCTGCGGTTCACCAAGAACAGCACCATCGCGCGGTCGCCCGCCGCTACGCGGTCTGCTAGGTCCGCCATGTGCCGCGCCCCGCGGGCGGTGACGGTGTCGGGGAACTCGGCCAGGCCCGGCACGCGAGAGACGGTGGCACTCTTGACCTCCAGCCACAGGTCCGGGCCGTCGCCGCTCAGCAGGAAATCGATCCGGCTGGCCTTGGCATAGCGCACCTCGCTTCGGACGGTCGTATATCGCTCCAGCCCCGGGACGGCGCCCGCCCGCAGGGCCTCGCCCACCACACGGTTGGCCTGTGCCGTATCGACGCAGACGAAACCGCCCGGCACCTCGGCCAGACGCCAGGCGTAGCCCAGCTTGCGCCGGGGATCGTCGTTGGGCTCCAGCCAGACGCGCAGGCCCGGCGCGTTCAGGCCGGTCATCTTGCCCGGGTTCGCCACATGGGCCGTCACCTCCGCCCCGTCGTCCAGTGTGGCGTCGCACAGGAAACGCTTGTAGCGGTGGATGAGCGTGGCGGGGATCAAGGGCGTGGCAAACTCCATGCGCGCCGCTATACCCAACCCAAACGGAGATGACGATGACCAACCCAACCGCCGCCATGCTCGTGATCGGGGACGAGATCCTCTCGGGCCGCACCCGCGACAGTAACATGAACCACCTGGCCAAGGCGCTGACCGAGGCGGGCATCGACCTGCGCGAGGCCCGCATGATCGGCGACGATCACGACACGATCGTTCGCGCGGTCCGCGACCTGTCGGGCGCCCACGATCACCTGTTCACCTCCGGCGGGATCGGCCCGACCCATGACGACATCACCGCCGATGCGGTGGCCGCCGCCTGCGACACGCCCATCGGCGTGCGCGACGATGCCCGGGCGATCCTGCAGGCGCATTACGACCGCGCGGGCACGACCCTGAACGAAGCGCGCCTTCGGATGACCCGCATTCCCGAAAGCGCCACGCTCATCGACAACCCCGTCAGCGCCGCGCCGGGGTTCACCTTGCGCAACATCCACGTCATGGCAGGCGTGCCGTCGGTGTTCGAGGCGATGGTGCAAAGCGTCGTGTCGACCCTCGCCCACGGCGCGCCGCTGCGGTCCGAAAGCTGGCCGGTCTTCCGCGGCGAAGGTGACGTGGCCGAACCCCTGTCGCAGGTGGCACAGGACTTTCCCGACCTCTCGGTCGGCAGCTACCCGTTCCAGCGCGACGGGCGATACGGCACGAACCTCGTGGTGCGCGGTCGCGACGGCGCGCGGGTCGAGGACGCCATGGCCCGCCTGCGCGACCTCTTTCCCGCGTGAGCGCAGCCGGGACAGACTGGGGTGCAGTGATCGCGGCCACCTGGCCCGCCGCCGAGACGCAACAACTTGGCCCCTGGAGGATCCGGCGTGGGCTGGGCGGCGGCAACCGGGTCAGCGCCGCAAGTGCCCATGCCCCCGTTACGCCGGACGATCTATCGCAGGCGGCGGACGCCATGCGCGCCCTGCAGCAGGAGGTCGTCTTCTCCATCCTGCCCGGCGATCCCGGCGCGGACGAAGTCCTGGCGAACGCAGGCTACGTTGTTCGCGACGAGACGATCGTCTACGCCTGTCCGACGCAGGCCCTGCTCTACCCGGCCCCGCCACCGGTGACGGCCTTCACCGTCTGGCCACCGCTTGCGCTTCAGCGCAGGATCTGGGCCGAGGGCGGCATCGGCCCGGCGCGATTGGCGGTGATGGACCGCGTGACGGGCGAGAAGACGACGATCCTGGGCCGCATCGACGACCGGCCGGCCGGCACGCTCTTCGTCGCACGACACGGCTCCGTCGCCATGCTGCACGCGTTGGAGATCGCACCGGACCATCGCCGCAAGGGCCTGGCCCGGCATCTGACCCGTGCTGCGGCGGCCTGGGCGCAAGGGGCCGGGGCGCAGACGTTCTCGCTTCTGACCACGGTCGCGAACGACGGCGCACGCGCGCTCTACGAGGGGCTCGGCATGCGCGAGGTCGGGCGCTATCATTACCGCGTCAAACCGCAGGAGCCGTCATGACCGACCAGCCCACCGCCCTCGATCTGCCGATGGTCGATCCCCTGCCAGCCGCGACGCGAAAATACTTCGACGTCTGCCAGGACAAGCTGGGGATGGTGCCCAACGTGCTGCGCGCCTACGCCTTCGATATCGACAAGCTGAACGCCTTCACGGTGCTCTACAACGATCTGATGCTGGCGGATTCTGAGTTGAGCAAGCTCGAGCGCGAGATGATCGCCGTGGTCGTCTCTTCGGTGAACAAGTGCTTCTATTGCCTGACCGCGCACGGGGCGGCGGTCCGGCAGCTGTCTGGCGATCCGGCTCTGGGAGAGGCGCTGGTGATGAACTGGCGCGCGGCCCGGCTGGATGCCCGGCAGACCGCGATGCTGGATTTCGCCGAACGACTGACGGAGGCGCCCGCGAAGATGGACGACACGCACCGCGAAGCCCTGCGTGCGGCGGGGTTCAGCGACCGGGCGATCTGGGACATCGCCAGCGTCGCCGCCTTCTTCAACATGACGAACCGCGTGGCCTCCGCCACCGAGATGGCGCCCAACCCCGAGTATCACGCACAGGCGCGATGAAGACGGCGGCCCTGCTTCTTCTAACGCTCTGGCCCGCGGCCCTTTCAGCGCAGGCGCTGTCGCTGCCCGGAAACGCGGAGCGCACCTTGAGCCGCACGGTCGAACAGGCCAGCTACGCCCTGCCGGTCGGCCCTTGGTCGGAAGGGGCCGTGCCGACCCGCCCGCTTTCGGGCGCGCAATCGGTGGAGGTCTGGCAAATCCCGGCGCGCGCGCTCGACCCCGGCGTGATCTTGGCCAGCCTGCGCGATCAACTGCTGGACCAGGGGTTCGAGGTCCTGCTCGACTGCGCGGCAACGGGCTGCGGCGGTTTCGACTTCCGCTTCGCGATCCCCGTGGAGCCGCCGCCCGACATGCTGGTCGACCTCGGGGCCTATCGCTTCCTCTCCGCCCGGAAGGGGGAGGCCGCGGTTTCCCTGCTGGTCAGCCGGACGCCGCAGGGGGGCTACGTCCAGATCACGCGGATCGCGCCGGACCCCGACGCGCTGCCCGGGGCGGCGCCCGACGCGCCTGCCTTGCGCGCGCCGGTTCCGGGTGACCTTGCCACGGCGCTCGAGGTTTCGGGTCATGCGATCCTCGACGGCGTGGATTTCCAAACCGGCGTCACGGCCCTGACGGGCGAACCCATTCCTTCCCTGCAGGCGCTTGCGGCCTATCTTGACGCCAATCCCGACCTTGCGGTCAGCATCGTCGGCCACACCGATGCCCAAGGCGCGCTGGAGGGGAACATCGCCCTCAGCCGGCAACGGGCGGGCGCGGTGGTCGAACGTTTGGTCACCGGTTACGGCGTGCCACGCGCGCAGCTGACGGCGGCGGGCATGGGCTATCTTTCGCCCGTCGCCAGCAACCTGACCGATGACGGCCGTACCGCCAACCGGCGGGTGGAGGCGATGGTGACGGGGCGGCGCTGACCGCGAACGGATCGAGGGCCGCCGCCCGTGGCAGGCGCGGACTCCGGATCGTAACACGCGCCGATCCCGCCGGTCGCTCTAAGCGCCCGGACCGGCATCGGTCGGTCCCCTACCAGGCGTCGGGGCCCTTTTCGGCAAAGGCGTTGACCAGGAAATCGATGAAGGCGCGCACCTTGGGCTGGGTGAAACGCCCCGGCGGATAGACCGCGTAGATGCCTTGCGTTTCGACAGGCAGATCGGGAATCGCTTCCTCGACGAGCCCCTTGGCCATCGCATCGGCGTAGAGAAAGCTCGGCAGGTAGGCGATCCCCAGCCCGCCCACGCAGGCGTTCAGCAAGGACTGCCCATCGTTCACCGTCAGCCATCCCGCGGTGCGCACCTGGCGTTTCTCGCCCGACGGCGCGGTCAGCTTCCAGACCGCGGAATTTGCGGCGTTGGAATAATGCAAGAGCTTGTGTTCGTTCAGATCGTCGATCCTCTGGGGGCGACCGTATTGCTCGAAGTAGGCGGGCGAGGCGATCATCCGGCGGGAGGTTTCGGTCAGCTTGCGCGCCCGCAGGGTGCTGTCCTCGAGTTCCCCAATGCGGATCGCCATGTCGAACCCTTCGGAGATCAACTCCACGTAGCGGTTGTTGAGGACCATGTTCACGGTGATGTCGCCGAACTCGGCCAGAAAATCGCCCAACACCGGGGACAGGTGATTGACGCCGAAATCCGTGGCGACGCTGATCCGCAGCAGACCCGACGGCGCCGATTGCATCGAGGTGACCAGCGCATCGGCCTCGCCCGCGTCGTTCAGGACGCGCCGGGCGCGGTCGTAGTAGGCCAACCCGATCTCGGTCGGAGAGACGCGGCGGGTCGTCCGGTTCAGAAGACGCGCACCAAGCCGCGCTTCGAGCGAGGAGACATGCTTCGAGACAGCAGACTTCGAGATCCCCAACTTCTTGGCGGCGTCGGTAAAACCGCCCTGGTCCACGACCGTGGCAAAGGCTTCCATTTCGGTAAGGCGATCCATGTCGGGGTCCTGATCCAGTTCATACGTTGCCCACCGTGATGGCGATCAAATCAGGCACGATTGGGACGCTTGCCTGACAATTGAGGGATAGAACAAGGACTGGGGACCAGATCGAAACAACGGGGCAGCAGGCGGAAAGAGGTTCGGCCGCCTGCGGCCCCGACAGGCAAGGCCGCATGCGCGGCGCTCGGGCTTCTACAGCGTGGCCGCGAGCCGCGTGCCCTGGTCGATGGCGCGC
The DNA here is from genome assembly GCF_004145405.1 of Salipiger sp. IMCC34102. Classification (GTDB taxonomy): domain Bacteria; phylum Pseudomonadota; class Alphaproteobacteria; order Rhodobacterales; family Rhodobacteraceae; genus Loktanella. The sequence continues at coordinate 195,992 of NZ_SELQ01000005.1, forward strand.
TTTGCGTCGAGTTCCGCCGCAACGTCCGCACCGCCGATGACGTGACACGGGGTGCCCTGGGCCGTCAGCGCCTCGGTCAGCGCGGTCTCGGGCACCTGGCCCGCGCAAAGCACCACCGTGTCGACGGCGATGCAGGTGGGATTTTCACGCGCCTCGCCGTAGCTGATATGCAAACCGTCGGCGTCGATCCGTTCGTAGTTGACGCCGCCGATCATCTCGACCGCCTTCATCTGCAGGCCCGCGCGGTGGATCCAGCCGGTGGTCTTGCCCAGGCCCCGGCCCAGCTTCTGCGCCTTGCGCTGCAAAAGCGTGACGTCGCGCACGGCGGGGTGCGGTCGCGGCCCCTCGGGGGCGAGGCCACCGCGATGCGCCTCGGGATCGGTGACGCCCCATTCGATCATCCATTCGGGCAGATCGTCGGTATGGGCCTTCTCTGTCACCAATGTCTCGGCCACGTCGAAGCCGATACCGCCCGCACCGATCACCGCGACACGGTCCCCGACCCGGGCCTTGCCGCGCAGCACGTCGATGTAGGACAGCACGTTCGGCCCGTCCTGCCCGGGGATCTGCGGATCGCGGGGCAGCACGCCGGTGGCGACGATCACCTCGTCGAAACCGGCGAGGTCCCCGGCGGAGGCGTGGGTGTTCAGCCGCACGTCGATCCCCGCAGCCTGCACCGCCGCGCGGTACCAGTCGACGAGGCCCCAGAACTCTTCCTTGCCGGGCACCTGCTTGGCCATGTTGAGCTGGCCACCGATCTCGTCCTGCGCATCGAAGAGTGTCACCGCGTGGCCCCGTTCGGCACAGGTCAGCGCCGCCGAGAGGCCAGCCGGACCGGCCCCCACGACGGCGATGGACTTGCGCGCCTCGGCCGGGGTCACGACCAGCTCCGTCTCGTGGCAGGCGCGCGGGTTCACCAGGCACGACGACAGCTTGCCGCCGAAGGTATGGTCGAGGCAGGCCTGGTTGCAGGCGATGCAGGGCGCGATCAGCGCCGCCTGCCCGGCCTGCGCCTTGGCCACGAAATCGGGATCGGCCAGGAACGGCCGCGCCATCGAAACCATGTCGGCGCAGCCCTCGGCCAGCACCTCTTCGGCGACCTGGGGCGTGTTGATCCGGTTCGAGGTGATGATCGGTATGCCGACCTGGCCCATCAGCTTCCTGGTGACCCAGGCGAAGGCGCGCCGCGGGACGGAGGTCGCGATGGTGGGCACCCGCGCCTCGTGCCAGCCGATCCCGGTGTTCAGGATCGACGCACCCGCCGACTCGATCGCCTTTGCCAATTGCACGACCTCCTCGAAGGTCGATCCGTCGGGGACGAGGTCGATCATCGACAGCCGATAGATCACGATGAAATCGGGCCCCACCGCCGCGCGGATGCGAGAGACGACCTCGACCGGCAGGCGCATCCGGTTTTCGTAAGGCCCGCCCCAACGGTCGGTCCGGTGGTTGGTGTGACGCACGAGGAACTGGTTGAGGAAGTAGCCCTCGGATCCCATGACCTCGACCCCGTCGTAGCCCGCTTCGCGCGCACGGGTGGCGGCGGTGACCATGTCGGTGATCTGTTTCTCGATGCCCGCTTCATCCAGCTCGCGCGGCGGGAAGGGGCTGATCGGGGACTTGATGGCCGATGGGGCCACGCAATCCTTGGAATAGGCATAGCGGCCCGCATGCAGGATCTGCATGGCGATCTTGCCGCCGGCGTCGTGCACGCGGTCGGTCACGATGCGGTGGTTGGCGATATCCTCGGCGCTGTAGAGCCCCGCGGCCCCCGGAAACACGCCGCCTTCGGGATTGGGCGCCATGCCGCCGGTCACCATCAGGCCCACCCCGCCGCGCGCACGGGTGGCGTAGAACTCCGCGACGCGGTTCCAGTCGCGCGTCTCTTCGAGTCCGGTGTGCATCGACCCCATCAGGACGCGGTTCTTCAGCGTCGTGTGGCCCAGGTCGAGCGGCGAGAGAAGATGCGGGTAGTCGGTCATGGCTGTCCTCCGGTTGGCGCCATCCTGCCTTGTCCCGCGACCGGCGTCATCCCCAACGCGGCGTCAGGATCGAAGGCACCCACCATGCCCATGGGGCCGCGCGCGGCAGCAGCGATACGGGATCGGGTGGATCAGGCCTCGTCCGACGGACGGGCCTCGGTTGCGCCGGTCTCGACGCAGTGACGGCGGAAGGCGCGTTTGAGCATGTCCAACTCGCCGCGCAGCAGGTCGATCTCGGCCCGGATGTCATCCGCGAGGGGTGCGCCGCAGACGACAGAGATGGTGGCGAGCGTGGTTCCGTCGTCCGCCGTGGTGATCACGAAGGTCTGCACGCCATCGGACAGACGGTCTGCGGGGATCTCGACTTGGACGCGGAAGATACCTTCGCCCTCTGCGGTCACCACGGGGGCACCCAAGCGCTCCGCGTCAAGCAGCAAGTCGAGCGTCGGCGCCTCCCCCGCGACACCCGAAAGGCAGCCGATCCAGACACCTTGAGAGAAGGTCGTTTTCGTCAGGGTCAAGCGGGTCATGGGGCCGTGTCCTGTTCAGATTTCCGCACGCGGGTAGCGGCAGAGGGTAATGTCGCGCAGGGTGATCTGGTTCATCGAGGCCCCTTCGAAGATCAAGTCGACCCAGGCGGATTCGACGCGTTTTTCGTTCATGTCCGTATAAGCCAGGTCGAACTCGACGACGACCTCTCCGTTCGGGTCGGGGATCTCGCGGAGCATCTTCTCGGTGTTGGGCCCGTGCTTGACGTTGAGCCGGGCAAAGACCTCGGCCCTGCGTTCGAGTTCGAGCTTCAGGGCCACGCGCACGATGTGGCGCTGCTGCAGCCCCTCGCAGGCGTCCTGCGGCAGGTCGAGCACGAGGCTGAGGAAGGTCCCATCGAAGTGAAAGACCTCCAGTCGCAGGCCGAAGGGGGCCTGATCCCGGGCGTGAAGGTTGCGCATCTGGCGCAGGGAAACCTCGGAGGTGCCGCCGTCGTGGAACAACGTCAGCCCTTCGCCCATCGGCGTCCGTTGCTCGACACTTGCCGCCCCGCGATGCGCGATGGGCCCCTTCCAGGCCTCGGGCCGCCAGGACCAGTCGGTGCCGCCCGGCAGGTCCATGCGGTCGCCGCCCTTGCGCGGATCGACGAGACGCGCCTGTGCCCGATGCTGGAAGTCCGACAAGGCCGCCTGAAGGGCCGCCGCCTCGCCGCGCTGGACCTCCAACGCGTCGATTGGCGTCCGGTCCGCACGCTCGGCCGCCCGCTGCCAGTGGCGCAAGGCCCGCCCGGCAAGGGATCGTCCAAGAGAGGTGAAGGCAAGCACGGGCGTTCCGGTCCTATCCTGTGTTGGGCCCCGTCATCGGGGCATCGGCCAAGCCCCGGGGCGCAGGGGCTGATGATGTCACGACGCAGGTCGCTGCGCGATGGCGGTCAGGTTGCCAAGCGCCGCATCCAGAAGGCTTCGGCCGCGCGTTTGCGACAACGGCTCGTCGGCCAGGCCGCGCACGGTCACGGTCACGGTGCGACCGGCCACGTCGGTGAAGGCGCGCCAGCTTTCCGCCTGCGTCCCCCGGATCACGGGAGGGGTGAGATCGCGGGTATAGACCCGCACGCGATTGGGTTCGACATCGGTGGTCAGGATCTCGATCGGCCCGCCCATGTCGCCCGCCGCCAGCAGGGTGCGGCCTTGCTCGGTGCGCAGGAAATCGCGGAAATCACGCTCCGCCCCCCCGACGGTGGCCCCACCGGCGGCACCGGCCTGCACGGTGACGATCGCAAGGGCCGCGGGCGGCGCAACCTCTGCCCGGGGGTCGATGACGGCACAGGCGGCGAGAAAGGCGAAACCCCGCGCGGGGCGGCTGATCTGGGGATCGACGCAATAGCCGCCGGGCGCCGTCAGCTGGATCGCGCGGTCCAGCACGACCGTTCGCTGCGCCCCCCCTGCGCCCGGCAGCCCACCGGCGCAGCCCGACACGAACAGCGCGGCGCCCAGGATCGCGAGACGGATCGCAAAACGGATCGGACGGCTCACAGATCCATGTAGATGTGCTTTTCCATCTTCCCTCCGGGATGGGTCACGGCCCCCTTGCGGGCCCCGCCGACGAGCTGCGCGAATTTCCACAGCGCGCCGGTGGCGTAGATCGTCTCGCGCGGGCCGGACCAGTCGGCGCGGCGCCGGTCGAGTTCTTCGTCGGTCAGGTCGACCGAGAGCTCACCTGTCAAGGCGTTGATTGTGATGACGTCGCCGGTCTTCAGCAGTGCGATCGGACCGCCGTGGGCGGCCTCCGGCCCGACGTGGCCCACGCAGAAGCCGCGGGTCGCGCCAGAGAAGCGGCCGTCGGTGATCAGCGCCACCTTCTTGCCCATGCCCTGCCCCGACAGGGCGGCGGTGGTGGCCAGCATCTCGCGCATGCCCGGGCCGCCCGCGGGACCTTCGTTGCGGATCACGAGCACTTCACCCTCTTGGTATTCGCGCGCCTTGACGGCGGCGAAGGCCTCTTCCTCGTTCTCGAAGACGCGGGCGGGACCGGTGAAGACCTGTTGATCCTCGGTCATGCCGGCCACCTTCACGATGGCGCCTTCGGGGGCCACGTTGCCGCGCAGGCCCACGACGCCGCCGGTCTTGGTGATCGGGTTGTCGATGAAGTGGATCACCTTGCCGTCCGGCTCTCCTTCGATCTGGTCGAGCTCCTCACCGATGGTCTTGCCGGATGAGGTCATGCAGTCCTCGTGGATCAGGCCTGCCTTGCGCAACTCCTTCATGACGACCGGAATGCCGCCGGCGTCGTAGAGATCCTTGGCGACCGCCTGGCCGCCCGGCTTCATGTCGACGAAATAGGGCGTGTCCTTGAAGATGTCGCAGACGTCCCAGAGGTCGAAGTCGATCCCGGCCTCGTGCGCCATGGCGGGCAGGTGAAGCCCGGCGTTGGTCGACCCGCCGGTGCAGGCCACCACGCGGGCCGCGTTCTCGAGGCTCTTGCGAGTGACGACGTCGCGCGCGCGGATGTTCTTTGCGATCAGGTTCATTACCGCGCGGCCGGAGGCCTCGCCGTATTGCGCGCGGTCCTTGAAGGGCGCGGGCATGCCCGACGAGTTCAGCAACGCCAGGCCGATCGCCTCGGAGACGCAGGCCATGGTGTTTGCGGTGAACTGGCCGCCGCAGGCCCCGGCGGAGGGGCAGGCCACGCGTTCCAGAACGGCGAGCTGCGCGTCGGTCATCTCTCCGGCCTGGTAACGGCCCACGGCCTCGAACATGTCCTGCACCGTCAGATCGCGGGAGGCGAAATCCTCCGGCACGTCGGCCCCGTCCGGCACCTTGCCCGGCAGGATCGAGCCACCGTACATGAAGACCGACGGCGTGTTCAGCCGGATCATCGCCATCATCATGCCCGGCAGCGACTTGTCGCAGCCCGCAAGCCCCACGAGCGCATCGTAGCCGTGGCCGCGCATGGTCAGCTCGACCGTGTCGGCGATCGCCTCGCGGCTGGCGAGCGACGAGCGCATCCCCTCGTGGCCCATGGCGATCCCGTCGGTCACGGTGATCGTGGTGAATTCGCGCGGGGTGCCGGCGGCCTCCTTCACGCCGCGCTTGACGGACTGGGCCTGCCAGTTCAGCGCGATGTTGCAGGGGGCGGCCTCGTTCCAGCAGGTGGCCACGCCGACGAAGGGCTGGGCGATATCGTCCTCGGTCAGGTCCATCGCGTAGTAATACGACCGGTGCGGCGCACGCGCGGGCCCTTCGGTCACGTGACGGCTGGGCAGCTTGGATTTGTCGGGGCGATTGTCGAGCATGGCGTCCTCCGGTGGCATTCCCTGTCGAATAGTTTCCCCCGTGGCCTGTGACAAGGCGGAACTGGCGGTTGCGGGGGGCGCATCCCCGCGCCAAGTTGCGGCATGATCTGGCCCGACCGCTACACCCTCATGTCACGTTTCACGGCCGAGGCCCGCCCCGCAGGCGGGTTGGGTTCGGTCCTCGTGGTGCTCGTGGCGTTCGAGTTCGCCTTCTGGCTGATGGGCCTGGCGCTGTTGTGGATCCCGGCCTCTGCGGTCGACAGTCCCTGGGCCACCACGTTGGACTTCGCGGGCTTCCTCCTGCCCGCCGCCGCCGTGCTGCTGGCCGTCCGCGTGATGCACGGGCGCGGGCTGCGCAGTCTGATCGGCACGCCGTTTCGCCGGCCTCTGGTGCGGGCCGGTGTCGCCGTCGGCATCGTGCTGGCACTGCAGGAGCCCGCGATGCTCTGGCTCGACTTCCAGGGGGATCTGACCGTCCGACCGGTCCTGTCGTGGGCCCTGTGGCTGATCCCGGGACTGGCCGCGATCCTCTTGCAAAGCGGCACCGAAGAGCTCGTTTACCGCGGCTACCTGCAACAGCAGCTCGGCGCCCGTTCGGCCCGGCCGCTGGTCTGGATGGTGATCCCGTCCGTCTACTTCGGTCTCGGCCACCTCTACAACGGCGAGACGCTGGCCGAGGGGACGCTCTGGGCGATCTGGGCCACGGTGCTGGGCCTGGCCTGCGCGGACCTGACGGCGCGCACGGGCTCCATCGGGGCGGCGGTGGGCCTGCATTTCGCCAACAACGTCTTCGCCAGCGTGGTCATCGACGGTGAAGGCGCGCCGTCGAGCGGGCTGGCGCTGCTGCTCTACCCGCCCGAGGCGCCGGTGGAGCTCGACCCCGGGTTCGTGGCGCTGGTCACGCCCTTCACCGTCTTCGACATCGGCATGACGGTGCTGTCGGTCGGGGTCATGTGGCTGGCGGCCCGGGTGGCCCTGCGGGTCTAGATTGCAAAGCGGCGGGACGGCGGCTATCTGGAACCAAAGCCGAGGAGCCCGCCCATGAACTGGATCACCAACTACGTCCGCCCCAAGGTGAACGCCCTGTTTTCGCGGCGCGAGACCCCGGACAACCTGTGGACCAAGTGCGACGCCTGCGGCACCATGCTGTTCCACCGCGAACTGGCCGAGAACCTGAACGTCTGCACCAACTGCGGCCATCACATGGCCATCGGCGCCCGGGCGCGACTGAACTCCCTCTTCGACGGCGGCGTCTTCACCGAGATCGCGGTGCCCGACCCCGTGACCGATCCGCTGCATTTCCGCGACCAGAAGAAATACACCGATCGCCTGAAGGAAGCCCGTCGCAAGACCGGCGAGCGGGACGCGATGCTGCTGGCCGAGGGGGAGATGGGCCGCACCCCGATCGTGGCCGCGGTGCAGGACTTCAGCTTCATGGGCGGGTCGATGTCGATGTACGTGGGCAACGCCATCGTCGCCGCCGCCGAGCGTGCCATCGAACTGGGCCGCCCGCTGATCCTGTTCTCGGCCGCCGGTGGCGCGCGGATGCAGGAGGGAATCCTGGGCCTGATGCAGATGCCGCGCACGACCATCGCCGTGCAGATGCTGAAGGAAGCGGGCCTTCCTTACATCGTCGTGCTCACCCATCCGACGACCGGGGGGGTCACGGCCTCCTACGCGATGCTGGGCGACGTGCAGATCGCGGAGCCCAACGCGCTGATCGGCTTCGCCGGTGCGCGCGTGATCGAACAGACCATCGGCGAGCAATTGCCCGAAGGCTTCCAGCGGGCGGAATACCTTCTGGATCATGGCATGCTCGACCGCGTCACCAAGCGCACCGAACTCAAGGACGAACTGGTGACCATCGTGCGGATGCTGATGAACCAGCCGGCGGCCGTGAAAGGCGACCTACCGCCGCCCAGCCTGGAACCGGAGGCCGACCGGACCGCTGAAGAGGTCATAGAGGCGTGACGCAAGCCGGCTCCGACGCGATCCTCGCGCGGATGATGTCGCTGCATCCCAAGGTCATCGACCTGACGCTCGATCGCGTCTGGCGCCTGCTGGGTGCGGTGGGCAATCCCCAGACCCGCCTGCCACCGGTGATCCACATCGCGGGCACCAACGGCAAGGGAAGCACCCAGGCGATGATCCGCGCAGGGCTGGAGGCGAAGGGCGACCGCGTCCACGCCTATACCTCGCCGCATCTCGCACGTTTCCACGAGCGCATCCGCCTGGCGGGCACGCTGATTTCCGAACCCGCGCTGACGGAGGTGCTGGACCGCGCCTATGCCGCCAACGGCCCCGACCCGATCACCTATTTCGAGATCACGACCGTCGCGGCCCTCATGGCCTTCGCCGAGACGCCCGCCGACTGGACCCTGCTCGAGGTGGGTCTCGGCGGGCGGTTGGACGCGACCAACGTGGTCGACCCGGCGCTGACGATTATCACGCCGGTAGATCTGGACCACCAAAGTTTCCTTGGGGATACGCTGGCCGCCATTGCCGGCGAGAAGGCCGGCATTCTCAAACGCGGTGTGCCCTGTATCGTTGGACTACAGCACGACGAGGCGCTCGAAGTCATCGAGGACCGGGCGGCCCGGCTTGGCGCGCCCTTGCTCGCGCATGGACAGCACTGGCACGTCCGCCGCGAACGCGACCGGCTGGTGTTCGAGGACGAGACCGGCCTGCTGGACCTGCCGCTGCCCGCCCTGCCCGGCCCGCACCAGATCGCCAATGCGGGGATAGCACTTGCCGCCCTGCGCCACCTGGGGACGGACGAAGCGGCCTGCGAGGCGGCTGTCACCCAGCCAAGCTGGCCGGCCCGGATGCAGCGGCTGACGACCGGCCCACTGGTCGACCTCGCCGCCCCGGCGGAGCTTTGGCTCGATGGCGGGCACAACCCCGCCGCCGGTCGTGCGCTTGCCGCGACGCTTGCCGCTTTGCCGCGGCGCCCGACGCATCTGATCTGTGGAATGCTGAACACCAAGGACATCGCCGGATACCTGGCCCCGCTGGCGGTCGAGGTGCAAAGCCTGACCGCCCTCTCGATCCCCGATGAAGCGAACACCCTGCCCGCCGAGACGACGGCGGAGGCGGCGGAGCGCGTCGGATTGACCGCCCGGACCGCCCCGGATCTGGAGACCGCCCTGCGCGATCTGGCCGCCCTTGGACCGGTGCGGGTTCTGATCTGCGGATCACTCTACCTCGCAGGTCATGTGCTGAGGGCCAACGATGGGGCGTAAGCTGGTTCTCATCCTGTGCATTGGCTTGGCCGTCGCCCGACCATTGGCTGCGGAGACGCTGAACTTCTGCTGGACCGGGGCGAACGGCTACACGATGACGGGCCGCATGACCCTGTCGGACGCCGCGATGCGCAAGCCGATCGTCACGCAAGGCGACGTCAGCGCCTTCAAGATCGCGGGCTATCGCAACGGGGCCTTGCTGGGGACATGGAACGCGCAGGACGCCGGGCCGGAGACGACGTGGCACCTGCGCTTCGACCCCGCGACCATGACCTTTCCCACCGGCGGCAGCTTTACCGGTCCGCGAAGCCAGGGGTGGAACGCCAACGGCGAAGTGACGGATTGCGGGCTCGGTGGCTTCGGCTTCAATTCCGGCAATTACGGGCAGGATATCTGCGTGAACGGGGCCTATATCTCGGCCAGTACGATAGACCCCGCGACGCCCTTCGTGGCCACCCGCGCACCGGTCACACCCGAATGCGACAGCGTGGCGCCGATCAGTTAATTCACGATAGCGTGAAAAAATGCTTGACGCCGAATCACCCGTGATTCAAAAACGACATCAAGGGACAGAGTGGCACACAGAATGCCGCCCGCACCAACCGTCTTGGCAGGGCGAGGGACAGGCCGATGGCCTGTCTTTTCGTGTCTAGGATCCCCGTTTTTCGCCCCAGCCTTCGGATTGCATCTCGCGCAGGCGGCTGGCCGTCCGCTCGAACTCGAAGCTGCCTTCGCCTTCGCGGTAAAGGTATTCGGGCGCGGCGGCGGCGGAACAGATCAGCCGCACGCGCGCCTCGTAGAGCGCGTCGACGAGGGTGACGAAGCGCTTGGCCTCGTTGAAGTTGTCGCGCCCGAGCGACGGAATGTCCTCGAGGATGAGCACGCGCACGGCCTGGGCCAGGGCCAGGTAATCGGCGGCTCCCAGCGGCTTGCCGCACAGATCGTAGAAGCGCGCACGGGCGACGCCCGAGCGATGGGCCGGGATCACCACGTCGCGGCCCTTCACCTTCAGGGTCAGGGGGGCGGCCTCCCCGTTCGTGAGGTCTTGCCAGAGGTCCGCGATCTGCGCGCGCGCCTGCGCATCGGCGGGGGTGAAGTAGCTGGGCGATCCGGCCAGCCGCCCTTGCCGGTAGTCGGTCTTCGCGTCCAGGCGATGGACGACCATCCGTTCTTCGATCAGGTCGATGAAGGGGGTGAAGACCTGTCGGTTCAGCCCGTCCTTGTAGAGATCCTTCGGAGGCCTGTTCGAGGTCGTGATCACCGTGACCCCGCCCGCGAACAGACCCTCGAAGAGACGCCCCACGATCATCGCGTCGGTGATGTCGGTGATCTGCATCTCGTCCAGGCACAACAGGCGCAGCCCGTCCGACAGCTCGTCCGCCACCGGTTTGACCGCGTCGTCGACCCCGCGGGCGCGGGCGGCATTGATGCGGCCGTGCACCCACTGCATGAACTCGTGGAAATGCGACCGCTGCTTGGGGGTGTCGATCCCGTCGTGGGCCATGTCCATCAGCATCGACTTGCCGCGTCCGACACCGCCCCACATGTAAAGACCCCGCGGCGGCTCGGGCGTGCGCCCGAAGAGGCGGCGCCTCACGGGCTGCTCGAGCGCCAGGCGGACGCGGTCGAGCTCTTCCAGCGCGGCGCGCTGCGCGGGATCCTCGGTGATCTGGCCGGCCTCGATGGCGGCGTCATAGGCTTGGGCGATGGACATGGGCCATTCGATACGCCGCCGCGGCGGGACATTCAAATCCCGCGTGGAGCCGCGCCAACTTGCATCAAACCCGATGTTCTTTTTGCCCGTGACGTCGGGAAAACCGACGGAAAATTAGGAGATTCTTGTGCAAGGCCCCGCATCTTGCGGTCAAAGTCATCAGGCAAGGACGGACCGACGTGTCGCAGATCATTTCAAGCATCATGATGTTGTTCCAGCCGATCGAGATGGCCTTCGCACTGATCTACATCTACGGCACGCTGGCCCGGAAGATCCGGGCGAAACTGATCCTGAACCTGCTGATGGGCGCGCTGCTGACCTTCGCGGCACTCGTGTCGATGTTCGAACCCATCCTGATCTCGGAGGGATTTCTAATGGACGGGCGGTTGGTCTTCGTGACGATCGCCGTGGCGATGTTCAGCTGGCCCGCGGGCGTGATGACCGCATCGATCACCATGATCGCGCGCATAGGCATCGGCGGCGACGGGATGCTTCTGGGCTGCGCCACCATTCTCTGGACCATCGCCGTGGCCCTTGTTTGGCGGCATTTCCTGTTCCGTCGTCTGTCGCGCAACCCGGCACTGCTGTGCCTGGCCGGGCTGTCGGCCACCCACATGTGGGTCGGCCTGCTGCTGCCCCCGCATCTGGTCGGAAGCTACTTCTTCGAAACGGGCCCGGCGGTTCTTGCGGTGCATGTGTTCGGAACACTTCTTTTGGGGTGGCTGCTGACGCGCGAACGGCTGCAGATTGTCGAAGCGGAAACCCTGCGTACCGCGGCCGGGACCGATCCCCTGACCAACACGATGAACCGCCGCAGCGCCTGCCAGCTGATCGACCGCCTGAACGAGGGCCCGGTCGAGGTTCGGGGCCGTGCGCTGCTGCTTCTGGACGTCGATCAGTTCAAGTCGATAAACGACACCTACGGGCACCCCGTCGGGGACCAGATACTGACCAACATCACCCGCCGGCTGCGCAATTGCCTGCGCGCGGACGACGTGATCTGCCGGCTGGGCGGCGACGAGTTCGCGATCATCCTGCCCAACACTTCCCAATCGAGGGGACGCGACATTGCCGAACGCTGCCGGGCGGCGATCTCGGACATGCCGTTCACGGTGGACGACCTGATCCTGACGATCAGCACATCCGTCGGTCTGTCCTGGTCACCCTTGCCACCGGGGTTCGACGAGCATGTCGCGGCGGCGGACGATGCGCTCTACGAAGCCAAGCGCGCGGGACGTGATTGCGTCATGGCCGGAACGCCCGTGGTCCGAAGCGATGCCGCCGGGTTCGGTCCCGGCGGACCGCTCCGCCGATCCTGGCGCGGCGCGCCCCGCCACAGGACCGAGCGGCGTTCCGCGCGGGGGGTCGCAGGACTGAATCCCTGATCCACGCCCCGAATGCGCAAGGCCATCCGTGTCGGTCACTGCGCAATGAAGGGGGCCGCGGGGATCCGGCACTTCGTCACGCAGGTCCGGCCCGGTCCAGCAGGTAAGCCGCCGTCATCAAATCGAGGTGCGCGCCGCCCCCGTTCTTGAAGAGCGTGATGTCGTCCGGTTCACGGGCGAAGGCGTCGAGGTCGTAATAATCCGCCAGCACGTCCGCTTGGGTGATGACGCTGCGGTCGATCGGATCCCGCAATTCGCCGATGTGGGAGATCGTCGTCGCACGGCTGTCGACGAAGATCCGGGCGCGCGTCAGGGCGTCGTCGTCGGCCTCGCGCATGTCGGGGCGGTAAGCGCCGATCAGGTCGACGTGGGTTCCGGGTCGCAGCCATTCGCCCCGCAACACCGGATCGGTCGACATGGTGGCACAGGTCACGATATCGGCGCGGGCGACCCCGTGCGCGAGGGTCTCGCACAGTTCGACACCGGGGCGTGCGGCCGCGAAGCGCGCCGCCCCGTCCGGCGAGCGGTTCCAGATCACGAAACGCGCCTGCGGGAAGGCCGCGGAATAGGCGTCGTAGAGGGACGCCCCCACGGTGCCGGCACCGACGATCAGGACGACCTCGCTGTCGGGCCGCGCGAGCCGCCGTGCCGCCAGCAGGCTGTCTGCGGCGGTCTTCCACTTCGTGAGCAGCGCGAAATCGATCACCGCGTCGAGCGCGCCGGTCCTGTCCGACATCAGGTTCACCGCTCCGCCCACCATGGGGCGGCCCTCGGCGGGATTGTCGGGAAAGACCGTGGCGGCCTTCACCAGAAGGCCCAGTCCCGCGATCCAGGCCGACCGGTTCAGAAGCGTCCGGTTGCCCTGGTAGAGGAACACGTCCTCGATCTCGGCCCGCGGCAGATCATGGCCCGCGGCCAGCGCGTCCGTCAGCGCGATCCAGTCGAGGCGCGGTTCGACTTCCCGTCCGATGATCCGGGTCATTCCGCCTGCTCGCGGGTCAACAGCCCTTCGGCCACCAGCAGGTCGGCAAGGCCTTGCGGGCCATCGAAGTGATGCACCTGCCAGCCGCGCGCCTTGGCCGCGGCGATGTTGTCGGCGCGGTCGTCTATGAACAGCAGGCGCGCGGAATCCGTGGCGCAGTCGGTCTCGACCCGGCGGTAGATCTCTGCCTCGGGCTTGATGAAGCCCATGTGCCCCGAGATGTAACGGCGGTCGAACTCCACGAGGAAGGGGTAGGTCTCCTCCGCCACGGCGAAGGTCTTGATGCCGAAGTTGGACAGCGCGAAGACCGGCACGCCCTGCCCGCGCAGCGCTCGCAGCAACCGAACGGAGTGCGGGATCGCTGGGCTGGCCATGTCCAGCCAGTTGTCGTGCCACATCATGATCTCGTCTTGGAACTCGGGATGCGCGCGGGCCAGCGTCTCGACCGAGGTGCGGAAATCGGCGCCGCGATCGACGCCTTCGTTCATGCCATGCAGATCGACCGCGTCGAAGAGCGCGCGGCGACGCTCGACGCCGATCCGGGCGTCGTAGAACCGTTCGGGCCGCCATTCGAGCAGCACGTTCCCGATGTCGAAGATCACGGCGTCGATGGGCATGGGGTGTCCTTTGCTGAAGGGCTAGAGGGTCCTGGCCTTGCGCAGCGCTCGTTCCAGCGCATCGAGAAAGCGCGACCGATCCGCCTTGGAGAACGCCCGCCCGCCCCCCTGGTGGAACGGGTCGGCGGCCCGCACGTCGGCCATCAGGTCGCGGGTGGCGAGGATATTGCCGATGTTGGCCGCCGTCAGCGCCTCGCCCGTGTGCTTGAGCACCTGCGCCCCGTTTTCGACGCAACGTGCGGCAAGCGGAATGTCCGAAGTCACGACGATATCGCGCGGCCCGGCCCGCCCGGCGATCCACATGTCGGCCACGTCGGGGCCGTCGGGGACCACGACCGTCTCGACCAGCGGGTTGCGCGAGGGGCGCAAACCGCCATTCGAGACGATGAGCATCCGCACCTTGTGTCGCGTGCCCACGCGCTCGACCTCGGCCTTGACGGGGCAGGCGTCGGCATCGACGTAGATCGCGGGGGCGGCCTCGGTCACGCGTAGAGCGCCTCGGCGTGGAAGGCCACGTGATCTTCCATGAAGGTCGCGATGAAGTAGTAGCTGTGGTCGTAGCCCTTCTGCAGCCGCACCGTGGCTTCCACCTTCGCCTCAGCGCAGGCGGCGGCGAAATCGGCGGTGTTCAGCTTGTCGTAGAACTGGTCGTCCAGCCCCTGGTCCACGAGGATCTTCAGATCCGAACCGCGGTCGCGCACGAGGCAGGTCGCATCGTGGGCGTTCCAGGTTTCGCGATCCTTGCCCAGGTAGCCCTCGAACTGGCGCTGGCCCCATTCCGATTCGGTCGGATGGCAGATGGGCGAGAAGGCGGACACGCTGCGGTATAGATCGGGGTGCTTCAGCGCCAGCGTCAGCGCGCCGTGACCGCCCATCGAGTGCCCGGTGATCGACACCCGGTCGAGGTCGAGCGGCAGCTCCTTCAACGCCTCCATCAGGTCCTTGGTGATGTAGGTTTCCATTTGGTAGTTCGCGGCCCAGGGCTCCTGCGTAGTATCGACGTAGAAGCTGGCGGCCAGCCCCATGTCGAAGCCGTCGGCGTCGGCCACGTCGTCGCCGCGCGGAGAGGTATCGGGGAAGACGATGGCGATCCCCTGCTCGGCGCACCATTGCTGGGCGCCGGCCTTGGTCATCGCGTTCTCGTGCGTGCAGGTCAGCCCCGACAGGTAGATCAGCACGGGCACGGGGCCGTTCTGCGCCTCCTCGGGCAGGAAGACGGCGAAGGTCATCTCGCAGCCGGTGGCCTTGCTGTGGTGCGTGTGGACGGACTGCGTGCCGCCAAAGGATCTGTACTGGGAAGTGGTGTCCATGATGGGCTCCTGATGCGTTTTGCGGGACGCTAACGCGGGTGGCCCCCGGTGTCACGCCACGAGGTCAGGTCACCAGCGCGATGACGGTGGAGACTGTCAGGATGCTGAGCGTCGTCGACACCAAGATCGCCGCCGAAACGCGCTGCGGGGCCACGCGGTAATGCTGCGCCAGCATGTAGACGTTGCCCGCCACCGGCAGGGCCGCGAGCGCGATCATGACGCTCGCCTCGAATGGGTCGACGGTGAAGACCAGCAGCGCGAAGACCGCGACGGCGGCCGGATGCGCCACCAGTTTGCAGAAGCTCAGCCAGGAGGCGACGGACAGCTTCTCGGCCGATTTGCCGGCCAGCGAGGCGCCGATGGCGAAAAGCGCGCCCGGAGTCGCGGCCCCGCCCAGCAGGATGACGAAAGCGTTGAGAGGTTCCGGGATCGGCAGGCCGGAGGCGGAGACGGCAAGGCCCAGCGCGATGGAGACGATCATCGGATTGGCCAGCAGCCCTAGCCCGACCGTTTTCAGCACGCCCACCTGCACCCGCCCGTCGCGGCTGCCCGTGATCAGGATGACGATCAGGCTGCCGAAAACGATCAGGTCCACCGCAAGCACCATCATGTTCGGACCGATTGCGTCCGGTCCCAGAAGGAGGGTCAGCATCGGGATCCCGAGGAAGCCCACGTTGCCGACCACGGCGACCTGCGCTTCCACCGCCGCCTCGGCCACCGGCAGGCGGCGGAGCATCGCGACGACGGTGGCAAGGACGTAGATCGCCAGGGTGCCGCATAGGTAGGCTGCGACGAAGGACCAGTCCCAGACCTGCCCCAGCGACAGGTTCGCCGAGAACCGGAACAGCATCGCCGAAAGCGCGAAGTAGAACACGAACTTCGTCAGGTAAGCCGTTGCTTCCGCGCTGAAGAACCCCGATCGACCGGATGCGTAGCCCAGCGCTATGATCGCGAAGAACGGCAGGGTCTGCAGGAAGATCTCTGCCATCAGTCGAAGGCGCCGTTGACCCGCCCCAGCAGCATGAAGGCGCGCGCGGTACGGGTATCGGCAAGGTCCACCAGCTCTGCATCGGTCGCCCGAGGCTCGACGGCCATCAGGGTGCGGTCGAAGAGCCGCAGGAAATGGTGGGCCGCGTCGCGGAAGATGACGTCCTCGCGCATCCGTCCCGCCGTGAGCGCGAGGCTCGACCGGTCGCGCACACCGCCCAGGGCAGCCATGGCGCGGCCCCGCTCACCTTTGGCGAAACGGCGCCAGACTTCGGGCCGGGCGCGGTCGGGCGGCAGGTCGTCCATGTAGATCCCGTCCTGGCTGAGCAGCGTCAGCACGTCCTGGCTGGCTTTCACCAGCCGCCCCGCGAGGGGATCCTTCAGCGCGCGACGTAGGGCATCGAAGCCGGCCGTATCGCGGTCGTCTTCGGGGAAGTTCAGCGCGCGGATGAGGTCCGGCAAGGGCATGTCCTTCGGCGCCTCGACCTCCGGGCCGAGGGCCAGTTGATGCTGCTCGTCGTAGGTCGGCTGAACGGAGGTCAGGGTAAGCTTGGGCCCTGCCCCGGCCGCGGCCTTGCGGGAACCCGCCTTCGGCGCAGAGGCGGCGTGCGCCGTCCGGTCGCCGCGGGCGGCGGGCGTGGCATCGGCCTCCGGCCCCGCCGGCGCGCGGGTCGAGGTGAAGGTCGCGAGCTTCGCTTCTGTCCGCGCGGTCGTGGCGGCAAGCTCCGCCAGCCGCGATTCGAGAGAGGCGGCGGGCGGGGCGGCGACGGGAATCTTGCGCGCGAGCGCCGTTTCCGCGCGGATGCGCGCCAGCTCCTCGGTCAGGTCCGACATCTGCGCCCCCAGCGCCAGCCCCCCCGGCGGCACGGTGATCGCCAGGAGCCACAGCAGGGCCTCCGACCCGAAGGCGACCCCGGCGGCCAAGGCCACCACGATCCACAGGCCCGCCAGCACCACGAGGAGAACTCCGCGCTGGCGCGTTCGCGGCTCTGGTCGATCCAAGGTCATGGGCGCGCTACTTGTACTCGATCTTGAGGATCTCGTAGGACTTCTCGCCGCCCGGGGTGCGAACCTCAACGCTGTCGCCCTCATCCTTGCCGATCAGCGCGCGCGCCAGCGGCGACTTGAGGTTCAGCCGGCCCTTCTCGATGTCGGCTTCGTATTCTCCGACGATCTGGTAGGTCTTCTCCTCGTCGGTGTCCTCGTCCACCAGATGCACGGTCGCGCCGAACTTCACCGGCCCCGACATCTTGGCGGGGTTGATCACGTCGGCCAGCGACAGGACCCCTTCGAGCTCCTTGATGCGGCCCTCGATGAAGGACTGCTTTTCCTTGGCGGAGTGATATTCGGCGTTCTCGGACAGGTCGCCATGCTCGCGGGCTTCCGCGATGGCACGGATGATGGCGGGCCGCTCGACGCTCTTGAGCTGCTTGAGCTCATCGTCCAACTTCTTGTGGCCGGCGGCAGTGAGGGGGATCTTGTCCATGGGGCGCCCTTCGAGGTCACGGTTCGGTCGGACGTTCATAGCGTATTCCGGCGGGCGGAAGTCAAGCGCGTGTGACGCATCGTTGCAATTGCGAGCCGGGCGCGGAGCCTCTACCTATCTTTGAACGCGGATTTTCAAGCACGAAGGACAGAACATGTCGACACGCGAATCAATGGACTACGACGTCGTCATCGTGGGCGCGGGCCCCGCCGGCCTGTCGGCGGCGATCCGGTTGAAGCAGATGGACGCGGACTGCAACGTCGTCGTGCTTGAAAAGGGCTCCGAGGTCGGCGCGCACATCCTGTCGGGCGCGGTGCTGGACCCGTCGGGCATCGACCGCCTGATCCCCGACTGGAAGGAACGCGGCGCACCCATCGACGTCCCCGTGACGGAGGACAACTTCTACATGCTGGGCGAAGCGGGCCGGGTCCGCGTGCCGAATTTCCTGATGCCGCCGCTGATGAACAATCACGGCAACTACATCGTCTCGATGGGCAACGTCTGCCGCTGGATGGCCGAACAGGCCGAGGAGCTGGGCGTCGAGATCTTCCCCGGCATGTCCTGTTCCGAACTTGTCTACGACGGCAATCGCGTCGCGGGTGTCGTCGCCGGTGAATTCGGCCGCGAGCCGGACGGATCAGAAGGCCCCTCCTACGAGCCGGGGATGGAGTTGCGCGGCAAGTACGTGTTCCTGTCCGAAGGGGTACGCGGATCGCTGTCCAAGCAGGTGATCGAGAAGTTCGACCTGACCGCCGACAGCGACGTGCAGAAATACGGGCTGGGCATGAAGGAGATCTGGGAGATCGATCCCGCAAAGCACAAGCCGGGCACCGTCACCCACACGATGGGCTGGCCCCTGTCCGAGTCCGGCGCGGGCGGCGGGTCGTTCATCTATCACCTCGACAACAACCAGGTCTACGTGGGCTTCGTCGTCCACCTGGGCTACGCCAACCCCCATGTCGCGCCCTACATGGAATTCCAGCGCTTCAAGCATCACCCGATGGTCCGCGACCTGCTGGAAGGCGGCAAGCGCGTGGCCTATGGCGCGCGCGCGATCTCGGAAGGGGGCTACCAGTCGATCCCGCAGACTGCCTTCCCGGGCGGCTGTCTGCTGGGCTGTTCTGCCGGGCTGGTGAACGTGCCGCGCATCAAGGGCAATCACAACGCCATGCTCTCGGGCATCCACGCGGCAGAGGCCGCGATGGAGGCGATGAAGGCGGGCCGCGCCGGCGACACGCTGACCGAATACGACACCGTTCTGCGGACCGGGCCGATCGGCATCGACCTCAAGCAGGTGCGCAACGTCAAGCCGCTCTGGTCGCGCTTCGGCCTCGGCGCCTCGCTCGCCGTGGGCGGATTCGACATGTGGACCAACAATCTCACGGGTCTGTCGGTGCTGGGCACGCTCACCCACGGCAAGACCGACGCCGAGGCGACCGAGCCTGCCGCCAAGCACAAGGTCATCGACTACCCCAAGCCCGATGGCAAGCTGTCCTTCGACAAGCTGACCAACGTGGCCTTCAGCTTCACCAACCACGAGGAAAGCCAGCCCGCGCACCTCAAGCTCAAGGATGCCGCGATCCCGGTGGAGGTGAACCTGCCCAAGTACGCGGGCATTTCGCAGCGCTACTGCCCGGCGGGGGTCTACGAGTTCGTCGAGGACAAGGGCGAGACGAAGTTCCAGATCAACTTCCAGAACTGCGTCCATTGCAAGACCTGCGACATCAAGGACCCCAGCCAGAACATCGTTTGGACCGTGCCGCAGGGCGGCGACGGTCCGAACTATCCCAACATGTGATCCGGCGGGCCTTCGCCGGGTCGAGAGGACGTGAGGGGCGGGCGATTGCGCCTGCCCCGCCCTGCCCCTAACGTGACACCTCAATCATCCCGGACAGGCCCTTCATGACATCTTTTCCGTCCCGCGCCGCCCTGATTGCAACGCTCGTGGCCCTTGCCCCGGCCGCCAGCGCGCAGACCATTCCCGAAGGCACCGCCGGGGCCTATCTGGCCGCGCGCAATGCCGCGGCGGCCAGCGACTTCGAACCCGCGGCCCGCTACTTCGGGGAGGCGCTGCAAGGCAACCCCGACGATCCGCAGCTGCTGGAAAGCGCCGCGATCAGTCACGTGGCGCTCAACCAGTTCGACCGGGCCGAAGCCTACGCCCGTCGCCTTGCGGAGGCCGACATCGCCAGCCAGGTCGGCAGCCTCGTGCGGGTGGCGGCGGCCGCCAAGGCCGGTCGCTGGGACGATATCCTTTCGCCCGAAAAGCCGATCGCCGTCAGCCCGCTCTTCGACAGCCTGGCCGAGGCCTGGGCGATGGTCGGTGCGGGCGACATGACCCGCGCGCTCGAGGCCTTCGACGAAGTTTCCGAGACCGAGGGCATGCGCAGCTACGGGCTGCTTCACAAGGGTCTCGCGTTTGGAACGGTCGGCGATTTCGAGGGCGCGCTCGAGATCCTCTCGGACCCCGGCGACGGGACGGTCGCCTTCAGCCCGCGGGCGGCCATCGCGCAGGCGCAGATGCTGTCGCAGCTGGACCGCAACGAGGCGGCGCTGGAGCTGCTGGATGAGGTCTTCGGCGCAACGGTGGACCCCGGGATCACGGATCTGCGCGACCGCCTTCAAGCCGGCGCGTCGCTGCCCTACGACGTCGTGCCCGATGCCGCCGCCGGTGTCGCCGAGACCGCGTTCATGATCGGCTCGCTCCTCGCCTCCGAAGCGCGCGAGGAGTATATCCTGCTCTATGCCCGCGCAGCCCAGCATCTGAACCCTGCGCATATCGACGCGATCCTGCTGTCCGCCGAGTTGTTGCAGCAGATGGACCGGTTCGAGCTGGCCTCGGATACCTTCGCGCAGGTCCCCACCGCGGACCCTGCCTATCCGGCCGCCGAACTGGGCCGCGTGGACAACCTGGTCTACCTCGAGCAGACGGAGGCCGCGATCGAGGTGGCCGATGCGCTTGCCCGAAGCCATCCCGACCTGCCCTTCGTGCAGTCGCGGCTTGGCGATGTCCTGCGGGGCGCGGACCGGTTCGACGACGCCTACGACGCCTACAGCCGCGCGATCGACCTGTACCCCGCCTCCGATCCCAACCTTTGGATCATCCACTATTCCCGCGCGATCGCAGCCTTCGACATGGATGACTGGACCGCCGCCGAGGCCGACTTCCGGCGCGCGCTGGAACTGGAACCGGGGCGGCCGGAAGTGCTGAATTTCCTGGGCTACAGCCTCGTCGAGCGGGGCGAGAAACTGGACGAAGCGCTCGACATGATCGAACGCGCGGTCGAGGCCCGCCCGCAAAGCGGCGCGATCATCGACAGCCTTGGCTGGGTTTACTTCAAGCTTGGCCGCTACCGCGACGCGGTCGAACCGCTCGAAAGCGCCGCTGCGCTGGAAGCGACCGATCCGGTCGTGAACGATCACCTGGGCGACGCCTACTGGGCCGTCGGCCGCCGGCGGGAAGCGCGGTTTCAATGGCAGCGCGCCCTGTCCTTCGACCCCGATGAGGATCTGGCGACCCGCATCCGCGCGAAGCTTTCCGACGGGCTGGACGCCGTGCGCGAAGCCGAGGGAGAGCCGCCGATCACGCTGGCCGAAGATACCGCGGAATGATCGCCAACACGCATCTCGCCCCCGCCAAGGTCAACCTGACCTTGCACGTGACGGGCCAGCGCGACGACGGCTATCACCTGCTGGATTCGCTCGTGGTGTTCCCGGAGGTCGGCGATGGGCTTAAAGTGGGGCCCGCGCCGGATTTGCGGCTGACGGTCAAGGGGCCGTTCAAGCCGGGCGTGCCCAGTGGCGACGACAACCTGATGATGCGCGCCGCCCGGCTTCTGGCCGAGCGCACCGGTGCCACCCGCGGCGCCGCCCTGCTGCTCGACAAGGAGCTGCCCCATCCCGCCGGGATCGGTGGCGGGTCGGCGGATGCGGCGCTGGCGCTGAGGCTGCTCGCCGATTTCTGGGGCGTCGGCCTCGATGCGCTGACCGACGAGGATGTCCGGAGCCTGGGCGCCGACGTCGCCGTCTGCCGGGCGGGTCCGGCGCCGCAGCGGATGGGCGGGATCGGCGAGATCCTCAGCCCCGCGCCGCGACTGCCCGATTGTGCGCTGGTGCTCGTGCGGCCCGACGCGCAGGTGCCCACGCCGCAGGTCTTCGCCGCACTGGATAGAAAGGACAACGCGCCGATGTCCGACATTCCCGAAGGGATGAGCTTGGGCGACTTCGCCGCCTGGCTGTCGTCGCAACGCAACGACCTTCTGGCCCCCGCCACCCAGATCGCCCCCGAGATCGAGACCGCCCTGACCGCGCTGCGCAGCCTGCCGCAGGTCCTCGCGACCGGCATGTCGGGATCGGGCGCGACCTGCTGGGGTCTGACCGCGCATACCGCGGATGCGAAGCTGGCCGCCAAGGCGATGCAGTTGCGCCATCCCCGCTGGTGGGTGGCCCCCGGCGGAGTATTCCAGGCCGACCGCTAGGCCCTGCGTGACATCGGCAGCACCCCCTCTGCCGGGGGGCCGCCTGCCTCAGACCAGCCGTTCCACCACGTAATCGGCAAGATCGCGCAGCATGTCGCGCAAGGGCTGATCGGGCAGCGGATCGAGCGCTGACTTGGCGCGCGCCGCCCAGTCCAGCGCCGTCTTTCGCGTGCTGTCGAGCGATCCGTGACGCGCGAGGATCTCCTGCGCGAGCGGCAGGTCGCCGTCTTCCTGAACGCGCTTTTCCAACGTGCGGGTCCAGAACACCCGGTCATTGGTATCACCGGCGGCAATGGCGCGGATCACCGGCAATGTCAGCTTGCCTTCGCGGAAGTCGTCGCCGACGCTCTTGCCGATGCCTGCCCCGCCTTCCCAGTCCAGCAGATCGTCCACGATCTGGAAGGCGATCCCCAGTGCGTCGCCGTAGTCATAAAGCGCCCGCGTCACCTGCTCCGGCGCGCCTGCGATCACGCCCCCGACTTCCGTCGCGGCCGAGAAGAGCGCCGCGGTCTTGCCGCGGATCACCTTGAAGTAGGTCTCCTCGGTGGTGGCGATGTTGCGCGCGGCGGTCAGTTGCAGCACCTCGCCTTCGGCGATGGTGGCGGCGGCGTTGGACAGGATCCGGAGCACGTCGATGTTGTGGGTTTCCGTCATCAGCTGGAAGCTGCGCGCGAACAGGTAGTCGCCCACCAGAACGCTGCTGGAGTTGTCCCACAGGAGATTCGCCGTGGGGCGTCCGCGCCGCTTGTCGCTTTCATCGACCACGTCGTCGTGCAGCAGGGTGGCGGTGTGGATGAACTCCACGGTCGCGGCAAGGTGGACGTGATAGGGCCCATCGTAGCCACACAGCCGGGCGGCGGCCAGGGTCAGCATCGGGCGCACCCGCTTGCCACCTGCACCGACGAGATGGGCCGTGACCTCCGGGATGCGGGGGGCGTGTTCCGAAGCCATGCGCGCGGCGATCATGTCGTTGACGGCCTCGAGGTCACCCGAAAGCGCCTGCGCCAGCCGTTGGTGAGGCTTGGATGCCGGTGTATCGAGGCTCATGTCGGGGATCCCGTGTTGTGGCCCGTCAGGCCGTCGCTATGCTGTCCGGATGAAAGAGCTCTTGCGCACCAACGACCCCACGGTCATCGCCCTCGCCACCGCCCTTCTGGACGGAGAGGGCATAACCTGTTTCCGCTTCGACGTAAATATGAGCGTCCTCGACGGAAGCCTCGGCATCTTGCCGCAACGACTGATGGTGGCGGACCGGGACCTGTTTCTGGCGCAGGCCGTGATGCGCGACGCGGAGATCGAGACCTCGTGAGTCGCACGACGCGCGCGGCGCAGGGCGCGGTCACGCAGGACGCTTTCCTTGGCGGGCGCCTGACCCTGTCCCAGCCGCGGCAGGGCTACCGGGCGGGCATCGACCCGGTGCTGCTGGCCGCCAGCGTGGAGGCCGAGGCGGGCCACTCCATCCTCGACCTGGGCTGCGGGGTGGGCACGGCGATGCTGTGCCTGCATACGCGGGTGCCGGGGCTGCGTCTGACCGGTGTCGACCTGGACCCGACCGTCTGCGACCTGGCGCGCGCCAATGCCCGTGCCGCGAGCGCCGAGGCGGAGATCGTCACCGCGGACCTGCGCGATCTGCCCATGCCGTTGCGGGCGCAGACCTTCGACCGGGTGGTGACCAATCCGCCCTTCTTCGACCGGGCCGACGGTGCCCGCGCCCGGGACGCGGGACGTGACCTCGGACGCGGTGGTCCGGTGCCACTGGAAGACTGGCTCGAGGCGGCGATCCGCCGGGTGCGGCCCAAGGGGCGGCTGACCTTGATCCAGCCGGCGGGCCGCCTCGACCGGGTGATCGCGGCGCTTCATGGGCGGTTGGGATCGCTGCGGATCCTGCCGCTGTGCCCGCGGGCCGAGAGGCCACCGCATCTTGTGATCGTGGAGGCGCGGCACGGCGGGCGGTCACCGCTGCGACTGGCCTCGGCCCTACCGCTTCACGACGGCGCACACCACGGGGATGATCGGCCCGATTACAGCCGGCAGATCGAGCGAATCCTGCGGAACGGCGAGAAATTGCCCATCGACCGTTAGAAAATTGGCAATAATTTCGCGCGAGCCTGCCGAGACGCAAGCCCGCGTAACATTCTGATGACAAATCGGGCGGGCTGTGCTGCACTATCGACCTCAACCACTGGATCAAGGAGCCTTCCATGAGCGTGAATTCCCACATCGCAGAGTTGAAGAGAAAGCATCAAAGCCTGTCGGACAACGTGGAAGAGCTGCAGCGCAGCCCTGCCTCGGACGATCTGCAGATCGCGCGGCTCAAGAAGGAGAAGCTGGCGCTCAAGCAGGAAATCACCCGCCTGTCGGTCTGACAAGGCCCGCGGTCAGAGGTTGCCGCGCTGATCCGTGGCGACCCTGGCGCTGGCCCGTGCGGCCAGCGCCGCCCCCAGGACGATCAATGCCGCGGCCACGGCCAGCACCCAGGTGAGCGGCGCGAGCCCGGCCGATACGAGCGCCAGGGTGGACAGAAGCGGCGCGGCATAGGCAGCGGTTCCAAGAAGCTGGATGTCACCTCGCTTGACGCCCACGTCCCAGGCGAAGAACGCCAGCCCCACCGGCCCCAGCCCCAGCCCGAGGATCGCGCCCCAGTTCACCAAGCTTGGCAGGACCCAGGTTTCGGTCGCCCCGTGAACGAGTCCCGCCAATACGGACGTGGCCGCGCAAAAGACCGTCACGCTGACGGTCGGCACATCCGCCAGGCGGCGCGACAGGACGGAATAGCTCGACCAGAACAGCGCGCACAACAGCGCCAGCCCGTAGCCCAGGAAGGCGCCGCTGCCCGGCGTGCCGCGCCCCGCCACGATGATCAGCGCGGCCCCCGCGAAGCCTGCCAGCGCCCCCAACACATGGCCGCGGCGCAAGGTTTCGCCCGGCAGAAGGCCGGAGAAGAGCACGATGAGCAGCGGCCAGAGGTAGGCGATCAACCCGGCCTCGGCCGGCGGGGCCAATCGCAGGCCGAAGAAGTAAAGCGCGTGGTAGCCGAACAGGCCGACCGTCCCTGCCGCGTAGACACGCAACGGCACCCGGGCGAGTGCCCCCAAGGTTCCGGTAGCAACACCCCAGACGAGCCCCACGCAGGCACCGATCGCGAAGGTCAACGCGGTCAACTGGAACGGCGGCACGGGGGCGGCCGCGACGGTGAAGACCGCCAGCAGCGCCCAGAGCAGCACGGCCGTGAAACCGATCAAGGTGGCGGTGCGGCGGGTCATGGGATCTCGCGGAAAGGGCCGGGAAAGAACCCGGCCCTTGTGTCACGCGGCGTCACGGGGCGAAACCCTCACGCCATGTATTGCCCGCCGTTCGCGGTCAGCGTCGAGCCCGTGATGAACCCTGCGTCCTCGGAGGCGAGGAAGACGACGGCGCGCGCGATTTCTTCCGCCTCGCCCAACCGGCCGACGGGAATTGCGCCGACGATGCTGTCCATCACCTTCTCGGGAATGGTCGCCATCATGTCGGTGTTGATGTAGCCCGGCGCGACCACGTTCACCGTGATGCCCGCCCGCGCGCCTTCCTGGGCCAGCGCCTTGGTGAAACCGATGTCGCCCGCCTTGGCGGCGGCATAGTTGGCCTGGGCGAACTGGCCCTTCTGGCCATTGATCGAGCTGATCATGATGATCCGGCCGAACTTGCGCTCGCGCATCCCGGGCCAGACCGGGTGGGTCATGTTGAAGACGCCCGAGAGGTTCGTGTCGATCACCTCGCGCCATTGCTCGGGCTTCATCTTGTGGAACGGTGCGTCGCGCGTGATGCCCGCGTTGTTCACGAGAACCTCGATCGGGCCCAGGTCTTCTTCGACCTTCGCGATCCCGGCGGCACAGGCCTCGTAATCGGACACGTCCCATTTGTAGGTGGCGATCCCGGTCTCGTCGGTGAAGGCCGCGGCCTTCTCGTCGTTGCCGGCATAGGTTGCGGCCACCGTGTAACCCTCTGCCTTCAGCGCAAGGCTGACGGCCTTTCCGATACCGCGGGTGCCCCCGGTCACCAGTGCGACTTTGCCCATACTCATCTCCTCCCAGAAATATTATGTCTCAATCATCAGTATACTGCGCAAGAAACCGTCGTCCATCTTTCACGCCGCAGGCCCATGTCTTTTGCAGCTTGTCCCCGTCGGTGAAGTCGATCTTGTCCGCCGGCGTCTCTTCGTTGGGATCGGTGTAAAGGCGCCCCTCCACCGGCTCCAGACCGCTGTAGGTGCGAGTCAGCAGGACCAGCGTGTCACCTTTGTCCGGATCGGGCATCGGCGCCTGATTGGCCATACCGCCGTCGATCACCTCGCGGCCGTTCCAGGTCGGGGGTTCGAACAGGGGCGGGATCGTCGCGGCCGCGCAGATCAGGTCGGCCAGCTTGCCGTCCTTCGCCGCCTGTCTTGCGTCAACGAGACTCGATTCCACGCCGATCTTCTCCGACCAGTCGAAGTGCGGGCTCGCGATGGTGTGCAGTTCCGCTTCGTAGGCGATCGTGGCCGCCGTACCCGACAGCCGCGGAAAATCTCCAGACGGCGGATGCCCGATCAGCACCTGGAACGACGGACCGTTCACCACGTCCGAAACGGCGTCGGCGTCGAGGATCTCCTCGATCACGTTGCGATAGATCTGCTGATGCGGCGACATGCCCTGCGCGTCGATGTCATCGGGCAGGTTGGTGTCGTTCTGCGCAAAGTGACGGCACATCGTCTCGAGCACCTTCTGCCCGCGGCGCGTGACGAACCCCGCCGCGGTCAGCGCCCCGCCGGAGACCCCGGAAATCCGCGCAGGCTCAAGCGGGAGCCTGTCGCGCACCTCTTCGAGGAACCCGCCCTGCCAGAAGCAGCGCAGGCCCCCGCCGGAAAAGACCACCTGGTCGAACTGCGGATAGGGGCTCATGCCGTGACTACGCCGATGGGTGAGAAACCCGCGGCATCAGGCACGTTCGACGCACATGGCGACACCCATGCCGCCGCCGATGCACAGGGTGGCGAGACCCTTCTTCGCGCCGCGACGCTTCATCTCGAACAGCAGCGTGTTGAGGATCCGCGCGCCGGAGGCCCCGATCGGGTGACCGATGGCGATGGCGCCGCCGTTCACGTTCACGATGTCAGGATCCCAGCCCATTTCCTTGTTCACCGCGCAGGCCTGGGCGGCGAAAGCCTCGTTCGCCTCGACGAGGTCCAGATCGCCGGGCGCCCAGCCCGCCTTGTCGAGCGCCTTGCGGCTGGCGTGGATCGGGCCGACGCCCATGATCGTCGGATCGAGCCCCGCGGTCGCATAGGAGACGATCCGCGCGAGCGGTTCGATCCCGCGTTTCTCCGCCTCCTCGGCGGTCATCAGGATCACGCCCGCAGCCCCGTCGTTCAGACCCGAGGCATTGCCCGCCGTCACGCTGCCGTCCTTGGTGAAGGCCGGACGCAGCTTCTGCATGCCTTCGACGGAGGCGCCGTGACGGATGTATTCATCCTGGTCCACGACCGTCTCGCCCTTGCGGGTCTTGACGGTGAAGGGCAGGATCTCGTCCTCGAACCTGCCGTCCTTCTGGGCGGCCTCGGCCTTGTTCTGCGACTTGGCGGCGAATTCGTCCTGGGCGTCGCGGCTGATCTGGTATTTCTCGGCGACGTTCTCGGCGGTCTGGCCCATGTGGTAGCCGTTGAAAGCGTCCCACAGGCCGTCGCGGATCATCGTGTCGATGTATTTCACGTCGCCCATCTTGTGACCCGCCCGCAGGTGCGCGGCATGGGGGGAGAGGGACATGTTCTCCTGCCCGCCGGCCGCGATGATGGTCGCATCGCCCAACTGTATGTGCTGGGCGCCGAGCATCACCGCCCGAAGGCCCGAACCGCAGACCTGGTTGATGCCCCAGGCAGAAGATTCGATCGGAAGGCCCGCGTTGACATGCGCCTGGCGCGCGGGGTTCTGGCCTTGCGCTGCCGTCAGGACCTGGCCCAGGATCGTTTCGGAAACTTCGGACTTGTCGATGCCGGCCCGTGCGACGATGCCCTCCAGCATGGCCGCGCCGAGATCGTGCGCGGGCGTGGCCGCGAAGGCCCCCATGAAGCTGCCCACCGCGGTCCGGCCCGCGGATGCGATCACCACATTCGTCATCAGTTACCTCTTGTCACTTGGCGACCCGCCACCTGCGGGGCCTTTCCTCGTCGCTCAGGCTAGAGCGCGCGCGTGGTCTGCGCAAACCGGAAATTCGCCAATCCCGCGCCGGGTCACTGCAGCTTGAACTGCGGCCGGCCGGTCAGGTAACCTTGAAGGCAGTCGATCTCGTAGGTGCGCAGGAAGGCCGCGTCTTCCTTGTGTTCGACACCGTCGGCAACGACGAACATCTCGAACTGGCGCGCGACCGACACGAGCGCCGCCACGATCGCCTGGTGGTCTGGCGCGCGCGTGATGCGCCGCGTGAAGTAGCGGTCGATCTTCACGAGATCGAAGTAGAAATTCGACAGGTGCTTGAACGACAGCGCACCGCCGCCGTAGCCGTCGAGCGCGAAACAGACCCCCAGGGGCTGCACGTCGGCCATGAACCGCGTCACGATTTCCGGCAGGAGCATGGCGGAGCCTTCGGAAATCTCCAGGATCAGCCGATCGCCCAGGTGGCCCGCCTGGCTGAGCGCGTCGTGCAGGGTCGTGCGCCAGCGCCAGTCGCCGAAGGACCGGGCCGAGACGTTGACCGACAGTCGCAGGTCGGGCCGCTCGCGCAGCATCTGCAACGTCAGCTCCAGCGCGAGGCAATCGATCCGGCGGCCGACGTCGGTGTCGATCACTTCGTCGATGAACTGGCCGGCGTTGATGATCCGCCCCTGATCGTCATTCAACCGCAGCAGGCCCTCGTGGAAACTGACCTGCCGGGTGTCGCGCATCAGAACGACCGGCTGGAACGCCAGCCGCGCGCGTTTCTCCGCCAGGGCGCGGGCGACCATGCTGCCGGTGTCCGCATCCTGGCTCGCGAAGGCGGCCTCGAGCGGGGAGCGAAAGGTCGTGGGTGCGTCCGGCGCCGGGTGGGTCTGCATCGCGGGTATCCTGTCAGTCGATGCTGTCGTTCTGCCCGGGGTCGGTCTAAGATCGCGTTAAAGCGATTTCGTGGAAGGCCCCCGACATGACCGTGATCCGTTGCGCCTGGGCCGGGGACGACCCGCTCTACTGCGCCTACCACGACACCGAATGGGGGGTGCCGGAACGCGACAGCCGCGCCCTGTTCGAGAAGCTGGTGCTGGACGGCTTCCAGGCGGGCCTGTCGTGGATCACCATCCTGCGCAAACGCGAGGCTTTCCGCGCGGCCTTCGCCGGTTTCGACCCGCATGTCATCGCCGAATGGGGTGAGGCGGAGGTCCAGACGCTGCTGAAGGATCCCGGCATCGTGCGCCACCGCGGCAAGATCGAAACGACGATCCGCAACGCCCGCGCCTGGCAGGAGATCGAGGCGAAAGGAGGCTTCGACCGGTTCCTCTGGGACTACGTGGATGGCGTGCCCCTGCAGCCCTACCGGGCCACGATGGCCGATGTTCCGGCCAAGACGACGCTGTCGGAGCAGGTCTCGAAGGATCTCAAGCGCGCGGGGTTCGGGTTCTGCGGTCCGACCATCGTCTACGCGTTCATGCAGGCCTGCGGGTTCGTCAACGACCATATCGTCGCGTGCCATTGCCACGCGGGCCTTACCAACGATTGAGCGCCTCTTCGTCGGCGTCCTTGGCCGCGACCCAATCGGCACCGTCCCGGGTCACTTCCTTCTTCCAGAAGGGGGCACGGGACTTCAGGTAATCCATCAGGAAATCGGCCGCGGCGAAAGCCTCCGCCCGGTGGGCCGAGGCGGTGGCGACCATCATGATCTGCGCGCCCGGGCCCAGATCCCCGAAACGGTGGATCACCAGCGCGTCCGCCAGATCCCAGCGCGCATGCGCCTGCGCCACGAGGTCCGAGATCGCGCGTTCGGTCATGCCGGGGTAATGCTCGATCGTCATGTGCTGCAACCGCCCGTCCAGATCCCGCACGAGGCCGGTGAAACTGACCACGGCTCCCGCGCCGGAGGCGTCGCGCGTGAAACGGTCGAGCTCCGCGCCCGCGTCGAAGGGTTCGGACTGGATGCGGACGGTCACGCTCAACCGCCCGTCATCGGCGGGAAGAAGGCGACCTCCTGCGCGCCGGCGAGCGGGGCGTCGAAATCGGTCAACTCCTGGTCGACGGCCACGCGCAACGCGGACAGATCCTCGAAGGCCGCGGCGTAGCGATCCTCGCGGGCGCGCAGTTCCTCCACCAGATCCATGACGGTCGCGGCCTGCGTGGTCAGCGTGTCGCGCGGGGCACCGATCCGTTCGCGGACCCAGGCGAAGTAGAGAACGTCCATCTCAGGCATCCTTCAGATAGGGCAGCGACTTGCGGAAATATTCCCAACCGGTGAGCAGCGTCAGCACGGCGGCGATCCACAGTCCCGCGATCCCGGCATACCACGACAGCAGCATGCCCCAGTATTTCCAAACCAGACCCAGCTCGTCCGGCAGATCGCCGGAGAGGACCCGGTCCGTCGTTTCCTGGTCCATGCCGAAGGTCTGCATCCCGAGATAATGTTCGAACGCGCCGGTGGCGAAAAGCAACGCGATGGCGATCATCTGGGCGGTCGTTTTCCACTTCGCAAGGTTCGTGACCTTCAACAGTCCCGCCGTATCGCCAAGGAACTCCCGCAGGCCCGAGACGAAGACCTCCCGGAAGATGATCAGCGTCGCGGGCAGCAGGATCCAGGGGTTCATGCCCGAGAATCCGGTGATGACCACCAGCGCGATGATGACCATCGCCTTGTCGGCGATCGGGTCCAGCATGGCACCCAGCTTGGTCTCCTGCGCCCAGGCGCGGGCGAGGTAGCCGTCGAGGAAATCGGTCAGCGCAGCCCCCGAGAACAGCACCAGCGCGAACCAGTCGGCCCAGGGGCGGTTGAAGTAGAGGAACATGACGGCGACGCCGGGCGCGGCCAGCAGCCGGAGGATCGTCAGGATATTGGGCAGGTTCAACGTCATGGCCGCACCCTAACGAGGCGGCGCGGGTGTGACCAGAGAGGGACCACGGGCCGCGCCGAATAATGCACGACAGGCGATCACCGCGGCAGACCGAGGGCCGGATTAGCCCGACGCGTGGAAGAAGTCGTAGATCTTCTGCGCCATGTTCTGGCTGATCCCCTCCACCGCCTGCAAATCGGAGACATTGGCCCGCGCCACGGCCTTCGCCGATCCGAAGTGCGCCAGAAGCGCGCGCTTTCGTCCCGCGCCGACGCCCGCCACCTCGTCCAGGGGGGTGGCGCTGATCGCCTTCGATCGCTTGGCCCGGTGGGTGCCGATCGCGAAGCGGTGAACCTCGTCGCGCATGCGCTGGATGAAGTAGAGCACGGGATCATTGTGCCGCAGGGCCATGACGGTCTTGCCGGTGCGGTGGAACTCTTCCTTGCCGGCGTCGCGGTCGATCCCCTTGGCCACGCCGACCATGGCGATATCGCCGACCCCCAAGTCTTCCATGATCTCGCGCACCGCGCTGACCTGGCCCGCCCCGCCGTCGATCAGCAGAAGGTCGGGCCAGGTGCCCGTGGTTCGCTCGGGGTCTTCCTTCAGAAGGCGCTGGAAGCGGCGGGTCAGGACCTCCTTCATCATGCCGAAGTCGTCGCCCGGGGTAAGCTGATCGCCGCGGATGTTGAACTTGCGGTACTGGTTCTTCTCGAACCCGTCGGGGCCGACGACGACCATGGCCCCGACCGCATGGGCGCCCTGGATGTGAGAGTTGTCGTAGACCTCGATCCGCTTGGGCGTCTGGGGCAGATCGAACGCCTCCCCCACGCCGCGGAGGAGCTTGGCCTGCGTCGCCGTCTCGCTCATCTTGCGGGCGAGGCTTTCGCGGGCGTTGCGCAGGGCCCCCTGCACGAGCTCCGCCTTCTCGCCGCGCTGGGGGACGAGGATTTCGACCTTGCGGCCCAGCCGTTCGCTCAGGGCCTGGGCCATCAGGTCGCCGTTATCCAACCCGTGGCTGAGGATGAGCGCGCGCGGCGGCTCACGGTCGGAATAAAGCTGGCCGACGAAGGCCTCCATCACCTCTGACGGATCCTCCTCGCCGCTGACGCGGGGGTAATAGTCGTGGTTGCCCCAATTCTGGCCCGCGCGGATGAAGAAAACTTGCACGCAGGCCTGCCCGCCGTCGATGTGAAGCGCCATGACGTCCGCTTCCTCCACCGTCTGGGGGTTGATGCCTTGCGTCGATTGCACCTGCGTCAGCGCCTTGATCCGGTCACGCAGGGCCGCGGCGCGCTCGAATTCCATGTCGGCGGAGGCTGCGTTCATCTCCGATGCCAGTTTCTGCTGGATGCCCTTCGTCCGGCCCTGCAGGAAGGATTGCGCGTCTTGAACGGACCGCCCGTAGTCTTCCGCCGAGATATGGCCCACGCAAGGCGCGCTGCAGCGCTTGATCTGGTATTGCAGGCAGGGCCGCGTCCGCGTCTCGAAATCCTGATCAGAGCAATTGCGCAGCAAGAACACCCGCTGAAGCTGGTTCAACGTGCGGTTCACCGCCCCCGCGCCCGCGAAGGGACCGTAGTAGTCACCCTTCTCCTTCTTGGCACCGCGGTGCTTCTTGATCTGCGGATAGTCGTGCGCCGTGGTCACCAGGATGTTCGGAAACGACTTGTCGTCGCGCAAGAGCACGTTGTAGCGCGGCTTGAGCTGCTTGATGAGGTTCTGCTCCAGCAGCAGCGCCTCCGTCTCGGTCCGGGTGGTGAGGAACATCATCGCGGATGTTTCGCGGATCATCTGGGTGATCCGGCGCGAATGCTGCGGCGAGGGCCGAGAGTAGCTGCCGACCCGCGCCTTGAGGTTGCGCGCCTTGCCGACGTAGAGCACCCGGCTTTCTGCATCCAGCATCCGGTAGACCCCGGGAGAGGAGTCGAGCGTGCGCAGGTAGCCCGCGATGCAGGCATAGCCGGTCTTGGGTGTCTGGGTGTCGGTGTCGGTCATGAGGCCTGCTACGGATGGATCGCAACGATTCTGTCACGCCCTGCCCCGGGCGTCACCCGGCATCAAGGCGAAAGGCATCCCCAGAAACTGGGGATAAGTCGGGGGGTTAAATCTCGCGACGGGCGCTTCGTCCAGCAAACAAAGGCCATCGGACGATCTGCCCGATTTTTGGGCGAAAACCTAACCCGTTGTATTTAGACGACTTAATTTATCCACGTCCCGCAATCCCTTGGTTTGTAACGGATTTGTCAAAGACCCGTGACAGCGCGATGGCGAAGTGCACAACTTGGGTCGTCATTCCGGAAGATGGGTATCCGGCGTGCGCCAGCCAAGGTGTTGGCCGCCGTCGACGAACATCGTCTGGCCGGTGACGGAAGGCGAGTCCAACAGGTAGACCAGTGCCCGCACGATGTCGCGCGGATCCGCGCCGCGGTTCAGGATCGTGGCCCGCCGCTGGTCGCGGAAGGCCGCATCGTCCTGTCGCGCCCCCTGCAGGGTCGGGCCGGGGGCGATGGCGTTGACGCGCACCCGCGGGGCAAGCGCCTGGGCCGAGGTCTGCGTCAGCGTCCAAAGCGCCGCCTTCGACAGCGTGTAGGTCGCGAATTGCGGGGTCAGTTTCGCCACCCGCTGGTCGATCATGTTGACGATGAGGCCCCGGGCAACCGGTTCTCCGTCATGGCCGGGGTCCGGCACCTGTGCCGCGAACGCCTGGCTCAGCACGAAGGGCGCGCGCAGGTTGCTGCCCATGTGGCGGTCCCAGCCCGTCCGGGTGGCGTCCCCGATCTCGTCCGGCTCGAAGATGGAGGCGTTGTTCACCAGCACGGTAAGCGGACCGCCCAGCGCGGTGGCGGCCCGTGCGACGAGGGTATCCGCCTGATCCTCGTCGAGCAGATCCGCCTGCAGGGTCGTGGCCTGCACCCCAAAAGCGCGGACCGCATCGGCGGTTGCCTCGGCCGCCTCGTCCGACCCGTGGTAATGGATGCCCACGTCGAAACCGCGCTCCGCCAGGGCAAGCACCATCGCGCGCCCCAGGCGACGGGCGCCCCCGGTCACCAATGCGCGGGTCACAGGAGCGACCAGATATAGGCTCCGTAAGCCGCGGTCAGCAGGATGCCCCAGACGCGGGTCAGGTTCTGGCGGAACAGAACGAAGGCGATCAGGAGGAGGGACGCGCCCGCCATGACCCACAGATCGAAGGTCAGGAACTGGTCGTCGACCGGGATTGGCCCTACGAGAGCCGCGACGCCGGTAATCGCCAGCAAGTTGAACATGTTCGATCCGATCACGTTGCCCAGGGCCACGTCCGCCTGCCGGCGCAGCGCCGCGATCACGGTGGTCGCAAGCTCCGGCAGGGATGTGCCGAGGGCCACCAGCGTCAGCCCGATCACGCTTTCGGACAGGCCGAAGTTCTGTGCTATGGTCGTGGCACCGCGGATCAGCAACTCGGCCCCCAGCGGCAGCCCGACGAGGCCCAGCACGAGGAAGAGGGCGATGCGGAAGCCGCCGAGCCCCGGATCGGCGCCTTCGAGCTCCGGCGGGGCATCCGCGCGCGCGCGGCGCGCCTCGATCAACGACCACCCCAGCATCGCGACAAGCCCCGCCAGCAGGACGAGACCGCTGATCCACGTGAGGACACCAGCCCAGCAAAGGGCGATGAACAGGACCGTCGCCGCCAGCATCTGCCAGTAGCTCGACCGGGTGTCGTGCTCGGCCGTGTGCATGGTGGCCAGGATCGCGGGTACGCCCAGGACCAGCAGCACGTTGGCGGTGTTGCTGCCCACCACGTTGCCCAGCGCCAGTCCCGGCACCCCGTCCAGAACAGACTGGATGGAGACCAGCAACTCCGGTGCGGAGGTGCCGAAAGCCACCACTGTCAACGACACGATCAGCGCCGGCACACCCAGGCGAAGGGCCAGGTTCACCGCACCCTTCACGAGGCAATCGCCCGCCACCAGCAGGATGGCCAGCCCCGCGACCAGGAAGATCCATTCCATCAGGGGCGTCCTTCCTGGCAGGGGCACGGTGATTTGCCGATCCGGTAGCGCCCGCAGGACGGACATTTCGCCCGCGCCAGCCGGGCCTGGCCTGGAAAGCGCCATTTGCCGAACATGCCCAGCACGCCGATGCCGATGAGGAACAGGATGACGGCCTTGACGATCATGCTACAGCCCGAAGCGCGCGAACGCTGCGCGGTCCTCGATCTGGCCCACGGCCTCACCCATCATCCGCGCGCCGAGGCGGGAGAAAAGCGACTTCTTCGGGCCGAACTTGCGGAACCGGACCTTGTCGCCGAACTGGCCTTTCATGACCGGAACGAGGTGACCGATGCCGTCGATCAGACCCTTCTCGCGGGCGCGCTCGCCAATCCAAACCTCTCCGGTGAAGAGTGCGGGATCGTCGTCGAGTTGCGCCTCCCGCCGGGACTTGACGTAGGCGATGAAGACCTCGTGCAACTGCGTCAGCCAGCTTTTCAGCCGGTCGACATCCTCGGGCTTTTCCGGACGGAACGGGTCCAGCATCGACTTCGACGCACCCGCGGTATGCACCCGCCGCTCGACCCCGTGGCGGTCGATGAACGCGTGCAGCCCGAACCCCGCAGAGATCACTCCGATGGAGCCCAGAAGACTGCCCACGTCGGCGTGGATCTCGTCCGCGGCACAGGCCAGCCAGTACCCGCCGGAAGCCGCGACATCCTCGACGAAGGCATAGACCGGAACCTCCTTCTCGACCGAGAGGCGGCGGATCCGGGCGGCGATCAGCGAGGATTGCACGGGGCTGCCGCCGGGGCAGTTGATCTGCAAGGCCACCGCGCGGGGCTTGCCGCGGGTGAAGGCCTTTTGCAGCACGGGGGCCAGCGTCGCGTCGTCCAGGCCGCGGCCCGTGGTGGTGATCGTGCCCTGCAGGCGCACCACGTTGACGCGCGGATCGGCGTTCAGGAAAGGAAGGAGGTTTTTCATCCCCCCGATCTAGGACCCTTCCCCCCGCGCCACAAGCCTTACTGCCGAAGTCGCCAGCCAGTGCGGAAGATCCACCAGATCGCGGTCATGCAGGCGGCCATGAAGAAGGCGATCGCGGCAAGACTGATCCCCACCGGCACGTCCGCCGCCCCGAAGAACGCCCAGCGGAAGCCCGAGATCAGGTAGACCACCGGGTTGAACATGGTGATCGTCTGCCACAGCGGCGGCAGCATCGTCACCGAGTAGAACGACCCGCCAAGGAACACGAGCGGCGTGATGACCAGCAGCGGGATAAGCTGCAACTGCTCGAAGTTGCCCGCCCAGATGCCGATGATGAACCCCAGCAACGCGAAGCTGACGCAGGTCATCACCAGGAATGCCACCATCGCCACGGGATGCTGCACTTCGATATCGACGAAGAAGAAGGCGGTTATGAAGATGATCGTCCCGATGAAGAGCGCCTTCGTGGCCGCAGCCCCCACGTAGCCGATCGTGATCTCGAGGAAGTTTACAGGCGCCGAGAGCAACTCGTAGACCGTGCCGATGAACTTGGGAAAATAGATCCCGAAGCTCGCGTTGGTGGTGGCCTGAGTCATGACCGAGAGCATGATCAGCCCGGGCACGATGAAGGCCCCGTAGCTCACGCCTTCGACACTGTCGATCCGGCTGCCGATGGCGGTGCCGAAGACCACGAAGTAAAGCGAGGTGGACAGCACCGGGCTGACCAGCGACTGGGTGATGGTGCGGAAAAAGCGGGTCATCTCGAAGGCGTAGATGGCGCGGATGGCGGTCCAGTTCATGACTGCTGCTCCTTCACGAGCTGGGTGAATATCTCTTCGAGGCTGGACTGCTGGGTCTTGAGGTCGACCATCCGCAGCCCTTCCGCGTCCAGATCGTTGAGCATGGTGCGAATGCCGGTGCGGTTCGCCCGGGTGTCGTAGGTATAGGTGACCGTCCGCCCGTCCGGGGAGAGGGCGAGGTCGTAGTCGCTCAAGGCCTCCGGCAGGCTGCTTGCAGGCTCGGCCAGTTCGACCTGAAGCTCCTTCCGGCCCATCTGGGTCATCATCTCGGCCTTGTCCTGCACCAGCAGGATCTCTCCCTTGCTGATGATGCCCACGCGGTCGGCGATGGCCTCGGCCTCCTCGATGTAATGGGTGGTCAGGATGATCGTGACACCGTGATCCTTGAGATCGGACACGACGTTCCACATGTCGCGGCGCAGTTCCACGTCGACCCCGGCGGTCGGCTCGTCGAGGAACAGGACCCGCGGCTCGTGCGCCAGCGCCTTCGCAATCAGCACCCGGCGCTTCATCCCGCCCGAAAGCTCCTTGATCTTGGATTTCGCCTTGTCGTCCAGGCTGAGCAGCCGCAGGATCTCCGCCACCTTCGCGGGGTCCTTGCGCTTGCCGAAGAGCCCGCGCGAGAAGGCGACGGAATCCTCGACCTTCTCGAAGGGCTCCAGGTTGATCTCCTGCGGGACGAGGCCGATTAGGCTGCGGGCCGCGCGGTAGTCCCGGATCGTGTCATGGCCATCGACGGTCACCGTGCCCGAAGTCGGAACGGCGATCCCGCAGATGGCCGAGATCAGCGTCGTCTTGCCCGCACCATTGGGACCCAGCAGCGCCAGGATTTCGCCCCGCTCGATATCGAGGTTCACGCCCTTGAGTGCCTCGAACCCGGTGTCGTAGGTCTTGCGCAGGTCCTTGACGGAAACGATGGCGGGCATGACGGGCGATCCTTGTCTGTTCGCGCGCACCCTATCCCGCGGGGCGCACCCGGGATAGCTGCATAATCGCACAAGGGTCTGGCGTCAGAAGTTCAGCGAGATATCCCGGTGGTGCGACCTGCACTCGGCCACGTAGAGCGCCTGTTCGCGCGGCAGGCGCGGCTGCTGTCGCAGGCCGATAGTGTCGCGGATCGCCGCGTCGTAAGTGCTCAGGCCAGCCAGCAAGTCGGTCTGCGCGCGGCTGCGCCACGCCAGCTCCGCCGCGTGGAGCGCCTGTGCCTCGGCCACCAGCTCCGCCGCGGCCTCCGGATCGGGGGAGCGGTCGTCGATCTCTCGCCGTGCGTCGGCCAGAAGGCTGCGGATGTCCCGCGCACCTTCGACCTCGCCCAGCGCGCTCTCGACCTCCGAGAAGCGGGCATCGGCGGTCTCCGCGTCCATGCCGTCGAGGTCGGCGGCCAGCGCGTCGATGCGCGGGCCCAAGGTGGCGAGCGCCTCGGTGCCGTCGATCACCGCCCGCAGCTCCGGCACGGGGGCATAGGCGCGGTCGACCGTGCGGCGATAGGTCATGCGGGCCGCGGTGTTGGCGCGGTTCAGCGCGTTGAACTCCGATTGCAGGTCCTCCCAGCCCTCGGGGATCTGCGCCAACAGTGCTTCGGCTTCCGCCTCGGCCGCATCGGCGCGGGCGGTCTGTGCCGCGCTGTCGCCGAACCCGCGGGAGGCGCGCAGGCGCAGCTCCTCGACCTCCTCCATCAGGCGGCCCGCGTCGCGCTGCAGGGCGCGCACGACCGTGTGCACCGGACGGTAGTCCTCGGCTGCGGCGGTCTGCGCGCGGGCGGTGGTCTGGATCTCCGCCATCAGGGGCATGGCCTGGGCTGCGTTTTCCAATCCGTCCTGCCAGTCGTCGCGCAGGCCTTCGGGAAGGTAGGAGACGTCGAGCGTGCCTGCCGCGTCGATGGCCGAGGCGACCGTGGCAGACTTGGCTGCGAACTCAAGCGCGACGTACTCTTCGATACAATATTGCAGCGCGGGGTTGATCGGCGGCGGAGCGGAATCGGACGTAAGCGATGTCCGGGCCGGCAGGTAGTTCACCAAAGGCGGGTTGAAGGCGACGATGATCAACGCCGCCAGTTGCAGGCCGATGAAGGCTACGACGCCGCGGTAGATCTGGATCGTCCGGACCGCCGCGGGGGCGACGCCGCGCAGGTAGAAGAGCGCGAAGCCGAAGGGCGGCGTCAGGAACGAGGTCTGGATGTTCAGCCCGATCATCACCCCCAGCCAGACGGCAGAGACGTTGGCCTGCGGATCGGCCAGCAGGATCGGGGCCACGATCGGCACCACGACGACCGCGATCTCGATGAAGTCAAGAAAGAAGCCCAGCACAAAGATCACCGCCATGACGATGATGAACTTGGTCCAGAACCCGCCTGGCAGCCCTTCAAGGAAATGCTTGACCAGCTCCTCTCCCCCGAAGGCGCGGAAGGCCGCCGTCAGCATCGCGGCCCCCAGAAGGATGATGAACACCAGCGACGTGGTCTTGGCGGTCTCGACCATGACGCCGCGCAGGGCGTCCTCGTTGAAGAAGGCACGCACGCCGGACCAAGCGATGGAGATCGCGACGAGGGCCACCCCGATGGCGGCAATGGTGATGCCGATGCGGTCTGCGGCGGTCTGCACGTTCAGAACGTTGGTGTCGTAGGTCGTGATGGCGAAGGCGATCACGGCAAGACCCAGCACCGCGAGGATCGCGGGCGTGAACCGGTGGCCGCGGCCTTCGGGGTGCAGCCGGTAGCCCGCCATGATCATGGCCCCCACAGCCCCGATGGCGCCGGCCTGGTTCACGGTGGCGACACCCGCAATGATCGACCCCAGCACCAGCAGGATCAGCGCCAGCGGCGGGATCATCGACAGCAGGACCTTGCCCAAAAAGGCGGTGTCGTACTTGCCCTCGTAAGGGACCGCCGGGGCGAGCTTGGGGCGGAAGATCGCGACCGCGAGGATGAAGGCGATATAAAGCCCGACCAGCAGCAGCCCCGGCACCATCGCGCCCAGAAACATATCGCCCGCGCTGGTGGAGCTGACGGCGAACTCGGTCGGCATCGTAAGCTCGCCCGTCGCATCGCGGTAGAGCGTCTGGCGAGCTTGGCCAGCCTGATCCACGGCGCTGGCCAACTGGTCGGCCAGGATGATGAGCACGATGGAGGGCGGGATGATCTGCCCCAGCGTGCCGGAGGCCGCGATGACCCCGGTGGAGAGCGAATTGGCATAGCCATTCCGCATCATCGCGGGCAGCGAGATCATGCCCATCGCAACGACCGTCGCCCCCACGATACCCGTTGTCGCCGCCAGAAGCGCGCCCACCACGACGACGGAAATCCCCAGCCCCCCCGGCACCGGACCGAATAGCTGCGCCATGGTGACCAGCAGATCCTCGGCGATCTTGGAGCGTTGCAGCATGATCCCCATGAAGATGAAGAGCGGGATCGCGATGAGCGTGTCCCGTTCCGGCTCCCAGTAGACGCCGCGCAGGTTGGTCACCCCGGCGCTCAGCCATTGAGCGGGGCCCGAATTCGCGAAGAAGGCCCCGGAATCGCCCGCGAAGACCAGCCCGGTCAGCGCCGCCGCACCGATGGTCAGGATCGCCGATCCCGGAAGCGCGAAGGCGACCGGGTAACCCGATCCCAATGCGGTCGCCATGACGACCAGCAACATCAACAAGAAGACGAGTTCCATGCGGTCTGCCCTACATCGCGTTGGTGGAGGCGTCGCGCCCGCCCGGCTCGCCGCGGCGGTCGGCCACGGCGTCCAGGAACTGGGCCACGAACTGGATCATCATCGTGATCGCGAAGACGGCCAGGAACCCGGCCATGAAATATTTGACGTACATGCCGAAGCCCGCCTGCGTGACCTCGAAGACCAGGATCGGCCCGACGATGACGCTGCTCGCGGTGCCGAAGCCCACGATCAGAATCGTCCAGCACAGCGTCATGCCCAGCAGGATCGCGCCGATGCTGTTCACGCGCCCCTTCGTCTCGCGCCGCATCGAGGCGTAGAGCAGGTCGACGCGCACGTGCCCGTCCTCCAGCAACGTGTAGGCGGAAGCGAAGAGGAACAGCGCCCCGTACCAGAAGCGGACGAGGTCGGCGAGGAAGGCCTGTTCGTAGGAAAAGACGAAGCGGCTGAAGACGATGGCAAGCTCTGCGATGACGACGAGAAGCGACAGCCAGATGAACCCCAGCCCCCGTGTCAGGGCGCCCGCGACGATCCCGAGGATGACCAGCGGCAGATGAAGAAAGGTGCCGCGGAAATCGGCGCGCCCCAGGTCGCGCGCCAGATCCGCGCCCACCACGCCGTCCAGCAGGTTCTGCACCCGCAGGAAGGAGACGAGCGCATCACCCAGCCCCACGAAGAGCACCACGAAGAATGCAGCGCGCACCAGGAACCGATTGAACAGCGATATCCGGGCCGCATCCGCGCGCAAGCTCAGATCGGGGCAGCGCAGGACGTATCCCACCGCGAAAAGAGCCGCGAGACCGTACACCGCGATCTGCACCCACGACAGCGGATCCCCCGAACCTGCCGTGGCGCCCGGGAAATCGAACCAGAAATTCAGCACGGCATTGACCATGTAAGCGGCGGTGATAGCCAGGACGAGCCATCCGAACCCCCGTGCAAGACGTGCGGGCGCATGCATCCTGCTGCTCCTCCCCGATCTTCAGAAACTAAGCCTTTTCGGCAAGCGTCGGGGCGGACCGCCAGTCCGCCCCATCCGGCCCACCCCGCTTGAGGTCAGGCCGGCGCGTCGACTTACAGGTCTAGGATGCGGTTGCGCTTCACGACGTAGGGCGCGTCCGACAGGTTCGTCCAGGCCCCGACGGAGGCGCGCGCCTCCAGGTGGCTGTCGAAGATCTCGGCGGCGAGCGCGCTGTGGTCGCGCGCCTCCTCGATCACCTCGGCCGAGGCCGAACCGAAGGCCTCGTAGACGTCATCGTTGAACTCGCGCAACTCGACCCCGTACTCGTCGATCAGACGGTTGAGGTAGGTGCCGTTGTTGTAGTTCGCCTCGGCCATCGAGACGGCGTTCTCCTCGGCGCAGGCGGCCTTGATGATCTCCTGGTCGAGCGTGGGAACGCTGGACCACCAGGACTTGTTCATGCCGAGCGCAAGCTGCGCGCCGGGCTCGTGGAAACCGGGCCAGTAGTAGTATTGCGCGGCCTCGTAGAACTTGAGGAAGAAGTCGTTCCACGGCCCCACCCATTCGGTCGCGTCGATCGCACCCGAGACGAGGTTCTCGTAGATC
The DNA here is from genome assembly GCF_004145405.1 of Salipiger sp. IMCC34102. Taxonomy (GTDB): domain Bacteria; phylum Pseudomonadota; class Alphaproteobacteria; order Rhodobacterales; family Rhodobacteraceae; genus Loktanella. The sequence continues at coordinate 237,947 of NZ_SELQ01000005.1, forward strand.
TGTCCGCCCGGCAGCGACACCGGAGAGGCGCCGAGCTTGGCCATGACGTCGCCGCCCAGGCCGGGGATCCGCATCTTCAGACCACGCAGGTCGTCGGCGCTTTCGATCTCCTTGTTGAACCAGCCGCCCATCTGCACGCCGGTGTTGCCAGCGGGGTAGCCGATGACGCCGAACTCGTCGCCAAGCTTCTCGTAGAGCTCCTGACCGCCGCCGAACTTCATCCAAGCGTCCATCTCGGTGTAGGTCAGGCCCATCGGGATCGCGGTGAAGGGCGACCAGCCCGCGTGCTTGCCTTTCCAGTAGTAATCCGCACCGATGTAGGCCTGGGAATTGCCCGAAGCGACCTCGTCGAAGCTGTCGAAGGCCCCGACCCGCTCTCCGGCGGCGAAGTAGTTCACCGCGATGCGGCCTTCGGTCAGTTCGCCGATCCGTTCGGCCAGTCGCTGGGCGCTGGTCCCGAGGCCCGGGAAGTCCCGCGGCCAGGTCGAGACGATGTTCATCTCGATCGCCGATTGCGCCAATGCTGGCGTCGCAAGTGCGGTCGCGGCCCCACCAACGGCGGCCGAAGTCAGGAATTGTCTGCGTTTCATTAAGTCCTCCCTAGTGCCGAGGCCCCCCCCAGGCCTCGTGCGCCGGAAGAAGATAGACGACCCGGTTCCATCCGATCCAGATGAAATTTTAGGCAGTTCGCCTTTCTTACCCAACGTCGTCCTCTCATACGGCGTCGAAAACTGACGATTTTTCCTCTTTACGCTCCAAAACACCGTTGCTATAGCCGCTCCAGGTTTTCCGGCGTAGCTCAGCGGTAGAGCAGTTGACTGTTAATCAATTGGTCGTAGGTTCGATCCCTACCGCCGGAGCCAATACATCCCTCAAGTGATTGAAAAGATTGGCAGTCGCGTCAGTCGCTCTGATGTGTCACACCCGAGTGTCACACGTTTCGTTTTTAGTCTGCTTGGCGTCGCTCCAGTTGTGGAGACGCCTGATGGGATACGATAGACACCTCTTTCGCCGAGGATCGGTTTGGCAGTGGCGCAGACGCGTTTGCGGTCTGTCCACAGGTTCATACATCCTACAAGTGTCATTAAGGACGACAGATCGCCGCGCAGCTGTTAAGTTGGCCAGACTGATGAGCGTGGAGTGCGATCGCATGCTGGACATTCATGATCCGAAAACCTTGGCACCGGCAGACCTTACTGCGTGGATGAAAGAGGTGTTTGCAAAGAAGCTGGCTGATATGACCCGGCTTGCGACCGTGAACCGGACGTTTGGCCGAGATGCGGAGGCAGATGACGACCTTTGGGATCAAGCGGCCGAGCGCGCGTGGGGTTTGCTGGACCGTGACGGAATGAATGCACAATTGCCCACTTCCGGCGAAGGCTTCTCCTGTGGCCTCACCAAGAAGGAGGAGCAGGCAACACAGATGATGCTGGAAACGCTCGCTCTAAATCTCGTATCCGAAGGTAGGACTCGCAAGAACGCCGCCTGGTTCACAGAAATTACCGGTCAGAGCGTCACGTCCCTCTTTCACACCCTTCAGTTGCGTGAGGCCTACATTAAGGCAATGGCACACGCGCACCATGCTGCGCCAAGCCTTGTTCAGGGACGCGATGAAACAAACCATGCCATCTTTCAGGCGTCATTAAAGGAGATTCTGGCTACTGAGGCAGTTGCCACCAGCCCCGAAGGCAACTTGCAGCAGCCTCACGACTCAACTTCACAGAAGCTCGGTTCCCTGATCGCCAGTCCCCTGTCACTCACCAAAGCCGTCTGTGAAGAAGATGCTGGCAAGCCAGCAATCCCTGAACCAGACCCCACTCTTTCCGCTGTCGCAGAACGGCTTATGGCCGAAAAGCGAAGTCAGGAGCTTAGGGAAGCGACGATCGCTCAATACGCTTCATCCATTGACCTCTTCATCAAAATTACCGGAATTCAGGACGTCCGAAAAATTGATCAGGACGTCGCAACCGTGTTCAAGGCCGGTCTTCGCAAGCTTCCCGTGAGCTACGGAAAGAGTCCTAAAGATAGGGACCTGAGCTTTGCCGAGTTGGTAAATAAGGCCGACGCACTTCCCGATGAAAAGGTCGGCCTGTCGCCAACGACTGTCAACCGTCATATCGACCACCTGAAACAGATCCTCAATAAGGCTGAGGAAGACGGGATCGCTCTTCGTCACAAGGTGAATACGACGAAATTACGCATGAAAGATTCGAAACGTGATCGAGACAAGCGTGCATCGTTTCGCAAAAAGGAGCTGGAGACACTCTTTGCTCATTCTCTCTGGACAGGCCACCGGCGTCCCGAGCGGCGCCACGAGGCCGGCGAATTCCTGATCAAGGATGGAAAGTATTGGTGCCCGCTGATTGCCAGCGTCACAGGCGCGCGTCTCGAAGAGATCGCCGCCTTGACCGTGACAGACATCGGCGTCGAAGACGGTATCTATTACTTTAGCTTTGACGAAAACGAGATCCGCAACCTGAAGACCTTGGCATCGCGGCGCCGGGTGCCCATCCACCCCGCCTTGATTGCAATTGGCTTCTTGGATCATGTCGAACGAATGCGATGCAAGAAATCCGTCGCGATCTTCCCTGAAATGGCCCCCGGTAAGGGAGCGAAATCGAGATATGGAAAGCATCTTGGATATAATTGGCGCCGCGCCCTTGATACTGCACTAGACGGGAACCCGCGCCAGCTTTGCTTTCACAGTATTCGTCATTTCGTAAACAAGGCCATCCGTGACATGAACGACGTGCCTAAGCTCGTTCGCCTCAACATCCTGGGACAAGAGGCCGAGGACACTAACGACCGTGTTTATGCAGAGGATAGTGAACTGCCCGTGATGCTCGATGTTATCAGTCGGTTGCCAGTTTGTTGGAGTAGCGCGAAAAGCCTCATGGGGCCGCATAGCGATGTTCAATCATGAGGCTTCATCTGCCGGTGTTGAGGAGAAAGGTAAAAAAGGCTGAAACTGGACATTCGCTGCACTCAGCGCTACCGGCTACTATTCGGACTAATCTGGCATTCGTCGGAGAGCAGCCAGCAACGTATTTGTTCAACAGAGCCGTATACTTAATTAACTTCAAGTCTGTAGATACGTCTTGAGCTTGAAGCAGTTAGAGCACAAAATCCGGAAATCATATCTTAAGGCTTATCGGGCGAAACTTTTATTGACGGAAGAACATCGAATGTCCGCAGAACAAAAGCACATAGTCGTTCTTGAAACAGTCCTTGCGGAGTATATCCAAAAGTATGGATTTACTGAAAAAGCACGTAAACTCTTTTTAACCAAGCGTGACCAAAACGACCTCAGCCCCGCGAAAAACTCGCAGTGATGCAGAAATCAAACGGATAGGTATTCGTCTCACACGTAATTCCGGCTAAGCTAAGGACGTCTGTCGAGTTTCTTGCATTTATGTAGAACAAGGGATTATCTACTACCTAGTTTCGTTTGTGCTATTATGCCTGCAAGTATAGGGCTTCGTAGTGAGTATAGACTTGCTATCTCGGACTTCTGCCTTATCGGGCGTCAAAATCGGGCAGGATAATTCCACCGGCACCTTAAAATTTTGCTAAACTCACCCAACTCTGACATCTTCAAGCCATACTTTCTGGACAAGTAATTCGCTACGGTATAGTTACTCCGGGGAGTCCGCCTAATGACCTTAGCTTCAATTACACCCGTTGTCCTCTCCGGCGGGTCTGGCACCCGTCTTTGGCCACTCAGCCGGGCCAGTTACCCTAAACAGTTCGCGCAGCTGATCGGTGATGACAGTCTATTTCAGGCGTCCGTCACGCGGCTGACGCGGACGGGTTTAGCGGCCCCGCTGATCGTAACCACGGACGATTTTCGCTTCATTGTGACCGAGCAGATGGCTGCTTGCCGGATCGATCCAGATGCGGTGCTTATCGAGCCGCAAGCGCGCGACACCGCCGCTGCCGTGTTGGCTGCCACGTTGCTAGCGGCCCGGAACGACCCGCGGTCCTTGGTGCTTATTGCGCCGTCGGATCACCTGATCGCAGACGCCACCGCCTTCGCCGCCTGCGCCGCCGCCGCGCGACCCGCGGCCGAGGCGGGGCGGATCGTCACCTTCGGCATCCGCCCCACCCGGGCGGAGACGAGCTACGGCTACCTCGACCCCGGGAGCGCGGGCGAAGGTCCGCAGCCCCTGAAGCGCTTCGTCGAGAAGCCCGATGCGGCAACCGCGCAAGCGATGTTCGACGACGGTCATCATTTGTGGAACGCGGGCCTGTTCCTGTTTCGCGCCGACGTCATGCGCGCGGCCTTCGAGGCGCATTCCCCCGACACGCTGGCCCTGGTCGAGGCATCACTCGCGCAGGCGCGCTGCGATCTGGGCTTCACCCGGCTGGCACCCGAGCCCTGGGCGCGGATCGACCCGATCTCGATCGATTACGCGGTGATGGAGAAGGCGGACAACCTCTCGGTCATGCCCTACGACGGGGCCTGGTCCGATCTGGGCGACTGGACCGCCGTCTGGCGCGAGACGGAAGACGCCGGCCTCGCCACGAAAGGCCCTGCGCTTGCGATAGACTGCACCGACACGCTTTTGCGGTCCGAGAACGAGGGCCAGGCCATCGTCGGCATCGGGCTCGACAACATCGTCGCCGTGGCGATGCCCGACGCGGTGCTCGTGGCCCACAAGGACCGCGCGCAACAGGTCAAGCAGGCGGTGGCGCAGCTTCATGCGGACGGGCACGCGCAGGCCAGAACCTTGCCCCGCGCCTACCGGCCCTGGGGCTGGTACGAGAGCCTGACGAACGGCCAGCGCTTCCAGGTCAAGCGCATCGTCGTCCACCCGGGTGCGGCCCTGTCGCTGCAAAGCCACCACCACCGCTCGGAGCACTGGATCGTGGTCGAGGGCACGGCGCAGGTGACGATCGACGAGACGGTAAAGCTGATCTCGGAAAACGAGAGCGTCTATATCCCCCTCGGTACCCGCCACCGGCTGGAGAACCCCGGCAAGCTGCCGATGGTGCTGATCGAGGTGCAGACCGGCGCCTACCTGGGCGAGGACGACATCCAGCGCTTCGAGGATGTCTATGCCCGCGACTGAGCCGGCGCGCTTCGGCACCTCGGGCCTGCGCGGGCTGGTCACCGCCTTGACGCCAGACGTGGTGGCGGCCCATGTCGCGGGTTTCGTGACCGCTTGCGACGCAGGCACCACGGTGCTGATCGGCGAGGACCTGCGCCCCTCCTCACCCGAGATCGCGCAGATCGCGGCCCGTGCGGTTCGCGCGGCGGGCGCGCAGCCGGTCCGGTTGGGGCCGCTGCCCACGCCCGCCCTGGCGCTGGCGGCCCAGGCGCAGGGGTCCGGGGCCATCATGGTCACCGGCAGCCATATCCCCGCCGACCGCAACGGGCTGAAGTTCTATCGTCGTGGCGGATCGGAGATCGACAAGCCCGACGAGGCCGCCATCGTGACGGCCGCCCGCATTCCCGCCCCGATGCTCGGGGAGGTCGTGGAGATCGACCGGGCGGCAGCCGCGCGGGCACTCACGGGCTATCGGGCGCGCTATCTCGACGCCTTCGGCGCGGGCGCGCTGCGCGGCCTGCGGCTTGGCCTGTACACCCATTCCAGCGTCGCGCGCGATCTGCTGGCGGAGCTTTTGCGCGCCTTCGGAGCAGAGGTCACCGAACTGGGCCGCGCCACCACCTTCGTCCCCGTCGATACCGAAGCCGTGGATCCTGCGACCCGCGCGCGGCTCAAGGCCTGGGCGGCGCAAGGGCTCGACGCGATCCTTTCCACCGACGGCGACGCCGATCGTCCCTTGCTCGCGGACGAAACCGGAGAGGTCATCCGCGGCGACCTCCTCGGCGCGATCACCGCCCGGCATCTCGGCGCGACCCACGTGGTGACGCCGGTGACCTCGACCACGGCGCTCGACGCGATGGGGTTCGCGCAGGTGCGGCGCACGCGCGTCGGTTCGCCTTACGTCATCGCGGGCATGGCCGACGTGGCCCCCGCCCGCGTCGTGGGGTTCGAGGCGAACGGCGGCGTCCTCTTGGGCTTCGACGCGGGCCCCCTGCCTGCCTTGCCGACCCGCGACGCGGTGCTGCCGCTGATCACCCCGCTTCTGGCCGCGCGCGGCGCGCCCCTCTCCACGCTCGTCGCCGCCTTGCCGCGCCGCGTGGCCTTGGCCGACCGCCTGCAAGGCATCGACCGCACCCGCGCCGCGGCCTGGATTAAGACCTTGACCCAAGACGACCGGGCCCGGGCCGCATTTTGGGACGGCGCGCCTGCGGCGCTCGACGTGACCGACGGGCCACGGATGATCCATCCGAACGGCGACATCCTGCACCTGCGCTTGTCCGGCAACGCGCCGGAACTGCGAGTTTACGCCGAGGCGGTCACACTGGGCGCAGCCCAGATGCTGTTAAACCGTGGTTTGAAACGGGCCTGCTCCATGGTCCGATGAAGAAAGCACGGAACGGAGCTCCGATTGGTGAGAAGGACTAAACGGCGGATGACCTGCCACTGAACTTTCATCCAGCCGCGACCGGAGCCCGATCAGTGTTTACGCCCATCGGCGCAGGTTGAGCAATCGCCCGACGGGCGGAGCTTTCATCTCGCGCAGCGGGGCGGGCGATTGCGGTGGTCAGGATTCGCGCGTAGTCGGTCGGGGTCTGGTAGTCCAAGGCCGAATGTGGGCGTTCTGTGTTGTAGTCGGTGGCCCAGGCGGCGATCACGACGCGCGCATGGGCGAGATTGCGGAACATCGTCTCGTTGAGCAGTTCGTCGCGCATCCGACCGTTGAAACTCTCCACGAAGCCGTTCTGCATCGGTTTGCCCGGCGCGATGTAATGCCATTCGACGCTGTTCTCGGAGCACCACCGCAGGATGGCGTTACTGGTCAGTTCCGTCCCATTGTCGCTGACGATCATTCCGGGCTTCCCGCGGCGCTCAATCAGGGCCGAAAGTTCACGTGCTACACGGCGCCCTGAGATCGAAGTGTCAGGGATTGCCGCCAAACATTCGCGGGTGACGTCATCGACCACGTTGAGCACCCGGAAGCGCTGGCCGCCCGCGAACTGGTCATGGACGAAATCCAGCGACCAGCGACCAGCGTGTATTGGGCCACGCCTCGACCAGGATCGGGGCTCGCGTCCCGATAGCCTTGCGCCGGGCCTTTCGCTTGCGCACCGTCAGCCCCTCTTCGCGGTAGAGCCGATAGATCCGATTGATCCCCGAGGGCTCGCCTTCACGGCGAAGCAGAACGAACAGCCGACGATAGCCGAACCGCCGACGCTCATTGGCCAGCTCCCTCAGCCGCCCTCGCAGCTCCGTATCCGGCGCACGCCGCGACTGATAGCGGACCATTTTGCGATCCGCTCCGACGATCCGACAGGCCCGCCGCTCCGACAGACCGTGACCGGCCTGAAGGTATGCGACCGCTTCGCGCTTCACGGCGGGCCCTACCATTTTTTTGCGACCAGATCCTTCATCGCAGCCAGATCGAGCATCTGCTCTGCCAGCAGCTTCTTCAGCTTAGCGTTCTCGTCCTCGAGCGCCTTCAGCCGCTTCGCCTCCGACACCGTCATACCGCCGAACTTGGCTTTCCAGTTGTAGAACGTGCCTTCCGACATGCCGTGCTTACGGCACAGGTCGGCACACTTCGCACCCGCCTCATGCTCCAACAGAATGCCGATGATCTGTTCGTCCGTGAATCTCGTTCGCTTCATTGTCCGTCCTCAAGTTGGGGCGGACTCTAATCGGCGGTGGAGGAAAAATCCCGTGGCAGGTCACAAGCACGCGAACAACGGAATGCAGTCGCCCGTTGACTTCGAAATCAGACAGCAGAAACTGGATCAGGCAGGTGTCTTGGAACCTAGGGGCACCTCACAGTTCGCCTGCCCTCTCGTTCCGATAGACGAACTATGAGTTGTTTCCGTCTTAGTTCGGTTGCCTACAATGCTTCCGTTAGAATTCTCGCCAAACGCCGAGCTTGAATGATTTGGCGCCGTTCGACAGTTTAAGACTGGTTCCGATCTCTAAAAACCAGTCATCTTCGACCGCGTAGACGTAGGAGGGCGCAAGCGTCGCTACCCAATCATTGTCTGAGGGCTTTGAGGTTTGAATTTGAATGAGTGACAGGGATCCGCCCTCATGAGCGATCCCGCCGGTGACGTCCACCTTGCCAAGTTGCGAACCATCGCCGCGGAACGCGTAGCTTGCCTCTATTCCGGCCCAGCCGGAAAGGTCTCCGGATTGCCAGCCGCGGCCCCAACTGGCACCGGGTCGGACAACGGCGTAGGTGTTATCGCTAATATCGACGACTCCGACTCCAAGTTCGAGCGCATAGACATCCGGACCGGACGGCATTGTGTAGGATTGCCGCAAAAAAACGATCCCTGACCGGTCGCGCGCCACTGGGTTGTAGCCAAGGTCAAGACCGAAGGTCAGCGCTTCGGTCAGACCGTATTCCGCGAAGATGGAGCCGTAGTCTTGGTCTTCAGTTTCATTCAGTTGATATTGGTAGGACAGGGAGAAAAAACTATTTTCCTCCCCTCGCGGCCAGGCCGAGGCGTCGACCAATTGCGGCATTAATCCTAAGGTCACGCCAAGTGCAAATACGTGAGGAAGCTGAGCCAAACGATTACCCTCCATTGACCACGTCGCGGATAACATCCGCGATCGTGAGCGCATTGAATGGTTTTGATATGACGCGGGTCGCACCGGCCTGCAGCAGCTTTTCGGCAAAGCTTTCATCGGATTTCGCAGTGCACATGATGACCGGCTTCGTTGAGCTTTCAGGGCGCGACCTGACATGTGCCAACAAGTCGCGCCCGTCAGGCTTCGGCATCATCAGGTCGAAAAGGTAGGCATCGAATTCTTCAAAGTCAATCAGGTCGATCCCCGCCTGCCCAGTATTCGCGGTTGAGAGGTCGATGTCGTCTTCGGTTTCAAGCACGATGTCTATCAAAGAAATCATATCTTCCTCGTTGTCGACAAACAGGATCTTCATGTCTTCTCTTCCTCGACACGGGGTAGTTTAGTAGCAGCGGGCATCTTGACGATGAATGTCGATCCGCTTGCGCCGTCATCAATCGCTTCGCTGGTATGAATCGTTTTCAGCAACAGCTTTCCGCCTTGCCGCTCGACCAGTTCGCGGGCGATAGCAAGCCCCAGACCAGTGCCGGTCACCTGACGCTCGTGGTCGTGCGCGGGAGGAGCGAAACGTTCGAAGATTGAGGTGCGCGAATGGACCGGAATGCCAGGTCCCTTGTCGCGGCACCACAGGGTGACCGTTTTATTCTCGCTGAGGCTCGCCCCGACCATGACCGTTTCTCCGCGCGGGGAATATTTAATCGCATTTGAAATTAAGTTCCCCATCACCTGTTGCATCCGGTTTGGGTCGGCGGAGATGTTTACATTGGGCACGGGGCGCTCGATCTCTAAGTTGACACCAAAACTATCGGCGTAGCCGCGCAAGTTCGCGACCGCGTCTGACAGAACAACATCGGCCCCTATTTCTTTCTTGGATATAGAAAGACCTTTCTGATCGACCGCGTGCAAGGTCAGAATATCATTAACGAGGATAAGCAGACGATCGGCGTTTCCCTTGGCCAGTTCGATCAATTTTTTGCCGCTCGCGTTTAGGTCCTTGCCGAAGCGGGCCAAATAGACGTCCAACGACCCGCTGAGCGAGGTGAGTGGGGTTCGCAATTCGTGGTTAATCGATTCAATGAACCGTAGGCGCGTATTGGTCAGGCGCTCTTCAGCACCAACGTCCGTGAGAACGCCGAAATAGACCGGTCCTGTTACGGTCTCAATCATATCCATGCGGCAACGGATGTCGCGCCCGTCATTAATTTCAGGTAGTTCAACTTTGAACGAAACCCGGTTGCTTTCTTCTCCGCGCCCATTGAGTTTGAAAAGTTCGGTGTAAGATTTCACGATCTCGACGGCTGACACAATATTATTGACTTGCAGCAGGTCGCGCGCCCGCCTGTTTGCATCCATTATTGAAGCTTTGTCGTCAAATATGACGATCCCGTCCTCAACGTTCTGAAAAACCGCCTGGAACTGCCGTGCCGCGTCGTTTGCTTTCTTCGCCGCTTGTTCGGATACCTGAAACGCTCGGGTCAACAACGCAAGACGCTTCTGAGCCTGCAGTCCTGCAACAATGGCGCTGGTAAACAGAACGACCGCCATTGCCGCGGTCAGTAGTGAGCGAAGCGCAAACCCGTCCAAAAGTTCCGAACGCGGGGTAGCGACCCGCGTTGCGAGCGGGGCGTTGAGGATTGAAGTGCTCGCCTCTACCCACCACCGCGTCCGCTCGACGCCTTTATTCGAAGAAAACGCTACGGAACCATCATCTGCAACAACCTCAACTACCATGCGTTGGTCAATTCGCGTCTCTTCCAACAATGTCTCGAAATAGGCTTCCTCCAGAGATGAGGCGATGACACCGCTGCGGCTGGGCCCGGCCTCTCCGATAGGCCAAGCAATTGGCGTAACATAAGATCCAGTGGCACGGGAGATAATCGGCGACTCCACCACGAAAGTGCCGTTGTCGGATGCCATTCCTTTTTTAAAGTAAGCGCGGTCCGCTACTGAAATTCCGATCAACGACGGTGACGTCGAGAACCGAATGATGCCCTCGTCATCCACAACAAGAACGGTCTTCAATTGATCGGAATTATCCGTGATCTGCACCAATCTTTCGTCGAACTGGTTTTGTTGCATCGCCGTCTGGGGCAACCCGTTGCGAGCCAGTTCTTCATTCAAATCGAAAAGTTGCGCTGTTGCGATACCCAGCGAGCCCGTAAACGTCTGATTAAACTGGGAAGCCACGTGTGCCAACCGTTCCTCCCCAGCCGCGATCGAGCGCTTATAATCAAAAAAAATTACGATTCCTACGAAAACTAGCAGTGCCGAACTGCGAAGGCCTACGTAAATTACTGGCCGAAACGTGCGCTCCTTTAGTCGCCCAGAAAGACCATGCATTGAAGTTCGAAAGGAATCCAAGGTTTCGCTCACTCTTGCCCTACGACCCAAATCTTACCCCGGTCTTCGGGGCGTATAGTCTCGAGGGCGCGGAAAGCATCGCCCATAATTTTTGATGGGGTTTGCGAAGCCGAGGAGGCCAGCGTGATGCTGACCGTCGGTGGGGCTCCTTTCATGCGGTTGCCAAGGCCGATCAAGACGTTTTGCACGTCCGATTGGATCTGCTCAAGCTGCCTGCGCATCGTCCTTGCGTCATGTCGAAGACTCACACCACAGAATGCCTCGTCCTCCCAGTGCACCAGAATGTCGCTTGCTGGCTGAAGTATCCCGGCCAACGCGTGGGCAACTTTCTGTAATACCGCTTCGCGCTCCGGCGGCGAGAAATCAACTGTATCATGCGCAAGTGCGTCGATAGACATCACGTAGATCGACAACATGCTCTGGGGTTTCAAGCTCGTCAGCGCGGTGAGTAGTGTATCCCGGTTGCCAACGAAGGGTCGGTGAGCCGCCTCCTGCGCCTCAGGCAGGTCTCGCACAAAGCGGGCGGGGGGCGCGATTTTCCGCCGATCCAGTTCCGATTTGAGTCGTAGTTGAGACTTAAGTCGAGCTTGAAATTCGATGTGGTCGAAGGGCTTCGTAAGGTAGTCATTCGCCCCGGCCATAAAGGCGCGCGACAGCGACTCCTTGTCGCTGCGACTGGTCAGCATCACAATTGGCACATCACGCCATTGGGCCAACTGTCGTAACCGTGCGCAAAGCTCGATACCATCCATCCCCGGCATCATAATATCAAGCAAAACAAGATCAGCGGTCTGCTCAGGGCCCGAAAGGGACTCCAGCGCTGCCAGAGGATCCTCGAAGGTCTCGACATCATCGAATCCGAATTTTGCAAGGGTCGCGACCACAAGGTCGCGGGCGATCTCGGAATCATCTATGGCAATTATTTTTCTGGTCATTGTTCCATTCTAACGATTTATCTCGAAAAGTCGCCATCCGTTTCGAGAGTAAAGTAAGTCGAAGGGCTCGGCTTCGCCGTCCGCGAGTTGCGGAAAGGCACGTAGTAAGCGGTCGTCTTGAGCCGTGGCCATCAGATCCTGCCGGACAAGTAAATAGTCACCACGGGGCCGACCGCCTTCGATAGTGATATCATAGTCGGGGTCGCCCGTTATAAGGAAGGACTGGATGTCGCCAATAGCCGCGACCAGGCCGGGATGCCGCTCAATATCGACCAGAATCTCCTGTCGCCCCGCAAGCACTTTGGCAAGATCGCGGTTTAGGGTTCTGGGATCGGCAACTGTCTGTCCCGACAGCACCTTGACCATTCTCTGGCTTTCAGATGATCCTGCCGAGCGCATTCCGAGAATTGCCAGTGGTAACGACGTCGCGAGCAGCGCACAGACCAATCCTACGCGCATGCTACCCAGTGGCCAACTGCGAACCGCCACAACGCAAAGACCAAGAACCGGAGTGGCCACGATGACGGAGTCATTCTCAAACCCGTAGGCAAGGTTCAGTGTCGCTCCGCCTGCGAGACTGCCAATCCCCGCCAAAATTGGTAGTGCGTAGCGTGGCAATAGGATCAGTCTGATCAACGCGGCCAGTGGAAGACAAAGCGACAGCGCTAGGGGCGTCAGTCCTGATGCCGGGCTTGGCGCACCGCCGCGAACAAATGACGATGAGAAGAACTCTGTGTTTAGAACGAAGCTTACGAATGAAAGCGACCCAATCGCGGCCAGCACCGGGAAGAACATTGCTGTGAGATAACCTGTGGAAGACATCGCCAGCATGCTGGGCCGGGCTGAGATCACAATGAACGGCAAGGTTCCCAGCGCCAGCAAGATCCCGTAACTATGCGACAGCGGCATAACCAATAGGCCAACGGCTACTTTCATCATATCGGGCGCGGCCCCGTTTAGCCGCAGGTTCAGAAGGCCGCGTGCGTAGATCCAGAAGCCGAAAAGTAATAGGACGGCGTTCGGCCCCTCGGCTACGGCGCGGATAAAGAGTGGATTGAAAGCCAGCAGGACGAGAATGATGAGCGCTGCTCCTCGGCCAAGCTCGCCACGCTCACGCAGGTTCGCATACCACGCAAGCAACATCGCGGCCGACAGCGCGGCCGACAGCAGCAGCGGTGTCGGAAGTAGGTTTCCCGGCCTAACTTGCTGCAAGATCAGCGTCATCGTGTATGGTAATGGTGGGTAGAACGCCTCGGTCGCGCGAAACCGCGGCGGTCCTTCTATTTGCACGATAGCGCGTGCCCACATCTGCTCGATCGATTCAGACATGAACCCACGCAGGTCTAGCCAGAATAGACCACTCAGCAGAGCAGCGAATAACAGCGACGCGATAGTCAGCTTTTGTATCAATCTATTCATGTCTGCGCCTCGGCCTGCGCACTTTGAAGTTCCTGTTCTGTGTGTTTCGACAGACCGTGCTGTGTCTTTTCCCAGTAGAACGGATTCGTGACCAGCTGCTTAAGCGCCTTGTAAGAGGCAATCGTCATCAGCACCCAATATCCCACGATGGTGATCCCCCACGGCGCGAGATCCGTCCAGCGCCGCCTGAACGGGGCAACCATCGTCAGGTAGATCAACAAGCAGTTTCCAGCCAAAAGGTTGATCAAGGAGAGATAGAGAAGCACCGGCGGGAAGTAAGGTTCGATCGCCGCTGCCCCGAAGACCATCCAAAGAATAAATATTCCCCAGAATATCGGGTTCAGGAGCCCGGATAGCACCGTGCCCCCAATGAAGAAGACGAACCCGATCACCCCCCGGATCCCGACACTTCTCAATAGGTGCAGGGGCCTGCGCGTATGCACAAGGAAGGTCTGCATGTAACCTTTGATCCACCGACTGCGCTGCCGGATCCAGTTTGGCACAGAGACGTTGGCCTCTTCGTAAGTGGTGCTATCAATTACGCCAACGCGGTAGCCCTTTTGCGTCAGCCGGATACCTAGATCCGCATCCTCAGTAACGTTGAACGGATCCCATGCATGAAGCTCACGCAGCACGTCCATACGGAAATGGTTCGACGTCCCACCCAGCGGGATCGGCACACCCAGACGCTCCAGCCCCGGTAGCATCAGGTCAAACCACAGAGAATAGTCCAGCGTGAACATCCGCGTCAGCCAGTTCTCGCGCGCGTTGTAGTAGTTAAGGCGGCATTGGATGCAGGCAGTGTTTGCAGGTCTCTGACGGAAAGCCGCGAGCACCTTTTTAAGCTGATCCGGCTCAGGCTTATCTTCGGCATCGAAGATTACGAGGTAGTCACCGCGGGCGTATTGTAGAGCGTAGTTGCAGGCCTTCGGTTTGGTTTGAGGGTGCGACTGCGGCACCTCCACGATTTCAAAGATGCCTTCAAGTTCAAGCTTGCGCGCCGCCTCGATGGTCTCATGATCACTCTCCTCCAGGACGATCTTGATGTCGAGCTTGGCCAACGGGTAGTCGAGCCGGCGCAGCGCAGCGGTAAGGATCGGCAAGACTTCGGGTTCGCGGAACATTGGCACAAGTACGGTATAGACCGGCAACTCCTCGTCGCGCAGGATGGCCGCCTCTGCCGCGATTGCTCGCGAGGACCGCTCCTGCGTTTCGCCACCAACCCAGACCAATACCGCTTTGAAGAGGAAATTTCCGGTATAGAACAACGTCATTACGAGGTTTAGTGCGACCAGCGTTGCTACCGGCGCCAAAGCAAACCCGGACAGCACCGCGCTTAGCAGGCCGTAAATCACCACAACTTGTGGCGTCGTAACGACGGTGGCCGCCGACATCACCGGGTCAGTCTCGGCCAGGCCAAAGACAGCCTTGTGCGACTGCTCCTCGCGGAACGCCCGTCGCAGAGCCAGCGAAATTTCAAGCTGTGGAGCGACCACGATCTCGACCTCGCCCGGGTAGGTCTGCAGGATATGCAGCAAGGTTTTTGAGCCGGGCCGCGCAGTCGCAACAACAACCCCGCCGTCGAGCTTGTCGCGCAGCGGGATCGTCATGGCATTGGTCATCTCGTCGACGTCGTAGGCCCGGATCAAGTCCAGATCCGGAGGATCCGCGACGAGATCTCCCATTCCAAGATCGTAGTAGAATGCCAGCGCCCTGTAGAGCGCACCAGGTTTGAGCCAGTTCCGCGCATGCAGTATATCGACAAGCCCAACCTGCCATGCCTCGGCCAAGGCAGTTGCCTCGTCCAACTGCGCGCTCGTCAGAAGACCGCGATCAAGCAGAAGCTCTCCGATCTCGGCGCTTTCACTGTCGAGCATTGCGCCTCAACTCTTCTTTCCGCGTCCGGCGCGGTGATAAACCCCCTGCAAGAAACGAATTACGATCAGCGTCAACGCAATCCACAACGCGCCGACAATCCAGGGCCTGTAGGTGGCGATGAGCTGCATCGCGTCGAAACGCTCCGGGTAGACCACATCGATAAGCGAGGCGCGCCGAGTTGAGGTGACAATCTGCACCCCGTCGCTACTTATGAAAGCCAAATCCCCGCGATCAAGCAGCAGCGGCGCAACTGGCGTCGGCGCCGGCGGGGCGCCCGCGCCGGGACGCAGCCACAACCCAGACCGGCCATTCACCTCTACGATTTGCACAAGACCCACATCATTGAGCATCTCGCCGTTGAATAGCACACTTCCTTGGTTGTCTCTAACCTCTACCCGCCCCTGATCAAAACGCACTTTTGCGTCTGCGCCCGCGGGGGCTTGGAACCCGACGTAAAGGAACGGCCGCGGCCTGTCGCCGTCAACTGGGGCTATGATCTGGGACTGCGGCGTAATTACGACTGCGTCGGGCAAGATGGCACCTGCGACGGGCAGAAGCCACGGCATCGCCTCTTGCGCTCCGACATCCTCACCCAGAACGACGTCCAAGCCGTTTCCAAAGGCTTGTCGAAGCAAGAAAAAATCATCTATTGGATCGGGCGCTTTGCCAAGGATGAAGCGGCTTTCGGGAAAGATCTGCGCTGGATAGCCTTGTGGACCGAAGCGACAACTTCCCCCTTCAATCTGGCGCTGGACGAGAACTTCAATCTGATTATCTCGCACGACCAGCCCCGCGGGGATCGTGAAGCTCATCCAAGTCGGGCCTTCGTTGTCTAAGGGCCGACTACCAAGTAAGGTTCCGTTCATGTATGCTGACGCCGTCACACCCTGGCCGTTGACGCTGCGCGCGGCGGCGATCAAAAGCTGAACGCCCATCGGGATCTGTCCGACGGGAAAAGCGTCTATCGACGCGCTAATGTCGAACGTGGTGCTACCGGTCACCAACTGGTCAAGCGTTCCAATATTCAGATCTGCGAACGTGATTGTGTCTTGTGTCGACCGCGATCCGTCGATTCGATACGTTGCACCCGACGATAATGGCCCCCAAGGACTACCGATGACATCGAACCCAAGCGACGGCTCTTTGCCTTCGAACAGCAATCCAGGCTTAGGGGTATTTGTGACAGAGACCTGTGCACCGCCTACGCCGCCTGTCTCTGTGCTGCTCAGTCTAATGGTGGTCGACGTCCAGCTGTCACCGCTGTCACTGTCGCCGCTTTCAAAAGTGATCATACCGGCTTCGGCATCATAGGCCGCCGCTGCGCGTAGCGCGAACGATAATGCGCGGTCGGCAGAAGTGCTGGGCACAGTCACGAGGCGCTTGCGCGGCGGCATCACATCGGCAACCCGCGCCACATCGTCAAGCGCCGCCCGATCCAGCGACAAAATAATGCGTGTACTTGGTTCGATCCGGAGAAAATCACCCGAGGCGCGTTCGTCGATACAAATGCTCTCAGAACTTGCACCAGCATAGTCGATACCGACTTCAACGAAGCCTGACTGGATCGCGTCTCTATCCAGCTCGATTTCGATGCGCCCACGTGACGTCTCACCGTCGATCCGCTCGACGTGCATTACTTGACCGCTAACACGGACCTGGAGGTTTCGCTCGACAGGAATGGTCTGGCCGCTCACGTAGTCAAGGACGAGACTCATCTCGTCGATTGCGTCACGCGTGCCTGTCGGAAAGAAGAACGTCGCCCCGCCGGAGAGCTGTTCAAACTCCACACCGTTCTGAAACCCGATCTCTGCCAAATCCAGAACCCGGGTCAAAATTACATTGCTGCTATCGGTCATGGTGGAAGAAGTTTGTGCCAAAGCACCGAACGGCGCAGCAGCGAAGCAGGCAAAGAGCACGATATACCAGCGCTTCATTTCAAAGCCTCATGCTTCTCCTTCAAAATGACGACCCGATCTAACGAGCCTCCAATCTCTTCTATCCACCCCGTGGCCTCCTGATTTTGCGCCTCTTCACTACCTTCAAAAATGTTGAGGGCCTTCCGAGCTTCGAGGGCGATCTCGTGCAATTCCAGCATCGCGGCGTTGCCCGTGAAATCGTGGATGAGAAGATGTAGCTTACTCCGGTCGGTCGTCTTCCCAGACGCGAACAGTTCGAGAGCTTCTCGCATCCTCGCAACGCGGACATCGATGGAATTCAGGAATTTTCTCTGTATTGAGCGAAATTTCTGATTGTAGTCCGACATTAAATATTCCGCTTGATGGAGGAATCGTCAACGTTGTTGGCCCAACTTTCGCAAACGAACGCATCAATTTTGCTCATACCAGACTTGTCGGAAGCGTGCCCGAAATCTTCTGAAAAAAGCTTCTCAGGTAGATAAACTAAGATACGACCGGCTGAGTGTTGAGGATTTGCAACACCGCAATGTCCGAGGAGCTCAGACCCATTCCCACCCCCTCTACTCGCATATGCTGAGGTGCTCCCCATCTCTTGGACAGGATCTGGCGCTTTTCAAGCTCTGATCTGCTCCTGCTGATCGGGTTACATTGCTTCGATTTCCAGCGAGTAGACCACCGCTGGTGGTTGTCCGCCAAGGGCTTTGTGCGGGCGGCGCTGGTAGTAGAACGCCATCCAGTTCCCGACACCCGCGCGGGCCTAGGACCCTGTCTCCCAGGCGTGGAGGTAGACGCACTCGTATTTCAGCGTCCGCCAGGTAATCCCCCCGTTTTTGCGGGGACTTGTTCGTAGAATTTACGCGGCCAATCTCAGTTTCTGGGCGGGGGTCATCCCGCCGTTGCCCATGTTTGGGCGCTCGTTGTTGTAAGACCAAAGCCACTCGGTGGCAATCTGCTGCACCTCGTCGATGGTTTCGAAGATATGGAGGTCCAGCCATAGTGCCGGACCGTCCTGTTGTAGCGCTCGACATATGCGTTCTGCTGTGGTTTCCTCGGCTGTATGTGGGCCAAAGCGATGCCCTTTTGTTCGGCCCATTCCATGAGGGTGCCGCTGATGTATTTCGGGCCGTTGTCGACTCGAATGGTTCGAGGCGCACCATGCCATTCGATGATCTGGTTCAGCGCCCTGACGACGCGTTCCGCGGGTAGCGAGAAGTCGACCTCGATACCAAGCCCTTCTTGGTTGAAGTCGTCCAAGACATTCAGCAGCCGGAACTGGCAATAGTTCCCAAGGCGATCTGCCATAAAATCCATCGACCAGACCTCGTTCGGCGCCTCAGGCACGGCCAGCTCATCGGGCTTCTCCCGTTTCAGCCGTTTGCGCGGCTTGATCCTAAGGTTCAACTCCAGCTCGCGGTAGATCCGGTAGACCCGCTTGTGGTTCCAGCCATGGCCCCGGATATTGCGCAGGTAGAGAAAGCACAGGCCGAAGCCCCAGGTCTTCTTCGCCTTCGTCAGCCCAAGCAGCAGGTCGGCAATCTGCTCGTTCTCATCGTCCAGCTTCGGGCTGTATCGGTAGCAGGTCTCGCTGACATCAAATGCTTGGCACGCCAGCGCGATGCTGACGCCCTGCATCGCCACCTCTTTCACGGCCAACTCTCGGCGTTGAGCTGGCCGCTTCATTTTTTTCCGAGCGCCTGCTTCAGCAGGTCGTTCTGCATGCTGACATCAGCAAACATGCGCTTCAGGCGGCGGTTCTCCTCGGCCATGGCCTTCATCTCGAAGATCAGGCTCGCATTCATGCCACCATACTTCGCCCGCCACTCGTAAAGCGTCGCACTGCTCATGCCATGTTCGCGGCAAAGCTCGGCAGCAGGAACACTGCCCTCCATCTGGCGCAGCACGCCCATGATCTGGGCCTCGGTGAAACGTGTCTTCTTCATTGGAATCCCCTCGTTCATCCTGCCGAGAAAATTCTACTTTCGCATCCCCTTAAAATTGGGGGGGATTACCGTTACAGTCGTTCGATGAAGATGTTGTCCAGGTAGCGACGCTTGCCGTCCATCGATATGCGGAAGCCCGAGCGGCGCAGGCGGTCTATCCAGACAAAGGATGTGAACTGCGATCCCTGGTCGCCATTCATAATGTCCGGCGGCCCAAATTGGTAGATGGCCTCGTTCAGCGCCTTGACGCAGAGGTCGGCATCCAGCGTGTTCAAGATCCGCCACGACAGAACCATCCGGGTATGCCAATCCATGATCGCCACCAGATAGCGGAACCCGCGGCGCATCGGCAGGTAGGTGATGTCCACGCATCAGACCTGGTTTGGCCTGTCCACCCGCAGACCGCGCAGCAAATAGGGGTAGGTCTTGTGCCCCTTCACAGGCCTACTAGTGTTGGGTTTCTGATAGATTGGCATCAATCCCATCAGGCGCATGAGCCGACGGATGCGCTTCTCATTCACCGCATGGCCTTCGCCCACGCAGGTGCCAGGTCATCTGGCGGACGCCAAAGAACGGTGTCTCGAGGAACTGTACGTCGATCAGCCGCATCAGCGCGACGTTCTGCTCGGTCTCGCCCTGCGGCGTGTAGTAGAACGATGACCGCGGTATCGACAGAAGCGCGCACTGTTGGTTAAATCGACAGGTCAGGATGGTCGCGCTCGATCATGGCGCGCCTCACATTCCGCCCCAGGGCTTGAGCTTTCTTTCGAAAAAATAGTTGGCCACAGCCAGCTCTCCGATCTTGGCATGCAGATCCCTGACCTGGTCTTCATTGATGACGGGTGCCTTGCGGCTGCCGCGTTCGGAGACACCCGATGCGCCATCCAGCAGCGCACGTTTCCATTGATTGATCATCGTCGGATGCACCCCGAACCGGCTCGCCAGCTCCGACACGATCGCCTCGCCTCTCAGCGCTTCCAGCGCCACCTTCGCCTTGAACTCAGGGGTATGCTGTTTTCGTTTCGAAATCTTCGATCTCCTTCGTGATGAAGATCAACAGACAGCAAATCAGAGCTTACGTCAGTGTCCAGTTTTTGGGGTCCACCTCAACTCGATGGGGGCAATCCGCCTGAGAGACCGACACGCCCCGCTCGCTCACTAGCTTTACCGCTTCGATCTTGAAACCACGGCTGAACTTCCGTCTCTTCATTTCCCCTCTCCAGTTCCTTGGTCACGATCTTATCTTCGTGTCCACGAAACGGGCAGCAGGCTATTAAATGGTGGCTTTTGGAAAGGAGGTGTGTGGTCAACGAAAGCTCATTTCGCGAAGACACCTCTAACGACATCAACTTTTCTCAATAAACTTCAAGGGATATGTTTCTTGCGAGCCGCCTCCGAAAGTGGAATTTTTAGGAAGAATGTCGTTCCTGTTCCAATTTCACTCCGATAAAAGATCTCGCCACCAAGCTGTTCTATCATCAGCTTTGAAATGTTCATCCCAAGCCCAGTGCCTTCATGCCCGCGTGAGGACGAGCTGTCGACTTGGGCAAAGCGGCCGAACACCTTGGCTTCGGCTCCGGCCGGGATACCGGGGCCTTGATCACTGATGCATAATTCGGCCATTGCGCCGGACTTACGTAGGCTCGTGACGACCGTTCCATCCTCGGGAGAGAATTTGATCGCGTTCGAGATGACGTTAGTGATGATCTGCTTGAGGCGTGTCGCATCTGTCAGCACTTCAATGGTGCGGTCGGTTTCCGTCACGACAAGATGGACAGGCCGTTGCTGCGCGTAGCCTTCAAGCTCCTCAAGCGAGGAGGACAAGAGGTATCGGAGATCAATACTTTCGAACTTCAGTTCCAGACGTCTGGCTTCCAGCTTCTGGAGATCAAGAAGATTGTCGATAAGCTTGGCTAGGCGTGCGCAGTTGCGCCGGGCGATCTCAACACCGCGTCTAGCCTGCCCCTGAAGCTCTCCCAACTGCCCGGCGTCGAGCAGGGCAAGCGTGCCACTGATAGAGGTAAGCGGCGTGCGAAGCTCATGACTGATAACAGCAATTAGCTCTGTTTGAAGCCGTGTCATCTCCTCAGCGCGCTCTTTTGCTTCGATAAGCGCTTTAGCGATTTCCTCTTCCCGCGTCACGTCGATAAGGGTTACTGTCCATCCAAGGAATGGACGATTACAATGCACTGGGTCATCGATGCGCAGGGCATACGGCTGAAAAATGCTCTCACCGATTGCGACATGTTGCTCAGTGAGTGTTTTGGCATCCATTTGCAGCTTTCTGCAAATTTCTGCCAAGACCTCTCTGGCTTCGTTTCCCTGAGGCCCGTCAAGAAATTTTTTAGCGAATGGATTGGTCGAGACCATGCTACCTGATCTGTTGCAGACCACCATAAAAACTTGAGCGTCACGGTAGATATGTTGCTCACCCACCAGCGACACATCAAGTAATCGATTGAAGACCAAAAGCCAAGAATAGATCGCAATCGAGATCACCAGGCCAAATGGGGTTGGGTCAACGCCGAAAACTGTCAAGCCAGCAAGATTGTAACTCGCATTCAGCCCTACTGGGACTAAAGTCATTGCGAGCAACCCTGCGAATAGAGGCCTAAACGAGGGATTCGATTTCCGGTATCCCTTAATTGAGATTACAGATGCAAAGAAGACCCAGCCATAATTGTGAAGGGACAGCAAGTAGTAGAAGATCCCGCGCTCGATGATCGCGGAAGGGCGGCCTGCGACCTGAGCGAGAAGGGTCCCATTACCAAAAAGTTCTTTGTGCCAAGAGTTTGTTAAGGCGATAAAAAGGACGGCAAGAGTTGCGGCTCCTAGCATAGAATAGCGGCAGCGAATCGATACTTGTGTCGGCTGCGGGCTGAAGTCGACGAGAAAAAGTGACCAAGCCATAGTTGTAAACGTGAGGGCTGGTGTCGTCATCGACATCCAGAGAATTTGGCAATCAAGAGACGGCGATGCTAGCTGCAACGTTGCGAAGGCAAGCCACGCAATCAGGCCTAAATGAGCAAGCCGAAACATTTTATGCCCTGGCCCAAACGGACGCGACCATGCCCATATCGTAAGGACCAAAAGAAGGGCCATCATAATGGAAGAAAGCGCGAAAGCGCCATCAAGCTGGAGGCGATTAAAACAGGACAAATGCCTCTCCGATTAAACTTCGGGGTAAGCTACGATACAAAACCATTCTGCAGGAAGTAATCACAAACGCGCGAGCCGAAACCCCCGTGTTCAACCTGTGTTAGAAAAGCCATATTGTGGAGAAGGCGGAAGCTTGTGAAGATTTTTTACTTACGCGTAGCTTCGAGCCATTACCGATTCTGCGACGCTTGTAGAACTGAAGTGTCCCCTCTTCCGCCGTCCAGCTCCACCGCAGCCCGAGAACGGCGCGCAACCGGTCCAGCGAACTGATGGTCCCCATTCCTTGCAAAACATCCGGCACGGTATCCTAGGCCAGACCGCTATCGCGCGCGAGGCCCTAAAGGGTAATTCCGGACGTGTCGAAGCCGGTTGGAAGGAGAATGGAGCGCATCTGGAACTTCTGGACCATATGGTCCATGTTTTCCAGATAGCATTTAAACCGGACCGAATCCGGCACCTCAAGTTCGCCCGCGTCGCTGGACCCAGACTGCTACGACCCGAAGACTAATTACTTTGGCAGAGCCCGGCATTTTGCGCCGAGGCCGATGAACCAACTTTCCGTATTGCGGGTTCAACCAATAGCCAAAGACTGAGAGCCTGCACTATCTGCAAAGCAACGGTTCGCCTGCCGATTGGAAAGGCCAGTCTAACCCCCGTGACGACGCGGCCACCTCGACAAGACCCGGGTGCCCTTTGCGAGCAGGCCGCTCTACTTCAGCAGATCCTCGCCCCTGCACCGGATCATCTTTGCCGCCTCCGTCAACACGGCTTTGATCTCAATCGTCGATCTCGAGCCATTCGGCGAGATGGCGGCGTATGAACATCTGCCGGGTCGGAGGGTTCGGCTCTTGTCCGCGGAGACTGTCGATCTTTTCGAGAAGAGCCTTTGGTAGGCGAACCGTAAGTGGTTCAGTTTCTACCACTGGTCTGCCTATTTTTGGTTTATCCGAAGTCATACGCTTTACCACCTTGACGTCTTAACTTTACGGCGTTATAAAGGTGTTCATAACGAGCCAAAACGAGGGCGGCAACCCTCGTCTCGGCTCTAAACACAAAGATCGTATGGAGATCTCTATGTCTAACACTGTCCCTACCACGCCTCGCGGCGTGTCCAACACCCCTTGCATCACGCCTCCCGGTGTTCCCGGAGCCCCCTCCCCACTGCCGTCGCCGGAGCTTGCCCGCGCATTCGCGGCTTTCGCTGCCTGCCTCCATCTCACCCGTGCTGCCATCGAGGCCGAGGCGGCCGTCGAGACGCTGGGGTCCGACCCTTCCGTGATGCGGTTCGCCGATGCGGCCGCGGACGCCTGGGCCCGGGCGGACGAGGCCTTCTGGGCGTTCCGCTTCGGTGGGAATGCGCCGTCGGACCTCTCCGAAGCCGCCTGGGTGTTCCTGCTCCTGTTCGAGGACGACGGCGACGATCTTGCGCGGCTGTCACAGCGCGGGGGCGGCATCCGCTATCGTGCGCAGGTCTGCGCGCGCAGCCCGCTGCCGGGCGAGCGTGTCCTGGCAGAGCCGCTGCACGCCGCGGCCAACTTGCTCGAAGAGATGATATGGATCGCGCTTGCGGATCACACCGCGCGCACGGGGCAGGAAGAGCCCTGGACCGACTGGGGTCTCTGACCTCCACAGTCTTTCCTCTCTTTCCCCCTCTGCCTGACCGTCTCGGGCACCCGGATCTGCCGGGTGCTGCCGGTCGAGCTCTGTCCAGAGTCATCTCTCTTCGAAAGGAGCGTTCCCATGAACGACTTCCCCACCTCCTTCGTCATCGACGGGGTCGTCCACCCCGCCCTGCCCATGCCGCTCAAGCCGTCCTGGATCGAGGGCGCCGCAGACGACGGCTTCGACCTGATCGGCCGCGCCTGGGACCGCTACCACGGCGTGCTGCGCTGTCGGACCTGCAAAGCGGTCTCGCTCACGCGCATCAACGTCTTCCGTGACCGCACCGCGCTGTGCCGTGCCTGCATCCGGGACCGGCGGGAGGCTGACGCTGCGACCCTCGGCGCCGAGTTGCTTGGGCCCGATTCCCGTGACCGGCACTACGGACACTACCTGCTGTCCTGCGGCCACATCGTGCGGCGTCAGTTTCACCGCATGACAACCGCTGCGGCCGGAGGCCACGCCATCGACTGCGAGACCTGTCGCGAGGTGCGCTACGCCGATGAGGCCTGTGCCTATGGTTGGACGCTTGTCGGGCCGGCCACCAGCGGCCGCAGCGGCTACCGCCGTTACCGGCACGGCTGCGGGCACGGGCAGGACATCAGTATCGGCAACATGGCCTGGGGGGACTGCTCCTGCGGCGGCTGCGGCACCGACTGGTCCGGGCAGCCGTCCTTCGTCTACCTCTTCCGCATCGACCTCGCCGGCCTGCCGGTAGTGAAACTGGGCTACAGCGCCCGGCCCGCCAAGCGGCTGCGGCATCAGCTCGGGATCGACCGAGCGGTGCGCACCGAGGTCCTGCGGGTGGTGCCGTTGGCCTCCGGCAATCTCGCGGTGCGCGACGAGAGTGCGTGCCACCGCCACATGCGCGCCAGGCACCCCGGCGCGATCGTGCCGAAAGCGGTCTTCGGCGATGCGATCAACACGCAAGGCGAGATCTACCACGCCACCGCCCTGCCCGTCCTGCAGGCCCTCCTCGACCGGATCGCGGCGCGCCACGGCGGCCCGGATAGCTCCGGCTGACACCAAGGGAGGGTCCCGT
>NZ_SELQ01000006.1 GCF_004145405.1 Salipiger sp. IMCC34102
CATAATCGGGAAACATCACGGGGACATCACCCTAAGAGCGCGATACACAGACGTCTGATCCATCGAACTTCGACAAACACAAACCGCCCACATATCTCTTCAGATATTAGCAATTTCAAACAACGTGGCAGTCAAAAGGTTTCTGGTGCGCCCTAACTCGTTCGGCGCGCCCGCCTCGTAACTTCCGAATTTCTCATCTCCGCCTCGTTGCCGTCTGGCCCGTCTGGCGTCCCGTTGTGCGCCTCAGCGCCGCCGGTGAGGGGGCTTTTACGGAGAGGTGCGGGGGGCCGCAACCACAAAATTCGCCTTTTTCGGATTTTTCTGCCGGACCCCTGATTTTTCCGCGTTTCTAATGGGTTGGTAACATTTTAGATCGCGGACCCCGCGTCAGATCGCAAGATTCAAACCTCTCGACTGCGTGAGCGGACGACTCGTGTGCTTCACGCCCGCGCATCGCCCTTCTCTGCCCCGAACCAGCCTCGAATCCGTGTCCATTTCAGTCGCAGGACCAGCAGGGCCAAGATCACGGCCATGTAGGCGAAGGGCTCGATTGGCCATCCTTTGACCAGCCAGACGTAGTGAAGCCCCGAAAGCACCGCGACCGGATAGGTCAGCTTGTGCAGGTTGCGCCACCTTACCGGTCCCAGCTTGCGGATGCTGCGGTTGTTCGAGGTGACCGCCAACGGAATCAGCAGAACGAAGGCTACGAATCCTACGGTCACGTAAGGTCGTTCGATGACCTCCGTCACGACCCGGCCAAGGGACTGCACGTCGAGAATCGCGAAGACCAGGAAGTGGGCCAGCACCAGGAAGAAGGCACAGAGGCCGATGGCGCGCCGGAACTTCACGAGGTTCACCCCGGTCCAGGTCCGGAGCGGCGTCACGATCAACCCGGCGATCAGCAACTTCAACGCCATTTCGCCGTATTCGCGCTCGAGCGTGTTGATCGGCTCCACACCCATCTGCCCCGTGGCGGCGAGGTAGAACATCCAGACGGTATAGATCGCCGTCAGGATATAGAGCGGCCAGGCCGGGACCGGCCTGAGCCATCCGTTGATGCGCTGGGAGAGGGTCATCAGTATTCGACGCTCAGATCCATGTCGGCGTAAAGCTCACCGACCTCTTCCTCGTAGCCGTTGAAAAGAAGGGTGTCCTGCCGGGAACTGAACAGGCCGCCGCCGATCCGACGCTCGGTCGATTGCGACCAGCGCGGGTGATCCACGTTCGGGTTCACATTGGCATAGAAGCCGTATTCGCGCGCGTTGATCTCCTGCCAGGTGTTTACCGGCTGCTCTTCGGTCAGGGTGATCCGCACGATCGACTTGATCGACTTGAACCCGTACTTCCACGGCACGACCAACCGCATCGGCGCGCCGTTCTGCTTGGGCATCGGTTCGCCGTAAAGCCCCGTGGCCATGAGTGTGAGCGGATGACGCGCCTCGTCCAGGCGCAGACCTTCGACATAGGGAAAATCGATCACACCCCGCCGGACGCCGGGCATGTTCTCGGGCTGGACGGCGGTCTCGAACCGGACGAAGCGAGCGGTGTCCTGAACGCCGACCTTGTCGAGGATGTCGGCCAGTTCCACCCCGTTCCAGGGAATTACCATCGACCAGGCTTCCACGCAGCGGAAACGGTAGATCCGCTCTTCGGTGGTCAGCCCGTCCAGCAGATCCGCCAGCGCATAGTCACCGGGATTGTCGACCAGACCGTCGACCGTGACGGTCCAGGGATCGATCACCATCTCGCCCGCGTTGTCGGCGGGGTCGGTCTTGCCGGTGCCGAATTCGTAGAAGTTGTTGTAGGTCGTGATCTCTTCGAAGCTGTTGGGCTCCAGCTCTTCCTGAGCGCTTGCGCCGCCCGCCGCGAACAAGGCCCCCAGCCCGGCTGTCCCGGCGATCAGTTGCCGCCGGTTCAGGAAGGCGGATTTCGGGGTCACGTCGGCGGCGGTCAGATCGTTGGTCCAGCGGTAAGCCATGGAAAACTCCTTTTGTGCTTGTCCAATATACGCCGAAATCGACTGTAAGGTTTCTCACGACACCGACAGGACGGGTTACAGTCACTGCGCCGCGATGATCTCCTCGATCTGGGCGATGCGGTTGTCGGGCGCGGGGTGCGTGGCCAGGAACTCCGGCCCCCGATTGCCGGAGGCACGCTTCATCGCCTGCCAGAACTCCAGCGCGGCACGCGGGTCGTAGCCCGCATCGGCCATCAGCTCGATCCCCAGGCGATCGGCCTCCAACTCGTTGCGGCGCGAATAGGGCAACAGAACGCCGTACTCGACGCCCATGCCCAGCGCTGCCCCGATCTGGTCGCGCCCCGCGATCTCCCCTGCCCCGAGGGCTGCATCCAGCACTTGCAGGCCGATCTGGCTCGCCGCCTGGGCAGAGACACGCTCGGATCCGTGGTTGGCTTGCAGGTGACCGATCTCGTGGGCGACGACCGTGGCAAGCTGTGCGTCGGTCTCGGCGATCCGCATCATGCCCGAGAAAACGCCGATCCGTTTGCCGGGCAGCGCGAAGGCGTTGGGCTGGGGATTCTCGAACACCTGCCACTCCCAGTCGCCCGTGCTTTCACCGGCGGCGGCGAGAAGCCTGCGCGTGACGCGGGTCAGCCGCTGCTGGTCCGCCGCGTTGCGCGAAGCGGGAACATTGGCCCGGATCTGCTGCCACTCTTGCAGACCCATCGCTTCCACCTGCGCATCGGGTACCAGCGAGGGTCCGCCTTCTTCACAGGCCGCGAGGGAAAGCGCGGCGGCAAACAGGGTCGAGCGGAAGGCGAGAGTGATCATGGACGGGCTCCTGTCGAATACGATTGCACAAGACATAGGGCGGCCGGACGGTTCCGGCACGAAAAACCCCCGCCGGATCGCTCCGGCGGGGGTTTGCCGCACCACGGACCTTAGTGAACGACGGCGTCCTCGGGCTTTGGCCGGTTGCTGGCGCTGATCCGGTCGCCCACGATCAGGCCATCGGCGCCGGCGCCGATCGTCACGGTCGCGCCATCCTGCACGTCGCCCGCGAGGATCATCTCGGCCAACTGGTCCTGCAGGCTGCGCTGGATCGCCCGCTTGAGCGGCCGCGCGCCAAAGACCGGATCGTAGCCTTCGTCCGCAAGCCATTGCAGCGCCGCATCGTCCAGATCGAGCGTGATGTTCCGCCCGGCCAACCGCGCCTCGAGACGGCCCAACTGAATCTTGACGATGCCGGCCATGTCCTCGCGCGCCAGACGGTCGAAGATGATCGTCTCGTCCAGACGGTTGAGGAACTCGGGCCGGAAGTGCGCGCGCACGGCGTCCATCACGTCGCGCTTGGCCTGAGAGGCATCGCCGTTCTCAGGCAGCTGGCTCAACGCCTGCGCGCCCAGGTTCGAGGTCAGGATGATAAGCGTCTGCTTGAAGTCCACAGTCCGCCCCTGCCCGTCCGTCAGCACCCCGTCGTCGAGCACCTGCAACAGCACGTTGAAGACATCGGGGTGCGCCTTCTCGACCTCGTCGAAGAGCACGACCTGATAGGGCCGCCGCCGCACGGCTTCGGTCAGCACACCGCCCTCGTCGTAGCCCACGTAGCCCGGAGGCGCGCCAATGAGACGGCTCACCGCGTGCTTTTCCATGAACTCCGACATGTCGATGCGCACCATCGCCGCGTCGTCGTCGAAGAGGTAATCGGCCAGCGCCTTCGTGAGCTCCGTCTTGCCCACGCCGGTCGGCCCGAGGAAGAGGAAGCTGCCCAAGGGCCGCGCCTCGTCGTTCAGCCCGGCCCGCGCCCGGCGCACCGCATTGGAAACGGCCCGCACCGCGGCCCGCTGGCCGATCACGCGGCGGCCCAGCTCCTCTTCCATGCGCAAAAGCTTATCGCGCTCACCTTCCAGCATCTTGGAGGTCGGGATCCCCGTCCAGCGTTCGACCACTTCGGCGATCTGTTCGGGCCGCACGGCATCCTCGACCACGCGCTCGTCGCCGTCGGTCTCGGCCAGCGTCCGCTCCAGCTCGGGGATCACGCCGTAGGACAGCTCTCCGGCCTTGGCGAGGTTGCCCTCGCGCTTGGCGATCTCCAGCTCCGCCCGGGCGCGGTCCAGCCGCTCCTTGACCCCACGCGCGCCTTCCAGAGCATCGCGCTCGGCCTGCCAGGCGGCGGTCATCTCGGACGCGCGCTCCTGCAGTTCGGCCAGGTCCTTCTCCAGCTTCGCCAGACGGTCCTTGGAGGCCGCATCGTCCTCCTTGCGCAGCGCCTCCTGCTCGATCTGCTTTTGCATGATGTCGCGGTCGAGCGCGTCCAGCGCCTCGGGCTTGCTGTCGACTTCCATCCGAAGCCGCGAGGCCGCCTCGTCCATCAGGTCGATGGCCTTGTCGGGCAGGAACCGGTCGGTGATGTAGCGGTGCGACAGCGTCGCCGCCGCCACGAGGGCCGCGTCCGCGATGCGGACACCGTGGTGCAGCTCGTACTTTTCCTTGATGCCGCGCAGGATGCTGATCGTGTCAACGACCGTCGGCTCCTCGGCCATTATCGGTTGGAACCGCCGCGCGAGGGCCGCGTCCTTCTCGACATGCTTGCGGTATTCGTCGAGCGTCGTGGCACCGACGCAGTGCAATTCCCCGCGCGCCAGAGCAGGCTTGATGAGGTTGGCGGCGTCCATCGCGCCTTCGGATTTCCCCGCGCCCACGAGCGTGTGCATCTCGTCGATGAACAGGATCACCTCACCCGCGGCGGCCTCGATCTCGGTCAGGATCGCCTTCAGCCGCTCCTCGAACTCGCCGCGATACTTCGCTCCCGCGATCAGGGCCCCCATGTCGAGCGCCATCAGCCGCTTGTTGCGCAAACTCTCCGGCACGTCACCGTCCACGATGCGCAGGGCAAGGCCCTCTGCAATGGCGGTCTTGCCGACGCCGGGTTCGCCGATCAGGACGGGGTTGTTCTTGGTCCGGCGGCTCAGCACCTGCATCGCACGACGAATTTCCTCGTCGCGGCCGATGATCGGGTCGATCTTGCCTTCCCGCGCCGCCTGGGTGAGGTCGCGAGCATATTTCTTCAGCGCGTCGTAGCCGTCCTCGGCACTCGCCGAATCGGCAGTGCGGCCCTTGCGGATGTCGTTGATCGCCGCATTGAGGCCCTGGGCCGTCACCTTGCCTGCATCCAGCGCGTCCTTCGCCTTCGACTTCACGGCCGCAAGCGCGGTCAGGATGCGCTCGACAGGAACGAAGCTGTCACCCGCCTTGCCGGCAAGCTTCTCGGCTTCGTCCAGAACGCGGGCGGTGGCGGTATCGATGTAGATCTGGCCTGCATCGCCGGTGACCTTTGCGATCCGACCGACGGCGGCATCGACGGCGGTGCGCACGGCAGTGGCATCGCCGGCGGCTTTCGCGATCAGGTTCGCGGCCAGCCCTTCCTCATCGTCCATCAGCGCCTTCAACAGGTGTTCGGGTAAAACCCTTTGATGGTTTTCGCGCATCGCGATGGTCTGGGCGGCCTGAATGAAACCGCGCGCGCGTTCGGTGAATTTCTCGATGTTCATCTGGTCTCTCCATTAAAGCACCCGCTCCCGGCGCCCGCTGCGCGGCACGCCCCTGTCGAGCCTCGATCGAAGAGATGGGGACGATGAAGAGGTGTTGCAATATGGCCGCAGCCCGCCGAGGTGATTTTCGGCGGGCTGCGGAGCTGTTCGGGGGACGGCGCGATTGCCAGTCCGATGAGGGGCGTCAAGGCCGGGAAACGGGTCAGTCGACCGTCAGCGCATCCCCGTCGTTCCCTTCCGGACCGGAAGGCGTCGGGTAGAAAGGCTCGGCCCCGCCGTCGGGATCGGGCCCGTCGGGCGTTCCGTCATTGGGGTCCTCGACCAGGTCGGTCTCCAACCCGCTGGGGGTCTCGGTCGGCTCTGCGGCCTCGTCGCCTTCATCCTCGCTCACTTCCGGAATCAGCGTGTCGGAGGCGGCGGGGGCTTCCGTGTCTTCGGACGGCGCGGGCGTCACGGTGACATCCGTGTCCTCCGGCGTGACGGCATCGCCGCTTTCCTCGACCACGGCGGCTTCGGGATCCGGCGCTTCGGATCCGACGGTGTCACCGTCGGTGGCTTCCTCCTCGGCCTCGGAGGCGTCGAGCGGCTCCTCGTCCCCTCCCGCGGTATCGTCGGTACCTTCTGCGGCAGCATCTTCCTCACCGGACTCCGTCTCGGCATCGGCGGCTTCTTCAGTTGCTGCCGGGGCATCCTCGTCGGGCGCCTCCTCATCGGTTCCGGCGGCAACGGCATCGGCCTCGCCCTCGGCCATTTCAGCCGCCTCGGCCTCGGAATCCACCTCGCTCTCGGCGGCGGCTTCCTGCACGGCGTCTTCCCGGTCCTCGGACTCCGCGACGACCTCGGTCTCGGGGCCTGGGCCGACCGCATCGCCGGTCGTGGGCGCGGTAGCGGCGATCGCGATGGCGATGAGAGCCGCGGTCCCAGCCCCAAGTCCGAGAATCATGAAGAACGGATTGCTTGCCAGTCCGCCATTTGAACGCGCCATGTGGGTCTTCCTTCGTCAGCTTGTGCCCGAGCGGGGCTGTCGGAACCTACCTAAACCAGAGGCCGCGGAGGTCAATCTTATATGCCTTTTGTCGCATCCGGCATGGCATCGTTGCCCCGACCCGAATACGCCCATAAAGAGATTGGAACCCAAAAGGAGCGCCCATGTCCCAGCCTGCAGACGACCGCCTGATCGTGGCCCTCGATGTCCCCAACGTGGTTGCGGGGCTCGAACTCAGCCGCCAGATCGGCGATGCCGTGTCGTTCTACAAGATCGGGCTGGGCATGCTGACGGGAGGCGGGCTCGCGCTTGCCAACGAGCTCAAGCTGGAACAGGGAAAACGCATCTTTCTCGACATGAAGCTCTTCGACATTTCCGCCACGGTAGAGGCGGCGGTGCGCGGCTTTACCAAGTTCGACATCGACCTGCTGACCGTCCACGGGGATCCGCACGTGGTACGCGCCGCCAAGGAGGGCGCTGCGGGCTCGAACACGAGGATCCTCGCGGTAACCGTGCTGACCTCGCTCGACCGCGACGATCTCGACGCCGCGTTGATCAAGGACGGCACGGTGCCGGATCTGGTGGTCGAACGGGCCGAACGCGCCTTCGAGGCCGGCGCCGACGGCATCATCGCCTCACCGCAGGAGGCTTCCGCGATTCGTGCTTTGCCCGCCGCCGCGGGGCGTTTGATCGTGACCCCCGGTGTGCGCCCGACGGGTACGGAGGCGTTCGATCAGAAACGGGTTGCAACCCCTGCGCGGGCGATCTCCGACGGGGCCGACCATATCGTCGTGGGACGTCCAGTCTGGCAGTCCGCGGACCCGCGCGCTTCGGTCCACGCGATTCTCACGGACCTGTTACCGGTCAGGAAAAAATCGGAAATGTAAAAAAAATATTTCGCGCTTTCGGAACCTTTTACGGTTGCATGTGGTTTCTTGGTCAAACGCGGCGAGGAAAAGCGATTCTCAATGATCGCGACCCGCCTTGAGCAGGAGACGTAAAATGACCCAGATCGACCTTGGTTCCGTTCGCTACAATCCCACCGTCGGTGCTTTCGAAGCCCGCGTCGACATCCGCCGCAGCGGTCAGACCTTCCGCTATCCCTGTCAGGTGGCCGGCCCGATGACGATGGACATGGACACGGTCCGCAGCGGTCTGGCCCGTCATGCCCTGCGCATGTCCGACAGCGGCTCCAACCTGATGTCGCACATCTGAATTTCAGTTCCGAAGGCCCGGCCGCAATCTCTGCCTCTGTCCCTTAAGCGATTGCGCCATTTCCAGCCGTCCTTCCATCCTGGCCCGCCGCTTCGTCGGCGGGCCATTTTTTGTTCGGTG
This sequence comes from Salipiger sp. IMCC34102, assembly GCF_004145405.1. GTDB lineage: Bacteria > Pseudomonadota > Alphaproteobacteria > Rhodobacterales > Rhodobacteraceae > Loktanella. The sequence continues at coordinate 7,832 of NZ_SELQ01000006.1, forward strand.
ATGCGCGCGACCTACAGGATCGACTTTGCGTGGCTTTCTGAAAGAAACCGCGTGATGTTCATTCGCTACGTCCGACCGAGCATGACCACGGCGCCGTCAGCAGCACGGGCGTCTTCGACATCGTGGGTCACCATCAGGATCGGCAAGGCGCGCGCTTGAGCCCGCGCGAACACCAGATCACGAACCTGGGCGCGCAGTGCGGCATCGAGGCGCGAGAACGCCTCGTCCAGCAAGAGCGCGCGCGGTTCGGACAGCAGCATCCGCATGAGCGCCACCCGCGCCTTCTGTCCCCCCGAGAGCGTTGCAGGATCGCGATCGGCGTAGCCGGCCAGTTCGACCTCCTCAAGCGCCGCCTCGATCTGCGCCCGACGGGCGGCACGGCTTCCCCCCGGTGCAAGACCGAACGCCAGGTTCTGTCCCACCGAAAGATGCGGGAACAGCAGATCGTCCTGGAACAGGATGCCGATTCCACGGCGATGCGGCGGAGCATGGGTCACGTCCGTGCCGTCCAGCAGAACCTGTCCCGTCGCCGTGAAGGCCGAAGGCAAGGTGCCTGTCACGAACGCCAGAAGTGTCGATTTGCCCACACCGGAGGGGCCCATCACCGTCAGAACTTCGCCCGGCCCGATATGCCGGTCGAGCGCCACCAGCGGGACGCCGTCCTTGGCGATCGCCACGTCCTTCAGGGTCAGCCCCTCACCCATGTTGCAGTCCTTTGCGGTTACGGAACATCAGAGCCGGCAGCCCAAGGGCCAGCGCGAAGGGAAGCAGGGCCGCCGCGGTCTGCATCAGCCCGTAGGTCGCGATGGCGCGCCGGTCCCCGCCCGATGCCAGCGCCACGGCCTCGGTCGTCAGGGTCGAAACGCGGCCACCGCCGATCAGCAAGGTCGGCAGATATTGCCCGACGCTGACCGACAGGCCGACGGCAGCGGCCGTCAGTACAGGCCGCAACAGCATCGGCAGCCGCACCTGCCACAGCACCCGGTCAGGCGAGGCCCCCAGCGCCGCCGCCACGTTCGCCGTGCGTGGATCCCAGGCCCGGAACGGATCGGCCAGCGACAAGAAAACGTAAGGCATCACGAAAACGAGGTGTGCCAGCATCACCGGCCAGATCCCACGGTCGAGGTTGGCGTTCAGCAGCAGCGTCTGAAGTCCGGGCAGGAACGCCGTCTGCGGCACGATCAGCGGCAGGTAGAGCAGCCACATGCCCCGCCGTGTCAGGCGCAAGCCGTGGCGGTGTTCCGCTTCGAGACAGCCGATCGCCAGGATCACCGCGGCAAGCGTAACTACGCAGGCGATCACGGCGGTCTGGCCCAATGCCTCGTTCAACCCGCTCGCGTGGCGCGCCCAGTTCCCCAGCGTGAAGCTGGCCGGCAGCGGATCGGGAAAGCCCCAGAACCCGGCGACGGACCAGACGGCAAGCACGGCGAGCCCGCCCCCGATCGCGAGGGCAGAGGTAACCGACAGCACCAAGGCCCCGCCCGCGAGCGTCGCATCGCCGCTTGAACGCCCCCCGCGCGCCACCCACCGCAGGCCCAGCCAAGCAATTGCGATCTCTCCCAGCCGCCACGTAACCAGCGCGCCCACGACCAATGCCAGTTGCAGCAAGGCGGCGGCGTTGGCTAGGAGGCGCGCATCGAAATCGGGCTCCGACATCCAGCGCACGATCTGCACCGACAGGGTGGACGGGGTGTTGGGGCCCAGGATCACGGCCACGTCGACGACGCTCATGCCGTAGGCCAGCACCACGTAGACCGGCAGGCGGATCTGCGCGTAGACGCGGGGGAAGACCGTCTTGAACCAGCCCGTCACGCGCCCGTAGCCGAGCGCCGCCGAGATCGCCCGCGCCCGTGCCGCGTCGGTCTGCGCAAGCGCCGCGAGGGTCATCAGGAGGAGGAACGGAATCTCCTTGATCACGAGGCCCGCCGTCATCGTCAGGCCCCAACTATCCTGCACGATGAGCAGATCCGGCGGACGCTCCCACCCCGTAAGCCAAGGCGATGTGGCCCGCGCGACCCAGCCTGACGGGGCGATCAGGAAGGCCAGTCCGAAGGCCGCCGCCGCGTGCGGAACCGACAAAAGCGGCGAGAGCGCGCGCTCCAGCACGCGAAAGGCGCGCGTTCCGGACCACCCCGCGACCAGTGTCATGGTGATGGCCAGCGCCAGCAGGGTCGTGACGATCCCGGTGGACAGCGACAGAGTGGACGCGCGCGGCAAACCCGGCCAATCCGCCAGCGCCCGGAAGGCCTCGAGGCTCGGCCCCTCGCGGCCCGCGGCGGGCAAGTGGCCGAAGGCTGGCAAGATCGTGCCGTAAAGACCGGCCAGCATGGGGCCGAGCATCGCGATCAGCGTCAGTGCCGGAAGGAGGGGAAGGAAGCGGCGGCTCATTCGAGGTGCGAGGCCGGGCAGCGCCCTTCCTGCCGGGCAGGTGTAACGGTCGAGCGGCGAGAAACCTTGTAAAGCGAATTACGGTGCCGCGTCAGTCTGAGGTTGAAAAGCGCCCTCCGGAGGGAGGGAGGGCGCTGCCCGGCCGGGGGCCGGGCGAGGCCTTCGCAATAGCCGTGCACGGGGATGACAGGCGTTGAAATTGTCACCTCCGGCGACCGTCCGACTTACTCGGCCACGCCGTAGCGCGCGACCCAGTCGTCGGCAATGCGGGTCATCCAGCTGGGGTGCGGTTCGTCCTGAACCTCGCCCAAGTCGTCGGGGCTGAGGGTCGCGGCGCCCAGTTCCAGCGCATCGAAGGCCGCGCGCTGCTCTTCCGAAAGCTTATCCATCGCCAGCACCGTGCCGTAGCCCAGGTTTTCGGGGTCCTGAGCGTAGGCCTGCGCCTCCGGCGACATCAAGAAGTTGGCAACGACCATCGCCCCCTCGGTGCTGCCGGAGTTGTAGGGGATCGCCACGAAGCTCGCGTTTCCGATCGTGCCCTTGTCCAGCACGAAGGTCCGCACCGTATCGGGCAATTCGTTGTTCGCGATGGCGGTCGAGGCCGCACCGGGCGAGAAGGAGATCGACAGGTCCAGCTCCCCATCCGCGATCAGCGGGAACATCGCGGTGCCGGTCGGCGGATAGGCCCGCCCCTCGCGCCAGAGCGTGGGCGTCAGCGCGTCGAGGTAGTCCCAAAGGGGGGCCGTCACCTCGTCATACGTCTCGTCGGTCGCGGGCTCGGCCAGAACCGCTGGATCGTCCAGGATGTCGACCAGCACCTGCTTGAGGAAGGTGGTGCCGAGGAAATCGGGTGGCTGGGGATAGGTGAAGCGGCCCGGATTGGCCTGGCTCCATTCCAGGATCTCCTGCATGGAGCCCTTTGGCTCGATATCCGCGCTATCGTAGTCGAAGACCACCTGCGCCATGGCCCAGGGCGATTCGTAGCCGTCGGTCGGCACGGTGAAATCTGTCTGTACGGTCTTGCCCTCGACATCGACGTATTGCCAGTTCGGCAGTTGTTCGGCGAAGGGACCATAGAGCAGGCCTTCGTCCTTCATCGAGGCGAAGTTGGCGCCGTTGATCCAGATCAGGTCGATGGCCCCGTCGGTATCGGTGCCGGCCTGACGCTCGGACAGGACGCGGGTGACGGCATCGGCGGTGTCGGTCAGCTTGACGTGTTCGAGGGTAACGCCGTTCTCCTCGGCCACACGCTCCGCCACCCAGGCGATGAAGTCGTTGGTCGCCACGGATCCGCCCCAGGCGTTCCAGTAGACCGTCTGACCCTCGGCGGCCGCGGTGACCGCATCCCAATCGGACGGGTCGGTCTGCGCAAGGGCAGGCGTTGCGGCCAGGGCGGCCAGAAGGGCGAGGTGTCTCATGAACGAAATCCTTTCGAAGTGAAGAGTTGGCGCGCGCCGTAAAGGCGCAGGATGGCGGTGACCCCGCAGGCAAGGCCGAAGATCCAGGCCAGCGGCGCGAAGGCCGCGGGGAAGAGACACAGGGCCACGAAGAAGACGATGGTCTCGGTCCCCTCGAGCAGGCCGTTGGAGTAGTAGAGCGACTTGATCCCCTGGGCGCGTGTCGTGATCCCGTGTTTCTCGGCCAGGATCGCGTAGCCCAGGAAACTGGCCCCGTTGAAGTAGAACATCGTCAGAAGGAAGGCCCCGGGAATCGCGTTCTGCGCGGGATCGAACACGACGAAGGCGAAGGGCACCGCCCCGTAGAACAGGAAGTCGGAGGTGATATCGAGGTAGCCGCCGAAGTCGGACCCGACGGTGGCCCGCGCCACGGCGCCATCCAGCCCGTCGGCGATCCGGCTGGCCAATAGCGGCAGCAGCGCCAGCAGGGGCAAGCCGACCGCGATCATCGCAGCCGAGGCGAGCCCCAGTGCCAACCCCACCAGCGTGATCCCGTCCGCGGTCCAGCCCGCCCGCGCCAGTCTGACGCCCGCCCGATTGAGCGGCGGGTCGATCAGGCGGCGGGCAGCGGCGTCGAGCATGAACGGCAGATCCTCAATTCCGCGCCAACCTGCCGCAGGGCCGCCCCGGCTACAATCCCTTTGACGGGAACGTGTTGAATGGGCTTGGCGTGCACGACCCCGCGGCATGCAGAGGGGCGGGCCGGCATGACGTCATGCACCGTCGCGGGCAATGCGCGGCCGACCCGTGGCGGTCACGCGCAGGGTCGCCCCGACGAATGTGCTCTGGCCTTCGACCTCGGCCCGCTGCGCATCGGTGGTGACGACGATGCGCGGGTCCATGACGCCCGACCGCCGCGCCAGTGCCGTGGCCTGCGCCGTCAGGGATGCGGTCAGCGCCTCGATCGCCGCGGCTTCAGTGTCGTGCGTCGTGGGGCCTTCGGGCCCGTGCGCCAAAATGTGCCCCGGCCTGGGCGCGGAGAGTGTGCCGGTGGCGTGATGCGCGACCTGCCCCACCACGGCCCCGATGGCGTTGGCGATCGCGGCATGGTCCGGCACGATCATGCGGGTGCCCAGGCGCTCGCCCACGGCCGGGTAATAACTGGCCGCAGAGGCCCCCAAACCGATCACAGGGACGCCGAGCCGCAAGGTCGTTTCGATCAGGCCTGACTGTCGATCAAGACCCGCACGCGTCAATTCGTGACGCGCGAGTGTTTCGGGCGAACCCTGCCAGCCGGGATCGTCGGCGAAGGCGGCTTGCAGCAGGCAATCGGTGGTTTGCCGGGTCACCTGACCCACGATGCGGTGCGCCAGCGTCTCGGCATCGGGCGCGATCTGCTGGCCGTCGCCGCGCTTTCGGCGGGCCATCAACGTCAGTGCCTTGTGGCTTGCCTCGGCGTCCCACTGGACCGCAAGACCGGTCACATGCGCGGCATCCGATGGCGTCACCCCCGCGATCTGGACCAATCCGCGGGTCACGAGCCGCTGCAGCGCGGGATGGTCCATGCGGGTCTCCACGACCTCTCCCATCCGAAGGGGACCGTTCGAAAGGCGTTGAACCAGGGCAGCGCTTCGCGGATCAAGGCCTTCGGGTGGCGCGGACCACAAGGGCACGACGAAACCGCCGCCGTCGGTCGCTGGCCCGTCCGACGCGAGCGCGGCGTCCAGCACCCGATGCACCAACGCGGGATGCTCATGGGCCAACAGGGCAATCGGCAGCACGCGACGCGGGCCGAGGTGCAGATCGCCGTCCAGGCCGTCCGTCACGTGGACGGCGCTGTCACCGCCAAGACCCCAGGTGCGCATGGCGACGGCCTCGACCATCGTGCGGAACCCACCGACCTCCGCCCCCTTGGGGTCGATTCGGGGTGCACCGTCGCGCAGCAGGCAGACATCCGTCGTGGTCCCGCCGATGTCCGAGATCAAGGCGTCGCGCTCTTCCGTCAGCCAGGCGGCACCGGCGACCGAGGCGGCGGGACCGGATAGAATAGTCTCGATCGGGCGGGCGCGGGCCATCTCTGCGGGGATGAGCGCACCATCGCCGCGCACGACCATGAGCCGGGCCGGGGCACCGCGGGCCAAGAGGTGCGCCTCGACCGCATCGATCAATCCCGCGATCATGCCGATGAGACGCGCGTTCAGAACGGCCGTCAGCGCGCGCTTCGGTCCACCCAGCGCCGCGGACAACTCGTGCGAGCAGGTCACGGGCAGACCGGAGCGCGCGCGGATCAGGTCGGCGGCGGCGCGTTCGTGGGCGGGGTTTCGCGTGGCAAAGGCGCCTGCGACGGCGAACCCCGTGATACCTTGCGGATCGGCGAGTGCCACCTCGAGCGGACGCAGATCCAGCGCCGCCGCCTCGCCGCCGGCATGGTCGTGCCCGCCGGTAAGTGCGATGACGGGATCGCCGCGCAGGGCATCCTCCAACCCCGCCCGCGCGAGATCCTGCGGCGCGAAACCGATCGCCACCAGGGCGACGCGTCCGCCCTGCCCTTCGACCAGCGCATTGGTCGCCAGGGTCGTCGACAGGCTCACCATCTCGACCGCCTGCGCGGATGCCCCTGCAGCTTCGAGTGCCGCGTCGATCGCCTCGGCCACGCCCCGAGCGAGGTCAGGTCGCGTGGTGAGGGCCTTGGCATGGCCCAGCACCCGCGTGGCCTCCGCGTCCAGAACGGCGGCGTCGGTGTAGGTGCCGCCGGTGTCGATGCCCAAAAGATAGCTCATGGATGGCCCCCTTTGGCCGCGTTCTGCCAAGGATCGGCCCGGGTGTCAGCAGGAGAGTTCGGACGCGGGCTGTCCGCCCTCGCGGCCGCGCCGTCCTCCGAGTTCGATTTCGGCCAGAAGAAGCAGGGGACGGTGACGCATAAGGCCCCGGTCCCGGGCCGCGTCGGCGCTACGGCATCGCAGTCGGGACATCGCAAGCGGCCTCCCCGGCCCGCCACCGGGCGAGACGGGACTGCAGGTTACCCGCCACGTCGGTCATCGAAAGCACCTCGTCGACCGAAGCAAGCCGCCAGGCCTGCCCCTCGCAGCCAAGGACGATCCCGGCTTCGGCGCTGGCGGGCAGTCGGGCGACGAAGAACCAGACCCTGCGGTCGAGGTCGCCGTCTTGTACTTGCCAGATCACCTGATCGGCGGTCAGGGTCAGGCCGACCTCCTCCCACGTTTCACGGACGACCGTCTGGTAGGGCGTCTCGGCCCCCTCGCGACCACCGCCGGGAAAATCCCAGTGGTTGGGCCAGGGGATCCTCGGGTCGTCGTCGCGCAGAAGGATCAGCAACCGTTCGCCCAGGAAGAGCGCGACTTTCGCACCGTCGAACTGCGTTGTCGTCATGCCCCCTGCCCCTTATCTTCCACCCATGCCCAGCCTGTGCCGCGACTGCCAGACCACCTTCGATGCCGCGCGGCGCTGCCCCGCGTGCCGGTCGCCGCGTACCCTGAGCCACCCGGAACTCTTCGATCTGTCCATCGCGCACATGGATTGCGACGCCTTCTACGCCAGCGTCGAGAAGCGCGACAATCCCGACCTTGCCGACAAGCCCGTCATCATCGGCGGCGGGCGGCGCGGCGTGGTGTCGACCGCCTGCTACGTGGCGCGCATCCGGGGCGTGAAATCCGCGATGCCGATGTTCCAGGCGCTGAAGCTCTGCCCCGACGCGGTGATCGTGAAGCCGCGGTTCGAGGCTTACGTCGAAGCCTCCCGCGCGATCCGGGCGATGATGGACGACCTGACCCCGGTCGTCGAACCGCTTAGCCTGGACGAGGCGTTCCTTGACATGACGGGCACCACGCGGCTTCACGGCGCCCCACCCGCGGTCATGCTGGCGCGGCTCATCACCCGGATGAAGACCGAGCTGGGGCTGACCGGCTCCATCGGGCTCAGCCACAACAAGTTCCTGGCAAAGGTCGCCAGCGACCTCGACAAGCCGCGCGGCTTCTCGGTCATCGGCGCGTCCGAGACGACGGAATTCCTGCGCCCGAAATCGGTGCGGATCATCTGGGGGATCGGCGCGGTCGGCCAGCAGCAACTGGCGGATGCGGGCATCCGGACCTTCGACGATCTGCTGCGCTGGGACCGGCGTGACCTGGGCGATCGGTTCGGCGGCATGGGCGACCGCCTCTGGCGGCTGGCGCGCGGCGAGGACGGGCGCCGGATCAGCGCCAACGCGCCGGTGAAGGGCCTGAGCAACGAGACGACCTTCCACGAAGACACCGCCGATCCGGACATCCTCGACGGGCACATCTGGCGCATGGCGGACAAGGTAAGTTCGCGCGCCAAGGCCAAGGGTACGGCGGGACGCGTGGTGACGCTGAAGCTCAAGCGCGCCGATCACAAGCTGATCACCCGCCGGCAATCGCTCCGGCATCCGACGCAGATGGCCGACACGATCTATCGCACGGCCCGCGGCCTCTTCGATGCCGCAAGCCCGCATCAGCCCTACCGGCTTCTGGGCGTGGGTATCTCGGATCTGTCGGATGCAAGCCAGGCCGACCGCGAGGGTGATCTTCTGGACCCGCGGGCCGAGGCGCGCAGCCGGGCGGAACTGGCCGCCGACCGCATCCGGGCCCGCTTCGGCACCGATGCGATCATCAAGGGTCGTGCCTTGCGGTAAGGAACGCGAACCAAGGCGAGACGTTGGGGGGCATACGCAAACGTCAGGAGGTTCCCCATGACCAAGGACAACGACCACGACGGCGAAGACCGCCGCCCGACCATCGCGCAGGACGACAAGAAACCGCGCGAGGACGTCAAGGAAAGCCTGTCGAACACGACGGATACGATGGACGAAGGTCCCGCCGGTTCACCCGACGCAGACAAGCAGTCGCGCACGAACTGACGATACGGCGCGCCGACAGGCTACTCGGCGGCCAGGCGCCCCTCCAATGGGGCGCCGATCTGCACGAGATCCTCGACGACGGACCGCAAGGCGGTGCAAAGCGGCTCGAACCCATCGTGCTTTTCCAAGGTGCGTTCGTCCATGTAGAGCGCGCGGTCGATCTCGATCTGGACGACGTGCTGACCACGGGACGGGCGTCCGTAGGCTTGGGTGATATAGGCCCCGGCGAAAGGTGCGTTTCGGGCGGTAGTCAGCCCCGCCCGGGCGAAGGCCTGTTCGACGGCCGCGACGATTCCGCCCGCGGCCGCGGCGCCGAACCGATCGCCGATCACCACCTGCGGTCGCGGACCCCGGCCCGCGTGGTGATCGAGCGCCGCATGCGGCATGGAATGGCAATCGAACAGGATGCTGCGCCCGAAATCGCGTCGGGCCTCGTCGATCAGCGTCTGCAACCGGTCGTGGTAGGGATGCCAGACCTCGCGGATGCGGCGGTGCGCCTCTGCCAAAGGAATGCGCCCGTCGTAGATCGCGCGCCCTCCGGCCACCACGCGCGGCACCACTCCCAGGCCCGAGGTCACGCGCGGGTTCTGCCCGCTGCGCCGCACGCCCGCGATCAGGGCCGGGTCCAGTTCATCGGCGGCGCGATTCAGATCGAGGTAGGCACGCGGCATCCGGGCGCATAGCAGCGGCGCCCCCAGCTGCGGCGCGGTCGAAAACAGCTCGTCCACGAAAGCGTCTTCCGAAGACCGCAGGTCCAGGGGGTCGAGGCGTGTCATCTGCATGAACCGCGCGTCGTATTCTCGCCCGGAATGCGGCGACGCGAAGACCACGGCGCCGCGGGTCGCGGATGGCCGGGTCAACTGGTATGCGGTCGTGGACATGGACGCTCCTCTTCACCGCGCAACATAGGGTGAAATTCAAAAGCTGCAAAAGTGTCTTGATCCCCCCTGCGGGCTCTTCTATAGACCGCCTGACCGACGCAAGGCCTTCCGGGCTTTGTCACGGAATGGATGATTAGCTCAGCGGTAGAGCACTTCGTTGACATCGAAGGGGTCACTGGTTCGATCCCAGTATCGTCCACCAGAATTCACCGGGCCGCCAACGGGCGCCCAGACCGTAACCCAGGGGCGCATCGCCGCGCCGCGACGACCAGAGGAGGCTTTCTGATGAAAGTCCGCAACTCCCTCCGCTCGCTCAAGCAGCGCCACCGCGATTGCCGCATCGTGCGCCGCAAGGGCCGCGTCTACGTGATCAACAAGACGCAAGCTCGGTTCAAGGCTCGCCAAGGCTGAGCCTTTCGACATCGACACGGAACAGGCCGCGCCCTTCTGGGACGCGGCCTTTTTCTTTGGTGACGCATGGTGCTAGGGCTTAGGCTGACCGTGTATCCCAATGGAGCTTCCGATGATCCGCCTGTCCGCCCTCGCCGCCCTTGCCATGACGGCATCGCCACTGGCCGCCCAGACGTCACCTTGCAGCGGCACAGGCTCGGACGGTCAATGGATCGGCGGGTCGGAGGCCGGATCCGACATCGCGACCCTTGAGGGATACGCCGAACAGATGGCGCTGGTCCTGGGCGGCAATGAATACGCGAGCCTCTTCACGTTGAGCGAGGACACCCCGACCCGGATCGAGGCGCAGGGGCGCGGCAACGGCGACCCGGTGATGACGCTCTACGATGCCGAAGGGACCGAGGTCGCCTCGGATGACGATTCGGGAGGCAACGGCGCGGCCCGGGCGGAGCTGGACCTCGCGGCTGGCGCGTATTGCGCGGTCGTCCGCAGTTTCGACGATTCGCCCATGACGGCCTTCGTACGGATTGCGCGGACCGACCAGGAACCGTTGACCGCCGGGATGGACACCACCACGGAGCCGGAGCCGGTCGCGGAAAGCAGCTGCGACACGGCGCTGGACATGGGCACTTTCACAGGCGAGCCGTTATCGCAGGATGCCGTCCCCGCCGAGTCGGCCTGGCTAGCGTTCGACCTGGCCGAACCGGGCGGTTTCACCGTCACCGCGCGCAACGAATCCGCCGACCCGACATTGCGGATCGAATCCTCCGCCGGAGCGCTTCTGGGAGAGAACGACGATTACGATGGACTCAATTCGCGGGTAGATGTCACCGCGTCGCAAGATGCAGGACGCTATTGTGTCGCCTTGGGCGCGCTCAGCGATACGAGCCTTCCGATCACGGTCGAGGTGGCGGCCTATGATCCGAGTGCTGCGGTGGCTGACCTTTATGCGCGCGGAGAGGCGGCGCCGCCGCTGGACGGCAGCGTCGAGATCACCGATCTCGGCACGCTGGATGGCCTGCAGCGGCTGGACCGGCCGATCACCGACCGGGCAAGCTGGTTTTCCGTGAACATCCCCGAGCGGGGCGTGATCCTGGCCGAGGCGCTTTCGATCGGGCCGGACGGCGATCCCTGGCTCGTGATCTTCGATGAGCGTGGCCGTCAGGTGGCCCAAAACGACGACACGCCCCCCGGCACGGATGCCCAGATCGCAAGTCGGATCGACGCGGGCACCTACCTGATCGGCGTCAAGCAGGTCGCGGGCGGCACGGGCTTCGTCCGCTTGCTGCTGGAACGCTACATCCCGGCGCAATAGCCGGGCCACGGTCGGCATTTCGATGACGGATCGCGAGGTGTCGGCTCGCCCCGCGATCCCGACGCGACGACGCATCGTGTAGACGGCGGGCCTTGTCGGCCCGCCGCAAGGCCTACCGGATCGCGTCGACGAGCATCCGGCTGACCGTCGCCTGGTCGAGGAATCCCGTCACGTTCAAACCGCGATCGCGCTGGTAGCGGCGAATGGCGCGACGGCTTTGGTCGTCGAGCTGGCCGTCAACGGCACCGGGGTCCAATCCTTCGGCCGCCAGCCGGGATTCGACCAACTGCAACGTGATCGGGTCCATGCCCAGCTGTGCCTCCCGCTGGGCTGCCGGGTTGGGACGGTCGCGGGCTTCCAGCTCCTCGATTCGCGTGCGCGCTTCCTGTTCGAACTCGCCCTCGCCGGGCCGCTCGATGTATGCGCGGTAGGCGTTGATCCGGTTGCGTTCCCGGGCCTCGTTCCAGGCCGCACGATCTTCTGCGCTGGCTTGCGCTTGCTGGGATTGACGAATGTCCTCGATCTCCGCCCGGGCCGTCTCGGCGAAAAGACCGTCGGGGAATTGTTCGAGGTAATCGGAATAGGCGGCCTGCGAGGCGTTCGCCTGCGTCTGCTGCCAGAGGGCGCGGTCCTGGCGTTCCTGTTCGGCGCGACGCTGGGCGGCTTGCGCCTCCAGCTCGGCGCTGCGCGCGCGGGCCTCGGCGCGCAAGGCGGGAATCTGCTCGGCTGTGAGATAGCCGGTCTCGGTCACGCCGGTGCGATCCTGCCAGCCCCGGATCGCCCCGCGGGTGCCGGTTCCGAAGATCCCGTCGATGCCGCGCGTGTCGAAGCCCAGGACGGTCAGATCACGCTGAACCGCCTGCCGGGCCTGCAGGTCCAGTCCAAGTGCCCGTTCCGCCACCGCATTGGGATCGGACGGCGCCCGGCGCAGTTCCGCCAGGCGCGCGACGGCCTGCGACGCATGTTTCCCGCCGGGGAACCGGTCGAGGTAGCGCGCGTAGGCCGTCTCGGTGTCGACGGCAGAGACGGCGGTCCAAGTGCTCTGCTCATCGAGGCTCGACAGGTTGTCGGGCAGCTCGACCGGGGCGGACGGGGACGCCGCGACCGTCGCCGGGGTTTCCACGGCGGGGGTGTCGATCGCAACCGGCGCATCATCGCCGCTGCGCTGAATCAGCAGACGTCCGACTTTTTCCGCCGCGACGAGCGGGTCGTATCCGGGCGTTTCGTCCATTTCGACCAGCATCTCATTTACCCGCCAGACCGAGCCGGTGACGAGCGTTACGCCTTCCGGAATTTCCAGATCGGCGATCCCGTTGCGCAATCCGGGCGCGTATTCGCTTTCCCTCGGGTAGACCCCCAGGGCCAGGATCGTGGGCGTGTTTGCGAGCGATAGCGCGGTCAAAAGACTTTCGATCTGAAGTCCCGAGCGGGCCACGGTCATCAAGGACGGATCAACCGTATCGGTCCCGACGAACCAGCTGTTTCGGCCGTCCGTCACGAACTGCCCGGCAAGCACCACCAAGCTGCGATCCGCGTCCATCAGATCTGCCGTGAAGGCGTCCGCCTCCTCAAGCAGTGCGTCGACCTGAAGATCCTGTCCCCCGAAAAGGGTAAAGCCCATCGATCCCAATTTGGTCGCCGAGTTCGAAAACAGTTCCGCATTGGTGACGTTCTTGAATCCGGCGTAATCGGAATTGCCGACGACGAGTGCCACGCCATCGGCCTGGTCCTGCGCCAAGGTCAGACTCGGTCCTAGAAGGAAGGGAAGCGCGAAAAGAAGCTGTCGCATGGAAGGTATCCTGTCAGGTCTCGTAATTGCGCCGATCCTCGATCACGAGGCCGTCGCGGGGAAGGGTGCCGGGGGCATGTAGCGTGACGCGGCCCCGAAGCTTCAGAATATCGGTGACAGACGTGGCTGCCGCCTCCGCGTCAAGCCCCGTGCCTTCGAGTTGTACGGCCATCGTATCGGTATCGCCGTCTCGGTCGGCAACGATCCGCGCACGCTCCGCCCCGGTGACTGCGACCAGGGCCGCCACCTGTTCGGGGCGGACGAACATGCCCTTGATCTTGGTCGTCTGGTCGGCCCGCCCCATCCAACCCTTGATGCGTCGGTTGGTGCGGCCTGTCGCGCTTTGCCCGGAAAGGATCGCGGACAGATCGCCGGTTGCGAAACGGATCAGCGGGTAGTCTGGGTTGAGCGTGGTGACGACCACCTCGCCTACCTCCCCGTCGGGGACGGGGGTGCCGGTGCCGGGGGTGACGATCTCGACGATGACATGCTCGTCGAGGATCATGCCGTCCTCCTCGGCGGCTTCGTAGGCGATGAGGCCCAGATCGGCGGTGGCGTAGCATTGCCGGCAGGTGATCCCGGCGTCGGCATAGACCTGCCGCAGCGCCGGGAAGAGCGCCCCGCCGGAAACGGCGGCTTTCGTGAAACCTAGCGTCGTGCCGCTCTCCCTCGCGCGGTCGAGGATGACCTTGAGGTAATCGGGCGTGCCGGCGTAGGCGGTCGCCCCCAGCGCCGCGGAGGCGGCGATTTGCTGATCCGTCTGCCCGGTGCCCGCGGGCAGCACGCGCGCGCCCACGGCGGCGGCCCCGTTTTCGAACATGGTACCGGCGGGGGTCAGGTGGTAGGCAAAACAGTTCTGCACGATGTCCTCGCGCCCGATCCCGCAGGCATGCAGGAAGCGCCCGAAGCGCCACCAGTCGCGTGTGTTGCCGCCCGGTTCATGGATCGGGCCGGGGGACTGGAAGACGTGGCTCACGTTATCCACAGGGATGCCGCCGAAGGGCGGGCGCGACGTCTGCATTTCGACCAGGTCGGATTTGCGCAGGACAGGCAGTTCGACCAGATCGTCGAGACTGTCCACCACCGCCTCGCCCAGCCAGCTGGCGTCAGAGGCCTTCACCTGCGCGACCTGCGCCTTCAGGCCGGCAAGCTGCGCCTGCGCACGGGCCGCGGTGGAACGGGTTTCCAGATCGTCGTAGAATGGGGTCATGGCGAAGTCCTTCGTTCGGGAATGCAAGACGCCCCGGACAGGCAAGATGTCATCCGGGGCAGCGGGTTATTCAATAGCGAGACGGTTCTTAGAGGTTCACGCCAGCCAGCGCTTGCGGCGGCGGTAGCTGCGCACGTCGCGAAAACTCTTGCGGCCCTCGTCCGACATGCCGAGGTAGAATTCCTTCACGTCCGGGTTCTCGCGCAGTTCCCTGGCGGGACCCTCCATGACGACACGACCCGATTCCAGGATGTAGCCGTGGTGGGCGAAGCGCAGGGCGACGCTGGTGTTCTGCTCGGCCAGCAGGAAGCTGACGCCCTCGCGTTCGTTCAGATCCTTCACGATACCGAAGATCTCCTCCACCAGTTGCGGAGCAAGTCCCATGGAGGGCTCGTCGAGCAGGATCGTCTCTGGCCGGGACATGAGCGCGCGGCCGATGGCGCACATCTGCTGCTCTCCGCCGGAGGTATAGCCCGCCTGGCTTTTCCGCCGCTCGCGCAGGCGGGGAAAGTAGTCATAGACCATCTCAAGATCCGCCGCCGTGGCCGCGGACCCGTCGCGGCGCGTATAGGCGCCGGTCATCAGGTTCTCCTCGATGGTCAGATGCTCGAAGCAGTGGCGACCTTCCATGACCTGGATCACCCCGCGCTGCACGAGGTCGGAGGGTGACAGGTCCTGCACCCGGTCGCCGCGGTAGAGGATCGAGCCCTTGGTCACCTCGCCCCGCTCGGATTGCAGCAGGTTCGAGATCGCCTTGAGCGTCGTCGTCTTGCCCGCCCCGTTGCCGCCCAGCAGCGCCGTGATCCCGCCCTTGGGCACCTTCAGCGACACGCCCTTCAGCACGAGGATCACGTGATTGTAGATCACCTCGATATTGTTGACCTCGAGCAGCGTCTCGGTCTCGGTCTCGGTCTCGGCGCTATCCAGCATCGCGGGCCCCTGTGCTCTCTTTTTTTATAAGTATTTAAAAGAATCGGGCGGCCCGTATGGGCCGCCCGGCCCGGCGCCTTACAGGCAACCCGGCGAGATGCCATTCTCCTCGGCGAAAGCCGCGGCATCGGCCTCGACCAGCGGATCGATGACCGCGTCATCCGGCGTGATGAAGTCGGTCAGAGGCTCGAAGACGCCGTCGGACGCGTTCCACTGCTGCACCAGCCCCTCGCCCGATCCGCCGTGGTTCTCGCAGGAAACGCTGAACGACGGCCCGACGCCGGCCATGCCCAGTTCTTCCATGCGCGCCTCGGTAATCTCCAGCTGCTCCATCCCGTCGCGCATCTGCGCGGCCGTGATGTCGCTGACGCCGTGGATCTCCTGCGCATTGGCGATGGCCTCGGCGGCCAGCATCGCGGCATACATGCCGCGCACGTAAAGCACCTTGCCCACGTTCGTGCCATCACCCGCACCCATGCCGGCGTCGATCACCTGCGTCTGGATTTCGCCCAGCACGGGGTAGTCCTGGATCCGGTTCATGTTGAGCGCCTTGTACCCGTCGGCGGCGGCCCCCGCGGGGGTCACGTCATGCTCTGCGCCCGCCCACCAGTTGCCGATGAAGTTCTCCATCGGGAAGTTGATGTTCGCGGCCTCCTGGATAGCGACCTGGTTCATGACGCCCCAGCCCCACATCACGACGTAGTCGGGACGCTCACGGCGGATCTGCAGCCAGGTCGACTTCTGCTCCTGCCCCGGAGGCGTGACGGGAAACAGCGACAAATCGAACCCGTGCTTGGCAGAGAGCTCTTCGAGCGTGCGGATTGGCTCCGCCCCGTAGGCACTGTCGTGGTAGACCAGCGCGACGGAGGTTTCCGACAGATCGTCGCCGTTCTCGTCCAGAAGGTAGTTCACGGCGACCGAAGCCGCATCCCAGTAGTTGGCCGGGTAGTTGAAGGTCCAGTTGAAGACCTCCCCGTCCGCGGCCGAGGTGCGCCCGTAGCCCATGGTGTGCAGCGGAATGCCATCGGCGGTGGCTTTCGGGATCAACTGGTACGTGATGCCGGTGGACAACGGTTGGTAGACCAGCGCACCTTCACCCTTGGTGCTCTCGTAGCACTCGACGCCCTTCTCGGTGTTGTAGCCGGTCTCGCATTCCACCACGCGGATCTCTTCTCCACCGATCCCGCCGTCGCGGGCATTCAGCAGAGCGAAGTAATCCTGGTAGCCGTCCGAGAACGGGATTCCGCCCGCTGCATAGGGTCCGGTCCGGTAGCTGAGGTCGGGGATGACGAGGTCCGCGCTGGCGCTTCCCGTCATCAGCGCCGCGACTGCGGCGGCAGTGAACGTCCGTTTCATGGTCTTCCTCCCAGTTGTGTATGCCAAGGGGTGCCCCCGGGCGATGGTCAAGCGCGAGGCCTCCTCGCCTGAGCGCCTAATACGGAAACGGCCAGAGCCGCAGTTTCTCCTTCGTGAGCCGCCAGAGCTGGGCCAGGCCATGCGGTTCCTTGATCAGGAAGAACATGATCAGCCCGCCCACGACGACGAGTTGCAGATGGCTCACGATCTGCGTGGGCCAGCCCAGCAGGTCCGCGCCGATGACCTTCAGCGCCACCGGCAGCAGCACGAGGAACGCGGCCCCCGCGAAACTGCCGAAGATCGACCCCAGCCCGCCGATGATGCACATGAAGAGCACGAGGAAGGACTTGTTGATCCCGAAGGCCTCCCCCACCTCGACCGCGCCCAGATAGACGGCAAAGAACAAAGCGCCCGCAATGCCGATGAAGAACGAGCTGACGGCGAAGGCCGTGAGCTTGGCGCGCAGGGGGTTCACGCCGATAATCTCTGCCGCGATGTCCATGTCGCGGATCGCCATCCAAGATCGCCCCACCGTGCCCCGCGTCAGGTTCCGTGCCAGCAGCGCACAGAACGTCACGAAGGCGAGGCAGATCAGGTACTGCGCGGTTGGCCCCGCGTTGGCCCCGGTGATCGCCTGTCCGAACAGAAAGCGTTCCGGCGCATTGATCTGGCCCGAGGCGGAGTAGTTGTAGAACCACGGCACCTTGTTGAAGAGCCAGACGAGGAAAAACTGCGCCGCCAGCGTCGCCACGGCCAGATAGAACCCCTTGATCCGCAAGCTGGGCAAGCCGAAGAGCGCGCCGACGATGGCCGTGATTCCGCCTGCCAGAAGGATGTGTATCACCATCGAGACATCCGGGAAGGCCGTCATCAGCTTGTAGACCGCATAGGCCCCCACCGCCATGAAGCCGCCCGTCCCAAGGCTCACCTGCCCGCAGTAGCCCGTCAGGATGTTTAGCCCGATCGCGGCGATCGCGTAGATCAGGAAGGGCACGAGGATCGCGTTCGCCCAGTAGTCGTTGATGACCAGCGGAACAATCAGCCAGGCCACGGCGAGCGTGATCCAGAAGCCTACCCGGTCGAAGAGGATCGGAAAGGTCTGGTTGTCGGCGCGATAGGTCGTCTTGAAATCGCCGGCTTCACGATAGAGCATCATACCCTCCGAAAGTTGTCCGCGCGGCCGAGCGGACGGACGCCGCGGGCTGCAGCCTCACACGGGTGCCTTCGCAATCATACCCGCTCAATGATCTTCTCCCCGAACAGACCCTGCGGCCGGAACACCAGAAAAATGAGGGCCAGCACGTAGGCGAACCAAGTCTCGGTCGCGCCACCGATTAGCGGTCCGATGCTGTACTCGAACAACTTCTCGCCCACCCCGATGATCAGCCCACCGACGATGGCCCCGGGGATCGAGGTGAAGCCCCCCAGCATCAGTACCGGCAGCGCCTTCAGTGCGATCAGGCTTAGCGAGAACTGCACGCCCGACTTGGCCCCCCACATGACCCCCGCGACCAGCGCCACGAGGCCCGCCAGCGACCAGACCAGCACCCAGATGAAGTTGAGAGAGATCCCGACCGACAGGGCCGCCTGGTGGTCGTCCGCCACGGCGCGCATGGCACGGCCTTGCTTGGTGTATTGCGCAAACGCGATCAGCGCGATCACCAGCACCGCCGCGACAACGGTGGCCACCATGTCGAGCTTGTCGATGAAGAAGCCGTAGAAGTCCTCTCCGCCCAGCCCCACGGTCAGATCCTCGACGAACATCGACCCGCCTTGCGGCAGCCCGATGTCCAGCGTCTTAATATCCGACCCCCACATCAGGTCCCCCACTCCTTCGAGGAAATAGGCCAGACCGATGGTCGCCATGAAGAGGATGATCGGCTCCTGCCCCACCAGATGGCGAAAGACGAAGGTGTGCACCACCCAGGCGAAGAGCACCATGACTGCCAGCGTCACGAGGATTGCCAGCAGCGCGGGCACGGTCCAGCCGAAGTAATGCAAGTCGGTCCCGAAGATCGCGTTTATGAGGTGGCTGAAGGGGATCTGCCCTTCCATCACCCCCACGAGCGTTAGCGCCGCGAAGAGCGCCATGACGCCCTGCGCGTAGTTGAAGATTCCTGAGGCTTTGAAGATCAGCACGAAGCCCAGCGCCACCAGCGCGTAGAGTACGCCGGCCATCAGGCCGTTGATCAGAACCTCGATACCGTAGAGAAAATCAGCCGACATGGGCGCCTCCGAACCTTCCGGCCGGACGCGCCCGGGCCGTTGTGTCAGTCTTGCGTCGCGATGGGATCGTCGAAGCCGGAGCCGCCGTCGCGCCCCGGAGTGGGACCCGTCGCAGCGGGGCATTCGCAATCGGCGAGCAATTCATTGGCCTTCTCGCTGCGCTGGCCCGCAGGCTGCGCTTCGAGCGCGGAACGGGCCGCGCGCAGGCCCCAGTCGATGTCGCCGTCAACATACTCGGGCCGCCCCTCGCCCGCGCCCAGCTCGGCGCCACGGGCATCGCGCGACTGGCGTGCCACCCGGCCGATGGCCGAGGTCACCGCGTCGCGCTCGTTCTTGCGCAATTCGTCCAGATCCTCCGGCCGGAACTTGCGCATCCGGTCGATCATGTAATCGGGCAGCCCCCGGTCCTCGCCCAGAATGTCGGCGAGGGTCTTCTTCAGCCATGTCTCGTGGTCGCTCACGGTCGTCTCCTTGCAATGTTCGCAAGGGTAACGCGTGGCTGCTCCAGATGTTTCGGACGGCGTCAGTCATGGGCGACCCCCAGATAGGCGTCGATGACTTCCTGGTTGTTGCGCACCTCGGCGGGCGTACCATCCCCGATCTTGCGCCCGTAGTCCATCACGACCACCCGGTCGCTGAGGTCCATGACCACGCCCATATCATGCTCGATCAGCGCGATAGTCGTCCCGAATTCGTCGTTCACGTCGAGGATGAAGCGGCTCATGTCCTCTTTCTCCTCGACGTTCATGCCCGCCATCGGCTCGTCCAGCAGAAGAAGGTCCGGCTCGGCGGCCAGCGCCCGCGCCAGTTCGACCCGCTTCTTTAGACCGTAGGGCAAGCGGCTGACGGGGGTCTTGCGGATCGACTGGATCTCCAGGAAGTCGATGATCCGCTCGACATGTGCGCGGTGCTCGATCTCCTCGCGCTCGGCGCGGCCCATCCAGAGCGCCTGCGCCAGCATCCCGGCCTTCATCTGCGTCAGCCGCCCGGTCATGATGTTGTCGAGCACCGACATCCCCTCGAAGAGCGCGATGTTCTGGAACGTCCGCGCCACGCCCTGCCGCGCCACCTGGTAGGGCTTCATCGGTGGCCGTCGCTCCCCCCGGAACCAGACCTCGCCTTCCTGCGGGTTGTAGAACCCCGAGATCACGTTCAGCATTGAGGACTTGCCCGCGCCGTTCGGCCCGATGATCGCGCGGATCTCGCCTTGCCGGATATCGAACGAGATGTTCTTGATCGCCTCGACCCCGCCGAACCGCAGGGTGATCCCGCGCAGGTGCATCAGCATGCCGCCGATGGCACGACCGTCCTGGGTCACATAAGGCTCAACGGTATCCTTCACGCGTGACCCCTGACTTCTTCTGGCCGAAAATATCTGCCCCGCCGGCGAGGCGTCCCGCACCTTCCAGCCCTTGCGACAGGCGCGGCGGCGCGCGACCGCAGGGGATGGCGGGCGGGGCGTTTTTCCGCGCAGCGGAAAGAGCGTCGTCCCGTCATTCCGCGGCCTCCATCCGGCGGCCTTCGACCGGAACCACCTTGGCGTCCCGGATATCGAGCGTTGCGCGCAACTTGCCCTTGCGACCGTCCTCGTAGGTGACTTCGGTCTCGGTATAGATCGTGTCGGACCCGTCGTAGAGCGCGCCCACCAGATCGGCGAACTTGTCGCCGACCACGGCACGGCGGACCTTGCGGGTGCGGGTCATCTCTCCATCGTCGGCGTCGAGCTCCTTGTGCAGCACCAGAAAGCGGTGGATCTGGCAGGCGGCAAGCATCGGGTCCTCGGCCACGCTTTCGTTGACCGCGTTCACGTGTTCTTCGATCTGGGCCAGCACGCGGGGGTGCTGCGACAGTTCCTGGTAAGAGGAATAGGCGATGTTGTTGCGCTCCGCCCAGTTGCCCACGGCGTTGAGGTCGATGTTGATGAAGGCCACGCAGCGATCTCGGCCCGCGCCGAAGACCACCGCTTCGAGGATGTTGGGGTAGAACTTCAGCTTGTTCTCGACGTACTTGGGCGCGAACATCTCGCCACCCGACATCTTGCCCACGTCCTTGGCACGGTCGATGATCCGCAGATGGCCTGAGCGTTCCTCGATGAAGCCGGCGTCCCCGGTCGCGACCCAGCCCTCAGGGTCCTTTGTCGAGGCGGTGCTGTCCGCATTCTTGTAGTATTCCACGAAAGTGCCGGGGGAGCGGTAGAAGACCTCTCCACTGTCGGCGATGCGGATTTCCACCCCTGGCGACGGCACGCCCACGGTGTCGGAGCGGACCTGACCGTCGGGTTGCTGGGTGATGAACACGGTCGCCTCGGTCTGACCGTAGAGCTGCTTGAGGTTGATCCCCAGCGAGCGGTAGAAGTCGAAGATTTCCGGCCCGATCGCCTCACCGGCGGTGTAGCCCACGCGCACGCGGGACAGGCCCAGCGTGTTCTTGAGCGGACCATAGACCAGCAAATCCCCCAACCGGTAGCGCAGTTGGTCCAATGCACCGACCCGCTCGCCGTCCAGCAACGCGGGGCCTGTGCGGCGGGCGTGCGCCATGAAGTGATCGAACAGCCATTTCTTGACCCGTCCCGCATCCTCCATCCGGATCATCACGGTTGTCAGCTGACCTTCGAACACCCGCGGCGGCGCGAAGAAATAGGTCGGACCGATCTCGCGCAGGTCGGTCAGCATCGTGTCGGGGCTTTCGGGGCAGTTCACGCAGAACCCCGTCCACATCGCCTGCCCGATGGAAAAGATGAAATCGCCGACCCAGGCCATCGGCAGATAGGCCAGCACCTCGTCGCCCGCGCGCAGGTCGTCGAATTCGGCGGTGCTCTTCGAGGTGGCGATCACGTTGTAATTCGACAGGACCACGCCCTTGGGCCGACCCGTGGTGCCCGAGGTGTAGAGCATGACGCATGTGCTCTCGAGCGTGAGGGCCTGGGTGCGCGCCTCCATCTCGGCACGGGTATTGCTGGCCCGACCTTTGGCCTGCACATCTGCAAGGCTCGACATCGCGGTGTGGTCGTAGCGACGCAACCCGCGCGGATCGACGTAGATCACATGGTGAAGGGCAGCCCCGTCAGCTTGCGCGTCGATCAGCTTGTCGACCATCTCTTGGTCGCCCGCGACGGCGAACCGCGCGCCGGAATGCTCGAGCGCGTAGGCGATCTCCTCGACCGCGGCATCCTGGTAGAGCGGGACGGGAATGCACCCGATCTTCTGCGCCGCCACCATCGCCCAGTAAAGCGCCGGACGGTTGCGACCGGTGATTGCAACATGATCCCCGCGGTCGGCGCCGAGGGCCAGAAGCCCCATGGCCAAGGCATCGATTTCATCGGCAGCTTCGGCCCAGCTCCAGCTTTGCCAGATACCGAATTCCTTCTCGCGGTAGGCGGGTTTCGCCGCGTGCCGCGCCACGTTGCGTGCCAGCAGATGCGGCACGGATCGCACATCGTCGCCCAGGGCGATCGCCGTCATGCAAGAACCCCTCCCAAGGTCCGGCCGCGCGGGCCGTCATGGGCCGAAACCGGCCCATTGCCGGATCATGATGGCGGGAACTCCCTCGACGGGTCAAACTTTTTCTCGTGGCCTGCGACAACGACAAAGGGCGACCGCTTGCGCGACCGCCCCTGCTTCACTGACGTGATCGGGAATGCAATCCGAGGATATCAGTTGAAGTTGTAGACGACCGACACGCCCAGCGTGTTGTCCGCATCGGAGAAGCTGTCGTCAGAATCGTCGTTGTAGATCGTGGTCAGCGACGTGCGCAGCGACAGGTCGCTGGTCATCGCGACGTTCAGCGCCAGCTCGTTCTGCACCTGGGTGCCGATGTCCGAGAAGATCACGTCCGTGTCGTTGGTGACGTAGGACAGGTCCGACAGCGACCGGTAGTAGTTCGAGGACACGGAGCCTGCGACTTCATCGATCGTGGTGCCGTCGACCTGCTCGGCGTAACGGTAGCCGGGGCCAGCCTGGATGGACCACTGGTTGATGCCGTCGTTCAGAACCCGGTAGCCCAGGCCCACGCCGACGAAGACGTCCGTCTCGTAGCTCTCGGGCAGTTCTGCCGCACGATCGAGAACCGCATCCAGCTTGCCGTAGGCGAAGTAGGCGGGGGTCAGATCGCGGCGGTAGTCGGCGCCCATCAGCAGGCGGTTCGTCAGCTCGTCGCCGTCGTCGTCCGCGTAGTCGTACTTGGCCGACACGTCGATGCCGTTCACGCCGTCGAAGGTGCCGTAACGCAGGCCGACGCCGACGTTGGAGGTGTCACCTTCGTCGGTGCTGGAACCGGTGGCGCGCAGGGCGACCGAACCATAGGTGCCGATGACGCGGCCTTCGTTGCCGAAGCGGCCGATGTCACGCTCGGCATCCTCGGCGATCTGCTCCTGCAGGTCGTCGACGGCGTCGTTGGCGGCGTCTTCGTTCTGGAACACGGTGGTCTGGGCAGCAGCAGCACCGGCGATCATCGAGGCAGCGGCAGCGGCGACGAAGAGGTTCAGTTTTTTCATGGCTTGTCCTTTCATGGCCCGCATCCGGCGGGTGTAAGGGGTAAATGGCAATCTCGGCGGAAAGTTCGAGTGGCGCAGACCGGTTTTCCTGCGCCGGGCCCCGTAGTGTAACCGAAATGCGACGCCGCATTGCGGCAAAAACCAAAAGGTTCATCCACTACAATATCTTAACCACCGTCACGCGCACGTGAGCCAAAAAATTGAGGGCGTATCGGTATTGTGATGGAACAAGTTTTTCCTACTGCGCAGCGATCGTGTCCTGATCCGCCCTCTCCACCCGCACTGCGGCGTACTTGAACTCCGGAATCTTGCCGTAGGGATCGACCGCGGGGTTGGTCAGGATGTTGGCCGCCGCCTCGACATAGGCGAACGGCAGGAAGACCATGTCGCGCGCCACGGCCCGGTCGGCCCGGGCCATCAGCGTGACGTTCCCCCGCCGCGTGATCAGCCGCACGGCACCTCCCGGCTCCACGCCGAGATCGCGCAGCGTATGCGGGTGCATCGAGCAATTCGCCTGCGGCTCCACCGCGTCCAGCACGCTGGCCCGGCGGGTCATCGAACCGGTGTGCCAATGTTCGAGCTGACGGCCCGTGGTCAGCACGAGCGGATATTCCGCATCCGGTGTCTCGTCGGGGGCGATGACCTCGGCGGGCGTGAACTTGGCGCGCCCGCTGCTGCGCGGGAACCCATCCGAGAACATGATCGAATCCCCGGGCACATCGGGACCCTTCACGGGATAGGTGACGGCCTCGCGCTCCAGACGCTCCCAGGTGATGTGATCGAAAGAGGCCATGACGCGCGTCATCTCGGTAAAGACGTCGCGGGGGTGCTCGTAGGTCCAGTTCAGGCCGATGCGCTGGCCCAGATCGATCAGGATCGCCCAATCCTCGCGCGCCTCGCCCGGCGGTGCGACCGCGGGGCGTCCCATCTGGACCTGCCGGTTGGTGTTGGTGACGGTGCCGGTCTTCTCGGCGAAGGCCGAGGCGGGCAGGATCACGTCGGCGTAGTTCGCCGTCTCCGTCAGGAAGATGTCCTGCACCACCAGATGCTCGAGCTTCGCCAGTGCCCCTCGTGCGTGATCGAGGTCGGGGTCCGACATCGCCGGGTTCTCGCCCTGGATGAACATGCCCTTGATCTTGCCCGCGTGCACGGCCTCGAGGATCTCGGTCACGGTCAGGCCCCGTTCGGGGTTGATGCGGTCGTTGCCCCAGACTTCCTGGAAGCTGAAGCGGATGTCCTCTTCGGTGACCGACTGGTAGTCGGGCAGATACATCGGGATCAGGCCCGCGTCGGAGGCGCCCTGCACGTTGTTCTGGCCCCGCAGCGGGTGCAGCCCGGTGCCCGGTCGTCCGATCTGGCCGGTCATCAGCGCGAGACTGATGAGGCAGCGCGAGTTGTCGGTGCCGTAGGTGTGCTGGCTGACGCCCATGCCCCAGAAGATCATCGCAGCTTGCGCCCCGGCGAAGGTGCGGGCGACGTCGCGCAGGGTGTCCGCGTCGATGCCGCAGACCTCCGCCATCTTCTCGGGCGTGAAACGGCGCAGGTGTTCGCGCTCGTTGTCCCAGTTCTCGGTATAGCCGTCGATGTACTGCTGGTCGTAGAGGCCCTCCTCCACGATCACGTTGCAGATCGCGTTGAGCATCGCCACGTCGGTGCCCGGCTTGAACTGCAGCATGTGGCTGGCATGCCGCGACAGGGCCTGGCCCCGGGGGTCCATGACGATCAGCTTGCCGCCGCGCTTGGCGAACTGCTTGAAGTAGGTCGCGGCGACGGGGTGGTTCTCGATCGGGTTGGCACCGATGATGATGGCGACGTCCGCGTTCTCGATCTCGTTGAAGGTCGCGGTGACGGCGCCGGAGCCCACGTTTTCCATCAAGGCGGCGACGGAACTTGCATGGCACAGACGGGTGCAGTGATCCACGTTGTTGTGGCCGAACCCTTCGCGGATCAGCTTCTGGAAGAGATAGGCTTCCTCGTTCGTGCACTTGGCCGAACCGAAGCCCGCGATCCGCTCGCCGCCTTCGGAGTCGCGCAGCCGGGTCAGACCCTTCGCCGCGACCTCCATCGCCTCCTCCCAGGAGGCTTCGCGGAAGACGTCCGCGTAATCGGCGGGATCGACGTTGAGCCCCTTGGCGGGCGCATCGTCACGCCGAATGAGCGGCTTGGTGAGGCGATGCGGATGCTCGATGTAATCGAACCCGAAGCGGCCCTTCACGCAGAGGCGATTTTCATTCGCGGGGCCGTCGATGCCGTCGACGTATTTGATCTTGCCGTCCTTGACCTTGAGGCTGATCTGGCAGCCCACGCCGCAGAAGGGGCAGACGCTGGCAACCTCCTCGTCGAAATCCTTGCTGTCGCCGACCTGCTCCGCATCCAGCACGCTGGCTTCCATCAGGGCACCCGTTGGACAGGCTTGCACGCATTCGCCACAGGCGACACAGGTCGAGGCCCCCATCGGATCATCGAGGTCGAAGACCGGGTAGGCATCGTGACCGCGGTAGGCCATGCCGATCACGTCGTTGACCTGGACTTCGCGGCAGGCGCGGACGCACAGGTTGCACTGGATACAGGCATCGAGATTCACGCGCATCGCCACGTGGCTGTCGTCGAGCAGCGGAACATGATCCGCCTGCTTGGCCGGAAAGCGGGAGGTCGTGACCCCCGTCAGATCGGCCATCTCGCGCATGTGGCTCGACTTGTCGTGGGCGCGGTCTTCCTCCGGGTGATCCGCGACGAGCAGTTCCATGACCATCTTGCGGGCCTGGCGTTCGCGCGGCTGGTCGGTGGTGACGACCATCCCCGGGGTGGGCGTGCGCAGGCAGGAGGCGACGAGGTTCCGCTCCCCTTCCACCGCGACCATGCAGGCGCGGCAATTGCCGTCAGGCCGGTAGGAGGCCGCGTCCTTGAAGCATAGATGCGGGATCACGAGCCCGCGCCCATGCGCGACCTCCCAGATGGTCTGGCCGGGGGCGGCGTCGACAGACTGACCGTCGAGGGTGAAGGTGATCGTGTCGGACATGCTGCGGCCTCCCGGTGGTGTCGACCGCAACCTAGCGTCCGGCGCCGTCCGCGTCACGCCGCCAAAACGTCGGGACGGCTCACGATTGCGACGGGTAGGGGCGCAGGAAGGTCGGCTGGTCCGGCTCCGACAGGTCGGGCGCGAAGGCATAGCCGCCGGTGGTGAACACGGCCAGCTCTTCGGGGTCGGAAAGGCGGTGCGTGACGATGAACCGGGCCATGGCGCCCCGTGCCCGTTTGGCGAAGAAGGACACCATGCGCGGGCGGTCGTCCTTCACCTCCAGGAACCGGGGGGTAACGACGCGCAGTTTCAAGGCCGGCCGGTCCACGGCAGAGAAATATTCCTGGCTGGCGCAATTGATCAGCGTGTCGGTGCCGAGGTCCCCGGCCTGCCGGTTCAGCGCCTTCGCTAGAGTATCGCCCCAATAGTCGGTCAGCGTCTTTCCGCGCCGGGTCTTGAGGCGGCTGCCCATCTCCAGCCGGTAGGGCTGGATCGCGTCGCAGGGCCGCAATATCCCGTAGAGCCCCGAGAGGATGCACAGATGATCCTGCGCGTAGGCCAAATCGTCGGGCTCGAGCGTACGCGCCTCGAGCCCCTTGTAGGTATCCCCGTCGAAGGCGAAGGCGGCGGGACGCGTGGCCTCGGGGTCCGGATCCTCGGCAAAGTCACGAAACCGATCGCGGTTCAGCCGCGCCAGGTCGTCGGAAAGGCCCATCAGCCCCTTGAGGTCAGCCAAGGTCTGACCCCGCATGGTCTTTGCCAGCCGGATGGCGTCGGCCTTGAAGGCCGGTTCGGTCATCCGGATATCGACGGGGCTCAGGTCGAGCGACTTGGCGGGGGAGATGGTGACGAGCATGGGGCCTCCAATTAGGTCATTTGTCTCTAACGCAGACCGGACGGACGAGCCAGCATGCGGAGAGGTTACACGAAGCTTCAAAGTGTTCCGCGGCTGGAGGGTGCGGGAGCCTCCGGCGGGAGTTTACCTGGCCAGATGAAGCCGCGCGAAACGGTGCCTCATGAAGCGTTCAGAACCGCGAGGAATGCATCCGAAAATCGTTCGGCATGGCGCGGTCCGAGGATGCGTTCGACCGCGGCCGCGTCGGCGTCACGCAGTTTCGCCACCTTGGCAAGCTGGGCGGCGGTGCAAGACATGGGCTTGTCGGTGCCGATCGGGCCGCGCGCCAGGTCGGCCTGTACCGCCATCAGGCGATCGTAGACTTCCCCTTCCGAGCGGCCCGCCAGTTTCATCCGGGCGGGGTGAACCTCTTCCACGGCCCCTGCGATGACCTCCAAAAAGGCGCGGCCGTACTTTTCGAGCTTGGTAGCCCCGACGCCGCCGATGCGCGCCATCTGGTCAAGCGTGCTGGGCTTGGTTTCCGCCATCTCCACCAGCGTCTTGTCATTGAAGATGATGTAGGCAGGACCGCCCGCGGCCTCTGCCAAGGCGCGGCGCTTGGCCTTCAGCGCCGACATCAGCGGCGCGTTTTCCTCTGACACCATCTGCCGCACGGCGGGGCTGAACTTCGCGTTCTGCACCGTGTCGCGTCGCAGGGTGATCTGCGCCTCGCCCCGCAGGATCGGGCGGGCCGCCTCGGTCATGCGCAGGGCGCCGTGGCGTTCTGGGTCGGGGCGGACGAGGTCGAGGCCCATCATCTGGCGAAAGATCGCCTGCCACTGGCGTTTGGACCACTCGCGGCCCACGCCGTATGTCGGCAGCGCGTCGTGGCCCCGCTCGCGGATCTTGGCGGTGTCGGCACCCATGACGATGTCGATGAGGTGGCCGGCGCCGAAGGATTCATCCGTTCGCAGTGCCGCCGACAAGGCCATGCGCACGGGCGTCGTAGCGTCGAAGGTCTCCGGCGGGGCGTCGCAAAGGTCGCAGTTGCCGCAGGGCACGGGGTCTTCGCCGAAGTAGCGCAACAGGTTCTGTCGCCGGCAGGCCTGGGCCTCGGCCAGCCCCAGCAGCGCGTTGAGCCGCCCGTGATCGGCGCTGCGGCGTTCCGGCGGCGCCAGCCCCTCGTCGATCTGGGTCCGCCTGAAGCGCACGTCGTCGGCCCCGTAGAGCGTCAGGGTCTCGGCGGGCGCGCCGTCGCGGCCCGCGCGCCCGATTTCCTGGTAATAGCTCTCGATGGATTTCGGCAGGTCGGCGTGGGCGACCCAGCGGATGTCGGGCTTGTCGATCCCCATGCCGAAGGCGATCGTGGCGCAGACGATCAGCCCGTCCTCTTGCTGGAAACGGCGCTCGATGTCGCGGCGCGCCTCGGCCTCCATTCCGCCGTGGTAGGCACAGGCCGAATGGCCTGCCTGCCCAAGGGCCTGCGCAAGGGTTTGCGTCTTCGCACGCGTCCCGCAGTAGACGATGCCGGACTGGCCCTTGCGCTCTTTCGCGAAGCTCAGGATCTGGCTGCGCGGACTGTCCTTGACGGCGAAGGCGAGGTGGATGTTGGGCCGGTCGAAACCGCGAAGAAAGGTTTCGGGCTGCACGCCGTCGAAGAGCTTCTCGACGATCTCCGCCCGCGTCTCGGCGTCGGCCGTTGCGGTGAATGCGGCCAAAGGCACGTCCAATGCGCGGCGCAATTCCCCGATCCGCAAGTAGTCCGGGCGGAAATCGTGACCCCACTGGCTGACGCAATGGGCCTCGTCCACGGCGATGAGGCCGACGCCCGCCTGTTGCAGCATCCGCTGAGTGCCGTACGAGGCGAGCCGCTCGGGCGCCATGTAGAGCAGCTTCAACGTGCCGTCGGTCAAGCCCGTCCAGACGGAGTCGGTCTCCTCCTCGGTATTGCCTGAAGTCAAGGCGCCCGCCGCAACCCCGGCCTCGCTCAATCCGCGCACCTGGTCGCGCATCAGCGCGATGAGTGGAGAGATCACCACCGTCACACCGCCCCGCACCAGCGCGGGCAGTTGGAAACACAAGGACTTGCCGCCCCCCGTCGGCATGATCGCTAGCGTGTTGCGCCCGGCGGCCACGGCATCGACGATCTCTTCCTGTCCGGGCCGGAACCCGTCGAAACCAAAGACGTCCCGCAGGATCCGTGCCGCGTCCATTCCCGTTCCCCACATCGTGCGAGCCTGTCTCATCCCACATGAAGAATCGGTTAACAAGCGCGCGCGCCCCCTCCTCGCTTTTTCGACAGATACGCCCGCCGGAGGCTCCCGCACTCTCTACCCCTCCAGCCGTTGCCAAACCCGGCGCGACCGCCTACCCCCACCCCGACGAAGAGGAGGCCGAGATGGGCGAAATCACATTGGTCCGGCATGGACAGGCGAACTCCGCGGCGACGAACGAGGCCGATTACGACCGGCTGTCGGAACTGGGGCACAGGCAGGCCGAATGGCTGGGCGCGTGGATGCGGGCGCACGACCGGCCCTACGACGTCGTCCTGTCGGGTACCCTGCGCCGCCAGCGCGAGACGCTGACCAACCTCGGATACCCCGACGCGGAGCGCGATGCGCGCCTCAACGAGATCGCCTACTACGACCTCACCGACGAGATGAGCCGCGTGCACGGCACGGCCCGGCACGACCCCGAGGATTTCGTCACCCATTTCCCCGCCACCCTGACCGCCTGGCGTGCCGGAGAGATCGGCGGCCCCGAGACCTACGCCGCCTTCACCGACCGCGTCCGGGACGTCATGGCCATGGCAGCGCAACCCGGCAAACGGGTGCTCTGCGTAAGCTCGGGCGGGATCATCGCCCAGGCGATCTCGGATATCCTGGGGCTGGATATTCCGCAGATGGCGCGGATCGCCCTGCCGATCTTCAACACCTCGGTCCACCGGATCCGCGTGATGGAACACGGGCCGCTCCTGGTCAGTTTCAACGGCACGCCGCACCTCGATTCCGCCGACAGGGCGGACGACCGGACATTCTACTGAAAGGACGCGTCATGCCGCACCTGTGGATCCGGGCCGAACCGCGCGCTCACGAGGCGAGAGTCGGCATCATGCCGGACGGTGTGGCGCAGCTGCGGCGGGCGGGCTTTACCGTCACGATCGAGGACTCCGGCGATCGCGTCGTGCCGACGGAAGACTACGCCCGCGCGGGCGCCGAAGTTGCGCGCGGCGGATCCTGGACCTCCGCCCCCGACGAGGCGATCATCTTCGGCCTCAAGGAACTGCCGGACGACGGTACTCCCCTCACCCACCGCCACATCATGTTCGGCCATGCCTACAAGGGCCAGCCCGACGGCGTGCGGCTGCTCGAGCGGTTCCGGGCGGGTGGCGGGACCTTGCTGGATCTCGAATACCTGACCGATGCCGAAGGTCGCCGCGTGGCAGCTTTCGGGTACTGGGCGGGGTTCGCGGGTGCCGCGGTGTCGCTGAGGTGCTGGATCGCCCAGCAGCGCGGAGAGATCGCGGGCCCGGTGCAAACGGTGCCCTCCGCCGCCCACCTGGTCGGGGACCTGCAAGCCGATCTGGTACGCTTGGGCACCCAGCGCCCCACGGCGCTGATCGTCGGCGCGAAGGGGCGCGTCGGCACCGGGGCGGCCGACCTTTGCCGAGAGATGGGCGTGGCTACGACGCTCTGGGATGTCGAGGAGACCGCGCATGGCGGCCCCTTCCCCGAGATCCTGTCGCACGACCTGTTCCTGAACTGCATCCTCGCGCGGCCCGGTACGCCGGTCTTCGTGCCCGCCTCTTCCAAGGTCGCGGCGCGGCGGTTGAGCGTGATCGGCGACATCGCCTGCGATCCGACCTCTGATTTCTCGCCGATCAAGGTCTACGACCGCACGACCGACTGGGACGCACCGGCCCTGCGGGTCCACGACACGCCGCCGCTCGACGTCACCGCAATCGACAACCTCCCCTCGCTCATGCCGCTCGAGAGCAGCCGCGATTTCGCCGGGCAGTTGCTGCCGCATCTCGCGACGCTGCCCCAAGGCGCGGTCTGGGCGCGCGCGAAGGCGGTCTTCGACGCCGCCATGGGCTAGGGTCGGGATCCATTGACCCTGGGCCGCCGCGCTGCGATTGACCCGCCTCGCCTGCCTGCCTACACCGGCGGCATGAGCGCCACCCATTTCATCAAAGCCCGCCTGATCGACCCCATTGCCCTGACCGAAGAAACCGGGACCCTGACGGTCGAAGACGGGATCATCACCGCCCGCGACGCCGAGGCCCCGCCGGACGCCAGGGTGATCGACTGCGGCGGCGCCTGCCTGGGGCCGGGATTGATCGACATCGGGGTGAAGGTCTCCGAGCCCGGAGAGCGGCACAAGGAATCCTTCCGCTCCGCCGGGCGCGCCGCGGCGGCGGGCGGTGTCACCACCATCGTGACGCGGCCCGACACCGACCCCGCCATCGACACGCCCGAAATCCTGGAATTCGTCGCCCGCCGCGCCGCCGCCGATGCCGCGGTGCACGTCCTGCCCATGGCCGCCCTCACCAAGGGCCGCGCGGGGCGCGAGATGACCGAGATCGGGCTGCTTCAGGACGCGGGCGCCGTCGCGTTCTCGGACTGCGACCGGGTCGTGACGGACACCAAGGTGCTGGCCCGGGCACTGACCTACGCCCGCGCGATGGATGCGCTGGTGATCGGTCACGTGCAGGAACCCATCCTTTCCGCCGGGGCCGCGGTCACGTCGGGCAAGTTCGCCTCTCTCCGCGGGCTGCCGGGCGTGTCCCCCATGGCCGAGCGGATGGCGCTGGACCGCGATATCTCCCTGCTCGAGATGACGGGCGCGCGTTATCACGCTGACCAGATCACCACCGCCCGCGCCCTGCCCTCGCTGGAGCGCGCCAAGCGCAACGGGCTGGACATCACCGCCGGGGCATCGATCCATCATCTGACGCTGAACGATCTGGACGTGGCCGACTACCGGACCTTCTTCAAGCTCAAGCCGCCCCTGCGCGCGGAGGATGATCGCCGCGCCGTTGTCGCCGCCCTGGCCGAGGGTCTGATCGATATCGTGAGCTCGATGCACACGCCGCAGGACGAGGAATCGAAACGCCTGCCCTTCGAGGACGCGGCCTCCGGCGCCGTCGCGCTCGAGACGCTGCTGCCTGCCGCCATGCGGCTTGTGCACGAAGGCGTCAGCCTGCCGCGCCTGTTCAGAGCCATGTCGCTGAACCCCGCCCGGCGGCTGGGCCTCGACGCGGGACGTCTGTGCGCGGGGGCCCCGGCCGATCTGATCCTGTTCGATCCCGACGCCCCCTTCGTGCTCGACCGCGAGACGCTGCGCTCGAAATCCAAGAACACGCCCTTCGACGGCGCGCGCCTGCAAGGCCGCGTGCTGGGCACCTGGGTCGACGGCGCCCGCATCTTCGGAGGCACCGATGCCTGAGTTCACCAGCCCCGTCACCGTCCTGCTGCTTTGGGCCGTGATCGGCTATCTTCTGGGATCGATCCCGACCGGCGTTCTGGCAGCCCGCGCGATGGGGCTTGGCAATCTGCGCACCATCGGGTCCGGCAACACCGGGGCCACCAACGTGCTACGCACCGGCAGCAAGACAGCCGCCCTGATCACGCTTCTGGGCGACGCGCTGAAGGGCGTGATCGCGGTTGTCCTGGCCTGGCGGATGGCGGGCGAGGTTGCCGGGCAGATCGCGGCCCTCGCGGCCTTCCTTGGACATTGCTATCCCGTCTGGCTTGGTTTCCGCGGCGGCAAGGGGGTCGCCACGTTCCTTGGCCTCGTGCTGGTGCTCGCGCCCATCGCGGGGGTGATCGCCTGCGCGATTTGGGCGGCAACGGCGAAACTTTCGAAGATTTCATCCCTCGCGGCCCTTGTCGCTGCGGCGCTGACGCCGCCGGTCCTGATGCTGCTCGGGGCCCGGGAGTGCGTTGCCCTGTCGGTCGTGCTGGCGGTGGTAATCTTCTGGCGCCACCGCGCCAATATCGCGCGACTGCGGGCGGGCACCGAACCGCGGATCGGGCGCGGCGCCTGAGGTCGGACGCCCGTGCCAACATCGTCGGCGACCGAGCGGCGGGCCTGGCACCGGCCGGTCCGGCTCAAACCGGGGTTGCGCGCAGGTCCCAGACCAGTCCGACCGCCACGTCGAACCCCCGTTCGAGCCTGGCGAGAGTCGCTTCGAGCGCGATATCCTCGTTCTGTTCGGCACAGGTGCGAACGTGGTCCGCGGCCTCCGAGACCTCGAGCAAGCCGATCTCCCGGGCCAAGGCTGACATGCTCCCGGCTTGGGTGGCGATCTCTTTGCCCGCTCCCACATCCCGCAGGCTCTGGATCGCGCTGAGATGCACCGCCAGCTTGCCAAGCGTACGGCAAATCGCCTGTTCCCCCTTCTCGTCGCCCAGCGTCTCGTAGATCCGGCTGAGGCAGGACGGATCGCACCGCGCATCGACAGCGCATTGCAAGACGGTGACGGCAGACATCGCGGAGCGTTCCCTCATCAAGACACGCCGCGTGATATGAGGCCAAGACGTTCCGAAATCGTTGAAGCGCGCGCGAAAACACCTCGAATCAAAACCAAGAACCGCTTAATCTTGGAAGCGGTCCAAAAGGAGTGTCCGACATGCAGTTCGCAAAACCCCTGCCAGAGTACCTGGTCAAGCGCTACTACGGCTGGAACGCGACCACCTACGCCGAAAACCAGGCTTGGTACCGCCGACTCGCGAACGAGGGACAGCGGCCGCGGGCCATGGTGATCTCCTGCTGCGACAGCCGCGTGCACGTGACGTCGATCTTCGGAGCGGACCAGGGCGAGTTCTTCATTCACCGCAACATCGCCAACCTCGTGCCGCCCTACAATCCCGACGGGGACTACCACGGCACCTCTGCGGCGGTGGAATACGCGGTGACCGCGCTTCGCGTCGCGCATCTGGTGGTGATGGGGCATTCCGGCTGCGGCGGCGTGAAGGGCTGCTATGACATGTGCGCGGGCCACGCGCCGGAACTGGAGCAGAAATCCAGTTTCGTCGGGCGCTGGATGGACATGCTGCGCCCCGGGTTCGAACGTCTGCCGGAAGGCGATGACGAGACCCGCACCCGGGCGCTGGAAAAGGAGGCGGTCATCGTCAGCCTGGAAAACCTGATGACCTTCCCCTTCGTGCGCGACGCGGTCGAGACCGGCACGCTTTCCCTGCACGGGCTGTGGAACGACATCGGCGAAGGCACGCTGGAGGCTTACGATCCCGCGCATCAGCGCTACAACCCGGTGTGAGCTTTGGCGTAAGGGCGGGACCCTCGGTTCGGCCCTAACGCCCGATGAGCGCGCGCAGAAGCCATTTTGGCAGACGTACCACCGCGTGCAGCGGCGCCATGCCCAGGATCACGGCGAGCGGTACGATCACTGCAACCGCGACGATGGCTCCCGCCGCCGCCGCGATCCCGCTGCCCATTGGCAAGCCCAGAAACAGCGGTCCGGCGAAAATCAGGGGAACGAGCGCGCGTCTGATGAAGAATCCCATGTCCCGATCGGGGCCGGAAATCTGGACGAAAATGTGGCGCGGGTCGCATCTTTGCGCAAGATCGGCAGCGGGCGTGTCTCTGACACGACGACCGGGCCGGATCGGTCAGCGACCGAAGATCGGATAGTAGAGCGCGTCCGGCAAAAACTGACCCAGCCGGAACGCCGATCCCAACAGGCGCGGAAACGTCTTCTTGAACGCGTGGCTGTCCATCAGTTCGAATATCTCGCGCGCGGCGGCTTCGGGTTCCATGATCTGCGGCATCTCGAAATCGTTCTTGTCGGTCAGGCGGGTCCTGACGAAGCCGGGGTTGGCCACCTGAACCTTGATGCCCGTCTTGCGCAGATCGGCGTAAAGGCATTCGGCCAACGACAGGATCGCGGCCTTCGATGATGTGTAACCGATCGATCCCGGCAGACCCCGGTATGCGGTCAGAGAAGAGGTCAGCACGACATGGCCCGCGTCGCGGGCGACCATGTCGCCGATCACGGCACCCACGCATCGCTGCGCGCCCAGATAGTTCACGATCGTCATCGTGTCGGCCTTCTCGGCGTCCCACTCGGTCGCCGGCATCGGCCAGTAGGCCCCGGCGAGGTAGACCATTCCATCGATCCGGCCCACGGCCTCGTAGGCCCCTTTCACCGCCTCGGGATCCGACACGTCGACGGTCTGGTAACTGGCCTTTCCCGGCAGCTCGGCCACGAGGTCCTTCAGGCGATCTTCGGACCGGGCAGAGACGATGACTTCCGCCCCGACCTTTGAAAGCTGATGCGCCAGCGCGCGGCCCAGTCCTTCCGACGCACCCACCAACCAGTACCGCTTGCCTTGCCAATCGCTCATGCCGATCTCCTTCTCCTTCCCGGTCAGGTAGCGGGCGCGACCGGCTCCTCAAGGGACAGGTTGGACAGAAGCCA
Source organism: Salipiger sp. IMCC34102 (assembly GCF_004145405.1). GTDB lineage: Bacteria > Pseudomonadota > Alphaproteobacteria > Rhodobacterales > Rhodobacteraceae > Loktanella. The sequence goes on from NZ_SELQ01000006.1 coordinate 43,418, forward strand.
GATCGCGGCGAGTTTCAGCGCGCAGGGAAGCCCCGCGTATAGTCCCGTCAGAAGAGACAGGGCCGCCTGGGGATTGCTTGGCGCACCCGACCGGAATCCCGCCTGTTCCAGAACCGGCAGCAGGACCGCGGCGGCGAAAGCCAACGTCAGCTTGTTCACGAGACTCCAGAGCCCGAAACCCTGCCCCCCTTTGGGCGAGACCTTGGCCATGCGCCGCGCGAACATCGCCGGCAGCAGCGTGAGGTCCGCGCCGATCGTGGCGCCGGACGCCACGCAGACGACTGCGAAGGCGAGCTCGTCCCCCGCCCCCAGCGTGAGGGTGAAGCCGAACGACAGCACGGCCGCGACCATCGCCAGCAACAGGACAGGTTTCGCGCCGAAGCGCCGGGCGGCGGCGGACCATGCCGGCGAGGATACCGCGGCGGCCAGGAAGAACAGGACCAGCAAGGGTCCTTCCCATCCCGGGGCCTGCAAGCGCGCATCGACGAAGAACAGGAACAGGGTCGAGGACACCGCCAGCGGGGTGGCGTTTACCAGCGCCAGCACCAGCAGGCGGCGCGTGACGTGGTCCGACAGGATCGTGCGGATCGGCGTCGCCTCCGCCTGCGTGCGGGCTTTCCATTCGGGCCACATCAAGAGCGCCGCGATGGCCGTGAGGGACGCGAAGCCCAGCGCGAAGGTCGCGAAGGGGGACTTCACCTGCCCCATCAGCAGCGTCGGCGCAATGGCGGCGGCACAGATGCCCAGTAGCGCCCCGGTCTCGCGCCAGGCGGCAAGGCGGACGTGGCCGTCGTCTCCGGCCCCGGCCTTGGCAATGCCCTGGGCGTAGAAGTTGATGGTCAGAAAGCTGAAGGCGCTGAACAGCCCTGTGATCGTGATCGCGAACCACCATAGCGGTGCGATAGGGGGCGCGAGCGCAAAGAGACCCAGCATCGACAGCGCCAGCAGCGCGGACCCCGCTGTCACGACGACAGGTTTCGCGCGGTCCAGACGCTCGCTGATCCAGCCCAGTACCGGGTCCTGAACCACGTCGAACAGGCGCAGGGCCGCCAGCACCGCGCCCAGCGCGGTCAGGCTGACCCCGTAGGTGTCCGCATAGTATTTCGGGGCGTAGATGTAGATCGGCAGCCCCGCCGCGTTGATGACGGCGGCGAAGAGCGCGAAGGCCGGAAGCCGCGTCACCGGCTGACCTCGTCCTCGGGCGGCGGGGTCCAGGATCGGAAAGTGGCGCGCTTGACCCAAAGCTTGACGGCTTGCCAGTGGATCAGCGCGAGCACACGACGCGACCCGAAGGGCCTTCGGATCAGCGCCGCGAGGATGCTTCGGTTGGTCAGCGGCGCACGTGGCCCGGTGAGCGTGGCGATCAGCCCGCCCGCCTCGCGCCCGTAGTCGATGCGGATGTCCACCCGGGCCTCGGTGATGTCGAAGCGAAAGGTGTAGCCGCCCGCGATCGGCTGGAACGGAGAGACGTGGAACACCTTGCGCGCCTGCAAGGTCGCCTCGCCGGTGATGGGCGACAGGTCGTCGTGGTAGCACAGGTAGGAGTGACGATCCCCGAAGGTGTTGCCGACTTCGGCGATGACCACGCGCAGGTTGCCTTCGGGATCGTGGCACAGCCAGAAGGACACGGGATTGAAGACGTGACCGAAGACCCGCGGCTGGGCCAGCAGAACCAGACGCCCGATCCGTTCCATCGGGGTCCGCGCCAAGACCTCGCGGACCCAAGCTGCACCGCGGCCGTCCTTCACGACGCCGCCGTGGTCCGCATCCCACAGCGACATCACCCCCCGCCGGTTGCGCCCGAAGAGTGCGGGGGTCGGAACCTCCGCCTCCATGTCGCACATCACGTAGTCGATGCCGTAGCGAAAGGCGTTCTTCACGGCCCCCTTGCGGGCGTGGAAGGTCTCTCCCGCGACGTGCTCGATGCCGCTCACTCGGCCGCGACCCGCGCGGGGGTGGCGTTGATCCCGGCCACCACGTCGAGCGCACTGGCCAGACCATCCTCGTGGAAACCGTTGCGCATCCATGCTCCGCAAACCCAGGTGCGGTTGGTGCCGTTGGTCGCCCGTGCGCGCTTTTGCGCCTGCAGCGCGTCGGCGTCGTAGACGGGGTGGCGCAGGTTCGTCTCGTCCCAGATCAGGTCCTCGCGGATCGGGCGCACGCTGTTGAGCGTCACCATGTAGTCCGCCCCCGTCAGCCAAGGCTGCAGCGAATTCATCCAGTAGGTCAGGTCGATCTGGTCCGAAGCGCGGTCTTCGGCTTCGGTATAGACCCAGGAAGCCCAGACCTTGCGCCGCTTCGGCATGACGGAGGTATCGGAATGCAGCACCACCCGGTTGCCCTGATAGCGCACGGCTCCCAGCATCGCGCGTTCCTCCGGGCTGGGGTCCGTCAGCAGATGCAGCGTATCATCCGAATGGGTGGCGAAGACGACCTCGTCGAAGGCATCCCATTCGTCACCGTGCCCCCGCACCTCGACCCCGTCGGGCGTTCGACGCACGCCCTGCACCGGCGTGCCCGGACGCAGTTCGACCCCGCGCGCCGTCATCGCCGTCTCGAGCTTGCGCACGTATTGCGCGCTGCCGCCTGCCACCGTGTACCACTGGTGCTGGCCATAGGTGCCCAGAAGCGCGTGGTTGTCGAAGAAGCGCAACAGGGCATCGGCCGGAAAGTCGAGGATCCGGGCTTTCGGCGTCGACCAGATCGCACCCGAGAAGGGCGTCAGGTAATGATCCCGGAAATAGTCGGACAGGCCAAGCTTGGCGATCAGCTCTCCCACGGTCAGGGAGCCTCCCTTTGCCGCCGCGAGCCCGTACTTGTTGAAATGCAGGATGTCGCGCACCATGCGCAGGAACTTCGGGTTCACCGCGTTGCGCCGCTGCGCGAAGAGCGCGTCGAGCGAATGCAGCGCGTATTCCAGCCGCCCGCCTGCGAAGGAGGCGCCGAAACTCATGTTGCTTGGGACGGTCTCGACACCAAGGTCGTCGAAGAGCTGCACGAGGTTTGGATAATTCGCCCGGTTGTAGACGATGAACCCCGTATCGACGGGCGTGTCGCGATCGGGCCCGGCCATGCGGGTGCGGGCATGTCCGCCCAGTCGCGGCTCGGCCTCGAACAGGACCACACGGTGATCCGTGGCCAGGGCGTAGGCCGCCCCCATGCCGGAGATACCGGCCCCGATCACCGCAACGCGGCGGGTGGCCCCGATGGGTCGGTCGAATGGCATCATGGTCTCCGGTCTGGGTCTGGCCAAGACACGGAACCTAGCGCGGATCGGTTGCGGGACAGCGGCCGAATTGTCGCAGGGTCAGTCCCAGGCGAGTGGCACGTTCACCCCGTTGCGGGTCAGATATCCCGACCCCCGGGAATCGAGGTAGAAGTCCACCCCCGGGTAAGCGCCCGTGATGCGGGTCCTGCCTTCGACATTCACGATCGTGCCTGCCGGACCGTTCGCGTCGCCACCGCAGATCGCCGTACCGTCGCGGCAGGGGACGAGCACGTAGCTCAGCAGGTTGCGGACCGGATCGGGGTCGGTCGCCACGATGCGGATGGCCGCCCCGTCAGCGAAGGGCGTGTCCCGGAAGGCCTCGTCGAAGGCGATGCCCGCCTGCTCGACCCGGCCCGCGCCCAGCCGCGGATCGGGGGCCGTGGCGCAAGCCGCAAGAAGGCCCATGCACAATACGGTAAGGCGTGGGATCATCGGAAGGCTCCTTGGTCTGGCATCGGGATCACTCTGTGTCATTGGCACCCGCATCGGCAAGAGGCAATGGCTCTGGCGCGCCGGCAGACAACTCCTCGAAATCGAAGTTGTCCAGCCGGTCCGCGCGCTTGCCGGCCCGGGTCGAGGCGGTCAGGATCCCCGAGACGTCGTCGTTCGCCTGTCGCAGGTGAGTTTCCAGCTTGCCCGCCCGTTCGCCGATCAATTCGACGTCGCGGTGCAGCTGTTTCAGGCTCTTGCGGATCGCCCCGGTCTGTTCGCGCATCCGGGCGTCCTTGAGGATCGCGCGCATGGTATTCAGCGTCGCCATGCAGGTCGTGGGAGAGACGATCCAGACCCGCGCCGCGAAACCTTCGCGCACCACTTGCGGCAGGCGTGCGTGCAACTCGGCGTAGACGGCCTCCGATGGCAGGAACATGATCGCGCCGTCCGCCGTCTCTCCCTCGATGATGTATTTCTCTGTGATCGCCTTGATATGGACGCGAACGGCGGCGCCGAGCTGCTTGAGCGCCGCTTCCTGTTCGGCGCGCCCTTCGGCACGGGCGAGGGTCTCGTAGGCCTCCAGCGGGAATTTCGCGTCGACGACGATGGGCCCCGGCGGGTTCGGCAGGTGGATGAGGCAATCCGCGCGCTTGCCGTTGGAAAGCGTCGCCTGCAACGTGTAGCTGTCGCTGGGCAGCGCCTTGCCGACGATGTCCGTCAACTGGATCTCACCGAAGGCACCGCGGGTCTGCTTGTTCGACAGGATATCCTGCAGCGACAGCACGTCGCCCGACAGCTTCTCGATATTGCTTTGCGCGCGGTCGATGGTGGCGAGCCGTTCCTGCAGTTCCGTCAGCTGCTTGGCCGATTTCTCGGAACTGCCCGAGAGCGTCTCGGTCATCCGCTCCTGCATGTCCGACAGGGTCCGCGCGGATTTGAGCGCGTTTTCCGCCAGCCGTTCCGCGACCTGGGTATTGGTCTCGGCCAGTTGGCGGGCGACGCGGGCGTTGGTGTCGGACAGCCGGTCGGCCACCTGCGCCGTGACCTCGGACAGGCGACGCTCCATCGTCTGGATGACGTGGGTCTGGCCGCTGGCCTGCGTGTCCGCAACGGTGCGCAAATTCTCCGACAACCGGGTCTGGTTGCTACCCAAGTCCTGCATGAAGACCGAAAGCTGCCCCACCTGCCCTGCCAGCGCGTCAACCGCCTGCCCCGAGCGGTTCGCGCGGCGTCCCGTCGCGATCAGCAGCCAGAAGAGCGCCGCGATCAGCACGACGCCCAGCACAGCCGCCCATAAGCGAGGGTCGTCGGTGGCGATCTGCATATTCCCGATCTCGATCATGTGCGCCCGAAGAGCCGTTCGATGTCGCGCATCGACAAGGTGACCGACGTGGGACGCCCGTGGTTGCACTGGCCCGCATTGGGCGTCTCTTCCATCTCCCGCAGGAGCGCGTTCATCTCGGGCGCGGACATGCGCCGGCCGGTACGGACCGATCCGTGGCAGGCGACGCGGCTCAGGATCGCGTCGATGCGCGCCTTGAGCGGCGCGGTGTCGCCGCCGTCCGACAGCGCGTCCAGCACGTCGAGCACAAGGCGGCGGGCATCCACGGTGCCCAGGATCGCCGGGGTCTCTCGCACGGCGATGGCCCCCTGACCGAACGGCTCGATTCCGAGGCCCAGTCGCGCAAGGTCTTCGGTATGGGACAAGAGGTGATCGGCCTCGGTCGGTGTCAGCTCCACGATCTCGGGGATCAGAAGGGCCTGTGCCGTGACGCCCGCGCTGTCCATCTGCCCCTTGAGCCGCTCGTAGACCAGCCGCTCGTGCGCCGCGTGGGCATCGACGATCACCAGCCCTTCGGCAGTCTGTGACAGGATATAGTTCTCGTGCAGTTGGGCGCGGGCGGCCCCCAAGGGCCGCGTCTCGTCGCCCGGCGCCTCGGACGTGTCGCCGACCGGTTCGATCCGGGCCGACGGGCTCTCTGCAAAGCCCGACTGGAATGTCATGCTTTGCGCCGTGAATCGCGAAGCCGGTCGCGAGGCCTGGTCCATCTGGTAGGTCCGCGGCGCCACCACCGGGGTCATGGCCCCCAGCGTGGCGGTGCTGACGGTGGTGGAGGTGCGATGTCCGGCCTCGGCCAGCGCATGGCGGATGCCGCTGACGATGAGGCCCCGCACGGCCGCGGGGTCGCGGAATCGGACCTCCGACTTGGCGGGGTGGACGTTGACGTCGACGAGCGTGGGGTCGCAATCGACGAAGAGACAGGCCACCGGGTGCCGGTCGCGCGACATCACGTCCATGTAGGCCGCGCGCAAGGCCCCGAGCAGCATCCGGTCGCGCACGGGACGACCGTTGACGCAAAGGTACTGCGCGACCGCGGCGCCCTTCGAATAGGTCGGAAGCGCGGTATAGCCGGTCAGGTGGATCCCCTCCCGCTCCGCGTCGAGCCGAAGGGCGTTGTCCGCGAAGTCGCGGCCCAGCGCCGTGCGCAACCGGCGGTGCAGCGCGTCGAAGAGATCCCCGGTCTCCGCATCGGCGCGGTAGAGGGTGCGGGGGTCGCCCTTCGATGTGTCGCGCAGCACGAAGGTGACGAAAGGCTCTGCCATCGACAGGCGCTTGATCGTGTCGGCGATGGCCTGGGTTTCGGCCCGGTCGCTGCGCAGGAACTTCAGCCGCGCGGGCGTGGCATAGAACAGATCCGCCAGATCGACCTGCGTGCCCTTCGGATGGCCCGCGGGTCTGGCGCGTTCGATCACGCCGCCCGCGACCCGGATCGTCGCCGCCTCCTCACCGCAGCGCGTGGTGATCGTCATCCGCCCCACGGCCCCCAGCGACGGCAATGCCTCGCCTCGGAAGCCGAAGGAATGGATGTTCAGAAGGTCGGTGCCGTCGATCTTGGAGGTCGCATGGCGCGACAGGGCCAGCGGCAGATCGCCGGGCGCTATGCCGCAGCCGTCGTCCGAGACGCGGATCAAGGTCTTGCCGCCGTCGGAGATGGTGATCTCGATCCGGGTGGCGCCTGCGTCGATGGCATTTTCCACCAGTTCCTTCACGGCCGAGGCGGGCCGCTCCACGACCTCTCCAGCCGCGATGCGATTGACCGCTGCTTCGTCCAGCTGGCGAATCACGGGCGCGGCACTGGGGCGTATCTGGGGGGCGATGGATGTCATGCCACAAGGGATAGCACGACCCTGCGCCGCACCGCGAGGGGGGTCCCGCGCGATTTTCGTGCCTAGCTGTATCCTCGCACCAGACTTGCGGCGATCAGCGCCCAACCATCGGCCACGACGAAGAAGGCCAGCTTGAACGGCAGCGACACGATGGCGGGCGGGACCATCATCATGCCCATCGACATCAGCACCGCGGCCACGACGAGGTCGATGATGAGGAACGGCAGGAAGATCAGGAAGCCCACCTGAAACGCCCGCGCGATCTCGGACAGAAGAAACGATGGCACCAGAACCGAAAGCGGTGCCTCGTCCGGGGACACCGATGGCGCGACATCCGGGCGCAATGCTGCGAGTTCGCTCAACGTGGCCAGGTCCACCCGGGCGGCCATGAAGTCCCGCAGGGGGGCAATGACGCGGTCGAAGGCCTCTTCGACCTCAATCCGTTCTTCCATCAGCGGGACGACCCCCTCGGTATAGGCTTGGGTGAAGACGGGCTCCATCACGAAGTAGGTCAGGAACAGGGCCAGGCTGACCATCAGCATATTGGGTGGCGATTGCTGCAGCCCGATGGCCTGGCGCAGGATCGCAAGCACCGTCACGATGAACGGAAAACAGGTGACCATCACCAGGATGCCGGGCGCGAGCCCCAGCACCGTGACCAGCACCAATAGCTGAACTGCGCGCGTGGCCAGCGCGCCCCCCTCGCCCAGATCGAGCGAGACGGATTGCGCCTGGGCGGGGCCTGCCAGGAAGACCAGCGCGATCAGCGCAAGGAAGAGTGCATCAGGACAGCGCGCGGGCATCACTCACGATCTCGGTCAGGCGCACCGCCAGTCGGCCGCTGTCGTCGCCCTCCATCTCCTGCAACTCGCCGCGCGCGATCAGCTTGTCGCCGATGTAAAGCTCCACCTGGTCGTCGATCCGCCGGTCCAGCGGCAGGATATCCGACGAGGTGAGGTTCAACAGATCGGCGATGATCGGGCGGGCCTTGCCGACCGAAACGGTCACCTCGACCGGAATCTGGTCGAGCAGGCGGTTGCGGTCGGCCTGCGGGGCCGCGGCTTGCATGTCATCCATCGGTTTCGCTTTCTGTCAGGTGATCGGTAAAGGCATCGAAGAGGGCCGAAATTCGCGCGATCAGCGCCCCGCGGTCGAAGATCGTGTCCTGGCCGGGGCCGCCCAGCACGACGCAGAGCGGGGCAAGTTCGGGATCGACCACCAACCGCATCCGCAAGGCGATGTCGGGCGGCAGCAAGGGCGCCAGAACCTCGCGGTCGTCGGGCGCGCACCGCAGGACGATCTCCGAGTTGGCAACTCCTTTCGAGATACGCGCGAATTCGTCCGCGAGGTCGGCGACCAGCGCCTGCGGAGCGGTTCGGGGCAAGATCTGCGAACAGATCGCGTCGAACACCGGCTTGAGCTTCCGGGCCACCTCGCGGTGGGCCTCTTCTTCCGTCCGGCAGAGGGCGGTCAGCGCACGGGTCAGTTCGGCGATGCGGTCATCTTGCGCGCTCTGCGCTTCGGCAAGGCCTGCCGCATAGCCTTCTGCGTAACCCGGCAGTTCTTCGGTCGGGATCGGGACCGGTTCGCTGGGACGTTCGGCGGCGGCGAAATCGGCAAGTCGTGTCAGGACGGTCATCTACGAAGTCTCCCCCTCTGGCCGTTCCATCCAGTCCTGCAGGATCTGGACGGTCTCGGTCTGCCGGTCCTCGATCATGCTGCGCAGGCGGGCGACCGGATCGAGTGCCTCGGGCTCCTGCGGCGCATCGAAGACGTTCCCGAAGCCGCCGCCACCCGCGTTTGTCGCGCGGAACTCTTCGAGGGAAGGCGCGCTGTCGAAGACCTCTCCGCCGCCCTCCATCATGGAGGCATCGCCCGGCCCAGGCGGGGGCAGCGCCTCTGCATTGCGGTTGGGGGCCAGGATCGGGCGCACCACGAAAAGTCCGAGGACCAGGGCGACCACGGCGGCGATGGCGATCTGGATGATCTGCATCAGGTTGATACCGCCGCGGATGAGGCCCGGCACGACACCGGCAGTGCCTTCCACCGGCTGCGGCCCGAACGACATGGACCGCAGGGTGATCACGTCGCCCCGCCCTTCGTCGAGGCCGACCGCCGAGGCCACCAATTCGGTCATGTCCTCCAGTTCCTCGGGCGTCCGCGGAACGGCGGCGGTCGTACCATCGGGGTTGATGTCCAATCGGTCGTTCACCAGCACCGCAACGGTCAGCCGCTTCACATCCCCCGGTGCCTTCACGATCTGCCGTTCGGTCTGCGAGATCTCGTAGTTCGTCAGGACCCGCGATTCGCTGTCCTGCGCGCTGGAGCCGCCACCCTCCGCATCGCCATCGGGCACGTTCGAGGCAACTGTGACCGCCCCGCCCGCCGTATCCTGCGCGTTGGAGCTGTTTTCGGTCACGTCGGTGCTGATGGCGATGCGGGAGTCGGGATCGACGGTCCGCTCGACGATCTGCTCGGACGCGGTGACCGTATCGATGGACACTTCCACCACCGCATTGCCGGCGCCGACCCGTGCCTCGAGAAGCCGTTCCGCGCGGCGGCGCAGCAGATCGGCGCGGGAATCGCCGCCGGCAGCGACGGAGAGATCCTCGCCCCCCGACAGAAGCCCGCCCATGTCATCGATGATCGCCACGCCCTCGGGCTGCAGGCCCGTCACAGCCGAGGCCACGAGATATTGCAGCGCCCGGACCTGCTGCGCCGACATCGCGCCTTGCGTGGTCGTGACAGTCACCGCCGCGGTGGGTGCCGCATCCCGCTGGAACCGCTGGGTGCCGGGGGTGGAAATATGGACCCGGGCCGCCCGGATCGCGGGGCTGGAAAGGATGGTCCGCGCCAGTTCGCCCTCGCGGGCGCGCCAGTAGGCGGCATCGAACATCTGGCTGGTCGTGCCGAAACCGGACAGGTTGTCGAGCAGCTCGTAACCCTTGGTGCCGGTTGCGGGCAGCCCTTCCCCCGCCAGGGCCATGCGCAGCGAATCACGCTCGGCCGCGTCGACGTAGATCGAGCCGCCCCTCACGTCGTAGCGCACGCCGCGCTGGTCGAGGGCGGTAAGGACGTCGCCCGCCGCCGCCGGCTCCAGCCCGCCGAACAGCAGCGTCATGTCCCTTTGCCCGGCCGAGCGTGCCAGAAGCAGCACGGCCAGGAACACGATGACGGTCGCCCCCACCGCCACGAGGCGGCGGGTGGGTCCCAGTTTCGTCCAGACGGTCATCAAACCTTCCACATCGTTCTCCGATTCTCGGGCTTCTGCCACGGTGTCCCCCGCTTTTGATCCAACGGGTTTAACAATCGGTTAGGACGCCCGCGCTAACTTGCCTCCATCGCAGCAACACCTGCCGGAGCGTTCCATGACCGACGTGACCCCTGATCAGATCAAAGGAAAAGCGAAGTCGTCCAGGCTTGGGCTCATCGTCGCTCCGGTCCTGCTGATCGTCGCCGCGGGCGGCAGTTACGTCGGGGCCAGCAAGTTCTTCGCGCCCGAGGCTGCCGCGGGTCAGGATAGCCACGGGGACGACGCGCAGGCGAAGGCTCACGATGACGCTTCGGACGCGCACGGCGCCGGGGGCGACGTGGCCTTCGTGGCGCTCGACCCGATGCTGGTCTCGCTCGCCGACAGCGACCGTCACCTACGATTCGTGGCCCAGGTGGAAGTGGCACCCGGACAGCAGCAGGCCGTCGCCGCGCTGACGCCCCGGCTGATCGATACCTTGCAGGATTACCTGCGGGCGGTCGGGTCGGAACATCTGGGCGATGCAGAGGCGCTGTTGCGCCTGCGGTCACAGATGCTGCGTCGGTTGCAGATGGTGGCGGGGCCGGACCGGGTCCGCGATCTGCTGATCATGGAATTCGTGCTGAACTAGGAAGGGTCGTTGCATGGAATTGATTTCCGACATGCTTTTGATGGCAGGCGCGCTGGGGGCGGGATTCTATTGCTTCATCCTGTCGCGCCGGTTGCGCAAGTTCACCGACCTCGAATCGGGTGTCGGCGGGGCCGTCGCGCGGCTCAGCGCGCAGGTCGATGATCTGACCGTATCGGTTCTTTCCGCTCAGGACACCGCGCGCAGTTCGGTGACCACGCTCGACGAGGTCAGCGCGCGCGCGGAACATGCCGCCCGGCACCTGGAACTGCTCGTGGCCTCGATGCACGATCTACCCGTCACACAAGACCCAACGCCGGAGCCGAAACACGAACCGGAGCGCAGCGCGCCGCCCAATCCGTTCCGCGCCCGCCCACGGGAAACCGCGACCAGCCAGGCCAAGGCATCATGAGCCGCAGATCCGCCCGGGGGGGAACGCTGCACGCCATCGCCGGCCTGCTCGTGTTGTCCGGCATCGTGCGCATCGCACTCGCCGGCGAAGCCATTGCCGAGAACCTGCCGGCCCCTGAACCGGAACAGGCCGCTCCAGTCGTCGCGGGCGACCAGCCGGAGGATCTCATCCTTGCCTTCCAGCGCCGAGAGGCGCGCCTTCAAGCCCGCGAGACCCGGCTGGAGGAGCGCATGCGCGCGCTGACCCTGGCGGAGCGCGAGGCGTCCGAGCGCCTCGAACAGCTGACCGAGGCGGAGGAGACGCTGCGCGCGATGCTCGAACAGGTCGATATCGCCGCGGAAACGGACGTCGAGCGGCTGGTCGCGGTCTACGAGAACATGAAACCGGCGGAGGCGGCGGAACTCTTCGCGCAGATGCCCCCGACTTTCGCCGCAGGTTTCATGGCGCTGCTCACCCCGCAGACCGCGGGACAGATCATGGCCCTCGTCCCGCCCGATCAGGCCTATTCGATCAGCGTGGTGCTGGCAGGCCGCAACGCGGACCTGCCCGATGAATGACAGACCCAGTTTCAACGCCGAAGGAGCCGCGACATGATTGGACTGATCGGGATCGCCATCGTTTTCGTCATGGTTTTCGGCGGGTACATCCTGGCCGGGGGGAAGATGGGGATCATCCTTAAGTCCCTGCCGTTCGAGATGATCATGATCGGCGGCGCCGCCACCGGGGCCTTCGTGATCGCCAACGACACGGCTTCGATCAAGCATACGCTTCGCGATATCGGCAAGGTCTTCAAGGGGCCGAAATGGAAGCAGCAGGACTACAAGGACCTGATGTGCCTGCTGTTCGAATTGATCCGCATCGCCCGAACCAGCCCGGTCGAACTGGAAAAGCATATCGAGCAGCCGGAGGACTCGGACATCTTCGGCAAGTATCCCAAGATCGCCGCGGACACCGAAACGGTCGCGCTGATCTGCGACACGCTGCGGTCGGCCTCAATGAACTATGACGACCCGCACCAGGTCGAAGACGTGCTCGAAAAGCGGATCGAGGCCACGTTGCACCACAAGATGCACTCGACCCACGCGCTGCAGACCATCGCCGACGGCTTGCCCGCCCTGGGGATCGTGGCCGCGGTGCTGGGCGTCATCAAGACGATGGGGTCGATCGACCAACCGCCGGAGGTGCTGGGCAAGCTGATCGGCGGTGCGTTGGTGGGGACGTTCCTCGGCGTTTTCCTGGCTTACGGGCTGGTCGGTCCCTTCTCCGTTCGGGTCAAGGCGGTCATCGAGGAGGACGCGCATTTCCAGCAGTTGGCCCGCGAGGTTCTGGTGGCGAACCTGCACCAGCATCCGCCCAACATCTGCATCGAGGTCGGTCGGCAGAACACGCCATCGCACCTGCGCCCCTCGTTCGGGGATCTCGAGGACGCGCTGCAATCCGCGCGCAGGGATGCCGCATGATCCGTCTTGCGATCGCCCTTCTGTGCGCGCTTCTCCCCACGTTTGCCTTTGCGCAATCATCGGCCCGGACCGTTCTGTCAGGTGAGCACGGCAGTTTCACCCGGCTTTCGGTGCCGATCCCGAGGGGAGCGGGGTGGAGCCTTCGGGACGCGGGCGACGGCTATGCGCTCGATGTGGAAGGGGCTTATACCTATGATCTTACCGGTGTGTTCGACCGGATCACGCGCGACCGGATCGCACAGGTCAGCCAGGCCGACTCCTTGTTGAGGATCGACCTTGCGTGCGATTGCGACGCCACGAGCTTCCTCTACCGCGACCGCTATGTCGTGGTCGATGTCGAGACTGCCCGGCGTGAGGCGCAACCTGGCGCCGCCGCTTCGCCGGGGCCCACACCCTTCGCCAAGCAATCCTTGGCATTGCCGCTGGTCCCGGGATTGGATGGGCCAACGGTCGTCCCCCTCGCGTCAGATCCAAGCCCGATGGCGATTGACCCCAGTCCCGTATCCCGAGCGGCCGACGCAGATCTCAGGGACGTGCAGCGGCAACTATCCGATGCACTCCGCGACGTCGCCAAAGCCGACATCCTCGAAAATCGCGAAATGGCAGAAGTCGTCCTCGATCAGGCGGAACCCTCGCCCGATACGAACGCTGGCCCCCCGGCGCTCCTCGGGACGCAAGCCGACCTGCCGGGGTTGACCTTCCGCAATGGCATGACGCCGCGTATCGCTTCGGCGTCGGACGAGCGACCATCGTCCTGCTGGCCCCAGGAGTACACCGACGTCGCAAGCTGGATGCCTGAAGGGGAAACGGGATATGCGAGCCTGCGCGAACGCCGGTCGGTCCTGACGGATACGCGGGACACACCCGATCCGAATGCCATTACGGACCTGGCCCGGGCCTATATTCATCATGGTTTCGGGGCGGAAGCCGCGCTGGTCCTCGACATCGACGGCAACGACAGCCGCGCCCGGCAGGCCTTGCGATCTCTGGCCGAGATCACCGACGACAGCGGCCCCGGTGCTGCGCTCGCGTCGCAGGCCGGCTGTCCGGGGCCCGTCTCACTTTGGGTCTACCTGTCCCAGGCCGAACCCGCGACGTCTGCTGCGGACATCACCCTGACGTTCAAGACCCTGCCTCCGGGCCTGAAATTGGCCTTGGGCGGCCGTCTGGCGGTGCGCCTCGCCGAGGACGGACAGGCCGAAGATGCGAACCAGGTGCTGGATAGCCTTTCTGCCGTGAACGCACCGCTGCAGGACCAGGTCCTCTATGATCTGCTCGTCAGCCTCGCCTCGCAGGACGGCCCGATGTCGCAGGGACAGATCAACGCGTTCCTGGACGCAGAAACCGACTTGCCGCCGGAGGTGCTGATCGCGTTGGCCGACCGTGCACGCGCGGCTGATCTTGCACCGCCACCGGATTTGGTCGCACGGTTGGAAGACCGGGTCTTCACCGCGCGCGACACGTCTCTGGCCGCTCTACTGCAGGCCGCGCTCGTGCGCAGTTACACCGCGCTTGAACTATATCCGGACGCCATTGCGCGGGCCAGATCCGCGCAGGAAGCTGATCCCGACAGCGGGCTTCTGTCCGAGGTCGTGCTTGCGGCGGCGGGCGCGGCCGAGGTTGCCACGATCATCGACGTCGCGTTCGACCCCGAAGCCGGCACGCTTGAACCGCAAGCACAGAACGCCCTGGCCCGCCGGCTGCTGGATCTGGGCTTCCCGGACCGGGCCCACGATCTTCTGCAAGGTCCCGCCCGCGGCCGGACGATGGCCGAGCGGCGATACCTGCGCGCCGAGGCCGAGATCGCCTTGGGCGATGCCGTGCAAGCCGCCGAGACATTGTCCGGGATCACGACCCCGCGGGCCGAGGCGATCCTGTCAGGCGCCGATTGGACCGAGGTGCGCGACGACGCCGAAGCGCGGAACGGACTGGCTTGGCGACAGTCGGACTGGACCGAACTGGTTCAGTCGGAAGATGAGGAATTGCAAGGCCTCGCGACGCTCGCGACCCGTGCGGCCCCCGCCCCCTCGCCCGATGCACTTCTGACGTCGAGCCGGCAACTTCTCGAAGAATCCGCCGCCGCACGGGCGACGTTGCAGTCAGGACTGGAGCGATTCGCGATCCCCGAGAACTGACTGCCGCTCACCATTTATCAACCATTCCGACCGCATGATCCGGCAACCGTTAAGAGGATAGAACTCATGCCGTGCAGAATGCCGGTTGCCACGATCGCCCGTCTCGAACTGTCCTGCGTTCGGGGACCGTTATGGACCTGACCCTGTCCGGAAGAATCTTCCAGCCCACGGTCATGCTGGCGCTGGCGTTGATGGCGGTGATCGCGATGATGATCCTGCCGATGCCCGCCTGGGTGCTGGACGTGGGGCTGGCCGCGTCCTTCGCCCTTGCAATCCTGATCTTCACCGTGACGCTCTTCATCGATCGCCCGCTCGATTTCTCGGCATTTCCGACCGTGCTTCTGGCTTCGCTGATGCTGCGGCTTTCGCTCAACGTCTCCTCGACGAAGCTCATCATCGGTGAAGGGCATACCGGGACCGCGGCCGCCGGGGACGTGATCGAGGGCTTCGCCATGTTCGTGATGGGCGGAAATGCCATTCTGGGGGTCGTCGTCTTCTGCGTCCTGCTGATCGTGAACTTCGTTGTCATCAACAAGGGCGCCACCCGCATGGCCGAAGTCGGCGCCCGTTTCGCGCTGGACGCAATGCCGGGCAAGCAGTTGGCGATCGACGCGGACATGTCGGCGGGCGCCATCGATCATGCCACGGCCAAGGAACGGCGCGAGCGCGAGCAGGCGGAGACGACGTTCTTCGGCTCGCTCGACGGTGCATCGAAATTCGTCAAGGGCGATGCGGTCGCGGGGCTGCTGATCACCGGTCTGAACCTCGTGGTCGGGCTGGTCATCGGGATCTTCGTGATGGGCATGCCAGCGACCCGGGCGATGGAGACCTATGCCATCCTGACCGTGGGCGACGGGCTGGTCAGCCAGATTCCCGCGGTGGTGATCTCGATCGCCTCGGCGCTGCTCCTGGCCCGCGGCGGGGCCACGGGACCAACCGACGTCGCCCTCGTGGGACAGTTGGGCCGACACCCGGCGGCATTGGCGACGGTCGCCACGCTGATGGCGCTTTTCGCGATCATCCCCGGCTTGCCCTTCGTCCCCTTCATGGCCGGTGCGGTCGTGGTGGGGATCTGTGCCTGGCGTGGCGTCCGCCTGGCGGCGCAACAAAAGGAAGAGCCGGAGCAGGAAGCCTTCGATGCGCCTGCCCCCGATAGGTCCTTAGGCGACATGCTGGACCTCGACGATATCCAAGTGGAGTTCGCCCCGGATCTGGTGGAGATGGTCGTCGACCAGGGAACCGGACTCGATGCGCGGATCGTCAACATGCGCAAGCATATCGCCACCGGCTTCGGCGTGCTACTGCCGGAAGTGCGATTGACGGACAATCCCGCCTTTCCGCCCGGGACCTACGCCGTCCACGTGCACGGGGTCGAACAGGTACGCGACATCCTGCGCCCCGACCGCGCGCTGGTCCTCTTGTCCGAGGAGGAGAGCCTGCCGCTCAACGGTGAAAGCGTGGCGGAACCTGTCTACGGCGCGCCCGCGATGTGGGTTTCGGCCGCGGAACAGGAGCGCGCGGCCTTGGCCGGTTTGACCACCGTGCAACCCGCCGAGGTTCTGGCCACCCACCTTCTGGAAGTGGTGAAACGCAATTTTCCGCGACTGCTCACCCACAAGGCACTGCGTCGCCGCCTGGACGAGATGGTCCAGCTCTCCGACGCCAGGCGGGCGGAAGCGAACCGCAAGCTTCTGGACGAGTTGATGCCCGACCGCGTCCCGATGGACGTGCTGCTGGGCGTTCTGCGCCAGCTTCTGGAGGAACGCGTGTCGATCCGCAATCTTCCCCTCATCCTTGAAGCGACGGCAGAAGCGCGGCAATCGCATCCCACCGTCGAAGGCATGGTGGAATTCGTTCGCCAGCGTCTGGGCTTCCAACTGGTTGCGGACCTTCGCCGCCCCGACGGCACGGTGCCGCTGATCCAACTTGCACCGGAATGGGAAGATACCTTTGCCAGCTACGAGGTGCGGACCGACCGGGGCGGCAGCGCCGATGTTGCCCTGCCCCCGGAGGAGTTCAACAAGTTGGCCGACGGCATTGCCGAAAAGCTGGACGAGGCCGCGTCGCAAGGCACCCTGGCCGCGGTGGTGACCTCGGTTCGACGCCGGCGCTTTTTGCGCACGGTCATGGCCGCCCGTGGCATGCTCAATCCCGTCATGTCCTTCGAGGAGATCGGAATCGACGCCCGCCCCGCCCTCGTCGGACTCGTGCCGTCGTGATCGCGGATCTCGCCGGACTGCTGGGGCTGTCGCAAAGGCTCTTGTGGACCGGCTTCGTCGTCTTCCTGCGCGTCGGGGCACTTGCGGCGCTTCTGCCGGCTTTCGGGGAACAATCGATCCCGGTTCGGGTCCGTCTTGGCCTTGCCTTTGCATTCACCGTCGTCGTGCTGCCCTCGATTGCGCCCGACATCCCGCAGATCCCGCAGAGCGCCACGGCGTTGGTGGCGATCCTGGGGACGGAGGTCCTGGCTGGTCTGTTCTTCGGGCTTCTCTTGAGATTCTTCGTGCTGGCCTTGCAGATCGCGGGCACCGTTGCGGCCCAATCCACATCCCTCAGCCAGATTTTCGGCGGATCCGCCGGGGTCGATCCGCAACCGGCCATCGGTCGCGTGCTGGTCACGGCAGGACTGGCGCTGGCGGCGGCGATGGGTCTGCATACCGATTTCGCCGCCTACATGATCGAGACCTATGCCTTGGTCCCGATCGGCCAAGCGATGGATCCGACCGTCGTCGCGGACCTCGGCTTGGCGGCGGTCAGCCACGTCTTTGCCCTGGGGTTCACGCTGGCCGCCCCCTTCGTGATCTCGTCGCTCGTCTACAATGTCACGCTCGGCGTCATCAATCGCGCGATGCCCCAGTTGATGGTCAGCTTCATCGGCGCCCCGGCGATCACCGCAGGGGGGCTCTTGCTGCTGGCGGTCTGCGCGCCGCTGATGTTGGAGGTCTGGTTGTCGGCCCTGCGCGTCGTCGTGGATGATCCCGCCGGGGCCTTCCGATGAGCGAGGAAGACCAGAGCGACAAGCAGCACGAGGCGTCCCAGAAGAAGCTGGACGACGCGCGCAAGAAAGGCGAGATCGCGAAGTCCAACGACCTGATCACGGCGGCTTCCTATGCGGGGTTGCTCCTCGCATTGGTGGCCCTTGGCTCGGGGCCGTTCCTGTCGGCCGCCACGAGCCTGCGGGGTCTTCTGGATCACGCGGATCGCCTTTCCGCCCTGGCCTTGGACGGCGGCGTGCAACCGGTGATGGGCGGCATCCTGCTGCCCGTGGCAGGTGCTATGGCCGCCTGGTTCACCTTGCCCGCAGGGCTGGCTTTGCTGTGCATCCTGGCGCAGAGGGCCTTCGTTCTGGCACCCACAAAGATCGCGCCGAAGCTTTCCCGGATTTCGCCCATCACGGGGGCCAAGAACAAGTTCGGCCGCCAGGGGCTGTTCGAATTCGCCAAGAGTTTCGCCAAGCTGATGCTCTATAGCACGGTCCTTGGCGTCTACCTGTTGTCGCAGAAGGATCGGATCGTGGCTTCCACGACCCTGTCTGCGGGCCAGGTCGTGGTGGAGCTCGGGCGCATGATGACCACGCTTCTCGGCATCGTCCTGTGCATCGCGGCGGCGCTCGGGATCGTGGATTATCTGTTTCAGCACGCGGAACACCAGCGCAAGAACCGCATGTCCCGCAAGGAAATGACCGACGAGGCGAAATCCTCCGAAGGTGACCCTGCCATGAAGCAGCGCCGCCGCCAGAAGGGTATCGACCTCGCGATGAACCAGATGCTGCAGGACGTACCGGAGGCGAGCGTCATCGTGGTGAACCCCACGCATTATGCCGTGGCCTTGAAGTGGGCCGCGGCGGCTGGAACCGCGCCGGTCTGCGTGGCCAAGGGCACCGACGAGATTGCCGCCCGCATACGGGAAGTGGCGACGGAACACGCCATTCCGATTCATTCCGATCCGCCCACCGCGCGCGCACTCTTCGCGACGACCGAAATTGGACAGGAGATCGCACCGGATCATTACCGTGCCGTGGCCGCGGCGATACGCTTTGCCGATGACATGCGCCGTCGCATGCGGGGCCGCCGATGACGCCCCGTCAGGCCGCAGAGCTTGCCCGGATCGCCCAGGTGGCGTTCCAGGCCGATCGCGCCCGGATGGCAAAGGTGCAGCGGGCCGAGCAGCGACTTCGCGCACAGCTTGACGAGATCAAGGCGCAGGAACGTCAGGCCCGCGACCGTGCGGCACAAGCGCCGGACGCTATGGCGTTGGCGGGGGGCGACCGCCTCTGGCACCAGTGGATCGAGGGCCGGCGCACGACCATCCAGACGGAGCTTGCGCAGCTCTTGGCGCGCAAGGCGGATTTGCAGTCAGAGCTGAGAGCTTCGTTCGGACGCAAGGCGGCGGCCGAAGCCCTGGAGGCGCGCGCCGTCACGCTGGTCCAAAAGGACCGAGACCGCCGAAACACATGGTCGGACTAGGTCGACCGTCGGCGCTCGGCTCAGACGTCCTGGCGCACGATATCGAGGACCAGCACGTCGAGGGCCGTCTCTCCGACGATATCCCGGGCAGAGCGTAGCAGATCCTCGCGCAGTACCTGCATCTTGTCGTCGTGTGTATAGTTGCCGGTGAAGCCGCCGATGTTGGCATGGGCGAACATGTCCTGCAGAAGCCGGTCGCGCAGGCGCGGTTCCTTGGCGAAGACTTGGTCCATTTCGCCTTCCGGCACCTCGATGCTGACCGTGACCAGCATCATGGCCCCCAGCGCCTCGTCCTCGATCACCGGGACGAGGAATTGTTTCTCAAGCAAGGCATATTCCGTCGCCGCCTCCGGTTCGATCGGCAGGACCGCCTCTGCCGCTTCAGGCCCCGACGGACCGCAGGGGGCAGTGGCTTCGTCGAGTTCCGGCAAGGTTTCGGCTGGGTCTTCGGGTTGCGCGCGTGTGGCGTAGGCCGCCCCCCCGCCGATGCCTGCACCGACCAAGATCATGCCGAGTGGCAAAAGGAATTTCTTCATCTCGAGGGGTCCTTTCGCGGCTTAGAAGGGGAGCACGGCTTCAAGCGCCTGCTGTCCGTAACGGGGTTGCACGACGTCGGTGATCTGACCGCGCCCACCGTAAGAGATGCGAGCCGAGGCGATCTTGTCGTAGGTAATCTCGTTCTGGCGGGTGATGTCGGTCGGCCGCACGAAGCCCGAGACCGTCAGCTCGCGCAACTCGAAATTCACGCGCACCTCCTGCTGGCCGGCGATGGACAGCACGCCGTTGGGCAGCACGTCGACCACCGTGGCGGCGATCCGAAGCTCCAACTGCTCGTTGCGACTGACGGACCCCTGCCCTTGCGCGCTGGACGAGGATTCGAGGCCCACCGCGCTGCCGAGGGTGGCCCCCTCGGGCAACCTGTCCTCGAGGCTCTGCGGCAGACCGAAGAGGTTCGGCATCCCCAACGACTGGCTGGCCGAGCGTGACCGGTCGCCGGAGTTGGTGATCTCGGCGCTGTCGTCGATCTCGATCACGACTGTCAGTATATCGCCCTGCTGCATCGCGCGACGCTCGCCCAGAAGAGAGCCACGGTCGCTGGTCCAGAGGGAGGCCGTTTCGCCCGGGAAAGACGGCGTGTCGTCTATGGCCTGCGGCAAAGCGTAGGTCACCATGGCCGTGCGGTCCGCGGTGGCGGCGATCGAGGTCAGTTCCGGCGTGCGTCCGACCTTGGTGGTGGAACAGGCCGCACAGCCCAGCAGGCTGAGAAGGATCAGGTTACGGCGCAACATAGGCGGCTCCATCGGCGGAAACGCGGGCGCTGACGGTCGCGCGCGAGGCAAGGTTCATGACGCGCAGGATTTCGCCTTCCCCCGCGCGGCCGAGCGCCCGTCCTTCCGTGGCGATCCGCAAGCCGCCCACGTCGTAGATAAGCGGCACGATCTGGTTCCGGTCGATCAACGCCGGCGCGCCGACATCCGCCGGCCGCACGGGGCGGCCCGCGTAAAGCGAGGTCCGCGCCTCCATCCCGATCAGAAGAAGGGGATCGTCTGTGCCACCGGGAACATCGATGGCCTGAACCAGAAGGTCGTCGGGTCCGATGAGCGTTTGCGCGGGAATCGTCCGCGCGGCTATGACCGTATCGGCCTGGGCCGGACTGGCGAGCAAGGTCATCAGGGCAAGCGCACGGATCATCGGATCTGCACCATCGCACTGAGCATCTGGTCGCTGGCGGTGATGATCTTGGAGTTCAGCTCGTATCCGCGCTGGGCCGCGATGAGGTCGGTCACCTCCTTGACCGGATCGACGGAGCTTTCCTCGAGGTAACCTTGGCGGAGGGTGCCAAGGCCGTCCTCCCCCGGGGTCGCGACCAGCGACGGGCCGGAGGCGTTGGTTTCGAGGAACAGGTTCGAGCCGACCGCCTCCAACCCCTTGGGGTTGGTGAAGTTGGCCAGGGACAGCTGACCGAGGGCGGCGGGCTGCACGTCGCCCAGGAAATAGGCCCAAACTTCGCCTTGGGCATTGATCGACAGGCTGCGCACATCCTCGGGAACGGTGATGTCGGGGACGACGGGGTGGCCGTCGGCGGTCACGAGCTGTCCTTCCCCGGTCAGCTTCAAGGCGCCGTCGCGGGTGTAGGCTGCGGTGCCATCGGGAAGGGTGACCTCGAGGTAGCCGGCCCCTTCGATGGCGATGTCCAGCTCCCCGCCGGTGGCCGCCAGCGAGCCCTGTTCCAGCATCATGCTGACGGACGTCGGCCGCACGCCCAGGCCCAGTTGGATGCCCGTCGGCAGGATCGCCCCGTTCGAGGCGTTGATCGTACCCGGACGGGCCATCTGCTGATAGTGCAGGTCGGCGAATTCGGCCCGGCGGGCGTTGTAGCCGGTGGTCGACATGTTCGCGAGGTTGTTCGATATGACCTCGACCCGCATCTGCTGGGCGGTCATGCCTGCGGCGGCGATCTGTAAGGCGCGCATTACACGTCTCCTGTAGTTAGCGGCCCATGGCCTGGATGACGCCGCGGATGCGGTCATCCTCGAGTTGCATGAAGCTTTGGCCCAGCTCGTAGGCGCGCTGCACCTCGATCATGCGGGACATCTGAAGGATCGGGTTCACGTTGCTGACTTCGAGGAACCCTTGAAGCACGCGGGCCTGCGGGGCGGGTTCGACGCCCGCTGGCGCGTCGAACAGGGTGCCGGTCTGGCGGCGCAGCTCGTCGGGATCGAGCGGCACCACGAGGCCGATCTGCCCGATCGCGCGCCCCTCGGCGCTGATCGTGCCGTCCGCGGAAATGCCCACCGGACCCGCATCGTTCGGCACGAAGACCGGCGCGCCGCCCACGTCGAGAACCGGGTCCCCGTCCGACGTCATCAGCGTGCCGAACCCGTCCGAGGTAAAATGCCCTGCGCGGGTCAGGCGCGGTCCCTCTGCCGTTTCGACCAGGAAATATCCGTCCCCCTCGATCGCCAGGTCGAAGGTCCCGTCGGTCCGTGACAGCGTGCCCTGTGCCTGGTTCGTCGACTTGATCCGGGCGGCAGCCATCGACAGGTCCCCGCGTTCGTGATCGAGGCTGCTGATGTATTCGGAAAAGACCATGCCTTCGGCCTTGAACCCCGTGGTCGAGGCATTCGCCACGTTGTTGGCCACGATCCGCATTTCCGACAGAAGGCCGCTCTGGCGGGTGAGGACGGCATAGGTCGCGTTGTCCATCGGTCAGCCTCCGGCGATGGTGGGAACGAGAGCGATCTGGAAGAAGCTCACCAGCCGCTCGGTCATGAATGCCATCGTGATCCAGAACACACCGACGATGGCGGCGAGTTTCGGCACGAAGGTCAGCGTCATTTCCTGAATGGACGTCAGCGCCTGGAAAAGGCCGATCGCCAGTCCGACGATCAATGCCACGCTCAGGATCGGCACAGAGATCGACAGGCCGATCCACAGTCCCTGCCGAAGCGTGTCGTAGAACTCGGACGCGGTCAGCATCAGATCGGCATCCGCAGGATTTCCTGGTAGGCCTCGACCACCTTGTCGCGCACCGTTACCGCGGTCTGGACCGCCAGTTCGGTCTGCGCCAGGGCCTGCACCAGGCTGTGCGGATCGCCGCCCCCGGTCATCGAGGACATCGCCTGCTGTTCGGACGCCTGCAGCGTGGACATGAAGTCCTGCGCCGCCCCCGCCATCTGCGCGGCCGCACCGGGTTCGGGTTTTGCAGCGGCAAGGTTGCTCGCGTAGTTCTGCGCGACGAGCGTGTTCCGGATATCCATGTCGATACCTCTTTTGCTTGATGTTTCTATCTGCGGAGAAGGTCGAGAAGGCCCTGGTTCATCTGGCGAACCTGATCGAACATCTTGAGGTTGGCTTCGTAGCTGCGCTGGGCTTCGCGTGCGTCCGTGACCTCCATCAGAAGGTTCACGTTCGACCCCTCGTAGTAGCCGCGTTCGTCGGCCATGACGTGGCCCGGGTCGTAGACCTGCGGCAGAGGCGTGCGGTCCAGTTCCATCCGGCCCACGCGCACGGCGCCGCTGTCGCGGACCGCCTCGAACGAGATGGTCTTGCGGCGGAAACCCGGCGTGTCGGCATTGGCGATGTTCTCGGACACGTGGCGCAGGCGGGCGGCCTGCGCGCGCATGCCGCTGGTGATGATGGACCGTGCATCGGCGAAATCAGTCATGGTCGCCCCCTATCGCCCGATGCTGGTCCGCAGGACCGTCATCGCGTGGCCGTAGACCGTCAGGGCGCGCCGGTGATCGCTCGCCACCTCTGCCGCGCCCAGAAGTTCATCCTCGAGCGAGACGGTGTTGCCATTGGGGGATGGTTCGCTGCCGCTGTCGACCAGCCGGGCCCGCCCGGTGACGTCCTCGCGGATCATGTGCGTCGGACGCGTGGTGCGCTGCGTGATTCCGCTCATGCCGCCAAGCGTATCGGTAAAGGATTCCAGGCTTTGCGCGCGGTAGCCCGGCGTGTCGGCATTGGCGATGTTGCGCGCGATCTGGGCCTGTGCCTGACCGGCGTGGCGCGCCATGTCGGCGGACAGCCTGAAGACTGCGAGCGGTTCGTTCATCGGGGATTCTCCCTTTTGGCGATGCACGAAGGATTAAGGGTGATTCCTTAAAAGAAGGTGAGTTGAGCCGAGGAAATCGACCATGACCGATCCATTCGACCTGCTGGGCCGCGCCCTGAGCGATCTTGATTGCCGGTCGCCCGGCGCGCGGATCACCGCGGTCGGGGGGGCAAGCGTGACCGTGGAAGGGTTCGGTCGCCTTCCGCGACTTGGCGACCGATTGCGCGTCCTGACGCCCGCGGCGGCGGTCATGGCGGAGGTCGTCAAGCTCGACGAAAAGCGCGTCGAGGCCATCGTGGAGGGAACCACCGCCGGGCTGCACGTGGGCCAGACGGTCGCCCATGTCGGGCGGCCCAGGCTGCGGCCGGGGGACCATTGGATCGGTCGCGTGGTCGATCCTGACGGTGCGCCGCTCGACGGTCGCCCCCTGCTGCCGGGCGCAGAGGCGGTCGAGGTCCGCCGCGACCCGCCTGCGGCCCACGGACGGCGTGGCTTTGGGCCCCGCCTGAGCACCGGCGTGGCGGCGCTGAACACGGTGCTGCCCCTCGTGCGCGGCCAGCGGATCGGCATCTTCGCGGGCTCCGGCGTCGGAAAATCGACCTTGCTGGGCAACCTCGCCCGCGGGGTCGAGGCCGACGTGATCGTCATTGCACTGGTGGGGGAACGTGGGCGCGAAGTGCAGGATTTCGTGGCCAACGTCCTTGGCCCGGAGGGGATGGCGCGCAGCGTCCTGGTCGCCGCGACCTCGGACCGGGCGCCACAGGTCCGGCGGCGCTGCGCCCAAACCGCGACGGCCGTGGCCGAGCACTTTCGGGACCGTGGCCAGCAAGTGCTTCTCCTGATCGATTCGGTGACGCGTTTCTGCGAAGCGCATCGCGAAGTGACCGTCGCCGCAGGAGAGACGGCAAACCTGCGCGGACATCCCGCTTCCACCGCCGGAATGGTGGCGCATCTGTGCGAACGGGCAGGCCCCGGGACGGCAGAGATGGGCGACATCACGGCGATCTACACCGTGCTCGTCGCCGGCTCCGACATGGAGGAGCCGGTCGCGGACATGCTGCGCGGGGTTCTCGATGGCCACATCGTGCTTTCCCGCGAGATCGCGGAACGCGGCCAGTTTCCCGCCATCGACGTCCCCCGCAGCGTGTCCCGTTCCTTGCCGGACGCGGCCAACCGGGCCGAGAACGAAACGATCCGGGAGGTCCGCCGCGCCCTGTCCCTTCACGCCGAATCCGAGATGATGATCCGCGCGGGGCTGTATCAGGCCGGATCGGATCCGGCGCTGGACCATGCGGTCGCCATCAAGGAACAGCTCGATGCGTTCTTGTCGATCATCGACAAATGCACACCGGAAATCCACTTCCGCCAACTCAGAAAGGCGCTGTCAGAATCCCGGTGAAAGGAGCGGCTTGCGCGGAATGGCCTGGACAAGCGCCAGGGCGACGGTCGCGCCGTTGGCCTGTGCCACCCGGGCGGCCTCCGAGCGGACGAGGAACAGGCGCACCAGGTCCTCCTGCGTCTTGTCGCTTTGCAGGTCGGCGACTTGATCGGTGCCGAACGTCTTCTTCGCGCTGGTCTTGAAGGCCTCGAGCTGCAGGTCGATGTCGATCTGCGCCAGCGAACCGGGCAGGTTCAGAGCCTTCTCCATGACGGCGCGCACGGGGGGATCGCCCATGATGGCAAACCAGCGACCGTCGTTCGTCCTGGTTTTCTCGACGATCTGCGACAGGCCCGTGCCGAGGTTCAGCGCGCTGCGCATGTCGTTGTCCTGCGCCCCGACGGCGCGTTCGAACTGCTGACGTTCGAACTGGCTCACCATCCGGTCCGCGAACCCCGGATCGCCCGTGCGCACACCAAGGGAGGACCCGAACCCGAAGGCATCGCTCAACCGACGGTAACGGTCGTCCGACAGGCGGCTGGCCAGGCTCTCGCGGCTTTCGGTCCCTTCCGAGAGGATCTTCTGGATGAAGAACGTGTTGTCCAGATCCTCGTCCAGCCCGAAGGCGCCCAGCGCCACCTGCAAGAGCTGACGGTCCTTGACCAGATCCTCTGCCGTGGTGATGTCCGCAATCCGCTCGCGGAAATGATCGGTCTGTCGTTCGATCCGCGGGGAAGCGGCAAACGTCTCCTGCTGGGTGTCCAGCGTGCGTTGCAGGAAGGTCCAGCCGACATACCCGGTCAGGGGAAGGATCGGCTGGAACATCAGCTCGCCCGCCCGGCCATGAGCGTGGTTTCGATGTCGAGCAAGCCGCGCAAGGACTTGAGGACGCGGTAGAAGTCGCCCTCTTCCAGCGCCTTGCTGGCGGCGGTCAGGCAGTCCTGCCCCTCGTGCCCGCAGAGTGCGGCCTTGAGTTGCGCTATTCCCTGGCGCAATTGCGCGGTGGAGGCTTCGATGCCGACGTCGCCGGACAACACGAGCTGGGCGATGTAGCACACCCGGCGGACGGGTGTGTTCGCCTCGTCCGGGCGGATCGCGTCGCGCAGGCGCAGGATGTTGGCATTGGGTGTGACGATCGACAGCTTGCTGCGGCGATGCCCGTTCTCGATGACGGCGCCGTTGATCAGCACGCGCTCGTAGGGGCTGAGTTTCAGGACAAGGCCCGACATCAGTGCGCTCCGACACCGTTGAGACCGCGGATCACCGCCGTGTTGATGTCGATAAGCGGCTCCAGCCCAACCTTACCCTTGAGAAACTGCGCTCCGTGCTGCTCGCTGAACTCTGCGAGGTAGAAGATCTGGGCGCGCAATTCGGGTGCAAGCTTGTTGTCGGCCGCGCTGACGTCCGCGGCCATCGTCGTCCAGAACCGGCGGTTTTCGTGCACCGCGGCTGCGGCCTTGGGGAAATCGGAGCCCGCCTGGGTCAACCGGGCGGTAATACGGGTCAGAAGCTGGGCTTCGACCGCTCTTTCGGTCTTCAAGGCAGGTCGGACAGGCGCGTAGGCCTGCCGGGCGAGATCGATGGCGTTCACATCGGGTCCTTTCGGGACAGGGGAGAACGGGAGCCGGATTCGTCACGGCCATTATGAAGGGCGCCGAGGGCACGCGAGGTGCCCCCGGCTTGGGTGTCTTAGCGGAAGAGCGACAGGATCGACTGCGGTGCCTGGTTGGCGATCGACAGCGACTGGACCGCCAGCTGCTGCTGGACCTGCAGCGCCTGCAGCCGGGCGGAGGCTTCCTCCATGTTGGCATCGACCAGCGTGCCGATTCCGGACTTGAGCGAGTCGGTCAGGCTGCCGATGAATTCCGACTGGGTGTCCAGCCGGCCCTCTGCCGAACCGAAGGCCGCGGCAGAGTCGATGGAGGTCTGGATCAGGCTCTCGATTGCGGCAAGGCCTGCGGCCGCACCTTCGTCCGAGGTCACGTCGATGCCGTCCATCAGTTCGAGTCCGCCGCCGACGGTGCCGTCGGCTTCCGTTTCAAAGGTCGCCAGGTCGGCGTTGTCCGACTGGTTGCTCTGAGCGGAATCGGTGTCGATCGTCGCACCGGTGTTGTTGACGATGTCGATCTGACCCGCTGTGTCGGCATTCTCGACGAAGGACACGTCCATGCCCGCCTTCTCGGCGGCGGTGTTCAGACGGGCAACCATCGCGTTCGTCACGTCCTTGAGGGTGTCGCCGTCACGCGCCACGTATGCGACGTCGGCGCCGAAATCGATCGCATCGCCGCTGACGGTGTCCGTGATGCCCGCGGCGGAGACGACGAAGTTGGCCCCGGCGACCATCGTGTCGTCGGCGCCCAGGCCGTCGAAGGTCGCGAAGGCGGCCGATGCGCCATCGGCGAGACCCGTGTTGGCGGTTCCGACTTCCAGGTTGGCGGTTCCGGCCACGGCCGCATCGGTTCCCAGGTCCTGCTTGCTGACGCTGATGTTGGAGGCGGCGACACCGGTGGCGGAGCGGTCGAGCGACGACAGGACATCGACGTTACGGGATCCCGCCTCGGTCTCGGAGTTGCTGAGCAGGTTCAGACCGTTGAACTGGGCGGCGCCGGTCACGGATTTGATCTGGTCGGTCAGCGCGTCGATGTCGGTCTGGATCTTCTCGCGGTCGACGTTCGCTTCCTGCGAGGAGACGATCTTGCCCTTGATCTCGGTCAGAAGCTCCGTGACGGTTTCGGAGGCGTTGCGGGCCACGGCCACCGTGCTGCTACCCAGCGACAGGCTCTCGGAGATGCCCTTGAAGCCCTTCACGTCCGATTCCATCTGCTTGGAGATGGCCCAGACAGCAGTGTTGTCGCGCGCGGATTCGACGGATTTACCGGTCGAGATCATCGATTGGGTCTTGCCCAGATCCTTGTTGATACCCTGGAGGGTTTGCAGCGCGACCATCGCGCCGTTGTTGGTCAGAATGCTTGACATGTATCGTATCCTGTTTCCGGACGGCTTTACCGCCCTATGTCTAGGGAACGACGCCGGTTTTGGCGTCCTTTGGGAAAAGTCATTCTGACTGATGGGACGATCCCGGTGTCCGTTCTGGACGGGGTCTTTCTGGCACCCGAACCGTCTACGTATCGTTAAGAGCCGCGTGCGGTGGCGATGCGAAATAGTTCCAGTTTTCCGTAAATCAGGCGCGCTTTTCCAGTGCGGGGCCCGTGGCGGCGATCGTCTCGACCGTGCCGTTCCTGGTATAGTGGTTCAGACCCGCGCGGACGCTGCGGACCTGTTCCAGCCGCGCGTGGGCGTCGCGCAGGCCGTTCCGGCAGGCCGTGAGCAGCGATTCGCTCCGGGACATCGCCTGCGCGATGCGCACCAGATCGCCGCGTGTCGGACGCGACGCTTCGAGCGTGGCCGCCAGACTTTCCTTGCGCGCGGCCAGATCGGCCAGCCCGTCGCTGCGCCCTTCGAGCAGAAGCGCGCGTTCCTCGTTCAGCAAATCGAGAAAGTCGGCAACGGGATCACGCATCGGCCCGGGCCATCATCGCGTTGAACAGGGCTTCGGCCAAACCGATCCCACCGGCCTGCACCAGTTTCTCGGCCTGTGCGTCGCGCAGGAACGATCCGAACTGCTCGGCCCCCTGGTTGGATCCGAACCCGCCGGCTACCGTATCGAACTTCATGGCCTTCAGCATCTCGGACAGGAACGTCGCCTCCAGATCCTGGGCGGCCTTGAGCAACTTGAGGTTCTGCTGTCCCCCGGGCATGGGCGACAGCGGCGCCGATGGCGCGGGCGGGACGGGAATCGGGGTCATTCTGGCCTCCTGCACGTTTCTTTCAACATGGACCTGTCCGGTAAAACCTTTCCTAACTTTCCCCGGCCATGGTCCACGCCATCGCCAGAAGGGAAAACGATGCAGATTGCAGCCGTCACATCAGGGGCCGCCCCGAAGCAGCCGGGTCAGAATGGATCCGCCGGGTCCGGCGACACTCAAGCAGCTTTCGCGGAGGCGTTGGCCAAGGTGGAGCGCACCGCGTCGGATCGGTCGAACTCCGGCAAGGCGCATTCGGACACCGAGGGCGCCCATGGCGAGTTGTCGCCTGACGCGGGCCCCGAGGGCATGGTCCCACCGGGCCCCGGCTTGGATCTATCCGCCGGGCCCACCCCCTCGGAACCGGCCAAGCCCGACCTTGATGGTGGTGTCCCGATCCTGCGCGAAAACGAGGCGGACGGAAGCGCTTCCTTCGAAGGAACGATGGACCGTCAAGAACGGGCCTCACAAGGGCCGATGATAGCGTCGTTGCCGGTGGCCGCGCGGGAGCTTTCTTCGATCTCGCAAGATCCGGATCGGAATGCTGCAGCGGGTCCGGTCGAAAGGGCGATCGCCGCGCCGCTCGCGATGGTCCGCGCCGCTCGACCCGATCCCTCGGCCATCGGTGCGCCGGTACGGGACGGCAATGGCGAAGATCTTGCGCCGCGACGACCGGACCCGCTCGCCCGCTTGTCTTCGATGGTCGATGTCAGGACCGGTGGCGGGGGGGCCGTCGCGTCGGACGAATCGACCGCTCCTTCGCATGGCCTCACCGGCGCGGAGGCAAAGATGTCGCAACCGAACATCCATGCCGTGCAGGGCAGTTCCCCCTCGGTTTCCGCAGGACCTCATCTCGCCCGCCCGAATGTGCCTGCAGAGCCGGGACACCTTCCCTCCGGGGTGTCGGGGGAGGCGCTTGGCCCGATCAGATCACGGGATCAGCCTATGAACCCGGACCGACCCCAGGAAAATCCGACGCCTCGCCAAGTGGTCGTGGGAAAGTCCGAAGCCGGGCAGACGCACTTCAGGCGGTCTGCGCGCGCGGAGCCTGCGCCCATGATGCGCCCCGACATGGCAGCGGTCGAACGAGACGAACCGCACGGAAAGAGGCCAGCCCCACGCGGCCACGGAAAAACAGAGCTTGCGGCAATCCTGTCCGACCCGGGGCGCCTGAATCGACCGCCAGACCCCGGGGCACGGGGAAAGACTTCCGAACCGGTTCTCGCTCCCGGCGCGGTCCAGCGCGTGCAGGAGGCGGCGCCGACGCTGGCGTCCGCCACTGCCGCGATTCCTAAGACGGAGAGTGCTGCCGGGCTTGCGATGGACGACCGTTCGGCCTTCGAAGATCAGGGGCTGTCCGAGCGCCCGCGACCGGACCCCGCCCCGCGACCGGCGGAGCCTTTTCGGCCCGACACGCAAGTGAGCCAAGCGGCTTCCGTCATCGCCTTCCGCGCGGCGGCGCGCCCGGATGGTTCGGCGATTCGCACAAGCGTCGGGGGGACCTTCGACCAGTTGCAGGTGGCGGAAAGCAATCGAAACGGCTTGCGTGTCGAGGATTCTTCGATCGACCCGGGCATAGCTGCAGGACCCGCAACGCTTTCCTCTTCTTCGCCGGTCGCAGCCGCCTCCAATAATCCGACGGGGTCGCAGGCCGCGGCGGTCGCCCAGCAACTCGCCTCCGCCGTCGTGACACGCCGGGACAATCAGGTGGAGGTCTCCCTCAATCCCGCGGAGCTCGGGCGCGTGCGCATGTCGATCCAGGCGCAGGACAGTATGCTGACGCTCGTCATCCAGGTCGACCGCCCTGAAACGGCGGATCTCATGCGGCGCCATGCCGAGACGCTGGCAAGCGAATTTCGCCAGATGGGCTACAACAACCTGACAATGGATATCTCGACGGGTGGCGAAAGAGCCACTTCCGATCGCGGGACCAGCGCGTCCGCTCCGCCGGGAGCCGCTGACGAACCAAGCACCGACGGCATTCCCACCTCACCGCCCCCGGCGTTCACCGGAATTTCCGGCGGTCTCGATCTGAAAGTCTGAAGGGTTCCCCATGGATACGATTCAAACGACCTCATCCTCTTCACTGCCCGCCGCCGCGACGGCGGCAGCACCGAAGAAGGAGGGCATCAATTCGGATTTCGACACCTTCCTGCGGATGCTGACGGTCCAGATGCAGAACCAGGACCCGCTCGATCCGGTCGATTCGGCCGATTACGCGACGCAGCTCGCGACCTTTTCGGGGGTGGAGCAGCAGGTCCAGACCAACGACCTGCTGCGCCAGATGGCGGGCCAGCTCGCGGCCGGCGGGTTGAGCGAGTTGGCGGGGTGGGTCGGCAAGGAAGCGCGAACCGAAGCCGCAGTCGCCTTCGACGGCACCCCCCTGACACTCCTGCCCAGCCCGGCGCGCGGCGCGACCTCGGCACAGCTGATCGTCAAGGACGCGGCGGGCGCAACGGTGCAGACGATTTCGATCGAAACGGGCGGCGATCCCGTGGTCTGGTCCGGTCAGACCGAGGCCGGGCAGACCTTGCCGCACGGCACCTACAGTTTCGAGACGCGCAGCATCTCTGCCGGGGAAGTCATCGCAGAGACGCCTTCCAGCACCTACGCCACGGTGTCGGAGGTCCAGATCAAGGATGGCGAGACCTTCGTCGTCCTCGCCAGCGGACAGGCTCTATCGGCCAGTGCCATCAGCGCCATCCGCGACCCGAGCCTGCGGACCTCGTAAGCTCAGAGCACCTCCGTCAGCGCCCAGAGCACCGCGACGACACTCGCTCCAAGCCCGGCCCAGGCGGCGCGCGCCCGACGGCGCTGTGGTTTGGGTGGCGGCGGGGGGTTGTTCAACCGGATCAACGCGTCCTCGGCCAGGCGCGGCAATTGCGGACCGAAGCGGGCGAGCACCAGCGCCGTGCGTCGCAGATCGTCCAGCAGCGCGCGTGGGCCGATGCTCTTGCTGACGTAATCCGTGACGACCGGCTTGGCGGACTGCCAGATGTTCATGTGCGGATCGAGAGATCGTGCGACTCCTTCGACGACGACCATGGTGCGCTGCAGCAGGATCAGTTCGGTCCGGGTTTCCATCCCGAACCGTTCGGTCACCTCGAAAAGGTAGGCCAGCAGTCGCCCCATCGAGATGCGGCTGGCGTCCATTCCGAAGATCGGCTCACCCACCGCGCGCAGGGCGCGCGCAAATTCGTCGACGTCCATGTGAGGTGGGACATACCCGGCCTCGAAATGGACTTCCGCGACGCGCTGGTAGTCCTTGCGGATGAACCCGAACAGGATCTCGGCGTAGACGCGACGCGTGTATTCGTCGATCCGCCCCATGATCCCGAAATCATAAGCGATGATCGTCCCGTCGCGCGCGATCTTGAGGTTACCCTGGTGCATGTCGCCGTGGAAATAGCCGTCGCGCAGGGCGTGGTTCAGGAACAGTTTGAGAACCCGATCCGCCAGCGCACGGCGGTCCAGGCCCGCGGCATCCAGCGCCGCGTTGTCGCCTGCGCCGATGCCATCGACCCAGTCCAGCGTCATCACCCGGCGACCCGACAGGTGCCAGCGGATCTTCGGCACGGAAAAGCCTGCGTCATCCGCCGTGTTGGCCGCGAATTCGGCCGCCGCGGAGCTTTCGAGCCGCAAATCCAGCTCCCCCATGACCACGCCTTCGAAGTGCGTGATCACGTCCATCGGGCGCAACCGGCGGTAGGACGGCGAGAAGACCTCGATCACCCGTGCCGCGAAGTAGAAGGCGTCGATGTCGCGGCGGAAGGCACGCTCGATCCCGGGGCGCAGGATCTTCACGGCGACGTCCTCGCCGGTTTCGCGCAGGGTGGCCTTGTGGACCTGCGCCAGCGACGCCGCGGCCACCGGGTCCGAGAAGACGCTGAACGTGTCGTCGACCGACACGCCCAACTCGCGGCGCACTTCCGCCCGAGCCTCCTCGACCGGGAAGGGCGGCAACTTGTCCTGCAGCACGCGCAGTTGCACGGCCAATTCGTCGCCGACCACGTCGGGGCGGGTCGACAGGACCTGGCCGAACTTGATGTAGGCCGGTCCCAGCGCAGTCAGCGCACGCACGGCCGGAGGCATGGTTTCGTCCCCACGGTAGCCCAGCCACCGGAATGGCCAGACGATGCCGCGCAGCACGCCGCGCAGGACGGGCCCCACCTCGAAGGCGTCCATGACGACCTCCATCGCGCCGGTCCGCTCCAGCGTGGCGCCGGTGCGGATCAGCCGGACGATGTTGTGCGGTCCGCGCATCCTACAGCTTCCAGCCCGAATGCAGCGCGGCCACGCCCATCGTCAGGTTGCGGTAGCGCGCGTTCTCGAACCCGGCCTGGCGGATCATCGACAGGAAGGTGTCCTGATCGGGAAAGCGTCGGATCGATTCGACGAGGTACTGGTAGCTGTCGCGGTCGTTCGCGATCACCTGCCCCATGCGCGGGATCACGTTGAAGCTGTAGGCGTCGTAGGCCTTCTGCATCATCGGGTTGGGCAGCTGGCTGAACTCCAGCACCATCAGGCGACCGCCGGGCTTGAGCACGCGGAAGGCCTCCGCCAGCGCATCCTGCGGGCGGGTCACGTTCCGGATGCCGAAGCTGATGGTGTAGACGTCGAAGGTGGCGTCCTCGAACGGCAGCGCCATCGCGTCCCCCACGACCCAGTCGAGCTGGCCGGCCATGCGATCTGCTTCTGCCCGCTTGCGACCTTCGACCAGCATCGGCTCGGTCAGGTCGAGCACGGTGGCATGCCCTTCACCCGCGCGCCGCAGGAACCGGAAGGAGATGTCACCCGTCCCCCCCGCCACGTCCAGCAGCCGCTGGCCGGAACGTGGGGCCAGCCAATCCATCATGGCGTCCTTCCACAGCCGGTGGACACCGCCCGACATCACGTCGTTCATCACGTCGTAGCGGGATGCCACTGACGAGAAAACGCCCTGCACCCGGCCGGCCTTCTCGTCCTCGTCCACGGTCTGGTAGCCGAAATGGGTGGTCTTGCGTCCGTCAGTCATGGTCTTGCGGTCCTGTCTCAATCCCCCCAGATGTAGGGTGCTGCCCAGTCCCTACAACGGCGTGCGACAGTAAGGAACCATCATGCCCGAACTGCCAGAAGTCGAAACCGTCCGCCGCGGGCTCGCCCCCGCGATGGAAGGGCGGCGGATCGCGCGGGCGGAGGTGAACCGCCCCGACCTGCGCTGGCCGTTCCCCGAACGCATGGCGGACCGGCTGACGGGGGCCAGGGTCGAACGGTTGCGGCGACGATCGAAGTACATCCTCGCCGATCTCGACAGCAAGGAGACGCTGCTGGTCCACCTTGGCATGTCCGGCCGGATGCTGGTGTCCGGGGCGCGGGTCGGTGATTTCCATCACGACCATCCCGCCCCCGCCAAGCATGACCACGTGGTGTTGCACATGGATCACGGCGCGCGAGTCACCTTCAACGATGCGCGTCGGTTCGGAGCGATGGATCTGATGGCCACGGGGTCCGAGGAGGACCATTGGCTGATCCGCGACATCGGGCCGGAGCCTCTCTCGAACCATTTCGACGAATCCTACCTCGTCGCCCGCCTCAAGGGTCGCAACACGCCGATTAAGGCAGCACTTCTGGACCAGCGGATCGTGGCGGGCCTGGGCAACATCTACGTCTGCGAGGTGCTGCACCGGGCGGGCATCCACCCGGCCCGAAAGGCCGGCCGGATCTCCGCCGCGCGGGTCGCGCGCCTCGTGCCACTGATTCGAGAGGTCCTGACGGAGGCGATCGCGGCGGGGGGTTCGTCGCTGCGGGACTATCGACAGGCGGATGGCGATCTGGGCTACTTCCAGCACGAATTCGCCGTCTACGACCGCGAAGGCGCGCCCTGTCCACGCCCCGCCTGCCCCGGCGTCATCCGCCGGATCGTGCAGTCGGGGCGGTCCTCCTTCTTTTGCCCGGCTTGCCAAAGATGACTTGAACGGTTCGGCGCTTTGGGCCAACACAGGTCTCTGACCCGAATGAACGAGGTGCTTCATGGCCTTTGAGACCATCACAGTCGACAACGCCGACGACGTCACCGTCATCACGCTCAACCGCCCCGACGCGATGAACGCGCTGAACCAGCAGCTTCTGAACGAGGTCTGCGATGCGCTGGAAGAGGCCGACAGGTCCGACGAATGCCGCTGCATCATCATCGCGGGCTCGGAAAAGGCCTTCGCCGCCGGTGCCGACATCACCGAGATGGCCGACAAATCCTACGTCGAGATGGTCGGTCAGTCCTATTTCAAGCGCGAGGCCCAGCGGATCGGCGCGATCCGCAAGCCGATGATCGCCGCGGTTTCGGGCTATGCCCTGGGCGGCGGCTGCGAGCTTGCGATGATGTGCGACTTCATCATCGCCTCCGACACCGCCAAGTTCGGCCAGCCCGAGATCAACCTGGGCGTGATCGCGGGACTGGGCGGCACCCAGCGACTGACCCGGGTCATCGGCAAGGCGAAGGCGATGGACATGAACCTGACGGGCCGCTTCATGGACGCCGAGGAGGCGCTGCAATCGGGCCTCGTGAGCCGGGTCGTCCCCGCCCGCAAGCTGATGGAGGAAGCGCGGTCCGCCGCGGCCAAGATCGCCAGCAAGTCCCTTCTGGCCAGCACGGCGGTCAAGGATTGCGTGAACCGCGCCTACGAGACGACGCTGGCCGAAGGCCTGAATTACGAGCGGCGGACCTTCTACGGTCTCTTCGCCACGCAGGACCAGAAGGAAGGCATGGCCGCCTTCACCGAAAAGCGCGAACCCCAGTTCCGCGACAAATAGGGGCTTTCCAAAGCCGGGCCCGCACTTTATAGCCCGCCCGACATGCGCGTGATGCCCGCTTTGGCAGATCAACCCGGCATCCAGACCCGGGCGGGCCGTTCAGGCGCTCTTGCAGTATTTTGACCGACCCGAAGGATCCAGATCATGGCCAACACTCCCCAGTCCAAGAAGCGCGCCAAGCAGAACGAAGCCCGTTTTGCCGTCAACAAGATGCGCCGCTCGCGCATTCGCACCTACCTGCGCCAGGTCGAGGAGGCGATCGCCTCGGGCGATCAGGCAGCCGCGGCCGACGCGCTAAAGAAAGCTCAGCCCGAGCTGATGCGCGGCGTCTCGAAGGGCGTCGTTCACAAGAACACCGCCGCGCGCAAGATGTCGCGCCTGGCCTCGCGGGTGAAGGCTCTGGCCTGATCCCGACAGGGCCGTTCGGCCCGACCCGTGGCACCGTTGCCACCGCCCAGCGCGCCCCTTTCGGGCGCGCTTTTTCGTTCCGTTTCGGCCTTATCCAAAAGTTTTGTGACAGATCAAAGGGGTCCGGGATTCGGAGCGATCAAGGCTTGAGTCAAGCGCGTTGTGTTGTTGTCTCGGTCGCTCCGCTTGGTAGTTTAATCGAGCGATTCACAACGTTCCGGGGGGAACGACAGGGGTTGCGGAAGGACGGGGACGGGATTTGGCCGGTGTTCGGCAGCCTCGCGTTTTAGTCCCTCTTCCGCGCTACCGACAGGATGAAGCGATCCGCGCACGGCGATTGCCGTGGGCTCTCGCCGTTCGTCTGCGGGAACCGGGCATGCTGCTTGCCTGGACCACCCGTATCTGTCGTGACCGTCATCGCCCTTGCCGACCCTCGCGGGTGGGCCGGGCGACCTTTGGCTGGGTCAGTCGGGCATAGATCCGGCGCAGGCCGAATGCCCCGGACCGGTTGTCGGATCGTGGCGGACCACGGGTCCGTCGTCAGAAACTGGAGATAGGGCAAGAAGATCATGGGCGATCAAACCGTGTGGGGACGGGTACAGGACGACCTTCGCAAGAACATCAGCCGGGCCAAGTTCCAAAGCTGGATCGCCTCGCTGGATTACGAAGGGGTGGAAGACAATACCGTGGTCTTCACGGTGCCCACGACCTTCATCGGCAATTACGTCGACCAGAACTTCGGGGACCAGATCCTCTACGGGTTCAACCGCAACGGGCAGGCCACCGACCGGCTGGCCTTCAGGGTCGATGCCGACCGCGCGGCACAGGCCTCCGCGAAGGCGCCCGCCCCCTCCCCCGCGGCGACGACGGCTGCCAGCGCCACCGCCGATTTCGGTGGAGAGGACGATCCCCTGGGGCTTCCGCTCGACCCGCGCCTGACCTTCGACACCTTCGTCGTCGGCAAGCCCAACGAGCTGGCCCACGCCGCGGCCCGCCGGGTCGCCGAGGGCGGTGACGTGACCTTCAATCCGCTGTTCCTTTATTCCGGCGTCGGCCTCGGCAAGACGCACCTCATGCATGCCATCGCTCACGAGTTGCGCGCCCGGCAGCCGGAGCTAAAGGTCCTGTACCTGTCCGCCGAGCGGTTCATGTATCGCTTCATCACGGCCCTGCGCGAACGCCGGATGATGGAATTCAAGCACATGCTGCGCAGCGTCGACGTGCTTTTGGTCGACGACGTCCAGTTCATGGGCGGCAAGGATTCCACGCAGGAGGAGTTCTTCCACACGTTCAACGCGTTGGTGGATGCCCGCAAGCAGATTATCCTCTCTTCCGACCGGATGCCCAACGAGATCAAGGACCTCGAGGACCGGATGAAGTCCCGCCTGCAGTCCGGCCTCGTGGTCGACCTGCACCCGACCGATTACGAGTTGCGGCTGGGCGTCCTGCAGTCCAAGACCGAAGAGCAGCTGTCGAACTACCCCGACCTCGAGGTCGCGCCCGGCGTGCTGGAATTCCTGGCCCAGCGGATCACCACGAACGTGCGCGTGCTCGAAGGGGCCTTGGTGCGGCTTTTCGCACACGCGAGCCTCGTGGGTCGTCCGATCGACATGGCGCAGACGCAGGATTGCCTGGCAGACACGCTGCGGGCCAACGATCGCAAGGTCACGGTGGAGGAAATCCAGCGCAAGGTGTCGGACTATTACCACATTCGCCTGTCGGATCTGCTGGGACCGAAGCGCGTGCGCAACTTCGCGCGCCCCCGTCAGGTGGCGATGTATCTGGCCAAGACGATGACCAGCCGGTCCCTGCCCGACATCGGACGCCGTTTCGGCAAGCGCGACCACACCACCGTGATGCATGGGGTCCGCAAGATCGAGGAATTGTCCCAGACCGACAGCCAGATCGCCGACGACATCGAGAATCTGCGCCGCGCCTTGGAAGAGTAGGCCACAGGTCCACAAAATCTGCGCGAAGCGCTTGAACGCCCGGGCAAAAGCGGTAGCGTCTCGGTCCGGGCAACGTGTGGCCGGGCAACGACGGGGACGACCATGAAATTCAGTATCGAACGGGCCAGCCTTCTGAAGGCCGTGGCGCAGGCGCAATCGGTCGTCGAGCGGCGCAACACCATCCCGATCCTGGCGAACGTGCTGATCGAGGCCGAAGGGGACACCGTCCAGTTCCGCGCCACCGACCTCGATATCGAGGTCGTGGACCGCGCGCCCGCGAAGGTCGACCGCGCCGGGGCCACGACCGTCGCCGCCGTCACCTTGAACGAGATCGTGCGCAAGCTGCCCGACGGCGCACTCGTGACCCTGTCCGAAGACAGCGCCACCCAACGTCTGACGATCCAGGCCGGCCGGTCGAACTTCCAGCTCGCGACCCTTCCGCGTGAAGATTTCCCGGTGATGGCGACGAGCGATTACACCACCAATTTCAACGCCCCTGCCCCGGTGTTGCGGCGCCTCTTCGACAAGGCGAAATTCGCGATCTCGACGGAAGAGACGCGGTATTACCTCAACGGGGTCTACATGCACGAAGCCGATGGCGAGGGCGGGAAAACCCTGCGCTGCGTGGCCACCGACGGCCACCGGCTGGCCCGGATCGACGCGGATCTGCCGGAAGGGGCCGCGGGCATGGCGGGCGTCATCGTGCCCCGCAAGACCGTAGGCGAATTGCGCAAGCTTCTGGACGACGACGACCTGCAAGTGGCCGTCTCCGTGTCCGAGACGAAGGTGCGGTTTGCAACGCCCGACATTACGCTGACGTCCAAGGTCATCGACGGGACCTTCCCTGACTACACCCGCGTCATTCCCACCGGAAACACCCGCAAGCTGGAAGTCGATGCCTCGGATTTCGCCAAGGCGGTGGACCGGGTCGCGACAGTCAGTTCCGAGCGCTCGCGCGCGGTCAAGTTGCAACTGGAAGAGGATCGACTGGTCCTCTCGGTCAACGCCCCCGATTCGGGCAACGCCGAGGAAGAGTTGGCCGTCGCCTATTCCGACGAACGGCTCGAAATTGGCTTCAACGCCAAATACCTGCTGGAAATCGCGAGCCAGGTGGACCGCGAGAACGCAGTGTTCCTGTTCAACTCCTCCGGCGACCCGACCCTGATGCGCGAAGGCAACGACACGTCCGCGGTCTATGTCGTGATGCCGATGCGGGTGTGATCCTTCCGGTTTCCTTCGAAAACCCGATGCCTCCGGCGGAGGTATTTCCGGCTGGAAGAAGGGAGGACCTCGCTTGGGCGGGCTGAGCTTGTCGCATCTGCGACTGTCGCACTTTCGCTCGCACCGGCAGGCGCGGCTGGACGTCGACCCGCGGCCCGTGGCGATCTTTGGACCGAACGGCGCGGGCAAGACCAACCTGATTGAGGCGATCTCCTTTCTGTCGCCCGGCCGCGGCTTGCGGCGCGCGGCCACCGGAGAGGTGGCCCGCAAGCCCGAGTCCCTTGGCTGGAAGGTCGCCGCCCGTGTGGAGGCCAACCATACGATCGAGATCGAGACCGGGGCGGAAGGCACGGCCACCCGCGACGTGCGAATCGACGGCAAGGCCACGACGCAGACGGCGCTGGCTTCCGTCTTGCGGGTGCTCTGGCTCATTCCGGCGATGGACCGGTTGTGGATCGAAGGGGCCGAAGGGCGTCGACGGTTCCTGGACCGGGCGACCTTGTCCTTTGTACCCGATCACGCTGAGGCCTCGTTGAGCTACGAGCGGGCGATGCGTGAGCGCAATCGCCTGCTCAAGGACATGGTGCGCGACGCGCATTGGTACGCCGCTCTCGAAGCGCGCATGGCCGAGGCGGGCGCCCAGGTGCAGGCCAACCGCATTGCCTGCCTTGAGGCCTTGCGAACGGCCCAAGACGGGGCCGAGACGGCCTTTCCTGCAGCCGATCTTTCCCTTTCGGACGGCAGTGCGATTCCCGCACAGGGGGCCGAGGCCTTGCGCGCCGCCTTTGCCGAAGGCCGCGCACGGGATCTTTCCGCCGGGCGCACGTTGTCGGGCCCGCATCGCGGCGATCTGGAGGCGGTCTTCGCCGGCAAGGGCGTGCCCGCCCGTGACTGTTCGACCGGAGAGCAGAAGGCGTTGCTCATCAGCCTGATCCTGGCGAACGCACGGGCCTTGCAGGCGCAGGTCGGTCGCCCCCCGGTGCTTCTGCTGGACGAGGTGGCGGCTCATCTCGACGAAGCGCGCCGGGCCGCGCTCTACGACGAAATCTGCGCGCTCGGGGCGCAGGCGTGGATGACGGGGACGGAGGTGGGCCTGTTCGACGCCTTGGGCGGGCGGGCGCAGTACCTCGAAGTGACCGAGGCCGATGCCTTGTCGGTCGTGAACCGACGGGAGCCGGCATGACCCGGCAGATGGAAGATACGCGGCCCGGGCGACCGCACCAGCCAGAAAGGAGCACGCCCCATGCATATTGAGACAATCCCGGAATGGGCGCTGAGCGTCGAGGACGATGCGGGGATTGCGGATCTGCTCGACCGGGCGTTCGGGCCGGACTTCGGCGGGCGCTCCTTCTACAAGCAGCGTCATCATTGCCGCGTCCTGTGCCGCGGCGAAAAGGGCCGCGTCGTGGGGCATATCGCCGTGCTGATGCGCGATATCCGCCTGGGCGACCGCCTCGTGCCGATCACCGGCCTCGCCGAAGTCGCGACCGATCCCGATCGCCGCGGCCAGGGGCTGGCGACGGCGCTCTTGCAAGAGGCCATCGCGACCTCACGCGCCTCTCTGGCCGACTTCATCGTGCTTTTCGGAGATCGCCCGATCTATGCGGGCCACGGCTTCGTGCGCGCCAACAACACGCTGACCTACACGGTCCTGGACGATGCAACGACCCACGGGGTCAAGCGCCGGGTGGAGGACACCTTGATGGTCCTGCCGGTGGGGTCTGCGCAATGGGACTTCGCGGCACCCGTGGATTTGCTGGGGCACCTGTTCTGATGACGATCTCGTTTCCGGATCTGGCCTTGTATGTCGGCGCTCTTTTCGCGCTCTTCCTTACCCCCGGGCCGGTCTGGGTCGCGCTGATCGCAAGGACGCTTTCGGGCGGCTTCAATGCGGCCTGGCCGCTTGCTTTGGGCGTGGTGGTGGGTGACGTGCTCTGGCCGCTTCTGGCGATCCTCGGCGTGGCTTGGGTCGTGTCGGTCTACGCGGACTTCATGATCGTGCTGCGCTGGGTCGCAAGCGTGACCTTCCTGATCATGGGCGCACTGGTCATCCGACACGCCGACAGCGGCGTGGGCTCCGACAGCCGGTTGACGCGGCCCGGCATGTGGGCGGGATTCCTGGCCGGACTTGCGGTCATCCTGGGCAACCCCAAGGCGATCCTGTTCTACATGGGCGTGCTGCCGGGGTTCTTCGACCTCGGCGCCCTGACCCGTCCGGACATCGCGGTGATCTGCATCGCCTCCTTTGCGGTTCCGCTGATCGGCAACCTTGTACTGGCGGCATTCTTCGGTCGCGCACGCCGTCTGCTGACCTCCCCCGCCGCGCTGCGGCGGACCAACCTCACGGCCGGCGGATTGCTGATCGCGGTGGGCCTCGCCATCCCCTTCGTCTGACCACAAAATCTAGGGGTTAGCGGGTGACAACCCACCGGGAAACGCATATATTTTGCGGATAAGACAAGGGGCAGGATTGCATGGCCGACGACATCGAACCGAACACCGCTTACGGCGCCGATTCCATCAAGGTTCTCAAGGGCTTGGAGGCGGTCCGCAAACGTCCGGGCATGTATATCGGCGACACCGACGACGGCTCGGGCCTGCACCACATGGTCTACGAGGTCGTGGACAACGGCATCGACGAGGCCCTGGCAGGTCACGCCGACCACGTGAGCGTCACGATCCACGCCGACGGGTCGGTCAGCGTGGGCGACAATGGCCGCGGCATCCCGGTCGACATGCACAAGGGCGAAGGCGTCAGCGCGGCGGAGGTCATCATGACCCAGCTGCACGCCGGCGGGAAATTCGACCAGAACTCCTACAAGGTTTCGGGCGGCTTGCACGGGGTGGGCGTCTCGGTCGTGAACGCCCTGTCCGACTACCTGGAGTTGCGGATCTGGCGTGACGGCAAGGCCCATTACGCCCGCTTCGAAGGCGGCTATACCACCCATCCCCTGGAAGTGCTGGGCGACGCCGAAGGCCGCAAGGGCACCGAGGTGCGCTTCCTGGCCAGCACCGAGACGTTCTCGAACCGCGATTACGATTTCCACGTCCTGGAGAAGCGTTTGCGCGAATTGGCGTTTTTGAACTCCGGCGTGCGGATCATCCTGACCGACGAACGCCCGGCGGAGCCCTTGCGCACGGAACTGTACTACGACGGCGGCGTGCGAGAATTCGTCAAGTACCTCGACCGGTCCAAGACCTCGATCCTGCCGGAACCGATCTACGTGAAGGGCGAGCGCGACGACATCGGGGTCGAGGTCGCGATGTGGTGGAACGACAGCTACAACGAGATGGTGCTGCCCTTCACCAACAACATCCCCCAGCGCGATGGCGGCACCCACATGGCCGGCTTCCGCGCGGCCCTGACCCGCACGCTGACCCGCTACGCAACCGAATCCGGCATCGCCAAGCGCGAGAAGGTCAGTTTCACCGGCGACGACGCCCGCGAAGGGTTGACCTGCGTGCTGTCGGTGAAGGTGCCCGATCCGAAATTCTCCAGCCAGACTAAGGACAAGCTGGTCTCGTCCGAGGTACGCCCCGCGGTCGAGAACCTCGTCGGCGAAAAGCTCTCCGAGTGGTTCGAGGAGAACCCCCAGATCGCCAAGACCATCGTCGGCAAGATCGTGGAGGCGGCCCTTGCCCGCGAAGCCGCCCGCAAGGCCCGCGAGTTGACGCGTCGCAAGAACCCGATGGACGTGAATTTCCTTGCCGGCAAGCTCAAGGACTGCTCCGAGAAGGACCCGACCAAGACTGAAGTGTTCCTTGTCGAGGGTGACAGCGCCGGCGGTTCCGCCCAGACGGGGCGCGATCGTGGCACGCAGGCGATCCTGCCGCTCAAGGGCAAGATCCTGAACGTCGAGCGCGCGCGCTTCGATCGTATGCTGGGCAGCCAGGAGATCGGCAACCTCGTCATGGCGCTCGGCACCGGCATCGGCCGCGACGAGTTCAACATCGACAAGCTGCGGTATCACAAGGTCATCATCATGACCGACGCCGACGTGGACGGTGCGCATATCCGCACGCTTTTGCTGACCTTCTTCTTCCGCCAGATGCCCGAACTGATCGAGGGTGGCTACCTCTACATCGCGCAGCCGCCGCTTTACAAAGTGCAGCGCGGCAAGTCAGAGGTCTACCTCAAGGACCAGGCGGCGATGGACGACTTCCTGATCGAACAGGGTGTCGACGGCGCCATGCTGCGCCTTGGCGACGGGCAGGAGCTGACGGGGCAGGATCTTCGCAGGGTGGTGAACGACGCGCGCAGCCTGAAGCGCGTGCTGGACGCCTTCCCGACCCATTATCCGCGCCATATCCTCGAACAGGCGGCGATCGCGGGGGCCTTTGCCCCGGGCGCCGTGTCGGAGGACCTGCAAGGCGTGGCGGACAAGGTCGCCCAGCGCCTGAACCTGATCGCGCTGGAATGGGAGCGCGGCTGGCAAGGCCGGATCACGCAGGATCATGGCATCCGTCTGGCACGCATCCTGCGTGGCGTCGAAGAGGTCCGCACCCTCGACGGCCCGATGCTCCGCTCCGGCGAGGCGCGCAAGACCGGCAGCTTCACGAAAGCCCTTCAGGACGTCTACGAACTGCCGGCCAGCCTGCACCGCAAGGACCGCAGCCAGCTGATCCACGGGCCACTCGATCTGCTGCTGGCGATCCTGGAAGAAGGCGAACGCGGCCTGACCTTGCAGCGCTACAAGGGGTTGGGAGAGATGAATCCCGACCAGCTGTGGGAAACCACGCTCGACCCCGATGCGCGCACCTTGCTGCAGGTCAAGGTCGAGGACGTGGCCGAAGCCGACGATTTGTTTACCAAGCTGATGGGCGACGTCGTCGAACCCCGGCGCGAGTTCATCCAGAACAACGCGTTGAGCGTCGAACACCTGGATTTCTGAGGCCGTGTAGGGGGCAGCTTCGCCGGTC
Organism: Salipiger sp. IMCC34102; assembly: GCF_004145405.1. Taxonomy (GTDB): domain Bacteria; phylum Pseudomonadota; class Alphaproteobacteria; order Rhodobacterales; family Rhodobacteraceae; genus Loktanella. Next base: position 87,660 of record NZ_SELQ01000006.1, read on the forward strand.
TCTCGGCCGCCATGCAGTTGGCCCGGGCGCGGCGGGATGTGCTGGTGCTCGATACGGACTCCCCCGCAATCGCTATGCCGCCACGTCACACGGTTTTCCCGGGCAAGACGGCAAGCGACCGGAGGAGATCAGGGCGACTTTGCGCAATGAACTTGGTCTCTATTCGACCGTCACATTCGAAGAGGACGCGGCGGTCACAGCGTCCCGGCATGGTGACGGTTTCCACATGGCATTGGCGAGCGGCGCCGCGGTCACGGCCCACCGGCTTGTCCTCGCCTACGGTGTTCGCGATACGCTGCCGGATCTGCCCGGCCTGCCTGAACGCTGGGGCCATGGTGTCCTGCATTGTCCTTACTGCCACGGCTACGAACTGAACCGTGGACCCGTTGGCGTACTGGCCCGGAACGAGATGGCCATGCACCAGGCGATGCTGCTGCCCGACTGGGGGCCGACCACGCTCTTCACACAAGGCGCATTCGTGCCGACCGAAGAACACCGGCGGACGCTGGCCGCGCGAGGCGTCGCGATCGAGGACGTGCCGATCATTAGCCTGTCCGGCCCGGCCCCGGCGCTCGACGCGGTGCAGTTGGAGGACGGGCGCGAAGTCCCGGTGGTGGGTCTGTTCATCGCGCCGCAGACTGCGCTTGCTGACGGCCTTGGTGCCGAACTGGGCTGCAAGACGACGGACGGTCCGACCGGCCCCTACATCGCCGTGGACGGAAAGCAGGCGACCAGCATTCCCGGCGTTTTCGCCGCGGGGGACCTTGCCGCCGCGATGGCCAATGCGACGCTGGCCGCGGCAGCGGGGGCGATGGCCGGGTTCGCAGCACATCAATCGCTGATCTTCGCACCCAACCTCAGCGAAGACGCATGAAGGGGATGCAAACGCGAACCAAACCTATCCAAGGTCGTTACCCCTGCCTTTATTTAAATCGCAGGGTCGGGGGGGCTACGTGATGCTCGAACTCATAAAACCGAGAGGAGGCGATGCGTAGCATCCCGACCGCCGACGCGCCATCGTGACAGAGCGCGTTCCGGGGATGATACTTTCTAGGTTCGGAGTGCCCTAGGGCGGAAAGCCGTTGCACAGATTGATCGAACTTCGGCCCCCCTATCAGTCAGTCAACGAACCGGAGAACGTAACGGTCCGGCCATATCCAGAGGTCAGGTCTTGTTCTTCAGTATCTTCCAGGCCGCGAATCCTCCGATCGCGCCCAAGGCCAGCCCCAGGGGGATCGGATGGCATCGGGCCGCGGCGTGCAAACTGCCAATTCGTCCACTTTGAGACAGCGATCGCTGCCGACCGCCCTCGCCCGGGTGGAAGAGATCGCCTGGCCGATCGACCCACTTCCCTTGATCGAGAAGCGTGCGGGCCGTCGTCTTGCCGATCCGGTCGTTGAGCCCGGGCAAGAGCCGCGTCGCTGCGACCGTGAACAGCCCCTGCCCGCCCACGTGAACATTGCCGCGACTGTGACAGGCGGCATCAAGGATGGCCTCGGCCACGACCTGCGGGTCATAGGTCGGACGCGGGATCAGCGCATCACCTTCCGCATGGACGGCTGCATGTTCCGCAAGCGGGGTCGCGACGCCGCCGGGCAGCAACAGGGCGACCGTGACCGGCACGCCGTCCATGATGAGTTCCTGGCGCAGCGCTTCGGTGAAGGCCCGCATCGCGTGCTTTGACGCGGTATAGGCCCCGAGGATCGCGCTCGGAACCTCCGAGCCGATGGTGCCCATGTTGATGATCGTTCCGCCGCGTTCGCGCATGTGCGACAATGCGACGAGCGAGCCGTTCCGAACACCGAAGTAATTGGTGCGAAACAGCCGCTCGTGTTCGTCGTCTGGCGTATCGGCCAAGCGCGCGTAGATCGCGACACCGGCATTGTTCACCCAGGTGTCGATTCGCCCGAACCTCTGGACCGCCTGGCGGGCCACGGCCTCCATCGCCGCCCTGTCGCCGACATCTGCTGCGGCGTGATCTGCCGCTCCTCCGGCAGCCCGGATGTCAGCCGCCACCTGACCGAGCGCCGCCTCGTTCCGGGCCACGAGCATGAGGGCCGCCCCCTTGGAGGCCAGCAACCGGGCCGCCGCGAGGCCGATCCCCGAAGTGGCACCGGTGAGGACGACGACCTGGCGGTCGATGGGGACAGGGCGACGATGGGTCATGCTGCTCTTACTCTCGATAACACCTACAAAACGCGCTTCAGGAAAACGATGTTCCCTCTTCATCGAAGCAGTCCGCACGGCCTGTTGCGCACTATCGAATCAGGTGCTCGACGCGGAAATGCTTTGTCCCAGTCCGCAATCGGTGAAACTGGCGACAAACACGCTGGGAGTTTGCCCGGCCTCGTCCGGCGCGGCGCGGTGGTGTCGATCGCCGATACGCAGAAGATAGGTGCAAGCCACGACGCGCCGACCGGTTCGCCGTTTCGATCCGGGGCGCCGATACCCCGTTGACCCACATTCGGCTTACGATCATGGTCCCCGTAGATGGTTCCTGCGCGCCCCAAGGCAAGCGGGATGAAAAGGGAACACGGTGCGGTGTAGCCATCAGGCGCCAATTCCGTGACTGCCCCCGCAACTGTAAGCGGCGAGCCACCCGATACGACCACTGGGCCAACGGTCCGGGAAGGGTCGGGACAGGCCGTGACCCGCAAGTCAGGAGACCTGCCGTCATCGATGAATCTCAACCGGGCGGGGTGTCCCGGCAGGAGGCCATGATGGCTTGTCGGCTGTTGCCGGTCACATATCGCCGGTCCCTCTTGTCCGCACGCACCCCGCGTATGCGCGGAGGGCTGCATGGACCGGACTTCGAAACACGTCTTGACCGTCTGCACCTCGTGCCGACACCAGAGCACCGACTGCAGGCCGGGCCTTGACCTCATTCGCCGCTTGCGCGCCGCTTTCGATCGGGCGGGGCCTGCCGCAGGCCCCGACTTCGAGGTGAGCGGCACCGCCTGCCTTGCGGGATGCGGACGGCCCTGCACCGTGGCCTACCGCGCCTGCGGCAAGACGGTCTGGCTTTTCGGCGACATCGACGCGGACGAGGACGTGGCCGCACTCGTGGAATTCGGGCGGATGTATGCGGACTCCGACGACGGCTGGTTCAAGGCGGCGGAGCGACCGGGCAAGTTACGGCACACCGCCCTCGCGCGGGTGCCGGCCGCCGTGATCCGCGCCGATGCAGAGGCAGTGCAGTGACGCCCGCCTGCGTTACGGTCGAAGACCTCGGGTGGGGGCCGCCCGGTCGGCCTGCGATCCTGCGCGACATCGGCTTCGACCTCGCCGCCGGTCGCACGCTGGGAATCGTGGGGGCCAACGGGGCGGGCAAGTCGACGCTGCTGCGCCTGCTCTACCGCTATCACCGCCCGCACACCGGGACCGTGCGTATCGGCGGCGACGATATCTGGCGCCTCACGGCCCGCGACACCGCGCGCCGGGTGGCCGCCGTATTGCAGGAACAGCCGACCGACTTCGCTTTGACCGTGCGAGAGATTGTGGCCCTTGGCCGCACCCCGCACCGCAGCGGCCTCGCCTCCGGCGGCGCGCGGGACGCGGGCATCATCGCGGCCTCGCTCCATCGGCTGGACCTTGCACCGATGGCGGACCGGCTCTTTGGCACCCTCTCGGGCGGCGAGAAGCAGCGGGTGATGGTGGCGCGCGCGCTTGTGCAGGAACCGCAGGTGCTGATCCTCGACGAGCCGACCAACCATCTCGACATCCGTCACCAGCTCGAGGTGCTCGCCCTCGTGCGCGGTCTTGGCGTGACGGTCGTCCTCAGCCTGCATGACCTGAACCTTGCAGCGGGCCTTTGCGATGACGTGCTCGTGTTGTCGGGCGGCACGGCGCTGGCCTTCGGCGCGCCGGACGCCGTGCTGACCGAGGACAATGTCGCCCGCGCCTTCGACATCACCGCCCGCCGCGAACGGCTCGAGCCGTCGGGGTGGGCCCATTTCACCTATCACCTTCCCAACTCCGAAAAGATCTGATCCATGAACCGCACCTTCATTCTTCCCCTCGCCCTGCTGGCCACGCCCGCCGCGGCGCAGGATTATCCCGTCATCGTCCAAAGCTGCGACCGCGAGGTGACCTTCGAGGACGCGCCGGAAGCCGCGATCTCGAACGACGTCAACCTGACGGAGATGATGCTGGCGCTCGGCCTCACCGACCGGATGGTCGGCTATACCGGGATCTCGGGTTGGAAGACGCTGGACGAACGCCTGCGCGAAGGCGTCGAGGAGCTGCCCGAACTGTCCGCGCAATATCCCAGCCGCGAGGTTCTGCTGGGTGCGGGCGCCGATTTCTTCTTCGCCGGCTGGAACTACGGCATGCGCGTCGGTGGAGAGGTCACGCCCGAGACGCTGGAACCCTTCGGTATCCAGGTTTACGAGCTGACCGAAAGCTGCACGCACATCATGGACAAGTCCAAGGCGAGCCTCGACGACCTCTATGCCGACATCGACAACCTCGGCGCGATCTTCGGCGTCTCCGACCGTGCGGAAGAGCTGGTCGCGGGCTGGCAGGACGAAGTGGCCGCGATGACGGACGGCGTCGATCCGGCCGAAGGCCCGCGCGTCTTCGTCTACGACAGCGGCGAGGATACGCCCTTCACCGCCGGGCGCTACGCGATGCCTACCGCGTTGATCGAGGCGGCGGGCGGCACCAACATCATGGATGATTTCGAGAAGAGCTGGGCCACCGTCGGCTGGGAAGAGGTCATCGAACGCGACCCGGAGGTCATCGTCATCGTCAACTACGGCGATGTCACCGCCGAGCAGAAGCGTGACTTCATGATGTCGAACCCGGCCTTCGCCGACCTCACGGCGGTGCGAGAGGACAATTTCGTCACGCTCGAATACGTCGAGGCGACGCCGGGGCCGCGCAACATCGAGGCGATCGGCACCCTCGCCACGGCCTTCGCAGAGGCACGGGAGTGAGCGACGCCCTGACAGCGACAAGCGCGGGAACCAGGTCCCGCGCCTTTCCAACGGCGCTCGGGCTGTCGGGCCTGGTGCTGGCGGTATCCTTCTCGGCCGCCGTCAGCCTGGGCGCCGTCGGCGTCAGCACCGGCACCGTCTGGGGCGTGATCCTGAACCATCTGGTGCCCGGTGCAGTCGAACCGGTCTGGAGCGCGGGGCACGAGGCCATCGTCTGGAACCTGCGCCTGCCGCGCGCGATCCTGGCGGCATTGGTCGGTGCGGGGCTTGCGTTGGTGGGGGCGACGCTTCAGGCGGTGACGCGCAATCCGCTGGCCGATCCGCACCTTCTGGGGATCTCGTCGGGCGGGGCCTTCGGTGCGATCACGGCGCTCTTGCACACGGGCTTCGTGCTGGGTCTCGCCACGGTGCCGGTCTTCGCCTTCCTCGGCGCGCTCGGCGCGATGGGGCTGGTCCTTGGCGTGGCGCGGATCACGAATTCGGGGTCGGCCGACCGGCTCGTGCTGGCGGGGGTCGCCGTGTCGTTCGTCATCATGGCCGCGGCCAATGTGATGATCTTCCTGGGCGATCCGCGCGCGACGCATACGGTGGTGTTCTGGATGCTGGGCGGGCTTGGCCTCGCGCAATGGTCGCAGCTGATCTTTCCGCTCGGCGTGTTGATCCTGTGCGGTGCGTGGTTTCGTTTGCGGGCGGGGGATCTCGACGCGATGACCGTGGGGGACGAGACCGCCTCCACGCTCGGCATCGCCGTTTCCCGCTTCCGGCTCGAAGTTTTCGTGGCCGGAGCCTTGGTGACCGGCGTGATGGTGGCCTTTTCCGGCGTCATCGGTTTCGTCGGCCTGATGGTCCCCCACATCGCACGGATGGTCGTCGGTGGCAGCTACGCCCGCGTCCTCCCGGTTTCGGCCCTGTTCGGGGCAGTCTTTTTGCTTTGGTGCGACATCCTTGCACGGACGGTGATGGCACCGGACGACATTCCGATCGGGATCGTCACCGGGTTGATCGGCGGCGCGTTCTTCATCTGGCTCTTGCGGCGACGGTGACGACGCTTCCGCCGTAAAACCCTTGGAGACGGTCGTTGCAGGTCTTTCGCATGATTAGCGCTCCGCGCATACCCGGGAGCGTCGACCATGAAGAAAAGATCAGCCCCCGATGACCGTCCCCGAGGCAACGCGCGGTGGCCTGCGCCCTTTCCTGATCGAGACTTTCGGCTTCTGGCCGCAAGAGGGCATACGCCGCTGGCCCCTGCACCGTGCCCGGTTGCTGCGGAGTGCAGAGCACCTTGGGTATCCCTCCGATCCGCAGCGGCTGGACGCACAGGTCGCGGGACTGTCGGCAGAGATGATGAAGGAAGAGGCACCGCGTCGCTGTCGCCTGACCCTCGATGATGAAGGCTCGGTCAAGATCGAGACATCCCCTATGGCGCCGCACGCCGGCCCCTGGACGGTCGAACTTTCCCCTGTCCGGTTGCGATCGGACGACTTATGGCTTCGGATCAAATCGTCGAACCGCGCGCTCTATGACCAGGTGCGGCAACAGATCGCCCGGCCCGACCACGAGGTCATATTCGCCAACGAGCGCGGCGAACTGTGCGAGGGGACGATCACCAACCTCTTCGTGGAGGACGCGCAAGGCCGACGCCTGACCCCCGCGCTTGCCTGCGGCCTGCTGCCGGGAGTGCTGCGGCAGACCCTTCTCGACGATGGGTTCGCGGAGGCGGTTCTGACCTTGGCCGACCTTCGGGCTGCTCGAAAGGTCTGGGTCGGGAACTCGCTGCGGGGCTTGATCCCGGCGCGGTTGAAGGCGGCTTGACGTGGCGCTTTCGTCCTTCACGTCGCCAAGGTATGGGCACCGGCGCGGATCTGTCACAAAGGTGCAGGCTGGATGCTGACACTCAGGTTCGATCACGCCGATCCGACCGAAACCGACGGCCTCGTCTTCGACCGCCCCTCCGAGGTGATAGAGGCCTGGGAACCGGCGGAGGTCGCAGACGCCCTGGCGCGGATGGATGCAGTTCGGGCCAAGGGAGGCTGGCTTGCCGGTTACGCCACCTACGAGATGGGTCACGCCTTCGAACCGCGTCTCCTAGCCGTCCTGCCGCAAGTGCGTCGCGGTCCGCTTCTGCGTTTCGGGGTCTTCGACGCCCCGAACCGGGACCGGCTCCCCCTGCCGGAAAAAGCCGCCGTCAGGAACGTTGCGCCGCAACTGGGGCAAGCGGACTACGACCGGGCATTCGCCGCGATCCACGCGGCGATCGAGGCCGGAGATATCTATCAGGCAAACCTGACCTTCCCCATCATTGCCGGGGTCGAGGGTGCGCCCGTGGATCTTTACGCGCACCTTCTGCGCCGCCAGCCCGTCCCGCACGCGGCCCTTGTCGAACAGGGACCGGATGCGCCGGCCTTCGTCAGTTGCTCGCCGGAGCTGTTTTTCCGCACCACGCCCGACGGTCTGATCGAGACGCGCCCCATGAAGGGCACCGTGGCCCGGGGCGAGACGCCCGACCAGGATGTCGCGCGACGCGATTGGCTGCGACAGGACCCCAAGAACCTGGCCGAGAACACGATGATCGTGGATCTGCTGCGCAACGATCTGTCACGGGTCTGCCGGACCGGCAGCGTCCGCGTGCCGCGCCTGTTCGACATCGAACCCTACGCCAGCGTCTTCCAGATGACGAGCACGGTGCAGGGCCAGCTCATGCCGGACGCGGCCCTGTCGGACATCCTTCGCGCGCTCTTTCCCTGCGGGTCGATAACCGGGGCGCCCAAGATCATGGCGATGCAGATCCTGGCGGCACAGGAACGCGCGGCACGCGGGATCTATTGCGGCACGATAGGCTGGGCCGCGCCGGATGGGACGTCCTGCTTCAACGTGGCGATCCGCACCCTGATCGTTCAGGACGGCATGGCACGGCTGAACGTGGGCGGCGGCGTGGTGTGGGACAGCACCGCCGTGGAAGAATACGCGGAAGCGCTGCTGAAGAGCCGTTTTGCGCAAACCACGGAATAGCGCCGCGTCTGTAAGGCAAGACCGTCTAGGCGCTTCCATCTAGGCGCGTGCGAACGAAGGCGTCCCGTGTCGCGGATGGTCACATTCAGCGCCCACCGTCGCGGGCCTGTTACATGGCCGCGACCATAAGGGCGGCGGTTGCGCGCCCGGTCGCGCCCATCCGTTCGACGCCATAAGGGAGAATGAAAATGGCCATTCGCGTGCTGACGACAACGTCGGCCCTCATGTGTCTTGCCGTGCCGGCTTCGGCACAGGACATGAACTTCAACCGCATCGCGTCCTTCCGTGTCGCCGACAACCTGCCCGACGCCGAGGAAACCTCGGCCGAGATCATCGCCGCGACCGAGGACGGCATGACCCTCGTCTACACCGACAGCCCGGGCGCTTCGATCGGCTTCATCGACATCACCGACCCGGCCAATCCCACCGCCGCCGGCGTCTTCATGCCCGAAGGCGAGCCGACGTCGGTCGCCGTGATCGGCAACCACGCGCTGGCCGGGGTGAACACCTCGGAAAGTTTCACCAACCCCTCGGGCTACCTGGTCGAAATCGACGTCACCACGCAGCAGGAAGTCGGCCGGTGCGATCTGCCCGGCCAACCCGACAGCGTCGCCGTGGCCCCCGACGGTTCCTTCGTGGCGGTCGCGATCGAGAACGAGCGCGACGAGGATCTGGGCGACGGTCGCGTGGGCCAGCTGCCCGCGGGATCGGTCTTCATGGCGGACCTGACCGAGGACGGACAGATCGATTGCGACACGGCGCGGACCGCCGACGTGACCGGACTGGCCGACATCGCCCCCGAAGACCCCGAGCCCGAGTTCGTCTCGATCAACGCGGAAAACGAAGTCGTCGTGACGATGCAGGAGAACAACCACATCGTGGTCCTGTCCGCAGCCGGCGAAGTCCTGAGTCATTTTTCCGCAGGTGAGGTCACGCTGGACGGCGTCGACACCGAAGAGGAAGGCGCGCTGGTCTTCACCGACACGATCACCGTCCCGCGCGAGCCCGACAGCATCGCCTGGATCGACGACACGCATTTCGCCATGGCCAACGAGGGCGACATGGACGGTGGGTCGCGCGGCTGGTCGATCTTCAGCCAGGATGGGGAGCTGATCTACGATGCCGGCATGGCGTTCGAGACCGCCATCATCGAGATCGGCCATTACCCCGAGCAGCGTTCGGGCAACAAGGGTGTCGAGCCGGAAAGCGTGACCTTCGACACCTTCGGTGACACGCCCTTCGTCTTCGTCGGGGCCGAACGGGCCTCGGTCGTCGGCGTCTACGACGTGACCGACCCCTCGGCCCCGGTCCTGCGGCAGCTTCTGCCGTCTGGTATCGGTCCGGAAGGCTACGTCACGATCCCCGGGCGCAACCTGCTCATCTCGGCCAACGAGACCGACGACGAAGGCCCCCGTGCGCATGTCATGCTCTTCAAATACCAGGACGCGCCGGCGGTCTATCCGCACCTAACCTCGGCGGGCATGGACGAGCTGACCGGTTGGGGCGCGATCTCCGGCCAGGTCATGGAAGAGGACGGCACGATGTACGCCGTCTCCGACAGCTTCTACGCGATGCAGCCCACGATTTTCGAGATCGACGTGACGCAAACGCCGGCCCGGATCATCGACGCGATCCGCGTGACGCGCGCGGGCCAGCCCGCGCAGCTGATGGACATGGAAGGCATCGCGCTCGATGGCGAGGGTGGGTTCTGGATCGCCTCCGAAGGCCGCTCGGATCGGCTCGTTCCGCATGCGATCTATCACGTGGCGGCCGACGGTGAAATCGAGGATTACGTCACCCTCCCCGAGGAACTTCTCGCCGTCGAAACCCGCTACGGCTTCGAGGGGATCACCCGTGTGGACGACATGCTCTACATCGCCGTGCAGCGCGAATGGCGCGACGATCCGGAGCATCACGCGAAGGTGCTGGGCTACGACATTTCGTCCGAGGAATGGTCGGTGATCCACTACCCGCTGACCGAGCCGTCGACCGGCTGGGTCGGCCTGTCCGAGATCGTGGCCCACGACGACCACGTCTACTTCATCGAGCGCGACAACCAGCTCGACGCCCGCGCCGTGACGAAGATCATCACACGGATCCCGATGAGCGCCTTGGACCAGATGGTTCCCCTTGGCGAGACTCCCGCCGTGTTGGAGCCCGAACTGGTCGTCGACCTGTTGCCCCACCTGACCTCGACGGGCGGTTACGTGCTCGACAAGGTCGAAGGGCTGGCCATCGCGGCCGACGGCACGATGTGGGTTTCCACGGACAATGACGGTGTCGACGAACACTCCGGCGAGACGATGCTCTTTTCCGTCACCGCCGAGTAGGACTTGCAGCCGACAGGAGGCCCCGCCGTGCGGTGCGGGCCTCCTCGTTCACCGGTCGCTTGCGTATCTGGCAAAGGGCGCCGTTCCCGGGGCCGCGGGCGACCCGCCGCGTCAAAGCCTGGGCGTGTTGACCCGGACCGATAGCTCCGCCGCGCTTTCCACGCGTTCGGAATACCGGTCGGTGAGGGACGCGCTGCGACCGCGCACCATGTAGGTGAACTTCATCAACTCCTCCATCACGTCGACGATACGCAGGTAGAGCGGGGAAAACCGCATCCGGCCCGCGTCGTCGAACTCGTCCCAAGCCTTCGGCACAGAAGACTGGTTCGGGATCGTGACCATGCGCATCCAGCGCCCCAGAATGCGCATCTGGTTCACCGTGTTGAAACTCTGGGATCCGCCGCAGACCTGGCAAAGCGCAAGGGTCTTGCCCTGCGTGGGTCGCACCCCCCCGAGCGAGAGCGGAATCCAGTCGATCTGCGCCTTCATCACCGCCGACATCGCGCCATGACGCTCGGGCGAGGACCAGACCATCCCTTCGGACCATGTCGCAAGGTCGCGCAATTCCGCGACCTTGGGATGATCCGCCTCGGCCGCGTCGGGCAGAGGCAGACCCGTGGGGTCGAAATGGCGAACCTCCGCGCCCCAATGCTCAAGGAGCCGGCCCGCTTCCTCAGCCAGGAGCCGCGAATAGGAGCGGCTGCGCAGCGACCCGTGCAGGATCAGGATACGCGGCGCGTGACCGTCATCGCTTTCGTTCGCGTAGTCTGCGGGATCGATGGCGTGCAGGTGGTCGAAGTCTATGTTCGGCAGATCGGTCACGGGGTCACCACGGGTCAGTTTTCCTCGGTCGAGGCCCCGATATCGCAATTTTGCAAAATGTCGAGCATCGTCTCGGACGACCGACATCGCCGCGGGTCCCCTCGCGAGATCCGGATGGGGGACATTCAAAATCGTCAGCGAACTATTTTATCTTAACTGGCCCCGGGCCCGATGCGGTCTGACCTCATCCGCCAACAGTGTATAACCGATCTCGGCGAACCGGATCGGGGTCGACACGGTTTCGAACAGGCCGACCGGCTGACGGCCTCGAACTGGCCGGAGCTTTAATAGGGCCGGACGGCGGTCACGAAGAGGAGTTAAGTTGCCGTGGGCAAAGGCACGTGCACGAAGGCGCAAACGAAAGGCATGAAAATCAAAGCTGCGGTTCCGGCCCCCTCGTAACCGATCGGCACGATGAAACCTTGGAGCCGGACGATCTGCCCGTTTCGGTCCGTACGCACGCCCGTCGACATCGGCGGCCGGGCGGGAAGGCTGCCCTTCATCCTGCGGCATGAGGCCCGCCAGGTTCCCGGGGAGGGACGCATCGCCATTGGGCAGAAGGTCCCGCCACGCGCGTTCGACCGCCGTTTTCGCAAAAGCGCGCCCCGCAAGCCCCGTCACCAAGCGAGACCGCGCCGCGAGGGCAGGGTCATTGCCATTCGTAGATTTCGATCCGTTCGGCCCCGATCTGGTAGCCGACATCGGCGATCTGGGTGGTCATCGCCCGGGCCTGCAGGCGCCCGGACACCCAGACGGGATCCCACATCGACTCGCTCGGCCAAGGCGTCCGGGTGGTCACGAAGACAAGCTGGTTCGGCGGCGGCGGCGGCGTGTGGATACAGGCGCCCACGTAAAGCACGAGCATGAAGCTGGTCACGCCGTCGGCCCCGATGTCGAACGGAATGATATAGCCCGGCAGCTTCACCGGTTGCCCGTCCCGCCGGGTATTCACCTTGCTGGCATTCTCGTCGAACTCCGGCACCCAGGTATCGTTCATGACGTCCATCTGGCCGGGGCCGATGATTTCCCCGTAGGGCACGCCCCGGGGGATCAGGTCCGGCCACGCGATTTCACGGAATGAGTCGGCGAAGGCGCGACCCGGCAGAAAGGTCGCGGCGGCAAGCGCCATGAAGCTGCGTCTGGATGGGTCTAGGCGGGTCATATCCGGACCATCATGCCATCGGCGAGCGACAGGCGATAGGCCCTGAGGGCGGGCAAAAGGCTCGCAACCGCTGCCACGGCGATCACACCTGCGAGAACGGTCAGCTCCCGCAGGCTCGGCGCGTCGATCGGCAGCCACAGGCCGAACGCGCTGTCGACCAGCGGTTGGGCGACGAGCAACCCGGCATAGAGCAGGGCCAGCCCCAGGATCGCGCCGATCGCCGCCATGAGCGTCGCCTCCAGCAACAGCAGGCCCAAGATCGTCGCCGGCCTTGCCCCCATCGCCCGCCAGATCGCCATTTCCCGACGCCGTTCGTTGAGCGACGAGAAAATCATCGCCATCATCCCCAGAAGCGCCGTGACCACCACCATGGCCGACACGCCGACCAGCGCCGTCTCGGCCACGCCGACGATCTGCCAGAGCTCCTGCAGGGCGACGCCCGGCAGGATCGCCAGAAGCGGCTCCTCTGGGTAGGTGTTGATCGCCCGTTGCAAGCCGAAGATCTGCAGCCGGGAGTCCACCCCGACCAGGGCCGCGGTCACCGCCGTCGGGGTCAGGTCCATCTGCCGGATCCGCTCGACCGGCGTGGTCTGGCCGGGGATCTGCGCGCCCGACTGCCAATCGACGTGGATCGCCTCGATCGCCTCGAGGCTGACGATCACCGTGCGATCGACCGGCGTACCGGTGCGCGCGACGATCCCGGCGACGCGGAACGGCTGGTCGTCGTGATCCGTGAAGCTGGCCAACCCGTGCGAGACCACGATCGGGTCGCCCACCTCGTAATCGAGGGCCGCCGCGACCTCCGCCCCGATCACTGCGTCGTAAAGGTCATCGAGGCCCTGCCCCTCTTCGATGGCAAGGGACCGGCCGCCGCGATACTTGTAATGGTCGAAAAAGGCTTGCGTGGTGCCCATGACCCGGAACTGCCGGTGGCTGTCCCCGAGCGATATCGGGACGATCCAGTCGACCTCCGGGCGTGCCGCGATGTCCTGGTAGCTTTCCCAGGTCACATTGTTGGTGGCATTGCCGATCCGGAACACGGAATAGAGCAGCAATTGGACGGACCCCGAGCGCGCCCCGACGATCAGATCCGTGCCGGAGATCGTGTCGGCGAAACTGGCCCGCGCACCCACGCGGACGTTCTCGACCCCGAGGAACAGGGCAACCGACAAGGCGATGGCGAGGATCGTCATGCTCACGGTCAACGCCCGCGCCAGAAGCGACCCCAGGGCAAGCCGCAGGATCATGCGGCCATCCGTTCGGTCCGGGCGATATTGGAAAGGTGCACGACCCGGTCGAAGCGCGCGCCCAGCCTTTCGTCATGGCTGACCATCAGCAGCGACGACCCCGCAGCTGCGATCCGGTCGAAGAGCAGGCCGAGGAACGTGGTCTGCGTCGCAGCATCCAGGGCCGAGGTCGGCTCGTCCGCGACGATCAGCGATGGTTGCCCGATCAGGGCGCGGGCCACGGCGACCCGCTGCTGCTGGCCGACCGACAGCCGCCCGGCGGAGGTCCCGGCAATCCCGTCCGGCAGGCCCAGCGCGGAACACAAGGTGGCGACCTCGCCCGCTGCGGCGCGGCTGCGCCGTTCGGGGGCAAATTGCAGCGGCAGCAGAATGTTGTCGGACACACTGGCATAAGGCAGCAGGTTGAACTGTTGAAAGATCACGCCGATCCGTTCGGCCCGGAACCGGTCGCGCGCCCCGGCACGAAGGGCGGACAGATCGGTGCCGCCCACCGTGATACGCCCACCGTCCGCGGTGACGATCCCGCAGATCAGGGACAGCAAGGTCGACTTGCCGGAGCCACTTTCGCCCAGAAGCAGGACGCTTTCGCCCTGCTCCACCCGGAAACCCGGTACGGACAGGCCGAAAGACGCCCGCCCCGGCCAGCGGAAGCGGACGTCTTCGAGCGTCAGCACCGGGTCGACGATCGTCACTCCAGCGCAAGCTCCGGTGCGTCGCGCCCGATTTCGGCCTGACCGGCACCCGCTTCGGTGACGTATTCGGCCTCGATCTCCTGCGCGTTCTCGAACTGGTCGAAGAACGGGAAGAAGATCGTGGTCAGTGCGGTCTCGTCCTCGCAGGCGAAGGCATAGGTGATGTGGAATTCGCTGTGCTGCGCCTCTTCCGCGTGATCGTCGTGATCGTGGTCGTCCTCGGCCTGCGCGTCGTCGTGATCGTGGTCGTGGTCGTCTTCCGCATGCGCGTCCTCATGATCGTGGTCATGGTCGTCGCCTTCGGCATGCTCCTCGTGATCGTGATCCTCGTCCATATGCGCATCCGCATCCTCGTGATCGTGATCGCCGCCATGCAGGTGGGCCAGGATGTCGGTCAGCCGGCAACCGGCGGCCTCGGGCAGGGTCACGATGTTCTCGGGCGACAGCATGGTGCGGATGGCGGCCTCCACCGCGTCCTGATCCTCGGCGGACGTCGCTTCGTATTCGAAGCCGACGATATCCATGCCGGGCGAGACGATGTCGATCTCGAGCGTGCCGTCCTCGATGGCGATCTGCGCGGTGGAGACGCCATGCACATGGGCGTCCATCTCGCGGGTGTCCTGCGCAAAGGCGGGCACGGCGAGCGTCGAGGCGGCGAGGGTCAGCTGGATGGGTTTCATGTTGAGTCCTTTCGAGGTTAATCGAATAAGAGTTGGACGGGTCATCGCAACGCCCCCACGACACGCGGCGCGGTCACATCGACCTTAGCCGCAGTTGTGCCGAGCGACAGCATCTTGTCCGCCGTCCGCGAGACCAGCGCCGGGTCATGGCTGACCAGCATGATGGCGCATCCCTCGCTTCGGGCCGTCTCGCAAAGCAAGTCGATCACCTGTTTCTGCGTGATCGGGTCGAGGCGGGACGTCGGCTCGTCGGCGAAGATCAGGCTAGGCCGCACGAGCAGGAGGCGCAACAGCGCCAGACGCTGCAGCTCTCCGCCCGAGACGGCATCGGGCCTGCGCGACAAGAGCGCCGGGGAAAGCCCCAGACGTGGCAGAAGCTCCTCGATACGCCCCAAGGCCTGACCGTGCCGCCGGGCCACGTCGTCAAGCGTGCGGGCCAGGGTCCTGTGGCGCGGGAACGCGGCGACCGGGTCCTGGTAGAGCTTCTGGAAGGCCGTGGCTTTCAACCCGTCCGCGCGGTTCACAACGCCGTCCGCAGCATCGATCAACCCCAGGACCACGCCGCCGAGCGTCGATTTCCCGCAGCCCGACGGTCCCGTGACCCCCAGGATTTCACCCTCCGACAGATCGAACGACACGTCGGAGAAAAGTCGCGTGCCGCCACGCCCCGCCGCCAATCCCGTTGCCGTCAGGACCGCCGAACCGGCCGCCTGTTTGGTGCGCGGTTTCCAGTTTTCGGGGTCGGCTGCGATCAGCTCGCGGGTGTAGGCTTGTGACGGTGCCGCCATCACGGCGGCGGTCGGTCCCTCTTCGACCACCTGGCCCTTGCGCAGGACGATCATCTGCCCGCCGATACGTCGTGCGAGGGCGAGGTCGTGGGTGATGACCAGCAATCCGCCACCCCGCGCCAGTTCGGCCAGAAGCAGGTCCGCGACATCGTCACGCCGCGCGGCGTCCAGCCCCTTCGTCGGTTCGTCGGCGATGACGATGCGTGCTCCACCGGCCCGCGCCGCGGCGATCGCGACGCGTTGTGCCATGCCGCCGGACAACTCGTGCGGGTAGCGATGCCCGGCGCCGGTCAGGCCAAGCCGGTCGAGGTCGGCCGAGGCCTGCGTCCGCGCCTCCGCCACCGGCTTGCCGTTCACCAGCCGATGCGCCTCGGTCACCTGGGACTGCACGCGCATCAGCGGATCGAGCGACAGCCACGGTTCCTGCGGCAGCACCGCGATCTGACGCCCCCAGAGCGCACGGAACCCGACGGGGCGTGCCGCGTCCAGCAGGTGATCACCCAGTGCGACCTGGCCCCGGGCCGCAAGATCACGCGGCAGCGTGCCCATGATGGCCTGTGCGAGCAAGCTCTTGCCGGAACCGGTCTCGCCCAGGATGACCAGCGGCTCCCCCGCCTCCAGGCGCAGCGACACCGGCTCGAGGATGGGCGTGCCGTCTTGCGAGACGGTAATGTTCGAGGCTTTCAACAGGCTCATGTCTCACGGCTCCCGGCCAGAAGGGTCAGGCCCAGAAGCAGGGCAAAGGTGGCGATGACTGGCGACAGAAGCGCCAGCGGTGCCTCGCGCCAGTAAGGCAGAAGTTCCACCATCATCAGGCCGAGTTCCGGCGTGGGCGCGCGCATGCCCGTGTGGACGAACCCGAGTGCCGCGATGGACATGATGGCGGTCGCCGTACCGAAGGCGGCGGCCGTCAGCATCATCGGCGCGATCTCGGGCCAGATATGCGTGCGGAAGATGTACACCGGCCCGAACCCCAGAAGTTGCGAGGCCTGCACGGCGGGCGACGCCAGAGTCTCTCGCGTGGCGGCACGCGCCAGGCGGAAGAACTCGATCCAGAGAACGAGTGTCAGTCCGACCCAGAAGCCAAGCGCCGTGCCGGGCACCATGGCCAGCACGATCAGCACCAGCAGAAGGCCCGGAAGGGCCAGCAACGCGTCGGTCAGAATCACCAACGCGCGCTCGACCCAGCCGCCGCGGGCGGCGGCCAGCGTGCCCAGGATCAGGCCCGTCGCGCCCGCCATCGCCACGGCCGCGAGCGCGATCAGGGGCGACAGGCGCAAGGCATGGATGAGGCGGTGGAAGACCGACCGGCCCAGGTGGTCGTAGCCCAGCGGCGCCGTCGCCTCTGGACCCGCAAGCGCCTTCGTCAGCGATTGCGCGTAAGGATCGCCCGGCACGATCAGCCCCCCGAGGAGCGCCAAGGCCAAAAGGGCAAGGACGAGGGTTGTTCCGACGCCCCGGGCGCGCAGGACGCTCGGACGCCGCAGCGGCAGGTCTGTGGTGGCGGTCATGATGCGGTCCTCGGATCAAGGCGGTTCACGGCAAGGTCGATGGCCGCGTTGATCAGGACAAAGCCCAGCCCCAGCATCAGGGCGGTGCCCTGAACCATCGGCACGTCGCGCGAGAAGATCGCGTGGACGAGCGCGTGTCCGATCCCGGGCCAGCCAAAGATCGACTCCACGATGATGACCCCTTCAACCAGCGTGACGAATTGCAGACCCAGATAGGTCACGAGCGGCACCGAAACGCCGCGCAGACCGTGGCGCAGCAGGGTCTGCCGCTCGCTCAGGCCCTTCCACTGCGCGAACCGCCAGTAGGGCATGTCCGCGATCCGGGCCATGGCGTCGCGCGCGATCCGTGCGTTCACCGCGGATAGGCCAAGGGCCAGCGTCAGCGCAGGCAGTATGAAATGCCGCGGCTCGCCATGTCCGGCGGCGGGCAACCAGCGCAACTGGACGGCGACCAGCACGATCAACACGAGTGCGATCAGAAACTGCGGCGCGGCCTTCAGCCCGGTCGAAGCGACAAGCAGTGCCCGGTCGAGCGCACCGCCGGGCCGCAGCCCCGCGAGGATGCCCAGCGGCGGGCCGATGAGCAGCGACAGAAGCAAGGCCGCCAGCGCGAGCGACACGGTGGCGCCCAACTGGTGCACGATCTCCTTGATGACCGGCTGCCCGGTGACGAGCGAGGTGCCGAAGTCGAACCGCGCCAGATCGCCCAGCCATTGCACAAGCGCGGGCAGCGTCGGTCCGTCCAGCCCCAGTTCCGCGCGCACCGCATCGGCAGAGGCCGCGTCCACGCGATCGTAGCCGTACCGTCCGGCGGCGATGCGCCAGGCGGCATCCCCCGGCAGGCTGCGCATCATCACGAAGGTCGCGGTCCCGATCAGGACCGCGACCATCACCGCCTGAACAAGGCGGGAGACGAGGACGTTCATTCCGCCCAACGCATGTCTTGCAGGCCGAAGGACCGCTCGAAGGGGTCGATTTCCGCCCCCTCCACGCGATCCAACACCGCGAGGGTCTGCTGGTACCAGGCGATCGGGATGATCGGCAGCTCGTCCTGCAGGATCGCCGCGGCCTGCGCCCGGTCGCCGTCGTCCCCTTCGCCGCGCGCGATGCCGCGCACCAGGGTGGCGAATTGCTCATTCTGCCAGTTCATCGCGCCCCAGTCGCCGTTGCCCACGTAGTCCGACATGACCGTCCCGATGGGGTCCGGGACCAGCGAAAAGTTGCGCGCGATCAGGGCCAGTTCCAGCGAGCCGTCCTGGTGACCCGACGGAATCTCGGAGGAGTTGGTGGTGTTGATCGTGAGTTCCACGCCGATCGTGCGGAACTGCTGTTCCAGCACCGCGGCGACCAGCGGCAACTCGGGCCGGTCCGGGTAGGTCGTCAGGGTCAGCGCGAACCGTTCGCCGTCGCGCGCGAGGATGCCGTCGCTTCCGGCTTCCCACCCGAGGTCCGCCAGGATCTGTTGTGCCTGCGCCACGTCGTATCCAAGCGGGGCGATCTCGTCGCTGTGCCAGCCGGCGACCGAGGGCGGGAACAGCTGGTCTGCCCCTTCGGGATAGCGCAGCACCGCCGCGGCGATCCCCGCGCGATCGATGGCGAGGCTCAGCGCGCGCCGCGCCTCGGGCTTGGCCAGGAAGGGATGCCCGGCGTTCACCTTCATGAGCAGCGTGCGCGGAATGGCGACCGACAGGACATCGACGGTATCGAGGCCCCCAAGCCGCGTGACACTGGCGGGATCAAGGCCGAAGACGAACTCCGCCTCGCCGGACTCGGCCATCAAGGCGCGCGTCTCGACCCGGCTGACGCCGGAATAGGTGACCTCGGCGATTTGGGGCATATCGCCCCAGTAGCCTTCATAGGCCGTCGCATCGAGCGACAGCGGCGGTTCCATCGCGGTGATGCGATAAGGGCCGGTGCCGATGATGTCGGTCCCGCTGCCGTCCGCACCGTAGGACGCGGGCGCCAGGATCTGTGCGCGGAATTCGGCCAGGAAGGCGGGCAGTGCTGCCAACGGCTCCGACAATGCGATCTCGACGGAGCCGTCGCCCGCCGTGATTCCCGTGATCGGCAGATCCGCCAGCGGGCCGGGTTTGCCCCGCGCGATTTCCAGCGCGTTCACGACCGTGGCCGCGTCCATCGCAGTCCCGTCGTGGAACGTCACGCCTTCACGCAAGGTGAAGTCCCACGTCAGCCCGTCGTCCGAGACGCTCCACTCAATCGCCAGACCGCGCGTCAGCTGCCCGTCCGCGTCGGCGTTCACCAGCGTCTCGCTGATGCCCATGCGGGTGAAGATGTAGCCGCTGGTGGAGGGTTCCGGCCCCTGGATCTCGTATTGCGCGGCGACGTCGAGCGTCTCGCCGGTCTGCGCGAGACCGGCACCTGCGACGAGAGCGGCCACGGCGGTGGTCGCGATAAAGCTGCGGATCACGTTCATGTCTTTCTGTGGGTGTCGAATGAGGTGGTTTGTCCAGGGATCTGGACCGTGTCGCGCGCCAGTGTCTTGGCCTGCGCACGATCGAGCCGTGCGAGGACCGTATCGATGCCGCAGCCGTCAGACCGGGCCCGCATCCAGATGCGGCGGCAGGATCTGGGCGACCAGGGCAACGAGGCGTCGGCCAGCCAGCGTCGCAACTCCGGTGGCAGGGCATCGAAGTCGCGCATGGGGTTGTTCGATTGACGCCGTTTCAGCGAGGTCTGACCGAGGTTACGGCTCATGCGGCCTCCGTGCTGCTGCGCCATGCCGGGAAGGGATCGGGCAGGTCCGGCAGGGCATCGGGTCCGGCCGCGTCGGACTCGGGCAGAAGGGCCGCGTCCAGCTTCGCCTTGAGCGCGGACCAGTCGATGCCGGACCCGATGAAGACGATCTCCTGCCGGCGGTCACCCCAGGGCTCCTGCCAGTGGGCTTTCATGTAGGTGCGCGCGCCCTCGTGGTCGGGCCAGCGCTCCTTCGGGACGGAAGCCCACCACGTGCCCAGGGGCTTCACCGACGACAGGGCCCCGGCAAGCGAGAATTCGGCCACCCATTGCGGACGCGTGGCGATCCAGAAATGCCCCTTGGCGCGGATCACGCCGGGCATCTCGCCATCCAGCACGGCCATGATCCGCTCTGGCACGAAGGGCCTGCGCGCGCGGTAGACGTAGGACGTGACGCCGTATTCCTCCGTCTCGGGGACGTGGTCGGCGAAGCCGTAAAGCTCCTTGGCCCATTGCGGGTGCGCGTGGGCCGTGTCGAAATCGAAAAGGCCTGTGTCGAGGATCTCTCTGGCCGCGACGTCCGACTGGTCGGTCTCGATGATCTTCGCGTCCGCGTTCAGGCTGCGGATGATCTTGCGCGCGGCGTCGGTGCGCTCGGGCCCTGCATCGGTGACCTTGTTCAGGACCACGACGTCGGCGAACTCGATCTGCTCGACCAGCAAGGTCACCAGGGTGCGCTCATCACCTTCGCCCATGGTCTCTCCACGGTCGCTCAGGAAGTCGTGGCTCGAATAATCCTGCAGCAGGTTCACCGCGTCCACGACCGTGACCATCGTATCGAGGCGCGACACGTCCGACAGGCTGTCACCGAACTCGTCGCGGAAATCGAAGGTCGCGGCGACCGGCAGCGGCTCCGAGATGCCGGTGGATTCGATCAGCAGGTAATCGAAGCGGCCTTCGGCGGCGAGGCGGCGGACCTCCTCCAGAAGGTCGTCGCGCAGGGTGCAGCAGATGCAGCCGTTCGACATCTCGACCAGCGTCTCGTCGGTATGGCTCAGGTTCGCCCCACCCTCGCGCACGAGATCGGCGTCGATGTTCACCTCGGACATGTCGTTGACGATGACGGCCACGCGGCGGCCTTCGCGGTTGTTCAGGACACGGTTGAGAAGCGTGGTCTTTCCGGCGCCAAGAAAGCCGGAGAGCACGGTAACGGGAAGGCGTGTATCGGTCATCAGCTTGCGTCTCGATTTGGGATCGGTATGGTTCCGCAACTACTGAGGTTGCGGATTTTCCGCAACTCCAACTGTTACGCAACTTGCGGGATTTTCATTCCTTGAAACGCAACAGCCGTCTGTCCCTTGCCCTTCATACGCTTGGCCACATGGCGGGGCAGCCGGATCGCATCCGAAAATCAGCCGACATCGCCGCTCACGCAGGGACGAACCCCGTGGTCGTGCGCCGCGTCTTGGGAAGCCTGCGCCAGGCCGGGCTTCTCGTCTCCGAATCGGGCCACTCGGGCGGCTGGCGGCTGGCCCGCCCACCGGAGGAGATCACGCTCGCCGACGTCTACCTGGCGCTGGACGAACGCCTGGCCGCGCCGGATGCGGAGGAAGAACCCCATGATTGCACCGTGGCCCACGCGTTTCACCACCGCGTTTCCACCGTGATGGCCGAGGTCGAGCAATCCCTGATCCAGAAGCTCGGCAAGACGACGATCTTCGAGATCCGCGAAACGGCCACTGACCTGTCTTGAGGGCCGGCAAGGGCCGGTCCTGGTGAAGAGTCGAACGGTCTTTGCAGGATGTCCGGACAACCCGGCTCATAGCATCAGGGACGATGCACGGTGTTGGTGCTGAAACTTGCATGCCGGTCGAAATTTTTTTCGGCAGAGAGAAGCCTAGTGAATCCGAGCCACTTAGCGGCGGCGAGCGCCTCAAACCCTCGTGTCGAAAACGGTTGAATTTTCACCGTTGGCCTCTCCTGAGACGAGCGCTGTAAATGGGCCGGCTCCTTTTCGCACTGCGGGCAAAGCCGAAGGTCGATAAGGTGAGGATACGCGCGACCGCCATACGATGCGATCTCGTGGTCCGATGTGAAAGCGGTCGGTATCGCGTCTGCTCACGCCCGGAATCTCAAGCGGTACTCTCCCGGCGTCAGCCCGACGATCCGATGGAAGATCTTGCGGAAGGCGCCAGCGTCGGCATAGCCGACCTCCCAGGCAATCCGCTCGATCGGCAGTCGGTTGAATTGCAACAACTCCTGCGCCTTCGCGACCCGCAGGCGCTGCGCGTAAGCCGTTGTGGTCAGGCCAGTCGCTTTCTGGAAGCGACGCAGGAGGGTGCGCTGTTCCAGCCCGGCCGCCTTCGCGAGAACCGCCAGACGCGCATCGCGCCCCTGGTTCGCTTGCAGGACGTGTTGCGCCTTGAGCACGGCCGCATCACCATGGGTCAGTCGGGGTGCAAAGCCACTGTAATAGCGCTGCTCGCGGCCCGGAGGATCGACGAGCATCATCCGCGCCGTCCGTCCCATGACCACGGGGCCAAGGAAACGGTCCACCAGTTTCAAACCGAGGTCCGTCCACGACATCAGTCCACCTGCCGACAGTATGTCACCCCCGTCGATGATCAGCCGGTCGGTGTCGAGCACCACGTCAGGGAACCGCGCACGAAAAGCGTCGGCGTAGACCCAATGGGTCGTGACGGTCCGTCCCGCCAGAAGCCCGGTCTCGGCCAGGAGGAACGCGCCGCCGCAGACCGAGGCGAGCGTCGCACCCGCGTCGTGACAGGCGTGCAGCCAGTCAGCCAGCGGCGCGGCGATCACGGGCGGAATGGGCTCCTCCAAGGAGGGAGGAAGGATCAGGACGTGGCTCGTATCCTGCCCCTTCGCCAGTTCGGCCGCCCCGTTCATCTGTGGGTCGATGGTCCTGACCTGCAGACGAGGTGCACCTTCCCCCGCACGCTCCGCTAGGTCACTGGCGATCTTGAACAGGTCCGCCATCCCCATCGCCGCAGAGAGCTGTGCACCGGGATAGAGAACGATACCGATCCTGATCTCGTCCATTTGTCGGTATTGCCCCGGGTTCTGTCGATTGCGCCAATGGCGGTCGATCTAGATCCGGGCCAGATCGAAGACAAGAAACGTGCACTCTGAAAGGTTTTCCATGTCCAAGCGCGCCATCGTCGTGATCGACCTCCAGAACGAATACTGGCCTGACGGTAACCTGCCGCTCGAAGGCATCGATGCCGCTGCAGCGAATGCCGCCCGCGTGATCGCACACGGCCGCGCGGTGGGCGATCTGATCGTTAACGTGCGTCACGAGATGCCGGGGGCCCCGGTCTTCGTCCCCGGTTCGACGGGTGTCGAGATCCACGAAGCCGTCACCCCCGGCCCGGGCGAACCGGTCATCACCAAGAACTTTCCGAACGCCTTCCGCGAGACCGGCCTTCAGGAACTGCTCGTCGAGAAGGGCATCGAGGAGGTCATCGTCATCGGAGCCATGAGTCACATGTGCATCGACGCGACGACCCGGGCCGCCAACGATCTTGGCTACAAAACGGTCACGATCCACGATGCCTGTGCCACGCGCGAATTGGTATTCGACGGCATGACCGTGCCTGCGGACAAGGTCCATGCGGCGATCATGGCGGCGCTCGCCTTCTTCTACGGAGAGGTCATCTCGACCGCCGACTTTGCCGGACGGTGAACCAAAGGAACTCGTGGCCCACGGGGCGACGTCATACGTCGCCCCGCCCGCACCGCGCCAGGATCCGGGCCTGCAACGCCACCGCATCCGCTACGAGGGCATGAACGATACGAAGGCAGCGCTCGGGCACGGTGGGACCCGAAAGACTCTCACCGCCATTCAAGGTCATCCGACCCACTGAAACGGCTCGAGCGGCCAACTAACCATTGGAATCGTCCAATGGCCAGCTTTTGGTTGTCATAATGGACAAATGACCCCGAAAATGGTCAATAATTGGTGGTCGCTTCACACACCTTACCCGAAACCTACCCGCACTTGGAGTAACCGCAACTGGCGCAGGTCACGCACCCCTCCACCATCCGCAGTTCGTAGCTGCCGCAATTGGAGCAGGCCTTGCCGCGAGGGGGGGAGAGCGGGGTGACTTCGGCGGTCGGGTCGCTCTTCAGGCCTGCTCCCTCGCCCGACAAGAAGCCGGTCGCGATCATGTGGCGCTCGATCACCCCGCCGATGGCGGCCAGGATGCTGGGCACGTACTTGCCCTTGACCCAGGCCCCGCCCCGCGGGTCGAAGACGGCTTTCAGTTCCTCCACCACGAAGGAGACGTCGCCCCCGCGTCGGAACACGGCGGAGATCATCCGCGTCAGGGCGACGGTCCAGGCGAAATGCTCCATGTTCTTGGAGTTGATGAAGACCTCGAACGGACGACGGTGGCCCGCCACGACCAGGTCGTTGACGGTGATGTAGATCGCGTGCTCGCTGTCGGGCCATTTCAGCTTGTAGGTCGCGCCTTCCAGTTCCTGCGGGCGGTCGAGCGGTTCGGACATGTAGATCACGTCGCCCGAATGGGTGTCGTCGACCTGTTCCTGCGGCTCAGGGCTGACCGAGAGCACGGAGCCCGTCACCGCGTTGGGGCGGTAGGTGGTGCAGCCTTTGCAGCCCTGGTCCCAGGCGGCCATGTAGACCTCCTTGAAGTCTTCGAAGCCGATATCCTCGGGGCAATTGATGGTCTTCGAAATGCTGGAATCGACCCAGGCCTGCGCCGCCGCCTGCATCCGGACGTGGTCCAGCGGCGCCAGCGTCTGCGCGTTCACGAAGTAATCCGGCAAGGGGGCGTCGCCGTGCAGGTCGCGCCACATCTGCACGGCGTAGTCCACGACCTCCTCCTCGGTGCGCGCGCCGTCCTTCTGCAGCACCTTGCGGGTGTAGGCGTAGGCGAAGACCGGCTCGATCCCCGACGAGACGTTGCCCGCGTAGAGGCTGATCGTCCCCGTGGGTGCGATCGACGTCAGCAGCGCGTTGCGGATGCCATGGGCCCGGATCGCCTCGCGGACGTCGTCGTCCATCGACTGCATGGTGCCGGAGGCGAGGAACGCCTCCGCATCGAAGAGCGGGAAGGCCCCCTTCTCCTTGGCCAATTGCACCGAGGCCAGGTAGGCGGCGCGGGCAATGGCGTGCAACCAGCGCTCCGTCCGACGCGCCGCCTCCTCGGAGCCGTAGCGCAGGCCGACCATCAATAGCGCATCCGCAAGCCCGGTCACCCCAAGGCCGATCCGCCGCTTCGCGCGGGCTTCGGCGGCCTGCGCCTCCAGCGGGAACTGGCTGGCGTCGACGGTATTGTCCATCATCCGCACGGCGGTGGAGACGAGATCCGACAGCGCCGCCTCGTCGAGACCCGCATCCGCGCCGAAGGGATCGGTGACCAGCCGCGCGAGGTTCACCGACCCCAGCAGGCAGGCGCCATAGGGGGGCAACGGTTGTTCGCCGCAAGGATTGGTCGCGGCGATCGTTTCGCAGTAGCTGAGGTTGTTGGCGGCGTTGATCCGGTCGATGAAGATCACGCCGGGTTCGGCCACCTCGTAGGTCGACTTCATGATGGCGTCCCACAGATCCCGCGCCTTGACCGTGCGATAGACGGTGCCGTCGAACACGAGGTCCCAGTCGGATCCGAACTTCACGGCCGCCATGAAGGGATCGGTCACCAGCACCGACATGTTGAACATCCGCAGCCGGGCCGCATCGTGCTTGGCGGTGATGAAATCCTCGACGTCGGGGTGGTCGCAGCGCATGGTCGCCATCATCGCGCCGCGACGGGACCCCGCGGACATGATGGTACGGCACATCGCGTCCCAGACGTCCATGAACGACAACGGGCCCGAGGCATCCGCCGCAACCCCCTTCACCGCAGCACCCTTGGGCCGGATGGTCGAGAAATCGTAACCGATCCCGCCACCCTGCTGCATCGTCAGCGCGGCCTCCTTGAGCATGTCGAAGATGCCGCCCATGTCGTCGGGCACCGTGCCCATGACGAAGCAGTTGAACAGCGTCACCTTGCGCGCCGTGCCGGCCCCCGCGGTGATCCGCCCCGCGGGTAGGAACTTGAATCCTTCGAGGGCCGCGTAGAACCGGTCGCTCCAGGTCGCGGGATCCTCCTCGACCGCGGCCAGGGCGTTCGCGATGCGCCTCCAGCTGTCTTCGACGGTCGTATCGATGGGTGTGCCGTCCGCCTCCTTGAAGCGGTACTTCATGTCCCAGATCTGCTCTGCGATGGGGGCGCTGAAGGGGGTCATGGGCAATCCTCGGACAAAGGTCGGGGTCAGATCGATCTGGAAGAATCGCGGCGGAGGCCTATCTTAGCAACAGCATCTAGGGGTGAACAAGTGACGAACACCGTAAATCTGGTGAAGCTTTCGGTCGGGACGGAAACGGTGGATGGCCTGCTCGACTGGCAGACCCGGCGCTCGAAGCAGGTATCTGATGGCCAGTATTACCACATCACCCGCATGTGGCCCAAGCGCGCGGACGAGCTGCTGAACGGCGGGTCGATCTACTGGGTCATCAAGGGCGTGATCCTCGCCCGTCAGCGCGTCACGGATCTGCGGGAGATCATCGGAAACGACGGCATCCGGCGCTGCGGCCTCGTGCTCGACAAGGACGTCGTCCGCGTGGCGGCCACACCGCGCAAGGCCTTCCAGGGGTGGCGATACCTTGCCCCCGACGATGCACCGCCCGACGTCGCAGCAAACCGCCAGGCCGAGGAACCGCTCCCCCCCGCCCTGTCCAAGGCGCTGGCCGACATCGGCGTGAGGTAGCCCCGCGTCACGCGTGACAGCAACGAACCCGCGTGGCAGGCTTCCCTGACGGAGGAGCCCATGCACATCTATCCCAACAAGTTCGACGACGTCCCCCTGCGCGACGTCTCCATCACCGAAGCGGTCTTCGAGGGGCTGGAGGCCCGCCCCGACGAGGTCGTCCTGACCGACGGTCCCACGGGCCGGACCCTGACCGCGGCGAAGTTCATGACCCAGGTCCGGACTCTCGCCGGGGGTCTGAAGGCGGCGGGTTTCGGGCCAGGCAAGGTCCTTGGCCTGATGGCGCCGAACATCCCCGAATACTGCGTCGTCTTCCATGCCGCGGCCTTCGCGGGGGGCACCGTGACGACGATCAACCCGACCTATACGGCCCTTGAAGTGCGCCATCAGTTGACCGACAGCGAAGCCGATCTGCTGGTCACCGTCGCGGCCTTCGCCGAGACCGCGCGGGAGGCGATGGAAGGGACCGATTGCCGCGATCTCTACGCCATCGGCGACGCCGTCGGGGCCACATCGCTGACTGCGCTGATGGGCGATCCCATGACCGCGCAAGTCCCCGTCGACCTCGACCGCCATACGGTCGTGCTGCCCTATTCCTCGGGCACCACGGGTCTGCCGAAGGGCGTGCGGTTGAGCCACCGTAACCTCGTGGTGAACGTGGACCAGATCATCCGGGGTGCCGGTTTCGAACCCGGGGAGATCGCGGCGGCGTTCCTGCCGTTCTTTCACATCTACGGGATGACCGTGCTGATGAACGTTCACCTCGCCGGTGGCGGCGCACTGGTCACCCTGCCACGCTTCGACCTGGATCTGTTCCTGAGGGTCAGCCAGGACCACGGGGCGCGCCGTCTTTGGGTCGTCCCGCCCGTGGCACTGGCGCTGGCCAAGCACCCGCTTGTAGACGACTTCGACCTGTCATCGGTCACACAGACCTTCTGCGGCGCGGCCCCACTGGGGGCGGACCTGTCGAACGCCGTAAGCGCTCGTCTGAATTGCATCAGCCTGCAAGGCTACGGCATGACGGAGATGTCGCCGGTCAGCCACCTCTGCCCCGAAGACGACGCCAAGCCGGGGTCGTCCGGTATCGCCGCCCCCAACGTCCAGTGCCGCATCGTCGATTCCGAAACCGGGCGCGACGTCGAACCGGGCACGGAAGGCGAGTTGTGGATCAAGGGCCCCAACGTCATGCAGGGCTACCTCAACAACGATGCGGCCACCGCCGCGACCATCGTCGAGGGCGGCTGGCTGCGCACCGGCGACATCAGCCGCATCGACGCGGACGGGCATATGTTCGTGGTCGATCGCCTGAAGGAGCTCATCAAGTACAAGGGGTTCCAGGTCGCGCCGGCGGAGCTGGAGGCGACGATCGTGGCCATGGACGGCATTACCGACGTGGCCGTCATCGGCTTGCCCGACCCGGATGCCGGCGAGCTGCCGATGGCCTTCGTGATCGAAGGCGAGAACGCCCCGACGGACGATCAGATCAAGGCGCATCTTGCCGCGACGTTGTCCTCCTACAAGCAGGTCCACCGGATCGAGCGAGTGGACGAAATTCCCAAGAGCGCCTCTGGCAAGATCCTGCGACGCCTTCTGCGGGATCGCGTTACCGAATAGAGACCGGTCGCGCGCCGCAAGCCCCTCTCGCCGGGGCGGTCTGACAAGGGGCGCTTTGGCGCCATGACCCGACGCAGGCTAGCGCCGGGGTCCCAGCCGGGACGACAGCTCGGCGAATGCCTCGTCGAGCAGGGCCGCCAGTGTCTGTCCGGTGGTCTCCGCCCAGCGGGAAATGCACCTGTCCAGCAACGCCACCGCGGCGGCGGCCACCATCTCCGCGGCGAACCTGCCCTCTCCTTGCTCGACCATTTCGTCGACCAGCCGCTCGATCTGTTCCATGCGCGCACGGCGCAGGCGATCGCCCAGTTCGGGATGGTCCCGCACCATGAGGATCCGGGCCCGCACGCGTTCGGCATCCGCTTCGGCGCTCGTGACTGACGGCTCGAAGGCCGCACGTATTCGATCCCACAAGGACTGCGACGACGTGGCGTCCGCGAAGGCCGCCGCGAAGGCGGACGTGGGTTCGACCATCGCCGCGACGGCGACTTCGTCCTTCGAGCCGAGGTAACGGAAGAATGTCGCCCGCGAAACGCCGACCCCTTTCGCCAATTCCTCGACCGTCAGGGCATCATAGCCGTGCCGCACCATCAGATCGAACGCCGCAACCGCCAGTTCGGTGCGTTTGATATCACGCGTACGCGTCTTGAGATCTTGCATGTCCCCCTCCCTTTTTGATACTCAGTCTCACAAAAGATACTCAATATCAATCGGAAAGCATCCGATGCGTGTCCAGCCCACCCGTGACTTCCAGTCACCATACACTCAAACGCATCAGACCTTCATGGTCGCCGTGCTCGCCTTCGCCGGGCTGACGGCGTCCTTCATGCAGACGATCGTCATCCCGATCCAGGGTATTCTGCCCAGATTGCTGGACGCCGATGCCGCGAACACGGCTTGGGTCATTACGATCACGCTTCTGACCGCCGCCATCTCGACCCCCATCGCCGGGCGCTTGGGCGACATGTTCGGCAAGCATGCCGTGGCCCTGAGCCTGATGGGGATCCTGCTTGCGGGGTCCGTGGTCTGCGCGCTGGCCTCGGGCCTTCTTCCCATGATCGCCGGCCGGGCGCTCCAAGGGCTGGGCATGGGGGTGATCCCGCTCGGCATCTCGCTTTTGCGAGATCTTGTCGATTCCCGCAGGCTGGGCACGTCGATCGCGCTGGTGAGTGCCACGATGGGCGTCGGAGGCGCGATCGGCATGCCCGTCAGTGCCCTCGTCACCCAGCATCTCGATTGGCACATGCTGTTTATCCTTGCGAGCCTTCTGGCCGCCCTGTCGATCGCGCTGATTTATTTCATCGTGCGCCGCACGGGGATCCGAAGCGGCGGGCATGTCGATCTGGTCGGCGTCGCCGGTCTGACCGTGGGTCTCTCGGGCGTGCTGCTTGCCATCTCCCGCGGGAGCAGCTGGGGGTGGGGATCCGCGCCCACGCTTCTGAGCCTCGCGATCGGGCTCATGGCCCTCGCGGCTTTCGCGATCTACGAGTTGCGCATCCCGAATCCTCTGGTCGACATCCGCGTCAGCGCGCGGTCTGCCGTGTTGACTACCAACCTCGCCTCGGTCGCCATGGGGTTCGCGCTCTTCTCGGCCAGCGTCGCCTTCCCCCAGATCCTGCAGTTGCCTGTCGCCTCCGGCGGGCTCGGCGTCGATCTGTTCACCGCCAGCCTGATGCTCGTACCGGCAGGGTTCGCCATGCTGGTGATGTCTCCGGTGGCCGGCCGGATCGAGCGGACCGCCGGACCGCGCATTCTGCTGATCCTCGCCGCCATGGTCCTGCTGATCGCCTATATCGGCTGCCTGGTGATCCCGCTGGGAGCCATCCAGATCGCGATCATCAACACGGTCGTCGGCACCGGGATCGGGCTTGGCTATGCCGCCATGCCCGCCCTCATCATGAATGCCGTGCCGCGAAACGAAACCGGCGCCGCGAACGGGCTGAACGCTCTGATGCGGGCCTTCGGAACCACCCTGGCCGCCGCCGTCGTGGGATCGGTGATCGCCGCCTCGCACGGGCAAGGCGGTTCGTTCGAATCCGTCTTCCTGATGGGGGTCGTCGCCTCCGCCGCCTGCGCGATCCTGGCCTTCTTCATTCCGTCACCGCAAGCGGAAGGAGAGGTCGCGGTGGTGTGATCCGCGATGTGTTCCCGCAGGAGAGCCGCCTGAATGATCGCCCTGCCCGACCGCGAGTTGCGACCGGTCGGGCGGTGGCGGTCGACGATCGGGGATCCATGCTGCGTGGCAAGCTGCACGGGTCCCTTCGCGGGGCCCAAGGGACATTACAGCCCCAGCCGCTCCTCGAGCCGCTTGAACGTATCGCGCTGGTCGTTCGTCCAGCCGCGGCGCGGGGTGCGGAACAGCGTGGCCTGGCTCGCATGGATGAGCGCGTCGGACAGGATCTTCAGCCCGTTGGCGCGCAGCGTCTCGCCGGTCGAGGTGATGTCGGCGATCGCCTCTGCGGTCTCGTTGCGCACGGTGCCCTCTGTGGCGCCTTGGCTGTCGACGAGCGCGTAATCGGCGACTCCCTCGCGCGCCAGGAACTCGCGCACCAGCCGGTGGTACTTGGTGGCGATCCGCATGCGGTGTCCGTGGGTGTCGCGGAAGGCCGCGGCGGCGGCGTCCAGATCGTCGAGCGTGTCCACGTCGACCCAACCCTGCGGCACCGCGATGATGAGGTCCGCACCACCGAAGCCCATGCCCGTCACCTGACGCACCCGGCTGTCCCAGCGCGACAGCTTCTCGCGCACCAGGTCGGACCCAGTCACGCCAAGCTGGATGCGACCCGCCGCCAGTTCGCGCGGGATTTCCCCGGCCGAGAGAAGCACGAGTTCGACCCCGTCGATCCCCTCGACGGTGCCGCTGTATTCCCGGTCCGCCCCGGCCTTGCGCAAGGTCACCCCGCGCTTGCCGAACCAGTCGAAGGTCTTGTCCATCAGCCGCCCCTTGGACGGAACGCCCAGTTTCAGCACGTCGCAGCCTCCTTCAGCGCCACCACCAGGTCGGGGCGGATCACGCCGCCCACCGCGGGCACGGCACGATCACCCAGACGCGCCGTCAGCGCGTCGTAGCGCCCGCCGGTCGCCACCGGCTGCGGATCGCCGGAGCCCGCGTAGAAGCCGAAGACGAAACCGTCGTAATACTCCAGCGAGGTGCGTCCGTAGCTGCCCTCGAAGTCGAGCGCGTCCACGTCGATCCCCCGCGCGTCAAGCGCGTCGAGCCGCGCGGCCATCCGTGTGACGGCCTCGCCGATCGCGGGCAGATCTACCGCGATGTCGCGCAACCGGCCCAGTGCCTCTGGCGCAGAGGCCCGGAGCGACAGGATCGTGTCGAGCAGCATGATCTCCTCGCCCGAGATCGGCGGGGTCGCCGCATCCGCGCGCAGGGCGGCGATCCGCGCCTCGATCTCGGCCAGCGTGCGCTTGCCGGAAAGGACGGGCGCCTGCGCCAGGGGGTCGGTCTGCGCCAGCAAGGCCGCGCGCGTGGGCGGCACCGGCGTGCGGCCGCCGAAACGGTCCAGCAGCGCGCGGAACCGGCGCGGACGCCACAGGTGCCGCAAGAGCGCATCCTGGCGCGCCCGGCTGGTGCGCAGACCCGTGACGGCTGCGCGCAGCACGCCGATGTCCCCGGTGGCCGCCCGCAGGTCGAGACCGTCCAGCGCCGCGCGCAAAAGCGCGAAGACCTCGGCTTCCGCCTCGGCCGGTTCACGCGCGCCCATGATCTCGAACCCGACTTGCACGAATTCCGCCGCGCGGTCGGGGTCGCTGTCCTGCTTGCGGTAGACCGGGCCCGCGTAGGTGTAGCGGGCCTCGCCCCCGGCGCGCGCCATGTGCGCCTGCACCAACGGCACGGTGAAGTCGGGCCGCAGCACCAGCTCGCCCCGTGCCGCGTCCCCGGTCAGGTAGGACCGGGCGCGGATCTCCTCTCCGTAGAGGTCGAGCAGGATGTCCGCGGGCAACAGGGTGTCGGTGTCGAACCGATCGGCGCCCGCGTCCTCGAACCTGCGCAAGACCTGTTCCGCGTAGGCCGTGACCGCGCGCGGATCAGTCATCGGCCTGCCCGGCCAGCAGGTCGCGGATGTGAGCGACCAGATCGGTGCGCGCGATTTCCGCCTGGCTGGGGCGGTCCTTCCATTCCTCCAGCGTGGCGTTCTGGGCGATCTTCGCGCCAAGGATCAGGTCCTTGACCTGCACCACGTCGCGTCCGAATTCGTCCTCGCCCGCGATGACCGCCACCGGGCTGCCGCGCTTGTCCGCGTATTTCAGCTGGTTGCCGAAATTCTTCGGGTTGCCGAGGTAGACCTCCGCCCGGATGCCCGCCTGGCGCAGTTCGGACACCATCGCCTGGTAGTCGGGCATGCGCGCCCGATCCATCACCGTGACGATCACCGGACCATCGGCGGCAGTCTCCAGCCGGCCCTTCGCCTCCAGCGCCCCCAGCAGCCGATCGACCCCGATGGAGACGCCGGTTGCCGGCACCTCCTGCCCCGTGAAGCGCTTGACGAGGTCATCGTAGCGCCCGCCCCCCGCGACGGAGCCGAAGTTGCGCGGGCGGCCCTTCTCGTCCGTGACCTCGAAGGTCAGCTCCGCCTCGTAGACCGGCCCGGTGTAATAGCCAAGGCCACGCACCACGGAGGGGTCGATGACGATGCGGTCGGGGCCGTAGCCTTGGGCGGCGAGCAGATCAGCAATCTCGCGCAGCTCTTCGACGCCCTTCAGCCCGGTCTCATTCTCCCCGACGATATCCGTGAGCGTCTGCAACGTCGCCGCGTTGTCCGGAGGGTGGGCCCCGACCTCGGAGGGGGTGGTAGCCCCCTCCCGGGGGGAGGTCGGGGGCTGCCCGGCGGTGTCGCCGGGCGCGTTATCACCCGACACCCGCGAACCGACCGCCAGAAAGTCCATCACCGGACGCATCTGCGCCTCATCCAGCCCCGCCCCCTTTGTGAAATCCCCGCTCTCGTCCTCGCGGCCTTTTCCCAGCAGCGCCTGAACGCCCTCGATCCCCAGCCGGTCCAGCTTGTCGATGGCGCGCAGCACGATGCCGCGCTCGGCCTCCTTGTCGTCGCCGGACAGACCCGCGACCTCCAGCACACCGTTCAGGACCTTGCGGTTGTTCACCCGGATCACGTAGTCGCCGCGCTCGATACCCACGGCTTCCAGGCAATCGGACAGCATCGCACAGATCTCGGCGTCGGCGGCGACGGAAGGCGCGCCCACCGTATCCGCATCGCATTGATAGAATTGGCGAAAGCGCCCCGGACCGGGCTTTTCGTTGCGCCAGACGGGGCCCATGGCGTAGCGGCGGTAGGGCGAGGGCAGATCGTTGCGATACTGCGCCGCGACCCGCGCCAGGGGCGCCGTCAGGTCATAGCGCAGCGCCAACCAATCGCCGTCCTCCTCCCATGCGAAGACACCTTCGTTGGGGCGGTCCACGTCCGGAAGAAACTTGCCAAGCGCCTCGACCGTCTCCACGGCGGAAGTTTCGAGCGGGTCGAACCCGTAAAGCCTATAGACCTCGGCGATCTTGGCCAGCATGGCGCTGCGATGGGTGACCTGGGCGCCGAAGTAGTCGCGGAAGCCCTTGGGCGTCTGGGCCTTGGGGCGCGGAGTCTTCTTGGGCTTGGCCATCGCATCACCTGTCGATCTCGGTCGCGCGCGGCATAGCGCGCGCGGGCCAGCGGGGCAATGGCTTGGCAGCGCGCGGCCCCCGCGCTAGATGCGGGTCATGGATACCACAGCCCTCGAAGAACGCATCGCGC
Organism: Salipiger sp. IMCC34102; assembly: GCF_004145405.1. Taxonomy (GTDB): domain Bacteria; phylum Pseudomonadota; class Alphaproteobacteria; order Rhodobacterales; family Rhodobacteraceae; genus Loktanella. The sequence goes on from NZ_SELQ01000006.1 coordinate 121,691, forward strand.
ACCTGACCCGCCTGGTCGAGGATCTGTCGGACGTCGTCGCCCGACAGGACAGCGACTTGACGCTGGCCGCCCGCCGGATCGAAATGCTGATGCAGCGCGAAGCCACGCGCGAGGCGGACCAGCCCGGCTCCATCCCTCTGGGCGACGAACGGCCGCCGCACTGGTAGGCGATCAGCGTTCGACCCCGGCCGCGGCGACGGTGCCCTCGTGCAGCAGGATTTCCGTCCACTCCGCGCTGCCCGAAAATTGCGGATAGGCCGTCACGAAGGTCGTGCGCTGGCCCAGCGCCTCGATCCGGTCGCCGCAGGGCGTGCCCGCGGGCGCGCTGCAGAAGGCCAGCTTGATCGCCTCGTAGGCGGTATCGGCCTGCGTGTAGGCCCGTTCGTCCGCGGATTGCGAATACCGCAGCACTTCGTGCGTGCCGATGTCGCCGGTCAACACCAGGGCCGCGGTGAACTGCCGCGCGCAGCCGTCCGCGAAGCCGTCGATGTAATGGACACGCTGGGCCGTGCTGCCGGGCAGGCTGTCGTAGATCGTGTAGCCGGCCGAGGTCGCGACGGGCTGGCCCATCTGACCGCGCGGCAGCTCGCAGGTGGTGGCGATCTGTCCGAAGGGCAGCCCGGCAGCAGGGCCCACCCGCCGCGCGTCGGCATCGGATGTCACCAAGGGGGAGCCCCCGCCCACGGGCAGCGCGTCACAGGCCGCAAGGGACAGGGCGCCCAGCGCCGCGATGAAGGATGTTCGCATCATGCGGCATACTCCGCGCCCGGACGCACGAGGTCCAGAGACCTTGAACGAATACGGCACCCCGGGCGCGCTTTTCCGCCCAGGCGTCAAGCGTCCTCGACCTCGATCACCCCGCCGAGGGATCGCAACGCCCCGCGGATCTGCGGATTGACGGGGAAATCCTGGCCCAGATCGACCTCGACCTCGCCCGGCAGCCCCTCGTCCATCAGGCAGAAATAGATCGGCCCGCGCGCGCCCTTGACCTTGTCCTGCGCCGCCCGGTCCAGGATCGAGGCCACCGAGGGGATCGCCTCCGGCCCGTCGAGGAACACCCGCAAGCCGCTGCTGACCGCATCCACCACCGCCGTGTCGATCGGGCTCACGGACCGGCCCAGAAGCTTGAGCTGGTCGCTTTCCATCGTTGCCTCGCACTGGACCACGACCTGGGCCCCGGTTTCGAGGTGTTCGCGGGCCAGTTCCAGCGTGTCGCTGAACATGGTCACCTCGTATTGCCCCGTCGGATCGGACAATTGCACGAAGGCGAAGCGGTTGCCGCGGGCGGACTTGCGCTCCTGCCGGCCCGAGACGGTGCCCGCCATCTTGACGATGCAGGCCCCCCGCTCGGCCTTCTCCGTCACCTCGTCGAGGGTCAGCACCTGCTTGCGCCTGAGCGCGCCCATGTAGTCGTCAAGCGGGTGACCCGAGAGGTAGAAGCCCACGGCCTTGAACTCTTCGGCCAGCCGTTCGGCGGGCAACCAGTCGTCCCCGCCGGCCAGCCGCGGTTCGGGCAGATCCTCGCCCGCCTCGCCGAAGAGGCTCGTCTGGTTGCTGGCCTTCTGGTCGTGAATCGCCGCGGAATAGCCCACCAGCGCGTCGAGCGACGACAGCACCCGGCGCCGGTTCGGATCGAGTACGTCGAAGGCACCGGCCCGCGCCAGCATCTCGAGCGGGCGCTTGCCGACCCGCTTGAGATCCACCCGGCGCGCGAAATCGAAGAGCGTCACGAAGGGCTGCGAAGGGCCCCGGGCGGGATCGGCGGCCGAACCGTCGCGGGCGGTGACGATCAGTTGCATGGCATCGAGACCGACGTTCTTCAGCGCGCCCAACCCGTAGACGAGCTTGCGGTCCTTCACGTCGAAACTCGCCATGGAGCGGTTCACGCAAGGCGGGACGTAGCCGATGCCCAGGCCCTTCTTCACCTCCTGGAAATAGATGCCCAGCTTGTCGGTCAGGTGGATATCGCAGTTCATCACCCCGGCCATGAACTCTACGGGGTGGTTCGCCTTCAGCCAGGCGGTCTGGTAGCTGACGACCGCATAGGCCGCCGCGTGGGACTTGTTGAAGCCGTAGTTGGCGAACTTTTCCAGAAGGTCGAAGACCTCGCGGGCCTTCTTCTTGTCGACGCCGTTGGCGACGGCGCCCACCTCGAACTTGGGGCGTTCCTTGGCCATCTCCTCGGCGATCTTCTTGCCCATGGCGCGGCGCAGAAGGTCGGCACCGCCAAGGCTGTAGCCCGCCATGACCTGCGCGATCTGCATCACCTGTTCCTGGTAGACGATGATGCCTTGCGTCTCTTCGAGGATGTAGTCGATCGAGGGATGGACCGATTCCAGCTCGCGCTGGCCGTTCTTGACCTCGCAATAGGTCGGGATGTTCTCCATCGGGCCGGGCCGGTAGAGCGCCACGAGCGCCACGATATCCTCGATGCAGGTGGGCTTCATCCGCTTGAGCGCATCCATCATGCCCGAGCTTTCCACCTGGAACACGGCGACCGTCTTGGCCGAAGCATAGAGCGCGTAGGATTTCGGGTCGTCGAGCGGGATGCCCCCGATGTCATTCTCGACCCCCTCGGGAGGCTGGTACAACTCGTTGCCGTCGGCATCCACATGAAGCGGACGGCCCGACTTCAGGATCAGGTCCACGGCGTTCTGGATCACCGTCAGTGTCTTCAGGCCAAGGAAGTCGAACTTCACCAGACCCGCCTGTTCGACCCATTTCATGTTGAACTGCGTCGCCGGCATGTCCGAACGCGGATCCTGGTAGAGCGGTACAAGCTCGTCCAACGGCCGGTCCCCGATCACGACACCGGCGGCGTGGGTCGAGGCGTTGCGCAACAGCCCTTCGACCTGCTGGGCATAGGTGAGCAGGCGGTCGACGACCTCCTCGTTCTTGGCCTCCTCGCGAAGCCTCGGCTCGTCGGCGAGGGCCTTCTCGATCGAGACGGGCTTCACCCCTTCCACGGGAATCATCTTCGACAGGCGGTCGACCTGCATGTAGGGCATCTGCAACACCCGGCCGACGTCGCGCACGGCGGCCTTCGACAGCAACGCGCCGAAGGTGATGATCTGCCCCACCTTGTCGCGTCCGTACTTGTCCTGCACGTAGCGGATCACCTCTTCCCGGCGGTCCATGCAGAAGTCGATGTCGAAGTCGGGCATCGAGACCCGCTCGGGGTTCAGGAACCTCTCGAACAGCAGCGAGTAGCGCAGCGGGTCCAGATCGGTAATCAACAAGGCATAGGCCACGAGGCTGCCTGCCCCGGACCCGCGCCCCGGTCCCACCGGAATGTTGCGGGCCTTGGCCCACTTGATGAAGTCGGCCACGATCAGGAAGTAACCGGGAAAGCCCATCCCCTCGATGATGCCAAGCTCGAAGTCCAGCCGCTTCTCGTAGTCCTCGACCGGGGCCGCGTGCGGAATGATCGCAAGGCGCGCGCGCAGGCCGTCCTGCGCCTGGCGCCGCAGCTCGGCCACCTCGTCCTCGGCGAAGCGTGGCAGGATCGGCGCGCGCTTGTAGGCCTTGAAGGCGCAGCGCCTGGCGATCTCGACGGTGTTCTCCAGCGCCTCCGGCAGATCGGCGAAGAGCGTCGCCATCTCGCGCTGGCTCTTGAAGTAGTGCTGCGGGGTCAGCCGGCGGCGGTCCTCCTGCTGATCGACGTAGGACCCTTCCGCGATGCACAAGAGCGCGTCATGCGCCTCGTAGATATCCGTCTTGGGAAAGTAGACATCGTTGGTCGCGACCAGCGGAATGTCCCGGGCGTAGGCGATCTCGACGTGCCCCTGCTCGGACATCGCCTCGGCCTGCGGCAGACCACCGCCTTCGGGGTGGCGTTGCAGTTCCATGTAGAGCCGGTCGCCGAAAAGCGCCTGCAACGTCTCGACCAGCGCCTCCGCCCGCGGGCGCTGGCCTTGCCGCAGAAGCCGCCCCACCGGGCCATCCGGCCCGCCCGTCAGGCAGATGAGGCCCGCGTGGTGGCTGGCCAGATCGTCCACCGTCACATGCGCCACCTGCCCGTCGCCTCTCAGGTAAAGTGCCGAGTTCAGCTTCATCAGGTTCATGTAGCCGGTCTCGTTCTGCGCGAGCAGCACGATGGGCGCGGGCGCATCGGGTCGCTTGCCCGGTTCCGGCGTGGTGTAGGACAGGCTCACCTGGCAGCCGATGATCGGCTGGATGCCCGCCTTGGACGCCGCTTCGGAAAACTCGAGCGCCGCGAACATGTTGTCGCTGTCGGTCACGGCGACGGCGGGCATGTTCGCCGCTTCCGCAAGACCCGCGAGCTTCTTGACGGGCACGGCACCTTCCAGCAGCGAATACTCGGTGTGCAGGCGCAGGTGGATGAATCGGGGGGTCTCTGTCATGGCCCCAGCTTATGCCGCGCGGGCCCCTGACGGAAGCGGCAAACGCCGTTGACGCCCCCCGCGGGAGGTGCCACGCAAAGACCATGTCGCTGCCGCTCAACGCCTTCTTCTCGGCCCTTTCGGACCCCACCCGCCGCGCGGTGCTGGAGCAGCTTTCCGCCGGTCCGCGCACCGTGAGCCAATTGGCAGAGCCCTTCGACATCGCCCTGCCCAGCTTCATGAAACACCTTCGCAAGCTCGAACAGGCGGGGCTGGTGCGGTCGGTCAAGAAGGGCCGCGTGCGCACCTGCCACCTCAACACCGACCCGCTGCTCGAGGCGCAGGGCTGGCTCGAATGGCAACGCGCGGTGTGGGAGCGGAACATGGGCCGCGAAGGCCAGCTGGACCTGCACCTCGACACGCCCACGCGCCCGCCCCGAACCTGATCCGGGACCCCGCACCACCAATCACGTGTTCCGTCCCGGACTGGTTTCGAGCACCAAAACCCGGGAAGGCTACTCCGCCACGACCTCGACGAACTCGATCCGGTTCCCGAAGGGATCCGCGAGGTAGAACCGCCGCAGCCCCGGCAGTTCCTCGATCGGCCCGCCATCGAGTGCGTCCCGCGCCGCCTTCAGGTCGTCGACCTCGAGCGCCGGATGCGCCTTCCGCGCGGGCCGGAAATCCGTCTCCACGCCCAGGTGCAACGCCACCGTTCCGCCTTCGAACCAGCAGCCTCCACGCCCGGCCAGCGCAGCAGGTTTCGCGACTTCGCGCAAGCCGAGCCGCCCGGTGTAAAAGGCGCGCGCCTCGGCCTCCGCCCCATCGGGCATCGCCAGCTGCACGTGATGCAGCGCGCGAATCTCGAAGCCGGTCACCGTGCCATCAATAGTGAAATTCGCTGTAGATCGGATCCAGCGTTTCGCCCCATGCGCCGTGATAGCGCGCCAGCAATTCGTCGGCCGGCACCTGCCCGGTCTCGACGCTTTCCTTCAGCGCATTGAGGAAGTGCGTCTCGTCCGGGATCAGCCCGCCGCTGCCGGGACGCGCCCGGGTCTTCAAGCCAGCCTCGGCAATATCGACGCAGGCACGCGCCAGCTCATGCATGTCGATGCCCTCGACCTTCGCCTGCAATCCGTCCACGCTGGCCGCGACGCGCAGGGCCTCGCGCTGCTCGTGGCTCCAATTCTTGCAGAGGTCCCAGGCGGCATCGAGCGCGCTTTGCTCGTACATCATCCCCACCCAGAAGGCCGGCAGGGCGCAAAGCCTGCGCCACGGTCCGCCGTCCGCGCCGCGCATCTCCATGAATTGCTTGATCCGCGCCTCGGGAAAGACCGTCGTGAGGTGATCCGCCCAGTCCGACAGCAGCGGCTTCTCGCCCGGCAGCGCGGGCAACTCGCCTTTCAGGAAGTCCCGGAAGGACTGGCCCAGCGCGTCGATGTATTTCCCGTCGCGGTAGACGAAGTACATCGGCACATCCAGGACCCATTGCACCCAGGCCTCAAAGCCGAAGCCCTCGTCGAAGATGAAGGGAACGGTCCCCGTGCGGCTGTCGTCGAGGCTGCGCCAGACGCGGCTGCGCCAGCTCTTGTGACCGTTGGGCTTGCCCTCGAAGAAGGGCGAATTGGCGAAGAGCGCGGTCGCGACCGGCTGCAGCGCCACGGCGGTGCGCAGCTTCTGCACCATGTCCGCCTCGGACCCGAAGTCCAGGTTCACCTGAACCGTGCAGGTCCGCCGCATCATCTGTTTGCCGTGGGTGCCGACGGTATCCATGTAGGCGTCCATCAGCTTGTAGCGCCCCTTGGGCATCAGCGGCATCTGGTCGTGCGTCCATTCGGGCGCGGCACCGAGCCCGATGAAGCCTGCGCCGATCTCGTCGGCGATCTCCTTCACCTGGGCCAGATGCTCGTTCACCTCGTCGCAGGTCTGGTGGATCGTCTCCAGCGGCGCGCCGGAGAGCTCCAGCTGGCCACCCGGTTCGAGCGAGACATTCGCCCCGTCCTTCACGAGACCGATGATCTTGCCGTCTTCCTCGACGCGGTCCCAACCGAAACGTCCCTCCAGCCCTTCCAGCATCGCCTTGATGCCGGAAGGCCCCTCGTAGGGCAGAGGCAGGTGGGTCTTTGCATCGTAGCCGAACTTCTCGTGCTCGGTGCCGATGCGCCACTGGTCCTTGGGCTTGCAGCCCCGCTCCAGAAGCTCGGCCAGCTGGTTTTCGTGCTCGATGGGCCCGCCACCGGATTGGGGAATGGACATGGGGTGGGCCTTCTCGGTTTGGGTCTGCCCCTTAATTGGAGCGGTGAAACCCGATCGTCAATGCAGCAAAGGTCGCACCTTCTGCCAGACGGTGACGCGCGCATCGGGTGTGCGCTGCAGCACGTCCAGCATGGCGTGCGTCCGGATCCCCGGCAAGGCGGCGAAGACGTCGAAGAGCTCGTCCGCGCCTTCCGCGTTCACCGGAATCTCCAGCACTTGCCCGCCGACCCCGGTCAGGATCCAGTGCGGCGCGGGCAGGGCCTGCGGCTCCAACTCGAGCTGCGTCAGGTCCGAGACATCCATCGCGCCCCCGGTCAGGGGGCCCATGTAGACCAGGCGCCGTTCGTCCAGCGCCACGATGCCCGGCCCCTGCCCATCCTGACGGAACCGCGCCCGCTGCACCCCCGCGACGGCAAGCGCGGCACCCAGAGCCACCATCGTCCAGCCGATCCATCGCACCACACCCAGCGATTGCGCGGCCCAAAGCCCCACCGCGGCCAGTCCCGCAGCAAAGATCACCTCGCGCCAGCGCCAGAGCGCCGCACGCACCTCCGGCCGCATGAACCTAGCCATCCCTCACCACCCGCCCACGGCTTCTTTGGATCGAAAATACTTCGGGGGAGGTGCGCAGCACCGGGGGCAGAGCCCCCCTGCCCGGTCCGCCAGACAGCGTCACGCCCAATCCCCCAGGCGCATCTGCCACAGCGTCATCGCCGCCACAGCCGCCGTATCGGCGCGCAGGATCCGCGGGCCAAGGCTCACCGCATGGGCAAAGGCCCGCAGCCGGTCGCGCTCGGCCTGAGAGAACCCGCCCTCCGGCCCGATCAGAATCGCCCAAGCGCCCGGCAGATCGGGCAAGGCGCCGTGCTCCAGCGCCTCGTCGCAGAACATCAGGTGTCGTTCGCCCAAGTCCTCCAGTGCCTGCGCCAGGGGCGTCACCTCGGCGACGTCCGGCACGTAGGTTCCGCCCGATTGCTCGGCGGCCTCGATGGCATGGGCCTGCAGCTTGTCGCGCCGCGCGCGTTCGTTTGTGTAGTCTGTCTGGACGGGAATGATCCGGGCGGCCCCCATCTCGACCGCCTTCTCGACGATGAAATCGGTGCGCGCCTTCTTGATCGGCGCGAACATCAGCCAAAGGTCGGGCGGCAGGCGCATCGGCGCGGTCTGTGCCTGACAGACCAGCGTGCCGCCGCGCTTGGACCCCTGGGCCACCTCCGCGTCCCATTCCCCGTCGCGCCCGTTGATCAAGGACAGCACGTCCCCCTGGCCGAGACGCATCACCGCGAAGAGGTAATTCGCCTGGCCGCGGTCGAGCGGCACCGATTGCCCTTCGGACAGCGGGTGATCTACATAGAGCCGAACCTTGGATCCCATGAGGCACACATATGCCCCCCACCCTTCGCACGCCAGAGCCCGCGGTCGCCGATTCCACCGGCAACTGGGTCGACACCCGCGCGCCGGCGGCGTGGCGGCCCTACCTCCGGCTTTCGCGGTTCGACCGCCCTATCGGGACCTGGCTGCTGCTGCTGCCGTGCTGGTGGGCGATCCTTCTTGCAGCCCTCTGGACCGACAGCTTCACCCGTTACGACCTCTGGCTCTTCGCGGGATCGGCGATCGGGGCGGCCCTGATGCGTGGCGCGGGCTGCACCTGGAACGACATCACCGACCGGCACATCGACGGATCGGTCGCACGCACCCGCTCGCGGCCGATCCCCTCGGGTCAGGTCAGCGTGAAACAGGCGCTCGCCTGGATGATCGCGCAATGCGCGATAAGCTTCGCGGTCCTGCTGACCTTTCCGCCGCTGGCGATCCTGGTGGGCGCGATCTCCCTGCTGCCCGTCGCGATCTATCCCTTCGCAAAGCGGTTCACCTGGTGGCCGCAGGTGTTCCTCGGCCTCGCGTTCAACTGGGGCGCGCTTCTCTTGTGGACAGCGCACGCGGGCGTGTTGAACTGGCCCGCGGTCGTCCTCTACCTTGCAGGGATCGCCTGGACGCTGTTCTATGACACGATCTACGCCCACCAGGATGCCGAGGACGATGCGTTGATCGGCGTGAAATCCACTGCGCGGCTGTTCGGGGACCGCACCTCGCGCTGGTTGCAGGGCTTCCTGACGGCGGTGCTCGTGCTGGGCGGGCTGGCTACCCTGGGGGCCGTCGCGGATCGCAACCTGATGTCGCTCGTGCTGGCCATCGGCGGGTTCTGGGCGTTGGGCTGGCACCTGACCTGGCAGCTTGCGCGCTTCGATGCCCAGGACGATGCGCGCCTTCTGATGCTCTTTCGCTCGAACCGGGACGCGGGCCTTCTGCCCTTGCCGTTTTTCGCCGCCGCCCTGTTGGTCTGAGCCCACCTGATTGCCATGATCCGCCCGCCCGCCTACAGACATGAGACCGATCGATCAATCGAAGGATCAAGTCACCCATGCGGCTTTCGCACCTGCTGACCCGCTTCGCGGTCTTCGTCTTCGTAGCCCTCGTCTGCACCTTCGCCGCCCGCGCCACGGTGCGCGTGGTCGAGGACGTCTCGGTCACCTCGGTGCGCGAGGAGCTGGTGGACGAAGGGCTCGCCTGGGCCTCCGTCCTGGGTGACGGGCTGCAACTGGTCCTCGAAGGCCAGGCCCCGTCCGAGGCGAGCCGGTTCCGTGCCATGTCAACGGCCGGTCGCGTGGTCGACGCGAGCCGCGTGATCGACAACATGACGGTCGCGGAATCGGATGCCATCGAGGCGCCCGACTTCGCGATAGAGATCCTGCGCAACGACAGCGGCATCTCGATCATCGGGCTCATCCCCACCAGCTCTGACCGCGAGTCGCTGGCCAACCGCCTTGCCGCCATCGCGGGCGATGCAGAGGTCGCGGACTTTCTCGAAACCGCCGATTACCCTGCCCCGCCCGGCTGGCGCGGGGTCACCGATTACGCCATCCGCGCCCTGCGCCTGCTGCCGCGCGCCAAGATCTCGGTCAGCGCCGAGCAGATCGAGATCACCGCCACCGCGGACAGCCCCGAACGAAAGTCCGAGCTGGAAGCCGAACTGGCCCGCAACGCGCCGTCCGGCGTGGCCCGCGCCATCTCGATCACGGCGCCCCGGCCGGTCATCTCTCCCTACACGGTCCGGTTCACCCGCGCCGCTGACGGATCGGCGGAGTTCGATGCCTGCGCGGCCGACGGGCCCGAGCCGGAGCGCCAGATCATCTCGGCCGCGACCGCCGCGGGGTTCGAAGGCCGCTCGCCCTGCGTCCAGGCGCTCGGTGCGCCCTCCTCGCAATGGGCGGATGCCGTGAGCACCGCGATCGAGGCGCTGGGCGAACTGGACGGCGGCACCGTGACGATCGCTGACGCCGACGTGACGCTCCAAGGGCTCGAAACCACCGACGCGGAAACCTTCGAGCGCGTCGCGGGCGAACTCGAGAACGCCTTGCCAGAGGTCTTCGCGCTGGCCACCAACCTGCCCCGCCCCGTCGAGCAGACCCCCGCCGGCCCGCCCACCTTCACCGTCACCCGCTCGCCCGAAGGGGCCGTGCAGTTGCGCGGCGGGATCGAGGACGACCTCGACAACGTCACGGCGGAGAATTACGCCGCCGCGAAGTTCGGCGCCTCCAACGTGACCATGGGCACCCGGATCACCGAAGGGCTACCGCAGGGGTGGTCCGTGCGCGTTCTGGCCGGGATCGAGGCCTTGGCCCAGCTCAGCCAGGGTTCCGTCATCGTGCGCCCCGACAGCATCTCGGTGCGCGGCAAGACCGGCCAGGTCGACGCGCCGACGATCATCACGACGCTGCTGATCGACAAGCTCGGCCCGACCGAAGAGGCGGATCTCGACATCGAGTACGTCGAGGCGCTGGACCCGACGACGGGCTTGCCCACGCCGCAGGAATGCGTCGATCAGATCGGGGTGGTGACACAGGGCCGCAAGATCCTCTTCGATCCCGGCTCGGCCTCGCTGACGTCCGACAGTCAGGCGATCATGGACGACATCGCGGAAATCCTGCAGAAATGTCCCGACATCCCGCTTCAGATCGCGGGGTACACCGACAGCCAGGGCCGCGAAACGATGAACCAGCAACTCAGCCAGGACCGGGCCAACGCCGTTCTGGATGCACTGCGGGTGCGCCGCGTGCCGATCTCGGCCTTCACCGCCGAAGGCTTCGGGGAAGCCGATCCCATCGCCGACAACGACACCGCCGACGGGCGCGAGGCGAACCGCCGGATCGAGTTCTCCCTGCTGGAGCGCGAGACGGAGGAAGAGCAGACCGGCCTGGAACAGATGGAAGCGGAAGCCGCCGCCGAAGGCGAGGCCGACACCGAGACCTCCGCAGCCGATGATCCGGACGCCGAGATCGAAGCCGAAACGTCAGAAGAGTAACGCAGGACCGCCCCTTGAACCGCACCGAATTCATCGCCGCCACCGCCGTCATCCTCTTCGCCGCCTTCGCATTGGGGTGGTTCGCGAACTGGCTGGTGACCCGCGCGACACGCGTCACCAAGGCGGAAATCGGGGAACTCGATCGCATGGCCCAGGCCCTGCACGAGGCCGAGGAGACCCGCGACCAGGCGATCACCTACCTCCAGCAGCGCGAGGCGGAGATCACCAACCAGCTGGCCCAGACCGAGGCCGAACTGCGGGCCGCGATGGACGGGCTCCGCGACGCCCGCCGCGAGGCCGAGGACCTGCGCCGCCGCGCCGGCTGATCGGTGATGCACGTGCTGCCGCCGGCTGGGGAATTTACGGCAGTGGTAAACGGCCCGGACGTCAGGGTTTTCAGGTCCGCTCACCCGTCTTGCGTCAGTCCCGCGGGGCCGCGGCCCGCTTGAGCCGGTCGTTGATCGCCCGTCCCAGACCGTGGTCGGGCACCGGGGCGACCGCGATGGCCTCCGCCCCCGCCGCATCGAGCCGGTGTAGGCAGTCGAACAGCCGCGCGGCCGCTTCGCGCAGATCGCCGCGGTCGGACAAGGTCAGATCGCCCGCAATATCACCGAACCCCAGAAAGACCTCTCCCGGTTCGGCCCGTTCCGCATTCAGACGAACGCGGCCCACGGGCGCGTAATGGCTCGCCAATTGCCCCGGGGACCGCGGCGCGCCTTCGCCCCCGCCCGAGGCGCGGCCCAGGGCTAACGGAGCGCCGAGTGCCGCCTCCAAAGCCTCCACCGGCAGACCGCCCGCGCGCAGAAGGGTCGGCGGGCCGGTCACGTCGACGATGGTGGATTCCACGCCCACGTCGCAGGGCCCGCCGTCGAGGACCGCCTCGATTCGCCCGTCGAGACCCGCCAGCACGTGGTCGGCCGTCGTGGGTGACACGCGGCCCGAGGGGTTGGCCGAAGGGGCCGCGACCGGGCCGCCAAAGGCTTTCAGCAGCGCCTGCGCCACGGGATGGTCCGGCACCCGCACCCCCAGCGTCCGCAGCCCCGCGGTCACCAGCGAAGAGACTTCTCCCCGTACCGGTGCCACCAGCGTCAGCGCGCCGGGCCAGAAGGCCTGCGCCAGTATCTCACCGTCCGGGCCGAGGTCCACGAGCGCGCGGGCCCCGTCCAGCTTCGCGACGTGGGCGATCAACGGGTTGAACGACGGGCGGCCCTTCGCCTCGTAGATGCGCGCGACCGCCTCCGAGGACCTGGCGTCCGCGCCGAGCCCGTAGACCGTCTCGGTCGGGAAGGCGCACAGACCGCCCCCGGCCAGAACGTCGCGCGCCCGCGCGATCCCCGCGGCGTCGGCGCTCAGCCTCTCTGACGTGGCGTTGTCGTTGCGTGCACACATGCTAGGGTTACCTTGCAAACCAGCGCGCGGCATAGCGGCCCGCGCGTCCGATGCCAAGCGCCGCCGTTTCCAGCAAGGTTCAGTTTCATGCCCTATACCGCACCTGCCACCGACCTGTCGTTCATCCTCGATCACATCGCGGGCCTGCCGGCCGTCGCCGCGACCGAGCGTTTCGCCGATGCCACACCGGACATGAGCACCGCCATCCTGACCGAAGCCGCCAAGATGTGCGACGAGGTCCTCGCACCCTTGCAGCGCAATGGCGACACCGATCCCGCCCGCCTGGAGAACGGTGTCGTGCGCACGTCCAAGGGCTTCGGCGACGGTTACCGCGCGATCGCCGAGGGCGGCTGGATCGGCATGAGCGGCCCGGTCGAATACGGCGGCATGGGCCTGCCGCTGGCATTGACGACGGCGGTCAACGACATGATGGCGGGAGCTTGCCTGTCGCTGCAGCTCAACCCGCTGATGGCCCAGGGCCAGATCGAGGCGCTGGAGCATCACGCCTCGGACGCGATCAAGGAGCTTTACCTGCCCAAGCTGATCTCGGGCGAGTGGTGCGGCACGATGAACCTGACCGAACCGCAGGCGGGCTCGGACGTGGGCGCGCTGACGTCGAAGGCCGAACCGAACGGCGACGGCACCTATGCGATCACGGGCCAGAAGATCTACATCAGCTGGGCCGACAACGATTTCACCGACAACGTCTGCCACCTGGTGCTGGCCCGTCTGCCGGACGGGGTGCCTGGCACCAAGGGCATCAGCCTCTTCCTGGTGCCGAAGTTCCTGCCCGACGAAGACGGCAACGCGGGCAAGCGCAACGACCTGCGGGTCGTCAGCCTCGAGCACAAGATGGGCCTGCACGGCTCCCCCACCGCGGTGATGGAATACGCGGGCGCCACCGGCTGGATGGTCGGGCCCGAGAACGGCGGCATGGCCGCGATGTTCACCATGATGAACAACGCCCGCGTGGGCGTGGGCACGCAAGGCGTTGGCGCGGGCGAAGGGGCCTACCAGCACGCGCTGGCCTACGCGCTGGAACGCAAGCAGGGCAAGGCGGGCGGCTCGGGCTCAATCATCGAGCACGCCGACGTCCGCCGGATGCTGGCCGAGATGAAGTCCGAGCTTTTCGCCGCGCGCAGCATCACCATGATGTGCGCCTGCGCGCTCGACATGACCACCGCCACGGGCGATGCCGCCTGGCGCGCGCGCGCGGCCCTTCTGACGCCCATCGCCAAGGCCTTCGGGTCCGAGACGGGAATCAAGGTCGCCTCGATGGGGGTGCAGGTTCATGGCGGCATGGGCGTGATCGAGGAGACGGGCGCCGCGCAATACGTGCGGGACGTGCGCGTGACGGCGATCTACGAAGGCACCAACGGCATCCAGGCCATGGACCTCGTGGGCCGCAAGATGATGGACGGTGGCGAGGCCGCCCAGGCCCTTCTGGAAGAGATCCAGGCCGGCGCCGACAGCGCGAAGGCGGACCACCCCGAACTGGCGGAGGCGGTCTGGCAGGCCGCTGCCGACCTGTCGGAATGCGTCGACCACATCGCCACGCTGGAGACTCCCGATCGCTTCGCCGGGGCCGTGCCGTTCCTGATGGCCTTCGCGCGGGTGCTGGGCGGCCACGCGCATCTGAAGGCGGCCCTCGAGGGCGACGCGGCGCGCCAGCGGCTCGCCACGTTCTACATCACGCGCCTGCTGCCGGACGTCGGCGGCCTGATCGCGCAGGTGCGCACCGACAGCGCCGAGCTCATGTCGCTGACCGCGGACGACCTGGCCGTCGCGTGAGGACCGCGAACGGGGGCCGGTGGGCGGGGCGGCTTTGCGGGCCCGCCCCGCAGACAGCGTCCTTCGCCGCCCCGTGAAGATCACCACCCCCTACCTCGAGCCGCCCGGCCCCGGCAGGGCCACGCAAGTGGCCGCCGGCATCCTGTGGATGCGCCTGCCCTTGCCGATGGCGCTGGATCACGTGAACGTCTATGCGTTGGACGACGGTGACGGCTGGACGATCGTGGACACTGGCTTCGACAGCCGCAGGACCCGGGCGCTCTGGCAGGACCTGCTGGATGGTCCCCTCGCCGGGAAGCCGGTCACCCGGGTGCTGATCACCCACCACCACCCCGACCACATGGGCCTAGCGGGCTGGTTCGTGGAACGCGGCGCGGAGCTTCTGACCACCCGCACGGCCTACCTCCAGGCGCGCATGCTCATCCTCGACGAGCAGGCCAATGCCACACCGGAACAGGTCACCTTCTGGACCCGCGCCGGCATGGACCCCGAGATCTTGGCAAAACGTCGTGCCGAGCGTCCCTTCAACTTCGCCGATTGCGTGCATCCGCTGCGGCTGGGCTACACGCGCCTCGCCGAGGGTGATGCGATCACCGCCGCGGGGCGCGTCTGGGATATCCGCATGGGCGAAGGTCACGCCCCCGAACACGCGACCCTGTGGTCCCGGGACGGCGAGGTCGTTCTCGGGGGGGACCAGCTACTTTTGTCGATCTCACCGCATCTGGGTGTCTATCCGACCGAACCGCAGGCGGACCCGGTGGGCGACTGGATCGACACCTGCGAAAGGTTTCGACCGCATGCGACCCCCGACCAGCTGATCCTCGGCGGGCACAAGCTGCCCTATACCGGCTTGCCCCTGCGCCTGCGCCAGATGATCGAGAATCATCATTCCGCGCTGGCGCGGCTGCACGCGCACCTGTCGGAGCCCCGCACCGCCGCAGAGTGCTTCGCGCCGCTTTTCAAGCGGCAGATCGACGCGGGCACCTACGGACTTGCGCTGTCGGAGGCATTGGCCCATCTCAACCATCTGCACCGGACAGGCCAAGCCAGCCGGACCCTGTCCGATGACGGAGCCTATCGCTTTCGGGCGACGTGACGATTTTTTAATCCCCGGGCGCGATACGTCCCGGCATGAAAGATCACAGGTTTCCGCGCATACCGCCGGGGCTGCCCCTGGCCCAGATCCTCGGGCCCCTCAGCCACGCGCTCGAACTGACGGAAGGGCAACCCGTGGGGCATTGCCTGCGCTGTTGCTACATCGGCACGCGCATCGGTGACGCGCTGAACCTGCCCGAAGCGGAGATGGACGATCTGTTCTACACGCTCCTGCTGAAGGATCTGGGGTGTTCCTCCAACGCGTCCCAAGTCAGCCAGACCTATCTGGCCGACGACATCGCCTTCAAGAACACCTTCAAGACCCTGCCCGATTCCCCCGTTGCCGCGCTGCGTTTCGTCCTGAGTGGCACCGGCCCGAAGGCCGACCTTCCGCGGCGGATCCGCGCGCTCGCGAATGTCCTGCGCAACGGCGGGCAGATCGTGAACGACATCATCGAAACCCGCTGCCAGCGCGGCGCCGCGATCGCCAAACGGCTGCATTTCTCGCCGTCGGTGCAGGACGGGATCTCCAACCTCGACGAGCACTGGAACGGTAAGGGCTGGCCCAACGGTCTCAGCGGAGAGGCCATTCCGCTGGCCTCCCGGATCGCACTTCTGTCCCAACTCGTCGACGTCATCCATCACGCCCGAGGCCGCAAGGCCGCCATGGACGAGGTCGCCGGACGCAGCGGCGGCCGGTTCGACCCGGAGCTGGTCGAGATCTTCAAGCGCCTCGCGAAGGATCCGGACTTCTGGGCCGACCTGGAGGATCCGGACATCGAGTTCCTCGTCCTGTCCCGTGGAGCGGCCCTGCATCAGCGTCCCGTGAACGCGGATTTCCTGGACGAGGTCGCAGCCGCTTTCGCGAACGTGGTCGACGCCAAGAGCCGGTTTACGGCAGATCATTCGGACCGTGTGACCCTCTACACCGACATGATCGCGACGCAACTGGGTCACAGCGCCCAGCATCGTCGCTGGTTGCGCCGGGCGGCCTTGTTGCACGATCTGGGAAAGCTCGGTGTCAGCAACCAGATCCTGGACAAACCGGGGGCCCTCGACGCCGCGGAATGGCAGGCGATCCGGGCGCACCCGGCGGCCGGGTCCGAAATCCTCAAGCGCATAACGGCGTTCGCCGACATGGCGCCCATCGCCCGCAGTCATCACGAAAGGCTCGACGGCGGCGGTTATCCCGACGGGCTGACGGCAGAGGCGCTTCCGCTCGACGTGCGGATCGTCACCGTGGCCGATGTCTTCGATGCACTGTCGGCGCACCGGCCCTATCGCGATGCGCTGCCGATGGACGAGGTGTTCGACATCCTCGACCGCGAAACCGGGACCGCGTTCGACGCGGATTGCGTCGCGGCCCTGAAATCGGGCCTGGGTCGGCTGCAATCCGTCCGGGGCGCGCGGAACGCGTGACAGCGTCGGATCGATGCGCTATCTGACGGCCAAACCGGATCCAGAGGACGACCCCATGGCAGACCACGAGCACGGCAAGATGGACATCTCGAACCAGGAAAAGACCTTCGACGGCTTCATGTGGTTCGTCAGCCGCGGCACGATCGCCATCATCGTCGTCCTGATCGTCCTGGCGCTCGTCAACGCCTGATGCTCACCCGTCGCATGGCCCTGCTAGGCGGCGCTGCGGCCCTGGCGGGCTGTGGCGGCGCGCCCGAGACGTCGTCTCCGCCGCAGATGATTGCGGACCGCCAATACGCCGGTCCGGGCCCGCGGGTGCTGACGCTGTTCACCATGCGCCGCATCTCGTCGGGCAGTGGCGAGCATTCCTCGCTGCTGATCGATGCCCCCAGCCAGAGGATCCTGTTCGATCCCGCGGGTTCGTTCCGGCATTCCACCATCGCCGAGCGCAACGACGTGATCTTCGGTGTCACTCCCGAGGTCGAAGACTATTACGTCTCGTATCACGCGCGTGAGACCTATTACGTCCTGGCGCAGACGGTGCGGGTCACGGATGCCGTGGCCGAACGCGCGGCCCAGTTGGCCCTGTCCAACGGTCCCGTCGCGCGGTCCTTCTGCGCGTCCGCGACCTCGCGCCTGCTGCGCCAGTTGCCCGGCTTCGAGAGTGTCCCACAGACGCTGTTTCCCAACACGCTTGCCCGCGGTTTCGGCCGCCTGCCCGGCGTGACGGAGCGGGAATGGTACGAGGACGATCCCGACAACAAGGCCCTCGCCTTGGCGGAAATCGACATGCAGTTGCGCTGACGCGCAACCGGGGGGCTCTGCCCCCCACGGCGCAGGCGCCTCCCCCCGGGATATTTAGGGCCAGAAGAAGCGGATCCTAGACCCCGCTCAACAACCACAGGACGGCGTAGAGGGCCGCGAATCCCGCGAGCACCGCCGGGATCACGCTGCGGGTCCACAGACCGACCCCCAGTGCCGTGAACGCCGCGACGAGGCGGGCGGGGTCCGGTGATCCGCCGGTCGCATCCGGCCAGAGCACCAGTGGCGCGACAAGGCCCGGCAGCACCGCCACAGGCGTATAGCGCAGCAGGCGCAGAACCAGGGCCGGCATCGGCCGATTTCCGATCAATCCAAGAAACGAGAACCGGATCAGGAAGGTGCCGGCTCCGAGCGCGAGGATGACGATCCAGATCTGCGTATC
Organism: Salipiger sp. IMCC34102; assembly: GCF_004145405.1. Taxonomy (GTDB): domain Bacteria; phylum Pseudomonadota; class Alphaproteobacteria; order Rhodobacterales; family Rhodobacteraceae; genus Loktanella. The sequence continues at coordinate 139,548 of NZ_SELQ01000006.1, forward strand.
GGTCATGTCAGGCGCTCCTCGACCAGGACACCGGCAACCATGGCGCATCCCGCCGCGATCAGCAGGCCCGCCCCCGAGGGCAGCCCCGCCAGGGCAAGCGCCACGACGACCGAGACTGCCGCCGCGGCCACATGGGCCAGCGTCCGCAGCATCGGTCCGAGCATCGCGATGAAGGTGATCGGCAAGGCGAAATCGAGCGCCGCCTCGGGCGGAATTCGCGCACCCAGCACAGCCCCCGCCCAGGTCGAGATCACCCAGGCCGGGGCGATCGCGGTCGCCACACCGAAGAAGTAACTCGCGCGGCTGGCAAGGCTCATGCCGGGATCGGCCTCGTAGCGGGCAAGGCTTGCCACGTAGCTTTGGTCGAACATCAGGTAGGCCGCCACTGCCCGTTTCCACATGGGCGCGGCACCGAGGTAGGGAACCAGAGAGGCGGAGTACATCGCCATCCGAAGGTTCACCGCGAGGGCCGCCAGCAAGGTCAGGGCGATTCCCGCGTTGTCGACGATCATCTGCAAGGCCGCGAACTGGGACGCTCCGGCGATCACCAGCACGCTGAACCCCATCGCCTGGCCAAGGCTCAGTCCCGCTTCCATCGCGGAGACGCCGAAGAGGGCCGCGAAGGGCACCGCCACCAGCAGGAAGGGGGATCCGTCCCGCAACCCGCGCAGAAACACCGATTTTTGCGTGGCAGCCGCCATGGATTCACCCTACCCTTCGGACCACGCCTATCCTTGCCCCGAGGGACATTCAATTGGCCACAGCCGACGTCTCCTACCGCATCGCGCCCGCGCCCGAGGACCCGGCGCTGACCCGGGCCGTCACCGGTACCGATCAGACCGGGGCACCGGTGGATCTGAACGTCGTCGAGGAACGACCGCTGACGATCTACCTCAACGCCCGCGAGATCGTCACCGCCATGACCATCGGCGATCACCCGCGCTACCTTGGCCTGGGGTTCTTGCTGAACCAGGGGATGCTGAAGCGGTCTGACCGGGTCACGCGGGTCGACTACGACGAGGAAGTCGAGACGGTCGTCGTCCGCACCGAGCGTCAGACCAACCACGAGGAGAAACTGGCGAAGAAGACGCGCACCTCGGGCTGCGCCGTCGGCACGGTCTTCGGCGACATGATGGAAGGGCTGGAAGGCCTCGAGCTGCCGGACACGCCCGTGCGGACCTCTGACCTCTATCACCTGAGCCACGTCATCAACCGCACGCCAAGCCTGTACCTCGCGGCGGGGGCGATCCACGGCACCGTCCTGTGCCGCGGCAACCAGCCGCTGATCTACATGGAGGATGTCGGCCGCCACAACGCGGTGGACAAGGTGGCCGGCTGGATGTTCAGCGAGAACGAAGCGGCAGACGACAAGATCCTCTACACGACCGGCCGGCTCACTTCCGAAATGGTCATCAAGACCGCGCTGATGGGCATTCCCACGCTGGTCTCGCGCTCTGGTTTCACCGCCTGGGGGGTCGAGATCGCGCGTCAGGTCGGCCTGACGCTGATCGGCCGGATGAAGGGCCAGCGGTTCGTCTGCCTGTCGGGCGAGCATCGGCTGGTCCGCGACGCCGACCCCGCGGCCCAGCCGGACGAGCTGCGTCACAGCGGTCGCAAGGGGGCCGCATGATGGGACGGCGGGCGGGGGGCCTTTATGGCGAAAGCGCAAACAGCGCCGCACGGCGGACGGCATGAAGGCCCCGCTCGGCGTACTGCTGGCCGGGGGCCGGGCCACCCGCATGGGCGGTGGTGACAAGGGGCTTCTGCGGCTCGGGAGTTCCTCGATCCTCGATCACGTCATCGCGCGTCTTGCTCCACAATGTGACGGTCTCGTGCTCAATGCCAACGGCGATCCCGCGCGATTTGATTACCTGGGCCTGACCGTCCTGCCGGACAGCGTGACCGATCACCCCGGACCGCTCGCCGGGGTGCTGGCGGGGCTCGATCATGCGGCCAGGACGGGCCACGACTACATCGTCACCGCCGCCGCGGACACGCCCTTCCTGCCCTGCGATCTTGTCCCGCAGTTGCAACTGGCCGCCGAGGAGAGCAACCTTGCCCTCGCCGCCTCGCCCTCCGGTCGCCAACCCACCTTCGGTCTTTGGCCCGTGTCGCTCCGGGAGCCTTTGCGCACGGCGCTCGCGGCAGGCACGCGAAAGGTCGTCCAGTTCACGCAAGCCCATGGTGGCGTCTTCGCGACCTTCCCCGACGACGCCGCCTTCTTCAACGTCAACACCCCCGAGGACCTGGCCCGGGCGCGGGCTATGGCATGATCCTCTTCGGCGTCACCGGCTGGAAGAACACCGGCAAGACCGGCCTGATGGAACGTCTCGTGACCGAGTTCACCACCCGGGGTCTCAGCGTGTCGACCGTGAAGCACGCGCATCATTCCGTCGACGTCGATCACGCGGGCAAGGACAGCCACCGCCACCGGCAGGCGGGCGCGCAACAGGTCCTGCTGGCCTCTGCCAATCGCTGGGCGCTGATGACCGAGCTGCGGGGCGCGCAAGAGCCACCCCTGAGCGCGCTTCTGGCGCGGCTTGATCCCGTCGACCTGGTTCTCGTCGAAGGCTACAAGCGCGACACCCACCCCAAGATCGAGACCCACCGCGCCGAAGCCGGGCAGCCCTTGCTGGCACGCAACGACCCCACGATCCGTGCCGTGGCCACCGATACGCCGCTCGACATCGACCGACCGACGCTGGACCTCGACGATACCGCCGCCATCGCAAACTTCATCCTGGTGGAGGCCGCGCGATGAGCCGGTTCGACAGCGTCCTGATGGTCGACTGGTCCGGCGGTCACGACCGGGGGGCCACCCCCAAGAAGGACGCCATCTGGACCTGTCTCGCCCGAGCGGGCCATGCCGAGGCCCCCGTCTATCACCGCAACCGCCAAGTGGCCGAGGCTGCGGTCACGCAGATCCTGCGCGCCGAGCTCGATGCGGGCCGCCGCACGCTCGTAGGCTTCGATCTGTGCTTCGCCTACCCCGTCCCCTTCGCCGAGACGCTTACTGGCAATCCCGATCCGCTCGACCTGTGGGATTGGTTCGAGGCGCGCGTCACCGACACCCCTACCGCCAACAACCGCTTCGCACTGGCGGGGGAGATCAACGCCCGCTTCCCCGGAACCGGCCCCTTCTGGGCCAACGGGCGACCCGGCCACGACGTCGAACACCTGCCGCGCACGAAGGCAGGCTATGGCGGCCACGGCATCCCCGAGCAGCGCGCGACCGACCTTGCCTGCGGTGGCTTCTCGCCATTCCAACTGGCGGGCGCGGGGGCCGTCGGTGGTCAGGTCATCATGGGTTTCCCCACGCTTGCGCGCCTGCGACGCACGTTCGGCGACGCCCTCGCGGTCTGGCCGTTCGAGCAGCCCACGCGCCCCATCACCTTGGTGGAGACCTATTTCTCGCTCCTCCCCGCGTCGAACCTGCCCGATCACGCCGTCAAGGATGCAGCACAGGTCGCACTTTACGCGATGCGCTTCTCGGCCCTGTCAAAGGGCGACTGGGATATCCTTCTCGATCATCCGGCAGACGCCGAAGGCCGCGTTCTGGGGGCGGATCACGTGGGGCTTCTGGAACCGTCCGCGCAAATTCCACAGGCCCCGCCCTTGCGCAACGATTGCTTCGCCATGCCGCAAGGCGCGCATTGGACCCCGGTGGACGAAGCCCTGGCCCACTTGCGCGCGGAACTGTCACCGGTGGTCGGGACCGAGACTTTGCCCCTGAGCCAAGCTACAGGCCGCATCTTGGCACGCCCCGTCACGGCCACCCGCAGTCACCCTCCGCATCCCAATTCGGCCGTCGACGGTTACGCACTGGCGGGGCCGCTGCCCGAAGGCGCGCACAGCCTGCCACTGGCCCCCGGTCGCGCTGCGGCGGGCGTGCCGTTCGACGGAACCGTGCCACCAGGCCACGCGCTACGGATCCTCACGGGCGCCAACATCCCCGCCGGCACCGACACTGTCGTCCTGCAAGAGGACGTCGCCGCCACGGACACCCACATCGCGCTCAACGGCCCGCTCAAGCGCGGGGCAAATGCCCGCCGCGCGGGCGAGGACATGGTGGCCGGCTCTCCCGTCCTGCCCGGCGGTCGCCGCCTGACACCGGCCGACCTCGCCACCCTCGCCGCCTGCGGCACGGCCACAGTCACGGTGCACAGCCCCTTGCGCGTCGGCGTGCTGTCCACCGGGGACGAATTGCGCGACCCCGGCACGCCTGCGACCGACGGCGAGATCTTCGATGCCAACCGACCCATGCTGCTCGACGACGTGGCACGCTGGGGCCACATTCCCGTGGACCTTGGCCGCGCGCCCGACGACCGCGAAACCCTGCGCGCGATCCTGAGCGACGCCGCCACCAAGTGCGACGCGATCCTGACCTCGGGCGGGGCTTCCGCGGGGGACGAGGACCATGTCTCCGCCCTGCTGTCGGACACCGGCAGCTTTGCGCTCTGGCGGATCGCGGTGAAACCGGGCCGACCGCTGGCGCTGGGACTTTGGGACGAAACACCGGTCTTCGGCCTGCCCGGCAACCCGGTCGCGGCCCAGGTCTGCGCGCTCATCTTCGCCCGGCCCGCCCTGGCCCGCCTTGCCGGGGCCGACTGGAGCGCGCCGCAAGCCTTCACCGTGCCCGCCGCTTTTACCAAGTCCAAGAAGCCGGGCCGCCGCGAATACCTGCGCGCCCGCCTCACCGACGGCGCCGCAGAGGTCTTCGCGTCGGAAGGATCGGGCCGCGTCTCGGGCCTCTCCTGGGCCACCGGGCTGGTCGAACTGCCCGATCACGCCTGCGACGTGGTCCCCGGCACGCTTGTCCGATACCTGCCCTTCGCCAGCTTTCTCGCGTGAAGATCGGCCCACTGGATCCCGTTCACCGGGACGCGGCCGCGCGGCTATTCTGGCAGGCCAACGAGGCGCAGCTGACCCGCGTGCTGGGCCCCGAGGAGAAAGCGGTCGCGGCCATCGCGCCCGCCATCGACCCGGCCTTCGCCCTCGCCGCCACGCAAGCCGACCGCCTGCTGGGTGTCTTGGGATACCGGGAGGCCCGGGGGGCCTGGGTCCGGCTCGGACAGTTCGACCTCGGGGCCTACGGGATGGGGCGGTTCTGGCGGCGTGCCGCACTCGCCAGCATCCCGAGCGACAGCGAAACCGCCCTCGTCATCGATACGCTGGCCGTCGTGCCCGGGCATCGCGGCGCGGGTATCGGCACGGCCTTGGTGCGCGCGCTGCCTCGGTTGGCCGCGACGCAGGGCCACGATCGCCTGCGCATCGATGTCGCGCCCCAGAACACCCGCGCCCGCGCGCTGTACGAACGAATGGGCTTCGCGGCGGGGCCACCGCAGTCCATGGGCCCGCTCTGGCCGCTCTTCGGCACGCGCCACCGGATCCCGATGCGCAGGCCGGTGGCCCATATTCCTAGCGGCGGCGCTTCGCCGCCCGCTTGAGCAGCATCTCGCGCTTCACCCGACCCAGGCGATCGAAGTACATCTGCCCCGCCATGTGGTCGATCTGGTGCTGCACGCTCGTGGCCCAAAGACCGACGAAATCGCGTTCCTCGACCGCACCGCTTTCGCCCAGGAACCGCACCGTGACCGCCCGGGGCCGCTTCACGACGGCACTCACTCCGGGCAGGCAGGGGGAGGCTTCCTCGTGTTCGCGCGGCTCCACGCTGGCGTGGAGCACTTCGGGGTTGGCCATGCGCACTGCACGCCCCCGGTCCCTCGACGCGTCGACGACGGCCAGCCGCAGCGGCACGCCCAGTTGCACCGCGGCAAGGCCGACGCCCGGCATCGCCTCCATCACGGCAATCATCTCGTCCCACAGGGCGCGAATTTCGTCGGTGATGTCTTCCACATGGGCGGCGGGCGTCCGCAGCACCTTGTGCGGCCATTGCACGATGGGCCGCGTCACGCCGCACCGGCGTGGTCGGTGCACAGGATCCCGTCGAGGTGGTCACGCTCGTGCTGGGCGATGGTCGCGGCGGGCCCCTCCAGCGTGACCTCCTGCGGCAGACCTCTCAGGTCCTGGTAGCGCAGGTGCACGATGGCCGGGCGCGACACCGGCGTCACGCGATCGGGGATCGACAGGCAAACCTCGTCCCGCGTCACCCGCTCGGGCGAGGCGCTTGCCACCACCGGATTCACCATCACCACCCGCTCGGACGCGCCGTCCTTCCAGCCCGCATCCATCACGAACAGGCGTTGCAGCACGCCCACCTGCGGAGCGGCAAGCCCGCGCCCGTTGGCGGCATACATCGCCTCGAACATCTCGTCGGCGAGGGCGGAAAGATCGGCGCCGAAGCCCTCGACATCGGCGCAGACGGCGCGCAGGTCAGGGTGCGGCACCGTCAGGATCTGCCTCACGTTCGGGCCCGCTCGCGCTTGAGCTTGACCATCTTGCGCGTGATCATCTGCCGCTTCATCGGGCCGAGGTAATCGATGAAGAGCTTGCCGTCGAGGTGATCGATCTCGTGCTGGACGCAGGTCGACCAAAGCCCGTCGAACCGCTCCTGCTGCGTCTGACCGTCGACGTCCATCCAGGTGACCTCGACCTCCGCGGGGCGCTCGACCTCGGCGTATTGGTCGGGGATCGAAAGGCACCCTTCCTCGTAGGTGGAACGCTCTTCGCTGGCCCATGTGATCCTCGGGTTGATCAGGACCATCGGGCGCGGCTCCGCCCCCTCTTCCTTCACGCAATCCATCGTGATGATTCGCCGCGTGATCCCCAGTTGAGGGGCGGCCAGGCCGATCCCGGGCGCGTCGTACATCGTCTCGAGCATGTCCTCGGCCAATGCGCGAACTTCTGCATCGACGGTATCGACGGGGTCGGCCACCTTCTTGAGGCGCGGGTCGGGATGGATCAGGATCGGGCGTATCGTCATGCTGCGACGATCTAGGCCGGGCCTGCGGGATTTGCAACAACGGCGCTTTGCCCCTTGCGTCCGCGCGTCAATGCGCCACCCTCATTCCCAAGCTAGGGAAAGGATACCGTCCATGGATTTCGACACGCCCGTGAACCGCCGCGACACCCATTGCGTCAAGTGGGACGCGATGGAGCAGATCTACGGCGTGCCCCGCGACGACGGCATCGCCATGTGGGTCGCGGACATGGAATTCCAGGCCGCCGAGCCGATCCGGAATGCCGTGCGGGACATGGTCGATCACGGCGTCTTCGGCTACTTCGGGGACGACAGCGACTACCGCGCCGCGATCTGTTGGTGGATGCAGGAGCGTCACGGCTGGAGTGTCGATCCGGCCCACATCTTCACGACCCACGGGCTCGTCAACGGCACCGCCATGTGCGTCGATGCCTTTACAAGCCCCGGCGACGGCGTCGTGCTGATGACCCCCGTCTATCATGCCTTCGCCCGGGTCATCACCGCAGCAGACAGGCAGGTCGTCGAACTCGAACTCGTCAACCAGGACGGTCGCTACGAGATGGATTTCGACGCCTGGGACCGGGCCATGACCGGATCGGAGAAAATGCTGGTCCTGTGCTCACCGCACAATCCCGGCGGCCGGGTCTGGACCCGCCAAGAGCTTGAGCAAGTCGCCGATTTCGCACGGCGGCACGACCTCGTGCTCGTCTCGGACGAGATCCACCACGACCTAACCTTTCCCGGCCAAGTTCACACCCCCATGGCCCTGATCGAGGATATCCAGGACCGCCTGGTGATGATGACCTCGACCACGAAGACCTTCAACATCGCGGGCGCGCATACCGGCAACGTCATCATCGCGGACCCCGATCTGCGCACGGCCTTCGCGGCGCGGATCGCCGCGCTTGGCCTGTCACCCAACAGTTTCGGACTGTTCATGACAACCGCGGCCTATACCCCGGACGGGGCCGCCTGGGTCGATGCCGCCCGGCTCTACCTGGACGAGAACCGCCGTATCTTCGACGAAGGTGTCAACAAGATCCCCGGCGTGCACTCGATGCCGCTGGAGGCCACCTACCTCGCCTGGGTCGACTTCACTGGCACCGGCATGTCACGCGAAGAATTCACCCGCCGCGTCGAGAGGGACGCCCAGATTGCTGCCAACCACGGCCCCACCTTCGGCACCGGTGGCGAGAGCTTCCTTCGTTTCAACATTGCGGCCCCGCGCGCCCAGATCGTCGACGCGGTTTCAAGATTGCAGACCGCGTTCGAGGATCTGCAATAAGACTATACACGGCACTCCGCGCGCGCGTCATCGTGGAAGGCGGACTTGCAATTCAACGCGCCCAGGAAGAGCCCCACGGCACGCTTAATCGGACAGCCCGGAGGTTCCCGCTCAGGTTCCCGCGATGAGCCCGCTGACCGGGGGTGTCTGGGCCACGAAGTCCGAGGCCGCCCGGTCACGCGCGGGCTGCAACCACTTGAAGGTGAAGGTGCAGGTCTCTCCGGTCACTTCCGAGCCTTGGATGAGCGCTTGGTAAAGGTGCCGCGCACCGTCGTAGATATCGACCCGGCCGCGCAGGATATCGCAGACCCCGGCGTCGAGCGTCATGCCCATTTCGCTGAAGTCGTGGATGCGATAGACCTGATCGCCATCGTGCACGCTTAAGCGGTCTCCGCGCTGCATCGATTGCCGGCGGGCAATTTTCAATCCGCGGGCGACGGCGGTCGGCAGATGGTCTTCCATGGCGCACTCCCTTCGTTCACGACAAAGGTTTAAGCCGCCATGGTAAACTTCAAGTAAAGAATTCCGCCGCGCTGCCGCATTGCACGTGCGGCGGACCGAAGCGTCTAGCGGGCCTTGGGCCGCAGGACATGCGGTTTCGCCGCATCGTAAAGCGCCGAGTCCGGGAACCCGTGTTGCGAACCCAACACAGGTCCGACGAGGATCAGCGCCGTCCGTGTGATCTTGGCCGCCCGCACCTGGGCATGAATGTCCGACAGCGTTCCGCGGAGAATCACCTGGTCCGGCCAGGAGGCCCGGTAGACAACCGCCACGGGGCAGTCCGCGCCGTAATGCGGTGTCAGGACCCGCTCGATCTCGCGCAGTGCCCGAATGCCGAGGTGGATCGCCAGCGTGGTCCCGGTCCGCGCGAAATTCTCCAGCGTCTCGCCGTTGGGCATGGCCGTGGATTTCATGCTCATGCGGGTCAGCACGATCGATTGGCCGACCTCCGGGACCGTCAGTTCCGTCCCCATCGCCGCCGCCGCTGCCGCGTAGGCGGGCACTCCCGGCACGATGGCGTAATCGATCCCGTCCGCCTTCAATCGCCGGATCTGTTCGGCGATCGCGCCGTAGAGCGATGGATCGCCCGAATGGACCCGGGCGACGTCTTCCCCACGTGCATGGGCGGCCAGGATCTCCGCATGGGTTTCGTCCAACGTCATGGACGCGGTGTCGCGAACCCGCGCGCTGGCGGTGGCGTGGGCGACCACCTCCTCCGGCACCAGAGAGCCCGCGTAGAGGCAGACCGGGCAGGCCCCGATCAGGCGCGCGGCCTTCAGCGTCAGAAGCTCCGGGTCGCCGGGACCGGCGCCGATGAAATAGACTGTCATTGCTCTCTCCTGCGGGCTGACGGGAAGAACGGACCCGCCGAAAACGGCGAACAGCAGCCTCCCGTCATGCCAGGTCTCCGTCGATCTTGCGCGCGTAGCCGCGCGGCGTGTACATCCGTGGCCCTTCGCCCAGCTGCGCCAGCCGGGAATTGCTCGACCCCACCAGCACCACCGTCAGCATGTCCACCTCGTCGACCTCCAGCGCGTCCAGCCGCCGGTAGCGCAGGTTCTCTTCGGGCCGCCCCAGCGAGGTTGCCAGCATCACCGGCGTATCCGCGGGCCGGTGTTGCAGAAGGATGTCGCGCGCTTCGGCCAGTAAGGTCCGGCGTGTCTTCGACACCGGGTTGTAGAATGCGATCACGAAGTCGCCTTCCGCCGCGGCCCGCAACCTGCGCAAGATATCCTCCCGCGGCGTCAGCAGATCCGACAGCGAGATCGCGCAGAAGTCATGCCCCAATGGTGCGCCGGCCCGGGCCGCAGCGCCCTGCAAGGCGCTCACGCCGGGCGAGCATACCACCTCGACCCGGCGGGCCGCGTCCGAGACGCCCATCTCTTCGGGCCCGCGGTCAAGCAATTCGAATACCAGCGCGCCCATCGCGTAGATGCCCGCGTCGCCCGAGCAGACCAGCGCCACGTTCAGGCCCCGCGCCGCCTGTTCCAGCGCGTAGCGACAGCGCGCTTCCTCCCCGCCCAGGGGAAAATCCGACCGCGCCTTGCCCGTGGCGAGCGGCCCCAGCAGATCGATGTAAAGCCCGTAACCGACCAACTCCTCGGCCTCCGCCACCAGCCGGGACACCTCGGGCGTGCGCCACGCCGCCTGCCCCGGCCCGATGCCCACGATGGACAACCGGCCCCGTGCGCGCCCCGTCGGGGTCGTGATCGGCAGCGGCGCCTGCGCCAGCGCCGCCGTCGCCTCCGCCGTCTTGCGCTTGGCCACGGTCAAATGCGCTGAATCGCCCGCCAGCGCCAAGGCCGCCCCCTCGCTCACCCCGTGGCAGCCCACTTCTGCGAAGACCACGTCCGAGGGCGTTTCCAATCGTGGGGTGAGCGCCTCCAGCGTGTCGGCGTCGAAGACCCGGAACGGCACGTCCATCGTGCGCGCGAGCGTGTTCATCGCCCCTTCGTCCGCCTTCAGGTCCAGCGAGCCCAGCGCTGCTACCGCCTCCGGCACGATCCCGGCCTCGCGCAGGACGTCGCGCACCAGGTCCGCCAGCTCGTCGGGGGCGCAGCCGCGCGCGCAGCCCAGTCCCAGGGCGTAACGCTGCGGCGCGAACTGCAGATGCGTTCCCGACAGATCCGCATGGATGCCGGGCCCGCAGGTGATCGTGACCCCGTCGCCCTCCGGCAGCCCGTGCAACCACTCCGCCGCCCCGGCATCCGGTCCCGTCACCCGTGCGCCGCCGCCTGCCAGCAAAGCCGCCATCGCCGCCTTCGCATCCAGCGGGTTGACGAGCCGCCAGCCCTCGGGCGGCGCATCGAGCGCCACGCCAAGCGCCACGTCCCCCGCCGTCGTCACGGCCGAGACCGCGCCAAGCGCCTCGGCAATCGTCGCGGCCAGGCGGTTCGCGCCCCGGTGCCCGCCCAGAAGCGGAACCACAACCGCCCCGTCGTCGCTCACCGACAGGACCGGCGGTTCGGCCACCTTGTCCGCAAGCAGGGGCGCCACCGCCCGGATGAGGATGCCGGACGCACAGACGCCGACCACCGGCGTGCCAGCCGTAAAGAGGTCCCGCGCGTGATCCAGCGCATTTGGAAACCAGGCATCCGCGCGGTCCACTCGCCCGTCGCGCCCGTGCACCTGCGCGCCCAGGGCATGCGCCACGCGGTGCGCGACCGCCTCACCAGAGCGCGACAGCGCCATCACAACCGGAGTCACAGCCACGGATCGGCCCCCTTGGTCAGCAAGATCATCGAAAAATAAGGCGCGGTCTTTGGTGCCTCGGCCAGCGGGCAAACCACCTCGTCGGGCAGCGAGGCGCGCTCGACGTAGACCGCCCGCGCGAGAAGGCCAAGTTCCGAGATCACGGTGCGGATCTTGTCCAGGTGTCGCCCGACCTTCATGATCGCGACGCTCTCGGCGCCGGCGATCCGGTCGCGCAGCTCCGCCTCCGGTAGGGGGCCGGGAAGCACCGTCAGACGCTCGTTGCGCGCGACCAGCGGTCGCCCCGCCCGCGCCGCACAAGCGGCGATCGATGTCACGCCGGGCACGACCTCGCAGCGGAACCGCGTCGAAAGCCGGGCGAAGAGATACATGAAGGAGCCGTAGAAGAACGGATCTCCTTCGCACAGGCAGACCACGTCCTCGCCCGCTTCGAGGGCCGCGGCGATCCGTGCGGCCCCTTCGTCGTAGGCGGCTTGGGCGGGACCGCGTTCCACCGTCATCGGAACGTCCATGACGATTTCACGCGCATCTTCGCGGATGAACTCGGCCGCGATCGCACGGGCAAAACTCGCGCCCCCCGCCAGGCTGGGGTAGGCCACGACCGAGGCGCCCTCGATCAGGCGCGCCGCCCGCAGCGTCAGCAGATCAGGCGCGCCCGGCCCCAGCCCCACACCATAGAGCGCGCCGCTCAAAGCCATCCCCGGCTTCTTTGGATTGACAAATACTTGCCCCGCCGGCGAGGCGTCCCGCAGCCGGCAAAGGGCGCGGCGGTCGGTCCTTCCGGCCTCATCGTTTCACCAGGCTCCATTGGGTCACCGGCATCGCGGGCCGCCAGCCGGTCAAACCGCCGACCGGTTCGGCCCGACAGACGGACAGGCGCACCAGATCGCCCCCGTGCCGCGCGTGCAGCGCCATCAGGACGGCTTCGGATTCCAGCGTCACCGCGTTTGCGACCAACCGGCCAAGCGGGCGCAGGGCGTCCCATGCCGCGGCAAAGACCGCTTCGGACAGACCGCCCCCGATGAAGATGGCATCCGGCGGAGTCAGCCCGTCCAGCGCCTCCGGCGCCTGGCCTTCGACCAGTTCCAGCTTGGGCGCGCCCAGCGCCAGGGCGTTGGCCCCCGCCATCGCGCGGCGGTCGTCACGCGGCTCGATCCCGATGGCGCGGGCGTAGCGGGCGGCGCGCATCCATTCGATGGCAACGGACCCCGATCCACAGCCGATGTCCCACAGCAGGGCGCCGCGCATCGGCATGAGCTTGGCCAGCGTCGCCGCGCGCACCTCGCGCTTGGTCATCGTCCCGTCGGATTGGAACAGCGCGTCCTCCAGCCCCGGCACCCGCGGCAGGAGGGCCGCGTCGGGGGCCGCGATGCACTCGACCGCAAGCGTGTTGAACGCCGGCACCTCGTGGTCCCACCCCTCCGCCGTGCCGTCGAAACGCGCCTCCTGCGGGCCGCCCATCGCGGCCAGGACGGTCATCCGGGATTGCCCGAAACCGCGATCCGTCAGGAAACGCGCGATCTGCGCCGGGGTCTGTGCCCCCGTGGTCAGGACCAGAAGCCGCGCGTCGGGTTGGATGAAGGCGACCATCTGCGCCACGGGGCGGCCGTGGACGGTTAGCGTTTCGACATCCGCGAGGCTCCACCCCATTCGTGCGGCGGCCAACTGGAACGCCGAGAGCTGCGGGTGGTAGACGATCTCGGACGGGTCGATGGCGCGCCCGATCCGTGCGCCCACCGAAAACCAGAGCGGATCGCCCGTGACTAGCACGACCGCGCGGCGGCCCCGCAATCCGCGGATCGTGTCTATCATCGCATCGAAAGGCGAGGGCCAGGCCAGCCGTTCGGCCCCCACCGTGCTGGCCAGGGCATGATGGCGATCCCCGCCCAGGATGACCTCTGCGGCTTCGACCACGGCGCGGGTGGCCGGGGTCAGACCGTCGAGACCGTCTTCGCCGATGCCGACGATATGCAACCAGGGCGTGTCAGGCATCGCGGCCCCCGGGGCCGTTCGCGGCAAATGCCTTTCCGATGGGGAAAGTGTCCGGTGCGTCGTTTGCGCTCACGCAGGATCCTCCGGCAAGCCGGCGGCCAGGGCATTCACGGCCGCCGCCGCCATGGCGGATCCGCCGCGCCGGCCGCGCAGGGCGATAAAGTCACAGCCACGCGGATCTGCGGCCAGCTCCGCCTTCGACTCCGCGGCTCCCACGAAGCCCACCGGAAAGCCGAGGATCACGGCAGGCTTCGGCGCGCCTGCCTCCAGCGCCTCCAGCAGGTGGAACAGCGCCGTCGGCGCGTTTCCGATCGCCACCACGGCCCCGGCCAGCCGGTCGCGCCACAACTCCACCGCGGCCGCCGAACGGGTCGTGCCCAAATCCTTCGCAAGGTCGGGCACGCGGGCATCGTTAAGGGTCACGACCACCTCGTTCCGCGCCGGAAGCTGACGGCGGATGATGCCTGCGCCGACCATTTCGCAATCGCACAGGACCGGCGCGCCGGCGGCCAAGGCCGATTGGCCCGCCTCTGCCGCATGGGACGAGAAGGCGAGCCGATCCGCGATCTCGACCATGCCGCAGGCGTGGATCAGCCGGGTCATCACCGGGCGCATCGCCGCCGGGAACCGATCCAGCCGCGCCTCGGCCCGCACGGTGGCGAAGCTTTGCGCGTAGATCGCGGCGGGGTCCTTTTCGTAGGGTCTCAAGGCGCGTCCACCTGTCAGGGAAGGAGAGGGCGGACCCTCCGGGGGGAGTTTATCTGGCCAGATGAAGCATCACGCCTTGGTCGTGCGCCGCGCGCTTTCCGGCCCCAGCGGGTGATTGGCGTGCGGATACTCAGCGTGGTGATGATCGTGGTCGTGATGGTGGTGGTCGTGATGGTGGTGATCATCGCCGTGATGATGGTGATGATGGTGGTGGCCTTTCTGGGCCTCCAGCCGGCACAGCCCGGTGCAGAAAGTGTCGCAGAGCGTGCAGTCCGCCACGTTCGAGCCGGGCGCCGAGGCCCCCTGTCCTTCGACGTGGTGGTGGTGGCTTTCCTGGATCGCACCGACCTCGGCCTCGAAGCCCAGGACCTGCACGCGGTACTTGCACAGCACGCAGGTGGCGGGCGGCGTCGCGTCGAAGGCGGGATGGGCGCGCTGTTCGGGGGTGATATGGATGTGCTCACCATTCGCCAGTGCGAGCACCTGTTCGCGGTATCCGCAGATGCCGCAGTTGGGGGGCGGCGTGGCGCTGTCCTGTTCGCGGATCCGCTCTGCGAAGGTTTCCAGCACCTTCGGATGATCGCCCAGGTATCCCGCCTTCACGAAGGTGACGTCGGGGTTCTTGGCCGCCACCCGATCGGTGAAACCGTAGATCCGGTCGACCAGGATGCCAGAGAACAGGAAATAGGGGAACACGATGACGCGCTTGTAAGGCAGCCGCACCACGTGTTCGAGGCACGGTTCCACCAGCGGGAAGGTGACGCCGGAATAGCCGACCTCCGACCAGCCGAAGCCCATGCCTTCCGACAGCATCCGGGCGATCTTGGCCACGTTGCCGTTGGCATCGGGGTCCGAGGCGCCGCGCCCGATCACCACGAGGCACGTCTCGGTCAGGGGCAGGTCGCCGTGTTTCGCGTTGGCCCGGTCGACGGCCTCCCGGATCCGGCCCGCCGCGGCGGTGATCATCTTGGGATCGACGCCCAGCTCGCGCCCGTAATGGATGTCCATCCCGTGCTGGGTGGCATAGGTGTTCAGCACCGTCGGAATATCGTTCTTGGCGTGCATCGCGGCGAAGAGCATTCCCGGCACCGCCAGGATCCGCTCGCAGCCTGCCTCGCGCAGACGGTCGAGGCCGTCGCGGATCACCGGATTGGCGAACTCCAGGTAGCCGTAGTCGCACATCCAGTCGTCCGGCAGGTAGGCGGGCAGCTTCTGGGCGAGCGTGGCGAACTCGTCCACGGCCGACTGGCTGCGCGAGCCGTGGCCGCAGATCATGACACCGGTCTTCATGCGGGTTCGGCCTCGGCGTCCGGCTCGGCCTTCTTCTTGGCCTTGCGCCCTTTCAGCAAGCCCACGGCCGCGGCGATCCCCGCGGCCCCCAGCAGGATGCCGCCGACCCAGTGGTTGTGCCCCGCGGCATCCACGATGTGGCCGGGATGGGCCGCCACCGGGCCCGCAATCAGGATCATCAGGGCAGTCATGAGGCGCATGGCACAGTCCTTCTGTCGGGCAAGGGATCAGAGCGCCTGCATGGCGGACGATGTCGCGGTGGGGTCCCCTCCAGGGTCGACCCGTACCGCAACCAACCTCTCCGGCCCTTGCGGGCTTCGTCCGGCCCCTCATACGCGTCGCCCCGCGGGATGCAAACCACAAAAGCGGCGCACCGGCCCTGTGCGGCGACGCAGATTGGACCCCGGGCCGCCCGGCATACGTTCCTCTCCAACACAGCGAAAAGGAGAGAGATCATGGGCCTGCTGGTCGACGGAGAATGGCAAGACAAGTGGTATGACACCGACGAGAACGGCGGCAAGTTCGAGCGGGACGAGGCCTCTTTTCGCAACTGGATCACCGCCGACGGAAGCGCCGGACCAAGCGGCGAGGCCGGCTTCGAGGCCGAGTCGGGGCGCTATCACATGTATGTCTCCCTCGCCTGCCCCTGGGCGCACCGGGCGCTCGTCTTCCGCAAGCTCAAGGAGCTGGAGGCGCATATCGACGTCAGTGTCGTGCATCCCCACATGATGGAGAACGGCTGGGAACTGGACGACAGCTGGGAGGGCGCCACCGGCGACACGCTCTTCGACGCGGCCTACCTGCGCGAGATCTACCTCAAGGACACGCCCGACATGACCGGTCGGGTGACCGTACCCCTTTTGTGGGACAAGAAACAGGGCCGGATCGTGAGCAACGAAAGCTCCGAGATCATCCGGATGTTCAACTCCGCGTTCGACGGGATTACCGGCAACACCGACGACTACTGGCCCCGGGATCTGCGCGCCGATATCGAACCGGTGAACGACCGGATCTACAACACCGTCAACAACGGCGTCTACAAGGCGGGCTTCGCATCAAGCCAGGAGGCCTACGACGAGGCCGTGCAACCGCTCTTCGACAGCCTCGACTGGATTGAGGACATCCTGTCGAAGAACCGCTACCTGATGGGCGACCGCATCACGGAGGCCGACTGGCGGCTCTGGACGACGCTGATGCGCTTCGACAACGTCTACAACACGCACTTCAAGTGCAATCGCGCGCGGATCGTGGATTACCCGAACCTGTGGGGCTACACCCGGGAGCTCTATCAATGGCAGACGCCCGAGGGGCCGGTGTCCGACACGGTGAACATGGATCACATCGTGAACCACTATTACTACAGCCACGACATGATCAATCCGAACCGGACCGTGCCGATCAACCCCTGGCCCGACTTCAGCCAGCCTCACGGTCGGGGTTAGGCGGGGTCTTCCCGGTGCCGTAGTGCCATACGATCTCGGCCAGATCTTCGGGTCTGGTCGAGGCGCGCAGGATCGCCCGTGCGTTCTTCGCGTGGCCGAAGATCGAACCGTCCGAGAAGAAGCTGGACCGCGTCACGAAGATCACCGCCGCCTCGGGCTGGCGATAGGCCACCATGTCGGCCACCGGAAACGTCAGGCTGTCGCTGTGCATCAGGTCCAGCACCACGGCATCGTAATGCTGCGTCTCCAACGAATGGATGGCCTGCTCCCCTGTCGAGATCACGTCTACCTTGGCGCCCATGCGCACCAAGTGGCGCGCCCACAGGGCACCAAGCTCGCTCTCTTCCTGGACGATCAGGATGTCATGAGTCGGCGGATCAGAGGTCATGAGAAAACCTTAATTTATTTTAAGCGAAAATGAAATTGAAAGTGGATTCCGCACTAAGGCATCGGCACAGCGAGGCGATATAGCGCGCACGGGCCTTGCGGCCATGACAATTTGCGGTTTCAAAGGACCTTCATCACCTCGAGGCCCGCCATGACCACTTGGATCACCATCTGCGACACCTGCAAACGTGATGGCTGGCTGGCGGATGGCCGCCCCACCGACGGGGAAGCGCTTGCCGCTCTCGTCGAGGCCGCGGCACAGGGCACATCGGTGTTGACCCGGCGCGTGTCCTGCCTGATGGGCTGCCAACACGGGTGCAACGTGGCGGTGCAGGCCAGCGGGAAACTGAATTACACGCTGGGCCGGTTCGACCCGGACCCGGACGCGGCGGAAGGCATCGTGGCCTACGCCGCCCTGCACGCCGACAGCGACACCGGGCAGGTCCCCTACCGCCAGTGGCCGGCCGCGATCAAGGGCCATTTCGTGACGCGCCACCCGCCCCTGCCGCGGGAGGGCGAGGCCTGTGACGGTGACGGCAAGGGCGCCGCGCAAGCCGACGCCGCGGCGGGGTCCGCGTGATCGGCCCGCGCGACCACGGTGGCGGCGTCGACGCGGCGGTGGCCCGCTGGGGCGGAACGCGCGCCGACTGGCTGGATTTGTCGACCGGCATCAATCCGGTGCCTTATCCCTTGCCGGACCTGTCCCCGGATACCTGGACCGACCTGCCCGACGCCGCCGCCGTGACCCGGTTGGAACACCTGGCGCGGGCCTTCTGGCGCGTCCCGCAGGACGCCGCCGTCCTCGCCGTGCCCGGCGCCTCGGCGGCCATCGCGCAATTGCCGCGCCTGCGCCCGGCGGGCCGGGTCGAGATTCCGGGACCGACCTACAATGAACACGGTGCCGCGTTCCGGCTGGCCGGCTGGGACCTGACCGAGAATGCCACCGATGCGCTCGTGGCCGTGCATCCCAACAACCCCGACGGGCTGACGTGGGAGGCCGACCGACTGGACGCGCCCTTCGTGATCCTGGACGAAAGCTTCTGCGACACGATGCCGGAGGCCTCGCTGATTCGCCTCGCGGCCCGCCCGGGCACGGTGGTGCTGAAAAGCTTCGGCAAGTTCTGGGGGCTGGCCGGTCTGCGGCTTGGGTTCGCGATCGGGGATCCCGACCTGATCGGGGACCTGCGCGAAGCGCTCGGCCCCTGGCCCGTCGCAGGTCCGGCGCTCTCCATCGGGGCCGAGGCCCTGGCAGATCCGCAATGGGCCGACGACACGCGCGCGCGCCTGGCGCAGGATGCCGCCCGCCTCGACGCCCTGCTGACCGCGAACGAGGCGGAAGTCATCGGGGGCACGACGCTGTTCCGCCTCTACCGCGTCAGCGATGCCGCCGCCGCGCAGGAGCATCTCGCCGCCCACCGCATCCTCGGGCGGACCTTTCCCTACGCGGACGACTGGCTTCGGCTGGGTCTGCCCGGGCCGGACGGCTGGACGCAACTCGAAGGTGCCTTCTGACGCTCCTGCTGGCCTTGCTGCTGGACGCCGCTGCGGGGGAGCCGCGCTGGCTCTGGTCCCGCCTGCCCCATCCCGCCGTGCTGATGGGCCGCGCCGTGGGCTGGGCCGACACCAGGTTCAACCGGGAGGGGACCGGGCGCATACGCGATGGCGTGCTTTGCATGACCGGGCTCGGGGCCGGGGCCATCGCGCTCGGGTCGGCCCTCTCTGCCCTGCCGGGGGAGGTCGTGGACGTCCTTGTCCTTGCGATCCTGCTGGCGCAGCGCAGCCTCGTCGATCACGTGCGCGCGGTCGCCCGTGCCTTGCGCCATAGCCTGCCCGCGGGACGCACTGCCGTCGCGATGATCGTGGGGCGCGAAACCGCCGGGATGTCGGAACCCGCCGTCGCCCGCGCCGCGATCGAAAGCGCGGCCGAGAACCTGTCGGACGGCGTCATCGCCCCGGCCTTCTGGTTCGCCCTGGCGGGTCTGCCGGGCCTGCTGCTCTACAAGATCACCAACACGGCCGACTCGATGATCGGCTACCGCACGCCGCGCCACGCCAGGTTCGGCTGGGCCGCCGCCCGCTTCGACGATCTGCTGAACTGGATCCCCGCCCGGCTGACCGCCCTGATGATCTGGGCACTTGCCCCAAGCCGCCGCAGCGTCAAGGCGATCCGGGCCGAGGCGCCCTTGCACCGGTCCCCCAACGCGGGATGGCCGGAGGCCGCCATGGCCCAGCATCTGGGCGTCGCCCTCTCGGGCCCGCGCCGCTACGACGGCCAGTTGCGCGATTATCCCTTCGTCAACGCGAGCGGCCGCCACCGGATCGGTCCCGCCGACATCGAGGCGGCCTGCCAAACCCTGTGGCGGACCTGGGGGCTGGCGGTTTTCGCCGCCCTGCTGATCGCCCTGTTTTAAGCAGGCCGCCGCCCTGCTATGGCGTCCCCGACCCAACGTTGGAGACCGCCATGCGCCTTGCCCTCGCCCTTTCGCTACTCGCCACGCCGCTCGCCGCCCAGGTCTGTGGCGGCGACGTGAACACCTTCCGGCAGGGCGTGGTGGACGAGGCCGTGTCGGCGGGTCTCGACCCTGTGGCCGCGCGCGATTTCCTCGCCACCGCCTCGATCGACCAGTCCGTGCTGAACGCCGACCGTAGCCAGGGCGTCTTCCAGATGGACTTCGTCACCTTCTCGCGCCGCCTGATCTCGGCCAACCGGCTGCAGAATGCGCAGACCTACGCGGACCGCTACGACGCCACCTTCGACCGGATCGAGCAGACCTACGGCGTCCCGCGCGGCGTGCTGCTGGCCTTCTGGGCCTTCGAGACCGACTTCGGCCAGGTCCAGGGCGACTACAATACCCGCGACGCGCTCTTCACCCTCGCCCACGACTGCCGCCGGCCCGAGCTCTTCCGTCCCGAGCTGATCGCCGCGATCGAGCTTTACCAGCGCGGCGACTTCCCGCTCGACACCACTGGCGCCTGGGCGGGGGAGATCGGCCAGGTCCAGATGCTGCCGAAGGACATCATCGCCAATGGCATCGACGGCGACGGGGACGGCCACGTGACGCTGAAGACCAGTGCCGAGGACGCGCTGATGTCGGGGGCCAACCTGCTGGCCGACCTTGGCTGGCAGGCGGGGGAACCCGCGATGCAGGAAATCACCGTTCCGGATACGCTCGACTGGGCAACGACGGGGCTGGACAAGACCCGCAGCGTGGCCGAGTGGCAGGCGCAGGGCGTGTCGATCCGCAGCGGTTCCGCCCCGGACCCGAACCTGCAAGCCTCGGTCGTGCTACCGATGGGCCGCAACGGTCCGGCTTTCTTCGCCTACCCCAACTTCCGCGTCTACTTCGAGTGGAACCAGTCCCTGACCTATGTTCTCACGGCCGCCTATTTCGCGACCCGGATCGAGGGCGCACCGGTCTACGACGCAGGCAACCCCGCCCCCGGCCTGTCGGGCGAGGAGATGGTTCGTCTGCAAGAACGCCTGCAGGCGATGGGGTACGACGTGGGCGGCGCGGACGGTATCCTGGGCGAGATGACCCGCGAAGCCGTCCAGCAGGAACAGATTCGCCGGGGCCTGCCCGCCGACGCCTGGCCGACGCAGGATCTTCTGAACGCGCTGTAAGACGCAGAACCGGGCCAAGAGGTCCGGCCTGCCTTCGCCCACCATTGGACGGGGCCGACTGGCCCATGCCCGCCTCATCGTTCGCGCGTTCGGAAGGCGGCACGTCGCTCAGGGTGCTGCATCCACCGTCTGGCGGATCGAGTTTTCCCAGGCGCGAAAGAAGTTCCGCCGGTTCAGCCAGTCGAGGTTCACCATCAGCCCCGGCCCCAGCCGGATCGGACCGAAGCTGGGCGCCGCGGCGTTGCCGATGCCGCTCAACGGTGGCAGCGGCCAATGGGCGGGATCGGGACGCAGACCGATCTCGACCAGGTGATCGATGAACCGGCCCGCGAGATCCGGCGCGCCGGCCTGCCGCGGCACGATCGCGGTCCGCAGCATCACGTTGGCGAAATCCTGCATCTCGACCACGACCAGATCGTCCGACCCTTCGCGCGCAAGCCGTTCACGGGCGTAGCTGCCGAGCACGTTGTAGGCCAGCACGAGGTCGCCGCTCGACAGATCGTCCACCATCGCGCCCGAACAGCAGTAGAGCTTCGGATCGAGCCGTCCCATGACCTCCGACAGGCGCCAGTAGGCTTCCGTCGCGCGGGCATCCTGGGTTGCGAACAGATAGCCCAGCCCGCTTTCGCGCACGTCGTACGTGCCGACCCGCCCCTCGAACCGGTCCGGGTGGTCCCGCAGGAGCGAGATCAGGTCGCGCCGGGTCGTGGGTATCGTCAGATCGGCCACGGCGTTTCGTGCGATCACCACGACGGCGGGCTCCGCGGTGAACGCGAAGATCAGACCGCGCCAGCGGGCCCAATCGGGAAGCGCCTGCGTCGCCTCCGACTGGTAGCGCAAGGCGAAGCCGTCGTTGGCCAGTTGGAACTGCAGGTCCATGGCCGACGACAGGGCCAGGTCGTAACCCGCCCCTTCGCGGATCATCCGCTCGAGATCGGCCGACGAGACGACGCTGTAATCGAGGCCGATCGCGGGATTCTCGGCCGCGAAAGCCGCGAGATAAGGGGCAAAGACATCGAGATCGGCGGTCGAGAGAATACGCAGAACCCGCCCGGAAGTGCCCTCCAGGACGTGACGCTCCTCCAGCCGGGATTGCGCGCTCGCGACGGACCAGAGCGACAGGATCAGCCAGAGGGCAAGATGAGCGACACGCATGCGCCGTTTCCTTCTTCGTCGTTGCAGTTTTCCAGCACCAGCCGTCCACCGTGGGCGCGAAGCACGTCGCGCGTGATGGTCAGCCCCAGGCCGGACCCCACGTGATCCACGGCCGTCGGCCCGCGCCGAAAGCGCTCCGTCAGGTCGTCGAAGTCCCCCGTGCCGAGGCCCGGTCCCTCGTCGCGCACCCGGACGAAGGATTCACCTTCCGACTGGCCCACGACGATGAGCACGTCCGTGGCTTGTGGCGAATATTTCACAGCGTTGTCGAGCACGTTGCGCACGGCCGTGTCGAGCAGGACGGCGTCGCCGCGCACGGGCGCCGGATCGGTGCGCAGCGATATCCCGATATCGCGCATCTGGGCGGTGGGACGGATCGACTCGACGCAGCGCCGCGCCAGTTGCGACAGGTCGACCGGATCGCGCACCAGATCCTCGGCGCGGAAGGCCACCGTCGCGTGGTCCAGAAGCTGCCCCGCCGAACGCGAGCTTTCGTCCACCGCGCGAATGATCCGCCGCAGCCGCTCGCGGTCCGCGTCGGTGTCTGCCTCGCGCAGGGCAAGCTCTGATTGCATGCGCACGGTGGTGAGCGGCGTGCGGATACGGTGGGCCGCCTCGGCGATGAAGTCCTCCGACCGGCGGACCGACTCGGCCAGGCGCAGGATCAGCCGGTCCAGCGCCTTGATCAGCGGCGACAGCTCCGACGGGGCGCGGCGGTGAAGCGGGCGAAGGTCCGACGGCCCGCGCCGGGCGACGGCGCCCGCGATGTCGGACAGGGGCCGCAGCGATGCGCGCGCGGCGATCGCCGACAGCAGGACCGCGATGCAGAAGAACACCACCGAAATCAGCGCCGCGCGGCGCGACAGGTCCGACGCGACCTGCGTGATCCCGGCCCGCGTCTGGGCCACGGTGACCGTGACGGGCACCGGATCGCCGCCGACCGCCACGATGCGCGTCGCACTTGCAAGGCGTACCGTTTCCCCCGCGTAATCGTCCGTGGCGAAAGCCACCCGCCCAATTTCGAGATCACCCTCCGCGATACCCGGCAGATCGTCGTAGCCGGTCAGTAGCCTGCCGCCCGCGACGATCCGGTAGAAGACGCGATCCTCGCTGATCGCGCCCAGCATGGAAAAGGCCGAGTAGGGCAGTTCGAGTTGCACCTCGCCCATCTCGGCGCGCAGCGTCTCGGCGATGCTGGTGACCGAGGCGGCCAGCACGTTGTCCTGCGCCCGACCCACGGCACGGCGGGCGAAATCCGACACGATCAGCCACGACAGGATCGACAGCACCGCCGCCACCCCGGCCAGCAGCAGGGTCAGGCTGCGCAGGATGGAGCCCTGCGGCGTCATTCCGGCAGGTCGAGCCGGTAGCCCAGGCCCCGGACCGTCTCGATCCGCGCGTCGGTGCCCTGAAGCCGTTTGCGCAGGCGCCCGATGTAGACCTCGATCGCGTTTTCGGTGATCTCGGCATCGAAGGAGAACAGGCTGTCCAGCAGCCGGTCCTTGGACATCACCTGCCCCGGATGACGGGCCAACGTCTCCAGCAGGCGCGTTTCGCGATTGCGCAGCTCGGTCGTCTCGTTGCCGCGGCGCAGACTGCCGGAGCTGGGATCGAAGAGCGCCGATCCGATGGCGATCTCGTTGCGCGGCGATCCACCGCGCCGCCGCAGCACGGCCCGGCAGCGGGCTTCCAGTTCCGAGAAGTCGAACGGCTTGGTGATGTAGTCGTCCGCCCCCTGGTCGAGCATGCTGACCCGGTCCGAGATCTGCGCCCGCGCGGTCAGCATGATGACCGGCGTGCCGCCATCGGCGCGGCTGAGCCGCAGAAGGTCGCGCCCGTCACCGTCGGGCAGCATCACGTCGAGCAGGATCAGATCGTAGGAGGCCGCCGCAAGACAGTCCCGCGCCTGCGCCACCGAGCCCGCGTGATCCACCGCGTGCCCGTCGAGGGCCAGGCGTTTCATGATCGCGTCCGCCAGTTCCGTGTTGTCCTCGACCAGGAGGTAGCGCATCGGCGTCCTTCGATCTGCCTGCCGCGTGTCAGGTCCATGTCAGTTTCGCGTGGTGAACACAGGAATGGGCGGTTCATCACCGCCTGTCAAACGGGAGGAATAGAGATGAAGACCACATTCACACGGCGCGCAGCGCTTCTGGCCGCGACGGCCACCATCGCCTTCGGCAGCACGGCCCGGGCCGAGCAGCACATGGCCGAACAGGTCATGGAAGACCTGCACTTCGTCGTGCCCGGCGGCGCGGGCGGCGGCTGGGACGGTACCGCGCGCGGCACCGGCGAGGCGCTGACCAACTCCGGCCTCGTGGGCTCTGCCAGCTACGAGAACATGTCCGGCGGCGGTGGCGGCACGGCCATCAACTACATGATCGAGAACGCCGAAAGCCTCGACAATACGGTGATGGTGAACTCCACCCCCATCGTGATCCGGTCGCTGACGGGCGTGTTCCCGCAGTCGTTCCGCGACCTCACCCTGGTGGCCGGCACGATCGGCGACTACGCGGCCCTCGTCGTGCCCACCGACAGCGAGATCGCCGACATGGACGGCCTTCTGGCGACGTTCCAGGAACAGGGCGACGACTTCGCCGTGGGCGGCGGGTCGGTGCCGGGTGGCATGGACCATCTTGTCGCGGCATTGGTGATGCGGGCGGCCGGCGAAGATCCGACCATGCTGAACTACATCCCCTACGACGCGGGCGGAGAAGCCATGGCGGGCCTTCTGTCGGGCGAGATCGACGCGCTTTCCACCGGCCTGTCCGAGGCGATCGCCCTGGCAGAGCAGGACGAGGTCCGCATCCTGGGCATCACCGCCGCCGAGCGCGTGCCGGCCTACGACAGCGCCCCTACCTTCGCCGAACAGGGCATCGACACCGAATTCGTGAACTGGCGCGGCTTCTTCGCAGCCCCGGGCCTGCCGGAAGAGCAGGTCTCGGCCATGCAGGAAGCCTTTTCCAAGATGTACGAAACCGACGCCTGGGAAGAAGTCCGCGCGCGCAACGGTTGGGTGAACATCTACAACGAGGGCGAAGATTTCCGCAGCTTCCTCGAAGCGCAGGAGCAGGAAATCGGCGACCTGATGCGCGAGCTGGGCTTCCTCTAAGGGCCCTTTCGCGATGGGTGGGCGGCCGGCGCGTTCCGACCGCCCGCCTTTCTCTTCAAACGCAACATTCCCAAGGAGGAGGACGTCATGGCGCTCGACCGATGGATCGCGCTCGTCTTCGTGGCATTCTGCTGCGCATACGGCTACGCTGCATTCTTCACGATGGACCAGCTGCTGCCACCCTTCATGCAGCGCAACCCGGTCTGGCCGTCGACCTTCCCCAAGATCCTCAGCGTCTTCGGCGTGATCGTAGGACTGGTCGTCCTCTTCGGGCTCGAAGCGGTAGAGACCTCCGAGCCGTCCCCCACCGACATCAACTGGCGGCGCCTGCACGAATACAAGCTCGGACAGGCCTTGGCGCTGCTCGCCATGATGGTGATCTACGCGCTCGCCCTGCGTCCCGCGGGGTTCCTTTTGTCCACGACCGTGTTCCTTGCGGGCGGCAGCGCGCTTCTGGGCGAACGCCGCTGGCACATCCTGCTGCCGGTCGCGCTGCTGGCCACGGGGTCCATCTGGTATCTCGTGGAGGAAGTGCTCGGCATCTTCCTGCGCCCCCTGCCCACCTTCCTGTGAAAGGCTGATCCATGCTCGAAGGCATCCTCCTCGGCCTGTCGGCCGCCCTGTCCGTCCAGAACATCCTCATGGTGGTCGCCGGGTGCCTGATCGGCACCTTCATCGGCATGTTGCCGGGCCTGGGGCCGATGTCGATCATCGCCATCATGATCCCGGTGGCGATCACGCTGGGCGATCCCACCGCGGCGTTGATCCTGCTGGCGGGCGTCTACTACGGCGCGATCTTCGGCGGTTCCACCTCGTCGATCCTGCTGAACGCGCCGGGGGTGGCGGGCACCGTCGCCACCAGCTTCGACGGCTACCCGATGGCCCGCAAGGGACAGGCGGGCAAGGCGCTGACCATCGCCGCCGTCGCCAGTTTCGCGGGCGGCACCATCGGTGCGATCTTGCTGGCCATCTTCGCGCCGGCCCTGTCGTCGGTGGCGCTGCTGTTCCATTCTGCCGAGTATTTCGCGCTGATGGTCGTGGGCCTGTCGGCCATCGCGGCCTTCGCGGGCAGCGGGCAGGTCTTCAAGGCGCTCTTGATGACCGTGCTGGGTCTGATCCTCGCGACCGTGGGCGAAGGGGCGCTCTTCAACATGCCGCGCTTCACCATGGGGTTGATGGACCTTCAATCGGGCATCAGCTTCATCACGCTGGCCATGGCGATGTTCGCCCTGCCGGAGGCGATCTACCTCGTGCTCGACCCCAAGCGGTCCGAGACCGGGAGCAGTTCCGGCAAGATCGAGAACCTGCGCTTTTCACGCGCCGAAGGCCGCGCCATGATGCCGGTGATCGGGCGACAGTCCGTGCAAGGCTTCTTCATCGGCGTGCTTCCCGGGGCCGGGGCGACCATCGCGTCCTTCCTGGGCTACGCCGTGGAGCGCAACATCGCCTCGGAAGAGGAGCAAAAGGAGTTCGGCAAGGGCTCCGTCAAGGGCCTCGCCGCGCCCGAGACCGCCAATAACGCGGCCTGCACCGGCTCCTTCGTCCCGCTTCTGACGCTGGGCATTCCGGGATCGGGCACCACCGCGATCCTGCTGGGCGCGCTCATCGCGCTGAACGTGACGCCGGGTCCGCGCCTGATGATCGACGAGCCAGATATCTTCTGGGCGGTCATCATCTCGATGTATATCGGCAATCTGGTGCTTCTGGTGCTGAACCTGCCGCTGATCCCCTACATCGCCAAGATCCTGACCATCCCGCGCACGTTCCTGATCCCGTTCATCCTCTTCTTCACGCTGATGGGCGCCTATATCGGCCAGAACAATTCGACCGAGCTTCTGATGCTGGTGGGGCTGGGGGTGCTGGCGACGATCTTCAAGTTCGCCGATTACCCGCTGGCACCGCTGCTGATCGGCTTCATCCTCGGCACCATGCTGGAGGACAACTTCGCGCGCTCGATGCAGCTGTATCGCGGGCTGGACTTCATCTGGGAACGGCCGATGACGCTTGGCCTGCTGATCCTGGCCGCGGTCCTGGTCCTGCTGCCCAGCTTCCGGGCCTACCGCGCGCGACTGAAGGCGCGGGGCGTGGCCGATGGCGACTGATCCCACGAAACCGCTGGCGGGCATCCGGGTCCTGGACCTGACCAACGTGCTCGCCGGCCCCTTCGCCTGCCATCAGCTGGCGCACCTCGGCGCCGAGGTCATCAAGGTCGAAGCCCCGGGTCGCGGCGACCTGGCGCGCAACCTGGGCGCGGACCCCGAACTGTCGGCACAGGGCATGGGGATCAGCTTCCTTGCGCAGAACGCCGGCAAGCAGTCCATCACCCTGAACCTCAAGGATCCGCGCGGCAAAGCGGCGCTGAAACGCCTGGTAAGCACGGCCGACGTGCTGGTCGAGAATTTCCGCCCCGGCGTGATGGCCCGACTGGACCTTGGGCCGGAGGTTCTGCGGGCGGAGAACCCGCGGCTGGTCTATTGCGCGATCTCGGGCTTCGGTCAGGACGGCCCCTGGGCCGATCGTCCGGCCTACGACCAGATCGTGCAGGGCGCCTCCGGCGTGATGTCGATCACCGGCGACGCGGACAGCGCGCCGCTGCGCGTGGGCTACCCGCTGGCGGACACGGTGGGCGGTCTGACCGCCGCCATGGCAATCTGCGCGGCCCTTCAGGCCGATCCGCGCGGCTGCGTCATCGACGTCTCGATGCTGGATTCGGTGCTGGCGACGATGGGGTGGGTCGTCTCGAACCACCTAGTGGGCGGTGTCGCGCCTGCGCCGCAAGGCAACGAGAACCCGACCTCGGCCCCCTCGGGCGCGTTTCAGTGCGCGGACGGGCTTTTGAACATCGCGGCCAACCGCGACGAACAATGGGAGACCCTTGCGCACCACCTTGGCCGCGCCGATCTTTTGGAGCGGCCCGACTACGCCACGCGGGAGGACCGCAAGGCAAACCGTCTGACCCTGAAGGCCGAGTTGGAGACAGTACTGACCACCCGCCCCGCCGAAGAATGGGCCAATGCGCTCAACGCCCAGGGCGTGCCCGCCGGGGCGGTGATGAGCGTGCCCGACATCCTGTCGCACCCGCAGGTGGCCGGTCGCGATTTCCTCGCGCGCTTCGACGGCGTGCCGGGGGTGGCGCGTCCCATCGACCTGGTCCGCATCGGGGCGATGGTCGACGGGCAGCGGCCGGCGGTCGAGGCCCCTCCCCCCGCGCTCGGAGCGCAGACCGAGGCGATCCTGCAAGACCTCGGCTATGCGGAGGGAGAGATCGCCGCGATGAAACGAGACGGCGTGACATGAGCGCGCTATGCGACAGGTGGTGCGCCTCGATCGTCGACATGGAGCCGGGACGCCCTTGCCGGCGTGGCACTCCGACCGGAATGGTCATCGACACGCTAAGGTTCACGCAGACGGCCCCGCCGCGCTATCGCCGGGCGTATGACGGACGTTAGAAGCACCATCTCCACGTTGCTCCTGGCCGTGGCGGGGGCGGCCGCCTTCTGGGCGCTCGGCTTTCCGGCAGCCCCCTTGACCGGACCTGCGGCCTTCGTGTCGGTCGCCACGCTTCTGGGCATGCGGGCGGGCATTCCCGACCGGCTGCGCGACGGCATCTTCGTGGTGCTGGGCCTGTCCATCGGAACGACGGTCACGCCAGAGGTTATCGGTCTGGTCGTGACCTTGCCCATTTCGCTTGCGGTGCTGGTCGCGACGCTGCTGATCTCGATCGCGCTGAACCGCCTGCTGCTGCGTCGCGCCTTCGGGTTCGCGCCGATGACCGCGCTTCTGGCCGCCACGCCGGGGCACCTGAGTTTCGTGCTCGGCCTGTCGGATGATCTGAAGGCCGACATTCCGCGCATCGCGCTGGTCCAGTCCGCGCGGGTCGTGCTGCTGACCCTGCTCGTGCCGGTGATCATCGCGGCCTGGGGCGTGGAGGGGACGGCCAGTGTACCCGACAGCCCGCCCATCGGTCCGGTCCCCTTCGCGATCATCGCCGCGCTGTCCCTGGGCTTGGGTCTGCTGTTCAAACGCCTCTGCGTCCCCGCGGCACTTCTGCTGGGGGCGATCACCGTTTCGGCCGCTGGCCATGGCACCGGCCTGACCCCCGGTGCGCTGCCCGACTG
Organism: Salipiger sp. IMCC34102; assembly: GCF_004145405.1. GTDB lineage: Bacteria > Pseudomonadota > Alphaproteobacteria > Rhodobacterales > Rhodobacteraceae > Loktanella. Next base: position 168,749 of record NZ_SELQ01000006.1, read on the forward strand.
GCTGACCACCGCCGCTTTCGTCGGCATGGGCGGGCTGATCGGCAGTCGGTTCACGGGGCTCGACATCCGGCAGTTGACCGGAGCGCTTTTGGCGGGGGTGGTGGTCACGTTGATCTCCTGCCTGTGCGCCGCATTGGGGGCGGTGCTCGTTTCCGTCACGCTGGGGCTGCCGGTGGCCGAGCTGTTGCTGGCCTTCGCCCCCGGCGGGGTCGAGATCATGGCCGCCATCGCCATCGAGACGGGCCTCGGGGCCGCCGTGGTCGCCATGCACCACGTCTTCCGCCTGCTCGTCCTTTCCGCCGCGATCCCGGTGCTCGTGGCGCGGGCCGGCAAGGCGCGGGGCCACTGACCGGGACCGCGGACACACGATCCTGCGTGACGATCGGCTAAATACGGCGCAGCCTTCGGGCGGAATGATCGGCGCCCTGCCCGTTTGCCCTTCGACCTTCGGGGATTGTGCCCAAGTTTTGGGCAAACCGGTGCAACCCGGCACGTCCCAAAGGACGGATTCGTGACTCGCAGGCGGCCTGACAGAAGGATCAGCCTTGCCGATCGCAGGTCGGCACCTCCGGGCGCGCAACTTACGGCTGCTGCGCCGGAAGATCTCTAACCGAAGTCGCGTGCGGGGCACGACGGCGCACCATGAGGCGCGCCCGGCCCGCGCACGCCCAATTCAGGGACTGACCACCATGATCCGAACCGCCACTTTGACCGCCATCCTCTGCGCCGGCGCCTTGCCCGCCGTGGCCCAGGACGCCGACTGCCCGATCAAGGTCGGTGTGCTGCACTCTCTGTCGGGGACCATGGCTATCTCGGAGACGACGCTGAAGGACGCCATGCTGATGCTGGTCGAGCAGCAAAACGCCGACGGCGGCCTGCTGGGCTGCGACCTTGAGGCCGTCGTCGTCGATCCCGCCTCCGACTGGCCGCGCTTTGCCGAGCTGGGGCGCCAGCTTCTGACCGAGGACGAGGTCGACGTGATCTTCGGCTCCTGGACCTCCGTCAGCCGCAAGTCGGTCCTGCCGGTGTTGGAAGAGCTGAACGGCCTGATGTTCTACCCCGTCCAGTACGAAGGCGAGGAATCGTCCAAGAACGTCTTCTATACCGGCGCCGCCCCGAACCAGCAGGCGATTCCGGCGGTGGACTACTTCCTCGAGGAACTCGGGGTCGAGAAATTCGCACTTCTGGGCACCGACTACGTCTATCCGCGCACCACGAACAACATCCTCGAATCCTACCTGATGGACCAGGGGATCGCCGAGGAGGACATCTTCGTCAACTACACCCCCTTCGGTCATTCCGACTGGTCGACCATCGTCTCGGACGTGATCGAGCTGGGCTCCGACGGGTCCCAGGTGGGCGTGATCTCCACCATCAACGGTGACGCCAACGTGGGCTTCTACAAGGAACTGGCGGCGCAGGAAGTCAGTGCCGACGACATTCCCGTCGTGGCCTTCTCGGTCGGTGAAGAAGAGCTGTCGGGATTCGACACCTCCGAACTGGTGGGGCACCTGGCGGCCTGGAACTACTTCCAGTCGGCCGAAAGCCCCGAGAACGAGGAGTTCATCGCCGCCTGGCAGGAGTTCATCGGCGACGAGGCCCGCGTGACCAACGACCCGATGGAGGCGCATTACATCGGCTTCAACATGTGGGTGAACGCGGTCGAAGAGGCTGGGACCACCGACGTCGACGCCGTGCGCGAGGCGATGTGGGGACAGGAATATCCGAACCTGACCGGCGGTACCGCGGTAATGGGCACGAACCACCACCTCGCCAAGCCCGTGCTGATCGGTGAGATCCGCGAAGACGGACAGTTCGACATCATCTCGGAAACCGATCCCGTGCCGGGCGACGCCTGGACGGATTACCTGCCCGACAGCGCCGTCCTGGAGAGCGACTGGAGCGAGCTGGAATGCGGCATGTACAACACCGAGACCGAAAGCTGCGTGCAGCTGACCTCGAACTACTGATCCCGACCGGGGGCGCGGCATCCGCGCCCCCCCTTCCCTTTCCTCAGGACCGTTTTCGATGATCCGCTTCCTGCTCGCCTTCCTGCTGACGACCCTTTCCGCGCCCGCCCTCGCGCAGGCGGATCTGCAGACCATCCTGCAGACCCACGCCGATGAAGTCGAAAGCCCCGGGCGGCGCACCGTGGCCCCGGTGATCGAGGATCTGTTGGCGTCCGGCTTGCCGTCGGTGCCGATGTTCCTCGAAGCCTGGCAAGGCCGCGACATCGTGCGCAACGCCGAGGACGGTCTGTTCTACATCGCGGGCGCGGAAAAGGACGACACGGTCACGCTGATCGACATAGCAAGCAAAGAGCCGGTGGCGACCGCGCCCGACGCAGCCCTGTCCGAGGCCCGCCCCAACGGCGGCGTCCGCCGCGTGATCGGCGCGGCCCTGGTGCAGTTCCGCCTGTCCGATCCCGATCCGCAGGCCCGACGCGACGCGCTCGCCTCCATCGCGCGGCGGCCGGACGCCGACCAGATCGAACCGTTGCGCGGATCGCTGGACACCGAAGAGAACGCCCGCATCCGCGCCGAGAAGGAGCGTCTTCTGAACATCCTCGTCGCCCGCTTCGGCGCGACGACGCAAGCCCGGGTCGATGCGATCGAGGCGCTGTCGGGCAGCATCACCCCCGACGCCCGCGCGGCCCTCGCCCAGATCCTCGAAACCGAGGAAGGGGTGGGCACCGAGGCCCCCGGCGGTAACGTGGCGGGCCCGGTCACCCTATCCCCGGACGAGGCCTACGCCAGACTGGTCGACGAAGGCCTCGCCCCGCCGATCGTCACCCCCGCCGCGATCCGCGACGCGATCCTGGCGAACGCCGAGGGCGACAGCGTCGCGGGGATCCCGCTGGCGACCCTGAACACCGACGCTGCCCGCCGCGCGGCCTATGACAGGCTTGCGACCGACGGGCGCGCCTCCCCCTTCGTCACGCAAGCTCAAGTCGATGCCGCCCTCGCGATCCATCGGTTCGACGCGATCTATACCGAGGCCGATCCCGCCGTCACCGAAGCCGCCCTGGCAAGCCTCTCCGCGGTCGAGCGGCAGGTCGCGTTGAACCAGACGGCCGATCTGGCGCTCGACGCGATCTCGCTGGCGTCGATCTACTTTTTGGCAGCCATCGGCCTTGCGATCACCTTCGGCGTGATGGGCGTGATCAACATGGCGCATGGCGAGTTCATCATGATGGGCGCCTATACCGGCTACGTGGTGCAGCAATTCGTGCCGGACTACACGCTCAGCCTGGTCATCGCGCTTCCCCTGGCCTTCGTCGTGGCCGCGGCGGCCGGCATCGCGATGGAGCGTCTGGTGATCCGCCACCTTTACCACCGCCCGCTCGAGACGCTGCTGGCCACCTTCGGCATCTCCATCGCGCTGCAGCAACTGGCCAAGAACATCTTCGGCACGCAGGCCCGTCCTCTGACCTCGCCCGGTTGGCTGAGCGGTCAATGGGTCGCCAACGAACTGGTCTCGATCAGCTACATCCGGATCGCGATCTTCGTGCTCGCGCTGGCCTTCCTCGAGCTGCTCCTCTTCATCCTCAACCGCACCCGCCTGGGGCTGGAGGTTCGCGCCGTCACCCAGAACCCTGGCATGGCGGCGTCCATGGGGATCGACCCCGACCGGATCAACATGCTGACCTTTGGGCTGGGCTCCGGCATTGCGGGGATCGCGGGGGTGGCGATCGGGCTTTACGCGCAGGTCACCTCCGAGATGGGGGCCAACTACATCGTGCAAAGCTTCATGACCGTGGTCGTGGGCGGTGTCGGCAACGTCTGGGGGACGCTCGCGGGCGCAGGCCTGATCGGCGTGCTGCAGAAGACCATCGAGGGGTTCAACCCGTCGAACACGCTGGCCGCGCAGACCTACATGATCCTCTTCATCATCCTGTTTATCCAGTTCCGGCCCCGCGGCATCGTCGCGCTGCGCGGCCGCGCGGCAGAGGGCTGATCACATGACCGACGCAACGCTTTCCTACCGTGCGCAACGCCCGCCGATCAAGCGGACCTCGACGATGATCTTCCTGGGCACGCTCACGGTCTTCGTCGTGCTGGTCACGGTGCTTTCGGGGGCCGATCTTATCTCGACCTCCTTCGTGAAACTTCTGGGCAAGACGCTGTGCCTGGCGCTTGCCGCCGTCGCAATGGACGTGGTCTGGGGCTACACCGGCATCCTGAGCCTCGGTCACATGGCCTTCTTCGGACTGGGTGGCTACATGATCGGCATGTGGCTGATGTGGGCCCGGACGGAAGCCATCGTGCAAGCCAACCTTGCCACCCAGTCCCTGCCTCCCACCCCGGCGGAGCTGCGAGACGCCATCGGCGGGCAGATATTCGGCGTCGTGGGCACCTCCGACATCCCGCTCATCTGGAGTTTCGCGCATGCGCTGCCGTTGCAGTTGATCCTCGTCGTGGCGGTGCCGGGGCTTCTGGCGTTGGTCTTCGGCTGGCTTGCCTTCCGCAGCCGGGTCACCGGCGTCTACCTGTCGATCCTGACGCAAGCGATGACGCTGGCGCTGTCTCTCTACCTTTTCCAGAACGACTCCGGCTTGCGCGGCAACAACGGCCTGTCGGGTCTGCAGAACATCCCCGGCTTCGAGAACACCTCGCAAGCCTGGATCTCGCTCACCTTCTTCTGGGCCTCGGCCCTGGCGCTGGGACTGGGATACCTTCTGTTCGCCTGGGTCGTCTCGGGCCGCATGGGATCTGTCCTGCGCGCCGTGCGCGACGACGAGGCGCGGGTGCGGTTCCTGGGCTACCACGTGGAAAGCTTCAAGCTTTTCGCCTTCACCCTGACGGCCATCGTCACCGGCATCGCGGGCGCGCTCTATTATCCGCAGGCCGGCATCATCAACCCCGGAGAGGTCGCGCCCATCGCCTCGATCTACCTTGCCGTCTGGGTCGCGATCGGCGGGCGCGGCAGGCTCTACGGGGCTGCCATCGGGGCCATCGCCGTCTCGCTCCTGTCGAACTGGTTCACCTCCGGCGGGGTGCCCGACATAGACCTGGGCTTCTACGAGATCCGCTGGACCGAATGGTGGCTGGTGTTGCTGGGCGCGGGTTTCGTCTGCGTGACGCTCTTCGCGCCGAAGGGGCTGGGCGGGCTCGTGGACCTGATCGCCCGGCGGACCGATCCCGACCGGCAAGGCGCCTACGGCCCCGACACCGGTGCCAAACGCACATCGGAGGGCGCGGAATGAGCTTGCTGGAAGTCGACGGGATTTCCGTCACCTTCGACGGGTTCCGGGCGATCAACGGATTGTCCTTCGTGATCGCGGAGCCCGAGCTGCGCGCCGTGATCGGTCCCAACGGTGCGGGCAAGACCACCTTCATGGACATCGTCACCGGCAAGACCAAACCCGACAGCGGCAAGGTCCTGTGGGGAGAGGACAACACGAACCTGATCGGCCAGTCTGAATCCACCATCGCGCGGGCGGGCATCGGCCGGAAGTTCCAGAAGCCCACCGTCTTCGAGGACCAGACCGTGCGCGAAAACCTCTCGATGGCACTGAAGGACCGGCGCGGGCCTTTCGCCGTCCTGTTCGGCGACGGCGGCAACCAGGCCCGGCTGATGGAGATCGCCGAGGAAGTCGGCCTCGCCGCCCATGTCGCCCGCTCTGCCGGGGAGTTGAGCCACGGCCAGAAGCAATGGCTTGAGATCGGAATGCTGCTGGCACAGGAGCCGCGCCTTCTTCTCGTCGACGAGCCCGCAGCCGGCATGACCCCCGAAGAGCGCGAGCACACCACCGACCTGCTCAAGCGGCTGGCCTTGAAACACGCGGTGGTCGTCGTCGAGCACGACATGGAGTTCGTCCGCCGCCTCGACTGCCGGGTGACGGTGCTGCACGAAGGCCGGGTCCTGGCCGAGGGCAGCCTCGATCACGTGACGAAGAATCAGGACGTCATCGACGTCTACCTGGGGCGCTGACATGCTGGAAATCAAGGATCTCACCCTGCGCTATGGCCAGTCACAGGTGCTGCACGGCATCGACCTCGATGCCCGTGTCGGTGAGGTGACGGTGGTCATGGGCATGAACGGCGTCGGCAAGACCTCCCTGATGAAGGCCATCGCCGGGCGGCATCCGTTCACGGGCGGGACGATCCGGCTCGACGGGCAGGACCTTGGGCACCCCACGGCGGCCCGGGCCGCACGCGCGGGCATCGCCTACGTGCCGCAGGGGCGCGAGATCTTTCCCCGCCTCAGCGTGACCGAGAACATCGAGAGCGGTTTTGCCTGCCTGCCCCGTGGCGCGCGGCGCGTGCCGGATCGGATCTACGACCTCTTCCCCGTGCTGGCCCAGATGCGCGATCGGCGCGGCGGAGACCTCTCCGGCGGTCAGCAGCAGCAACTGGCCATCGCCCGGGCGCTGGTCACCAAGCCGCGCGTGCTGCTTCTGGACGAGCCGACCGAGGGCATCCAGCCGTCGATCATCAAGGACATCGGTCGGGTGATCGCGACCTTGCGCGACGAAGGAGAGATGGCGGTGATCCTGGTCGAGCAGTTCTTCGATTTCGCCGTCGAGGCCGCCGACCGGATCTGCGCGTTGCGGGGCGGACAGGTGACGTTCCGGGACGACGCCGCGGGGCTGGACCGGGACCGGCTGCTGGCCGAGATCTCGCTCTAGCTCGAACCTTCGCGCGTGTCCGAAGATTCTCCGCCCGGCCCGAAGACACGGTTGTAGCCCACGTCGATCACGCGGGTCATGGCCTCCTGCGCGGCCTGGGCATCGCCCGCGACGATCGCATCCACGATCAACTGATGGCTGTCGCAGATCAACTTGAGATCCTGCGGTCGGGGGTCGGGCGAGGACCGGCGCAGAAGCGACTGCAAGGCCGCCCCCACCAATGAGACGACCGAATGGAAAAAGGCGTTCCCGGCGGTGTCGAAGACGGCCTTGTGAAACTCCATGTCCGCCAGCGAGAATGCCGTCTGATCCGTGGCCGCACGCATCGCGGCGACGCGGGCTTCAAGACGCGCGATGTCCTCGGCATCCGCCTTCTGGGCGGCCAGTCGGGCGGCGAAGGGCTCGAACGCAAGGCGCATCTCGTAGAGCTGCCGGTAGAAGCCGTCGCTGGGCTGTCCGTCCATGTGCCAGCGCAGCACCTGGGCGTCGAACATGTTCCACTCCCGCCGCGGGCGCACGCTGGTGCCGACCCGGGCCTTCGCCACCACCATGCCCTTGGCGGCGAGCGTCTTCATCGCTTCGCGCAGCACGGTGCGGGACACGTTGTAGTGCTCAATCAGCTCTTCGTCGCGCGGCAGCAGGCTGCCCGGTCCGGGGTCGCCCGCGACGATGGAATGGCCGATATCCTCCACGACGCGCCCGTGGTTCCCCCCGCCCCTGCGAGGCCCCGGCGCGATCATGTCCAGATACGAATCCATGTCATCCCAATGCGGTGCGGCGTCTGCGTCCCAGAAGCAGGATCCCCTTCTGCAACATTATGAACAAGAGCAAAAGCAGACCGATGGCGATCTTGGTCCACCAGCTCGACAAGGTGCCGTCGAACACGATGTAGGTCTGGATCAACCCCATCGTCAGCACGCCGATCAACGTGCCGAAGACGAACCCCGCCCCGCCGGTCAGCAAGGTGCCTCCGATGACGACCGTGGCGATCGCGGTGAGCTCTGTTCCGACGGTCGCCAGCGGGTAGCCCGAGCCGGTGTAGATCGAGAAGACGATGCCGGCGAGCCCGGCCATGAACCCCGAGAAGGCATAGATCTGAACCGTCGTCCGTCCCACCGAGACGCCCATCAGTCGGGCCGTGTGCTCTCCTCCGCCCAGCGCGAAGACGGCCGTGCCGAAGCGGGTGCGGTGCGCCAGGACCATGCCGGCCAGAACCGACAGCAGCATCACGATGCCGATGAGGGTCAGCCGTCCGCCACCGGGCATCCGCCAATAGGCGTCCTGCAGCACCTCGTCGTAGAAGACGTGGTCGATGGGCACGCTGTCGATCGTCAGCATGTAGGCCGCCCCGCGGGCCAGGAACATTCCCGCCAGCGTGACGATGAAGGACGGCATCGCGAGCGCGTGGATCAGCCCGCCCATCGCCGCCCCGAAGGCGCTGGTGATGGCCAGCAGCAGCACGAAGACGACCAGTGGGTGCAGGTCCGTCTCTCGCAAGAGGACCGCGACGAAGACGCCGGAGAAGGCGATGACGGACCCCACCGACAAATCGATCCCGCCGGACAGGATCACGACCGTCATGCCGACGGCCACGATGCCGAGGTAGGCGTTGTCGGTCAGAAGGTTCCCGATCACGCGGGTCGACAGCATCGCCGGGAACTGGATGTAGCAAAAGAGATAGGCCAGCAGGAAGATTGCGATCGTGGCGCAAAGCGGAAGCACGCGGGCGTTCATTTCGCGCCCTCCGATCCGGTTGCAAGCGGCGGGGCCTGCTTCGGCCTGCGGCCAAGCAGGACGCGCTGCGGCGCGATGCGCGGCGATTGCAGGACGAGGATGACGACGATCAACCCCGCCTTGATGACCAGATTGAACTCGGACGGGAAGCCCGCAAGCAGGATGCCAGTGTCGATGGTCTGGATGATGAGCGCCCCGACGAGCGAGGCCGCGATGGAAAAGCGCCCGCCCAGCAGCGACGTCCCCCCGATGACCACGGCGAGGATCGCATCGAGTTCAAGCCAGAGGCCCGCGTTGTTGGCATCCGCGCCCCGGATGTCGGCCGCCACGATGATCCCCGCGATGGCCGCGCAAAGCCCCGAGGCGATATAGACCGCGATCAGCAGGACCGTCGCGTTGATCCCCGCCAGCGCACTGGCAGGACGGTTGATCCCGATCGCCTCGATCAGCAGGCCGAGGGCGGTGCGGCGCACCAGCAGGCCGAAGGCGATGCCCACGACGATCCAGATGACGATGGGGGTCGGCACCCCCAGCACGTCGCCCGCCCCGAAGAAGGCCAGACCTTCGTCGCTGAACGTCAGGATGCGGCCTTCCGTGATCATCTGCGCGATCCCGCGCCCGGCCACCATGAGGATCAGCGTGGCGACGATCGGCTGGATACCCAGCACCGCCACCAGCACCCCGTTCCACAACCCGCACGCCAGCCCCGCCCCCAGGCCGATCGCCAGGGCGCCCGCAAGGCCGTAGTCACTGGAGATCGCCCAGGCCGAGGCCGCGCCGCAGATCGCCATCACGGCGCCGACGCTCAGGTCGATCCCCTTGGTGGCGATCACCAGCGTCATACCCACGGCCAGCAAGGCCACGGGCGCGCCGCGCTTGAGCACGTCGATGGCGCTGCCGTAAAGGCGGCCATCGGCCATCTCGACCGACAGGAAACCCGGAAAGAACACCGACACCAGCGCCACCAGGGCCGCGAGCGTCAACAATTGGGGGGCGAGACGCCGCAGGCCCTGGCTCATGGTGCTGCTCCCTGCGCCGCGTCGTCGGTGGCGATCGCGGCGATGATGCGGTCTGTTTCGATCTGCTCGCCCGTAAGCTCGGAGATATGGGCGCGGTCGCGCACCACGATGACGCGGTCGGAGGCGGCGATAAGCTCGTCGAACTCGGAAGAGATCAGCAGGATCGACATGCCCTTCTCGGTCAGCTCGCCGATCAGCTTGAGGATTTCGGCGTGGGCGCCCACGTCGATGCCGCGCGTGGGTTCGTCGAGAATCAGGAACCGCGGGTTCATCGCCAGCCAGCGGGCCAGCACCACCTTCTGCTGGTTGCCACCCGAGAGATCGCCGACCGCCTTCTCGGCGTCCGTCGTACGGATGTCGAGTGTTCGGATGTACCCGTCGGCCAAGGCCCGCTGCTCGCTTCGCGAAATGGGAGAGGCCCAGCCGCGCCGCGCTTGGAGCGCCAGCGCGATATTCTCGCGGATCGACAAATCCGCGATGATGCCGTCGGTCTTGCGATCTTCCGGTGCGTAACCGAAGCCCGCCGCGATGGCCGCGCGCGGGCTGCCAAGGTCGATCTCGCCGTCCGCGTCGGTGGCGGTGCCCCGATCGGGGGGCGTGCGCCCGAACAGGACGTCAGCGGTCTCCGTCCGGCCCGAGCCGAGCAGACCGGCCAGACCGATCACCTCGCCGGCGTGCACGGTCAGATCGAACGGGTCTATCTTGCCGCGCCGCCCCAGGCCACGCACCCGGATCACTTCCTCTCCCACCGCGCGCCGCGTGCCGCGCGCCTCGGCCTCCTGAAGCTCGTGGCCCAGCATGTGATGAACAAGATCGAGCCGGCTCGTCTCGGCGGTGTCGGCGGTCACGATGTGGCGGCCGTTGCGCAACACGGTCAGCCGGTCGCTCAGCTCGAACACCTGGTCGAGGAAGTGCGACACGAAGATGATCCCCAACCCCTGGTCGCGCAGGTTGCGGATCACGTCGAACAGGGTCTCGGTCTCGCGCGCGTCAAGGCTCGCCGTCGGCTCGTCCAGGATCAGGATCTTGCCCGACAGCGCCACGGCCCGCGCGATGGCGATGATCTGCTGAATCGCAACCGAATAGGTGGCCAGCTCGCGGCCCACGTTGACGTGGTCCAGTCCGTAGCCGCGCAGCATCTCCTCGGCGTCGGCGCGCATCCGGCCGGTGCGGATCATGCCGAAGCGGGTTTCCTGCCGCCCGAAGGTCAGGTTCTCGGCGACGGTCAGGTTCGGCAGCAGGTTGACCTCCTGGTAGACCGTGCCGATTCCGAGGTCCTGCGCCTCGTGCGTCGAGGCCGGAGAGATGTCCTGCCCGTCGAGTTCGATCCGGCCGTGATCGCGCTGGTGCACGCCCGTCAGGCACTTGATCAGCGTCGATTTGCCGGCCCCGTTTTCGCCCAGGAGCGCGTGGACTTCGCCGGCCTTCAAATCGAAACGAACCCCGTCAAGGGCCAGCGTGCCGGGAAAGGTCTTGGTCAGCTCCGAGATCTTCAGAAGCATGGGTCACCCTCGTCTGCGCGGGGGCGGGGCACCACCAGGGATGCCCCGCGCCATTCCGGGTTGTCGGGGATCAGTAGCCCAGGTCCTTGCGGGCCTCGTACTCGGCCATCGGGTCGTCGTCCTGCGTGTAGAGCGCGGACTCGGTCTGGATGAACTTCTCGGGCTCGGTTCCGTCCGCCATGTAGGCTTCCAGCGCGTCGAAGGCCGGTCCGGCCATGTTCGGCGTCAACTCCACCGTGGCGTTCGCCTCGCCCGCAGCCATTGCCTGGAAGATGTCCGGCACCGCGTCGATGGACACGATCAGGATGTCCTCGCCGGGGGCGATGCCTGCTTCCTTGATGGCCTGGATCGCGCCGATCGCCATGTCGTCGTTGTGGGCATAAAGCGCGCAGATGTTGTCGCCACCGCCTTCGGCCTGAAGGAAGCTTTCCATCACTTCCTTGCCGCCTGAGCGGGTGAAGTCGCCGGTCTGGCTGCGCACGATCTCGATGTCGTCGCTGCCTTCGATCGCGTTCCGGAAACCATTGGCGCGGTCGATGGCGGGCGAGGAGCCGGTCGTGCCCTGAAGCTCGACCACGCGGCATTCGCCCTCGGGCTTGTTGTCGACCAGCCATTGGCCCGCCACTTCGCCCTCGTGCACGAGGTCGGAGCCGACGGCCGTAAGGTAGAGCGACTCGTCGCTGTCGACCATGCGGTCCAGCAGGACGACGGGTATCTCGGCCTCCGCGGCTTCCTCCAGCACCGAATCCCAGCCTGTCGCGACCACGGGGGCCAGAAGGATCGCGTCGACGCCCTGCGCCACGAACGACCGGATCGCCGCGATCTGGTTTTCCTGACGCTGCTGCGCGTCCGAGAAGCGCAGGTCGATGCCCCGCTCTTCGGCCTGTTGCTGCGTCACCGTGGTCTCGGCAGCCCTCCAGCCCGATTCGGACCCGATCTGCGAGAAACCGACGGTCTGCGCCTGCGCGCCCGTTGCCGCGACCACGAGGGCCGCACCCAGCATATGTATTTTCATGATTTTCCTCCCTAGGATGACATTACGTCGGGAGTAAAAAAATCATACTATATTATTTTACGCAACGACAAGTTGTTACCTTGCCCGTTTCTTGGGCAGAACACACGCGACGGGCGTTTCCCCGGTCCCATGAGCACGGTGATTGCACGGGCTTTGCGCGCCCCGTTGAGGACTGCCTCAGCGCAGGTCTTCTCGCGGTCTGCCGGGGCGGGAAATCGCAAGACAGACAAGTCCGGCCAACGCCGCGAACCCCGAATAGCAAAGCAGCATGAGCAGGCTTGCATCCTCTTCCGGTCGGCCAAGCTGAAGCGTGAAAAGGCAGGTCAGGATCATGGCCGTGGCGACCGTCGCCGCCGAGCGCCGCCAGACGCCCTCCATCTCTTTGGCCAGCACCACGGCGACGATGCCGCTGACCAGCAGCGGTATGAACGCGATGCGGTACCCGAGTGCGATGGCGAGCGCGAACGTCAGGGCGATCTTGCCTCCCCCATGGGGCAAGGGGATCACGGTGAGCACCAGCAGCACCGCCGCGATCGGCGGTCCCAGAAGGGCGAAGATCAGGATCGTCTTCACCTGGCTCTTCGTCTGAAGGTCGCGCGCCGTCACGACACCCCCCTTCGGTCGATCAGGCGACGCAGGGCGATCCCGCAGATCGTGGTCATCACCACGGCCGTCACGAACCCGACCGTCGCCGTCTGCGCAATGCCCGCGTAGCCGCAGGTCCCTTCGAACCCACCACCGTTACCGGCGCAGCCGCCGCTCAGTTCCCACCAGATCTTGCCGATGACCGCACCGCCGAGGACGGCCCAACCGACCATCAGGACGAACTGTGCCGCGATAGCCGTCCAGAAGCGTCGAGCAGGCAAACCTCGGAGCGGCAGAATCAGCGCGGCAAAGGGCAGGCTCACGATTGCGATTTGGACAATTAGATAGAGCATTGACCGAAACCTACGCCCGCGCCGCCTGTCTTGCGAGCCCGGGTTTCAAATGGAAGTGATCCCCTGGACGAGCTGCGGGTCGTTGCCTGCCGTCTTGGGCGCATCAGCGCCGGGCCGCGCTGGGATCGCCCTTGCGATGCAGGATCGGCAAGGTCGCGACCGCCGCGAAGGCACCGAACATCATGAAGGCGGGAACCGGCGACGGCAGTGGCGGCGGTTTGTTCCACATCAGGCCGATCGGGATCGGCGTCACGGCACCGACGACCAGGGCCAGGGCCACCCGCCAGATCATCCCTTGGATCCGCGGAAGCCACCACGCCAGGATAGCGCCCGTCGCAAGCGCCGGCAGGAACCCGATGAGGTAGGCCCCACCCGGCAGGGCGACGAGCCACATGAAGACGGCCAGCGGGTCGATGGTGGAGAGCTGCAGCAGCTCGCCCGTGATCACGAGGCGCCCCAGCGCGAGAAAGGCCAGGATCGCCGGCCCCAGCACGGGCGCGATCAGCGCCGTCAGGAACGCCTTGCCCAGGACGGTTTTCCCGGACGGACGGACTTGGGTCTCGGGATCGGGTTCCGGCATGACGCAAGTCTATGGGCTGCGCGTTCCAGAGTGAACATGCGGCCTGCATGCTCGGGCAAACCGAAGCCGTTATCATTGCGCGCCTTGGGACTGCGCAGGGGGATCGGCTGCGGGAAGACAGGCCACGGGATATCGAGCGTTCGCTGCCGGCGCCCAGGAATGCGGGCGTCTCTGACGGACGAAGCCGAATTTCGACAAACCCACGGTTGTCCTTGCGTATCCTGACTAAATTGCTAGGAAAAAGGAACTCCAGTTTCGAGAGCTCCATGCCGCAGTCGAACATCGCCCGTCACGATGCCATCCGGACCCCGCGTCTCGTCGTGGAGGGTCTATCCTCGGGCTATGGCGACGCGACCATCGTTCACGACGTGTCGCTTCGCGTGCCCGACGGGGCGCTGACCATCCTCGTCGGACCGAACGGCTGCGGGAAATCGACACTCCTGAAGACCATGGCGCGCGTGTTGCCAGCCTCCGCAGGCCGGGTCCTGCTGGACGGACGGCCCGTGCATGGCGCGCCGACCCGCGATGTCGCCCGCCGGCTTGCGCTTCTGCCGCAGGGCCCCGTGGCGCCAGAAGGGCTGCGCGTGCGCGAGCTGGTGGCGCAGGGGCGTTACCCGCATCAGTCCCTCCTGAAGCAATGGTCGCGCGCGGATGCCCGGGCCGTCGACGCGGCGATGGAGGACGCGGACGTCACGCAGTTCGCCGACCGGCCCGTCTCGGACCTGTCGGGCGGTCAGCGGCAGCGCTGCTGGATCGCCATGGTGCTCGCACAGGAAACCGATATCGTGCTGCTCGACGAGCCCACGACCTTCCTCGACCTCAAGGTGCAGGTGGAGCTGATGCAGCTTCTGCGCCGGATCGCCCACGAGCGCGGCCGGACGCTGGTGATCGTCCTGCATGAACTCAACGTCGCCGCGGCCTTCGCCGATCTGCTGGTGATGATGAAGGGCGGACGCCTGGTGGCCGAGGGACCGGTCGAGACGGCCTTCACCTGCACGGCCCTGCAACAGGTCTTCGGCCTGGAGGCGAACGTCGTGCCGGACCCGGTCAGCGGCCGTCCGGTCTGCGTGCCGGTGGTCTCGCCAAGCCTAGCGCTCGCCGCACAATGACCACTGCCGCCCTGCCGCGCCCCCCACGGGCCGCGTGGTTCGCCCCGGTGGCGGGGATCGTGCTGCTGGGGCTGGCGTTTGCCTGGCACATCTCGGTCGGGGCAAAGACGATCCCGCTCGGCACGGTCGCGGAAGCCCTTCTCGCCTACGATCCAGCGATCTTCGATCACGTGGTGATCGTGGATCTGCGCCTGCCGCGCGCGGTCTACGCGCTTCTCGTCGGGGCGGCGCTTTCGGTCGCGGGGGCGCTGATGCAGGGCGTGACACGCAATCCCCTGGCCGAGCCGGGCATCCTCGGCCTGCTGATCGGCGCGTCCTTCGCGGTGGTGATCTTCGTGGGCGTCTTCGATCTTGCCGCGCCCGCGCTCATTCCGTTGGTGGCGGCGCTGGGCGCGCTGGCCGCGGCCGTCGCGGTCTGGGGGATCGCAACGGCCGCGCCCGGCGGTGCCACGCCGCTGACGCTGGTGCTTTCGGGGGCCGCGATCACGGCGTTCCTGGGCGCGCTCGTGACCGTGGCCAACCTGCTCGACGAGCAGACCTTCGAGGAACTTCGCGTCTGGCTGACCGGCTCGCTCGCGGGGCGCCGGATCGAGATCCTGCGCTGGACGCTGCCCTGGCTCTTCGCGGGGCTCGTCGTGGCTTTCGGCGTGGCAAGACAGGTCACGGCCCTCGCCATGGGCGAAGAGACGGCGATCGGGCTCGGCATGAACGTGGGCCGGTTGAAGGCGCTGGTCCTCTTCGCGGTCATCGCGCTCACCGCCTCCGCGGTGGCCATCGCGGGCCCGATGGGGTTCGTCGGGCTCGTCGTGCCGCATGCGGTGCGGCTGTTCGCCGGGCAGGACTACCGGCTGATCGTGCCCTGGTCTGCGATCGCCGGGGCGGCCTATCTGCTGGTGGTCGATATCGCCGCCCGGATCGCACTGGCCCCGATCGAGATTTCCACGGGCCTCGTGACCGCGCTGATCGGCGCGCCGATCTTCGTCTGGCTGGTCAGGGCGCGGCTATGAGCGCGAGCGCGACCCTGCGGCTGGACGGCGCCGTTTCCGTCGTCCTGCCGGGCAAGGCCCTCGGCGTCCTTGGCGCGCTGGTCGCATTTCTTGCAGCGTTGCTGGTCCTGAGCCTGATGACCGGCAGCTATCCCCTCGGCGTGGCGGGTGTGCTTTCGACGCTTGCGGGGGCGCCCCCGTCGGAGATCGCCGAGACGGTCGTCTGGCAGTTCCGCTTTCCACGCACGCTGGCGGCTTTCTGCGCGGGCGCGTTGCTCGCCCTGTCGGGGGCCGTGTTACAGAACGTCACGCGCAACCCGCTGGCCGATCCGTCGCTCGTCGGGGTGAGCCAAGGCGCGGGGCTCGCCGTGGTCGCGGCGATCGTGGCCTGGCCGGATCTGCCGCAGGGGGTTCGTCCGTTGTTGGCCTTCGGCGGTGCGCTCGCCGTCGCCGTCCTGATCCAGTGGATCGCGATGCGGCGCGCGGGCGGGGCGACGATGCGCTTCATCCTGACCGGGATCGGCATCGCGGCCTTCATCTCTGCCGCGACGGCGGCTCTTCTGACCTACGGCCAGCTCGACCGGGCGATGTCCGCGCTGGGCTGGCTTGCAGGATCGGTCCATGCGGCGGGATGGGGTGACGTCGCCGTCCTGGTCCTCGCCCTTATGGCGCTTGCGCCCGCTCTTTTCGCCGCCGCCCGGCCGATGGCGGCGATGCGGCTGGGACCCGAGATAGCGGCGGGGCTGGGCGTTCGGGTCGGGCGCACGCGCGCGACGCTCATCACGCTTTCGGTGGCGCTCGCCGCAGCGGCGGTGGCGATGGTCGGGCCGCTGGGTTTCGTAGGCCTCGTGGCGCCCCACATGGCGCACCGGCTGGCCCGGTCCGGCGTCGGCCTGCACCTGGCCCTGTCCGCCGTGGTCGGCGCGGGACTGGTCGGTGCCGCGGACCTTGCGGGACGCGCGCTGTTTGCCCCGGTCCAGATCCCCGCCGGACTGGTCACGGCGATCATCGGGGTGCCCATCTTCGTCTGGCTCATCCTGCGCACCCCCGGAAGGAGTCAGATGTGACAAGGCCCGAAAGAATCACCGCGCCCAATCCTGCGACCGGCCATCCGAAGGATCTGCGCTTCTGCACCGCGCAAAGCCTTGCCGCGGGTGAGCCGCTCGCCGGTACGGGAGTGCATCCCGAGAAGACCATCCTCATCCAGTGGCCCAAGGCGAGATGGCGGCATTCGCTCAAGATCGCGGAAGACATGGACCCGGACATCACCGCGGCCATCGAGGCGCTGTCCGCCGCGGGATGGCGGGTGAACCTGATCGACCGCAAGGGAGAGTATCGCGACACGATTCGCGTCTTCATCTACCCCGAGGCGTTGGCCTTCGACCTGGCTCCTCGCGCGCTTGCGAATTTCCTCGTCAGCCTGCCGGAAGGTGCCGCCGCGCTCGATGACTTCGGCCCCACTCCCGCCGACACTCCGGTCGTCTTGTGCTGCACCCACGGCAAGCACGATCGCTGCTGCGCCAAGTGGGGCTTCGCGGTCTACAAGGCGCTTGCGGCAGAGGCCGAGGCGCGCGGCGATTTCGATGTCTGGGAAGTCACGCATCTGGGCGGCTGCCGCCTGTCGGCCGGCGTCCTCGTCCTGCCCGCCTTGCGCAAGTACGGCCGATTGCGCCCCGCGGACGCGCCGGACCTGCTGGACGCCGAGGCACGCGACACCCCGTACCTGCCCTGCTACCGCGGAGCCAGCCATCTCGACCAAGCCGAACAGGTGGCGGAGGTCGCGGCCCTGCAACATTTCGCCAAGGCCGGCATCCGAGGGCCCGCACGGGTGCGCAAGACCCAAGAGCGCACCTATGCCGTCACGGTCGGCACGGCTATCGCCCGCGTCCTGTTGCAGCCGGACGAGGTGACCACCCCCGGCACCTGCGCCGATCTCGACGCGGCCAGGCCGATCGCGCCCAAGACCGTCTGGCGCGCGCAGGTCGATGCCGCCCTCGCAGACGACGGCCCCGCGCCATCCTGCCCCCCGAACCCGAACCCGAACGAGGAACGACCATGAAACGCCTCCTGAAACACCTGAGTCTCGTCGCCGTCCTGGCCTTGCCCGTGCCCGCCGCGGCACAGGACACCCGCACCGTCACCGACGATACGGGAACTCAGGTGGACATCCCCACCGAACCGCAGCGCATCGTGGCCTTGCACGACAGTGTCCTGACGGTTCCGCTGCTGGAACTGGGGGCGAAGGTCGCGGGCAGCCACGGTCGGGGCGAGACCGAGGACGAGGCCTTCATCCGCTCCAGCCTGTCGATCACCGGGATGGACTTCGACACCACCGACATCACCTGGGTCGGCAACAACCCCGCCGACATCGAACGCATCGCGGCGGTGGCGCCCGACCTGATCCTCACGACCCAGTGGCAGCCGACGGACGTGGACCAGCTTCGCGCCATCGCGCCCACCGTGGTGCTGGACTACACGCAACGCGATTCCTGGGAGATCTACGACTGGCTTGCCGAACTGACCGGCACGACCGACCGGCTGGACCTGATGAAACGCCGTTACGAAGAACAGATCGCCCTGATCCGCGAGGTCATCGACACCGAGAGCATCACCGTCTCCACCATCCATGCCATGCCCGGTGAGCTCTTCGCGCTCAATCCTTACGGCAATATCGGCAAGGTGCTGATCGACGCGGGCTTCCAGCGTCCCGCGCTCATCGAGGCCATTCCCGAGGGCGGCCGCGAGAGCTTCACCGCCGAGGTCCTGCCCGAGTTCGACGGCGATTTCATCTTCACGACCTATCGCTCCACGGCCGGGGACGGCCCTGACGAGGTGCGCGCCCATTTCGACAGCATCCTGCCCGGCTGGTGCGAGCAGCTACACGCCTGCCGCGAGGACCAAATGTACTTCGTCAGCCGCTCGCTTGGGGCGACCCGGTCCTACTACGCGCTGGGCGCGGTCAGCTACATGCTGCTGTCGGTGATCGGCGGCCAGGATTTCACCCCGATAGCGCGCTGATCAGGAACCTGTCCACCCGTCCGACCGCCCCCTTCACCCACACCATGAGACATACGTTATGAAACCGACCACCCGAACCCTTGCAACGGCCCTGGGCGGGCTTCTCGCAGCCCTGCCCGCCGCGGCACAGGACTTTCCGCTGACCCTGGAAAACAAGTTCGGCACCACCGTGATCGAAGAGGCGCCCGAGCGGGTGGCCAGCCTTGACTTCAACGGTGCCGACAACCTTCTGGCGCTGGGCGTGCAGCCGGTCGCCATCCGCTACTGGTACGGCGATTACGAAAATGCCGTCTGGCCCTGGGCCGACGACCGGCTCAAGACCACGCCCGCGATCCTGCGGGGCGACCTGAACTTCGAGCAGATCGCCGCCGCGGAGCCCGATGTCATCATCGCCCTGTGGTCCGGCATCACCGAGCAGGAATACGAAAGGCTGTCACTCATCGCCCCGGTCGTGGCCGTTCCGGAGGGTGTCGGCGACTACTCCCTGCCCTGGGACGAGCTTGCGTTGATCGCCGGGGAGGCCGTCGGCCGTCTCGACGAAGCCGAGGCGCAGGTCGCCGAGATCGAGGCCGAGATGGCGGCCATCTCTGACCGCAACCCCGGTTGGGAGGGCAAGACCGCCTCGGTCGCCTATTACTGGAACGACAACCCTGGCGTCTATACCGGCGCCGACATCCGCCCCTTGCTCTTGTCGAACCTCGGCCTGTCGACGCCGGACGCGGTGGACGCGCTCGTGGGCGACAACCAGTTCGCCGTCACCTTCTCGGAAGAGGAGCTCGACATCATCGATGCCGACGTCCTGGTCTGGGTGACCGACGGCTCCGACGGGCAACGCAGCCGGATCGAGGAGCTTGCCCTGCGCCCCGCGCTCACAGCGCATCGAGAGGGTCGGGAGATCTTCACGGACGCGCTGCTGACCGGGGCCTTCAGTCACGGCTCCCTGCTGAGCATCCCCTATGCCTTGGGTGAGCTCGAACCCCGGATTGCCGCCGCCATCGACGGCGATCCGGCGACCGAGGTTCCGGACTGACGCACCACGTCCCGCGCCGCCCGCCGCCGCGCGCGGCGGGGCCGTCCCGCCGCGCCGGCGCGGTCACCCGTCCGATCGAAACAGCGCCCTTTCCGCCTGGCCCGGTCCTTGACGCGCTGCGTCGTGACGGCGCGGTACCGGCGCTGCGATACCCGATCCTCCACGCGCCCGGGCAGGCAACACGACATGGCAGACCGGGATTTCATCCAGGACAAGGCAGGTAATTTGGGGATCTTGCTTTGTGCAGGCTGGCTGCAGACCCATCCAAGATCCGGGGATCTACAGCCAAACTACTGAATTCTTTGGTGAGCCCGCAGGGGTTCGAACCCTGGACCTACTGATTAAAAGTCAGTTGCTCTACCAACTGAGCTACAGGCTCACACCACGAAACGCGACCTAAATTGAGCGCCTGCCGGGGTCAACCCGGAATTTGCGCAGGGGATGGATAAAGTCGGCCCACGGGCGTATAGGCGCGCTCATGTCACCCACGGTTCCCTTCATGAAGATGCACGGCCTCGGCAACGATTTCGTCGTGATCGACGCCAGGTCTGCGCCCCGTGTCGATGCGGCGCTCGCCGCGGCCATGGCGGACCGGCGCCGGGGCGTCGGGTTCGACCAGCTGGCCGAGATCACCGATAGCGCCTCCGGCGATCTGCACCTGACCTTCTGGAACAGCGACGGCAGCACCTCGGGCGCCTGCGGCAATGCCACCCGCTGCATCGCCGCGTGGGAAATGTCGCGACTGGGCCGCGAGACGCTCACGATCACGACCGACCGGGGTAGCCTGCAGGCGGCCCTGACGCCGGGCGGACCGACGGTGAACATGGGCCAGCCCCTGCTGGACTGGCAGGAGGTGCCGCTGGCCCGGGCGATGGACACGCTTCACCTGCCGATCGACGGCGATCCCGTTGCGACCGGCATGGGCAATCCGCATTGCACCTTCTTCGTGGTTGACGCGGACACCGTGGATCTCGCCGTGCGTGGCGCCGAGATCGAACATCACCCCCTCTTCCCCGAGCGCACCAACGTGCAGTTCGCGCAAATCGTGGGCCCCGACCGGATCCGCATGCGGGTGTGGGAGCGCGGCGCTGGCGTCACGCTGGCCTCCGGCTCGTCCTCCTGCGCGGTGGCGGTGGCGGCCGCGCGGCGGGGCTTGACGGGACGATCCGTACGGGTCGACCTCGACGGAGGCACGCTGCAGATCGACTGGCGCGCGGACGGGGTCTGGATGACCGGCCCCGTGGCCCACGTCTTCGACGGAGTCTGGCATGGCTGACGCACCGATCTTCTCCAACCACGGCTGCCGCCTGAACGCCTACGAAACCGCGGCGATGACCGAACTGGCCGAAGCCGCCGGGGTGACGAACGCCGTCGTGGTCAACACCTGCGCCGTGACCTCCCAGGCCGTCGCCAAGGCCCGGCAGGACATCCGCAAGCTGCGCCGGGCGCACCCGGACGCCACGCTGATCGTCACCGGCTGCGCGGCCCAGACCGATCCCGGCAGCTTTTCCGCGATGCCGGAGGTCGACCGCGTCATCGGCAATACCGAGAAGATGGCGCCCGAGACCTGGGCCGACCTCGCCCCCGACCTCATCGGCCAGACCGAGGCCGTGCAGGTCGACGACATCATGTCGGTGCGCGAAACCGCGGGCCACCTGATCGACGGCTTCGGCACGCGCAGCCGGGCCTATGTACAGGTTCAGAACGGCTGCGATCACCGGTGCACGTTCTGCATCATCCCCTTCGGGCGCGGAAACTCGCGGTCGGTCCCCGCCGGCGTGGTCGTCGACCAGATCAAGCGCCTCGTCGACCGCGGCTTCCAGGAGGTCGTGCTGACCGGTGTCGACCTGACGTCCTGGGGAGCCGACCTGCCCGCCGCCCCGCGACTGGGGGATCTCGTGCTGCGCATCCTCAAGCTGGTGCCGGACCTGCCGCGGCTGCGAATTTCCTCGATCGACAGCATCGAAGTGGACGCGGCGCTCATGCAGGCCATCGCGACCGAGCCGCGCCTGATGCCGCACCTGCACCTGTCGCTGCAACACGGCGACGATCTGATCCTCAAGCGCATGAAGCGCCGCCACCTGCGCGACGATGCCCTGCGTTTCGTCGAGGAGGCGCGGCGACTGCGTCCCGACATGACCTTCGGCGCCGATATCATCGCGGGCTTCCCGACGGAGACCGAGGCGGCCTTCGACAACTCCCTCGCCCTGGTCGAGGAGGCGGACCTGACCTGGCTGCACGTCTTCCCCTATTCTCCGCGTCCCGGCACGCCCGCCGCCCGAATGCCCGCCGTCCCCGGCCCCGCGATCAAGGCGCGCGCCGCCCGCCTGCGCGCCGCCGGAGACCAGGCCGTCGCGCGCCATCTGGCCGCGCAGGTGGGCCGCGCGCATGACGTTCTGATGGAAAACCCCCGCATGGGCCGCACCGCGCAGTTCGCCGAAGTCCGATTCGACACCGATCGGCCGGTGGGGCAGATCGTTCCGGCCACGATCCGCGCCGTGCAGGACGGCCAACTGGTCGCCTGATGCACCCCAACCCCGCCTTCCGTGGCACCGATGCCCAACGGAGCCTCGCGTTTGCCCGCGACCGGGCCTTCGGCACGCTCTGCGTGAACGGCGATCCGGTGCCGCATCTCGCACACGTGCCCTTCCTGCTCGCCGAAAATGGAAAGAGCGCCGATCTGCACCTCGTGCGATCGAACCCGATCGCGCGGCTGGGCATGGTTCCGGCGCGGCTCGCGGTCGCCGGACCGGACGCCTATGTCTCGCCGGACTGGTATGGATTGCCCGACCAGGTGCCGACCTGGAACTATGTCGCGGTGCACCTGACCGGCACGCTGCACCCGCTGTCCCCCGACGCCTTGCGCGACTTGCTCGACCGCGAGACGGAACATTTCGAAGCGCGTCTTCCCAAACGCCCCTGGACCACCACCAAGATGACGCCCCTGGTGCTGGAGCGCATGATGCGCCAGATCGTCCCGGTCCGCCTGGCGATCACCGATGTCGACAGCACCTGGAAACTGGGACAAAACAAGCCCGAAGCCGCCCGCCGCGCTGCTGCCGATCGTATCGCGGACGGCCACGGCCAGGCGCTTGACGACCTCGCGCGCCTTATGCGCACCCCGCCGGAGCCCTGAAGGGCCGTCCACTTCATCTGGCAGGATAAACTCCCGCCGGAGGCGAAGTGGTTTCGGCACGAAACCTCTTTTCACGCAGGCAAAGCCCGCGCAAACTCGACTTGAAGGAGCTCTGCCCATGCAACTGATGATGTCCCCCACCTCGCCCTTCGTGCGCAAGTGCCGCGTCCTTCTGCGCGAGGCGAACCTGCTTGACGCCGTGGAGGAGATCACGGTCGCCACCACCCCCGCACGGACCGATGCCGGCGTGGCCGCCGCCAACCCGGCGGCCAAGATCCCCGTGCTGCTGCGCACCCATGGCCCCGCGATCTACGACAGCCGGGTGATCTGCCGGTTCCTCGACGAGCACGCGGGGACCGACCTCTACCCCGCGACCCGCCTGTGGGAGGTGCTCACGCTGGAGGCCACCGCCGACGCGATCATGGAATCGGCGGTCTCGATGTTCTACGAGACGAAATTCCGCCCGGCGGAGCACCGGTCGACCGACTGGATCGAAGGGCAATGGGCCAGGATCGACCGGGCGGTCGCGGCGCTGGAGGATCGCTGGATCAGCCACCTCTCCGGTCCGCTCGACATGGGCCAGATCGCCGCCGCCTGCGCGTTGTCCTACCTGGACCTGCGCCACGACGGGCGGGGCTGGCGCGCCGGACATACGGCCCTCGCCCGCTGGCACGAGAGTTTCGCCATGCGCCCCGCCATGCAGCAGACGGCGCCGCCCGAGGCCTGAGAACGCCCCCTGCGGGCCTGCAACACAAGGCGGACCTGCGCCGGATTGTCCGCTGGACGGGCGGGGCCGTGCGGGCTAAACAACGCCCAACCGGATGGCGGGTTCCCGCCGACGATAGGACCGCGGGTGCGCTGCACCCACCCCAGAACGGAGAACACCCTTGTCACACGCAGAAGACCACCAGGGCACACGCCGCGACTTTCTGTATTACGCCACCGCTGGGGCGGGCGCCGTCGCCGTCGGCGCAGCCGTCTGGCCGCTGGTGAACCAGATGAACCCTTCGGCAGACGTGCAGGCTTTGGCGTCGATCCGGGTCGATGTCTCCGGCGTCGCCGAAGGCAGTCAGCTCACGGTGCTGTGGCAAGGCAAGCCCGTCTTCATCCGGTATCGCACCGCGGCCGAGATCGAGCAGGCACGCGCCGTCGACGTCTCCTCGCTGCCCGACCAGAACGCCGAGAACGCCAACCTCGCCGGGGCGGAGCCCGCCCTGGACGAGAACCGCGCCCTGCCGACGCCCGAAGGCTCCGACGCACCCGAGGGCGCGTGGCTGGTGCAGATGGGTGTGTGCACGCACCTCGGCTGCGTCCCGCTGGGCGAACAAGGTGACTTCGGCGGCTGGTACTGCCCCTGCCACGGCAGCCACTACGATACCGCGGGCCGTATCCGCCGTGGGCCCGCCCCGCGCAACCTTCCCGTGCCGGTCGCCGCCTTCGTCGACCCCACCACCATCGAACTCGGCTAAGGAGACCCCACATGGCTGGCATCCCGCACGACCATTACGAACCCTCCTCCGGCGGAGAGAAGTGGCTGCACAAGCGTCTGCCGATCCTCGGCATCGCCTACGACACGCTGATGATCCCCACGCCCAAGAACCTGAACTGGATGTGGATCTGGGGCATCGTCCTGACTTTCACGCTGGTCCTGCAGATCATCACGGGCATCGTGCTGGTCATGCATTACGTCCCGCATGTCGACATGGCCTTCGCAAGCGTCGAGCACATCATGCGTGACGTGAACGGCGGGCACATGATCCGCTACTTCCACGCCAACGGAGCGTCGCTGTTCTTCGTGGCCGTCTACCTGCATATCTTCCGCAGCCTCTATTACGGCAACTACAAGGCCCCGCGCGAGGTCACCTGGATCATCGGCATGCTGATGTACCTGCTGATGATGGGCACCGCCTTCATGGGCTACGTGCTGCCCTGGGGTCAGATGTCGTTCCACGGCACGGCCGTGATCACCGGCCTCTTCGGCGCGATCCCCTTCGTGGGCGAATCGCTGCAGACCTGGCTTTTGGGTGCCTCCGCCGTCGGCCAGCCCGCGCTGAACCGCTTCTTCTCGCTGCACTACCTGATGCCCTTCATCCTGCTGGGCCTGACGATCGTGCACATCTGGGCCTTCCACACGACCGGCAACAACAACCCCACCGGGGTCGAGGTGCGCCGCACCTCGAAGGAAGAGGCCGCCAAGGACACCCTGCCCTTCTGGCCCTACTTCGTGATCAAGGACCTCTTCGCACTGGCGATCATCCTTGCCGTGTTCATGGCCATCGTGGGCTTCATGCCGAACTACCTGGGCCACCCGGACAACTACATCCCGGCAAACCCGCTGGCGACGCCGAGCCACATCGTGCCGGAATGGTACTTCCTGCCGTTCTACGCGATCCTGCGGGCCTTCACCGCGGACGTCTGGGTCGTGCAGATCGTGAACTTCGTCACCTTCGGCATCGTGGACGCCAAGTTCTTCGGCGTGCTGGCGATGTTCGGCGCGATCGCGGTCATGGCGCTGGCGCCCTGGCTCGACACCTCGTCGATCCGGTCGGGCCGTTACCGCCCGACGTTCAAGTGGTGGTTCTCGCTGCTGGTGGTCGACTTCATCGTGCTGATGTGGGTCGGTGCGCAGCCGACGGACTTCCCCTACGACTGGATCTCGCTGATCGCGGCGACCTACTGGTTCGCCTACTTCCTGGTGATCCTGCCGCTGCTCGGCGTGCTCGAGAAGCCGCTGCCGATCCCCGCCACGATCGAGGACGACTTCGCAGCCCACTACGACTCCAAGACCGGCGGCACGAAGACCCTCGTGAACCCGGCCGAGTGAAAGACGATAGGACTAGATTTATGTTTCGCACACTTTCACTGACCGCCGTCACGGCCCTCAGCCTCGGCATCGGGGCGGCGCATGCCGCCTCGGAAGAGGTCGAGATCGTCGATTACGACTTCCCCTTCGAGGGCATCTTCGGTGCCTACGACACAAACCAGCTGCAGCGCGGCCTGAAGGTCTACACCGAAGTCTGCGCCGCCTGTCACGGGCTGGAACGTGTCTCGTTCCGCACGCTGCACGACGAGAACGGCCCTGCCCTTCCCGAAGATCAGATGCGCGCCTATGCCCAGAACTTCGAGGTCTTCGACGAAGCGCTCGCCGACGGGCAGGGCGACTACCGTCCGGCCGCCCCCGCGGATTACTTCCCGGGCAGCAACGTTGCCAACGCCCCGGACCTGTCCTTGATGGCGAAATCCCGCGCGGGCTTCCACGGGCCGCACGGAACCGGGCTCGCACAGCTATTCAAGGGCATGGGTGGGGCGGAATACATCGCCTCGCTGATGACCGGCTACCACGAAGAGCCCGAATGCGCGCTCGAGATGGAAACCCCGATGGACGGCTACTACAACGTCAGCTTCGCCAACGGCGGCTTCCCCGACGCCTGCAAGGACGATCATGGTCACCACACGGTGCCCGGCAGCTGGATCAGCATGCCGCCGCCGCTGCTGGGCGAGGACATCGATTACGACGACGGGCATTCCAATTCGCTCGAAGACGAGGCGATGGACGTCGCGGCCTTCCTGATGTGGGCGGCAGAGCCCAAGATGACCGCTCGCAAGGAAGCCGGCTTCACCGGCGTCATCTTCCTGCTGGTGCTTTCGGGCCTGCTTTATCTGACCAACAAGAAGATCTGGGCGCCGCACAAGAAGAAGCTCGAAGACTGAGCTGCCTGAACAAATGACCCGCGAAGGCCCGCCCTCACCGGCGGGCCTTTTGCATTCCGGCAGACGGGTGCGCGTGCAGCCGGTGCCTGGGGGCGGATGGTCTGGATGTCAGCCCAGATAGGCGCGCAAGGCCTCGGGGGGATCAGCAAAGATTTCCGCCGTATCTCGGGGCGGGTGGGCCACGCCGTCGGCGACCAGAACCACGGTCTGCGCATGCTCCTTGGCGTCGCGCGGATCGTGGGTGACCATCAAGACGGTGCGCCCGGCGGCCACCAGCGTCGTTTGCACGAGCGCCAGCATCTCGACCCGCAAGGCGGGACCGAGGGCGGCGAAAGCCTCGTCCAGCAGCACGACGGGCCGGTCCGACAGCAGGACCCGCGCAAGGGCCGCGCGTCCCTGTTGCCCACCGGAAAGCGCGCCGGGCTTGCGCCCGCCGAGCCCCGTCAATCCGACCCGCGAAAGCGCCTCTTCGACGCGGGCGGCCTCGTCGTCGTTCAGCTTCAGGCGGGGGCCAAGCGCAAGGCCCGCATTCTGGGAGGTGGTCAGATGCGGGAAGAGGTTGTTGTCCTGGAACAGCAT
The DNA here is from genome assembly GCF_004145405.1 of Salipiger sp. IMCC34102. GTDB lineage: Bacteria > Pseudomonadota > Alphaproteobacteria > Rhodobacterales > Rhodobacteraceae > Loktanella. Next base: position 195,737 of record NZ_SELQ01000006.1, read on the forward strand.
CGAAACGGGCCGCCCACCCGGCGCCTGGCCCGCGAGGTCCTGTCCCTTCCAGAGGATCCGGCCCCGCGTGGGCGTCAGGAAACCCGCCACCGCCGAAAGAAGCGTCGATTTTCCGCCCCCGGACGGACCGATCACCGCCGTAAGACCCGGCGCGACCTGCCAGTCGGCCCTCAGGGTGAAGGCGCCTTGCGACAGCGTGACATCGTCAAAGGTCAGCATCGATGCGCCCTCCCCGATCGCAGATCCAGAAGCCGCCGAGTGATAGCGCCAGCAAGAGGAGCGCCGCCCCGGCGGCGGCCTCCATCCGGTAGGCGCCCATCAGGCGGTACATCGCCAGCGGCAGGGTTTCCTGCGCATCGGTGGCGAAAAGCGCGATGACGCCCAGATCCCCCATCGACAGCGCGAACGTGAGCCCGGCGGCGAAGCCCAGCGGGCGTCGCAGGCGTGGCAACATCACGATCCGCACGCCTGCCCAGCCGGTCAGCCCCAGGCTGGCGGCAAGCCGCCCGTAGCCTTCGCGCACGTCCCGCACGGCAGGCGCAAGTACCCGCAGACCGAACGGCAGCGCCAGAACCGCGTTCACCGCCAAGGTGACCGCCAGCGCCAGCCGCGTGGGGTTCACGAAGGGATAGACCATCACGAACAATCCCGTCCCCATCACGAGCGCGCTGGAGGCCAGCGGCAGCACGCCGATCCCCTGCATCCAGATCCCGCCACGCAAGGCCAGCGCGAACGAAAGAGCCAGCGACAGCACCGTCGCCCCCAGGGCCACCGCGATCGAGCGACCGGACGCGGCCCAGACGCTCGACGGCAGATCCGCAAGACCCGGGATCCCGCGCCACACCACCATCGCAAGCGGCGCGATCAGGAACAGGCTGACCGCCGCCAGCCAGAGCCAGTCCCACGGGCTCTTGTCCCAGCGGGCGACCGTGCGATCGAGCCCGCTGCCCACCGGCTCGATCACCGTCAGGCGGAACGCCAGGACCGCCGCCACCACGCAAAGCGCCACCTGCACCAGCGCCAGAAGCGCCGCGCGGCCAAGGTCGAAATCGAAACGGATTGCCTGGTAGATCGCAAGCTCGACCGTGGTGGCACGCGGGCCGCCGCCCAGCGTGAGCGCCACCGCAAAGCTGGTCAGGCAGATGAGGAAGATCACCAGGGCCGCCCCAGGCACCACGCGCGCCAGCATCGGGCGTTCCAGAAGCGACCAGATGGGGGCGTCGAGTTGTGCGGCCAGCCGGAACCGTTCCGCTGGGATGTCGAGCCAGCCTTGCAGCAGGATGCGCACCGCCAGCGGCAGGTTAAAGAAGACATGCGCAAGAATGACGCCTCCCGCACCGTAGATGCTTACGGGGGCGCCGCCTAATGCGACGATCCCCGCGTTCAGAAGCCCGCCCCTCCCGAAGACGGCGAGCAGCCCCAAGACCGCAACGATGACCGGCAGCAGGAAGGGTGCACCCAGCAGCATCACAAGTGCGCCGCGCCCGCGAAAGCGACGACGCGCCAGCGCCCGGGCCACGGGGACCGCCAGCCCGACCGAGACCACGGCGGAGACCACCGCCTGCCAGACCGTGAAGCGGATCGCGGCCCAATCGCCCGCGCCAAGACCCGCGCCCGCTTCGGCCCGCGACCCGACGGCGGCCAGCGGGGCCAGCGTCAGCGCCAGGATCAGCGCCGCCGCCAGCCCCGCCGGGATCAACGCGACAGCGCGCTGCGCCACGTGTCCAGCGCCGCGTCACGCCGATCCGCGGCGTCCTGCGCGCTCAGAAGGATACCGCTCCCAGGCACCGTCAGCGTTTCGAAGCCATCGGGCAGGTCGATGTCGGTCGCGGGATACATCCAGTTGGTCGTGGGAATCACCGACTGGAACGCGTCCGTCGTGATGAAGGCCATGAACTGGTCCGCAAGCTCTGGCACATCGGTCTGGGCGAGCTTTGCCGCGACCTCGACCTGCAGGTAGTTGCCCTCCTCGAAGGCCCATGCGGTCTTGGTGTCGTCGTCCTCGCCGATCAGGTGGTAGGCGGGCGAGGTGGTGTAGGACAGAACCGCGTCCGCCTCGCCTTCCAGGAAGAGGTTGTAGGCCTCGGTCCAGCCCGGGGTCACGGTCACGATATTGTCGGCCAGATCCGCCCAGACGTCACCGGCCTCGTCACCGAAGACCGCCTCGACCCACATCAGAAGGCCAAGACCGGGGGTGGATGACCGCGGATCCTGGATCACGATGGACAGGTCGCTGTTGGCCAACTCGATGAACGACAGCGCGGGCGGCGTATCCTTGTCCGCGACGAAGGCGAGATAGCCCCAGTCGAACGGCAGGAAGGTGTCGTCCTCGTAGTCGACCGGCAGCGACAGGTCCGCCGTGACGCCGTGGGGCGCGAAAAGGCCGGTGTCGCGCGCGGCGGCGGTCAGGTTCGTATCGAGCCCCAGCACCACGTCTGCGTCGGTGCTTGCCCCTTCGAGTTGCAGGCGCGCCAGCAGCGCGGCTCCGTCGCCTGCGCCGGTGAAGACGAGATCGCAGCCGCATTCGGCCTCGAAGGCCTCCTCGATCGCGGGACCGGGCCCCCATTCGGAGGTGAAGCTGTCATAGGTATAGACGTTGAGCGTGGGTGTCTGTGCCAGAGCGGGGCTGGCGATCAACAGGGCCGCGACGCTTGCGAGAGTGGTTTTCATGTCATCCTCCAATGCGACGGGCGGATTTGGGGACGACATCATGCCGGACCTTCCCTCCGCCGGTCTTAACCGGTTCAGGTTCAACGGGTCCGCTTGCGCATCTCAGCCCGATTGGGCCCCCCGAGGTGCCCCACACCTAGGACGGGACCTTCGGAATGAAAAGGGGCCGCAGCGACGGGCGGCCCCTTTCCGGTCCGGCGTCGGATCGATCGCGCTCAGGCGATGGCCTCGTGCGGCAACTGGGCGTCCGCCGACGTCTCGATCCCGGCATCGGGGTTCTCGAAGACTGCGAGGTCGATCTTGCCTTCGCCCTTGGCCACGATCGAGGTCACGATCGCATCGCCGGTGATGTTCACCGCCGTTCGGATCATGTCCATCAGCCGGTCGACGCCCAGAATGATCGCGATCCCCTCGATCGGCAGGCCGACCTGGCCCAGGACCATCGTGAGCATCACAAGGCCCACGCCAGGCACGCCCGCCGTCCCGATCGAGGCCAGGACCGCCATGCCGATCACCGTGACATAGCCCGCAAGGCCAAGGTCGATGGCGTAGACATTGGCCAGGAACACGGTTGCCACGCCCTGCATGATCGCCGTGCCGTCCATGTTGATCGTCGCCCCGAAAGGAATGCAGAACGAGGCGACGCTCTTGTCACAGCCCACCCGCTCGGTCGCGCATTGGTAGGTGATGGGAATGGTGGCATTCGACGACGCGGTCGAAAAGGCGAAGATCTGCGCCGGGCGCATCTTCCTCATGAAGGTGATCGGGTTCAGTCCCGACAGCGTCTTGAGCAGCGTCGGCAAGGTGATGAAGAGGTGGATCATCAGCGCCGCCACCAACGTCACCACATAGGCCAGGACCGGTAAGAAAAGGCCGATGCCCTGTTCGGCGAAGGTCTTGGCGATCAGCGCGAAGACACCGTAGGGTGCTGCGCGCATCACGAGGTCGACGATCTTCATCATCACCTCGTTCATGTAGTCGCAGGCCTCGATGAAGGGTTTCGACCGGCCGCCCAGCATCAGCACCGCGATGCCCAGGACCACCGTGTAGAAGATCACCTGCAGCATCTCGCCACTGGCGAAGGCCTGGATCGGGTTGGTCGGAACGATGGCGGCGAAGACGGCCCAGACCGTCGGCGCCTCTGCCGCGTTGATCCCGCTGACGTCGATCCCCGTCATGTCGAAACCCCGACCGGGCCCGATCAGCGTCGCGAGCACCAGCGCCACGGTGATCGCGAGCGCCGTGGTGAACAGGTACAGCCCGAAGCTCTTCGAACCGACCCGGCCCAGCACGCGGATGTCGCCGATCCCGGTCACGCCGCCCAGCAGCGAGAAGAACACCAGCGGGACGACCAGCATCTTCAGGGCGTTGACGAACATCGTCCCGATCATCCCGAAGAAACCCGCGACAATCTGAGTGTTCAGGAAATCGTTGTCGATCGTGTTGAGGATCACGCCGACCACGATGCCAAGGCCCATCGCGATCATGATCTTCGACGTCAGGGACATTCCGCCCCCTCCCGTCGTCTCTGCGGTCGAATCGGCCATGCCAAAGCTCCTTTACGAAACCATTACAAAATCGTTGCATGGATTCGGCCGTTTCACCAAGTGATCTTTGCGTGCCACGGGTCGCGTTGGACAGCGGGGCAGCGTTGCGATACCTCGGGCACGGAACAAGAAAGCGCGCCCATGTCGTTCAACACCTTCGGTCATCTCTTCCGTTTCACCACCTGGGGTGAAAGCCACGGCCCCGCCCTCGGGGCCACCGTGGACGGCTGCCCGCCCGGTGTGCCGCTGGAGCCAGCCGACATCCAGCAATGGCTCGACAAGCGCCGCCCCGGTCAGAACCGCAACACGACGCAGCGCAACGAACCCGACGCGGTGGAGATCCTTTCGGGCGTCTACGAAGGGCGGACGACCGGCACGCCGATCCAGTTGATGATCCGCAACACCGACCAGCGGTCGAAGGACTACGGCGACATCCTGAACACCTTTCGCCCCGGCCATGCCGACATCACCTACCACCAGAAATACGGTCTGCGCGATCCGCGCGGCGGGGGCCGGTCCTCCGCCCGCGAGACGGCGGCGCGGGTGGCCGCGGGCGGCGTGGCGCGGCAGGCCCTCGGCACGGTCGCGCACGGGGTGCAGGTGACCGGCTACATGGTGCAGATGGGCGAGAAGACGATCGACCGCGCCCGCTTCGACTGGGATCAGATCGGGCGGAACGACTTCTGGTGCCCCGACCCGGTCGCCGCGGCAGAGTGGGAGGACTACCTGACCTGGCTGCGCAAGGACGACCATAACTCTGTCGGTGCCGTCATCGAGGTCGTGGCCCGCGGCGTCCCCGCCGGCATCGGGGCGCCGATCTACGCCAAGCTCGACACCGATCTTGCCGCCGCGATGATGAGCATCAATGCCGTGAAGGGTGTGGAGATCGGCGAAGGCATGGCCGCCGCGGCCCTCACGGGGCGCGACAACGCCGACGAGATCTTCATGGGCGAAGACGGGCTGACCTATTCCAGCAATCACGCGGGCGGGATCCTCGGCGGAATCAGCACGGGCCAGGACGTGGTGGTGCGCTTCGCGGTCAAGCCGACGTCCTCGATCCTGTCGCCGCGTGCCTCGATCCGGATCGACGGCACCCCGACCGAGGTCGTGACGAAAGGCCGCCACGACCCCTGCGTCGGCATCCGCGCCGTCCCCGTGAGCGAGGCGATGATGGCCTGCGTGCTTCTGGATCATATCCTGCTGGATCGCGGCCAGACCGGCGGCGCGCGCGGCCGGATCGGCTGACGACCCGCTTCAGGCGGCGGGCGGCTTGGGTGTGGGACTCGCGGTCTGTTTGCTCAGCTGCACCGCGAGGATGCCCGCCGCGATGATCGCGACGCCCAGCATGTCGGTCCCGCGGATACCCTCCCCCAGCAGCAGGGCCGCGATCAGCACCCCGAGAAACGGGTTGAGGAAATGGAACGTCGCGGCCTTCACCGCGCCGATCCGATCCACCAGCCAGAACCAGACCAATGTCGCCAGCACGCCCGGAACCAGGACCGTATAGCCAAAGGCGACCCAGAGGCGGGGGGCGGACAGATCGAAGCTGTGGGTCTCGAACAGAACCGCCGGGACCACGCAGCACAGGGCCCCCACCCACATCTGAAGGCCCACGATCATCATCAGATTGCCGCCGGAGCTGGCCCCGGCCATCGCCAGCGTGGCAACGGTGATCGACACGGCGGCGGCGATGCACAGCAACATGCCCACTGGATCGCTGCCGGCACCAAGTCGCGCCGACATGATGATGGCGACCCCCACGAAACCCACGATCAATCCCAACGTACCGAGCTTCGGCAGGCGACGGCCGAAGACCAGCCAGCCCGCGAGCCCGACCATCAGCGGCATCGTCGAGGCGATGATCGAGGCCAGCGAGGCCTCCACCGTGCGCATCGCCATGAAGTTCATGCCCAGATAGAGCGCGTTCTGGCAGACCCCGAAGATCAGAACCGCCCGCCACTGCTGGCGGGTCAGCCGCGCGTGCTGGCCCATGGCGAAGGCGATTGCGCAGGCGACGATGCCCGACAACGCGAAGCGGGCGGTCAGCGCCGTGAGCGGCGGCGCGTATTCGACGATGACCCGCGCCGAGGTGAAGGCCGATGACCACATCGCGGCAAAGGCCACGCCCAGAAAGATCGCTTTGATGTCCATGGCCGGACCCTGCGCAGACGGATCCGGAATCACAAGATGTCGCGGCTGTCCGGAAACGAAAAAGGGCCGCACCCTGCGGTGCGACCCCTTCGATGCGATGGAACGCGTGCTTACTCGTTCACGCTGTCCTTGAGCGCCTTGGCGATGGTCATCTTGACCACCTTGTCGGCGTCCTTCTTCATCTGCTCGCCGGTGGCGGGGTTGCGCACCATGCGCTCGGGGCGCTCGCGGCAGTAGATCTTGCCGACGCCGGGAAGGGTCACGGCACCGCCAGAGGAGACTTCCTCGGTGATGATGTCGGTCACGGCTTCGAGAGCTGCGGTCGCGGACTTCTTGTCCATGTCGGTCTTTTCGGACAGCTTGGTGACAAGCTGAGCCTTGGTCATCGGTTTGACTGCCATGTTGTTTCCTTTTGTTTGCGCCGCGAACGGCCGGTGCCATGGGTGTTACGTCATGTGGTGGCAGACCACCAAGAATAGTCGCGCCTGACAAGCCCAAATCCCGTCGGATCCCCTGTTTTTAAGGGTTTTGTCCAATTTCACAGGAAGGCGGTCTCTTCGAAGCTGCGCAATTTGCGGCTGTGGATGCGTTCGAGCGGCATTTCGCGCAATTTCTCCATCGCGCGAATCCCGATCTTGAGGTGGTTCGCCACCTGACCGCGATAGAAATCCGTCGCCATGCCCGGCAACTTCAGCTCTCCGTGCAGGGGCTTGTCACTGACGCAAAGCAGCGTGCCGTAGGGAACGCGGAAGCGGAACCCGTTGGCCGCGATGGTGGCGCTTTCCATGTCGAGCGCCACGGCCCGGGACTGGCTCAGCCGTTGCACGGGGCCGGACTGGTCGCGCAGCTCCCAGTTGCGGTTGTCGATGGTGGCGACGGTGCCCGTGCGCATGATCCGCTTGAGCTCGAACCCTTCGAGCGCCGTGACCTCCTCGACCGCGTCCTCGAGCGCGATCTGGATTTCGGCCAGCGCGGGAATCGGGACCCAGACCGGCAGGTCGTCGTCGAGCACATGATCCTCGCGCAGGTAGGCGTGGGCCAGCACGAAATCGCCCAGCCGCTGGCTGTTGCGCAGGCCTGCGCAGTGCCCGACCATCAGCCAGGCGTGCGGACGCAGCACGGCGATATGGTCCGTGGCCGTCTTGGCGTTCGAGGGGCCGACCCCGATATTGACCAGCGTGACCCCCGCCCCGCCCGCGCGCTTGAGGTGATAGGTCGGCATCTGCGGCGTCTTCACGGTCGTAGGCAGCGGCGTGTCGGCCTGCGTGATCTCGACGTTGCCGGGGGCGACGAAGGAGGTGTAGCCGCTGTCGGGATCGGCCAGGGCCGCGCGGGCGTAGGCCTCGAATTCCTCGACGTAGAACTGGTAGTTGGTGAACAGGACGTGGTTCTGGAAATGCGCCGCGTCGGTCGCGGTATAATGCGACAGGCGGGCCAGGGAGTAGTCGATCCTCTGCGCGGTGAAGGGGGCCAGGGGGCGCGCGCCGTCGGGAAAGTGGAACCCCGCGCCGTTGACGATCGCGTCGTGGGTCGTCGACAGGTCCGGGACATCGAAGGCATCGCGCAGCGTGAAATCGGCGGCACCGTCCTGTGGGACGACGATCCGCTCGTCGCGCGCGACGGCGAAATGCACGGGCATCGGCGTGTCGGACACGCCGACCGTCACCGGCACCTCGTGACAGGCCATCAACAGCCCCAACTGCTGTTCGAGGTAGTTCGCGAAGAGATCGGGCCGCGTGATCGTGGTGGCATAGGTCCCGGGCTCCGCCACGTGGCCGAAGGACAGGCGGCTGTCCAGCCGCGCGTGACTCGTCGTCGTCAGGCGCACCTGCGGATAGAAAGCCCGCACGCGACCCTCCGTACGGCCCGTTTCCAGCGCGTGCTGGAAGTGTTCGGTCAGGAACCCGGCGGCCGTGTCGTAAAGTGAGATCAATCGCGCGACGGCTGCCTTCGCATCGGTGAAGGCTTCGGGTGCGGGCACGTCGGGCGTGCGGATGGCGGCTGTGTCGGTCATGCCGCGACAGGACACGCACCGCGCGCCGCTTGCAACCCTAGAGCTTGTGAATCTCCAGCGGTTTTTGACCGGGATTGAGCGTGACGACCTTGCGGTTGAGTGCCACCGCGACGGTCACCCACAGAAGGTAAGGCACGAAGGCCAGCCCGGCCCAGAGGTCGATCATGATATGCGTGACCAACGCGCCCAGTACCGCCACCCAAAGGCACACCACGACGACCTGGCTCGCACGCCAATGCCGCAGACCGAAGAACACCGGCGTCCAGACCGCATTGAGCGCGATCTGCGCCGCCCAGAACGCCATGGCGAGCCCGGCCCCAGGGACCATCGCCACCCGCGCGCCGGCGAAGGCGATCAGCAGATAAATCGTGATCCAGACCACCGGGAAAGCCCAGTTCGGTGGCGTCCAGGCGGGCTTGCGCAAGGATTTGTACCATTCCCCGGTGGGAAAAAGCACACCTGTCGACGCCGCCGCGGCACTGGCTGCGAGGAAGATGAAGAACAGGGTCAGGCTCACGACGGATATCCTTGCTGGTGCGCATCGCTACCTAGGCGCGTCCGACCGACCGTCCAGCCTGACTGCCGGGCAGATATGCAGGGGCTATCAAGACAGAGGGCCGCGCCCTTTCGGACACGGCCCTTGCTGTTCGATGCAAGCGAACCGGGCCGACCCCGGTGATGCTTACTGCGCCTCCGCCCCGAAGGTCGCGAAATAGGCATAAAGATCGTAGGCGTCCTGCTCGTCGCGCACCTGATAGGCCATCTTGCCGCGCGCGCGGCGGTCATCGAGTTCCTCGCGCAGCCAGCCCGTGGGATCCTGCACGTAGCCGACGAAGGCCTCTTCGGTCCAGACCTGACCGGTTTCACCCAGTTCCACGAGGGCATCGCTGTAGTTGAACCCCTCGACGGTGCCCAACTGGCGGCCCGCGACCCCGTAAAGATTTGGCCCGACGCGAGAGCTGCGACCGGCCAGAACCTCGCCGGTTTCGGGGTCCTGGATGACGTGGCAGGCGATGCATTGGCGCTGGAACCGCTGCTCCCCTTCCGCCGCGTCGCCAGAGGCTTCGACGGCGCTTTGCGCGAAGGCCGGAGCGGCAAGGGCCGTCATGGCGACGGCAAGCGTGGTGATCTTCATGATGTCCTCCTGGGTGGACGAATATGCGTGTGACGATGAAGTAGCCGTTTCCCGCTCGGGGTCCAGTGCTGCGACGACCTGTCGCCGCGCCGCGATGTGCCGTGACGCGGAATTACTCCGAGGCCGCGGCGTCGGGCTCCATCGTGTCGGAGCCCATGCCGTCGTGATCCATGTTGTCGCGGTGCATATCGTCGTGATCCATGTCCCCGTGGTCCATCTCGCCGTGGTCCATGTTGTCGTGGTCCGCAGTCCCGTTGGCCGCGACGTCCTCGACGTTGAAGACCACCTCGACCGATCCGGCGCGCTCGAAGATCAGCGTGGCTGGCACCTCGTCGCCGACCTCGAGCGGGGTGTCGTCCAGACCCATGAACATCACGTGATATCCGCCGGGGGACAGGGCCAGCGTCTGGCCGGGCGCGATCTCGATCCCGTTCTCCTGCTTTTCCATCATCGTCATGCCGTCGTCGCCGGTCGTGACGTTGTGGATCTCGACCCGCGGGAAGTCGGCTTCAACGGCGATCAGGCGATCGGGCGTGTCACCGGTGTTCTCGATCGTCAGGTAGCCCGCGCTGGTCTGCGCCGTGGCCGGCACGCTGCGGGCGAAGGGATGTGCGATGGAGAGATCGCCTGCGCTGTAGTCATGCGCGATGGCCGCGAGCGGCAGCAGGGTGGCGGCGAGTCCGGCGTGAAGGCGGATCAGGAAGGTCATGGATCAAGGTCCCCTTGAGAAGTTCGGCCCGGAGGTATGCCTGCCGATTGCGGACCACAAGGGACATGTCGACGCGGCGGCGGCCCGGCGCCGCGACGCTTGTGCGATGCACCCCCCTGTCGCATAGTTTCCTTCGATGGCCCGCAAAAGGGTCACGCGAAACAGGGAGAGATCGATGAAGACGCTGACGACGTTCGCCACCGCCGTGGCCTTGTCCATCGCTGGGGCCGCACCGCTTGCCGCACAGGACAACGCCGATTACATCCTCGCGACCGCCTCCACGGGCGGCACCTACTACCCCGTCGGCGTGGCGCTTTCCACGCTGGTCAAGGTCAAGCTGCAGCCCGACATGGGCATCGGCATGTCGGCCATCAGTTCCGCCGGATCGGGTGAGAACGTCCGCCTGCTGCGCGAGGACGAAGCGCAGTTCGCAATCATGCAGGGTCTTTACGGCTATTACGCGGCCTCGGGCACCGGTCCGCTGGAAGAGGTCGGCCCGCAGGAGAACATGCGTTCGGTGTCTATGCTGTGGCAGAACGTGGAGCACTTTGTCGTCTCCTCCGACGCGGCCGCAACCGGCACGATGGAGGATTTCGTGAACCTCGCGGGCTCCGCCGTTGCGCTGGGCTCGCAGAACTCCGGCACATTGGGGTCGAACACCGCGCTGCTGGAGGGTCTGGGTGTCAGCGTCGACGACTACGAGCTGGTCTACGGCGGCTACGGGCCGAGTGCGGAGGCCTTGCAGAACGGCCAGGTCAGCGGCGTCGGCATCCCGGCGGGCGTGCCCGTGGGTGCGATCAGCCAGCTCTTCGCCTCGGCGGGCGACGACGTCACGCTGCTCGACTTCACGCCGGAACAGCAGACCGCGGCCGACGGCGGGCGCGAGCTCTGGACGGAGTTCACGATCCCCGCCAACACCTACAGCGGTCAGACCGAGGACGTGACGACCGTGGCCCAGCCGAACTTCCTGGCCGTCAGCGCCGACGTGTCCGAGGAAGACGTCTACCAGATCACCAAGACCATCTATGAAAACCTGCCCTTCCTGCAGGCGATCCACCCCGCGACGAACGCCATGAACCTCGACGCCGCCATCGCGGGCCTGCCGCTGCCGCTGCATCCCGGTGCCGTGCGCTACTATCAGGAAGCGGGTGTCGAGATCCCCGGCCGGCTGATGCCCGGTCAGTGATCCGGTTCCGGGCGGGGCCGGGCCGCCTCGCCCGATGCATCCAGTGAGCGGGGACATCGCGATGGCCGATGAAGGCGACGACGGCGCGCTGCGCCGGTTTACCGGCATGCGCGGGACGATCCTCGGCGTGATCTGCGCCATGGTGGCCCTGGGGCACCTCTACGTCGCCCTCGACCCCGTGGTGTCGGAGCTGACGCGCAACGCCTGGCATTTCGGCCTCTTCGGACTCCTGGCGTGCCTCTATTACCCCCTGCGTCCGGCCACCAGGGACTCCCGGGCAGGCCTGATCGCCGACGCCGTACTCGGCACGGCAATCCTCGTCTCGGCGATCTGGCTCGCCTCGGCCGAAACCGCGATCTACGCCCGCGGCGTGAAGCTGAGTGCGCTGGACTGGGCCGCGATCGCCGTGGCCGTGGCGGGCGCCATCGAGCTTACGCGTCGCCTGACCGGCTGGATCATTCCGGCGCTGATCGTGCTGGCGCTGAGCTACGTCGCCTGGTGGGGCCAGTTCGTCGGCGGCGTGTTCCGCTTTCCGGGGCTGAGCGTGGAGACGGTGGCCTTCCGCTCGATCTATGGCGACGACGCGATGTTCGGGTCGATTGCGCGGATCTCTTCGACCTATGTCTTCTTGTTCATCATCTTCGGGGCCTTCCTGCTGCGCTCGGGTGCCGGGGATTTCGTCATCGACCTCGCGCGCGCGGTGGCGGGCAAGATGGTCGGCGGCCCGGGCATCGTGGCCGTCATCGCCAGCGGGCTGACGGGCACGATCTCGGGCTCCGCGGTAGCCAATACGGCTTCCACCGGCGTCATCACGATCCCCTTGATGAAGAAGGCCGGCTTCAGTCCCAAGTTCGCGGGCGGGGTCGAAGCCGCCTCCTCCACCGGAGGGCAGTTGATGCCGCCCATCATGGGGGCGGGCGCCTTCGTCATGGCCGCCTTCACGCAGATCCCCTACGAGCGGATCATCGCCGCCGCCGCCCTGCCCGCGCTGCTGTACTTCCTCTCCGTCGCCTTCTTCGTCCGGATCGAGGCCAAACGCGCGGACCTGCCCCCGATGGAGAACACCGGCCAGACTCTCGGCAGCGCCTTCCGTCGCGGCGGAGCGAGCTTCGTGATCCCCATAGCGCTTCTGATCGGGATGCTGGTGGCGGGATACACACCAACCTACGCCGCCGTCTTCGGCATTCTCGCCGTGATCGCGTCGAGCTGGCTCACGGCCAATCCGATGGGGCCACGGGCGGTCTTCGAAGCGCTCGCAATGGGCACGCGCAACATGATCCTGACGGCGGTCCTGCTTTGCGCCGTGGGGCTGATCGTGAACGTGATCGCCACGGCCGGGATCGGCAACACCTTCAGCCTGATGATCGCCGATTGGGCGGGCGGCAATATCCTGGTCGCCATCGTGCTGATCGGCCTGGCGAGCCTGATCCTGGGCATGGGCCTGCCGGTCACGGCCGCCTACATCGTTCTGGCCACGCTCTCCGCCCCGGCGCTGGCGGGGATGATCGCGGACCGCTTCGTGATCGACGCGCTGGTGGCGGGCAACCTGCCGGAGACCGCCCGCGCCGTCCTCATGCTGGGGGCGCCCCAGGCGATGGAAGCAATCATGGCCCCCATGGCCCGTGGAGAGGCCACGGCCCTGATCAACGGGTTGCCTCTGGAGGTCGCCTCCCCCCTGCGCGATCTGGTCGTCAGCCCGGCGGCGGCGACGGCGGCGCTGCTCTCGGCGCACATGATCGTCTTCTGGCTGAGCCAGGACAGCAACGTGACACCCCCCGTGGCCCTCGCGGCCTTCACCGCCGCCGCCATCGCGCGGGCCCCTGCCATGGCGACGGGTGTCGCGAGCTGGAAACTGGCCAAGGGCCTTTACATCGTGCCGGTGCTCTTTGCCTATACGCCCTTGCTGAGCGGGGACTGGGGGGAAGTGCTGACGGTCTTCGGCTTTGCGACCGTTGGTGTCTACGCGCTGGCGGCGGGCCTGCAGGGCTGCATGGAAGCGCGGCTGAGGCTGCCCTTGCGGGCCGTCGCTCTGGCCGCGGGACTGGCGTGCCTCTGGCCCGGCCACCTGGTGATCAATGTCGTGGGCGTCGTCGCTACCCTTGCGCTGCTGGCGGTTAGCCGCCGAAGCGCAGCGCCGGTCCGCGCCTGACCCCTTCCCTTTTCTGCGGTGCAGCATACCTTCCAGTGGCGGATCCCCCGCCAAGGTCCTGCCTCATGCCGCGCGCCGTCACCCCCTTCGATCTGATCGAGCTGAATATGGAGGTCGGCTTGATGCTGACCGAGGCGCAGATGGTCATCGCCATGCGCATGATGGGCATGGGCGGCCTGTGGTCCGTCACCAAGTCCGAAAATGCGCGCATGGTCTCCGAAAAGGCCGAGGCACTGACCCGCTCCGCGCAGGCCGCTGGCTTGGCCGCGATGAGCGGTCAACGTCCCGATCAGATCATGCAGGCCGCCGTGAAGCCGCTTCGGGCCAAGACCCGCGCCAACGCGCATCGCCTGGGGCGACGCGGCTTCAAACTGCGCTGAGCCCTTCGCATGGCGGGACGCGGGGTTGCGGCATCGTCGGTGGTGCTGCACCGCGGCGGGCGTCATAGATAGGTCAGGGAGGATGACAGATTACGGTGCGATGCACCGGGAAAGGACTCTCATGACCGCCACGACCTTCATGACACCGACGTTGAAGACCCGCACGACCGACGCGCTGATGCGTGCGCTGCATGGACTTGCCGCCGCGATGGAAACCTACGCGGACAGCCACGACCGCAGCGCCCAGATCGAGGCGTTGCAGGATAAGTCGGACGCCGAGCTTGCCCGCATGGGCCTGTCCCGCGACCGGATCGTGCACCACGTGTTCCGCGACATTCTTTACATCTGACGCTTGCCGCCTGCCGGGATCGAGGTAAGTCCTGAACGACTTCCCCGACCCAGGACAGGACCCGCCGTGGATTGCCACATTCGCGTTCAGCTGACTTACGATGTCCCGCAGCGCACGACCGTGCTCTTGCAGATCCGCGCCATGACCGACCCCCACCAGGTCGTCACCGAAGAGCTTTTCGATGTGCCCGATCACGTCACCTGGCGTGACATCGCGGGCGAAGAAGGCATCGGCAGCCGCATCTGGATGGACGTCGAGGATCGGCTGGACCTGACCTACGAGGCGCGTGTCGCGGTCGAACGGACCGGCGCCGACATCGCCTCCCTGCCGCGCACCCCGAACTTTCAGCTCAACGCCGAGGACGTCAAGTACCTGATGGCCTCGCGCTATTGCCGCGCCTCGGGCTTCGAGGACTTCCTCGACGACTTCGCGCATCTCGACGGGGGCGCCAAGGTCAAGGCGATGTCCGACTGGATCACCGCGAACCTGACCTACGACAACGGCGCCAGCAATTCGGAGACGACGGCGCAGGACACGTTCGACAGCCGTCGCGGGGTCTGCCGCGACTACGCCCATCTGCTGATCGCCCTGTGCCGCTGCAGCGCCATTCCCGCGCGGATCGTCTCGGTCTATTCGCCCGAGGTGACGCCACCCGACTTTCACGCCGTGGCCGAGGTCTACCTCGATGGCGGCTGGCACCTCGTCGATCCGTCGGGCATGTCCACCCCCGACCGGATGGTCGTCTGCGGCGTCGGGCGCGATGCGGCTGACGTTTCGTTCCTGACCGGGTTCGGCGCGCTCAAATTTGTCGCACAATCGGTCTCGGTCACGCCGGCGGCTAAAAAGGATTGAGTGCCTCAAAAGACGCGCTAAGGTCACTGAAATGAATAATTCTTCAAAGTTCTACGACGAGATGGTCGACCCGGCCTCCGGCGTGCGCCCGCCTTATGCCGCCTACCGCGAATGGTTCGACCGTCAGGATCCCGCGCGGCTGGAATCGAAATCGGCGGAAGCCGAGGCGTTCTTTCGCCGCACCGGCATCACCTTCAACGTCTACGGTGAAAGCGCCGCGCAGGAGCGGCTCATTCCCTTCGACCTCGTTCCGCGCGTGCTCTCCGCACGCCAGTGGCAAAAGCTGTCCAAGGGAATCGACCAGCGGGTGCGGGCGATCAACGCCTTCCTGCACGACATCTATCACCGGCAGGAAATCCTGCGCGCAGGCCGCATTCCGCAGGGGCTGATCGCCAACAACGACGCCTTTCTGCCGCAGATGATGGGCTTCTCGCCCCCGGGTGACGTCTACACCCATATCGTCGGCACCGATATCGTCCGCACCGGAGAGGATGACTTCTTCGTGCTCGAGGACAATGCCCGCACGCCCTCGGGCGTCAGCTACATGCTCGAGAACCGCGAGACGATGCTGCAGATGTTCCCCGAGATCTTCAGCCGCATCAAGGTGCAGCCGGTCAGCGACTACCCCAAGTCCCTGCGCCGCAGCCTTGCGGCCTGCGCACCTTCGGGATGCCGGGGCAAGCCCACCGTGGCCGTGCTGACACCGGGGATCTACAACTCGGCCTATTTCGAGCACAGCTTCCTCGCCGACCAGATGGGTGCGGAACTGGTCGAGGGTCATGACCTGAAGGTCATGGACGGGCATATCGCCATGCGCACGACCGAAGGCTACCGTCGGATCGACGTGCTCTATCGCCGGGTCGACGACGAGTACCTCGACCCCCTGACGTTCAACCCGTCCTCCATGCTGGGCGTGCCGGGGATCATGGACGTCTACCGCGCGGGCAACATCACCATCGCCAACGCGCCGGGCACCGGGGTGGCCGACGACAAGGCGATCTACAGCTACATGCCCGACATCGTGGAATTTTACACTGGCGAAGCCGCGATCCTCAAGAACGTCGAGACCTGGCGCTGCTCCGAGCCCGAGAGCCTGTCCTACGTGCTCGACAACCTTTCCGAACTGGTCGTGAAGGAGGTCCACGGATCGGGCGGCTACGGCATGCTCGTGGGCCCAGCTGCCAGCAAGCAGGAACTGGCGGATTTCGCCGACAAGCTGCGCGCGCGCCCCAACAACTACATCGCGCAGCCCACCCTGTCGCTGTCCACCGTGCCGATCTTCGTGGATCAGGGGCTGGCCCCGCGGCACGTCGATCTGCGCCCCTTCGCGCTGGTCAGCCCGCGCGGCGTGGACATCACGCCGGGGGGGCTGACGCGGGTCGCGCTGAAGGAAGGCAGCCTCGTGGTGAATTCCAGCCAGGGCGGCGGCACCAAGGACACCTGGGTGCTGGAGGACTGATATGCTTGGAAAGACCGCTGGCGGACTCTACTGGATGTTCCGCAATCTCGAACGCGCCGAAAACACCGCCCGCCTGATCGAGGCCGGGTTCCGGATCGCGCTGACCCGCAGCCAGGGCAAGTCGAACGAATGGAAATCCGTCGCGACCACCGCGGGGGCCGCGCAGAACTTCAGCCGCAAGTACGACGGTTTCGAAGCCGCCGACGTGATCGACTTCCTGCTGCGCGACAGCGACAACCCCTCCTCGGTGCTCTCGGTCGTGAAATCGGCGCGCGACAACGCCCGCACCGTGCGCACGGCGTTGACCACCGAAGTCTGGACAGCCGTCAACGACAACTGGATGTCCCTCAAGGACCTTCTGGCGGAACCGATCGTCGACACCGAACTGCCCGCGATGATCGACACGATCCGTCAGCAGTCGGCGCTGGTGCGCGGTGCGCTGCACGGCACGATGCTGCGCAACGACATCTACGACTTCGCCCGGCTCGGCACCTTCATCGAACGCGCCGACAACACCGCGCGGATCATCGACGTGAAATACTACACGCTGCTGCCGTCCTCCAGTTTCGTGGGCTCGTCCCTCGACAACGTGCAGTGGGAGACGATCCTGCGCTCGGTCAGCGCGCACCGCGCCTTCCGCTGGCTGGACGAGGACGACATGACCGCAAGCTCGGTCGCGAAGTTCCTGATCCTCGATTCCCGCCTGCCGCGCAGCCTGCTGTTCTCGCTCCAGCAGACCTGCGAGAACCTGGGCTACCTGGAACGCGAATACGGCGTGCGGCACAAGAGCCATGACCACGCCGACCAGATGCTCCAAAACCTGCGCGGGCGCGAGATCTCCTCGATCTTCGAGGAGGGCCTGCACCAGTTCATTACCGGGTTCATCCGGGACAACAACGCGCTGGGTCGCCTGATCGAACAGGACTACCAGTTCACCGGATAGGACCGCGCCATGGATCTGACGATCAAGCACACGACCGAATACACCTACGACCAGCCTGTCTCCTACGCGCTGCAACGGCTGCACCTGCGTCCGATCGACAACCGGATGCAGCGGGTCAAGACCTGGGAGGTCAGCGTCGAAGGCGGCACGGTGGAACTGACCTACGACGATCATCACGGCAACCGGACGGACCTCGTGCTGGTGGATCGCGGCACGACGGTGCTGTCGGTGACCGCGCGCGGAGAGGTCGAGACGGCCGACACCGCCGGCGTCCTGGGCCCGGTCTACGGGGTGGCCCCGCTCTGGCATTTTCGCCACCAGACGCCGATGACCGAACCGGACGAGCGGATCAGGATGCTGGCCCGCGACATCGAGGGCGACCATTCCGTCGCCGCCCTGCATGCACTCAGCGCCGAGATCCTGAGTGCGGTCCCCTACAAGGCCGGCATCACCTATTCCGACACCACCGCGGCCCAGGCGCTCGAAGGTGCGGCCGGGGTCTGCCAGGACCATGCGCATATCATGCTGTCGGCCGCCCGGCTGAACGGCCTGCCGGCGCGCTACGTGTCGGGCTATCTCAAGCTCAACGAAAGCGAGGACCAGACCGCCAGCCACGCCTGGGCGGAAGTACATCTGCCGGACCTCGGCTGGGTGGGCTTCGATGTCAGCAACCGGATCAGCCCCGACGACCGCTACGTCCGGCTGGCCGTGGGTCTGGACGCACGCGACTGTGCGCCGGTGCGGGGGATCAGGCGCGGTGCCGGTGTCGAATCGCTCGTTGTATCGGTACAGGTCCAGCAGTAAGCCTGACACCCAAGAGCTACCTTACGGAACCCAATTCCCATGACCTATTGCGTCGGCCTGCGCCTGAACCAAGGCCTCGTGTTCATGTCCGACACCCGCACCAACGCGGGCGTGGACAATTTCTCGACCACCCGAAAGCAGTTCAGCTGGGAAGTCGAAGGCGAGCGGGTCATCACGATCATGACCGCGGGCAACCTTGCCACCACGCAGTCGCTGATCTCGCTGCTGGAGGAACGCTCCAAGCACGCGGTGGACCGCAACCCCTCGATCCTGTCGGAGCCCACGATGTTCCAGGTCGCGCGGCTGGTGGGCGCGACCCTGCGCGAGGTGATCGCCTATTCCAACGATACCGGCGTCGATCGCTTCCGCGCCAGCGTCATCGTCGGCGGCCAGATCCGCGGCGGCGAACCCACGATCTTCATGGTCTACCCCGAAGGCAACTTCATCGAGGTGACCGACGAGACGCCCTTCTTCCAGATCGGCGAGACGAAATACGGCAAGCCGATCCTCGTGCGCGGTTACGACCCCGAAATGACCTTCACCGATACCGTCAAGCTGCTGCTCGTCAGCTTCGATTCCACGGTGAAATCGAACCTCTCGGTGGGATTGCCTTTCGATATCCTCTGCTACCGCAAGGACAGCTTCGACATCGAGGTCCGCAAGCGGGTCGAACTCAACGATCCGGTCTATCGCAAGATCGCCGAAGGCTGGTCGAAGGCGCTGCGCGAGTCCTTCCTGTCCCTGCCCGACTACGATCTCTAGGGCAGGTCCGGGAGCTTGGCCGCCATAGTGGATAAGCGGGCGGCGAAGGGTGGTGCGACACGGCGCCAAGTCGGACGTCGGGACGTTCCCCTGTCTGGAGTCGCCGCCATACAGGCCAATCCCGGCGGTTTCGCCAATGGCACGAGGAAGCCGCCGCCGGGCCCTCCCTTACGACGGCGATTGTCACCGAATAACGGGCATGGTCTAAAAGCACGGCAACCTGTGGGATATTGAGCAAGCGTATCAGCTGTCCTATCCATCTAACCAAGTCGCATGATTTCACGCACTCGAACGACAACCGCTGGCGGAGCCTGCATGACCGAATCATTCCCTCTCGCCAGCCGGGAAGACAGCGCCCCCGTCATCGTCGGCATCGGCGCGTCCGCCGGTGGGCTGGAGGCCCTTCGCGGGTTCCTCGATGCGCTGCCCGACGATCAGAACCTTGCCATCGTGATCGTCCAGCACCTCGATCCCGATCATGACAGCCTGCTGAAGGAACTGCTGGAAAAGCGCACCCGCATTCCCATTCGCATGGCCGAAGACGGGCTATCGATCGAAGCCGGTCAGATCTACCTGATCGCACCCGGCCAGTCGCTGACGGTGGCCAACGACCAGCTGCGGTCCCGCGACTTCGAGGTTCCGCGCGGACGCCGGCGCCCGATCGACGAATTCTTCGTCTCGCTCGCACGCAATTCGCGCGAACGCGCCGTCGGCATCGTCCTGTCGGGCACCGGCAGCGACGGCACCCACGGCACGCAAGTGATCAAGGAACACGGCGGGCTGGTCTTCGCCCAGGCCCTGTCGGAAGCGAAATACGACGGAATGCCGCGCAGCGTCGTGGAATCCGGGTGCGCCGACTTCGTCCTTCCGACCGGCGACATGTTCTCCGTGCTGAACGATTACTTCGACTGCATGGGCGGCATTCCCTCCGAGGAACTGTCGGACCGGACCTTCATCGACCGGGCGATGCGGCACGTGCAGTATCGCACCGGCCACGACTTCAGCGGCTACAAGCCCGGCACCCTGCTGCGTCGCATCGCGGTGCGCATGGCAGTCTTGGGCGTCACGAAACCTGCCGAGTATCTCAAGGTGCTCATCAGCGATCACGACGAGGCGGATCGCCTGTTCCGCGACATGTTGATCAGCGTCACCCGCTTCTTTCGTGACCGGGCCGTCTTCGACGAGTTGCGCGACAGGATCCTGCCGGAACTGCTGGACGGCAAGACCGGCAACGACGAACTGCGGATCTGGGTACCCGGATGTTCGTCGGGTCAGGAAGCCTACAGCATCGCCATGCTCGTCAGCGAAGCGATGGAGCGCAGCAACGCCAAGCCCAACGTGATGATCTTCGCCACGGACATCTCGGAAGCGGCGCTGGGCGTGGCGCGGCGCGGGCGCTACCTCAACACCATCGTCGAGGACGTGCCGGCGGAGTTCCTGCACAAGTACTTCGACTGGCAAAGCGACAGCTACGCGGTGAACGAGCGTCTGCGGTCCATGGTCCAGTTCTCGGTCCAGAGCCTGACCCGGGATCCGCCGTTCAGTCAGCTGGACATGATCTCCTGCCGCAACGTAATGATCTACTTCGACAAGGCCTTCCAGGAACGCGCCATGAAGGTGTTCCACTACGCGCTGCGCGAAAGCGGGATCCTGGTGCTGGGCACCTCCGAGATGACGGTCAACGCGGACGGCCTGTTCGACGACGTCTCGCGGCAGAACCGCATCTACCGCCGCTGCCCGGGCGAGGCGCGCCGGTTGGAACTTCCGACAGCCGCGGCCACCGCCGCCGACAGCGACCCCGTCGTAGTACAGGCCTCCGTGCCGGACGCGCGCCACATGGCCTCTCACCCGTTCACCGACGAGTTGCTCGACGTGATCTCGCCCGCCTACCTCGTGGTCAGCGAGACCGGCGAACTGGTCTACGCATCCGACGCGGCCACGAAGTACCTGGTGGTGGCGGCGGGGCGTCCGCAGCTCGACGTGGACAAGCTGATCCGCAAGGAACTGGAGAAGCCCCTGCGGCGCATCCTGAACCGCGAGACCGAAGGCTCGGAAAACACCACGCTGGAATTCGACGCCAAGCTGTGGGGAGAGACCAGCCACGTCAAGCTGACGCGGCGGCGGCTCTACGATGGGCAGAACATCGTGCTGATCGACGAGGCGCCCCTCTCCGAGGCGGTGCCGAACGCAGGCGCGGAAGGTCGTATCGACGCCAACACGGCCGCCTACATCCAGGAGTTGGAAGCCGATCTGGACGACGCCCGCGAGAAGGTCCGCGCAGCAGTCGAGGAACTCGAGACATCGAACGAGGAGCTCAAGAGCTCCAACGAAGAGATGATGTCGATGAACGAGGAACTCCAATCCGCGAACGAGGAGCTGACGACCACCAACGACGAGCTGAACCTCAAGATCACCGAAGTCCGCGAGGCCAACAGCGATCTGGCCAATTTCATCCGCGCCACGAAGGTCAGCACGATCTTCCTGGATGCGAACCTCAAGTTGCGCAGCTTCACGCCCGAGGCGCAGAAGCTCTTCCGGTTCCAGGTGTCGGACCTCGGGCGGCCGATCGACGACATCGGGTCCGATCTCGACATGCGCAAGCTGGTCGAAGACTGCCGCGCCACCATCGACCAAGACGAATTGATGGAGACCGACTACGACACGCCCGATGACAGCTACTTCAGCGCACGCCTGGTGCCCTATGGGCGGGACGACGATACCAGCGGCGGCGTGGTGGTCTCCTTCTTCGACGTGACCGAATTGCGGAACCTCGCCCGGGACGCGGAATCGGCGCGCACGATCGCGGCCCGCCACCAGCAGGAAGTCGAGGAACTCTACGATTCAAGCCCGCAGGCCATGGCGGTGCTGGACGAAGACCTCAGGTACGTGCGGGCGAACAAGAAACTTGCGGACCTCGCGGGGACGACGGTCGATCAGGTAATCGGGCGCAAGCTCGGCGATCTGTCCAGCGGGATCACGGCCCAGATGCGCGAGCTTGCGCAAAGCGTCATCGCGACCGGAGACCGCATCGAAGGCCAGCAATTGCGCGGGCGCAACACCGCGGAAGGCAATCCCGAACGAGTCTGGGAGACCGACTGGTTCGCCATTCGTCACGACGGAAAGTTCATCGGTGTCGGCCTGAACGTGCGCGACATCACCGAACAGGTGATCCTTCAGTTCGAGCTGCGGCGCGTCATGCAGGAATTGCAGCACCGCGTGAAGAACATGCTGGCCAACGTGCTGGCCCTTGTCTCGCGCGCCGGACGCGACGTGACCGTGGACCGGCCGATCTTCGACGTGCTTGGCCAGCGGATCCAGGCGCTCGCGCAGACGCACAAGTTGCTCACCCAGTCGAACTGGGCCTCGGCCAAACTTCACGAGGTGCTCAAGCCCGAACTGACGCATGTCTACGGCGATGAGCGGGTGAAACTGAAAGGTCCGAACATCGTCGTGAATGCCCGTGCCGCCCTTTCGCTCAGCATGGCAATCCACGAGTTGGCCACGAATGCCGCGAAGTACGGCGCGTTCTCCATCGACGAGGGCACCGTGTCCTTGTCCTGGGTGCGCCAGGACGACGGCGATTCGGACAACTTCATCTTCACCTGGCGCGAGGAAGGCGGTCCTCCGGCCACGCGCGGCGAACAATCGGGTTTTGGCAGCCAACTGATCAAGTCGACCATCGAGGGCAGCCTTGGCGGTCAGGTGGAATTTTCCTGGGAACAGATCGGGCTGTCGTGCGTTTTCACTGTTCCGGCAGGGGCACTGATAGAGATACCAAATGAATCAATCTTCGACACCGTCGCGTCCTAGGGTCCTGTATGTCGAAGACGAAATAATCGTGGCCCTCGATGTCGAGGACGGTTTGACGTCGGAACTGGGATTGCAGGTGCACACGGTGCACAACCTTTCGGCTGCGACGGCAGCCGCCCAGCGTCACGAGTTCGACTATGCCTTGCTGGACCTCAACCTGGGCAACGGAGAGCGGAGCACCGACCTAGGCCTGGCGCTGGCGGATCGCGGCGTCCACGTGGTCTTCGCATCCGGCTACAACCGCAACGAGATCCGCGAGATCGACGATTTCCTATTGATCGAGAAGCCGTTCCGGATCAGCGACGTCGCGCAGGCTTTCGACCTGCCGGTGACACGCAACTGACGTCTCGACACGGCGGCCCGCCGGGCCACCGGTCGTCGTTTTCGACCAAGCTCTAGAGGGTCACCCAGGCCGCGTTTCGTTTCGATGACCGCACGCAGGCGTCGACGAAGGCCACGCCTTCCAGCCCATCCTGCACCGTCGGATAGAGGGCGGGTGACTTGCCCTTACCCTCGATCGCATCGGCGGCGTCGGAATAGATCGTGGCAAAGGCTTCCAGGTAACCTTCGGGGTGCCCCCCGGGAATACGCGTGCCTTGGTCCGCGCCGGAGGCCCCCGCCCGCGTCAGGATCCGCGCAGGTTCGCCGTAGGGCGTGAACCGCATCTCGTTGGGATTCTCCTGCCCCCACTCGATTCCGCCCTTGTCGCCGTAGACCCGTAGGGTCAGCCGGTTTTCCGATCCTGTCGCAACCTGGCTGCACCAGAGCATGCCCCGCGCGCCCCCCTCGAAGCGGAGCATGACGTGAGCGTTGTCGTCGAGCTCGCGCCCCGGCACGAAACTGTGAAGATCGGCGGCAAGCGCTTCCAACGGCAACCCCGTCACGAAGCGCGCGAGGTTGTAGGCATGGGTGCCGATGTCACCGGTCGAGCCTCCCGCCCCCGACTGCGCGGGATCGGTGCGCCAGGCCGCCTGCTTGTTGTCCGGGTCGGGGGTCTCTGCCAGCCAGTCCTGTGCGTATTCGACCTGCACGACGCGGATCGTGCCCAGATCGCCATTCGCGATCATCTGCCGCGCGTGCCGCATGAGCGGATAGCCCGTGTAGTTGTGCGTCAGCACGAAGAGGGCGTCGGATTTCTCGGCCGCCTTCACCAGCGATTTCGCCTCGGCCAGCGTGGCGGTCAGGGGCTTGTCGCAGATCACGTGGATCCCGCGCTTGAGAAACTCCTTCGCCACCGGCGCGTGCATGTGATTGGGCGTCACGATGGAGACCGCCTCGATCCCGTCCTTCAGCCGCGCCTCGCGCTTGGCCATTGCCTTGAAGTCGTCATAGGTCCGTGCAGGATCCAGCCCCAGCGCACGCCCCGACGCCTGCGCCCGTTCGGGGCTGGAGGACAGCGCCCCCGCGACCAGCTCGAACCTGTTGTCGATCCGCGCCGCGATCCGGTGCACGCCCCCGATGAACGCGTCCTGGCCGCCCCCCACCATGCCCAGTCTGATACGTCTCATCGCAACTCCATCTTCTTCTGGCTTCAAATATCCCGGGGTCTGGGGCAGAGCCCCAGAGAACGCACCCCCTTAGCCGAGCCCCAGCATCTTCGCGTTCATCGCCTCGTCCGCCCCGCTGCCTGCGAAGTCGTCGAAGGCATGCGGCGTGACTCGGATGATGTGGTCCTTGACGAAGGCCGCGCCTTCGCGCGCGCCGTCCTCGGGATGCTTGAGCGCGCATTCCCATTCCACCACGGCCCAGCCGTCGAAATCGTTGGCCGCCATCTTGGAAAAGACCGCCCCGAAATCGACCTGTCCGTCACCCAGCGACCGGAAGCGCCCGGCCCGGTCGACCCACGACTGGTAGCCGCCGTAGACGCCCTGCCGGCCCGTCGGATTGAACTCCGCATCCTTGACGTGGAACATGCCGATCCGTTCGCGGTAGATGTCGATGTTGTCGAGGTAATCCAGGCATTGCAGCACGTAGTGCGACGGATCGTAGAGCATCTTGGCCCGGGCGTGCTGGCCCACCCGGTCGAGGAACATCTCGAAGGTGACGCCGTCGTGCAGATCCTCGCCGGGGTGGATCTCGTAGCACAGGTCGATGCCCCGCTCCTCGGCGTGGTCAAGAAGCGGGCGCCAGCGGCGGGCAAGCTCGTCGAAGGCCTGTTCGACAAGCCCCGCGGGGCGTTGGGGCCAGGGGTAGACATACGGCCAGGCCAAGGCGCCGGAAAACGTCGCTTGCGCCGTCAGGCCCAGGTTGGCCGACGCATCGAGCGCCAGCCGCACCTGGTCCACCGCCCATTCCTGCCGGGCCTTGGGATCATTGTGCACGCTTGGATCCGCGAAGCCGTCGAAGGCCAGGTCATAGGCAGGATGCACGGCGACGAGCTGGCCCTGCAGGTGCGTCGACAGTTCCGTCACCTCGACCCCGTTCTCTCGGGCGCGGCCAGCCCAGTCGTCGCAGTAATCCTTGGATGTAGCCGCCTGTTGCAGGTCGATCAGCCGCGCGTCCCAGCTTGGCACCTGAACGCCCTTGTAGCCGCAGTCGGCGGCCCAGCGCGTGATGCCGTCCCAGCTGTCGAAGGGCGCCTTGTCGCCCGCGAATTGCGCCAGAAACAGCGCCGGTCCCTTGATGGTCTTCATGATATCCTCCCTCGCATCAGCCTAGGCCGTTCGTCCTCCCCTCTCAACCTTCGGGTGCATTGTCGGACTGCGACGAGCCCGCCCACAGGTTGATCGCCTTGTCGTCCGCCCGCGCGTCGATCTCTGCCAGTTCGGTTTGGGTGAAGTCGAGGTTTTCCACGGCCTTCACGCAATCCTCGATCTGGGAGGGTTTGCTGGCGCCGATCAACGCCGTGGTGATCCCCTGCCCCCGCAGGACCCAGGCGATGGCCATCTGCGCCAGCGTCTGCCCCCGGGCCTCGGCCAATTCGTTGAGCGCGCGCACCGAATTCAGGGCATCCTCGGTCAGAAGCCCGCGGTCGAGCGACTTGTCCTGTGCCGCGCGGCTGTCCTCGGGGATGCCGCCGAGGTACTTCTTGGTCAGCATGCCCTGGGCCAAGGGCGTGAAGGCGATGGACCCCACGCCCAGTTCGGCCAGCGTGTCCTTCAGCCCGTCGGTTTCCACCCAGCGATTGAAGATGTTGTAGCTGGGCTGGTGGATCAGCAGCGGCACGCCGAGATCCTTCAGGATCGCCGCCGCCTCGCGGGTCTTTTCAGTGTTGTAGCTGCTGATACCCGCGTAGAGCGCCCGGCCGGATTTCACGATATCCGCCAGCGCGCCCATGGTTTCCTCCAGCGGCGTGTCGGGATCGAAGCGATGCGAATAGAAGATATCGACGTAATCGAGGCCCATCCGGTCCAGCGACTGGTCGCAGGAGGCCATCAGGTACTTGCGGCTGCCCCAGTTGCCGTAGGGCCCGGGCCACATGTCGTAGCCTGCCTTGGAGCTGATGATAAGCTCGTCGCGGAAGCCCGCAAAATCGGTGCGCAGGATCTCGCCGAACGCCTCTTCGGCGCTGCCGTAGGGAGGTCCGTAATTGTTGGCCAGATCGAAGTGGGTGATCCCGTGATCGAAGGCCGTGCGGCACATGGCGCGCTTGGTCTCGTGCGGGGTATCGCCGCCGAAATTGTGCCACAGGCCAAGGCTGACCGCCGGCAACATAAGGCCCGAGCGGCCGCAGCGGCGATAGGGCATCCGGTCGTAGCGATCATCGGCAGGGCGATAGGTCATGGTCTTGGCTCTCTCTTCGGGGCACGTCCTTGACGCGCAGATCTCGACATCCCGGCATCGGTGGTTTCCGCGGGGTCAGCCAGAGCCTTTCACACCCGGATCGAACTGGAAAGGGCAAGGCGGAACGCCTTTCGCGCTGTCGCGGCGCGCTTGGCTTAAACCTTACTTCACGCCCGCTTGCTACCACCCCGCCGTCACGAGGGCCGGAGGGTAGATGCAAGAGAACCCGAACCAGACTGCGGACATGACCGCAGTGCGCAATCTGCTCGATCGAAACGCGCTGGTCGCCTTGTTCGAGCGGGATTCCTCTGGGATCATCGCGGCGGATGCGATCACCCGACGGATCCTTGCGGCGAACCCCAGTGCGCAGGACATGCTGGGCCGCAACATGCGTGAGTTGCAACAGGAGCGGCTGGAAGATCTGCTGCCGCAGGTTCCGCAATGCCGGGTCATCCGGCTTTTCGACCGGTTGATGCAACGCAAGGTGCATCGCAACGTCGTCCGGATGCAGCTGAACCTCGGCGACGAACGCATCATCTTCCTGACGCTTCAGATCGTTCCCGGCGAATACCCGACGATCCTGGCGCAGTTCTCCGACGAGACCCTGCAGCACACCGCCCGCATCCGTGCGGACGAGGCGCAAAAGCAGCTCAACACCGCGATCGAGGCGCTCTCGGACGGCTTCGTGCTGTACGACAAGGACGACCGCCTCGTGATCTGCAACCAGACCTACCGCGAGTTCTATCCCCTCTCCGCGCATGCGATGCGGCCCGGGGTCACCTTCTCCGACATCCTGCGGGCAGGTCTGGAGGCCGGCGAATACCGCGAGGGGATCGGTCGGGAGGAGGCATGGCTGCGCGACCGGCTCGAGGCCCATACCCGCAGCAGCAATTCCATCGAACAACCCCTGAGCGACGGCCGCTGGCTGCGCATCGTGGAGCGGATCACCTCGGACGGGGGACGCGTCGGTCTGCGCATCGACGTGAGTGAGCTCAAGCAGCAGCAGGAGCGCCTGCACCGCATGGCACTGACGGACGAGCTGACCGGCCTGCGCAATCGTCGCGGTCTGCGCGAAGAACTGCTCGACCGCGCCGCGGCGCTGCCGCAGGGACAGACGCTGGCGGTGTTCCATATCGATCTGCATCGCTTCAAGATGATCAACAGCGCCTACGGCTACGAGGCGGGCGACAGGCTGCTGCGCCACTGCGCCGACATCCTGCGCGCCGAAGAAGCCGCGGGCGGGCTTGCCGCAAGGATAGGTGGCAACGAATTCCTGCTTGCCGTCCAGATCTGCGAGGACGAGGGTCCGCAGTCGATCATGACGAAGCTCAGCGCCGCTTTCGGCACCAATTTCGACGTGGACGGTCAGCATGTATCCTGCGTCATCTCCTGCGGGATCGCCGTGCTCGACCGGTCAGGGGCGCCGCACCGGACGATCCTTCAGGATGCCGAGATCGCGCTGAACGACGCCAAGGAAACCCGCGAGGCGGTCTGCCATTTCCACCCCCGACTTCGCCAGGAAGTCGAAACCGCGAACGACCTGACCCGGGAATTGAAGACCGCGATCGAGACCGGCGCGCTGGAAGCGCACTTCCAGCCACAGTTCGACGCCCGCGAGGAGCGCGTCATCGGGTTCGAGACCCTGATGCGTTGGAACCATCCCAGCCGTGGCTGCCTGGCCGCAGGCGCATTCCTGTCCGTCGCACAGAGGTCGGGGCTGACGACGGAACTGGATGACATTGCGATGGACCAAGCCTGTGCCGCCTGGCGCCGCCTTGCCGACCTCGGACACGGTGACCTGCCGATCAGCATCAACCTGTCAGTCGATCAGTTGGGCGATCCTCGACTGCTCGATCGGTTGAACGCCGCGCGCGCGCGCCACGGCACTCCGGCGGACCGGTTGCGGATGGAGCTTCTCGAATCAATCTTGTTGGATGACCGGACCAAGCGGTATATCCGGAACATCAATGACCTCGTGGACGCCGGCTTCGAGGTGGAGCTCGACGATTTCGGCACGGGGCACGCCGCCATCGCGTCGCTGCGGCAATTCAAGGTGTCGCGCATCAAGATCGACCGGAGTTTCGTGCGCCATATCGACGGCGACAAGGAGTTGCAGGATCTGACCGGCGCCATCGTGGGGCTCGCCGACAAGCTTGGGATCGAAACGCTGGCGGAAGGGGTCGAAACGCAGAAGGAGCAATCGTTCCTGTTGAGCCTTGGCTGCAACCACGCCCAAGGCTGGCTTTACAGCAAGGCGATCCCGGCCAGCGAACTTGCAAGCTACCTGTCCAAGGCCGGCCCCGAACGGGCCGCGGCGTCATGACCGGATCAGCGTCTGCCCGAATTCAAGCCGCGGGGTCATCTGGATCAGCTCTGGCGTGCCGGCGTTGCCGTCTACGCGCGCCTTGATGATCTCGGCGGCACGGGTGCCTGTCTCGCGGCGGCAGGCATCCATCGTTGCCAGCTTGCGGGGAAGGCCGTCCAGAAGCTCGACCCCGTTGAATCCCGCCAGACCGATCTGGCCCGGCACGTCGACGCCCTTTTCGAGCAGGTACATCAGACCGCCGGCGCCGATCATGTCGTTGGAGTAATACAGAAAATCCAGATCCGGGTGCCGCTCCAGCATGGCCTGCGTCATTTCCCGGCCCTTCGTCATCGCCGAGCCGCCGGCGTAGAAATCCTGATCGACGATCTCGACCCCGGCCTTGGCGAGCGTCCCGGTAAAGGCCTCGAACCGCTTGCGGGCGCGGTGGTCGAGCGGCATCTGCGTGCCCATGAACCCGATCCGGCGGTATCCCGCCTCGAGGATCGCCTTGGCCATTTCACGGCCCGCCCGGCGATGGGAAATGCCGACGCAGGCGTCAATAGGTTCGCCGTCGGTATCCATGATCTCGACCACGGGGATGCCCGCCTGCGCCATCATCGCGCGCGCGGTGTCCGAATGTTCGAGCCCGGCGATGATCAGGCCGGCGGGGCGCCACGACAGCATCTCGAAGAGCACGCGCTCTTCCTTCTCGGGGCGGTAGCCCGTGACCCCGATGACAGGCTGCAACTCCGTCTCGTCGAGCGCGTCGGAGATACCCGACAGCACTTCGGGAAAGACCATGTTCTTGAGCGAAGGGATGATCACCGCCACGAGGTTCACGTGACTGGAGGCCAGCGCCCCCGCGATCCGGTTCGGCACGTAACCCAGCCGCTTGGCCGCTTCCTGGACGCGCGCGCGGGTCGCGGCGCTGACGTCTCCCTTGTTCCGCAGGACCCGGCTGACCGTCATTTCGCTGACTCCCGACGCCTCGGACACGTCGCGCAAGGTCATCGGACGGCGGGGAGGAATGCTCACGGAATGAATCCTTTCTACGGATGAGCCCATCTTAGCGGGGCCTCGGTCCCCAAGACAAGCAACCGCCGGACCGTTGACCAAAATCGCAATCCGGGGCAAGGAAGAGCTGTGGTCCCGTGGCTCAACTGGATAGAGCAGCCCCCTCCTAAGGGGCAGGTTGCAGGTTCGAATCCTGCCGGGATCACCAAGATCAACGCTGTCGCTGTTGTTCGACATCCAAAGGCCGTCTTTTCGACAAAAGACGGGTTTTGAACGATCCACGCATCCTGCTGTCGATCTGGCTGCCCTTGCCTGGACACTGCGGTCAAATGCGACGTGCGCGATCAGCCCTGGCCAAGACCTACCGCCTTTTGCAGCACCGGCTCTGCCTCTTGGCGTAGGTAAAGGGGGCCTAAGTCCGCTCCACCAGGCGAGAACGGGCTGATGCCGGCGGCGCGTAGCCGGGCGGTGCAGGTCTGGCGATGGAGACCGAATTCACTCTGCATGGTCGTAGGGGTAAGGAAGCGGCGGTGGAATTTGGCCTCATCGTCCCCAGAGACATAAAGGACGGCCCGCCGCGTCACAGGATGCCGAGACCAGAATGCTGGCGCGTGGCCGGCCTCATGCAGTGCCGGATACCAGCCACTGCGCCTCATGCCGATGCTGTTGGCAAAGACCGAGGCTGGTTGCCCGGCCGCCGTCGTTTCGTCGCGACGGCGGACATGGGGGCGCGCTCCAGCCAGGCTGTCGACCTCGGCCTTCAGAACCATGAACGATCGATAGCCCGATTGCCCGGGATCGCGCGCAACCCTCATGCGCCTCTCCCTGATGGCATTCAGCATTGCGCCGACCGGCAAGCCGGTGCGCTGTTTCGCGAACTGGAGCGCCTCCCAGCCAGAGCCATCGGCCGGATCGGGTTGCGTCAGGGCGTGCAGTTCCGCGACCAGCGCCAGTCCATCGGCGAGCCGCCAGGGCGCTTTGACTCGAGGATGCTCGGTCAGTGGTCGAATGATTTTCTCTTCCCGTAGGGTGCGAAGTTGTGCCTCGGTGGCGCCCATGGCTGCCAGCATGTCTCCCCGTCCCACCAGCGTTGGGATCTCGGCCAGAAGCCACGCATGTTCGGCGGCATCGAAGATGCGCTGCGCAGATGGGCGAGGGTCCGCGGCGGGCAATGCCCCGGCATCGGTCAGGATCTGCTCGACCAGTTTTGTCGAGACGCCGATCTCATTCGCCGCCGTTCTGGGGTTATGCAGGCGCCGCGCCGGTAGCACCTCGCCCAGGACGCGCTCACCGGCGGCAACCGGCCAGGTTTCGAGAATGCAATCCCGCAGCATCGTGCGGAACGGATCGAAGGCTGCATCTGTCAGATAGTCGTCGAGCGCGACATACAGCTTTCCGAACGTCTGCCGCGGCGCGATCTGCGTGCCGCCGCTGCTTCGGGCGAGGTCCCGCAGGGCCTGGCGGAAGGCCGCCTCTCCTTGGGAGAGCACAGCGAAACCGGCTGCTTGAGCCTCTGCCTCCCGCCTGTCTCCAGTGCTTGCTTCGGGGGAGCGATGTTGCAGCAGGGCCATCCCGAAGAGCGCGCAGATCGTTGTCACTGCATATACACCGTGCCCGGCCAGCCAGGTCGGATCCTCGCCGGTCTCAAGTCGCCTATCCAGCCAGAGATCGTAATCTGTCGGTGCAGAGCAGGGTCGATCGAACGCCCCGGCCATGATCTTGGGGGCAAGGTCGCGCAGCCGGGCCGCGCTGTCGAACCTCTCTGCAGGCTTGGCGACCTCCCAAAGCGGCACGAGAGGGTGGTGGTGGCGGCAGCAGAGATTGACCGACCGCAACAGCCAGTCGCCCCGCATCGCCATCAACTGCTCCGGATGGCCGGGCGTCGCCTGGGCATCCTCTTGCAGGCACAACGGGCAACCCCGCATGACCGGGTTGCGCAGGGCGCGCGACACAAAGGCTTCACCTCTGAAAGCCATTCTGATGTCGCCGGCAGGCACGCCGGTCCAGGAATCAAGTTCATCGCGTATCGCAGGTTCCAGCCCCGCCGCTTCGGCCAGACAATCAAGGGCAGCGGTTTCCAGGTCAAGAAAGCGGCGAATCTGATAGCCGAGATCGATGGAAAAGTCGCTCATCTCCGCTGCATTCATCGCGGCGAAACGCGAAAGGAAGGACAGGACCGTTTCGCGCGGAGCCGGGAGTGGACGGATAGGTAGGGGGAAAGGCATCGAAGTCTCTATCGGTCTTGTCCTGCGGATGATGGGACAACGATCGATCTCGGTCCAGACCGGATCAACACAAGGGGGCAGGTCCGAGGCAAAAGGGTCTCGCGCGATAGCGAAACTGGTCTCGGATTTCAGGCTATCAACCAAGTGCGCGGCAGGTCAGGGCATAATGAGTGCAGCCCTTCGAGACTAGATCTGCTCAGGGCGGGGAACTGGACCTTCTCTGCGCGTGCGATGCACCCTCGCAATGACATGGAAGCAAACATTCTGCCGGGATCAAGCTGCCAGAACCCGCGTGACCGACATGGCAGGGCGGGAAGCGGACATTCTCCGCGGGTGCAAACGCACGCCACGCAGATCCCGAGAGCGGACCTTGCTATGACCTTTTCCAGCCAAAGCCCGGCAGTTCACCGGCGCGACGCGAAAAGAAGTGTTCGCTCCGCGAAATCAGTCAGTTCGGCATCATTGATCGCAGCCGTCTGCCAAGCGGGGTTGGTGTCGTGGTGGAAAAGGTTGGCATACCCGAGGAGGGCTCTCAGTTCCGCAATGTCGCCCGCCGACAATATCTCATTGTTCCCGTTCATCCGCTGGTCACACAATCCGAGGAAGGGGCCGAGAAGCGTTCCCGGCGGAAAATACTCGGGATACGCAACACGCATAAAGGCTTCCAGGATCGGCCGAAGCGCCGCCGCAATCTGACGTTCTTTGTCCGGATCGGCTGCCTGCAAATAGCTTCTGACGAGTTCATGGCGCTTGTCATGTTCTGAGATACTGTCGCTCCGAACATCCCAGACGGTGATCTCCGAACCAACGGCGGCGCGGTTGATGCGCAGCGCTGTTGAAACGTTCCGGTCAGACTGTTCCCACAGGTTGCATAGAAATGACTTTGAATGAGAAAGGACGATCACTTGCCGCACTTTCGCGGCCAGCCCCATGATTTCTTCGCGCGTCCGCAGGGTGCGATGGTCGTCCAAGCTGGTCATGGGGTCATCGATTGCGACGATCTTGTTCGCAAGGTCGGGGTCCTGGTCCAGAGAGGCAAAGAAGAAAGCCAGAGCGAGCGTGTTTCTGTCACCCGCGCTCAACGTATTTCGGAACGACGGCCCCTGGTCTGCCGTCACGTTGACGTTTTGCTGATTGATGACGACACAGAAAGACGCGGATGAGCCGGAGCGGTAGTTGTGAGACTGGACTTCACCCAAACGAAATGACGCGGCGAAGCGCCGAAGGTATTCATTGATCGCCGTCTCATAGGCAGGGAAAATATGTTCCCGATACTCGTCGAGGGCAGCGCGGGCCTGGGTTCGGAGAGCTTCCGTTGCCGCCTTGGCAGTCTTTTCTGTTGAGTAGGCATCGCAGTGCGGCACCACGGCGGGATCGTAGCGGGCCTTCTGCGCCTGCAACTTCGCAAGATCATCGGTCAGAGCGGCGAGGTCATCGGCTTGTGCCTGTTCCTTCACGACATCAAGCCGCCCGTTGACAGCGACGAGGCGCCCGGACAAAGCGACTACTTCGGCAATGCGCGCGCGATAGTCCATGACCGCCTGACGCACCTCAGGCGATAGTGCCATGCGATCCAGCGGCGCTCCGGCCTTGGCGCGAAGATGTTCGAGCACCCCCTCGCGTGCAGCATTCCACTGACGGGCGATGGCGGCAGTATCGACCTCAATTTCAGGCAGGTCGGCGAAATCCTTCCAGAATTCGTGGGACTGAACAGCGGTACGAATTTCCCGCTCGAAGGAAGACGGAATGTCCCCGGCATGGGTATCGCGTATCGCAACGCCTATCTGTCTGATTGCGAGCTTGAGGTCTTCGTAGGCGCGGCTGAAATAGGCTCGATAGTGGTCGATTACCGCGGAGCCGCCGAGCTCCTGAGCACAGAAAGGGCAAATGTCGTCGTCATGTCCCTCGGAGACAAGTTCGATGCGCGCCATGCCGTCCGAGACCCAGGCCTCGCCGCCGCGTCCGAGCTTCTCAATGTGCGCGCGAACCCGACCGGCAGCTGCGGCTTCGAGGTCCGGTAAGCTGCGATCCAGCACGGCGTCAATTGCTTCAAGGTCGAAGTCCGGCAGACCGAATTCCTGAAATCCGGGTCGCTGGCGTATGGCGTCGGCGGAGCGTGCAGCCGCCAGCCGACGCTCTGCGTCCTGTATCTTCGCCTCGATGGCCGGGTCTTGCTCAAGACTACAGAAGGTATCGACCTTGTAGGGGCCTCGCGCATTCGCTGGGATCGCGTCGGCCAGCTCGCGGAGCCTCGTATTGTGATCTTCGATGCGTGTGACATGGCCTTGAAGCGTATCGTTAAGCGCGACACCCTGTGCCCCAAGAATAAGCTCGTGCAGGTTCTGGCGATGTGCTGTCATTAGCTCGATGCCAGAACAGACGTTCGCTGAGACAAAAGTGTCGTCGAAAATGGCGACCTGCGGTAGCGGTTGTGTCCAGGTATTGTTCTGAAAAACGCATTGACCACCCGCATGATTGATAACGATATGGGGCGGATGCTGCGCACCAAGCCTGTGCCGGTCGGTCACCAACCCGGGATTGTTCGTTGCCAGAGAGCGCAGAATAGCTGCGATGGTCGTTTTACCGCGACCGTTTTCACCATAGACTAAGGAAAACGGACTCAGCGCTGTCTGCGGCGGGGGGCTAACATTGTCAAATTGGCCAATGTTTCTTAGAAGCTGAATTCGTTCAATCATTGTGCTTTCCGCAGCGTTGCTGAGGGCCTCGAACAGGCACTGATCCCAAGGTAGTTAATACTGGTACAGCTGTCCTGTCCTTTTTTCGTCAGCCCGTCACCAAAGGCCGATTCAAAGGGCTGCACCGCGGCATCGAGAAATTAACTCAGATGTCGGCTCTGGGCCGGGAGCGGCGGCGCACTTGGGGAGCCACGGAGGTGCCTCATGCTGCGCCGCCGCAGGTCTGCTTCGAGCCCATTTTGACCGATTTGGTGGGATGGCTGAATCGCTACCAAGCAGGCACCATTGCCGACGTAAACCTCAACTCCCGCTTGGCGCCGGCGATTAAACGGTCTCAAAACCCGGGATCAGCGCTCTCGACGCAGCCCGTAGCTGGCCTCGGCGTCATTCGTCGCGCCCAGGCGCTAACCGGTCTCTCCCGCCTTCAGCCTCTCCACGGCACTGCGCATGGTGGAGACGAAGAGCTCGAGGTCATCGCCGTTCAGGTGCCCGAGGGCCATCGCGTTCACCTCGCGAGCGGCGGCCTGAGCCGGGCCGCGCAGATCGCGAGCCCGGTTCGTAAGGTGAATGGTCTTGGCGCGTGCATCCGTCGCATGTGCCCGACGCTCGATCAGCCCGTCCCGCTCCATCCTTGCAAGGGTGTTGGCCATGGTCGCCTGTTCGACATCGAGACGCTCGAACAGGTCGCGCTGCGTCAGTCCGTCCTCCTCCCATAGCGCCAGCAACGTCATAAACTGCGCCGGCGCGAGGCCCAGCGGACGAATGCGCTCATGCAGGCGCTGCGCGAAGAGCCGCGCCATGTGGTTGGCAAGGTAGCCCGCCGAACGGGCGCGATCGAACGTGTCTGTGACCATGGCCGAAGAATAGTTCTTGCATAGCGTGCTGTCTACATCTATCCATTTGCATAGCGTGCTATTCAAAAGGAGGCCGGCATGTCTCGAACCACACTCGTCGCGCTGCACGGAGTTGCCAGCGCCGCGGCCCTTCTCACCATCGCAACCTTCTGGGTTTCGGCGCTGACCGCAGAACTCGTCCTGTCCAGTGCCGGTGTCGTCGCCGTCCGCACGGCGATCCTTTATGCCCTGCCGGTTCTCGTGATCGCCATGATCGTGACCGGGGCCAGCGGCGCACGTCTCGCGGGGCGCTCGAAGGCTCCCGTTGTCCGCGCCAAGCGTCGCCGCATGGCGCTCGTGGCAGGCAACGGAATGCTCGTCCTCGTTCCTTCCGTCATATTCCTCTGGTGGAGGGCCCAAGCCGGCCTTCTCGACGCGACCTTTGGCCTCGTGCAGATAATCGAACTGGCCGCGGGTGCGGTCAACATAGTCCTGCTCGCGCTCAACATGAAGGCTGGACTGGCGATGCGCGCACGGCGGGTCCGGGGCGGACGGGCCGTCGCATGAGGGCTGCCTTCGCCTATCTCGCGGTCCTCGGATCGGCCGCGTTCACCGGCACGACGCTCTGCATCGGTGTGGCCTTCGGCGGCTACTGGACGAGCCTGCCGCCGGAAGACTTTCTGGCATGGTTCGCCGTGAACAGCGGGTTCATCGCGCGGACCATACCGATCGTCGCAGGTCCCGCGCTGCTGGGACTTCTCGGATCGCTCTGGCTCGCGCGACGCGACAAGTGCGCCCGCGGCTCATGGGTGATCGCTTCCGCCGCGATGCTGGGAGTTTTGATCATAACGATGGTCTATCACTTGCCTACAAATGCGGCTCTCGCCAATCAAGCGGTTCTGCCGGCAGATGTGGCGGCAACATTGCGGACCTGGCTGACGCTCCACGCCCTTCGGATCGCACTCGGTCTCACGGCCGGAGGCTTCGCCTTATGCGCAGCCCGGCACGAGAGAGGCGTTTCAGCGTAAATTGTGTTTGCTTCCTGATCTACTGTTCTGAAAGCAGAGCTTCGAACAATTTTAAGGAGGTCCGCTTCGTCCGCTCTGCCGACCTTGGGCACCTGGGCTATGCTGCGCGGTGCCATCAAGGTCCGCTATGGGGAAGCCACGCTGCGGCAAAGCCGAAGCTGGCCAATGGCCGCAGAGGGCCGTTAGCGGCTGCAGGACCGGCGCGCCAAGGCGAGGGACCTGCCGCGCCGCCGCAGGTCTGCTTCGAGCCCCTCCAAGACGTTTCGAGAAAGTGCCGCTTTCGCCCAGGCTACGCAATTGCGCCATCGACCGCCGACCCTGACCGGAAGGCCCCGGCGATCAGCGCGACGGCGGCGAACCCTATGACGGCAGAGGCAACGCCCGGCCCAGCCAATAGAAATCCGAAGAGAGGAGCGCCGACGGTCTGGCCCACGGCGATGGTCAGGAAGCCGACCATCAGGCCTGTTGCGGGCCGATCCGGTAGGGCGTGAGTGCCCCAGATGAGGTAGACCCCCGTGAGCATCACGTAGGCCACGCCGAAAACGGCTCCTCCGACGAGTGTAGGGATCGGGCCGAGGCCGAAGCCGACCGACAGGATACTGGCTGCCATCAGGCCGAGGAAGGACCAGTGGACGCGATCGAGACCGAACCGGCCGACGAGCGTGCCGGCCCAGGCTCCGGCCAGTCCCCCGGTGCCGATGCAGG
>NZ_SELQ01000007.1 GCF_004145405.1 Salipiger sp. IMCC34102
GGTCTCCAGGTCGTCGAACTGCGAGGCATCGGTGATGTTGCAGCCCTGGTCGGCCAGGAACACGGCGATGGCGGCGACGATCCCGCGACGGGAGGGGCATTGGACGCGAATGGCGAATTTGCTCATGCCGCGTCCAGCACGTCCGAGACCTTGACGGCGCGCCCTTCTTCCACGGATTTCAGTGAGGCATCGGCCAAGGCCAGGGCCATCATCCCGTCATGCCCTGTGGTGGGCGTCGGCGTGCCGTTGGCCACCGCATCGCTGAAAGCGGCGATTTCGTTGGCATAGGCATTGACGTAGCGCGACATGAAGAAATTCAGCAGCGGCGGCCGGACGTAGCCGGAGCCGTCGGCGATTTCGATATTGGCCTCGCGGTGGTTTTCGGCCGAAACCGATCCCTTGGAGCCCAGAACCTCGATGCGCTGATCATAGCCGTAGGTCGCGCGGCGCGTGTTGGTGATCGTGCACTGCTTGCCGCTGGCGGTCGTCAGGATCACATTCACGCTGTCGTAATCGCCCAGTTCGCCGATCTTTGCGTCGGTCAGGACCGAGGCCGCGGCCTGCACCGTCTCGACCTTTTCGCCCAGTAGCCAGCGGGCCACGTCGAAATCGTGGATCGTCATGTCGCGGAAGATCCCGCCCGAGACCTTGATGTAGTCGTAGGGCGGCGGACCGGGGTCACGGCTGGTCAGCGTGATCATCTCGACCTCGCCGATGCGGCCCTCGTCGATGGCCTGCTTGAGCGCCATGAAATCGGGATCGAAGCGGCGCTGAAAGCCGACCATCAGGCTCGCGCCCTCTGACTCTACGGTTTTCAGGCATTCTTTCACCCGTGCCAGCGACAGATCGACGGGCTTCTCACAGAACACTGCCTTACCGGCCTTGGCGAATTGCTCGATCAGGTCGGCATGGGTGTTGGTCGGCGTGCAGATCAGAACTGCATCCACGTCGTCGCTGGCCGCGATCTCGTCGATCGAGCGGATGTCGCAACCGTAGGTCTCGGCCAGACGCTTCACGACGTCGGCCATGGGGTCGGAGATGGCCACCAGCCGGGTGTTCGGCGTTGCGGACACCGCGCGCGCATGGACCTGACCGATGCGGCCGGCCCCCAGAATGGCGATACGAAGGGTCATGTTTTGTCTCCTTTGGGCGTGGTCGCCGCATCCGCGTCCGCCACTTCATGTAATTCAACGACTTGTCCCGCGGCGGCACTGGCGCGAGCGGCTTCCAGAACGGCGACCGTGTGAAGGGTTTCCGACGGCGGCACCGGAGGTGCCGTGCCTGCCGTCACGGCCCTGGCGAAGCTTTCGTAGACCTCCGCGTAACGGGTCTGCACCGCGGGAACACGCTGCGCACCGCCTTCCAGATAGAGCGTGCCCCACGCCTCTTCCGGCTCGACACCCCAATCCGGGCGGTTTCCGACCGGCAAATCGCAGGCCAGCACCGCGGCGACCTGCGCATCTGCCCCTCGCACGACGAAAACGCCAGTCTCACCGTAGGCGCGCAGGTCGCGCGCATGAAGATGGTTCGCCTTGCTTGCCTCGCTGAAACTGACGGCCCCGCTTGGGTGGCGCAGCGTGACGGTAAAGCCGACCTCGGTCCGGCCGCCGGGAACCTCACCCTGCTCGGTCTGGGCAAAGACCGAAACAGCGGGACCCAGAAGCCACAGCATCTGATCGACGAGGTGACTGCCCAGATCCCCCAGAAGCCCGCCTTCGGGCCCCGGCAGCAAGCCGTCGAGCGAGGGGAAATCCATTCGGTTGTGAACCCGCTGCACCCGGCCCAGAGATCCGTCCGCAATAACCTTTGCCAACGTGCGCAGATCGGAATCCCAGCGGCGGTTCTGGTAGGCGGCGATGACGACGCCCGCGGCCTCGGCCGCGCGCACCATGCGAAGGGCATCCGCTGTGCGAAAGGCGAACGGCTTGTCGGCGACGACGTGCAGACCGGCGGCGATCGCCTCCATCACCAGCGGCACCCGTGTTGATGGAGGCGTGCTGACAGCGACGGCCTCGATCCCACCCGCCGCGATCATGTCGGTCAGGCTTGCGAAGACCGGCACGTCTGGAAAATCCGCCCGGGCGTCGGCCACGCGGTCCGGGGAGCGCACGACGATCCCGGCCAGCTCGCCCCCCCCGGCGGCCCGGATGAAGGGCGCGTGGAACCAGCGGCCCCCGAAGCCGTATCCTGCGAGACCAAGTTTCATTTCATCTTCGCCAATTGTTGGTGTCTGCCGCGGTTTCTTTCCGCGACGTTACAGAACGCCGTCTTCGGCGAACTCGGGCTGGGTCTTGGCGCCCGTGATATAGGCGACCACGTCCTGGCCATCGGTCTCTTCCTTGGCGAGGTCGGCCACGATCCGTCCGCGGCGGAAAACCACGATCCGATCCACGAGGTCCATCACCTGCCGCATGTTGTGACTGACGAGGATGAGCGGCTCACCCGCCTCCTTAAGTGTGCGCACGATGTTCTCGACCTGCGCCGTCTCCTGCACGCCGAGCGCCGCGGTGGGCTCGTCCATGATCGTCAGCTTCGAGTGGAACGTCGCGGTGCGGGCGATGGCGACACATTGCCGCTGGCCGCCGGACATGTTGCGGATGCTGCCCCTAATGTTCGGGATCTTCACCGCCGTGCGTTCCAGCCCCGCCATCGTCGCCTCGCGCATCGCCTTGTAGTCGAGGATCCGGAACGGGCCAAGCCAGTCGAACTTCGTCTTCTCGCGCCCCAGAAAGAGGTTGTCGGGCACATCGAGATCGTCGCAAAGCGCCAGCGTCTGGAACACCGTCTCGATCCCGGCCTGCCGCGCCTCGAGCGGGCCCTCGAAATGCACCGGCTTGCCATCGAAGATGATCTCGCCGCGGGTGCGGGTCTCGACCCCGGTAATCTGGCGCACGAAGGTGGATTTGCCCGCACCGTTGTCGCCCATGATCGCGATATGCTCGCCGCGGCGCAGTTTGAAGTTCGCGTTCTCCAGCGCGTGAACGCCACCGTAGTGCTTTGTCAGACCGCGGGTCTCGAGGATCAGGTCGTCGCTCATGTCACGTCCTCCCTAGCGCAGCGTTGCGCGACGTTGGCGATACTGGTCGAGGACCACGGCGCCGATGATGATCGAACCCATCGCCATCAACTGATAGAAGGCGTCGAGCTTGATGAAGGTGAAGCCGGACTGGATAACGCCGAAGACCATGGCGCCCAGCACAGTGCCGACGATCGACCCACGACCGCCACGCAGCGACACGCCGCCGATCACGGCCATGGCAATCGCATAGAGTTCATAGAACTGCCCCATGCCAGCCTGCGCGGTCAGGTTCTTGGAGCTCAGCACGATGGCTGCGAAGGCGGCCAGCATCGAGGCGATCATGTAGACCATCATCTTGTGGCCCTTCACGTTGATGCCCGACATGCGCGCCGCATCCTCGTTCGACCCGATGGCGTAGGTGTGCTTTCCGTAGACGGTGTATTTCATCAGAAGGCTCAGCACGATTGCGAGCAGGATGAACCACACGACCGGCATCATCCCCGACCCGATGGCGGCGAACTGATCGCTGGGGAACGACACCGGCTGGCCCTTCGTCCACCACTGAGAGATACCGCGGCAGATCAGAAACATGCCGAGCGTCGCGATGAAGGGCGGAATCCCGGTGAAGGCGATCAGACTGCCGTTGATCAGCCCGATCATGGCCCCGAAGGCGAGGCCCACCAAGATCGGCGCGAGCACCGGCAGATCGAAGGACCAGGGCCCGAAGACCGCCTTGGGATTGAGCTGGCCGTTCACCAGCTCTGTCTGGGCGAAGGACATCACGATCATTGCCGCCGCGCCCACCAAAGGACCGGATGACAGGTCGATGCCGCCCAGGATGATGACTTGTGTGACACCCAGAGAGATGATCCCGATGATCGCTACCTGCAGGATCACGATCTTGATGCGCGCCATGTTCAGGATGGTGCCATCGCGCGCCTCGTTGAAATCGAAGAGCATCGACTGATTGTTCATGTAGGGCAGAACCTGGCCCAAGAGTTCGAAGATGAGAATGATCGCAACGAGCGCGATGAATACGTTGGCCTCGTTCGGCCATCCGCGCTTCTTGCGGTCGTAGGTCAGCCCCCCGATACCGTGTGACGTCTGATCAGCCATTGCGGCGCCCTCCCCCGGCCCCAGTCTGGTTCGGGCGGCGCGGGTGTGCGCCGCCCGGTGTCGCCTCAGTTGGACGACATGTAGTCAGCCATGTTGTCCGGCGTGACGAGTTCGAATGGCACGTAGACCTTCTGCTCCACGTCCTCGCCATTGGCGAGTGCCAGCGCCGCCTCGAGCGCGCCGCCACCCTGTGCAGCCGCGTTCTGGAACACGGTCACGTCCAGATCGCCCGCCTGCATCGCGGCCAGAGCGTCCTGCGTGGCGTCCACACCGCCCACGACCACGGTGTCCATGCCGATGCCGGCGGCCTTCATCGCCTGAATCGCACCCAGCGCCATCTCGTCGTTGTTGGCGATGACGGCGTCGAAGGACTCGCCCGAGGACAACCAGTTGGTCATCAGCGAGTTCGCCTGCTCCCGCGACCAGTTGGCGGTCTGACGGTCGATCTC
The DNA here is from genome assembly GCF_004145405.1 of Salipiger sp. IMCC34102. Classification (GTDB taxonomy): domain Bacteria; phylum Pseudomonadota; class Alphaproteobacteria; order Rhodobacterales; family Rhodobacteraceae; genus Loktanella. The sequence continues at coordinate 4,585 of NZ_SELQ01000007.1, forward strand.
CTCGATCTCGACAGCACATTGGCCGTTGGCGATCACGTCGTCGATGTCTTGTGTGCGCACGACGGCAGCCTGGTTCGACAGCTCGCCCATCATGATGTAGACGCGCGCGGGATCGGTGCCTTCGGCAGCCAACTGATCGCACATCGCGATGGTTTCCAGCGTGCCGGACTCGACCTCGTTCGAGGCGACAAACGCCTGGTTGTCGGGCAGCGTGTCGACGTTGATCGGCTGGCGGTTCACGTAAACCAGCGGCACGCCCGCGGCCTCGGCGGCCTGGGTCATCGCTTCGGTAGCCGAGGTATCGACCGGGTTCACGATGATCGCATCGACGCCGGACGCCACGAAGTTGTTGATCTGGTCCAGCTGGCGCGCCACGTCGTTCTGCGCGTCCTCGATCTGGACGTCGACGCCGTCCATGCCGTCGGCCTGCTCCTGGATGCCGTTGCGCAGAACGGTCAGGAAGTTGTCGTCGAACAGCGCCATCGAGACGCCGATCGTCTCGGCCATAGCGGTGGTGGACATCAGCGACGCGAACGCCGCAACGGTCAGGGTCTTCTTCATCGGGTTCCTCCCTTGATCGGTGTCCGGCGCACCGTTTTCCCGTGCCGGAAGCCCCGTTCCGGGGCGGTTCATCCCCGCATCAGGCGGCGCGCGCCTGAAGTTGCGAGGAAATGAAATCGAACGATCGCTTTATCTCCGTGTAAGGATCCTCGAGCGCGTGGGTCTGCGTCGAGAAACATTCGTAGGAAATCGGCCCGTCGTAACCGGCGGCGATCAGGGCCGCGATCTGCTCGACATTGCCAAGACGATCCTGCGCGTCGATCAGCACCCGATGCTCGTCCTCCATCTGCGCGATGGTCAGGTCGGGATCGACCACGGCCGAAATATGCACGATTCCGGTCATTTCGGGATAAATCGGGCCGCCGTTCGCCAATGTATGATGGAACGTGTCGTGGACGATCCTGAACCGATCCTGCCCGCCTATCGCGGAAATCGCCTCGATCAGCTCGGCCTTCGAGCGCAGCGACGAGCGCTGGAAGCCCAGCGGTTCGACCAGCGCCGTCATCCCGGCATCCTGCAACAGTGGTAGCACACCTTCCAACGCGGCCTTCAGGTTGGCCTGACGTTCCCCGTCTGCACCGGCAGTTCCGTCATTGCGGGGGATCAGGCTGATGGTCTCTGCCCCGCAGGCTTTTGCCGTTTCGATCAGCGCTTTCACGGCATCCTCGCGCTCCGGCGTCCAGTCGTTGAAGGGATAGACCTGGCTGAGACCGACAAGACGAAGCCCCTTGTCCGTCGCGATGCGTCCGGCCTCGGTTGGATCGAGATCGTCGAACAGAGGGCGAGGGATATCATTGCGCACCTCGACGCCGATGCAGCCCAGCCGTGCGGCCAGATCGAGGAACGACACATACCCCAGATCGGGTGTCGTCATGTGGTTCAATGCTGTCTTCATGTGCCCCTCCTGCCGAATCCTCCATTCGGCTCTGATGGTCAAATTGCGTGGACCTCCCCATTCAGTCAATCATGGCCTCTGCATTTCACGTCATTCATGACGCATTCTACGGTATAAAATGACGCGTTATCGTCATCAAACTATTTCGGGCAGATGCAGGACCGGATCCAGGAAGTATTGCCCCGCGACACCGTCGTCCGCCCGACCCTGTGTCTCGACCATCATATCGACCAGATCCCTGCAGAGACCCGAAAGCGGTGTCTCGATGACCATGATCGCGTATCCGTCCCCGAGTGCGGCGCGGCTTTCGGCTGTCAACTCGTTGACGACAAGGGCGACCTGCGGTTCGGAATGACGCTCGCGCAGGGCAGCGATTGCGCCCTCCATGCCTCCGCCAGCCACGTAAAGTCCCTTCAGATCCGGGTGTCGGTCCAGAAGTTCGAGCGTCGCTTCGTAGGTCAATTTTCGTGTCTCCAAATTGACGAGCGTGTCTAAAACGGAGAAGCCCGAGTTCGCCTCGCGCACGAAAGATCGAAACCCGACCTCACGCAGATCATGTCCATGCCAACGGTTGCCCCCCACGAAGATCGCAAGTTTTCCTGGCTCATGCACAGTCTTGGTTATCAACCAAGCCGCCACTCGCCCCACCTTCATGTTGTTCAGGCCGACGTAGCTTCGACGGATCCCTTGCGCGAAATCGTTCAGTAGCGAAAAGACCGGCACCCCCCTGCTCTTGAGATCCTGCACGACGCGGTCGAGCTTCTGATCGTTCACGGCTGACGCGGCGATCACGTCGCAGGTTTCACCCAACTCCAAGAGGATTTCTGCGAACTCGGCGGGCGACTGGGATGACGAAAACCGGACGATTGCCTCACCACGGATATCCGGACGCGCTGCGACTGCCAGTTCGATCTCACGAGCAAAGTTGCGGTAGAACTCTTGGGATTGCTTCAAGAGCACGATGCCGAATTTCAGCGCTGGAAGTGTCTGATCCAACCGGTCCTGAAATGTGCCAATCCCGTGATATCCCACCCGTCGGGCGGCCTCGGCAATCTTTTTCAGGGTATCGGGTCTTACCGTCGCTCGCCCGTTAATTGCCCGATCGACAGTCGTTACACTGACACCGGCCTCTCGCGCGACATCTTTCACCGTTGCCCTGCTTGCCACCGATCGCCCCCCGGATGACGGAAACCTCGTCATCCAACGCTACCTTGGATGACGCTTTCTGCCAATGACCATCAGCTATCCGGTTTTTCTAATTGTCGTATCGGCAGTCCAAGCCACAACATCTGAAAGCTGCTTGAACAATGAGACGATCTGAAATTCTGCCGCGCGCAGTTAGGCTGAGGACTCATAGCCGGTAAATGACGAGCGCGGCGAGGGCGATTGCCGACAGGAAGACCTTGGGACAGCGGTCATATCGTGTTGCTACCCTACGCCAGTCCTTGAGCCTGCCGAACATGATTTCGATCCGGTTACGGCGTTTGTAGCGGCGCTTGTCGTATCGAATGACTGTCTTGCGTTGCCTTCGGCCAGGAATGCAGGCGCGTATCCCCCTGCCTTTCAACGCCTCCCGGAACCAGTCGGCATCATAGCCGCGGTCGCCAAGTAGCCAATCGACATATGGCAGGCTGCCCAGCAGAGCCCGTGCGCCGATGTAATCGCTGACCTCACCGGCGGTGACGAACGGGTTCAGAGGCCGACCCTCGCTGTCGCAGACGGCGTGCAGCTTGGTGTTCATACCCCCTTTGTCCGACCGATCAGGCGTCCACGCCCCCCCTTTTTAACGCCCAGACTGGACGCCGTTCGGTGGGCCTTGGGTAAGTGGCGTCGATCATGACCGTCTTTTCTTCGCCGTGGTCAGCGGCAAGACCGGCCATCATCTGAGCAAAGCTGCCCTTGTCGCTCCAGCGCTTCCATCGGTTATACAGCGTCTTGTGCGGGCCGTATTCCCTGGGCGCATCGCACCAACGCAAGCCATTGCGATTGATGAAAATAATTCCGCTCAGCACACGCATTCATTAACCCGTGGTTTGCCGTGGGACTTGGGAAAGTAGGGTTCCAGACGCGCCATCTGCGCCTTGGTCAGCCAAAAGAGATTGCTCGTGTCACCGCTCGTTTTCAGCCGGTGAATCACAAACGCAGAAGCTGATTAATGGGCCCTGAGCCTCAGGACCAGCGGGCATTGGAATGCGCGGCAATGGCCATCGGTGACCTCGTACCGCGGGGGCCCGTTTCCGGCCGCGCCGCCGTCTCACCGACAGGCCTTCTTCGCGGTAGATCCTGTAGAGCGTTTCCAAGGCTCACACGGTCCAACCGGGGCCACAGTCCCTTCCAACTGTGGTTCATGCTCATGCCCCTGCGTTCTGACTTGCCCCCCCCGCGAAATCCTTCGCTCGGGAGCTCAGCGTCTCAATCCGGGTCCACGGCAGGCCCGGCTACATTGTCGGCGACATTGAAACCGAGTTCCATCAGTCGGTCGATTCAAAAACAAGCGACTAGAATACCGACCTTTGGAACTATATGGCTCTTGGCAAGGCGCAGCAGAACGCTTTTGTAGAAAGCTCCAATGGCAGCCTTCGGGCGGGACTGCTGGACGAGGAAATATTCGACAGCTTGATCGAGGCACAGCGCAAACTGGCCCCCTGGCACTGCTACTACAACACGGTCCGCTCACATCCGTCACTAGCTAACCAAACCTCGTAACACGCGCGCCGAGCGCTTGAGCGATTTGAGAGCGCTGCGACCGGCGCGCTCGCGGCAGATGGGCAAGCAGAATAGCAAAATCCGACCTACAGACTCTCGTTGTGAATCAGGGTCTGTCGGTAGTGCCCGCGCCGAAAGGACCTGTCCTGTTGACGCGCCGCTCAACGTCCTGCCGCTTATAAAACCCGCTTCAGAAAGCGTTTCAGCCGCTCGTCGCGCGGCGTATCAAGCACGTCTTCCGGACGTCCGGCCTCGACGATCCTGCCGCCGTCGATGAACACGATCCGGTCGGCAATCTCGCGGGCGAACTGCATTTCGTGCGTCACGATCAGCATGGTCTGTCGCTGTTCGGCCACCCGGCGCATCAGGTCGAGGACTTCACCGATCCATTCGGGATCGAGCGCCGAAGTCGGCTCGTCGAAGAGCATCAGGTCCGCGCCGATCGCCATCGCGCGCCCGATCCCGACGCGCTGTTGCTGCCCGCCCGAAAGTGCCGCCGGATAGCTTCCCGCCTTCTCGGTCAGCCCCGTCTCCGCCAGGATTGCCCGCGCTCGCTGCTCAGCTTCGGCCCGGGGACGGCCCTGTACCGTAACGAGCGCTTCCATGATGTTCTCGAGCGCCGTCTTGTTGGCGAAGAGCGCATAGTTCTGGAAGACGAACGAGGTGGCCCGGCGCAGCGACAGGATATCGCCCCGGGTGGCGTGGCCGGCATCGACATGCACGTCGCCCACCGTGATCGTTCCCGCATCCGGTCGGTCGAGGAAGTTGAGACAGCGCAGCAATGTGGATTTCCCGGTGCCGGAGGGACCGATCACGACGACCCGCTCGCCATCGGCGATATCAAGGTCGATCCCGTCCAGGACCGTGGTGTCGCCGAAGCGCTTGGTCAGACCGCGTAGGGTGATCATCGGGCGTAAGCCTTGTTCAAATAGGTCTCGAGCTGCCTCTGCACCTGGTTCAGCGTCTCGACGATCACCCAGTAGAGAATGGCCACCACGAGAAACGCTTCGAAATACAGGAAGCTGCCGGAGGCTTCCTTCTGCGTCGCGCCCATCATCTCGGTCACGCCAAGCGTGAAGGCGAGCGACGTGCCCTTGATCATGTCGATGAAGTAATTGACGAGCGTCGGAGCGGCGATGCGCCCGGCCTGTGGGAGAACGATCCGCCGCATGGTCTGCGCCTGCGTCATGCCGATGGATTGCGCGGCTTCCCACTGGCTACGATCGACGCCGGTGATCGCCGCGCGGATGGCCTCGGCCATATAGGCGGAGAAATGCAGCGTGAGGCCCATAATCGCCGCCGTCACGCCGTTGATCTGGGTCAGGAACGAGACCACCTGCGGCAGCCCGTAGTAGAACAGGAAGAGCTGCACCAGAAGTGGCGTGCCGCGGAAGAAGCTGATGAAAAGCACCACCAGCCAGTCCAGCCCGGGCACCCGGATCACGCGCTCCACGGCCAAAAGCGACGCGAGCACCAGCGCGCAGACCATCGCTACGGCCGCCATGAACAGGGTCAGCGGTACATAGCCAAGGATCACGGGCACCAGTCCCAGCATGTAGTCGAGATCAAGCGCCCGCATGGTTGGATCAGTCCGAGACGGTCGGGGATGTGGTGATATCACTCCCGAACCATTTCTGCGAGATTTCGGACAGGGTTCCGTCCTCCTTCAGCGCAGACAGCGCCTCGTCGACCCGATCGCGCATGGCGCGGGCCGCCTCGTCGTCACGGAAAGGCAGGGCGTTTCGGATCTCCGAGAACGGCTCCCCCGCTAATTGCAGCGGCAGCGGGCTTTCCTCGATCACCTGGGCCGAAGACACCCGGTCCATCACGAAGGCATCGACGCGGCCGAGTGCCGTATCCTGCTCAATGTTGGATTCGTAGGTGCGGATGTCGATCTCATCGGCATAGGGCAGATCCCGGAGGAGCTGTTCGAAGTTCGAGCCGAGATTGACCGCCACGGTCCGGCCTTTGAGCGCCTCCACGCCGTCGATCTCGTCGTTGCCCTCACGCGTGACGACCTGGGCGCCGTCGATGACGTAAGGCTGGGTGAAGACGAAGGCCGCTTCGCGTTCGGGGGTGATGGTGATCTGGTTGGCAATCGTGTCGATCCGTCCCGCCTGCAGCGCTCCGATGAGCCCAGAGAACGACATGGTCTCGAACGCGATGTCGAGCCCGGTCTCTTCGCCCACGGCGTTCATAACGTCCACTTCGAATCCCTGCAGTTCATCTTGGCGCACAAAGGTGAAGGGAAAATAGCCGCCCGACATGCCGACTCGTAGGGTGTCGGCGTCCTGCGCCACTGCGCCGTTTGACAGACCAGCCACACCGATCGCGGCGGCGATTATCGTTCTTAACATCTCGAAGCTCCTGCTTGCGTTGGACCAAGGACCTGCAGTCTTGGACGACCGGTTTCAATAATACTTTGACAATTAAGACGGTTGTTCCCGATTGCAGTGTTGCGTGGAATGCAGTTCGCCGCGGTGATGTGCTTTCGGACTACCGTTTCGATCGGGTCGGGTTCTTGTATCTCCCTCCATCAGTTTGACCCTCTGCCCCTCAAACGACCAAGGACGCATAGGTTGCAAAGCGTGCCGCCCCCGTTATTGAGACACAGACCGAGAGGTTGCGGACATGCGTCCCATCGCAAGCCGACCCATCGTTCATCGTTGATGGGCGCAACCTCGGGCGCATTCGCCTGACGATGGTGCCATGGCGACCGCTCGCCGCAAAACGTGAGGACTTCACCATGGCGAACTCCCGCCGGCTCGAAGCCAGCCTGTCGCGGCGTGCGGATTTATCCGCGACCGAGCGGACAGTTTTGCGCGAATTGCCGGTGACGCGAACGACGTATTCCGATGGAGCGTGCATCGTGTCCGAGGGTCCCACCCAGAACGGCAGTTGCCTACTGGTCGAGGGCATGGCGATGCGGGCGCACCGGGTCGGGCCGTCCGACCGGGTGATCAGCGCCCTGCACGTCCCGGGGGATTTCGTCGATCTCCATGCGTTCCTGCTGGATCACCTCGATCACGACATCCTCGCCGTCGGACCCTGCACGATCGAGTTCATCTCCTCCGAACACCTGACGCAGATTACCCGCGATCACCCCAATCTGACGCGGCTACTGTGGTTGGATACGCTCATCGACGCCAAGATCCACCGCGTCTGGGTCGCCACGCGCAGTGCGTTGCGGGGCCCCCAGCGGGTCGGCCACCTTCTGTGCGAGTTGCACGCCCGGCTGGATGCGGTGGGGTTGGTCTCCTCGAACGGCTTTGCCATGCCGATCGACCAGCGCGGGTTGGCGAAGGTGCTGGGCTACTCGGTCGTCCATGTGAACCACGCGATCCGCGATTTGCGGGCGGATGGCTTGCTGGAGTGGGACCGGGGCCACGTGCGTCTGCCCGACCCGACCGGGCTGGCGCGTCACGTCCGGTTCGATCCGGCGTACCTCGAGCTGTGAAACCCTCGAAACCGATCCGTTAAACAACTTTAACAAAAGGTTGCTGTTTTATCGCCGCGGCTAGCTCCACCGAGAAGCACTGGCGCGGAGACCGGAATGGGCCGTCACGAAGGTGAACCGAATGCGCCGGGGGCCACCAGGCCCGATGTCGCGATCCAAGCCGTACTCGACGATCTGCGCGCGGGTGCCGATGCGGCGGCGCATAACTCGCCGGACCTTGGCGGCCCGATCGACCTGCTTGGGAAAACCGGCGTCCTGAAGTCCGTCCTGCCGCCGCCCGACGGGGTGGGGCTTGGCTGGACGCCCGGAGAGGGCAGGACGCTGTCCGACCTGTTGCGCCACGTGGGCGCCGCGGATCTTGCGCTGGCCCGCCTGCTGGAAGGGCACGTCAATGCCGCGATCCTAGTCGAGATCCATGGCGACGGCCCGGCGCGCGATGCGATGCGGGAGTCGGTGCGCGAGGGCGCGCTTCTCGGCGTCTGGGGCGCGGATGGGCCGGAGCCGCTGGAATGGGTCGACCGGGCGAAGGGGAGCATCTTGTTGAAGGGATCGAAAATCTTCGCCTCGGGATTGAGCCATGTCGATCTTGCTGTCGTGACGGCCCGTTCGGCGGCAGGCGCGCCCGCGCGCATGTTCCTTGTGCCGGCGAACGATCCCGCGCGGCACGATCATGCATCCTGGACCGCCTCCGCAATGCGCGCCTCCCGCTCGGGCCGGTTCGATGCCACCGGTCTTGTCCTGGACGAGACCGGCTGTGTCGGCCCTGCCGGTGCCCTCATGACCGAACCGTGGTTCGAAGGGGGCGTCTGACGCTACTGCGCCGCATACGTAGGGGGTGCCGAGGGGCTGATTGCGCGCTGGACCGATCTTCTGCGACGCATGGGGCGCCTGGACGACCCGATCCAGAGGGACCGGCTCGGTCGGGCGATGGCCGACGCCGTCGCGGCGCGCGCCGTGGTCGAGGCCGCAGCCCAAGCAGTGGAAGAGGCGCTTGACGCCCCGCCCGACCACGTGGAGCGTGCGGTCGCGCATGGCCTGATGGCCCGCGAAGCCGTGGAAGGGGCCTGTACGCGCATCCTAGCCCTTTGCGAGCGCAGACTCGGCATGGCCGCCCATGATACCCGAGGCCCGGTCGATCAGATGCGGCGCGACCTGTCGCTGTTCCTGCGCCAGGCGGGACCGGACGCGAAACTCGACCGGGCCTTGCGGACAGCCCAGGACGTCGGTCCGGGAGGTCTGCGATGAACGCTGGCTCGACCGATCTCCTGCTGGCCGAAACCCCCCTTCTGGTGCTCGCCCCACATCCCGACGACGAGTCGCTGGGGTGCGGCCTGCTGCTGGCCGAACGCTGGCAACGCGGATTGCCCTCGCACGTGGCTTGCCTGACGGACGGGGCCGCGTCGCATCCCGCCTCGCAAGAGTGGCCGGGGCCACGCCTTTCCAAGCTGCGCCGCGAGGAGTTATCGAAAGCGGTGGGCTGCCTCGGCGGCGACCCTGCGCGCGATATTACCTGGTTCGGCTACCCGGATGCCGCCTTGCACCGACTGCGCGCGCCGAAGGAGGATCTTGCCCGGGACCTCGGGGCGTTGATTGACCGGTTGAACGCCTCCACCGTTGTGACCGCGTCTTCCGACGATCCTCATTGCGACCATGTTGCCTGCGCTGCCGCGGCGCGTCAGGCCGTCGCAGAGCGCCCCGGGGTGAGCCTCTGGTCCTACGCGATCTGGTCGCGCTGGAACGGGTGGGCCGAAGGCCGCGAGGCGCCCGGGGCACGGTTGGACCTTCCCGAACGGCGCGATGCCAAGAACGCCGCCGTCCGGGCCCATGGCAGCCAGTTGGGCCAGGTGGTTAGGGACGACCCCCAGGGCTTCGCCATGCCACCCGGCTTCGCCGCACGTTTTTGCGCCGAACCCGAGATCTACAAACGGGTGCAGCCGTGAGGGCGGCGGATCTGGCGCATCTGCGCGGCCTTTACGCCGGGACGGACGATCCGTGGGATTTCCGGGCCTCCCCTTACGAGGCCAAACGCTTTGCGGCGGTGGCCGAGGCATTGCCGCGCGAAAGCTATGCGGCAGCCCTCGAACTTGGCTGCGGCAACGGTGAGCTGGCGCGACGGATCGCCCCGCGCTGCGGATCCTACACCGGACTCGACGCGGTTCCCGCAGCACTCGAGGCGGCCCGCAAGGCCGTTCCGGCGGGCTGCTTCGTCGAGGGGTTCCTGCCCTGCGCGCTTCCTGCCCCACCGCAGGACAGCGGCTACGACCTCATACTGCTGAGCGAGATCCTCTATTTCATGGGCCCTGCCGGCATCGCGGAGATTTCGCAGATGCTCGACCGGGACCATCCCGCGGCGGACGTGATCAGCGTGACGTGGCGCGGCGCGACCGGCCACGCGTTGAGCGGCGACGAGGCTCTGATCGCCTTCGCCGACGCGTCCCGACGCTCCAGTTGGACCAGTCGTCTGACGCAAGGATACCGGATCGCGGTCTTCTCACCTTTCCAGGGGTCGCAACCGTGACGCAAGCGATCGTCGTCATCCCGGCGCGGAACGAGGCGGCTCTTCTCCCTGCTGCCCTCGCGTCGCTTCGGCAGGAAGGTCTGGCCGCGCTGGTCGTGGCCAACGGGTGCACCGATGCGACGGCCGCACTTGCCCGCGCGGCGGGCGTTGACGTTATAGAGACACCCGCCCTCGACGGGGGCGTGGGCGCGGCGCGGGCCATCGGTCTTGCAGCCGCCATGGACCGGGGTGCGGAAATTCTGTTCACGGTGGATGCCGATTGCAGGCTGGCCCCCGGCACGGCCGCCACCGTCCGGCGCGCCCTCGGGCAGGCCGATGCGGTCTTCGGGCGGGTCGTGCCCAACGCGGCCGACTTCGCGTTGCTGCCCGCCGAGGTGCGGCGCCACGGTCTCGCCGAAGACCGGCGGGACGGTCTTCGGGCCCTGATCGCCTCCGCCGCAGCGGCCCGCCTGTGGGACCCGTTCCCGGCCCATGCCCAAAGTCCCGGCGCCCTGATCGCCTGGCGTGTCACGGCCTATCGCGCCACCGGCGGCATCGCACGGGTCGCCTGCCACGAGGACCGGCAGATGGCGGCCACGTTGGCCGTTCAAGGCTTGCGGGTCGCACGGCCCTGGGGGGCGGTCACGATTGCCTCCTGCCGGCTGACCGGCAGGGCACCCGGCGGAATGGCGGACACGATCGCCCAGCGGACCCGCCTCGGCGCCCGTCTTGTCCGGGAAGCCGCGGACCTGGAACGCGAATGCGCTGAGCTCGAACAACGCCTGTCGGCGTTCATCCCCCGTGCCGATTGGCCGGACCTTCCAACCCTCTCTACCGAAGGAGACGAAAATGTTTCATCATTCCAGCAAGCTACAGTATGAGGTTCGGGTCGACACGCCCGATCCGCAATTCGCCAAGTTCCTGCAGCAGGCCATCGGCGGGGTCGAGGGCGAGATCCGCGTCGCCATGCAGTATTTCTTCCAGGCCATGGGGGCGCGCGGCGACGCGAAATACCGCGACATGCCGATGATGACCGCCACGGAGGAGCTCAGTCACATCGAGTTCCTCGGCCATGCGGTCGCGCTCAACCTCGAAGGCGCGCCGGTCTCGGTCCAGGAAGAGGCTGCCAAGGATCCGGTCGTGAACGCGATCATGGGCGGTGCGAACCCGCGCCACATCCTGTCCTCGGGGCTGTCGGCGATGCCCGTGAACTCCAACGGCGTGCCCTTCGCACATGAGCCACGTCTACGCCACCGGCAACCTTGCCGCGGACATTATGGCCAACGCCACGGCCGAGAGCGGCGGCCGCGTGTTGGCCTCCCGGCTTTACAACATGACCGAGGACAAGGGCATGAAGGACATGCTGTCGTTCCTCATCGCGCGCGACACGATGCACCAGCAGCAATGGCTCGCGGTGATCGAGGAGCTCGGCGGCTGGGAGACGCAGCTGCCGATCCCGAACTCCACCCCCAAGGAGCACGAGGCGACCGAGCACAGCTACTACTTCCTCAACACCTCGCTCGACGAGCCGACGCCCGAAGGGCGCTGGACCTCCGGCCCCTCGCTCGACGGGCGCGCCGAGTTCTCTGCCAAGGACCGGGTGGAGCCGCTGGGCCAGAAGCCCGACCTGGGCAAGGCGAAGCCCGGCAGCGGCACGCAGTCGGAACAGCAGTGACCTTGTGCCCCGGACCCGTGCCGGGGCATCCGTCGGGGGGCTCTGTCGGTTCCCCGACGCTTTATCTACTTTTTAGCCCGGAGGACCAACATGTCTGAAACCTACCTCACCGATCGGTCGCACGATCGACGCTCCACGTTATCAGCGGTCATCGTCGGCGCGATCGTGGCCCTTGGCCTGATGGTCATGTTTACCCTTCTGGGGCTTTCGATCGGGATCGCCAGTCTCGAAGCCGTCGGCGAAGGGCTGGGGATCGGGGCTGCACTTTACATCGTCGTGACCCAGCTGATCTCGCTCGCGGTCGGCGGTTTCGCCGCGGCGCGCTTCGCCGCCTCGCACGACACCATCTCCGCGGCCCTTGCAGGCGCCGCCGTCTGGTCGCTGACCACGGTCATCGTGGCGTTCGGCGGGTTGAACACGGGCACCGCCGCCATCAGTTCTGCCACCTCGCTCGTCAGCCAGACCGCGCAGACGACGGCCAATGCCGCGCAAGCGATCACGCCGGACAACATCTCGCTGCCCGATTTCTCTCAGATCGCGGGAAATCTCTCGCTCGCGGATCTGCCGCCGCAGGTTCAAACCGCCCTGGAAAACGCCGATGTCACACCGGCGCAGCTGCGCACCGAAGCGCGAGAGGCCTTCCGAAACGTCGTCAGCCAGCAGGAAATGGCGCGCGCCCGCACGATCCTGACGAACACGCTAGGCGACGTCGCCGCGAGCCCGGGCTCGCTTGGCGAAGAGGTGAACGCGGCCCTGGACCAGCTGATCGGTGGCGAGAACGCCGTCTTCAGCGAAGAGGACATCACCGAGGCCACCAATACGCTTCCAGGCGCGGCTGGGTATCTCCGACAGTCAGGCCCAGCAGATCGCCGACACGATCCGCGCGAGCTTTGACGAAGCGGTCGAAACCGTGCGCCAGACGGTCGATGAGTTGCAGCAGCAGCTTGTCGAGACGGTGAACGCCGTGCAAGGCGCGGTGTCCTCCGCCGCCTTCTGGCTGTTCCTCGCGTCATTGCTGGGGCTGGGGGCCGCCGCGGGGGCCGGTGTCGCCGCGCGTCGCGTCCGGATCTGACCGGCTGTAGGGGCAGCAGGCTTTCGTCGGCCCGATGAGACCTGCCGCCCCGAAACGACAGGCGGTTCCCCGGCGTGGTGCCCGGGGCCGCATATCCTGACCTGAAAGATATTCGAATGCTTTTCGACAATGAGGGGGCCCTGTGGCAGGTCCCCGCATCCGCAATCGTGGGCTTTGCGGTCCTGCTTCTCCTGCTGCGGATCTCCGGCAAGCGGACGGTTGCCAAGTTCAACATGTATGACCTGATCCTGACCTTCACGGTCGGCTCGATCCTGTCGTCCTTCATCGTCCTGGAATCGGTTCAGTTCGTCGACGCCTTGCTCGGTCTCGCGTCGGTCATCGCGGTGGACTACGTCATCTCGTGGGCCGTCATGCGATCGGACCGCGTGCGGTCCTGGGTGAAGGCGAACCCGACCCTTCTCGTCTTCAACGGTGACATGCAGCGCGCCAACATGCGCAAGGAACGGATCGTCGAGGACGAAGTGCTGATGTTCATGCGGCAAAAAGGGATCGACCGTATATCTCGCGTGAAGGCGATGATCCTTGAGCCTGCCGGAGATATCTCGGTCTTCACCACGGACGAGGATGAGGACGAGGACGAGGATCACGACATGTCGAAGTCGCTGCGCCGGTCCGGCGTAAATATTCCGAAGAGCGGCAGTGACGCGTGAGGTCAGATAATTTCGCTCGGTCGTGCGGTCTCTCTCGGATGCACCCTGACGCTTTGGCCGCATCGCCGGTCGATGACGGTTGCCACAAGCGCGAAGGGCGCGTGAAAGTCCCTCGAGCCATCGGCCGTAGCGGGTGGCTCCACGGCTTCGGGCCTTGCGCCTGAGCCATCGGTAGGCGGGCCTTCGTTAGCGGGGGGCAGGTTTTTCCCTCCCCCGCTTCGAAAGAACGGTCGACGGCGCGCTCAGTCAACAGCGGAGGGCGTGTACCGGAACTCGCGTTCGGGATCCGGCGTCAGGTAGACGCGCGCGCCATGGGCGTAGGTGCGATGTCCTTCGATCCGGGCCAGCACCGGGCCGAGGTCGGGGACCTCCACGTGCAGGATCGTGTCCGCGCCTAGCCGCTCGACATGACGCACGGTGCCCTGCCAGGTTCCGTCATCGTCGGAGACCTTCAGATGTTCGGGCCGGATGCCGTAGACCGATGCGCCCATCCGCCGGGCCACCTCGCCTTCGAAGAGGTTCATCTTGGGCGAGCCGATGAAGCCCGCCACGAAGGGGGTCGCGGGGCGTTCGTAAAGGTCCATCGGGGTGCCCACCTGCTCGATCCGGCCGGCGTTCAGCACGACGATCTTGTCGGCCATGGTCATCGCCTCGACCTGGTCGTGGGTCACGTAGATCATCGTGGCCCCCAGCCGCGCGTGCAGGTCCGTCAGCTCCAGCCGCATCTGGCTGCGCAGGGCGGCATCGAGGTTCGACAAGGGCTCGTCGAAGAGGAACACGCCCGGATCGCGCACGATGGCCCGCCCGATCGCGACCCGCTGGCGTTGCCCGCCCGACAGCGCCTTGGGCTTGCGGTCCAGGAGCGGTTCGAGTTGCAGGATCGCCGCGACCTTGTCGACCTCCGCCGCGATCTGGTCCTTGGGCATCCGTGCCAGGCTGAGGCCGAAGCCCATGTTCTCGCGCACGGTGAGGTGGGGGTAGAGCGCGTAGGACTGGAACACCATCGCGATGCCGCGCTTGGACGGCTCGGCCCGGGTCACGTCCGCCCCGCCGATCTCGATCGTGCCGGAGGTGACCTCCTCCAGCCCGGAGATCATCCGCAGCAGCGTGGACTTGCCGCAGCCCGAAGGGCCGACGAAGACGCAGAACTCGCCGTCCTCGACATCGAGGTCGACGCCCTTGATGACCTCGACCGCGCCGAAACTCTTGCGCAATGCGTTCAGGACCACGCGTGCCATGGGTTATCCTTTCACGGCGCCGGAGGTCATGCCCGCGACGATCTGACGGTTGAAGAAGACGAACACCAGCAAGGGCGGGATCGTGATGAGCAGGATGTTCATGAACAGCAGGTTGAGCTGGGAGGTGAACTGGCTCTGGAAGTTGTAGAGCGTGAGCTGCACCGTGATGTTCTCGGCCCCCGGCAGGTAGTAGAGCGGGTGGGTGAAGTCGTTGAAGATGGTGATCGACTGCACGACGATCACGGTCAGCGTCACCGGCTTCAGCAGCGGCAGGATCACCCGGAAGAAGACCTGCAGCGGCGTGGCCCCGTCGACGATGGCCGCCTCGTCCAGGTCCCGCGGGATCGACGAGATGAAGGCCCGGAACAGCAGGATGCAGAACGACAGACCATAGGCCACCTGGATCAGGATCATCCCGTGGATCGGGAGCGATCTGGACGGTGTCGATCTGCTGGGGGCTACCCGCAAGCGCGGGTTGCGCGTGCCCGAGGATCTGGCGCTCGTCTCCTACGACAACAATGCCATGGCGCGCCTGCCGATGGTGGATCTGTCCAGCGTGGACCGGCACGGAGAGGAGATCGGCCGCCGCGCCGCCGCCGCCCTGCTCTCGCCGCTGGAGGGCCGGCGCGAGGCGAGCCACGATCTGGTCGCGCCGGACCTGGTGCTGCGCTCAAGCTGCTGACGGGGGGCCAGGACTCCCTGCCCGCTTGACGGCTGCGGCGGGTCGCAGGCGCGACGCCGGGGCAACCCTCTTCGGTGCCAAAGTTATATGGACAAAACCGTCAAAAAATTGAAATATAACGCCGACTTGCAGGGGCTTTAGGACGATATGACAGAAAAACGGATAGCCTCAGGCATTAAGGGGCTGGACGAGATCGTCCGTGGCGGATTGCCGGTGGGCAATGTCTACCTGGTTCAGGGACCTCCCGGCGCCGGCAAGACGACCATCGCGCTGCAGTTCCTGCGGGAGGGGGCTGCCCGGGGCGAGCGCGCGCTCTATGTCACACTCAGCCAGACGACGCATGACCTCGAAGAGATCGCGAAATCCCACGGGTGGTCTCTCGACGGGATCGACGTCGTGGAACTCCAGGCACATAGCGACGTAACACAGGCGGGTCAGAGCATCTTCCGGACGTCCGATTTGCGGCTCGACCAGACTCGCGAACAGGTCGAGCAGGCGATCGAGGAGTACCGGCCCAACCGTCTGGTCTATGACTCCCTGCTGGAAGTGCGCCTGCTGACCGCCGACATGACACGCTATCAACGAGAGTTGATCGGCCTGCGCGCCTTCGTCGGAGAGCGCAAGATCACCACCATGCTGCTGGATACGGATGTGTCCAACGATTCGACCGATGAAGGTCAGTCGCGCGGGATCGTCCATGGGATCTTCACGCTGGACAAGGTGCTTCCGACATTCGGCAGGGCCAAGCGCCGTGTCGAGGTCAGCAAGATGCGCGGCGTGAACGTCTTCGACGGCTGGCACGATTTCGATATTCGCCAAGGCGAGGGCGTGGTCGTTTTCCCCCGACTCACGCACGAGATCGCGACGAAGTCGCGCTTCGACGGCGATCTGATCCGCTCGGGGCGCGACAAGATCGACGCCGTGTTCGGCGGCGGCATGGAGGCCGGAACGACCACCATGGTCGTGGGCCAGGCGGGCACGGGCAAGTCGACGATGGCCTCGCTCTACGCGACCGCGGCACTTGAACGGGGCGAGGAAGTCGCGCTGTTTTTGTTCGAGGAACGGGTGGAGACCTTCTTCCGGCGGTCGGAGGGTCTGGGGATGGACCTGCGGGGCTATTATGAAGAAGGCACGCTCCGGATCTACGATTTCAACCCCGATCAGATCACCGCGGGGGAGTTCGCCCAGATCGTCCAGGCGGAAGCGGACTCCGAAAAGCTGCGCGTCGTCGTGATCGACAGCTTCACCGGCTACATGTCCTCGCTGTCTCACCCCGAACAGGCGCTCTACGACATTCAGACGCTACTGAAACACCTGTCGCGCCGCAATGTGCTGACCTTCCTGATCGTGGCGCAGCACGGTCTGCTGGGGCATAACGCGGAGGTGATGCTCGACCTCAGCTTTCTGGGCGACACCGTGCTGCTATTGCGGATGCGGGAGGTGGAACGCCAGGTGCAGCGTGAACTGGTCGCCGTCAAGAAGCGCCACGGCCCGCACGATCTTTCCATCCAGCGCCTGATCATCGAAGCCGGCAACGTCGATATCGCCGGGCTCGATCCGGTCGGATGATCCCCACGCCGGTCCCCGAACGGGTGGCGGACGACCTTCCGCCCGCGCTTCTGGTGTCCCCCCGCAGGCCGGACAGCGTAGTGCTTGAATCCGCGCTGGTCGAATGCGGCATTCCGGCCCGCACTGCGCTGGACGAGACCGAGCTTGCCGCCCGGATCGACGAGGTCGGCTGCCTTGTCATCACGCAGGAGGCCTTCACGAACGGGGTGCGCGAGGCCATCGGCCGCGTTCTGGACAACCAGCCCGCCTGGTCGGAGCTGCCCATCGTCGTGATCCTGGACCACCGCACACCGGATCCGGGCTGGAACGACTTCGTGCTGAACCGTTGGCAGCGCGCGAACGTCACCTTCCTGGTTCGCCCCCTGTCGGGTCTGGAACTTCAAAGCGCGGTGCAACTGGCGATCACCGCACGGATGCGCCAATACCTCATCCGCAATCAGCTCGAACAGGAACGCGAACTGCGGCGCGAGCTGAACCACCGGGTCAAGAACATCTTCGCGACGGTTCAGGCCGTGGCTAGCATGACCCGCCGCATGGCGACAGAAGATGAAGACGCCTTCGTGCAGTTCGAGGGGCGGCTGGCCGCACTCGGCCGCGTTCACGGCAGCCTGGAGCAGGTCGAGCGCGGGGCGGAGACCTTCGGAAGCCTCGCGCGCATGGTCCTCGCGCCGTTCATCGTTGAAGGCGAGGACAGGTTCACGATCACCGGCCCCGACAGGGAGCTGTCCAGCTTCTCGGGCAACGTGATCGGCCTGTGCCTGTTCGAGCTTGCGACGAACGCCTCGAAACACGGGGCCCTGTCGGTCGACCAGGGCCACGTCCGGGTCGAGTTGTCCGAGATCGCAGAGCAGGCCCGCCTGAGCTGGATCGAGACAGGCGGCCCCCCGGCGCAGGACCCGACCCGCAAGGGGTATGGCTCGCGCTTCCTCACGACGACGCTGGGCTCCATCTTCGGGAACCCACCACAGATGATTTATGCGGCGGAAGGGTTTCGTCTGATCGCGGAAGGACGTCCCGATGACCTATTCCGGTAACGCCTCGCGCATTTTGTTTCGCCACCTCGCAACCCCAGTCCGCCTTCGCAAGTTGCCTGCGGTGAGGTAGAGTATGGACGTACTGATTTGCGAAGATAACCTGATCATCGCAATGGATCTGGAAATGACGATCGAGGAGATGGGGCACACCTGCGCTGGTATCGTCACGCGATCCGATACCTGTCTTGCGCACTGCAGGCAGGATCCGCCCGACATGGTGCTCGTCGATGTCGATCTCGACGACGGCCCTACGGGGCCCGGGCTGACCATGGAGCTCTCCGACCTCGGCATTCCCTCCATCATCATCTCGGGCCAGGTGGGCTCACTCGCGGACGACGACCACGTGGCCAAGGCGCTCTTGTCCAAACCGGTGCCCGTGGCCACACTCAAGGCCGCGCTCGACCGCCTCGTGACATCCTAGCCAGTCCGACCCGCTGGCGCGCGCGATGGCGTCTGGCTGTATCTGCGCCATTTGTCGGACAACGGCCATGACCGTGCAGCGCGCGGGCGGCACAGGCGTCGGGGCTGTCCTCCCACCCGGCACGACCGACCGAACCGCGCCGCGGCGATCAGGCGTCGGCGGCCACGCGGAAGCCGCAGTTCCCGGTGGAGTTGTCGGGGTCGTTCCGGGTGCGGGAGTGGACGTGATAGCGGTCGCAGTAGCTTTCGTGGCACAAATAGGACCCGCCGCGCTGGATCCGGGCATGGCCCTCGGCCGGGCCCCGGGGATCGCGCTCGGGGCGTTTGCCGGGGGCCGGGCGCGGGCCGAAACGGTCGCCCGCCCATTCCCAGACGTTCCCGGTCATGTTGTAAAGCCCGTAGTTGTAGCGAACTACAAACATCCGCGGTCTGAACTGCAAACATCGGCCATTTCTCGATCAAATTGGTTGCGACCATGGGGGGGGCAAACCACACTATCTGCGAACGAAACCACGCTTTCTGCGACTGGGCTGCAAACATCGGGATGGAACCAGAATACGTGAGAATTGGCTCGTAGGCGGGACTTAGGCTCAGGACCCATTGATCTGGTTGATGTTAAAACGCTTGCGTGATTCACGCTCCTCGAACCACGGAGGGCTTGATGAGCAGTTTGTATCGGCTGAGCGAGGCTCAGATGGAGCGCCTTCGACCCTATTTTCCGAAGAGCCATGGCATCCCTCGGGTCGATGACCGACGTGTGTTGAGCGGCATTATCTTCGTCAATCGCAACGGCTTGCGCTGGCGAGATGCACCGAAGGAATACGGTCCGCACAAGACCTTGTACAACCGCTGGAAACGATGGAGCGACATGGGTGGGTTCGCCCGGATCATGACGGGATTGGCGGCAGAAGCCCCCGCCAACAAGACGATTTCGATCAATGCGACCTATCTGAAGGCACATCGCACGGCTTCAAGTCTGCGGTGGAAAAAGGGGGGCGTGGGCGCCTGATCGGACGCACGAAAGGCGGCATGAACACGAAGCTGCACGCCGTGAGCGATGCGCAAGGGCGACCCGTTCAGTTCTTCGTGACGGCCGGTTAGGTCAGCGACTATACCGGCGCGAGGGCGTTGCTGAGCAGTCTTCCGAACGCCGACTGGCCCTTAGGCGACCGGGGATATGACGCGGATTGGTTTTGCGAAGCCCTTATAGACAAAAAGATATTGCCCTGCATCCCTGGTCGAAAGTCACGCGAAAAGCCCGTGAAATACGACAAGCGCCGCTATCGAAAACGCAACCGCATCGAGATCATGTTCGGTCGCCTTAAAGACTGGAGGCGAGTGGCCACGCGCTACGACCGATGCCCGAAAGTCTTCCTCTCAGCCATCGCCCTCGCGGCAACCGTCATCTATTGGCTATGAGTCCTGAGCTTACGTCGTGCAGGCTTACGAAACGCACGGCATCTACGAACCCGCCCCCCGCAAGATCGCCGACATCTTGCGCACCAGTTATGGCGGAACCAACGACGCGAAACGCCGACTGGGAGAGGTCGCGGCCATCCGGCAGACGTTCATCGGGATACAGGAGCACCTGCTTTCCGTTCATCGATCGCCGCGTCGCATGACGCTTTGCGCCACCAGCATCATTGGCAGATGACCGGGCGAATATTGCTCGACAGCATTGCACCTATTTCCTACATCTGACGCACGAATGGTTACACAAGTGTTCACACATATTACCGCTTAGGAATATGATTGAAGGCATAACCTACTGATTTAAATAAACTTCTTATAAGGCGTTGTTCTTGGCTGGGTATCCTACCACCCCAGCCAACCTTCTCTGATCGACAGACGACCGGCGCGGAGAGCGTTTCAATGGCGATGGATGTCACCCGCGGAGTGGTTCTGTCGCGCGCAGGTCATGCGGGCGCGTCCGCAGGTCGGGTTATTCAAACAGGTCCGGAGTCCCGGCAAGGCGCCGCGTGGCCGGTGGTTTTGGGGTCCAGGCACATCACGACTGATAGCGCGGAGGTCCCAGGCGCCGAGCCTTGCGCAGTGCGTCAGGCGACCAGCGTCTCCGCCGCCTTCAGATCGACCGAGACCAATTGGCTGACCCCCTGCTCGCCCATGGTCACACCGAACAGCCGGTCCATCCGGCTCATCGTGACGGCGTGGTGCGTGATGATCAGGAACCGCGTCTCGGTCCGGCGGGTCATCTCGTCCAGCAGGTCGCAGAAGCGCCCGACGTTGGCATCGTCGAGCGGCGCGTCCACCTCGTCCAGCACGCAGATCGGCGCGGGATTGGCCAGGAAGACCGCGAAGATCAGCGCCAGCGCCGTCAGGGTCTGTTCGCCCCCCGACAGGAGGCTCAACGTCGACAGTTTCTTGCCCGGTGGCTGGCAGAGGATCTCCAGCCCCGCCTCAAGGGGATCGTCGCTTTCCACAAGTGTCAGCCGGGCCTCGCCGCCGCCGAAGAGGTGGGTGAAGAGCGTCCCGAAGCTCTCGTTGACCTGCTCGAAGGCGGTCAAAAGGCGCTCTCGACCTTCGCGGTTGAGACTGGCGATCCCGTGACGCAGGGCGGCGATGGCCTCTTCGAGGTCGCGCTTTTCCTCCAGCAGCGTGTCGTGTTCGGACTGGACCTCCGCTGCGTCTTCCTCGGCCCGCAGGTTCACCGCCCCCATCGCGTCGCGCTGGCGCCGGTGGCCGGCCAGATCGGTGTCGAGCCGCGCGGCGTCCGGGATGTCGCCCAGGGCCACGTCGAGCGTGTCCAGAAGCGCATCGGGCGTCGTATCGCGAGCCTCCCGGATCGCCGCGACGGTGGTCTTACCCGTGTCGCGGGCCGCCTCGGCACGGGCGTCGGCCCCGGCGCGCGCCTCGCGGCTGTCGGACGCGGCGCGATCGGCCTCGCGGGCCGCGGCGGTCGCCTCGCGCAGGTGCTCCTCGGCCGCCGTCAGTGCCGCGCCGGCCGCGGTCTTGCGGGTTTCGGCCTCGGTCAGATCGCCGGTCAGCGCCGCCCGTTTCGCCGCCAGCGTGCCGGGGGCCTTGCGCGCACCGACCAGATCGGATTCGTAACCCGCCTTGCGCGTCTTCAACTCGTCGAGGCGCCCACTGGCCGTCGCGAGGCGCCCGCGCCAACCGCCGAGATCCTTGGCCACGCTGCGCAGGCGTGCGGCGCGGGTCTCACCTGCCGCGCGGACTTCCCCCTCGGCGGCGCGATGCGACATCAGTGTCATGCGCGCCGCCTCCACCGCGACGCGCAGATCCTCGACCTCCGCCCGGGCCGCGTCGAGATCGCCAAGCTCGGTCTGCGCGGCTTCGGCATCGCGCAGGGCGGTGCGGGCGGCAGTGGCTTCCTCGGCATGGCGCGCCTGCGCGAGGGTCGAGGCCTCCAACCTGCCCTGCGCCAGATCGCGGTCGGATTCGGCGCGGGTGGCTTCGCGGTGCGCCTGTGTCGCCGCGGCATCCGCATCGCGGCGGGCGGTGCGGGCGGTGCTGTCGGCCTCGGTCAGATCCTTCAACCGTTTCGCCAGACGGTCGTGGGCCTCCACGGTGGTCGCCGCCGCGGCTTCGGCCCTCTCGAGGTCCGCGCGCAACCCGTCCAGCCGGTTGATCTGCTCCAACCGCAGCGCGGCGGCGGAGGGCGCATCGGCAGCCCCCGCCCGCAGCCCGTCCCAGCGCCACAGGTCGCCCTGGGTCGAGACGAGGCGCTGCCCGGGGCGCAGGTCCGCCTGCAGACGGGGGCCCTCGGCGGCGTCGATCACGCCGGTCTGCGACAGGCGCCGGTCCAGTTCCGGCGCACCGGTCACGACCTCTGACAGGGGGCGGGCCGGGCCCGGCAAGGGGGCCGCATCCGCGTAGCCCTCAAGCCGGACCCAGCCGGTGGCCGCGTCGCCCGCGACCTTCGGGGCCTTGAGGTCGTCCGCCAGCGCCGCCCCGAGCGCCCGTTCGAAGCCCGGGCTGACGGTCAACGCATCGAGCAGGGCCGTCCCCGCCCCCCGGTCGCGCTCCACGAGGCGGGTGAGCGCCGCCACCTCGGCCCGCAAGGCACTGGCCTCGCCTTCCGCGGCGGAGCGCGCGGCGCGGGCGTCCGATTCCGCCGCCTGCGCCTTCGACCGGGCGGCTTCGGCCAGCAGCAAGGTTTCCTCGGCATTGGCCGCCGTCGCGGTGGCCGCGGCCTCCGCCGTACGCGCGTCTTCCAGTACCGTGTCGAGGCGTGCGAGGGCCGCCTCGGCCTGCGCCACCCCGTCGCGCGCGGCGTCCTCCTGCGCCTCGGCCCGGGTCACGGCCTTGCGGCTGTCGTCCAGGAAGCGTTGCGCGGACTGGTGCCGCGCGGCAAGGCGCGCCGTGTCCTCCGTCGCCTGGGACAGGTCCGCCTCCCGCGTGCCAAGCACCTCGGCCGCTTGCCGGGCCGCCGCCGCCGCGGCCTCGAGCGCCGGCTCGTGGCCTTCGGATGCCGCGCGCAACTCGGCCTCTTCCGCCTCCAGCGCCGCGATGCTGTCGCCCGCGTCGGCGTTGAGCTGCGTTTCGCGCGCCAGATCCTTGTCAATCTGCGCGATGCGCCCTTCGAGGGTGGTGATCGCGCGGGTGGCGCGGCCCTCCTCCTCGGTCAGCCGGTCGCGTTGCACGGTCAGCCGTTGCAGCACGGCGGCAGCGATGGCTTCCTCCTCGCGCAGGGGCGGCAGGGCCTCTTCCGCGCCCTGGCGGATGGCGTCGGCCTGGCGGGCGGCGGCTTCAGCCCGCGCGGCTTCGGTGGTGCGCTCGCGCAAGATGGCTTCGGCGGCGGCCAGCGCCGCATCGGCATCGGCCCAGCGACGGATGAGCAGCAAGCCTTCGGCCTGCCGCAGCGCCGTCCCGATCTCGCGGTAGCGGGCCGCCTGTCGCGCCTGCCGCGCGAGGGTCGAGAGCTGCGCGGCCAACTGGCCCACCACGTCGTCGACGCGGGCCAGGTTCGTCTCCGCCCCCTTCAGCTTCAGCTCCGCCTCGTGCCGTCGCTGGTAGAGGCCCGAGATCCCCGCCGCCTCTTCGAGGATCCGGCGGCGTGCCTTGGGCTTGGCGTTGATGAGCTCGCTGATCTGCCCCTGCCGCACCAGCGCGGGCGAATGCGCCCCGGTGGAGGCATCGGCGAAGAGCATCTGCACATCGCGGGCGCGCACGTCCCTCGTGCCGACCTTGTAGGCCGACCCTGCATCGCGCGTGATGCGGCGGGTAATGTCGAGCGTGTCGGCATCGTTGAAGGCGGCGGGGGCCAGCCGTTCGGCGTTGTCGATCTGCAGGACCACTTCCGCGAAGTTGCGCGCCGGCCGGGTCGAGGCACCGGCGAAGATCACGTCCTCCATCCCGCCGCCACGCATGGCCGAGGCGCGATTCTCCCCCATCACCCAGCGCAGCGCCTCGAGCAGGTTCGATTTGCCGCAACCGTTGGGGCCCACGACACCGGTCAGACCGTCGGCGATCACCAGGTCGGTGGGATCGACGAAGCTCTTGAAGCCGTTGAGGCGGAGGCGGGTGAAGCGCATAAGCCGATTCTTGTGACGGGTCGGGTTGCAGGAGGATGGTCACCGGGGCCGGGCCTGTCAACGCTGGCCACCGGATATGGGCGGAATTGCGCAGTTATCCACAAGATTTGGCGCAACGCTCTAGATCGGGGCACGCCCGGCGGCCCCACTGGGCAACGCCCGCCCCCCCACGGAAGGGCGGTACCCTTCCCAAGTGATCTGTTCGGTGGCCCTTGACGGAATCGCCGCGGGCGGCGCACAAAGATCGCGCACGAGGTTCCCACGATCACGGCGCAAAGCGCCCGGGGGAGACAACCGGGAATGCGGACGGGGCCGATCGACCACGAGGTCCCCAGCCGCAGCCGCCCCCGCGACTGTATGCGGTGAGCGCTTCGTCACGATGCCACTGGGGCCACCCCGGGAAGGCGACGAGGTGCCGCGATCCGCAAGCCAGGAGACCGGCCCCGTGCGGAACCTGAAACACCCCGCCGGGGATGGCGGGAATGGGAGAACGTCAATGCATATCGAACCGGGCCTGGTCACGGGCGC
Source organism: Salipiger sp. IMCC34102 (assembly GCF_004145405.1). GTDB lineage: Bacteria > Pseudomonadota > Alphaproteobacteria > Rhodobacterales > Rhodobacteraceae > Loktanella. Next base: position 29,103 of record NZ_SELQ01000007.1, read on the forward strand.
GAAACTGGCGCTTGGCGCCGTCACGGCGGCGGGCGCCGCCACCGTCAGCGCCAAGCTGGTGTGGGACAACCTGCGCGAGCGGGGCGCCCTCAGCCTGATCGCGCGCGCGCTGCTGGCCACCGTCGCCGTCTTCGTCTTCTTCGAACTTCTGCCACACGTGGCCGTCGGGGTGTCGGAAGTGCACCTGATCCTCGGCTCGACGCTGCTGCTGCTGCTAGGGACGGCCCCCGCGGCCATCGGCCTCGCTCTCGGCCTGCTGATCCAGTCGCTGTTCCTCGCCCCGTCGGACCTGCCGCAATACGCAATGAACGTGACCACGCTGCTGGTGCCGCTTCTGGCGCTCCATGTCGTCGCGCGCAAGGTGATCGCCCCCGGCACGCCTTACGTCGATCTGAACTACGGCGAGGTGCTGAAACTGTCGGCCACCTACCAGGCGGGCATCGTGGCCTGGGTCGCCTTCTGGGCGTTCTGGGGCCAGGGCTTCACCGCCGAGACGCTGGCCTCCGTCGGCACGTTCGGCGCGGCCTACATGACCGTCATCCTGCTGGAGCCGCTGGTCGATCTGGCCGTGCTGGCCGCCGCCAAGGCGCTGCGCGGAACGGGCTCTCCGCTTCTGAACGACCGGCTGTACACCGCCGCCTGAGCGACCCCGATTGGACTTGAACCCGGCGGGCCGGAGGGGCATCCCTTCGGCCCGCCCCCCTTTACGGGCGGGCCGCTTCCGGTCCGTCCCTGACCCCTAATCCGAAAGGTGCCCGACATGGCCGCCAAGATTCCCGCCACCGTCGTCACAGGCTTCCTGGGCGCGGGCAAGACGACCCTGATCCGCCACATGCTGCAGAACGCGGGCGGGCGGCGCATCGCGCTCATCATCAACGAATTCGGGGATCTCGGCGTCGACGGCGATATCCTCCAGGGCTGCGAACAGGAGGCCTGCGGCAAGGACGACATCGTGGAGCTTTCGAACGGCTGCATCTGCTGCACCGTGGCCGACGACTTCATCCCCTCGATGGAGGCGCTTCTGGCGCGCGATCCCGCCCCCGATCATATCGTGATCGAGACCTCCGGCCTTGCGCTGCCGCAACCCTTGGTGCGCGCGTTCAACTGGCCCGACCTGGCCAACCGTGTGACGGTGGACGGCGTTGTGACGGTCGTGGACGGCGTCGCGGTGGACGAAGGCCGCTTCGCCCATGACGTGGAACGCGTCGATGCCCAGCGTCGCGCCGACGAGGAACTGGACCACGAGACGCCCCTGTCGGAACTCTTCGAGGACCAGATCGCCTGCGCCGACATGATCGTCGTGAACAAGACCGACCTGATGCTGCCCGAGGCGGCCTCGGACCTGGCCAAGCGCCTCAAGTCCGAAGCCCGCGACGGGGTGCAGGTCGTGCGCGCCTCGATGGGGGCCGTGCCGGTCGACGTGCTGCTGGGCCAGGGGATCGGCGCGGAAGGCGACCTCGACGCGCGCCACGAGGTGCACCACCATCACCACGACGACGAGGACGGCGACCACCACGACCATGCACACGAACACGGCCACGACGAGTTCGACAGTTTCGTCATCGACCGCCCCGAGATCGCCGACCCCGAAGCCTTTGCCCAGCGCCTGTCGCAGGTCATCCGCGACCACGACATCCTGCGTCTGAAGGGGTTCACCTCGGTCGCAGGCAAACCGATGCGGCTGACGGTGCAGGCGGTGGGCCCCCGGGTCGATCACTATTTCGACAAGCCCCTGGGGCAGACCCCGCGCGGCGCACGGCTCGTGGTGATCGGCGAGGCGGGCCTCGACCGGCTGGCGATCACCGAGGCCCTTTCGGCATGAGCCTGCGCGTGGCGCCCGCCGATCCGCGCAGCCCGGCGGCCTTGCGCCTGCTGCGCGCAAGCCACGCGTATCTTCTGTCGAAGTACCCGGCCGAGCACAGCTTCGCGCTTTCCCCCGACGCGCTGGCAGAACCTCACATCAGCTTCTTTCTCGCCCACGACGACGTGCAGGCGATCGGCTGCGGTGCGCTGGCCAACAAGGGAACCTACGGCGAGCTGAAGTCGATGTTCGTCGACCCCAAGGCGCGCGGATCGGGCGCCGGCGCGGCCATCGTCACCGCGATCCTTGCGGCCGCGCGCGAACAGGGCCTGCCCGCCCTGAAGATCGAGACCGGCGACGACCTCTATCCCGCGCACAGGCTTTACGCCCGCCACGGGTTCACCCCCTGCGGCCCGTTCGGAGACTACGTCGAAGGGCCCCATTCCATCTTCATGGAACGGGCCCTGTGATCCTAGTCTTCCTTTTCTTCCTTCTTCTTGTCGATGTTCTCGGGGCCGCGAATCGTCTTCGGCCCCTGCTCGTCGATGGCGATCTTCTCGGCCCCGTCGTTCGGGCGATCCGTGGGTTCGCCCTCGATATCGGCGAGCTTCTTCTTGTCGTCACTCATGGCGTGTCCTTGCGCGGCTTTCATGCGGGCCAGCAGATCGGTCTTGTCGGCGCGCACAGCCCCCGGTCCCTGCCCGGCTTCGGTGTGGCGCGGGGCGTTGCGGCCCTTCTTGGGCGCGCCCGATTTGCTGTAATCCATCGCACGCAGTCCTCTCTGCTGGGTCGCCTCGCAACCTGTGACGCCTCAATCAAAGGTCAAGCCTGATGCATCTTCTCGCAGCGACCCCGGGCGCCATGTCCGACGGGACCGAACCGGTGGACCTTGGCCAGACCCCGGCGGAGGTCGTGGTGATCTCCGCCGCCGATACCGAGCTTGCGGCCCTGTCCGAAGCGCGCGCCGCGATGCAGGATGCGCCCACGCTGCGGCTCGCCAGCCTGATGCATCTGCAGCACCCGATGTCGGTGGACCTTCATCTGGACGATTGCGCCACGAAGTCCCGCCTCGTGATCGCGCGGGTCCTCGGCGGTGCCGGCTACTGGCGATACGGTCTCACGCAATACGCGGCCCGCCTGCGCGAGGCGGGGGTGCCCGTGGCCTTCCTGCCGGGCGACGACCGGGAGGATCCGGATCTGCGCGGTCTCTCGACCGTGGCGGACGCGGATTACGACGCGCTCTGGGCCTACCTTGTTGAAGGCGGACCGCAGAACGCGGTGCGCTTTTTGAAATGCGCCCGTGCCATCGTTACGGATGCCGAGCGCCCTGCCCCGGCCAGCCCCCTCCTGCGGGCCGGTGTCTACTGGCCCGGCGCGGGGGTGGCGGACCTCGACACGGCCCGCGCAGGCTGGACGGCAGGGGCACCGGTCGTGCCCATCGTCTTCTACCGCGCGCTGGTGCAAGGCGGCGGGCTCGCGCCGATCAACCGGCTGGTGCGCGCCCTAACGCGCGCCGGTCTGAACCCGCTGCCGATCTTCGTGGCCTCGCTGAAGGACCCCCTGTCCGCGGCGACCCTGGCGGACCTCTTCGACCGCGCGCCGCCCGCCGTGGTCCTGAACGCCACGGCCTTCGCCGTGGGCTCGCCCCACGACGGCGACGACAGCCCGGACAACCCGCTGGCTGGCGACGCGCCGGTGTTCCAGGTCGTCCTTTCGGGCGGAACCGAAGCGGCTTGGGCCGACAGCCCGCAGGGCCTCTCCGCCCGCGACATCGCGATGAACGTGGCCCTGCCGGAGGTCGACGGCCGCATCCTCACCCGCGCGATCAGCTTCAAGGGAGAGGCCTTCTTCGACGACGCCACCGAATGCCCCATCGCCACCTACCAGGCGCAGGGCGACCGGATCACTTGGGTCGCGGAACTGGTGGCGAATTGGACCCGCCTGCAACGCACCCCCGCGGCAGAGCGTCGCGTGGGGCTGATCCTCGCCAATTACCCCAACAAGGACGGGCGGCTGGCCAACGGCGTGGGCCTCGACACGCCCGCCGCCACGGTCCACGCGCTGGGGCTGCTGGCGGATGCGGGTTACGACACCACGCCACCCGCCGACGCGCAGGCGTTGATGGACGCGCTGATGGCCGGCCCGACGAACTGGCTCACGGACCGGGCCGACACGGAAGGCGGGGAAGTCCTGCCGGTCGACATCTACCGCCAGCACTTCGACGCGCTCCCTTGGGAAATCCGCGAGCAGATCACGAGCCGCTGGGGCGCCCCCGAGGACGATCCCTTCATCTGGCAAGATAAACTCTCGCCGAAGGCACCGGACGCCCCGGCGTCCGGCTTCAAGCTCTCCATCCACCGCTACGGCAACGCGGTCGTCGCCCTTCAACCCGCACGCGGCTACAACGTCGACCCGACGGAGACCTACCATTCGCCGGACCTCGTCCCGCCGCACAATTACCTCGCCTTCTATTTCTGGTTGCGGCACCACTGGGGCGCGCATGCGCTGATTCACATGGGCAAGCACGGCAATCTCGAATGGCTGCCCGGGAAGGCGCTGGCCCTGTCCGAAACCTGCTGGCCGGAGGTGGCGCTCGGCCCCCTGCCCCACGTCTACCCCTTCATCGTAAACGACCCCGGCGAGGGCACGCAGGCCAAGCGCCGCACCGCCGCCGTCATCGTCGACCACCTGACCCCACCGCTCACGCGCGCCGAAAGCTACGGCCCGATGCGCGATCTCGAAGCGCTGGTGGACGAATACTACGAGGCCGCGGGTCTCGACCCCCGACGGCTCGACCACCTGCGGCGCGAGATCCTGTCCCTGTCGGAGGTTACAGGGCTCAGCCAGGACGCAGGTTTCGGTGGCGATGCGGATGGGGACCTCGCGAAACTCGACGCCTACCTGTGCGAGCTAAAGGAAGCGCAGATCCGCGACGGGCTGCATGTCTTCGGCCAAAGCCCCACGGGACAGCAGGAAATCGACCTCTCCATCGCGCTCGCCCGGGTGCCGCGCGGTGACGGCAAGGGGGAGAACGCCTCGCTCCTGCGCGCGCTGGCGTCGGACTTCGCGCTGTCCATCGATCCGCTCGACTGCGACCTTGCCGCTCCCGCGCCCGAAAAGCCCGCGGCACTCGGAGACACGAATGGCTGGCGCAGCAACGGCGATACCGTCGAACGGCTGGAGGCGCTGTCGCAGCAGCTGCTCGCCGCAGGCACGATCCCCGACAGTCTGAGCGCGACAGCAGGGGACGGTGGGCGGGGCGCCTCGGGCGTCAGCCCGACAGCGTCGTCCCCGGTCCTGCGTCAAATCTTCACGCGCATCCGGCCTGCCGTCGCGGCCTGCGGCCCGGACGAAGGGGCTGCCCTGCTGCGCGCGCTCGAAGGGCACGCCGTCCCGCCGGGTCCGTCGGGGGCACCGACGCGCGGACGGCTCGACACGCTGCCCACGGGGCGGAACTTCTACTCGGTCGACAGCCGCGCGGTGCCGACGCCCACCGCCTGGGCACTGGGCTGGAAATCGGCCAACCTGCTGATCGAGACGCACCTGCAGACCCACGGCGACTGGCCGCGCAGCCTGCTTCTCACGGCCTGGGGCACCGCGAACATGCGCACGGGAGGCGACGACATCGCCCAGGCCCTCGCGCTCATGGGCTGCAAACCGACCTGGGATGCCGCCAACCGCCGGGTGACGGGATTCGAGATCATCCCCGCCGGCACGCTGGGCCGCCCGCGCGTGGACGTGACGTTGCGTATCTCGGGCTTCTTCCGCGATGCCTTCCCGCAGCTCATCGCGCTCGTCGACAGTGCAGCCCGCGCGATCCAGGCACTGGACGAGCCGGAGGACCTCAACCCCGCCGCGGCCCGCACGCGACGCGGCGAGGCCGCCGCCCGGGTCTTCGGGTCAAAGCCCGGGGCCTATGGTGCCGGTCTTCAGGCGCTCATCGACGAGCGAATCTGGTCGGACCGCAGCGATTTCGCCGAGGCTTACCTGACCTGGGGCTCCTATGCCTACGGTGCGGACGCGCAGGGGACCGCCGCGCGTTCCGCCTTCGAGCAGCGCCTTGGCCAGACCGAGGGGATCGTCCAGAACCAGGACAACCGTGAACACGACGTGCTCGACAGCGACGATTACTACCAGTTCGAAGGCGGGGCCGCCGCGGCGGTCGCGACGCTGCAGGGCCAGGACCGCCCCGTCTACCACAACGACCATTCGCGCCCCGAACGCCCCGTGATCCGCACGCTGGAAGACGAGATCGGCCGCGTCGTCCGCTCCCGCGTCGTGAACCCGAAGTGGATCGCGGGCGTGAAACGCCACGGATACAAGGGCGCCTTCGAGATCGCGGCGACGGTCGATTACCTCTTCGCCTTCGCGGCCACCACCGGCGCCGTGCGCAACCATCATTTCGATCTGGTCGAGGAGGCGGTCCTGGCCGACGAGGAGACGCGCGACTTCATCGAAGGCGCGAATGCGCCCGCCCTGCGCGAGATCGCCCAGAGGTTGCAGGAAGCCATCGACCGCGGACTGTGGACGCCGAAGTCGAACTCGGCCCGCGCACGGATCGCGGGCTTGCTGTGACGGGATCGGCCCTGCGGTCAGGGCCTGCGATCCGAGTATCTGGACAAGAGCGGGGACGCCTGCGGGCGCGCGCCAGCAGCAGGCCGCCCCCGGGGCGTCACATGCCGACGGCGAGGGCCGCGGTGCCGAGGTAGACGGCGAAGATGGACAAGACGAAGAGGCGCATCGTTTGGGCTTTCTGCTCTATGTTGTTGTGCTGACCAATCGCTTGATGCGACATTTCGTTCCACACAAATGTTACAAAACGTCACGAGATGGTGCGGACCGTTTCCCGCGCGCCACAATTCCCGGATATCGAGGCCGCCCATGATCGCGCATCTGACCGTCCTGCTGACCTTTCAACTTCTGGGCGAGGCGATCAGCCGCGGCGCCGGGCTGCCGCTCCCCGGTCCGGTGCTGGGCATGGCGCTGTTGTTCGTATCGATGCTGATCGTGCCGCGCCTGTCGGCCATCGCCACCACGGCCCAGGGGTTGCTGGCCCATCTGTCGTTGCTCTTCGTACCGGCGGGCGTCGGCGTCGTGGGACAGCTCGACCGTCTCGGGGCGGACGGGCCGGGGCTGGCGCTGGCGATTGCGGGCTCCACCGCGATCGCCATCGTCGCGGGGGTCTATACGTTCCTCGCCGTCGCAAAGGTGTTGGGCCGATGACCGACGTGGCCGAGATCTGGATCTACCTCAGCCAGGGGCCCCTGATCTGGCTGACCTTGACGCTGGTCGCCTACGGGATAGGCGACTGGGCCTTCCGTGCGAGCGGGCGCAGGCCACTCGTGAACCCGGTCCTGCTGGCGGTGGCGATCCTTGCCGTGGTGCTGACGGCGACGGGCACCGCCTACGAGACCTATTTCGAGGGGGCGCAATTCGTCCACTTCATGCTGGGTCCCGCGACCGTGGCGCTGGCGGTGCCGCTGCACGCCAACCTGGCCCTCATCCGCCGGTCCCTGCTGCCCATGCTGGCCGCCCTCGCCGTCGGGGCCGGGACGGCCATGGTCTCGGCCGTGGCGATCGCCCGGATGGCGGGCGTCGCACCCGAGACGCTGCTGAGCCTCGTTCCGAAGTCCGTCACCGCCCCCGTCGCCATCGGCATCACCGAAGCGCTGGGCGGCCAGCCCGCGCTGACGGCGGTGCTGGTAATCGTCACCGGGGTCACGGGGGCGATCATCGGCACGCCGATCTTCAACGCCCTGGGAATCACCGACTATCGCGCGCGCGGCTTCGCCATGGGGGTCGCGAGCCACGGGATCGGCACCGCGCGGGCCTTCCAGGTGAACGAGACGGCGGGGGCCTTCGCGGGCATCGGCATGGGGCTCAACGCCCTTCTGACCGCGCTGATCGCGCCCTTGCTTGCGCCGCTGCTGGTCGCCCCCTACTGATGAGGCACAGGAGGACCGCCCGATGACCGACGACACCGACCGCCACAACGCGAAGATGGCCAAGAAAAAGGCCGCCCGCGACAAGATCATGGCCACCAAGACGGACGAGAAAGGCCTCGTCATCGTCCATACCGGCAAAGGCAAGGGCAAGTCCTCCGCCGCCTTCGGGATGATCTTCCGGTGCATCGCCCACGACATGCCCTGCGCCGTGGTGCAATTCATCAAGGGCGGCATGTCAACCGGGGAACGCGACCTCATCCTGTCGAAGTTCCCGGACATCTGCGCCTTCCACACCATGGGCGAAGGCTTCACCTGGGAAACCCAGGACAAGTCCCGCGACATCGAGATGGCGCAGGCCGCCTGGGCCAAGGCCAAGGACCTGATCCGCGACGAAAGCAACCGGATGGTGCTGCTCGACGAGATCAACATCGCGCTGCGTTACGAATATGTCGACGTGGCCGAGGTGATCGCCTTCCTAAGGGCCGAAAAGCCCGCCATGACGCATGTCGTCCTGACCGGGCGCAACGCGCACGACGACCTGATCGAATACGCCGACCTCGTGACCGAGATGGAACTGGTGAAACATCCATTCCGGTCCGGGATCAAGGCGCAGGTCGGCGTGGAGTTCTGAGCGGGGCGACGGCCTTTCGTGCAAATCCCGAAGTCAAGCGGCGCGCCGCTTGATGTACCGGGCAAGGGGGGCCAGCCCCCCGGCCCCGCGGGCCTCCCCCCGGGATATTTCCGGCCAGAAGAATGCGGATCCGTCTCAGAGGCACCGCTCGGGGTGGAAGTCGCCGGGGATGCGGTCGACGCCGGTCAGAATGAGGTCGGCCATGGCGCCAGCCACGCCGGGAGCCATGCCGAAGCCGATCTTGAACCCTCCGTTGGCGAGGTAGTGGCCGGGGCGGAAGGGATGCGGTCCGAGCATCGGCGCCCGGCTGCGGCTGCGTGGACGGACACCCGCCCAGCGTTCGAGGACGGGCGCATCGGCCAGGGCGGGAACGGCCGCGCGGGCGGCTGCGATCACGGTGTCGAGCTGGGCATCTGTCGTATCGGGGGCTTCGAACGTGCGCTCGGTGGTGGAGCCTACGGCGGTGGTGCCGTCGAGGTGCGGGATGACGTGCACGCCGTTCGCAAAGACCTGCGGCACACCCGGAGCGGCATGCCCGAGCAGCGCCGCCTGGCCCTTCACGCCGGTGCCGACGAGGCGAACGTGTCGCGCGGTCATCTCCTCCAGTCCCTGCCAGCCAGTGGCCCAGACGACAGCGCCTTCGTCCGCCCCCTCGGGCAGGATGCGCACGCCCTTTGCCTCCAGCGCCGCGGCCAGGGCGGTGCAGGCCTGGCGCGGGTGCAGGTGGGCGGAGAGCGTGTCCACCACCCAAAGACCGCTGGGGCTGTCGGGCACAAGGGCGGAGGCGGGCTCGCCCGCGACGCGCCAGGTCGCCCGTCCTTTCCACACTTCGCGGGCGCCGGCCTCCCGCGCGCGGGCGAGTGCGACGGCGGCCTCGTCGGCGAGCGGCTGCAGGCGGCCCGCACGGGTATAGCCGGTGGGGCGCCCGGCGGCGGCCTCGATCCCTGCCCAGAAGTCCTGCGCGGCCAGCAGGCTGTCGAGCTGAAAGGCCTTCTTGGCGTTCCACTGGTCCGGCACATGCGGCGCCAGCGCGCCGACGATCCCGCCGGAGGCGCCTGCCGCCACGCCCGCGGGATCGACGATCTTCACCCGCGCGCCGCCTTGCACGCAAGCCCAGGCGACGGACAGGCCGAAGATCCCCGCCCCGCGGATCGTCACGTCTCTTGTCATCGCGGCCTCCGGTCGTCACAGGTTGCACGTCGGCCTAAGGCAGAACCGGATGAGCGACCAGAGCGCAAAAGTCACGTGGAAGGAGACGGAGGCCGGACCGGTGCCGGTCTCGACCCTGTTCGACGATCCCTATTACTCGCTCAACGGTGGCGCGGCCGAGACGGCGCATGTCTTTCTGGAGGGCAACGATTTGCCCGCCCGGTTCCGGGAGGGGTTCCACATCGCGGAACTGGGCTTCGGGACCGGGCTGAACTTCCTTTGCACCCTGGCGGCGTGGCGGGCGGCGCGGGTGCCGGGACGGTTGCGCTTCACCAGCTTCGAGCTGCACCCGATGACGCGGACCGACCGGGCGCGCGCGCTGGCCCCCTTCGAGGGGGTCGCACGGGAGATCCTGGACGTGGAGGACGTGCGCGCCCTGACGGGCCCCGATTTCGATCTGCGCGTCGTCATCGGCGACGTGGGAGAGACCCTGCCCTCGTGGAAGGGAACGGTCGATGCCTGGTTCCTCGACGGGTTCTCGCCGGCGCGCAACCCCGCCATGTGGACCGACGCTGTGCTGGGGTGCGTGGGCGCCAGAACGCGTCCGGGCGGTACCTTCGCGACCTATACCGCCGCGGGGCACGTGCGCGCCGCCTTGAGCGAGGCCGGGTTCGACGTCACCCGCCGCCCCGGCTACGGACGCAAGCGGCACATGACGACCGGGACGAAAGGCTGAGGCGATGCAATCCTCGAACACGCGCCTGGGCATCGGGCTGATGACGGCAACCACCTTCATCTTCGCGGCCCAGGACGGGCTGAGCCGGCACCTCGCCTCCGACTACAACGTGATGATGGTCGTGATGATCCGCTACTGGTTCTTCGCGGCCTTCGTCATGGCGCTGGCCAAGGCGCAGGGCGGATCGGTGCGCGCGGCGGCGCGGACGGCCCAGCCGCGGGTGCAGATCCTGCGCGGCCTGCTGCTGGTGTCCGAGATCTGCGTGATGGTCTACGGCTTCGTCCTTCTCGGGCTGGTGGAAAGTCACGCGGTCTTCGCCTGCTACCCGCTGCTGATCGCGGCCCTTTCCGGCCCGGTGCTGGGCGAAGGCGTTGGACCGAAGCGCTGGATCGCCATCGGGGTGGGCTTCCTGGGCGTCCTGGTGATCCTGCAGCCCGGCGTGACAGTTTTTGCCCCCGCCGCCGCGATCCCGTTGCTGGCGGCCTTCATGTTCGCGCTCTACGGCCTGCTGACCCGTCACGTGGCCCGGCTCGACACGGCGGCGACCAGCTTCTTCTACACCGGCGTCGCGGGGGCCGTCGGGGCTACGGCGATCGGCGCCTGGTTCTGGGAGCCGATGACGGCCGCTGACTGGGGGTTGATGGGAATCCTCTGCGTGACGGGCGTCGCGGGCCACTGGCTGCTGATCAAGACCTACGAGGTGGCCGAGGCCAGCGCCGTGCAACCCTTCGCCTACCTGCAACTGGTCTTCGCGAGCATCATCGGGTTGACGGTCTTCGGCGAGGTGCTGGAACTGCACGTCGCCCTCGGCGCGGGCATCGTCGTCGCGGCGGGCGTGTTCACCCTGTTGCGCAGCGCGCGGAAGGCGCGCCCTCGCGCCAAGCTTTGAGCCACCCCGGGGCCGCAGGCCGTGGATCTGCCGCCAAGGCGCATCATCGGGTGATGGCGCCAAAGACGCCCCCCTGATCGCCTTCCGAGGGGTATCCGCGTCGCGTCAGCTTCCCGCGGGGCGCGGCACCGGGCGCAGGCTGCTGTCGGGGGCCGAGCCTTCCGGGATCACCACGTTCTCTGCCAGCTCGGGGTCGACGCTGGAGGTGCCGACCCGCGCCTCGGGCGCCAGCACGGCGGGGCGGGCCTCGGGACGCGGTGCGGCCAGGATCTCCTCCGTCGGCACCGGCTGCTCGAGCGAGCCGTCGGCGTTCAGCCGCGGCCGGACGGCGGCGGTGGTGCCGGTGATCTCGGCCAGGAAATCGATGCGGCCCGTGTTGCCCGACAGGCGGGCGCGGTAGACCGGCAGCGATTCCGTCACGCGCTGGACGTAGTTGCGGGTCTCGCGGAAGGGGATGTGCTCGATCCAGTCGACGATATCCGTCTCGGAGGTGCGGGGATCGCCGCGCTCGCGCATCCAGATCGCGGGACGGCCTGGGCCGGCGTTGTAGCCAGCCGCGATCTGCACCGGGCTGTCGCCGAACCGGTCGCGCAGACCGGCGAGGTAGGCCGCCCCCAGCCGCGCGTTGTAGCGCCAGTCCGCGGTCAGCTTGGCCTTGGCGTAGGACAGGCCAAGCTGGCCAGAGACCTCCCGCGCCGTGGCGGGCATGAGCTGCATCAGGCCCTGCGCGCCGACGGGGCTGCCCGCGCCGTAGTAGAACTCGGATTCACGACGCGAGATGGCGAGCGTCAGCTCCGGCGGGACCGGCAGGTCCAGATCCGCCACCGGATGCAGCGGGAAGTAGGCGGACGGCACGATGATCCCGCGCGCCGCGGCGGATTTGCCCAGCAGGACGGTCATCTGGGTATGATCGGCGGCGGTGAAGGCATGGCCGACCCGGGCGATGTCAGGGGCCTCGAGCGTCTCGCCCAGGGCATCGACGAAGGCTCCCGCCTTGCCGCGCTGGCCTGCCTCGATCAGCGCGAAGGCCACGCGGACGAGGTCCGATTCGATGATCTCGGAGGATTGCCAGTCCAGCCCCTCCTCGGCGCCCACGAGGGCGGGGTCGAGGTCGAGCCCCATGCGGTCCGCGGCCAGCAATCCGTAGAAACTGGTCTGATGGACACCCGCGCGCAGGTAGGCATCCTCGGCGTCCTCGGTCCGGCCCAATGCTTCGAGCGCGCGGCCCTGCCAGTACCCCGCCCGACCGTCGCTGATCGGCGTATCGACAGCGGCGGCGAAGGTGTCGAAATGCGCGAGCGCCAGTTCGGCGTCGTCCAGATAGGTCAGCGCGAGATAGCCCGACAGCCACTCAAGGTCGGAATAATTGTAACCGTCCTGCGGCTGCATGAAGTGGGTCGAGGCGATCCGGTAGGCGCGGGCCGGATCGCCCTCGCGCATCTCGGACCGGGCCAGGGTGCGGCGCCATCCCGACCAGCGGAACGGATCGCCCAGGGCCTCGGCGCTGGTGGATTGGGCCAGCAGGATGCCGATCGCCTGCTCGCGGCGGCCCCGCTCCGCCGCCCAGCTGTAGCGGTCGTACATCAACCCAGGCGTCGATTGCAGCGCGTCCGGCACGGCCTCGATCCCCGCGTCAAGACCGCCCTCGTCGCGGATCAGGCGGGTGCGCGCGGTCAGAAGGGCCTGCTGGCCCGCGTCCAGAAGCGGGCGCATCCGCTCTGCGTCGGAGGTACGCCAGCGAAACAGCAGCGCGTCTGTCCGCGCGGCGTGCAGGTCCGACAGATCGTCTTCGTAAGCGGCCAGCAAGGCGGCTTCGCTGGTAGACGACAGCGACAGGGTCAGCCAGGCGGTGCGCACGACCTCTCGGGCGCGCGCATCCTCGCCCACGGCCTCCAGCGCCTGTGCGAGGCGCAGGGCTCCTTCGCCGGTCAGGGGGGCGTCGTCGCCGAACCAGCCGATGACCTCCCGAGGGTCGTGGCCGCGCGGGATCACCTGTTCGCCCGCGGCGCGCAGCACGTCCTGACCGGGCCAATCGGGACGGTCTTCCGCGAAGTCCAGGTACTCGGCAAAAGGCGCGTCGCCGAAGCGCAGCTTCTGCCAGGTGACCAGGTCGGTCATGGCCGCATCGCTCGCGCCCGCCGCCGCGTAGGCAGGGGCGTAGTCGCGGTCCTTAGCCAGACGCACGGCGCGCACGTCGTCGGCGGTCACGGTCTGCGCGCAGAGCGGTCCCGTCGTGGCAAGGATCATCGTGGCGGCAAGAAGGCGCTTGAACATCATGGCAGGTCTCGGATCGGTCAGGATGGGGCGCGGCCAGTATGCAAACCCTGCCCCGAGCCGCAAAGCACATTCTTGGCATCGCGCCCGATCCCGTCTAGGGTCCGCGCGATTTCGCCGACGCCGCGCGCGCGGCCCCCTTCTTCAGGACCGATCCCATGTTCAAAGGCTCTTACGTTGCCCTCGTCACCCCGTTTCGCGACGGATCGGTGGACCTGAAGACGCTGAAGGCGCTGGTGGACTGGCACGTGGAGCAAGGCACCCACGGCCTCGTCCCCGTCGGCACGACCGGCGAAAGCCCCACGTTGACCCACGACGAGCACGACCTCGTGGTGCGCACCGTGGTCGAGCAGGCGGCAGGCCGGATCCCCGTCATCGCGGGTGCGGGATCCAACAACACCGCCGAGACGGTGCGGCTGGTGCGCGCGGCCAAGGACGCCGGGGCCGACGCGGCCCTCGTCGTGACCCCCTATTACAACAAGCCCACGCAGGCGGGGTTGATCGCTCATTTCACCGCCGCCGCCGACTGCGGGCTGCCGATCGTGATCTACAACATCCCCGGACGCTCGGTCGTGGACATGAGCGTGGCCACCATGGCCGAGTTGTCGAAACACCCGCAGATCGTGGGGGTGAAGGACGCGACGGGCGACCTTTCGCGCGTGCCCAAGACGCGGATGACGGCGGAGTCGGGCTTCGTGCAGCTTTCGGGCGAGGACGCGACGGCGCTGGGGTTCAACGCCCACGGCGGTGTGGGCTGCATCTCCGTCACCGCGAACGTGGCGCCGAAGCTCTGCGCGCAGATGCAGGAGGCGACGCTCTCGGGCGATTTCGCCACCGCGCTGGAGATCACGGATCGGCTGATGCCGCTGCACGAGGCGATCTTCACCGAACCGGGCCTGGTGGGGGCCAAGTTCGGCATGGCCGAACTGGGGCTCTGCACGGCCGACGTCCGCTCGCCCCTGGTCGAGCTGACGGAGGCCACGAGGGAAAAGATGCGGGCGGCGATGCGTCATGCGGGGCTGATGAACTAGAGACCGGCCGCGCAGGGGGCTCTGCCCCCGCCCGTGCCGGGCTCCCCCGGAGTTTATCCGGCCAGATGAAGATCCCTCCGGCGATGCGTCCTGCGGGACTGGTGGGTCCAGGCCGGGTCGGGGGGCTCTGCCCCCGGCGCCGGCGCGCCTCCCCCGGAGTATTTCGGCAAGAAGCGACGCAGGTGTGCGCGTCCCGCGGGCTTGCCCCGTGGGAAGGACAGGCCTATTTGGGCGGAATGGCCAAGAAACCCGAGAACAAGAACTACAAGGTGATCGCCGAGAACCGGCGCGCGCGCTACGACTACGCGATCGAGGACGACCTGGAGGTCGGGATCATCCTGCAAGGCTCCGAGGTGAAGTCGCTCCGGACCGGGCAGTCGAATATCGCCGACAGCTACGCCTCCGTCGACGATGGAGAGCTGTGGCTGACGAACGCCTATATCGCGCCCTACGAACAGGCGATGTTCGGCCACGAGGCGCGCGCCAAGCGCAAGCTGCTGGTCAGCCGCCGGGAGTTGTCGCGCCTTTGGAACGCCACCAAGCGCGAAGGCATGACCCTGGTCCCGCTGGTGATGTACTTCAACGACCGCGGGTTGGTGAAGCTGAAGATCGCGACCGCCAAGGGCAAGAAGAACCACGACAAGCGCCAGTCCGACGCCAAGCGCGACTGGGCCCGCCAGAAGCAGCGCCTGCTGCGCCACGACACCTGACCCGCTTGCGCCCGTGCGGCACTTGGGGTACCGGCTGAGGCGGTTTTCCAGCCGTGAAGGAGCCCCGGCATGGCGCATCCCGACGACCCCAGAACCCTCGTCAGCGCGGACTGGCTGAAGACGCATCTGCGAGATCCCGACATGCGCGTGCTCGACGCCAGCTGGCACATGCCGGACGCGGGCCGCGATGCCCGGTCCGAGTACGAGAGCCGCCATATTCCGGGCGCGCGCTTCTTCGACATCGACGACATCGCCGACGCGCGCTCCGAGCTGCCCCACATGGTCCCCGAGGTCGAAAAGTTCATGTCCCGCCTGCGCGCGATGGGCGTGGGCGACGGACATCAGGTGGTGGTTTACGACAGCCAGGGGATCTTCTCGGCGGCACGCGTCTGGTGGCTGTTCCGACTGATGGGCAAGCGCGACGTCGCCGTGCTGGACGGCGGCCTGCCCGCATGGGAAGCCGCGGGCGGCGCGATCGAGGACCTGCCCCCCGTCATCCGCGACCGCCACATGACCGTCAGCCGGCAGAACCAGCTGGTGCGCGACGTGACGCAGGTCGCCCGCGCGGCCAAGCTCGACGATCATACGATCCTCGATGCCCGCGGCGCCGCGCGTTTCGCGGGGGAGGTGGCGGAGCCGCGGCCCGGGCTGCGCAGCGGCCACATTCCGGGCGCCCGCAACCTGCCCTTCGCACAGCTTCTGAACGCGGATGGCACGATGAAGGACGAGGCGGGCCTGCGCGCCGCCTTCGACGCCGCCGGCGCGGATCTGTCCAAGCCGGTCATCACCACCTGCGGATCGGGCGTCACCGCCGCGATCATCAACCTCGCGCTGGAGCGGATCGGCAAGACCGACCACGCGCTCTACGACGGGTCCTGGTCCGAATGGGGCATGTACCCCGACCTGCCCATCGCCACCGGCCCCGCCACCTGAAAGGTCCCCTGATGTTCGAGACGCTCAAAGCCCAGCCCGCTGACAAGATCCTGTCGCTCATGGCCGCCTACCGCGAGGATCCGCGCGACACCAAGGTCGACCTTGGCGTGGGCGTCTACAAGGACGAGCATGGCAACACCCCCGTCATGCGCGCTGTGAAGGAAGCCGAGCGCCGGATCGTCGCCGATCAATCGACCAAGGCCTACACGGGACTCGCCGGCGATCCCGCCTTCGCGGACGCGATGATCGACCTGGTGCTGGGCGAGACCGTGGCGCGCGACCGTATCGCCGCCATCGCGACCCCCGGCGGGACCGGCGCGATCCGCCAGGCGCTGGAACTCATCCGCATCGCCTCGCCCGGGGCCACCGTCTGGCTGTCGAACCCGACCTGGCCGAACCATCCGTCGATCGTGAAATTCCTCGGCATGAAGATGCAGGAATACCGCTACTTCGACGAAGGCACCCGTGGCGTCGATTTCGACGGCATGATCGCGGATCTGGGCACCGTGGCGGAAGGCGACGTCGTCCTGCTGCACGGCTGCTGCCACAATCCCACCGGGGCAAACCCCACGGCGGACCAGTGGGACCGGATCATCGCCACCGTGAAGGAGCGTGGCGCGGTGCCTCTGGTCGACATCGCCTACCAGGGGTTCGGCGACGGGCTGGACCAGGATGCGCAGGCGACCCGAAAGGTGGCGGGCGCCTTCGACAACGTGCTCATTGCCGCGAGCTGTTCGAAGAACTTTGGCGTCTACCGCGAGCGGACTGGCATCCTCATGGGGATTGCCCGCGACGCCGACGAGGCCAAGCTGACTCAGGCGAACCTGAACTTCCTGAACCGTCAGAACTACTCCTTCCCGCCAGACCACGGCGCACGGGTGGTGACGACGATCCTCACCGACCCCGAGCTGCGTGCCGACTGGGAGGCCGAACTGGAAGAGACCCGCAACACCATGCTGGCCCTGCGCCAGCAACTGGCGGACGAGTTGCGGCAGCGGTCCAACGACGACCGCTTCGACTTCATCGCGCGGCACCGGGGCATGTTCAGCCGGATCGGCGCCTCCCCGGACGAGGTTGAGGCGATGCGGCGGGAGAACGGCATCTACATGGTCGGCGACAGCCGCATGAACATCGCGGGGCTGAACGCGAAGACCGTGCCGCTTCTGGCGCAGGCGATCGTCGACGCAGGCGTGTGACACCGCGCAGGCGCGCATCCTTGTGACCGACGCCGCGTTCCGGCCGTGCAGGACTTGTGCGCGGCCGCGCATCAATCTATGCCGATGGGTGACAGAAACGAAATAAAGTGTCTCGCCCATGTCTTTCCGCCTGCAACCGACGCCACCGGCCCGGCCGAACCGCTGTCAGCTTTTCGGACCGGGGTCGAATACCAAGCTCTTCGCCAAGATGGCCGCGTCGGAGGCCGACGTGATCAACCTCGACCTCGAGGACAGCGTCTCGCCGGGTGACAAGGACGCCGCGCGGGCCAACGTGATCGAGGCCATCGGCGCGCACGACTGGGGGACGAAGACGCTGTCGGTGCGGATCAACTCGCTCGACACGCCGTTCTGGTATCGTGACGTGGTCGACCTGCTGGAGCAGGCGGACGAACGGCTCGACCTCATCATGATCCCGAAGGTCGGCAATGTCGCCGACGTCTACGCCGTCGATGCGCTGGTCACCGCGATCGAGACCGCCAGGGGCCGCACCAAGAAGATCGGCTTCGAGGTCATCATCGAATCCGCCGCCGGTCTCGCCCACGTCAACGAGATCGCCGCCGCCTCGCCCCGGATGCAGGCGATGAGCCTGGGCGCCGCCGACTACGCGGCCTCCATGGGGATGCAGACCACCGGCATCGGTGGCACGCAGGAGAATTACTATATGCTCCACGGCGAGGCGCGGCATTACTCGGACCCCTGGCACTGGGCGCAGACCGCCATCGTCGCCGCCTGCCGCACCCACGGCATCCTGCCCGTGGACGGCCCCTTCGGCGATTTCAGCGACGACGAAGGCTACCGCGCGCAGGCCCGCCGCAGCGCCACGCTGGGGATGGTCGGCAAATGGGCGATCCACCCCCGCCAGATCGCGCTGGCCAACGCGGTCTTCACCCCCTCCGACGCCGCCGTGGCCGAGGCGCGAGAGATCCTCGCCGCGATGGAGGACGCCAAGGCCAAGGGCGAAGGGGCCACGGTCTACAAGGGACGCCTCGTGGACATCGCGTCGATCAAGCAGGCCGAGGTCATAGTAAAACAGTCAGAGATGATCGCGGGCTAAAGCCCTACTCGCTTCTTGGAGGGGCTCCGCCCGCTTGTGCCTGGGATCGTCCATAGGACGATCCCTGGACGGCCTCACCATTGCATCCCCTGCCCTCGCCCGCATATATCGGACGGGACGCAAAAGGGGCTTCTCATGACGCAATATCTCGATTTCGAAAAACCGCTCGCGGAAATCGAGGGCAAGGCCGAGGAGTTGCGCGCCATGGCCCGCGACAACGAGGGCATGGACGTCGAGAAGGAGGCGAAGGCCCTAGACCGAAAGGCCGCCGACCTGCTCAAGCAGCTTTACGGCAGCCTGTCGCCCTGGCGGAAGACGCTGGTCGCGCGCCACCCCGAACGCCCCCATTGCCGCGACTACATCGAGGCGCTCTTCGGTGAATTCACACCATTGGCAGGCGACCGCAACTTCGCCGACGACCACGCGGTGATGGGCGGCCTCGCCCGGCTGGACGGACGCCCCGTCATGGTCATCGGTCACGAGAAGGGGAACGACACCAAAAGTCGCATTGCCCACAACTTCGGCATGGCGCGTCCCGAAGGCTACCGCAAGGCGATCCGCCTGATGAAACTGGCCGACCGCTTCGACCTGCCGGTGGTCACGCTGGTCGACACCCCCGGCGCCTACCCCGGCAAGGGCGCGGAGGAGCGTGGCCAGTCCGAGGCGATCGCCCGGTCGACCGAGGCCTGCCTGGATCTCAAGGTTCCGCTGATCTCGGTGGTGATCGGCGAAGGCGGCTCCGGCGGGGCCGTGGCCTTCGCCACCGCCGACCGGGTCGCGATGCTGGAACATTCGATCTACTCGGTGATTTCTCCCGAAGGCTGCGCCTCGATCCTGTGGAAGGATCCTTCCAAGACGCAGGAGGCCGCGGCCGCCTTGCGACTGACCGCGCAGAACCTGCACGAACTCGGGGTTTGCGACCGGATCGTGCAGGAACCCCTGGGCGGCGCCCACCGCGCCCCCGATGCCACGATCCGCGCGGTGGGAGAGGCGATCAAGGAGCTTCTCGCCTCCTTCGACGGCGTCGCGCCCGAGAAGATCATGTCGGGTCGTCGTCAGAAGTACCTCGACCTCGGCAAGAAGGGTCTCGCCGCCTGACAATCTCGGCGCTTGGCCGACCCATGAGCGGCGGGTGACGGCGGCTCCTACGCCTAAAGGTCCTACCCTCCGCCTTCTGAACGCACATCGACCAACGACGCGGCATTCAACGGCGCATGTCTGTCGGTCACGGGGCGATCCGTGCCCGAAACGGGCTTTATCCGACCGAGCTCAGACCGAGAATATCCGCCACGATCATGTCGTGATCGGACAGCGGCGTGCCATCGGGCGCCAGTGACGGACGGATCTCCACCGGACCCAAGGTGACGCCGCGGGCCAAGAACCAATCGAGTTTCATCGCCCGCTCCGGCCAGCGGGTAATAAGGCTGGGCCGCGTGGTGGGTGTCTCTTCGTCTCCGCCATGGCGGGTGAAACCCGCGGCTTCGGCGAGCGCGAAAAGCCCCTCCGCCCGCCAGTCGCCGCCCGCGTGGTTGCCGGTGTTCAGATCGCCGCCGATCAGCACCGGCAGGCCGGGGAATGCCGTGTCGAGCGTGTCGATCAGGCCGCCGACCTGCGCTTGGCGGTGGGCGGCGGAACTTGCGCTTTCCAGGTGCACCGCGACGACCAGCAGAGGTCCCGCGGCGGTCTCGATCCGCGCGCCGATCGCTATGCGCTCGCCAAGCCGGGGCTGCTCCGCGTCGCCAAACCACTGGCGGTGCCCGTGCAGGCGAAGCGCGAACGGCGCCGCCAGCGTCGTGCGCGCCAGGACCGCGTTGCCGTGAAGGCCCATCTCGTTGTGCTGATCGGTGCAGAATTTCCGCTCGCCCGGTGACCCGAGGCCGGTTTCCACGAACTCCACCGCATAGGCATGACCCATGCCAAGCGGCGCTGCGACCTCTGCCGTGGTGTGAACCTGGGCGGTGCGGGCCATGCCGCAGTCCATCTCGGACAGCAGCAGCACGTCGCAATCACGGGCGTGCGCGGCCGCCGCGCCGGGGAAGAGACAGCGTTCGAGGTTCCAGGCCCCGACCCTGAACGGCACGGCAAGCGGCGCGGTTGTGGGTCCCTGCCGCAGCTCGATGGCATTCAGGGCCGCCACTTCGGCGGCATGGGCATCGTGGGTCGCCACGTCGCGCGCAAGCCCAGCGATGTCGCGCTGTGCGGCGGTCGGGGCGGGCAGTGTCGCGAGAGTGTCGCGTATCACGCGGGCACCGCCTCTGGCCGGGTGACGGTCTGCGGCAGGCGGCGTCCGGTCTTCACGTCGAAGAGGTGCAGCGCCCCGGGATCGACGGACAACCGCAGATCGGCCGGCAGCGACTCCGCCCCGGTTTCGGTCACGGCGATCTTCTGGCCGTCGACGAACCCGTGGACGATGCGCTGCGCGCCGAGTTCCTCGATATAATCGACCCGCATCGGCAGGGGGCCGTCGCGGGTGATGCGCAGATCCTCGGGCCGGAGTCCCAGCGTCACCTCGCCCGCGGGAACGGCGGCGGGGGCCACGACATGATCTCCGACCAAAGCCTGCCCGTCGCTCACCCGAGCGTCCAGAAGGGTCATCGCGGGGGAACCGATGAAGGCCGCGACGAAGGCCGACGCCGGACGGCGATACACCTCGAGCGGGGCGCCGACCTGCTCGACCGCGCCATCGCGCAGGACGATCAGCCGGTCGGCCAGGGTCATCGCCTCGAGCTGGTCGTGGGTGACGTAGAGCGACGTGGTGGCCAGCCGCTTCTGAAGGCGCCGGATTTCGCCGCGCATCGACACGCGCAGCTTGGCGTCGAGGTTCGACAGCGGCTCGTCGAACAGGAACGCCGAGGGCTGGCGCACGATGGCCCGGCCCATCGCGACCCGCTGGCGCTGGCCGCCCGAGAGCGCGCGCGGCTTGCGGTCGAGGTAGGGGGCCAGTTCTAGCATCCGCGCGGCCTCGTCCACGCGCCGGGTGATCTCGTCCTTGGGCGTGCGGCGGTTCTTCAGCCCGTAGGCCATGTTGTCGCGCACGCTCATGTGCGGGTAGAGCGCGTAGTTCTGGAACACCATGGCGATGTCGCGATCGGCGGGGTCGAGCGTGTTGACCACCCGGTCGCCGATGCGCACCTCGCCCCGGGTCACGTCCTCCAGGCCGGCGACCATGCGCAGCATCGTGGACTTGCCGCAGCCCGAGGGGCCGACCAGCACGACGAACTCGCCGTCCTTGATCTCGACGTCCACGCCCCGCACGGCGTCGACGCCGCCCGCGTAGGTCTTGCCGACGTTCGAAAGAGTTACCGTTGCCATTATTTATCGCTTTCCGTCAGGCCCTTGATGAACATGCGCTGGAACACCACCACCACGATGATGGGCGGGATCATGGCCAGCACGGCCAGGGCAAAGGCTTCGTTGTAATCGGGGATCTGGCTGCCGACCCAGACCTGGAGGATCGACTTGATGCCGCGCATCAGGGTGTAGAACGATTCGTCCGTCGTCATGATCAGCGGCCAAAGGTACTGGTTCCAGCCGTAGATGAACATGATGATGAAGATCGCCGCCATCATCGTCCGCGACAGCGGCACCAGCACGTCGACGAAGAACTTCCACGGACCCGCCCCGTCGATCCGTGCGGCCTCGAGCAACTCGTCCGGGACGGACTTGAAGAACTGGCGGAAGAAGAAGGTCCCGGTGGCCGAGGCCAGGAGCGGCACGATGAGGCCGGTGTAGCTGTTCAACAACCCCAGCGTCGACATCACCTGGTAGGACGGCATGATCCGCACTTCGAGCGGCAGCAGAAGCGTGGTGAAGATGGCCCAGAAGATCAGCGTGGCGAAGCGGAAGCGGAAGTAGACCAGCGCGTAGGCCGCGGTCATCGACAGGACGATCTTGCCCACCGCGAACCCGATCCCCATGATCATCGAGTTCCCCAGCATCAGCAGACCGGTGACGTCGCCGGTGAAGCCGCCGCGTGCGGTCAGCACCTTGTTGTAGGTCTCCACCCCGTCGCCGCCGGGGGTGAGGTAAAGTCCATTGCTGTGGATCTCGATCGCGGCATGGGTCGAGGACATGAGCGCCACGATCACCGGCAGCGCCATGAAGAGCGCGCCCAGGATCAGGACGAGATGGTCGAGGGGTTTCACTTGCTGCATGGTCTCACCCGTAATGGACGCGGCGTTCGAGGAAGCGGAACTGCACCACGGTCAGCGCCGCCACCACCACCATCAGGATCACCGATTGCGCCGAGGATCCGCCGATGTCGTTGCCTTTGAACCCGTCGAGGTAGACCTTGTAGACCAGCGTCATCGGGTTGTTCGCGGGCTTGTCCTTCACCACCACGTCGAAGATCGCGAAGGTGTCGAACATCGCGTAGGTGATGTTGATGATCAGCAGGAAGAACGCGGTCGGCGCCAGCAGCGGCAGCACGATGTCGCGGAACCGCCGCCAGCCCGAGCGGGCGTCGATCAGCGCCGCCTCGCGCACCGACACGGGCACGGTCTGCAACCCCGACAGGAAGAAGATGAAGTTGTAGGGGATCTGTTTCCAGACCGAGATCGTGATGACCGCGATGGCGGTGTCCCAGTAGTTCACGCCGACCCGCAGGTCGTGGCCGAAAAAGGCGAAGAGCTCGGTGATCGGCCCGATGTGCTGGTCGAAGATCATCATCCCGATCAGTCCCGCCACGGGCGGCGCGATGGCATAGACCGAGATCAGAACCGTCTTATAGGGCCCTGCCCCGCGGATCACCTTGTCGGCCTTCACCGCCAGCAGCAGCCCGATCCCCAGCGACAGCGCGGTGACCACGACGCAGAAGAACGCGGTGAAGGCCGCGGTCGCCTGGTAGCGCGCGTTGGTCAGCGCGTCGGAATAGTTCTCCATTCCCACGAAGGTCGCACCGAAGCCGAAGGGATCCTCGATGTAGAACGACGACAGGACCGCCTCGACCGAGGGCCAGTAGAAAAAGATCACGACGACGGCGAGTTGCGGCGCGAGGAACAGCCAGGGCGTCAGCGGACGGTCGAACTGGACGCGCTTCTGCGGCTCCGAAGCGCCGATCGCGGCCAGGCCGCGCATGAGCCGCGCGAAGGGCCGGCGCGGCACCGAAACGGAGGGATGGGTGAGGGTCACGTGGAATTTCCCGAACTTCGGAACGAAAGAAGGGACGGAGCGGCGACCGCTCCGTCCCGGTATGGCGGTCGGATCAGTTCGACGCGGTGCGGCCGAAACGCTCCAGCAGCTCGTTGCCCTCGGTCTCGATGATCTCAAAGGCTTCGCTCACCTCGACCTCGTCCGAGAAGATGCGGTTGAACTCGCGCTCCATCACGGTGCGGATCTGCGGGTAGAAGCCCATCCGGTAACCGCTGGTCCATTCGCCGCCGTCCAGCTGCAACTGCTGGATGCCGATTTCGGCGACGGGCTGCTCCTCGTAGTAGCCCTCGTCGCGCGCCATCTCGTAGGCGGCTTCGGTGATCGGCACGTAGCCCGTGTTCTTGTGGTAGTAGACCTGCACCTCGGGCGAGGTCAGGAAGGTGAAGAACTGCGCGGTGCAGGTGTTCTCTTCCTCGGGGTGGCCCGCCATCGCGAAGAGCGCCGCACCGCCGATGAAGCTTTGCGTGCCCGCGCCCTCGATGCCGTCCCAGTAGGGCATGAACACGGCCGAGAAGTCGTCCGACATCGACTGCTGGAGACCGCCGAACGAACCCGACGAGCCGATCCACATGGCGCTTTCGCCTTCCTCAAAGGGACGCAGGTTGTCGCCCCAGCCTGCACCGTAGAAACCGAAGAGACCGTCGTCGGCCCATTCCTTCAGCTTCTCGAACATCATCACCTGCTCTTCGTCGGTGACCATGATCTCGGTCCCGTCGATGGCGTCGTAGCCGTTGTTGTTGCTCGCGAACTGCAGGTTGTTACGCGACTTGAAGTTCTCGACCATCATCCAGGTCAACTGCGAGGCGGTCAGCGGCAGGTAGCCGGCCTCTTTCAGCGCGGGCGCGATCTCTTCGAACTCTTCCCAGGTCTCGGGCGGCTGCACGCCGGCCTCTTCGAAGGCGGCGGTGTTGTAGTACATGATCGGCGCCGACGAGTTGAAGGGCATGCCGATGAACTTGCCGTCCGAGTCGGCATAGAAGCCGCGCACGCCGGGGATGAAGGCCTCGCGGTCGAAGGATTCACCGGCTTCCAGGATCAAATCCTCGGCGGCGATGGTCGCGCCCTCGGCCGAGATGATCGTCGCCGCACCGGCGTCGAAGACCTGCAGGATGTTGGGCTGCTCGCCCGAGCGGAAGGCGGCGATGCCGGAGGACAGCGCTTCCTCGTAGGTTCCGCGGGAGATCGGCGTCAGGTTGCACTGGTCCTGCGCGTCGTTGAACTGCTGCGAGATCTCGTTGATGACCTCGCCGTTGCGGCCGCCCATGCCGTGCCACCAGCTGATGTCCGTGGCGGCCATTGCCGTCGTTGCGGTCAGGATGGAACCGATCGCGATGCTCGTCGTTTTGATCATGAGACCCTCGTTGTGTTGCTCGAGGCTCTCCTATGGCGGGAATGTAACGGATTTCTCTCGCTTTCGTGAATGCCTTGTAACAACCAGCCCGGCTGCCGCGGCGTCAAGCGAGACGGGGTTTTGACGACTGCATTCTGCCACCCCCTCATGGGTCGCCGCGACGTCAAAACGGATGAAATCGCCGAGATTCGGGCCGCTTTCACAGATCCATCCCGTGCGTGCGACCCGTGCCGGAGGGGTCGAGACCGCAAGTCACGTGCACGGGAAAACCGCGTGACCCGCAGGCAGTGTCGTTTCATGCGAGAAGCCCCGGTGCGCCCGTGACTTCCTTGGACGACCCTTCGAACCGGTCCCGCGTTGGTCTCTCGGGGCGGGGGCACGCCCCTTCTCACCACATGCGCGTGCGTGCGTAGTCCGGGTAGTCCGCGTCGTAGGCGCGTGCATCGGTTTCGCCGTCCGCCTCGCGCAGCAGCTCGCCCGCCGTGGGCAGACCGTTCGATCGGTCCTCGCCGGTCCAGAGATCGGCGCGCATAATCGCCTTGGCGCACTGGAAGTAGACCTCGTGAACCGAAACCACGACCACGCTGAGGGGGTGCTTGCCGGACTGGCTGAAACCCTGGACCGTGTCGGCATCCGTCGTGACGATCCCGGTGCCGTTCACGCGCACCACGCTGGTGCTGCCGGGCACCATGAACATCAGGCTGACCCGCCCGTCGCGCGCGATGTTGCGCAAGCTGTCGAGCCGGTTGTTGCCCTTCCAGTCGGGCAGCAGCACGGTCCTGTCGTCGGCGATCCGAACCACCGGCCCCGCATCCCCGCGTGGCGATCCATCGGTCCCCTCCGGCCCGACGGTCGAGACGACGACGAAGCGCGACTTGGCGATCCACGCCCGGTAGGAGGGTGTCAGGTGATCCTGCACCTTGGTCAGCGATCTCTCGCTGGGCGCGCCGTAAAGCGCATCGAGGTCGTCCACGCTCAGCGGTGTCATACGGGCGGTCCTTCCATCTCCGGCGGGTCGGGCGGGCGCCGTGTCAGCATCAGGCCCGCTTCGCGCGCCAAGGCGTTCGAGCGGGTCTCGATCACCTCTTCGAGCTGCTGCAGGAAGACGCGCGAGGTCAGTCCCGGGGCGATCGGATCGCAGAACTCGAAGACGGCGCGCCCGGGCTTGCGGTAGATGCCGCGCTTGGGCCAGAAGACGCCCACGTTGGTGGCGACCGGCACGCAAGGCTGGTTCATGTCCATGTAGAGCGCGGCCGTCCCCTTCTTGTAAGGAGCCATGACGCCGGGGGCGACGCGGGTGCCCTGCGGATAGATGCAAAGCTGCCCCGGCAGGGCATCGCCCGCCTTCACCCGCGCCAGCATGTCCTTGATCGCCTGGGATTTCTTGCCGCGATCGACGGGGATGCAGCCCGCGCGATAGGCAAAGAACCCCAGCACCGGCGCGTAGAGCAGCAGGCGCTTCATGATGAACCGCGGTCGCGGCAGGACCTGGTAGATCGCCATCACGTCCATGAAGCTCTGGTGCTTGGCCGCGATCATGCAGCCGGTGGTAGGCGGCGTGCCGCGAAACTCGAACCGCAGGCCGATCATCCAGCCCGCCATCCACATCACCGCGCGGGCATACCATTGGCAGGTGTTGCGCGCCCCGTCGGCGTGCAGCAAGGCATAGGGCAGGAACACGATCCCCATCACCGCCATCAGAAGGTAGGATACGGCGCTGAACACGAGCGAGCGCATCCACTGCAGTGCATATCTCATAGATGGGACCTCAAGGTGGCGTTGGCCGCAAGCCGCGTGGCGAGAAAGGCGATGACGGCACACAGGACCGGGATCAGCAGCGGCACCAGCCAGCCCGGGCCCGTGAAGCCAAGCCCGGTCAGGAAACCGTCCGCCGGCCCTTCGGGAATGAGCAGGATACAGGCCATCCCCGCCGCGGTTCCGGCGACGGCACCGGCGGCGGCCCGCAGGGTGAAGCGGCGCACGAAGGCCCGCGCGATGTAGCTGTCGCGCGCCCCCACCAGTCGCAGCACTCGGATGACCTGCGCATTGGCCGACAGCGCCGATTGCGCGGCCAGCGTGACCATGGCCGCCAGCGCGCCCAGGATCAGCAGCAGGGCCGCCCAGCCCAGCGTGCGCAGCCGGTTGGCCGCGTCGACCAGCGGATCGCGCCAGCGGGTGTGATCGTCGAGGACGGCGCCGGGCACCTCGGCCTGCAGGCGCGCGCGCAGACCGGTGGCGTCGTAACCCGCCTCGGTCTCGACGATCTCGATCAGTTGCGGCATCGGCAGCGCGTCGAGCGGCAGGTCCGGGCCGAACCACGGTTCCAGCAGCGCCTGCTCCTCGGCTTCGGTCAGCGCCCGCGCCTCGGCGATGCCGGGGGTCTGCTCGAGCACCTGCAGGGCAGCGGCGGTCTGCGCCTCCACCTCCACCGCGGGGGCGGAGATGCGCAACGTCGAGGTGCGCGCCAGTTCCTGCGCCCAGCGGTCCGCCAGCCGCCCGGAAGAGACCGAGAACGCAAGTGCGAAGACCGCGAGAAAGGCCATCGCGGCGGCAGTGAACACCGTCAGGCGTGCCGTGAACCCGGAGGGCGGAACCGCGCGATCCGCCTGGCCGTCGCCGCGCAGCAGGGTCCAGAGCGCAGACAACCGTCCGGTCACAACGTCACCCCCGACTCCAGCCGTCCCCGCGTCAATCGCAGAAGCTGTGCGTTCACCTGCGACTTGGCCGCGCGGATCAGGTTCAGATCGTGGGTCGCGATCAGCACCGTCTTGCCCATGCGGTTGAGTTCCACCAGCAAGGTCAGCAGCCGCTGCGACATCTCCCAGTCGACGTTGCCGGTGGGCTCGTCGGCCACGATCACGTCGGGCGACGTGATGACCGCGCGCGCCAGGGCCGCGCGCTGGCGCTCCCCGCCGGAAAGCTGCGGCGGCGTCTGGTTCGCCTGCCGCGTCAGGCCGACCCAGCCGATCAGATCGTCGAGGTTCTGCGCCGCCTCGTCGGCCCGGCCGGAGACCTGCAACGGCAGCGCCACGTTCTCGGCCACGGGCAGATGGTCGAGGAACTGGCAATCCTGGTGCACCACGCCGATCCGACGCCGCGTGAGCGCCATCTGGTCGCGGCTCATCTCCGCTGCGTCCTGACCGAAGAGGGCCACCCGTCCCGACGTCGCCAGAAGATCTCCGTAGATCAGCTTCAGCAGCGTGGTCTTGCCTGCCCCGGACGGCCCGGTGAGAAACAGGAAGGACCCCGGTTGCACCGAAAGCGACAGGTCCGCGAACAGCGTGTCGCCCCCGTAGGCGTAGGATACGTCCTCTAGTTCGATCACCGACGGCCCCGCCTCGTTTTCGGTCGCCCTGTTTTGCCTAAATCTGCAACAGGTTACAATGCAAACCGCGCCGCTCCCTTTCCCGCGAGGTTCGGCAAGGCTAGTCTTGTCCCAGTCGGTCCGGGTCGGGCGGCGTATCGAGAGGTCCACCATGGCGAGCATCCGGTTGATCTGCCCCAATTGCGGCGCAACCTACGAGATCGAGGCCAGCGCGATCCCCGACACCGGGCGAGACGTGCAATGTTCCAACTGCGCCCACATCTGGTTCGAGGAACCGACCCGTCCCTTGGCCGAGGACACGGCGACGGCGGACCCAAGCGCCCCACCCGCCGAGCACGACACGCCGCCGAGCGGCGCGAAGGCAGCGGCAGAGGTCGAGGCCAACCCCACGGCGGCCTTCGGTCCTGAAAGTGCCGCGTCGCCAGACGATTCACCCGAACCGGGGCCGACGGTCAGCCGCCGCCCGACGATTTCGGTCAAAAGGCGCGCCGTAACCCCGGTCGAGCCCTCGGGCGATGATGATACGGCGACCGGCGCAGACCGCGCGGCGGATGTCCCATCCCCCGAGCCCGCGCCCGTGGCGGCATCCGCCGGCATCGATACCACGGCAGAAGCGACCGAGGACGGCCCGACCCCGCCCGCCGTCCAGTCGTCGCGCCGCACGCTCGATTCGTCCATCGCCGAGATCCTGCGCGAAGAGGCCGCGCGCGAAGAAGCCGCGCGCCGGGCCGAGGCCGGGGCCGCCGACCCCTTCGAAGAGCAGGGCGACCTGGCCCTCGACCCGCCGCCCGCGGCACCGGTCGAACCCCGCCGGGCCGAGGCGCGCGCCGATCGTCCGCGCAGCACGCCCGAGGTGGCGACCGGGAAAAGCCGCGGCGACGTCTTTCCCGACATCGAGGAGATCAACTCCTCGCTCGATACGCATCGCGTCACCGACCCCGACCTTTATGACGATCACGCGAAGACCAGATCGCGGCGCGGCGGGTTCCTGACCGTGCTGGGGTTGATCGTGCTGGCGATGCTGGTCTACGCGATGGCCGACGAGATCGGTCAGTCCCTGCCCGCGCTCGCGGATCCGCTGGACGGTTACGTCGATGTCGTGGATGTGGCGCGTCTCTGGCTCGACGCACAGGCCCGCGCGCTGGCGGATCTTCTCAACGCGGGCTGAGGGGCCTTCGCCGCGTGCCGTCCCGCCATTGGCCGGGTACGGAACACAAGGCGCACCGGTTTTCACGCTCTTACAGACCGTTTTCCCCGACGGTGTTTATCACGGCCCGGACAATGGCCGGCCCCGCGGCCTTTCGTGAGCGGCCCTAGAACCGATCCAGCAACCGGTTGAGATAATCCCGCTCGACCTGCGGGCGGTCCTGCTCTCCCGAGCGGCGGCGGAGTTCGTTGAGGAGATCCTCCGCCCGGCGGTAGGTGTCTTCGCCTTGCAGCATGTTCTCGTCGCTGCCGAACTGACCCGAATTGCCCAGCTGACGGCCCAGCGGATCGCGGCGGGAGGGCTGGACGTCGCCGCGCGCCTCGCCTTCGGCCTGGCCCTGGCCGGGTTGCTGGTCGTTTTCGGCCAAGGCCTCTCCCAGCGCGCGCATCCCGTCTCGCAACGCGTCGAGCGCTTCGGCCTGCCGGTCGATCGCCCCGCCCAGATCACCGTCGCGCAAGGCGTCCTCGGCGCGGTCCATCGCCCCTTCGGCCCGGTCGAGGCTGCGGCCCGCCCGGTCCCCTTCCTCGCCGCCGATGCCGGGAATCTGCCCGCGCTGGCGGTTCAACTCGTCACGCAGGGCTTGTTGACGTTGGGCGAGGCTTTCGCCGTCCTGCCCGGGCTGGCCCGGACCGCCCTGACCCTCTTGCGGTTCGCCGCCGGGCTGGCCTGGCGCGCCCGGTTGCCCCGGCTGCTGGCCCTGCCCCGGTTGCTGTCCGGGCTGCTGTCCTTGCTGCCCCTGGCCCGGCTGTCCGGGCTGCTGTCCTTGCTGGCCGGGCTGTTGGCCCTGCTCCGGACGGCGCTGGCGCTGCAGGTCGCGGAATGCGTCGTCCGACAGCTCCTGCTGCTCGCGCAACGTGTCGGCCAGATCCTGCATCGACTGCTCACCGGGCGTGCGCGGCCCGTCACCCTGCCCGTCACCTTGCGTGATACGCATGTTCTCGAGCATCTGGTTGAGCTGTTCCATCAGCGCCTGCGCCTCGGCCATGCGCCCTTCCTGCATCAGCTCCTCGATGCGGTCCATCATCGCCTGCAGCTGATCCTGGCTCATCTCGGTCGAGTTCTCGGACATGTCGGGCTGGTCGGTGCCATCCTCGCCCGGCTCCATCTGGTCGGCCAGCATCTGCATGTAGTCGTCGGTAGCGGCGCGCAGCTCGTCCATCAGCTCCGCGATCTCCGCCTCCGAGGCACCGTTACGCATCGCCTCTTCCAGCCGCTCCTGCGCCCGGCGCAGGCGTTCGCGGGCGTCGGCCAGCGTGCCGTCCTCCAGCTGGATCGCAAGATCCCACATCGCCTGCACCAGCTCCGCCTCGTTCTCTTCCGAAAGACCGGACTCGTTGAACGATTCCAGCCGCCGGATGATCTGGCGCAGTCGCAGGTAGGTCGTATCGTTGGTGAAGATATCCTCTGGCAGGTAGCTGATGGACCGCAGCACGCGGGCGACGCGGGGGCCGTTGTCGTGGCTCCACATCAGGTCGCGGCGCTGTTCGATCACGGCGCGGGCCATCGGCTGGAAGAACCGGCGCCCCGGCAAGGTCAGCGGTGTCGCAGCACTGGAGCCTTCGTTGCCCGCGGCGTCCGTCACCGTCAACGTCAGCGTCACCGGCAGGTTCGCGAGCGGATGCTGGGACAGGTTGTCGATCAGCGCTTCCTCGAACTCGGCGCGGTCGCCGCCGAAGGGCATCGGCAGGTCCAGCACCAGCGGCTCCACCGGGTCCGGCGCGACCGCCAGCCCGTAGCTGCGCTCCACCGCGTCGAGGTCGAGCGCTATGGTCGCGACTCCGGTTTCCACCCCGTAATCGTCCGAGGCGGTGAAGGGCTGGCTCAACTCGCCCATGGCGTCGGCCTCGATCTCGCCCGAAAGCGCGACCTCGGGGGCGGCATCGGCGATCACCTCGATCTGCCAGGCCGCGCCGCCGGGCCCGTCGATCGAGAGGATACCCGGAGAGGCCACCGTGAAGCTTTGCTGCGGCTCAGAGGCGGGGGGAATCTCCTCGGTGCGATCCGACACGGTCTCGGTCACGGTCAGCGCGCCGACCTCGCCGTAAAGCCGCAGGGTGATGTCCGACCCCGCCGGCACGGCCAGCGGACCCGGCGGCTGGTCGGCAAGGTAGAGCGTCGGCTTGCCGGTATAGGCGGGCGGCGCGATCCAGCCTTCCCAGACGGGACCGGTCGCCAGCGCCTCGCCACCTTGCGCGATGGTGGCGACGCTGCCGATCCGCAGCACGGAGCCGAAGAGCAGCGCGCAGACGAAGAACAGCAGGGCGATGAAGCGCAACCCATAGGGATCGTTCCGGCTGACGCGCAGATCGCCCGGCACGGCCCGCGCCCCTTCGGAGGCGCGGCGCATCCGGGCCACGTGGGCCTGCCAGACGGCTTCCGAATCCGCGTCGCCCGACCCGATGGCCTGGCGATCCGAGAGGGCCGCGATGGGGCGACCGGGCAGGCTGGCGTCCAGACGGGCCGTGGCCTCGGCCCGGCTGGGCCAGCGGAACCGGCGCGCGCCCCAGATCACCGTGGCGCAGATCGCGACGAGGGATGCGATGGCGAAGGTCCAGAAGACCTCCAGCGGCCAGCGGTCCTGCCAGCCGAACATCAAGGGCGCGAGGACGACGAAGACCACCGTGCACAACGGCCAGAATGCGCGGGTCGCGCGTTCGGCCACCAGTCCCGCGCGCGTCAGCGACACGGGCCGTTTCAGGTGCGGCAGATCGTCGTTCGGATGGGTCAGGCCCGGTCCTCCGGCGCTGGATCAGGCCGTGCGGGTCACAACCATGCGGGAAGTGTATCGCGCGCGATCATTTCGTCAAAGGTGGGACGCGCCCGGATAACCGCGAATTGATCGCGCTGCACCAGCACCTCCGGCACCATCGGGCGGGAGTTGTACTCGCTGCTCATCACGGCGCCGTAAGCCCCCGCCGAGCGGAAAGCCACGACGTCCCCCGGGCCCACCTGCGCCATCTCGCGCCCGCGGGCGAATGTGTCACCGCTTTCGCAGACCGGCCCGACCACGTCATAGGTCGCGCGTTCGGCCCCCGGCGCGGGCTCGACCAGGGGCACGATATCGTGGTGCGCGTCGTACATCGCGGGGCGGATCAGATCGTTCATCGCCGCGTCCAGGATCAGGAACTGGCGGTCCGCGCCCTGCTTGACGTAGATCACCTCGCTGACGAGAAGGCCCGCGTTGCCCGCGATCAGGCGGCCCGGCTCGATCTCGATCTCGCAGCCCAGGTGGCCGACGCTTTCACGGATGAGCGCGCCGTAATCGCTGGGCAAGGGCGGGTTGGCGTTGCCGGTGGCGTAGGGAATGCCAAGACCGCCACCGAGGTCGAGGCGCCTGATGTCGTGCCCGTCCGCGCGTAGGGCCTCGGTCAGGTCCGCCACCTTGCCGTAGGCGGCGCGAAAGGGCTCCAGCTCGGTCAACTGGCTGCCGATATGCACATCGATGCCGATGACCTCGATCCCCGGCAGGCGCGCGGCATGGGCATAGACGTCGCGGGCGCGGTCGATGGGGATGCCGAACTTGTTCTCGGACTTGCCGGTGGCGATCTTGGCATGAGTGCGCGCGTCCACGTCCGGATTTACGCGGATCGTGATCGGCGCCCGCAGGCCGAGCGAGACGGCGACCTCGGACAGCGCCTCCATCTCGGGCTCGCTCTCGACGTTGAATTGGCGAATGCCCCCCGTCAGGGCCGTGCGCATCTCGCCCTTCGTCTTGCCCACGCCGGAGAAGACGATCCGGTCGCCGGGGATGCCCGCCGCCCGGGCGCGGCAATATTCGCCTTCGGACACCACGTCCATGCCGGCACCCGCATCCCCCAGAAGCTGGATGACCGCCTGGTTCGACAACGCCTTCATCGCGTAGCAAACGAGGTGGTCCATACCCTCCAGAGCCGCATCGAAAAGCCGGAAATGCCGCAGGAGGGTCGCGCTGGAATAGACGTAGAACGGCGTGCCGACGGCTTGGGCAATATCCCGCAAGGGCACGTCCTCGGCATGCAACTCGCCGTCGCGGTAGAGAAAATGGTCCATCGCGCGCCCCCGCCCTTCAGTCAGCGCCCTCTTAGCAAATCCCGGGCGGGGCGCAATGGGACCGCGGGCGGCGTGCCGTCGCGCCCGGAACCACCATGCCGCACCGCGTCAGCGGACGGGCCTTGCGCGCAAAAACAGGTAAAGCGGCAACCCGCAGCTCACCCCGATGCAGAAGGTGGCCGGGATCGCGAGCAAGGCTTCCCAGTTGCGCCGCACCGCGACCTCCACCAGGACCCACAGGGTCAGGGTGATCGCCGCGATGGTCAGATCCCAGGTCAGGCCCGTGGTGGCCGCGTTCACGTACCAGGCATCTATCATGCCGCCGAGCGACCAGCCCTCGGTCCGGAACCAGGCGATGAACCAGGCCATCGGATGCACCGCCCCCCAGACCGCCAGCGCGGCCCAAAGCCAACGCAGAGGCGTCATGTCCCGCAGCAGGTGCGTCATCGCCCGATGCTCAACGGGATGCCCGCAGCACCCAGCCGCAGGCCGCCGGGTCCGATCGCCACGCGCCCCACCCCGTCCGAGACGCTGACCGCGGGCGACACGCCCCCCGCCCCTACGCCGATGCTGGGAGCGACCACGGGCGTCCGCGCCTGCGGATCGCCCTGCACGCCGCAGGCGCTCAGCAGCGCCAGCGCCAGTGTCAGGCCAAATGCTCTTTCCATGCCGCGATCGCCTCCCTCACCCGGACCGGAGCGGTGCCCCCGAAGCTCGTGCGGGAGGCCACCGAATTCTCGACCCCCAGCACGTCGAAGACGTCCTGACGAATACCATCGTGCACCGACTGCATCTGCGCAAGGCTCAGGTCGGGCAGGTCGCAGCCCTCGCTTTCAGCCATCGCGACCAGGGAGCCCGTCACGTGGTGCGCCTCGCGGAACGGCAAGCCCAGCTCTCGCACCAGCCAGTCGGCCAGGTCCGTCGCCGTCGAAAAGCCGGTCGCGGCGGCCGCCCGCAGCGCCTCGCGGTTGGCGGTCATGTCACCCACCATGCCCGCCATCGCGGCCAGGCTCAGCATCAGGTTGTCCGCGGCGTCGAAGACCTGCTCCTTGTCTTCCTGCATGTCCTTGGAATAGGCCAGCGGCAGACCCTTCATGACCGTCACCAGCGCCACGTTCGCCCCGAAGATCCGCCCGATCTTGGCGCGCAGCAGCTCTGCCGCGTCGGGGTTGCGCTTTTGCGGCATGATGCTGGATCCCGTCGACCATTTGTCCGACATCTTCACGAAGCGGAACTGGGCCGAGGACCAGATCACCAGCTCCTCCGCCAGCCGGCTCAGGTGCAGCGCGCAGATGGTTGCCGCGCCAAGGAACTCCAGCGCGAAATCCCGGTCCGACACCGCATCGAGGCTGTTGGCCATCGGCCCGTCGAAGCCCAGCGCCTCTGCCGTCATATGCCGGTCGATCGGGAAGGACGTCCCCGCCAGCGCCGCTGCCCCCAGGGGCGAGAGGTTCATCCGGCGGCGCGCGTCCGCGAACCGCGCGCGGTCCCGGCCCAGCATCTCGACGTAGGCCAGCATGTGGTGGCCCCAGGTCACGGGCTGCGCCACCTGAAGGTGCGTGAACCCCGGCATGACCCAGTCCGCCCCGGCCTCCGCCTGGCCCAGCAACGCTTGCTGCACCGCCTTCAGCGCGGCATCCGCGGCGTCGCACTGGTCGCGCACCCAAAGCCTGAAATCGACCGCCACCTGGTCGTTGCGCGACCGCGCCGTGTGCAGACGCCCCGCGGCCTCGCCCAGGATCTCCTTCAGGCGGGCCTCCACGTTCATGTGGATGTCCTCGAGCGCCGCGGAAAACCGGAAATCCCCGCCCTCGATCTCTGACAGAACCGTGAGAAGGCCTTCCCGGATCGCCTCGGCATCGTTATCAGAGATGATGCCGGTCGCGGCCAGCATCGCCGCATGGGCGCGGCTGCCTTCGATGTCCTGCGGGGCAAGACGGCGGTCGTAGTCGATCGAGGCGTTGATCGCCTCCATGATCGCGTCGGGGCCGGCGGCGAAACGGCCGCCCCACATGGTGTTGGCGTGGTCGGTCATGGCGGAAGGGACCCAGGTTGGCGTTGCGGAAATCACGGTTGATCTACATGGGCGCTGCCGCGCTTGCAATCGCGCTGGCGGCGCTGACCCTGTCACCGGGCG
This sequence comes from Salipiger sp. IMCC34102, assembly GCF_004145405.1. Classification (GTDB taxonomy): domain Bacteria; phylum Pseudomonadota; class Alphaproteobacteria; order Rhodobacterales; family Rhodobacteraceae; genus Loktanella. The sequence goes on from NZ_SELQ01000007.1 coordinate 64,673, forward strand.
GCCAGGCGGCCGAACCGGTCGACACCGCGGACCTGCAGGCGCTCGCGACCGGTGACATGCGCAAGCTCACCTGGTCGGACGGCGCCGAGGTTCCGGCCATAACCTTCCAGACCGAGGACGGAACCGAGGTTACTCTGGCAGATTACGCCGGCACGCCGGTGGTGCTGAACTTCTGGGCCACCTGGTGCGCGCCCTGCCGGGTGGAGATGCCGCACCTCGCCCAATTGCAGGATGACCTTGGCGATACCGCCACCGTCCTCACCGTCGCCACGGGCCGCAACGATTCCGCCGCGATGGACCGCTTCTTTCAGGAGATCGGCGTCACCAACCTGCCCAAGGCCCGCGATCCCGACCAGAGCATGGCCCGCAGCCTCGGCGTTCTGGGCCTGCCCGCCACCTTGCTGATCGACCCCGAAGGACGCGAGGTCGCGCGCCTGCTGGGCGAGGCCGATTGGTCCTCGGACAGCGCCCGCGCCATCGTCACCGCCTTGGCCGACGGTTGAGGCATCCAGCGCCCCTCCGTTCTGAAAGCATCCCCCCGGCAAGACGTCCCGCAGGCTCCTCCCCCAAGCCGCGGCGCTGGGACTGCGCCTCAGGCGCGGCCCGCCTCCGCCGACAGCAGCAGGGGATTTATGCCCAGCCGGGCCAAGGCGCCCGACCACATCGCCCGCGCCTCGCCGAAGACCAGCGCGGGATCGGCGTCGCCCACCAGCCAGCCGTTGGCGGCGATCTCGCGCTCCAGCTGTCCCTCCGCCCAGCCCGCATAGCCCAGCGTCAGGACGCAGGATGCGGGCCCTGCCCCCTCGCCCAGCGCCTCCAGCACGTCGCGGGTCGCGGTCAGGCAAAACCCGGGCGCGATCCGCGCGGTACTTTGGGCAGAGGTGTAATCGTCCCCGTGCAACACGAACCCGCGCTGGCGCTCCACCGGGCCGCCGAAGCGCACGGCCACGTCGCGCGGGGCGCCGGGCGTGATCTCCATCTGTTCGAGCACGGCCGCGAAGTTCACCCCGTCCAGAGGCTTGTTCACGATCAGCCCCATCGCGCCGTCGTCGGAATGTTCGCACAGGAACACGACCGAACGTGCGAATCGCGGATCGTCCATGTCGGGCATGGCGATCAGAAGGCGGCCTGTGAGGGAAAGCGTATCGGACATGCGCGGATCATGCGCGCAGCGGCGGTGCGGTGCAACCGGTCACGTCCCTGCGAGATCGCGCGCGCCCTCTTCCCCACAGCACCCGGATACGGCACGAGGAACGCCATGAAGTACCTGTCGATCCTCTTCGCCCTGCTCGTCACCAGCGCCGTCTCCGCCCAGACGGTCGAGACGCGGCTGACGATCCTGCCCGGCTACCAGACCGCGGAGGGCACCCGCATGGCGGCCTTGCGGCTCGACCTGCCGCCGGGGTGGAAAACCTACTGGCGTGCCCCGGGCGACGCCGGGATCCCGCCGCTGATCACCGTGGAGGGGGCACCCGGCGCCCGAATTCATTGGCCGACGCCGCGTGCGTTCGACCAGAACGGCATGCGCTCGATCGGCTATGCCGAGCGTTTGACCCTTCCGGTCGAACTGCCCGCGGGCACGACACGACTTTCGGGCACCATGGACATCGGCATCTGCCACGACGTCTGCGTCCCGGTGGAACTGCCGTTCGCGGCGGACCTCGGCGCGCCCGGCCCGCCGGATCCGGCGATCCTGGGGGCGCTTCTCGACCAGCCGCAGCCCCGTGGCACCGCCGTTTGCGAGGTCGCCTCCGACACTGACGGTTTGCGCCTGACCGCGACCTTGCAAACCCCCTCGACCGGCGCGCCCGAGGCGCTCGTCATCGAGACCGCCGATCCTGCCATCTGGGTCTCGGAGCCGCAGATCGACCGGACCGGAGATCGCCTGGTCGCCACCGCCAGGCTGAAGCGCGGCGCCGATGCCTTCGCGCTGGATCGCAGCGGCCTGCGGTTCACCCTTCTGGGACGCGACCGCGCGACCGAGATCATCGGCTGCACCGGCACCTGAGGCCCGCCTTCTCCACGCACGAGAGGCGGTCCCCTTCGATCAAGACTCGCGCCCCCGGCGCCCAGCGTCATCGCAACGCCCTTCGGGCCGCGACGCGCCGCCCCCCTGCTTCTTCTAGCCCAAAAATACCTGTCCCGCCGGCGAGGCGTCTTGCAGGTTCCGCCCGGACCACCGCCGCCGCGATGCGCACCGCAGCCGCGCGCCCCGCTCAGCCGGCCGTGCGCGACCCTCTGCGCAACCCGAATCCCACCAGCGCCACGGCATAGATCGCGACCAGCCCCGCCCCCGACAGCGCAAGGAACGCCGCAAGGGCCGGCCATACGCCCGAGAGGATCGGCGCCAGATCCGCGACGAACGGCCAGGCCGCGCCGGTGATCAGGACCGGGACGAGCGTGGCGGCGAAGGCGGCCAGGACCCAGGCCGCCCCGATCCGCGCGGGGCGTGCCATGCCGGAATGACGCGCGCGCAGCCCCCGGCGGGCCGCGGTGACCTGGCGCGCGACATCCGCCTGCATCGCCATCAGCGATGGCACGACGACCAGCACCAGCACCATCCCGAACCCAAGCCCGTAGACCAGCGTCACCACAGTCGGCTTGAGAAACTCGGCCTGCGTCGACCCTTCGTAAAGCAACGGTGCCAGGCCCAGCACGGTTGTCAGCGTGGTCAGCAGCACGGGCCGCAGGCGATTCACCGCGCCATCGATGATCGCAGGCACGAGGCCGCGGTCCCGCGCGAATTCGTCGACGGTCGTCACCAGCACGATGGAATCATTGATGATGATCCCCACCATCCCGATCATGCCGATCACGGTGAACAGGCTCATCGGAATGTCCCAGGCCCAGTGGCCGTAGATCGTGCCCACCAGGCCGAACGGCACGATCGCCATCACCACGAGCGGCCGGGTCCAGCTTCCGAAGATCCAGGCAAGGCTCAGGTAGATCCCCGCCAGCACCATGATGAGCGCATTGCGCGCATCGGTCAGGAACGCGTCCTCCTGCTCGCTCAACCCCGAAAGCTGCGTCTGCACGCCGAACCGCTCCTGGATCCGGGGCAGGATCGTGTCGTTGATGGTTTCCTTCACCGCCGTCGCGCGGGCGGCGTCCTCGTCGGCGAGATCGCCGATCACGCTCAGAAGCGGAACCCCGTTCTCGCGCTGGACGGTCGAGAATCCGGTGCGGCTCGTGACCGAGACCACGTCGGCCAGCGGCACGTAGACGCCCGCTTCCGTGCGGACCTGCGTCCGGTCGAGGAAATCCGCCGACAGCTCGTCCTCGGGCAGTTCCACCCGGATCGTGGCAGAGCGCACGCCATCGGGAAAACTCGCCGCCTCGATCCCGCCCAGCCGGTTGCGCAGGGTGCGGCCCAGCGTGTCGATGTTCAGCCCCAGCGCCTGACCCTGCGGCGTCAATTCCAGCGAGAGCTCCTCCTTGTCGTAAGCCAGCGTATCCTCCAGCCCGCTGACCTCGGGGAACTGTGCAAGCTCCGTCTTCAGCGCCTCGGCCGCGGATTTCAGCGTGACCGCGTCTGCGCCGAAGATCTGGATGTCGAGCCCGTCGCCCCCCGGCCCGCCGCCCCAACGCCGGAAGCTGACCGTCTCGGCCAGGGGGTGCTGGACGTAGGTTTCCTGCAGGCGAGAGACGAAGTCGGACGAACTGAAGGGCCGGCTGTCCGCATCCGTCAGGCTGATGCTGACGGCGCCCAGCTGGTCGGGCTCCTTCTGGTCGGCCCCCGCGATGCCCCGCCCTGCGGAACCGCCGATCTCCGCGATCACGTAGGTAACGGGATTGGCCCCGGTCTCTTCTTCGAAGGAAGCGGCGGTGGCCTCCACCGCGCGCTGCATCTCGCGCAGCATCTCGACCGTGTCGCTGCGGGTGGCGGCGGGCAGCATCGCGAAGTTGCCCGTGACCTCTCCCTGCTCGGGCTGCGAGAAGAAGCGCCACTGCACGTCCCCGCTGATAAAGAGCGCGATCTGGCTGCCCAGGATAGCCACGACGCCCGCGAAGACGGGATAGCGCGCGCGGATGATCAGCGCCATGAGCGGGCGGAAGATCCGGTCGCTGAACCAGGAGAACCCGCGGTTCACCGCCCGGCTGGGCGCGTCGTACCAGGCCTGGCCGGAGGATGGCCCGATGGAATGGCTCAGGTGGTGCGGCAGGATCAGGAAACATTCCGCCAGCGAGGCGATGAGCACCACGATCACCGTGAACGGGATGTCCGCGATCAGATCCCCGAAGCGTCCGCCCACCGCCACCAAGCCGAAGAAGGCGATCACCGTCGTCAACGTGGCCGAGAAGACGGGGCTGAACATGCGTTTCGCGGCGTTCTCGGCGGCGACCTTGGGCGGCTCGCCCAGTTCGCGGGCACGGTAGTCGGCGTGTTCGCCCACCACGATGGCGTCGTCCACCACGATGCCCAGCGTCAGAATGAGCGCGAAGAGCGAGATCATGTTGATCGTGACACCGGTCAGGTACATCAGGAAGATCGCCGCGAGCATCGCCGCGGGGATCCCCATCGCGACCCAGAAGGCGGTGCGCGCATTGAGGAAGACGAAAAGCAGCAGCACCACGAGACCGAGCCCCATCAGCCCGTTCTCGAACAGAAGGTCCAGCCGGCCTGTGATCTGGTCGGCCCGGGTGTTGATCAGGTCGATCGTGGTGCCGGCGGGCAAAATCGCCTGCAACTCGGCCGCGACCTCCTCGACCGCGCGCTGCAGGCCGATGGCGTCGCCGTCGGCACTGCGCGTCACGCTGATCTGCACCGCCGGGTTGTCGCCCACGAAGTAGGCGCGACTGCGGTCGGCCCCTTCGACCCGCACCTGGGCCACGTCGCCCACGGTCAGGGTCGACCCGTCGGGTTCGGCGCGCAGGGCGATGGCCTCGATCTCTTCCGCCGAGCGCTTGGCCACACCGGTGCGCAGCCGCGCGGCGCCGGAGACATCGCCCGCGGGACTGCCGGTCGCCTCTTCGCCGAGGCGGGCGGCGATGTCCGACAGGCCTATGTCGTGCTCGATCAGGCTGATCTGCGGCACCTCGACGATCGTGGAGGGGGCGGCGATCCCCTCGACGCTGGCCTGCGTCACACCGGCCTCGAAAAGGCGTACGACCATCTCGTCGGCGAAGCGGCCCAGTTGCGCGACGCTGACGGGCCCCGTCAGCACCACGTCGGTCACCCGGTCCGACCAGCCGCCGCGCCGCACGTTGGGTTCCTCGGCATTCTCGGGCAGGCCGGACACGCCGTCGATGGCCAGTTGCACGTCCTCCGCCGCCCGGTCGATATCGGTGCCCGGCGCGAAGTCGAGACGGATCCGGGCGGAACCTTCCGAGGAGGTCGACTGGCTGTCCGTCACCCCCTCGACCGCCAGCAGCGCGGGGCCCAGGATCTGGACGATGCCTTCGTCGACAGACTCCGCCCCGGCACCGTCCCAGGCGACGCTGACGGTCATGCCGTCCACGACCACGTCGGGGAAATACTGCGCGCGCATGTTAGGCCAGGCGAAGACGCCGGCGGCCAGCATCAGGACGAGAAGCAAATTCGCGATGGTGCGGTGACGCACGAAATAGGACAGAAGACCGCCCGCGTTCATCCGCCCGCGGTGCCCTCGATGCGGGCGATCGTCTCCGCCGGAACTTCGGGCGCGTCGAGCTGTGCAAGCAGCCGCGTCTTCACCGCCTCGGGCATCTCGCTGCCCTCGACCAGCGACTTGAGTGCCGCGCGCCGTTCGTCGTCCAGCGCCACGGGCGGGTCCGGCTCTGCCGGCGTGCCATCCTCGGACAGGGGACGGACGCCGATCCCGGCGCCCAGCAGGGGCGAGCGTTCCGACACGATCCGCGCGCCGGCCAGGTCCTCAGCCGCGATCAGCACGTCGTCGCCCTGCCGGCGCAGGATGCGGGTCTGGCGGCTTTCCAGCCGGTCTCCCTCTCCCACGACCAGCACCGTCTCGTCGGCCGCGACCGCCGTCGCGGGCACGCGGGCCACGTCGTCGAGGCTGGGTTCCTCGACCACGACGGTCACGAAATCGCCGGGACGCAGGGCCGCCGCCCCGTCGAGGGTCGCGAACAGAAGCCGCCCGGTCTGACCTTCGCCCACGGCGCCGCCGACCCGGTCGATCCGGCCCTCCGCGGTCACCTCGTCGCCGCCACCCAGCGAGACGCGCACCGGCAGCCCCTCGATGCCACCCGCCCCGGCCACCAGCCGCGCGAACTGCGCGGTCGAGACCCGGAAGGACACGTCCAGCAGGTCGGGATCCAGCAGGACGGCGAGCTGTTCGTTCGCTGTCACCCGGGTTCCTTCCGCGATGGCCACCTCGGACAGGATCCCGGCGAAGGGCGCCTCGACGGTGGTGTCCTGCAGCGTGCGGTCGGCCTCCGTCAGGTCGATCCGCGCCCTGTCGAGCGCCGTGGCCGCAGCGTCGATCCGCGCCTCGGCACTGGCGAGCGCCTGCCGGCGGGTCAGCACGCTGCCCTGCGCCGAGGACAGGGCGAGCTCGGCTTCCTCGACGCTCGACTGGGTGCCGACGCCACGGTCGGCCAGGTCGCGCGCCCGGTCCAGGCTGGTCTGGCGCAGGCTCACCTGCGCCTCCGCAGCCGCAAGCTCGTCGCGGGCCAGCTCCAGCCCGCGATCCGCGTCGCGCACCTCGGCCTGGGCATCGCGCTGATCGGCTGCGGTGCGGTCGCGGGCGGCCTGCGCCGTGGCGGGATCGATCCGCAGCAGAACCTCGCCGGCCTCCACCGCGCCGCCGTCGACCAGCGCGTCTGAAACCTCCAGCACCGTGCCGCTCGCGCCCGCGCGCAGGTCCAGAGTACGACGGCTCAGGATCTCTCCGAACGTGCGCAACTGCGGCGACAGGGTGCTTGGGACGACCTCCGTCACGTTGACGGCGAAGACCCGCTCGCGGGACGGGAAGCTGCGGGGCTCCTCGTTCATCTTTGCCACGACCGCACCGCGCACCGTGCCGATGGCCACCGCCAGCAGCGCCAGGGTGGCGGCGAGCAGGAACACTCCGGTCAGGCTTCGGCGCAGGAAGCGCATGGGCAATCCTCGTCAGGGTCCCGATCTAGCTAAGCCCCTCCGGGCCGGGGGCCAAGCGATTAAACCCGGGGGCCGTTCACTTTCGCCGGCGATGCTCGTCGAGCCGCGGCAGGATCTCGACGAAGTTGCAGGGCCTGTGACGGTAATCGAGCTGCCAGCGCAGGATCTCGTCCCAGGCGTCCTTGCATGCGCCGGTCGACCCCGGCAGCGCGAAAAGATAGGTGCCCATCGCCACCCCGCCGGTGGCCCGCGACTGCACCGCACTTGTGCCGATCTTGGTCATGCTGACATGGGTGAAGACGGTGCCGAAGGCGTCGATCTCCTTCTCGTAGACGTCGCGATGCGCCTCGACGGTCACGTCGCGCCCCGTCAGTCCCGTCCCGCCGGTCGAGATCACGACGTCGACGGCCGGATCCCGGCACCAGTCGCGCAGCTGGCCCGCGATGGCGTCCCGGTCGTCGCGCAGGATCGCGCGGGCGGCAAGCACATGCCCTGCCGCCTCGAGTCGCGCCACGAGCGTGTCGCCCGAGCGGTCGTCGTCCGCCCCCCGGGTGTCGCTGACCGTCAGGATCGCGATGCGCACCGGGATGAACTCGCGGGTCTCGTCGATGGTGCTCATGGCATGTCCCTCAGTTTCGCCTTCAACGCCAGCAGGTCGGCCCAGGCCTCGCGCTTGGCGGCGGTGTTGCGCAGAAGGTAGGCGGGATGGAACATCGGCAAGGCCGGACGTCCCAGGACCTCGACCCAGGTTCCGCGCATTCGCGTGATGCCCTGACGGCCCAGCATCGCCCCGCAGGGGGTGTTGCCCATCAGGACCAGCACGTCCGGCGCGGCCAGTGCGACGTGACGCTCGACGAAAGGCACCATCATCGCGACATCCGCCTTTCCGGGCGTCGCATTGCCCGGGGGCCGCCACGGCAGCACGTTGGTGATGTAGACGCCCTGGCCCGGATCCTGCGCCGCCCGGTCCAGCCCGATGGCGGCCAGCATCCGGTCCAGAAGCTGGCCCGCCTCGCCCACGAAGGGCTTGCCGACCCGGTCCTCGTTGGCTCCCGGCGCCTCGCCCAGGATCATCACCCGCGCCCCGGGCGTGCCGTCCGAGAAGACGAAATTGCGCGCCCCGCGCTTCACTTCACACAGATCGAAATCCGCCTGCGCCTTCGCCAGCGCCTCCAGGTCCGCCGCCGCCGCCGCCGCGTCACGGGCCAATCGCACGGGGTCCAGCGCCTCGGTCGTTACGGGCGGCGGCGGCGCCTTCGCCTCTGCCGCCTTCGGCGCGGGCTTCACCGCCTCTAGCGCCGTGCGGTCCACGGGCGCGTCGCCGATGGCATCCACCGCCCCCAGTTCCACCTGCCAGTCGAGCAGTGCCAGATCCGACCAATACGATTCCATGTCCCCCGAATACCCCGCCCCGCCCCCGAAGGGCAGTCCCCCAGTTTCATCTGGCCATACAAACTCCGGGGGGAGGCCGTAGGCCGGGGGGCTGGCCCCCCTCCGCCGCCCGCCCTATAAACCGTCCCTAGAACAGGAGCCCGCCCATGACCTTCCGCGCCCGCCACCTGCTGGGGATCGAGCATCTCGCCCCCGACGAGATCACCACGCTCCTCGACCTCGCCGACACCTACGCCGAGGCCAACCGCAGCGGCACCGCCCCCCGCGATAGGCTGGCGGGGCTCACGCAGATCAACATGTTCTTCGAGAATTCCACCCGCACCCAGGCCAGCTTCGAGCTTGCGGGCAAGCGGCTCGGCGCGGACGTGATGAACATGGGCATGCAGACCTCTAGCCTGAAGAAGGGAGAGACGCTGATCGACACGGCGCTGACGCTCAACGCCATGCACCCCGACCTGCTGGTGGTGCGGCATCCCTCCTCGGGGGCCGTGGACCTGCTGGCGCAGAAGGTGAACGCCGCCGTGTTGAACGCGGGCGACGGGCGGCACGAGCACCCCACGCAGGCGCTTCTGGACGCGCTGACGATCCGCCGCGCCAGAGGGCGGCTGCATCGCCTGTCGATCGCGATCTGCGGCGACATCGCGCATTCCCGCGTGGCGCGCTCGAACATCCTGCTCTTGGGCAAGATGGAGAACCGCATCCGTCTCATCGCCCCGCCCACCTTGATGCCCAGCGGCATCGCCGACTTCGGGGCCGAGGTCTTCACCGACATGCGCGCGGGCCTCGACGGTGCCGACGTGGTGATGATGCTGCGCCTGCAGAAGGAGCGCATGGACGGCGGCTTCATTCCCTCGGAACGCGAATACTTCCACCGCTACGGGCTGGATGCCGAGAAGCTTGCCTACGCCAAGCCCGACGCCATCGTCATGCACCCCGGCCCGATGAACCGCGGGGTGGAGATCGACGGCACCATCGCCGACGACATCAACCGCTCGGTCATCCAGACCCAGGTCGAGATGGGCGTCGCCGTCCGCATGGCCGCGATGGACCTGCTGGCGCAGAATCTGCGCGCCGACCGCGCGGCGGCCTGAAACACAGCCCCCCGGACCCGATCCGGGACCTCGTCCCGCCAGGCGCGCCCTGCCGTTCCCCGCACGCAGCGATGCCATCCCGGCGCGCCGCACCGTACTGGCACGTTCTTGCGGAACCCGGTCCGCGGGCCTGCGTTGACGCCGTAATCCCTGCTCAAGGCCCTCGCATGACCCTGACCATCCCGGCCAACGACCACGGCCAGATCCGCATCTTCTCCCTCACGCCGCCCGTGGCGCAGTCCCTGATGGAGGCGGAACCCCAGGCCGTTCACCGCGCGCTGGGCGCGAAAGATCTGAACATGGACTTCGTGGACGTGGTGGACACGCGCAACCTCGCGGGGTTGAGCCTGCTGGACTACCTGCACCAGGGCTACGACGTGCCGGCGGACGCCGCCGACAACGCCGCGCTGCGGGGTATCGACGGACCGGTCATCTTGGTGATGTCGCGTGCCACCTCGGGGCGCGAGGTCACGCTGACCCCGGTGCAGGGCGTGCGCCACGTCACCACCGTGGGAGAGCCCGTGCGTCTGGCGGTCCCCTCCAGCCCGCTGCCAAGCGCCACGGCAGAGGGCAACGTCCGCCCCGGCAAGGCTGTGCCATCGAATGGCGCCATCTCCGGGCGGGTTGCGACGATAGCACTTCTGGTGCTGTTCGTCCTTGTCGCCGTGATGATCTGGATCGCGGCCTGAACGAAGGCCCGCGCCCACGCGGATCCGTATCCGCAACCGGGCGCTCATAGCAAAAAGGGCGGCCCGAAGACCGCCCTTTCCCACGGGGATGACCGCGTTTATTCGGGGATGTCGCCCTCGATGCCCTCGACGTAGAAGTTCATGCCCAGCAAGGTCTCGTCGTCTGCCGTCTCGCCGTCGGCCAGCCATTCGGACCCGTCCTGCCGATTGATCGGCCCGGTGAACGGGTGATAGGAGCCGTCGGCGATCCGGTCGCGCAGATCCTCGGCGGAGGCCTTCACCTCGGCGGGTACGGCCTCGGTGATCTCGCCGATGCCCACCATGCCCTCGTCGATCCCGTGCCAGACGTTCGACGTCTCCCAGGTGCCGTCCATTACGGCGCCCACGCGCTCGATGTAGTAGGGTGCCCAGTTGTCGATGATCGACGAGACGCGCGGCATCGGCGCGTATTCCGCCATGTCCGAGGCCTGACCGAAGGTATAGACGTTGCCCGCCGCCTCGGCTGCAGCTTGCGGCGCGGTCGAATCGGTGTGCTGAAGGATCACGTCCGCGCCCTGTTCGATCAGCACGTTGGCGGCCTCGGCCTCCTGCGCGGGGTCGAACCAGGTGTAGGCCCAGACGATCTTGAACTCGACGTCCGGGTTCACTTCCTTGGCGTGCAGGTAGGCCGCGTTGATGCCCTGGACGACCTCCGGAATCGGGAAGGAGCCGATGTAGCCGATGACGTTGCTTTCCGTCAGGTGACCCGCGATGTGACCCTGCACCGCCCGGCCTTCGTAGAAGCGGGCGTTGTAGGCGCTGACGTTCTCGGCCGTCTTGTAGCCGGTCGCGTGTTCGAACTTCACGTCCGGGAACTTGGCGGCCACGTTCATCGTGGGATCCATGTAGCCGAAGGACGTGGTGAAGATCAGGTCCGCGCCGTTGAGCGCCATTTCGGTCATCACGCGCTCGGCGTCGGGGCCTTCGGGCACGCTTTCGACGTAGACGGTCTCCACCGCGTCGCCGAATTCCTCCTCGACGGCCTGGCGGGCTTGGTCGTGCTCGTAGGTCCAGCCGCCGTCGCCGACGGGTCCGACGTAGACGAAGCCGACCTTCGTGGGGTCGTCCTGGGCCATGGCGGGGGCACCGAAGGCCAGGATGGCGGCGCTGGTGGCAAGCAGGGTTCTGCGGTTCATGGATACTCTCCTGTTGGGTGGCCTCTAGCGGGCCGCGTGAAAGATCTTGCCCAGCGAGCCCGGGCTGCGTCCGGCCGACATGATGACCAGAACGGCGATGGTGGCAAGGTAGGGCGTCATCGACAGGTACTCGACCGGGATCGCGACACCCGCCGCCTGAAGGTTAAGCTGCAATACGGTGACGCCGCCGAAAAGATAGGCCCCGAGCACAAGCCGCCCGGGCCGCCAGCTGGCGAAGACCACGATCGCCAGCGCGATCCAGCCCGCCCCCGCCGTCATGCCCTCGGTCCATTGCGGCACCCGCACGAGGCTCAGGTAGGCACCCCCCAGGCCCGCGCAGGCCCCGCCGAAGGCGATGGCCAGCATCCGGGTCCGACGCACGGAATAGCCCAGCGCATGGGCCGCGTCGTGGTTCTCGCCCACCGCGCGCAGGATCAGCCCCGCGCGGCTTCGGTTGAGAAACAGCCAGACGCCCAGCACGATGAAAAGGCCCAGGTAGACCATCGGGTCGTGCCGGAAGACGATGGGCCCGATCACCGGGATGTCCGACAGCAACGGCACGTCGAGATCGGGGAAACTCGGCGCCTTCACCCCGATGTAGCCCTGGCCCAGAAGCGCGCTCAGCCCCAGGCCGAAGAGTGTCAGCGCCAGCCCCGTCGCCACCTGGTTCGACAGAAGGTACTGGGTCAGCACCCCGAAGACGAGGCTCAGCGCGGCCCCGCCCACCGCCGCCCCCGCGAAGCCGAGCCAGGGGCTGCCGGTGTTCACCGCCACGATGAAGCCCACGACGGCGCCGGTGATCATCATCCCCTCGACCCCGAGGTTCAGCACGCCCGCGCGCTCCGCCACCAGTTCACCGATGGCGGCGAGCAGGATCGGCGTGGCGGCCACCATCAGCGAGGCCAGCAACAGGATCGGGTTGATCGAACTCAGATCCATCAGGCAAGGCTCCTTTTGCGGAACCGCAGGCGATAATGCGTCAGCACGTCCACCGCCAGCAGGGTGAAGAGCAGCATGCCCTGCAGCAGGCTGATCGCGGCGGAAGGGAGGCCCAGGCTCGACTGCGCGATTCCGCCGCCGATGTAGGTCAGCGCCATCAGCGCGCCCGCCGCGAGGATTCCCAGCGGGTTGAGCCGGCCCAGGAAGGCCACGATGATCGCCGTGAAGCCGTAGCCCACGTTGAAGTCGATGCTGATCTGGCCCGCCGGTCCCGCCACCTCGAACAGGCCCGCGGCCCCGGCCAGCGCGCCCGACAGCCCCATGCACATCAGGATCATCCGCGCGGGACTGACCCCCGCGAAACGCGCGGCCCGCGGGGCCTGACCCGCCAGCCGCACGTGGAAACCGAACAGATGCCGCGACAGCACGACGTAGGCGAAGATCACCGCGATCAGCGCCGCCACAACGCCCCAGTGCAGCCCCGAGCCTTCGATCAGGTCGAGGTTCGCAGAAGAGGTGTATTGCGCAAGGTTCCGGCTGCCCGGAAAACCCATGCCGTCGGGGTTGCGCATGGCCCCCAGCGCCATCGCGGCCAGAAGTTGCTCGGCCACGTAGACCAGCATCAGGCTCACCAGGATCTCGTTGGTGCCGAAACGCACGCGCAAGAGCCCCGGGATCATCGCCCAGGCCCAGCCTCCCAGCGCGCCCGCGATCACCATGAGCGGGAAGATCAGCCAGCGCGCCTCCATCGGGTAGAGCGCAAGCGCCACGCCCGCCCCGCAGATGGCACCCATGATGTACTGACCTTCCGCGCCGATGTTCCACACGCCCGCGCGAAAGCCGAACGACAGGCCCACGGCGATCAGCACGAGCGGCGCACCCTTGATCAGGATCTGCGGTCGGTAATACCAGGCGAACTCCGAGAAGACCGGATCGAAGAAGATCGTCCGGATCACCTCCACCGGGTTCTTGCCGAGGGCGGCGAACATCAGCCCCGAGAGGACCATCGTCAGCGCAACCGCCAGAAGCGGCGACGCCCAGGCCCAGGTCCGCGACGGCTGCGGCCGTTTTTCCAGCGCGATCATGCGCCCCCTTTCCGATGGCCGCGCCACCGCGCCCCACCAGGCTTCTTTGGATTGAAAATACTTGCCCCGCCGGCGAGGCGTCCCGCACTCTGAGGATGTGCCGCCGCTTGATGCGCCGGGCGATAGGTCGGTCCCATCCCGGCTCCGTCACTCGGCCACATGCGCGACCTCCATGTCGTGCGCGCCGCCCAGCATCAGGCCGACGTCGTGCACGCTCAGCCCTCGCGCCGGACGCGACGCGCTCAACCGGCCCTCCACCAATGCGCAGAACCGGTCGGAGACCTCCATCAACTCGTCGAGGTCCTGGCTGATGACGACGATCGCCGCCCCATCGTCGGCGAGGCTCAGAAGGGCCTGCCGGATCGCGGCGGCGGCCGCGGCGTCGACCCCCCACGTGGGCTGATTGACCACCAGCACGCGCGGCTCTTGCAGGATCTCGCGCCCGATGACGAACTTCTGCAGGTTGCCGCCGGACAGCGACCGCGCCGTGTTGCCGGGACCCGGCGTGCGCACGTCGAAGGAGGCGATGACCTCTTCGGCGAAGGCGCGCGCCTGCGGCCAGCGCATGAAGCCCCGCCGCGCCATCCCCTTGCGCGTGGTGGCCGTCAGGGCCGCGTTCTCGGTCAGGGTCATGTCGGGGGCCGCGGCGTGGCCCAGGCGTTCCTCCGGCCCGCACAGAAGGCCCAGGTCGCGGCGCGCGTTCACCCCCGCCCGGCCGATCGGCGTGCCGTCGAGGCGGATCATCTCCGCATCGACCGGCATCTCGCCCGACAGCGCCGCGACCAGCTCGTCCTGGCCGTTGCCCGCGACCCCGCCGATGCCCAGCACCTCGCCCGCGCGGACCTGGAGCGTCACGTCGCGCAAGGGCGTGCCGAAGCGGTGCGGTGCCGGCGCCGAAAGCTTGCGCAGGTCCAGCAGGATCGGCCCCTCGGGGCGGCTGGCGCGCACCGGGCTTTGCAGCACCTGCCCCACCATCAGCTCCGCCATCTCCCGCGGTCCGGTCCGGCGCGGGTCGCAGGTCGCCACCACCTCGCCCAGCCGCAGCACGGTCGCCGCCTCGCAGAGCGCCTCGATCTCCCCCAGCTTGTGACTGATGTAGAGGATCGCGGTCCCCTCCGCCGAGAGCTTGCGCAGGGTGGTGAAGAGGATTTTCACCTCCTGCGGGGTCAGGACCGAAGTGGGCTCGTCCATGATCAGAAGCTTGGGGTCCTGCAACAGGCAGCGGACGATCTCGACCCGCTGGCGTTCTCCGGCGGAGAGGTCGCCCACGATCCGCGCGGGATCGAGCGGCAGGCCGTAAAGCTCCGACACGCGGGCCACCTCGCTCGCGATGGCGCGGGGGCTGGGCGGGTCGTCCATGCCCAGCACGATGTTCTCCGCCACCGTGAGCGCGTCGAACAGGCTGAAGTGCTGGAACACCATGGCGACGCCCGCGCGCCGCGCCTCCGCCGGGTCGGAGGGTGCGAAGGCCGCCCCGTTCATCGTCATCGTGCCGCTGTCGGGTTTCACCAGGCCGTAGATCGTCTTGACCAGCGTGGATTTGCCAGCCCCGTTCTCGCCCAGGAGCGCGTGGATCTCCCCCGGGGCGATGTCGAACGAGACGTCCCGGTTCGCCACGACGCCGGGGTAGGCCTTGGTGAGTCCGGTCAGGCTCAGCAATGGCTCGGTCATGCGCGGCGGGTCTCCTGCTGGGTGGTCCGGGCCATCATCGCGACGGCGACCCCGATGGCAATGGCCTGCGGGTGTTTTCCCAAAGACGGATCCCCGATGGGACAGGCGATGCGCGCGATTTGGGCGGGCGCGTGCCCCAGCGCCTGCAATCTGCCCCGGAACCGCGCCCACTTGGTGGCCGATCCAATAAGGCCCGCGCCCGCGAAGCTGCGGCTCAGGATCGCGTGGCACAGGTCCAGGTCGATGGCATGCGAATAGGTGACGATCAGGTGGTGCGCGTCGTCCGGCGCATGGGTGAGCGCGCGCGGCATGTCGGCGGCCACCAGGGGCGTCACGTGCTCCATCGGCGGCGGCATCCGGTCAGCGGCATCATCGATCAGCGTCACGTCCCACTCGGGCAGCGGCGCCATGACGCGGGCCAGCGCGCGTCCGACGTGGCCCGCCCCCCAGATCCACAGCGGAGCACCGGGCGCGCGCTCAAGCCCCTCGGCGGGCGCAAACTCCAGCGTGACCGACCCGCCGCAGCACTGCCCCAGCGCCGGACCAAGCGGTACCGTCTCGGTCGCGGGGCCCGCCCCTAGCGCCAGCATCGCGCGGGCGCGCTTGATCGCCTGCCATTCCAGCGCGCCGCCACCGATGGTGCCCTCGGTCCGGTCCGCGCCGACCCACATCTGCGTGCCCGCCTCGCGCGGCACGGATCCGCTCGTGCGTGCCAGGATCACGCGGATCCCGCTCACGCGCGCGCCCGGGTGACGGCGGCCAGGATCGCCTCGCAGGTGGCGGGCGCCTGCAGGTCCGGCCAGTTCGGCCCGCTGGCCGCACAGGCATCCGACAGCGCCAGGAAGGCCGAGACGCCCAGCATGAACGGCGGCTCCCCCACCGCCTTCGAGCGGTAGATCGTCGCCGCCGGGTTCGGCTGATCCCACAGGTCCACGTTGAAGACCGGCGGCCGGTCCGAACAGGCCGGGATTTTGTAGGTGCTGGGCGCATGGGTCTTCAGCCGTCCGGCGTCGTCCCAGACCAGCTCTTCCATGGTCAGCCAGCCGGCGCCTTGCACGTAGCCGCCCTCGATCTGGCCGCGGTCGATGGCGGGGTTCAGGGACGCGCCCGCGTCGTGCAGGATATCGGTGCGCAGGATGCGGTTCTCGCCCGAGAGCGTGTCGATCACCACTTCCGTCACCGCACAGCCTTGCGCGAAGTAGAAGAACGGCCGCCCCTGCCCCTTGATCCGGTCCCAGGCAAGGTCCGGTGTCTTGTAGAACCCCGTCGCACTCAGGCTGACGCGGTTCTGGTAGGCGGTCGCGGCGGCCTTTGCGAAGGGCATCTCGTCCCCGGCCACGGCCACCTTGCCGTCGCGGAAGACGACCGTGTCGGGCGCGACCTGGTGCAACTCCGCCAGGCAGGCGGCGATCCGGTCGCGGATCGTGTCGCAGGCGTCTGCCACCGCCATCCCGTTCAGATCCGCCCCCGAGGACGCCGCCGTCGCCGAGGTGTTGGGCACCTTGCCCGTGTCCGTCGCCGTGATCTTCACCGCGTCCCGACCGACGCCGAAGCGGCTGGCCGCCACCTGCGCGACCTTCTGGAACAGCCCCTGCCCCATCTCGGTCCCGCCGTGGTTCATGTGGATCGAGCCGTCCTGGTAGACATGCACCAGCGCGCCCGCCTGGTTGAGGTGCGTCAGCGTGAACGAGATCCCGAATTTCACCGGCGAGAACGCGATCCCCCGCTTCAGTACCGGCTGACGGGCGTTCCAGGCGTCGATCTCCGCCCGCCGCGCCGCGTAACCGGATGTCTCCAGCAGCCGCTCGGTCATCTCGTGCAGGATGAAATCCTCCACCGCCATCCCGTAGGGCGTGGTGTTCACGTGACCCGCATCGACGGCGTGCCGATCGTCGGCCTCGACCTGCGATCCGCGGGACGCCACGTCGACGTCCTTCATCTGGCCCGGCAAACTCTCGGGGGGGGCCGCAGGCCGGGGGGCAGACGGCCCCCCTCCCAGCGCGTCCATCCCGCGGTAATAGTTGATCCGGCGCACCTCCACCGGGTCGAGGCCCAGCGTCCGCGCCGCGTGATCCAGCACCCGCTCGATCCCCAGCAGACCCTGCGGCCCGCCGAAGCCGCGGAAGGCCGTGGCGCTTTGCGTGTTCGTCTTGAGACGGTGAGAGGTGATCCGACAGGCGTCCAGCAGGTAGGCGTTATCGGCGTGCAGCATGGCCCGGTCGGCCACGGGCAAGGACAGGTCCATCGCCCAGCCGCAGCGTGCGTAATGGGTGAAGTCGACACCCACGAGGCGCCCGTCCGCGTCGAAGCCCGCGTCGTACTCCACCCGGAAGTCGTGGCGCTTGCCGGTGATCGTCATGTCGTCGTCGCGGTCGTAGCGCATCCGGGCGGGGCATCCCGTGCGCGCGGCCACCACGGCGCAGGCGACGGCCAGCGCGTTGCCCTGGCTTTCCTTGCCGCCGAAGCCGCCGCCCATGCGCCGGACCTCGACCCTTACGGCGTGCATCGGGACCTCCAGCGCCTCGGCCACCTTGTGCTGGATTTCCGTGGGGTGCTGGGTCGAGGAATGGATCAGCATGTCCCCTTCGTTGGGCACGGCCAGCGCGGCCTGCCCTTCGAGGTAGAAATGCTCCTGCCCGCCGATCTCGATCCGGCCCTCGATGCGGTGCGCCGCCTGCGAGAGCGCCGCATCCACGTCACCCTTGGTCCAGACGCGGGGTCCGTCCTCGAACCGGCTGTCGGCGGCGAGCGCCTGTTCGACCGTCAGGATCGGCTCCTGCGCGTCGTAACTCAGCTTCGCCCGGGCCGCGGCCCGCCGTGCGGCGCCGTGGCTGGTGGCCACGACCAGGAACACCGGCTGGCCCGCGTAGTGCACGGTGCCGTCCGACAGCAGCGGCTCGTCGTGGTTCGAGGGGCTGACGTCGCAGCCGTTCGGCAGATCCTCCGCGGTCAGAACGTCCCTGACACCGGGGGCCGCGCGCACGGCGTCGAGGTCCATGGCCGTGATCCGACCCCGCGCGATGGTGGACAGGCCGAAGGCCAGGTGCAGCGCGTTGGCGGGGGTGGGAATATCGTCGACGTAGCGCGCGGCCCCGGTGACGTGCAACGCACCCGAATCGTGCGGCAGGGGCTTGGCGACGCTCATGCCGACACCTTGCGGACATCCGTATCCGTCCCGGTCAGATCCGCGTGGTAGCGCAGCAGCAGGTTGCGCGCGGCCTGAAGCCGGTAGGCCGAGGTGGCGCGCATGTCCGTCAACGGCTCGAAATCCGCCTCCATCGAAGGCAGCGCGGCCTCGATCGTCTCGCGCGACCAGGGCTGGCCGGTCAACGCGGCCTCCACCTTCGCCGCCCGCGCGGGCACCCCCGCCATGCCGCCGAAGGCGATCCGTGCTGTCGTGATCGTACCCTCCGCGATCTCCAGGTCGAAGGCCCCGCAGACGGCAGAGATATCCTGGTCGAACCGCTTGGATATCTTGTAGACCCGGTGGTTGCCCCGCCCCTTGGGGATGGTGACGCCGGTCACGAATTCGCCGGGGGCGCGGTCCTGCTTGCCGTAAGCCAGGAAGAAATCCTCCAGCGGCAGATCACGCAGCACCGGGCCGCAGCGCAGGTGCAGCGTGGCACCGAGGGCGATGAGCGCGGGCGGATTGTCCCCGATGGGAGATCCGTTGGCGATATTCCCGCCGATCGTCGCGGCGTTGCGCACCTGCACCGAGCCATAGCGGCGCACCATCTGCGCGTAGGAGGGATATTCCCCCTCCAGCGCCTCCAGCACGCGGGTCATGGTGACGCCGGCGCCGAAGCGGATCGCGTCCTCCGTCTCCTCGATATGCTGCAAATCGGCGCAGCGGTTGAGGAACGCCACATCGCCCAGGGCGCGGAACTGCTTGGTGACCCAAAGCCCGACGTCGGTGGCCCCGGCGATCAGCGTGCCCTCGGGGTGGGCGGCGTACCATTCGGCAAGCGCGTCCTCGGTCGCCGGGGCGAAAGGTGCCTCGGCCTCGACGGGGGTGTCGTCGCGCATGTGCGTCGGGACGGGCGTGCCTTCGGCTGCCTTGGCCGCGCGCACGATGGGGGCGTAGCCCGTGCAGCGGCACAGGTTGCCCGCCAACTGGTCGTCGTGATCGGTCCGTCCCGCAAGGTGGCCCGCCGCCATCGTCACGGCCACGCCGGGCGTGCAGAAGCCGCACTGGCTGCCGTGGTGGTCGACCAGCGCCTGCTGCACGGGATGCAGCGTGCCGTCGGGCGCCGATAGGCCCTCGACCGTGCGCACCGCCTTGCCCGCCAGTTGCGGCATGAACAGGATGCAGGCGTTCAGCGTCCGGGTGCCGTGTTCGTCCGTGACCAGCACCGAGCAGGCCCCGCAGTCGCCTTCGTTGCAGCCTTCCTTGGTGCCGGTCAGTCCGCGCTCTTCGCGCAGCCAGTCCAGAAGCGTGCGCGTGGGCGGGGTGTCGACCTGGGCGACCTCGCCGTTGAGGCGAAAGGTGATGTCCATGTGTTTGTCCGCCGCGGTACCAGATGATCCGGGATCGGGGCGCGTCGATGCGGCGTAGACGCGGCCCTCGGCGCAGAAAACCGGATGACGTCCCGTTTTGCAAGGGTCGAGCGCCGGTGTCGCCGCGGACCGCACCAACGGGTCAGGTCGGCGCGGGGGCGCTCAGCCGTCGGTCGCCTTGCCTGTCGCGCCGGCCTCGCGCGGGGCGGCGACGAGCTTTCGCGACTGTTCGGCCAGAACCGCGGCGAGAAAGCAGATCGCGATGGCGGCAAGCGGCAGCACCCAGGGAAACCAGGCGTTGTCCGGCTCGATGTCCATCAGGATCTGTCCCGCCAGCGCCAGGATCGTGCCCAGCGAAAAGACCAACAGCCCGTGCCGCCCGAACAGCCGCAGCGGCGCCGCCGCGCGCGCCGCGCAAAGCCGCGTGACGATCGGCAGGCACGACAGCACGTAGGCCAGCGCCAGCGCATGCACGAAGCGCGGCGCGGCCAGGTAGGTCTTGGTATGCGACACGATGTTTGAGGGCGCACCCGCGTTGCCCAGTCGCGCCATCTGGTGGTTCAGCGCGGGGCCCAGCCCCGGCCAGTAGCGCCAGGCCAGCACCAGCAGCAGGACCCCCGCCGCCAGGGCGAAGAGCGGCCGGCTGACGGGCACGAGCCGTGCCCCCGCCCGGAGACGGATGCCCGTCAGCAGTCCGATCAGGAAGATCGCCTGCCAGGCCGGCGGGCTGAAGAACCACCCGCCCGTTCCGGGATGGGCCGGGATGTTCAGGCGATACGCCCCCGCGACGAACCACAGGGCCAGGCTCGCGCCCAGCGTGATCCAGGGCGCGCGCAAGCCCGCCGCGATCATGAAGGGGGCCGCCAGCAACAGCACGATGTAGGCGGGCAGGATGTTCACGTAGCCGATCTGGTAGCCCAGCGTGGCAAGCCCCACGAGCGCGGCGCGGGTCTCCTCGAAGATGCGGGCCAGGTTGTGCATCTCGCGGAAGGCGCCGTGATAGAATGTGTCCGCCGACCACGAGAACAGCGCGATCGCCACCACCGTCAGCAGGATCTGCACCTGGTAGAGCGTCCAGCTGCGCTTCCACATCGGCCGCATCGCGGGCCAGAGCCGTCCAGAGCCGTCCAGCCAGCGCGCAAGGCCGGGGGCATAGGCGATCCCGGCCGCGACCCCGGACATCAGGAAGAACGCCTCCGCCGCGTCGGAGAAGCCGATGCTGCGCACGGTCAGGATCTCCCACGGGTTGCCGGGCATGTGGGTGACGATGATCATCGCAAGCGCCAGACCGCGGAACGCGTCGATCCGTGGATCGCGCCGCGCGGAAGGCGCCGCCACACCGCCCGTCACGGGCGCCGCGGCGGGCTCAGACCGGGCGGGCGAGTTCGTCATCGGTCACCGCGCGCAAGGGGGTCGTCTGCATGGCCAGCGTCCGGTAGGCCGCGACGACGGGGGGAGGTGCGATCTCTTCGGGGACGGTGAAGATCCCGCCCGCGCCCGGGCGCGACGTCACGGCGATCAGCAGCGGGGCCGCGATCATCGGCAGCGCCACCGGGAGCAGCCAGAGCACGAGGTCGGGCGCCATCCAGAAGGTCAGCACGGCCATGGCGATACCGCTCAGCGTGACCCAGGACGCGGCCTGCCAGGCCTCGGCCAAGGTCAGCCGTCCTTCGCCGCGCGCGGTGGCGGGCCAGCCGCCGTCCTGTCCGGACAGGACCTGCAACACGGCGCGGGTCTGGTACATCAGCATGACCGGCGCGATCAGCGCCGTCAGCAGCGTCTCGGCCAGCACCGACAGGGCGGACCGGGCCCAGCCCCCGTGCGCCCCCGCGCGGCCCGAGGCCGTGGCCTCGATCAGGATCGCGAGTTTCGGCAGCAGGAGCAGTCCGACGATCCCCACCGCCAGCGCCACGATCTCGTGCGTGCGGTCGTCCGGGAACACCGGGAACAGCTGGCGCGGTTCGGGAAAGTAGTCGGGGCCGACGACGGTCTGCGCCGACAGGAAGGACACGACCAGGAAGGCCCCCCAGGCCAGCGCCACGAGGTAGGACGCGATGCCTTGCGCGAAGACGAACCGGCTCCATCCCTTCAGGCCGGGGGCGGCGAGCAGGCGCATGTGCTGCAGGTTGCCCTGGCACCAGCGGCGGTCGCGGCGGGCGAAGGCCAGCAGGTTCTCGGGGCCTTCCTCGTAGGACCCGCCGATCCGGGGATCCATCTCCACCCGCCAGCCGCCGCGGGCCAGCAGGGCCGCCTCGACGTAGTCATGGCTCAGGATCGTGCCGCCGAAGGGCGGCAAGCCCTGCAGCTCCGGCAGGCCGCAGCACCGGGACAGCGCCTCGACCCGGACGATCGCGTTGTGGCCCCAGAACGGTCCGGTGTCGCCCTGCAGCCGCGCCAACCCGCGCGAGAAGACCGCCGAGTGGAAGCTGGCCGCGAACTGCATCGCCCGCCCGAAGATCGACTGCGCGCCGACGATGACGGGCAGGGTCTGCAAGAGCCCCAGCGACGGATCCGCGTCCATCCGCGCGATGAGGTGGGCGATGGTCCGCCCGTCCATCAGGCTGTCGGCGTCCAGGATCACCACGTGGACGTAGGCCCGACCGGACCGGCGGATGAAATCCTCGACGTTGCCGGCCTTGCGGCCGTGCCGGTCCTTGCGGTTGCGGTAATAGACGACGGCCCGCCCGTCCCGCGCGAAGAGCGGCGCGAAGACGGCCTGTTCGCGCGTGACGTCCTGCGTCCCCGCGGTGTCCGAGAGGATGACGAAGTCGGGCGCGATCCCCGCGTCGGCGACCGAGGCGCGCATCGCCTCGATCCGCGCGCGCACGGCCCAGGGGTCCTCGTTGCAGATCGGGATCAGGATGGCCGTGGGGGACGGGCCGCCGGGGCGTGCGGGCGGCATGCTCAAGGGCGCGAGCCCGCGCAATCCCAAAACGGCCTGCGCCGCCCCCCAGGCCAGCCAGGCGGTGGTCATCAGGAGCAGCGCGACCCGCAGGGTGTCCCAGACGACCATCGACGGCGGTCCCGCGTGGGCGAGCGTCGCCGCGGCCACCAAGGCGCAAAGCGTCGCGGCCCCGATCGCCAGGATCCGGCAGATCCGGACAGTCCCGCCGTCGAGGTGACGGTCGCGGTCAGGCACTCTTGATCGTCAAATGGGCCAGGAGGCTGGCAAGCCAGGGCCTGCGCCTGCGTTCGAGCATCTGGCGCGGCATGTCCAGCGGCGCCTGCGGCAGGGGAGATGGCCCCTGCGCCGCGCCCGAAAGTTCCGTCACTCTGTCATCCATTGGTAGATCCATGTTTCCGTCAGGACACGGTCGTCCGACGCAAGTTCCGCCTTCAATTCGACGATCGCCTCGGGGTCGGCCTTCACGTCCAGGACCAACCGCCAGGCATTGCCCCGGTCTGCGTCGAGCCGTTCGAGGACCTCGCCCACGATGCGCCCGCCCGTCACGACCGTACGCGCTGTAACTTCGTGCGCCGCATCGGGTTCCCCCAGGGCGCCCCCTTCGAAGTCGATGACGAATTTTCGCTGGTCGCGCAGCGGCTCGACGCCTGCAAATCCGCCGAAACCGGCCAGTGTGCGCGAAATTCGGGCAAGGGACGTATCGGCGGTCGGCGGCGACATCCCCCAGTGAAGGCGGTAGGATGTGCCCCACGCGTCCCCGGCCTTGAAGGCGCGTTCGGGCACCCAGAAGGCGACGATGTTGTCGTTGGCCTCGAGGTCCGAAGGGATCTCGATCAGGCGGACCGAGCCCCGGCCCCAATCCTCCGAAGGCTCGACCATCAGCGAGGGACGCGCCTCGTAATGCGCGCCCGCGTCCAGGTAGTCCTCGAACCGGCGGTGTCGCTGGATCAGCCCAAAGGCCCGCGGGGATTGCGCCCAGAGGTAGGAATTGCCCAGGCGCGGCGGATTGTTGAGCGGACGCACCAGGCTCGTCTCGCCGCTACGTAGCAAGAGCGCCTCGCTGTCGTGCACGCGCGTGCGGTAATCCTCGAACGGACCCTCGTCGTTCGGCCCGAAGAGGAACATCGACGTGAGCGGCGCCACCCCCAGCTGGTCGATGTCGCGCCGGAAGAACAGGCGTAGCGTCACGTCGATCGTGGTGGTCTGCCCCGGCGTGACGACGAAGCGGTAGGCCCCCGTCACGGACTGGCTTTCCAGCAGCGCGTGGATCGTCACCGCATCGGCCTCAGGCTGCCCCCGTTCCAGCCAGAACTCGCTGAACCGGGGGAATTCCTCCTCACCGCCGGTCGCCGTGTTCACGGCCAGGCCGCGTGCGCTCAGCCCGTAGCGGTTGCCCTGCCCCAAGGCACGAAAGTAGCTGGCACCCAGGAACGAAAGAACCTCGTCCAGCCGGTCGGGATCGTTGAGCGCCGCGTTCACCTTGAAGCCCGCCACGCCCGGCAAGGCGATGTCGGGGGTCATCAGCTCGGCCGCTTCGCCGTAGTAGTCGAAGTTCGCGGCGGTGAAGTCGAGCGGACGCGCCAGGCCGTCCTCGACCTCGTTGAGACGGACCGTCGCGTCGAAGAGCCATCCGGGGTGATAGGCATGTACCACCGGACCCGAAGAGCGGTCCGCCCAGACCGCGGTCTCTTCATTGAACTGGATCTGGCGATAGGTGTCGTAATCGAGCTTCGCGAAGGGCCCGCCGAGCGCCTCCGGCGTCCGGTCCGGCGCTGCGGCCGCAGCCCGGGCCCGTTCGATCAGCGCATCGAAGGAAAACGGCGCGCCTTCGCGATCCTGCGCGCTTGCAACCGGCGCATGGACCATCACGGCCGCCGCCGCGCTGCCGAGAAGAAGAAAGGCGCGGCGCGAAAAGGGGACGGGCGGGACGACTGCCATGACGAAGAGAATCCAAGGGTATGCTGCGGCGCAGAATTTGCCGGGTTTGCGGGAATGTCCAGATGCGACCGCAACTTTGGCGGGTTCTCGCATCTTTCGGCGCCAGGCATCGGCGGCGATCCACCCACACGGATCCTGGTCTGACGCGGCCTTTACTGCGGCGCTGCGGCATCGTCCAGAGCCGTCGCAAGGTCACCTGCACACACGGAAAATTCCGGACCGGGCCCCGATCTTCGGGACCGATGTCCAAAGGGGCGGCAGGATCACCTGGCCCCTGCCACTCCGGTCGTCAGCGCGAAAGCCACGCGTCCGCGAACACGCCCAGGTCCGGGGCGATGTAGGTCGGTTTCGCCACGGCACCCGAGGGGAAAAGCGCGTTGCCGGGGCGGGTGATGAACGCCCCCTCGCCGCCCAGCGCCTGCATGCCCAGCGTGTCCCACAGGTGGGCCGCCACGAGGCACAACCGGGCCGGCGCGACCTGCAGATGGTCGCAGACAAGCTGGTAGCATTCGGGTGCGGGCTTGAAGCGGCGGACGTCGGCCACGCTGTAATGCGCCTCGAAGAACTCCGCGATGCCGGCCCGTTCCATCGGGGTCGGGCTCTCGGCGGGTGGTGAATTGGTCAGCGTCACCATCCGCACCCCGGCCGCGCGCAGGCGCGTCAGCGCAGGCACTGCGTCCGCGCAGGCGGGCATGTGCGTGATCAGGTGCAAGAGCTCCTCGGTATCGGCGTCCGAGATGGCCACGCCTTCCGTCTCGCCCATCATCCGCAGCGCGCCCTTGGCCAGATCGGGGAAGGCCGCGTAGGCACCCGCCAGCGTGGCCGCGTTGGAATAGAGGATCATCTGCGAAAACCACAGCGCCCGCGCCCGTCCCCCACCGAAGAGCCGTTCGAACAGCGGATCGAGCGTCGTCAAGTCGAGCAGCGTCTCGTTGACGTCGAAGACGAGGATATCGGCACGGTCGGTCATGGTGGGACTCCCTTGCCGCATGAGCTAAGCCGCGACGCGCCCGCGACAAGCGATGTTGCGGAGGCCCCCGCGATCGGGTCTGCTGTCCGCATGAGCACACCGTCCCCTCTCGACGCCACCCGGTCGCAGCGCCGGACCGTCCGCCCCCGACGCGTCGACAGGGCAACGCACGCCCCGCGCACGACTTTCGACGCCGCGCCCGGCGCCGGGCGGAGGCAGACGCGATGACCGACGTCCTGATCATAGGCGGCGGTGTCGCGGGGCTTTCCGCCGCGGCCCAGATCGCGCCGCACGCGCAGGTCACCCTGCTGGAGCGCGAACCGCACACGGGCTATCACAGTTCGGGCCGGTCGGCGGCCTTGTTCGAGCAGAACTACGGCAAGCCAACCACGCGCGCCCTGAACGAGGCGAGCTTCGCGGCCCACCGCGACATGGGCGTGCTCAGCCCGCGCGGGTTGATGATCGTGGGCCAGGCGCACGAGGCGGACCAATTCGCCGCCGACGCGGACGACATGCAGCTCATGCGGATCGACATGGACGAGGCCCGCGCCCGCGTGCCGATCCTGTCCGCGGCGATCACCCAAGCCGCCTATTTCGACCGCGCGCAGGACATCGACACCGATCTTCTGATGCAGACCTACGCGAAGACCCTGCGTCGGCACGGCGGGGACATCCGCACCTCGGCGGAGGTCACGGCCATCGTGCGCGACCGCGCCGGCTGGCGCGTCACGACCCCCGCGGGCGAGATCGAGGCCCGCACGCTGGTGAACGCGGCCGGCGCCTGGGCCGACCGGATCGCCGTGCTTGCGGGGGTGGCGCCGCTGGGCCTGCAACCGCTGCGCCGCTCGATGGCGCGGCTGGCGGCCCCCGGCGGGCATGATCTGCGCGGCTGGCCGATGCTCTTCGGTCCGGGGGAAAGCTGGTATGCCAAGCCCGACGCGGGCGCGCTGCTGGTCTCCCCGGCGGAGGAGGACCCGGTCGAGCCGATGGACGCCTGGGCCGACGACATGGTGCTGGCCGAAGGGCTCGCCCGCTACCAGGAGGCCGTCACCGTGGAGGTCACCCGCCCCATTGCCACCTGGGCAGGTCTGCGGACCTTCGCGCCGGACCGATCGCTGGTGCTGGGCCGCGACGGGGCGGAGCCGTCCTTCGTCTGGTGCGCGGGCCAGGGGGGCTACGGCGTGCAATCCTCGCCCGCGGCGGGGCGTCACGTGGCCGACGTCGTGCTGGAGCGCGCACCCCAGATCGGGGAGCGCGTCGCCGCAGCCCTCTCCCCCGCGCGCCTGCGAAGCTGAGCGCATCGGCGCGGGCAGCCCCCGAAGGCACATTCCGCGAGTCGCGGCGAAATTCGCCGAAGGGCGACCGCGCGCCTATTCTCCCGGCACCGAATCGACCCTATGTCGATGGTTCAAAAGACCTTCCGAAAGACCCCGCCCGCATGCCCCACGCCCACCCTTCGAGTCGTCCCGCCCAGCGCGGGGATCACCCGTCATGAGCCCCCGGCCCCGGCGTCTGACGCAGGAATTGCAACGGCTGGACCGACAGTTTTCCTGGGTGCGGCGGCGGCATCCGCGGATCGGCGGCATGGTTCACCGGCTCAGCCGGCCCGGGTGGGCGCTGGTACGTGTGCCCGTGGGGGTGTTCTTCATCGCGGGCGGACTGCTCGCGATTTTGCCCGTCTTCGGCCTTTGGATGATCCCGCTGGGCCTTCTGTTGCTTGCCGTCGACGTGCCGCGCCTGCGCCGCCCGGTCGCCGCCGCGATCATCCGCCTGCGCCGCCGGGCCGAGCTGTTCCGCGCCCGCAGGCGGGACCGAAAGTAGTCAGACGAGCGCCATGAAGGCGGGCCAGGCCTCGGGGTCGAGGACGGTCTTGTCGCGACAGCCCGGGTTGCAGAACCCGAAGGTGCGGCCTTCCATCTTCAACAGGTGCGTGACCGGCTTGCCGGAATAGGGGCAAGTCGCGTTCTCGGGGACACCTGCCTCCACCGCCGTCGCGGCGCGCGGGGACGGCCCGGGCCAGGGGGCCTTCGGCAGAGGAAGCGCGTAGGGCGTCGGGTCGTAATGTTTCATGAGGCCCATGGCCCGCCAGCGCCGGATCGCGGGATCGGCCAGATGCGCCGCCACGTAGTCCTGCGCCGCCGCGCCCACCGGCAGGCCGTAGGTCGCGATCCGCAGCGCCACCGGCGCAAAGAAGACATCCGCCAACGAGTAGGCCCCGAAAAGCCAGGGGCCGCCTGCCCCGTGACGGCTGCGCGCCAGCGACCAGAGCGTCTCGATCCGGGCGAGGTCCGCGCGGACGGCATCGCTCGGGGCGAACCCCTCCCAGGCGTGGGTCAGCATCATCGGGCAGTCGCTGCGCAATGCGCCGAAGCTCGCGTGCATCTCGGCCACCAGCGACCGTGCCAGCGCCCGTGCGCCGGGGTCGGTGGGCCAGAGGCCCGCGTCGGGATGCGCCTCCGCCAGCGTTTCGGCCATGGCAAGGCTGTCGATGATCACGTGGCCGGCGTCCGTCCGCAGGACCGGCACCGTCCGGGCGGGGGCGAGATCGGCCAGGTCCCGCGCCATCGTCCCGTCGTAGAGTCCCACCATGTGCGTCCGGTACGGCAGGCCGAAGGCCTCCAGCATCAGCCAGCCGCGCAGGGACCAGCTGGAAAAGCTGCGGTCACCGATGAACAGATCGTAGGGCACGGGCCTCTCCTTTTGCGCAACCCTACTCCGGGGCCGCGGCCTTGCGCCAACGCCGTTTCGTGATGACGCCGATCACGCCAGGTGATTGACCGGGCCAAGCTGCCATGCGCCGTCGACCCGCCGCATCCGCGTGGCACCCAGGGGGTCGATCCGGTGCCCCATCGCCTCGTAGGCGGTGCCGCCCGCGCGGGGAAAGAGCGACATGATCGTCCCCATGTGCGCCACGACGATCAACTGCGCGTGGCGCTCCAGCAGCCGGTCGATGCAGGCGCCCACCCGGGCGGTCACCTCGTCCCAGGTTTCCCCGTCGGGCGCGCGCAAGCTACCCGGCGTTTCCCAGAAGGCGCGGGACAACTCGGGATCGCGCGCACTGACCTCCGTGTGGTGCAGACCGTCCCAGGCACCGAAGTCGATCTCCCGCAGATCGCGCGCGTCCGGCAGGCGGGGACGCGTCCCCTGCAGCGCATCGGCGGTGGTGACCGCGCGGATCAGATCGGAGGAGACCACCGGGGCCTGCGGCAGGTATGCGTCCAGTCGCGAGAGCGCGCCGCTGTCGGACAGATCGGCGGGCACGTCGCGCCAGCCGGTCATCGTCGTCTGGTGCGTCGGCCCGTGCCGGACCAGCCACAGGGTGCTCACGGCAGATCCCCCTTCAGCGCAAGTGGCAGCCCCGCCATCACCGCGACGACCCGGTCGGCACGGTCGGCGATCTGACGGTTCAACCCGCCCTGCAAGGTGCGGAACCGTCGGGCCAGCGCGTTGTCCGGCACGATCCCCTGCCCCACCTCGTTGCTGACGACGACGGTCGGCTCCCGGCGGCGGTCCAGCGCGGCCAGAAAGCCCGCGGCCCCGCCTTCGTCGAGCGTCTCGTCGCGCAGCAGCAGGTTCGACAGCCAAAGCGTCACGCAATCGACCAGCACGATCCGACCCGCCGGCACCGCGTCCAGGGCTGCGGCAAGATCGAGCGGCGCCTCCATCGTGGTCCAGTCCGGCCCGCGCTGGTCGCGATGCCGTGCTATCTTGGCCCGCATCTCGTCGTCGAAGGCCTGTGCCGTGGCGATGTAGCTGCGCGGCCGATCCATGCCCATCACGAGGCTTTCGGCGTAGAGGGACTTGCCCGACGCGGCCCCTCCTAGAACGAATGTAAGGCCCTGCAACTTTTTCACGGAACTTTATCTTCCTCCTCGGGTTTTCAGGGCAACACAAAGCTGTTGCCGAACCCGAGAGCAACAGCAACTCAGGGGATTTAAGATGGCGTTCGACGGATTTTCCGACCAGACCTTGTCACGCACGGCCATGAAAGCCGAATTGCTGGATGCCGAGACCGAACTGCGTCTCGCCTACGCCTGGCGCGACGAAGGCTGCGAGAAATCCCTGCACCGTCTCATCACCGCCTACATGCGGCTAGCTATCTCGATGGCCGCGAAGTTCAAGCGCTACGGCGCACCGATGAACGACCTGATCCAGGAAGCCTCCGTCGGGCTGATGAAGGCGGCGGAGAAGTTCGACCCCGACCGCGGCGTGCGGTTCTCGACCTATGCCGTGTGGTGGATCAAGGCGTCGATCCAGGATTACGTGATGCGCAACTGGTCGATGGTGCGCACCGGGTCGACCTCCAGCCAGAAGTCGCTGTTCTTCAACATGCGTCGCGTCCAGGCCCGGCTGGAACGTGAGGCCGCCGCCGAGGGGCGCAAGCTGGAAGGCCACGTGATGCGCCAGCTCATTGCCACGGAAGTGGGCGTGCCGCTGCACGACGTCGAGATGATGGAAGGCCGCCTCTCGGGGTCCGACTACTCGCTCAACGCCACGCAATCGGCGGAGGACGAGGGCCGCGAGTGGATCGACGCGCTGGAGGACGACAGCTCCCAGGCGGCGGAGAACGTGGAACTGACCCATGACAACGCCTGCCTGCGCAACTGGCTTCTGACCGCGCTGTCGGACCTCAACGACCGCGAGCGGTTCATCGTGCGCGAACGCAAGCTGCGCGAGGATCCCAGGACGCTCGAAAGCCTCGGCACCGAACTGGGCTTGTCGAAAGAGCGCGTGCGCCAGCTGGAGGCCGCGGCCTTCGGCAAGATGCGCAAGAACCTCGAATCCCAAAGCCGGGAAGTGACGAACTTCTTCGCATGAGGCGCTTGCTCGCGCTTCTGTGCTGCGCGACCCCCGCGGTCGCGGATGTCGGCCCGCTGCCACGGGCCGACATCTACGTTCTGGGCGAAACCCACGACAACCCGGCCCACCACGCGGTCCAGGCCGAGCTCGTCGCGCGCGTAGCGCCCGCGGCCCTCGTGTTCGAGATGATCGCCCCCGAGGATGCCGCGGCGGGGGCCGGGATCGACCGCTCCGACGGCGAAGCGCTGGCCGAGGCGTACCGGTGGGACGCGCTGGGTTGGCCCGATTTCGCGATGTATCACCCGATCTTCGAGGCCGCCCCCGATGCGCAGGTCATCGGGGCCCAGGTCGGTCGCGAGGATCTGGCCTCGGCCATGCGCAGCTCCGCCGAGGACGTGCTGGGGGTCGGCGTCGTGGGGTTCAACCTGTGGCCCCGCTCGGGTCCGGTGATGGAGGCGCTGATCGCGGATCAACGTGCCGCCCATTGCGACATGCTGCCCGAGGACATGCTTCCCGGCATGGTCGAGGCGCAGCGGCTGCGCGATGCGATGCTGGCCCTGGCGGCGCGCGATGCGGTGGACGACACCGGCGGGCCGGTCGTGGTCATCACCGGCAACGGCCACGCCCGCACCGACACCGGCGTGCCTTTCGTGCTCGATGCGCTTTCGCCCGACCTCGCGGTCTGGGCGCTGGGCCAGTTCGAAGAGCCCCCGGAGCCGGGCGCGCCCTTCGACGCCACGGCCGTCTCGCCCCCGGTGGATCGCGGCGCCCCCTGCGCGACGTTCCGCTAGGCCTAGGGAAGCGGAAGGCGCTGTCCCGCGGCCACGATACCTCTCCCCCGGCCCGACGGTGCGCACCCCTGCCGCGTTGCGCCCGCCCGATCCCGTGCTACATGGAACACGGCGCAAAAAAGGAGCCTGCATGCTGGCGCAGCGACGTATCCTTCTGATCATCGGCGGCGGCATCGCGGCCTACAAGTCGCTGCTGCTGATCCGCATTCTGCGCGGCGCGGGCGCAGCCGTGACGCCCGTGATGACCCGCGGGGCGGGTGAATTCGTCACCCCGCTCAGCGTCTCCGCCCTGGCGGGGGAAAAGGTCTACGACAGCCTCTTCGATCTGACCGACGAGGCCGAGATGGGGCATATCCAGCTGTCGCGCGTCGCCGACCTGATCGTCGTGGCGCCCGCCACCGCCAACCTGATGGCGCAGGCCGCAACCGGGCAGGCGGGCGATCTGGCCACGACGCTGCTTCTGGCGACCGACACGCCGGTGCTGATGGCGCCCGCGATGAACGTGCGCATGTGGCAGCATCCCGCGACGCAGCGCAACCTCGCCACCCTGCGCGCCGATGGCGTAACCATGGTCGGCCCCGATGAGGGCGACATGGCCTGCGGCGAATACGGCCCCGGCCGGATGGCCGAACCGGAAGCGATCCTGGCCGCCATCGAGGCGCGCCTCGCGAAGGGCCCGCTGACCGGTCGGCACGTCATCGTCACCTCCGGCCCCACGCACGAGCCGATCGACCCCGTGCGCTACATCGCCAACCGCTCCTCCGGGGCGCAGGGCACCGCGATCGCGCGCAGCCTGGCCGCCCTGGGTGCCCGCGTGAGCTTCGTCACCGGTCCCGCCGCGGTGCCGCCCCCCGAGGGGGTCGAGGTCATCCGCGTCGAAACCGCGGCCCAGATGCACGATGCGGTCATGGCCGCCCTGCCGGCGGAGGCCTGCATCATGGCCGCCGCCGTGGCGGACTGGCGCGTCAGCAACGCGGGCGCGCAGAAGATGAAGAAGACCGGGACCGGCCTGCCCGCGCTGGAGTTCGCCGAGAACCCCGATATCCTTGCCGCCGTCTCCGGCCTCGGCGACGGCCGCCCCCGCCTCGTCGTGGGCTTCGCCGCCGAAACCGAGGATGTCACCGCCCACGCCACCGCCAAGCGGGCGCGCAAGGGCTGCGACTGGATCCTCGCCAACGACGTCTCGGACGGCACCGGCATCATGGGCGGGACCGAGAACGCGGTCACCCTGATCACCGCGGACGGGGCCGAGGACTGGCCGCGCATGGGCAAGGGAGAGGTGGCGGACCGGCTCGCGCAACGGCTGGCGGAGGCGCTGGGATGAGACTGCGGGACGCCTCGCCGGCGGGGCGGATATTTTTGGCCAGAAGAAGCAAGGGACCTGCCAGATCGGCGAGCGGTCGGGATCAGTCGAAGGCTCTGAGGGCCTTGTCCAGCGGGCCTGTCCGTTCGGGCGGAGGATCCGCGTGAGGATCGCCGTGGCCCACGTGGCGGGTGCCGACGCGACGCTGCCGCTGCCGCGCTACGCCACGGCGGGGGCCGCGGGGGCGGACGTCTGCGCAAACTTTCCCGATCGGAAAACGATCCCGCTCGCGCCCGGCGCGCGCGTCGCGGTGCCGACGGGCCTGCGGTTCGGCATACCCCCGGGGGTCGAGGTACAGGTGCGTCCACGCTCGGGGCTGGCGTTGAAGCACGGGGTGACGGTCGCCAACGCGCCCGGCACCATCGACGCCGACTACCGCGGCGAGGTGCGGGTGCTTCTGGTGAACCTGGGGACCGAACCGGTCGAGATCGCGCACGGGATGCGGATCGCGCAACTGGTCGCAGCCCCCGTGTTGCGCGCCGACTTCGCACCGGGCGAACCGGACGACACCGCGCGCGGCGCGGGTGGGTTTGGATCGACGGGGATCGACCCATGATCATGGTCTTCGCCATGATCGCCGCGATCTGGGGGATCGGGGCTGCGATGAAGGCGCCCCGCTCGGCGCGCTGGGTGATGACCGGCATCCTGCTGCTGGCCGTCGTGTTGGCGCAACTGGTGCTTCCCCCGGACAACGGCCTGCGCCAGGCTACGGGCGGCGACGTGCGGCTGTGGCTGCTGCTGATCGGGTTCGGCGCGCTCGTCTGGGCCTACCGCCGGGCCCTGCGCGCGCTGAAATCCCGTGCCGCTCCGCCGCCGCAGGACGCGCTGCCGCCGCGAGAGGGATTTTCCGAGAGCGAATTGAACCGCTACGCCCGGCACATCATGCTGCGCGAGGTCGGCGGCCCGGGACAGACCGCGCTCAGCCGCGCGCGGGTTCTGGTGGTGGGCGCCGGGGGGCTGGGCTCGCCCGCGCTGCTCTACCTCGCGGCCGCCGGGGTCGGCACCATCGGTGTGATCGACGACGACGTGGTCGAAACCTCGAACCTGCAGCGCCAGGTCATTCACCGCGACGGATATATCGGCAGCCCGAAGGTCGCCTCGGCCAGCCAGGCGCTGCGCGAGTTGAACCCGCATGTCGCGATCCGGCCCTACCACCGGCGTCTCGACGCGGAAATCGCGGAGGAGCTGATCGCCGACTACGACCTCGTGCTCGACGGCTGCGACAACTTCGACACGCGCTACCTGGTGAACCGGGCCTGCGTGGCGATGGACACGCCGCTGATCGCCGCCGCGATCACCCAGTGGGAAGGGCAGATCGGGCTTTACGATCCCGCGCGCGGGGGCCCGTGCTTTGCCTGCGTCTTTCCCACCGCCCCCGATCCCGGGCTGGTGCCGACCTGCGCCGAGGCGGGCGTCATCGCCCCCCTGCCCGGCGTGATCGGATCCATGATGGCGGTCGAGGCGCTCAAGACCCTGACCGGCGCGGGCGCGGGATTGCGCGGACGGCTGATGATCCACGACGCGCTCTATGCCGAAAGCCGCACCCTCAAGACCGCGGCGCGGCCCGACTGCCCGGTCTGCGCTGGCAAGGGCTTGCGCCAGGCCTAGGCGCGCGGCACTCTGACCTCCGTCGTCCTTTCCCCACAGGAGCCTGCCCCATGAAACTGATCGCCCCCCTCGCCGCTGCCGTCCTGGCCGGTGCCGCCAGCACCGCCGCGGCCCAGGTCCTGCCCGATCTGGGTGGCCAGACCGTCGCCGTCGCCGTCGAGAACGCCTACCCCCCGCTGCAATTCGTCCAGGACGGCGAGGCGATGGGCTGGGAATACGACGCCATGGCCGAGATCGCCGAGCGGCTGAACCTGACCGTCGATTACCAGACCACCAGCTGGGACGCAATGATCCCCGCCGTGGCCCAGGGCCAGTACGACATGGGCATGACCGGCATCACGATCCGCGAGGACCGGGCCGAGGTGGTGGATTTCTCCGACAGCTACATGACCTCGGAAATGGTGATGCTGGTGCGCGGCGACGAGGATCGCTTCGCGGACGCCGCCGGTTTCGCCGCCGATCCCGACCTGCTGATGGCCGCCCAGCCCGGCACGACCCCCTTCTACGTGGGCGTCTACGACGTGCTCGACGGGGACGAGGCGACACCGCGCATCGTCAAGATGGAAACCTTCGGCGCCACCGTGCAGGCGCTGCGCGCGGGCGACGTGGACCTGGTGCTGACCGACGGGACGGCGGGGCAAGGCTACGTCGACGCCAGCGACGGCGCGCTCAAGATCGTGGGCGAGAAGCTGGGCACCGAGGATTTCGGCTTCATCTTCCCGCAGAACTCCGAACTGGTGGCCCCCGTGAACGCCGCCATCGCCGAGATGCGCGAGGACGGCACGATCGAGGCGCTGAACACGAAGTGGTTCCTCGACTTCAAGATGGGTGAATAAGGCGCGCGGGGCAAAGGCGGACGACATGCGCCTTCCGCCTTGCCCGGCCCCCGACCCCTGCGGCACGGCCCCTCATGCGTGAGCCTGCGCGCGATCGCGACTTTCCCTGGTGGCTTCTGGCCGTCGTGGGTCTGGGGCTGTGGATGTTCTTCCAGGTGGCCACGGACGAAGCCTACCGCGGTGTCCTGCCGACGCTGGCCAAGGGCATCCGGATCACCGTCTTCGTGGCCGTGGTGTCCTACGGTCTGGCCTGCGCGCTGGGCCTGGCGCTGGCGCTCATGGCGCTGTCGCGCATCACGCTGCTGCGGCAGATCGCGCGGTTCTACGTGGAAGTCATGCGCGGCATCCCGATCCTCGTCCTGCTGCTCTATGTGGCCTTCGTGCTGGCGCCCGCCCTGGTTTCGGCCTGGAACGCGCTGGGCCTGCCCGAGGCGCGGACCCGCGATTTCAGCCTGCTCTGGCGCGCGATCATAGCGCTCACGCTGGCCTATGCCTCGTTCCTGGCAGAGGTTTTCCGCGCAGGCCTGCAATCGGTCGACGAAGGTCAGATCGAGGCCGCGGAGGCGCTTGGCCTGACCGGCTGGCAGCGCTTTCGCCACGTCGTCTGGCCCCAGGCGCTGCGCACGGTCCTGCCGCCTCTCGGCAACGACTTCGTCGCGATGGTCAAGGATTCCTCGCTGGTCTCGGTGGTGGGCGTGGCGGACGTCACCCAGCTGGGCAAGATCACCGCCGCGGGCAACTTCCGCTACTTCGAGACCTACAACGTCGTGGCGCTGATCTACCTGACCATGACGATCGGGCTGTCCATCGCCCTGCGCCGCTTCGAGCGGGGCCTGCGTCGCTGAGGCGCGCGCGCGGATCCGCCGAAAGCCATGGCCCGGCGCCGGTGCGCCCCCCTTGCCCGGGCTGCGGGTGGCAGAGGACGGCCCCGGCGCCTAGATGTGAGGGAAAGGAGACATTCATGACCAACCCGCTTCTGACCGACTGGACCACGCCCTTCGGCCTGCCGCCCTTCGACGCGATCTCGGACGAGGATTTCAAACCGGCGGTCGAAACCGCGCTCGAAGAGGCGCGCGCCGCCATCGACGCCATCGCGGCGAACGACGAGGCACCGACGTTTGCCAACACCATCGATGCGATGGCGCTTGCTGAACGGGACCTCGACCGGGTGCTGGGCACCTTCTACGGCGTGGCGGGGGCGGACAGCACGCCCGCGCGCGAGGCGTTGCAGCGCGACTTCGCGCCGATGCTCTCCGCGTTCTCGTCCTGGATCAGCGCCCACAAGGCGCTTTTCGCGCGGATCGACGATCTGTGGCACCGCCGCGTCGACCTCGACCTGACGGAGGAACAGCGCATGGTGCTCAAGCTGTCCCACCAGGGCTTCGTGCGCGGCGGCGCGCAGCTAGAAGGGGCGGCGAGCGACCGGCTGCGCGACGTGAAGTCCCGGCTGTCGGTGCTGGGCACGCAGTTCAGCCAGAACCTGCTGGCCGACGAGCGGTCCTGGTCCATGCCCCTGTCGGACGCGGACCTGGCCGACCTGCCCGACTTCGTGGCCGACGCGGCCCGCGCCGCAGGCGAGGCGGGCGACCACGACGGGGCGGTGGTCACGCTGTCGCGCTCGCTCATCGTCCCGTTCCTGCAATTCTCGCCGAACCGGGCCTTGCGCGAACGCGCCTACGCCGCCTGGACCGGGCGCGGCATGACGGGGGGAGAGACCGACAACCGCGCGCTCACCGCCGAGATCCTCGCCCTGCGCGCAGAGCGGGCGGAGCTTCTGGGCTACGACAGCTTCGCCGACTACAAGCTCGAGCCCGAGATGGCCAAGACGCCGCAGGCCGTGCGCGATCTGCTGATGCAGGTCTGGGAACCGGCCAAGGCCGCCGCGGAAGAGGACCAGGTCAAGCTCACCGCCATGCTGCATGCCGACGGCCAGACCGGCCCGCTGGAGCCCTGGGACTGGCGCTACTACGCCGAGAAGCGCCGCCAGGCCGAGCACGATCTGGACGAGGGCGAGATCAAGCCGTTCTTCCAGCTCGACCGGATGATCGAGGCGGCCTTCGACTGCGCCAAGCGCCTGTTCGGGCTGGAGTTCGCGCCGCTCGACGCGCCGACCTATCACCCCGACGTGCGCCTGTGGGAGGTGACGCGCGACGGCGAACACGTCGCCGTCTTCATGGGCGACTACTTCGCGCGCGCCTCCAAGCGATCCGGGGCGTGGTGCATGGCGATGCGCAGCCAGCAGCGGCTGGCCGGCGACATCCGTCCCATCGTCGTGAACGTCTGCAACTTCGCCAAGCCCGCCGTCGGCAAGCCCGCGCTCTTGTCCTACGACGACGCGCGCACGCTGTTCCATGAGTTCGGCCACGCCCTGCACCAGATGCTCTCCGACGTGACCTACCCGTCCGTCAGCGGCACCTCCGTCGCGCGCGATTTCGTGGAACTGCCCAGCCAGCTTTACGAACACTGGCTGGAAGTGCCGGAGGTCCTCACCAAATTTGCCACCCACGCCACCACGGGCGACGCCATGCCCGAGGAGATGCGCGACCGCGTTCTGGCCGCGGCGACCTTCGACATGGGCTTCCAGACGGTGGAATACGTGGCGAGCGCCTTGGTGGACCTCGAATTCCACGCGGGCGAGCCCCCCGCCGACCCGATGCAGAAACAGGCCGAGATCCTCGAAGAGCTTGGCATGCCCCACGCCATCGGGATGCGCCACGCGACCCCGCATTTCGCGCATGTCTTCAGCGGCGACGGCTATTCCAGCGGCTACTACAGCTACATGTGGTCGGAAGTCATGGACGCCGACGCCTTCGCCGCTTTCGAGGAGGCAGGCGATCCCTTCGATCCCGCGCTTGCGAAAAAGCTGGAAGAGACGGTCCTCTCCTCCGGCGGCTCGATCGAGCCTGACGCGCTT
Source organism: Salipiger sp. IMCC34102 (assembly GCF_004145405.1). Taxonomy (GTDB): domain Bacteria; phylum Pseudomonadota; class Alphaproteobacteria; order Rhodobacterales; family Rhodobacteraceae; genus Loktanella. The sequence goes on from NZ_SELQ01000007.1 coordinate 102,373, forward strand.
TACACCGCCTTCCGGGGCCGGATGCCGGGGGTGGAGGCCTTGCTGAAAGGTCGCGGACTCGCGGCCTGACGCGACCCGCCCTGCACTTGTGGGGGGCGTCCCGACCGGGACGCCTCCGTTCAGCCCAGCCGCTCGACGGCTTCCAGAAGCAGGCGCATCTCGTCGGCGAGGGCCGCCTCGATGGCGAAGGCGTCATCGGGGCCGTCCGATCCGGGGTCTTCCTCGGGGACCTGGACCGTGGCGCGGTCGCGCATCATGGCCTGCACCTCTTCCCCGTGGGCGCGCACCAGGTGCGCCAGCACCAGGCGTTGCGCGATCAGGCGGCCTTCGAGCGTTTCATTCGTCATCTCGTTCGTCATCGCGGGATCCCTTGTCAAAGATACGGCCTTCACGACCAGGGCGCACCGGATCCTTGTGGATCAGCACGTCCGTCTGTGGATATGCGTCGAGGATCGCGTGCCGCAACCCCGCGCCGATGTCATGGGCCTGCAGAAGCGACTGGTCGCCGTCCAGTTCGATATGCAGGTTCACGAAGACCTGGCTGCCCGCGCGGCGCGTCTTGAGGTCGTGAAAACCCCGCACGCCGGGGTGGTCGCGGGCAAGCCGCTCGATCCCCGCGATCATCGCGGGATCGGCCTGGGCGTCCATCAGCGCGTTCCAGGCCTCGCGCCCGATCCGCAGGGCCCCCACGGCCAGGAAGACCGCGGCGCCGAGGGCCACCACGCTGTCGACCTGCCCGATTCCCAGCGCCGAAGACGCCCAGAGCGCCACGATGGCCCCGACGTTTGGGACGAGATCGCCCAGGTAGTGCAGCGAATCGGCCCGCACCACGGCATTGCCGGTCCGCGCGGCGACGCGGCGCTGCCAGACCACCAGCCCCAGCGTCAGCACGATGGCCAGCACTACGACCGCGATGCCCGATCCCTCGTTCTGCGGCAATGCGACATCGTCCTGCAGCAGCCGCCAGACCGCGACGCCCGCGATGGCTGCGGCGGACAGAAGGATGATGACCGATTGCGCGAGTGCGGCCAGATCCTCGGCCGAGGAATGGCCGAAGTTGTGATCCTCGTCAGCGGGCTTGGCGGCATAGGCGATGGCCGCCAGCGCCCCCAGCGACATCATCAGGTCCATGGCCGAATCCGCCAGCGTCGCCGCCACAGCGAGCGATCCCGTCGTGTCCAGCGCCCAGAGCTTCGCCACGACCAGCGTCAGTGCCACCGCAGAGGACAACAGCCCCGCCGACAGGTTCAGACGGGTGTGCGACGCCTTCTCAGCGTCCGACATCGTCGAGCGACGCCCCCCAGAGCGCCTCTTGCGGGGCCCATCCGGAGTAGCCTTGCGCGTCCAGCTCGCACCAGGCGGCCTCGCAGGCCTCCAGCCGGGCCACGACGCCGCGTTCGAGCACCGCGCGTTCGGGGGCATCGGCCTCGGGGCGGGTGCGCAAGGACAGCATGTCGGCCTCCACCAGGACCGAGCGCACGCCGGTCAGCATCGTGTAATGCACCCAGCCGCCCTGCCCGTCGCGATCCGCCACGCGGCGCCAGTGACCGTATTCGGCCGTGATCAGCAAGGGCATGCCGCGCCGCTGGAACACCCAGTCGATCCGGTGGGTCAGCGACGGGCCGCGGCGCACGTTCGCCTCGGACGCCTTGAGGCTGACGAAGCGCGGCATCGGAAGGTTGGTCACCGGCCCCAGGCGCGGGCCGTCCGTGGGAGCCTCCGCCCCCTGCGCGGTGAGAGGCCCGGCAAGGGCCACGGCCAGAAGGACGGACAGGGCCCGCAGCGTGTGACGCAACATCATCATGTTCATAGCCTACCCGATCGAATGCCGGGGCGCATCGGTTCTTGTGCCGCGCCGTCCCCGGTGGCAACCTGACAGGCGGGCCAGGAATTTGAAAGCCGTGACGGGGATGCGATGCCGGGGAAAAATCTGACTGTTGTCGTCACGCGACGGTTGCCCGAAGCGGTGGAGACGCGGCTCAGCGAACTCTTCGACGCCCGGTTGCGCGACAGCGACGCCCCCATGACCCGCCAGGAACTGGCGCAGGCGGTGCAGGACGCCGACGTGCTGGTGCCCACGATCACCGACCAGATCGACGCGGGCCTTCTGGGCCAGTCCGGGGAGCGGCTCAAGCTGATCGCGAACTACGGGGCCGGCGTGGACAACATCGACACGGCCACCGCCCGCCAGCGCGGAATCCTCGTCAGCAACACGCCGGGCGTGCTGACCGACGACACCGCCGACATGACGATGGCGCTCATGCTCTCGGTGGTGCGCCGCATCCCCGAAGGCATGCGCATCGCGCAAGGAGAGGACTGGGCCGGCTGGTCGCCCACCTCGAACCTGGGCGGACGGCTGGGCGGCAAGCGGCTGGGGATCCTCGGCATGGGCCGCATCGGCCAGGCGGTAGCACAGCGCGCCCGCGCCTTCGGGATGCAGATCCACTACCACAACCGCCGCCGCCTGCGCGATGACGTCGAAGCCGAGTTCGAGGCGACATACTGGGAAAGCCTCGACCAGATGCTGGCGCGCATGGACGTCGTCTCGGTGAATTGCCCGCACACGCCCTCCACCTTTCACCTGATCAATGCGCGGCGGCTGAAGCTGATGAAACCTTCGGCGGTGATCGTGAACACCTCCCGCGGTGAGGTGATCGACGAAAACGCCTTGACCCGTGCGCTGCGCGCGGGCGAGCTCGGCGGCGCCGGTCTCGACGTCTTCGAACGCGGCCACCAGATCAATCCGCGGCTGAAAGCGCAGCCCAATGTGATCCTTCTGCCCCACATGGGATCGGCCACGGTGGAAGGCCGGGTTGAGATGGGCGAAAAAGTGCTAATTAATATCAAGACCTTTGCCGACGGCCATCGTCCGCCCGACCTCGTCGTGCCCGGAACGATGTGAGCCCAGGCCACAACTGGAGAGATACATGCGCCATCTGACACTTTGCGGACCCGTGGTCGTGCTGGGACTGCTTTCGGCCTGCGCCGAAGTCCCGCCCGCCGGACCCTTCGACGGCAACCAGGCGGGAACCGCCCAGGCGGTCGTCCTGACACCGCCGCCGATCGCGCCGCCGCCGCCGCCCGCGCCCGTCTCGACCACGCCGCTCGATTCCTCCTCCGGCGTGGAGACGGCCAGCAGCCGCGTCATCCGCTCGACCGACATGGCCCCGCCGCCGCTGGAAACCGGTGTCGTGGGTGATATCCCGCCGCCCCCCGCCACCGGCACCCCGGACGAGACCGAGGACGACGCAGCCTGAACGCGCCTCGTCGGCCCAAGGCCCGCGCCGCCCACGCTTGGCGGCGACGCGGCGGGGTTCGGCGACGGGCACGCTTTCCTGCTTCGGAACGACAGAAAGGGCCGCGGAATGCGGCCCTTTTCACGTGCTCTGTCAGGGTCTTGCCAAATCTCTACCAGTCGCGTTCCACGACCGGCGCGTAATCCATCGCGGAAAAACGCAGCATGTTGTTGTCAGCGCGGCCTGCAACAGGATCCATTCCCGCGCAAGCGGTCAGACCCATCACTGCAACCGCCACCATAAGTGCGGTACGCATCGTCTCTGCCTCATGTCAAATCCACCTCTTGCGGGCGGTGTCGTCACATTGGAAACACATCGGGGCAAAATTAAGGCAGCCCGCGCCTCAATTGTGGTAGAAATGGGGCGCACGGCGACAATAGACGGCTAACCCACTGAATTGAAAGATGAAAAGGCGACCCCAACGCGCCACCCCATTGTTTCCAAATCAGCGATAAACCTCGTCCTCGGTCGGAAACGCCCGGTCCTTGACGTCCTGCGCGTAGCGTTTCACCGAATCCTCGATCATCGGGCCGAGCTGGCCGTAGACCTTCACGAACTTGGGCGTCCAGGGATTGAGGCCCAGCATGTCCTCCAGCACCAGGATCTGTCCGTCGCAGCGCGCGGAGGCACCGATGCCGATGGTGGGAATCTCCACCGCCTCGGTGATCCGGTCGGCCAGGTCCTCGACCACGCCCTCGACCACGACCGCGAAGGCACCGGCCTCCGCCACGGCGCGGGCGTCGTCGATATGGACCTGCCACGCCGCCTCGTCCCGGCCCTGCACCTTGAAGCCGCCCATGGTGTTCACCGATTGCGGCGTGAGACCGACGTGGGCCATGACCGGAATGCCCCGGTCGGCGAGGAAGCGGATCGTCTCGGCCATGCGCGCGCCGCCTTCCAGCTTCACGGCACCGCAGCCGGTGTCTTTCATGATGCGCGCCGCGTTGCGAAACGCGACCGATGGCGATTCCTCGTAGGTCCCGAAGGGCATGTCCACCACGATCAGCGCCTGCTTCGTGCCCCGCACCACGGCCTTGCCGTGCATGATCATCAGATCGAGCGGCACGCCCACGGTGCTGTCCATCCCGTGCATCACCATGCCCAGACTGTCGCCGACGAGGATGAAGTCCGCGTACTTGTCGACGATGGCCGCCGTATGCGCGTGGTAGCTGGTGAGCGACACGATGGGCTCGCCCCCCTTGCGGGCCGCGATCTGCGGGGCGGTGGTGCGGCGGACCTGGGTCTGGCTGCTCATGGGGTGATCTCCTTCTGGTCGATCAGCAGGACCTCGCCGAAGCGGGCGCTGATCATGAGCCCCACGGGTCCCGTCGCGGGCCCATCGAGGGGGATGAACGTGTCGGCGGCGACGATGTCGAGTCCTTCGAGCGCGGCGCGCGCCTCCCGCGCCACCTCGGACCGGATCGTGGCCTCCGCCTCCTGCGCGGTGCCGCCGTCCCGCAGCACCTGCACACCTTGCGTCAGCGCCCGGTGCAGCACCGGCGCCGCCGCGCGGTCCTCTGCCGCAAGCCGCAGGTTGCGCGACGACAGCGCCAGGCCGTCCGCCGCCCGCACCGTGGGAACGCCGTGGATCGCGATGGGCACATGCAGGTCGGTCACCATCCGGCGGATCACGGCAAGCTGCTGGTAGTCCTTCTCGCCGAAGTAGGCGGCATCGGGCTGGACGATGTTGAAGAGCTTCGTCACCACGGTCGCCACGCCGCGGAAATGCCCGGGCCGCACGCCGCCGTGCAGGATGCGGGCCAGCCGCGTCGTCTCGACGATGGTCTCGGCGCCGTCCGGGTAGATCGCCGCGACGTCCGGCAGGAAGACCGCCGACACCCCCGCCGCGCGCAGCATCGCGATGTCCGCGTCTTCGGTACGGGGATAGGCGTCGAGGTCCGCCGCCTCTCCGAACTGGGTGGGATTGACGAAGATCGTGGCGACGACCGAAGGGTGATCCTTTGCCGCCCGCGCGACCAGCGCCATGTGACCGTCGTGCAGCGCGCCCATCGTCGTCACCAGCCCGACCGAGCCCGCGGCGCGCAGGTCCGCCACGGCGGCGCGGATCTCGGGGATGGTGCGGCAGATCTTCATGGGCGGCCCTCTTTGCGCCGAAGGTGTAGGCAGAGGTCGCCGCGGGAGCAAGCGGATCGGACGGGACCGAAGCGCGATGCGCGCAACGTCGCGGCGATCCTCCTGCGGCGCACGGCGGTCCTGCGAGTCGGACGGAAGAAGTCCGGGAATCCTGCGGCACGCGTCGTGCGAGAAGAGGCGCGCGTTCGCGTCGGTGGAGGGTGCGGGACGCCTCGCCGGCGGGGCGGATATTTTCAGAACAGAGATTGCCTCGCGCCGCGCGCGCCCCGCCGCCAGGAGGGGGGAAGCCTCCGGACCGGGGCGGTGGCGGTCCGGGATCCGCCGACGGGTCGGTTTTCGGCCATATTCGGTCGGATGGTTTGCGCGGGACGGCGCGGCGCCGGGCATGTAGGCTTTGCACAACATCAGCCCGAAGGATTGCGCCCATGCAGACCACCGTCAAAGCTCTTGTCATCGGCGGCGGCGCCGTGGGGACCTCGATCGCCTACCACCTCGCCAAGGCCGGGTGGAAAGACGTCATGCTGCTGGAGCGGGACGAGCTGACGAGCGGTAGCACCTGGCACGCGGCGGGGTTGCTGCCCTATTTCAACATGTCCTACGCCACGACCTGGATCCACGACCATTCGATCAAGCTCTACAAGACGCTGGAAGAGGAAACCGGCCTGAACGCGGGCTTCGCCGTCGTGGGCAACCTGCGGATGGCCGCCTCGAAGGAGCGGATGGACGAATACATGCTCTACGCCGCCACGGCAGAGACGGTGGGCGTGCCCTTTGAATGGCTGACCCCGAACCAGATCAAGGACCGCTACCCGCTGGTGCACACCGACGATCTGCACGGCGCGATCTTCCATCCCACCGACGGCTACATCAACCCCGCCGACGTCACCATGGCCATGGCCAAGGGCGCCCGCCAGCGCGGCGTGATGATCGAGCGCAAGTGGCAGGCCGATGCCTTCCACTGGACGGGCGAAGCCTGGGAGGTCACCTGCACCAAGATGATCGAGCGGGGCGGCAACCTGGTCCCCTCCGAAGAGCAGATCGTCATCACCGCAGAGCATGTCGTCACCGCCTCCGGCAACCACGCCCAGCGCACGGCCAAGATGCTGGGCATCAAGATCCCCGCGATCCCCGTCGAGCACCAGTTCGTCGTGACCGAGCCCGACAAGCGCCTGCAGGAGTGGCGCGCCGCCGGCAACCCCGAGCACCCGGTCCTGCGCGACGCCGATGGCAAGTGGTACGTCCGTGAAGAGCGCGGCGGCTGGATCCTCGGGCCGTATGAATACGGCGCCCCGGCCCGGTTCGAATACGGCGTCCCCGACAGCTTCCGCGCGGACCTGTTCCCGCTCGATCTCGACCGGATCGAGGAGGAATACATGTCCTTCATCCACCGCATCCCCTCGTCCGAAGAGGTCGGCCTGAAGGACGATTTCAACGGACCCATCTGCTACACCCCCGACGGCAACCCACTGGTCGGCCCCGCGCCCGGCCTGCGCAACATGTGGCTGGCCGAGGGCTTCAGCTTCGGCATCACCGCGGCGGGCGGCACCGGCCATTACCTTGCGCAGATGATGGTCGAAGGCGAGGCCGAGATCGACATGGCGAGCCTCGACCCCAAGCGCTACGGCGACTGGATGACCGTCGACTGGGCCAAGCGCAAGAACGAGGAAGCCTACGCCCACGTCTACATCCTGCACCACGCGGATGAAGAGCGTCCCGCCTGCCGCCCCCTGCGCACGGCCCCCTGCTACGACCGCATGAAGGCGCGCGGCGCGCAATTCGGCTGGGTCGGCGGATGGGAGCGCCCCAACTACTTCGGGCCCTTGGACGCGGACGACAACTTCGACCACGACAGCCGCTCCTTCGGACGCGGCGGCTGGTGGCAGCACGCCGTGGACGAGGCCCGCGCCATCCGCGAAGGCGTCGGGATGATCGACGCCACCGCCTTCGCCAAGCACCGGGTCTGGGGTCCGGGCGCCGCGGCCTTCCTCGACTGGTTCACCACCAACAAGCTGCCCAAGGTCGGCCGCATCAACCTGACCTACGCCCTGACCGAGGCCGGCACGACCCGCACCGAATACACCATCGTGCGGCTGGCCGAGGATGACTTCTACCTTGTCTCGGCGGGCGGGTGGCACGCCTACGACGAGGACTTCCTCAAGAAGGCCATCAAGGACAAGGAGCCGGAATTCGGCCGCATCAACTTCGAGGACGTCACGACCAAATGGGGCGTCTTCGCCGTCGCGGGCCCGAAGTCGCGCGAATTGCTGCGCTCGGTCATCTCCGACGCCGATCCCGACACGGCGCTGTCGAACAAGCGCTTCCCTTGGCTCTCCGCCCGGCAGATCGAACTGGGCATGTGCCCCGTCAACGCGATCCGCGTGGCCTATACCGGGGAACTGGGCTGGGAGCTGCACCACCCGATGGAGATGCAGAACTACCTCTTCGACCTGCTCGAAAAGGCGGGCGAACCGCTGGGGCTGAAACTGGTTGGCGCACGGGCGCAGAACTGGCTGCGGCAGGAGAAATCCTATCGCGCCTTCGGCACCGAGCTGGGCCGCGACGCCACCCCGCTGGAGGCTGACCTGCCGCGTTTCGTCGATCTGTCCAAGGACTTCCACGGCAAGGCGGCGATGGAGGAAAAGGGCATCCGGTCGAAATGCGTGACGCTCCTGATCGACGGCCCCGATGCCGCCGACCCCTGGGGCCGCGAGGCGATCTACGCGGGCGACACCAAGGTCGGCCGCCTGACCTCCGGCGGCTATTCGGTCGCCTTCGAGAAGAGCATCGCCATGGGCTACGTCGATCCCGCCCACGCCGAGGTCGGGACCAAGCTGAAGGTGCGGATGCAGCGCAAGCTCTGGGACGCCGAGATCGTCGAGGACAGCCCCTACGATCCCAGGAACGAGCGCATCCGCAAGGACGCCTGAACCGAGGCCTGGAATGCCGCCGGCGCTGGGGGCTCTGCCCCCGGCGCTGACGCGCCTCCCCCGGAGTTTATCTGGCCAGATGAAGGGGGATCGCCCTTCGGCAGGGGACGGGGGATCGGACGGCCGGCGTTAATCTTTCGTAAACCATCGGCTGCTTGACTGGTCCCGAACCATCGGAGACCGCGATGACATCCCTTGCCCATACCATTGCGCTCGACGGGGTCGAGGCGCGGCTGGTGGAGGTGCAATGCGCCATCACCCCCGGCGTGCCCGCCTTCGCGCTGGTGGGCCTGCCCGCGAAGGCCGTGACGGAATCGCGCGAACGGGTGCGGGCGGCGCTGACGGCGATGGCGGTGTCGCTGCCCAACGCGCGGATCACCATCAACCTCTCCCCCGCGGACATGCCGAAGGAAGGCGCGCACTTCGACCTGCCGATCGCGCTCGCGATCCTGGCCGCCATCGACATCGTCCCGAAGGAGGCCGTGGCGGAGACCGTCGCACTGGGGGAGTTGTCGCTCGACGGCAAGCTGATCGCGGTCCCCGGCGCCTTGCCCGCCGCCGTGGCCGCGGGCGAAAGCGGACGCTCGCTCACGGTTCCGGCGGCCAGCGGGGCGGAGGCGGCCTGGGTCGGCGACGTGAAGGTCTTCGCCCCCGCCAGCCTGCGCGATGCGATCGACCACCTGACGGGCCGCCAGCCGCTGGACCCCGCCCGCGCGGGAGAGGTCGCGGACATGGCGGCCCAGCCCTGCCTGTCGGATGTGAAGGGCCAGGAACGGGCAAAGCGCGCGCTGGAAATCGCCGCTGCCGGTCGCCACCACCTGCTGATGGTGGGGGCGCCGGGGTCGGGAAAGTCGATGCTGGCGGCGCGGCTGCCCGGCCTTCTGCCCGCGCTCAGCCCGGTGGAGGCGTTGGAGACCTCGATGATCCATTCGGTCGCGGGTCTCATCACCGACGGTGGCATCAACCGCGCCCGGCCGTTTCGCGAACCGCATCATACCGCCTCCAGCCCTTCCATCGTGGGCGGCGGGCGGCACGCCAAACCGGGGGAGATCAGCCTGGCGCACAACGGCGTGCTCTTCATGGACGAATTCCCGGAGTTTCCGCGCGGCGTGCTGGAAACCCTGCGGCAACCGGTAGAAACCGGCGAGGTCATGGTCGCGCGGGCGGACGCCCACGTGCGCTATCCTTGCCGCTTCATGCTGGTCGCCGCCGCGAACCCCTGCAGGTGCGGGTATCTGGGCGATGCCGCACGGTCCTGCGGACGCGCGCCCCTGTGCGGTGACGATTACATGGGACGCGTCTCCGGCCCGCTTCTGGACCGTTTCGATTTGCGGGTCGATGTGCCGCCGGTGGCCTACGCCGATCTCGACCGACCCGCCCGGTCAGAGACGTCAGAAGCGGTCGCAGCGCGCGTCGCCGCGGCCTACGCAAGACAGACCGAACGCTACGCAGGCGACACGGGCATCCGCTGCAATGCCGAGGCACGCGCCGACACCCTGGCCCGCGTCGCCACCCCCGACGATGCGGGCCGGGCCCTGTTGCAGACAGTGGCCGCGCGCTTCGGGCTGTCGGCGCGGGGCTATCACCGGGTCCTGCGGGTCGCCCGCACGATCGCGGATCTGGAAGGATCGGAGACCGTCCTGCGCCCACACGTGGCGGAAGCCGTCAGCTATCGCCAGTCCGAGGCGCAGACCCCCGCACCGCTCACCGTCGTCGCAGGCTAGGGCATCCGCGGGATGCCGCCTGCCTCAAGCTGGCGCGGCGGACGAGGCGGACGAGGCGGACGAGGCGGAAACGGCTGGATGGCATACCGCCGGTCAAGCCGTCCGCCCGCGCCTTGGCGCCCGGTCGCCCTGACCGACGCGCCCGCCTGATACGAAAGATCAGCCCTTGGCTTCGAGTGCCGCGATCCGGGCCTGAAGGGCCGCATTCTCCTCGCGGGCCTTCTGGGCCATCGCGCGCACGGCGTCGAACTCCTCGCGGGTGACGAAGTCGCGATCCGCCAGCCAGCGGTCCATCATCCCCGAGATCGCGTTGTTCGCCTCGTCCTTGGCCCCTTGGGCCACGCCCATCGCGTTGGTCATCAACTGGCTGATGTCGTCGAAAATCTTGCCACGCTGCTGCATGTCGTCCACTCCGTCCTTTGTGATCCCGACAGGATATGGGGCCGCACCCCCGCCTGCGCAAGCGGTTGACTTCCCCCCGCACCGGCCCGACAGATAGCGCCATGCTGGCCGCCATCTCCTTTCCCGACATCTCGCCCGAGCTTTTCTCGATCGACCTGTTCGGCACGACGCTCGCCCTGCGCTGGTATGCGCTGGGGTATATCGTGGGCATCGCCATCGGCTACCAGATGATCGCCCATGCCCTGCGCCGCCCCGCCCTGTGGCGCGACGCGCCGCCGATCGCGCCCGCGCGGCTCGAGGATTACCTGACCTACATCGTCATCGGCGTCATCGCGGGCGGACGCCTGGGCTACTGCCTGTTCTACCAACCCGGCTATTACCTCGCCAATCCGCTGGAGATTCCGGCGATCTGGACCGGCGGCATGTCCTTCCACGGCGGGTTCCTGGGCGTCGTGCTGGCGGTCTTCCTCTTCAGCCGCCGCAACGGCGTGTCCTTCGGGTCGATGGCCGACGTCACCTGCCTTGCCGCCACCCCCGCGATCCTGCTGGTGCGGCTGGCCAACTTCGTCAACGCAGAGCTTTGGGGCCGTCCCACCGACTTGCCCTGGGCCGTGATCTTTCCCGGAGAGGCCGCGCAATATTGCCCCGACGTGACCGGGCTTTGCGCGCGCCACCCCAGCCAGATCTACGAGGCCGCCCTCGAAGGCCTCCTGCTGGGGGCCGTGCTGATCTACCTTGCCTACCGCCGCGGTGCGTTGAAATCCCCCTGGCTGCTCACCGGCGTCTTCTGCGCGGGCTATACCGCGGCGCGCTTCGTGATCGAGTTCGTCCGCCAGCCCGACGCGCAGTTCCAGTCGCCCACCAATCCGCTGGGCTGGGCGCTGGATTTCGGCACCTGGGGGCTGACGATGGGGCAGATCCTGTCGATCCCGATGTTCCTCTTCGGATGCACCCTGATCTGGGCCGCCCGTCGATGAACTTGGCCGACAGGCTGCGCGCCCGCATCGCGAACGACGGCCCGATGCCGCTGTCCGATTACATGAGCGCCTGCCTGCTCGACCCCGCGGAGGGCTACTACGTCACCCGCGATCCCCTGGGGTCCGCGGGAGATTTCGTCACCGCCCCCGAGGTCAGCCAGATGTTCGGCGAACTGTTGGGCCTGTCGCTCGCGCAGGCCTGGCTCAACCAAGGCGCGCCCTCGCCCGTCACGCTCGCCGAACCCGGCCCGGGCCGCGGCACCCTGATGGCCGACATCCTGCGCGCGACCCGCGGCGTACCGGGCTTTCACGCCGCGGCCCAGGTCCACCTGGTCGAGGCCTCCCCCACCCTGCGCGCGGCCCAGGCCACCCGCGTGCCGCAGGCCACCTGGCACGACAGGCTTGACACCCTGCCGCAGCAGCCGCTTTTCCTGGTCGCCAACGAATTCTTCGACGCCCTTCCGATCCGCCAGTTCCAGCGCGACGGGACAAACTGGCGCGAGCGGGTGGTGGGCCTGCGCGACGATCGGCTGACGCTGGGCCTCACCGATCCGACGCCCCATGCGACGCTGGCGCACCGGCTGGCGGACACCCGCGACGGCGACATCGTCGAGATCTGCCCCACCCTCGCCCCCGCGGCATCGGCCATCGGAGAGCGGATCTCGGCCCACGGCGGGGCGGCCCTGATCATCGACTACGGTGACTGGACCAGCCTGGGCGACACCTTCCAGGCGGTGCAGGGCCACAGGATCGTCGACCCCTTCGCCGACCCCGGTCAGGCGGACCTCACGGCGCATGTCGATTTCAACGCACTCGCCGCGGCTGCCGCCCCCGCGCGCCACAGCCGGGTGACGCCGCAGGGGGTCTTTCTCGAACGGCTGGGCATCACCGCCCGCGCGCAGGCCCTGGCGGGCCGGCTGACGGGGTCCGCGCAAGAGGCGCTCGTCGCCGCCCATCGCCGCTTGACCCATCCCGCCGAGATGGGCGACCATTTCAAGGTGATGGGGTTGTTCCCGGATACCCAGGCCCCGCCCCCCGGAGTGATGCAATGACCCTTGCGCCGATCACCCACCCGGACCTCGACGGCGTCCGCCACGGGTTCTTCACCCGGCAAGGCGGCGCCTCGTCGGGCATCTACGCCACGCTCAACTGCGGCCGCGGCAGCGCCGACCAGTCCGAGATCGTGGCCATCAACCGCGGCCGCGTCGCGGCCCACATGGGCGTCGATCCCGACTGGCTCGTCGGCGCCTACCAGGTGCATTCCGCCGATGTGGTGCATGTCACTGGCCCCCTGCCCGACCCGCCGCGCGCCGATGGACTGGTCACGGCGACCCGCGGCGTGGCGCTGTCGGTGCTGACCGCCGACTGCCAGCCGGTGCTCTTCGCCGACCGCGAGGCGGGCGTCATCGGCGCGACCCACGCGGGCTGGAAGGGCGCGCTGTCGGGCGTGCTGACCCGCACGGTCGAGGCGATGGAGGCGCTCGGCGCCCGGCCCGGGCGCATCGCCGCCGTGATCGGCCCCACGATCAGCCAGCGCGCCTACGAGGTCGGTCCGGAGTTCATGGAGGACTTCCTGGCCGAAGACCCCGATCGCGCGCGCTATTTCGCGCAAGGCGAAGGCGACCGCTACCAGTTCGACCTGCCCCGCTACGGGCTGGACCGGCTGCGCGACGCGGGCATCATCGACCCCGCCTGGACACGGCATTGCACCTACGCAGACGCCGATCGGTTCTTCAGCTACCGCCGCGCGACTCACGCGCAGAACGCGGATTACGGACGACAGATCTCGGCGATCGTCCTGGATTAGGGCGGTTTCTGGACGCGGCCCGGCCCGTTTCCCGCCCCAACTCGCGCGGCGCGCCGGCCCTTGGAACGGCGGATCGCGCATAGTTACCAGAAATGATTGACTATTGCGGATGACCGGCGGCCTGCCGCATTTCCCTTCCCCAGCGCCCCACCACGACTGTATCTTTTTCGGAAACGGTCAAATTCCTGCCAGATGGCAGGGCAAAGCTGTCCTCATACACCGCCGAATATCGGCAGAGCAGAACCTGAGGACACCAACCATGAGCAAACGCTGGATCGAGAAAACCACCGAAGCCGCCGCCAAACCGACCCCGGCCCCGTGGGAGCGTGGCGCCAGGCGTGCGGCGATGATCGCCAAGCGCCTCGACCAGGATCGCCGCGCGGCGAAGATCTCCCTCGCCCCGCTGCCCGAAGGCCTGTGCCTTTCGGCCTGAGCCCCTCTCATTCCCGATGGCCGGTGTTCCGCCCCGGCCCCCTGCCCCGCACCGCCGCCCCTGGCCGTGCGGGGATCTTTTTTGCCCGCCACCGGTCGGGCCCTAGCGGCGAGGCCCTAGTCCACCCCCTCCATGAACTCCGCCGCGAGCGCATCGACCACGGCGCAGAGCGCCTCCCGCGGGTCCGCCCCCGCCTCTTTGCGCGCCGCGCGCAGCGCCCGCTGCCGGTCGGCCGAACTGCCCTGGCTTGCGATGTCGCGCGCGGCTTCCGCCTCGGCCCGGCAGCCCAGCGCATCCAGATCCCCAGACAGCAGCACCAGCAACTCCTCGACCAGATCGGCGAAAGGCACGATCCGCTTCGCACCGCTGTCGATCAGCCCTTCCTTCACGCCGTAACGCTGCGCGCGCCAGCGGTTCTCGGCCACCACCAGGGGATCGGTCTCGCGCCAGGGATCGCCACCTTCGGTCCGGCGCCACAGCATCCGCACCAGCGCCTGGGTCAAGGCAGCCAGCGTCAGCGTATCCTCCAGCCGGGGCGAGACATCGCAGATCCGCGCCTCGAGCGTCGGGAACCCGGCAGAAGGACGCAGGTCCCACCAGATCTTCGAGGCATCGTCGATCACCCCAAGCTCGGTCAGCGCCGCGACCCGCGACCGGTACTCGGCCCAGCTCTCCATCCGGGGCGGCAGACCCGTGCGCGGCATCGAATCGAAGATCGTCATGCGGTAGCTGGCCAGCCCCGTGTCGCGCCCCTGCCAGAACGGCGAGGACGTGGACAGCGCCAGCAGGTGCGGCAGGAAATAGCTGAGCTGATTCATCAGCGCGATGCGCCGGTCCTCGTCCTCCAGCCCGACGTGGACATGCATGCCGCCGATCAGCATCCGCCGCGCGACGGCACCCAGATCGTCATCCAGCTGATTATAGCGCGGCTTGTCGGTGCGGCCCTGCTGCTTCCAGTCGGCGAAGGGATGGCAGGACGCCGCGATGGGCTTCAGACCGTAGCCTTCCGCAAGGCGCGCCACGCTGCGCCGCATCGCGCCCAGATCGTCCCGCGCCTCGGCGATGGTCGCACAGATCCCGGTGCCTACCTCGACCTGGCAATTCAGGAACTCGGAGCTAACCCGATCGCCCAGTTCCGCCTCCAACTCGGTCATCAGCGCATCGGGGGTCGCGACCAGTTCGCGGCTTTGCGCGTCGGTCAGCAGGTATTCCTCCTCGATCCCGATGGTGAAGGCGGGCACCTGGGTCATCGGCAAGCTCCAACTCGTGATTCGCGCCGCACCGCGCCTGGGGGGAGCGGGCAGTATCGGCCCGAACGCCCGCGCGATCCATCCCGATCCCTTGTCGGTGAGGCGGATCGTGGCAAAATTCTCCGCCCGTCTGCGGGACTTGGCCTGAACCCGCCGCCGCAAGGCCGCCCCACCAGACAAACCTTACACGGCAAACCGGGGGTGCGGCGCACCCGCGGCGAGCTCCGCTTAATGCACCTCTCCCCCGTAGCCCGGTCTTACCCGAGCTGGCCGAGGTCGATATCGGCCCAGATGCGGGTGCCGCCATCGGGGCGCGCCTCGGTCCGGACCTTGCAGTCCAGGCTGATGGCCACCTGGCGGACGATCCGGCTGCCCAGCCCGCCACCGTCGGGCCAGTCGATCCCCTCCGGCAGGCCAAGGCCGTCGTCGCTGACCTCGATCCGCAACGTATCGTCGTCCCGCATTTCCATCGTCAGATCGACCGTGCCCGTCTCCCGCCCCGTGAAGGCGTGTTTGAGCGCATTGGTCAGGATTTCCGAGACCAGGAACCCGATCTGCGTCGCGATTTCGGGCGAGGCTTCGCAAGACACGGTCTGGACATTGACCCGGATCCCCTGGCGTCCGTCCAGGTGTCCGATGGTGCTGGCGACCCGGCTGACGTAGGCGCCCAATGCGACGTTGGCGTCGCCGTTGTCGCGCCCCGACATCTCCTCGTAGAGAAGCTGCAACGTCTCGATCCGGCGCGAAAGGGTGCCGAAGTCCGCCTGCGGAGATTCCTCGCGGGCCTGCAGGCGGATCATGCTGACGATCATGGACAGGTGATTCTTGACCCGGTGCTGCAACTCGCGCAACGCGACTAGGGTTTCCTCCCGCTCGGGGTTGGGTTTCTTGCCCCCGCCGCCGATCCGCTTCTGGATACCGATGAAGTAGGATACGTTTCCCTCGTCATCCGTCAGCGGCGACAGCACCAGCCGATTCCAGAAGGCCTCCCCGTCGGCGCGGTAGTTCAGAAGGTCGACCGACAGCTCCTTGCTGTTGTCGACCGCGTCGCGGATCAGGCGCACCGCTTCGGGATCGGTATCGGCGCCTTGCAGGAAACGGCAGTTCCGCCCGATCGCGGCGGCACGGGAATAGCCCGTGATCCGCTCGAACGCGGTGTTGAGGTAGATGATCGGGTTGTCGGGAAGATTCGGATTGGTCAGCACGACGGCCACGTCATCGCCCATCGAGCGTGCCATGTTCTCCGCCTCGGTCATCGAGCCTTCAATAGTCGAACCGGCTTCGTTCATCCCGAACCTCATACTCTAACGAATGCGTCAGATGACATATCGTCGCGCGGGTGGCCACCGCCCGTAACGCGACACGATGTCCCGCTAGGTAAACACTGAATGAAGACTATCCTAGATCAAACCAGATCAGGCGTCACGTTTCAGGCGCGCCTCCAGCACGTCGAAGGGCACGCCCGGTTCATCCTTCGCGCCCCGGATCACCAGCGAGGTCTTCACGCTCGCCACGTTGGGCGCGCTGGTCAACTCCTCCGTCAGGAAGCGCTGGAAGGTCCGCAGATCGGGGGCCACGCACTTGAGGATGAAATCCACCTCGCCGTTGAGCATGTGGCACTCGCGCACCAGCGGCCAGCCTTCGCAGCGCGCCTCGAAGGCGGCGAGGTCCGCTTCCGCCTGGCTTTGCAGCCCGACCATGGCGAAGACCTGGACCTCGAACCCCAGTTCGCGCGGGTCGACGTCCGCGTGATAGCCGCGGATGTAGCCCTGCTCTTCCAGCGTGCGCACCCGGCGCAGGCACGGCGGCGCGCTGATGCCCACCCGCTTGGCCAGTTCGACGTTGGTCATCCGCCCGTCGGCCTGCAGTTGCGCCAGAATCATCCGGTCGATCTCGTCCAGCTTTGCACCGGGCATTCGGGTTTTCTCCAAAGGTTTCGTATTTTCCTACGCCAACCCGCCAGCCTGCGCAACAATGTTTCACACTTGCGCAACTATGCGAAACGCGTTCCGCCTTTCGCCAGGCCGCGCCAGCCCCTATATCGGTGCCCACCAGACAAGAGGCCCCCATGTCCCAGACCCGTCACACCCGGCTGCTCATCGTCGGTTCCGGCCCCGCCGGTTACTCCGCCGGCGTCTATGCCGCCCGCGCCATGCTGGAACCGATGCTGATCCAGGGGATCGAGCCCGGCGGCCAGCTGACCACCACCACCGAAGTCGAGAACTGGCCCGGCGACACCGAGGTGCAGGGCCCCGACCTGATGGTCCGGATGGAGACCCACGCCCGCGCCATGGGCACCGAGATCGTGCATGACATCGTCTCGGACCTGGACCTGTCGAAACGCCCCTTTACCGCCACCTGCGACAGCGGTGCCGTCGTCACCGCCGACGCCGTGATCCTCGCGACCGGCGCCCGCGCCAAGTGGCTGGGCCTGCCGTCGGAAGAGGCGTTCAAGGGGTTCGGCGTCTCGGCTTGCGCCACCTGCGACGGCTTCTTCTATCGCGGGCAGGAGATCGTCGTCGTGGGCGGCGGCAATACGGCGGTGGAAGAGGCGCTGTTCCTCACCAACTTCGCCTCGAAGGTCACGCTGGTGCACCGCCGCGACGAACTTCGGGCAGAGGCGATTCTGCAGCAGCGCCTTCTGAAGAACCCCAAGATCGAGACCCTCTGGCACCACGAGATCGACGAGATCCTCGGCACCGACCAGCCCAAGGGCGTCGAATCGGTCCGGCTCAGGAACGTGCAGACGGGCGAGACGACCGAACTGCCCGCGAAGGGCGTCTTCGTCGCGATCGGTCACGCGCCGGCCTCCGAACTGGTGAAGGACCAGCTGGAGTTGCACCACGGCGGCTACGTGAAGGTCGAGCCGGGCAGCACCCGCACCGCGATCCCGGGCGTCTTCGCCGCGGGCGATCTGACCGACCACGTCTACCGCCAGGCCGTCACCAGCGCGGGCATGGGCTGCATGGCCGCCCTCGACGCCGAACGCTTCCTGGCCGAGCACGACCAGGCCCCCCGCGACGAGGTCACGCTTCCGCTTGGCTACGGCGCGGAAGAGCCCGCCGAGTAACCCCGACGTGGTCGGTCCCCTGGGGCCGATGCCTTCGGCGGGAGCATTCTTTAAAAAAACGAGGAGGGCCGGTCGCCATGAGGCACCGGCCTTCCCTCGTTCGAACGAACCCCAGGGCTTCTTTGGATTGAAAATACTTGCCCCGCCGGCGAGGCGTCCCGCACCCTCCACCCGCGGGGCGCCGCCCGCTGACGCGCCGAGTGTCGCAAATTTGCCGATAGTCCGCCTCGGGCAAAGTTTGTTCTTTCGTGAACAGACTTTTTGGGCCAAGCAGCGTTCACGCTTGAACAGACCCGAATCGCCGTACCCGTGACCTTTTCGAAACCCGCCCCCATGACCGATGCCGAAGAGCGGCTCTTTCGCCTGCTCCGCCAGCTCGACCGGTCGCCATCCGCCAGCCAGCGCGAAACGGCGGCGGCGGTGGGCGTGTCGCTGGGTCGGCTCAACGCGCAGATCAAGCAGGCCATCGCGGACGGCTTCGTCAGCCTGTCCGACCGGACCGGCGCCGACCGGCGCAGCCGGGTGGCCTATGCGCTGACCCACAAGGGGGCCGCGTTGAAGGCGCGCCTCAGCGACCGTTTCCTCGCGCGCAAGTTCGCGGAATACCAGACCCTCCACGCAGAGCTGACCGGACCCGCCGGCGGCACCTATTCCACCCTCAACAGGATCTCTCCCATGGAAAACAACCTCGCCCCGATCCCGGAGCTCTACGTCAGCCACGACAGCGCGCAGAAGATGAAGCACGACGCAGGCGAGCTCGTCAGCCACGACCTGACCCCGCGCCAGATCTGCGACCTCGAACTGCTGATGAACGGCGGCTTCAACCCGCTGAAGGGCTTTCTGTCCGAGAAGGACTACGACGGCGTGGTCGAGAACATGCGCCTCGCCGACGGCACCCTGTGGCCCATGCCCATCACGCTCGACGTCTCCGAGGACTTCGCGGCCGGCATCGAGACCGGCCAGGACATCGCCCTGCGCGACCAGGAAGGCGTGATCCTCGCCACCATGACCGTCACCGACAAGTGGGAGCCCAACAAGGCCCGCGAGGCCGAGAAGGTCTTCGGCGCCGACGACGACGCGCACCCGGCGGTGAACTACCTGCACAACCAGGCGGGCAAGATCTACCTCGGCGGTCCCGTGACCGGCATCCAGCAGCCCGTGCACTACGACTTCCGCGCCCGCCGCGACACGCCCAACGAGCTGCGCGCTTACTTCCGCAAGCTGGGCTGGCGCAAGGTCGTGGCGTTCCAGACCCGCAATCCCCTGCACCGCGCCCACCAGGAGCTGACCTTCCGCGCCGCCAAGGAAGCGCAGGCCAACCTGCTGATCCACCCCGTCGTCGGCCTGACGAAGCCCGGCGATGTCGATCACTTCACCCGCGTGCGCTGCTACGAGGCGGTCCTCGACCAATACCAGCCCTCCACCACCACCATGTCCCTGCTGAACCTCGCCATGCGCATGGCCGGCCCGCGCGAGGCGGTCTGGCACGGACTGATCCGCCGCAACCACGGCTGCACCCACTTCATCGTCGGCCGCGACCACGCCGGCCCGGGCAAGAACTCCGCCGGTGAGGACTTCTACGGCCCCTACGATGCGCAGGACCTCTTCCGCGAGCACCAGGAAGAGATGGGCATCGAGATGGTGGACTTCAAACACATGGTCTACGTCCAGGAACGCGCCCAGTACGAGCCCGCCGACGAGATCGCGGACAAGGACGAGGTCACGATCCTGAACATCTCGGGCACCGAACTGCGCCGCCGTCTGCAGGAGGGGCTGGAGATCCCCGAATGGTTCTCCTTCCCGCAGGTCGTCGAAGAGCTGCGCCGCACCAAGCCCGCGCGCTCCAAGCAAGGCTTCACCGTGTTCTTCACCGGCTACTCCGGCTCGGGCAAGTCCACCATCGCCAACGCCCTGATGGTGAAGCTGATGGAAATGGGCGGCCGTCCCGTGACGCTGCTGGACGGTGACATCGTGCGCAAGAACCTCAGCTCGGAGCTGGGCTTCTCGAAGGAGCACCGCGACCTGAACATCCGCCGGATCGGCTACGTCGCCTCCGAGATCACCAAGAACGGCGGCATCGCGATCTGCGCGCCCATCGCGCCCTACGCCACCACCCGCCGCGCCGTGCGGCAGGACATCGAAGACTTCGGCGCCTTCATCGAGGTCCACGTCGCGACCTCTCTGGAGGAATGCGAGCGCCGCGACCGCAAGGGGCTCTACAAGCTGGCCCGTGAAGGCAAGATCAAGGAATTCACCGGAATTTCGGACCCCTACGACGCCCCCGTAAATCCCGAACTGCGCGTGGACACCGAAGGCCAGGAGGTGGACAATTGCGCCCACCAGGTGATCCTCAAGCTCGAAGCGATGGGCCTCATCAAGGCCTGAGGGCCTGCATCGGGAACCGCAGAAAAGGCCGGGCCCCGCGCCCGGCCTTTTCGCGTGGCACTTTGCGGCGCGACATCCGGCGCGGGCAGGTCTGGCAGTGCTTTGCAACCTTAGGTAAATGGTGCCTTAATAGGGCCGCGCTTCAGGCCGCATTCTGACGCCATCCCCTGCGATACGGACCGGTGGCGGGGCCTGTCCTGCCGCAACGCGATCCGATCGGAGACCACTCATGCGGATTCTTGCCGTCGACGACGATCCGATCATCCTCGAGCTTCTGGCCTCGCCGATGTATCTGGGATCGGACCACGACGTGACCTGTGCCGGCTCCGCCGCCGAGGCGGTCGACGAGCTCGACGCGACCGAAGCCACCTTCGATTCGATCCTGCTCGATATCGACATGCCGGTGCGCAACGGCATCGACCTCTGCGCGGAGATCCGGCAAAGGCCGCCCTACGCCACGACCCCGATCCTGATGATCACCGCCACGCGCGAGGCAGAGACGATGCAGCGCGCCTATTCGGCCGGTGCGACCGATTTCATCTCCAAGCCGCTGGACGGGGTCGAGGTGGGCGCGCGTATCTCGCTTGCGACCATGCTGAACGACAGTCTCGCCCGCGAGCGCCAGATGCGCGCCGCCTTCGACCGGCTACAGAAATACGTGGCCGCGGGCTTCGATCACCGCACGGCCTCCGTCCAAGCCGGCCCGCTGGCGCTGATGGCGCTGCAGAACCGCCTGCTGCATCTCGAACCGGGGGTGCATGCGCTGTCGATGTTCAGCGTTCATTTCGCAGCCCTCGCGGAGTTCGAGGAAAGCCCCCAGGGCGGTGATCTTCTGCGTCGGATCGCGCGGATCGGGGCGGCGACCACCTCGGTGCTGGCCTACCCCACCTCGACGCTGGCCTACGCCGGGCGCGGCCTGTTCCTGGGCGTGACCTTCGGCCGCCGCCGCGAGGTGCTGGACGTGGTCCAGAAAAAGGCCGCCGCGGCGATCCGGAAGATGTGGGCCGAACACGACCTGCCCGATCCGGTGCCCGTGCCGGTCTGCGACACGGTGTCGAACATGGGGGTCTGGACCGGGCGCGACGCCTCGGAAGAGCTGGAAAGCTACGCCTGCCGCACCATCCCCGACTTCACCGCGATCGGCCCCCGCAGGCACGTCGGCGACGCGTTCTCGGGCTTCTAAATCCTTCGAAGACGACAAGACCCGGATCACGCGGGATCCGGGTCTTGTCGTTCTTGGTCGCCAGGCCGAACCGATCACGTGAAGGATCAGTGCAGGGCCACCAGCTGCATGTGGTGTTCGTCCGCCAGGTGGCTCGCCAGGCCTTCGCTCGCGACCAGCGCGACTTGCTCACCCTTGGTGTTGTGCACGGCGAACAGCGTCTCGAGCTCGCCCGCCTGCTCGCGCACCTCGTCCGGAAGATCGGAGGTCGCGACCGGCTTGAGATACACGATGTTCTGGCCCAGATCGGCAAAATCTTTCTTCGTAAACATGCTCTACCCTTTCGAGATCTCTATGTTCTTCACAACGCGTTCGGCCGGTCTGCGGTTCAGATCGATGTGCAGAAGCCCGTTTTCCATGCTCGCCTTCCCCACTTCGACCCCGTCGGCCAGCACGAAGGCGCGCTGGAAGGGCCGGCCCGCGATGCCGCGGTGCAGATACTCCCGCTCGGGGGTGTCGGTGGGCAGACGGCCGCGCACGGTCAGCGTCGAGTCCTCGACCGTGATCGACAGGTCCGGCGCACCGAACCCCGCCACCGCCAGCGTCACGCGGTAGCTGCCCTTCGAGGTCTGCTCGATGTTGTAGGGGGGATATCCGTCGGTTCCGGTCTTGGCGGTGCGTTCGACCAGGCGTTCCAGCCCGTCGAAGCCCAGCAGGAACGGATGGGTCCCCAAAGCCATTTTCGTCATGCGACACGTCCTTGTTTCAAGCGACATAGCCAATGCGGCCCCGCTTTCGGCGACCACACCGGAAATATGGGGGTGCGGGCGGCGTCGCGCAAGAGCCTAGGCGCAGGTCCCGAAACCCTGTAAGAGACCCTCGATCCCAAGGTTTGGTGCCATGAATTCCTCCCCGCAACTGTCCGACATCGAAGTGCTCACGATCGAATTGCGCGTGCTGCGGCAGGAACATCACGACCTCGACCTGGCGATCACAGCCCTGCAGATGACCCATCCCGGCGACGTGCTGACGATCAGCCGGCTCAAGCGCAAGAAGCTGGGGCTGAAGGACCGCATCGCCCGGATCGAGGATACGGTGAACCCCGACATCATCGCCTGACACCGCGCGGCGCCCGGCCTTTCGAGCCGCGCCGCCCCGATCGACTCGTCCCCGCAAGCACCGCGGCGCCTTGCCCCCGCGCCGCCCGCCCCTATAGTGCCGCGCGCAACCGTTCGGAGCGTGCGATGCCTGATCCCCTCGTCGGCCTCATCATGGGCAGCCAGTCCGACTGGCCCACCATGCGCGAGGCCGCCCAAATCCTGGACACCCTGGGCATCCCCCATGAGCCGCGCATCGTCTCGGCCCACCGCACGCCGGACCGGCTGTGGGACTACGGCAAGACCGCCGTCGAACGCGGGCTGCAGGTCATCATCGCGGGCGCGGGCGGGGCCGCCCACCTGCCCGGCATGATGGCCTCCAAGACGCGGGTGCCGGTGATCGGCGTGCCGATCCAGACCAAGGCGCTGTCGGGCGTCGACAGCCTCTACTCGATCCTGCAGATGCCGCGCGGCTTTCCGGTTGCCACCATGGCCATCGGCGCCGCCGGGGCGCAGAACGCGGGCCTCATGGCCGCCGGGATCCTCGCCTTGCAGGACCCCGCACTTGCCGCACGTCTCGACCAATGGCGAAGCGATCTCGCCGCCTCCATCCCTGAGGTGCCCGAAGATGACTGAACCCCTCGCCCCCGGCGCCACGATCGGCATCCTCGGCGGTGGCCAGCTGGGCCGCATGCTGTCCGTCGCCGCCAGCCGCTTGGGCTTCAAGACCTGCATCTTCGAACCCGCGGGCGATTGCCCGGCCTCCCACGTCGCCAATTTCCACCTGAAGGCGGACTACGACGATACCGACGCATTGACGCAATTTGCGCAATCGGTCGACGTCATCACCTACGAGTTCGAGAACATCCCGACGGGGGCCCTCGACACGCTCGAAGCCCTAAAGCCCATCCACCCAAACCGCCGCGCGCTCGCCACCTCGCAGGACCGGCTGACGGAAAAGACCTTCCTGCGCGATCTCGGCCTGACCACGGCGCCCTTCGCGGAGGTGACCGACCGGGACAGCCTCGATGCGGCGCTGAGGGACATCGGCACCCCCTCGATCCTGAAGACCCGCCGCATGGGCTACGACGGCAAGGGCCAGGCGCGCCTGTCCGCGCCAGATGACGCCACCGGCGCGCTCGCCGCGATGGAGGGCGCGCCGGCCCTGCTCGAAGGCTTCGTCGACTTCCAGCGCGAGGTTTCGGTCATCGCCGCGCGCGGGACGGACGGCTCCGTCGCCTGCTTCGACCCGGCGGAGAACGTCCACCAAGGCGGCATCCTGCACACCTCCACCGTGCCCGCGACGCTAAGCGCCTCCCAGCGCACCGACGCGGTGCTGATCGCCGCACGCATCCTCAACGCGCTGGACTATGTCGGCGTGCTGGGGGTCGAGCTTTTCGTCACCCCGGGCGCCCTGGTGGTAAACGAGATCGCGCCGCGCGTGCACAATTCCGGCCACTGGACCCAATCGGGCTGCGCCGTGGACCAGTTCGAACAGCACATCCGCGCCGTCGCGGGCTGGCCGCTGGGCGACGGGTCGCGTCATTCGGACGTGGTGATGGAGAACCTGATCGGGGACGACATGGACCGGGTCGCGGACCTTGCGAAGGAGCCCGTCTCGCTGCATCTCTACGGCAAGGGCGAGGCCCGCCCCGGTCGCAAGATGGGCCACGTCAACCGCGTCACCGGACCCGCTGCCCGCTGAAACCGACCGGCGCGCGGTGCGGTTAAGGTATTGTTAAAATTGACATAATATAATTCGCATGCGAAACATCACGGCCGAGGTATCCGGCCGCGGCGATCAATCCCGCCCCAGCAGGACGCCCGTGAAACTCAGCCCCCGGTCGAAGGCGCCATTCTCGAGGAACGCCACGACCTGCGCCATGACCAGCGGATTGTTCATCATGAAGGTATGGGTCACCGGCAGCACCAAGTGATCGGCCATTCCGTCCAGCCTGGTCGATTCGACGCTGACCTTGCCGTCGTCCGGCCCGTCGATGACCGAGGAATAAACCGGGTTCAGGCTGGCGTCGCCTGCGATGATGCCGAGCTCGTAGCCGTCGACGCCCGCCAGGCGATTGGGAAAACTGCTGTCCTCGGTGCCCAGCTGCTCTCCGGCGGGGCCGTTGATCCACTCGAACGGCTCCCAGTCGCCAAAGACGTCGACCAGCGCCGTGCCGGCGTTGGGCGGGGCCAGCATGACCACGCGGCCCATCCGCGCGGGCCGGTTCTCCGCTAGCCAGGTCCGCACGAGGATTCCGCCCAGCGAATGGGTGACGAAGTTCACCGTCCGATCGCCGCAGCGCGCGACGTCCTGCCCGACGTTGTCGTCCACCAGTTCCTGGATCGTCTCCTCGGTCGACGGGTAGCCGCGGTTGACGACGAAATAGCCCCGGTTCTCCAAGTAGATCTGCATCGGCGTGAGCGAGATCTCGCTGCGCGCCAGACCGTGCAGAAGCACGACGCAATCCGTCTCGGGATTGGCCAGGGCGGGCCCTCCTTTCGCACAGGCGGTCAAGGTCAGGCACAGGATGAAGGCGAGCGCACGCATGATCAAGGATCTATACCGTTTCCGGTCCGACGCAATCGGCTTGCGCCGCATGACGTGGGGGTTCACACTCATGTCATGGCCCGCCCCCCTCGCCTTGCCGTCCGCGCGGTGATCGTCCACGACGCCCGACTGCTGCTGGTGAACGCCTATAAGGATCGGTCCGACCTGTGGTGCGCCCCCGGCGGCGGGGTGGAGCCGCACAGCTCCCTGCACGACAACCTGGCCCGCGAGGTGTCCGAGGAGACGGGCCTTCGCATCTCGATCGAAGAGCCCTGCCTGGTCAACGAGTTCCACGATCCCGACGGGGACTACCACCAGGTCGACCTTTACTTTCGCTGCACAGTCGCAGACGCCCGCATCGATCCCGCCTGGCGCGATCCCGAAGGTGTCGTGCACAATCGCCGCTGGGTCACCCGGGAAGAGGTCGCGGACCTGCGGGTCAAACCCGACGCCCTGGCGCGGGTGGCCTTCGACGGGGAGAGCGGGGTCTACGATCCGTTGGAGCCGATCGTGAGGTAGCAGGGGGCTCTGCCCCCGCCCCTGCGGGGCTCCCCCGGAGTTTATCTGGCCAGATGAAGGATCGGGGCCGCGCCCTGTCCCTAGCGCCGGAACGACAGGGCGATCCCGCCGAGGACGAGGACGGCGCTTACGCCGAGGCGCAGGGTGAGCGGTTCCGACAGCAGGACCGCGCCGCCCGCGACGGCGATGAGCGGAACGCTCAACTGGGCCGTCGCCGCCGTCGTCGTGGCGAGCCGGGGCAGAAGCCTGTACCAGAGCGCATAGCCCAGCCCCGACGTCAGCCCGCCGGAGACGAGGGCCGCCGCGACCGCGGGGGTGCCGAGCGCGCCGATCCCGCCGCTCGCCCAGAGGGCCGCGGCGACGACCGGCAGGCAGAGGGTGAAATTCGCGGCGGAGGTCGCGCGCGGGTCGCGGGCGCCCTGCCCCAGCAGCGTGTAGCCCGCCCAGCCCAGGCCCGCCGCGATCATCGCGAGCGCGGGGAGAAGCGGCACGGTGACGGCGCCCGATGGCCAGAGCAGCAGGACGAGCCCCGCCAGGGCCACGGCGCTGCCCGCCCAGCGCGCGGGGCCGATCCGGGCACCGCGCCACAGGGCCCAGCCGAACATACCCAGTTGCACGCAGCCGAAAAGGATCAGCGCGCCGAGGCCCGCGTCGAGCGCGAGGTAGGCCCAGGAGAAGCCGATCATGTAGGTGGCGAGGGTCGCGGCCCCGGCAAGACGCGCGCGAAGCCGGCCACCGGTCGCCGCGAAACAGCGGCGGGGGCCCGAGAGGGCAAGCAGGACGGCGGCCCCGGCGGCGACGCGAAGCGTGGCGAAGGTCAGCGGGGCCATCCCCTGCCCCGCCACGGCGTAGCGGTTCAGAACCGAGTTCGCGGCGAAGGCGATCATGGTGAAGGCGACGAGCAGGCCGAGCCGCAGATTGCGCGCGTGACGGGTCATCTCGCCCGTGCCCGCGCGCGCAGGCGCGCGGCACGACTTCGGCCACGGTCGGGCGAAAGGCGGCTCAGCGGTTCCAATCGACCTGCCGTCAGGCCGCGATGTCGAGTGTCAGGATGGTCCCGTGCGCGGAGGAGGCGACGTTCAGATCGCCGTCGAGATACCGCACCATGGCCGAGACGATGCTGCCCCCCGCGCCGGAGACGCGCTTGCCGCCACGGGTGTCGAGCGTCCGGGTGCTTTCGTCGCTGGCCTCCTCGGTGCGTTGCTCGACCGTGGGCGCGTTGTCGGGCCAGGTGGACCCTTCCGGCAGGCCGATGCCGTCATCCTCCACCGTCAGGCGCAAGCTGCCGCGGGTCTGCCGGGTGAACCGGATCTGCACGACGCCTTCCTCGCGCCCTTCGAAGGCGTGTTCGAGCGCGTTGGTCACGAATTCCGTCAGCAGCAGGCCAAGGCGGGCGGCGGTCTCCATGGGAAGCTCGATCTCGTCGCAGGAGATGTTCAACCGGATCGAGGCGCGGCCGTCCAATGCGCCGATCGTATTGGCCACGCGGCTGAGATAGGCCCCGGCCGGCACCGTCTCCGCGCCGGCGGGGGCGACCCCGCTGGGCGAGAGTTCCTCGTAGAGCAGTGCGAGGCTTTGCACCCGATGGCTGAGCGCCTCGAAGGAGGCCTGGGTCACGTCCCGCCGGGATTGGATGCGGATCATGCTGACCACCATGGCAAGATGATTCTTCACCCGGTGCTGCAACTCGCGCAACATCCGCTCGCTCTCGCCCGAGACGCCTGCCTCCTGATCGGACGCGCCGGTCTTCATCTCGTTCTGGATGCCGAGAAAGGCCACCATCTTTCCTTCGTCGTCGCGGATCGGGGCGATCACGAGCTGGTTCATGAAGCGGGTGCCGTCGGCCTTCTCGTTCAGCAGATCGACGGAGACCGATTGCCCCTTTTCAATCGCCTCGCCCAATTTGCGCGCGGCGGCCGGGTCGGTATCTTCGCACTGCAGCAAACGGCAATTCCGTCCCAGGACGGCGTCTTTCTTGTAGAGCGTCACCTTCTCGAAGGCCTCGTTGACGTATACGAGCGGATTGTCTTCGAGATTGGGGTCGGTCAGGACCATCGCGATCGGTGAATTCTCGACACTGGCTTCGATATTGCTCCGATCAGGCAAGATGCCCTCCCCTTTCCCGATGCTGCAGAGACAGCGAATGGACCCATCCATGAAACAATGAGTGATGACGGGCTTATGGACAAGACCGGACCTCGACCTACCGGGGTCAGGGTCCTCATTTAGTGTAAAGAATTCAAGACAGGACAGCTTTCGCGCCCCCGCCGGAACGTAACAGGGCGACCCCGGAGGGCCGCCCTGTGTTCATCGCGTGCAAACCGCAAAGGTGCGGTGGCGGATGGCGTTGGCCGGGTCAGCGGACGTGTGCGTCCGTCTGTTCCGGCCGCCCAGGTTCGGGGATGACCCCGAGGCCCCGGGGCTGGCTTACATCATGCCGCCCATGCCGCCCATGCCGCCCATGCCGCCCATGTCGCCGCCGCCGGCGTTGCCGCCGTCCTTCTGCGGCTTGTCGGCCACCATGGCTTCGGTGGTGATCAGCAGGCCGGCCACGGAGGCGGCGTCCTGCAGCGCGGTGCGCACCACCTTGGCGGGGTCGATCACGCCGAACTTGAACATGTCGCCATATTCCTCGGTCTGCGCGTTGAAGCCGAAGGCCTTGTCGTTGCTTTCGCGGATCTTGCCCGCGACGACCGAGCCGTCCACGCCGGAGTTCTCGGCGATCTGGCGCAGCGGCGCTTCGAGGGCCTTGCGGATGATGTTGATGCCGACGTTCTGGTCGGAGTTCGCACCCTCCAGCCCGTCGAGCGCCTTGGCGCCCTGCACCAGAGCGACACCGCCGCCCACGACGACACCTTCCTGCACGGCCGCACGGGTCGCGTTCAGGGCGTCGTCGACGCGGTCCTTGCGCTCTTTCACTTCCACTTCGGACATGCCGCCGACGCGGATGACGGCGACACCGCCGGCCAGCTTGGCAACGCGTTCCTGCAGCTTCTCGCGGTCGTAGTCAGAGGTGGTTTCCTCGATCTGGCCGCGGATCTGGCTGACGCGGGCGTCGATCTCGGACTTGTCGCCGGCACCGTCGACGATGGTCGTGGTGTCCTTGGTGATCGCGACGCGCTTGGCGGAGCCCAGCATGTCGATGGTCACCGATTCCAGCTTCATGCCGAGGTCTTCGGAGATCACCTGGCCGCCCGTCAGGATCGCGATGTCCTGCAGCATGGCCTTGCGGCGGTCGCCGAAGCCCGGTGCCTTGACGGCCGCGATCTTCAGACCGCCGCGCAGCTTGTTGACCACGAGGGTGGCCAGCGCTTCGCCTTCTACGTCCTCGGAGATGATCAGCAGCGGCTTGCCGGACTGGATGACGGTTTCCAGCAGCGGCACCATCGGCTGCAGCGAGGAGAGCTTCTTCTCGTGCAGCAGGATGAGGCAGTCCTCAAGCTCTGCGGTCATCTTCTCGGTGTTGGTGGTGAAGTAGGGCGACAGGTAGCCACGGTCGAACTGCATGCCTTCGACGACGTCGGTCTCGGTCTCGAGGCCCTTGTTCTCCTCGACGGTGATGACACCCTCGTTGCCGACCTTCTGCATCGCGTCGGCGATCTGGCGGCCGATCTCGGCTTCGCCGTTGGCGGAGATGGTGCCGACCTGGGCGACTTCGTCGCTGTCGGTCACGTCACGGGCGGCGGCCTTGATGGCCTCGACGACCTTGGCGGTGGCCATGTCGATGCCGCGCTTGAGGTCCATCGGGTTCATGCCGGCGGCGACGGACTTCATGCCTTCCTTGACGATGGCCTGGGCCAGCACGGTGGCGGTGGTGGTGCCGTCACCCGCTTCGTCGTTGGTGCGGGAAGCGACTTCCTTCACCATCTGGGCGCCCATGTTCTCGAACTTGTCTTCCAGTTCGATTTCCTTGGCGACCGAGACACCGTCCTTGGTGATGCGCGGGGCGCCGAAGGACTTGTCCAGCACCACGTTGCGACCCTTGGGGCCCAGCGTGACCTTGACGGCGTTGGCGAGCGTGTTGACGCCCTTGAGCATGCGATTGCGGGCGTCGGTGTCGAATTTGACGTCTTTAGCAGCCATTTTCATGTGCTCCTGAATTTGGTTTCGTTGGGGGAAGCGGTCTTCGTCGGCTTACATCGTGCCGAGGATGTCGCTTTCCTTCATGATCAGCAGGTCTTCGCCGTCGATCTTGACTTCGGTGCCGGACCACTTGCCGAAGAGCACGCGGTCGCCGGCCTTGACGGCCATCTCGATCAGCTCGCCGCTGTCCTTGCGCGCACCGGCGCCGACTGCGATGACTTCGCCCTCGGCGGGCTTTTCCTTGGCGCTGTCGGGGATGATCAGGCCGCCTGCGGTCTTTTCGTCGCCTTCGATGCGGCGGACAAGCACACGGTCGTGAAGAGGGGTAAATGCCATCTGAAAGACCTTCCTTCGTTGCAGTTTCAATTCCGTTAGCACTCTGTCGTGGTGAGTGCCAGCGACCGGGAGATAGGCAAGCGGATGGATCGTGTCAACCGGATTGAATGACGGGATCCGGCGCAGGTCGGCGAAGGCCTGCTTGCCGTTCGGCGGCAGGCGGCAGGCGCGTTTTGGGCCGGGGACGCGGCACGGGACATCGCGGATGCGGGCGCGTCCATCGGGGCGGACGATCGTGTTCCCACGGTCGCCCTGCTTTGCAATCCGGACGGCGCACAAAGGGCGCAGCGCCGGGGCGTGCCGAAGCGATCGGAACAATTCGTCGCGGCGGGGATCAATTTTCCCCACCCGGCGTTGGCAGGCAAAAACCCGGGGGACCTTGATGCCACGCCAGACCTTGACGGACCGCGACCACGATCTGCTGTTCGGGGACGATGCGCTCGAACCCGGCGACGCGGTCGTGCACTTCGAACACGGCCTCGCCCGCTACGACGGGGAAGAGGAGTGCGACCTGGGCGATGCGCACCAGACGCTGACCACCTTTGTCTATCGCAACGGCGGCAAGATGATGCTGCCCGCCGAGGAGGGCCACGATTTCTGGCGGTTCGGCGCACCGGCCGACACGCTGACGCTGGACCGGTTGAAGTCCGACGACTGGGTCCGGCGGCGCGACGAGATGATCGTCGAGTTGCGCCAGAGCGCCGATCGCATGGTCGAGCTGGACCGCGCGCGCAAGGCGGCGAAGGCCTCTGCCCTGGTCCCCGACGCAAAAGCCCTCGCCGCCTTCGCGGACGGCTTCGGCCACGAGCCGACCGAGGACCAGGAGCGTGCGATCGCCGCCGTGCTGGAGGACCTGGGCCGGCAGACCCCGATGGACCGCCTGCTGGTCGGTGACGTGGGCTTCGGGAAGACGGAAGTAGGCTTGCGTGCGGCAGCCGCCGCGGCCCTGTCGGGCCACCAGGTGGTGCTCGCCGCGCCCACGACCGTGCTGGCGCGCCAGCACTACACCTCCTTCGCGGCCCGTTTCGAAGGCACGGGCGTGAGCGTCGCCGAACTGTCCCGCCTGACCGGGGCGGACGACCGCCGCGCGGTCCTCGACGGCCTG
Source organism: Salipiger sp. IMCC34102 (assembly GCF_004145405.1). GTDB lineage: Bacteria > Pseudomonadota > Alphaproteobacteria > Rhodobacterales > Rhodobacteraceae > Loktanella. The sequence continues at coordinate 133,591 of NZ_SELQ01000007.1, forward strand.
GCCAGCGGCGAGATCGGCGTCGTCATCGGCACGCAGACCCTGCTGGACGACGCGCTCAGCTTCGACGCCCTGGCGCTGGTGATCATCGACGAGGAGCAGAGGTTCGGCGAGGAACAGAAGGACAAGCTGCGCCACCTCGCGTCCGGCGTGCACGTGCTCAGCATGACGGCGACACCCATCCCGCGTTCGCTGGCCGCGGCGGAGGTCGGTCTGGTCGACGTGTCGGTCGTGGCGACGGCGCCGAAGAGCCGCAAGCCGGTGGAAACCCGTCTTGGCGTGCTGGACGAGGACACGATGCTGGCCGCCATCGCCCGGGAGACGGCGCGCGACGGGCAATGCTACCTCGTCTGCCCCCGCATCGCGGGGGTCGAGCGGATGGAGGCCCTGCTGAAGGAGCGCAAGGTCGATTTCAGCTACGTCGTGGCCCATGGCCAGATGACGGACGAGGACATGGCCGATGCCATGCTGCGCTTCATGGCCGGAGAGGTCGACGTGCTGCTGTCCACCTCGATCATCGAGAGCGGGCTGGACAACGGACGGGCCAACACGATGATCGTCTGGAACGCCGAGCGCTTCGGCCTGTCGCAGTTGCACCAGTTGCGTGGCCGGATCGGGCGCAGCCAGTTGCCCGCGCACATGCTGCTGATGACCGACATGGACACCGACGACGACAGCGACGCCGCGGCGCGCCTGAACGCGTTCTCGCGGATGTCCGAGATCGGCGCGGGGTTCCGGATCGCGCGCAAGGACCGTGACATCCGCGGCTTCGGCGCGCTCGACGGGACGGAGCAATCGGGGCAGATGTCACGACTGGGCATCGGGCTCTATCGGCACGTGCTGAAGAACCACGTGGAGGCGATCGACGGCTGACGCGCCAGACGCCTCGCTCAGCCCAGGCGGTAGAGGTCCACCACCACGCAGGCGGCCTGCCGCCGGCCCGTGCCAACGAAGAGCGTGCGGTTCACCCAGGCGTAGCGCGGATCCCCCGTTTCGAGCCGTGCGTGGGTGCGCATGTAGTAGGTGTCATGGGCCACGTCCTCGCCCCGGGCGATGGCGGCGATGACGTCCGGCGGGCCGTGGCGGTAGCCAAAGTTGACGATCTCGATCAGGGCGCCGTCGTCGGTCTCGAACCCGTAGCGGGTGTCGAGTTCCGCCACCCCGTCGGCGAAGATCGTCTGCCAGTCCGCCCCGAGGGTCAGGATCCGTCCCGAAAGATCGGGCCCCGTCACGGTCCCGCCGACAATGGGAATGATCCGGCGTTGCCCGGCGCGCCCGGCCCCCATCTCCCGGATTGGGCCGAGTTCGACGGTAAGCCGGCAGGCGAAGTCAAGCGCTGGCGGTTGCATGGATCCTCCGGGCGGTCAGGGTGTGCAGGCCGACGAGCGCCATGCCACCCGCGATCCCCAGCCACATGACCGGATCGGCCTTGGCCATCACGAGTGCGGCGCACCCCAGGCGCAGCGCGATCTCCCACGCGCGCAAGCGGGCCTGGTCGTAGCGCGCCAGGGCCGAGGCCAGAAGGTAGAGCGCGAAGATCAGTCGCAGCGACAGCAGGGCCAGGGCGGGGATGTCGACCTCTCCGGTGTAGCCGGCGATCAGGCTGCGCGCGCCGGTCTCGTCGATGATGGTGACGGCCTCGGGGATCAGCAGAAGTTCGGGGTAGAAGGCGAAGACGAAGGGGATCGTGAACATCACGATGCCCACGCGCACGGCGGCGAAGCCCGTGCGCATCGGTTCGGTCCGGGTGATCGAGGCGGCCGCGAAGGCCGCGATGGCCACGGGTGGCGTGATGGCCGAGGCCACGGCGAAGTAGAAGACGAACATATGCGCGGTGAAGAAGCTGACGCCCAGGTTCGACAAGAGCGGTCCCAGCAGCAGGGCCACGTTCACGTAAGCCGGCACCGTGGGCATCCCCATGCCCAGAAGGATCGCGCAGAGCATGGCGCAGGTCAGCGCCAGCATCAGGTAGACGGCGCCGACGATCCGGATCTCGAACCCGAAGAGCGAGAGGACCTGCGCGCGTTCCAGCCAGGAGGTGACGGCGCGCGTCAACTCTCCGGTCAGGCCGCTTTCGTTGAGGAAGGCCGCGATGATCGACACGGCGAAGAGCAGCAGGAACAGGCGCGAGATCAGGATGCCGCCGTCCGCGAGGGAGGCCAGGATCTTCGACGGCCTGGCCCGCGTCTCGGGGTCGAGGAACAGCAGGGGCAGCAGCACCGCGACCGCCCACCACCCCGCCGAGACGGCATCGCCCGTGGCATTGGTGATCGTGCGGGTGACGCCGCCGGGCAGGAGGCCGGCGAGGACCCCGGTGCTGACGGCGTCCTTGTTGCCAAGAAGCAGGAACAGGATCGTCAGGATCGGCAGGACGATGATAATCAGGTTCAGCCAGTCCTGCTTGTGCATGACCAGATCGTCGGGGACCACGCGCATCGCCTCGACCCGCTCGCGGCGGGCCTGGAAGACGACGGCGAGGAAGATCGAGAAGAAGAAGAACATCGCGGGCAGGAAGGCCGCCGTGATGACCTTGGTATAGGGCACCGACGTCAGGGCCACGAGCACGAAGGCCGCGACCCCCATGACGGGCGGCATGATCTGCCCGCCGGAGGAGGCCGCCGCCTCCACCCCGCCCGCGAACTGCGGCGAGAAGCCGTTGCGCTGCATCATCGGGATCGTCAGGCGCCCGGTGGAGAGCACGTTCGTGACCGGCCCGCCGGTGATCGTGCCGAACATGGCGGAGGAGACGATGGCCGCGTGGGCGGGTCCGCCGCGCAGGCGCCGGGTCGCGCGGACCGCCAGCTTGATGAGCGACACGCCCCCGGCGGAGGTCCCGAAGAGCGCGCCCAGGATCACGTAAGGAAAGACCTGGCTGACGACGATCTCCATGAAGCGGCCCATGAAGCCGTCTGGGGTGGTGAAGACGTTGGTCGCCTTCTCGATCGCGGCGGCGGTCGCGTCACCGCCGTCGGCGCCGAGCTTGGTCAGCAGGAAAGTATTGTCGGACAGATCGAAGGCCCAGATCAGCGCCGTGCCGATGGTGTAGATCACCACGACGCTCGCCACGGCGACCAGCGGCAGGCCCCAGACCCGCAGGTTGTAGAGAAAGAACAGCGTGATGATCGTGAACAAGAGCGGGATGATCCAGGTGCCGAAGCGCGCCTGGCAGGCAGGCACCTCGGCCTCGAACGACAGGCCCGGGATGGCCCCGGCGGAGCGTTCGGCCCCTTCCGCGATCAGCCGCGCGCGCTCTCCGGTGATCTGGTCGATCAGGCAGACCGAGTCGACCTCCACCAGGTAGCCGAAGGCCGCGAGGAAGGCGGCGAGGATGAGGCCCGCGTCCAGCAGGAACCCCGCCCAGGCCAGGTGCGGTTTCTCTTCGGACCAAGCGCGGTAGACGCTGGCATCCAGCGCGACGATGACCATCATCAAAAAGAAGACCGGCGGATAGAAATACTCCGTCGGGTAGCCGGAGAGGCGCAGGAAGGGGCGTCCCGTCACCTCGCGCGCCCAATCCTGCAGGCCCGCGATTTCCGGCAGGGTGTTGGCCATGCCGACCAGCACGAGCACCAGGGCAAGGCCCATGGCGACCGTCTGGCCGGTGCTCGGACGACGGGAGGAGGTCAGCATGGCGGGCACCTTCGCTGGGGGCTGTCGGGACGTCTTTCTTGGGGACGGCAGGCCGTCAGGGCCGCAGGCAGTCGGCGATGGTGTGGCCGGCCTCCTCGTAGGCGCGGATCGCGCCGGGATGCATCTTGACGTTCACGGCCCCGCAGGCGCCCTGGCTGACCCCGTCGATATCGCCGAAGCTGAGCATGATGAACTGCCCGCGCGGCGAGCTTTCGACGAAGCGCCGCTCGCCTTCGAGGTAGGCCCGGGTGATGTCGTAGGCCAGCTCCTCGTCCATGTCGGCGTTGACGATCTGGGCGAAGGCGGTGGCGAAGCTGTCGAAGGTGTCGTCGTCGGTCACGATGGTGATGTCGTTGCCTTCGTAGGCGGCGCGCACATCCTCGACCGGGAGCGAGAACGGGGCATGACCGGGGGCGGCCACGATCTGCTGGCCCAGCTCGCTGGCCAGAAGGTCGGAGGGCACGTCGTGCATGGTGATCCCGCCCGCGGCGGAGATGCTGATCTGGCGTCCCGAGGGCAGACCCTCCGGCATGGTCCAGGCGTCGACGGAGCCGCCCGTGACGGCCGATTCCGCGTCGGGCCATTGCGATTGCACGCCTTCGTAGTCGACCCCTTCCTGCGCTCCCGACAGCAGAGAGACCATCGCCCGGCCGGAGGTGAGTGCCGCCCCGCGCGGCGGGCCGTTCCAGATCCGCAGACCGTCGAGATCGCGGATATCCGCGACCGGGTTGGAGTTGTAATAGGCGAAGATCTGCGCCGAGCCCGCGTTGAAGAAGAGCGCGCGCAGATTCTCCGCCAGCGCGGCGCCCTGCTCTTCCCCGACGCCGCTGTAGGGGCCGATCCCGCGCGACAGCAGGAACGGCAGGATCAGCGGTGCGGGTGCGATGTCGAGCCGGCCTTCCGCCACCGCCTGGACCGAGTTGGTCAGGGTCGCCCCTTCGGTGACCTGCATCTGCGCCACGCCCGCGCTGTCGAGCACCGCCGCCAGCGTCGTGTCGATGTAATGCGGGGTCGAGCCGGGTGCCGTCGTCTCTGCCGTGAGGGTGGTCTGCGCGAAGGCAGCCAGCGGGGCGAGCGCCACGGTCGCGCCGAGAATCGTGGTCTTGAACATCGTTATCCTCCCGAAAACTCCGCGGCTTCCTCCAAAGTCGCGGCGCCCCGACATGGGGCGTTTCCCGAAGCCTTGCAGAAATTATATGACTTGTCACGTAAAATCAGATGGGGTCTTATCGCAGGCAGGGAGGCACCGCATGACCGAGCCGCAAGAGAGCACCACCGATCCGATCCGCGGACGGATCGCGCGCGAGCATTTGAACATCTTCTCGCGACTGCCGCCGGTCTATACCGCGTCGCGCCAGCAGGGCGCGAAGTTCCTCGCCCGTTGCGGGAATCTCTCGACCGTCGAATGGCGCACCCTGTGGGATCTGCACGAAGCGGGGCCGATGACGATCCGGCAGCTGGCGGTGATCCAGCGGGCGGATCATTCGCTGCTCAGCCGGGCCCTGCCCGACATGCGCCGCAAGGGGCTGGTCACCATGGCGCGGGACCGCAGCGACGGACGCCAGACCATCGTGAAGCTGACGCCCGCGGGACGCGCCGCCTATGACCGGGCCGCCCCGGTCATGGCCCGCCGCCGCGCCGCCCTTGCGGAGGTCTTCTCCGCCGAGGAGATCCGCGCCTTCGTGGGATACCTCGACCGGCTGGAAGCCTTCCTGCGCCTGCCCGTCGAGACGCATTTCGAGACCGAGGAGACCCCATGACCGACCGTCCCAACGTGCTGTGGATCATGGCCGACCAGCTGCGGTTCGACTACCTGTCCTGCTACGGCCACCCGCACCTGCACACGCCGCATATCGACGCGCTGGCCGACCGCGGGGTGAGGTTCACCAATGCCTACGTGCAGTCCCCGGTCTGCGGGCCGTCGCGGATGTCGGCCTATACCGGGCGCTACGTGCGCAGCCACGGGTCGACCTGGAACGGCATGCCGCTTCGGGTGGGGGAGCCCGCGCTGGGCGATCACCTGCGCGCCGCGGGCGCCCGCGCGGTGCTCGTCGGCAAGACACACATGACGGCGGATGCGGAAGGCATGGCCTGGCTCGGCATCGACCCCGACAGCCAGATCGGGGTCCAGGTCTCGCAATGCGGGTTCGAGCCCTTCGACCGCGACGACGGGTTGCACCCCGACGGGCCGCGCCAGAACTGGTCGGCCTACGACGACTACCTGGTGGCGCAGGGCTATGCCTCGGACAACCCGTGGAGCGATTTCGCCAATTCCGGGCTGGACGCGGACGGCGCGCGGCTTTCGGCCTGGCTGCTCAAGAACTCGCGCCTGCCCGCCGACGTGCCGGAGGAGCATTCCGAGACCGCCTACATGACCGACCGCGCGATCGAGTTCATGCGCCAGGCGCAGGCCGACGGTCGCCCCTGGCTGTGTCACCTGTCCTACATCAAGCCGCATTGGCCCTACATCGTGCCCGCCCCCTACCACGACATGTACGACGCGCGGCACATCGTGCCCCCGATCCGGTCGGAGACCGAGCGCGAAACCGATCATCCGCTGATGCGCGCCTACCTCGACGCGCGGGTCTGCCGCAGCTTCTCGCGCGATACGGTGCGCGAGCACGTGATCCCGGCCTACATGGGGCTGATCAAGCAACTCGACGACAACCTCGGACGGCTATTCGCCTGGATGGATGCGGCCGGGTTGAGCGAGAACACGATCATCGCCTTCACCTCGGATCACGGCGACTACATGGGCGATCACTGGATGGGCGACAAGGATTTCTACCACGAGATGGCGGTGAAGGTGCCGTTGATCCTGGCCGACCCCCGGCCCGCCGCGAAGGCGGCCCACGGCACCGTGTCGGATGCTCTGGTCGAGATGATCGACCTTGCCCCCACCTTCATGGCCGCGATGGGCTGTCCGCCCAAGCCGCATGTGGTGGAAGGCCGCGACCTTGCGCCGATCCTGCAGGGGGTGGAGGGCTTTTCTCGCCGCTATGCGATAAGCCAGCACGACTACCACTGGTCCGAAATGGCGCGCACGCTGGACCAGCCGCAGGAGCATGCGCATACCACGATGATCTTCGACGGGCGCTGGAAATACATCCGCTGCGAAGGCTTCCGCCCCGTCCTGTTCGATCTGCAAGGCGACCCGCAGGAACTGACGGACCTCGGCGCCTCGGAGATACCCGAGCACAGCGAGGTGCGTGCCCGGATGGAGGCCGCCCTGCTCGACTGGGCGACGCGGCACCACACCCGGATCACCGCCACGCCCGCCGTGCTGGAGCGCCAGAAGAAGGCCGCCGAGGGCGGTATCCTGATCGGCTTCTGGGACGAGGCGGAATACGAGGCGGCCACGGGCCTGACCTTCGGCGATCGCACTCCGGTCAGGCCGGACTAGCCCGCGAGACCGTCTGCCGGACCTTGCAACGGCAGGGCGGGACCGGCGGCGGGGCGTGAGCGCGCGCGCCCTGCGGGATCGCGATTTCAGTCGGAGCAAACCGGATAGCGCCGGGGGCGCCCTGCTTCAGTCGAACTCTACCAGGGGATCGAGGTCGTCTTCCTCGACCGCCGCATCCGTCAGGGCATCGAAGACCACGTAGAAGGTGGAACCGACGCCCAGCTCGCTTTCATAGCTGATGGTGGCGTTGTGGCGCTCGACGATCTGCTTGGTGATATTCAGACCCAATCCGGTCCCGCCGACCCGCCGCACGTCGGAGGAATCGACCTGGCTGAACTTGCCGAAGACCCGCTCTTCCGCGTCCTTGGGAATGCCGAGACCTTCGTCCTCGATCGAGATGCGGACGGTTTCGTCCGTCCGCTCGACCCGCACCGTCACCGTGCCGCCTTTCTCGGAGAACTTGAGCGCATTCGACAGCAGGTTGTTGAGGACCTGTATCAGGCGGTTGCGGTCGCCCGCGATACGGGAATCGTCGCGGCAGGGAACGACTATGACGTGGATGTCGAGCTTGCTGGCGTAACCGGCGGTGGCGTCGATGGCTTCCCTCACCAGGGCGTTCGCGTCGATCGGATTGAACTGGAAGACCATTTCGCCGGCCTCGATCTTCTGCATGTCCAGAAGATCCTCGATCAGCGTGGCAAGCCGCCGGCTGTTCCGGGCGGCGATCTCGAGCGGGGGCCTGGACTTCTCGGGCAGTTCACCGAAGGCGCCGCCGTTGACCAGCTCGAGCGAGCCTATGATCGAGGTCAGGGGGGTGCGCAGCTCGTGGCTGACCGTCGCGAGGAACTGGGATTTCGCGGCCAACGCGGCCTTCGACCGCCGGTTCTCGGCCTTGATGACCCGCATCTGCTTGAGCTGCAGCTGGTAGTCACGGAAGAATTTCAGCGACATGTCGCCGACGAAGAAGAGCACGAAGATGATGGTGAAGAATTCGAGCCAGATCGGCGAATTCAGCTCTGGCGCGTAGCGCACAATATCGAGAAAGGCGATGAAGATGAAACCGATCGCGTAGATCGACAGGCGAAGCACCAGGATGCCGATCATCTGACTGTTGTACATGGCCGCGAAGACAGAGGCCGAGAACAGGAAGAACAGCGACATGAAGTGGCCGCCCGTCTTCTGCTGGATCGCGATTTCGATGATGAAGGCGCAGATTGCCACGGCGCTCAGGACGGTGTTGCGGGCGATGCGGATCAGGATCGCCCGGCCGATCACCGGGTCCTTGCCGTCCCAGACCTCTGCCTGGCGCGCCAGGCGCTCGTCGAGGAACTCGGTGATGACGACGATCCCGTAGAGGAAGATGATCCTGACGGGGTCGAAATAGAACGCAGACAGGATCGCCGCGACAATAAAACTCGCCTGGCGCCTCCAGACGAGCTTCTTGGAAAGGATCAGATAATCCTTGATCCTCTGCTCGCGACCTCGGGAGCTGAACCAGCTCTCCCAGACCGCCGTGAGGGAACCTGCGCCCTTCATGAGTACCTTCACCGGTTAAACTTTATAACAAGCTATTTAACCTTTACGTCAAAAGTTAAGCTAGCTGCGTACAGATTACGCCACAACGGTGCCGAATTCAGGGCAGTCATTCGGATAGGTGTATTTCACGAAGTAGGCTGGCGCCCGCGATGGATAGTAGCGAATATACGCCGATGCTCAGGCCGCCGAGGATCGACCTTTCTTTGACGCGGCGTAAATTCCGGAAAGCTCGGGGAAATCGATGTTGGATTGCGGAATCTCGTCCATCGGGCCGAAGACCGGCGTGCGCGCCAGAACCGCGGCGCGTTGTTCGCGAACCTTTGCGGTCAGAAGGTGGACTGGTTTCGCGAGCCCCGGATAGCTGCGTGCCTCGAGCGCAGGCTCGTAGCCGAGGTAGCGGCAGTAGAACGCGGTATGTTCGGCCCGCACCGGGGCCAGCGCCAGGTCGACGTCGTAAAATATCGTCGCGAGGAACGGGACCCGCAGAACAAGGAAATGCAAGGGAACCTTGTTCTTGCGCGCCGACGGATCGATGACGAAGCGTGTCGAATCAAGAACCGTCCGCCCCCGCGCGACGTCGTCCAGCACTTCGGGGAACACCTCGAGTGTCGGCGCAGAGAACGATAATCTTGAAACGAGATGTAGGCGCACAGCCGCCGCGATCTCCCCGTCGATATCAACCGCAACATGCACGCAATTCGGGGTTTCGTCGTAAGCGTCGGTCATCAGGCCGCGCTCGTTTTCGGGAATGGAGTTTTCGGCTCGATAGCAATCGTAGCGCAGCCGGTAGATTTCCTCGAGGTCCTGCTCCTCGGTCAGGACGCGGTATTGGGCGCGGTTCAATGCGCTGATGACACGGTCGCTCATGATGGGTCCTTTCGTCTCGGCGAATTCAGGCACGCGCCCGGGCCACGATCAGATCGCTGTAGCCCCGATAGACGGTTTCCTGCCGATGGATATCGAACCCGGCGGCGGTGACGGCCGACGCGAACTCCTCTGCCGTGTGGGTCCGGTACACGCCTTCTGTCTGCGCCCGCTCGATCGCCGTGTTCTGCTTCGCGATCTCCCGGGACTGCCAGAGGATCCGCAGCGCACGGAACACCCCATGCTCGCGGCGCAGGTGCGAAAAGAGGTAGGCGCGCCAGTCCTTTACGTCCAAGCGTCGGCCCAGATCGATGAGATAGAGCCACCCGCCCGGGCGCAGCAAGCGCCGCAGGTCCGCGAGGCGCCGATCCGGGTCCGGCATCGTGTAGAGCGCGTGGACGCAGACCACGAGGTCCGCCGTGCCCGGCGCGTCGACGGATTCGAGCGTCGCGGTATCATAGGTGATGTTGCGGAAATCCGACAGCTTGCGCCGTGCGACGGCGATCATGCCTTCGTGCGGTTCCACCAGGCGGATCGCGCTGCCGGGGCAGCAACGCGCGGCAATCTGGGTGTAATTGCCGGTGCCGCCACCGATATCGACGATCCGGTCGGGGGTTTCGATCGTGGCCAGGAACGCCTCGAAATCCCGCTGCAAGGCCCGGTATTCGGGATTGTGGTCGGACAGCAGGTCGTATTCGGAAGCATAGGCGTTCCAATCGGCCTGCGTCCCCCGGCTGACGGTCCCGCCGTCGACAAGATCGGCGGAAACCGATCCCTGGGATTGCACCTGCGATGACATGGTCGGAACCCTCCAAGGTTCAATTCTTGAGAACTCGATAAGGGCACTGGCCGTTAGTAAACTGATTACCTCCTTACCGTAGTTTACAAATTGTTCTGTTGCGAAGAGGCGAAAACAAAAATTTATCAACCAAGCGGGGATTTTGATCCGATCGCACCCGTTCTGGAAACAAAACGGGCACCCCGTGAACGTCCCTGACCGTCGATCACCCCTTGGCGTCGCCCCCGGGACCGGGGGCGATCACGAAATGTTTTCCTGCGATAGAGCATGAAAATCGAACCGGAACGCAGGATCGAGCCTTCGCGGCCCTATGTCGATCTAAGCACTTTGCACGGGTCTTTTGCGCCGGTTGGTTTGCCCGGACGGACGACGCGCTGAAGCAAAAATGTGACACATTAAAGGCAAAGTTGTCTTGTTTACGAGTTGTATTGCCACCTGTCCGACACACTTCGGCCCCGGTTTTCGTGGATGGCTGCACAGGCCAGCCTGCCGCCGCATCCGAGGGTTCCCATGACAGACGCCACAGACCAGTTCCGCATGTGCGAAATGGACTTCGTCGCGTATTTCCTCGATCTCGTGGACTGCGACAACGACAACGCGGCCCCCGACCCGACGTTGTCGCGCGGCACCGCGTCCGTGCGGCAGAGGGCGGCCGGTATGGTCATCGGACCGATGGTGCCTGCAGCGGGGACATGGCGCGTCTGACCGCGCGGGCTGCGCATTCTGCCAGGCGCGGTCGCGTTGCTAAGCGCTAGAACCTTACGGGGCCATGAGACACTATTTCGGGGTCACGCAGGCCCGCTGTCGCCGTGACGCGCCTGTTTTTTGAAAACCGCTGCACGTTCTGCGCAAGCGCGGTGCGCGCGCCTAGTCCTTGAACCGGCAAACCCCTTTAGTAGGTCGCACATCGCGCGGGCGGACCGAATCACCCGGGCCGGAATGCCGGGCCGGTGCGTTCGAAACCGGGGCCTTGAAAATCGCCGCCGGACTTTTCCACCGTCAGACGGCCAGGGCACAATGACGGGCGGTCAGATCGCCCCAGGACGAAAAGAAGGCCTCTTCCAGCGCGTCGCCCTGCCGGGCCTTCGACGGGCGCGGCGTCTTCGGGACAAGGCCGCGGTCCAGCGCCTGCCGCGCCTCGGTCGCGGAGCCGAAGGGCAGCACCGTCGCACCACAGGCCGCATGATCCATCATCCCGTCCACGTTCGCGCAGATCACGGGAAGACCGGCGGCCAGCGCCTCGATCGCCACGAGGCCGTAGGCCTCCCACCGCGAGGGCATCACGACCGCGTCGACGGATGCGAAGGCGGTGGTCGGCGTCTTGGCGAACCCCTTGAAGTGGATGCGCGTGTCGTCTCCGGCGAGGTTCCGCAAGGCGCTTTCTTCCTGTCCCTGTCCGTAGATATGCAGGGCGATATCCGGATCGGGCAGGCCCCGGAACGCGGTGATGAGTGTGTCGAATCCCTTTTGCGGCTCGAGCCGCCCGATCGCCCCGAAGACCCGGACCGGGCCTGAGCGCGCCGGCAGCGCGCGGAAGGTCGAAAGATCGACGCAGGACGGAATCGCTTTGATCTTGGCCGCACGGCACAGGTCCATCCGTTCGAACCATTCGGCCTGGGCCTCGCTCACGGCCACGATCCTGTCGAAGACCGCGAACCCCAGCTTCAGCATGGTGAAGAAGCGCCCGGGCCTTGCCACGTTGTGGGCAACGAAACCGGCGGTGTAGCTGTGCTCGACGTGGATCATCGGCGTTCCGGGATTGGCGGCCCGCAGGGCGGCGAGCCCCGGCAGACCGCGCCAGTTCAGCGTCAGGTGAGAGACGATCATGTCCGCCTTCAGCCGCTCGGGCTTCAGGCCGCCGCGGGCGACCTGCCGCGTGACGTGGCACGCCTGCGCCTGCAGACGGTCCGAACCCACGAGGAAATCGACGACACGCATGACCCCTCCGGCGGTGGTGTCGTCGACCAAGTGCAGAACGACGGGACGGCGGCTCACGAGCGCTGCGCCTTCAGCGGCAGAAACGAGGCGGTGATGGCCTGCCCGCCCAGGCGCAGCACGGCGGCGGCGGCCAGCGTGGTCAGGGTCTTGACCGGCTCCTCGATCAGCGGCACCCGGGACTGCGCGAAGGCACGGGCGACCATCTGCCAGGCCCGTTCGCCATCCCCGTCGCTGACCGCCCGGCGCGCCAGGTAGCGCAGCTGGTACGCGCGCGCCGTCGGCGCAAGGCGGGTCATCACGGCCGGATCCAGTGGCGTCAGCTTGGCGATCATCCGCTCCCACGAGGCCAGTTGCCGGTCGGTCGCGGCAGAAAGGCCGCCCGCGCTGATACGGTAGCGGGTCAGCAGGCCGGGGACGCCTTCGAACTGCCAGTTGGTGGTCAGCGCGATGCGCATCCAGCACTCGATGTCCTCGGACTGGCGGAAGGTCTCGTCGAAGTACCAATCGCGCCGCGTCTCGAAGGCCGGGCGATAGGCGATCTCATCGAAGACCGCGCGGCGGATCACGGGGGCCGATCCGTTGCCGATGGGGTTGCGCTTGAGGATATGGGCCGCGTCGATACCGGTCAGGCGCGGACGCTGGGCCTGCTTGAGAAAGGCGCCCTCGTCGTCGATCAGCGCGGAGCCCGCGTAGCTGACGCCGACCTGCGGATTGTCGTTCAGGTGCCGGACATGCGCCTGAAGCTTCCACGGCTCCCACAGGTCGTCGGCGTCGCAGAACCCGATCAGCGCCCCCTTGGCTTCGGCGATGCCGGTATTGCGCGCGCCGGCAAGGCCCCGGTTGCGCTGCTGCACGAGCCGCAGGCGCGGATCACGCTGAAGGCTGCGCACGACCGAGGCGGTGCTGTCGGTGGACCCGTCGTCGACGACCACGATCTCGAAATCACGGAAGGTCTGGGCCAGCAGGGCCGAGAGCGTGTCCTCCAGGGTGCGGGCGGTGTTGTAGGCGGGAACGACGAGGGTGACGTGCGGCATGATCGGTATCCTTTCGGAGGTCAGACGGGAAGAAGGCGGGTGGCCGGGATCGGGCATGGTGCACCGTCGGCGACGAGCGTGCTTTGGCGCGTGGGTGTTTGCATGCGAGGTGTCTCCCGGGGGGCGGTGTCTGGGTCTGTTCTAGGGGATGGGGGGCGGCCCTGTCGCGCGCGCCTCCGGGGAGGAGAGGCGCGC
>NZ_SELQ01000008.1 GCF_004145405.1 Salipiger sp. IMCC34102
CCTGCGCCCCTCCTCACCCGAGATCGCGCAGATCGCGGCCCGTGCGGTTCGCGCGGCGGGCGCGCAGCCGGTCCGGTTGGGGCCGCTGCCCACGCCCGCCCTGGCGCTGGCGGCCCAGGCGCAGGGGGCCGGGGCCATCATGGTCACCGGCAGCCACATCCCCGCCGACCGCAACGGGCTGAAGTTCTATCGTCGCGGCGGATCGGAGATCGACAAGCCCGACGAGGCCGCCATCGTGACGGCCGCCCGCACCCCCGCCCCGGTGCTCGGGGAGGGGGTGGAGATCGACCGGGCGGCCGCCGCGCGGGCGCTCACGGGCTATCGGGCGCGCTATCTCGACGCCTTCGGTGCGGGCGCGCTGCGCGGCCTGCGGCTTGGCCTCTACACCCATTCCAGCGTCGCGCGCGATCTGCTGGCGGAGATTTTGCGCGCCTTCGGGGCAGAGGTCACCGAACTGGGCCGCGCCACCACCTTCGTGCCCGTCGATACCGAAGCCGTGGATCCTGCGACCCGCGCGCGGCTCAAGGCCTGGGCGGCGCAAGGGCTCGACGCGATCCTTTCCACCGACGGCGACGCCGATCGTCCCTTGCTCGCGGACAAAACCGGAGAGGTCATCCGCGGCGACCTCCTCGGCGCGATCACCGCCCGGCATCTCGGCGCGACCCACGTGGTGACGCCGGTGACCTCGACCACCGCGCTCGACGCGATGGGGTTCGCGCAGGTGCGGCGCACGCGCGTCGGTTCGCCTTACGTCATCGCGGGCATGGCCGACGTGGCCCCCGCACGCGTCGTGGGGTTCGAGGCGAACGGCGGCGTCCTCTTGGGCTTCGACGCGGGCCCCCTGCCTGCCTTGCCGACCCGCGACGCGGTGCTGCCGCTGATCGCCCCGCTTCTGGCCGCGCGCGGCGCGCCCCTCTCCACGCTCGTCGCCGCCTTGCCGCGCCGCGTGGCCCTGGCCGACCGCCTGCAAGGCATCGACCGCACCCGTGCCGCGGCCTGGATTAAGACCTTGACCCAAGACGACCGGGCCCGGGCCGCATTTTGGGACGGCGCGCCTGCGGCGCTCGACGTGACCGACGGGCCACGGATGACCCATGCGTCCGGCGACATCCTGCATTTGCGCCTGTCCGGCAACGCGCCGGAACTGCGCGTCTATGCCGAGGCGGAAGACCCGGAGTTGGCGCAAGCGCTGCTGGACAAAGGGTTGGCACTGGCGCGTGCCGAGGTGGTCTGAGCCCATGCGCGCGGCGTGATCCGGCCCGGCGCCGGAGAGAAAGACCGGTCGCCTAACTCGGGAAGACCAGGCCGGGGCGATCCTTCATGGTCCGCAAGACGATGTCGGATCGCACCTGCGAGACCTGCGGATGCGGCAGCAGGAACGTGTGGATGAAGGTGGCGAAGGCATCGAGATCGGCGACGCGAATGTCCAGGACGTAATCCGCATCGCCCGAGACGGAAAAGGCCATGGCGATCTCTGGGCGTTCGGCGATGAATCTGGCGAACTCGTCCTCGCGCTCCTGCCCATGGTGGCGCAGGTTGATGCGGGTCATCGCCCGCATGCCGAAGCCGAGTTTCTGCGGATTGAGGCGGGCGGCGTAACCTTCGATCACCCCGGCCGCTTCCAGCGCCTGACGGCGGCGCGAGACCTGGCTGGCCGACAGGTTCACCCGTTCGGACAGCGCGGCATTGGTCATCGCGCCATCGTCCTGCAGGGCCACGAGAATCGAGATATCGAATTGATCCATGCGCATTTCGTGCATCCTGGCACCTCAATCGGGCGAAGTCATGCATAAAGGCGCGCCACCGTGCATCACTATACGCGGACCTTGCATGGTGAACCAGCTAAGATCGACCGGAACACTGCGAGGAGACAAAGCCATGGGACCCTTCCCCCACGACGCCCCGAAAGCCACGATCACGCCCGAGAACCCCGCTGGCACCGATGGCTTCGAATTCGTCGAATTCGCCCACCGCGCGCCCGAGCAACTGGACAAGATCTTCCGGCAGATGGGTTTCGCAACCGTCGCGAAACACAAGACAAAGGACATCACCCTCTACCGCCAGGGCGACATCAACTACCTTCTGAACGCGGAACCGGACAGCCATGCGGCGGCCTTCGTGGCAGACCACGGCCCCTGCGCCCCCGCCATGGCCTGGCGCGTTGTGGACGCGAACCGGGCGCTCAAGCGGGCGGTCGACCTCGGCGCCACCGAGTACACCGGCCCGGGCAAGTCGCTCGACGTGCCCGCCGTGATCGGCATCGGTGGATCGCTGCTGTATTTCGTGGATACCTACGGTGACGAAGGCAGCTGCTACGACCGTGAGTTCGACTGGCTGGGAGAGGCCGATCCCCGGCCCGAGGGATTCGGGTTCTACTACCTCGACCACCTGACCCATAACGTAATCCGCGGCAACATGGACACCTGGTACCGCTTCTACAGCGAGACCTTCAACTTCCGCGAAATCAAGTTCTTCGACATCAAGGGCAAGCAGACCGGGCTGGTGTCGCGCGCGCTGACCTCGCCCGACGGCAAGATCCGCATCCCGATCAACGAAAGCACCGACGAACATAGCCAGATCGAGGAATACCTGCGCGAATACAAGGGCGAGGGGATCCAGCATATCGCCATCGCCTCGGAGGACATCTACGGCGGAACCGACAAGATCGCGCAGGCCGGGATGGAGTTCATGCCCGCCCCGCCCGCGACCTACTACGAGATGTCCCACAAGCGCGTTCAAGGCCACACCGAACCGTTGGAGCGCATGCAGAACCGCGGCATCCTGATCGACGGCGAAGGCGTGGTCGACGGCGGGACGACCCGCATCCTGCTGCAGATCTTCTCGAAGACCGTGATCGGGCCGATCTTCTTCGAGTTCATCCAGCGCAAGGGGGACGACGGTTTCGGCGAAGGTAATTTCCGCGCGCTCTTCGAGTCGATCGAGGAAGACCAAGTGCGTCGCGGCGTGCTCAAGGCCGAGCCGGCGGAGTGATGCGGGCAAGGGGCCGGTTCGCCGGCCCCGACTTCGCGGAACCGCCCGTGCCCTGGACCGATTACGCCTCTGCCCCGCCTGCCGGAACCTTTGTCTGCGCAAGCGATGCGGTCATGTCCGTCACGTCCGTCGAGGTGACCAGCCCGAACGGCGCGCTGCCGATGATCCTTCTGCGCAAGGCGGAAGGTCTGCGGGCCTACGTCAACGCCTGCCCGCATCAGTACCTGCCGCTGAACTACCGCGGCGATCAGGTGCTTTCGGCCTGCGGAACCAAGCTTTTGTGCACCGTCCACGGGGCGAGTTTCGACGCCGACAGCGGTGCGGCCGTCGAAGGAGCGCCCTGCGGTCTCGACCCCGTGCCGGTCAAGGAAGAGAACGGCGAGATCCGGATCGCGCCCTGACGGGGTGCTTCCACAGCATTGGCCATGCGCGCGGTGCGACGAATATTGAACCGGGTCGACCTTCGTGTGATCCTGTCGGCAGACCTACGGGATCGGGTCAGGCTTACTGCGGCAAGGACCGGGGGGCCTGCCCATATATCGCAAGATGCCGGTCATCTGCCGTATCTTGTCCGGCGATCCGGCAGACGGGTAAACGGTAAGGAAAGTCCGACGCAAATGGCACATGACCACCATCACGCTAAGACTGCGGACGATCGCTGGAAACACGACGGGATCCGCGTCATCAAGGGCGATCAGCTGGACGACAACACGGCGCAGACGCCGGGCATGTACCGGCAGGCCGCCATCAATCACGCGCGCGTCGGGGCACAGAAGATATGGGCCGGCACGGTCGCCATCGAACCCGATGCCAAGACCGGCGTGCATCACCACGGTGAGCTGGAAAGCGTGATCTACGTGCTGCGCGGCAAGGCGCGGCTGCGCTGGGGCGAGCGTCTGCAATTCGTGGCGGAAGCCGGACCGGGCGATTTCATCTTCGTTCCCCCGTACTGCCCGCATCAGGAAATCAACGCCGAACCGGACAAGACGCTCGAATGCGTGCTGATGCGTTCGGACAACGAAGCGGTCGTGGTGAACATCACCGACGTGGATCCCGTAGAAGAGCCGAGCGAAGTCTACTGGGTGGATCCGATCCACCAGGATCCCAAGGGGTGAAGTGCCCCGACTGAAGTGGTCTACTTCATGGGTTGGGCTCATCCCGTTCTCGGACGGACTGCGGCCGGGGCGAGCGCCCGGGTTACCTTGCGGCCGTGCG
This sequence comes from Salipiger sp. IMCC34102, assembly GCF_004145405.1. Lineage (GTDB taxonomy): Bacteria > Pseudomonadota > Alphaproteobacteria > Rhodobacterales > Rhodobacteraceae > Loktanella. The sequence goes on from NZ_SELQ01000008.1 coordinate 4,207, forward strand.
AAACGGGATTACCCGGGCAATGGGTGCGCTGTTGTCGTGGATCTGACCGCAGCTCGGGGCAGGTCTGCCGGACCTGCAACAGTCGGTCGAAGTTCGAAATGGCAATCGACCCCGCGGGCATGTGAACGCCCGACGCGTCGCTTGCTTTGGTACCGGACCACCGGCGTATCTGCCTGCTCGACGCAATCAACCAATCTAGCCGCGAAAATACCCCGGCGAACATTCCACCGCGGCGAAACACTCGCCGGGGCAGGCTAAAAAAGATGACTGAAATTCATTCTTTGTTAATATATTATGCATATCATCCGGCGGCTTAAAAAACAATCAAATGCTGCCGTTGCGCCCCATTCCCGACATAATCTGGATAAGTCTTTCGATTCCAATCGGCTAGGCCTGTCGCGCTGGTGACGGTCGGTGCGTTCACCATTGCGCGAGACTTGCGTGTCTTCCCGAGGTTGCAAATTTGAAAGCGAATCACCCGCCCCTGCAGATCGGCACCCACTAAGCAGACGAAAGACGGTGCAACCTTCGGATTAGATTGGTTGTTCTGGATCGTCTGAAAGTTGCGCGCCCGTTCGCCTTGGCTTGCCCCTGCATGTGCAGACCTTCACGACACCGGAGCAACATCATCACTTTCGCGGCAACGCAGGCCCCGCGCCCCGGCCGAATCGTCTGATCGGGATTCACCTTTCCCCCGGGCAAGTTCCTCAGTAGGGCGCGGCCCGGTTCCAACGATGTGTGTAGCAGCGAGGCGAGCTTGCGGGTGGTCCGGGATTACGTGCTGCCGATCGTCTGCTGCATGGGCCGCAACCTGCTTTCGCGCCTGAACCGCAGGTAACGGGCGCCGTCCGCCCAACGCGGTCCGCGCGCCGGGGCAGGGGCCGCGTCCGTCCGAAGGGGCAGGGGGTCCGTCAGCTTGCCTGCGCCGCAAGCGGGGCAGTCCGCTGCCGGGCGGCCAGGATCAACTCTGCCGCGCGCGCGCCGATCGCCATGGCGGTTGCGTTGGTGTTGCCCGACACCGGCGTCGGCATGATCGACGCGTCGGCGACGCGCAGTCCCTTCAGGCCGTGAACCCGCAACTGCGGATCCACCACGTCGCTCGCAGGATCGGGTCCCATCCGGCAACTGCCGTTCCCGTGAAAACCCGACGCGACGGGGACCTCGACCGCGTCGTCGACGCCCGCGACCGATGCGTGGCCCTGTGCCGGCGGGACCTCGGCGCCGAGGAAGGCAGACAGCGCGCGGGTCCGCGCGAAGCGCCGGATCTCGTGGACGATCCTGGCGTGGGCCGCGCGATCTTCGGAATGGGCGGTCCAGTCCATCGCGATTTCGGGCGTCGCGCGGTGATCGGGCGAGGCGATCTCGACCGTTCCGCGCACCTTCGGGCGCAGCAGGTAGCCCAGGAACATGACCGCGGGCCGGGTCGCATTGCGTTTGCGCGACAGGATCCCGCGGCGGGGGTGCCGATCCTCGACCGCGATGGGGACCATGCCAAGCTGGATGCCCGGCCAGAGCGTGTCGCCACCGTCCGACATCATGGCCGTGACCGGCACCGCCCCCGTCGCCATGAACCCCTTCAGTCCGAGGTAATATTGCAAGACCCGCAAGTAGAGCCTGTAAGTGGTAAACTCGCGATGCATCTTCTCGTCGTTGTCGAGCTCGAAGGTGATGGAGACCATCGGGTGATCGCCCAGGTTCCGTCCCACCGCCTCCAGCGGGTGAACCAGCGGAACGCCGGCTTTCGCAAGCACCGCGGCGGGGCCGACGCCCGAGAGTTGCAAGATCTTGGGCGACTGGATCGCACCCGCGGCCAGGATGATCTCTCCCCTCGTGCGGTAGATCCGCTCGCGCCCGCCGTCGTCGCAGACCAGGCCACGGGCGGTGCCGTCCACGATCTCGATGCGCTTGACCTCGATCCCGTGGCGTACGACCAGGTTCGGGCGCGCCTTCACCGGCTTGATAAAGACCGAGTAGCTGGATCCCCGGCGGCCCATCCGGTCGATCGAGAACTGCGAGAGGCCGACCCCTTCGGTATCGGGCTGGTTGATGTCCTCCAGGACGGGCAGGCCCATTTCCGCCCCGGCTTCGAGCATGGCCTCCACCACCGGCGAGCGATAGACGCTTCGCGTGACCTGCAACGGGCCGTCCACACCGCGCGAGGCATGCGCCCCGCAGTCCCTGTAGCTTTCGAGGGATCCATAGACCCGCTGCATGTCGCTCCAGCCCCAGCCCGGGTTTCCCGCCGTCCGCCAAGCCTCGAAGTCGGAGGGCGTTCCGCGCATGTACCACATGCCGTTGACCGCGCTCGCACCGCCGTATCCCTTGCCGTAGCGCCAGGTTTCGGGTGCGCGATCACGGGCGGGCCTGAGCTTGTATTCCCAGAAATAACCTGGCTTGGCCGAGATCCTGTGAAAGCCCCTGGGCATGGCCACGAAAGGGTGGGAATTGGGGCCGCCCGCCTCGATCAAAAGCACGCGGACGTCCGCGTGATCGGACAGCCGTCGGGCAAGCACGCAGCCGGCGGATCCCGCCCCGACAACGATATAGTCGAATTCTTCCAAGAAATTAGTCCTTTTGCAGATCGGAAGACCTGCCTGAATCGATATTGAAATATATCATGCCGCGGCGAAATAATGGCGCGACACCGCCGGAATGCTATGACCCCTGCCCGAAAAGGACAAGTGTCGAGCAGGAACCGCAGCGGGAAACGGGGCAGGGACACATTCCCGGCCCACAGGCGTGATCCGTCGATTGGCGACGGGGGATAAGGCGGCATTGCCAAGCCCAGCATGCATTCGGAACGACACGCCGGGAAGTCCAATGTGTTGCGCCGATCGAACAGGCAGATTTTCGCTATCCGCGTTTTCCGAAGCAGCGCGGCAAATCTGTCCCTCGGCGTGCCTCGGTACGGAATGCCGAAGGCCTATTTGTATTCAATGAGTGACGATCTTTGCCCGATCTTGCGGCGGATGTGGAATTCCGCGATTCCCAGCGTTTCCGGCAATTTCCCCAAGGTCAGGAAGCAGGCGGACACCAGGGCGTTGCGTCCACCGCCGTCGCGTATCGTCATGCGCAGGATCTGCGCGGGGTAGGCCAGAAGCAACAAAAGCGCCCAGGGCGACACCAGCGCTGCACCCGCCAGCGCCACGACGGGCAGGGCACCCCCCCAGAACAGCGTGCGGCGCAGCTCCGCCACCTTGAGCCGTTCGGGACCCGCACCGTGCAGGAAGGCACCTTCCGCAAAGGCATGTCCGCTGCGCTTCGACCGGCGCCACCATTGCGAGAACCGCGTCATGGCGGCGTCGTGGAGCGTCATCTCCTCGTCGATGCGCCAGACCGACCAGCCCGCGCGGGCCAAGCGCATGCACATCTCGGGCTCTTCGCCCGCGATCAGGTCGTCACGGAAGCCACCCACCGCGCGCACCGCGTCCAGGCGGACCAGCGCGTCGCCGCCGCTGGTCTTGGCCTGTCCCACGGGGGTGTTCCATTCCTCGTCGCAGAGCCGATTGTAGACCGAGGCATCGGGCCGCCGCTCGCGCCGTCGACCGCAGACCACCGCGCAATCGGGGTGGGCGTCGAGGAAGGACCGTGCCGCCGGCAGCCAGCCGGGCTGCAAGGCGCAATCGCCGTCGAGCAGCTGGACGTAGCGGATGCGATCCTCCGGCAAGGCCGCCATGCCGGCGTTGCGCCCCCGCGCCGCGGTAAAGGGGCGATCCTCCGCCAGCCGCACGATCTCGGCCCCGGCGGCTTCGGCGATGGCGATGCTGTTGTCGGTGGAACCGGAATCGACATAGACGATGCGCCCGAACTTCCCCTGCAAAGAGGCCATGCAGGCCTTCAGGCGGGCCCCCTCGTTTCGGCCGATGGCAACGGCCGCGATCTGTGCCGTGGTGACAGGCTGCGAAACGGTCTGGCCCACGCGGTCTTCCGCTTTCCGGAACGGCATGATGATCTCGTGCTAAAAAATAATTCAGGTATTCCCGCAATCTGCACGGGCACCGGGCGCCGCGCAAGTTTTCTGTTCGGTAAGATGCACCTTGACGCAGCGAGCGGTGGACGCTGGAATGGTCCCATTCATTCCAGGCGCACTCATATTCTCGCGCCGCAGCCCGCCCGTATTTTGCCAAGGATCTTTTCGATGAAGACGTCTATCGCCCTCGTGTTCGCTCTTCTTCTCACCGCACCGACTGCAGCCGACCCGGTCGACACGGATGGCGACACGCTTTTCATCGGCCATTCGCTCATCGCCTTCGACATTCCGACCATCGTGCAGGCCTTCGTGGCCCATGCGGGCGGGGCCGGTCGCACCGAGGCGCAGATCACCAACGGCGCGCCGATGCTGTACAACTGGCAGCACAGCGCCCAGGCGCAGGGGGTCGACGCGCGGGCCGTGCTTCCCTCCGGCCGCTTCGACGCGGTGGTCCTGACCGAGGCGATCCCGCTGGCCAACCATCTTGCATACAGCGACAGCGTGGGGACCGCGGCGAAGTTTCACGCCCTTGCAACCGGCGCGAACGCCGGCGCGCAGGTGTTCCTCTACGAGACCTGGCACGATCTGCGCAGCGGCACCGGCGTCGACGTCCAGTGGGACGAGGGGGACGACGTGGCCTGGCGCGCGCGGCTCGACGCGGACCGCGGGCTTTGGCAGGGAATCGTGGACGAGGTAAATGCGCAAAGGGCCCCGGGAAGCCCGAAGATGCGCGTCATTCCGGCCGGACAGGCGATGGGCGCATTGGCCGATGCCATCGCGGCCGATCGCGTGCCCGGTGTCGCCGCCATCGACGATCTGTTCGACGACAGCATCCATACCAACGCGACGGGGGCTTATTTCGTAGCCTTGGTCATGGTCGCCAGCATCTATGGCATCGATCCAGTGGGCCTGCCGCATCGTGTCCCGCTTGCCTCGTACAACAGGCACGCGGTGCCACCCGAAACCGCCGCCGCCTTGCAACGGGTCGCGGCCGATGTGCTGACCGACCGAGGCTGACGGCAGGCCGCCCGGCTCAGATCCTGTTGGCCGACGGATCCTCCGGCGGGCATGGGGTCTTGTTCTTACCGGTGCAGCGCCGTCTCAATCCGGAGACGCGGGCCGCCCAGAGTGCGGATCCGATCGCGACGAGCGTGCCACTGGCGACAAGGCCCACAAAACCCGCCGTCCAGCCATATCCCGTGACCACAATCACAAATCCGACGATATACCCGGCGATGGCCCCCAAGATGACGTGTCCCAAAGGTGCATTCTCCAGTCCAGGTTCGCCCCGTTGCGGACGTAACGTCGTCGATAAATCCTTAACGCAACGCTAGAAAGCAAACCCTAACAAAAATTTAACAAGCGCTCGAATGGTGCACCAACCCTTGCCATGCGACAAGAGGCGCGAAGTGTCGCGGGAGGCCGATCGGGCAGTTTCCGCCGTCCCGTTCGAATATCTCCCGCATGTTTCCGCCGATGTTGCGCGTCTGGAGACAATCGCTTGTCGGAGGCCCCGAGAGCCGATTCGAAGAAACTGCGAGATGGCCGGAAATTCGGCCGACCCGACGCCGCTCGTAGAGCAGAAGGGCATCATTGTTGCGCCATACATACTATATGTAGTGATATTAGACACTATGAGCGTAGATGTGGTGCAAGCGAAATATATGTTCTCACGGAAAATTGACCTATAGGTCGTGTCGGATTTATGGTTTAAATACGTCTTATTGAAGGCGTAAGCCGGCATTTTATTTGAGCGACCGCCCTGCCAGGCGGATATTTCTTGGCAGGTCGAGCGACCCATTTTTTCGGGGCGCTCTGCCAAAAAGACTATATTGTGGGGACTATTCGTTTTGGCTGATTTTGAATCTCAGGTGCGCCTGTGTGATTACGGCACGCAGGTCACTGCCTCTCATCCCGACTACCATTCGTCGCTTGCGCAACCGCGCAAGTTCTACGGTCGGTTGGGCAAACCGATCTTCGACATCTTCTTCGTGCTCCTGCTGTTGCCGGTGCTCGTTCCTGTCATCTGCGTTCTGGCCCTGATCGTGTCGCTTGACGGGGCCGCCCCGTTCTACACGCAGCGGCGGGTGGGCCGGAACGGCCGGCTCTTCTGGATCTGGAAGTTGCGGACCATGGTCCCGGACGCCGACGCGCGGCTCGAGGCCCATCTCGCCGCCGACCCCCGGGCCCGCGAGGAATGGAACGACAAGCAGAAGCTGACCGACGATCCCAGGATCACCCGGTTCGGCCGGATCCTGAGGCGCACGTCGATGGACGAGCTTCCCCAGTTCCTCAACGTGCTCTCGGGCCAGATGAGCGTCGTCGGACCGCGCCCGATGATGGCAGGACAGGAAGTGCTCTATCCCGGTCGAAGCTACTATGCCCTCTATCCCGGCGTGACCGGGTCCTGGCAGGTGTCCGATCGCAATGCCACGTCCTTCGCCGCGCGCGCGGCCTATGACGACGCCTACGCACGGTCCGTCTCATTCCGCACCGACCTTGCCGTGATCCACAAGACGGTGCGCGTCGTTCTGCGCGCCACCGGGTGCTGAGGGGCGCGGCCGAGCGCGGTCACGAGGCGGCCGCGCGGATGTGCTGCGCGATCCGCGCCGCTTCGCGGTCGATGTCGTGACGGGCCAGGGCCCTGGCGCGGGCAGCGGTGCCCATCCGGGCCCAGACCTGCGGCCCTGCGGCGGCGATCCGGTCGAGCGCGCTGGCCATCGCCTCCGCATCGGAGGCGGGAACGAGCCACCCCGTCTCGGGCGTCACCAGCTCCGGGATGCCTGCGATATAGGTCCCCAAGACGGGGCGCCCCATGGCCATCGCCTCCATCATGACCATGGGCAGGCCTTCGGCAAAACTGGACATTGCAAGAAGATGCGACCGACCGATCAGCTCCTCGACGTCCCCTTCGGACACCCAGCCCGTCAGGGTGACAGCGTCCTTAAGGGACAGCGTTGCGATCCGTGCCTCGATCAGGGCGCGCATAGGACCGTCGCCGACCAGCGTCAGCGTGGCATGCCCCCCCGCCGCCCGGTGCCGCGCGAGCGCATCGAGCAGCACGAGCTGCCCTTTCTGTTCCACGAAACGCCCGATCGAGATCACGCGCAAGGCGCCTCCGGGCAGGGGCACGGGCTCTTCGAAGCGCGTGGGGTCGATCCCGCAGTGCACGATCTTCAGCTTGTCCCAGCCGTCGGGGTCGGTCCAGCGGCACAGCTGGCTGCGCCCGAAGGCGCTGACCCCGACCGCGAAGGCGCAGTGCGCAAGCTTGATCGGAAGGCCGATACTGGTGGGCGCGTCGAATTCTTCCGGCCCGTGCACCGTGAAACTGTAGGCCGGCCCGCCGAGCTTGTGCATCAACAGCACCACGCTGGTCGAGTTGGTGCCGAAGTGCGCATGCGCGTGGGTCAGCTCCCGTTGCGCGAATCGCCGCAACAGGTAGCTCGCCTCGCCGAGGTAGATCAGATGGCGCAGCACGCCGCGGTCCGAGCGGCGTCCCAGGGTGACCGCCAGCCGCAACGCCTGCGCGAACCGGCGCGGATCCCGCGACAAGGCGCCCAGCAGGGACCGCGCAAGCCCCAGACTTCCCGCGCGTTCCAGGACCAGTTCGGTCTTGTCCAGCTCGGCCAGATCACCGGGATCGACCAGCCGGTCCCGGTCCGTGCGCATCGCGAAACGCGCCACCTCGACGCCCTGCCGTTCCAGCGCGAGGATCTCGCGGCGGATGAAACTGTGCGACGGCATCGGATAGGAATTGATGACGTAACCGATTTTCATGATAAAATCCGATCTTGCAAAAAGTGCTTCAACCCGGACCGCGCCGGACCGCGTCAGCGGCGGATCGGACCGGAAACCCATATTGAATACCGGAATTTCATGACCCGGGACCATACGTAATTGAATTTTCGATAACCCGCGACCGATGACGCATTTCCAGGCACGGGTCGCTTATTTGAAACAGGGCTTTCATGGACCAGATTTCGATCATCCGCGATCTTTTCCGCATGGTGATGCGGCGTTTCTTCCTGTTCTGCCTGATCGCAGGCTTGGGCAGCCTCGGGGCGGTGTGGTACGCGCTGAGCCTCAGCCAGGTGTTCGAAGCCGCGGCGGTGGTGCAGATCCAGCGCCCGCAAATCGCCACCGACCGGGGCGATCCCGGCACGATGCAGACGACCGCCCAGCGGATCCAGCAGATCGAGCAGCAGCTCAGTTCCCGCGACAACCTGCTCGAGGTCGCGAACAAGTACGGTCTCTTCGAGGCTGCCGACATCACCACCGCGGAGCGCATACATCTCATGCGCCTTGCCTTCCGGTTGGAAAGCGTCCCCGGGATGCGGCTGCCCAACGGGCTGGCGGGCGAGCCTTCGGCGCTGATCATCACGACCCGGCTGGCGGAGGCCGAGCAATCGGCACTCGTCGCGAACGAATTCGTGAGCCGCCTTATGGAGCGCAACCTGCGCGACCGGGAAACGCGCACGGCCGAGACGCTGGCGTTCTTCCGGCGAGAGGAGGAACGCCTCGCGCAGCAGATCGCCGATCTCGACACGCAGCTTCTGGAGTTCAAGTACGCCAACGCGAATTCGCTTCCCGAGGGGCTGGAATTCAAGCGCGACGAGATCGTGCGCCTCGACGAAGACGCGCGCGAGATCTCGCGGCAGCTTCTGGCGCTCGACCGGCAGGTGGCGATCCTGGAGCAGGGCGACATCGGCCCGCTGGGCGACACCGGCGCGCCCGATCCCGTGAGCCTCGAGATCAGCCGGCTGAAGATCGACCTGTCGCGCCTGCTGGCCACCGCGCCGGGACATTTCAACATCCCGCGCCTGCGCAACGAGATCGCGGCCCTCGAGGAGAACGAGACCGCCCTGTCGCAGCAACGCACGGACAGCCAGCGCGTGCTGATCGAGGACGAGGTCGCGCTTCTGAACGAACAGATTGCGTCGATCGCCGATCGGCGGGCCCGGTTGGACGAGCAGATCCAGACCACGCCCGGGGTCGAACAGGAGCTGGCCGCCTTCGCCCGCCGTCGCGAGCAGTTGCAGCAACAACTCGACGCCGCGATCCAGGGGCGCGCCGAGGCGGAGGTCGAACAGCGGCTCGAGGCCAACCGCCAGGCCGAACGTTTCGAGGTGCTCGAAAGCGCGCTCGTCCCCGACCACCCGGTCGAACCCAGCCGCAAGAAGATCGTGCTCGCCGGAAGCATCGCCTCGATCGCGCTGGCCTTCGGGGTGATCTTCCTGCTCGAGCTTGCGAACCCGGTGATTCGCTCGACCAGCCGGTTCCAGCGCGCCTTGGGCACAGTGCCCACGATTGCGCTGCCGCATGTGGCGACGATCTGGGAAACACGCCGCAGGCGCCTGGGGCGAGGGGTGGCCCTCTTGTTCGTGATCGTGGGAATTCCCGCGTCCTTGATGCTGATCGACCAGAAGGTGCTGTCCTTCGAGGAGATGGCCGAAGTGGTGGACACCTGGGACCTGCCGATCTTCTGATCGCGGAGGGGATGTTGGCACCGCCCCGGTCCCTCACCGCGCCGCGGTCACGCCAGACGGTCGGCGCGCCCGTCAGGAGCCGGGTCTCGCGCGTCGAGAGCAGGGCGCTGCAAATCTGAATTGCCCGCACGAAAGGGGCATCGTCCATGCCGAATATCTTTGCCTACCTCGTCTTGGCATCATGGCCCGGTGTGTCGCTGTGGCTCTTCGCGCGGTTGAGCGTCGAGCGGGCTTTGATCTGGACTATCGTCGGCGGCTACATGGTGCTTCCCCCGACCGCGAGCTTCGATCTGCCGGTCGTTCCGGCCTTGGACAAGTACGGCATCGCGAACCTCTCGGCGCTGATGGGGTGCCTGATCTACGCGGGACGACGGTCGATCGCCTTGCCCCGATCGCCGCTGATCTGCCTCTTGCTCGCGGCGTTCGTCTTCAGTCCGCTCGCGACCACGTTGACGAATGAAGACGCGCTTTACATCGGGATTGGCGCGCTGCCTGGTCTGAGGCTTTACGATGCCGCCTCGATCCTGGTCTCGCAACTGCTGTTCGTGTTGCCGTTTTTCCTGGCGCAAAACCTCTTGCGCACGCCCGGTGCCCATCGCGATCAGCTGAAGATATTCATCGCGGGCGCGTTGATCTACTCGGTCCCGATGCTGATCGAAATCCGGCTGAGCCCGCAGTTGAATACCTGGATCTACGGGTTTTTTCAGCACAGCTTTGCACAGATGATGCGGTCTGGCGGTTTCCGGCCGATCGTATTCATGCCGCACGGGCTTTGGTTGGCCTTTTTCATCATGACGGCGACCGTCGCTGCTGCGACGTTGTCTCGTGACAATACCGATAATTCCCGTTCTCGTTGGCTGCTGGCGACGGGATATCTGTTCGTCCTTCTGTTCCTGTGCAAAAGCCTTGCGTCACTGGTCTATGCGCTGGTCTTGCTGCCATTGGTTCTCATGGCGCCGGTTCGGATCGTCTTGATGACGTCTCTGGGCTTCGCGGCCGTCGCGCTGAGCTACCCGATCCTGCGCGGGAGCGATCTGGTCCCTGTCGTTCAGCTGTTGAACTGGGCCGAAAGCATCAACGTCGACCGCGCCCAGTCGCTGGCCTTTCGGTTCACGAACGAGGACATGCTTCTGAGCAAGGCAAACGAACGCCCCATCTTCGGATGGGGCACCTGGGGCCGGAACCTGATCTACGATTTGCAGACCGGGGAGAATATTTCGGTCACCGACGGGCGATGGATCATCGTGATCGGAACATTCGGCTGGCTCGGTTACCTGGCCGAATTCGGACTACTGACCGCGCCGATCTTCGCTCTGTTCATGACTTCGCGTCGCAACGCGATACCGGCGGTTGTTGCAGCAACGGCGTTGCTGCTTGGTATCAACCTGATCGACATGCTCCCGAACGCGACGTTGCTGCCGATCACCTGGATGATGGCCGGCGGTCTTCTCGGGTATGTAGAATGCAACGCTGTCGAAGAGCCGAACAGTAGTGCTCCGATCCCCGAAAGATCGGTTATTCGACCTTTGAATTCGATCCTTTGATGGAGTGGGGGGGAGCCTAGTGAGAAGACAGTTTGAGAAGCGGACCTGCGAAACTTACGGCATCGAACTTATAGGGGCTCACGTCGAATTTCATCAATCGAACCTGCTGAAAGCGGCCTTACTGGAAGTGAGAAAATAAATTGGGCCGGAACTATACTCTGAACCCGCCTTTTAGATAAATACCCTTTTTAGCGATGAATTATGCACGATAATAATATCATAAGTCCGAACGAAAATCGGAGTTCGACCGGTGAGCGTTGAGGCCGGCATGGGGCAGGTCGCATCCACGGGGTTTGGCCTACGCGCTCGATTGATCAGAAGTTCCGGATGGTCCGCTGGCGGTTTCCTGATTTCGCAGGGTCTTCGACTTGGCTCCAACCTCGTGCTGACTCGGCTGCTTTTTCCGGAAGCCTTCGGTTTGATGGCACTGATCACGATCTTCATTGTCGGCCTGACCTTGTTGTCGGATATCGGCGTTTCGCCCTCGATCCAGCAAAGCGCTCGGGGCGACGATACCGATTTTCTCGATACCGCGTGGACCATCCAATGCATCCGCGGCATCGTGCTTTGGCTGAGCTGCTTCTTTCTTGGAACCTTCGCGGCCTGGATCTACGACGACACGCGCCTGGAGCTCATGCTGCCCGTTGCCGGATTGACGCTTCTTGTTTCAGGCTTCAATCCCACGCGGATCGAAACGGCGAGCAGGCACCTGATGCTGGGCCGCGTCACGATGCTGGACGTGATAGCGCAGGTCCTTTCCCTGGCCGTGATGATCGGGCTTTCATTTTCCATGCGGTCGGTCTGGGCCTTGATCATCGGTGGGGTGATCGCGGCCGTGATCCGCCTGATCATCATGCAGTATTACCTTCCGGGGCCACGGAACCGCTTTCGTTGGGATCAGTCCGCCGCAGTCGAACTCATCAACTTCGGGAAATGGATATTCCTCAGCACGTTGTGCGGTTTCGCCCTGACACAAGGCGACAAGGCCATTCTGGGGAAATACCTCAGCCTCGAGGTCCTGGGTATTTACAACATCGGGTACTTCATGGCGGGATTTCCGCAGGCGATGATTTCCAAGATCATGTCGCAGGTCATGATCCCACTGCATCGCGAGTGCCCGCCGGGCGCGTCCGACGCGAACTACGCCAAGGTGCGCAAGCTTCGCGCAGTGATGACGGCCCTGGTATTCGCGGCACAGTTTAGCTTGGCGTTTTCGGGATTGTGGATCATCGCGCTTCTCTACGACGATCGGTTCCTTGCCGCGGGTGCGGTTGTGGTCGCCGTCGCCTGCATGAACGTCCCCTTTCTCATAGGTATGACCTATGATTTTTCTGCCCTCGGGCAGGGGGACTCACGCGGTGTCTTCCGGCTTTTGTTGGTCAAGGCCACGGTTCAGACGGTCTTCTTCATTGCGGGGATGGAATATTATGGGCTTCTTGGCGCGTTCGCAGGGCTTTGGGTGTCGCAGGTACTTGTCCACCCATTCGTGATCCAGTTGGCACGCCGGCATGGTGCCTGGGATCCGTGGCACGATCTATCGTATGCCGTGCTGGGCGTGATCCTGACGGCACTCGTCCTTCATGTCCACGGCGATGCACTGCTTTCGTTGCAGTCCTTGACGCTGGACCAATAGCTTTCCCAACGTGCCTGCAGGTCAGGCTTCATCCAGGTCTGAGACCTGAGCTGTTTGCCGGAGAATCGGCTGAAATCCGAGGGATGCGCGTTGGTATCCCGCGTCCCCCACGTGAGCATGGCCAAGCCCGCATCGGCCCAGACGTTTGCCAGATCGGGATCGGACTTCCGATGCGACAGGGCGCTTCGATAGGCCAAGTAAGCATAGCCGAGCTCGGGACCTGCGGCGCGGCGCATCCGCATCGCCCGCGCCGCCACCCGGTGCCGCAGAGCAATCGGCGGGGAACGGCGCAAGGGCGGCAGTGGCATGTCCGGATCAGCGATTCTCTTGCCCTCGAGCACGCCGGGAAACATCCGCTGCATCTGGTAATGGTAATAGGCCCGCGGCCCGTCCCAATAGTGCTCGACGAGATCCTCGCAGGTCGACACATGCCCCTGGTCGAACACCAGGGACGCAGCCAGCTGAACGGCGGTGAACATGTCGGAGGTCGCGCGGATGTCGATCATCGCGGCTTCGACATCGTCTAGACGGTCGGCATCCGACGGACAAAGCCCCAGGATGCCCGCGTTGTACATCACGCTGTCGGGCGTTACGGCTTGCCCGCCCACACGCCCACCGCTGCGGTCGATGAGGGATCGCCATTCGGGCCAGGCATCGCTGTCGCGCAGGGTTCCTTCCCGCGCGTGCATCAGCATCTTTCCGGGGCCGATCCGATCGAAGAGCCTTCGCGGGTGGTCATGAAAGATCGTGTCGCTGTCGACGAGGATCACGGGCGCATCGAAATGGCGAACCGCATGGTGGAGCGCGTAGGCCTGGATGGCGTGATTGTAGGTTCCGCCCATCTGCCATCGATGCAGCATCTCCGGCGTCATGGTCAGCGCCTCGACGGGAAGATCCGGCCGACTGTTGGCCTCGTCAGATGCAAGGACGACGCGGATTCCGGCCTTATCTTCCTTCAGAAAACGAAGGACCGAAAGTATGCTGTATGTCAGCTCCAGGTGATAGACCCGCCGGTTGCCGTAGATTTGAAAGAGAATGATCATCACGACCCTTCCTGTGATCGCGGCACCGGGGGAAACGATTCGTAGAACGTCTTTGAACACGTCAGGAAGTTCTGTTCAGCCAACTGCGAAGCGTCACGGAACCGGTAAGCCTGCTTGCAGGCAAAGCGAAAGGACGAATCTTGGACAACGGCGATCCTGTTTCGATCTTCACCATGCTGCCAGACCTTTTTGGCCACCTGTGCGCGCTCCCGTTCGGCAAAATTTCCCGCGAATTTGTAATGCCGCAGCAAGAGCGTGAAATCCGCGCATCGAATATTGCTGCTGCAATGCGGGTGCGAGTATATCTCGATGTCAGGCGCATTCTTGACCATGCGGTGATTCGTCAAGGCGCAATTTTCGCCGAAGAGCTCTTTCCGAATACCGCCGAATTTAAGGTGGATCTGCGGGTTCGATACTGTGTTGTTACGCAGGAACCAGGAAAACCCGACGGACGGGTCGTGATAACTGAAATCCTTGATCGCATTCAGGCTATATCGATCAAACCGCTGGATCGATTGCGCGTAATCCCAGGTTAGCGTTTCCGACAAGGGCAAGTCAGAGAACAGGTCAAGGCACTGACCTACGACGGCGTCGTATTCGTTGTCGTTGCAATAGCGCGCGTAATCCCGGAACGTTCGGCCCGTCGCATTGACCATGTCGATCAACTCGTCGCTGTCAACGAAGAGGAACCATCCCCCCTTGATGAACCTTCGGGCGATCTGCGAACGCAGGAGTGCCTCGTGGGTCGCGACCGGAAGCGTATTGATCACGACCGTGATATAAGGGTGACCCGCAAGCATCTCTCGGGTTCTATCGTCGGACCCATTGTCGATGAACAGAAAGTTTCTGATGCCGAGCGCCCGGTGATGCGTCAGCAATTCGTCAATATAGTAGGCCCCATTTTTCAACATGCAAACCAAGGCGACATCATCGTCGTCCTGGAGAATGATTCCGGGGCCGGACAGATGGCGAGTATTCCACCGGATACGGAGCCGCGCGTTTATTCCGTCCGCAACGCTTCTGGCTTTTTTTGTCGCGCGGTTGAATTGATGAGAATACATTTTTTTCTAGTGTATAAAACTTATTTATAATTGAGCAGCTTCTCAGGGGAGGATCTGATCGGCCTTTTTCCTAGTTAAATCGTTTGATGTTTTACTGACGCTTCATGCTGAATGGCACGTAAGCGTTGCCGAGGCCTTCAAGGGTATAATACAAATTCGGCGACAGAAGTTCGAATGATTTCTTGAAAAAATCATAACTGATGCTCCTGACGATATCACCGTCGGGCAGTTCGATCCATCATAAATTTCACCCGATCCATTGACCGATATCATTCGGGATGGGGCATTTGAGCTGGTGAAGCAGGCTGCCGAGGCGATGATTCCAACATTGCCGACGGCCCTTGCCGACGACCGTCGGAGGATCGACACGCCCTTGGTATCTCAAAGAGTACAACGTCGTGATCTACGTCTAATCAGCTAAGGTATAGTGACACCTATGCTAACACGCAAATTTACGAAGGAAGGACGACGTCAACGCAGAGCAGACCGATGCAGGAAGTCACTCGAAGAGATGCGGCCTTGGCTCTTCCATTGTCGTATGTCTGCCGGTGAGCTGAGCGAGGCGCACGACGGTATGCTGTAACGGCGCCGATCGCCATGCAAAATGACCCAACAGTCAGCAGAGTTTTCCGAGCAAAGGCGGGAACCGCGAGGGATTTTTTAAAACGGAGCCGCCTGGAAACGAACCCATGTTCCTCCGTCACGTTTTCTCCAAAGCTCGCTTTCAGCTTCACGGAGTAAATACGCGAAGCACCAATTTTTTTCTCGATGGAAGTTGCGCGTTAAAACTGACCGTCTAATCAGAGTTATGTTATATATTTGGCGGGACGGGGTCATACGCAGGCTGGGCTGCGCGTCGTTCGGTCGACGAGGATGAAGCTGAAGAACCGCCTTTCGGTGCGTTTCCTTCGCAGTTTGAATTGCGTTCCGCTTTTATTTGTCCGCGTTTCGCGGCTCGATTAGTGTGTGCAAAGACCCCTGCGAAGCGGACCAGTTGCCGTGAATACGTCGGGTTCAGCCAGGTTTCCGGTCCTGCCGCATTCTCTGCCGGCTACTCAACGAACCACGTGCACGATGGATCTCGGGTCGGAGTTGAGAACGTTTCCGCTTTGCCGCACCATGTCGCCCGACGTGTGCAATTGGCCTGCGGATGGACGTCGGGAAGGCGAAGACATGAAGCGATCCGAGATCAACGAGATTTTGGCCGAGACTGCGGCCACGATCCGGCGGCACGGCTTTGCCCTGCCCCCTTTCGCGGGTTGGTCGCCCGACGACTTCCAGGCCCGCGCGGCGCAGGCCCGGCACGTCATCGACGCCCGCTGCGGCTGGGACATCACCGACTACGGTGCCGGTCGCTTCGATCAGATGGGGCTGAGCCTCTTCACCCTGCGCAACGGCCTGCTCTGCGATCTGCGCGCCGGTGGCGGGATGTGCTACGCCGAGAAGCTGCTGATCTCGAAGCAGGACCAGCTCAGCCCGATGCACACCCATGTCCTCAAGGCAGAGGACATCATCAACCGTGGCGGGGCCACGCTGGTGGTGGAACTTTACGGCTCCGACGACGCCGGGCACTTTTCCGAGGACCGTGGTGGAGAGGTCCTCTGCGACGGCATCCGGCGCGCTTACGCCCCGGGCGAGCGGCTGCGCCTGAAGCCGGGCGAAAGCGTCACGCTGCGCCCCGGCGACTGGCACGCCTTCTGGGGCGAGGGCGGAGAGGTGCTGATCGGTGAGGTCTCTACCGTGAACGACGACGAGACCGACAACATCTTCCGCGATCCAATCGGCCGCTGGGCCAGCATCGAGGAGGACGAGCCGCCCCGGCACCTTCTGGTCAGCGATTACCCTTCCTGGCTGCCTTGATCGCGGGTTCGGCCCCCGCGCCGTCCTGACGGATCTGTTCGGGAAAGCGGTGTTTTGGGCGACCCGACCCCGCCCGTCCCAAAGGCTGCATCGTCAAGGTCGAGGCGGAAAAAGCCCATCGGCGCGCAACGGCTCGTGAGCGCCGAATGCCGGACAGAGATGCTGCAAAGCCCGTGTGATGACACCTGTAGAGTCGAAGAAAGGCAGACAACCGTGATGCCCTATGCCCTGCGAAATGGCGGAAGGTGAATGGGATCGCGGGGTAAAAATGACGTCGGTTCGGCCACGGCACGGATGTTTGGATCAGATTTCTTCCACGCCGTCCGATGCCGAAACAGACCGCAAGAGTCGATTGCCTGCGGATCCCGGGTGCGGTGCGAAACTCCGTCGGGGACGCGGCGCGGGGCAAACATACTCGAAACGACCGCTCATTCGCACTTGTGGCGCGTCGTCCAAGGGTGCTGCGGGTGTCGACGGATTGCTCGACGCCAGGGCTTCGGTTGGAAGATCGCAGCGGAAACCAGCCGTGACTGCATCGCCACTCGAAACCATTTGTGTGGTGGTGCAGCGATCAACGCCGATCACCGCGATCCCGCAAAAGGCATACGTTCACTCTAAGGCAGGTTCCGGAAACCATTTCCGAACCGCCGGTATCATGACCTCGGCTTCGACGTGCCAAGGGATGATCCAAGGTTTGTCCGCACCGCCGGGGCGTGCCGATCGTCGACAAGGCGGGAAAGCCGCGGTCGCGGCTTTCCCTTATCTTGTGATGCACCGGGTCTCAGTCGTCCCAGACCGGAAGGTTTTCCATCTCTTCGGGTGTCATGGCGGTCGTATACTGCCCATTGTCCCAGGTCAGGGCATCCATTTCGACCACCACCTCACGGTCGCCGAGGTCGAGAAAGCCGTCATCCACTTCCACGACGAGTGCGGCGGGCATACCGGAGGCGTTGATAAGGACGGTTTCCACTTCGCCGATCCGTTCGCCGGCCGCATCGACGACCTTGATGTCGTCCGCCTCCATGTAGCCGGACAGATCGGCCGATTGGGCGGAGGCGGCGGTGGCAAGCGGCAGCATCATTGCGCCGATGATCAGATTCTTCATGGGTCATATCCTTCACTGTGTTCAGCGTCGCAACGTTGGCCGAAACAGATCGTTCCAATGAAGGTCATTGCCGGTTCCGAAAGCGGCGGTCTTCCGATGTCCTGCCCTGCCCTGGCGGCATCCGGATCCTGCCCGCGACACACCCTGCATTCGAATGACCGAGGTCTTGAAAGGGGTCTGCCGTGATCTTCTGCGAAGCGTGCGCCTCGACCGAAGGTCAAGACCTCGATTTTTGGATGGCTAGCGCCTGACGCATCTTCTCCGGTACGGCGCCGGGGTCGATCCGCGCTCGACCTTACCCGGCTGTTCGACGTCGGCCCGGAAAGGGCGCGCAGGGCCCGAGGCCCTTGCGATGTCATGCATTTCCGTAGTCCCGCCCTTTCACAAAACTTCGCGCAGAAGATTTTCCGTTTCCGGCAGGAGTTTCAGGCTCGACGCGATGCGCTCTCGCCAGCGCGGCCCCTGCGACAAGGCGTGCGCGAAGGCCTCTGCCAGGTCGTCGGGGCGATCCTGTGCAAGAACCCGGACAAGAAACGCCGCCTGTGCCCGATCCTTGCGGGCTTTCGCCTCGTCGGGTCCGCCGCGGCGCCGGCTGGCCACGATCAGCTTGTGAATCGCGAACCGCTCCGGGCGCGGGATCTGCACCAGAACGCCGGAGCGGTAGAGGGCCAGGGCGGGGATCGGTTCGGCGATCAGGAAGTTGAGGTAGTTCAGGGCCTGCGCGCTGACGCCCAGGGCCGGAAGTTGCTTGATGCCCTCCTCTCCGAACGCGGGCGTCAGGAATTCGACCATGGCCTCGCCGCCGCTCTGACGCCACCGCCAGACCTGCCTGTCCCAGACCCCCGGAACCGCGTCGAACTTCATCGCACGCAGGATATCTCCGGGCGCATCCTCGACCCGGTCGCCCAGAGCCACCGAAAGCCGCTCGAAGCTTGCGAAATCCATGTCCCCGGTCTGCGCGAGCTCATCGGCATCGAAGCGGACGCCAAGCTCTCCCTGATAAAGGGCATAGGCCCCGGTCCCGATCAGGGTGCCGCCCAATCGGAAGACACCGGCGCGTGCGAAGGCCAGCAGCAGCGAGCCGGTTTCGCGATCGGTCGCGATCATGCCTTCGGCCCGCAGCACGCGCGCAAGACGCGACATGCGGGCCTTGCGCTCTTGACCCTGCGCCTTGAGGTTCGCCGCGCGGGCCAGGCGATCGCGCAGGTCGGGGCTGTCCTCACCGAGGTAACGGCTCTTCATCTCGGTCCCGATCCGGAACCGATCGTAGAGATAGGTCCGTCCGTTGCGATGCCGTTCCTCGATGCTTCCCACGATCCCGGACGCCGCCTCGTCGAGGTGCAGGCGCAGGAGATCCTGGTACGCGACCTGAGCCGCGCGCGAGTGGGATGCTGGGTTCATGGAGGGCCTCCGACGCGTGTGTGCATCAAATTTTATATTGATACCCATCTTCGCCAGATGCTGCAACACGTCTGACGCCCCTTGCCCCCAAACGACGGCACAAGGCTGCGGCGGAGAAAGGGGCCTACAGACCGGCGCCAGGCGGCAGCGACGTTCCCAAGGGGCCATTGAGCGTATTGCCCTCATGTGACCAGCCTGCGACGAGCGTTCAGCGGGGCATTGCAGGCCGGACCGGAACCGCAAAGCGACCGCGACGTTCTGTGGTGGCCGGGCCGCCCGGTTGGGCCTGGAGCTCGATGCTTCCGATGCCGAAGCGATTTGCGAGACGGTCACTCGGCCTACCATGCGCTTCGTGCCGGTGAGGTCGGCCGAGCGGCAGGTGGCCTTGCTCGACAACAAAAGTCTGCAAGTCGGATCTCGATGTCGGGCTTACCCATCTGGTGCGCGTAG
This sequence comes from Salipiger sp. IMCC34102, assembly GCF_004145405.1. Classification (GTDB taxonomy): domain Bacteria; phylum Pseudomonadota; class Alphaproteobacteria; order Rhodobacterales; family Rhodobacteraceae; genus Loktanella. The sequence goes on from NZ_SELQ01000008.1 coordinate 23,760, forward strand.
GCGGACGCAGCGGTTCCGGATCGCTCGAACGCCCGGCGTGCGCCTTGCAAGGCTCGGTGGACCGGGTCGCGCCGCGGAAGGGATGAATGAGGGTCCCGCTGTCAAACAAGTCCTCCCGCGCCGCGCCCTTGAATATCCACGCTCCGGCCCCACCGGATCTGTAGCACATGCGATATTGCGCCTCTCGCGAAAACGCTGGCGCGCCCGGTCGGCCTTTGTCGTCAGAGGGCGATCTTGATCGGTTTGCCGTTCGCGGCGCGTGAACAGCAGCTCATCATGCGGCGGCCTTCCTGCCGCTCGGCCCGTGTCAGCACCATGTCGCGATGGTCGATTTCGCCTTCGACGACCGCGACCTCGCAGGATCCGCAAAGCCCTTCCCGGCAGTCGCAGGGCACGTCGATCCCCGCCGCCTGGATCGCATCGAGCAGCGTTCCGTCGCGCGGCACCGTGACGGTCAGACCGGAATCGACCAGCTGCGCCTCGAACGGCACTTCGTTCTCGGGGTCGAGCCCCGCCGCGGTGCTGGCGAAATGTTCGGACCGGAAGGTGCCGGGCGGCAGATCGGCGGTCCGGTCTTCCAGCGCGGCGAGCAGCCCCCCCGGCCCGCAGGCGTAGATCTGCCCCCCCTCCGGCAGATCGGCGACCAGCCGGGAGAGGTCCATCATCGACCCTTCGTCCTCGGCGTAGAGTGTCAGCGCCGATCCGTGATCGCGGTTGAGCCGGTCGAGAAAGGCCATCGACCGACGCGCCCGCCCGCCGTAGTGGAGCGCGTAGGATTTACCTAGCGCCCGAAGCCGGTCCGCCATGGCCAGGATCGGCGTGATCCCGATGCCGCCGGCGATCAGAAGGTAGTGCGGCGCGCTTTCGTCCAGGCGGAACAGGTTGGAGGGTCCGCGCAGGCCGATTTCGGCCCCGGCCCGCAGGGTGTCGTGGATGTGGGCCGACCCTCCCTTCCCCGCGGCCTCCCGCAGGATCGCGACACGGTAGGTGCCGTCGTCGGCCGGACCGCAGAGCGAATACTTGCGGTCGAAATCCCCGACGCACAGCTCGACATGCGACCCCGGTGTCCAGTCCGGCAAGGCGCGTCCGTCCGCCGCTTCCAGGGTAAGGCCAAGCACGGCCTCTGCCTCCCGCCGCACGTCGGTGACGCGGACGGCGCGCGCGACGTCGCGCCGGTTCGGCGCACCCACGGCGAAGTCGCGGCGCGGGCGCGGTGCGGCGTCGGCCTGGCGCTCGGGATTGCGTGCGGGATCCCAGTGCACCCAAAGCGCCTCCGGCCCCCGGAACGACGTGTTGGGCATGTAGCTGAACGTCTGCTCGGCCAGGCGCAGGTGCGGCAGGCGGCGCGAAACCTCTTCGAGGAAGATCCGCATTTCCATCCGGCCGATGTTCTTGCCCATGCACTGGTGCGCGCCGTAGCCGAAGGTCAGGTGGTCCACGGCATTGTCGCGGTAGATGTCGAAGACCTCCGCGTTCTCGAAGTGTCGTGGGTCCCGGTTGGCGGAGGCCTGGACGATCAGCAGCTTGGCCCCTTCCGGCAGGTCCACCCCATTCAGCGCGGTAGGCGCCGTCGTTTGCCTGCGCCAGGCCACGATGGAGCCCGCGTAGCGAAGGCACTCCTCGACCGCGTTGGGAATAAGCGCGGGGTTGGCACAGATGTCGTCCCAGGCGTCGCGGTGGGTCAGCAGCGTCTTGAACATGTTGGCCGAGGCCAGGGATGTCGTCTCGTGGGCAGCCACGATGATCGCCATCATCATCGAGTGGACGTAGCTGTCGGTCACGATGTCCGGTCGTTCCGCGTTCATCCTGATGGTGTGGTGCATCCAGCCGGTGCCGTCCGGCTCTGACCGCATCCGCTCGATCACCTTGCCGGCATAGGCCCAGAACCGTCCCACATCGTGCGCGACCTGAGCCTGCTTCTCGTCGGAGGGGCGCCCCCAGGTGTTCACCGAATGCGCCAGCGAGAAGGTCCGCAAGGTCTCGACCTCGTCCTCGGGCACACCGAGGAAGTGAAGTGCTACCAGCAACGGCACCTCGTAGAGCATCTCTTCCACCAGATCGGCGCGGCCTTCGTCCACAATCGCGTCCAGCCGCTCCTGCGTCAGTCGCCGGATCATGTCCCGGTGCTGTTCGAGGTTTGCGGGAAGGAAATGGTCCAGAAGAAGGCGCCGCCGCTCCATGTGGGCGGGCTCGTCCTCGTTCACCAGCGTGCGGTCCATCGCGTAGTCGTAGCTGAGCAGGATCTTCATGGCCTCCTCGGTCGGGGGCGAGATCTTTTCCAGCACGTTGCGCGGCGAGAACAGGATCGGGTCGCGGAACACGGCCTTGATGTCATCGTAGCGCGATACGACCCAATAGCCGAGCTTGGGGGCGTAGAACACCGGCGCCTGCGCCCGCGCCCAGGCCAGCGCCTCTGCCGGATCGGCTTGATAAGGGGCGTCGAACGGGTCGAAGTCACGCGCCATCGCCGCGGGATCGCCCATCGGGCAGCCGCCTTGGCCAGTGTCATGTTTTGCCATTCCGCACGATCCTCCCCATCGCTCTTGCCGGTTCTCTAGCAGATCGAGCACGTTCATTCAATCCGATACGCGTCGTATGCATTAATTACAGCGGAGGTCCGGGGTCCTGATTGCAGTGAAATAATCGGATCTAGCAGAAACACCTGCCTCGGCACCCCTCTTGACCAATGTTGCCGACTGTATAATACGATACGTAACGAATATAAATGGAGCGAGTCTATGAAGTTTGGACGGATCGCGAGAGAGACGCCGGACGGCAAGAGGGCACGACTCGTCATGGTCGAGCCCGAAAAGAACCGCGTGGTCGATCTGGCGCGGGCCGCGGCTCTGCACTTCGAAGCGACACGCGACGCCGGAGGCGGCGCGCCGCTACGCCCGGACCGCGTTTCCGGGCAGCATGACCGAAGCGCTTGGGTTCGGGTCGTTCCTGATCGATCACGCGAACGACGTCGTGGCGGCCCGTGGCGACGACGCCGCGCTGGAGATCGACGCCGTCGACTGGCTGCCCGCCAGCGATCCGCCCTTCGTGCGCGACGGGTTGAACTTCCTCGGCCATCTCAAGGGATGGAGCGGCAAGATGGGGCGTCCGCTTCCCGACAGCATCGAACGTATCATCCCTTACACCCATCAGGCCGGATCCATGGCGATCGGACACGGGGCGGAGGTCCCCTGGCCGGGCTATATCCAGAAGATGGACTACGAGCTCGAGCTGGGTTGGGTCATCGGGCGGCAGACCTCCAACCTGACGCCGGACAGGGCGCTGGATGCGTTGTTCGGGGTCACGATCTACAACGATTTCAGCGCGCGTGATCTGCAGCACGACGAGTTGCCCATCGGAATGGGGTGTACCAAGAGCAAGAATTTCGCCCAAGGCATCGGTCCGTGGATCACCACGAAGGACGAATTCGACGACCTCTATGCGATCCCCATGCAGGCGCGCGTCAATGGCCAGGTCACCGCGACGGGCGACAGCGGCGGGGTCCTGTGGACGCTGGACAAGATCCTCGCCTTCGTCTCGCTCGGCGAGCGGCTGATGCCCGGCGACGTCATCGGGTCGGGGACCATTCAGGGCGGATCGGCCTGGGAGCATGACATCGCGCTCAAGCCCGGCGACACGATCGAGTTGGAGGCGGGCGGCATCGGAACTCTGCGCAATACCTTCGGGGCGCGGCAGGAGGGCCTGTGGTGGCCCACCCCGCAGCCTGGAACGATCGTCTGAAATTACCCCGCGCTGTCGCAACCGGGCGGAGGTGACGGCGCGCGCTCGCCGACGAAAAGGCGCGATCGAACCGGCGATCCCCACAGGGGTCACCGAACAAACCAAGGGAGAGAGATCAATGGCCGATATGGCACGCACCGCCCAGGGCGACCCGGTGACGCCCGCTGACGACATCGAGGCGCAATTCACCAGCGCCGACCCCGAGCTGCATCGCAACAAGCAGGCAGCCTACAAGATCTTCACCATCCTCGACGAGGCCGGGAATTGGGACCGCGTGAACGAATTCAAGACCGAACGCTATATCCAGCATGATCCATTCGTGCCCTCGGGCAGCGCGGCAGTCGTCAAGTTCTTCACTGAAACCCATGGCGTGAAGCCGCGTCCGGTCGAGGACAAGTTGCGGATGAAGGTCGTGGCGGTCGTGGCCGAAGGCGACATGGTGACCATTGCCTCGGCGCGATACCTCACGAACCCGCATGATCCTTCCGAAACCTATACGACGACGTGGTTCGACATGTTCCGTTTCGTCGATGGCCGGGCCGACGAACACTGGGATTGCGCGACGCTCGACATGAAGGAAGCGCCGAACCTGGTCGGGGTCTAGCGCACGGCGACGCGCCCCTCGACTGCCCCACGTCCATCAGGGCGCGAGATCCCGGAACCGGGCGTGATGGCAGTCTCGACGAAAACGCCTCCTTCGATTGAAGGAGGCGTTCATGTTCGCAGGCGTTCTCACGGGGCCCGCGCGGCCTGTCGCGGGCCCGCCGCGCCTTGCGTCAAAGCGGTTCCGCCATCAGCTTCAGGATGCTTTGCCGGATACGTCCGAGGTCCTGCTGGCTCTTGGCAGTCTCCAACTCCGACGAGCCGTCGATGATGGCCTTCACGCGGTCGAACCGGCGGGCGTTGAAACCGTCGAGCGCCGTCGCGATGTCATCGGGGTGGCGCGCCACTTCGTCGGCCAGCACGATCCCGTCCTCGATCCCCATGGCGGCCCCTTGCGACAGGGACGGGGAATGGACGTGCGCCGCATCCCCGATGATGACGGCGCGCCCCCTGTGCCACGGCACGGGCAGGAGCATCGTGATGACGGGCCGGCACCAGACATCCTCGGGCGAAGTGATGTGCTGCGACAGCTCGGGTACGAAACCGCCGAAACCCTCCAGCAGCTCGCGCATCTGCACATGCAGCGTGTCGTCGTCGCGACGGGACGAATCCTCGCTGCTCTGGCCGATGTAGATATAGGCATCCGTGTCGTCGAGCGGGACGATACCGACCACGCTCTTGTTCTCGCCAATATAGATGTGAGAGCGGTCCAGCCCCTCGATCCGCGGCGTCTTGGCCCGCCAGACGATGGCGTTCGAGAATTCCGGCTCGAGCTCGGGCAGGAGTCGCTTGCGAGTGGGAGAGGCGACACCCTCGGCCGCCACCAGCAGCGCATACTCCCCCGTGCTGCTGTCCGACAGCGTCACCTGCATCGCGTCGCCGATCTCTTCCCAGTCCGTGACGGTCATGCTGCACCGCATCGTGACGCCTGCGTCCACGGCCGCGTCCACGAGGGCCCTGTGCAGGTTCCGCCGTTTGATGTTGAGGTTCGTGGGCAGGTGCGCACCGCCGATCCGCGGCTGCGGCAGGTCGATGACCAAGGTCCCGTCCTGCGTGTGCACCGCCTGGCTGTCCGCCCAGACCCCGGTATCGAGGCACTTCTGAACCGCACCGATCTCTTCCAACGCCCGCAGCGCGTTGCCGACGAGGGTCAGCCCGATCCCGCCCGCGTCCGACAGTTCCGGCTTGCGCTCGACCAGGTCGACTGAAAGCCCCTTGCGGGCCATCGCCGCCGCGGTGGTGAGACCGGCGATTCCGCCGCCGACCACCAGTATCTTCGTATCCGTCATCTCGCATTCCTCCCTGGATTGGTCCGGCCCCCCAGACCGTCCGGTCCGAGGCCTCGGCGCCTCCCGCGTCGCGACTGAATTTAACATACGATACGTGGCGTATCGATACTATCGACGTCAAGCGGCGTCTCTACCCGCTGACAAGATCCGCGACCGCGACGGGGTTCTGGATGTGGGCGTTGTGGCCCATCCCCTCCAAGGCCGCGGCATCGGGGTCGAACCGACGGTGCGCGGCCAGATCGGCGATCGCGTCCTCGGTCCCGCAGGCCAGGGTGAGCGGGCATCGCAAGGCTTCGAACAAGGGTGCGATCGGGGGGCCTACGGCACCGAAGACACCGGGCACCATGGCGAGAACCGCCGCCTCCGCTCCCCTACGGATGCCGCGGGCGGTTTCGGGGGCATCCTCCCGGACGAGGCCGGACAAGCCAGAGATCTTGAGATGACGTGCGCGCGCCTCAGAGGTCGTGGCGAATGCGCGCGGTGGCTTGGCCGCAACCGCCTGGGCCTGGGCAATCTCCGTCGGGGTCCAGTCGAACTTGACGCCGAAGGCCGCCAATCGCGCAGGCGGCGGCCCGAAAAGCCCGCCCGCCAGGCAGGCGCCGACCACGCCGCCGAAGGAATGCCCCAGAACGGTGATCCGATCGGGATCTTCGCTGCGTAGCAACATCGCGATGTCGGCGGCGTGCATGCCGAACCCGTAGGGCCCCTGCCCGGTCGAGCCGCCGTGGCCGCGCAGGTCCGGCGCGATCCACCGGAGGCCCCGGCTTTCCAGAACGCGGGCGACCTTGACCCAGACGGCCGCGGTCGCCCCAATGCCGTGCAGCAGGACGACGACCCGGCCACCGTGTCCGCCGCTGGCGACCCACAGCGGTCCGTCGCCCCGCGGACGATCCGCGCTCAAGTCCATTCTTCGAACCAGGTCTTGGGCGGCGCGGGTCCCCACATGTTCATGTGATACCAGTGCTCGTGCTCGACCGTCGACGGCGTGTAATCGTGACCGACGTAGGCCATCGGACCTGCGACCTCGATCCGGTTGCCGAAAGGATCGCGCACGTAGGCGAACAGCGACCGGACTTCGTAGTGGCGACCGGGGCCGTATTCCACCGGGATATGTTCGCGCTCGATATGGGTGAGGAAAGCGAAGAAATCGTCCTTGTCCATCGAGAGCGCGACATGGTGAAGCCCCGGCTTGCCGGCCAGGATCGCGAGCTGGTGGTGGTAGTCGTTGATCCGGGTGAACTGGATCATGTGATTGTCGCCATCGGGTGTGGGCACGTAGTTGGTCACGCGAAAGCCCAAGGCGTCCTGAACGAACCGGGAGAGGCCCATGACATCCGGGGTCCGCAGTTGCAGATGGCTGGTGCGGATGTCGAGCGCGCCGGGCGTCAGCCCCCGGGTCGACGGCTTGTCGCGCGGAGCGGCCTGCATGATCTGCTTGGTCTGGCCTTCCGGCAAGGTCAGGCGCAGGGCGCGTTCGGTGTCGGGGCGGGTGCGGTCCGCGCTGTCGTCATAGGCGACGCCCGCGGATTTCATCCGATGCGCCAGCCGATCGAGCCCGTCACCCTCGTGCACGCGAAAGCTCATGTAGTCGAGACCGGTGCCGCCTTCCGCCAACCCCAGCACGATCTGTCCGGAAACGGGGCTTGCAAGATACGCGATCCCACCGCGCCGGTCCGCGACGGTCAGGCCCAGGAAACGATTGTACCAATCCGCCCCCTCTACGAGATCGGGCACCTTGATGACGGTGTGGTCGAGCGCGGCGAGGTTGCCGGCCCAATCCTGCTTCGGGGGCAGCATGGGATCCACGGTCGGGATCATGGTGTCTTGTGACATGGGGTCCTCCTCCAGGGCGTGTGTCGGGGTGCGGGCGGTTCACTCGAACGGTGGTAGCCCGAAATGCGGGGTGCGGGTGGTCTGTTCTGCCACCAGCCGGTTGCGCTGGCGGCCCAGCCCGGTGATCTCGACGTCGAGCGTGTCGCCGGCCTTCAGGAACTGGCCATGAACACCGCCGTTTCCGGGGGGAGATCCGGTCATCACCAGATCGCCCGCAAGGATCGGCAGCCGCTCGGACGCGTAGGCGACATAGTCCTCGGGCGTGAAGATCATGTCGTTGGCGGGCCAGTCCTGCTTGATCTCGCCGTTGACTTTCAACTGGATCTGGAAGCCATCGAGCGTGTCGAAGAATGGCTTCGGGACGACGAAAGGCCCGACCGGCTTGAAGGTCGGCGAATGCTTGGCGATCCAGTCGGCGTTCCACTTGATGTCGCTGCGACTGAACATCTCGCAGGTGTGCATGTCGTTGACGATGCAGTAGCCCGCGATGAAATCCCCGGCTTCGTCCGGGGTGATGTAGCGCGGGCTTCCGCCGGTCAGGACCAGACCCAGTTCGGCCTCTCAGTCGTGTTGGTCCCCCACCAGCGGCAGACGGACATCGTCACGAGCGCCAACGAGGCAGCCATGCGTGGCCATCCAGATGAAGGGCATGCCCGTCGCGCGTTTCTGTTCGACGAACTCCATGTTGCGGGCGAAGAACGCATCGTCGCTCTCTCCCTCCTGGCGGGCCTTCTGGTACTCGCCTTCGTTGTAGGTATACATTTCTGCCGCGTGCTTGCGGTAGTTCGACCCCGCCCCGAAGACCTGCGGTCGTTCGGTGGGGGGCAGCAGGTGCAGGTCGTTGATACCGACGCCGCCCGCCGCCTCGCGTTCGTTTAGATCGACGAGCCTGTCGAAGGCCCGCGGCCAGTCCTCGTAGATGTCGTTGGCCCGCGCGTAGGACGCGGTCAAGTCGAGGACTTCCCCGTTCGGACGCACGAGCGCGGGATAGCTCCGCGTACCGTCGCTGACCCGCGCCAGTCCGAAGGTATCCTTGCCAAGGCCGGTGGTCGTGTCGATGTCCATGATGTCTCCGTTTTCTGCTGGGCCCGCGACGTCTGACCGTCGCAAGGCGGGATTGAGATGGGATCGCCGCGTCGATCCGACGCGAAGGGCAAGGTCACGGCATGTCCAGATCGGCCGACCCGCTGCGCCGGTGATCCTGCATGTCCTACGCATGTCTCCGCGTTAAGTTACGTCCTCCCCGTATTGCGAAGCAATATAGAACGGCACGTTTCGTTTTGTCAACGGCGCGCTGGAAGTCAGGTTCAGCGATACGAGGCCCCGCGCAATCCACCGCACGAGGGCGCGGTCGTGCCGGACGGAAAACGACGGACGGGCATGTTGTGCGCCGGTCGCGCGCCGCTTCAGGCCAGCGTCCGGAACAGCCGGTCGTCGACCAGCATCTCGATGCCCCCATCGGCGCCTGGCAAGCCAAGACGGCGGCGTTGGTCCTGAAAGATCTCGGCATTCCGCGGTTGGAAGCTGTCGGGAATTCCGGCAAGCAGCGTGTCCACGACAGGGGCGGGAACGCCGGTCTCCTCCACGATCGCGCGTGCGGGGCCTGGGTTTTCGGAGGCCCAGGCGCGGGCTTCGTCCATGGCACCCAGCCAGGCGCGGATGGCCGGTTCCGCGCGGGCCATCGCGCCGGTGCGCACGGCCAGCCCCTGCCCCGGCATCCCGGGAAAGAGCGTATCGATCCGGGCCAGCGTGTGAAACCCGGCCTGGACCGCGGCGTCTTCGACGAAGGTCGCGAGCAACGTCGCCTGACCGCGTCCCGCCTTGAACGCCCCGAAGCGTTCGCGCACGCCTCCGACGACGATCATCCGGTAGGCCTCCGCGGGAATGCCTGCGTCGTGAAGCAAGGCACGAAGGGCAATGGCAAAGCCGTTCTCGGCCGAATCCACCAGCAGATCGGACCCAACGAGGTCCTCCACCCGGCCCGCATCCGCGCGCGCGACGAGGATGAATCCGGTCGCGGCTTCAATCTGGGCGACGATCCGAATATCCTCTATGCGCCCGCGCCGGTTCCACATCAGGACGTTGTCCATCGCCGTCACCACGGCGTCCGCCTCGCCTGCGCAGAGTGCTTCGAATTGCGCATCGGATCCCGTCGTGACGGTCGCAAGGACCTCGAGCCCCCGCGCCTGGTCGAACCCTCTTGCCTTCGAAATCAGCGAAAGCGGCGGCGGGACGAACCAGTTGACCTTCAGCTTCATCGCGTGTGCCCTCTCCGGTAGTCGATCAGACCGATCCGTCTTCATCGAGCGCCATCAGCACGAAGGCCATGCGGCACGGTGCGTCGGACCTGTTCGACCAACTCTGGTTCGTCGCACGCTGAATCAGGACGTCCCCGGCGGTCATCACCGTTTCGTCCTCGTCCAGAAGGGCGTGGATCTCGCCCGAAAGGCAGATCGCGTAATCCAGGGATTCGGTCTTGTGGAACCAGAAATGACGTGGCGCATTTTCGTCCCGGACCCCGTGGGTGTCCAGAAAATCGGTGAGCCGGTCCTTTCGCGTATAGGTGTCGTCGGGCGGAAAATCGACGATTCTCAGGATCGACCCCTTCGGAGAGTGAAACCCGAACTTGTGCCCCGCGGGGGCAGGCTCTTGACCCTCTGCGGCGCTTTCGCCGGTGGCCCAGAGCACCTGCACGAAGGACGGCGCGTAATCCGCCATGAAGTGGTTCGGCGCCGGTCCGTCCGACAGGATCGTCGATCGACCCTGTGCGTCTTCGCCTGTCACGATTCGCCTTACGCGGCGAGGGCTTACATCTGGCATATCCGACCCTATTCAAACAATTCGATACGGTCAGTATATAAATATCTATCGCCAGGGGAACTGTAAATTTATCGTTTGGCCCGTTCCTTGCGGTGTGACGCGCCGAATTCAGGCCGCCAGGCGTCCGGCCTCGTCCATCTCAAGACCCAGCAACCGGAAGAAATTGATCGGGAAATTGGCGATGAAATCCGCGTCGACAGGCCGGTGACGCCATGACAGCCGCATGTAGAGCGGCGCATAGAAGAGGTCCATGAACTCCTCGACGCTCATGTCGCCGGAGGGCCGCCATTTCTGGAAGAGATCGTCCACGACCTCGCGCACGACCGCCCGTCGGCCATAGTGGAACCTCTCCCGGAACTCGCGCAGGACCTCCGGGTCGCTTTGCCCTTCGGCCAGGATTTGCGCGACGAGATTTCCAGGCCAGCCGGAGTATTGCTCCGCCAAAAGGCGCCAGTGATGCACCAGCGCCTCCGCGGGATGGCAATCGCGTGGCATAGGCGTGCGGACGATATGATTTTCGACGAAGGCGTCGATCACGACCGAAGCCTTCGAGTTCCACCATCGGTAGATCGTGGCCTTGCTTACGCCGGCCGACTTGGCGATGGCCTCGATCGTGATGGTCTGGACCGAATTTTCCCGTGCCAACTCCAGCGCCGCGGCCAGCACGGTCTCCCGCGCGGCCTCGCTTCGTGGTCGGCCACTTCTGCGCTTCTGAACGACGTCACTCATGCGATTCCCCTTACCGTCTTGCGCCCGGCGGCCCATACGAGGCGACGACCGAGACGTTTCGTATCGCATGACCGCCGTCAGAATGATACCGCTTCTCGTCCCTTGAGATCCAGAAGGACCCGTGCCTCCGTGGGGGTCGCAAGCTCCAATCCCAGCTCGTCCAGGATCCCACGCATCTTTCTCACCTGGTCCGCGTTCGACCGTGCCAGCTCTCCGCGGGATATATAGAGGCTGTCCTCGAGACCGACCCGAACGTTGGCGCCCATCAGCGCCGCGGTGACCGCCACGCGGAACTGGTTCGGCCCGCCCGCCATCACCGACCAGCGCAGATCGTCGCCGAACAACCGATCCGCGGTGCGTCGCATATGAAGGATATCCTCCGGGTCCGCCCCGATCCCGCCGGACAGGCCGAAGATCGTCTGGACGTGAAGCGGTGGCTTGACCAGGCCTTCCCGCAGGAAATGCGCGAGGGTGTAGAGGTGGCCGATGTCGTAGCATTCGAACTCGAATCGCGTCCCGCCCTTCTGGCCGATCTCGGTCAGAATCCAGGCGATATCCTCGAAGGTGTTCTTGAAGACCGCGCCCCGTGTGGCCTCCAGGAACCGTTGCTCCCAGTCGTGTTTCCATTCGCGGTCCCGCTGCGCCATTCCCGACAGGTTCAGGTTCATCGACCCCATGTTCAGAGACGCAAGCTCGGGGCTGAGCATATGGGCGGCGTGGGCGCGCTCGCTCACGGGAACGCCCGGTCCGCCGCCGCCGGTCGAGATATTGATGACCGCGTCCGTCGCCTTCTTGATCGTCGGAAGAAACGCCCGGAACACCTCCGGATCCCCCGAGGGTTTGCCCGTCGCATCATCCCGCGCATGCAGATGCACGATCGCGGCCCCCGCTTGGGCGGCGTCGATGGCCTGTTACGCGATCTGCTCGGAATCGACCGGCAGGTATGGCGACATGGAGGGCGTATGGGCGGCGCCGGTCACGGCGCAGGTCAGGATTATCTTCGGTCGGGGCATCTGGGGGTCGTCCTTCTACAAAGAGCGCAGGCCGGACGGTCCCGTAGCACCGCGGCTGCCGGTCGTCCCAAGCCGTGATGTACGGCAACCCGCAACAAGCGGCACCTTTATAACAATACGTTTCGTATCGTTATTTCTATGGAAGATTTTGCATTGTCGGCCCATGTGAAAAATAAGATTTGCGGGAATGCCCGGATCGCCTGCTTCGCGACGGATCCAGCCGCGTCATGTAACAGCTGCTCCCGCTTCGGCAGGATCGGCCAGACTTCCGGGTTCCCCTCAACGCCGATCCCCTCGCTTTTTACCGGCCCGAGGTTCGTCCGGGATGCCAGGGCAAAGATGCTGAACAAGCGTCAGACACACGGACCGGTCTGATACTCGGCGGCATTGAAAACGCCAAAGTTGACGCTGTTTCAGCGACGCGACGGATGCGCGGTGCTTTCGTGCAGGGCAGGCAATACGATCTGGTCGACGAGGCGCACCAGCAGGTCCTTTTCGATCGCGACCCTCAGGATCAGGGCGCGATAGGCCGCCATCGAGGGGATGATCTGGGCGGCCAGTGCGATATCGGCCGCTGCGGGGATCTCGCCGCGCTTGGCGGCGCGTTCCATCAGGATCGTGTTCGCCGCGATCCACGGCGCGAAGATCGAATAGTCGCCCGTTTCCGCAAGGCCCGGCATCTGGCTGATCATCGACACGACCCCCGCCATGGCGCGCGAGGTTCGATCCAGTTGCGCGCTGTCGGAAGGCTGGAACAGAGCCAGAAGATCGCCCCGCAAAGAGCCGGTATCGGGCAGCGCCTCCAGGTCGATCTGCTGTGCCTTCATGTGCGCGACGGCGTCCAGCACGAGATCGGTCTTCGTCGGCCAGCGGCGATACATCGTGCCCTTGCCGGCCAGGGCGCGATCCGCAACTTTCGCCGTGCTCAGACCGTCGTAACCGACCTCCGCCAGCAGATCGATCGTCGCCTCGAGGATGGCGATGTCGCGGTCGGGATCGCGTTTGCGACCGCGTGGGCTAAGTGGAGGATCAATTTCAGGCATCAACATCACCAATTCGATACTGGAAGGTATCGGAACAAGCTGGTCACGTATCTTTCGAGCGGCCGAATGACAAGCAGAGGATACCTATGCGCGACATGACCTCGGACCGAACCGGCCTCTTCGCGCCCGAGACCCTTGTCGGCACCGTAACCCGTGGCGCAGGTGGCGGCGCCTACGCAACCGTTGGTGGCGTCCCGCTCGACGATGCGACGGCGATCCCGTGCCGGACAGTCGGCGCAAGGGTGCGCGGCGTCGTCCATCGGTCCGCGAGCGACGCGGATCGCCCGTATCGGCATGCTCCGGTTTGCCAGCAAGCATCTGGTCGAGCGCATGATCGCGGCGGGCGCGCTACCCTCGACGTTCTGCGCGCTAGGTAATTCACGCAGACAGACGCCGCAGATGGCCTGGCTGACCGAAATTTGGAAGGATTACCGTCGGTTGCACATGATTGATCACCTTCGACAGGGACGAATGGAAAGAAGACGGGCGTGATGGACGGAACGTTTGACGCCCGTGCGGACAGGAAGGGCGACGGATCCGACAAGCACGTTGTCGTGATCGGCGCAGGTCCGGGCGGTCTTGCCACCGCCATGCTGCTGCGGGCGCCCGCGTCACGTTGCTGGAGAAAGAGCCGCAGCCCGGCGGAAGGACAGGATCACTGGTCCGCGACGGGTTTACCTTCGATATCGGGCCGACGTTCTTTCTCTACCCCGAAATCCCGCGCGAGATATTCGCCGCCTGTGGCCGCGACTTCGACGCCGAGGTCGACCTGATCCGACTCGATCCGATGTATCGTCTGCAGTTCGACGACGGCCGTCGCATCGACGCCACGGCCGATCCCGAACGTCTGGCCGAGCAGGTCGCGCGGATCAGTCCCCGCGATGCCGCCCGGGTGCCTGCCTACCTGGAGGCCAACCAACGCAAGTTCGGCACCTTCCGGTCGATCCTTCAGCGGCCGTTTCTGTCCCTTGCAGATCTCTTGCGCGGCGACATGCTGCGGGCACTGCCGCAGCTGCATCCCTTTCGAACGGTGGACGGCGAATTGCATCGCTGGTTCGACCATCCGGATGTTCGGGTCGCCTTTTCGTTCCAGTCGAAATACCTGGGCATGTCCCCGTTCAAGTGCCCGTCTCTCTACACGATCATCGCCCATATCGAATACGGCTTCGGCGTGTATCACCCGCGCGGTGGATGCAATGCCATCACCGCCGCCATGGCGCGCGTGGCAAAGGAGATGGGGGTCGATATCCGGCTCTGCGAACCGGTGCGAGAGCTGATCCTCGACGGACGACGGCCGGTACGAGGCCGACGCCGTGATGATGAACGCCGATTTTGCCCATGCGATGACGACCCTCGTGCCCGATACCGCCCGCAAGCGGTGGACCGACCGGCGCATCGCATCGAAAAGCTTCTCCTGCTCGACCTTCATGCTTTACCTCGGGATCGAGGGCACACTGCCCGAGATGAGCCATCACACCATCGCCTTCTCACCCGACTACGCCCGCAACGTGGCCGAGATCGATGCCGGCCAGGCGCCCGAGGATCCGACGATCTACATACAGAACGCCAGCGTCACGGACCCGTCCCTGGCGCCCGAGGGACATTCGGCACTTTACGTGCTGGCACCCGTCGGCAACCTGACGGGCGGGGTCGATTGGTCCGCCGAAGCCCCGGGCTACCGGGAGAAGATCCTGGATCGTCTGTCGCGGATCGCCGGGCGCGACATCCGTCCGCTGATCCGGACCGAAGTGATGTACACCCCCGACGACTGGCAGTCCAAGATGGCGGTCTATGAAGGTGCCACCTTCATCCTTGCGCACAACCTGGGCCAGATGCTGACCTTCCGGCCCCGCAACCGGTTCGAAGATCTGGATGGCGTCTACCTTACCGGCGGCGGAACGCATCCGGGCTCCGGCCTGCCGACGATCTTCGAAAGTGCGCGGATCGCCAGCCGGCTTTGCGCCGACGACCTGGGTCTGCCGGGACGACGCAACCTGACAACGGAACTCGCACGGGAGGCCGCGGAATGAGCAAGACGGCAGTAATCGGAGGCGGCCTTGGCGGTCTGGCCGCGGCCTGCACCCTGGCCGCACGCGGTCATCGTGTGGTGCTGTTCGAAAAGAACGACTGGCTGGGTGGAAAGGCGGCGGTGCTCGAGGAAGGCGGCTACCGCTTCGACATGGGCCCCACGATCCTCACCATGCCCAGTGTCTTGAAGCGCATCTTCGGCGAGGCCGGTCGCGATCTGCACGAGGATCTGGATCTGCGCCGGATCGATCCGCAGTGGCGGTGCTTCTACGACGACAGCACGGTGTTGGACCTGCGCGACGACACCGCCCTCGCGGCCGAGGAAATCGGTCGGTTGTCGCCCGAAGACAAAGCGGGGTTCGAGCGTTTCATGGAGGTTGCCCGGCGCCTGTCGGACGTGTCGGACCGCTTCTTCTTCTGGAAGTCGGTGGAGGATCTGCGCGACACGATGGACATGCGTGCGAACATGAACCTGTCGACGCTCTCTGACGTGATGGCCCTGCGGAGGCACCGGACCGTGGCCGGCGAGATCAAGCGCAACATCCGCGACCCGCGCGTCACGCAGATGCTGGAGCACTTCATCCAGTATGTCGGCTCCTCGCCGCTCGCCTCTCCGGCGGTGCTGTGCGGAATCGCGCAGATGCAGCAGGGTGAAGGCGTCTGGTATCCGATGGGCGGGACACGGGCGGTGCCTCTGGCACTTCAACGTCTGGCCGAGTCCCTGGGGGTCGAGATCCGCGAGGGCTGCGGCATCGCCCGGATCGAACTGGAAGGCGGCCGTGCGGCCGCCGTGCTGACGGACGCCGGCGAGAGGGTCGCGGTCGATCAGGTCGTGTCGAACATGGACAGTGTGCGCACGTACCGGGAGCTTGTCGGGGGGGACGCATGGGAGACGTTCCGCAAGTCCCGCAAACGCGAAGCGGCCTGTTCCGGCGTGGTTCTCTATCTCGGCCTGCGGAAGGCCTACGATCATCTGGCGCATCACAATTTCGTCTTCTCGCGCGACCCGAAGGAAGAATTCGCGGCGATCTACGACGACGGCGTGCCCGCCCCCGATCCGACGGCCTACGTGGCCGCGCCCGCGCGAACTGAACCGGGCGTCGCCCCCGAGGGCGGAGAAGCTCTCTACGTGCTGGTCCACACGCCTTACCTGCGGCCCGGGCAGGACTGGTCGCAGATGTTGCCGGACTACCGCCGAACCATACTCGACAAGCTCAAGCGCACGGCAGGACTGGAGGATATCGAGGATCGGATCGCGGTGGAACGCACCCTTACCCCGCAGGACATCCATGACCGCTACCGGGTGCTGGACGGCGCGATCTACGGGCTGGCGAGCCATGGCAAGGTGCTGGGGGCGTTCAAGCCGGGCAATCGATCGCGGCAGGTGCCGGGGCTTTATCTGGCCGGCGGGTCCGCGCACCCGGGTCCGGGAATGCCGATGGCATTGATGTCGGGCTGGATCGCGGCGGACACGCTCGACCAGGACGCGGGCGGCATGACCACCGAGGCCGCGAATGTCGCGGCAGGTTGAGCACGATCCCATCGCTGCAAGGTCCCCGGCGGCCTGCCGCTTCTTCTCTGGCGTGATGCGGCGACAGCTTGCCGCGAATTTCCGCGCGGTGAGGCTCGCCCGTCCCGGCCTGCCGGACCTGCCCGTGGATCGCCCGGTGATGATCTACACCAATCATCCGTCGTGGTGGGATCCGGCGGTCTTCATCGCGTTGCATCCGCGACTCTTTCCCGGCCGGCAGGGCTACGGGCCGATCGACGCGGCGATGCTGGAGCGCTACCGCTTCATGACAAAGCTGGGCGTTTTCGGAATCCGAACGGAGGATGCACGCGGGGCGGTCGACTTCCTGCGGCACGCTTTGCGGGTCACCGAAGCGGCGAATCGCGTGCTCTGGATGACCGCGCAAGGCAGGTTCGCGGACGCGCGCCTCCGGCCCTTGGCGCTGCGCCCGGGTGCCGCTCATCTGATGGCGCGGCGGGCGGGGTTGGTGGCCGTGCCGCTGGCCCTGGAGTATCCCTACTGGTCCGAAAAACGCCCGGAGGCCCTGCTGCGCTTTGGCGCACCCATCGAAGCCGCCCCGGGCGAGGGGGCCGCGGACCTGGCCCCTCGGCTGGAAGCGGCCCTGACCGAAACGGCGGACGCCTTGGCGGAGCTTGCCATCGCGCGCGATCCGGCCCCCTTCGATACGCTGATCAGCGGCGCGCGCGGGAAAGGGGGCGTCTACGGCCTGTGGCAGCGTCTCAGATCCGCCGCCGCCGGACAGCACCCTGCGAAGGATCACGCGCCGAAAGAGCAGCTTTGATGGAGGCGGCATGATCCTCGCGCTTTCGATCGCCGGGCTGGCGCTGGCCGCGTTCTTCGCCGTCATGGCGGCCGTGAACCTTGCCGTGCTGCGTCCGCCGCCTTCCGCGGATGGCAGCCCGTTGCCGCCCGTGTCGATCCTGATCCCGGCACGCGACGAAGCGAGGAACATCGCGGCGGCCATTGAGGCTGCGCTGGGGCAGACGGGCGTGGCGGTCGAGGTCGTGGTGCTGGACGACGGATCGACCGACGGCACGGATGCCATCGTCGCCGCCCGCGCGTCGGAAGACCCGCGACTTCGTCTGATCCGGGGTCTGGACCTGCCGCCCGGGTGGATCGGCAAGACGCACGCTTGCTGGCAACTTGGCCAGGCGGCACGCCACCCGATCCTGCTGTTCGTCGACGCGGACGTGCGGCTTGCGCAGGATGCGGCCGCCCGGCTGGTCGCCGGGATGGAGCAGTCGATGATTGACTGTCTCAGCGGTTTCCCCCGGCAGATCACCGCGACGCTGGCAGAGAAGATCGTCATCCCACAGATCTTTACCACCCTGCTGGGCTACCTGCCCTTGCCGATGGCGCGGCGCAGGCCCGACCCGTCCTTCGGCGTGGGCTGCGGTCAGCTGATGGCGGTGCGGCGGAGGGCCTACGATGCGGCGGGCGGGCATGCGGCCTTTGCCGGGCGGATGCACGACGGGCTGATGCTGCCCCGCAACGTCCGGCGCGCCGGCGGCGCCTCGGACCTGACCGACGCGACCCCGATCGCGGGCTGCCGCATGTACGACAGCCTTCCCGGCATCTGGCACGGCTTTTCCAAGAACGCGACCGAGGGGATGGCGACATCGCGCGCCCTGCCCGTCTGGACGGTCCTGCTTTTCGGCGGCCATGTCCTGCCTGTGCTGACCCTTTCCGCCGCCCTCGCGGCCGGCGCGTCCCTCTCCGCCGGCTTGTCGGCGCTGAGCATCGTCATGGTCCTGCTCGCGCGGGCGGCGATGGCGGTCCGATTGCGCCAGTCATGGCTGTCGGTTCTGGCGCATCCCTTGGGGGTCCTCTTCGTACTGGCGATCCAGTGGACGGCGCTGGTCGGCGCCCGGCGCGGGCGGCCCGCGGTCTGGCGCGGGCGCCGCTACGACCCCGCGCCGTCCTCAGCGGATCAGTGAGCGCAGGATCCGTTCCATCGACGCGCCATAGGGCGGTCTGACAAGACGCGACAGCGACGGGCGGGCCGTGACCACGCTCCGCAGGCGGGTCATGGCGCGGAACCCCTCGTCGCCGTGATACGCCCCCATCCCCGACGCGCCGACCCCGCCGAAGGGCAGCGATTGGACGCCGACGTGCTGCACCGCTTCGTTGATCATGGCCCCCCCCGCGCGGATCTGCGCGACTGTCGCCCGGGCGGCGCGAATATCCTGGCCATAGACGTAAAGCGCCAGAGGTGCGGGCCGGTCGTTGACGAAGCGGATCGCCGCGGCGGTGTCGTCGCAGGGGATGATCGGCAAGACGGGTCCGAAGATTTCCTCGCGCAGGAGGGGATGATCGGTGGGGGGGTCGACAACGGCCCAGCCCCCGATGCGGGGGGCCTGCGGCATCGTCTTCATCAAGGGTCGCGCGTCGAGGCCATCCAGCATCGCCTTCAGCCGCGCGCGGTCGGCGGGGCGCGCCATCGCCGTGTAATCCGGTCCGGAAGGATCGGGATAGAGCGTGGCCGTTGCCCGCGCGAGTGCTGCGACCACGTCTTCGACCATGCCGCGGGGCACCAGCAGATAGTCGGGTGCCACGCAGGTCTGGCCCGCGTTCAGCAGCTTGCCCGCCATGACAGATCGCGCCGCTGCCTCCAGGTCGACATCGCCTAGGAAGACGGCCGGCGACTTGCCTCCCAGCTCAAGCGTGACCGGCACCAGGTTTTCGGCCGCCGCCGCCATCACGCGCCGCCCGGTCGCGGTGGAGCCGGTGAAGAACAGGCCGTCCAGCGGCAGCGCTGACAGGGCGGCTGCCACGTCGGGTCCACCGGTCACGACCCGCGCCCGGTCCGGAACCGCGCCGCCTACGAGATCGGCCAGAAGGTCGGCCGTGCGCGGTGTGTGTTCGGACGGGTGCAAGATCGCCCGATTGCCGCCCGCCAGAGCCGCGACGAGCGGCACCAGTGCCAGTTGCACCGGGTAGTTCCAGGGCGCGTGAATACCGACGAGACCCAGCGGCTCCCGTTCGACCGAGGCGGTCGAGGGCCACATGTGCGGCGGCAGGATCACCCGGCGCGGCCGCATCCACCCGCGCAGGTTGCGCCGGGCGTGGCGCACCGACTGGACCACCATCGCTACCTCGGTCAGCAGCGTCTCGGGCCGGGCCCGGTGGCCGAAATCGGCGCTGACGGTGCGGGCGATGTCCTCGGCCGCGTCTTTCACCGCCCGGCCGATGGCCGCCAGATGCGCATCACGCTCCGCCCGTGCGGGAGCGGGGCGGTAACCGCTGAGCGCCTGGAAGGCCGGGTCCAGCGTGGCCGCGTCGTGCGATGCAGCCTCGTTCCGCGACGAAGGGTCGGGCACGGGTGTCATGCCGACAGAAGATGCCGGTGATCGGCCAGATAGATGCGCAGCCAGGGCACGAAGGAGGCGGGCTCCGCGGCGATTTCTCGCTCCAGCAGGGTCCAGTCGATCCAGCGGGTGTCGCCGACTTCATCCGGGTCCGGGTCGGGCGTCACCTGGGTTGGCATGTCGACGGTGAAGATCTCCACCACCTCGTGCTCGATCAGGCCGCCGCCGACGTCGGCGCGGTAGGTGACCCGGCCGCGGTGGTGCACGGTATCGACGGCGATACCCAGTTCCTCGCGCAGGCGGCGTCGTGCGCAGGCCTCGGGCGCCTCGTCCCAGGCGGGATGGGTGCAGCAGGCATTGGCCCAACATCCCGGAGTATGGTACTTGCCAGCAGCACGCTGCTGGATGAGGGTCGAGGCCCCATGGTTCACGAAGACGGACACCGCCTTGTGACGCAGCCCCTCGCGGTGCACGCGCAGCTTCTCGACCGGTGTCAGTTCTCCATCCACCCAGGCGGGAATCAATATCGTCATGTCGTCTCCATCCGCGTCGTCACGTCGTTGTCTGGCTGCCCGGAGGTCTGATGGAACGGGACGCCCGGCCATGCCCCGTAGATCAGCCTGTTGGAATTGCAGAAGTCCAGCAAAAGCCCCGACAACGGTAGCCGGGTTCCACGCTTGAGCGCCAGTTGCCCCGCAACGGCGCCGTAGATCGCGCCGGTGATGTTGGCGGCCACGTCACCCATCGTATCCCGCAGGCCGGACCGCTGGGCATTGGTGCCGAAGATCGCGTCGATCGAGAACTCCATCAACTCCCAGGCGGCGCCGACCAAGGCGGCGAAGCCGACGGCGAGGATGCTGCCGATCCACAAACCGGTCCGAGGCGGCGCGCCGGCGCTCACCAGCAGGACCAGCGCGTGGCCGACCAACGCCAGCACCGCCGCCGACACCAGGTGCAGCGCGATGTCCCACCACCAGTTCCAGGTGTAGGCCCCGGACCATTCGCCCACCACGAAGGCGGCGAGTGAGAAGGTCAGAACACCGGTGGCGAGGCCGGCAGGCATCACGATCCCGGACAGGCGCGTGTAGGCCGGCAAGGCGAGCGCCATCACCATGGCGCCCAAGGCTCCGACCGCCAGGACGACATCGCCCCTGGCCACGCCACCGATCGCAAGGCCAAGCGCGGCACACCAGACGATCGCCGCGATTATCGCACTCGGTCGGCGTCTCCCCTTGAGGTGTGCGAGCGCGATGTTCGTCATGCCCGAAACAATAGTCCGGAACCCGGCGTGGTCACGTCCCGCCTTGCGCGGATTTCGCTTCATGCAATCCATCTCCCTCGAAATGACGATATCGCGCGCGTGTCTTTCGCCTACGAGCCTCGGGCCGGTTCGGGCAACGTCCCGAGTACGGCCCTCGCACTCGCACGGCCGGACATCACGGCGCCTTCCAGGGTGGACGGCAACGGAGAGACGACATGATCGCCTGCCAGGACCAGATTGCGCAGGCCGGTATGCATCGGAAGTCGGGCAGCAAGGCTCGCCGGGGTCGCGGCGAAGGTGGCCGCGGTCTCGCGCAGGAGCCGTGTCGCGTGTGGTTCGCCCTCGATCCGCAGGACCTGGGCCACTTCGGCCCAGAGGCGCGCGGCGTCCGCCCGCGCGCTGCCATGGGCGTCGGCGGCCGAGACCGTCACCGATACCACGTCACCACGCACGAAGATCCACTGCGCAAGCCCATTCAGCACCCCTATCACCGGCGGCGCACCGGCGACGGCGGCAGCCGGCACGCGGAAATGCGCGTTGAGGATCGGCCGCCCGTCCGTCGGTGCGCTGCGCCCCAGCAACCCGCCCGCAATCTCCGCCGGGACTGCGAGGATCACCGCGTCCTGCGGATCGAGCGGCACCCTGGTCTTGTCGAAGATCAAGGCCTGAACAGTATCCCCCGACCGGTCGATCGCCCGCAGCGGTGCGCGCCAGACGACACGGGCGCCCAACGCCTCGATCATGCGCAAGGCCGGCGCGATCAGCGTCGGTCCCAACCCGTGCGGCATCGTGATCGGACGGCAGGCGCGGCCGCCCTTCAGAAGCGTGCGCCGCAGAACGGCGGCAAGAGGAACGGCAGAGCCCGTGTCGGGCGGCTCGTTCAGCACGGCAAGGGAGAGCGGGTCCCACAACCTGTCCCACGCCGCCCCGCGCCGCCGCAGGGTCTGCGCCACCGTCCGGGTTGGATCGGCCGTCAGCAGGCGCGCCAGATCGGCCACGAGACCGCCCGCCCCCACGTCGGGCGGCAGCGCCATCCGGCCACGTAGCAGATCGACCGGCCCGTCGGGGATCCGCAAGGTCCATTCCGCCCCACCGGCCAGATCGTGGAACGGCAGGGCAGCGTCCTGCGCGATATCCAGAAGATCGAAGGTGCCGATCCGGCGGCAATGGTCCAGCACCGCCCCATTGCCGGAAAGGACAAGGTGATTCCCGTTGTCGATCAATCGGTCGAGGCGCGCGTCGTGAAAGCTCCAGCACCGCCCCCCGGCCCGGCCGGTGGCCTCGTGCAGGTGGACCTCGACCGCGCCGGAGCGGGCCAGGTCCAGTGCTGCGGCAAGCCCGGACAGCCCCGCGCCGACGATGTGCACCCGTCTCACGCGCGCCCGCGCAGGGTGCACCGCAATCCGTCGCGCAGCTTCTGCAAGCCGTTGCGCGGTGGCGGGGGTCGGGTCGGGTCGATCTCGATCGCGGTCAGCATCCGCGCGTAGGGACCCATCATCATCAGCGCCGGAAGCAGCCGCAGCCGATTGTGGCTCGGGACTTCGGCCTCGGCCGCCTCGAAGGCGGTCCGGGCACGGGCGGCGAGCAGTGCCCGCACCTGCGGCAGGCCGTCCGCCCCAGGCACCCGCCGCGGGTCGGTCGGAACGCCGGCGCGTTCCATCAGGTCCGACGGAAGGTAGATGCGTCCAATCGCCGCGTCCTCCTCCACGTCCCGCAGGATGTTGGTCAACTGCAGCGCCCGGGCCAGCGAGAGCGCGAACCGGTGCGAGCTCTCGCCCCGCCAGGCCCCGAAGATGTGCATCGACAACAGCCCGACCGACCCCGCGACACGGCGCACGTAGGCGTCCAGCGTCCGCCAGTCAGGGGCGCACATGCCGCCCACGTCCATGCGCATGCCTTCGATGACCAGATCCAGCTCCGCGTCCGGCAGTCCGAAGTTGCGGATCGCCCAGGTGAGCTCTGCCCCCAAAGGCGTGTCGGCCTGACCCTCGCGCGCGAGGTCCACCTCGCGCTGCCAGGCATCCAGCGCAAGGGTCTTGGCTTCGACGTTGCTGCCGCCGTCCGCGATGTCGTCGACGACCCGGCAAAAGGCATAGACCGCGAAGATCGCCCGTCGCCGGTCGTGCGACAGGCAGCGCATGCCGGCCGTGAAGGAACTGCCCGAGGATCTGACGATCTCGGCCGCAGGGCGCTGCATGTCCATGTCCAGCGCCATCAGTACCGGTTCCCCGATGGCATGGCGACGAGCCGCAGCAGTCCCGCCGCACCGGCCCGCGCGGCATCCCGTCTGCGCGGGGCAATGCGATGGGCAAGCGGATCACCCACGGCCAGTCTGCGCCTCAGGGACCGGGCCAGCGACAGGATCACCCGCGCTTCGGCTGCCAGCCGACGCGAGCCGATGACCGCGGGTAGCGGTGCAGCCCGATCCAGCAGGCCGTCCGTTTTCGCCAAGGCGCAGTCGAACGCACCTCGCAGACCGGGTGTGAGGGCGGCACGGTCCAGATCCTCGACCCCGCTGCCTGCAGCCTCGATCATGCGCAGCGGCAAGTAGACCCGCCCAAGCTCACGCCGGTCCGCGCCCATGTCCTGAAGGTGATTCAGAACTTGCAGGGCCGAGCAGAGCGCGTCCGACGCATCGGTCGCATCGTCGCCCTCGCCGTGCAGCTCCAACAGGAAGCGCCCGACCGGATTGGCCGAAGCGTGGCAGTAGCGCATCAGGTCGTCCCAGTCGCGGCAGGGTTCGGCCCGGATATCGCTGCGGAAGGCGTCGAGCATATGCAGCGCGTGTCGTGCAGCAGACCGCTGGCCGATCGCGCTCAGCACCTGTAGCAGCGTCAATGCACGCGCGTCGCCTGCCGGATCGCCCGCCAGCCCCGCCTCTATTTCGTTCAGCCGCCGGGCCTTCGTGGCGGCTGCAAGCTGCGGGTGGTCCGCAATGTCGTCGGCGGCGCGCACCACGTCATAGAAAGCGCGCACGGACGGTCGCAGAGGGGCTGCGATCAGGACGGAGGCGACGGGGAAGTTTTCCCGCACGGGCGCTGGCGCCAAACCACCACCAACGTCACCGGCATCTGGATCGATCCGCACGGCGCGCAAGTTTTTCGTGGCCTCAGTCATCCGCGTCCAATCTTTCCTCTCGTTCGGGGATAATCCAAGCAATTAGCACGATATCCGCCGTGGCGAGGATCTCGTGGACGGTCCCAAGTGCACGCCATCGTGAGGCTGGCAGATCGCCCCCCAACGGTCCGGTATTTGGCAACGCCGTCCGGTCGTGCTGTTTTGCAATTATCTGCCCGAGTGCGTCCACCGCGAGATCGGTTCTCGTCGGCCAGACCCTGTCCTCGCTCGGGATCGCGCGCAAGGGCGTGGTCCTGTCGGCCAAGTTCGAGCACGGCACCAGCGCGGGCCCGAACAGCGATCTTGCAGAAAGGTCTGCTTGCGACCGTCCTGAACGCGACGCTCTATGCGTTCGCGCACCTGATGTTCTGGAACTGGGTCGTCCTGTTGGTGTCGTTCCTGGGCGGGCTCCTCTTCGCGCGGTCCTACCGTCAGCGCGGCCTAGTCGAGGCATGGGCGCTTCATGGCGTGACGGGCTTCGTGCTCTTCGCCGTCGGCATCGGCTCGTATTTCACATCAGAGGCGTCGGCGCGACCGTTCGGACCCTTCTCTTCCATATCGAGTTGTGTCGTCAGGAGGTTGATCCGAGCTACTCACCGTCTCCCGAACGGGATTCGAAGTAAATTAGGCGACTCGCTGCAACGGCCGATCGGGTTGGTTGCCATTATTTTCTTGCCAAAAGACCAACGTCAAAGGCTTCTCGCCGAGGGGTGAGTAAGGGCCCAATGAACAAAGAGGGTCATCCATTTCCGGATGATTGCTGCTGTTCGAGCGGCATCTTCCAGTGCTGCAATGCAAAGATCTTCTGCTCGACCACAATAGTCACGGCGCATAAAGTTCCCCGAGGCAATGCAAATGCAGAGATTCACCGAAGGGTTGGCACAGCGGATTTTGGGGACAGCTTATCAAAGGTCTGGATTGGCTTCTCCGGCCATTATCTGACATGCGCAGACGGTTGACCCGGCTCTCAATCAAAGAAGCTTCCGATCTTCAGTCGCCTCTTCACCACAGAATTCGCCTTATCTGACTTGCAGGAGCTGCGCCTTTCAAGCTTTGGGCCAAGCTCGCGCAAACCGGCTATCCGCTCCGCCCTAGCCGCCGTAATAGGACGCGGTGCTGGCGTCCTCCGCCTCGTTGAGGACGGTCGCCAGGATCGGCAACTCGCCGTCCAGCAGGGCTTCGGTGTTGCGGACCTGCTGCGCGGTCGTCTTCTCGCCGTGGCTGACCAGGACGACCGCGTCGAGCTGGTACTTGAAGGCCAGGATGTCGTCGCAGACCAAGGCCGGCGGGAGATCGTAGATCACGACATCTGGCCGAAGCCGGGTCATCACCTGGCCCAATGCGGCGCGGGTCTGCGTGGCGTGAAGCGTCTCGGCCGGGCTGTCCGAGACGGTATCGTTGGGCATCACCGCGAAATTGTCCGCCAGCCGCACCACGCGCCGCAGGAGGATCGCTGCGTTGTCCAAGGCGCTCGCGAGCGACCCCGCCTCCGGAATTTCGAGCGCGCGGGTCAGGCCGGGATTGCGCAGGTCCATGTCGCACAAGAGCGTGCGCAGGTGGGCCTGGCGGGCCAGGCTGAAGCCCAGGTTCGCGGCCAGGAACGTCTTGCCGCAGCCCCCCGTGGGCGAGGTAATTCCCAGGTGCGTCCAGCCGCGCTCCTCCATCGCGTTGAGCAGCCGCGTGCGCAGCAGATCGATGCCCACCGCAGCGGGATCGCGGCGGGCCTGCGTCACGATCCGGTTACGGTTCAGGCGGGCGGGCCCGGGTTCGAACCTGCGAAGATTGAACCAGGTCGCATCCGGGTCGGCGGCACTGGCGGGGCGCGCGTAGACTAGCGCTTTGGTGTCACGGGAATCTTTGAGCATCTGAACGGCTTCCATGGCGCCCGGTTGCGATCATGCGGGCCCGCGACGGAAGAAAAAACCGTCTTTCGGGTAATCACCGGGTCAGGCAAAATGAATTTGGAGTCTTGATCTTTCGAATATTTGACCAGTCTATTTCAGAACATGCCACATCGCAAGAATTTCGGTCCCGCCTCGCTGGTGGCGCGCAGCCTGCGTGCTCCCGCGGTCCGGCTTGCGGATTGGCTGACCGAGCCGCCACAAGAGGCCGGCCCCGATGCACGGCTCGATCGCGCGCGCGCCGCTCTGTCACGGCCTTCGCGCGAACCGGACCAGCCGATCGGGCGCGTGGCGATCCTGTTCCGGAAGCTGCACATCGTCCCGGACGAGGCAGCGCTTGCCCGCCTCCTCGACGACTTGGCGGAATCGCCCGCGGGTTTGCGAATCGGTTTTCTCAACGCGCATGCGATCAACCTGGCGTGGCGCGATTCGGAGGCGGCACGGGCGTTTTGCGATCTCGACCTTCTGCTGCGCGACGGGATCGGAATGAAGATCGCCCTGCGCGCGATGAAGTTGGACCCGGGGCTGAACATGAACGGCACCGATCTCATTCCCCGGATCCTGAAGGCCAGGGGCCATGACCGTGTGGCGATCTACGGGACGGAGGATCCCTGGCTTTCCCGCGCGGCCGACCGGCTGCGCACGCAAGGGGTGCAGATCGTGGACACACGCCACGGTTTCGATCCCGAGGGCCACTATGCCGAACGGCTGGCCAGAACCCCGGCAGACGTGGTGCTGCTGGCCATGGGAATGCCCAAGCAGGAACGTGTCGCGGCGGGCCTGCCGGCGGGGGAGCGGCGACTGATCCTGTGCGGCGGTGCGATCGTCGACTTCATGGCCGGACGTGTCCCCCGCGCGCCCGCCTGGATGCAGCGCGGAAACCTGGAATGGCTGTTTCGCCTGTGGTGTGAGCCGGTGCGGCTGTTCGACCGCTACGTGATCGGCAACGCGGCCTTCCTGGTGCGGACCGCGTTCCTGCCTGGGCGGCGCCCGGCCAGGATGACGCTGGCGCTGCTGGACTGGATTGTGGCAAAATTGCGTTAACAAAATGTTGACGGAATCACGACCCGCGGCTACGGTCAGCTTGCGTATAGGCACTCAAGATTCTCCCTATTTCAAAGAATCGCGCAGTTCTATTTTCAAAACGAGGGCCGGAGTTTTCCGGTATTTGCATTATGAATTTCAGACTACCCGGCCTTCTGGCCGCTCTCGCCGTATCTGTCGGTGGAATTCTCTCCTCCGGATCGGCACAGGCACAGGCGGCGACCTGGCCCACCTTCGAACTCGACCTCGCCGCGTCATCCATCTCCGTTGAAGCGGAAGGATGCGTCGTGTCCTGCACGGGGTTCAACGGCGCGTTCGGTCAGGGCGCCCATGACTTCTCCTGGACGCCCGCCTCCGCGCGGGAGTCGCACTACGTGGACGATTTCTTCACCTGGTCCACGAGTGATCGCGGGTTCGGGACGGAGCTTTACACCGTCTCCACGGAACTCGTCTTCTCGTCGCCCGACTTGCAAACCGCCTCCACCGCCAATGGCGGCGGCCTGGTGGTCCAGCTTTGGGGCGATTTCTCGGCCGGTGTGCTGCACTGGACCGACGCGGCCTCCGTGACGTTCCAGCAGGGCTCGACGCTGGACGTGGTCTTCGACGGGCTTGCGGGCATGTGGAACGGCTCGGTCGAAACCGGCGTGCGCTTCATGGGCAACCTGATCCAGGCCGGCACCGGCGGGGGCGACGGCGTCTCCTCCGTTCCGCTGCCGGGATCGCTCGTCCTGCTGCTGTCGGCCTTCGGGGCCTTTTTCGGCGGGCGGCGCCTGATGGGCGCGGGCGCGACCGGCGACACGCCAAGGGCCGCTTGATCGCGACCTGATCCAGCCGCCGGGGTCTGCGCACGCAGGCGCCGGCGGACCTTTCTCATCCTCTACCGGCAAGGCCCGCGGCGCGCATTTCGCGTCCGCGCCTTCGGGGGCGGTCGAACGATGGTCACAACCGATCTCACGATACCAGGGACAGGCCCGACCGGGGTCCGCCGCGTCGCGGTCGCGGGGCTTGCGACCCTCGTCGCGGTGGCGGCCTTCATCGTGTTCCGCGACGGGCTTACGCTGCTGTGGTCTTCCTGGGCGCTGCCCGAATACGCCCACGGCCCGGTCATTCCGATCCTGTCACTCCTGCTTCTGCACCGTCAGGTGGCGCGGGCGGGCGATGCCGACACCTGGGGCGGCGCGCCGCGACCGACCGTCGTCGTGGCGGTCGCCCTGTCGCTTCTCGCCGTGCTGCTGGGGATCTTCGGCTCTCTTTCCGGCCTGACCGAGGTTTCGGCCTACGGCCTTCTGCCCTTCGCGATGGCACTGGTGGTCGTCGCCACGGGCTGGCCCGCCGCCGGCCACTTCTGGCATGCCATCGTGCACCTGGGCTTCATGCTGCCGCTGCCCGGCCTTGTCTACTACGCCACCACGACCGCCTTGCAGGCCTTCTCCTCCGAGGCGGGCGTGATCCTGATCCGGCTCTTCGACATCCCGGTCGTCCTCCAAGGCAATGTGATCGACATGGGCGCGGTGAAACTTCTGGTGGCCGAGGCCTGCTCGGGCCTGCGCTACATGTTCCCGATCCTCAGCTTTTCCTACATCTTGGCGATCTTCTACCGCGGTGCCTTCTGGAAAAAGCTCGCGATCCTGGCCATGGCGGTGCCGATCGCGGTGGCGGTCAACGCGCTGCGGATCGCCACGATCGGCGTGGCTTACGGGCTTTACGACATCGCCCCGGCGGAAGGCTTCGCCCATCTCTTCGAAGGCTGGGCCGTCTTCCTGCTTTCGATCCTGCTGATCCTGGCCGCCGCTGCGGCCCTGTCGTCGGGCGGGCGGATGTCGTTCGACACCGGGTTGGGCCAGACCCGCGTCGTGATCGCGCGCCTGCGCCGGGCGGGCTCTCCCGCCGCATTCGGCGCCGTCGCAGCAGTCTTCTGTCTCGGGGCCGCGATCCTTCTCGCCCTGCCCGAGCGGACGCATACCCCCGTCGCGCGGGTGCCGTTCTCGCTCCTGGACGACACCCTCGGCCCCTGGACGCTGGAGTCGCGCACCACCCTCGACGCCGCCACGCTGGCCGAACTGGCCGCCGACGACGTGCTGGCCGCGAATTTCACCCGCGACGCGGCCGAGAGCGCCCCGGTGGAGCTTTTCCTTGCCTACTACGCCGACCAGCGCGCGGGCGGCATCCACTCGCCCGAGATCTGCCTGCCCGGCGCCGGGTGGGAGATCGAAACCCTCACCCCGATGACCCTGACGGACGTGCAGGGCACCAACGTCCCCGCGTTGCGGGCGGTGATCCGCCGCGACCTTGAGCGGCGCGTCGTCGTCTACTGGTTCGACCAGCACGGACGGCGGACCGCCCGCGACTACGTCGCCAAGGCCACGCTCGTCTGGGACAGCCTGCGTCACCAGCGCACGGACGGCGCGCTGGTTCGGCTGGTCACCTCCGTCCGGCAAGGCGAATCGCCCGAGGCGGCCACGGCCCGGCTGACCGATATGGCACGCCACCTCGGGCCCGCGCTGCCGCCGCATCTGCCGGGCCTTGGCCCCGCGACCGCCGCCTCCCTTTCCGTTTTCCCCAAGGACACCTGATTTCGCCATGTTCCGCATCCTAGCCATCCTCGTCACCCTCGGCGTCGTAGCCGTCCTTGCCGCCCCCGCCGCCCTGCGCCTCGCCGGCGGCACCGGTGGCATCGCGCGGCTGATGCAGGCCGGGGACGACCAGGCGGCGGATGGCGACTGGGTCGCCGCGCGCCTGCGCTACGAACAGGTGCTCTCCAACGATCCCGAGAACCTCGACGCCCGCCTCGGGCTGGCCCGTGCCCTGCGCGACGGCGGCCTCTTCGAGCTTTCGGCGACGCATCTTCTCTACATCATCGGCAAGGATCCCGAGATGCCCGCCCCGCGGATCGAGTTCGCCGAGATGCTCTTCATGGCCGGTGAGCTGTCCGAAAGCCGGATGCACCTCGACCGCGCTGGCGTGACGGAGGGCGCGCTGCTGCCGCGGGCGCAGGCGCTGACGGCGGCGCATGCCGCGGCCGAGGGCGACGATGCCCAGGCGCTCGCGCAGGCCCGCGCGGCGCTCGCCGCCGATCCGGGCCTGTCGCATGCCTACGCCACGCAGGCCGCCGTCGCGTTGCGGGCAGAGGACTTCGACACCGCGCTCGCGGCGCTGGATGCGGCCCGGACGGCGCAGGCGGAGACACTGTCGCACGGGCTGATGCGCCTGGGCATCCTCGAGCGGCAGGGGCGCACCGACGCCATCGGCTCCGAGTTGCGCGTGCTTTCCGAAACCTACCCCGACGTGCCCGAACTGCGGCTGGCGCTTGCACGCTGGATCGCAGGTCGGCACCCCGACCGGACCGAGGACGCGCGCGAGATCCTCATCTCCTTGGTGCGCGACAGCGCCGACGATGCGGCCGCCCTGTCCAGCCTTACGAGCGACGCGGTGGCACTTCTGGGTAACGCGGCGGCGTTCGACGTGTTCAACACCGCGGGCGCGGACCCCGCGCTTTCGGGTCAGCTCGAACAGCAGATCGCCGTCCTGGAAGGGGCCGCAGGAGACACCGCCGCCGCCCGGGCACGGCTGTCCCGCGAGATCGAGAACGCCCGCACCCCAGAAGCGCGCAATTCCGCGCGCATCCTGCTGGCGCGGCTGATGGACCCCGTGACCGAAGGGGCGGCGCGCCTGGCGCTTGCCGCAGCCGTGCTCGAGGACGATCCGCAGAACCCCTCCGCCCACCTGTTGCTGGCCGACGCAGAAACCCGTCGCGGCGCGCCGGAGGCCGCGATCTCGCACCTGCGCACCGTGCTGAGCGTCCGGCCCGACGATGCCGGCACGCTGATGGCGCTGGCGCGGGCCCACGCGCTGGCGGGGTCGCTCGAACTGGCGCTCGACCGGTTGTCGAAGGCGGTTCAGGTATCGAACCACGCCCCGGACCTCGCGCTGACCCACGCCGGGCTGATCGAGGGACGACAAGGGGCGGCACCGGCGGCAGAGCTCATCGACATCGCACTCGAACAGCATCCGCAGGACCTTGACCTGCTGACCCGGCGCGCCGCCCTTGCACTGCGCGCGGGCGACGTGGCGACCGCGCGCGGGCTGCGGTCGCGGCTCGCAGACCTGCCCGGCGGTGCCGACACCGTGCCGGAGCTGGACCTGGCCATTGCCGCCCAATCCGGCACGCTCCAGACGGACATGGACGCGCTCGCCCGCGACGACAGCCCCGAGGGGCAACTGCTGCTGGCCCGCGGCGCATTGCGTGCGGGCCGTGCCGCCCAGGCGGCGGAGATCCTGGACGCGCGTCTCGCCGCCGCCCCGGGGACCGTCGACGCCCTCTTGCTGCGTGCCGATGCGGCCCTCGCCTTGCAGGACACCGACGCCGCGGTCGCGAACCTGGACGAGGCGATGCGACTGGCCCCCGAACGCCCCGCGATCGCGGCGAGCCTCGCCCGGCTGCTCCTGGCACTCGACCGGCCAGAGGCCGCGGACGAGGCGATCGCGGGCGGCCTGGCCCATGTGCCGCAGGACTACGAACTCGCGGTGCTTCAGGCCTACCGGCTGGACCGCACAGGGCAGACCGACGCCGCGCGCGACGCCTTCGACGCGCTCTCGCGCCGCGCCCCAGGCGATCCGCGCGTGGCCTTCCGCCTCGCCCGGCTGCTGACGCGGCCCGGCACCTCCGCCGCAGAGGTCGACCGGGCGCTCCAGCTCACCGCGCCGCACGACCTCTCGGACGACCCCGAGCGGCAGGCGATCCGCGGATGGGTGCTGCACCGGGCCGGGTCCTCGACCGCGGCGCTGGATCTGTTGCGCGACGCAGCACCCCGGCGGGTGGAGGATCCCCAGACCCAGGCCTGGCTGGGCCTTGCGGAACGCGGCGCGGGCAACCCCGAGGCCGCGCTGGCGGCGGTGTCGCGGGCGCTCGACCTCGCGGCGGGCGGCGCCGCCTTCGACGACGACGAGGTGCGCCGCGCCACGCGCCGGGCCCACGACGAGATGCGCGAGGCCTCGCACTCGGCCCGTTCGAACTAGTCCGCACCAAGGGGAAAGGGATCTTCGTGACACAGTCGACCGCCACCGCGACGTCCCCCCGCCACCGCCCCGTCCGGGCGCCGGCGCGCACCTCCCGGTCCGGACCGCGCCCCCGGATCAGCGTCATCATCCCGGCCCACAACGAGGAATCCTACCTCGGGGCCTGTTTGTCCGCGCTGCTTTGCTCGGCGCCGGTGCTGTTTCGGGACGGGCAGCCCGTCCCGGTCCAGGTGGTCGTGGCCGCCAACGGCTGCACGGATCGCACCTGCGCCGTCGCGCGCGGCTTCGGGTCGCGCATGACGCGCCGCGGCTGGAAACTCGTGATCCTCGACATCGCGCAAGGCAGCAAGATCGGCGCGCTGAACGCGGCCGACGCCCGCGCCTCGGGCGACGTGCGGATCTACCTCGACGCGGACGTGAACGTGGGACCCGACCTGCTGCGCCAGACGTGGGAGGCCCTGCAAGGCCCCCTGCCCCGCTACGCCAGCGGCCGAATGGACATCATCGAACCGGCCTGCTTCGCCAGCCGGGCCTACCGCGAGATCTACCGCCGCGTGCCGTTCCAGACCCGCACGATCCCGGGGGCGGGCTATTTCGCCGTCAACGCGGCAGGCAGGGCGCGCTGGGAAATCTTTCCCGACGTGATCGCCGACGACCTGTTCGTCCGGCTTCAGTTCGACAAGAACGAGCGCATCCAGCTCAGCGATTCGTTCCGTTGGGAACTGACGGAAGGCTTCCGTGCGCTGGTGCGCGTGCGCCGGAGGCAGGACACCGGCACCCGTGACCTGCTGGCCCGCTTCCCCCGCCTCGTCGCCAACGAGGACAAGCCCCGGTTCGAGCCGGGCGAACTGCGGCGCCTGGCACTGAGATTTCCCGTGGGCATGGCAGTTTACTGTGCCGTTGCGCTGATGTCGCGGCTTCCCGCCCGCTCGGAGGCCTGGGCCCGTGGGCGAAGTTGATTGCTGCAAGGCCGATACCGAAACCCCCGGGCCACGCACGCGGGTTTCAATTGATTTTCGCGACCGGAAAGATAGAATGGCGCCTGATTATTACCATAGGCCTCGGGGCATTTTTTCCCGGCACTTGGCCGCATTCTATTTTAGCGACGCCGCCCTGCACGGGGAATTCGCGGCAAAGACATTGGATTGATGAATGTTTGATCATGATCGCCAGAACGATCGTGTCGATACCGATATTGCGATCGTCGGCATGGCCGCTCATTTGCCCGGTGCGGCGAACGTTGCCGAATTCTGGAAAAACCTGACCGCCGGCAAAAGCGCGATCCGCGAATTGACTGCCGCCGAACTGGAGGCCGCCGGCGAACGCCCCGAGCGTCTTTTGGATCGCAATTACGTCCCCTTCGCCGCCGCGCTGGACGATTTCGACCATTTCGACGCGGAGTTCTTCGGCTTCTCGCCCAAGGAAGCCGCGATCATGGACCCCCAGCACCGCCAGTTCCTCGAAGTGTGCTGGGAAGCGTTGGAGAACGCGGGCCGCATGCCCGAGACCCACCCCGGCCCGATCGGCGTCTTCGCGGGTTGCGGGATGGGCAGCTATTTCTATTTCAACCTGTGCTCGAACCCCGGTCTGGTCGACGACGTGGGCATGTTCCTGCTGCGCCATACCGGCAACGACAAGGACTTCCTGGCGACCCGGGTCAGCCATGTCTTCGACCTCAAGGGGCCCAGCATCAACCTTCAGACCGCCTGCTCGACCTCGCTGGTCGCGGTGCACTACGCGGTGCAATCCCTGCTGAACGGCGAATGCGACATGGCGCTGGCGGGGGGTGTCACGATCGAGTTGCCGCACCGGCGCGGCTACATCTACGAGGAGGGAGAGATCCTGTCCCCCGACGGGGCCTGCCACGCCTTCGATCACCGCGCGCAAGGCACCGTCTTCGGCTCGGGCGCGGGGGCCGTGGCGCTGCGCCGGCTGGAGGACGCGCTGGCCGACGGAGACCACATCTGGGGCGTGGTGAAGGGAACCGCGATCAACAACGACGGGGCGGCCAAGGCGGGCTACCTCGCCCCCAGCGTCGAAGGCCAGTCCCGTGCCATCCGCGAGGCGCAAGCGGTGGCCGAGGTCGACGCGGGCAGCATCGGCTACGTCGAATGTCACGGCACCGGCACCTACCTGGGCGACCCGATCGAGGTCGCGGCCCTGACCGACGCCTTCGGCCTGGACCCCGCCGCGCGCGGCACCTGCCGGATCGGGTCTGTGAAGACCAATATCGGCCACCTCGACACCGCCGCGGGTGTGGCCAGCCTGATCAAGGCCACCCTGTCCGTCCACGAAGGCCGTATCCCGCCTTCGCTGGGATACGAGAAACCCAATCCCGCCATCGACTTCGACACCAGCCCCTTCCGCGTGAACGATCGGTTGCACGACTGGCAGTCCGAGCGGCCGCGGCGCGCGGGAGTGAATTCCTTGGGCGTCGGCGGCACCAATGCCCACGCCATCGTCGAAGAGCCGCCGCAGGTGGCCGCGTCCGAGCGGGGCGACTGGCCCTTTGCGCTGCTGTGCCTGTCGGGGCGCAACCTCAAGGCGCTGGACGCGAACGCGGGCCGTCTTGCCGCCCACCTGCGCGACCGGCCCGACCAGGCGCTCGACGACGTGGCCTGGACCCTGAAGAACGGCCGCCGCGCCTTCGAGAAGCGCCGCGTCATTGTCGCCGAAACCCATGACGAAGCCGCGGCAAAGCTCGAACGGGGCGACCGGCGCGAGGTCTTCACCCATACTGCCCTGGGCGACGATCCCGGCGTGGTCTTCATGTTTCCCGGCGGCGGCGCACAACACGTCGGCATGGCACGCGACCTCTACGAGACCGAGCCGGTCTTCCAGGACTGGATGGATCGCGGGTTGGACATCCTGCAGCCGCAGATCGACTACGACGTCCGTGCGCTCTGGCTGGCGAAAGGCGCGGAGGCCGCCCGCGCCGCCGAGAGGCTGAAGACGCCTTCCGTCCAGTTGCCGCTCATCATGATCGTCGAATACGCGCTGGCGAAGCTCTGGATGTCCTGGGGGGTCGAGCCGGAGGTCCTCGTCGGGCATTCCATGGGCGAGAACACCGCCGCCTGCCTCGCCGGCGTGATGTCCTTCGAGGATTGCATCGGCCTGGTGCTTTTGCGCGGGCGTCTTTTCGACACGGTGGCGCCGGGAGGCATGCTCTCGGTCCCGCTGTCGGCGGATGCGGTGGCCCCCTACCTCGGCGGCGATCTGGACATCGCCTGCGTCAACGCCGCAGAGCTCACGGTCGTCTCCGGCCCGGTCGCGGGATTGGAGCGGGCGCGCAAGGCCCTTGCCGCGGACGAAATCGACGCGCAGCGCATCGCCATCGACATCGCCGCCCATTCGCGGATGCTCGACCCGATCCTGCCGCGCTTCCGCGACTACCTCGCCGGTATCGATCTGCACGCGCCGCGGATCCCCATCGTCTCGAACCGCACCGGCGCGGTGCTGACGGATGCGCAGGCGCAGGACCCCGACTACTGGGCAGGCCACCTGCGCGGGACCGTGCATTTCGCCGAATGCGTGACCGGGCTTTGCGAGGATCCCGACCGTGTCCTGCTGGAGGTCGGACCGGGCAAGGCGCTGGGATCGCTGGCTCAGGCCAATGCCCGCGTGACGCCGAACCAGGTCATCAACACCCTGCGTCACCCCGATCACGACGTGGCCGACGACGCTTACTTCCTGGCCACGCTGGGGCGGCTCTGGGCCACGGGGGTCGAGATCGACTGGGACCAGATCTGGGGCACCGCCCGGCGCCGCCGCGTGCCGCTGCCGGGCTACGCCTTTCAACGGCAGCGCTACTTCATAGAGGCCGGCACCCCCGCCACCGCCACCCCGCCCGCGCCGCCCCTGCAGCGCATGGAGGATATCGCGGACTGGGGCTGGCAGCCGCGCTGGATCAAGAGCGTGGCGCCCGGCGCCCCCGATCCCGCTCATGACCTGCCCCGCGCCCGCCGGGACGTCTGGCTGATGTTCTGCGACACCCTCGGCGTGGCGGACCGCGCCGCCGACCGGCTGGCGGCGGCGGGCGAGCGGGTGATCCGCCTGCGCACCGGCGACGTCTTCGAACGCACCGGCCCCGACAGCTATACCCTGCCGCTGGACCAGGGGCGCGCGGGCTACGACCAACTGGTCGCCGGGTTGGTGGCGGAGGGCATCGTTCCCACGCGGGCCGCGCATTTCTGGACCCTGACCGGTGCCGCCCCCGAAGGCCGCGACATGGGCAGCTTCAACGCCACGCAGGATCGCGGGTTCTATTCCCTGCTCTACCTCGGGCAGGCCATCGCGGGCGAGGACCTGCCCGGCGCGGTCCACGTCACCGTCTTCACCGACGGCGCGGCCAGCGTCGCCGGAGAGCCGTTGCGCGCCCCTGCCAAGGCCACCCTGGCCGGTCCCGCCCAAGTGCTGCCGAAGGAGCGCGAGGGTTTGACGATCCGGCTCGTGGATCTCGACACCCCCGCCTCCGCCCCCGCCCGGCGGCGCGGCAAGGTCGCCGCGGCCGACTGGACCGCCGGGACCGAGGCGCTGGACGACGCCATTCTGGAGGAGCTGCTCGCCACCCCCGGCAACGAGATCGTGGCCCTGCGCGGGCGGGCGCGCCACACCCGGACCTTCCGAAAGACCCCGCTCGCCCCCGTGGCGGACCCGCGGGATCTGCCCCTGCGCCGGGGCGGGACCTACGTGGTGACCGGCGGGTTCGGCGGCATCGGCCTCAACGTGGCAGAGACCCTGTGGCACAATTGCGCGGCCAACATCGTGCTGGTCGGCCGCAGCCCCATGCCCCAGCGGGACGACTGGGACGCGCACCTGCGCCGGGCCGGACCCAACGATTCCGTCTCGCGCCGCATCGCCGCGGTCCGTAGACTCGAAGGCCTGGGCGCGCAGGTGCTGGCCCTGAGCGCCGACGTGGCCTCCCTGCCGGAGGTCATGACCGTCGTGCGCCGCACCGAAGAGCGTTTCGGCCCGATCAACGGCGTCGTCCATGCCGCGGGTGCGATCGACGACGCGCCCTTCATGACCAAGTCGCAATCCTCGGTCGAGGCGGTCTTCTCGCCCAAGATCCGCGGCGCGCAGATCATCGAGGAATGCCTGCCCCGCGCGGATCTCGACTGGCTGGTGCTGTTTTCGTCCACCTCGACCGTCACGGGCCCGGTGGGCCAGGTCGACTACGTCGCGGCCAACGAATACCTCAACGCCTTCGCGCAATCCCACGCCGCGGGCCCGATGCGGGTCGTGTCGCTGAACTGGGGCGTCTGGAACGAGATCGGCATGGCCGTCGAGGCGCTGGCCGATCGGACCGGCGCGCGCGCGCCCGCCCCGGTCGAGCCGCTGGACCTGCCGCTGTGGGACAGCCGGACCTTCGACGACAAGGGCCGCAGCGTCCTTTCGGCGACCTATGACGCGGGCAGGGACTGGATCCTGGACGGTCACCGGACGCGGGCGGGCGACGCGCTGATCCCCGGCACCGGCTACATCGAGATGATCGCCCAGGCGATGACGGCCCAGGGCGAAACCGGTGCCTTCGAGATCCGCGACCTGATCTTCCTGCGGCCACTCTCGATCGAGGACGGCACCCCTCGGCCCGCGCGCCTGCGCCTGTCGCGCACCATCGACGGCTACCTTTGCGACATCCAGAGCGGCGTCCGGATCGACGGGCGGGAGGGTTTCGTGACCAACGCGCGTGCCAACTTGTCGCTGATGCCGCTCGATCCGCCCCGGCGCCCGGACCTGGAGGCCGTACGCGCCGCCTGCGACCGCGTCGCGCGCGCGCAAGACGGCGGCAGCCTCGTCTCGCCGCAGGAAGCGCACCTCGATTTCGGCCCACGCTGGCGGGTGCTGCAATCGACGGCCTTCGGGGACGGCATCGGCATCGCGGAACTCGCGTTGCCCGACGCGTTCCGCGCCGACCTGCGCGACGGATGGCTGGCGCATCCAGCCCTCCTCGACCTTGCGACCGGTTGGGCCATCGAGCTGATCCCGGGCTATACCGCGGCCGACCTGTGGGTGCCGGTGTCCTACCAGTCGATCCACGTCCATGCAGCCTTGCCCGCCCGCCTCGTGTCGCTGGCGCGGATCCGCGACCGGGCCGGTGCGGAGGGCGATTTCGCCAGTTTCGACATCCTGCTGACAGACCCCGACGGCGCCGTCGTGATGGAGGTGACCAATTTCACCATCCACCGCATGACCGACCCGGCCTTTACCCGGCCCGCCGCACCGGGATCACGCGACGTCGAGTTCACCGCAACCGACGCCACGGCCCCCCGCGCCCTCTCCCCCGAGGAGGAGCGGATGCAGGACACCATCGCGCGCGGCATCCGCCCCGAGGAAGGCTCGGAGGCCTTCTTGCGCGCCTTGGCCGGGGGCGCGCCGCAGATCGTGGTGACCTCCGTCGATCTCGACGCGCTCGTGGCCTCCGCCGCGGCGAACCGCGCGACGCGCGACGACGGCGCGGACAAGTTCGACCGCCCCGAGCTCGACACCGAATTCGTGGCCCCCGAGACCGATGTGCAACGCATGCTCGTGAAGATGTGGGAAGACCTTCTGGGCGTGAACGGCGTGGGCATCGCCGACAGCTTCTTCGACCTCGGGGGGCACTCGCTGATCGCCGTGCGGCTCTTCTCGCAGATCAAGAAGGCCTACCGCGTCGAATTTCCGATCTCGACCCTGTTCGAGGCCCCCACGATCGCTGCCTGCGCCGCCTTGATCGAGGACCGGATCGGCCCCGCCGCAGCCCCCGCCGGCGACGACGGTGACACGCCGCCTGCCGCATCCGCTGCCCCCGCGCGCCGCAGCCGTCACCTGGTGGCGATGCACGACGACGCCTGCGGGCACGGCACGCCCTTCTTCTTGGTCGCGGGCATGTTCGGCAACGTCATGAACCTGCGCTACCTCGCCTCGCTCCTGCAGTCGGACCGCCCGGTCTACGGCCTGCAGGCGCGCGGCCTTTTCCGGGGCGATGCGCCGCATGAGAGCTTCGCGGAAGCCGCGCGCGACTACATCGCCGAGATCCGACAGGTCCAACCCAGGGGGCCCTACACGCTCGGCGGCTATTCGGGCGGCGGGCTGATCGCGTTTGAAGTGGCGCAACAACTCACCCAGGCGGGGGAAACCGTGTCGGCGCTGGTCTTCCTCGACACGCCGCTGCCGGTGCGCCCGCCGCTTGCGGCGCGCGACAAGACGGCGATCAAGCTTCAGCAGATGCGCGAGAGCGGTCCCGGCTTCCTTGCCCGCTGGGCGCGTGATCGCGTGGTGCAGCGGCTGACCGGACGCATCGATCCCGCGCAGGCGCCGCGCGGCGGCTCCGTCGTCGAGAACACGCAGATCGAGGCGGCCTTCCATCGCAGTCGCTTTGCCTATGACCTGCGCCCCTACGACGGGCCGGTGACCTTGTTCCGGCCGCCGGTCGCGGCGCGCTGGACCGCCGCCGACGGGACCGCGATCGACGAGGATCGCCATTACGTCGCCGAGGACAATTTCTGGCGCGGCCACCTGCCGCAGATCGACGTGCGGATCACGCCCGGCGATCACCACTCGATGGTGCTGGAGCCCAACGTCCGGGCCCTTGCGCTGGACTTGCGCGCGGTTCTGGGCCGGGCCGACCGCCAGGCCGAGGACGCCGCCGTCTGGCCGCACCTGCAGGCCGCGGAATGAGGATGATCCCATGACCCCTGCCCTGCCCCGGGTGCTGACCAGCATCCTGAACTACCGCACGCCGGAAATGACGATCCGCGCGGTCGCGGCGGCCCGCACCGCGATGGAAGGAATCGCGGGAGAGATTCTCGTCGTCGACAACGCCAGCGGCGACGGCTCCTTCGAGGTCCTGCGCGACCACGTGGCCACGCGCGGGTGGGACCGGGACGACCGGGTGCGCGTGCTCGCCTCGCCGGTCAACGGCGGCTTCGGCGCGGGCCACAACATCGCCCTGCGCGCGGGCCTGTCGGACGGGGCGCGGCCCGACTACCTCTACCTGCTGAACTCGGACGCCTTTCCCGCCGCGGATGCCATCGCGACGCTGCTGAAGGAGATGGAGGCCGAGCGCGGCATCGGCATCGCGGGCAGCTATATCCACGGGACGGACGGCGCGGCGCATTGCACCTGCTTCCGCTTCCCCTCGATCCTGGGGGAATTCGAATCCGCCCTGCGCTTCGGCCCCGTCACGCGCCTGCTGAAGTCCCATGTCGTCGCGATGGAGATTCCCGACCGCACCATCGACCTCGATTGGACGGCGGGGGCCAGCATGATGCTGCGCCGGTCGATGCTGGACCGGATCGGCGGCTTCGACGAGACGTTCTTCCTTTATTTCGAGGAGACCGAGCTGTGCAGGCGTGCCCGGGACGCGGGCTGGCGCGTGGCCTACGTGCCCGCCAGCAAGGTGGCGCACGTGGGCTCTGCCTCCACCGGGATGAAGCGGTGGTCGCGGATCCCGGGCTATTACCTCGATTCCCGGCTGCGCTACCTGACGAAGACCCACGGGCGGGCCTACGCGGCCTGCGCGACGCTCGCCCATGCGGCGGGCGCGGGTCTGGACGGGATCCGCGGCCTGGCGCAGCGGCGCGCGCGGACGCGCCCGCCCCGCTACACCCGCGATCTGCTGATCCACCACCTGCGCGCCCTGGCGGGTCCAGGACGCCGACACCCGGCCCCCTCCGGCCGGCCCGCGCCGAACGAAAGCTGACGCGATCCTGCAATCCCTTCGAAGAAGGCCCCTTTTCATGACCCAGTTCTCCTGCATCCTGATCGGCAACGAAGCGCTCGCGATCCAATGTCTCGACATGCTCCAGTCCCGCGGACACCGCGTGACGGCCTTCGTGACCCGCGACGCGGAACTGGCTCGGCTGGCGCGCGAGCGTGGCGTGCGGGACATCGCAC
Organism: Salipiger sp. IMCC34102; assembly: GCF_004145405.1. Lineage (GTDB taxonomy): Bacteria > Pseudomonadota > Alphaproteobacteria > Rhodobacterales > Rhodobacteraceae > Loktanella. Next base: position 64,911 of record NZ_SELQ01000008.1, read on the forward strand.
AGGGCCCCGGACAGGCGGCCGAGCTGGGTGGGGATCCGGTCGACTGGGTGTTGTCGGTGGCCAACCTCAACCTGGTGCCGGACGAGGTCCTCTCGCTGGCCTGGCAGGGCGCGGTGAACTTCCACGACGGGCCGCTGCCGCGCTACGCGGGGCTGAACGCGCCGGTCTGGGCGCTGCTGGCCCGAGAGACGGACCACGCGATCACCTGGCACCTGATCGAGGGCGGCATCGACGAAGGCGACATCCTGCTGCAGGAGCCCGTCGGGATCGCCGACGACGACACCGCCATGACGCTGAACGCCAAGTGCTACGCCGCGGCGCTGAAGAGCTTCCCCGCCCTGATCGACGCGCTGGAAAGCGGTGCCCCGGACCGGCGCGCGCAGGATCTGGCGCAACGCAGCTACTTCGGGCGCGAGGATCGGCCCGCCGCCGGCGGCCTGATCGACCCCGGGGACACCGCCGCCGGGATCGCGCGGCTGGTGCGCAGCTTGGATTTCGGCGCCTACGCCAACCCGGTCGCGCGGCCCAAGCTGCGCATCGCGGGCGTGCCCTATGCCGTGGCGCGGTGCGAACCCTTGGCGCAGGGGGCGCAGGCCGCCGCGGGCACGGTGCTGTCGGCGGGCGACGACAGCCTCGATCTGGCGGTCTCGGACGGGGCGGTGCGGCTGTCGGGCCTGACCGATCTGGCGGGGCAGACGATGCTGCCCGCGGCCCTGGTCCGGCCCGGCGACGTGCTCTTCGGTCCCACGGCGGCCGACGCCGCGGCGATCAACCACGCGCTGCGCAAGGTCTCGGCCCGCGAAGGGGCCTGGCGCGCGCGGCTGCGCGGGTCCGCACCGGTCGAGCTGCGCCTCGCCGCCCCGCCGCGCCCGGGCGGCGACACCGGCGAGACCCTGTCGCGACCCTTGGCGGACAGCCCGCTTCCCTTGCCCGAGCGGCTGGCCGTGACCGCCGCCTGGGCGCTGGCCGCCAACGGGGCCGCGGCGGGCGACATCGCCTTCGCGGACGACCGGGTGCGCGCGGCGGGTCGTGGCGCCCACGGGCTGATCGCGCCTTACGTGCCGATGCGCGCGACGCGCACCGATCCCTACCGCGCGACCGTCGCACGGCTGGCGGAGGATCTGGCCAATCTCGATCGCCGCCCGGCCTTTGCCGCCGACCTCGCCCTGCGCTGCCCGGGCGCCGATGCGCGCGTCCCCGCGGTGGGGCTGGCGACAGGGGATGCACCCCAGCGCATCCCCGGCACCGCCGTCACCGCCTGGTTCGGCCCCGAGGGTGCTACCCTTCTTTGCGACCCCGCCCGGGTGAGCGACGCGGCCGCGGCCCTCCTGGCGGCCCGGTTGGAGCAGATGCTCGCCGCCGCCGCCACGCTGTCCGATGACGCCACCCTTTCGGACCTGCCGATCCTGCCGCCCTCCGAACGAAAGACGCTGCTGGAGGATTGGAACGCGACGAAGACGGACTACGACGACGCCCGGACCCTGCATGGCGCGATCGAGGCGCAGGTCGATGCCACCCCCGACGCACCTGCGGTGGTGTTCGAGACGACGACGCTGAGCTACGCGGACCTCGACCGCCGCGCGAACCGCATCGCGCACAGGCTTATCGCCATGGGGGTGAGGCAAGGCGACCACGTCGGGCTGAACCTGCGCCGGTCCGACGAGCTGGTGGCCGCCGCCCTGGGCATCCTGAAGGCCGGGGCGGCCTACGTGCCGCTGGACCCCGCCTATCCCGCCGACCGTATCGGCATCTACGTGGCCGACAGCCAGGCCGCGGCCATCATCACCAGCGCCGATCTGGCTGATGACCTGCCCGCCAGCCGCGCCCAGCTTTTGACCGTCGAGGATCCGCGCATCGCACAGGCCCCCGATACCCGGCCCGGGCTGGATGTGCCTTCGGACGCGCTGGCCTACATGATCTTCACCTCCGGCTCCACCGGGCGGCCCAAGGGCGTCATGCTCGAGCACCGCAACGTCGCCAACTTCTTCGCGGGCATGGACGAGCGCCTGGATGCTGGGCAGGGCGGCACCTGGCTTGCGCTGACCAGCCTGTCGTTCGACATCTCGGTGCTGGAGCTGTTCTACACCCTTGCGCGCGGGTTCCGCGTCGTGGTGATGGGCGACGGGGATCGGGCGCTGGCCTCGAAGGGGGCGCGGCCCACCACCGGGCGTGGCATGGACTTCAGCCTGTTCTACTGGGGCAACGACGACGGCGTCGGTCCGAAGAAATACGAGCTGCTGCTGGAAGGGGCGAGGATCGCCGACGCCAACGGTTTCTGCGCTGTCTGGACGCCCGAGCGGCACTTTCACGCCTTCGGCGGGCCCTACCCGAACCCGTCGGTCACCGGGGCCGCGGTGGCGGCCGTGACGCGGAACCTCGAAGTGCGGGCAGGCAGTTGCGTGGCCCCGCTGCACCATCCCGCCCGCATCGCAGAGGAATGGGCCGTCATCGACAACCTCACCAACGGGCGCACGGGGCTTGCCATCGCCTCCGGCTGGCAGCCCGACGACTTCGTCCTGCGGCCTCAGAACACGCCCCCCGCCAACAAGGACGCGATGTTCGAAGCGATCGACACCCTGCGCAAGCTCTGGCGCGGCGAGGCGGTCGGCTTTGCCAGGCAGGACGGCACCCTGCACGAGGTGGTGACCCAGCCGCGCCCCGTCTCCCCCGAGCTGAAGGTCTGGGTGACAACCGCGGGGAACCCGCAGTCCTGGATTCAAGCGGGCGAGATCGGTGCGAACGTTCTGACCCACCTGCTGGGCCAGAGCATCGCCGAGGTGGAGGAGAAGATCGGCCTCTACCACGACGCGCTGCGCAAGGCGGGCCGCGATCCGGCGGATCACAAGGTGACGCTGATGCTGCACACCTACCTGGCCCCGGACCGCGAGACCGCCCGGGAGGTCGCCCGCGCGCCGATGAAGGATTACCTGCGCAGCGCCGCCGCGCTGATCAAGCAATACGCCTGGGCCTTTCCGGCCTTCAAGAAACCGGCGGGGGCCACCAACCCGATGGAGATCGACCTGCAGGGTCTGTCGGACGAGGAGATGGACGCGATCCTGGACTTCGCCTTCCAGCGCTACTTCGAGGAGTCGGGCCTTTTCGGCACGGTGGAGGACGCCCAGGCCCGGGTCGAACAGCTCAAGCGAATCGGCGTGGACGAGATCGCCTGCCTCATCGACTACGGCATAGCACCCGAGACGGTGCTGGACGGGCTCGCGCCGTTGTCGCGGGTGCGCGCGCTCGCCAATGCCGGGACCGGGATCGCGGAGGACGATTTCTCGATCGCGGCCCAGATCCTGCGCCACGACGTCACGCACATGCAGTGCACCCCGTCGATGGCGCGCATGATCGCCATGAACGACGAGGCGCGCCTGGCCCTGTCGCGGGTGCGGCACCTCATGCTCGGCGGTGAGGCGCTGCCCGATTCGCTGGTGCGTGATTTGGCACAGGCCACATCGGCGCGGATCCTGAACATGTACGGGCCGACCGAGACGACGATCTGGTCCTCGACCGCGCAGGTCACGGCCGAGGACGGGATCCAGTCCATCGGGCGGCCCATCGCGAACACCACGTTCCACGTGCTGGACGACGCGGGCCAGCCCGTGCCCATCGGCTGCCCCGGCGAGCTTTACATCGGCGGCGACGGCGTGGCGCGCGGCTACTGGCAGCGCGACGACCTGACCGCGGAGCGCTTCGTCCCCGATCCCTTCGCGGGGGGCGCGGCGCGGATGTACCGCACCGGCGACCTGGTCGCCTGGCGACCCGACGGCAGGATGGAGTTCATCGGCCGCGCCGACACCCAAGTGAAGATCCGCGGTCACCGCATCGAGCTGGGCGAGATCGAGGCCGCCCTCGCCAACGGGCCGGGCGTGCGCGACTGCGCCGTGCTCGCGCGCGAAGACGTGCCGGGCGATCTGCGCCTCGTGGGCTACGTGACCGGCGAAGGGCGGCTCGACCTCGACGCGCTGCGGGCCCAGGTGGGGGCCGCCTTGCCCGGCTTCATGGCACTGGCGCAGGTGATCCAGCTCGACAGCTTCCCGCTGACGCCCAACCGCAAGATCGACCGCCGTGCCCTGCCCGCCCCCGCCGAGATCGCCCCGCAGCCACTTCAGACCGGGTCCGCCCCGGCCCCCGTCGACGACGTGCAGGCCGCCGTCGCCGCGATCTGGCAGCGCATCCTGGGCGTCGGCACGGTCCACGCGAAGGCGAATTTCTTCGACCTCGGCGGGCACTCCCTGCTGGCGGTGCAGGCGCATCGCGACATCCGGCGCGAGCTGGGGGCGGAGCGTCTGGCGATCACCGACATCTTCCGCTTCCCGACGCTGGAAGGGCTCGCCGCTCACCTGCGCGGCGCCACGGCCCCGAAGGCCGCCGCACCGGCGAAGGCGGACACGGCACGCAGCCCCGACGCCCGCGCCGACGCCATGGCCCGCCGCCGCGAGATGCGAAGCCGTCGCAACCGCTCGGACGCCTGAGCCGTGGCCCGTCCGCGCCCAAGCCATCATCCCGATCCCGGCGCGCTCTTCGCCGGTGCGGGGGACGTCGCGGTGGCGATGCTGCCGATCGAGGCGACCCTGCCGCCCCTCTTCGAGGCGGAACGCAGGCTGATGCCGTCGATGGTGTCGTCCCGGCGGCGCGAGTTCGCCTGGGGTCGGGCCGCGGCGCGCACGGCGCTGGCGCGCCTCGGGGTCGACCCGGTGCCGCTTCTGCCCGATGCCGACCGCGTACCGGTCTGGCCCGCGGGCACCCAGGGCAGCATCAGTCACAGCGGCAGCCTCTGCGCGGCGGCCGTGGCGCGCGGTACGAGGACCATCGGCTTCGATCTGGAGACGGCGCGCGCCGTGGATCCCGACCTCTGGCCCGCCCTCTTCACCGCCGCCGAGATCCGCAGCTTCGCCGATACCCCCCGCCGCGCCGTCGTGCATTTCTCGGCCAAGGAGGCGGTGTTCAAGGCCCATTTTCCCCGACACAGGCAGATGTTCGATTTTCATCACCTGGAAATCGAGTTGCAGGAGACCGGCGCCTTTCGCGCGGTCTTCACCCGGCACCGAGGGCTTGCCTTCGTGCCGGTCACGGGGCGCTGGCAGCAGACCCCCGACGTCACCGCCTGCGGTGTCGTCCTCGCCAGGCCTCCGCAGGTCCTGCGGTCCCCTCCGCGGGACCTGCACCCCGCCCCCGGTCCGCATCCCGGGCGCCCCGCCCCGATGGGCGCATGATCCTGTCGCGCAAGAAGGTGCTCGCCGGTCTGCTAGGCGGCGCCGGGATCGTCGTGCTGTCGGGCGCCGGCCTGCGAAACAGCCTGTCTTGGCGGTTCCTGCCCGCGCCGGAGACGACGTTCACGCCCTACGCCGGCCCCTCTCCTGCCCATGCGCGAGGCCGCCGGGTCTTTCACCTCGGCCATTCGCTGGTGGGCCGGGACATGCCCGCGATGCTGGCGCAGCTTGCCGGGGGCACGCACCGCTTCGATACCCAGATCGGCTGGGGCACCTCGCTCAAGGCGCACTGGGAGGAGGGCACGCAGATCCCCGGGTTCGATCCCTCGGACCCCCATGCACGATCCGCAACCGAGGCGCTGGCGGACGGGACGTACGACGCCTTCGTCCTGACGGAGATGGTCGAGATCCGCGATGCGATCCGCTACCACGACAGCGCCGCCTACCTTGCCCGCTGGATCGAACGGGCGCGCGCCGATGCACCGCGGATCGAGATCTTTCTCTACGAGACCTGGCATTGGCTCGACCACCCCGACGGCTGGCTGGACCGCATCGACCACGACCTCGACCGCTACTGGCTGCATTCCGTGCTGGGGCGCGCGCTGGACAGGATTCCGGCGGCGGAACGCCCTGCCGTCCACCTGATCCCCGGCGGGCAGGTCATGGCGGCGGTCGTGCGCCGGATCGAAGCCGGTGAGACGGGCGGCACCCTGTCGGACCGGACCGATCTTTTCGCCAAGCATCCCGACGGGACGCAGGACAGCATCCACTTCAACGATCACGGCGCCTATCTCATCGCGCTGACGCATTGCGCGGTGCTCTACGCGCGCTCGCCCGAAGGGCTGCCCCACGATCTGCGGCGCGCGGACGGCACGCCGATGACGCCTCTGTCGGCGCAGGATGCCCGGTTGATGCAGCGCGTGGTCTGGGACGTGGTCTCGGGTCGATACGTGACGTGAGGGCACGACGGCCTCGTCTTCGACCCCGATGCGTACGGCCCGGGATCAAACTAGGTCATCGATGAAATACGGTCGATTGTGCCTCGCGCGCCTTGCCTTGGGCTACAGGACAGGCCGCGCGCCTTCTGACAAGTGGTCTACGCAAACACACCGTCCAACCTTGCAAACGGCACCTTCGCAACCTGGTCCTCCAGGGTCGGCGATCCGGACGTGGCCGGTTGGGTCGCCACCGGTCTCCCGTCGCGAAGTTGCCGGTTTCAGAACGGTCGTTGATGCGTCAGCGGTGTCGATGGGTTGGACGGGGACTTGTGGCGTGATCAATTTCAAGGGCGTACATTATCCGCAGCCCGTGATCCTGCACCTGGTGAACCTTCCATGTTCGCCATGACCTTCACGACCGAGACCTCCAGGAGCTTCCAGGGGAGCGCGGCGTCGCGACGGCCCGCGTGATCCGCGAGCGTCAAACCCTTGAAAGTGGGACCACTGCTTTCCCGACCTTCGCGGTGCGGACCACATAATTGCATCCGCCGGTCGGTCCCATTCAGCCAGATACGCAACTGCGATACGCAGGTCGGGCGTGGCGGTTTCCTGCAACCCTGATGGAGCGACCGGCGCATCGGGCCGGGGCGACCCGTTCGAACGGGCTTACTTGGAAGCGACAGGCTCGACGAAGGTCCCCGTGGAGTGCGGCGTCGGCTTCAGGCGCCGATCACCTTGGTCCAGGCCGCGATCTCGACGCTTTCGAACAGGGACGCCCTTGCATAGGGATCGGTGGCGGCCCAGTCCCGCGCCACTTGCAGGTCGGCATGTTCGACGACGAGCAGGCTGCCTTCCGGTACCCCGTCGGCGGACAGAAGTGGCCCGGCGATATAGACCCCGTCGGTCTTCTCCAGCCAGGCCAGATGGTCAGATCGGGTCGCCTTGCGAATGTCGAGGGCGTTCGGCTTGTCCTTGCAGATGAAAGAAAACAGCATGGGTTTCTCCTTTGAGGCGCGTGTCGGTCGGATGATGGGGTGCGAAGGCGTGGTGTCGATATTGCGGGACTGCTCAGATGCGGATGGGATGCAGCAGAGCCTCGCCGCGCGCGAAACGGCCTACGTTGGCCGTGATCACGTCGGCGATCCGTCGTATCGCCAGGTCGGATCCGGCGGGTGCGATGTGCGGGGTGACGATGCAGTTGGGCGCGGCCCAAAGGGGATGGGCGTCGGGCAGCGGCTCGGGATGCACCACGTCCAACCCGGCGCCCCCGATCTGGCCCGCGTTCAATGCCGCGCAGAGGGCGTCCGTGTCGACCACCGCACCGCGCCCGACATTGACCAGGAGCGCGCCGCGCTTCATGCGCGACAGCAAGGCGGCGTCGATCAGGCCGCGAGTCTGATCGGTGAGCGGAAGGCAGACCACGACGGCGTCGCTTTCGCCAAGCGCGTCGGCCAATCCGGTCATGGGGCGGACGTCCGCTACCCCCTCGACCGGCCGGCCAGAGCGCGTGATCCCGGTGACTTTCATGTCGAAGGCGTTGGCCCGCGCCGCCACCGCCCGACCGATGCCGCCCAGTCCGACCACCGCCAGCGACGCACCTTCCATGGGCCGTAGGCCGGGCAGGACGCGGTCCTTGTTCCAGCGCCCGCCATCCGACGCCAGCGCAGGAACGATGCCCCGCGCAAGCGCCAGCAGCAGCGCCATGGCATGTTCGGCGACCGGCACGTTGAAGGCGCCGCCGTTGCCGGTCGCGACCACCGCCTCGGGAATCCCGTTCTCCTGCAGGGCGTCGAAGCCCGCGGAGGTCACCTGGATCCAGCGAAGACGCCGTGCCCGGGCGCGAAGCACCTGCGCCACGGCGCGGGAATAGCTGTTGTGGTTGCCGCCGCAGACCAGCCCGTCGAGCTGTTCGGCGTGACGCTCGACCAGGTCCGCGTCCGACAGCACCACCAGCCGTGCCGCGGGAACGGCCCGGATGGCTGCCGTAAACGCATCATCCGCGAAGGCGGGAAGATAACCGATCGTCGGGCGGTCACGCGTCGTCATGGTCAGGCGGACGTCAGGGCTTTTTCGAGGAACGGCAGGGAATCCTGTCCCCAGAACAGCTCGCCACCGTAGCGGAACGTCGGAGAGCCGAAAACGCCGGCGGCCTCGGCGGTGGCGATGTTGTCCCGCCATGTCTCCTCGACGTCGGTGTCGGATTCCCGCGCCGTCAGATGTGCGCCGTCCAGTCCCGCCTCCTGCGCCAGCGATTTCCGGACGTCGGCCCTGCCGATGTCGGCCTTCTCTTCCCAGAAGGCCCGTTGCAGCCGCTCGGTCAGCGAAAACCAGTCCGCCCCGTCGCGTGCGGCGGCGATGACCGTGAAGGCTGCCGGATCGGGTGGAGAGAGTGCGGCACGACCTTCCATCGCCAAGGTCTTGCCCCGCACGTCCGCCCACCGGGCCAGATCCTTGAACCAGTAAGCCCGGCGGGCGTCCGGCCGGTTCTTGGCGTAGATGCCGCCGTTCGCCTCTATCAAGGGGATCGGTTTGGGATCGAAGCGCACGTCGTGGCGCTCTGCCAGATCGCGCATCGGGTCGAGACCGATGTAGGCCCAGGGAGACCCGATGGAGAAGAAGAAATCGACAGTGCGGGTCATGTGCTTGGACCTTTGATTTGTTGCTGGTGTGAAACGGATGCCTTTGCGGGGAAACGCCGGTTCAGGCGGCCCGCAGGCGCGCCATCCGTGGCTCCGGGCCGATCAGGACGCCTTTGTCAGGATGGGCCCGACCGCGCCGGTGCCCCATTCCGCCCAGGACCCGTCGTAAAGGCGTGCCCTCCGTCCGATCCGGGCCAGCCCCAGCGCGAGGACGCAGGCCGTCATGCCCGACCCGCAGGTCACGACGGGCTCGGGCGCGTCGAGCCCACCAAACAGCGAGTTCAGCGTGGCCTGATCCTGGAAGCGGCCGGCGGCGTCGGTCAGCGCCGTGAAGGGCAGGCATTGCGCGCCGGGCATATGTCCCGGTGCAACCCCCGGGCGCGGTTCGGGCGCCGTGCCGTCGAACCGGTCCTGCGACCGCGCATCGAGGATCGGTCTGCCGTCCTTTGCCGCCCGCGCGACATCGCGCGCGGTCAGGATCCGCCCGCCTTCGCGGGACCAGCTTTGCCGCGGCACGGGGGACGCGGCCTCCTGCCCCGTCGCAACGGGATGGCCTTCGGCCTGCCAGGCGGACAATCCGCCGTCCAGCACCGCGGTCTCCGTCATCCCGTAGCTTTGCAGGGTGAACCAGACCCGGGGGGCGCTGAAGTGATTGGCGCTGCGATCGTAGACGACGACCCGTCTGCTGCCGTCGATACCCAGTCCGGCCATCGCTTCGGCGAAGGTGTCGGCATCCGGCATCATGTGCGGCAGCGGGTGGTCCGGATCCGCGACCACGTCGATCTCGAACAGCTGCGCGCCGGGGATATGGGCCTCTTGATACTCTTGCCGGACGCGCGCCGGATCGGGCGGCAGGAAATAGGTCGCATCGAGCACGATGACATCGCCCAGATGTTCGGAAAGCCAGCCGGGCGTGACGATGGGATCGGTCATTCCGCGGCCTCCTTCAACGGCAGCAGGATCTTCTCGGGGTTCATCAGGTCGTCGGGATCGAGGGCGGCCTTGATACGGCGCATCAGCGCAAGCGTCGGGCCATGCTCCGCCTCCAGGTACTTGCGTTTTCCAAGTCCGACCCCGTGTTCGCCGGTGGAGGTGCCATCGCTGTCGAGCGCCTTTTCGACCATCGCGGAATTAATCCGCGACACGATCTCGAGCTCTTCCGGCGCGTTCGGGTCGACGCAGAAGACCACGTGGAAGTTTCCGTCCCCCACATGTCCCATGATCGACGCTGGCACCGGGCAATCCGCCAGCAGACCCTTGGCATGGTTGATGCAATCGGGAAGCGCCGACAGCGGCACGCAGACGTCCGTGGCCCAGCCCTTCGCCCCGGGGCGCTGGTTGACCGTCGCGGGATAGCCGTTGTGCCGGGCCTTCCACAGGCGGTTGCGGTCCTCCTCGCGCTCGGCCCAGCGGAAGCTGCTTCCGCCGTTGCCGTCGGCCAGCTCGGCGAAGAGCGCGACCTGTTCCGCCACGCCGGCCTCGGACCCGTGGAACTCGACGAAAAGCGTATCGGCCTCGGCCTCGTCCATGTTCGAATAGGCGTTGACCGCCCGGATGCAGCCTTCGTCGAGGTATTCGACACGGGCCAGCGGCAGCCCCACCTGGATCGCCTCGATCGCGGTGCGGCACGCGGATTCGGGGTCGGGAAAGGTGCATACGGCGGATCGCACCGCTTCGGGGCGGCCGTAAAGCTTGAGCGTGACCTCGGTGATGAGGCCAAGCGTGCCTTCCGAACCGATGAACAGATGGGTCAGATCGTAGCCCGCGGACGATTTGCGCGCGCGGCGGGCGGTCTTCACGATATCGCCTTCGGGGGTGACGACGGTCAGCGTCAGGACGTTCTCGCGCATCGTGCCGTAGCGGACCGCGTTGGTGCCGCTGGCGCGCGTCGCGGCCATGCCGCCGATCGTGGCATTGGCGCCCGGATCGATGGGAAAGAACAGCCCGGTATCGCGCAGGTGCGTGTTCAGATCCTCGCGGGTGACGCCCGCCTGCACCGTGCAGTCCAGGTCGTCGGGACGGACCGCCAGGATCGCGTTCATGCGGGACAGGTCGACGCAGACCCCGCCCCGGACGGCGCTGGTGTTGCCTTCCAGCGAGGATCCCGCCCCGTGGCCGATCACCGGCAGACGGTTGGCGCGGCAGATGCGCACGATCTCGGCTGTCTCCTCGTTGGTCAGGGGCCAGACGACGGCGTCCGGGGGGGCCGGGGCGTGATGGGCTTCGGTTCCGGCGTGGTGATCGCGGTCGGCCTGTGACACGGACAGGCGATCGCCCAGAAGGGCGCTCAGCGCGGCATGGGCGTCGGGGTTCAGGGTCATGACGGTCTTTCCTTGCGGGCACGGTACCGTTGCAGCAACGGCGCGATGATCTGGGCCACCAGCACCATGACGATGCAGGTGAAGAGAACGGCGCTGATCGGCCGGGTGACGAAGGTCGAGAAATCGCCGTCCGACAGCATCAGCGAGCGGCGGAAGTTCTGTTCCATCAGCGGCCCGAGCACGAGGCCCAGCACCAGCGGTGCGGCGGGAAAGGCCAGCAGGCGCAGGACGTATCCCAGAAGGCCAAAGGCGAGCAGCTGGTAGATGTCGAAGATCGAATAGCGGATCGAATAGGTGCCGATCACCACCAGAACGAGGATCGCCGGGTAAAGCAGCTTGTAGGGAATGCGCAGCATCGACACCCAGACCCCGATCATCGGGATGTTGAAGACGAGCAGGATCAGGTTCCCGAGCCAGAAACTGGCGACGAGGCCCCAGAACATCTCTGGCGCTTCGACCAGCATCTGCGGGCCGGGGTTGACGCCGTGCACGATCATCGCCCCCAGCAGCAGCGCCATCACCGCATCCCCCGGCACGCCCAGCGTGAGGGTCGGGATGAAGGCGGTCTGTGCCGCGGAATTGTTCGCGGCCTCGGGCCCTGCGACCCCCTCGACGATGCCCTGGCCGATGCGCGCGCGATTGCGGGCGACCTTCTTCTCGGTCGCGTAGGAAAAGAACGATGCAATGGTCGACCCGGTCCCCGGCAAGGTGCCGAAGAACGACCCGATCGCCGATCCGCGCCAGATCGCGGGGAAACTGTCGCGCAGTTCCTTGCGCGTGGGGATCATCGAGCGCATCGTGACCTTGCCGGAGGGGTCCGGGCGGCTGCCGCGACCGATGTTGGACAGGATCTCGCTCAACCCGAACAGCCCCATGGCCGAGGCGACCAGCGACACGCCGTCCATCAACTCGAACTGACCGTAGACAAAGCGCATCGACCCGGACGTGATATCGAGACCGACGATCCCGAGAAGCACGCCGAAGACAACCATCGCCAGGCCACGCACGGCGGATCCTTCGGACAGGGTGGAGGCCGCGACAAGGCCGAGCGCCATCAGAAGGAAATACTCCTGACTTCCGAACCGAAGTGCGAAATCCGAAAGCACCGGCGCGAAGCCCGCCATCAGGAAGATGCCGATGCTGCCGCCGATGAAGCTCGAAAGGGCGGACAGGAACAGGGCGGCGCCTGCGCGCCCGTTCTTCGTCATCTCGTAGCCGTCCATGCAGACCACCGCGGAGGAGGCCGTCCCAGGCAGACGCATCAGGATCGAAGCGACCGATCCCCCGTATTGCGCGCCGTAGTAGATGCCGGCCAGCATGATGAGCGCATCGGTCGGAGAGATGTAGTAGGTGATCGGAAGCAGCATCGAGATCGCCGCCAGCGGCCCGACGCCCGGCAGGACTCCGATGAACATGCCGATCGACACGCCGAGGAAGCAATACATCAGCGTCTGCCAGGACAGCGCGACCTGAAAGCCGAGGATCAGGTTGTCGATCATCGCAGCCACCGCGGCAAAGCATCGAGTTGCAGATCGAGGGCGATGACGAACACGACCCAGACCGCGACCAGCACGACGCCCGTCAAGGCGGCCAGTTCGCGCCAGGTCCGGCCCGGTTCGGCGATCGCCGCCACCACGATGAGGACCGCGATGGCGACCACGCCGCCCGCGATGGGATAGAGCAGGCCGAACAGCACGATCGCACCCAGCAGGTAGAGGACGGGCGCGATCTGTCCGACCTCCACCCGCTCCTGGGGTTTACGCCAGCCTTCGACGAGCAAAATCAACCCGAACACGATGAAGAAGCCGCCGAGGATCGCGGGGAAATACCCCGGTCCCATGGCGCTTGGGGTTCCCAAATGCAGCTTGGCAACCTCCAGATAGGTCACGGCGGCGCAGGCAAACAAGAAGAGCGCGCCGAGGCCCGACTTCGATGTCAGGGCGGCGAGCGGGCGGTTTTGCATGGCGGTCTCCTCCTCCGCTACGACGTCCCCGGGTGTCTCAACGGCCCTGGAAGACCGGCTTTCTCTTGTTTCGGAACGCCTCCAGCGCATCGGCCGCATCCTGGCTGTTCATCACCTTGTCGACGCGCAAGGTGGCGTCGTACATCGACTGGATCGGCGTATCGCCCAGGGTGTCGAGGCTGAGCCGCTTGAGCATCTGCATCACCAACGGCGCATTGTCGGCAAGCTGGCGCGCCATGCGGCGGGCTTCCTCGACGTGCTGGCCCGCGGGCGCCAACCGGTTGACCATACCGACCTCGTGGGCGCGCCGGGCGCTCAACGGATCACCCGTCAGCATCATCTCGAGCACCACGCGCATCGGCCCGCGGTTCATCAGGGCGGTCACGCCGCCCTTTGCGACGCCGATGCGGGCCTCAGGGTAGATCAGCTCGGCGTCCTCGGACACCACGACGAAATCGCACATCATGGCCAGCACGAGGCCCGCGCCGATCGCCTTCCCGCTGATGGCCGCGATGATGGGCTTGTCGCAGCGAAAGCCGAATTCCGGCACGCCGTGCCAGAAGGTTTCCGGCGGATCGGTCAGGTCCGCGCCGGCGCAGAATACCTTGTCGCATTCGGCCTTCAGGATCGCCACGCGGGCGTCCCCGTCGGAGAACCGGTCCCAGCACGTCCGCAGATCGGCGAACATCTGGCCGGTCATGGCGTTGCGCTTCTCGGGCCGGGCGATGGTGATCTCGGCGATCCCGTCCGCTTCTTCGTATCTGATGTGGTCGAAGGTCATGACATGCGTTCCCGGTCAGGCAAGGGACGTCGGGCCGCCGCACCGATGCGGCGGCCCGATCTGAAGTCGCGATCAGTTGATCGAGATGCCCGCGGTATCGCGGATCTGCGTGAACACTTCGGTGTCGCTTTCGACGACCGCATCGGCCGTGGCCGCATCGCGGTAGGCCGGCAGCAGGCCCATGGTCAGCACCTGCTCCTGGTAGCTGTCGCTGGCGACCATCTCTTCCAGCGGAGCGCTCATCGCGGCGATGATCTCGGGATCGGTCCCCTCGGGCGCGAAGACGCCGAACCAGCCGGTCAGGGACAAGTCATAGCCCTGCTCGGACGCCGTGGGGACATCCGCGTAGGCCGGATGACGCTCTTCGGACATGACCGCCAGCACGTTCATGTCGGGGTTGTCGATCTGGCTGGTGACCGCGGGGTCGACCATGAATTCGATCTCGCCCGACAGGATCGCGGTGACGGCGTCGTTGCTGCCCGGATAGGGGATATGCGTCGCCTCCACGCCGGTTTCCTGCAGGAAGTAGGTCGCGGAGAACTGCCCCATCGAGCCCACGCCCGCGGTCCCGTACTTCGCGCTGTTCTCGCCGAGGTAGGCGACGAGGCCGTCCAGGTCGGTGACGCCGGTTTCCGATCCCACGCCGACGAAGACGGCGGCATCCGCGGTCGTGGCGACGGCGTCGAAACTGTCGATCGCGTCGAAGGTGACGGCCGGGTTGATCAGCGGCTGGACGACATTCGTGGCATTGTTGCCGAAGAAGATCGTGTAGCCGTCGTTGTCCGCGCCGGACGCCAGCGTCGCGCCGACGACACCACCGGCGCCGGGCTTGTTCTCGACCACGACGGGCTGGCCGATGGATTCGGCGATCGCCTCCGCCGCGAGGCGGGCCAGAATGTCGGTCGTCCCGCCGGGATTGTAGGGGACGATCATCGTCACGGCCCGGTCGGGCCAATCCTGTGCGACCGCGCCGCCTGCCATCACCGACAGACCGGCGGCCGCCACTGCGAGTTTCGTTACTTTCATCGTAAATCCTCCCACTCAACACGCGCGGCAAGCCTGCCGCGTCTTCCTCCATGAAAAACGCTAGCATGAGGAATTTTGTTTCTCAATAAATTGTTTTGTTCTACTATTCAGAACGAAAACGGGCTAAGATCAAATTGCTCCGAAGGTCTTGGATGGTAAAAATGGACAGTACTCTGTTGAAAGGACTGACACTTCTGGAGGCGATCGTGGCCGAGGGGCATCCCATCGGCATCAGCGCGTTGGCCCGCCGGGTCGATCTGCCGAAAAGCAACGTGCACCGCAGCATCTCTGCCTTGCGGGAAGGGGGCTACGTCAATTTCGACGCCGAGTCGCGACGCTATTACCCCTCGCTCAAGCTGGCGCAGATGGGGCGGCGGGTGAACGCCGGTTTCCCGTTCCGCATGGCGATCCTGCCCGTCCTGCGGGAGCTCGTCGCCGCAACGGGCGAAAGCGCGCATTTCGTTCTGCTCGATGGGGACAGCGTGGTGTTCGTCGCAAATGCGCGCCCCGACACGACCGTTGCGTCGGTCATCCCGGACAGCCTGTCCCTGCGTTGGGAAGACACGGCATTGGGGGTGGCCCTAGTCTCCGCCCTGCCCCCCGAGGACCGCGCGCGGCTGCTGGCAAGGACCGAGACGCCCACGATCCGCGACTGGCTGGCGCGGACGGAGCGGGACGGCATAGCGCAGCTCCCGCGGCACGCGACGCGACGGATCTTCGAACTCGCGGCCCCGGTTCGGTCGGGGTGGGACACGGTGATCGGCGCCATCGGCATCACCGGTCCGTCCATGCGCTTCGACGACGCGAAACTGCCGGACCGGATTTCCGCCGTGACGTCCGCGGCGCGGATCGCCTTCACCGCGCACGAAGGCCTTTCGGCAGGGCCGGATCACGGGTAGGGGACGGCCATGATCAAATCCGTCGACAAGGCCCTGCGGCTTCTGGAAATTTTGTCCCAGTCGGACAGGCCCATGCGGCTGCGCGACATCGCCGAGGCCTCCGAGCTGACGCGGTCGAACGCCTTTCGGATGCTGCAGACCTTGCGCGACCTCGGCTACGTCGCGCAGGTCGGCGACGGATCGCATTATGATCTGACGCTGAAGATCTTCGAAATCGGTGCCCGCAAGGTGGCTTCCAACGCCCTCGTCTCGGTCGCGCATCCCGTCCTGCAACGCCTGTCCGAGCGTGTCTCGGAGAACGTCATGCTCAGCGTGCGCGAAGGGCTGACGAGCGTCGTCCTCGACCGGATCGAAAGCCGCGCCTTCGTGCGGACCTTCGCCTACCTGGGCGCGCGCGCCCCGCTGCACGCCGTATCCGGCGGAAAGGTCCTGCTGGCCTGGGCGCCGGACGAGGTGATCCGGGCGATGGCGGCCGATCTGCCTCGGTTCACCGAAGCGACGATCACCGATCCGGACCGCCTGGCGCAGGAGGTCGAGACGATCCGCGCGCAAGGCTATGCCACCGCCATTCACGAGATCAACGACGCCGCGCGCGGCGTCGCCGTGCCGATCCGATCCCTGCACGGCGACGTCGTGGCGGCCCTGAGCATTTCCGGCCCGATGGAGGACATGGACGCGGCGCTCATCGCCCGTTTCGTGGCCGAATTGCAGGACCACGCCGCCCGGATCGAACGGACCTGGACCGGCGCGGCCTAGCTCAGCGTACCCCGTCCATCCAGCGCATGGGCGCCGTCCTCGGTGATGCGGAAGGGATTGATCTCGAAATCCTGCAGGCGATCGCCAAGGTCATCCCCCAGCCAGGACAGGCGCGAGATCGCCTCGCAGGCCGCGTCCACCGCCATGGGGGCCTGACCGCGCGCACCATCGAGCAGGGGCCAGATCCGAAGATCCTGCAGCATGTCCCGCACGTCTTCGGACGACAGGGGCGCCCGGCGCTGCACCACGTCCCGAAGCAGTTCGACGTGTATGCCACCGGCGCCGAGCACCAGCTGCGGCCCGAAGCCCGGCTCGCGGGTCAGTCCCACGATCAGCTCGACCCCGGCGGGGATCATCTGCTGCACGTCGATCCGGACCGGCGCGCCCGGCGCAGCGGTCTCGATTGCCCCGACGATATCCGAGAAGGCCGCCCGCACCGCTTCGGCGTCCGCCAGCCCCACCTTGACGAGGCCGAGGTCGCTCTTGTGGACGACATCCCCGACCACGCCTTTCAACACGACGGGATAGCCGCAGGATTCCGCCGCCTCGACCGCCGCCTCCACCGTCGTGGTCAATGTCGCGGCGGGGATCGACACGCCGTAGCCGGCGAGGATCGCCTTGGCCTCGGGTTCGGTCAGGAAGCCCGTCGCCTCGATGGTGGGCGCGCTCAGGTCCGCGGGACGTTCGGGCATCTGCACACGCGGCGACATCGTCGATAGCTCACGGTAGACCTGCAGGACGCGGTAAAGGTCATCGGTCCGCGTCAGGAAGGGCAGTCCGGCCGCGAAGGCCTGATCGCGTTGTTCCGCCCCGAACCGCGACAGGTTGAGGACCAGCACCACGGGCTTGCCCTGTCGCCTCCAGACCTCGATGACGTGGTCCAGCGTCTGCGGCATCATCGGTTGCGGCGTCATGACATAGGCGGTCAAACCGGTTTCGGGATCGGCGTGGACGGACTCGATGGCCCGTTCGAAGATGCCGAACTCCAGGCCCCCCTTGTGGCCGCCGAGGTCGAGGGGATTGTTGGCGTGAGTGGCGGGGTAATCCTGTTCCAACCGCCCTTGCGTCTCGGCGGCAAAGGGCGCGGCGGACAGCCCGCGAGAGGCCAGTTGATCGGCCATGATGGCCGCACCGCCCCCCGAGGCGCAGATGAGTCCGGTGTTCGTGCGCCCGGGCCGCGGATTAGCCGAGATCACCCCGGCGGCCAGGATCATCGCGTCCGGATCGTCGAGCAGGACGACACCGCAATCGCGGCACAGCGCCTCGAAGGCGGAATAGGACCCGGCAAGGCTCGCGGTGTGCGATTTCGCCAGTTGCGATCCCGCTTCGGTGCGTCCCGCCTTGACCGCCAGCACGGGCTTTCCCGCCGCATGGGCTTGCAGGCAAAGCTCGCGGAACCGTTCGGGCGATTTCAGCCCCTCGATATACAGGCAGACGACCCGGGTTTCGGCATCGGCGATGAAGGCTTCCAGAAAGTCGCAGAGTTCCAGATCGGCCTGGTTGCCGATGCTGACCATGCCCGACAGACCGACGCCGTGGTCGTGACTTTGAAGGAACAGGGTGCCCATCATGGCGCCGCTCTGGCTGACGAAGGCCACCCCGCCTTTGCGCATCTGGCCCGCGTAGCGCAGGGTGGGTGTCGACGACAGCGCGAGGTTCGCCTGCGGCACGATCATCCCCATGCAGTTGGGGCCGATCAGCCGCATGTTGTAGCTGCGCGCGATCTCCACGATCCGACGCTCCAGCGCGGCCCCCTCCGCGCTGAATTCGCCCAGTTGCGCCGTGATGATGACGCAGGCCCCGACGCCGGCCTTGCCGCAGGCCTCCACGGTATCGGCAAGCGCTTTTGCGGGAACGGCCACCAGTGCAAGGTCGACGATCTCGGGCAGATCGGCCACGGAAGGATAGCAGGTCAGGCCGAGCACGTCGCTACGCTTGGGATTGACCGGGTAGATCTGCCCTTCGTACCCGTGATCGACGAGGTGATGCAGAATGCGCCCCCCGAACTTCGCGTAATCCTCCGAAGCCCCGATCAAGACCAGCGACTTGGGCGCGATGACACGACCCATTTCGATAGGTTCGGTCCGTTTCATGTATTCCCCTCCACCTGTTCCGTTATTTGGAACGTACTTGCATATTGTGATACAGGTCACTTGGTTTGGATGGTTCTGTCAAGTCGGCGTGGCAGAAGACCCTCCAAGCAACCCTCGGTTTCGCTTCGAAGACGCCCGGGTCCTGGTTCAACTGCGATCGCTAATAGCCGCGGACCCTCGCCCATGGCTCAGTCGCGATTTCTGGAATTGTTATAGTATCACCTTGCCTACGTCCCGGCGCGCGCTGCGGGGATCGCGACGCCGTAATCCTGCATTTGGTCGGTCACGGACGGCTTAGCCTGCATCGTGCGGGCGATCGGAACTTGCCCCCCGTGCCCAACCCCGAAGCGGTGGAAGACACCATCTCGATGCAGATCGAAACCCTGCACGCGCAAGTTCGGCACCACCCGGAGCGGTTCACGCCCTGGCTTGCGATCTATTTCGAAAATCACCGCGACAATATCTTCGGTGGGCGCGAGGTGCCCTGACGCCCCCCCAGGACCCGCGCCAATCCCTGATCGGCCCGCATTTTAATCGCATTCTCCTGCTTACCCTTCGGCAACGATTTCCTGCCACCCCGAACGGAACAGGATATCGGAAGGGTCGCGACGATGGTCGAATTCAGGGTCGAACAGGGCGCCAAGGCGCCGAACGCGGCGCGTGAAGGTGATCTTGCGGCGCGCGGACCTGCACCGCAGACCGTCAACGCCTGGGAAACGGAAACCCAGATCGACACGGTGGAGATCGCAGCCGACGCCGCCGCGATGCAAGGCAGCGGCGCGACGCTCGCCTCGCTCTCCGGCCTGCTGAAGCCGGAAGAGACGCGGGTCGAAAGCGCCATGGTCGAAACGCCAGGGACCGGGATCCACCCCGCACCTCCCTCCGCCGACTTGGACGAGACGCCTCCACCACCACCGGCCGGGGCCGTCCCGGAAGGCGCGACACCGGGCGCCGTGCCCCCCCTGCCCCCGGGCGCGGGCGAGGACGCAGGGCGCGGACCGGCGACGCCGCTCGCCGCATCTGCCGAAGCCCCCGTCGCGGTGGCCTCCGGCCCGGACCTCTCCACCCCCCAGACCGCGATGCCGCCTCAGATCACCCTGGACGGGGTCGATCCGCCGGGCGATCCTGCCCCCCTCCCCCAAAGCGTGGTCCTGGGCACGTCGGAGGATGACCCCGACACGACGCCAGCGGCGTCCCCCTCGGAAAGCCCGAACCCGCCGCCCCCCTCGCCGGGACCCGCGTCGCCCGAGGCCCCGCCCACGGACCCCGCGACGCCGGACGTGATCCCGCCCGTGGCGGAGAGTCCCGGCGACCCGTCCGTGATACAGGATGCGCCTTTGCCCGAGGATGCGCAGGGGCCCCTCACCGTCGCCCGGCTGGACCTCGACGGTGCCGCCGACGCCGTCTTCGAGATCACCGATGCGCAGGGCAACCCGCTGGTGCATCCGCTCTTCGCGATCGACGGCGATCGGATCGTGCTGCGCGCGGGCGCCACCCCCGACTTCGAGGCGGGTGGCACGGTCCCGCTTTACCTGCGCGCGATCGAGGGAGACACCACCTTCGACCCCGTCGCCGTTCAGATCGACCTCACCGACGTGGCGGAGATCGTCACGCTGGGTGACGACGGCGTCACCTTCACCGACACCGGCGTGACGGAAATCGCGCTGCGCGGCGGGACGGGCTCCGACACGATCACCGGCAGCGCCGGCGACGACCGGATTTCAGGCGGCGGCGGCGACGACCTGATCGACGCCGCCGCCGGGCTGGATACGGCGGGGTTCTCCGGCAGCTGGGCCGATTACGACATCACCCGCACCGGCACGGACCTGCGCGTCGGCGACACGCGGGACGGGACGCCGGACGGGATCGATACGCTCAGCGGTGTCGAGCGGCTCGCCTTCTCCGACCGGACCCTCACGGCCGAGGAGGCCCTGAACCGTGCGCCCGACCTCGCGGTCACCGGCGGCACGGCGACCGAAGGCCAGGAGGGCGCGCAGGTCGCTACCCTGAAGGCAAGCGATCCCAACGCGGGCGATGCGCTTACCCTCGCAGTCGAAGATCCACGGTTCGAGATCGCGGAGGACACCCTGCGGCTTCGCGACGGGATCGCCCTCGATCACGAAACGGACGGGGCCGCGATCGACGTGACGGTGACCGCCACCGATCTCAAGGGGGCGACCACCGAACAGGTCGTCCGCGTGGAGATAGAGGACAAGGCAGAGCGTATCAGTCTCCCCGACGGCGGCGCGGCATTCACCGACACCGGTGTCACGGAAACCGCTGTCGCGGGCGGCAACGGCGCCGATGCGATCACCGGCAGCGGCGGCGCGGACACCCTGTCGGGGGGGTCGGGGAACGACCAACTGGTGGGCGCCGCGGGCGACGACGATCTGACCGGCGGACAGGGCGACGACCGCATCGACGGGGGCGCGGGCCTCGACGTCGCCCGCTGGTCCGGCGATCTGTCGGGCTTCTCCGTGGCACTCGAGGACGGGACCTTCACGATCACCGACCTGCTGGGCCGCGCGGGCAGCGACCGCGTCACCGGGGTCGAACAGTTCGACTTCGCGGGGACCCTGCACGATCTGGCGCAGTTGCGCATCGTCGCGGCGCGGCAGTCCGACACCCCGCCGGACGCCCCCTATCTCGCCGGGCCCGGCACGGTGGCCGAGGATGCGCCCGCGGGCACGGTGATCGGCCGACTGCTGGGCGGCGATCCGGACGGCGACGCCGTGACCTACCGGCTGACCGACGCGGCGGGCACGCCGCTCGACGACCCCCGCTTCGAGATCGCGGGCCAGGCGTTGCGCATCCGCCCCGGTGCCGATCTCGATTTCGAAACAGCACCCGTGCAAGAGGTCCATGTCACCGCCCGAAGTGCTGACGCGGGCTCCGCGCCGACCGCGATCACGGTGACGATCGCGGATCGGGCAGAGGTGGTGCAATTGGCCGATGGCGGACAGATCTTCACCGATGAGGGCCTGGCCGAAACCCGCGTCATCGGCGGCGACGGGGCCGACCGGATCACGGCGGCGGCGGGCGGCCTCGACATGGCGGGGATGGACGGCGACGACATCCTGACCGGCGGCTGGGGCGACGATCGCCTGGACGGCGGGGCGGGTGACGATACGCTCTTCGGTGGCGGGTGGGACGATACCCTCCTCGGCGGTGACGGTGACGATACGCTGCACGGCGGCACGGGGTTCAACCGGATCGACGGTGGCGCGGGTCAGGACACCGCCACCTGGGACCGCGCCCTGTCCGAGTTCGAGGTGAGCCATGATGCCGCGACCGACAGGTTCTCGGTCGTGGACCCGGTCGCGCTCGACTATTCGGACAGCGTCACGGGGGTCGAGGTCTTCGACTTCGCCGGGACCGTCTACACAGCGGCGGAGCTGCGGGACCACGCCACGCGCGGCGACACGCGACCCGCCGGCCCGATCGATGCGGGCTCCGACCTCGGGCCGCCCGATCCCGCGGACCCGGTCGCACCGTCCGAAGAGGGGGCCTCGCCCACCCCGGACGATCCCGCACCGCCCCTTACCCCGGACACGGTCCCCCCCGCCCCCGGCACCGCGTCGCTGAGCGGAACCGAAGGCGCAGACACGCTGATCGGCGGCACAGGGGCGGACCGGATCTTCGGTGGGGCGGGCGACGACCTGCTCTTCGGCGGAGAGGGTGCGGCAAGCGATACGCTGTTCGGTGGCACGGGCGACGACGAGCTGGATGGCGGCGCGGGCGACGACACCTACGTCGTGGGCGCGGGCGAGGATTGGACCATGATCAGCGACGGCGGCCAGGGCTGGACCGATACGCTGCTGCTCGACGGGGTCACGGGCCCCGCCACCGTCCTGGGCGACACGGCGACGGGCCAGGGCTGGACCATGATGCTCGACAGCGGCGCGGTTGCCGATCAGCGCCCCGGCGTGCTGGACCTGACCGACGATTCCGCGGGTCTGCTCAGTTTCGACGACGGCAGCGCGGTGGATTTCATCGGCCTCGACCGGGTGGCGTGGTAGGCGACCTGCGGATCTTCTTAACCTGAATTTTCCATTGCGAGTCTATTTCGCCCCTCGACCGGACGAGGACAGAGCATGGACGTCTCGCACACCCAACCGCGCCGATTGACGCGCGACCCCACGATCCTTGCGGCGGGTCTGACCTCGAACCTGCTGGGGCTGGCCCTGCCGCTGGCGATCATCCAGGTCTACGACCGGATCATCCCGCGCGAAGGGTTCCAGACGTTGACGGTCCTGGCCTTCGGGTTGGTCACCGCCGCCCTCGCGGACTTGGCAGTCCGGCAGGCCCGCAGCCGCCTCATCGCCGCCGCGGGCGCGCGGTTCGAACTTGCCGCCTATACCCGCGCCTTCCGCGCCCTCCTGCAACGCGACGCGCGCTTCGACGCGCTCGATCCCGGCACGCTGCATGACCGGATCGCCAGTATCGAGCTGATCCGCCGTCACAACAGCTCCGAGATGACGGCGGCAATGCTCGACGTGCCGTTCATCGCGCTTTTCATCGGGGTGATGACGCTGATCTCGCCGGTGATGGGCGGGGCGATCTGCGCGCTGGCCGCTGTCTCGATCACGGCGATCTGGCTGCAACGGCGGCAGGTGCTGCGCCTGAACGCCGACCGGCGCGACCGCGACCGGCGGCGGCACTCCTTCCTGGTCGAGACGCTGCGCGGGATCGAGATGATCAAGGGCCTCGGCATCGAGGCGCAGATGCAGCGCCGCTACGAAAAGCTGATGGCCGTGAACGCCTGGATCACCGCGCGGCTGAGCGGGCGGATCAGCCTGACGCAGGGCACTACCGCCGCCATCGGCCTGCTGGCGCCCGCGCTGATGTCCTGCGTCGGCGCCGCCCTCGTCCTGCGCGGAGAGATGAGCGTGGGCGCCGTCGCCGCCATCGTCTTGCTGACCGGCCGCGTGATCCAGCCGCTCCTGCGGATCGAGGCGCTGGTGGCCGGCGGTCGTGACCTGCGCACCGCCCAGGCCCACGTGGCAGAGCTGACCCGCGACCACGACGACCGACTGTTTCCCGTGACGCCCGGGCGGATCGACCGGATCGACCTGCGCCGCGTCGCGCTCGCGGCGGACCCCGACGCCGCCCCCCATCTGCGGGGACTGACCCTGAGCTTGCAACGCGGCGACTGCGTGGCGCTGTCGGGCGACGACGGCTCGGGCCGGTCGCTGCTCTTGCGCGCCCTGGCAGGGCTCGTCCCCCCGGCAGAGGGGCGCATTATGGTCGACGGCATCCCGATGGGGCGCATCGACCCCGACGCGCTGGCCTCTCGCGTGGCCTACCTGCGGTCGGATTACACGATGCTCGACGGCACCCTGCTCGAGAACCTCACCGGGTTCGAGGTCGAAGCGCATCGCGACGCCGCCCTCGCGCTGACACGCGAACTGGGGATCGACGGGTTCCTGGCGCAGCACCCCGCCGGGCTGTCGATGAAGCTGGCGGCGAACGCGGCCGGCGCGCTGCCCGCATCGGTGCACGACGCGGTCTTCCTGATCGCGGGCCTGGCAAGGCAGCCCGACGTGATCCTCTTCGACGAGGCGAACGCGAACCTCGACCACCAGATCGACCGCGCGATGATCGAGGTCCTGCGCCGCCGCATCCCCGATGCGATCACCGTCCTCGTCACCCGCCGCCCGTCCTACCTTGCGCTCGCCGGACGGCATCTGGCCGTCACGAAGGGCGGGCTGATCGAAGCCGTGCCGGCGGACCTGTCCCCGCGCGAGACCGACCGATGACCGCGGCCCGCCCCGGCATCTTCCGGCTGCGCAACCGCAGCGATTCCTCCCGTCCCGACGACGAGGCGCGGATTGACGCCACCGCCTGTCCTTACGCGCCCCTGCTGGAGGCGTTCCGCACCGGCCGCTTCTGCGGCACCCCGCAGGATGGGCCCGGCCCCGCCGTCCTGGTCGAGGTGCTGCGACGGCACGGCTGGCGCATCGACATGCGTCGGCTGGCCGCCGCGGTACCGCATTTCCCGAACCACTTCGGGCTGGACGCGGTGCGCAACACCCTGCGGCGGGTGGATGTGGCCACGACGCTCGACCGGGTGCCGGGGCGCGACCTTGCCGCGCTGCCCGCGGGGTCGGTGGTGCTGTCGCGCAGGCGCGGTTACCTCTTCATCGACCGCGACGAGGCGGAGACGCCCCACCTGTCGGAGCACCAGACCGGGCGCCGCCGCCGCATCCGCGCGCGCCGGACCTATAAATGCCTCGTGCCCCTGCCCGCCGATCTTGCGGAGGCCGAACCCGCCGCACCGCGGACCGGCTGGACCGGCCAGCTGGTGCAACGCTTCGCGCCGCAGAACCGTGCGCTGCTGGCGCTGACGCTTCTGTCGAACCTGCTCGTGGTCGTGGGCTCCCTGCTGGTGACCTTCGTCTTCAACACCGTGATCCCCGGCGGCGCGATGGAGACGCTCGCCGCCCTCGCCGCGGGGATGGTGCTGCTCCTGGCGATGGATCTGTCGCTGCGCCGGGCCAAGTCGCGGCTCATCGCCCATGTCTCCGGGCGGCTCGACTACATCGTCAGCACAGCGCTCTTCGACAAGCTGCTGTCCCTGCGGCTGGAGATGCTGACCGCCGCCCCGATCAGCGACCAGATGAACCGCCTGCGCCAGTTCGAGACATTGCGCGATGTCTACGCGGGCCCCGTGGTCGCCGTCCTGTTCGAGCTGCCTTTCGTCGCCATGGTCGTGCTGGGCCTCTATTTCGTCGACCCCGCCATCGGCCTTGTGCTGACGGCGGCGGTGGCGGCGCACGTGGGCCTGGGGCTTGCCGTGCTGCCCCGGATCCGGCGCGCCTCGGCCCGGATGGTGGGGCTGCGCGACGAGGTCATGCGCCTGCAGGAGGAAACCCTGAGCCAGCGCGCCCAGATCGTCGAACGTGGCCTGGGCCGGGTCTGGGCCGCGCGGCTCGCCCCGCGCTACGCCCGGCTCGGCCGCGCCCGCCGCGAGGTGGAGCAGGTCTGGCGCGCCTTGGGCAACCTCGTCGCGGTGCTCTCGCCGCTTTTCGTGGGGGCCGTGGTCTTCGTCGGCGCGGTCCGGGTGACCTCGGGGGCGCTGTCGGGCGGGGCATTGATCGCCTGCATGATCCTGTCGACCCGCGCCCTGGGCCCGGTGCAACAGGCCCTGCTTCTGGCCGTGCGTTCGCCGGAACTGTCGAGCCTGCTGCGCCAGATCTCGGCCATGATGCGGCTGCCCGCGGAGGACGCGGGCGCGGCCTCCGACGCGACGCTGGCGCTGCAATCCTACGATGCGCCGCCGCAGCTGCGCTTCGACGGGGTGGTCCTGCGCTACGGGTCGGGGCTGGCGCCCGCCTTGCGGGGGGTGAGTTTCACCGCCCCCGCGGGGTCCTTCACCGCGATCACCGGACCTTCGGGCGCGGGCAAGACCTCCCTTCTGCGCTGCGCCACGGGGCTTTACCGCGCGCAGACGGGAACGGTGCTGATCGGGCCGGTCAACGTGGGCCAGCTGGACCGCGACCGCCGGGCGCGCCTGATGGGCCACCTTGGCCACGATGCGCTGCAGTTCCACGGCACGCTGGCCCAGAACCTCGCGCTGACCGCCCCCGAAACCTCCCGCGCGCAGATGGAGCGGACCTGCGCCCTCGTCGGCCTGTCGGAGGTCATCGCAGCCCTCCCCGAGGGGCTGGACACCCGCTTCGACCACCGCAACCGGCACCGGTTCTCGCCCGCGTTCCGCACCAAGTTCGCGCTGGCGCAGGTGATCCTGAAACGGCCCCGGGTTCTGATCCTCGACGAACCCGAGGCGAGCCTCACCCCGGCGGACGAGCGGCACCTGATCGACGTGATCCGCGGAGCGGCGGGGCCGATGACGGTCCTGATGGTCACCCAGCGTCCCAGCCTCTGGCGCCAGGCCGACCAGCTGGTCGAGCTGCGCGCGGGCCAGGTCGCATTCGCAGGCCCCCCCCCAGTCATACCTTCGAAGGAGTGCATGATGCCCAGACGTACCGATCCCCTCGCCCCCGCGACCGAAGCCGATGCGCTGACCGCCAGCTACCAGATCGGCGAGACCCACGACACCGGGCACGCGGGCACCGTGGTGCGGATCATCTGCGCGGGCCTGCTCGCCTTCCTCGCCTGGGCCGCCCTCGCCCCGGTGCACGAGATCGTCAGCGGCGAAGGGCAGATCCAGCCCGAAGGCCGCACCACCCGGATCGAGCATCTCGACGGTGGGATCGTCGCGCGCCTCCTCGTGGCCGAAGGCGACCGCGTGGAGGCCGGCCAGCCGCTCCTGCAGCTCGACGGGACCGACCTCGCCGCCGAGGCGCGCAAGCTGGAAGGGCGGCTGGCCTTCCTGGACGCGCGGATCGCGGGGCTCGACGCCCTCTTGGCTTTGGACCTCGCGCAAGACCTGCCGACCGGCGACCTCGTCCTGTCCGAGGAGATCGGCTTTCACCTCGCGCGTGTCGCCACGATCCGCGCGCAGGCCCGCGTGGCCGAAGCGCAGCACGGCGCCTTGCAGGACCGGATCGCCGTCGCCCGCGACGAGGACGGGTTGCTGGCGGCCAAGGGCGTTCGTTACGCGCAGGCCCGCGACGGCAGTGTCAGCCGCAACGCCCGCGAAGCGGTCCAGCGCGAGGCGCTCGCCGCCCGCGCCACCCTCGCGGGACTGGAGGGAGAGGTCGCGATCCAGGAGGCTTCGATCGCACTTCTGGCCGCGACGGAGCAGGAGCTCGTCGGCCAGATCCGCCACGATGCCAGCCAGTCCCGCGCCGCCCTGATCGACGAGCGCGACCGGTTGTCGGGCACCCTGTCCCAGATCGCGGCGCAGCGCGACCGGCTGATGCTGCGCAGCGACCGCGCGGGCCGCGTGGGCGACATCGCCGTGCGCCATTCGGGCGAAGTGCTGGCCCCCGGCGAGACGGTGCTGGAAATCGTCCCCCGCGACGCCCGCCCCCTGGCGGAGGTCGAGATTCCCGCCGACCGGATCGGCGGCATCGCCGTGGGCCTGCCGGCGAAACTGAAGGTGCTGACCTTCGACTTCACCCGCTTCGGAGAGATCGAGGCCCAAGTCGCCCGTATCGCCCCGACCTCGACCCCGCGGGCGGATGGCACCCCGGTCTACCGCGTGGGGCTGGATCTTGCCGCCACGCGACTGGCCAGCGGGCAGCAGATCACGCCCGGCATGACCGTCGTGGCCGACATCCGCACCGCGCGGCGCACCGTGCTGTCCTACCTTCTGAAACCCATGCGCGTGCTCAAGGACCGGGCCTTCACCGAAGGGTAGAGTGCTGGACCTCGGCGGCGATCCGGGGCAGGTTGGCCGGGTTTCCACCGGGGGTGCGCCGCACCTCGTTTCAACAGGAGTCCTGCCCATGCGCACCCGTGCCGCCGTCGCCCTCAAAGCGGGCCAGCCCCTCGAAATCATGGAGGTCAACCTCGAAGGCCCCAAGGCCGGTGAAGTGCTGGTCGAGATCAAGGCCACCGGCCTGTGCCACACCGACGAGTTCACCCGCTCGGGCGACGACCCCGAAGGGGCCTTCCCCGCGATCCTGGGTCACGAAGGCGCCGGCGTGGTGGTCGAAGTGGGCGAAGGGGTGACCAGCCTCGAAGTGGGCGATCACGTGATTGCACTCTACACGCCCGAGTGCCGCGAGTGCGACTACTGCCTGAACCCCAAGACCAACCTGTGCCAGTCCATCCGCAGCACGCAGGGCCAGGGCGTGATGCCCGACGGGACCTCGCGCTTCTCGATGCTCGATGGCACGCCGATCCTGCACTACATGGGGTGCTCGACCTTTGCGAACCACACCGTCCTGCCCGAGATCGCTCTGGCCAAGATCCGCAAGGACGCGCCCTTCGACAAGGTTTGCTACATCGGCTGCGGCGTCACCACCGGCATCGGCGCCGTCATCAACACCGCCAAGGTCGAGATCGGATCCACCGCGATCGTCTTCGGCCTGGGCGGCATCGGTCTGAACGTGATCCAGGGCCTGCGGCTCGCGGGCGCAAGCCAGATCGTGGGCGTCGACCTCAACCCCGAGAAGAAGCAGATGGCCGAGCATTTCGGCATGACGCATTTCGTGAACCCCAAGGAGGTCTCGGGCGACATCGTGGGCCACCTGGTCGAGGTGACCGGCGGCGGTGCGGATTACACCTTCGACGCGACCGGCAACGTGAACGTCATGCGCCAGGCGCTGGAATCCGCGCACAAGGGCTGGGGTGAATCCATCATCATCGGCGTGGCCCCCGCGGGTGCCGAAATCAGCACCCGCCCCTTCCAGCTGGTCACGGGGCGCAGCTGGCGCGGCACCGCCTTCGGCGGCGCGCGCGGCCGGACGGACGTGCCGAAGATCGTCGACTGGTACATGGACGGCAAGATCGAGATCGACCCGATGATCACCCACACGATGCCGCTCGACGACATCAACAAGGGCTTCGATCTGATGCACAAGGGCGAGTCGATCCGCGGCGTCGTCCTCTACTGAATGCCTCGCCCCGAACCGGTCCGCCGGTTCGGGACACCCGACCGCGGGGTGGGCCTATCCGGCCCCCGCGGTCCCTGCCCCTTCCGCCCCATCGCCGCGCCTTCTCTCCGACGTGGGTGATTCGCGCCGGTCGGGTGGCAGCCACCCCGGAAAACAACCTATTGTTTCTTCTGCCTGAACAATGATCGTGTTCGAGGCCGATTGGTCACGTACCGACTGCAAAGAAATGAGGCAGAATTGTGCCGAAATCGGAGCAAAATCAAAAACAATGCGGTGAGACGTCGCGTGACGGATGCAAACCGCCGCCCCGATGCAGCGCCTTTGATAATTGTTCTATTTCATTGACTTAGCCAATAAACAGCGCCATCGATCCAACCCGTCGAACGGCAGAAATGCGGGCGAAATGTGGCCATGCTGCCCAGAAAGACAGGTCCCGGAGGCACGGAAGCCTCTTTTAGCACTTCGATAATGAAGTATAAACGCCGTGCCGACACGTCGGTGGCCGTTGGGGGACGGCCTGCCCACCCGGGCAAAAAGTCTGCAACAGGTGATCTTAACACCTTCGCGCATGGCGAGCGTTTCGGTCCGTTTTCCGGGCCGTCAACGTGCGGTGCCGCTTCGGCGGTTCCGTCCGGCGGTCTGTCCTGCGCGCTCGTTACATGGCCGGGCGCCCGGCCACAAAGTTCAGGGTCTGGAGGCCAGGATGACGCTTTCGATTTACACAAACATGCTGTCGCATAGCACCACTACCACCAAGACATCCTCTGGCGATGGCGTGGTGAACGGCACGGCCGGAAACGATGCCGCCATGGTGCTGGGCTACACCGATACCGATGGCGACAAGATCACCAACGGCGCCGACATCATCGACGCGGGCTCCGGCAATGACGTGGTCGACGGTGCGGGCGGCGACGACCTGATCCTGGGCGGCGCGGGCAACGACACGCTCAAGGGCGCGGACGGCGACGACGCGATCTTCGGCGACAGCGCGCTCGACACCCCGCGTGAGCGCATGGACGGCCACGACACGATTTACACGGTCGGCGTCTGGGACCTGTCCGACATCCACACCTCCGAAAGCCGCTACAGCCACGATTACCCCTTCCCCGACTCCCCTTACGGCGAGCATGACGTGAAGGGCCAGACCTTCACCGTCAAATCCGGCGAGACGGCCAAGCAGATCGACGTGCGCGACAACGACGCCTACTTCAACGACGGCGACACCTCCCAGGTGCTGGCGGGCCGCGAGACCGTCAACGGCAACACCGAATACGCCGGCGACCGGATCACGCCCGAGTACGGCTATTCCGTCACCGACAGCCACGGCGAGACCATCAACATCTACGTGGTCGAGTTCGATCACAACGACGCCGTGGGCCTCGTCTCCGACAAGCCGCTGGTCGCGGGCGAAAGCTACACCTTCGTCCAGAAGATCACCAACTGCCCCTCGATCAAGTACAGCGACCTGTCCAGCCAGCTGCCCGGCGGCACCGACGGCGGTCCGGCCGGCGACGACGTGCTCTTCGGCGGCAAGGGCGACGACCTGCTCGTGGGCGAGGGCGGCAACGACAAGCTTTTCGGCGGCGAAGGCAACGACACGCTCTACGGCGACAACTTCGAGACCACCGCCCCGGCACCGCGCGAAAGCTTCGAGTGGATCGACCAGTACCAGAACGGCCAGCACGCCTACGGCTTCAGCCAGGACACCGGCAAGATCGAGGTGACCTACAACAAGCACATCGAAGGCCATGTCGAATCCAATGTCGAGAACCATTCCGTCGAATACGACGGCGTGAAGACCGACAAGGAATACGACGGCGAGAATTCGGCGCTGTCCTCGGTCATCGACCGCGGCGAGAAGGCCACCTATTCCTTCGAATTCTCGGAGCAGGTCAACGATCTGCAATTCTCGATCACCGACCTCGACGGCAGCAGCCGGGTGAACATCATCGCGCAGGACGCGGACGGCAACCCGGTCGACATCCAGCTTGTCGCAGGCGACCGCATCGCGACCGACGGCAGCACGGCCACGTCCAAGGGCGGCTACGTCGACAGCTCCAACCTTGCCAGCCAGATGGTCGTGAAGGTCGCGGGGCCCGTGTCCTCGCTGAAGATCGTGCACGACCTCGACGGGCACGACCGCTCGGGCATCTCGATCTCCGACCTGTTCTACGATCCGATCGGCGATCAGACCATCGGCGGCGTGGGCGCGCCGGGGGATGACTACCTCGACGGCGGCGTCGGCGACGACGTGCTCTACGGTGGCGCGGGCAACGACACGATCATCGGCGGCGAAGGTTCCGACACCGTCTATGGCGGCGCGGGCGACGACGTGATCGACACGTCGAACGGCAAGGACCCGGCCACGGACATCGACTACCCCGGCAACGGCTCCCCGATCTTCGGCATCGGCGACAACGACGCCGATCCCTTCGACGATCGCGACGTGGTCTACGGCGGCGCGGGCAACGACAAGATCAAGACCGGCGACGACGCCGACACGATCTTCGGCGGCGACGGAAACGACTGGATCGACGCGGGCATCGACGACGACTTCGTCAGCGGCGGCGCGGGCAACGACACCATCATCGGCAGCCAGGGCAACGACATCCTGGAAGGCAACGCCGGTGACGACCTGATCTACGGCGGCCTCGTCACCGACATCGTCGACATCCCCGACGACAAGGGCGACCCTTCCGCGTTCGACAACCGCGACACGATCTACGGCGGCGATGGCAACGACACGATCTATGGCCGCGACGACGACGACCTGATCTACGGTGGCACCGGTAACGACACGCTTTACGGCGGCGTCGACGACGACACCGTCTACGGTGACGCCGGCGACGACGTGATCTACGGTGGCCAGGGCGACGATCAGCTCTTCGGCGGCAGCGGCAACGACACCATCTACGGTGACGAAGGCGACGACACGATCCGCGGCAACCGCGACGACGACGTGCTCTTCGGCGGCGACGGCAACGACACCATCGGCGGCGCGGACGGCAACGACTACATCGACGGCGGCAAGGGCGACGACGTCCTCAACGGCGGTCGCGACACCGACACCATGTTCGGTGGCGAAGGCAACGACAGCATCGTGGGCTTCGGCGGCGACGACACCATCTTCGGGGGCGACGGACACGACCGCGTCGCGGCCGGTACCGGTGACGACATCGTCTCTGGCGGCAAGGGCGACGACTACCTCGAAGGCGACTACGGGCAGGACTACATCGACGGTGACGAAGGCAACGACGTCATTCTCGACGGCTCCGCCGGCGAGGTCTTCGATAACAAGCCCGCCAGCGGTGCCCGTGCGGCCGACGATTACGACAATGCCTTCGCCGGTGGCGCGGGCGACGACGTGATCCGGGGCGGTGCCGGTGACGACATCCTGACCGGTGACGACGACAGCCGCGTCAGCGCGCGCACCGACGGTGTCTTCGACGCCCATGCCGACGGCTCCGACACGATCTTCGGCGGGGCCGGCAACGACGAGATCCACACCGGGTCCTGGGCCGACAGCGAAGAAGGCTTCGACAACACCCAGACCGGCACCAAGGGCGACCTGGCCTACGGCGGCGACGGCGACGACATCATCCGCGGCGCGGGCGGCGACGACACGCTCTACGGCGATGCGGGCGACGACAACATCGGCTCCGGCGGTGGCGCGGACAAGGTCTTCGGCGGGTTCGGCTCGGATGTCTTCGTCGACGCCTCCTCGGGCGATCACATCGTCGGCGGCGAGGATCCCGACGACGGCGACATCGACCGCTTCGACTTCGACCAGGCGACGCTCGACCGGATCGAAAGCATCAAGCGCAACGGTGGCGCGGGCGACAGCGAGGAGTTGCGGGAATCCGGCACGATCTTCTTCAAGGACGGCACCACCGCCACCTTCGAGGAAATCGAGGCCCCCTGCTTCACCCCCGGCACGATGATCGCCACCCCGCGCGGCGAAGTCCCGGTCGAGGACCTGCAGGTCGGCGACAAGGTCATCACCCGCGACAACGGCATCCAGGAAATCGTCTGGTACGGCCAGAACGAGCTGACCGGACGCGATCTGGCCGCCCGTCCCCACATGAAACCCATCCTGATCAAGGCGGGTTCGCTGGGTCACGGCCTGCCGGAACGCGACATGATGCTCTCGCCCAACCACCGTGTGCTGGTGGCCAGCGACAAGACCCAGCTCTACTTCGAAGAGCACGAGGTGCTCGCCGCTGCCAAGCACATGATCGGCTCCAAGGGGATCCACACCCTCGACGTGATGCGGACGACCTACATCCACTTCATGTTCGAACGGCACGAGGTCGTCCTGTCGAACGGCGCCTGGACCGAAAGCTTCCACCCCGGCGACTACTCGCTCAACGGGTTGGGCAGCAGCCAGCGGAACGAGATCTTCGAACTCTTCCCGGAATTGCAGACGGCCGAGGGGATCGAATCCTACCAGGCCGCCCGCAAGGCGCTCAAGAAGTACGAAGCCCGCATGCTCTTCGCCTGATCGAAGGTGTCCCCGGCGCGCGCTCCAGACCGCGCCGGGGGCAACGAGGGCGATATGGAAACGGCGCGCAAGTCATCCTGCGCGCCGTTTTTCTTTTTCTAAATGGTATTGCGCACGAACGGACCGCCCGCCGCTACAGCCCGCCGATCTCGCGGATGAGGGCGATGATCTCCTCGATCCCGTCGCCCGCCTTGAGGCTGGCGAAGACCGTGGGCCTGTCGCCCCGGGCCGTGGCCGCATCCGCACGCATCCGGTCTAGGTTCGCGCCGACATAAGGGGCAAGGTCGGTCTTGTTGACCACCAGGATGTCGGACCGGGTCAGCGCAGGGCCGCCCTTGCGGGGAATGTCCTCGCCCGCGGCGGTGTCGATCACGTAGATCGTCAGATCCGCCAATTCCGGGCTGAAGGTGGCCGAGAGGTTGTCGCCCCCCGATTCCACGACCACCAGCGCAAGATCCGGATGCCGCTCGCGCATCCGCGCGATGGCGGCAAGATTGATCGAGGCATCCTCTCGGATTGCCGTATGCGGACAGCCCCCCGTCTCGACCCCCATCACGCGGTCG
Organism: Salipiger sp. IMCC34102; assembly: GCF_004145405.1. GTDB lineage: Bacteria > Pseudomonadota > Alphaproteobacteria > Rhodobacterales > Rhodobacteraceae > Loktanella. The sequence goes on from NZ_SELQ01000008.1 coordinate 99,073, forward strand.
GCGGGCAGGATCTGCATCCGCATCAGCGCCTCGGCATCCTCCTGCGTGTAGATGTCGTTGGTGATGACGGCGAGGGAGACCTCGTTCTTCAGCGCCTCCGCCAGGCGCGCCGTCAGCGTGGTCTTGCCCGCGCCGACAGGGCCGCCGATCCCGATCCGTAGGGGTCCGTTCATGTGGTGAATAGCCTTGGTTGCAGGGTTTCGTGCCGCATCGCCGCGATCTCCGAGCAATGCGCGCAGCTCAGGATATCGTCCAGGCCGCAGCCTTCCGTTTCGGCCGCGACCGACAGGCAGGTGGCGTGCAGATCCGCGTGGACCCGCTGCGCGCCGGTCTGGCCCAGGGGCATCAGCCGCTGCGCGCCCGCGATCAGGTTCGACACGAAGCCCGACAAATAGACCGCCGCGACAGCGCCCACTTCCATCTTCAGCGCGGCCGCCGCACGTCCCACCGCCAGCGGCAGGAGCGTATCGGCCACGTCCAGCCCCCAGACCTCCCGCGCGAGCCGCGCGAAGGCCGCGCCTTGCCGCTCCGCCTCCATCAGGCGTTCGGCGCCGATCAGGTAGCTGCGCGCCAGCGCGTCATCCACGAACCCCGCCGCGGCGAGCCGCAGCCAGATCGCGTCGGACCGGCCCGACCCGTGCCGCAACACGTCCTCCAGCCAGTCCCGCAGGCTGTCTGCGTCGGTGATCCAGCCATCGGCCACCCCCTGCTCGACCCCGTGGGAATAGGCGAAGGACCCCAGTGGATAGGCGGGGGACAGCCATTGTACCAGCGTCAGCAGGCGCGCGTCAGTCATGGGCGCTGTGTCCATGCGCGTGCGCATGGGTGCGCCCGTGCCCGTAGGCCCCGCCTTCCGGCGTGAAGGGCGCGCGCGCCGCCTCGATCTCGGCGCCCAGGTGTTCAAGCATATGTGCGATGACCGGATCGGCCGCGATCACCACGTGATCGGTCTCGATCTGGCAGGGGGTGTGCCGGTTGCCGATGTGCCAGGCCAGCCGCGTAAGGTTCGCCCCCCGCACCCGCAGCACATCCTCTTGCGCCGCCATCACCCGGATGCGCGGCCCGTCGTCCAGGACCAGCGCGTCACCCGCGTTGAGCGACGTGGTCTGTTCCAGATCGACCAGCACGCGCTGACCCGTATCGGTGGTCAGCACCCGGCGCCGCAGGAACCGGGCGGCGTAATCCAGCGTCACGCTGTCGCTGGCGGAGCCGCCGAAGGGCTCCACGTGTCGGGCGGTGGGCAGCGTGGTCATGCCGCCCTCCGCCGTGGGGGTATTATTGGAACATCAAGTCCCGGAAGACGTGCATCGGGATGTCGGCGCGCGTCAGGCCCATCTCGGCCAGTTCGGCGTCGGACTTGGCGTGCATCTTCTCCAGCTGGGCGGTCCGGCCACGGACCTCGCCGTAGGCTTCGATGCTGCGCCAGATGCTCTGGCCCAGGTCGGCCAGACGGTGCCGGAATGCGGTGAAGACGCTGTCGCCGCTGCGCAGGTCTGTCAGTTGATATGCCATGTCTTACCTCTTTGGGTGTTCGCGTTGGTTCGCTCCCTCGCCCATAGAAGTAAGTGGATCCGGCCATGCTCACCACGCACAGCTTTGCAATGCCGCGTTGCAGCAAGCGGGATGCTGCAGGCGCATTCAAAACAGGAAATAGCGCTGCGCCATGGGCAGCACCTCCGCTGGCTGGCAGGTCAGCAACTCTCCGTCGGCGCGCACCTCGTAGGTTTCGGGGTCGACTTCGACCACCGGCGTCGCGTCGTTGAGCTTGAGGTCCCGTTTGCCGATCGCCCGCGTGTTCTCCACCGCTAGCGTCTGCTTGGCCAGCCCCAGCGTCTCCCGGATGCCATCGGCCTGTGCGGCGGCCGAGACGAAGGTCACCGCCGAATGCTCCACCGACCGGCCGTAGGCCCCGAACATGGGCCGCGAGTAGACCGGCTGCGGCGTGGGGATCGAGGCATTGGGGTCCCCCATCTGCGCGCAGACGATCGTGCCGCCCATCAACACCATCTCGGGCTTCACGCCGAAGAAGGCGGGATCCCACAGCACGAGGTCCGCGCGCTTGCCTTTCTCCACCGACCCGATGTGGGCGCTGATCCCGTGCGCGATGGCAGGGTTGATCGTGTATTTCGCGATGTAGCGCCGAACGCGCAGGTTGTCGTTGTCGCCGGTCTCCTCGGCCAGGCGTCCGCGCTGCTTCTTCATCTTGTCGGCGGTCTGCCAGGTACGGATCAGCACCTCGCCCACGCGTCCCATGGCCTGTGAGTCGCTCGCGATGATCGAAAACGCGCCCATGTCATGCAGGATATCCTCCGCCGCGATGGTCTCGCGCCGGATGCGGCTTTCGGCGAAGGCGATGTCCTCGGGGATCGACTTGTCGAGGTGATGGCACACCATCAGCATGTCGAGGTGTTCTTCCACCGTGTTCACCGTGAAGGGCCGCGTCGGGTTGGTGGACGAGGGCAGCACGTGATCCTCGCCGCAGATCTTGATGATATCGGGCGCATGTCCGCCGCCCGCACCCTCGGTGTGGAAGGCATGGATCGTGCGGCCCTTCATCGCCTTCAACGTATGCTCGACAAACCCCGATTCATTCAGCGTGTCGGTATGGATCATCACCTGCACGTCCATGGCGTCGGCGACGCTCAGGCAGCAATCGATGGCCGCCGGCGTCGTCCCCCAATCCTCGTGCAGCTTCAGCGCGCAGGCGCCCGCGCGGACCTGTTCCTCCAGCGCGGCGGGCAGCGAGGCATTGCCCTTCCCCGCGAAGGCCAGGTTCATCGGAAAGGCATCCGCCGCCTGCAGCATCCGCCCGATATGCCAGGGTCCCGGCGTGCAGGTGGTGGCGAGCGTACCGTGCGCGGGTCCGGTGCCCCCGCCCAGCATGGTGGTCACGCCGGAATGCAGCGCGTCCTCCATCTGCTGGGGGCAGATGAAGTGAATGTGGCTGTCGAAGCCGCCCGCGGTCAGGATACGCCCCTCGCCCGCGATGACCTCAGTGCCCGGTCCGATGACGATATCGACGCCCGGCTGCGTGTCGGGATTACCGGCCTTGCCGATGGTCTGGATCAGCCCGTCGCGCAGGCCCACGTCGGCTTTCACGATCCCCGTCCAGTCCACGATCAGAGCGTTGGTGATGACCGTGTCGACCGCCCCCTCGGCCCGCGTGCGCTGGCTTTGACCCATGCCGTCGCGGATCACCTTGCCACCGCCGAACTTGACCTCCTCGCCGTAGCGCGGCGCGTTGCCGTCCCCGGCCAGGGCGGTCAGGTCCCGCTCCACCTCGATCCACAGGTCGGTATCGGCAAGCCGCACCCGGTCACCCAGGGTGGGTCCGAACATGGCGGCATAGGCCGCACGGGTCATTTTGGCCGACATCGGGATGTCCTTTCAGGTCAGGGTTCGCGGAACTGCCGCAGATCGTCTGTGCGGCGAAGGGTCAGCCGCTCGATACAATTCGCGTGCACCAGGGGTTGCAGGCTGCCACCGTCGTACCGCGCCGCCTCCGCCGCGCACTGCGCGTCGCGGAAACCCAGCCAGGCGCGCTGTGCTTCCAGAAGCACCTCCCCCAGCCCCCGCGCCTTTGCGAAGGACTGCGTCACGCGCCATTCGGCGTTCAGCAGGTCATCCGCCCGCGCGGCGGCCTCGGCGGCACAGATGTTCATGTCGGTCTGCGTTTGCGGATCGCTGCACGCGACCTCCTGCGCCGCCGCCGACGTGACCATGAGCGCAAGGCCGCCCGACAGGACCGCGGAAATCATCGCGCCCAACTACAGGTCCCCCATGACGGACTGGTTGAACCCGTAGACCCGGCGCGCACCGCTCAGCGCGATCAGCTCCACCTCGCGGCGCTGGCCCGGCTCGAACCGCACGGCGGTGCCCGCGGCGATGTTCAGCCGGTGCCCCCGCGCGGCCTCCCGATCGAAATCGAGAGCCGGATTGGTCTCGGCGAAATGGTAGTGGCTGCCGACCTGCACCGGGCGATCGCCGGTATTGGCCACCATCAGCGTGATCGTCGCACGCCCTTCGTTCAGGACGATATCGCCTTCTGCCGCTCTCACCTCGCCGGGTATCATGGCGCGCGCTCCCTCATTCATCTGGCCAAATAAACTCAAAACTCAACGGATCGGATCGTGCACCGTCACAAGCTTGGTGCCGTCGGGAAAAGTCGCCTCGACCTGCACGTCGTGGATCATCTCGGCCACGCCTTCCATGCACTGATCGCGGGTCACCACCTCGGCCCCCGCCTGCATCATCTCCGACACCGAACGTCCGTCGCGCGCGCCTTCGACCACCGCGTCGGTGATGAGCGCGATCGCCTCGGGGTGGTTCAGCTTCACGCCACGGGCCAGGCGCTTGCGCGCGACCTCTGCGGCCATGGCGACCAGAAGCTTGTCCTTCTCGCGCGGGCTCAGGTTCATCCTACAATCTCCAACTGGGCGGCAGGGGCGATCCTGCCAACAAAGACATGGCCCCCGCAAGGGCCGCGCGTAGCGCGTATCCGTCCTCCGCCAGGACCCGGGCGACGAGCAGTCCCGCACGCGGCGCGCTCACCCCGCCTGCCTCCCCGAGGGCGGCGCGCAGCGGCGCGACCAGCGCCGCGGCGGCCTCGTCCACCACCACCAGCGTGGCCATCGCGCCGGCCCCCGCCGCGACCCCGGGCCGCGCCAGCGTGTCCGCACCGTCAATCCGCGTGGCGTCGGTCAGCAGCGGCACACCGTCCCGCGTCACTTGGATCCGGTCGGTGAAGGTCACGCGGTCCAGCCGCTCGCCCGAAAGCTTGCGCCCGAAGACCACCGCCTCGGCAAGGAAGAGCCGCCCACCGGGGGCCACCTCGGCCTGCAACCGCCGGTCGAGCGCTGCGCCGTCGAACAGGATCGTCTCCTGCGGCACCCAATCGAGCCGCGCGCCGGGGGCCACGGTCAGGCGGTTCCGGGTCCGCGCGACACCTTCGCTCGCGCGGTAGATCCGCTCGGCCGCCTGGGTCGTCAGCGCCAGCGCGGCCCCGGGCGCGACCTCCAGCGACACCGCCAGCCGGTCGCCCCCCGTCACCCCGCCGGAGGTGTTCAGCAGCACCCCGGTCAGCGGATCGTTTCCCTTCGGAAACAACAGCTTCAGACAACCAAAGGTTCGCAATCGCCCGATCCCCGTGCCCGCCCCGCGCGGCCGTACCTCGAGCTCCGCCTGTCCGAGAGATCGAACGGCGGGACCTGTCACGGGCCGGATGTCGGTGAGCGTCGCGATGGGAGTCGATCCTTGAGAGGAAGCCGCAAGACTGCCCCCCGCCCCCGTAAAGTCAACCGGACCACGACCGCCCGCGCCGCCCCCTTTCGCCAATCGCCCAAAGTTTCGGCACGAAGACGCGATGTCGCGCGGTTTTCAAGCCGCTCCGGTCCGACCCCGCTCCACGACCCGCGCGAGGGCACGGCGCGCGCACCCCAAATGCGGATGCCGCGACACTCTATTACCGCCCCCTCTCCGTCCAAAGGCCTTACAAGAGGCCTTCGACCCAACGCCGTCGATTTTTGGCCCCGCGGCGCTTTTGCGCGTCCGGTTCCTCTCGCAAAGGCAGCCGCAATTTGCTAGCCACGGCGAAACCACCCCAACGAAGGTGATCTGACCCCTTGTCGCTTTTCCTGATCGCTTTGTTGCCGTTCCTCGGCGCGCTCTTGCCCGGTCTGATGATCCTCGCCGGACGACAGGCGTGCTTCGGGGCCACCTTCCTCGTCACGCTGACGGCCCTCGTCGGCCTGCTGACCCACGCTCCCGCCGTCCTTGGGGGGGAGGTCGTTCAGGCGCAACTGGCCTGGATCCCGGCGCTGGGGCTGAACGTGAACCTCTTCCTCGATCCCCTTGGGCTGTTCTTCGCCGGGCTGATCCTAGTGATCGGCCTGCTGGTCATCTACTACGCCCGCCACTACCTGTCGCGCGACGACAACATGGGCGAGTTCTACAGCTACCTGCTGCTGTTCCAGGGTGCCATGATCGGCATCGTCCTGTCCGACAACATCCTGATGTTGCTCGTGTTCTGGGAACTCACCTCGCTGTCGTCCTTCCTGCTCATCGGTTTCTGGAAGCACCTGCCCGCGGGCCGCCAGGGCGCGCGTATGGCGCTGGCCACGACCGGCATGGGCGGGCTTGCGCTGATCGGCGGCATGCTGATCCTGGGTCAGATCGCGGGCAGCTACGACCTCACGGTGATCCTCGAGAACCGGGAGGCGATCCAGGCCTCGCCGCTCTACCTGCCCGCGCTGGTGCTGATCCTGCTGGGCTGCTTCACCAAGTCCGCGCAGTTCCCGTTCCACTACTGGCTGCCGCACGCCATGGCCGCCCCCACGCCGGTGTCGGCCTACCTGCACTCGGCCACCATGGTGAAGGCGGGGCTCTTCCTGATGGCGCGCATGTGGCCCGTGCTCGCCGGGACAGAGGCCTGGACCTACATCGTCTGCACCGCGGGCCTGCTGACCATGGTGATCGGCGCCTTCATCGCCTTCTTCAAGCACGACCTGAAGGCGCTGCTCGCCTTCTCCACGATCTCGCACCTCGGGCTGATCGCCTTCCTCCTGGGCACCGGCACGCCCTTCGGCGCGATGACGGCGGTGTTCCACATCCTCAACCACGCCGCCTTCAAGGCCGCCCTCTTCATGACCGCGGGCATCGTCGATCACGAGGCGCATACCCGCGACATCCGCCGCCTGGGCGGGCTGCGTCACCTGATGCCGATCACCTTCGCCATCGCCACCTTCGCGGCGCTGGCCATGGCGGGTTTCCCGCTGCTGAACGGCTTCGTCTCGAAAGAGATGTTCCTCGAAGAGGCGCTGCACACGACGCTCTATTCCAGCCCGCTGCTTGCCGCGGGCGTGGCGACGGCGGGGGCGATCTTCTCGGCGGCCTACTCGTTCCGTTTCCTGGGCCACACCTTCCTGGGCCAGGAGCGTTACGACTACCCGCACAAGCCTCACGATCCGCCCGCCGGGCTGTGGCTGTCGCCCGCTTTGCTGATGATCCCGGTGATCGGGCTGGGCCTGGCCCCCTTCCTGGCCGAGCCCTTCGTGAAGATCGTCACCGGCGCCGTGATCGGCGATCCCGCCCTTGTGCCCAACTACCACCTTGCGATCTGGCACGGGTTCAAGCCGCCGCTCTACCTGTCCGCCGTGGCCATCCTGGGCGGCCTGCTGATGCTGCTGGCCTTCAACCCGCTGATGCGCGCCTGGGACGCCACCCCCCGGCCCGAGGCGAAATCGATCTTCGACGGGCTGATCGCCATGTCCGTGCGCGGCGCCAATGCCTTTGCCGAGCGGCTGCACGACGGCACCTTCACCCGCTACGCGGCGCTCATGATCGTGACCACGACGGGCGTGGGCTTCTACGCCTGGGTCACCGGCTCGACCCTGACCACCAGCCGCGAGATGCTGCCCCTCTCGCCCCCCGCGGTGGCGGGCTGGGCGATGCTGATGGCCGCCACCGGCTTCATCATCGTGGCCCACCACAACCGCCTTGCCGTGCTGATGCTGATGGGGATCGTCGGCCTGATGGTCTCGGTCGGCTTCGACTACTTCTCGGCCCCCGACCTCGCGCTCACGCAGATCTCGGTCGAGGTCGTCACCATCATCCTGCTCTTGCTGGCGCTGAACTTCCTGCCCAACGAGACCCCGCGCGAGACGTCGGGTATGCGCAAGACCCGCGACGCGGTGATCGCGGGCGCGGGCGGGCTTGCGGCGGGCGGGCTGATGTACACGATCCTGCGGTCGGACTTCCCGGCGCCCTCGATCTCGGATTACCACCTGGCCAATTCCTACAAGGGCGGCGGCGGCGACAACGTCGTCAACGTGATCCTCGTGGACTTCCGGGGCTTCGACACCTTCGGAGAGATCATCGTCCTGGGCATCGCCGCCGTCGTGATCTACGCCATGACGGAGGCGCTGCTGCGCTCCTCCGTCCGGGCGCGCCTGCTGAACCGCGGCTACGAGAGCGAGCGCGCGGGCGACGCGCACCCGTTGATGATGGTGGTGCTGACCCGCGTGATGATGCCCATCGTGCTGATGGTCGGCGTCTACGTCTTCCTGCGCGGTCACAACGAACCGGGCGGCGGATTCATCGCCGGCCTGATCGTCGCCATCGCGGTCCTGATGCAATACATGGCCAGCGGCTTCGCCTGGGCTGCGAACCGGCAGCGTTATCCCTACCACGGGATCATCGGCGCGGGCGTGCTGATCGCGGGACTGACCGGCATCGCCTCCTGGTTCACCGGGCATCCCTTCCTGACTTCGGCCTTCGGCTACTTCCGCATCCCGCCGCTCGAGGAATTTGAACTCGCGACCGCCATGGGGTTCGACCTGGGCGTCTTCCTGGCCGTCGTGGGCGCGGTGATGCTGAGCCTCGAATCCTTCTCGCGCCTGGCCCGGCGGCAGGACGACGAGACTTCGGACTACGCGATGGACATCGACCCCTCGCGCCCGGAAGAGCCGGAACCGCTGGGCACCCTGCGCCAGACCCCACGAGAGGACAGCTGACATGGAAGCACTCGTCGCCAGCGCCGTGGGGCTGCTGACCGCTGCCGGAATCTACCTGGTGCTGCGGCTCAGGACCTTTCCGGTGATCATCGGCACCTCGCTTCTGACCTATGCCGTCAACATCTTCCTCTTCGGCTCGGGCCGCCTGCTGCCCGACGCGCCCGCCGTGCTGCGCGACGGGGTCGATGTCTATACCGATCCGCTGCCGCAAGCGCTGGTGCTGACGGCGATCGTGATCTCCTTCGGGATGACGGCCGTGGTGGTCATCATCGCGCTGGGGTCCTGGCTGTCCAATGACGACGACCGGGTCGACGCCCCGGCCCTGCAACAAGAGAACGAGACGGTGGACCCGCGCGCATGACCCACTGGATCGTCCTTCCCGTCGTCTTGCCCGCGATGCTGGCCGCCGTCCTGGTGCTGGTCACGCGCTATCACCCGGTGCTGCAGCGCACCTTCAGCATGGCCGGCACGCTGGGCCTGCTCGCGCTGGCGCTGGGTCTGTTCTGGCGCGCCTCCGACGGGACAATCGACATCTACCAGCTGGGCCATTGGCCCGCGCCCTTCGGGATCGTCCTGGTGGCGGACCGGCTGTCGACGCTGATGGTGCTCATCACCGCCACCCTCGCCCCGCTGGTGCTGCTCTACGCCATAGGTTCCGGCTGGGACAAGCGGGGTTGGCATTTTCACGCGCTCTTCCAGTTCCAGCTGATGGGGATCATGGGCGCATTCCTGACGGGCGACTTGTTCAACCTCTTCGTCTTCTTCGAGGTTCTGCTGATCGCCTCCTACGGGCTGATGATCCACGCGGGCGGGGCCGCACGGTTGCGCGCGGGCGTGCAATACGTGCTCTACAACCTTCTGGGCTCGACGCTCTTTCTCTTCGCGCTCGGCACGATCTACGCCCAGACCGGCACGCTGAACATGGCCGACCTCGCGTTGCGCGTCTCGGTCCTGTCGGCGGACGACACCGGCGGCATCCGCGTCGCGGCGGTCCTGCTGCTGCTCGTCTTCGCGATCAAGGCGGCCCTTCTGCCGCTGCACTTCTGGCTTCCCGCCTCCTACGCCGAGGCCCCTGCCCCGGTCGCGGCCCTCTTCTCCATCATGACCAAGGTCGGCGCCTACGGGATCATCCGGGTCTACACGCTGATCTTTCCCCCCACGCTGGAGACGACGCAGGGCCTGATGGGCACATGGCTTCTGCCCGCGGCCGTGCTGACGCTGGCCATGGGCATGATCGGCGTGCTGGGCGCGGCGCGGCTCGACCGGCTGGTGGCCTTCTCGGTCATCGGCTCCATGGGAATGCTGCTGAGCGCCGTAGGCGTCTTCACCCCCGACGGCATCTCGGCCGCGCTCTACTACGCGGTGCATTCGACCTTCGCCGCCGCCGCGCTGTTCCTGCTGGTGGACGTGCTGCGCGACCGGCGCGGCGACGTGGGCGCGCACCTGCGCGACGCCGGCGTCATCACCGGCGGGCCGCTGATCGCGGGCCTGTTCTTCGTCGCCGCCATCGTCATGACCGGACTGCCGCCGCTGTCGGGCTTCGTCGGCAAGCTTCTGGTCATGCAATCGGCCTGGGGCCACGGGTTGCACTGGTGGGTCTGGGGCGCGGTGCTGGGCGGATCGCTGATCGCGGTGGTGGGCTTCGCGCGCGCGGGCTCGCAGATCTTCTGGCGCAGCCACCAGGTCATGGTGGCAGAGGTTCCCGACGGCGACACGCTCCCCCCCGTCGAAGCGGAAGAGAGCAATCCCGACCTGCCCGCCCCCACGCCGCCCCGGACCCCCGTGGTCGCCATCGGTGGCGTGATCGCGGTGATCGTGGGCCTCACGATCTTCGCGGGTCCGGTCACGGCCACGATGCAGGCCACCGCCGACCAGCTCTTCACGCCCGCGCCCTACATCGACGTGGTGCTGAACACCGAAGGCAAGCAGATCCCGAGCGCCGATTACGCCGACACCCCCGACGTCGACCTGGAAGAGGAGGGTTACTGACATGCCCATGCGCCTGTTCTACCGCGTCTTCCCGCACCCGTTCCTGACGCTTCTGCTGATCGTCGTCTGGTGCCTCCTGGTGAACTCGATCAGCTACGGCACCGTGGTCATGGGGCTGATCCTTGGCTTCCTGATCCCGATCATCACCGCCCCCTACTGGCCCAACCGGCCGCCCCTGCCGAAGCCCTGGCTTCTGGTGAGCTACTTCTTCGTCGTGGTCTGGGACATCCTCGTGGCCAACGTCGAGGTCGCGCTCGTGGTGCTCTTCAAGCCCAATTCGCGGATGCGTTCGAACTGGGTCGTGATCCCGCTCGAGCTGCGTACGCCCGAGGCGATCAGCATGCTCGCCGGCACCATCACCCTGACCCCCGGCACGGTCAGTGCCGATCTCTCCGCCGACGGCACGGCGCTGCTGGTGCATGCGCTGGACGCCGACGACCCGGAAGAGGTCGCCCGCGACATCAAGGCCCGCTACGAATCCCGGCTGAAAAGGATCTTCGAGGCATGATCGACATCGCCCTTTACATCGCCATGGCCGTGGTCGGCCTCAGCCAGGTCATGGCCATGGTGCGCCTGCTGAAAGGCCCCATGGTCGGCGACCGGATCCTCGCACTCGACACGATGGTCGTGAACGCCATCGCGATGATCATCCTCGTCGGCATGCACTGGGGCACGCAGATCTACTTCGAAAGCGCGCTCATCTTCGCCATGCTGGGCTTCGTCTCGACGGTGGCGCTCTGCCGTTTCGTGCTGCGGGGGGACATCATCGAATGACGCTGATCCTGGACATCCTGATCGTCGTGCTGATCGGCATCGGCGCCACCTTCCTGCTCATCGGAAGCTACGGGCTGATCAAGCTACCCGACCCGATGTCGCGGCTGCACGCGCCGACGAAATCCTCCACGCTGGGGGTGGGGTCGCTGCTCATCGCCTCGATGCTGAACGCATGGGTGCACCACGATCCTTCCGTGCACGAGGTGCTGGTCATGGCGTTCCTCTTCGTCAGCGCGCCGATCTCGGGCAACTTCATCTCGAAGACGCACCTGCACATGCGGCGCAACGACACCGATCTGCCCTGCCCCCCGGAAGAGAAATCCTGGGCCAGCACGGCACCGGTGAAAAACGACTAACCGACTGATTTCGCAGCAAGATCGGCCCGATTGCCAATTGGCAATCAGCCTTTTCGCGATTTGAGGTATTCCTCGACCGCGGCCCGAAGCGCCTTGTCCGGCAAGGTGGCCGAGAAGCGCAGCGCGTGAACCTTGCCCTGCTTCTTCAGGGACACGTTGCCAAGCGGATGGGTGAAAAGCTCGTCGTGCGCGCGCCGCTTCCGGGGCGCCTTGCCCGCCGTCTTGAGCGCGCTCATCACCTCCGCGGCGGTGGCCCCCTGCCCCGCCAACCGGTCGGCTTCCTCCAGCACGCGGGTCGCGGCATCGCTGTCGACCATCACCGCCCGCAACTGCCGCGCGTGCACCTCTCGCAGCTCGCGGATCGAGGGGAAGGCCGCGACGATGCGCGGGTCCAGTTTCGCCAGTTGCAGGAACCGCGACAAAAACCCGGGCGAGACTTGAAGCCGCTCCGCCATGACCTTCTGCTGCCCGCCGTAATACATCTCGCAGGCGCGGGCGTAGTCGCGGGCCCGCTCGAAGTCGCTGATGTCCTCGCGGTCGCGGTTTTCGATATCGGCGAGGCGGAAGGCTTCCTCGTCGGTCAGGTCGCGCTCCTCGATGAGGTAGCGGAACTGGGGGTAGTTGTTGGCCCGCAGCCAGCTGACCGCGAAGTGCCGCCGGGCACCGCAGATGACCTCGTATTCCGCATCGCCGCCCGAAAGCCGCCGCACGATGGCGGGGAATTCCTGTTGCCCTTGCGCCTTCATCCCCTCGATGAGGTCGGCGCAATTCTCTGCCGTCAGCAGATCGTAGGCGCGGTTGTGCCCCTCCCACATGACGCAGGTCGCGGGATCGACGAGACGCAGGACCTTCTCCTGCCGCCCCCCCGCCGCCTGTTCGGCCATGGTGGTCGAGCGTTTCAGAAACCGGGCGGAGCCGCGCGGTTCGGGCGTCTCGTCGGCCCCGAGGTCCGACAGGATGTCGTCGAAGATGGCGTCGTGTTTCTTGCTCACAGGATCCCCTCCTTGCGCAGGCGTGGCAAATGACTGGGCCAGGTCTTGCGGATCTCGGTTTCGATCTCGCGGCCCACGGCGTCCAGGTAGACGCGGCAGCGCTTGTGCGTCTCGGTCCGCGTGGCGGCACCGGTCAGCTCGTACACCGTCATCAGGTTGGCGGCGGCGTTGTCGATTTCGGCACTGTCCTTGAGGACCGCGTTCAGCATGTCCTGCGGGAACACCGCATCCATCATCCGCTTGATCGCCTGATGCGCGCTTTTCTGGTCATTCATCTTGGTCGCGAGGATCTTAACGAAGTCATACCCCCGCGCACCCCCGTGTTCGGCCAATTCCCCAAGGGTCGAGGACATCATCCGCAGGAAATGCGCCGTCGACCCGAAGTCGATGTTGTTCGGCGGGGCCGGCACGACGATCGCATTGGCCGCCCGCAACACCGAGAGAGAGATCATCCCGAGCGCCGGCGGCGGGTCCAGCAGGATCACGTCGAACTGGTCGGAAATCGTCTCTATTCCCGTGCGTAGTCTATCAAGGACGAAATCCTGCTCGCGCACCATGCGGGCCGCGAATTCGTATTCCGCGTCGTAGAGCCCAAGGTTCGCCGGGATCAGCGCGATCCCCGGCCAGTAGGTCGCGCGCAGGGCATAGTGCAGCGTCGCGGGCCCTCCATGACGAAAGAACGGGTAGAGCGTGTCCTCCTCCTCGTCGACGTCCACGTCCGGGTTCAGCCCGAAGACGCTGGTGGTCGACGCCTGGCTGTCGCAATCCACCACGCAGACGCGGTAGCCCTTCTGCGCCAGATACTGCGCCAGGTGCGCCACGACGGTCGACTTGCCGACGCCGCCCTTGAAGTTCTGCACCGCCAGAACCATCGCCGGATCGTCCGCCGCACGGTGCGGCAGCGTGCCGAAGACCTGGCGCATCCGGTTCACGTCTTCCAGGCTGTAGCCGGTGCGCCGGTTGGTGTCGGGGTCCTTGTCCGGTGCCGGCAGGCGCCCGTCGCCTTCGGCATCGCGGATCGCCTTCTCGGTCCGGCCGACCATCTCGGCCGCGGTGCGCACGTTGTAGCGCACGTCCAGCGTCTTCGCCGTGCCGGGAGAGAAGACGCGCGCGCGCAGCTTCTCGATCACCCGACCGGCGCGACTGGCGAGCGCGTCGATTTCGGGCAAGGCGATGGGGTAATCCTGTGGCATGGTATCCGCTCTTGTTTTGCTTGCAGGATGCCGAATGCGACCTGTGCTTACAAGTACGGAGTTTGAAGGTGGGGCCATCAAAAAGCGAACCTTTGGGCAGCGTGTCGTAGAGACCGCACTTTTGGCGTCGCAGTCGTGTCTGCGGTCAAGTTTGGGCGCACCATCAACGCTTGCCTCACCCAAATCGACCTAAAAATCCAAAACCCCGCTGTTCAGATATTCGGATTCTCCTGTTCGGGCGCGCCACCCCCCTGCCCCGCTTGGCGCCATCCCGCTTGACGCTTACGCTTCGGGACGGTTTGCCTTACGGGTCGGGTGAGGTGGCGATACCTTTGGGGTGATCTGTCCTTACGCCCCGGGTGGCCGAAAACTTACGGATCGGGTGGGCCATCTCGCGCGAATCGGGGCCTGCCAGAAACCCCTGTTTTAGTGCCTTTGCCGATTCGCGCCGGGCCTTGGTCGGCGTCTGAAACCTTACGAACCGGGTGCCCTGCCCCAAACTTGACTTACGCGGCTGTCCATACAAAAGTAAGCGCAAGCACGTAATCAAAAGGTGCACCTTGGCGAAGTCGACGACACCCTACCGCACGCTCGATGCGAAACCCAGCGCCGAGACGCTGATCAAACCGGGCGAACTGGTGGACCTGGTGGAGGTCACGCCGCTGACGTTGGCCGACCGGCGGATCTACAACCAGCTGCTGGAAAATGCCTGGGAGGCGATCGACAAGCCCGTCACCCATGTCATCGCCAAGTCCGAATTGCGCGGCAATCACAACTCCAACGATCGCATCGGCGAGTCGATCGAGCGTCTGATGTCCTCGATCGTGAAGATGGAGGTGCTTTGGGACGGCAAGCCCGCGATCGAGCGGGTCCAGCTTCTGGGCGGCAACGTGGAGATGGCGCGCGGCGACGGGCTCTTCGAGTACGAGATCCCTGCGCGCCTGCGCAAGGTCATCCGCAACTCCACCGTCTTCGCCCGCCTCCAGCGCGAGGTGATGTTCGCCCTGACCTCGAAATACGCCCTCACGCTTTACGAGATGGTGCAGAAGCGCGGGAACCTGCGCTGGAAGTCGTCGGAGAAGTTCACCCTCGACGCCATCCGCGGCGTGCTGGGGGTGCCGAAGGGCAAGCTCACCTCCTGGTCGAACCTGCGGTTGCGCGCCATCGAGCCGGCGGTGGAGGAAGTCTGCGCGCTGTCGGATTACATGGTCGAGATCAGCCCCATCAAGACCGGTCGCAGCGTGACCCATGTGGAGTTGCGCTGGTGGCGCAAGGATGGTGACGCCACCGGCGAGGCAGCCCGCGCGCTCAGCTTCGCCAGCACCGGACGGCGGCAGAAGGCGGCGGAGGGGCGGCCCCGCCCCGGGCACCTCGACACCAAGGGGGCGGCCTTGCAGACCCAGACCTACGAGACGGCGCGCATGCGGTTTCCGGGCTACGACATCTACTACGTCGAAGGCGCCTGGCGCGACTGGGCCAAGGGCCGCGCCCCGGCGGAGGACCCCGACCGCGCCTACCTAGCGTTCTTTCGGAAATTCGCGGAAGCCAATCCGATCTAAGTGGCTGATTGCTCGTTATAAAAGACCCGATTGCCAATTGGCAATCGCGGTTGCCAAGCCGCCCCTCTATCTTGCGGCAAAGCAATGTCCGCGTGATTTGCCGCTCGCTCTCGGAACTGGACCCCGCGGGCGGGGTTGTCTGGGAAACCGGACCGAGCGGAGACCCCCCGAGATGAAGACCACCCTGACCGTCAACGGCACGACCCACGAAGTGGAGGCCGATACCCGGACCTCGCTTCTGGACGCGTTGCGCAACCACCTCGACCTGACCGGCAGCAAGAAGGGATGCGACCACGGTCAATGCGGGGCCTGCACCGTCATCGTGAACGGCCGTCGGATCAACTCCTGCCTGACGCTCGCCTGCATGCACGACGGCGACGAGATCACGACGATCGAAGGCATCGGCACCGCCGAGCAGCTGTCGGAGATGCAGGCCAATTTCGTCAAGCACGACGGCTATCAGTGCGGCTACTGCACGCCCGGGCAGATCTGCTCGGCCACCGCGATGCTGGACGAGGCGAAGGCCGGCTGGCCCTCGAACGTGAGCGGCGACCTCACCGGCACGATCGACCTGACCGACGACGAAATCGCCGAGCGCATGTCCGGCAACATCTGCCGCTGCGCCGCCTACCCCAATATCGTGGACGCGATCCGCGAAACCGCGGAGGGCCGCAAATGAGACCGTTCGACTACATCCGCGCCGAGGCGCAATCCGACGCCACTCGCGCCGGGGCCGAGGGGGCGACGATCATCGCCGGCGGCACTAACCTGCTCGACCTGATGAAGCTTGAGGTGATGGCCCCCGACAAGGTGGTCGATATCACCCGGCTCGACCTGGGCGAGATCGGCGAGGCCCGCGACGGCGGTCTGCGGATCGGTGCGCTGGTTACGAACTCCGACCTCGCCGCCGACATGCGGGTGCGCAAGAACTACCCGGCGCTGTCCTCGGCATTGCTGGCGGGCGCGTCTGGCCAGCTGCGCAACAAGGCCACGACGGGCGGCAACCTGCTGCAACGCACGCGGTGCTATTATTTCTACGACACCGATCAGCCCTGCAACAAGCGCGCGCCCGGTTCGGGCTGCGGTGCCATCGGCGGGGCGAGCCGGTTGCACGCGATCTTGGGCGTCAGCGAAAACTGCATCGCGAGCCACCCCAGCGACATGGCGGTGGCGATGCGGATGCTGGGCGCCTCGGTCGAGATCGAGAGCGAGGACGGCGAGACCCGTGTCGTGGACCTTGCAGAGTTCTACGTGCTGCCCGGCGAGGATCCTTCGGTCGAAACGGTGCTGAAGCCCGGCGACCTGATCACCCACGTCATCCTGCCCGCGCCGCGGGCCGGTCGGCAGACCTATCGCAAGGTGCGCGATCGCGCCTCCTACGCCTTCGCCATGGTATCCGTGGCGGGCCGGGTGTCGGTGCAGGACGGCCGCATCACCGAGGCCGCGCTGGCCTTCGGCGGCATCGGATCGCAGCCCTGGCGCGACGGCCATGTCGAAGAGATGCTGGTGGGCGAAGAACCCTCGACCGCGCTTTTCGCGAAGGCCGCCGATGCGCTGCTGGCCGATGCGGTGACGCAGGACGGCAATGCCTTCAAGGTGCCGCTGACGAAACGCACCCTGATCGCGACCCTCAAGGACCTCACGGCGGAGATTGCGCAATGAAAGACCTGACCGATATTCCGACCGCGAAAGTGGTCATGGACAAGCCCGACACCCGCAATCGCCTCGATCACATGGCGCAGGGCGTCATTCACAAGGGCCTGCCGCGTCCCGATGGCCCGCTCAAGGTCGCGGGAGTAGCGACCTATGCGCACGAGGATCAGCCCGAGGGCATGCTGACCGGCGTGCTCGTCCGCGCGCCCGTGTCCAGCGGCAAGATGACTGGTCTGAATGCCGAGGAGATCCGCGCCATGGACGGCGTGCGCGGCGTCTTCCACGGGAAGACCTTCCTGCGCAATCCCGCGCAGGGCACCGCGAACGAGGCGCCGATCCAGCCCGATGGAGAGATCTTCTACATCGGTCAGCCGATGGCCCTCGTCGTGGCCGACAGCTTCGAGCAGGCGCGCCATGCCGCCAAGACCGTGAAGCTGCAGATCGAGCGTTCGGACGCGGTGACGGACCTGTCCAAGGCAGAGGCGGAGGAGCAGGAGGACCAGTATTCCGCGCAAGGTGATCTGGACGGGGCGATGAAGGACGCGGCCTTCACGGTCGATCAGACTTACCGGACGCCGGGCCATACCTCCAACGCGATGGAGCCGCATGCCGCCATTGCGCAATGGGACGGCAAGAAGCTGACCGTACGCGCGTCCTGCCAGATGCTGAAGTACAACGTGAATGAACTGGCGGATTCGCTGGATCTGGAGCCTTCGCAGGTGCATCTGCTCACGCCTTTCACCGGCGGCGGGTTCGGCGCCAAGCTGGGGATCAGTCACGAAGCGGTGGCCGCGGGCCATGCCGCGATGGAACTGGGCGCCCCGGTCGCGGTGGTCCTGTCGCGCCAGCAGGTGGCGGAAGCGACCATGCGCCGGTCGGAGACCGTGCAGCAGATCCGCCTTGCGGCGGACGCCGAGGGGCGGTTGACCGGGATCGGGCACACCGCGACCGTGTCGAACCTGCCCGACGAGCCCTTTGCCGAACCGGTGACCCAGGCGACCCCCTTCATCTACCGCGGGGAGAACCGCGAGGTCGGCATGAAGGTGAAGCGCATCAACTCTATGGCCGCGGGCTCCGTGCGCGCGCCGGGGGAGGCGGTCGGCCTTACCGCGCTCGAGATCGCTATGGACGAGCTGGCGCGGGCCTCGGGCGTCGATCCGGTGGAGCTGCGCAAGATCAACGTGCCGGAGGTCGATCCCTCCGACGGGCGCGATTTCTCGTCCAACACGCTGGTCGAGGCGCTGGACGATGGCGCGCGCGCCTTTGGCTGGGCGGACCGAGAGACTGGGCGCACCGACGGGGACTGGCTGATCGGTTACGGCATGGCGTCGGCCACGCGGGTGAACATGATCGGCGAAAGCCACGCGCGCATCACGCTGGAAGACGGCAAGGTCCTGGTCGAGACGGACATGACCGACGTGGGCACCGGCACCTATGCGATCCTCACCCAGATCGCGGCGGAGATGCTGGGCGTCGACCCCGCCCATGTGACGGTCGACCTGGGCAACTCTGACCACCCGAAGGCGGCGGGGTCGGGCGGCAGCTGGGGCGCGTCCTCTTCGGGCAGCTCGGTCTTCGTCGCCTGCGAGAACCTGCGCAGTCGCATCGCCGAGGAGATGGGCGTCGAGGAGACGGACCTGACCTTGCAGGACGGCATCGCCCGCGCCGCCAATACCCAGCGGGAGCTTGCAAGCTTCGGGACGCTGGCGGTCGAAGGCGTGATCGACGCAGGGAAAACCGGCGAGGATGTGCGACAGGCCACCTTCGGGTCGTTCTTCGCAGAGGTCGGCGTGAACCGCGTCAGCGGAGAGGTGCGCGTGCGCCGGATGCACGGCTCCTTCGCCGCGGGCCGGATCCTCAACGAGATGACGGCACGCAGCCAGTGTCTCGGCGGGATGACCTTCGGCATCGGCATGGCCCTGACCGAAGAGCTGATGTTCGACCCCCGCGACGGGCATCTCGTGAACAACGACATGGCCGAATACCACGTGCCGGTGAACCTCGACGTGCCGCAGCTGACGGTGAACTTCCTGGAGGAACGCGACCCCTGGGCGAACCCGATGCAGGCCAAGGGCATCGGCGAGCTGGGGATCTGCGGGGCAGGGGCCTCTATCGTGAACGCGATCTACGACGCCTGCGGCGTGCGCGTGCGAGACCTGCCGGCGACCATGGACAAGCTTCTGTCGGGCCTTCCCGATTTGTAAGAGTTCGCGCCTTGGTGCGGGGCAGGGCGGTTGTCTTGCCCCGCACCAGGTCACACGTGTTGACCTATTTCGATTGCCGGTGGCCGGAGCTTCGCTACAGTGTTCCGGCGACGCATTTTTCAGGAAAGACCCACCTTCGTGACATCCGACAAGACGCAACCTTACTGGGGAGCCTGGCCGGCGGGCGAGGGACAGTGGGACTTCGCGCTGTGGTCGCCCGACCGCGACACGCTCGAACTGAAGATCGACGACAAGTTGCATGCCCTGACCAAGGATGCGGAGGGCACGTTCCGCGGGCGGTTTCCGGCGCGGACCGGCGATCGCTACGGCTACGTCCTGGACGGTGTGGTCGTGCCCGATCCCGCGGCGCGCCGGCAGGCGGGAGAGGTCCACGCGATGTCGCTGCTGACGCGCGACCCGCAGGCGCCTTCGCCCTGGCAAGGACGCGACTGGGTCGACACGGCGATGGTCGAAATTCACATCGGCACCTTCACCCGCGAAGGCACGTTTACCGCGGCCGCGGCGAAGCTGGCCGACCTCGCGGCGCTTGGCGTCAACACGGTGGAGGTCATGCCGATCGCCCAGTTCGGCGGCGCCCGCGGCTGGGGGTATGACGGGGTGCTGCCCTACGCGGTGCACCCGGCCTACGGCGCGCCGCAGGACTTCGCGGACTTCGTGGGTGCGGCCCATGCGCTGGGGATCAGCGTCCTGCTGGACGTGGTCTACAACCACTTCGGGCCGGACGGCGCCTACATCCACGGGCTGGCGCCGTCGTTCTTCGACGAAGGCCGCACGACGCCCTGGGGGCCTGCGGTGGATTTCACCAGGCGCCCCGTGCGGGACTTCTTCATCCGCAACGCGCGGATGTGGGTGGAGGCTTTCGGCGTCGACGGGTTCCGCTTCGACGCGGTGCACCAGCTGGTCGATCCGTCCGAGCGGCCGTTCTTCACCGAGCTGACGGAGAGCCTGCGTGCGCTCGATACGATCCGGCCCCTGCACCTGGTGGCCGAGGACGAGCGCAACCTTGCCGCCGACCGCGAAGCAGGCCGGATCGACGCGCAATGGAACGACGATTTCCACCACGCGATGCACGTCCTGCTGACCGGAGAGGACGAAGGCTACTACGCCAATTACGCCGCCGATCCGATGGCCGACCTGTGCCTTGCCCTGGCGGAGGGGCAGGTGGAACAAGGCCAGCCGCGCGTCGGGCCGTCGCGGGGGGCGCCTTCGGGCGATCTGCCGCCGCAGGCCTTTGTGAATGCCAACCAGACGCACGACCAGATCGGCAACCGCGCGCTCGGCGACCGGCTGATCAAGCTGGCGGGGCCCGACGCGGTGCGGATCGCCCATGCGGTGCTGCTGACGGCGCCCTACGTGCCGATGCTCTTCCAGGGAGAGGAGGCGGGATCCTACGCGCCCTTCCCCTTCTTCGCCGACTTCGAAGGCGATCTGGCCGAAGCCGTCCGGTCGGGCCGCAAGGAGGAGTTCAAGGACTTCGGCGGGTTCGCGGGGGAGTTGCCGGATCCGCTCGATCGCGCGACCCGCGACATGGCGCGCCCCTACGACGACCTGCCCGAGGACGCCGACGACTGGCGGCGGCTGACCGCGCGGCTTCTGGGCTGGCGCGCGACGCAAGTGCTGCCGCTCTTGCGCAGCGGCCGGGCGGAGCCTGCGCGGGTGCGCGCGACGGGCCCGTGCTCTGCCGTGGCAAGCTGGGCCTTCGAGGCCGGCACGCTCGATCTTGCGTTTCACTTCGGCACGGTGCCGGACACGCCCCACCTCTGGCCCGACAGTCCCGAGCGGTTGACGCTCGGCGCGCCGGGCACCCCTTTCGGATTTTGCGCATGGACGACCAGCCGATGATCCCCCTGACTTCCACCTACCGGCTGCAGATGCGCGGCGGCGTGACCTTCGACGTGGCGCGCGCCTTCCTGCCGCACCTGGCGGACCTGGGGATCAGCCATCTGTACCTGTCGCCCATCTTTACGGCACAGGACGGATCGACCCACGGCTACGATGTGACCGATGCGAACGAGATCGACCCCGCCCTGGGCGGCGAGGCCGGTTTCCGGCGGCTGGCCGAAGAAGCGCAGGCCGCGGGCCTGGGCATCGTCATCGACATCGTGCCCAACCACATGGCGTTTTCGCTGGAGACGCCCTGGCTGCGCGACGTGCTGCGTCACGGTCAGAGCAGTGTCTATGCCGGGCATTTCGACATCGACTGGTCCGAAAAGTTGGTGCTGCCGTTCCTGGAAGAATCCTTTGCCGAGGCGCTGGCCGCGGGCAAGGTCGGCGTGGGCCGGGCGGAAGACGGGCCCGTGATGACCGTGGGCGAAGGGCTGGCGATCCCGCTGGCCCCCGGCACGACGACGGCGGACCTCGACGCGATGCACGCGGCACAGGCGTGGCAGCTGACCCGCTGGGAACGCGAACGCGACAGCATCACGCACCGCCGGTTCTTCAACGTGACCGGGTTGATCGGGATGCGGGTGGAGGACGAGACCGTTTTCGAGGACATGCACGCCAAGGTCTTCGAACTGGTCGACGCAGGGCTGGTGCAGGCGCTGCGGCTTGATCATATCGACGGGCTGGCGGACCCGGGCGGGTATCTCGAGCGGCTGAAGGCGCGGGTGTCGGTGCCGATCTGGGTGGAGAAGATCCTGACCGGCGACGAGGAGCTGCCCGACTGGGGCCTGGCCGGCACCACCGGCTACGAGGCGGCGCGCAAGATCGCGCAGGTGCTGACGGATGCCAAAGGGCAGGCGCGGATCGTCGAAGCCTGGCGGGCGGCGACGGGGATCGAGGGCGCGTTCCACGACGCCGTCTCCACCGCCAAGAACGAGGTGCTGCGCCAGGATCTCGCGGCGGAGCTGCACGGGATGATCGACCTTGCCTCCGCCGCCTGCGAGGCGGACGCCCGGGCGCAAGGCGCCGAGGCGCTGCGCGAGGCTGTCATCGCCTTGCTGGTCGCATTTCCCCGGTACAGACCCTATTTCGCGGCCGGTACCGCGCGGGACGAGGACCGCGCCCTGATGGCCGACGTGGCCGACGACGCGGCGGAAGAGCTGCGCGACCGCAAGGTGCTCGACCAGTTGGCGGGGTTCATCACCGATCCCGGGACCCCCGCCGCGCGGGCCTTCCAGGTGCGCTTCCAGCAGGTGACCGGCGCGCTTCTGGCGAAAAGCCACGAGGATACCGCGGGCTTCCGCTGGAACGCTTACCTGGCTGCCAACGAGGTGGGCGCCGATCCCGATGCGCCGACCGTGACGCCCGCGGAACTGCAGGACTGGCTGTCGCGACGCGGACCGCTTGCGATGACGCTGACCTCGACCCACGACACCAAGCGCAGCGAGGACGCGCGTGCGCGGCTTGTCGCGATCTCTCATCTGCCGGACGACTTCGCGGACCTGGTGGCGGCGGTGGACGCGCTCGACGGGGCGACGGAGGCGAGCGCCAACGACCGCTGGTACCTGACGCAGGCCGCGCTGGCGATCTGGGGCGAGCCGGACTTCGAGACACGGCTGCGCGATCACATGATCAAGGCGCTGCGCGAGGCCAAGGTCATCACCAACTGGGTCTATCCCGACGAGGACGCCGAGGCGAAGGTGCTGGACCTGATCCCCGGCCTGGCGGCGGGCTGGGGCGGCGAGGGGCTCGATCGGTTGGTCGCGCGGGGCGAGGTGCTGTCGCTCATCCAGGTGGCGCTGAAGCTGGCGATGCCGGGGGTGCCCGATATCTACCGCGGCTGCGAAGGCCCGCATTTCGCGCTGACCGATCCCGACAACCGCCTGCCCGTCGATCTGGAGAGCCTGCGTGGCTTGCCCCAGGCGGAAGGGTTCGCGGGGCAGAAGGCGCGCCTGACGCAGACCCTGCTGCGCCTGCGCCGCGCGGAGCCTGCCTTCTTCGAGACCGCAGAGACGCGGATCGAGGCGACCGACACCGGCTTTGCGCTGACCCGGACGGCGGAGGGTCGCCACTTGCGCGTGACCTGCGATCCGTCGGGGGCAGGGCAGGGGGCAGGGAGCCTCGTGCCCGAGGCGTTGCCCGGCCTGCGCATCGATTTCGGCTGAGACTGCGCGGCTTTGCGCGACAGGTCCCCGGCCCGTGGAACGCGGGCCGGGGTTGCACGTTGACACCGGTCCCGGATCCCCCGGCTCCCGCACCCGAAAGTTGCCACGATGAAAGACAATCTGCCCGGTTTCGACCAGTCCCTCGCCCGTCCCGATGCCCTGGGGGCCGAAGCTTACGACGAAGGGACGAACTTCGCGCTCTATTCCGCCCATGCCGACCGGGTGGAACTGTGCCTCTTCGACGAGTCGGGCCAGCAGGAAACCGCGCGCATGGACCTGCCAGAGATGGAAGGCGGCGTCTGGTACGGTTTCGTGCCGAACGTCGGCGCGGGCCAGCGCTATGGCTACCGGGTCCACGGCGCCTACGCGCCCAAGGAGGGGCACAGGTTCAACCCCAACAAGCTGCTGCTCGACCCCTACGCGCGCGCGCTGATGGGGCGGATCGACTGGGACGACGCGCTGTTCGGCTACAAGGTGGGCGAGGACGACCTGAGCTTCGACGAGCGCGATTCGGCGCCCTTCATGCCCAAGGGCGTGGTGGTGGAGGACCGGTTCGAGTGGTCCGCCAAGGAGACGCTGAATCACCGCTGGAAGGACACCGTTATCTACGAGGCCCATGCCAAGGGGCTGACGATGCGCCATCCGGGCGTCGCGCAGGCGGACCGGGGCACCTTCGTGGGCCTGTCCGCCGCGCCGGTGATCGAGCATCTTCAGAAGATCGGCGTCACCGCGATCGAGCTTCTGCCGATCCACGCCTTCGTGCAGGACCGCCACCTGCTGGAGAAGGGCCTGTCGAACTACTGGGGCTACAACACGCTGTCGTTCTTCGCGCCGCACCAGCATTACATGCAGGGCTGGGACATCTCGGAGGTGAAACGCGCCATCGACCGCTTCCATGAGGCAGGGATCGAGGTGATCCTCGACGTGGTCTACAACCACACCGCCGAAGGGTCCGAGATGGGGCCGACCCTGTCGTTCCGGGGCATCGACAACGCCAGCTACTACCTGGCATCCGAGGATCCGCGCTACGTCTACGACGTGACCGGCACCGGCAACACGCTGAACGTGGCGCATCCGATGGTGATGCGCATGGTGCTCGATTCCCTGCGCTACTGGGTCGAGCGGATGAACGTCGACGGCTTCCGCTTCGATCTGGCCAGCACTCTGGGGCGCGAGCCCACAGGGTTCGAGCGCGGCGGCAGTTTCTTCGCCGCGATTCGGCAGGACCCGACGCTGAGCCGCGTCAAGCTGATCGCCGAACCGTGGGACGTGGGCGACGGCGGCTACCAGGTGGGCGGTTTCCCCTGGCCGTTCCGCGAGTGGAACGACAAGGCGCGCGACGACATCCGCGGCTTCTGGCGGGGTGACGACGGCCTCGTGCCGCGGATGAGCGAGCGGCTGTCGGGCTCTCCGGTGCAATTCGGGCACGACCTGCGCCCGGCCACGAGTTCCATCAACTTCGTCGCCGCCCACGACGGCTTCACCCTGTGGGACACGGTCGCCTACGCCGAGAAGCACAACGAGGCCAACGGCGAGGACAACAACGACGGCCACGGGCACAACATCTCTGACAACCTCGGGGTGGAGGGACCGACCGACGATCCGCAGATCATGGAAGCCCGCAAGCGGCGGGTGCGGGCAATGATCGCGACGCTGGCGGTGAGCCAGGGCGTGCCGATGATCCTGGCCGGCGACGAGATGGGCCAGACCCAGAAGGGCAACAACAACGCCTATTGCCAGGACAACGAGATCGCCTGGATCGACTGGGAGGCGGGCGATCCCGAACTGATCGAGGCGACCGCTCGCGCCTTCGGCTGGCGGCGTGCGTTGCAGGGCTTCGTCGATCCGCGCTTCGGCACCTCCGACCCGGCGAGCGACAAGCGCACGCTGTGGTTCCACCCCGAGGGACGCGAGATGACCGAAGGCGACTGGGCCGACGGGGGTCTGCGCGCCTTTGCCAAGCGGGTCATCGGCGCCGAATACGGCGAGGTCTTCATCGTGCTGAACGCGGGCGAGGATCTGATCTTCACCCTGCCCGAGGGCGAGTGGTTCCTGCGGCTCGACAGCACGCGGAACGTCGACAGCCCCACGGTCTCCGGCGAGGTGGAGATCGCGGCGCAAAGCGTCGTCGTGCTGACGCGAGACGGCGCGATCGAGTAACGCGCCGTCCCTGCCGCGGGGCGCGCCGCGGTCCGGGGCAGGGGGGTCAGGCGGCGGGTTTCGCCAGCATCCGGGTGATGGCGTCGGTGACCATGTCGGCGATCTGGCCCTTCATCAGGGCCATCATCGCGGGGATGCGCACTTGGCCGTCAACGCTGGTGTCGGTCAGACGGCTGTCCACGGTGACCTGCTGACCCATCAGCCCGATGTCGAGTACCATGCCGTCCTCGCCCACGCGCCGCGCGTCGACCGTGCCGCCGGGAGGCAGCTTGCCGCGTAGCTTGGGCACGCCGGCAAGCAGCCGGGCGGTGGCCTCCTCTCGCGGCAGGGAGTGGGGGACGGTGAAATCTACCTTGGGCATGCGCGGTCCTGTGATCTGCCGGTGCGGCGGGGATGCGGCACCGGCGTCACCAGTGACGGGGCGCGGGGCGAAAATCCAGTGGCGACCGCCGTGACGCCGCGGCGCGGTCACGTCCCGGCGCGTGCTGCGCGGGACCTCGCGGCGATGGACGGCGGGTTTCAAAGGCGGTAGGTCCGATGCGACCGACGCACGAAAGGACCGCCCCATGGCCAGGATCATCTACACCAAAGTCGACGAAGCCCCGCAACTGGCGGCGGCGTCACTTCTGCCCATCGTCGAACGCTTCGCCGCCGAGGCCGGGCTTGAGGTGGAAACGCGCGACATTTCCCTGGCCGGGCGCATCCTCGCCACCTTTCCCGAGCGGTTGACCGAAGAACAGCGCCAGTCCGACGACTTGGCCTGGCTGGGCGATCTGGTGAAGACGCCGGAGGCCAACGTGATCAAGCTGCCGAACATCTCGGCCTCGGTCCCGCAGCTGAAGGCCGCGATCCAGGAACTGCAGGGGCAGGGCTACGATCTGCCCGACTACCCTTCGGATCCGCAGACGCCGGAGGAGGCGAAGATCGCCGGGCGCTACGACGCGATCAAGGGGTCTGCCGTGAACCCGGTGCTGCGCGAAGGCAATTCCGACCGGCGTGCGCCTGCGGCGGTGAAGGCCTTCGCGCAGGCCAACCCGCACCGGATGGGCAAGTGGACCGCAGACAGCAAGACGCGGGTCGCCACGATGGGCGAAGACGATTTCCGCAGCAACGAGCAGTCGGTGACGCTTGCCCAGGCCGCCATCCTGCGGATCGAACATGTCGCGGGCGAGACGGTGACGGTCCTGAAGGACGGGCTGAAGATGCCCGAGGGGACCATCGTCGACGCGACCTTCATGTCCGTGACGGCGCTGCAGGCCTTCTACGACAAGACCATCGCCGAGGTGGCGGAGGAAGGCACGCTCTTCTCGCTGCACATGAAGGCCACGATGATGAAGGTCTCTGATCCGATCATCTTCGGTCACGCGGTGCGCGCCTACCTCAAGCCGGTGTTCGATGCCCACGGCGACACCTTCCGCGAGCACGGGATCGATCCCAACGGCGGTCTGGGGTCGCTGAAGACGCAGGTGGCCGAGCTGCCGAACGGTGACGAGATCAACGCCCAGATCGACGCGGCGCTGGCGAAACGCCCGCCGCTTTACATGGTGAATTCCGACAAGGGGATCACCAACCTGCACGTGCCGTCGGACGTCATCATCGACGCGTCGATGCCCGCCGTGATCCGCGCGGGCGGCAAGGGCTGGGGCCCCGACGGGGAAGAGGCGGACACGACCTGCGTGATTCCCGACAGCTCCTACGCGGGCGTCTATGCGGAGAGCATCGATTACTTCAAGGACACCGGCGCGCTGGATCCGGCCACCGCGGGCACCGTACAGAACGTCGGCCTGATGGCGCAGAAGGCGGAGGAATACGGCTCCCACCCCACGACGTTCGAGATCCCCGACGCGGGCACCGTGCGCGTGATGGACGGCGAGACGGAGCTGATGTCCCACACCGTGGAAGCCGGTGACATCTGGCGCATGGCCTCCACCAAGAAGGCGCCGATCGAGAACTGGGTCGAGCTTGCCATCGAGCGGCAGGCGGCGGAGGAGTGCCGTGCGATCTTCTGGCTGGACGAGACCCGCGCCCACGACCGCGAGCTTCTGGCCTACGTCCGCCCGATGCTGGATGCCAAGGGTGTCGCAGGCAAGTTCGAGATCATGGCCCCGATCCCCGCCACCCGTGCGTCGTTCGAGGAAATTCGCGAGGGCCGCACCTGCATTTCGATCACCGGCAACGTGCTGCGCGACTACCTGACCGACCTGTTCCCGATCCTGGAGGTCGGCACCTCGGCCAAGATGCTGTCGGTGGTGAAGCTGATGCAGGGCGGCGGCCTGTTCGAGACCGGGGCAGGGGGGTCCGCGCCCAAGCACGTCCAGCAGCTGATGGAAGAGAACCACCTGCGCTGGGACTCCCTGGGCGAGTTCTGCGCGCTGGGGGAATCGCTGCGTTTCGCCGGCGGCGACCGGGCCCGGATCATGGGCCGTGCCGTGGACGACGCGACCGAGAAGCTGCTGGCCAACGGCAAGAGCCCGGGCCGCAAGGTGGGCGACGACGACAACCGCGCCAGCCACTTCCACTTCGCGCTCTACTGGGCGCAAGCGCTGGCCGCGCAGACCAAGGACGCGGATCTTGCCGCGACCTTCGAGCCCATTGCCGAGGAGCTTTCCGCCAAGGCCGACACGATCCTGGCGGAGCTGAAAGCGGGCGCGGGCCAGCCCGTGGATCTTGGCGGCTACTACCACGGGGATGCGGAAAAGATCGCGGCGGTGATGCGCCCCTCGCCCACGCTGAACGCGATCATCGGCTGAAAACGGCAGGCCGCCGGGCGGATTTTCGCCCGGTGGCCGCCTTGCCCGAAATTTGACCATTCGATCAAACCAAGGCGGGATTCGGGCAGGTAATCCGCCAAAAGTGTTGCAAAACCGTTAAGCACTTCTGTCAAATAGCCGCGTGACACATGCTTATCGGGGAACACGCGCATGGCTTTTTTCAAACTCGGTCTGAAATTCGGGGGCTTCGGCCCGTCGGTCGTCAACGGCTCGGCCGGGCGTGACATCCTCTTCGGTGGCTTCGGCAACGACGTGCTGCGCGGCAACGGCGGGCGTGATTACCTGTTCGGCGGCTTCGGCACCGACACGGCGGTCTTCTCGGGCGGGGTCGAGGATTACGCGATCGAGACGCGGCGCGGCAAGCGGGCCGAGATCACGGACGAGAACGGCGACACCACGCGCACGTTCGGGGTCGAGCGGCTCTATTTCGAGGCGGACGACTACACCGTCGACCTGACGGGCGCGAACAATGCCGTGCTGGCGCGTGACGATGCCCGCGCCGTGGGGGCCGATGCGCCCGCGCTGCTGACGGGTCTGCTGGACAACGATTACGACTTCGACGGCGATGCGCTGACGATCACCGGGATCGACACCTCGGACACCGTGGGGACGGCGACCCTGAACGAGGACGGCTCGATCTCCTACGACGCGGGCGGGGCCTTCGACAGCCTGGCCGAGGGAGAGACGGCGACGACCACGCTGACCTATACCGTGACCGACGGGCAGGGCAGCACGAAGACCGCGACGGTGACGATCACCGTGACCGGCGTGAACGACGCGCCGGAGCTGACCGTGGCCGACGCGACAGTGGACGAGAACACGACAGCGGTGCTGACCGCCGCGGCGCGGGACGTCGACGGCGACGACATCACCTACACGATTTCCGGCACCGACGCCGCGCGCTTCACCATCGACCCCGAAACGGGCGTGCTGGCCTTCGCCGAAGCCCCCGACTTCGAGGCGCCGGGGGATGCGGACGGCGACAACGTCTATGACCTGACCGTGACCGCCAGCGACGGCAAGGGCGGCGTGGACAGCCAGGACATCAGCGTGACCGTGGCGGACGTCGACGAAGCGCCCGCCGTCACCGCCTATTTCAACGAGATCCACTACGACAACGCGGGCGCCGACGAAGGCGAGTTCGTCGAGATCGCGGGCACCGCGGGGGCCGATCTGACCGGCTGGACGGTGGCCTTCTACAACGGCTCGAACGGAACGGTCTACCGCACCGAGGCGCTGACCGCCCTGTCGGGGACCGACGGCACGGGCTACGCCGTCGTCACCGGCGGGTCGATCCAGAACGGATCGCCCGACGGGATGGCGCTGGTCGATGCCAGCGGCACGGTGGTCGAATTCCTGTCCTACGAAGGCACGCTGACGGCCGTGAACGGTCCGGCGACGGGGCTGACCTCGACCGATATCGGCGTGGAAGAGGGCAGCGATACGCCCGTCGGCTTCTCTCTGCAGCGGCAGGCGGACGGCACCTGGGCCGCCCCCGCGCCAGAGACGCCCGGCGCCGCCAACGACGCCGACGACACGCCGCCCGCTGAGGTCGAGGTCTACATCAACGAGTTCCACTACGACAACGCGGGCGCGGACGAAGGCGAGTTCATCGAGATCGCGGGCACCGCCGGCACCGACCTGACGGGCTTTTCGCTGGAGCTGGTGAACGGCAGCAACGGCGCGGTCTACCGGACGGTTGCGCTGGACGGCACCCTGTCGGGCACCGGCGGCACCGGATACTTCAGCGTCTCGATCCCGGGCATCCAGAACGGATCGCCCGACGGGATCGTGCTGGTCGGCCCCGATGGCGCCGTGGTCGAATTCCTGTCCTACGAAGGCACGATGACCGCGACCTCGGGTGCGGCGGAAGGTCTGACCTCGACTGATATCGGCGTGTCGGAACCCGGTGACACGCCGGTAGGCTTTTCCCTTCAGCGCAACGCGGACGGCACCTGGGACGCCCCGCGCGAGGCGACGCGGGATGCGGCCAACGACGCCGGCGCCCCGGCCGACGCGCCGCGGATCAGCGAGCTGGCGGTGAACACCTCCGGCACCGACTGGGAGTTCGCCGAGATCTCGGGCACGCCCGGGTTCTCGCTCGACGGCTACCAGCTGGTGCAGGTGCGCGGCGTGCCGGCCACGAATGGCGCGGGAGAGATCACCGCGACCGCGGGCGAGGTCTACAACGTCATCGACCTGTCCGGCACCATCGGCGAGACCGGCTTCTTCCTCGCCGCTTCGCCACAGGCGGAGGCGACCTTCTCGGTCACCGGCGACGTGGCAATTTCGAACAACACGTTCCTCAACGCCTCGTCGAGCTTCCTTCTGGTCAAGGATGCGGGCCTGAGCCGCGGGGACGATTTGGACCTCGACGACGACGGCACGGTCGACGTGGATGTGACGGTCGTGGACTCCGTGGCCCTGACGCAGGGCGACGATCCGGTGCTTTATTCCGAAACGGTGGTGGGACCGGACGGGTCCTTCCTGCCCGCGGGAACGGAACTGCAGGACGACGGCAGCTACCGGATCACCAGCTTCGGCGATCCGTCGGATTATTCGCCCACCGCCGGAAACACGCCGCCCCCGCCGCCGCCGCCCACCGGGACGGTGCTGATCTCGACCGTGCAGGGGGAGGGGGCGGAATCCGCCCTTGCCGGGGCCACGGTCACGGTCGAAGGCGTGGTCACGGCGCTCGTCGCCAACGGGTTCTACCTGCAGGAGGAGGATTCCGACAGCGACGGCAACGACGCGACCTCGGAAGGAATCTTCGTCTTCACGGGCGGCGCGCCGAGCGTGGCGCTTCTGGACGTGGCCGAGGTCACGGGCGAGGTCAGCGAATACTTTGGCTTCACGCAGGTCGCGGGTGATCTGGTCACGGTCACCGGGACGGACGTCATGCCGACCGCCGCCGCGCTGACGCTGCCCTTCGCCACGGACGTCGACCTGGAAAGCGTGGAAGGCATGCGCGTCACGCTGTCCACCTCCGACGGGGGCGATCCGCTGACCGTGATCGAGAACTACCAGCTGGGCCAGTTCGGCCAGTTCGTCGTGAGCGAGGGGATCCAGTACAATCCCACGCAGCTTTACGACGCGCAGACCCAGCGGGCGGAGATCGACGCCCTCTTCGCGCAGAACGAGGCGAACCGGATCCTGATCGACGACGGCTCCTCGGCGCAGAACCCCGACGAGTTCACCTTCATCCCCAACCAGACCGCGGGGGACAACGGGAACGGCTACCTCGATTCCTCGGACACCGACGGGACGCTGCGGCTGGGGGCCGAGATCACCCAGCCGATCGAGGGGGTGATGAACTTCAGCTTCGGCGAATACCGGATCATCCCGACCGAGCAGCTTGCGATCGACGAGAGCACGAACTCCGGCGCGCGGCAGGCGAGCCCCGACGACGTAGGGGGCAGCCTGAAGGTGGCCAGCTTCAACACGCTGAACTACTTCACCACGCTGAACGAGCGCGGGGCGGAGACGGCCGCGCAGTTCGACCGGCAGGAGGCGAAGATCGTCAACGCGATCCTGTCGCTCGACGCCAGCGTGGTCGGCCTGCAGGAGATCGAGAACAACGGCTTCGGCGAAGGCTCGGCCATCGACACGCTGGTGGATGCGCTCAACGATGTGGCGGGGGCGGGGACCTGGGCCTTCGTCGATCCGACGCAAGACGGTGGCCGGATCGGCACCGACGCGATCACGACGGGCATGATCTACCGCACCGACGACGTGACGCTGAATGCCTCGGACTTCCTGGTGTTCGACGACGGCGGCACGCAGCGCAACCGGCCCGCCATCGCCGCGTCCTTCACGGACAACGACACCGGCGGGACGTTCACGCTGGCCAACAACCACTTCAAGTCGAAGGGCGGCAGCGGATCGGGCGGTGACGCGGACATCGGCGACGGCCAGGGCAACTTCAACGAGACCCGCACCGAAGCCGCGGAGCAGCTCGTGGCCTGGCTGGACAGCGATCCCCTGGGCAGCGGCGATCCCGACTACCTGATCATCGGGGACCTCAACGCCTACATGCAGGAGGACCCGGTGCAGGCGATCGAGGCGGCGGGCTACGTCAACCTGCTGGAGCAGTTCATCGGGTCGGAGGATGCCTTCAGCTTCACCTTCGACGGGCAACGCGGCGCGCTCGATCATGCGCTTGCGACCGCCTCGATGGCCGAGCAGGTGACGGGCGTGATCGAGTGGCACGTGAACTCGCCGGAGCCGAGCCTGCTGGATTACCGCAATGGCGATTTTTACGACGCCGACGCGCCCTGGGCCGCCTCCGACCACGATCCGCTGGTGGTCGGCCTGAACCTGACCGGTGACGATGCGACGTTCCTGAGTTGAGCGAGGCGCGTCCGGCCTTCGGGCCGGACGCGGCGGGGGCCTGGATGGTCACCAGGAGGATCAGGTTCGTGCGACCGCTGACTGTTCCTCCCCGCCCTTCGATCCATTCCGCGCTGACCGGACCAGGGTGGAACGGGTCGATCGGCGCAAGCGGACTGCGCGTAGGGGTTCCCTCTTCGGCGCGGACGGCGGTCGATCCGATTTCAGCGGCTCGGACCGGCCATGGTCGGAGCCGCGCCTCGCCCTGCGCTTTGATGCCCTCATGAGGATTACGGACGACTTGCAACACCCGTTGCAGTGGTGTCTGCGGCTTGGTGAC
Source organism: Salipiger sp. IMCC34102 (assembly GCF_004145405.1). GTDB lineage: Bacteria > Pseudomonadota > Alphaproteobacteria > Rhodobacterales > Rhodobacteraceae > Loktanella. The sequence goes on from NZ_SELQ01000008.1 coordinate 131,973, forward strand.
GGCGATAGGCAGTTGCGTGCCACGATGCTATCGTGCCCCTGTTTCAAGATCGCGTATCGCCCGACGGACCGTTACCCATGCCCGAGCCTGCTTTGTGACTGCCCCGATCACCCCCGTCATCCTTTCGGGCGGCTCCGGCACGCGGCTTTGGCCGCTCAGCCGCGCGAGCTATCCCAAGCAGTTCGCGCCGTTGATCGGGGAGGACAGCCTGTTCCAGGCGTCGGTCATGCGGCTGGCGGAGCCGGAGTTCGCGGCGCCCCTGGTGGTGACCACCGACGAGTTCCGTTTCATCGTGACAGAGCAGATGGCCGCCCGCCGGATCGACCCGGGCGCCGTGCTGATCGAGTCGGAAGGGCGCGACACCGCCGCCGCCGTGCTGGCCGCGACGTTGCAGGCCGCGAAGGGCGATCCCGCGGCCCTTGTGCTGGTGGCACCGTCGGACCACCTGATCCCCGATGCGGGCAGCTTCGCCGCCTGCGTCGCCGCCGCGCGACCCGCGGCCGAGGCGGGGCGGATCGTCACCTTCGGCATCCGCCCCACCCGGGCGGAGACGGGCTACGGCTACCTCGACCCCGAAGGCGCGGGCGAAGGCCCGCAGCCCCTGAAGCGCTTCGTCGAGAAGCCCGATGCGGCAACCGCGCAAGCGATGCTCGACGACGGGCATCATTTGTGGAACGCGGGCCTGTTCCTGTTTCGCGCCGACGTCATGCGCGCGGCCTTCGAGGCGCATGCCCCCGAGACGCTCACCCATGTCGCGGCCGCCATGCAGCAGGCGCGGTGCGATCTGGGCTTCACCCGGCTGGCACCCGAGCCCTGGGCGCGGATCGACCCGATCTCGATCGATTACGCAGTGATGGAGAAGGCGGACAACCTCTCGGTCATGCCCTACGACGGGGCCTGGTCCGATCTGGGCGACTGGACCGCCGTCTGGCGCGAGACGGAAGACGCCGGCCTCGCCACGAAAGGCCCTGCGCTTG
>NZ_SELQ01000009.1 GCF_004145405.1 Salipiger sp. IMCC34102
GATCGAGCGCCGCGGCAAGCCCGGCATGATTGTCAGCGATAATGGGACGGAGCTGACCAGTAACGCGATCCTGCGGTGGTGTTCCGAGCACCGGGTCGAATGGCACTACATCGCGCCGGGCAAGCCGGTGCAGAACGGTTTCGTCGAAAGCTTCAACGGCCGGATGCGCGACGAGCTGCTCAACGAGACCATGTTCCGCAATCTGGCCCATGCGCGGATCGTGATCGCAGCCTGGGCTACGGACTACAACACCGAGCGCCCCCATTCGGCCTTGGATTACCAGACCCCGGCTGCCTACGCGCGGACCCTGACCACCGCAATCGCCCGCCCCGCTGCGCGAGATGAAAGCTCCGCGCGCCGGGCGATTGCTCAACCTGCGCCAACCGGCGTAAACACTAACCGGGCTCCGGTCGTGGCTGGATGAAAGTTCAGTGGCAGGTCACGGGGAGCGCGGCCAACGGAATGACGGCGCCCATTCCCTCACTTCACCCTCGGCTGGACGGTTCCGGGCCTGAAATTGTAGAATTGGCAATCTCGGTCCGGATGTTGCGGCACGTTGCGGCAGAAGACGGAAAAAATTGAGAAGGGGCCCTTCCTACCCCGTGCGGGTGAAAGGGACCCGTTTTCAATTAAACCGGAAAAATGCAGATATTACGGTATTCTGCGGCGGTGAGCGGCAGCCCTGCTACAACCGCCGGTCAGGGACCGGCATCATCATGTCCGCATGTCGATGGCCACTCAGTAGCTCCGATCGAGGCGGCATTCATGGCGTCTTCGACCCTCGAAATTGCCGCGAGGCGTTGGTGGCCGGAGAGCACGCGCCCTGCGCCACGAAGGAATATCGAACGGACATCCCGCCCTTCCGGCTTCAGAGTCCATCCCAATGCTTGCAGGGCTTTTTCGGCCGTCGCCCGCAGTTTTCGGCGTGTCTCACGCTCCGCAACGTGCGGCAATACATATGCGATCTCATGGTCCTCGCAGCCATGATGCCGCTGGATCTCGAGGCGGACGAGACTTCCGGGAGCGCGGGCCTCAAGCCATATGGCAACGTCGCGGGCGTCCGTTTCGAGCCGCCTCGCCGCCGCGCGGGTCCTCTCCATGGCAGCAAGAGTTTCGGGAGACCTGGTAGGGTAGTCGTGCATGGGTTCCTTCCGATCGTTCATGTCTGGTGCCAGGTGTCCGATCTGCCGAGGTGGGCACCGGCAGCACTCGCCGTCCGCCTCGATGTCCATGCCAGGCTCTCCCTTGCCGGCGGCACTTTCGGCGTCTCGTTAACAGACCGCCCTGCGGACCAACTGAGGCTACACGCGCAAGGTCGTGGGAGATGACCTCAGGCCGGCAATGCGTGCCCCATGATCGCGTGCGGCCCTCATCCCTTGGGCGTGATCGTAGCTGTCCATGGTCGTGGCGGCGCTCTTGTTGCCGATGAGCGCTGGCGCCAGGTATCCGCCGCTCTGAATTTCTTCTGAGGCCTCGGTCGCGGCATTGTCCCTGACCCGATGAATGCTCACGCGCACGCCGAGGTGCTTGCAGGTGAGATCGCCGACCAGACGGCCAAGTTGCGCCGAGGTGATGGCCGCGCCCATATCGATCACGCTCGGAAAGAGCGCCGGCCCGTCATCGAAGAGTGGCCGGAAACCCCGCTGGTAGTCGTCAAGAGCCGACCACAGCACGGGGTTGATCAAGACTTTGTCATAGCCGGCGAACCGCTTCTTCGCCTCACGCATTTTCAGCACGCGCCCGGGCAGCACGACATGGACGTGGGGCTTTTCGAGGAGAAATACGGTCGTCCCCATAGCCAGGTGCGACAGTGCCCTTGCCCGCTGCGGCAGGGCCGCAGCAAAGGACAGCAGCAGGCCGTTACGGAAGTCACGTGCGACATGCAGACCTCGAAGGCCATTCTCCCGTGCCGCGGCCATGAGATCGACGCCGAGATCGAAAATCGTCGATGCGCCGACGATCTGCGCGCCGGTCTTCGTCGGCCGGCCCGCGACCTTGGCGAGGGCATCATGTCGCGCGATGACATGATCGCATCCTGCGCTCTGGAAGCCGGGATCCGCCACGACGCGAAAGCCGGAGAGGATGCGCGACAGATAGTCGGAGACGCTCCGATCCGAGACACCGTCGGCCCTCAGGTCCGTCGCGTAGACGTTGAACGAGGTACCCGAGGGGGGCACCTCTCGACCGAAAATGGCCGACGCGCGACGCCATCGCGTCAGGGCATGCGCCACGGCCTGAACATGGTTCGCGCTCCATTTCTCGGAATGAGGTCCAGGCTCACTGATCAGTTTCGCTATGAGCTTGCCCTGCCACTCCTCTGGGAGTGACGAGATTGCTGACCGAGCGCGCTCGTCGATCGACTTTGCCCCCACCTTCGGAGTGCACCGGCTCTGGCGCAGGACCTGGCCAATCATGCCCGCGACCGGGACGCCCCACAGGACGGGCGCACCGAGTTGCACGTATGCGAGCTCGGAAGCAGCATATTCTGTCCCGAGGCGCGCGGAGAGCGCACCGAGATAGCCGGATATTTCCGTGCGGTCCGGCACGGGCATGGGCCAGCGCACATCGCCGCGCCACTCCGAAAAGCCACGCACCGAGCGGAGAACGGGCCCGGGATCGACGCCTGGTCGATCCCGGCCGAAGGCCTCGCGGAATTCCTCTGAGGAGCACAGTGCGGCCCGCCCGGACTGAGATTTCGTGACCCGCATCAGGAGATCTCCCGCCTTTTTGCATTGGCCGGTCGTTCCGATCGCGTCGCCTGATGGGCTTGGCAGGTGCACCCGGGTCCCGGCTCAGGGTCGACGACGAGACGGGAATGTTGGTCGAAGATCGCGTCCACGCGGGTGCGGAGCAGCTTTCCGTGATCCGATCGCTTCTGAAGTGGGGTCTTCATCCTCTGTTCCTTTTCTTCTTTGTTTTTTCGGGCTTCCGGGACTTCTGATCGGCGAGGTATTTGCTCCACCTGTCGAGGGCGAGGTCCTCGTCGATCTCGGCATAGTGCGCGAGCGTCGTCTCCAGTCGCTTGTGACCGAGCAGACGCTGGACATCGGGCAGCCGATCCGGGTCTTCCCTGAGCCAGAGCCAGCCAAGGAAATGCCGGTAGAGATGCGGGTTCATCTTGAACCCCACGATCCGTTTCGTGTGCCGGACGAGACGCTCGAGCAAGCCGGCATAGGGTTGCCCCGGTTCGCCCCCTTCCCCCTGTGACGGGAAAAGGAATGGATTTTCGTCGTCTCCTGCTCGCAGAGCCTTCGGCCGGACCTTCTCGACAAACAGCTTCAACCGGGCTGAAGCATGCTCATCAAGCGGTATATGCAGGTCCGGATCGTCGCTGTCGCGCCCTTTCACCTGCACATTCGGAACGACGATACGTGCCGTATTTCCGATCCACGAAATCCAGGACATGCGGATGCCAGTGATGTTGGCCCGCCGTGGTGCCCGCGCCAGTAGAATGTCGCTGGCGATGGCGCACATGATGTCCCGGGCCTCTTCAGGTCCGAGCAGGTCCATCCTGGTCTTGCCGCGGCACTTCCGTTTCCGATTGTCGATGATCGAGTTGACCTCGTCGGTCAGGATGTCGCTCAGATCGATCAGCCGCTGCTGGCGATCACCGATGATCTGCCGCAGCCGTGCCTTGTTACGACGCGAGATGCCAGTCTCGCCGATCGCATGTTCGTTGATATGCCCGGCGATGGCATTCACGTCGTCGGCGCTTCGACCGATGTAGTCCCGCGCCAGCTTCTTCAGCGTCTTCCCGACCGACTCGGCATAACTGCTGGGAAACTCGTCGTCGGAGTTTCCGGAACTCAGAACGTCGAGGACGCTCTCGATGACATCCGGATCAGTATATTCTGTCAGGTCCTCAATAAGATATCCTGTCGAGGCGTAGAGCGCCTTCGCTCCCGCGATCAGCTGGTAGCGCCGGTTTTCGAGAGTCCTCTCGCTCCATGTCTGTCCGGGCAGGAGGAAACCAGCCGACTGCCGCTCTTCCTCGGTGCGCTTTCGGCCCCCGTTCTTCTTTTTCAGAAGGGCTTTCTTCGGGTTCACCGGGAGCGTGGACTCGTCGGCGTCCAACTGCGCGAGGAACGCTTCTTCCGACAGCCCATCACGAGATGCCTCGCCCCTCAGCCACCGGCTGACAGGCCCGTCGAACTCGGAGAGCAACTCGGAAAAGACCGAGGCATCGACGCCATACTTGTTCCTCCCGTCCGGGAACGGGTGCTCCACCACGCTGAACCCATAGGAGCTGAAGTCTGCATCGGCCGCGAGGCGTGTGCAGAGCGCCGAGATGCGCTGCACGTGCTTCTTGCAAGTCGCCTCACCCTTCGGGCTGACCGCGAGCCGGTGCAGATAGTATTCGTGCAGGACCTCTGTGGAGATTTCACAAGGTGAAATTTTCCGCTGGTAGAGGAAATGGAAGAACGTCCCCGAGATCAGCTTCAGGTCATCTGGGCAATCGGACTCCGACAGCACATCGTGGATTTCGCGATAGATGCCAGCCACGTCCCGAATTCCGGACGGCCGGTTTCGACCGCCATGAGAGTGAATAGCCGCCAGGATGTCGGATTTGTAGGTGGCGAAGCTGTTTTCCGTAAGGTCGAGGGTTGCAGCCGACCAACTCGACAATTTCTCGATCGCGCGCCGGCGATCCACGATTTCGATCTCGGCCACCCAACCCGCGGCCTTCAGAAATGCCTTGAGACGGGAGATGAGCACACGGTTGCGGCTGTCGGATTTCTCATCCCCTGTCGGGCGGGCCAGGTCGCTCATCAGGCGCGAATAGGTCATCTGACCCGCCGGCATCGGCAAGTGGATACCCATAACCTCGCCGAGCGCATCGAGCGTTTTCCTGTCCGACCGGATGCCGGGGATCTCGAGAATATCCTGCACAGCCCGCGGGTTCAGACCCGCCTGCAGGGCGAGCGCTCGCTTGCTGCTCCCGGACGCCCCGAGATAATCCCGAATTTGATCTTGAACCGTCATGTCTTCACTCCCGTGCTTGGCTGGCGCTCACTCGAGATCGAGAGCCGCCCTCCGTACGGGGCGGATCCGATGCTCGAAGAGCGCCAGCCAATCGGGGTGCACGAGCCAGCTCTTGCCAGGCTTTGTCCCGTCCAGGAACACCCTGCCCCTTTCGGTCACGGTCCCTTTCACGATCCAGTCGCGGATCGTCCGAGGGTGTCGCCGCAGTTTCTTGGCGACGTCTGCTGTTGTCAGGTATCCGGCGTGGTTTTCATCTTCGGTGGTCTGCGTTTTATCCTCGGACATCTTGGTCTCCTCTTTGCTACAAGAGGGACCTACGCCCCGGCGGGGCGGCTCCAAAACGCGGGCGCAATCTTTTTTGGAGGCTCGGCGAAAACCCGGCGATGAGCGGCGAACAGGGATCTGCTAATTTTGCGATTTCCGCCGCAGGTTAGCCCGATTAGCAGCAATAACCATGCGTCGGTGCGTGCGCTTGGCGAGCACCGTTCAATGGCTTTCAACCGAACTCGCGATGCCGACTGCCACTTCGAATGAAATCGATGACTTCTTCGATCAATGCTTGGTCCGCTTGCTTTCCGATTGCGCATTCCCAGACGATCGCAGTTCTCCAGCCCAATTGGTGAAGCTCCTCCAGAGCACGAGCATCCCGAGCCACATTCGCGGAGAACTTCCCCCTCCAAAACTCCACATTGCTGGAAGGCATCGTGGCTTTGGGGCATCCTGCATGTCTATGCCAGTAGCATCCATGTACCTGAACCGCGACATTCCACTTGCGGAGAACTATGTCCGGCGACCCCGGCAATGATCGAACGTTCACACGATAGCGATATCCGGCGGCATGGAGCGCCTTCCTGAGAAGCATCTCGGGCTTGGTGTTCTTGCCGCGGATGCCAGACATCATCCGCGAGCGCGTCTTCTTGTCGACGATGTCTGTCATGACAATGATTTGGCTCCAACTGGCAGATTTTCGACCTGGTTCCTGACGGCAAACCTAGTAGAACACCTCGAATCCGGAGGTGTGGTTTGGCGAAGGAATATGCAATCATCGACCTTTTTGCCGGGCCTGGCGGGCTGGGAGAAGGCTTTTCGCGCGCTGGCCAGGAAGCCGAGGCGAAAGCGCGCATCCACTTGTCGGTCGAGATGGAGCCCCATGCGGTCCAGACGTTGCGCCTTCGGTCGTTCCTTCGCAGTTTCGAGAATTTCCCTCGAGAGTATCATGATGCGCTCAATGCGGGTCGTGGTCTGCCCGACTGGACAGAGCTGTATCCGTCAAACTGGCAGCAAGCCAACGCTGAGGTGAGACAACGGGTGCTCGGCCAAGAGGGCGTTTTCGAGGAGCTTGCCGTCGAGTTGGACAGAGCGCGCGAGATCCATCACGGCGATACGATCCTGATCGGAGGACCCCCATGCCAAGCCTATTCCCTCGCCGGGCGTTCCAGAAACAAGGGCAAGCAGGGTTACGTGCCGGAAGATGATGACCGGCACTATCTCTATCGTGAATACGTGCGGATCCTGAACCGCCTCGAACCAAGCGTGTTCATCATGGAGAACGTCAAGGGAATGCTGTCGTCCAGGGTCGATGGCGGCGGCATCTTCAGTCGCGTGCTCGATGATCTCGAAGCCGCCGGCGAACATGGGTATCGCCTTCTGCCTCTTGCAACGACGCCGCCTGCCGACGGTGAAAGAGCGGATGGCCGCGATTTCCTGATCCGGGCAGAGCAACATGGCGTCCCGCAGGCTCGGCATCGCGTGATCGTGCTTGGGATCCGCAATGACATTCCGATTCCCGCAATCGATGCTCCACTGCTCGGGGAACCCCAGCCCTCTGTCACTGTTTCGGAAGCGATCGATGACCTCTGGCGCCTTCGCAGCGGCCTGAGTCGCAAGGACAGCGCGTCGGCCTGGCACGAGGCTGTGCGCGAACAAGCCGAGCGGATCGCGCGCGACAAGGGCATAGAGCCTGATGTCCGCCACATCGCGCGTGATGTCGCAAAGGCAAACTCCCGGCCTGAGCTTCGGACAGCGCGCATGAGAGGTAACGGCGAATTCCTTCCGAACCACCTTCGCGACTGGCTACTGGACGACACGCTCGCCGTGTCGCTTCACCACGAGACCCGGGGGCACATCCCCGCGGACTTGGGCCGATATCTGTTCTCGGCGGCGTACTCCCGCGTCCATGACCAGGCGCCGAAGCTCTCGCAGTTTCCAGAATTTCTGCAGCCCGAGCATCGAAACCGCGGCTCGGGAGACTTCGCGGACCGCTTCCGGACCCAGGTCGCTACGCGTCCATCGACGACGGTGACGAGCCATATATCCAAGGACGGACACTATTTCATCCATCCTGACCCTAACCAATGCCGCTCTCTCACCGTGCGAGAGGCTGCTCGGCTTCAGACCTTTCCCGACAACTACTTCTTCTGCGGTCCGAGGACCATGCAGTATCATCAGGTTGGAAATGCGGTTCCCCCCTACCTTGCCTATCAGATCGCGAAGGCAGTCCTGCGGCTTGTCGGTTGAACCCTCCGCTACGCTTTAGGTTGCGGCTCAGCTTTCCGCGGTTGCGAACGGGCGCGACGCGGGAAGGTCGTCCGTGACGCCTGCCACGCGAAAGAAGATCTTCTCGATCTCCCGTGTCAGGACCGACTGCTCCAACTCCCCGAGATCGATGATCTCGTTGCGCAGCCTGACCATCTTCGTGGCGGCACGCATCACTTCCTCCATGCGCCCGCGGCCGATACGCCCGGATGTCACCATCCAGGCGGACGCAATGGCCCGGGCCAGCTTGCGGTCCCCTGCAAGTGATGCGCGCTCGAAGATCTGAACCATCGCGTCTTCACTCAGGGCGTGCACCAACTGCCACCTGTCGACCGAGCCGGGGCCGAGATCGAGGGTGACCCCACGGATCCAGAGTCTCTGGAACGCATTGCGCACGCCGCCCCGAAAGCGCTCCAGATTGCGATCCGGGAACCGCCACGAGACGACATCGGCCAAAAGCGCCGACGACAGGAATGCCCAGACGTCGTCCCTCAAGGCCTCGCCCGTCGAAAGGATGTCCTGATCGCCGAGCCAAGTGGTCACTTCCGCGTCGAATGCAGAGCGCGACTTCTGGTCCGAGCTTTCCGGAAACCCGTGCCTTTCCGCGATCTGCCTGATCTCCCGGGCGATATCGACAGCGGATTCGGCACTGACCGATCCCCCGCTGGGGGCGAACCAGAGGAAGGAGGAATGCTCGTCGAGGATGTCGAGCACTTCCTTCACGGTCGGCACCTCGCTCCCGACGTCGTCGATGATCTGCATCACGCCCAGCTCGTTCAGGCGAGGCAACAGCAGGACACGTGTCATTCGCCTTCTCCGACCTGTGCAGCAGCCATGATTGTTGCGCGGAAACGTCCCGGAGCGCCGGCCATCTCCGCCCTGATTTTGTTGAGGGATTGCCCGGGGAACGCCATGTCCAGCCAGTTCCTGACCTGATCCCCCACCGAGCCCTCGACACAGTCAGCGAGCGCCTCGTCGCAATCGGGCATGGCGACAACGTTCTCGATCATCTGGGACATCACATCCCCCAGCACCGCCTGGACCGTCGCCGGATCACCCGCGACGAAGCGCTCGCAGAGTTCGGTGTTGTCGGCGTTCACGTAGACCCGCACGGCACCGCCGAAGTCGGCGTCAAGCAAGCCGCTGCGCCAATGCACATACCAAGGTGCCGAGGCATGCGGCTGGCCGGTGAATGCCGACGCGAAACTGATGGTCTCGAGTGGGAAGCGTGCTGCTCCGCCATCCTCGAGCAGGATGTCCTTGCGGTCTGTCCAGAGTCTGGCGCCCGTCATTGCCGGCGAAAGCACACCGGGACTGACAGGCTCTGCATCCAGCACGATCCCTGCCTCCAGCAGAAGGCGCCCGGACAAGCGCGATCCCGTCACGACAGCACGGGCCTCGAATTCGGGGGCGGAAGGCACAAGCTTTCTCGTCTGGATTCGGTCCATTCTTCTGGGCATCTTCCCTGAGCCGGTTCCGGCTTTCAGGACAAGGGCCATCGAAAGCTGGTCGAGCGGAATGTCGAGCTGCGCCGCCGCCCGCTCGAAATCGATCTCGAAACCGACACTGACCTCCAGGTCCCGTTCATAATCCCAGCCTTCGAAGATATCGGTGGCCGGCACCAGCGGTTCACCCGGATCGCCGAGCCGCCACCCCATGAACCCCACTGAGGCCGGATCAAGACGACTGAAGGGAAATGCAACACGCTGATTCATGTGCCCGCCTCCTCAAGCGACAGCCGCAACCCGATGGCCGCCTCTTCGGGCACGGGCACCCTGCAGACGACCCTGCCCGCCATGGTGCCGATTGCCATGCTCTCGCCCGGCTCCGTAGCGTCCGCGACGGTGAGGTCGAGGACCTGCCCGGTAAAGCCGACGTCCACATCATCCGGAGATGCGATACCCCCGTCCATGACCAGGTGCGGCACGGCCTTCAGGACAAGGTCTGTTGATCGTCCATCGTTCGACAGATCCGCTTCGAAGACGGCGATCTTCCGCCCGGCATCGATTTCCAGATGTGAGAAGCGGGGCGAAGACACTCTTGTCCGTTTCGTCGTTCCACCTCCGCCGCCTCCGGTTCGGCGGCCGGGGCCCTTGGCCGATCCCCCCTCCAGCAACCGGCCCATGAGCGTCGCTGTGGCCGCGAGGGACTGTCCCTTTTCTTCCGACTGTCCTGAAGCGGACAGCGGATTGGCGAAGGTGCGCGCGGCCTCGTTGATCCGCTTCAGTCCGACATTCACGAAGGTCTTCGAGCGTCCTTTGGGAAGGTTGTCAGGAATCCAGTCGTCGTGCGCCGGTGGTTCGGCGTCGGCGAATGCCGCTTCGACCTCGTCGTCATCCGAGCAGACGAAAACGCCCCCCCATTCGAACCGTGCATCCGAGAACGCCTCGCCTTCGACATACTTGACGACCAGCTCGACCGGCCGCATCAGCGCGATGTGGCTGGCCTGTTTCGGGAACGGGCTATGGGCACGCAGTGCGGCCGGATTCCGATCGGAGCGCAACCCCTTGACCATGGCAATCCGGCCCAGATCCATGGCCGGACGCTGGCTGCGGACGATCTGGCCGCCACCTGACCTGATGTCCGAAAGCGCCCGGGCGAAATGATCGAGCGGCGGATAGTCTTCCGGATCGGGAACGTGGATATTCTGTCCCTCCACGTCGATGGACACCGAGAGCTTCCGATGACCCGGCGTGTCCCTGCACATCCTCGGCCAGAAATTCCAAAGGACGGTCTCGAGCAGATGCGGACCGACTGGGAGCCGCTCATCCTCTTCGTCTTCCTCATCGAGGCGGGGCGAGACGATCATGATCGTCGTCCCTGTCGCTTCGGCGCTTCGTTCGGGCAGACCGAGCAAGCCTGCCAGACGAATAGCCTCATCCCCTGAGAACGGCTCCACTCCGCTCGTACCGTCGAGACTTCCCCACCAGTGTCGCCCAGTAAATCGCTTCCGCACATCACCTTCGATCGCCGCGAAGGTTCCGCCAAGGCGGCATGCCATGAGCCTGCGAACCGGAAGGCCGTCGCAGGTCGTCTGGCTGTCGACGAGAATTGTCGAGTGGCGGCTCAACGCATAAAGCGACGTCTTTCCGTAACCATATGTTCCACCGCCATGATGGGTGTCGCGGGCGGCGCCGACATTCCGCATGAAATTCACGAAATCCGGATCTTCCGGCCCATCTGCCACAAGGTCCGCTCGGGTTGGCCCCGAAAGCCCGCTTGTCCCGAAATCAGCGATCTCGAAGACTTCGAGGCTTTCTCCCATCAGCTCCTCCTGAAGAAGAGCAGCGTCGGCGTCCTTCGGAATTTCCGCGAACACGCGACCGCGGAGCGCAGCGAATTCCTCGCCCCGAAGAACCCGGCTTCGCAGCATAACCTTCGGTCCTTGGTCCGGCAGCGTGGCGTCCATCGAGTTCTGCAACGCTTCGCGGATAACCGTCTGCAGAAGGCCGAGCGCCGGCCGCCCGAGAAGGCGTCTGAAGCCCTCGCCGGTAATATTTCCCGTCGTGGCGAAAGGTTCGCTGTAGAGCTCCATCGACTTCATTCCGCAAATCCTTTCAACACGCTTTCCATATCCTCGTGGGGAACAAGAAAGTCGCGAGCATGCGAAAGATCAATTTCATAGGAAAGCCTCGCGACACCTGCCGGCAAGACACCGGCCGAGAAATCACCGGGCGTCAGTCGCGGAAACCCCGGCTCTACGCGATAGATGTCCAAGCCTTCGAAAGAGAAACGCGTACGGTTCCACCTGTCGTCATCAGGCGCGTCGCACCCCAGCTTGCCCAGAGCCTCGGTCAGACGGTGGGAGTCGGCACCAGCCTCGATGATCGACTTGCACAGACCGGATACAGACAGGTTACCCTCCTCAGCCCTTTCCAGGCGAACGTGCGTCAGAAGAAGTGTGCCCCCCCCCGGCGGATCGAGCTGCAGTATCCCATTGATGCCCAGACGCCCGGCATCCGCACGTCCCGACGTCTTCACCTCCAGCGCACGGTCACCGCTCCGGAAGTCGTGTCGCTGGCCGAAGGGCCCGGTCCACGATGAAATGGCGCCAGGCTTCAGATCCACAATCCGTTTCAGGATCAGCAACTCGCCGACCAACCCCATGACCTCTGCCGACGACGGATCCTTGCGGCCACGGCCCATCAGAAGTGCCCTGAAATCCGATATCGTTCCCGACACGGCCTTGGCAGGCGCCTGCCCGTCGCGAAGTCTGATCAGGATTTCACCTGCCAGCTCCGCAAAGACGTTGTCGAGCTTTCGGTCGGAAACCATCACGTCGATGAAGGACACAGAGCTTCCGTCCATAGTGAACGTGCTAACGTCGGCGAACAGGTTCGGCCCTGATCCCAGATCCTTCGGCGGTGATCTTCTGCCGAAAGGAACAAGCAAGCGCGGCTCGCCCTCCGGCCCCACGGCATACAGGGCCGGACCGTATCCCGTCTCGACGCGGCTGTTCAGGGTCGGCACCTCGAGCCGTCCGTCACCTCCACCGGTCGACCTCAAACGGCTCCAGAACTCCCGTGCGCCGTCAGGCATCCTGAGGCTCCCGTGGTTCGCCGATTTCCTCCAACTCGTCCTCTTCGAACTGATCCGCGGCCGGTGCATCCAGTTCCACAGCGAAGTAGCCGCCCGAGCGATCCTTCTGCCCCGGAAAGACGATACCGAACCCCATGACATCCTCGACTGCGTCGAGAGGAACACGCGTCTTCGTTGGCCCCTTTGGTGGAGATTTGCCATCGATCGGGTAAAGCAGCAGTAAGGGCACCTTGGGCCGAAGGGATTTCAGGTTCGTCCAGTCTTCCTTTCCGTCGAATTCGGCTATGCGTTCGGGCTCTGCATCGACAAGAATGTCCCGTTTGGACATAAGCGCCTTGATGTCCGCATAGTGATCGGGCGACGCCTCCAGCCGCGAACGGCGTATCGTCCGGACCTGTCCAAGTTCACCGAGTTCCCGCGTTGAGCTCGTGTCGCTCCGCGGTTGCATGACGGCGACGTTCCAAGGTCCGAATGTCTCTCCCATCTCGTCAAGATATCCGAGAAGATGCGGCTTCTTCAGATCCATGTGCTCATTGCAGATGTCGGTTGCCACGATGAAGCTTCGGATCGCTTCGAAAGGCACCTGTCTGAAAAGCACGTGGCTCCCCTCGTCCGCTCTCGTCGCGGCCACCTCGGCGCACGCGTCGACGAGGTTTGCTGCAGCGCGCCAGTTGCCCCGCAGAATATCCGCTTTCCGGTGATCAAAGCGGATCGTCTGAACATGCTGGCCGTCGTAGCTCATGCTGGTCCGATGAACGTGTTTCATCTTTGCGGCCGACGTGATGGCCATGCCGGGAATCGACCGGACCTTAACGGCGAACTGCATCGGCGTCAGATTGCGGGTGTTGTATTCGGCGATGTCGTCCCTGATCTCCTCTTCAATTCGCGCCAAGGCCCGAAAATTCGCGATCAGGTCCGCAGTGGTCCACAGCCGCGGAAGGTCGTCGTAACCAGGCCGGTATCCGAACCAGCGCCCCATCTGGAGAAGCGTATCGTATTGCTTCGAGGTCCTCAGGAAATAGGACACTGTCAGACCCTCGAGAGTCAGGCCGCGCGCCAGGACCGTGCCTCCGACCACGATGCAAGTGACGGGACCGTTCTCGTAGTCGAGCCGCCGATCGCTTTTTCCGTTTTCGACCGGGAAGGTCAGCGCGGCCAGAACATCCGGCAGATAGTCACGGACGGTCTCGAGACTCTCCGGAATCCGGTCCGCGCCCGGAGGCGCCGTGCGCTCGACCTCGTCAAGGAAAAGCGCGTCGAACCGTGCGCCCGTCTCTCCGGAACCGGAAACGATGTCGGGGCCATGCGTTTCGATCCAGTTTCTGATCAGGTCGGACATGTAATCGTGCTGGGCAACATACTGCGACGAGTGAACCAGCATCGACATGTGCTTGTCCTGATGCCCACGTGACCGCCGGATCGCGCAACTGGCGAGGAACCACATGATCGCATTCTCGAGGCTTGCCGTCATGATCGGACGGAAGCTTTCCTTCTCGTCGTTTCTGGTTGGTCGGATCAGGTCCGGGTCTTCCTTGGCAAGCAGCCGCACCATGTCGCGACCGTCGTCTTCCTCTTCGGCCGAGTCGCTTCCGAATACTTCTGCCGCCCCGAAGTAACCGATCGGTTTCTCGAGCGCCGTGATAAAGTCGGCAGGATACAGATCATCCAGATCCTCCTGATTGAACGGGAACGGATCGATGAAAACATTCGCGAACGGTGTCGCGGTATACCCGACATACGAGACTGCCGGTAGCTCGGCCAAGACTTGCCGGATCGCCTCGTTGATCCGGGTCATGTCGAAATCCCCCCTCGATGAATTGACGGATGCCTGATCGCATTCGTCATCGATCAGCAGAACCTTTAGCTTGTCCATGACGATCTTCGGGGTCTTCCTGATCGTCTTACGTAGGGCACGGAGGCGGCTGACCTCTTTCTTCATCACGATGAGCTGCGCATGACCCTCATGCGGCATCGTGAAGGCGCCGTTGGCAGGATGGCTGAAGTCACCATTTTCGTCGCTGGTGGTATACAGCTCCCACAGGTGCCTGTGCCTTCCGACAACGTCCTTGGCAAAGCGATCCTGGGTCTGCTTCCTGAGCTTGTTCGTCACGCCGCCCAGTACGATGATCAGGTTGTAGCCAGCATCGACGGCCTTCGCTATCACGGCCGTCATGTTGGCCGTCTTTCCGGATTGGACATAGCCAACGACAAGCCCACGGCATCGAAACTGATCCTTCGCGGGGTTGTCGAGGAGTGAAACCACTTCATTGGACGCTTCATCCAGCGACCGGATCGTCTCTTCGGCCCAGCCTTTCGTGTTCAGAAGATAGGCGTGAAGTGCAGGCCAATGACGATCGTTGCCTCGAGGACCGTCATACCACTTTTCCCGATCCGCGATTATGGAGTTCTTCCGGAGGATCACGACATCCTGCTCCGTTGCTCGCACCCGCTGCACTGCCTCATCGAGGTCCGAGATCATTTGCTCGGTGAAACTCATGCCCCAGCTCTCGAGGTTCTCTCTCACTGCCGCTGCAACCTGTTCCAAGTTGTCGTAGTTCGACTTGCGGTCTCGAATTTCCTTTTCGAACTTGAGAACCTGTGGTGACGCGTTTGTCATGATACTGCCCTTCTCAAATCTTTTTTTAATTACTTCTGCTTGATCCCCGCGGACGAATCAAGCGACGGGGATTGCCAGTCCTGATTTCATCCCAGTGATGTGCCGATAATGAAGCCGAATTGGCCGAGTTCTATTAAAGACGTTATATCCTTTGTATCCTGCTCTGACGATCAAGCTCATGCAACCGTAGCTGCCCCGCCCGCCTGATAAGGAAAGCATCGAAGAAGCGCTGTTGTATCGACGACTACACCATTCCAATTCCACCGCATGCAAGTTCCGAATGACCTCGCCCCTGAAGTCGACGAGGCGGCGGTTTTGGGTAAACATGTTCGCGTGTCCGGCTCGCCCCATCTCGGCGATCAGTGACAGGGCCTCTGCCGAGCGGGCGTGATCGAAGGTCTCCTGGATGTCATCGGTCAGGAAGGCCGCGAAGCAACAGACAGAGGCACTGCTTGCCCACGCTGCGGCCGTTCTCGTCGGCCAGCGAGCCCTGCCTCTGCCCCCTCTACGCACTTGGTGTCACCACGAGGTACTTGCCCGGGCGACTCTTCTGTGGCACTCCTCCGAACATACGCAGAGAAGTCGCTCTCCAACACGTTGATTTCGTTAATGGTCTCCCGCCCCTACCGCCGGAGCCAAATTTCCCTCGATTGACTGTCTATCGGATCGAGCATCTGGTACGTAAAAGTCATGGGGCCGCCCTAACCGCAAGCTGCGCCTTGCGCCCCGGCCAAGGCGGCACGTTCGGGTGGTGATCTCGATCGAAAAGCAAGCGCGTCATGCCCCGCGGGTGGTGTCATGGATATCGGCCTTGCGAGACCCGTAAACCTGATGCTCCGGAAAACTGAGCGAAGCGGCACTGGCGGTCTAGCCTTCCGGAGATTTCACCGTGGTCCTGCGACAAGATGACTTGCGCGCAAGGCTAAAAACGTGATCGACGCGGCCCGTTGCGCCTTGCACCATGTGCGCAACGCCGTGAGCGGCGGGATCGGGCTCCGAAATACTGGACAGGCGTGCGCCATGTATGCTCCACCGGGTATCAGAGCTTGATCGAATCTCGAGATGGGCGACATTTTCGCAAGGGAGGGGTGCGATGATGGGTCTTGCGCAAGGCGAGCCGGACGATGCGCTTGCTGCCGTGGTCAATCCAGACCTCAAGAAACCTGCTTCTGCCTTCGGGAACTGCTCAACGGGCGGCTCTATCAGACGTCGGAGGAAGACACGATGACACCTGACGCCACCGCGATGACGGATGACCTCCTCCAGCGGCACGATACGGGCGGCGTCTGCGTTCTGACCTTGAACGCGCCCGGCTCGATTAATGCTCTGTCCGAGGCCATGCTGTCCGCCCTGTCCGCGGCATTCGACGCCATCGCCGCCGATGCCGACGTCAAGGCCGTCGTCCTGCGCTCGGGCGGCAGGCATTTCTGCGCGGGCCACAATCTCAAGGAGATGACCGCAAGGCGCTCGGACCCCGACGGGGGCTACCAGTATTTCCAGGATCTCTTCGCGCTCTGCTCGGCGATGATGCTGCGGGTTGTGCGCCTGCCGCAGCCCGTGATCGCGGAGGTGCGCGGGATCGCGACCGCCGCCGGCTGCCAACTGGTCGCCTCCTGCGATCTTGCCGTGGCGGCCGAGGACGCGACCTTTGCCACCTCGGGTGTGAACATCGGCCTGTTCTGCTCCACCCCCATGGTGGCGCTGGGACGCAACGTGGCCGCCAAGCACGCGATGGAGATGCTGCTTCTAGGCGACTTCCTGCCCGCCGCCCGCGTGGCCGAGATGGGCCTGGTGAACCGCGTGGTCCCGCTGGCCGAGCTCGAGGACACCGCGATGGAACTGGCCCGCAGGATCGCCGAGAAGTCCCCCGCCGCCGTCAAGATCGGCAAGCGTGCCTTCTACGAACAGCGCGAGATGCCGCTGGAGGACGCCTATGCCTACGCCGGCCGTGTCATGGCCGAGAACATGATGGCCCGGGACGCCGAGGCGGGGATCGGTGCCTTCACCCGCAAGGAGCCCATGCCCGACTGGACGGGCGAATGATCTTCGACGGACCCGAACTGGCGCGCACCGACGCCAACCATACCGCCCTGTCACCGGTATCGATCCTGAAACGGGTCGAACGGGTCCATCCCGAACTGCCCGCTCAGATCCACGGAAGGATCCGCCGCACCTGGGGCGAGGTTGCCGTGCGGTGCAAGCGGCTGGCCTCGGCCCTCGCCGCGCGCGGCGTGGGCAAGGGCGACACCGTGGCGCTGCTCGCACCGAACATCCCCGAAGCGCTGGAATGCGCGCTGGCCGTGCCGATGCTGGGCGCGGTGCTGAACGCCAACAATACCCGGCTCGACGCGGGCACCATCGCCTACATCCTGTCGCACGGCGAGGCGAAGGTGCTTCTGGTCGACACCGAACTGTCAGGCCTGGCGCGCGATGCCATCGCCGCGTCCGGTCGCGATCTTCTGGTCATCGACATCGAGGACAGCGAAGGCCCCGGAGGAGAGCGCATCGGCGCGCTCACCTACGCGGCGCTGCTGGACGAAGGCGATCCCGATTTCGGCTACACCCTGCCGGACGACGAATGGGACGCGATCGCGCTCAACTACACGTCGGGCACGACGGGCCGGCCCAAGGGGGTCGTCTATTCCCACCGTGGGGCCTGGACCAACGCGGTCAACAATGTCGTCACCTGGGAGATGCCGCATCATCCCGTCTATTTGTGGACGCTGCCGCTGTTCCACTGCAACGGGTGGTGCTTTCCCTGGACGATCACGCTTCTGGCCGGCTGCCACGTCTTCCTGCGCGCGCCCCGCGCCGAGGCGATCTACGACGCCTTCGCCGACCACAATGTCACGCATCTATGCGGTGCACCCATCATCATGTCGATGATCGCGGGTGCCGCCGAGAAGCGCGCGTTTTCCCAGAAGGTCAAGATGATGACGGCCGCGTCACCGCCCCCGGCCTCGGTCATCGGCAAGATGGAGGAGATGGGTATCTCGATCACCCATGTCTACGGGCTGACGGAAGTCTACGGCCCCGCCGTCGTCTGTGCCGAAAAACCGGCGTGGTCGGACCGGCCCATGGGCGAACGCGCCCTCTTGAAATCGCGGCAAGGCGTGGCCTACGAGCTGGAGGAAGACGTGCTCGTGCTGAACCCCGAGACCGGTCTGCCGGTGCCCTGGGACGGCGAAACCCAGGGCGAGATCGTGTTCCGCGGCAACATCGTGATGAAAGGCTACCTCAAGGCCCCCGAGGAAACCGCCAAGGCGTTCAAGGACGGCTGGTTCTGGTCGGGCGACATCGCGGTGCAGCACGCCGACGGCTACATCGAGATCCGCGACCGCGCGAAGGACATCATCATCTCGGGCGGCGAGAACATCTCCTCGATCGAGGTGGAGAAGGCGCTCTATTCCCACCCCGCCGTAGGCCTCGTCGCCGTCGTCGCCATGCCCGACGAGACCTGGGGGGAAGTGCCCTGCGCCTTCGTCGAGCTGGCCGGTGCCGCCACCGAGACGGAGCTTCTCGATCATGCGCGGGAGAGGCTGGCGGGATACCAGCGCCCCAAGAAGATCGTTTTCGGCGATCTTCCGAAGACCACGACCGGAAAGATCAAGAAGAACGAACTGCGGGATCGGCTTCGCCCATCCGGCTAACACCCCTCAAGATGGAGAGAGACCATGGCGCACGAACTCGAATTTGCCCAGTTCAGCTTCGGCACGCAGGTGCGCAAGTCCCCCTATTCCGACGCGGCCCTGCGATGGGGGGCGAAGGGCTTTTCCGTCTACAACCACATGTACATTCCGCGCGACTTCGGCGATCCGGCGCAGAACTTCTGGAACCTCGTGAACGAGGCGATCCTGTGCGACGTGTCCGTCGAACGGCAGGTCGAGATCACGGGACCGGACGCGGCGCGCTTTGCCCAGTTCATGAGCTGCCGCGATCTGTCGAAGACGCAGATCGGCCAGTGCAAGTACGTCCTGCTGACCGACCAGCATGGCGGGATCATCAACGATCCGATCATGCTAAAACTGGCCGAGGATCGCTTCTGGTTCTCCATCGCCGACAGTGACGTGATCCTGTGGGCGCGTGGCCTTGCGGTGCATTCCGGCATGGACGTGCAGATCTCGGAACCCGATGTCTCGCCCTTGCAGCTTCAGGGTCCGAAATCACGCGAGATCCTGCGCGCGGCCTTCGGCGACGCCCCGTCCGAGCTGAAATACTACCGTTTCATGGAACACGACTGGGACGGCGTCCCGCTCATCATCTCTCGCACCGGCTGGTCGAGCGAACTGGGCTACGAGATCTTCCTGCGGGACGGGTCCGCGGGCGACCGTCTGTGGGAACATCTGATGGCCGTGGGCGAACCGCTGGGACTGCATCCCGGCCATACCTCCAGCATTCGGCGGATCGAGGCGGGTATGCTGTCCTACCATGCGGACATGACCCTTGCGAACAATCCCTACGAACTGGGCCTGGGCCGACTCGTCGATCTGGACATGTCGGCCGATTTCGTGAGCAAGGACGCCCTGACCCGGATCCACGCGCAAGGCGTCTCGCAGAAACTCGTCGGCGTCGAGGTGGAGGGGGATCCATTCGTCGGGTCCAACGACTACTTCTGGCCCGTCCTCAAGGATGGCGCGCAGGTCGGAACGGTGACTTCGGCCATCTACTCCCCGCGCCTCGAGAAGAATATCGCCCTTGCCATGATCGCCTCCGCCCATGCCGAGATCGGCACGCGGCTCGAGGTGAACAAGCTGAGCGAGACCCGCGCCTGCGTGGTGGTGCCCATCCCGTTTTTCGACCCCAAGAAATCGCTTGCCGCGCAAAGCTGAACCCTGGCGGCGTTCACGGCCCGCCCTTCGGGCGCAATGGCACGACCGCCGTCCGTCCGGCACTGCAAGAACGCGGTGGACATTTAGCCCGCGTATCGGTTCGATGCCCGCACCACGCCGACCTCGACCGTCGGTTGCCACGTTCCATGTAACAGGAGGATACATGATGGATCGTCGTTCATTCGTGCGCGCAGGCGTACTCGGTGCCACAGCGACGGCGCTCGCCGCACCGGCCGTCGCACAGGGCAATATCACCTGGCGCATGGTCACCACCTGGCCCAAAAACTTCCCCGGTCTGGGCGTCGGCGCGCAGCGCCTGGCCGATCGCATCACGGCCGCCTCGGGCGGACGCCTGACGGTGCAGGTCTTCTCCGCCGGTGAACTGGTCCCGCCGCTGCAATCGCTCGACGCCGTGATCGACGGCACCGCCGAGATGAGCCACGGCGCCGCCTACTACTGGCAGAACAAGTCCCCGGCCCTGGCGTTCTTCACCGGCGTGCCCTACGGCATGACGGCTCAGGAATTGGGCGCTTGGGTCCGCTTCATGGGCGGTCAGGAGATCTGGGACGAGGTCTACGACCAGTTCGGCGTCCAGGGCTTCCTGTCCGGCAACACCGGCACCCAGGCGGGCGGCTGGTTCAAGAACGAGCTGATGGGCGTCGAAGACGTTAGCGGCCTGCGCTTCCGCACCCCCGGCCTGGGCGGCCAGGTCTGGGAGAAACTGGGCGCGACGGTCACCAACATGGCCGCGGGCGAAATCTTCCAGGCGCTGCAATCCGGCACGCTGGACGCCGCCGAATTCGTGGGGCCCTACAACGACCTCGCCTTGGGCTTCTACCAGGTCTGCAAGAACTACTACTTCCCCAGCTTCGTGGAGCCGGGCCTCGCGACCGAGCTGGTCGTCGACAAGGCCAAGTACCAGGAACTGCCAGAAGACCTTCAGGCAATCGTCCGCGACTGCTCCCAGGCGGAATACGACATGGTCTCGGCCGACTTCGCGGCCAACGATCCCCGCGCGCTGCAGACCCTCATCAACGATCACGAGGTGAACGTGCTGCAATTCCCCGAGAGCATTCTCGAAGCGGGGGCGGAAGCGTCGATGGAGGTTCTGACCGAACTGCGCGACAGCGGCGATGCGCTTGTCCAGAGAACGGCCGAAAGCTTCGTCGAGTCGCTCAACGTGCTGCGGTCCCGGACCCAGGACATCGACAGCCCCTTCGTTCAGGCGCGCCAGAAGTACCTGACGCTCTGATCCGGCGGATCGCCCAAGACGAAAGGCCCGGACAGCAGTGTCCGGGCCTTTTCGCGTTCGGGGCGCAGCACCTGCCGCCTTGCCATTTTGCTCGACGGGGTCCGCTGGCGGGACAGCGCCCCTACCCTGCGATCAATCTCGGCAACCAGGTCACGATACCCGGAAATGCGAAGAGCAGCGCGATCGCGACGACCTGCAGGATCACGAAGGGGATGATCCCCTTGTAGATCGCCGAGGTCGGCATCTCGGCCGGGGCCACGCCGCGCAGGTAGAAAAGCGCAAAGCCGAAGGGCGGCGTCAAGAAGGACGTCTGCAGGTTCACCCCCACCAGCACGCCCAGCCAGACCGGGTCCACGTCCAGCGCCAGCAGAACGGGGGCGGTGATCGGGATCACGATGAAGATGATCTCGAACGTGTCCAGGATGAAGCCCAGCAGGAACATGATGCCCATGACCACCG
Source organism: Salipiger sp. IMCC34102 (assembly GCF_004145405.1). Taxonomy (GTDB): domain Bacteria; phylum Pseudomonadota; class Alphaproteobacteria; order Rhodobacterales; family Rhodobacteraceae; genus Loktanella. The sequence continues at coordinate 21,215 of NZ_SELQ01000009.1, forward strand.
CGACCGCGGCCAGCGTGCCGCCCGGCAGGTTCGACAGGAACTCGTGCACCAGGTTGTCGCCGCCCATCAGGCGGAACACGACCGAGAACACCGACGCCCCCAGCAGGATGATGAAGACCATCGACGTGATCGTGGCCGTGCTGATCACGGTCTGCCGCAGGATCGAGAACGACAGCCGCCAGCGCAGGGCGGCCAGGATCATCGCGCCCACGGCCCCGACCGAGGCCGCCTCCGTCGGGGTGGCGATACCGCCCAGGATCGAGCCCAGGACCGCCATGATCAGCAGCAGGGGCGGTACCAATGCCACCATGATGTCGCGTCCCAGCGTCGCCCGCTCCGCCGGATCCAGCGGGGTCGCGGGCATGGCCTCGGGGTCGGTGATCGCCTTGAAGATCGTGTAGGCCAGATACAGCCCGACCAGCAGAAGCCCCGGCAGAAGCGCACCCGCGAAGAGGTCCCCGACCGAAACCGGCACCGGTGCGAAGTTGCCCTGCGCCATCTGCACCTGGCTGTTGATGCCCGACAGCATGTCGCCCATGAAGATCAGCACGGTCGAGGGCGGAATGATCTGCCCCAACGTGCCCGAAGCGCAGATCACGCCCGTGGATATCTTCGGATCATAGCCCGCCCGCAGCATCGCGGGCAGCGAGATCAATCCCATCGTCACCACCGTCGCCCCCACCACACCGGTGGAGGCCGCGAGCATCGCACCCACGATGATGACCGACATGCCAAGGCCGCCGCGGAGGTTGCCGAACAGCTTGCCCATGGTCAGCAGAAGCTGCTCGGCGATCTGGGATCGTTCCAGCATCACGCCCATGAAGATGAAGAGCGGCACCGCCACCAGCACCTCGTTGGTCATGAAGCCGATGTAGCGGTTGGGCAGCGAGCCGAAGTTCGACGGATCGAACACGCCCAGCGCCCAGCCCAGCGCCCCGAAGCCAAGGCTGACCCCCGCCAGCGAGAAGGCGACGGGAAATCCCAGCAGAAGAAAGCCGATGATCCCGAAGAACATCAGGCCCGAAAGCAGCTCGCCCAGCGTGACCGGATCCATCAGTGAAGTCCCTCGATTGCAGCCGCTTCGGCATCCTGCGTGCCGACCGGGTAGGCCATGAGCGCCGGCACCAGATCGCGGCGGTTCGCCAGCACCAGGATAGAGCGGCAGATCATCGCGACCCCCTGCAGCGCCAGCAGTGCCGCGAAGCCGATGATGAACGTCTTGAGGATATAGAGGCCCGGCATCCCGCCGACATTGGCGGAGGCCTCCTGGTAGGACCAGGACCGCTGCACGAAGGGCAGCGAATAGACGGCGACGATATAGCAAAACGGCAGCAGGAACAGCAGCACCCCGACCAGATCGACCGCGGCCCGGGTCTTCAGCCGGGCCGGACGATAGAAGATGTCGACGCGCACGTGATCGTCCCGCAGCAGCGCGAAGCCCGCCACGGCCATGAACATCGCACCGTTGAGCCAGATGTAGAGATCCTGCAGCCACAGGTAGCTGGTGGAGAAGACGTAGCGCAGCACCACGACGGTAAAGCAGACGAGGACGATCCCCAGCGACAGCCAGGAGAATGTCTGACCGACGATCCAGTTCAACCGGCTGATCGCCGCCGCCAGATAACCAAGAAGTCTCAAATCATCCTCCCCCGAAGTGGCAGACCGCGTTTGCCCGATCGAAATGGCGGGAATTACGGATGCGCCTTCATCCGCCGAGGGGCACAATCCGTCAACCTCGGCTTGCGTGATTTTGGAGCGTGCGCGGCTGAAACACCCGCAGAAGCAGCCGCAGAGAGGTATCGAGGGGCCCTGGGCCCGGTCTCGTCAGCGAATGATGACATGACGTGCGGCGCGTCCCGCGTCAGGCCAGGAAGTCCTCTATGGCGGCAGTGTAGATCTCGGGCCATTCGATCTGGGGCGCGTGGCCGCACCGCTCGACCACGTGCAGGCGGCAGTTCGGCATCAGTTTCCGCAAGTTCCCGGAATGGGCGAAAGGCGAGAAATTGTCCTGCCGCCCCCAGATCGCCAGAGTCGGCGTTTCGATCCGCGGCAGCTTGGCGAGCAATGCGCGGCGCGGACCGGGCAGGAAGCCGTGCCTGCCGACGAGGCTTTCAAGCTGGCCGAGAAACCCCTGCCGGGCGCCGCCATCCTTCAGCAGGTAGAGACGCCGGGCCGCGAACCGCAGCAGCCGATCTCCGTTCCCGTTGCGCAGCGCGTTGCCCATGATCCGTAGCCCCGACGCGCTCGGTCGCAAGAGAGCCTGGCCCAGAACGACCGAAAAGGGGGCATCGAGATCGAGGAACGTGTCCGGCCCAAGGCCCGCGGGCGCGGTCAGCACCAGGCGGCGCACCCGGTCCGGTGCCGCATGGGCCACGTCCAGCGCGATGCGACCCCCGAGGCTCCACCCGTCGAGATCGACGACGTCGAGCGAAAGTGCGTCGATGACGCCTATGACATGATCGCGCATGAGGTCGGGCGCGTAGCTGCACTCCGGGGGCTTGTCGGTCTTCCCGCTACCCAGAAGATCGAGCGCGATGACGCGACGTGCCCGGGACAAGGCTGCAACCGTCTCGGACCAATCCTCCAGCGTGCCACTCAATCCGTGCAGCAGGATCAGCGGGACGCCCCCCTCCCCCGCGCTGCGATAGCGCGTCCGGATGCCGTTGGCGGTGACGTATCGATCCTCGGACCAGGGCACGGCGGGGCCTTCCATTGCAGGTGTCCTGCATCGCACCGCACGGGCGGCATTGCAAATCGGGCGTCGTTCCGGGCGGCGCTCGCGCGTTCATGTGACGCAAGCCTAGCGTGCCTTTGCAGTGGCAATGGAGGGCATGAGACCCTAGATCAGGCCGGACACCGCAGGGACCCACCACGTGATCCGTTACACCCTCCAATGCGACAAAGGCCACCGGTTCGACAGCTGGTTCGCAAGCTCCGACGCCTTCGACACGCTGCGCCGCGCGGGACACCTGTCCTGCGAGACATGCGGCTCGACCCGGGTGGACAAGTCCCTGATGGCACCGCGTATCGCCACAGAGGAGCCCTCCGCAGAGCCCGCCCCGCTGGAGAAACTGCGCCGTCACGTGGAATCCACAGCGACCTACGTGGGCGGATCCTTCGCCGAGGAGGCCCGCGACCAGCACGACGGAACCGCCCCCGCCCGACCGATCTACGGAGAAGCCACGGGTGCGCAGGTCCGCGCGCTGCTGCGCGATGAAGTCCCCGTCCTGCCGCTGCCCTTCCGGCCCAAGTCCAAGACCAACTGACACGTTCGACCTGAAAGGGAGATATCCATGACCACACTGATCACCGGTGCCAACCGCGGCGTGGGCCGCGCGATGTTCGACCTTCTGGCCGAGACCGGCGACGAGGTCATCGGCACCCACCGTGCAGCACCCGAGGGCCATTTCCTGCGGCTCGACGTGACCGACCCCGGCAGCATTCGTGCGATGGCCAGCGATTTCGGCGACCGCCCGCTGGACCTACTGGTCTGCAACGCGGGCATCTTCGAGGATCGCGGCATGGCGTTGGAGAACGAGTATCCCGCCGACCTCTGGGCGCGGCAGTTCGCGGTCAACGTGACCGGCGTGTTCCTTTGCGTTCAGGCACTGCTGCCAAATCTGCGCGCGGCGAAGGGCAAGGTCGCGATCATCTCCTCGCAGATGGGCTCGAGCGAGATCGCCTCCGGCGGGTCCTACATCTACCGCGCCTCCAAGGCGGCGGCGGTGAACCTCGGGCGCAACCTTGCGGTCGATCTGAAGGAAGACGGGATCGCGGTCGGTATCTACCATCCGGGCTGGGTCCAGACCGACATGGGCGGTGCCCGGGCGGCGATCACGCCGGACACCTCGGCGGCAGGTCTGATCGCGCGGTTCGGGGAACTTTCGGTCGACACCACGGGCGCATTTTGCACCTTCGACGGCACCCCGCACCCCTTCTAGGCACCTGCCGGATTGCCCTCGGGCGCGGGGTCGGCTAAAGGCCCCCTCGGATGACTTCGGGGGGACTTCATGCCCACACTCGTGATGAAATTCGGCGGCACCTCCGTCGCCAACCTCGACCGGATCGCGCGGGCCTCCAAGCGGGTCGCGCGCGAAGTGGCGAACGGCTACAATGTGATCGTCGTCGTCTCTGCCATGTCGGGCAAGACCAACGAGCTGGTGGGCTGGGTGAACGAGACCTCAGAGCTCTTCGACGCGCGCGAATACGACGCCGTCGTTAGCAGCGGAGAGAATGTGACCGCGGGCCTGATGGCCCTGCGCCTGCAGGAAATGGACGTGCCCGCGCGCAGCTGGCAAGGCTGGCAGGTGCCGGTGCAGACGACGAGCGCCCACGCCAATGCCCGGATCGAGGCGATCCCCACCGAGAACATCGCGGCGAAGTTCGCCGACGGGATGCGCGTGGCCGTCGTCGCGGGCTTCCAGGGGATCAGCCCCGAGGGCCGGATCACCACGCTGGGACGCGGCGGCTCTGACACCACCGCGGTGGCGTTCGCCGCCGCCTTCGACGCCGAGCGCTGCGACATCTACACGGATGTCGACGGGGTCTATACGACCGACCCGCGCATCGCCTCGAAGGCGCGCAAGCTCGACCGGATCGCTTTCGAGGAAATGCTGGAACTGGCCTCGCTCGGGGCCAAGGTGCTGCAGACCCGGTCGGTGGAACTGGCGATGCGCTATCGCGTGAAACTGCGCGTCCTGTCCAGTTTCGAGGAACCGTCAGAAGACGCAGGAACGCTGGTCTGCGCCGAGGAGGATATCATGGAAAGCAATGTCGTGGCCGGAGTGGCCTATTCGCGCGACGAGGCGAAGATGACGCTGATCTCGGTCGCGGACCGTCCCGGCATCGCCGCCGCGATCTTCGGCCCTCTGGCCGAGGCCGGGGTGAACGTCGACATGATCGTTCAGAACATCTCGGAGGAAGGTCGCACGGACATGACCTTCTCCTGTCCCGTGGACCAGGTCCGCCGCGCGCAGGATGCGATGGAGAAGGCCAAGCAGGCCGGATCGATCAACTTCCACGACCTTGTCGCGGACGAGGCGGTGGCCAAGATCAGCATCGTGGGCATCGGCATGCGGTCCCACGCGGGCGTCGCCGCCAAGATGTTCGCCACGCTGCGCGACGAGGGCATCAACATCAAGGTCATTACCACCTCCGAGATCAAGGTCAGCGTGCTGATCGACCGCAAGTACATGGAACTGGCCGTCCAGGCGCTGCACGACGCCTTCGAGCTGGAAAAGGCGGACTGATCCCGAAGACGCTGGACGGCCAAGTGTTTCTTTAGGCGATCCGGGTCTCTATAGTGCAGCCTGCGCCCGGTTCGGGCCTGCCTTTGGAAACGTCCCCTATGCCCGACCCGATCGAAAGCGAAAGCCGAAAACTGCTGGGCCGACTGCGTCAGGCGATGGCGGGCGATTCGGCAGGCCAGGAACGTCTGGACAAGATCGTCGGGCTGATCGCCTCCTCCATGCAGACCGAGGTCTGCTCGATCTACCTGTTCCGCGATGCCGACACGCTGGAGCTTTGCGCGACCGAAGGCCTGGCGGAGGAATCCGTGCACAAGACCCGGATGCGGCTGGGCGAAGGCCTCGTCGGGCGCGTCGCCCGCACGCGACGGGTCATCAATGCCGCCGACGCGCCCAGCGCCCGGGGCTTTCGCTACATGCCGGAGACGGGCGAGGAGCGCTATTCCTCCTTCTGCGGCGTGCCGATCCAGCGGCTGGGCGACGCGCTGGGCGTGCTGGTCGTCCAGTCCCGTGACGCGCGCGAATACAGCGCCGACGAGGTCTACGCGCTGGAAGTCGTGGCGATGGTCCTGGCGGAAATGACCGAGCTTGGCGCCTTCGTCGGCGAAGGCGCGGCCCTGTCGGCGCGTCACCAGCACCCGGTGATGTTCCGCGGCACCATAGCACAGGAAGGGGCCGCCGAGGGACGTGTATTCCTGCACGATCCCCGCGTGGTGGTGACCAACCCGATCTCGGACGATCCCGCCCACGAAATGGAGCGCCTGCGCACCGCCGTCGAGGAGTTGCGCACCTCCGTTGACGCGCTTTTGTCGGGCAACCGCTCGATGACCAATGAACAGGTCGAGATCTTCGAGGCCTACCGCATGTTCGCCAATTCCCGCAGCTGGATGCGCCGGATGGAGGCCGACATCGACACCGGCCTGACGGCCGAGGCCGCGGTCGAGAAGGAACAATCGCTGGCCCGCACCCGGCTGACGCAGGGCGGCGACACCTACATGCGCGAGCGGCTCAATGACCTCGACGATTTGTCCAACCGCTTGCTGCGCATCCTGACCGGCCAGGGCCGCGATACCGGCGCCGAGATGCCGGAGAACCCGATCCTGATCGCCCGCACCATCGGTCCGGGCGAACTGCTGGACTACGGCAAGAAGCTGCGCGGCATCGTGCTGGAGGATGGCTCCGTCGGAAGCCACGCCACCGTCGTCGCGCGGGCCTGGGCGATTCCGCTCATCATCAACGCCAAGGGCATCACGACCGAGGCGCTGAACGGCGACGCGATCCTCGTGGACGGCGATCAGGGTGTCGCCCACCTGCGCCCCGACGAGGCGGTGCAATCCGCCTTTCGCGACAAGCTGGCGATGCAGACCCGCGCGCAGGAACGCTATGCCTCGATCCGCGACGAGCCGGCGACGACGCTTTGCGGGACGACCATCGGGCTCTACATGAACGCGGGCCTGCTGGCCGATCTGCCATCGCTGGAAAATTCCGGCGCGCTGGGGGTGGGGCTGTTCCGCACCGAGTTGCAGTTCCTGATCCGCAGCCAGATGCCCAAACGTTCCGAGCTGTCGGCGCTCTACCGGCGGGTCATGGATGCCTCTGCCGGCAAGCCGGTGGCATTCAGAACGCTCGACATCGGGTCCGACAAGGTGCTGCCCTACATGAAGCCCAACGACGAGCCGAACCCGGCGATGGGTTGGCGCGCGATCCGGGTGGGCCTCGACAAGCCGGGGATCCTGCGGATGCAACTGCAGGCGCTGGTGCGCGCCGCGTCCGGTGGACCGCTGACGGTCATGTTCCCCTTCATCACGCTGCTGTCGGAATACCGGGCGGCCCGGGCGGAGCTTGACAAGGTGCTGGCGCGCGAACGTCGACTGGGCAATCCGCTGCCAGCGTCGCTCAGCGTGGGCGCCATGCTCGAGACGCCGTCGCTGGCCTTCGCCCCCGACGCCTTCTTCGAGGAGGTCGATTTCATCTCGGTGGGCGGCAACGACCTCAAGCAGTTCTTCTACGCCGCCGACCGCGAGAACGAGCGCGTCCGGCGGCGCTACGACACGCTCAACCACAGCTTTCTGTCGCTGATCGAACTGATCGTGAGCCGGTGCCGCGCGGCAGGCACGCCGATCTCGTTCTGCGGAGAGGACGCGGGCCGCCCGATCGAGGCGATCTGTTTTGCCGCCTGCGGGTTCGACTCGCTGTCGATGCGCCCCACCTCGGTCGGTCCGGTCAAGCACCTGCTGCGCCGGGTCCATTTGGGCGAGGTGCGCGACGTCATGGCCCAGGCCCGCCATAGCGGAGAGCTGACGGTACGCGAAGCTGTCAGCGCCTACCTCAAGGGGCACATGTAGCGGCCCGTCCTTGGCTCAGCCTTGGCGCACCACCGGGGCGGCGGTACCGTTCAGCGCCGCGTGGAACTGGTCCAGCACCTTTTCCTCGCCATGCTGGCGGGCCAGTTTGCGCAGGCCGAAATGCACATGCGCCATCTCGACGTAGTACTGGGTGAAGGCGTAGTTCGTCCCCGCCCCGGCCGCCGCCCCGATCAGCGGCAAGGCCTGGGTCGCCAGCTTCTGCGTCAGCACGGCCGCGAACTTCGGTGCCACCCGCGCGATCAGCCCGTGCACCGCCGCCCCCGTGAGCCCCAGCCGTGCGCCGATGAAGGCGGTGTCGACACCCATGTCACCCGCCACGTCGCCCGCGCCGAAGACGCCCAGACACGCCAACCGCGTCTCGGGCGAGAGCGGGTCCTCTCCATAGCTTTCGGCAACGCCCTGGACCGCGCGGAAGATCATCGTGGTGGCGACCGGAAGTTCCGCCAGAGCGGTCGGCAGCCCCCCGACGCCCCCCAGCGCGCCGGACAGCGTGGCCAGCGCCTTGTGCGCCGCGTCGGTACGAACCGCCTGCCCCGCAAAACCCTCGCGCGAGCGCGCCGCCACGTCGAAGCTGCGCTGCAACGCATGCCGCGCCGCGGAGTCGATCTGGCCGCGTGCGCCCTTGGGCAACAGCTTGAGCGTATCGTCCACCTGACCGCCCACGAAGTTGATCGCGCGCATCAGCACGCCGTTGGCCCTTTGCTGCCTGCGGGCCAGCGCCTGAACGTCCGTCTGCACCTCCTGCGTCAGGGGCTCGTAATCATCTGCGTCGATGGGTGTCATGGCAGCCTCCGAGGGATCGAGGGAGAACCTATGTCGTCTGCGCCGCATTGCAATCGCGGGCGGGCGCGACCTCGCCCTCGACACCGTCCCATCCGCCGCGCCGCAGGGCGATGCCCAGGACGCGGTCGGGGTTGGTCGGCGGCGGCATGACCACGCCCTCAAGCTTTCGGAACCCGAAACGGCCGTAATAGGGCGCATCCCCCACCAGCATCATCCGCGGATGGCCCGCCTTGGCCGCCCGTTCGAGGCACCGCCAGATCAGCAGGGCGGCGATCCCCTCGCCCTGGTGGGTCGGGTGGACCGCGACGGGTCCCAGCAGGATCGCCCGCTTCATGCCCACCTGGACCGGCCAGTGCCGGATCGCGCCCGCCACCTGGCCATCGCCGTCCCGCGCCACGAGGCAGAGTTCCGGCACCGGGTCCACGCCATCCCGCAGGCGGTAGGAGGACAACGCCGTGCGCCCGGGCGCGAAGCACAGGTCGAACAGGGCCTCGACCTCCCACCAATCGTCGGGTCGTTCGGGTGCGGTGATGATCGAAGAGCTGTGCATCATTCCGTCTGGCCAGTGCTGCCTGACAGGCTAACTTGCCGCGCAACCGGATGAAAGAGAGACCGATGTTCTATCGCCCCAAGGACGGCCACGGGCTGCCGCACAACCCCTTCAACGCCATCGTGTCGCCCCGGCCCATCGGCTGGATCTCGACCCGCGGGTCGGACGGACGGGACAACTTGGCCCCCTATTCCTTCTTCAACGCCGTGGCCTATACGCCGCCGCAGGTCATGTTCGCATCGATCGGCAACAAGCCGGACCGAGACGGCGCCAAGGACAGCCTCGCGCACATCCGCGAAACCGGCGTCTTCGCCTGCAACGTGGTGTCGTTGGCGCTCGCCAAGCAGATGAACGACAGTTCGGGCAGCTGGACCGCCGACACCGACGAGTTCGAGTTGACGGGTTTGGAAAAGGGCCAGTGCGACACCATCGACTGCCCCTATGTCGTGGCAGCGCCCGCCGTGCTGGAATGCGAGTTACGCCAGATCGTGCCGCTCGAAGGCACCTACAACACCGCCGTCTTCGGAGAGGTCGTGGGCGTGCGCATCGACGAGGCCTGCCTGCGCGACGGTCAGTTCGACGTGACGACCTTCAACCCGGTCAGCCGCCTGGGGTATCGCGATTTCGCCGCGGTGACCGAGCTTTTCTCGATGGACCGTCCCGGGGAGTGACAGCGTTCCGAGCTAAGCCTGTCCGGCGCGCGATGATCGCGCACGCCGGACAGGTTTTGTGTCAGTGGCCGCCGCCCAGAACGCCCGTGCGCACCGAGTAATCGACGGCGAGCGCGTAATCGGGGTCATCGTCGCTGTCGACCATCAGGTGCCCCGCCTTCGACAGCAGCCGGTGGCAATCGCGCGACAGGTGCCGCAGTTGCAATTGCTTGCCCGCGGCCTCGTATTTGGCGGCGACGGCCTCGATCGCCTGCAGGGCGGATTGGTCGACGACGCGGCTGTTCTGGAAGTCCACGATCACCAGGCCCGGATCCTCCTGCGGGCGGAACATCTCGTTGAAGCCCTCGGCGGAGCCGAAGAAGAGCGGCCCCTGAACCTGGTAGACCTTTGCCCCTTCGGGCGTGGTATAAGTGTTGGCAAAGATCCGGCTGGCGTTGCCCCAGGCGTAGACCAGCGCGCTGACCACGACGCCGACGAGCACCGCGGTGGCAAGGTCGGTCATCACCGTGACGACCGTGACCAGAACGATGACGAAGGCATCGGACTTCGGCACCTTGCGCATGATTGAGAAGCTGTTCCAGGCAAACGTCCCGATCACGACCATGAACATCACGCCTACGAGGGCGGCCAGCGGGATCTGAGCGATCAGACCGCTTGCGAAGAGGATGAACGCCAGCAGGAACAGCGCCGCCGCGATCCCCGCCACCCGCGTACGCCCACCGGATTTCACGTTGATCATCGACTGCCCGATCATGGCGCAGCCCCCCATGCCGCCGAAGAAGCCGGTGATCGTGTTGGCCGCACCTTGCGCGATGCACTCCTGGCTGGCGCCGCCGCGCTGGTTGGTCATCTCTCCCACCAGGTTGAGCGTCAGCAGGCTTTCGATCAGGCCGATGGCCGCGAGGATCAGCGCGTAGGGCAGGATGATGCCCAGCGTCTCGAATGTCAGCGGAACGGCGGGGATATGGAAAGGCGGCAAGCCGCCCTCGATGGAGGCGAGATCCCCCACCACCGGCACGTCGATGCCGAAGAGAATCACGATCGCCGCCACGATCCCGATGCCCGCCAGCGGCGCGGGGACGAAGTTGGTGAGCTTGGGCATCAGCCAGATGATCGCCATGGTCAGCGCCGTCAGCGCCAGCATGGCATAGAGCGGCGGTCCGGACAGCCAGTCGCCGCCGGCCATGCCGTGGCCCGTCGCCTCTGCGGTGCCGGGCACCTGGAACTGCGTGAGCTGTGCCAGGAAGATCACGATGGCCAGACCGTTGACGAAGCCCAGCATCACCGGGTGCGGTACCAGACGGATGAACTTGCCCCAACGCATGATCCCCACCACAAGCTGGATCAGCCCCATCAGCACCACGGTCGCAAAGAGGTATTCCACCCCGTGCACCGCGACGAGGCTGACCATCACCACCGCCAGCGCGCCCGTCGCGCCCGAGATCATGCCAGGACGTCCGCCGATCAGCGCCGTCACGAGCCCCACGATGAAGGCCGCATAAAGCCCGACGAGGGGTTCGACGCCCGCCACGAAGGCGAAGGCCACGGCCTCGGGCACCAGGGCCAGGGCGACGGTCAGGCCCGAAAGGACCTCGATCCGCAACCGGCCCGCGGTCAGCGGCGCACTGGGGTCGGTCAAGGCAATGGAATCGGCGAAGTTCGCCAAGAGCGCGCGGCGGGCCATGCGGGGAATCCTGTCGTTTCGTGATGTCGGGGTGCCTGTAAGCCGCCGACGCGCGGTTGTCACCCCTGGCTGCGGGATAAGTGGTTGCGCGACCCGCGGGCAGGCCTCACAAACGAAGCCGGACCTGCCGGAGCGGTTCCTTGCGCGGCTGTCGCCGCACCTCGATGCGGTCACGGGCCGCGTTCTGACCCGAAGGACACCCATGAAGACCGTCGAAGACTATATCCGCACGATCCCCGATTTCCCCCACGCGGGGATCATGTTCCGCGATGTCACCACGCTGTTCGCCGATCCGCGCGGCTTTCGCATCGCCATCGACCAGCTTCTGCACCCCTACGCGGGCATGCAGATCGACCGCGTCGTAGGATTGGAGGCGCGGGGATTCATCCTGGGCGGCGCGCTTGCGCATCAACTGTCCAAGGGGTTCGTGCCAATCCGCAAGAAAGGCAAGCTGCCGGCCGCGACGATCGAACAGGCCTATACCCTCGAATACGGCGAGGCGGTGGTCGAGATCCACGACGACGCCCTGCAACCGGGCGAGCGCGTCCTGATCGTGGATGACCTTCTGGCAACCGGTGGCACGGCGGAAGCCGGGATCAAACTGTGCGAGCGGCTGGGAGCAGAGGTCGTCGGCTGCGCCTTCATCATCGACCTGCCGGACCTGGGCGGCCGCGCGAAACTCGAGGCGATGGGGATGGATGTCCACGCCTTGTGCGCCTACGCCGGCGCGTGACCTGCACCCCGCTGCGCCGGTTTTCCGACCTGGCCCGTTCGAGGCCCGCAGCGGAGGCAGTGTCCACACACGCAACGGCTTTGCCGCAGGCCTGAAATTGCGTGATTCCGATTAAGAAAGGGTTAACGCGCCCGCAGCACCGCGCCGGGATTGAGAATCCCGTTGGGGTCCAGCGCGTCCTTGATGCCGCGCATCATCGCAAGCTTCGCCGGATCACCATAGGTCTCCAGATCCCCGACCTTCAGCCGACCGATCCCGTGTTCCGCACTGACCGATCCGCCAAGCGCGTGGGCCAGGTCGTGGACGCAGGCCTTCACCGCCGTCCGTTTGTCCTCGTAGTCGGACCTGTCCCGGCCCGCCGCGGGGAAGACGTTGTAATGCAGGTTGCCGTCGCCCAGGTGGCCGAAGCAGTTGATCCGCATGTCCCCGATCCGCGCCAGCGCCGTGCCGCCGCGTTCGATGAACTCCGGCACCGCCGAAAGCGGGACGGAGATGTCGTGCGAACTGACCGAGCCGATCCGGCGGTTCGCCTCGGGGATCTGCTCGCGAATATCCCAGAACGCCTGACGGTCCGCGAGCGATTGCGCGATGACGCCATCGGTTACTAGGTCGCGCTCGAAAGCCGCCTCGAAAAGCGCCTCCAACGCCGCGTCGGGGGCCAGCCCCGCAGGCAGGCCCAGGTCGATCAGCACCATCCAGTCAGGCCGCGCGGCGAAGGGGGCCTTCACCTGCGGCCCCACTTCGTCCAGAAAATCGAGGCCTTGGCGGTGGATGATCTCGAAAGCGGAAATGCCGTCCCCCAGCCGCTCCTGCGCCAGACCGAGCAGATCGAGCGCCGCCTGCGGCGACGGCACGGCCAACAGCGCCGCCCCGATCCCCACAGGCCGCGGGACGAGACGCAGGGCCGCCGCCGTGATGATCCCCAACGTGCCTTCCGCGCCGATGAACAGGTCGCGCAGGTCGTAGCCGGTGTTGTCCTTGCGCAGGCGGCTGAGCCCGTGCCAGACCGATCCGTCGGCGCGCACGACCTCCAGCCCCAGGCATTGCGCGCGCGCGTTGCCGTAGCGCAGCACGTTGACGCCGCCCGCGTTGGTGGACAAGAGCCCACCGATCCGCGCCGATCCTTCCGAGGCGAGCGAGAGCGGGAACAGGCGGCCCATGGCCTCGGCCTCGGCCTGCACATCGGCGAGGATCGCGCCCGCCTCGACCACCAGCACGTTCTCGGACAAGAACCGGTCGCGGATCGCCGTCATCCGTTCCAGCGACAGGATCAGCGGCGCGCCCTCCCCCGTCAGTTGGCCGCCGACCAGCCCCGTGCCACCGCCGTAGGGGACGACCGCGATCCGGTGCGCATTGCAGTAGGCCAGCACGGTCGAGACCTCTTCGGTCGTGCCCGGCGCCACCACAAGCCCGCGGCCCCGGTAGCGGCCACGCGGTTCGGTGAGATACGCGTCGGAGACGTCGCGGAACGCCTTGGCAGGCAACCGGGCGCGCAGGTCGGCGAGCGTGTCATCATCGGCAGAGGTGAACATCCCGATCCCCGTCTCAGCCCGTTTCGGTCTTGCCGCGCCGGTCGTGCCGCAAGTTGGCGTAGAGCACGTGATTGCGCCAGCGCCCGTCGATTTGCAGGTAACTTTGCGCGACCCCTTCGTACTTGTAGCCAGTCTGTTCCAGAAGACGGCGCGAGGCGGTGTTCTCTGGCAGGCATCCGGCCTCGATCCGGCTCAGGTCGAGGGTGGTGAAGGCATAATGCACGAGCCCCGCGATGGCCTCGCGCATGTAGCCCTGCCGGGCGAAGGGCGCGCCGATCCAGTAGCCCGTGGTGCCCGCCTGGGCCGGACCACGGCGGATATTGTCGAGCGTGATCGCCCCCAGCAGCATGTCGTCGGACCGCCGGATCAGGAACAGCGGCAGGGCGGTCCCTTGCTGGATCGATCTTTGGGACCAGTAGACGCGGTTGGTGAAGCTCTTGCGCGAAAAGTGGTCCGACGCCCAGGTCGGCTCCCAGCGCTGAAGGAAGTCCTGGCTGTCGCGGCGCAGGGCGGTCCAGGCGCGGAAGTCGGCATGGACCGGCGCGCGCAGGGTCATGCGTTCGGTTTCGAGCCGGACCTTGCGGCCGCGCCCCAGCATCAGGCGACGAGCCGCGCCCGCAGCGCATCCAGCATGGGCGCGTCATGGGCGGGACCGTAGAGCGTCAGGGCAGAGCCGGAGGTCAGCATGCCTTCGGCAAAGGCGCGCACGTCGCCGGTCGTCACGGAATCGATCCGTTCGATGGTTTCGGCCAGCGGCGGGATCCGATTCCAGATCGCAAGCAGGCGCGCCAGTCGTTCGGCCCGGTGGCCGGGGGATTCGAGCCCCATCAGCAGACCGGCCTTCATCTGGGCGCGGGCGCGGGCGACCTCGGGGGCGGCGATGTCGCCTGCCGCACGCTTGAGCTCGTCCATGGTCACGGTCGCGAGTTGGCCGATATCCTCCGCCGAGGTGCCGGCGTAAAGCGTCGTCAGCCCCGTATCCTCGTAGGCGCCGGCCTGCGCGAAAAGCGTGTAGCACAGCCCGCGATTTTCGCGGATCTCCTGGAACAGGCGCGAGGACATGCCGCCGCCCATCAGCGTGGCGTAGATCTGCGCGGTATAGATCTCGGGGTCGCGGTAGGTCGGTCCCTCGAAGGCCATGGCGAAATGGACCTGCTCCAGCGCCTTGTTCTCGCGCCGCTCGCCGCCGACGAAGCGGGCAGGCTCGATCACGCTGGGCTGGGGCGAGCGCGGCAGGTGCCCGAAGAGGCGTTCGGCCTGTGTGACCAGTGCATCGTGGTCCACGGCCCCCGCCGCGGCGAGGATCATCTGGTCGGGGCCGTAGTGCTGGCTGACGAAGCCTTTCAGATCGTTGCGCGTAAAGGTCGAGACACGCTCTTCGAGACCCAGGATCGTGCGCCCCAGAGCCTGGTCGGGATACGCCGTCTCCTGCAGCCAGTCGAAGATGATGTCGTCGGGCGTATCCACCGCCTGGCCGATCTCCTGCAGGATGACGCCGCGCTCGACCTCGATCTCTCGGTCCTCGAACAAGGGATTCAGTAGGATGTCGGCGATCACGTCGAGGCCGAGGGCCACGTCCGATTCCAGCACCCGCGCGTAATAGGCCGTCACCTCGCGGCTGGTATAGGCGTTGATGTAGCCGCCCACGTCCTCGATCGCCTCCGCGATCTGGAGCGACGTGCGCTTGTGCGTCCCCTTGAAGGCCATGTGTTCCAGAAAATGCGCGATGCCGTTCTGGGTCGGTGTCTCGTGCCGTCCCCCGGCGTTCACCCAGATCCCGACCGAGGCAGAGGCCAGGCCGGGCATGGTTTCGGTGACGATGCGGAACCCGTTGGACAGCGTGTGCAGCTCGATGGTCAAGACGCGATCCGATCCGTGATGATGGACTTCACGGCGTCAAGGTCCTTGGCCCGCGTGATCCGTTCGGGGCGGTCATACAGGTCCCCCATGCGGGGGGGCAAGGGCGGATGGAGGCCGGTCGCGGCCTCGACCGCGTCGGGGAATTTCGCGGGATGTGCCGTGGCGAGGGTGACCATCGGAACGGTGCCCAAGTGCGCCTCCGCCACGTGGGTGCCGACGGCGGTATGCGGGCAAAGCAGTTCCCCGTGACGGGCGTGGTAGCGCGTGATCGCGGCCCGGGTTTCGTTTTCGGAGGCGCGACCGGACAGGTAGGTGTCGCGCAGGGCGTCGATAGCCCCCTGGCTGACCGTGAAACCGCCGGACTTCAGATCCTCCATCTGGGCCTTCACCGCCCCGCCGTCCTGGCCGTAGGCGTAGAACAGCGCCCGTTCGAAGTTGGAACTGACCTGGATGTCCATCGAGGGGCTGATCGTGGGCGTCACGCTTTCCTTGGTATAGGCGCCGGTTTCCAGCGTGCGGTGCAGGATGTCGTTGGTGTTGGTCGCCACCACCAGATCCGCGATCGGCAGCCCCATGCGCTTTGCGACATAGCCCGCGAAGACGTCCCCGAAGTTGCCCGTGGGCACCGTGAAGCTGACCTTTCGCTGCGGCGTGCCGAGGCTGACGGCGGCGGTGAAGTAATAGACGACCTGGGCCAGCACCCTGCCCCAGTTGATCGAGTTCACCCCCGCCAGTCGAACGCTGTCGCGGAAATCGAAGTCGTTGAACATGTCCTTGACCATTGCCTGGCAGGTATCGAAATCCCCGTCGACGGCGATGGCGTGGACGTTGTCCTCGGACGGCGTGGTCATCTGGCGACGCTGCACCTCCGACACCCGGCCGTGGGGGTAGAGGATGAAGACATCTACCGCCTCCAACCCCCGGAACGCCTCGATCGCGGCAGACCCGGTGTCGCCGGAGGTCGCGCCCACGATGGTGACGCGGCTGTTCGAGCGGGTCAGCGCCGCTTCGAACATCTGGCCGATCAGCTGCATGGCAAAATCCTTGAAGGCCAGCGTCGGCCCGTGGAACAGCTCCAGCAGGAAATGGTTCGGCGCAAGCTGCACCAATGGCGCGCGGGCGGCGTGACCGAAGCCTGCGTAGGCGCGCGCGATCAAATCGCGGAATTCGACATCGGTGAAGGTCTCTCCGACGAAGGGGCGCATGACGGTATAGGCGACCTCCTCGTAGCTTTGCCCCGCCATCGCGGCGATGGTCTGCGCATCCAGCGTCGGGATCTCCTCCGGCACGTAGAGGCCCCCGTCGCGGGCGAGGCCGGTCAGCATCGCCTCCTCGAAGCTGAGGGTCGGCGCGTCACCGCGGGTCGAGATGTAGCGCATGGATCAAGTCTCCTTCGGGTGTCGCGAGCGGGCGATGAACAGGCCGGACATGGCCAGCCAACCGGCGGCCAGCAGGAACCACGTGACCGCGTAGGATGCGTGGTCGTTGGGAATGCCCGCCGTTCCCACTGGCATCGGACGGGTCGGCCCCGGCAGGTCGCGGGCGACCAGCAAAACGGGATCGGTCCCCAGCGCCGCTGCCATGGCGGGCAGGTCGCGGGCGAACCACAAGCCATCCTCGGGCTCTGGCGTGAAGCGATCGACTTCGTCCGGCCAGAGCAGGTTGCCGGTGACGGTGATCTTCCCTTCGGGCAAAGACGTGCCGCGGGCATCCAGCCCGACGAAGCCCGCGTCCACGAGGATCAGGCGGTCGGGCGTTCGGAACCCGCTGATCGTGCGGTAGCCGGCGCCTGTTTCCTCGGTGCTGACGAGGACGTGCAAAATATCACCGGTGAAGGCCCCCGTCGCGGTGACGGGAAGGTATTCGTCGTCACTCTCGGTCGGATCGGTAGGAATCGCGACCGGGTCGGCCGCGATCTCGGCCTCGATCCGGGTCAGGATATCGGTTTTCCACGACAGCCGCTGCAACTGCCAGACGCCAAGGGCGATCAGCACCCCGGCCCCGGCGATTGCCAACAGGATCGGAAAGACGAGTTTTCGCACGAAGTGCCTCAAGTTGCGGTGACAGCGGCTTAACGCACATCTCGCAAGGGGTGAAGGGAGGAAAGGCACGACCCGAGGGAAGCGGACGCCCGGGCTTGCGCCCATTCCTACGAAAAAGGGCGGCCCTTGGGACCGCCCTGATCGCGATGGCTCAATCGGCGACGTCCGCCGTCAGCCGCCCCAGACGTAGACGGCGGCGAAAAGGAACAGCCAGACCACGTCCACGAAGTGCCAGTACCAGGCCGCGGCCTCGAAGCCGACATGCTTCTCGGGCGTGAAGTGGCCCGCGTAAACGCGGAACAGGCACACGAGCAGGAAGATGGTTCCGATGATCACGTGGAAGCCGTGAAAGCCCGTCGCCATGAAGAAGTTCGCGCCATAGACGTTGCCCGACAGGCCGAAGGCGGCGTGGCTGTATTCGTAGGCCTGGAAGACGGTAAAGATCGCACCCAGTGCCACGGCGAGCATCAGGCCGTATTTCACGTCCTGACGGTTGTCCTCGTGGACCAGCGCGTGGTGCGCCCAGGTGGCGGCGGCGCCCGAGCAGAGCAGGATCAGCGTGTTGATGAGCGGCAGGTGCCACGGGTCGAAGGTCTCGATGCCCACGGGCGGCCAGACGCCGTCCACGGCGGGGCTGTCGGGACCCATGGGATAGAGGGCGTTCTTGAAGAACGACCAGAACCAGGCGGCGAAGAACATGACCTCGGACATGATGAACATGATGAAGCCGTAGCGCAGGCCGATGCGGACGACCGGCGTGTGATCGCCGACGTTGCTTTCGGTGACCACGTCGGACCACCACGCGTACATGACGTAGAGCGTCAGCGCGAGGCCCACCAGGAACATCCAGGGACCGCCGCCTTGCTTGGGCATCCAGAGCACCGCGCCGAAGAGCATGATGAAGGCCGCCACGGCGCCGAGGAACGGCCAGACCGAAGGCGGCAGAATGTGGTAGTCATGGTCTTTCTCGTGGGCCATTGGCGGCTGTTCCCCTGCGGCTGTCTTCAGTTGTCGTCTATGGCGGCGCCCGGCGTGGCGGTCAAGGTATCAGTCGCCAGGGCCGCCTGCTGTTCGGGCATGTCGATCTCGTAGAACGTGTAGCCCAGCGTGATCGTATGCACGTATTTCGCGTCGCGATCCTCGACGATGCCGGGGTCGACGAAGAAGCTCACGGGCATCATCACGGTCTCGCCCGGCTGCAGGACCTGCTCGGTGAAGCAGAAGCACTCGATCTTGTCGAAGAACCCGCCGGCCTCGTAGGGGGTGACGTTGTAGGCCGCCTGGCCGGCCACGGGGCGATCGGTCGGGTTGTGCGCCTCGTAGAAGGCAAGGCCCGTCTCGCCGATGCGCAACTCCATCTCGCGCTGGGCGGGGGTAAAGGTCCAGGGCATGTCGCGGTCGAGCGAGGCGTCGAAGCGCACGGTGATGGTCTGGTCGAGAATCGTGTCCGAGCCGGCCTCTGCCACGTTGGTGACACCGCCGAAGCCCGTGACCCGGCAGAACCAGCTGTAGAACGGGACCGAGGCCCAGGCGAGCGCCCCCATCACCACCACGACCGTCACCAGTTGCGCCAGCGTGCGCTGCGCTCCCTTGAGGCGGGGAAACAAGGTCATTCGCTGTCCTCCTGCGGGATGATCTGGGGCCGCGCCACGTGGTCGTAGGTTTCGAATTGCCGGGCGTCACCCAGTTGCAGGACCTTCACCACCGTCAAGCCGAAGACGATCACCAGAAAACCCAGCAGAAGCAGGCCCACGCCGGTGTTGCGACCGCGGCGACGCTGGTGGATTTCATGCTCGACTTTCAGTGCCATCTAAAGGCCTCCCCACCGCAGCGCGGCTTCGATCCAGAGCGCACCGAAATGCGCGAACAGGTAGTAGAGCGAGATCTTGAAGGTGCGGATTTCGACCTTGTAGTTGTCGGCCTCGGCCTGCGCCTCTGTGCGGCGCCAGATCTCGTAACACCCTTTCAGGAACCAGATATTCATCACGACGGCGGTCGCCAAGTAGATCCAGCCGCCGATGGGTGTGACACCCAGTCCCAGGGCGACCACCACGAGCGGGAGGCAATAGGCGAGCACGTGGTTGCGCGTCGCGCGGCGACCGTGCGTTTCCGTCAGCATCGGCACGCCCGCGTCACCGTAGTCGGACTTCACGAAAAGCGCGAGCGCCCAGAAATGCGGTGGTGTCCACATGAAGACGAGCAGGAACATCAGCACCGATTCGACGGAGATCCCCCCCGTCGCCACGGCCCAGCCGATCATCGGGGGGAAGGCACCCGCGGCCCCGCCGATCACGATGTTCTGCGGCGTGGCCCGCTTCAGCCAGATCGAGTAGATCACGACATAAAAGAAGATCGTGAAGGCCAGCAACCCTGCGGCCAGGAAGTTCGTGGCCAGCCCCAAGAGCACGACCGAAAACCCCGAAAGGGCCAGGCCCAGTGCCAAGGCCTCGCCCGCCTCGACCCGGCCGCCGGGAATCGGACGCTTGGCGGTGCGGCGCATGCGGGCGTCGATGTCGGCATCCCACCACATGTTCAGCGCACCCGAGGCCCCGCCACCGACCGCGATGCACAGGATCGCCACGAAACCGATGAACGGATGCACGCTGCCCGGGGCGACGATCATCCCCACCAATGCCGTGAAGACGACGAGCGTCATCACGCGCGGCTTGAGCAAGGCGAAATAGTCGCCCAGTTGCGCTTCGACGGGGGTTTCGGAGACGGTCTCGTGCAGGCTCAAATCGGACATGGGCAGGCGACCTTCGGATGGGCGGACGGCCTTGCCGGTCGGGCAAGGCCGCAATGTTCGACGTGGGCCGGGACGTCAAGGCGCCCCTTGTGGATCAGGCGGGGTTCTGGGCCTGCGCCTCGACCAGCCAGGCGTCGTATTCTTCCTGGCTGACCGCTTTCACCGCGATCGGCATGTAGGCATGATCGACGCCGCACAATTCGGAGCACTGGCCGAAGTAGACACCTTCCTGATCGACCTCAAACCACAGCTGGGCCAGACGACCCGGGACCGCGTCCTGCTTCACGCCGAAGGCGGGGATGGTCCAGGAATGGATCACGTCCGCGCCGGTCAGCTGCATGACCACCGTGGCGCCGACGGGCACCACCACCGGCTGGTCGACGGCCAGCTTGTAGAGGTCTTCGGTATATCCGTACTCTTCGAGCTCGTCGGGCTCCAGCATGAAGGATTCGAACGAGACGCCGTCGTCGACGTATTCGTAGCCCCAGTACCACTGGAAGCCGGTGACCTTGATGGTCACGTCGCCTTCGGGAATTTCCTGCTGGTTGAACAGCACCGGCAGCGAGAAGGCCCCGATGAACACCAGGATCACGATGGGCACGACGGTCCAGGCGATCTCCAGCGGGGAGTTGTGGGTGAAGCGGGCGGGCGTCGGGTTGGCCTTGCTGTTGTACTTCAGCACGACCCAGGCGATCAGGCCGGTCACGAAGAGCGTGATGCCCGCGATGATCGCCAGCAGCAGACCGTCGAGCCAGTGCACGTCGCGCGCGATCGAGGTCGCGGCTTCCTGGAACCCGATGCCACCGGGGGTCGGCGCGCCGATGACCGGCAGATCAGCGGACACGTCCTGCGCCCAGGCGGTGCCGGTGGCCAGCGTCAGGCCCAGCGTGGCCCATCCGGTTTTGGCGATGTTGCTCAGACCCATTGTCGCATCCCTCTGGCTGTGCGCGGCGTGCGCAAGGGACCCCGAGTCCCGTTGTAAGTTGGCCCCCATGTCCCATATCCTGACGGACAACTCAAGAACCCCGGTTGCGGCAATCGGACGCTTGGCGGTCCGGGTTTCCTCGTCCTCTCTCTATCCTGTCAGGAGCCTTCCATGTCCGACGCCCCCTTCCGCCCGTTCGACACCCACTTCGACCGCGACGCGGCCCTCGCCCACCTGCAGGAGGCAACCCGCGGTGCCGATGACGGAGAGCTCTTCGTCGAACGCCGCCGGTCGGAGGCGCTGGTGCTGGACGACGGCCACGTGAAAACGGCGAGCTATGATGCCTCCGAAGGTTTCGGGTTGCGCGCCGTCCGGGGAGAGACGGCAGGCTATGCCCATTCCACGACGCTGGACGAGACCGCCCTGAAGCGCGCTGTGGCCACCGCCCGGTTGGCGGTGGGCGATGGAGGCGGTACCCTGGCCGAGGGGCCGCGCGGCACGAACGAGCGGCTCTACAGCGACGTCGACCCGGTCTCCGAGGCGAGCTTTCCGGCCAAGATAGACCTTCTGCGCCAGATCGACGCCTTCTGCCGCGACCTCGATCCCAGGGTGGTGCAGGTGACGGCGTCGCTCGCGGCGTCCCTGCAGGAGGTCTCGATCCTGCGCCCCGACGGCGCCCTGGTGCAGGATGCCCGCCCGATGAGCCGGATCAACGTGAGCGTCATCGTGGAAGAGAACGGTCGGCGCGAAGCCGGGTCCATGGGCGGCGGCGGGCGTGCGTCGCTTCTGGGACTGATCGCGCCGGAACACTGGCAAGGCGCCGCGCGAGAGGCGCTGCGCATCGCGCTCGTCAATCTGCAGGCGGAACCGGCACCCGCCGGCGTGCTGGACGTGGTCCTCGGACCGGGCTGGCCCGGCATCCTGCTGCACGAGGCGATCGGCCACGGGCTGGAAGGCGATTTCAACCGCAAGGGGGCCAGCGCCTTCGCGGGGCTGATGGGCCAGCAGATCGCCGCAAAGGGGGTGACGGTGCTGGACGACGGCACGATCCCCGACCGCCGGGGGTCGATCACGGTGGACGACGAGGGGACGCCCTCTGCCCGCAACGTGCTGATCGAGGATGGCATCCTCGTGGGTTACATGCAGGACCGCCAGAACGCGCGGCTGATGGGGGTGGAACCCACCGGCAACGGGCGCCGGGAAAGCTACGCCCATGCGCCGATGCCGCGGATGACGAACACCTTCATGCAGCCGGGCGCGGCCGATCCGAAGGACCTCGTCGCCGATCTCGCGGACGGGATCTACGCCGTGGGCTTCGGCGGCGGGCAGGTCGACATCACCAACGGCAAGTTCGTCTTCTCCTGCACCGAGGCCTACCGCGTGAAGGACGGTCGCATCGGGGCGCCGGTCAAGGGCGCCACGCTGATCGGCGACGGTGCGACGGCGTTGCAGAAGATCCGCGGAGTAGGCAATGATCTTGCCCTCGATCCCGGGATCGGAAACTGCGGCAAGGCCGGTCAATGGGTGCCGGTCGGCGTGGGCCAACCCAGCCTTCTGATCGGCGGCCTGACCGTCGGCGGATCGGCCTGAGCGATGGGACCCAGGGCCGATTCACGTTTCATTAATGAAGCTGCCCGTAATCTGGGGAGGTAGCAGACGCGGGCAGATTCGATCTTGGCCAACCTTTCGCAGACTCCCCTGATCCCCCCGCCGGAAGACGTTATTTTCGACTGCCTGCGTCTGCTGCGCTCGCGCCGGGTCGGTCCGACGACCTGGCACCGGCTGATGGCCGATCACGGCAGCGCCGCCGAAAGCCTGAGGGCCTTGCCGGACATCGCGCGCGAGGCAGGCGTCACGGACTACCGCATCTGCCCCCCCGAGGTCATCGAGGCGGAGTTGCGCGCCGCCCGGGCCGCCGGGGCGAAACCGGTCCTGTGGGGCACGCCCGCCTACCCCGCCACACTGACGGACTCGGACGATGCCCCGCCGTTCCTCTGGGCGCTCGGCGATCTGTCGCTCCTCCACAGACCGATGATCGCTCTCGTGGGCGGGCGGGATGCCTCTTCCCTCGGGTTGCGGATGGCACGGAAACTGGCGCACGAACTCTCGCAAGAAAAATACGTCGTCATCTCGGGCCTCGCGCGGGGGGTGGACGCGGCGGGACATGCCGCGGCCCTGGAGGGCGGCACGGTGGCGGTGCAGGCCGGTGGGGTTGATACGATCTACCCGGCGGAAAACACCGATCTGGCTCACGCGATCGCCGATCGCGGGTTGCGGATTTCGGAAGGGGCCATGGGACTGCAACCGCGGGCGCGCCATTTTCCCGCGCGCAACCGCATCATCTCGGGCCTGTCGCGCGCGGTGGTCGTGGTGTAAGCCGCCGCAAGGTCCGGCAGCCTGATCACGGCCCGCAATGCCTTGGACCAGAACCGGGAGGTGTTGGCCGTTCCGGGGCATCCGTTCGACGCGCGTGCCGCGGGTTGCAACCTGTTGATCCGCGACGGCGCGGGCCTGGTGCGCGGCGCGCGGGACGTGATCGAGGCCGTGGGCCCCGCGATAACCGACGACGCCCCCGCCGACAGTGGTCGACCCGCCCGGGCGGCAGGTGAACGGGTACTCGCCGCTCCGCCACCGGCGCGGGGGGGCGCGACATCCAGCGCACCGGACGCGCCCGTGGCGCAGGCGATGTCCGACCTTCCACCCCCGCCCCCGTCGCGCTCCTTGGCCGAGGCGACGGCGCTGCACGCGCGTATCCTCGACCGACTTTCCCCCGCGCCGATCGCGGAAGACCAGCTGATCCGCGATCTGGATGCACGCCCCGGGCACGTCGCCCCCGTGCTGGTCGACCTCGAACTGGACGGCAAGATAGTCCGCCAGCCCGGCGGCATGCTGGCGCTGGTGTCCTGAGCCGATCGGCGGACGCCCCCCCCTTCCAGATCAGATCCCGCCCATGGCCTGGGGGCTTCCATTGACATCCCCAAGCCAACCGCCACATGGTGCGCGGCCAATACCCCAGCCCTGCGAGCAGGATCTTCATGCCAGTCGTCGTCGTCGAATCGCCTGCCAAAGCCAAGACAATCAACAAGTATCTCGGATCCGACTACACGGTTCTCGCCTCCTACGGTCACGTCCGGGACCTGCCGCCCAAGAACGGGTCCGTCGATCCCGACGACGACTTCCGCATGATCTGGGAGGTCGCGAGCGACTCCAAGAAACACATCAAGGCGATCGTGGATGCGCTGAAGGAAGACCCCAATCTGATCCTCGCCACCGACCCTGACCGCGAGGGGGAGGCGATCAGCTGGCACCTTGAGCAGGAGCTTCAGAACAAGCGCGGGTTGAAGATCCAGTCGGCGGAACGGGTGGTCTTCAACGCGATCACCAAGACGGCCGTGACCGAGGCCATGAAGACCCCGCGCCAGGTCGACGCGCCGCTGGTCGAGGCCTACCTCGCCCGCCGCGCGCTCGACTACCTCGTGGGGTTCAACCTCTCTCCCGTGCTGTGGCGCAAGCTGCCGGGGGCGAAGTCGGCGGGGCGCGTGCAATCGGTCTGCCTGCGGCTCATCGTCGAGCGCGAGATGGAGATCGAGGCCTTTCGCCCGCAGGAGTTCTGGACCGTCAAGGCGGTGCTCAAGAATGCGCGGGGCATGACCTACGAGGCGCGGCTGACGACCTTCAAGGGCAAGAAGGTCGAGAAGTTCACGCTGACCGACGCAACCCAGGCCGAGATGGCCGTCGCCGCCGTGGAAAGCCGCGATCTGACCGTGACCGCGGTCGAGGCGAAGCCCGCCTCGCGCAATCCCAGCCCGCCCTTCATGACCTCGACCCTGCAGCAGGAAGCCAGCCGCAAGTTCGGCATGGGCGCCAAGCACTGCATGAGCGTGGCCCAGCGCCTCTATGAAGCCGGGCTCATCACCTACATGCGGACCGACGGCATCGACATGGCCCCCGAAGCAGTCAGCGGTGCGCGCGACGCCATTGCCGCCCGCTACGGTCGCGATTACGTGCCGTCGGAGGCGCGGGTCTACAAGAACAAGGCCAAGAACGCGCAGGAGGCGCACGAATGCGTGCGCCCGACCGATATGTCCGTCAGCGCAGAGGACGCAAAGATCTCGGATGCGGACCAGCGCAAGCTCTATGACCTGATCTGGAAACGCACGCTTGCCAGCCAGATGGCGGCGGCCAGGCTGGAACGGACGACCGTGGACGTGGGCAGCGCCGACGGTCAGGTCGGTTTGCGTGCAACGGGCCAGGTCATGCTCTTCGACGGGTTCCTGCGTGTCTACGAGGAAGGCCGTGACGACACCCCGGACGAGGACGACAAGCGCCTGCCGCAGATCGAGCAGGGCGAGAAGGCACTCAAGGACAGCGTCGACGCCGAGCAGCACTTCACGCAGCCGCCGCCCCGCTACACCGAGGCCACACTGGTCAAGCGGATGGAAGAGCTCGGCATCGGACGGCCCTCGACCTATGCCTCGATCGTGACCACCATCCAGGATCGCGGCTACGTCGAGAAGGATCGCAACCGCTTGATTCCGCAGGACAAGGGCCGGTTGGTGACGGCTTTCCTGTCGAACTATTTCCACCGCTACGTGGAATACGATTTCACCGCCGATCTGGAGGACCAGCTCGATTCCGTCAGCGCGGGAGAGGCGGATTACAAGAAGGTGCTGGAGCGATTCTGGCGCGATTTCTCCGCCGCGATCGCCGAGACGGCGGATCTGCGCATCGGAGAGGTGCTCGACAAGATCAACGAGGTGCTGGAGCCGCACCTCTTCCCGCCGACCGATGACGGCAGCGATCCGCGCCTGTGCCCCAACTGCGGCGAAGGGCGGCTGTCGATGCGTACCGCCCGCGCGGGCGGCGCCTTCATCGGCTGCTCGAACTACCCCGAGTGCCGCTACACCCGCCCCTTCGGTCCGCCGGACCCCGAGGCAGAGGCTTCGGCCATCCCGCCCGACGGCAAGCTTCTGGGGGAAGACCAAGGCGACGAGATCCGCATCTTTAAGGGCCGCTTCGGCCCCTATGCCCAGCGCGGTCCGGTGACGGAGGACAACAAGAAACCGCCACGCCAGTCGGTGCCGAAGGAATGGGAGCCGGAAGCGGTCACGCTGGAAGAGGCCGTGCGCCTGCTCGCCCTGCCCCGGCTGATCGGAGAACACCCCGAGGACGGCGTGAACGTCTGGGCCAACATCGGCCGCTACGGACCCTACATCAAACACGCCGAAACCACGTCCCACAAGGGCGGCACGAACGCGAACCTCGAAGAGCTGGAGGACGTCTGGACGGTCGGCATGAACCGCGCCGTCCAACTGCTGGCCGAAAAGGTCGCAAGCCGCGGCAATCGTGGCAAGGCCGCGACCCCGATCCGCGAGATGGGCGAACACCCGCAAGCCGGCGGACCGGTGAATATCCACGACGGGAAATACGGGCCTTACGTGAAGTGGGAGAAGATCAACGCCACCATCCCCGACACGATCGATCCTGCCGACCTGACGATGGACCAGGCGGTGGAGTTGATCGCGGAGCGGGCCGCAAAGTCCGGCAAGAAGGTCACGAAAAAAGCAGCGCCAAAGAAGACTGCCGCCAAGAAGACGACCAAGGCCACGGCGACCAGGAAAGCTCCCGCCAAGACGACAACGACCAAAAAGCCGGCGGCCAAGAAGCCCGCACCGAAAAAAGCAGCGCCAAAGAAGACAGCTTCAAGCCCGGCGTCCGACGATGTGATCGAATGATACCGCTCGCATGCGGCGCCGCGCGTTGACACTTCTGCGACGTGGCGTCACGTTCGGCCGCAACAATCTTGCGAGGTGAATCCATGAAGAAAATCCATGACAGCGCTGCCTCGGCCCTCGACGGTCTGCTGCGCGACGACATGCTGATCGCCGCCGGGGGCTTCGGCCTGTGCGGCATTCCCGAGTTGCTGCTGCAGGCCATCAAGGATGCGGGCGTGACGAACCTTACCTTCGCCTCGAACAACGCGGGCGTGGACGATTTCGGCATCGGGATCCTGCTGGCAACCAAGCAGGTCAAGAAGATGATGTCGTCCTACGTCGGCGAGAACGCGGAGTTCATGCGCCAGTACCTCGATGGCGAGCTCGAGGTTGAGTTCAACCCGCAAGGCACGCTGGCCGAGCGGATGCGCGCGGGTGGCGCCGGCATTCCCGGCTTCTACACCAAGACCGGCGTCGGCACCCAGATCGCCGAGGGCAAGGACCACAAGGACTTCGACGGCGAGACCTACATCATGGAACGCGGCATCGTCGCGGACCTCGCCATCGTGAAGGCCTGGAAAGCGGACGACACCGGCAACCTGATCTTCCGCAAGACCGCGCGCAACTTCAACGTGCCCGCCGCCATGTGCGGCAAGATCTGCGTCGCCGAGGTCGAGGAGATCGTGCCCCGCGGCTCGCTCGATCCCGACCACATCCACCTGCCCGGCGTCTACGTGCACCGCATCGTGCAGGGAGAGCACGAGAAACGCATCGAACAGCGCACCACGCGCAAGAAGGAGGACGCGTAATGCCCTGGGATCGCAATCAGATGGCCGCACGTGCGGCGGAAGAACTCGAAGACGGCATGTACGTGAACCTCGGTATCGGGATTCCGACGCTGGTGGCGAATTACGTGGGCGACAAGGACATCACCCTGCAGTCCGAGAACGGGATGCTCGGCATGGGCCCCTTTCCCATCGAGGGCGAGGAGGATGCCGACCTGATCAATGCGGGCAAGCAGACGATCACCGAACTGCCGCGGACTGCCTATTTCGATAGCGCGACCTCCTTCGGGATGATCCGCGGCGGCAAGATCGCCTGCGCGATCCTGGGCGCCATGGAAGTGGCCGAGAACGGTGATCTGGCGAACTGGATGATCCCCGGCAAGCTGGTGAAGGGCATGGGCGGGGCCATGGACCTGGTGGCGGGCGTCAAGCGCGTGGTGGTCGTGATGGACCACCAGAACAAGAAGGGCGAGACGAAGCTTCTGAAGTCCTGCACCCTGCCGCTGACCGGCGCGGGCGTCGTGGACCGGATCATCACGAACCTGGGCGTGCTGGACGTGGTCGAGGGCGGCCTGCGAATCGTCGAATGCGCCGATGGTGTGACCGAGGACGAGATCTGCGCCGCCACCGAAGCGACCATCGTCGCGTGATACAAACCGGGCCGGCCCCTTCCCGGGCCGCCCCTATCCCGCGGTGTTCACCGCGAAGACGCACCCATCGCTGACCAGCTCCGGCGGAGTCAGGCACAGGTTGCGCGCCACGGCAAAGGCCGCGAGCACCTTTGGCACGTAGCCGCGGGTTTCGGGATAGGGGGGAACGCCGTTCGCGTCCCGCACCGACCCCTCGCCCGCATTGTAGCCTGCGAGCACCAGGATCGGGTCGTCGTCGAAGTGCCCCATCAGCCAGTCAAGGTAGGCCACGCCCCCCGCGATATTCTGTGCAGGCACCATGCTGTCGACCACCGCGAAACGCGCGGCGGTGTCGGGCATCAGCTGCATCAGCCCCTGCGCCCCCGCCCCGCTGACCGCATCCGCGCGGCCGCTGCTCTCGACCGCGATGAGTGCCAGCACCAGCGCGGGCGAGACGCGGGTGCCGACCGTGGCGCGGATGATGTCGATGCCATGCAGGCGCGCGATCTCGTTGAGCTCCTGAAGGCGCGGCGTGGGGACCGCCTTGCCTTCGGGCGGATCGGCCATGACCCGCAGCGCCTCCTGCAGGCGTCCCGGCCCGCTGGCCGCCCGGTCGGCGGAGACATGGCTCCAGAACCACTCCAGCCCGGACGGCTTGGGAACGACGGCCAGAACCTCGGAAGACGGGGGCGCGGAACGGTCCGCGCGGTCGGGACGCATCGTGGCCGAGGGCGCGGCGGGGTCAATCTGGATCGTCAATCGCCGCGCGCCCTTCTCGGGCAGTCCCACCCGTTTGAAGGTAAAATCGGGCTGCAAGCGGTCCTGCGCGAAGCTCGAAGACGCGCAGAGTGTCGTCGCAAGCGCGATCGCGCGGCAAAGGGAGGTCAGCATCCGAATGTCCTGCTCGACATGTATTTTCCAGCAGTGAAGCAGATCGGGCGGGAAAATTGAACGTGCCTGGCAAAAGCCGGTGCAAACCGATGCCGATTGACCTCATTTCCGCCACATCCGGGGGCAGCTACGTCCGGTAGAGGAAATATTTACGAATTTTATCAGACCGTTGAAAGATTTCCTCGGGCAAGATCGGCACCGCACGAAAATGCGCCACCCCCGTCCAAAAGTTGACGCAAACGACCCGCTATAAAAGCCCCATCCAAGACGGGGGCCAGCCAGCGTGTTCGGACCACCTGCCCCGCAGAGGATCAGTTTTCAATCGAAACCCCTTAGGAGGGATACCAAATGACGAACTTCATCAAGAACTTCCTGACCGACGAAGACGGCGCCGTGACCGTGGACTGGGTCGTGCTGACCGCCGGCATCGTGGTCCTGGGTCTGGCCGTGGGCACCTCCCTGTCGTCGTCGATCACCACTAAAACCACCGAGATCGGGACTCAAATCTCGGGTGCCGGCAGCGACTCCACGGAGACCACTCCCTAATAAGAGAGCCATTTCCCCGTCATTTCGGAAGCGGGCCCAACGGCCCGCCTCCTCGGTTTCCTCGAAGATCGCCTTCAATTTCCGAGCGACCATTCCTCATGAAGAATTTCATTGAAAAATTTGTCACCAATGAAAATTGCGCTCTGACTTTCGACTGGGTCATCCTGACCATAGCTTTCGTGCTCCTCGGCGCGATCATAGGGACCAGTTTCGCCCCCGGTGTCGATACGGTCGCCGCCGACATCTCGAACGAGTTGAGCAGCGCGTCCCGGTCAGATTTGTCCAACTAGATAGATCATCTCGCTCAACAGGGGTGGGGCACATGTCCCACGTCAGAGCGATAGGCGGAATTTTTCGGTCCAACAGATTCCTCGCATCAGAGCGAAATCAGCGCCGCCCGCTGGTCCAAGCCATAAGCAGCGTAAGGCAGATACTCTGCCGGACATGTCAGAACCGCCATAGTTCCGCCATCGTGAGACCATCAACCCCTGGCAGCTTAGAATGAAGTCCGTGGGGCATGGCGGTCAGACCACCATTGCCGTGCGGCACGTCATCGCGCCCGGCCCTTCCTGGGCGCGTCCTAATTAAAGAGGTAATTCGATGCGAACTATCTTCGGACTGGTCCTGATCCTTGGTATCGGAATGGCGGGTTTTGCCGTCTTCATGGTGAAGGACTACATGAGCGCGCAGCAGGCCCAGTTGCAGATCGAGCGCGAGCGCGCCGCTCAGGTGGTCGAGGTCGTCGAGGTCATTGCCGCAGCAAACCCCATGACCTTCGGTGACAGCCTTCGCCCCGAAGACGTCACTACCGTCGTGCACACCAAGGAGTTTCTGCCGGAGGGTGCCTTTGCCACCATGGAAGACCTCTTCCCGGAGGGAGAGAACATCACCCGCAGCATGATCCGCCCGGTCGAGCCGAACGAGGTCATCCTGCTCAGCGACGTGACCGCCCCGGGAGAGATCGCCACGATCGCGCAGCAGCTCGATCCGCGCATGCGCGCCTTCACGTTCCGGGTCGATGTCTCGACCGGGGTCTCGGGTTTTCTGCGTCCCGGCGATTTTGTCGATGTCTACTGGACCGGATCGGTGTCTGGGCGCGGTGGTGGCGATCAAACCTATCTCATCGGCAGTTCGATCCCGCTGATCGCGGTCGATCAAAGCACGGACCGGAACCTCGCCACCACGCAGGTCCCCAGCACGGTGACTGTTCAGGTCAGCCCCGACGACGTCGCTCGCCTTGCGCAGGTCAAGTCGGAGGGTGGCTTGAGCCTGGCACTGGTCGGACGCGATTCCAATGTCGACCCCGTTCCGGCCGGCGAACAGGCGATCTTCCTGCCGGAGCCCCCGGTCGAAGTGGCGGAAGCGCCGGTGGTCGAAGCGCCCGCCCCTGAACCTGCCGCGCCGGAGCGTTGCTATACCACAGTGCGGCGCGGCACCCAGGCGGTGCAGACCGAGATTGCCTGCTCCAACTAAACGCGCAAGCGTCTCGGGCGCGCTTTCCTGCTTGGGACGCAGTGAGGATCGGACTTTGGCGACGGCCTTGGAATCAAAGCCGTCGCCATCCCCAGCCCGACAAAATTTTGGCTCTGTTGCAAGTTTTCGACATCAACTCCCACCGACAAGTCGTTGATTCTTGCAAATTTCAAACCTGCCGGTCATACCTGTCCCAAAGACGGAAAATAACTTCCGCTACCAGTGATCCGAGAGGCAGGTCACGATGAGCTACAAGACGACCCTCAAGGCCGTTGTCGCAAGTGTCGCGCTTGCCGTATCGTCCGTGCCCTCCGTGGCGCAGGCCCAGGGACTGCGCGTCGTGCGTGGGGCCGCGACGGCCCCGTTGGCGGTTCCGATGAACCGGGCGATCGTGGTCGAAAGCGACGAACCCTTCACCGAACTGTCGATCGCGAACCCCGGCATCGCCGATATCCTGTCGCTGTCCGATCGGTCGATCTACCTGCTCGGCAAGGAGCCGGGCCGGACCACCATGACCATCCTCGGCGTCGACGGGCGGCTGATCAGCAACGTCGAGGTGCAGGTCACGCCCGATATCGCGGAGTTCAAGGAACGGCTTCAGCAGATCCTGCCGGGCGAACATATCGAGGTGCGCACAGCCAACAACGGCATCGTGCTGTCGGGCACGGTCAGCTCCATTGCGCGGCTGGACCGGGCGCTGGAACTGGCCGAACGCTACGCGCCGGAACGCGTCTCGAACCTGATGAGCGTCGGCGGCACCCAGCAGGTCATGCTGAAGGTGCGCTTTGCCGAGATGCAGCGCTCGGTCAGCAAGTCGCTCGCCTCTTCCATCGCGGCGCAGGGCACCGGATTCAGCGGCGATCTGGGCGTGACCGGCGGGACAGGCAATCTCGTCGGATCGGGTGCGGTCGCCAACACGTTCTCCGGAAACACGCCCGCCAGCTCGGACGCCAACGGCGCATTCCTCTTCGGCTTCAACGCCGGCGGGCTCGAGGTCGGGATCCTGCTCGAAGCGCTGGAAAGTCGCGGCGTCGTCCGCACCCTGGCAGAGCCGAACCTGACCGCCCTGTCAGGGCAGGAAGCCACCTTCCTCGCGGGCGGCGAATACCCCGTTCCCGTGGCGCAGGAAGGCGGCCAGATCTCGATCGATTTCAAGCCGTTCGGGGTAGAGTTGAATTTCACCCCACGCGTGGTGGACCAGGATATCATCAACCTCGAACTCCTGGCAGCCGTCTCTTCCATCGACCCCAGCAACGGGTTCACGGCCAACGGATTTACTGTGGACGCCTTCCGCCGGCGCGAGACCTCGACCACCGTCGAGATGCGCGATGGTGAAAGTTTCGCCATCGCGGGCCTGC
Source organism: Salipiger sp. IMCC34102 (assembly GCF_004145405.1). Lineage (GTDB taxonomy): Bacteria > Pseudomonadota > Alphaproteobacteria > Rhodobacterales > Rhodobacteraceae > Loktanella. Next base: position 53,749 of record NZ_SELQ01000009.1, read on the forward strand.
TGTCGGACGACTTCACCGATCTCAACGGCCAAGTGCCCTGGCTCGGCGACATTCCGGTGCTGGGTGCGCTTTTCCGCTCGACCGAATACAGCCGCCGTCAGACCGAACTGGTCATCATCGTGACCCCGCACCTCGTCACGCCGACCCGGGGCGAGGCGCTGGCTCTGCCGACCGACCGGGTGCAGCCGCCGACCGAGCGGGACCTGTTCCTCTTCGGGCGCGTCGCTGCGTCCAACGCACCTTCGGGCGGAGGTGCCGGAGAGGTCGCGCGCCAAGACTTCTCCGGGTCCTACGGCTACGTGATGGATTGATGAGGAAGCGTGCGATGACCATGAAGACGATGCTGGTGCTTTGTGTCGCGACCTTGGCGGGATGTGCGGCCGACGGCCGGTTCGACCGGCCCGTGGCGTCCGAACTGGATGCCAGCGGCTTCGGCAGTGCGACGGCGATGAACCAGGCGGCGATGATGGGCCGCGGCGGGTCGGCGACCGACGTGCTTGCTTTGCGGTTCGCGCGCGAGGTCGAGTCGACCATCAACTTCGCCTTCAACTCCAGCGCCTTGTCGCCGCAGGCGCAGGCCACGTTGCAACGGCAGGCCGATTGGATCCGGCAATTTCCGGAGGTGCGCTTCTCGGTCTATGGACATACCGACCTCGTGGGATCCAATGCATCCAACGAGGCACTGGGGCGCGCCCGCGCGCAAGCCGCGGTCGCTTATCTCGTGGCCCTCGGGGTCGACCGCAGCCGTCTTCGCGCGCTCGTCTCTTTTGGAGAAACGCGCCCGGTGGTCGCCACGCAGGCGCCGGAGCGGGCCAATCGCCGCACGGTAACGGAAGTGTCCGGCTTCGTCGGCGACGGGGGCCGTCCTACGCCGCTGAACGGAAAGTATGCGCAAGTCGTCTTCCGTGAATACATCGTCAGCGCGGTGCCGCCGTCGGAAATCCCCGAAAGCCAATCCACCATCGGGGAGTGATGGGGGCCGCTCTGGGTATCACAAGCATGTGACGGGCCCCCATCGTCGCCAATCAACGCACAATGACGACGAATTTGACCCATTCCTGCCCATATTGCCTGACAATTCTGGCCCAACGAACAAGCATCCCGAGAATCGGGAACTCGTGGGACCGGACGGCGGAAGGACTTCATCGACCTTCCTGACCCCCGGCCACGGCTGTTGAGGTTAGGACGACTGGTTGCATGAATAGTATTGCCATAACACCGCTCGCGTCCCCGGCTCTCGTGGCCTGTACCGTCAGCCGGGACATCCAGCATTTCGATTTCCTGATCGAGGACATGGAGGCCGCCCTGGGCGAACGCTGGGGCGACCTTGGTTTCGCCGATGCCGCGACCTTCATGGTCCAGCCCGATGCCGCGACCATGGAATTCATCGCGATCGCCCTGACCCACGAGGACGAAAGCAGCATCGACGATGTCGTGGGCGTGATCGCCAAGGCGAAGGCCGCGGGGATCAAGGTCATCCTCATCGCCGAAGATCTGGGCCCTGCGATCCTGCATCGGCTGTTGCGCGAAGGCGGCGACGAGTTCGTCCCCTACCCTCTTCCGGAGAACGCCCTGGCCGAAGCCATCGAGCGGGTGATGACCCCCGAGCCCGAAGCGGACGGCGGGGACATAAACCCCGAAACACCGCGCGCGTCCGCGCCGAATGGACAGCGCGAGGGTGTGTTGATCGCGGCCCATGGCATGGCAGGCGGCACCGGGTGCACGACCTTCGCCGTCAATCTTGCGTGGGAACTGGCCAACGTGAACAAGAAGGGCGATCAGCCCCGCGTCTGCCTGATCGACCTCGACCTGCAATTCGGCACGACGTCGACTTACCTCGACCTGCCGCGCAGGGAAGCGGTGTTCGAACTGCTTTCCGACGTGGCCAACATGGACGCCACGTCGTTCATGCAGGCACTCAGCACCTACGATGGCCGTCTGAATGTCCTGACCGCGCCGTCGGACATGATCCCGCTCGACCTGATCGGCCCCGACGAGGTCGCAGCCATCCTGGAGATCGCGCGGACGAACTTCGATTACGTCGTGATCGACATGCCCTCCGTCATGGTCGAATGGTCGCAAACCGTCCTCGAGACCGCGCATGTCTATTTCGCCCTGCTCGAGATGGACATGCGCTGCGCGCAGAACATCCTTCGGCTCAAGCGGACGCTGCAGTCCGAGGACTTGCCCTTCGAAAAGCTGCGCTTCGCGATGAACCGCGCCCCGGGCCTGACCGATCTGACCGGCAAGGCCCGAATCAAGCGATTGGCGGAATCGCTGGGGATCTCGGTCGAACTGATGATGCCGCAAGGCGGCAAGCAGGTTCCGCAGGCCTGCGATTATGGAACACCGCTGGCGGTCAGCGCGCGCAAGAATCCGCTTCGCCGCGAGATCGAGAAGCTCGCGGGCTCCATCCATCAGGTCAACTACGCCGACACCTCCGTGTCGGGCTGAACGAGGTAGACGATGTTCTCGAAGTACAAGAAGACCGCTCCCCAGAAAGCCGTGCCCGCATCCGCGCAGCAAGCCCCGGTCGACGCACAGGACGCCGCCGCCCGTCCGCCCGTCGCGGTTCCGCCCAAGCCCGCGGCGAAGCCGGCCGCAAAAGCCACCCGCCCGGGCGAGGTCGCGCCCGGCGACCGCGAGAAGAAGCGCAAGCAGAAGATGGGCGAGATCAAGCTCGAGCTGCACAAGGCGCTGCTCGACAGTCTCAACCTCGCCGCCCTCGAGACCGCCTCCGAGAGCGATCTGCGCGCCGAGATCAACGCCATCGCAAGCGAGTCCCTCGACGAGATGGGCGTCGTGCTGAACCGCGACGAACGGGCCACGCTCAGCCAGGACCTGTTCTTCGAGGTGACGGGACTCGGTCCACTCGAAACCCTGCTCAAGGACGACACGGTCAACGATATCCTGGTCAACGGACCGCAGCAGATCTTCGTCGAGCGCGATGGCAGGTTGGAGCTGACCGACATCTCGTTCAAGGACGAACGGCACCTTCTGCGGATCATCGACAAGATCGTCTCTGCCGTGGGACGCCGGGTGGACGAATCGAATCCATACGTCGACGCCCGCCTCGCCGATGGATCGCGCTTCAATGCGATGGTCCCGCCAATCGCGGTTGACGGCAGCCTGGTGTCGATCCGGAAGTTCAAGAAGGACAAGCTGGGCATCCGTGACCTGGTGAACTTCGGCGCCTTCTCGGAGGACATGGCCCTCTACCTGGAAGCCGCCGTCGCCACGCGTCTGAACGTGATCGTCTCGGGCGGGACCGGTTCGGGCAAGACCACGACACTGAACGCGCTGTCGTCCTTCATCGACGATTCGGAACGGATCCTGACCATCGAGGATACCGCGGAGCTTCAATTGCAACAGACCCACGTGGGCCGCATGGAAAGCCGCCCGCCCAACGTCGAAGGCCGCGGCGGCGTCAGCCAGCGCGACTGCCTGAAGAACGCGCTGCGGATGCGCCCCGACCGGATCATCGTGGGCGAGACCCGCGGCGAGGAGGTCATCGACATGCTGCAGGCCATGAACACCGGCCACGACGGGTCGATGACCACAATTCACGCCAACAGCGCCCGCGATGGCGTCAGCCGTCTGGAGAACATGATCGCCATGGCCGGCATCGAGATGCCGATCAAGGCGATGCGCAGCCAGATCTCTTCCGCCGTGAACCTGCTGGTGCAGGCGTCGCGCCTGCAGGACGGGTCGCGCCGGATGACCTCGATCACCGAGATCACGGGCATGGAAGGCGACGTCATCTCGATGCAGGAGGTGTTTCGCTACCAGCGCGTGGGGCTGACGCCCGACAACAAGATCATCGGTCATTTCACCGGGACCGGCGTCCGCAGCCACTTCTCGGAGCGGTTCAAGCTTTGGGGATACAATCTGCCGCCTTCGATCTTCGATCCGGTCGCGCCGGAGTGAGCCGATGACCTTCCCCACCGAATTCTTCATCTACGCGATCATCTTCGGGGCGGTCCTCGCGGTCGTCCAGGGCGCCTACCTGGTGCTCTTCGGCAAATCGATCACGATGCACGGCAAGGTCAACCGTCGCCTGCAACTGCTGGAGAAGGGCGGCAACCGCGAGGAAGTGCTCGAGCAGCTCCGCAAGGAGATGACGCAGCATATCTCCTCCCAGCGGATCCCGCTCTACGCGATCCTTGCCCAGCGCGCGCAGAAGGCCAACATCGCCTTTTCCCCACCGCAGCTGATCATGCTGATGGCGGGCGTCAGCGCGATGGCCTTCGCTGCCATGACCGTCATGACCGAAGTGGCCCTGGGCACCCGCATCGCCCTGGGCATCGCGATGGGCGTCGGCGGCGTCTTCATGTGGGTCAACGGCAAGGCCAAGAAACGCATGGCCAAGATGGAGGAACAACTTCCCGAGGCCGTCGAGCTGATGGTCCGGTCGCTGCGGGTGGGACATCCGTTCTCCTCCGCCGTGGCGATCGTCGCGCGGGAAATTCCCGACCCCCTGGGATCGGAGATGGGCGTCATCTCGGACGAGGCCGCCTACGGTCGCGACATCGGCGAATGCCTGAAAGCGATGGCAGAGCGGCTGGACAGCCAGGACATGCGGTTCCTCGCAGTGGCGGTGACGATCCAGCAGACCTCCGGCGGTAACCTGGCCGAGGTCCTGGCGGGCCTTGCCAAGGTCATCCGTGCCCGGTTCCGACTGTTCCGGCAGGTCAAGGCGATCACGTCCGAGGCCAAGATGTCGGGCAACCTGTTGTCGGCTTTCCCGCTGGGCGCATTGGTGCTGATCAACCTTGTCCAGCCCGGCTATTACGACGAAGTCATGAACGAGCCGATCTTCGTGCCCGCAGCCCTGGTCGTCGCGGCCTTCCTGAGCGTGAACCTTTTTGTGATGCGCCAGCTCGTCAACATCAAGGTCTAGGACGCACCGCCATGCAAGCCTTCAATGACACCCTCGTTCAACTGCTCGGCCCGTTCGGCCCTGTCCTGCTCGTCGGCGCATTGGGGTTCGTTCTGATCCTTTGTGCGATCCCCGTGCTCCTGCATCGCAAGCCCGACCCGCTGGACAAGCTCAGGGCGGCCCCGACGAAGGTCGAGGCCACCCCCAAAGCCCAGAGGCTGCGGGAAGCCAAGAAGAAGGACCAGCTGGAGAAATACGCCAACTTCCTGGAACCGCAGGACGCGCAGGAATACAGCGCCATCAAGCTCAAGCTTCTGCAGGCGGGCTACAAGAGCAAGAACGCCGTTCGGAACTACCACTTCGCGCAGTTCGCACTGGGGATCGTCGGGCTGATCCTGGGCTTCATCTACGCGTTGCCCGAAATGGGGACGCCCGCGTCCACGACCCAGTCGATCGCGATGAAGATCCTGATCCCCGGCGGGGCGGGCTACCTGTTGCCGAAATACTGGGTCACCCGTCGCCAGGCCACCCGGATCCAGAACATCGAGGACGGCTTTCCCGACAGCCTCGATCTGATGCTGGTCTGCGTCGAGGCGGGCCAGTCGCTCGACCAGTCGATCCGCCGCGTCGCCAGCGAGCTGAAATCCGGTTTTCCGGACCTCGCCGAGGAATACGAGATCGTCAGCCAGGAGATGAAGGCCGGCAAGGAGCGCGAATTCGTCCTGCGCGACATGGCCGAACGCTGCGGCACCACCGACATCACGAGCTTCACGACCGTGATGATCCAAAGCGCGCAATTCGGCACCTCGATCGCCGATGCGCTGCGGGTCTATGCTGCGGAGATGCGCGAAAAGCGCGTGCTGAAAGCTGAAGAAAAGGCCAACAAGCTGCCTACGAAGATGACCGTCGCCACGATGATGTTGACCGTTCCGCCGCTGCTTCTCATTTTGATCGGACCGTCGGTTCATGGCATGCTGGGCATGATGAACGGCGGCTGAACGACAAGGCGAGGCACGGATGACGCGCGGACGATCGGTCCTTTGGTTCGCCCTGCTTCTGGCGGCTTGCGGGCCGCCCTCATTCGAAACGGATGGCGTCTTCGCCCCCGGCATCGCGGGCGAGGCGACAACCGATGGGCTGGAAACCGGCCACCGGCTGATGGCCTCGGGCAACTACGAACTGGCCTTGCGCGCCTATACCCGCGCCGCCGCCCAGCAAGGCCTGAACGTCGATACGCTCTCGGCGCTTGGTTCGGCCAACCTGCGGCTGGGACGGCTCGGCCAGGCCGAAGAACTGTTACGCCGCGCCGTGCGCGAAGATCCCGGGTTTTCCCCCGCCTGGAACAACCTCGGCGTGCTTTTGATGGAGCGGCGCGAGTACGGCGAGGCAGCAGAGGTGTTCCGTCGCGCATTTGCCACGGACAACGGAAATTCGGACCGGATCCGGGCGAACCTGGCGCTCGCGCTTGCCAAACGCGACGACGCGCTCTTTGTTGATGACCAACAGGACCAGCTCGATCTGGTCGTCATGGGCGCGGGCGAAACCGTGGACCCGCTTTGAGGCAGTCGCAGAAAAGGACGCATTCCATGCGCCACCCGATCCTGATCGCCCTTTCGGGGGTTCTTCTCCTGTCGGCCTGTGCGCGGGATGGCGACGCCGAGGTTCAGCGCGCGCTTCAGGACATGAACATCGCCGAGGAAACGAACCTCAACGACGTGATGATGACCGTCGCCGCGCCCGAGGAGGCGGTGAACTACTTCACCAAGGCGCTCAGCTCCGATCCCGGCCGGATCGATCTGCAACGCGGGCTTGCCGCCTCGTTGGTGCGCGCGGGACGCGCGACCGAAGGAGTGACGGCCTGGACCCGCGTGACGCGGCACACCGCGTCCAACAACGACGACCTCGTGGAACTGGCCGATGCGCAGATCCGTGCGAACGACTGGGACACGGCGGCCATGACGCTGGCGGCCATTCCGCCGACGCATGAAACCTTCAACCGCTACAAGCTCGAGGCGATGATCGCCGACAGCCGACAGCAATGGGACAAGGCCGACGCCTTCTACGAGACGGCGGCGGGATTGACGACCACCCCCGCGGGCGTGATGAACAACTGGGGGTTCTCAAAGCTCACCCGAGGCGATTACCGCGGCGCCGAGCGTCTGTTCACCGACGCCCTGCGCCAGGACAGCAGCCTGTTCACCGCCAAGAACAACCTCGTGATGGCGCGCGGCGCGCAGCGGCAATATACCCTGCCGGTCGTTCCGATGGACCAGACCGAACGGGCGCAGCTTCTCTACACGCTGGCGCTCACGGCGATCAAGCAAAGCGACGTGAGCATCGGCAAGACCCTCCTGACGGAGGCGATCGAGACGCATCCCCGCCACTTCGAGGAAGCCTCCCGCGCGCTGCGCGCACTCGAGGTCTAGGCGGGTGTTCGCGCTCGACCCCCTGGCCGCGTGGTGGTTCCTTCTGCCTGCCGTCCCGGTCTCGCTTTGGGCGGCCTACGCTGATCTGTCCACCATGAAGATACCCAACAAGGCCGTGCTGACCCTTCTGGCAGGCTATGCGGTCTTGGGACTACTCGCCCTGCCGCTGGACGCCTACCTGTGGCGCTACCTCCACCTCGTGCTGGTACTCATCGGCGGCATCGCGCTGAACGTGGTGGGGGGTCTTGGTGCGGGCGACGCGAAATTCATGGCCGCCGCGGCCCCCATGGTGGCCGCCGCCGACGCGGGCCGCGTGTTGATGCTTCTGGGGGTGTGCATGTTGCTGGGCTTTGCGGTGCACCGCATCCTGCGCGCTACCCCCCTGCGCCGCCGCGTGCCACACTGGGCCAGCTGGGACTCCGGCCGCAAGTTCCCCTTGGGGCTGCCGCTGGCGCTGACGCTGCTGATCTACCTCGGACTGGCCGCATTGGGCTGATGCCGCCTGCCGGCGCCGATTTGTCCATCATTCGGCCTTAAAGTGGCGCGATACTGTCCCCGCAACAGGTATCGAAGGTCTGCCCATGAACATGCAAGCCAGCGGCGTCGTGGCACCGCCGCGCCCGAAATCCTTGGCCGAGATGCAGCTGCCGCTGCCGATGATGCGCGACATACTGATCAAGACCATGTTCCGCATGAGCGCCACGCAGGCCTCTGACATCGCGGGGCAGATCTGCCTGCCGATCAACGTCACGCAAGAGCTGATCGACATGGCCCGCGGCCAGCTTTTGCTGGAGGCGACCGGCACGCTGTCGGCCACCGCCGGCAACGAGATGGGGTATCAGCTGACGGAAGCCGGCCGCGCGCGGGCGGCGGATGCGCTCAAGCAATCGGAATACTTCGGCGCCATGCCGGTCCCGCTGGATGTCTACAGCGCGCAGATCAAGCGCCAGTCGATCCGCAACATCCAGGTCTCGCGCGCCCGGCTCGAAGAGGCGATGGGCGATCTGATCCTGCCGCCCGCGCTGATCGGAAGCCTTGGCCCCGCCGTCAGCTCCGGCCGGTCGGTGCTGATGTACGGGCCCCCCGGCAACGGAAAATCCTCGATCTCGAACGGGATCCGCGACGCGCTGGGCGACAAGATCTACGTGCCGCGCGCGATCGAATACTCGGGCCAGGTCATCACGGTCTACGACCCGATCGTCCATTCCCAGGCCGAGGCCGAGGTGCAGGACCCGAATTCGCTGCGCCGCACCACGGGCATGTTCGACACCCGCTACGTCCGTTGCGAACGTCCCACCGTCATCACCGGCGGCGAGCTGTCGCTCGACATGCTGGACCTTGTCTACAATCCCACCGCGCGGACCTATCAGGCCCCGCTGCAACTGAAATCCTCCGGCGGGGTCTTCATCGTCGACGACCTCGGCCGGCAGGCGGAACCACCGCAGAGCCTGGTGAACCGCTGGATCGTTCCGCTGGAGGAAAACAAGGACATCCTCGCGCTTCAATCCGGAGAGAAGTTCGAGGTCCCCTTCGACACGCTGGTGATCTTCTCGACCAACTTCCACCCCAACGCGATCTTCGACCAGGCCGCGTTGCGGCGGATCTTCTTCAAGATCAAGATCGACGGGCCCAGTCAGGAGGATTTCATCAAGATCTTCAGCCTGGTCGCCCGCAAGAAGAACATGCCCCTCGACGAGAGGACGCTCGTGCATCTTCTCAAGGATCTCTACCCGCAGATCGACAACGTCTACGCCAACTACCAGCCGGTGTTCCTCATCGACCAGATGATCGCGATCTGCGATTTCGAGGGGCTGCCCTACCAGATGACGCCGGAACTGATGGACCGGGCCTGGGCCAACATGTTCGTCAAGGAAGAGGAGATCACCCGCTGACTTGACGCCGGCCCCCGCGCGGCCCACTTCGGGGGCATGGACCTGCCCCCGCTCTTTCACGACTGGTTCGCGCAGCGCGGCTGGTCGGTCCACCCGCACCAGCAGGCGATGCTGGACCGCGCCGATGCCCCTGCCCTGCTGCTGATCGCCCCCACCGGTGGCGGCAAGACGCTGGCCGGTTTCCTGCCAACCCTGGCCGAATTGGCCGATGGGGGCCACGCAGGTCTGCATACGCTCTACGTCTCGCCGCTCAAGGCGCTGGCCGCCGATATCAAGCGCAACCTCGGCACCCCGATCGAGGAGATGGGCCTGCCGATCCGGGTCGAGGACCGCACCGGCGACACCAGTGCCACGGCGAAGAAGCGCCAGCGGGCCGACCCGCCGCACATCCTTCTGACGACCCCCGAGAGCCTGGCCTTGCTGACGTCCTACGAGGACGCGCCGCGCATCTTCGCGGGCCTGCAGCGCATCGTGGTGGACGAAATCCACGCGCTTGCGGAAAGCAAACGCGGCGATCAGTTGATGCTCGCCCTGTCGCGTCTGCAGGCGCTCTGTCCCGACCTGCGGCGCGTGGGCCTTTCGGCCACCGTCGAGGATCCCGGTGCCATCGCCCGGGGCCTGGCCTGTCACCCCGACCCGTGCGAGATCCTCTACGCCGATCCCGGTCCGGCCGCCGACATCTCGATGCTTGTGACCGACGAGCGCCCCCCCTGGGCGGGCGGTAATGCGCGATATTCGATCCCGGCGGTCCTGGAACAGGTCAAGCAGCACAAGACCACGCTGATCTTTCACAACACCCGCGCGCAGGCCGAGATCTTCTTTCACAACCTCTGGCTCGCCAACGATACCGATCTGCCCATCGGTATCCACCACGGCAGTCTCGACCGCGACCAGCGCATGAAGGTCGAGGCGGCGATGGTGCGCGGGGATCTGCGTGCGATCGTCTGCACCGGCTCGCTCGATCTCGGCATCGACTGGGGCGACGTGGACCTCGTGATCCAGATCGGCGCGCCCAAGAACGTCAAACGCCTGATCCAGCGCATCGGCCGCGCCAACCACCGCTACAACGCGCCCTCGAAGGCGCTTCTGGTTCCCGCCAATCGCTTCGAGGTGGTCGAATGCGTGGCCGCACTGGAAGCCGCGCGGGAAAACGACCTTGACGGTGATCCCAAGGGGCCCGGCCCGCGCGATGTGCTGTGCCAGCACATCCTGATCCGCGCCTGCGCCGGGCCGTTCGACGCGGACGCCCTGTATGCCGAGGTCCGCACCGTCGGGGCCTACGCCGACCTCACCCGGGCCGAATTCGACGATTGCCTGGAGTTCTGCGCCACGGGTGGCTACGCGCTGCAGGCCTACGATCGTTGGAAGCGCCTTCTTTCGCGGGACGGTCTCTGGCAATTGCGCGATCCCCGCGCCAGCCGCGACATCCGCATGAACATCGGGACGATCCAGGACACCGATACGCTGAAAGTGCGTCTCAAAGGGGCCTACAAACCGCTGGGCGAGATCGAGGAAGGCTTCGCCGCCCAGTTGACGCAAGGCGACACCTTCCTCATCGGTGGAGAGATCGTGCGCTACGAAGGCCTGCGCGAGGTCAGCGTCGAGGTCACGCGCCGGGCCGACAAGCCGCCGAAGATCGCGACCTTCGCGGGCACGAAGTTCGCGACGTCCACGCAGCTGTCGCAACGCATTCTGCGCATGTTCCAGCAGGATCGCTGGCCGGAACTTCCGGCCCATACCGCCGAATGGCTGCACCTGCAGCGCGAGATAAGCCACATGCCACAGGCCGACCGCATCCTGGTCGAGAGCTTTCCCCACGATGGGCGCGCGCATACCTGTTTCTACGGTTTCGCGGGCCGCAACGCGCAGCAGACGCTGGGTCTGCTGCTGACGAAGCGGATGGAGGAAGAGGGGCTCGACCCCTTGGGGTTCGTCTCGACCGACTACGCGACGCTGGTTTGGGGGCTGCAACCCGTGCCCGATCCCGCGCCGCTTTTCGACGAAGCCGCGATGCGCGACGGTTTCGCCGACTGGCTTGCGGGCAACGCGGTCATGAAGCGGACCTTCCGCGCAAGCGCCACCATCGCGGGGCTGATCCAGCGCAACTTGCCGCAGGCACGCAAGTCCGGGCGCCAGGCGACATTTTCGTCCGACATCCTGTATGACACCTTGTCGAAATATGACCCCGACCACCTGATGCTTCAGATCACCCGGGAAGAAGCCCTGCGCGGTCTTGTCGATTTCGGCCGGATCGAGGAGTTGCTGACCCGTACCGCGGGCCGCGTCGATCACGTCACCCTGACCAGGCCGACTCCGCTTGCGGCCCCCTTGCTGCTGGAGGCGGGACGAATCCCCGTCGCCGGGGCAGGCCGCGAACGCCTCATGGAAGAGACGGCGGCACGCCTCATGCAGGATGCCGGAATCGCCGACCTCTGAGCCTTGCAAACGGATCAATTCGGGCGCAGGAACGGAGCATGAACGCCTACGACTTCACCTTTTGCAATCAACGACTCTCCGCTCTCCCCTCCGGCGCATTGTGGTGGCCCGCACGCCGCCTTCTGTGTGTTTCTGACCTGCATCTGTGCAAATCCGACCGCGTCGCACGCCGTTCGGGCCAGATGCTGCCACCCTATGAGACCGCGGAAACCCTCGCGCGACTCTCGGCGGACGTGGCGCGGACTGATCCGGCCACCGTCGTCTGCCTCGGAGACAGTTTCGACGATTTGAATGCCGCCTTGTCGATTTCGGACAAGGACGCGGAAACCATCGCGACCTTGCAGGCGGGCCGCGACTGGATCTGGATCGTGGGGAACCACGATCCGGGCCCCGTCGAATTTGCGGGAAGCCACCTGGGCGAATATTCAGCCCTCGTGCTAACCTTTCGCCACATCGCCGGGGCGGGGCCGGATATCTCGGGTCACTATCATCCCAAGCATGGGATACCCGGCGCGGGCGCGGCCAGACCTTGCTTCATGTTCGACGAAAGCCGACTGATCCTTCCCGCCTATGGCGCATACACTGGCGGGTTGCACGCGACCGACCCGGTCATCGCGCGGCTTTTCGGGCCGAAACCTTGCGCCATCCTCACGGGGCGCAAGGCGATCTGCGTACCGGTCAGACCGTCAGGCCTTCGGGCTCGGTCAGGCCGTTCGCGCGGCAACAGGCCGTGACCGTGTTAGCGAGCAAGCATGCGATGGTCATCGGACCGACCCCGCCCGGCACCGGCGTGATCGCGCCCGCCACCTTCGACGCGCTCGCGTAGTCCACGTCCCCGACAAGCCCGTCCTCGGTGCGGTTGATTCCCACGTCGATCACCGTCGCGCCGGGTTTGATCCAGTCCCCCGTCACCATCTTCGGACGACCGACGGCGGCCACCACGATATCGGCACGGCGCACGACATCGGCGAGGTCCTTGGTTCGCGAATGCGCGATGGTCACGGTGCAGCTATCGCCCAGCAGAAGCTGCGCCATCGGCTTGCCGACGATGTTCGACCGGCCGATCACCACCGCATCCAATCCCGACAAGGACCCGTGGTGAGCGCGCAGCATCATCAGGCAACCGAGAGGCGTGCAGGGCACCATCGCTTTCTGGCCAGTGCCCAGAAGGCCGACGTTCGAAATGTGAAATCCATCGACGTCCTTTTCCGGGTCGATCGCCGCCAAAACCTTCGCTTCGTCCATATGCTTGGGCAAGGGCAGTTGAACCAGGATACCGTGAACCTCCGGATTGGCGTTCAGGTCGGCGACGAGGGTCAGCACCTCTTCCTCGGCGGCGTCCGCATCCAGGCGGTGTTCCAGCGACAGCATGCCGACCGCTTTCGTCATCTTGCCCTTCGATTTCACGTAGACCTGGCTTGCGGGATCCTCGCCCACGAGGACAACGGCCAGCCCCGGCGTGATACCGTGTTCGTCCTTCAGGCGGGTGACGTGGGTCGCGACCTTCTCGCGCACGTTCGCCGCGAAGGCCTTTCCGTCGATTACTGTCGCCGTCATCTGGACACCTTTCGTATGGGACGATGGGCGGGGCGCCATGGCCCACAGAGGGGCAATAGCGCCGAACCACCGGCAGGACAAACCTTCGATCCGCGAAGGCTTCCTCGGCGCAACCCTAGGTTCGCCCATTCGCGTTTTCCCGCGATTTGCGACGTTCCGATCCCGAAAATCGGCCCGTGGCGTAAAAACCCAATGCTGTAGCTCTTCCGCGCTGTTCGCAGGCAGCCCGACCGCTCATGAGGATGTCCCGATCACCAGCAACGACCGTGAGGACTGGACCGATCCGAGGCTTTGCACCCAATCCGGTGTATCCGCGGAGCCGGTGCGAGAAGACGACGAAGGAACCGTCCGCACAGATCGAAAAACGCCTCAGCGACGGCGGCGGCGTCAGCCGTGACGCGTGCATGAACCGCGCAGAAAGCTACGAAGACGACATGTCGCGAGGGAATGCCCGCTTCGACGGCATAAACCGCTAGACCGATGTCACCTTGCCGCGCGAGGACTTCGATGCAGCCCAGGTTGCGCGCATCGATCCTGCGATGGATCGCCTCACCGATCGCAGCACGGCGTGCGGGGGAACATCTGATAGGAAAATGCCAGTGATCAGGGCGCCCAGGCCCTCTGGGTGGGGACATGAAGCGTCACCGTCTCGCCCCGGCGCAATGTACCTGGACGTTCCACCCAAGCGGTTACACCGCGCCGCGCTTTCGCCGCCGCCTTGAACCCTTTCCCGTGCCCCGGGCGGGCCTCCTCGATGGTCTTCGCGACCAAGGTGCAAGGCGCGTTCAGCATATCGACCACCAGCGTCACCCCGTCCGGCCCCTGCAGACGCGCGGATGGCGGCAGATGACTGAAATCGGCAATCCCCTCGACGACCACCGACGCACCGAGCCAGGCGGGATCCACCGTCTCGAGATCGAGAGCAGCGGCGATCTGCGCCAGTTCTTCCGCGCTGACGATCGAGATCTGGCGGACGTTCCGTATTTCCGTGCCGCGCGGATGCTGCCCCAGCACCCGAGAGCAGGACGGCCGTGTCAGGCCGGCATGGACCTCTGCCTCGAACCCGGCGAAGGTGAGCGGCATCTCCTCCAGCGGCTCGCCCACGATCTCCTGACGTTCGCGATGCGGAACGCGCCCCAGCCAGGTGATCTGCGCTTGGTGCCTGGTTTTCTCCAAGGCCGCCATGATCTTGCCTTTCGATGAAGAAACCCCCTGCCGTTTCCGGCAGGGGGTTTTGTCCGATCAGGTGGAGGGTTCTGGTTCCAAGCCACCGTCGGACGACGGTTTCTTGGTCTTCGGCACCGAGGGGATCATGTTCCCGCCCGAGGGCGGAAGATCATCCGCATCGTCGCCACGGTTCAATGTCTCGCCCGCGATCACGCGCGTGATCTCGTTGCCGGTCAGCGTTTCGTATTCCAGCAAGCCCTGCGCGAGCCGTTCCAGATCATCCTTCTTCTCGGTCAGGATCCGCTTCGCGGTCTGGTAGCCGGTGTCGATGATCTCCTTCACCTTGTCGTCGATGACCTTCTGGGTGTCGGCAGAATGGTTCGTTCCCCCGCCGTAGTTGCCAAGATAGCTGTTCTGCTCGTTGGCGTAGTCAACGAAGCCCAGCTCCTCGGCATAGCCGAACTGCGTGACCATAGCGCGGGCGATCTTCGAGACCTGCTGGATGTCCGAGGCCGCGCCCGAGGTCACGTTGTCCTTGCCGAAGATCAACTCCTCGGCCACGCGGCCCCCCATCGCCATGGCGATCTTGGAGGTGTACTTCGTCCAGCTCACGCTCAACTGGTCGCGCTCCGGCAGGCTGAGGACCAGCCCCAGCGCACGCCCGCGCGGGATGATCGTGGCCTTGTGGATCGGATCGTGTTGCGGGACGTTCAGGCCGACGATGGCATGACCGGCCTCGTGGTAGGCGGTCAGCTTCTTCTCGTCCTCGGTCATGACCATCGAGCGCCGCTCGGAGCCCATCATGACCTTGTCCTTCGCATTCTCGAAATCGGTCATGGTCACGAAGCGCCGGCCGACGCGGGCCGCCATGAGGGCGGATTCGTTCACCAAATTCGCCAAGTCAGCGCCGGAGAATCCGGGCGTTCCGCGGGCGATGATGCGCAGGTCGACATCCGGACCGAGCGGCACCTTGCGGGCGTGAACGCCAAGGATCTTCTCACGGCCCTTAATGTCCGGGTTGGGCACCTGCACCTGACGGTCGAACCGGCCCGGGCGCAGCAGCGCGGGGTCGAGCACATCGGGGCGGTTGGTCGCGGCGATGATGATGATGCCCTCATTGGCCTCGAAACCGTCCATTTCGACCAGAAGCTGGTTCAGCGTCTGCTCGCGCTCGTCGTTGCCGCCGCCGTAGCCTGCGCCACGCGACCGACCCACGGCGTCGATCTCGTCGATGAAGACGATGCATGGCGCGTTCTTCTTGGCTTGCTCGAACATGTCGCGCACGCGGGACGCGCCGACACCCACGAACATTTCGACGAAATCGGAGCCCGAGATGGTGAAGAAGGGCACGCCCGCCTCGCCCGCGATGGCGCGCGCCAGAAGCGTCTTACCGGTGCCCGGAGGGCCGACGAGCAACGCGCCCTTGGGGATCTTTCCGCCGAGGCGGCTGAACTTCTGCGGGTTGCGCAGGAATTCGACGATTTCCTCCAGCTCGTCCTTTGCCTCGTCGATGCCGGCGACCTCGTCGAAGGTGACGCGACCGTGCTTTTCGGTCAGCAGCTTCGCCTTCGATTTGCCGAAGCCCATGGCACCACCCTTACCGCCGCCCTGCATACGGTTCATGAAATAGATCCAGACGCCGATCAGCAGCACGAAGGGCAGCAAACCGATCAGGAAAGACGTCAGCCCCGATTGCTCCTGGCTTTGCGCCGTGACGGGAATATCTTCGCTGATGAGCAGGTTGGTCACTTCCGCGTCAGCGGGCATGATGGTGACGTAATCCTGGCCGTCCGTGCCGCGATAGCGGACCTGCTCTCCGTCGAGTGTCACGCTGGCGACCCCGTCGTTTTCGACGGCGCTGACGAATTCCGAGTAACTCTTGGTATTTCCCACGCCCGCCGTCGGACCGCTGAACAGGTTGAACAGCGTCAGCACCAGCAGGAAGAGGACGACCCAGAAGACGATATTACGTGCGTTGCCCAATGTTAGGCTCCTTGACGTCGGAAGATCGGCCCGGTGGTTCGGGCCAGGGTTCCCTCGTAGATAGAGATTTCCGTGCCGTCTTCAATGCACAAGCAAGTCTTGGGGAAAACTTCCGCCCAATCGATCTTTGAGATGGAAAGGCGGCCCGAATTGCAAGGCAGGACAGGCCAGCAGGCGTTCGCCCTCCCAGATGGAGGGCAAACCGGCGAGACACGCACGTGGCGGTGCGTCGTCGGGCCGCGGCCCAAGATGGGTCAATCCCGCCTCCCCCAGCGCGCGAAGGGTCAGGCCGGGGTCGATGGGACCCTCCACGCGCCAGCGGCCATCCCAGCGCAGATCCGCCGAAACGGCACGATCGCAGACGGCCTGCCATTCGCGTGACAGGAAGACGGTATCGCCTTTCGGCACGACGATCACGCCTTGCAGCGTCGCCGTCCCGCCGGAAAGGACGCGGTCGACAAGGTCCGTCAGCGCGCTCAACCGGGGACGATAGACTTGGCCCGATACGGTGCCGATCGCCCCGGCAAGGATCCTCAGCCTGGTTTCCTCCTCCACCGCCGATAGCCCGTCGCGGTCCAGTGCGACGCACCCTTGGATCGTATCGCGCAACAGACCGCGGGCGACCTGCAGGGCCCGGGCCCCAAGGGCTTCGCGGGCACGGGCCATGGCGTGGGTCGTGGCTGCCAACTTCTCGCTCTCCAATCCTTCCTGGCCGATCAATCGGCGCATGCGTACCCGCGCATAGGCCGGATCCTCGTTCGAGGGATCATCCGCGAAAGGAATGTTCAAAACTTTAAGATAGTGCCGCAATTCGGCGCGACCCACGTCCAGCAGGGGCCTCAGGATCCGCCAGTCCTCGATCGATGCAAGCGGCGACATCGCCGCCAGTCCGTCAACACCGGACCCACGGGCCAAGCGCATGAGCAGGGTTTCCGCCTGGTCGTCGCGGGTATGACCCATCAGCACGGTTCGCCCTTGCGCCCAGGTCCCGATCAACGCGCGACGGCCTCGACGGGCGGCGTCCTGCAGGTTTCCGGTCCGGTCCCAAGTCCAGTGCAAGGTCTCGTGCGGCAGGCCCAGGCCCGCGGCCTCGTCGGCGACCAGTTGCGCCTCCGCAGCACTTTCGGGCCGCAGCCCGTGATCCACCGTGACGACCGCCAGTCCGACCCCGTAGACCCGCGCCCAATTCGCGCAAAGGTGCAGCATGGCCATGCTGTCCCCCCCGCCGGACACCGCCAATCCCAGCCTCGAGGGGAACCCGGGGCCTAGGGTTGCCCCCATCGCTTGCGCAAAGCGCTGCGGTAGCGGGGTCAGGGACATCCCAGTTCGGAGCGGCGGTCCTGGGCTTCGCCCACGAAGGGAGAGGACGGGAAACGCAGCCCCACCTCGGCCAGCGTGACACAGCCGTCCGGCACCTGCCCCACTTCCGCCAGAGCGCTACCCAGATGGAAAAGCGCTTCGGGCGCGACATCGCCTTCGGGGGCCGCGGAGAAACTGGCGAGATAGGCCCGCGCCGCGTCGGAATCGCGCCCCAGCCCCGACAGCGCCTGTCCCAGTGCCAGGTTGGCCTGCACTTCGACCGGAGAGCCGGGATAGGTCGTGGCGAAAGCCTGCAGCAGGTCCGCGGCGGTCTGGAAGTCGCCCGCGTCCAGGGCGGCGATCGCGGCCTGGTAATCCTGCTCCTCGGCCAGGGCGAGGTCAGGGGTGGCGGACGGGGCCGCGGGCGCGGGTGCCGGCATCGTCGGGGCGCCGGACCCGCCAAGCGTGGGGGTTTCGCCCAGGTTGGATATGTCGCATCCCGTTTCCAGCTCGCACAGGCGGAATTCCAGATCGCCGATCCGGTTCGTGCCGTCCGCGACGACGCGGCTCAGTCGGAACTCCAGCTCTTCGGTGCGGGACGTCAGGCGCTGCAGCTCCGCCTCGATGGCATTCAACCGATCGAGCGGGGTCGCACCCGCCACGCCTTCGGTCAGGGTGCCCGAGGCGGTCAGCTCGCTGCGCAGGCCGTCGATGCTGCCATAGAGGTTGGCCAGTTCCTGCCGGATGTCCGCCAGGTTCGAGTCCTGCGCCAGCGCCGGCCCCGCGGCCAGCGCCAGGATCACGGCGAGCGCGCGCATCAGCTCAGCGATCCGACCGAGATCACGGTCACGGCCCGGCGGTTCTTGGCATAGCACGCCTCGTTCGAGCAGACCTCGATCGGGCGCTCCTTGCCGTAGCTGACCGTCCGCAGACGCGAGGAGGCGATCCCGCGCGAGAGCAGGTATTCGCGCACCGCGTTGGCCCGGCGCGCGCCGAGGGCGAGGTTGTACTCGCGCGTGCCCTGTTCGTCGGCATGGCCTTCGATGATCGCCAGGTAGTCGGTGTTGGTCTGCAACCAGCGGGCCTGGCCGTCCAGCGTGGCGATCCCTTCGGGTGTCAGGGTGCTGGTATCGACCGCGAAGAGTACCCGGTCGCCGATGGTTTCCTGGAAGTACTGCGGGCTGTTGGGGTTCGCGGCCCCCACGGCGGCACCGGCCCCGGCACCGATGCCCGCATTCGCGCCATTCGCACCCAGCGGATCCATGCCGCCCAGCCGGTCGGGCCGGGTGCAGGCAGTGGAGGCCAGAACGAGGGCCGCCAGGGCCGCCATCTTCATCGTCTGCATCTTAGATTCCTTCATGAACCGCTCTTTTGGCGCGACCCTAGCACGGGCCGCGCAGGTTGTGTATCAGGGTTGCAAGGGGCCCCAGGCCGGATCCGAGGCGCCGCCCTGCAGCGGCACGGCCTTCAGGTTCCGACCCGAGATATCGACCGAGTAAAGCTGGCTGGTGCCGTCGGCACCTTGCGATTCCCGCGTGAACATCAGCACCCGCCCGTTGGGCGACCAAGTCGGCCCCTCGTCGAGGAAGCTGGAGGTCAACAGGCGTTCTTCCGATCCGTCGGTGCGCATCACGCCGATGTGGAACCGGCCCGCGTTCTGCTTGGTGAACGCGACGAGGTCCCCACGCGGCGACCAGACCGGTGTGCCGTAGCGACCCTCGCCGAAGCTGATGCGCTGCGGCTCGCCACCGGAAGCCGGCATGATGTAAAGCTGGCTGCCGCCGGAACGGTCGCTTTCGAAGACGATCCGGCTGCCATCCGGCGAGAAGCTGGGCGCGGTCTCGATCGAGGGGGCGCTGGTCAACCGCGTCGATCCCCCGCTGGCGATGTCCCCCATGTAGAGGTCGGTGTTGCCGCCGTTCGCGATGGAGTAGATCACCCGGCTGCCGTCGGGCGAGAAGCGCGGCGAGAAGGCCATCTCTCCGGGGGCGGTCTGCACTTCACGGCGGTTCACGCTGCCTACGTCGAGGATGTTGATCCGCGGAAAGCCCGATTCGTAGCTGGTGTAGAGCACCCGGTCGCCGTTGGGCGAGAACCGCGGCGCCAAAACCAGCGAGGAACTGTCCGTGAGGAACTGCACGTTCGCGCCGTCGTAATCCATGATCGCGAGGCGCTTCTGGCGGGCATCCTTCGGACCTGCTTCGCTGACGAAGACGACGCGACTGTCGAAATAGCCCGTTTCGCCGGTGATCCGTGCGTAGGCGGCATCGGCCACCTTGTGGGCCATGCGGCGCCAGCCTTGCGCGGTGCCGGCGAACTGCAGCCCCTGCCCCAGCTCGGCCCCGGTGAAGATGTCGTAGAGCCGGAACTTCACGGCGATCTGGTCGCCCTGCACGCTGACGGCACCGGCAATCACCGCCTGGGCGTTGATCGCGCGCCAGTCGGGATAGGCCGGGGGCGTCCCGAAGGGGCCCAACTGGCTGATGTAGGCGCTGGCGGGGATCTCGCGGAAAAGTCCGGTGCCGGTCAGATCCTCCGCCACGAGGCGGCTGATATCCTGTGCCAACTGCTCGGCCCCCGGCGTTTCGGCGGTGAAGGTGGGCACGGCAAAGGGAAGCGGTTCGATCACCCCGTCGGTGATCGTGAGCCGCAGCGGGCCGTCTTGCGCGATTGCGGGTTGCACGCCCAGCGCGGACAGCGCCACCAGCGCGGAAATGGCAAGCGATTTCAGGGTCATCTGTCGTCCTCGACTTCGGGCGTTGATCGCCCCTATCACGTATTGAGCACAGCGTATCAGCGGCGCCTGTTCAAATCCATCACCCGGCGGCGAAAACCCGCCTACCGCAGGCGCATTCCCGAAGGATCAAAGGTGATCTCCACCTCGCGCCATTGGTCGTACTTCTCTTCCGGCAGGTCATAGCCACCCTGCCCCTGGCAGCGCAGGATCGCGCGGCGGGCCGCCTGGTAGGCGATCTCGGTCGCGCCCGCATCGCCCCCCATGGCACCCACTTGGCGCACATCACCTTGCACCCGGCCCGAACGATCGAGTTGGAACGACACCGTCATGGTCACCCGGGCGGCTTGGCTGCCGGGATCCACGTTCCAGCAGGCATTGACGGCCACGCGAAACCCTTCCTGTTCCGATGCGCTCATGGGTGGCCCGGGTGCTGCATCCGGTTGCGGCGCCTCGACCGCCGCCGCCGCGGCAAGGGCTGCCGCGATGGCGTCCTCGTCCACGTCGGGGGCGACCTCCTCGACCACCTGCGTTTCAGGTTCGGGCTCTGGCTCGCTCTCCTGTTCGGGCTCTGGCTCGCTCTCCTGTTCGGGCTCTGGCTCCGGTTCTGGCGCAGGCGTGGGCCGGTTCGGACGGGCCGGAGGGCGCGGAGCCTCGGCCACGCGACCGGAGGGAACCTCGGCCTCGGTGACGATCTGGGTCGCGGCCTCTTCCGGCGCGGTCTGCTCGGGCGATTCCTCCTCGACCACTGGCGCATCGGGCTGGGCCTCCGGCGTCGCCTCCTGGCGAACCTCCGGATCGGGTGTCGCGTCGGGCGGCGGCGGCGCCACGGCGTCCGGCGCCACCCGGGTCGAGGGGCGCGGGATGACATCGGGGCTGTCCGAGATATCGGGCGAGGCCACCACCTCTTCCTGGATGGGCCCCAGTTCCGGCGGCGTGTCGCTGGGCGGAACCGGCAGGGCCTCCGGCGCATCGGGCGGCGGCGCCTCGGCGGGTGGCTGTGGTGGGGGCGCGGGCGGCTCGACCGGGGCGGCGACGGGGTCCTCCGCCGGGACCTCGGGCGACGCGTCGACCTGCGGCGTGACGGGCGCTTCTGGGGCCGCGTCCGCGGGGTCCGGGGTCGTCCGACTGACGAGCGCCGAATATTCCTCTGACGTGACGATGGAGACGTCGCTGACCTCAAACGGAAGGGGATCGCTCGCGAACCCCCAGCCGGCGATCAGCCAGACGACCAGCGCCGTGTGACCCACGGCCGAGACGGTGCTGCCCGGCGTCCACTGCATGGCGCTATCCGTCCGAATCCGACAAGGCCGGACCGCCGACATCCGTCACCAGACCGATATTGTTGAAGCCCGCCGCATTCAGCGCGCCCATGATCTGCGCAACCCGGTTCCAGTCGTTGGCCCCGTCCGCGCGCAGGAAGATCCGGTCACTCGACCGTTCGGCGGCGATGCCCTGCAGGCGCGAGATCAGGTCCGCCCGTTCGACCGGCGTATTCTGGATGGAAAGCTGTCCGCTCGCCTCGATGGTGACCGTCAGCGGTTCCTCGTCGTCGCTGGGCAAGGCATTGGCCTCGGTCTCGGGCAGGTCGACGGGCACGCCCACGGTCATCAGCGGGGCCGCGACCATGAAGATGATCAAAAGAACCAGCATCACGTCCACGAAGGGGGTGATGTTGATTTCGGCCATCGGGACCGCGCGGCCGCGCCTGCGCCCCCTGCCTCCGCCTCCCGCGGCCTTCTTCTGAACGCCAGCACCCATCTCAGCTGTCCAACTGGCGGCTGAGGATGGTACTGAACTCGTCCGCGAAGGCCTCGTAGCCCGCGATGATCCGCTCTGCGTCGGCGCTCAGCTTGTTGTAGAAGATGACGGCCGGGATCGCGGCCAGCAGACCGAGGCCGGTGGCCAGCAGCGCCTCGGCGATGCCGGGGGCCACGACGGCAAGGTTGGTGTTCTGTGCCTCCGCGATCTCGATGAAGGCGTTCATGATCCCGAAGACTGTCCCGAACAGCCCCACGAAGGGCGCCACGGCACCGGTCGTCGCGAGCACGGAAAGGCCCTTCTGAAGCTTCCCGGCTTCCTTCGCGATGGCCACGTCCATGCTGCGGTCGATCCGCGCCTGCGCCCCGGCGATCAGATCGCCGTCCTGGCGATGGGAGCGTCGCCATTCGGTCATGCCGGCGGCGAAGATCACCTCCGCCGAGCCTTGCGGCGCGGCCCCCAGGTCGTCGAAGAGCTGATCCAGCGGCTCGCCCGACCAGAAGAGCGCATCGAAGCGGTCGGCATCGCGCCGCGCCCGGCGATACTGCAGCGTCTTGTCGACGATGATCGCCCAGCACCAGACAGAGGCGGCGATCAGCGCCAGCATCACCAGTTTCACGAGGATCGTGGCGCGCGCGAACAGCGCCCACATCGTATAGTCGGACATCGTTTCCATCGGCCTGCTCTGCTTTGGGGCCGCTCCGGGCGGCTCTGATTTCGGGCAACCATAGCCGAACGCCCCGCCCCTTGCCAAGCAAGCCTGCGCGAGGGTGCGCGGAAGGGCACCGGTCCCGTCTTGACCGACCTGGCCTGCCGTGCCGTGCGGATGGCCAAGAGTGGTGGACTTCGCGCGGAATGTGCAGCGATCGCCGTCCAACTGCCTCACGCAAGTCAGGCGATCTCACGCCCCCCCCCCACCGCAAACCGATAAGGCCGCTTGCGATGGTAGGGGTCGGACGGCCATGACCTGCGCAACCACGTCGCGCAGAAGAGCCGGACAGATTACTGCCTCGAACCCGGCCGCAGTTGCGCCCGTGGCAAATCCTTCCCGACGCCCCTCCGGTCCCCCGGGCCCGCCGTCAGTCTCTCAACTGCGGCGGCAGCCGTGTGGGACGACCGTCGAGCGTCATGCAGGCCGCCGTCACCTCGGCCCGGAACAGCACCTCGTCGCCGCGCCGTACCTCTTGGTCGAAGATCCAGCGGACCGGCCCCTTTGGGCGATGTTCGGTCAGGACCGTCAGCCGATCATCCAGCCGGGCGGAGCCGAGGTAATCCGCCACCACCCGCGTCACCACGAAGACGACGCCCGCCTCGCGCATCTCGAGCTGGTTCATGCCCAGATCCTCGACAAGCTCGGACCGGGCCCGCTCGATGTACTTGAGATAGTTGGCGTAGTAGACGATCCCGCCCATGTCGGTGTCTTCGTAATAGACCCGGACGGCAAGTTCGTGGCTCATTGGACACCCCCCATGCGCGCGCCCAGCCGCAAGGCGTGGCTCGCGTCCCGCGCCACGGCGGGCATCACGGGATCGTAGGCCGCGCGGATCAGCTGCGCCACCTCCGGCCGGATCACCGCAGCGCCGTCGATCAACGCAAGCGGAGAGGTTTCGGTAAACGCCCGGTCCGACCACAACAGGATCGTCTGCACCGCCTGGCTCAGCGCAAGCGTATCGGCCGAGACCGCCTCGAGGTGCACGTCCATCCGCAAGAACACGAAGGCGGCGCGGATCGCGTCCGCGTCGTCGAACCTGAAAATCCGGTACTGATTGGCCTCCACCGACCGCAGCCGTTCGACCAGATCCGACAGTTCCGGCACCAGCTTATCCAGATGCGGCACCTCCAGTAGCTCCGCCCAGTCGCGGCAGAAGAACATCATCAGGTTCGCGCCAAGCTCGGGGTCCGTTTCCGCCATCCGATGCCCGGCCAGGGCCACCACCGCCTCGATCGCCCCCTTGAAGACGGCGAGCGACGGCTCCTCGAGGCCGAAAATCACCGGCACGATCGGCCGCCCCCAGCGCGCACAAAGATATGTCCCATCGCTGCGCGTGAAGTAGGGTGCAACGTCCTCCATCCACAGATCCTCGCTTTTTGAAAATACTTCCGCCGGAGAGTCCCCCGGTCTCACCCAAACAGATCGGTCTGCCCCTTGGGCGCGTCCAGCCCCAGGTGTCGCCAGGCCGCCTGCGCCAGCATCCGGCCCCGGGGCGTGCGTGCGATCAACCCCTTCTGCAGCAGATAAGGCTCGATCACGTCCTCGAGGCTGTCCCGGCTTTCCGACAGCGCCGCCGAAAGCGTCTCGATCCCCACCGGCCCGCCGCCGTAGCTTTCCGCGATCAGGCGCAGGTAGCGTCGGTCGGCGTTGTCGAGCCCCAGGTCGTCGACCCCCATTCGCGTCAGGGCCCGATCCGCGATGCCGCGCTCGACCGTGCCGTCCCCCTCGACCAGCGCGAAATCCACCACCCGGCGCAGAAGACGCCCCGCGATGCGCGGCGTGCCGCGTGCGCGTCGGGCGATCTCGCGCGCGCCGTCCGGTGTGGCGGGGGCGCCCATCAGGCGGGCTCCGCGGGTGACGATCTGGTCCAACTCCTCGACCGAGTAGAACTCCAGCCGGACCGGGATCCCGAAGCGGTCCCGCAAGGGCGTGGTGAGCAAGCCCATCCGCGTGGTGGCCCCGACGAGGGTGAAGGGCTGCAGATCGATCCGGACCGTGCGCGCTGCCGGGCCCTCTCCGATCACCAGATCCAGGGCGAAGTCTTCCAGCGCGGGGTAGAGCACCTCCTCCACCGCCGGGTTGAGCCGGTGTATCTCGTCGATGAAGAGGACGTCCTTCGGCTCCAGGTTCGTCAGGATCGCCGCAAGGTCCCCCGCCTTGGCCAGCACCGGACCGGAGGTCATGCGGAACCCGACCCCCAGCTCGCGGGCCATGATCTGCGCGAGCGTGGTCTTGCCCAGGCCGGGCGGTCCGTGGAACAGCACGTGATCCATCGCCTCGCCGCGGATCTTCGCACTTTCGATGAAGACGGCGAGGTTCGCGCGCGCCTCCGCCTGTCCGATGAACTCGCCCAGCGCCTGCGGTCGCAGGGCGCGGTCCGCGTCTTCTGGCTGTTTCTCGGGCGACAGGATCGGATCGGTCATGAAACCGCCTTACCCCTTCGGGGCCAGAAGCTTCAAGGCGGCGCGGATCACCTCGCCGGTGGCCATCTCGGGGGTGATGACCTCCATCACCGCGCCCGCCGCATCGCCGGGGGCATAGCCGAGGTTCACGAGGGCCGAGAGCGCCTCGGACTGGGCCGGGTTGTCACGCGTCGCACCGGCGCGCGTTGGGGCCGGAGCCGTAGCGTCCGGCTCGATGACGGCGTCGATCTCCGGCGCCGATCCCGCGCCCATCGCCATGACCGTCGGGGCCTTGTCCTTGAGTTCGTTGGCCACGCGCTGTGCCGTCTTGGGCCCCACGCCCTTGGCCTTGGCCAGCGCGCTCCAGTCACCCAACGCGATGGCGCGGCTAACCCCTTCCGCGCCCAGCGCCCCCAGGATCGAAAGGGAGGCCTTGGCGCCGATGCCCTGAACGGAGGTCAGCAGGCGATGCCATTCCTTCTCGACCAGGGTGGTGAAGCCGAAAAGCTGCAGATTGTCCTCACGCACCAGCAGGTCGGTATAGAGCGCGACCGCCTCACCGTTGCCCGGCAGCGCCGTCATGACTCGGTCCGAGACGTAGACGATGTAGCCCACGCCGCGCACGTCGATCAGGACGTGATCGGGTCCGCGGTAGTCGATCCGGCCGGAAATCTTGCCGATCATGACGCGGCCTTCGCGATGGCCCGCTGAAGGTGCGAGGCCGATTGCAGGTGATGCGAATGGGTGATGGCGATGGCCAGCGCGTCGGCGGCGTCCGGACCGGCGAGTTCCACCCCCGGCAGTTGCAGGCGGACCATGTGGTCGATCTGCGCCTTGGCGGCATGACCCACGCCGACCACGGCCTTCTTCACGGCGTTGGGCGCGTATTCGCCCGCCGTCAACCCCGCCTGCGCCACGACGAGCAAGGCGATCCCCCGGGCCTGCCCCAGTTTCAGCGTGCCGACGGCATCCTTGTTGACGAAGGTCTGTTCCACCGCCGCGTGATCGGGTCGGTGAGTGGCAATGACCTCCGTCAGGCCGCTGTGGAGCGCGAGGAGGCGGGTCGCCAGATCCTCCCCCAGCCCATGGCAGACCCCGTTCGCAACATGGGTCAAACGGCTCCCCGCGACATCGACGACGCCCCATCCCATGTTCCGCAAACCCGGATCGATGCCCAAAACCCTCATGCCGCGCTCCTGTCGTCGGTTCTTGTCGTTACGCAGGGCCTAGCACAAAGAGGGAACAGGCACCAAGCCTCTTCGACCCGGACTGCCCACCGTAGCCAAAAGGTACGAAGGATCAGCGGCTTGCAGCGCCCTGATGCTGCAATGCAGAAAACGCATGGGGGGAATGCGGAATTTGGGGGTAGCCGTTCTCATTGCGCCCGAATAGTGGGCAGGCGTAACGAAATCTCGCCGCCGTTGGTGGCACATCATAAACTAGGAGCCAACCGTGGCTGTCATCTCGAACTCCCGCACTTTCGCCCTTCCGCGCACGCCGCGCGCGATGGGATACGTCTTCTCCAGCATCGCGGCCTGGAACGACGCCCGCGTGACCCGCAAGGCACTGTCGAAACTCACGACCCGAGAGTTGGACGACCTGGGCCTGACCCGCGCCGACATCGAAGACGTCGCCCGCGGCCGCATCGTCCGCTGAGCCTTAAAGGCGAGGCAGGCGACTGCCCTCGTCCTCAGGGCCCGAAGTTGACGAGGACATGCGCCAGCTTCACCGTGGCCGCGTCCGGCGTCATCGCCCAGGCGATGACGCGCTCGGGAAAGGTGCCGGCCGAGGCGATCTTGTCGACCTTCACCGCATAGACCCCGGGCCCCAGCAGCAGCATGGCGCTCACCTTCAGCATCACGTAGGTCAGCACGAGGATCGACACGCCCCGCAGCTTGTCGCGCCGGATTCGTCGCCGGAATCGGCTAACCGGCACGCGTCGGGCGGAGCCTGTCTCGGACCTCATGTTCGACGTCTTCTTCCGACTGGAAAAAGCCATTGTGCCTACCTTGTTGCGTGCCCCCGACGCGACTTGGCCCCGGGATTGCGGCATGCCGATGACATGGTTAGCCAATTGCCAAGGCGATCAGTCCTTGCGCAGGCAAAGCGTGGTCCAGTCGCCGATCGTGTCGCGGTGCGAGACGGTGAACCCCTCAGCCTGGTAGACCTTCGCGACCGCCTCGGCCTGCTCGTTGAGGATCCCCGACAGGATTGCCATCCCGTCCGGTGCAGTGCTGCGCGCCATGTCGGGAGCAAGCGCGATCAGCGGACCCTTGAGGATATTGGCGAAGACCAGATCGAAGGGTGCGGCCTGCGCCAGCACGTCCGACGCGAAGCCTGCCGCCACGTGCGAGGTGACGCGCCCGTCGAGCCCGTTGGCGGTAACATTGGCGCGGCTGACCTCGACGGCGGTCGGGTCGATGTCGGTGGCGATGACCGGGTTCGAGCTGATATGGGCCGCAGCCATGGCGAGCACGGCTGTGCCTGCGCCGATATCAACGGCGTTGATCGGGACGAAGCCCGCCTCCACCAGCCGGTCGAAGGCGCGCAGGCAGCCCAGTGTCGTACCGTGGTGACCGGTGCCGAAGGCCATCGCCGCCTCGATCAGCAAGGCGATCCGGCCCGGCGGCACCTTGTCGGCATCGTGGCTGCCGTAGACGAAGAACCGTCCCGCCTCGACCGGCGGCAAGTCGCGCCGGACCTTGGCAACCCAGTCCTCGTCGGGCACCTCGGATATCCGGAACTCCGCCGCCGCCTCGGTCGCCCCCAGCACGGCGAGTTGCACGGGGTCGGGGGCGTCATCGAAATAGCAGGCGACCTCGAACAGGCCGGATCCGTCCTCGACCTCGAAGACGCCGATGCCGGTGGGTTCGGGATCTAAGCCCTCCAACCGAAGCGCAAGGCGGTCGGCGGGCGCGCGGCCCGTCGTGGTGGTGATCGCGGTCCAGGTGGTCATGTCATAACTCCTTTGGCCAGTCCGTTAGCCCGGCTGCGCGCAAAGAAAAACCCCCGCCGGGTCGGGCGGGGGTCGGTGTCTGTCGCGGTGCGGCTCAGGCCGCCGTGCCGATCGGGCATGTCACCCCGGTGCCGCCGATCCCGCAGTAGCCATTGGGGTTCTTGGACAGATACTGCTGGTGGTATCCTTCGGCGAAGTAGAACTCGGGGGCGTCGACGATCTCCGTCGTGATCTGGCCGTAACCCGACTGGGTCAGGCGCGGCTGGAACTCGGCCTTGCTGGCCTCCGCCGCCGCACGCTGGGCGTCGTTCATGACGTAGATGCCAGAGCGGTACTGCGTACCCGCATCGTTGCCCTGGCGCATGCCCTGCGTGGGGTCATGCCCTTCCCAGAACACCTGCAGAAGGCGCTCGTAGCTGACCTTCGCGGGATCATAGACGACGCGCACCACCTCGTTGTGGCCGGTCTTGCCGGAGCAGACCTCTTCGTAGGTGGCATTGGGCGTGTAGCCGTCGGCGTAGCCCACGGCGGTGGAGTGAACGCCGTCGAGCTTCCAGAACATCCGTTCGACGCCCCAGAAGCAGCCCATGCCGAAAATGGCGATCTCCATGCCCTCGGGGACGTCCTTGATGTCGGTGTCCAGCACGTGATGCTGGCGTTCGGTGGGAATGGGCTGATCGCGGCCGGGCAGCGCGTCCTCGGGTTTGACCATTTCGGACTTGGCGCGGGACATGAAGAACATGGGAACACTCCTCTTTGGGGTTGTCCCTGATATAGGATCGCCACCGCGCCGTTTCTAGGCCACCACGGGCGCTGCGCCGAGCCGTGTCTCGTGCCCCGGAACCGGGTGGCGCGGGATCAGAAGCGCCAGGCAGACCGACACCCCCGCCATGCCTGCCGCCAGCCCGAACACCAGCCCGGGCGAGACCAGCCAGAGCAATCCCAGCAGAACAGGCAGGAAGACCGCGGCAATGTGATTGATGGTGAAGGCCACCGCCGCGGTGGGGGCGATGTCGCCGGGGTCGGCGATCTTCTGGAAATAGGTCTTCAACGCCAGCGCAAGGCCGAAGAAGATATGGTCGATCACGTAGAGCGCTGCCGCGACCGCCATGCCCCAGTCGAACAGGTAGACCCCGCCGTAGGCCAGGAACACCAGCATCAGGCCTATGTATTCGAACAACAGCGCGCGCTGCTCCCCGAAGATCGCGACGATCCGCCCCAGGACGGGCGCGATCAGCACGTTTGCGATCAGCGTGACGAGGAAGAGCGATGTGACCTCGTGCACCTCGAAGCCGAAACGTTCGACCATCATGAAGCCCGCGAAGACCACGAAGATCTGCCGCCGCGCGCCCGCCATGAACTGAAGCGCGTAGTAGAGCCAGTAGCGCCGGCGCAGCACGAAGGTCTTGAGTTGCGGATGCGGGGCCTCGAACTGCGGATAGGCCAGCAGTGCGAAGACCGCGATCGCCGCCGTGATCCCGCCGGAGGCGAGATAGACGAAGTTGTAGGACAGATCGAACGTCTCCCAGGTCATGACGATGGCGACGTAGGCCAAGAGTGTGGCCCCCGATCCCGCCGCCATGATCCAGCCCAGCGTCTGCGGCGCGCGGTCCCGGTCGATCCACTGCAGCTGCAGCGACTGGTTGACCGTCTCGAAGTAGTGGAACCCGATCGACGACAGCATCGTGATCGCGAGGATTCCGCCCATCTGGGGAAACCACGCGGTCACCGCCGTCGAGACGCCAAGGAGCAGCAGGGCGACGAGGCCCAGGACCTGCTCTCGAAAGACCATGATCAAGGCGATGACCCCGATCGCAAGGAAACCCGGTATCTCTCGGACCGTGTGCAGCAGGCCGATGTCGGCCCCGTCGAAGCCCGCGACCTCGACCACGAAGTTGTTCAGGAGCGCCGACCACGTGGAGAACGCGATCGGCATCGCCATCGCGACCAGGAACAACAGGGCAATAGGCCTGCGCCAAATAGGCAGGGCGGTCGCTTCGGAGAGTTTGACAATCTTCATGACACGGCTCTACGCCGTGGCGCGGGTTTTGGCGAGTCGCACGTCGATGGCGCAGGACGCGGTCGAGCGTGCTGTTGCCGGGTTGGCCGTGAAGGCGCCCTGCCCCGTTCGCGCACGAACAGCCGCATGCGACGGCTTGACGACGGGACAGGTCTGCGCCCCCATGGGGCATGGACGCCACCCCTCTCGATCCGCGCCTGCAGGTCGCCCTGTTCACCGCTTCGGTGACGGTGATCCTGTGGGGGCTCAAGCAACTGCTGGACGCCGTCGCCGCCTGGCGCGCGCGGCGGCGCAGTCGCGACCAGCTCGTGCGCGCGCTCTACGCCGAGGTCCGGTTCAACGTGGCCGAACTGGCCGACGCCGCCGCCAACGGCGTCAAGATCGAGGATATTCGAGAGGCGATGGAGCGTCGCACGGGTACGATTCCGCATATGACCGACGCGCGGCACGATGCGATCTGGCATTCGCGCCTGGCGGAGCTTCCCTTGCTGGAGGATGCGCTGATCGGGTCCCTCATCCGGTTCTACGGTCGAATGGAGAAGATCCACGTCCAGATCGCCGGGCTGAACCTGCCCAGCTACGCGACGATCTCTACGAACGGAAAGCTGAAGGTGATGGACCGCATCAACACACAGATCGCAGCCGCCCGGGACGACGGGCGCAAGGTTTTGGATCTATTAGAAGAGCACTACCCGACGATCCTGACCGCGCAGGCGGCGCTGCGCGCAGAAAACCGTCTTTCGGACAGTTTCGGATCAGACGACGACGGGGTCGGGACCGGATGACATGGGGGCTACCTTTCATGTGCGTGACGTCAAGATAGGGGGCCGCCTGCCCTCTGGCAAGATTGCACCGGAAGATGACCGAAAGGTAAACCTGCGCGTCAGTAAAAGCTTTGCGGATCGATATCGATCGCCATGCGCATCTCGCCCCGCAACTTGAACTGCCCGGCCCAATCGGCAAGGGCACGTTGCAAGGGCGCGGCCTTGTCGGCCTTCACCAGAAGGCGCACGCGATGGCGCCCCCGGATCCGCGCGATGGGGGCCGGTGCGGGGCCAAAGACCTGCGCCCCGATACGGCGCAGGGGTGCATCCTGACGCGCCATCGCCGTACCCAGATCGAAGACTTCCTGCACGTCGGTCGAGGACAGAACGATCCCCGCCATGCGCCCGTAAGGCGGCACGCCCGCCGCACGACGCTCGGCGGCCTCGGCCTCCCAGAAGGCCTCCTCGTCGCCCGCGATGGTGGCGCGGATCACGGCGTGGTCTGGCTGGTAGGTCTGCAAAAGCGCCTCGCCCGGCTTGTCCGCCCGGCCCGCGCGCCCGGCCACCTGCCGCATCAGCTGGAACGTCCGCTCGGCGGCGCGCAAATCGGAGCCCTGCAGCCCGAGGTCCGCGTCGATCACCCCTACCAGCGTCAGATTCGGAAAGTTGTGCCCCTTTGCCACCAGCTGCGTGCCGATCACGATATCGGCCGCCCCTTCCGCGATCTGCGCGATATGCGCCTTCATCGCGCGGGCGGACCCATAGAGATCGCTCGACAGCACCGCCACGCGGGCCTGCGGGAACAGCTCCGTCACCTCCTCGCCCATCCGTTCGACGCCGGGGCCCACGGCGGAAAGCTTGTCCTCCGCTCCGCAGGACGGACAGACGGTGGGCATCGGTTTCGTCTCGCCGCACTGGTGGCACATTAACCGTTTGAGAAAGCGGTGCTCGACCATGCGCGCGTCGCAGTGATCGCAGCCGATCTGGTGCCCGCAGGCCCGGCACAGCGTCACCGGCGCGTAGCCGCGGCGGTTGAGAAACACGAGGCTCTGCTCGCCGCGGTCGAGCCGGTCCTGCATCGCCGCGCGCAGGGCGGGCGACACCCATCGGCCGCCCGGCAGGTCCTGCTCGCGCATGTCGATCGCGCGCATCTTCGGCAGCACCGCCGCGCCGAACCGCGCGGTGAGCGTCAGGCGGCGGTACTTGCCTGCCTCGACGTTGGCCCAGCTTTCCAGAGACGGCGTGGCGGAGGCCAGCACCACCTGTGCAGACAGGCCCGCCGCGCGCAGCACCGCCATGTCGCGGGCGTTGTAGAGCACGCCATCCTCCTGCTTGTAGGAGGTGTCGTGTTCCTCGTCGACGACGATCAGCCCAAGGTCGCGGTAAGGCAGGAACAGCGCCGAGCGTGCGCCGACCACCATCGGCGCGTCCCCCTGCCCGACCATCCGCCAGACGCGGCGCCGTTCGGTCTGGGTCACGCCGGAATGCCATTCGGCGGGCCGCGCCCCGAACCGCGCCTCGACCCGTTCGATGAACTCGCCTGTCAGCGCGATCTCGGGCAGCAGGACCAGCGCCTGTCGCCCCTGCCGCAGGCATTCGGCAACCGCCTCGAGGTAGACTTCGGTCTTCCCGGAGCCGGTCACGCCCTTGAGCAGCGTGGTGCCGTAGATGCCGTCGCGCAGACCGCCGCGCAGCACCTCGGACGCTTGCGCCTGATCCTCCGTCAGCGCCTTGCCACCGTGATCGGGATCAAGCGCGGGATAGGGCGTGTCGCGCGGGGCGTCCTCTTCGCGGACGGCGCCCTGCTTGGCCAGGCCCTTCACGACCGAGACGCCGACGCCGGCCATGTCCGCAAGTTCCTTGCCCGTGAACGACAGGCCGCCGTAGTCGCGCAGCACATCCAGCACGCGGGCGCGGGCGTCGGTCTGGCGCGTGGGCGCCGTGTCGCCCAGCCGGTAGACCTTGCGGGTGCCGGGCGGATCGCCCAGCCCCGGGGCGCGGGTGGCCAGCCGCAGCATCTGGTCGAGCGGGGTCAGCGTGTAGTCAGCCGCGCGGGCCAAGAAGCTGCGCATCTCGTCGCGCATGGGGGCCACGTCGAGCACGCGGATGACCGAACGGACCTTCGCTGCGTCGTAATCCCCGGCCCCCGCCTGCCAGACGACCCCCAGAACCTTGCGCGGCCCCAGCGGCACTTCGACGAAGGCGCCGAGAAAACAGCCGCCCTCCGGCGCCTTGTAGTCCAGCACCCGGCCCAGCGGCTGGGTCGTCAGCACGCCGACAAGCGTACCTTGGGGGAAATGGGATGGGGTCATGGCGACCTGAGAGTGGGACCGAAGGTGCGAAAGGGTCCCCACGAGGTAATGGCTTGGCAGCCAAAGGCCAAGCCCGCCCGCGGTCCGCAAGCCGGGTCCCGCATTCTTGCGGGAACATCGTCACCGAACAAGACCGGTGCCGCCCAGGTCCAAAGCCATTCCGCAAAAGGAAAAAAAGCGCGCCCCGTTTCCGGGGCGCGCCTTGAGCGTTGATCATCCACTCGATGGGAACACTTAGGTCGCTCCCGTGCCTCCGCCAAGCCGCCCGTTTGTGCAGTGTCGAAAATCCGCCTGCGGGGTTACTTTTCTGCATCAGATAAGGCGCGCATCCACGGTCCGCCCAGGAAACAGGCACGCGCAGAGTTCCGCCGACCGCCTGTCTCCGAGCGGCATCACATCCGCCCGACCTCGGCCCGAGGGCTGTGCGCCCGCGACCGCAGGATGTAGTCTCGCCGAAAACAGTCCAAAGAGACCCAAGCGACATGAGCAGCCAATCCCCCCTCACCGGTCCTCTCCGGGACCAGATCCTGTCCGATCCCGACCTCGTTCTGGACGACAAGGACATCATGCGCGCGCTGGTCGCCGCGAACGAAAACGCGATGGGCGGCAATGTCGTCGACCTGCGCGGCGTCGCGATGGAGCGGCTCGAGACCCGGCTCGACCGGCTGGAGGATACCCACCGCTCGGTCATCGCCGCGGCCTACGAGAATCTCGCCGGCACGAACCAGGTGCATCGCGCCGTGCTGCGCCTGATGGAAGCGCCGCGATTCGAGACCTTCCTTTCGGATCTGGCGGGCGACGTCGCGGATACGCTGCGCGTCGATCGGATGCGCCTCGTCCTTGAATCGCAAGCCAGCCCCGACGATCCCGCGGTGCGCACGCTGGGTTCCGTTCTGAGCGTGGGAGAGCCGGGGTTCTGCGACCGCTACATCACCGGGGGACGCGACATCCCGGTCCGCCCCGTGACGCTGCGGCAGGTGCAGGGCCAGGGCACGCTGATCCCCGGGGACGATGCCGACTTCATCCGCTCCGAGGCCTGCCTGAAGCTGGACCTCGGTCCGGGTCGCCTGCCCGGAATGCTGGTGATGGGCTCCGAGGATCCGCACCTCTTCACCGCGCAGCAGGGGACCGATCTGCTGGGCTTCTTCGGCGGCGTGTTCGAGCGTGTGATGAAACGCTGGCTGGACTCGGGCGCGGCGTGATCTCGCCGCAGCTCTCAGCGGCCCTGACCGGCTGGCTTGCGCATTGTCAGGCTCTGCAAGGGGCCGCGGAGACCACGATCACCGCCTACAGGGCCGACGTGGCGGGGTTCCTGTCCTTCATGCAGATGCACCACGCAGAGCAGGTCGGCCTTGGCCCCATCGCGCGGATCACGACCACCGACATGCGCGCCTGGATGGCCCACGAACGCGCCCGCGGGGTCGGCGCAAGATCGCTGGCGCGCGAACTTTCGGCGGTGAAGAGCTTCTATCGCTGGCTGTCGGACCGCGAGGGGTTCGAGCCCACGGCCGTCCTGTCGATCCGCGCGCCCAAGTTCACCGCGAAACTGCCCCGCCCGCTGGAAGTCGATGCCGCCCGCGCGATCATCGACCGGGTCGAATGCCAGTCCGAGGAGCCTTGGGTCGCCGCCCGCGACGTGGCCGTCGTCACCGTGCTATGGGGCTGTGGGCTGCGCATCTCCGAAGCGCTGGGCCTGACCGGGCGCGCCCTGCCCCTGCCGGAGGTGCTGCGCATCACCGGAAAGGGTGGCAAGGAAAGGGTCGTTCCGGTCGTCCCCGCCGCCCGCGCCGCGGTGGACGCCTACGCCAGGCTCTGCCCGCATGAGTTGACCCGCGACGCGCCGCTATTCCGCGGCATCCGGGGCGGGCCGCTGAACCCGCGCGCGGTGCAGAAGGTCATGGCAGCCTCGCGCATGCAACTGGGCCTGCCGGCCAGCGCCACGCCCCACGCGCTGCGCCACAGCTTCGCAACCCATCTTCTGGCCGCCGGGGGAGATCTGCGCGCGATCCAGGAACTGCTCGGCCACGCGAGCCTCTCCACCACGCAGGCCTACACCTCCGTCGACAGCGCGCGCCTGATGGAGGTCTACGACGCAGCCCACCCGCGCGCCTGAACTCCGCTGGCCTTCTGCCAGTGCATGCTACATCGTGAGAGAAGGCAGCCCCGTCTGCATCCCGTGTCCAAGCAGAGGATCCCATGACCCCAGCCCAGAAAGCCCTCGGCGTCCATCTTCTGACCGCGACCGGCGCTGTCCTCGCGATGCTCGCCATGCTGGAAGCCGTTCAGCACGACTGGTCGATGATGTTCGTCTGGCTGGTCGCGGCACTCTGGGTCGACGGGATCGACGGCCCCCTCGCCCGCCGCTACGACGTCCACACCAACGCGCCCATGTTCGACGGCGTGCTGCTCGACCTGATTATCGACTATCTCACTTACGTGTTCATTCCCGCCTACGCGCTTTACGGATCCGGCCTGATGGACGGCTGGTCCGGCTGGGTGGCGATCATCGTCATCACCTATACATCGGCGCTCTATTTCGCGGACACGCGTATGAAGACCACCGACTACAGCTTCCGCGGCTTTCCGGGCTGCTGGAACATGCTGGTGTTGGTGCTTTTCGCGCTGACCCCGCCGTGGTGGGTCTGTCTTGGCCTCACGATCGTGCTGTCCGTGGCGATGTTCCTGCCGGTGAAATTCGTCCACCCCACCCGCACGAAACGCTGGAGCATGTTGACCCTGCCCATGTCGGTGGCCTGGGTGTTCTTCGCCAGCTGGGCCGCACTCAGCGGGTTCGAGAACATCCCCCTCGTCGACATCGGCCTGATCGTGACGAGCGTCTACCTCACCCTCGCCGGTGCCGCACAGCAACTGCTTTACGGCCCCGAGGGCTGACGCAGTCCGCGCTGCCGGGCAAAAATGCGCTTGAAATTTTAACGATCGCCGGGACGGGCGAAAGGCGGGCGAGCCTTCGACGCGGCGCTGCGAAAGGCGTCTTTCGCGACTTTATACCAGCATCGGAACCGCGGGCGATATTCCTCGGCGGAGTGATATTTTTAAGACTATTGGGCCCCGTTCCGGTCGGATCGTCACGATGAACCGAAGCGGCAAACCCTTCGATACATCCTACCGATGCGCTGCTCAAAACAAGCAACCGGTGCACCAGAGCCTCTTGAGATTGCAGCGTCGGGCGATAGGTCGAACGCCAGTCGGAAACGTCGTTTCATGCCCCGGGTCCACCAATAATTCCCTTGTCCTGCCCAAACGTCGCCGTTAGACGGGTCAGCGGAGACGTGGCCGAGTGGTCGAAGGCGCTCCCCTGCTAAGGGAGTAGGCCCGGAAGGGTCTCGAGGGTTCGAATCCCTTCGTCTCCGCCAGACCACCTCCGTCCGAGGCTTTTCCTAGATTTCCAGTGCGTTGGTAGGGCTTCAGCCCTTGGTCGCGCGCGGTCGCCCGATGCTGACCCTCACTCCGCGACGAGGCGTGGAGCGAACTCGCCTTGGGCGATCGGTGCCATGCTGTAGAAGTGTTCAATCGCGGCGGCTTGCGGTTTTGCGTGATCATGGGAGGAAGGTGGCGCGCCTTGCATGGGAACCGCCCCGCCCCTTTAAAGGGGCGGGGCGGATGGCAATCAACCCAGTTCAGGCTAGGTCGAACCGATCGGCGTTCATGACCTTGGTCCAGGCGGCCACGAAATCCTGGACGAACTTCGAGGCGTTGTCGCTCTGGGCGTAGACCTCTGAGATGGCCCTCAATTGCGAGTTCGAGCCGAAGACCAGGTCGCAGCGCGTTCCGGTCCACCGGGTCTCGCCGGTCTTGCGGTCGCGCCCCGTGTAGGTCGTCGCTCCCTCGCCGTCGGGTTTCCACTCGACTCGCATGTCCAGCAGGTTGACGAAGAAGTCGTTGGTCAATTGACCCGGACGATCCGTCAGGACCCCGTACTGTACGCCGCCCGTGTTCGCATCGAGCGCCCGCAGGCCACCCACCAGCACCGTCATCTCGGGGGCGGTCAGGGTCAGAAGCTGGGCCCGATCGACCAGGAGTTCCTCCGGCGAGGCGGTGTAGCTCTTCAGCTGGTAGTTGCGGAACCCGTCGGATTTCGGCTCCAGCGGCTCGAAGCTTTCCGCGTCGGTCTGCTCTTCGGTGGCGTCGGCCCGGCCGGGGGTGAAAGGCACCGAGACGTCGAAACCCGCGTCCCGCGCGGCCTTCTCGACCGCCGCCGTGCCGCCCAGCACGATCATGTCGGCCAGGGATACCGGCTTGCCGAACTTCGAGCGGATGCCGTCCAGGACCTGCAGGGTGTTCGCCAGGCGTGCGGGATCGTTGACCTCCCAGTCCTTCTGCGGGGCGAGACGGATGCGCGCGCCATTGGCCCCGCCCCGCTTGTCCGACCCGCGGAAGGTCGAGGCCGAGGACCAGGCGGCGTGCACCAGATCGGGCACCGACAGACCGCTGGCAAGGATCTGCTGCGACAGCTCCTTGACGTCGCTGTCTCCGATGACCTCGTGCTCCCAGGCGGGGATCGGGTCCTGCCAGATCAGGTCTTCCTGCGGCACCTCGTCGCCCAGATAGCGCACCTTGGGCCCCATGTCGCGGTGGGTCAGCTTGAACCACGCGCGGGCATAGGCATCGGCAAAGGCTTGGGGATCATTGCGGAACCGCTCGGCGATCTCGCGGTAGACGGGGTCCGCCAGAAGCGCGAGATCCGAGGTGAACATCATCGGCTGGTGCGATTTGCCGGGATTGTGCGCATCCGGCACCGTGCCCGCGCCCGCATCGCCCTTGGGTTTCCACTGGTGCGCACCGGCGGGCGATTTCGTCAGCTCCCATTCGTAGCCGAAGAGCGTCTCGAAGTAGCCGTTATCCCAGGCGGTGGGCTTTTGGGTCCAGGCACCTTCGAGGCCGGAGGTCACGGTGTGTTCGCCGTGGCCGGTCTCGAAAGGATTCTTCCAGCCGAAGCCCATGTCCTCCATGGCGCCGCCCTCGGGCTCCGCGCCCAGGATCGTGGCATCGCCGTTGCCATGCGCCTTGCCGAAGGTATGACCGCCAGCGATCAGGGCGACGGTCTCTTCGTCGCCCATGGCCATGCGGCCGAAGGTGTCGCGGATGTCATGGGCCGAGGCTGCCGGATCGGGATTGCCGTCGGGGCCTTCGGGGTTGACGTAGATCAGGCCCATCTGCACGGCGGCCAGTGGGTTTTCGAGGTAGCGCCCCTCGGCCTGGTCGCCGTAGCGCGCCGCCCCGTCGAGCCAGGTGTCCTCCATCCCCCAGTAGATGTCTTCCTCGGGCTCGTAGATATCTTCGCGACCGCCGCCGAAGCCGAAGGTCTTGAAGCCCATAGTCTCCATCGCGACGTTGCCGGTCAGAATGAACAGGTCTGCCCAGCTGAGCGCGTTGCCGTACTTCTGCTTGATCGGCCACAGCAGGCGGCGGGCCTTGTCGAGGTTGCCGTTGTCCGGCCAAGAGTTCAGCGGGGCGAACCGCTGCGAGCCGGAAGACGACCCGCCGCGCCCGTCGGCCGTGCGGTAGGTGCCGGAGCTGTGCCAGGCCATCCGCACGAAGAACGGACCGTAATGTCCGTAATCGGCGGGCCACCAGTCCTGGCTGTCGGTCATCAACGCGGCCAAGTCGGCCTTCACCGCGGCGAGGTCGAGCGTCTGGAACGCCGCGCGGTAGTCGAAGCCTTCGTCCATCGGCTGGGTTTGCGGCAGGTTCTGGTGCAGGATCTTCAGGTTCAGCTGGTTCGGCCACCATTCCCGGTTCGACCGGCCGCGGTTGGTCGTGTGGGTCGTGGCACCGTGGATAACGGGGCATCCGCCGGAGGTGTCGCTTCCGTCCATCATGAGGCAGGTCCTTCTTCTTCGCATGAGACTGGCCCGGTCTACCGGGCCGGGATGACGTCGGCATAACGCAAAACGATCATCGGTTTAAGTTGCGTCTACGTATGGATGCGATAACTTTGGGTTATGGCAGATCCGACATTGAAACAACTCCGCTACTTCGAAGCGCTCGCCCAACATGGCCACTTCGGTCGCGCGGCCGATCTTTGCGCAATCTCCCAGCCCGCGCTGTCGGTCCAGATACAGGCGCTGGAGGCGATGCTGGGACTGCCGCTCTTCGAACGGGGCCACCGCAGCCTGCACCTGACGGAATTCGGCGAACGGTTCAGACCGCGCGTGCAGGACATCCTGCGCGCCGTCGATGACCTGACCGATCTTGCCCGGGTCGCGCAGGACGGCCTTCGGGGCCTGCTGCGGATCGGTGTGATTCCGACCGTCGCCCCCTACATCCTGCCGTGGCTCCTCAGGCAACTGTCGCAAGACTTCCCGAACCTCCAGGTTCGCATCCGGGAGACGACGACCAAGGCGCTGGTCGATGAGTTGAAGGACGGGCGGATCGACACGGCCATCGTCGCCTTGCCCGTGTCCGAGCCGTCGCTGCAGGAGGCAGCGCTGATCTCGGAATCCTTCGTGCTCGTCCGCCCTGCACGGGACGGCGGCCTTCCACCGCCAGACCGTCACGCCTTGCCTGACATGGGTCTGCTGCTGCTGGAGGAAGGACATTGCTTTCGCGATCAGGCCCTGTCGTTTTGTGGGGTCGGCAGCCCTACGACCGCAAGCGGTCTGGATGCCACGTCCCTGTCGACGCTCGTGCAGATGGTCGGTGCCGAAATGGGTCTGACGCTTTTACCAGAGATGGCCGTGGCTCTCGAAAGCCGCGGTGCCGCGGTCACGGTTTCCCGGTTCGCACCGCCTGCGCCCACGCGGACGATCGGCCTGATCTGGCGAAAGACCTCTCCGCTTGCGGACAGGATGCCTCCTTTGCTCGATTCCATCGCCGCCGCGCTGGCCCGCAAGAGCGCAGGTGATCTCGGCCCCTCGCCAGTCGCTCCTGTCGATAGCGCGGATCGGTCCGGCGCATAGACCGGCGGGGGTCCGGCGCATCGCCGTATGCACCAGGGGTCGGCAACCCGCGACTTGCAATCCTTCGCTCCCATCCTGACAGGGATATCAGCTTCCATCGCGTATCCGACAGCCGTCGCCGTGTTCCGGCGCATCCTGCATCGTGGCGCAGGGACGCGAGCGACACCATCCAGCGAATGCGGCGTCCGCTTGCCGAACCAGATGGATGATCGGCGAGCAAGCGGCTATCAAGAGGCATGAAACGCCTTCTCGTGATCTTGTTCCTCACCCTCCTTGCCGCGCAGGGCCTTGCCCAGGAGGGCGATGCGCCGGGGCCCACCGTCTCGGTCGACGGCGCACCTGCTGACGACGCCATCGCGGCGCGGCTCCGGTCCATCGTGGCGGCCCTCGATTACGCGGGGATCGCAATTTCGGTCGACGCAGGGGTCGTCACCCTGGCGGGCGACATCGCCGATCCGGCCATCGCCGACACCGTCGCAAACATTGCCGAGCGGCTGGAAGGGGTCGTGGCGGTCCAGAGCCAGCTTGCAACCTCGGACGACATCGCCCAGCAGATCAATCCCGCCTTCGATCGGTTCCGTGCGCGCCTGGAGCAGTTCATCGCCCGCTTGCCGCTCTTCTTCGTCGCGGCCATCGCCTTTGCCGCGATCACAGCACTGGGTTTCTTCCTCGCGCGCTTGCGGGTCTGGGACCGGCTAGCCCCGAACGCCTTCATCGCTGGCATCTACCGCCAGGCCTTTCGCGTGGCCTGCGGGATCATGGGGATCGTCATTGCCCTCGACCTCGTCGGGGCGGTGGCGCTTCTGGGAACCATCCTGGGGGCGGCAGGCATCATCGGCCTGGCCATCGGCTTCGCGGTCCGCGACACGGTGGAGAACTTCGTCGCCTCGATCATGCTGAGCGTCCGGCAACCCTTCCTGCCGAACGACCTGATCGAGATCGAGGGGGACGTGGGCCGCGTGATCCGGCTGAACTCCCGCGCGACGATCCTGCTGTCGCTCGACGGCAATCACATCCGCATCCCAAACGCGACGGTCTTCAAGGGCCGTATCGTGAACTACACCCAGAACCCCGCGCGGCGGTTCACCTTCGACATCGGCATCGACCCCGACGCCGACCTCGAAGCGACCCGCCGGCTGGCGCAGGATACGCTGCGGGCCCTGCCCTTCGTGCTCGACGATCCCGAGGAACTGGTCTGGATCGAGACCATCGCGGAGCCAGGTGCCGTCCTGCGTGTCACGGGATGGATCGACCAGACCGTGACCGGCTTCAGCTCCGCCCGCGGGGATGCGATCCGACTGGTCAAGGAAGCGATCGAGGCCGCCGGCGTCGCCATTCCCGACACCACGTACCGCATCCGGCTCGAAGGGTTGCCGGGTGCCGCGGAACCGCCGGCCAAGCCCCCCTCGCCCGCGCGGCCGCCTCAGCCGGAGGTCCCGTCCGAGTCGACCAGCAAATCGGAAGAGCATGCGTTGATCCCCCTCGTCGCGGCAGAACGCCGGGGGGAAGACGACCTGCTCGACCAAGACGTGGAGCGCGAGTAGCCTCCCGCAGGATGTGAGTAAGGCGGTGCCTTGAACGGCCCCCGATCGGCAGATGGCCCGACTTAGGCGCAATACGACGGCACGAGGGGTTGCTCGCCCAGTTGACCCGCCTGGGCGAATTCCAGGTGGAAGGTGGTGCCGAAGCCGACACGACTTTCGTAGAACAGCTTGCCCGACAGCCGCTCGGCCAGACGCTTCGAGATATGCAGGCCAAGGCCCGACCCTTGACCGAAGGCCTGTCCGCCGTTCTCCAACTGTTCGAACCGCCCGAACACCTTGTCTTCCATGCCATCGGGTATCCCGCTGCCGGTATCGCGGATCGACAGCCTGACCCGCCCGTCCACGACCGTGAGCGCGCCCTCGACGATGCCGTGCTCGTTCGAGAACTTGATCGCGTTGGAAATCAGGTTGTCGATGATCTGACGGATGGCGAAGTCGTCGCCGGTGACGATGGCGGATGTCTCCCGGTTCGGCATGACCAGCCGCACGCCCCGGCCCGCGGCATACATCCTGTTTTCGTCGAAGCTGTCTTCCAGAAGCTTGCCGAGGTCGACCGTTGCCGTATCCAGTGAAAGCGCCTCGAGGTCGATCTTCTGGGTCAGCAGGATATTGTCGACGAGCCGGGACAGCCGGATCCCGTTGCGATTGGCGATCTCCAGAGAAGAGCGGATCGGTTTCGTCAATTCTCCCAGATGGCCGCTCAACGCCAGCGTCAGCCCGCCCCTGAGCGAGGTCAGCGGCGTCCGCAACTCGTGGCTGACGACAGAGACGAACTCGTCCTTGGCGCGGCTGGCCGCATCCGCCTTTTTCAGCGCGTCTTCCAGTTGGAAGGTGATCGCGATACGGTCCGTGATGTCGACGAGGGTGATGCTCCACCCCAGCAGACGCCCCACGGGATCAAGCGGATTGCCGACTTCGCGGACACGGGGTTCGTAGATCCGTTCCCCAAGGGACAGGTGGGAATACGCCTTCGGCGTGTCCAGCCTGTCGACACTGGTGCGAAGTGCATCCCGGAACCGGCGGAAGCCGTGCTCCCGCGCCGAGGCCTTTGCCGCCGCGTTCATCAGGACGATCTCGTGATGCTTGTCGACCATCACCACGGGCTCGCTCATGGTGTTGAACAGTACGCTCCGCCCGACGGAAGCCATGTCCATCGTCCTGTTCGTCATTAGCATCCACGTGAACGGCAACAGTCCGAGCGTGAACATGAAGGGGGTTGGATCGGCTCCGTAGACCGTGAAGCCCAGGCCGATGTAGGCAAGGTTCCCGATGACCGGCATCGAGGTGACGAGAACAAGCGCGGCCAGAAGCGGCCAGGCGGATCGCTCTGCCCGGACGAATGCCCGGATCAGGCAGAAGATTGCTGCCGCCGCGAAGGCGTAGAACAGTCCGACGATCGCGTAGAACCCCGGCCCATGCACATAATCGATGTAGGTTTGCCCGGTCGGAATGGCCGTCGCATCGGTATAGAGCAAGTGATGCCAGGCATTCGTGGCCGCGAAGACGAAGACGGCCGTGGGCAAGATCGCGAGCGCAAGCCCGGCCTTCCGCCCATGGGTGTTGTTATCGACATAGGCGAGAACGAAAAAGTACCAGGCCACCGGCACCAGACCGTGGCCGACCCACGCGAGCGTCGCGAAATGGATCTGGCAATCGAAGCCCGGCGAAGACGCTTCGAACCCGACCATCAGCAGGGTCCAGATCATGGCGAGGAAAGCCAGCGCATAGTGGATCTTGCCGTTGAAACTCTGAAAGACAACCGTGCAGATCAGGACGAGAGCGGCAAATGCGCTGATCCCGATCGTGCTCCAGAGTATGGGAGCGATCATCAATTCTTCGAAACATACCGGCATGAAAGTTAATTCGCGTAAATTAAACTCGATTTGGTTTCATCACGAGGTTGTGTCCCAAATTTGACGACCGCGCGAAAAGGGGGTGACGTCTTCGCGCTGCGGTTAAACCCGACACGACAAAGCGACTGCCTTGCAGTAAAACTAACCGCAATCGCGACCAACCTGGATCGCGGTGAGCAAGCGGTGCGGCTGCCCAAGTGGAACGTGAATGCCGTGCTAGAACGCCTGACCGGGCAGCCACAGGATCAGGGCCGGGAATAGAAGCAGTATGGCCAGCCGCAGGATGTCCGCCAGGATGAACGGCAGGATGCCGCGGACCACTGTCCCTTGCGCCACGCCCTGCGACGCGGCCTGCACCACGAACAGGTTCATGCCGATGGGTGGCGTGATCAGCCCGATCTCGGCCACCGTGACGACGATTATGCCGAACCAGATCAGGTCGTAGCCGATCTCCAGCGCGACGGGGGCCAGAAGCGGGACGGTCAGCAGGATCATCGACATCGAATCCATGAAACAGCCCAGCACGATGTAGAAGACCAGGATCAGGACCATCACCGCCAAGGGCCCGAGACCCGCGGCGCGAATCTGTTCGATCAGAAGCTGCGGCAATCCGGTGGTTTCGAGGTAGAAGTTGAACAGCGCGGCCCCCACCAGGATGAAGTAGATCATTCCCGTCAGCGCCGCCGTCTCGAAGACGGACGCCTTCAGCGCGGCCCAGGTCAACTCTCCCGACGCCAACGCCAGGACGAAGGCACCGACCGCCCCGACGGCCGCGGCTTCGGTGGGCGAGAACCAGCCAAGGTATATGCCGCCGATGACGAGCGCGAAAAGCACCACGACCGGCCAGACGCGGCCCAGATGACGCATCCGATCCGGCCAGTCGGTCCGGTCGGACCGGGGGGCGAGGTCGGGGCGCATCCGCACCCGCACCGCGATGGCGCCCGCGTAGAGCAGCGCACCCAGCAGACCCGGCACGAGGGCCGCGATGAACAGCTGGCCGATCGAGCTTTGCGTGAGCAACCCGTAGATCACCAGCAGGACCGAGGGCGGGATCAGCACGCCCAGCGTGCCC
Organism: Salipiger sp. IMCC34102; assembly: GCF_004145405.1. Taxonomy (GTDB): domain Bacteria; phylum Pseudomonadota; class Alphaproteobacteria; order Rhodobacterales; family Rhodobacteraceae; genus Loktanella. The sequence goes on from NZ_SELQ01000009.1 coordinate 98,438, forward strand.
CCCGCCGCCACCGTGGCCGTCGACAAGGATGGATCGTAGCCGCGCTGGTCCATCTGCGGCAGGGCCACGCGTCCGATGGTCGCCACGGTCGCCAGCGACGATCCGCAAATCGCCCCGAAGACGGCGCTCGCCCCCACGGTGGTGATCGCAAGCCCCCCGCGACGGTGGCCCACGAAAGAGGCGATCACATCGAAAAGCGCGCGCGACAGCCCCGCGTGCGACGCGAAGACCCCCATCATCACGAAAAGCGGTATGACGGAAAAGGAATAGGGAAAGATCGATTCGAACGGGCTCGACCCCATGACGTAGGCGACGCCGGTCCAGCCGTTGAGATACCAGTACCCCAAGCCCCCGATCACGCCCATCGAGATCGCCACCGGCAGGCCGAGCGCGATCAGGACGAGTGCTGCACCGAACCCCAGAAGTCCCAGAACAGGGTCACTCATCACGCACCAACAACCGTCCGAGGATCGCCACGATCGAGACCGCCAGCCCCACCAGCAGGGGATACCAGAACCACGCGACGGGAATGCCCAGTTGCTGGGAGGTATCGCCGAACATGGTACGGGTCTGGAACGTCAGGTAGCCTTGCCACAGCATCAGCCCCACCAAACCAAGACTCGCAGCCGCCGCCAGCGCGATAAGCGACAGGCGCGGACCACGCGGCAGGCGTTCGATCAGGAAGTCCACGCTGACATGCGCTCCGGTGAAGAAGGCGTAGGGCAACACCAGCCATGCGCCGGCGACGACGAAAAGCTGCACCAGGTCCACGACCCCCAGCACAGGCAGCCCGATCCGCCGCCCAAGGATGTCGACGACCGTCACGACCGCCGCCGCCCCGTAAGAGGCGACGCCCAGCACGGCCAGGGCCTGAACCAGCCACCCGACCATTCCCGCAATCAGCGACACGGCGTCAGCCGCCCCGCCGGGGCAGGTCCGTCGCCAGAACCGGGCCAGCAACGTCGCGCCTCATTCCGCGATGTCTTCCTCGTAAGCTGCGACGCGGTCCTGCATGGCCTTGTAGATCTCGGCCGCGTTCTCGACGCCCGCATCCTCGACCGATTGGACATATGCCTCCATCATCGGCTGCAAGGCCTCCTCCCAGCGGGCGCGTTCCGCGTCGGAAAGTTGCGTGATCTCGTGGTTTGCGGCGATCGCCCCGTCGCGGCCGGGCGCATCCCAGTCGTCCCACCAGTCGGCGAACTTAGCGACCAGCACATCGCCGGAATTGTCGTCGATGCAGGCCCGCGCCGTCTCGCTCAAGCCATCGTAGCTGTCCTGGTTCATGACGAAGAAGAACGACACCGTGTAGGCGCCAAGCTCCAAGTGATAGTTCAGCACCTCGTTCAGGCCGAAGCTAGCGACCGGATCCCAAGGGAACACCGTTCCGTCGATCACGCCGCGTTGCAGGCTCTCGTAGACCTCGCCGGGCGGCAGTCCCTGCGGATCGGCCCCCAGCGCCGAGAGCATCTCGGACACGGCGGGGCTGGGCGTACGGATACGAAGACCGTTCATGTCCTCCATCGTCTCGACCCGCGTGTCGGTGGTATGCACCAATCCGCCGTTGTGGGCGTGCAGCGCGAGAACCTTCAGACCGTCGTATTCCTCGGCCAGGTACTCGGGGAACAGATCCCACAGCGCCTGCGTCGCGGCCCCGGCGTCGTCCGTCAGGAAGGGCATGTCGATAAGCGAGGTGCGCGGAAACCGCCCCCGGGGAATCCCGTGCAGCCCATGCGCGATATCCACGACGCCGGCGAGCACCTGTTCCTGCTGACGCGCCACGTTGCCCAGCTGGGAGCCTGCGGCCGAAACCTCGAACTCCAGCTCGCCGCCAGCGCATTCGGCGACGGTCTCCGTCCAGGGGACGATGAAATCGGTATGGATTCCGTGCACCGAGGGCAGGAAGTGGCTCACCTGCAAGGTCGTTTGCGCTTGTGCGCTGCCGGCAGCGGCCAGCATCAAGGCGCACAGGGCCGTGGCGGTGGTCGTCTTCGTCATGTGGTCATCCTCCCAGATGGTCATTGCGCCACGACGGCGCGGTCTCGTCGGTTCCCCGACCGGCGCATCACCCTCCAATGATGCACCGCCGCGATCCGCGGCAGGGGTCCAGGATGGCTGGCGACACGTCTTCCGACGTCCGCGCCTTCGCAAGTCCCTCCGCCGTCGCCGGACGTGGCGATCCGCGCCGATAGGTCCCATCCAGTAAAGGCCTATCCCAAGGCACCGTCAATGTCGGACCGGCAGGGAAAGGCAACGGCGCGGCGCGACATTGAACGTTGTCCCCGAAGCCCGGTCTGGACGGCAGACGGCACGCGCCGACCGCGCGGTATTGCCGGCGGTCTTCGTCGCCCTCAGCGAGAGAAAAGTTGCGCCGACAGGCCCCGCGGCATGACCAGTGCCGCGCAGACGGCGGCCAGCGTCAGCACCCCGCGCCGCGGGGTCGAGAAGAACGCGGCCGGAGAGAACGCCAGCCCGCGCAGCGCGTAGCGCAGCGCATCGGTGCGCCGTTGACCCAGCCGCAGGGACCGGCGCGCGAGGTAACGCTGGTGGATCGCCTCGGCGGCGCGGTCGGGGGCATGACCGTAGCGCGTGGCGGTCCGCAGCGCGGTCTCGCGACCGGCTGCCATCGCCTCGAGGTCGGAGGACAATCCGCCCGCACTGGTCCGGTACCACGTCTGGCATTTGTCGATGCCGAGGATCATCGCGCCGTCGCCGACCAGGCGAATCAGCCATTCCAGGTCCTCGTTGTGCACGATCGCCGGGTCGAACCCGCCGGTCTTTGCAAAGCTGTCCTGCCGGACGGCGATGTTCGACATGGTGCAGACCGGATTCTCGGCCAGCAGCATCGGGATCGTGAGCGGCCCCTGCGGCACGGTCGAAAAGGTCACCGCATCCGTCGGTGTGTCCCGAAAGAAGGCGATCTGCCCGTAGGCCGCGTCCACCGAGGGGTCGGCGAAGGCGCGCGCAAGTTCTTCCAGCTTGGTCGGTGACCAGATGTCGTCGGCGTCGCAAAACGCGATGACCGTGCCGGGCCCCGCGTGGGAAGCGCCGTGGTTGCGGGCATCCGACGGCCCCTTGCCGCGATTGCGCAGCAGCGTGATCCGCGGGTTGTGCTCGAACATCGCGCGCACGATGGCGACCGTGTCGTCCGTCGATCCGTCATCGACGCAGATCACGGTCCAACCATGATGGGTCTGCTTCTCGATGCTGGCCAGCGTCTCGGGCAAGGTGGTCGCGGCGTTGTAGCAGGGAATGACGATGGTGAAGTGGGACATGGGATCAAACCTCGGAAGGGCGGGAGGAAAAGGCGGCGCGCACGGCCGGTAGCGAGGCGCCGATGAAGATGGTGGTGGTGATGACGGCATAGCCCGTGGCCACCGCCGTCAGGCCGAGCGGGGCCAGCAGCACCGTGTTGGCGACGACCCCGGCGGCGAGCGCGACGGTGACGGCCAGTTCCACCTGCGGGCGATCGTTGGCCCGCAGCCAGACCGAGGCGGCGGTCCACAGGGTCGTGGGGATCGCCACGAGGCAGAGGATCGCCACGATGTCGCCGATCCCGGTCCAGCCCTCGCCGAACAGGACGGGCACGTAGTAGGGGGCGGCCAGGGCCTGCAGGATCACGACCGGACCGATCAGACCGACACCGCTGAGGATGCTGCCACGCAGGGCCGCGTTGCGATCGGCGGTTTGGGTCAGATGCGGGAAAAGGACAGTAGCAAAGGCGATGGTGAAGGCGTTCGACAGGCTGAGACCCGCGTTGAAGGCCATGAAGTAGAGGCCAAGCGCCTCGGATCCCATCAGCAGCCCCACGATCAGCTTGTCGGCCTGCAGGCGCATTGCCTTGACCAGTTCCACGCCAAGGACGGCCCATCCGTAGGTGACGAAGGGACGCAGCGGCGCGAAACCCGCCGCGGCATCGCGGGTCCAGGGGTGCAGACGGCGCACCGCGATCAGCCAGATCGGCGCGGACAGCAGGCGTGGCAGGATCAGCGCCAGCGCGGACGGCCAGACCAGCACCAGGAGGACCGACATCAGGTTGGCCCCCACCACCTGCGCCCCGGCGATGGAGGCCGTGTGGCGCAGCTTGCCCGCGCGCATGGCTAGGGCCACCTGTACCAGTCCCGCCGGCATGAAGAGGTATTCGACCCCCAGAAGCAGGATCAGCAGGGCGAGCGTCGCACTCGCCCCGGTCAGCCAGAAACCCGCCGCGATGGCCGCCTGCAGGGCGAACATCGCGATGCTCCATCCCCAGAAGATGCGATGCGCGGTGGCGCAGGTCGCCTCGAGGTCCTCGTCGCGGGCGGCGATGATGCGCTGTCCGACACCGTTCTCCGTCAGGGACTTGAGGATGTCGCCCGCCGCCATCGCCGTCGCGGCCACACCGATCTGGGTCAGGTCCAACGTCCGGGCCACGGCCATGACGACGATGAGCCGCGACGCCTTCGAGGCCACTTCGGACGCGCCATAGGCCATGAGATTGGCGACGAGCGTGCTTTGGCGCGTGGGTGTTTGCATGCGAGGTGTCTCCCGGGGGGCGGTGTCTGGGTCTGTTCTAGGGGATGGGGGGCGGCCCTGTCGCGCGCGCCTCCGGGGAGGAGAGGCGCGCAAAAGCGCAACAACCTATCCCCCCGGATAGGCCGGGGGCCCGCCGGTGCTTGGCCCGCGTGGGTTGAATGGCCTAGGCTTCACGCAACGTCCCATAGCCGAGGTGCGCCTTGCCCGGATCCTGTCTTCTTCGCTGGGCGCTGCCCTTGCTGGTGCTGGCCTCGGCCTGCACCCGCTACGACCGGCCCGACAACCTCGAGCCGGTGGCCCCGGGCGCGGCCTACCAGGCGCAGTGGCGCGAGCCGACCGTGTCGCGGGCGGGGGCGATGTACCTGCGCTCGGAGGCGCTGAACGCGGCCAGGTGCCTGCCCTTGGGCGGGGTGGACGCCGACGGGACGGGGCTGGGCAAGGGCAGCTCGCTCGCCCAGGCGATCCTGCGCGGCGAGCGTCTGTCGCGCAACGACCTGCTGGACGTGCGCGTGGGCGAGGATCCCACCTTCAGCGGGTCCTACGTGGTCTCGCGCGACGGCACGCTGAAGCTGCCCTTCCTCGACCCGATCCCCGCCCAGGGCCGGTCCACGGCAGAGGTCGAGGCCGACATCCTGCGCGGCCTGCGGGCGCGGGACTTCTACACCCAGGCCCCGCAGCTTTCGGTCCGGGTGACGGATTACGCCTCCGTCTCGGTCGCGGTCTCGGGGGCCGTCTTCGAGCCCCGCGCGGTCGAGATCGGCGGCACCCCGGGGGACGGTCTCGACGTGCTGCGCCAGGCGGCCCTCGGCGCCTCGACCGAGGCGCGCAACCTCTCGGCCGCGCTGCGCGCCGCGGGCGGGGTGCGCCCCGACGCCGACATCTCGGCGGTGGAGGTGCGGCGGGCCGGCGCGCTCTACCGGCTGGACATGCGCGGCGTCTTCGAGGGGCAGAACGCCGTCGACATCATGCTGCTGACCGGGGACGAGATCCGGGTGCCGAGCCGGCGCTGCTTCCAGGGGGACCTGATGCGGCCCAGCCCGATCAGCCCGCCGGGGGTCAGCCTGTTCCTGTCGAACCTGACGCAGCCGGCGACGGACAATGCCTCCTCGGCCATCGGGCAGACCGTGCGGGAGGTGCCCTACGGCACGCGCTACCTGCAGGCGGTGATCGACGCCAACTGCGTCGGTGGGCCGCGCAGCACCAGCGCCGACCGCTCGGCGGTGCTGTTCAGCCGCAACCCGGTGACCGGCGTCTCGGCGGTGATCGAACGCGACATCGAGGATCTGGTGCGCCGCGCCGACCGCGACGACTACGACCCCTACCTGCTGCCCGGCGACGCGCTGGCCTGCTACGACAGCACGGTGACCAACGTGGCCGAGATCGGCCGCATCTTCGGCATCCTCGGCGCCACCACCCTGCTCACCCGCTGAGCGCCGCGCGGGTCCGCGCCCAAAGCGCGTCGAGACCGGCGAGCGACGCGGCGACCGCATCGCGCCCGCCCGCCTTCGCCGCCGCCTCGACCGCCTTCAACCGCTCCCGCAGCGCCACCGCCCCGAAAACCGCCGCGCTGCCGGCGACCTTGTGGGCCCGGGCCGCGATGTCATCGAGTTCGGTATCGGCGGCATCCCGGACCCCCTCGAGCAGGTCATCGACCTCCTTCACGAAGCGCCCCAGGAACTTCTCGTAGCCCGCGGCCCCCATCACGTCGCGGGCTTCGGCGTTGTGGGCGGCATCGAGGACCGGGGCGGTATCATCGGCGGGGGCTGCCGGCGCAGGACCGACATCACTGGCGGGCGTTGGGGAGGCCGCAGGCCGGTCCGGGGCGGCGGGTTCGGCCGAAACCGCGGTAGGGGCCACCGCGGACGCCTGTCCATGGGTGGCCAGAACCTCGGCCAGGGCGGCCTTCGACAAGGGTTTCATCAGGATGCCGTTCATCCCGTCGGTCATGAAGTTTTCCTGCTCCTCGCGCATGGCATTGGCCGTCAGCGCGACGATCGGCGACGCCGACGAAGGCCCGGCGCCCTGCCGGATCGCACGGGTGGCCGTGCGCCCGTCCATCACCGGCATGCTGATATCCATCAGGATCAAATCGAACCGGCGTGTCGCGGCGCAGGCCACGCCGCGCTGTCCGTCGACGGCCAGCGTCACGCGGTGGCCGGACGCCTCGAGCATGTCGCGGGCCACCGTGCGGTTGATCTCGTTGTCCTCGACCACCAGCACATCGAGCGGGCGGACCGGCCCGGGAACGGGGGGGAGCGCGGCCCTCTTTGCGACCGGCTTGGCAGCGGCGGGTTCGGCGGGAACGACGGGCAACTTCACCCAGAATGTGCTGCCCTGGCCCAGCGTGCTGTCCACCCCGATCTCGCCGTCGAGGGCGCGGACGAACCGCTTGGCGATGCTCAGGCCAAGACCGGTGCCGCCGACCTCCCGGTCGTAGGCGGCGTTGCCGGTCACGAAATCGTCGAAGACCCGGGCGGCGAGATCCGGTGCCATCCCTGGTCCGGTATCGGTCACGGCAAAGCACAGCTCGATCCGTTCGCCTGCCGGTTTCGCCTGGACCGTCAGCGTGATCTTGCCGTCCCTCGTGAACTTCACCGCATTGCCCACCAGGTTCATCAGCACGTGCTGCAGACGGTCGTGATCGGACTTGATCCAGTTCTGCGGCTCCCCCTCCCAGCCCCATTCCAGCGCCGTCTTGTTGGCCGCGGCCATGCCGGTCTGACTGTCGACGATGTCCTGCAGCAGGATCGAGAGGTTCATCGGCTCGGACCGGGTGCTCATCTTGCCAGCGTCGTAGCGCGTGATGTCGAGCACATCCGAGATATGGCGCATCAATAGCCGCCCGGAGGTGTCCATGTTGCGCATGAAGCGCGCCTGCTGGGGGCTGAGCTGGGTGTCGCGCAACAGGTCCATGTTGCCCAGAAGACCGTTCAGCGGGGTCCGGATCTCGTGGCTCATGGTGGCCAGGAATTCCGTCTTCAGCTTCTCGTTTGCAAGCGCCGTGTCGCGGGCCGCGACGAGTTCCGCCTCGTCCGCGACGCGGCGCGAGATGTCGCGCAGGAAGGCGATGAAGATCTGGCCCGCATCCGTCACCGAGGACTGGATCGACAGCTCCACCGGGAAGAGATCGCCGTCGGCGCGCATCGCCTCGAGCCGCACGCGTCCCTTGCCCACCACCCGCTTCTCGCCACCCGCCCGCATCCGCGCCATGCCTGCGTCATGGGCGTCGCGCAGGTGCGGCGGCACGATGACCCGGCCAAGGTCGCGGCCGATGACGTCCTCCGCGCGGTATCCGAAAATTGCCTCGGCGGCGGGGCTGAAGGTCACGATCCGGCCCTTCGCATCGCTCACGATCACCCCGTCGAGAGAGGTGCCGAGGATCGCTTTCATGCGGTTCGCCGTCTGCGCCTGCTGGCGTTCGCGGTGCTGGTTCGTCCGGATCAGCCGGACAAGATAGAGCACGGCCAGCGCCAGCATGCCGATCAGGATGGCAAGCGCCACGGCCAGTTCCATCATGGTCGAGGCGACTTCCCTGCGCTGCGTGTCGGACGCCACCGCAAAGAGGTCGAGCCCCGCCGTCGACAGCCCCCGCACGGTCCCGCGGACCACCTCGGCGCGGTCCCTCAGGTCGGGCAGGCCGGATTGCAGATCCGCATCGGAGGCGTCGATGACGGGGACGGTCTCTTCCAGGAATGCCTGGATTTCGCCCAGTTCCGACCGGAAGGTCGCGTCCTTCCGCAGGTCGGCGAAGACATCCGCCTGGCGGAGCGTGGCGATGCGGCTGTAGAAGACGTCGAACTTGCGCCGCAGGTCGCTCAGGTCGGGATCGGTGCGCCCCAGCCGCGTGGCGAACTCGAGGAACTCCACCTCTGTCTGGGCCAGCGACCACTGGACGTTGTCGGAGTTGGCCGACCCCAGCAGGCGCACCTCGCGAGAGACGTTGAAGGTCAGGAAGACGATCGCCGCCACGACCACGAGGCCGGAGACGACCGCGAAACTGCGCCCGACCCGTCGCCGCCTGTGCGGTCCGAAAGCCAGATCCATCCCTCCCGCATCAGCCATGACCCGCGTGTCCCTTCCGGGTTACCCTGCGACTTCGATCCTGTCGAGTTGCCAGATGCTGCGGGAGTAGATGACTTCGGAGCGGTATTCGGGGGTGTCGTCGTAGGGGTAGACGATCCAGAGGGGGCCCTTGTCGCGGACCTGCATC